>CAWFUA010000007.1:0-142878 GCA_963818945.1 uncultured Acidobacteriaceae bacterium | reverse complement strand
CTTTTCCATCGGCCAATATCCAAACACGGCTTTGCCGTAGATGTAGCGCTCGTTGACGGGGCCGAAGTCGCGGCTGTCGTTCGACATGGTGCGATGATCGCCGAGAACGAAGTAGCTGTTGGGCGGCACCGTCACCTCGGGATAGGAGCGGGCGTCGGCGTATTCGCTGGGGACGTAGTCTTCGCCGAGGGCTTCGTCGTTGACAAAGACCTGGCCGTTTTCGATGCGGACGCGGTCTCCCGCCCCACCGATCACGCGCTTGATATAGCTCTTCGAGGTGTCGCGCGGATAGCGGAAGACCACAATGTCGCCGCGCTGAATGGGCTCCCAGCGATAGACGAACTTGTTGACGAAGATGCGTTCCTGGTCTTCGAGGCCGGGCATCATGCTGGTGCCCTCGACCTTCACCGGCTGGTAAAGAAAGATGATGATGAAGGCGGAGATGGCGAGCGAAACCACCAGATCGCGCGCCCAGACGGCGACGACCGGTAGAGATCTGGAAGCGGGTTGCGTTGACGCGGTGCCCGGCAACAGGGGCTGGGGTGTGCCCACATCGGACATTATCAACACATTCTATATGGAAAGCGGGCGCAGCGGCCAAGGCCGGAGGGTAGAGGTCGGATTGCAGAGGGGTGGGGAGAGGTTTCAAGGTTTCAGAGTTCCAAGGTTTCAAAGGACCGCCAACCCGATTCTCGACGACACTTTGAAACTCTGAAACTTTGAGACCTTCTTTTTTGTTACCTCTGCAATCTGACCTCTCACCTCTGACCTCTCCGGCGCTTGCCAAACCGTATCCCCTCCCCGTACAACTAGTCTTCTCTCATGACCGACTATTCCATCTTCCCTAAGATCAACGCGGCATTGAATGGATGCAGCGCCGTGCTGCTGGTAATTGGTCATCGGCTCATTATGCGCGGAAAGATAGCGGCGCACCGGGCGGTGATGCTGGCGGCGTTTGGGACTTCCTGCCTGTTCCTCATCTCCTATTTGTATTACCACTGGCCTGGGCACGGCGGCGTTGTATATTTTCGCGGGACGGGATGGATTCGGCCCGTCTACTTTACGATCCTGATTTCTCATACGATCCTGGCAATCGTAATTGTGCCCATGGTGCTTATCACTCTGACGCGGGCACTACGCGGGCAATTTGACCGGCATCGGGCGATCGCACGGTGGACTTACCCGCTGTGGCTGTATGTTTCAGTTACTGGCGTCGTGGTTTACCTCATGCTTTTTCGCCTTTCTGTGTAACTCTCCGGTCAATTCGCGGTACATGTCATAGTGATATCAATCACAGACGTTTGGCGCTTCCCTCATGTTTCCTTGGGGCGAGGAAGCCATGTTCAAAACCATATTGCCCTTCTTATTGCTGGTCTCAATTCTTGAAGCCCAACAAGCCCCCAAAGCCGAGGTGTTCGGCGGTTATGAATATGCGAATGCGGCACAGTTTCTTGGGGGTCAGCGCACCGGTCTGAACGGGTGGGACGGGTCCGTGGGCGTCAATCTGAATCGCTGGTTTGGGGTTGTTACTGATTTCAGCGGCGTCTATGGATCGTCGAATGGCTCGATCACGCTACTGGTGTGCGACCCATCGTGCGTGCCGGTCACAGCTACTACTAACGAAAGTGCCAAGCTGCACAGCTTCTTGTTTGGGCCCCAGTTTTCGCTCAGGAGGAGCAAGTGGGTCATGTTCGGGCACATGCTATTGGGCGGTCAACGAAGCACTGTCAGCGACACCATTAACTATCCGCCTGGGGTTTTCGGAATCGGGATCCTCTCCCGTCCGGCAGCTACTAGCTTTGACCTGGCGTTGGGTGGGGGTGTGGATTACAAGGTAGGCCGCAATCTTGCCTGGCGCGTCCAGTCGGACTATCTGAGTCTTGGGTCTCAGAACAATGTGCGCGTAGCGAGTGGCATCGTGTTTCGTTTCGGCCAGTAAACTCGGCGTCGAGAACGAAGGATCGCGGACAAATCTCGGCACGGACCATTCGTCACAAAACGCGTGTGCGTTGCGCACAGGCTAGCCTCCCCCCAATTCTGCTATAGTGAGCGTCTTGAAGATCAACGTCCCGGAAGGAGCCCGCAATTATGGCCGGCAAAAGCATAAATAAAGTCATCCTCATCGGAAATCTCGGCAAAGATCCGGAAGTGAAGTACACGCCGCAAGGCACGCCGGTGGCGAAAATTACGCTGGCCACCAATGAGCGCTTCAAGGGTAAAGACGGCCAGTGGCAGGATCGCACCGAGTGGCACAACGTGGTGCTCTGGCAGCGGCTGGCGGAGATCGCGGGCGAGTATCTGAAGAAAGGCGGCAAGGTCTACATCGAAGGCCGGCTGCAGACGCGGTCCTGGGATGACAAGCAGACGGGCCAGAAGAAGTATATGACCGAGGTCGTGGCCAGCGATCTCGTGTTGCTGGGCGGACGCGGCGAGGGCGGTGGCGAATCCGGAGGCGGATCGCGCGGAGCGGCAGCCTCAGCGGGCGGAAACAACTTCGACCAGAGCGTGCCGGAAGCGGAGCACGCGCCGGCGGGGTCGGGGCCGATCACGGATGAAGATATTCCGTTTTAGGAAATGGTCCTGCGAATGGCCCAGGAGAATGAGATCCCTCCCCTTCGGCTACGCTCAGGGTCGGGATGACAATGCGCTTCTTGTGTCGCAAACTCGACGCTTCGATGCCTGCCTTTCGGGGTCTTAACAATGTCTTCCCTTGCTGACAAAACCTGCGTTCCCTGCCGCGGCGGCGTTCCGTCGCTCAAAGGCGCTCGACTCTCTGAAACTCTGAATCAATTGCCCGAGCGCGCCGAGTGGAGCGTCGTTGACGAGCACCATCTGGCGCGAGCGTACAAGTTCCCTGACTTCAAGACTGCGCTGGCTTTTGTGAATCGCGTGGGCGCGTTGGCTGAGGAGCAGGGACATCATCCCGATCTCCTGCTGGCGTGGGGCAAAGTCGAAGTCACGCTCTGGACTCACGCCGTCGACGGGCTGACGGAATCCGATTTCATTCTCGCGGCGAAGATTGACCGGCTGCCTCGGTCCTAATCGGGGCAGATTCGGTGTCGGACAGCCGAGGGCGGCTGTCCCTACGTGACCTCAGCCTTGGGCCGGCGAAGCGTTAGCGCCCACAGCGCTGCCGGAATCAGCATCAGCATTCCTGCGCCGCTGGCTACGTGGCGGGCGGCAAAGCCCCAATCCACGAATCGTCCGGCAACGTAGGCGCCTGCGGCGATCGTGAACATCGCAAGTCCCAGGTCGGCGGCAAAGACGCGTCCGCGATATTTATCCTCGCTCTGCAATTGCAGCAACGTCGTGGAGAATACCCAGATGATCGAGCCGCCAAAGTGCGCGACCATGATGCACAGGCAGGCTTGCCACAAGTGCCCTGAGACTCCCAGCAGAGAGTAGCCAGTGGCTAGGGCAAGATATCCATAGAGAATCATCCGCTCCAGACGATCAACAGATTGCCCGGCCCAGGGCGCGGTCCAGAGCGGGCCGATCAGCGCGCCAAGTCCTCGTGCGCCCAGCAACAGGCTCATGCCCAGAAAAGCGCCGCGCGCAGGATCGAGGCCATGCCAGCGCACCGGGAATTCCCGCTGGCCCATAACGGTGAAGAGCACCCAACTGGGGCCGATGATGAGATTGCCCGCCTTCACCAGCACCGTAGAACGCAGGCGGACGTGCGACCGCACATAGCGAATTCCGGCGATGACCGGCGAGAAATCGATAAGCTCGCGGACGTGGAGCGGATGCGCTCCCTCAACATGCGGCTCGGCGAAGCGCATGCCGAATATCAGCACCGCGGAAAAGAGGAACGAGGCCGCGTTCAGAATGAACACCGCATCGCGCCCGAGCAATGCCGCGACCACTCCGCCGGCAGTTGCGCCCAGCATCAGGTTGACGGACCAGGTTGCCGACGAAAGTGTGTTGGCAAGAACAACATCCTCTTTGCCGACGATGTTCGGGAGCACCGAACTGCGCGCTGGCTCGAAAAACGCTGCCAGCAAGGTTTCCGCCACCAGCAACGGATACACCAGCCACACCATCTCTCGCGAACGTACCAGCAGCATGCAGAACACGATCGCCATGCGTCCGATGTCGGCGGCGATCATGACGTGCTTGCGGCGCAGCCTGTCGTTGAGGACTCCCGAAGCCGGGCCGATCAGGGTCTGGGGTAAGACCTGTAGAACCAGAGCCAGCGCAACCGATCCGGCGCGCCCCGTCAGTTGCAGCAGCAGGTTGTAGATCGCCAGGGTGTAAAACCAGTCGCCGATTTCGCTGACTATCTGCGCGCCCCACAAGCGGCGGAAGTTTCGGTTCCCGCGCAGAAGGCGTACATAAGACGAAAGCCCTACGGGATTGATTTGGAGTTCTGGAGCTTCCATTGGAGCGCGCGTGGCCTTTTTACCATAGTAAATGGGAGCGACATTCTTGGCCGCACCATGCCGTAAAGTGGCAAAACAGTGCAAACTGTTGCACACGGAAACCCGCGCGGGACGGCCCAACTAGCCGGTCCATGTCACGCAAACGTCACAAAATCGCACCTAACAGGCGAATTGTTACTGTCCGCTGAATTCGGAAAAGATTGGAAGCCCATTTGCACTCGTCTACTGTGCAGCTTGGGTCCTGCCAAAGGAGTTTTACCTGTGCGCAAGTGGATTTATGCCTTTTTGTGCGTAGTGCTTCTCGCTTCAGCTTCTTTCGCCCGGTCGACGGTCCTCAAGGCAGCGGCATTTCCGGAGCCGGGCGTTCTACTCGCCCTCGGCAGCGGTTTGGTCGGATTAGCGACTCTAGTGCGGCGTCGCTTCAGCAAATAGTTTCTTCCGCCGACCACCTCTGGCTGGGAAGGCACGGTCAGCCGCTCATACCGGGTAAAACCTAACTAAACATCCTGCGAGTGATTTGCCGGGCGGGGTTGTGGGAAAGCAGTCCGAAGACCACGCATGCGGCAATGCGACCGCGCCGCGCAACTAGATCCGGCTGCTCGCTATCCAGAGCTTGTTCGATGCTGGCCGGTCACAAGTCCCAGAAAGAATTCGTGAACGCGGGGATCCTCGCTTAGTTCAGGATGGAATGTTGAAGCCAGGGTATTGCCCTGCCTTACCAGCACCGGATCGTTCCCTTCCGTGGCGATTACTTCGACGTGCTTACCCACGCGCTCAATCCTGGGCGCGCGGATGAAGACCATCTCGATCGGGCTGTTTTGGAAATGGCCTTCGCGAATCGAGCTGTCGACCTGGCGTCCATAGGCGTTGCGGCGGACCGTGATATCGAGCGCGCCCAGGCCGGGCTGATGCGGATTCTCCACTTGTGTGGCCAGCAGAATAGCGCCAGCGCAGGTGCCGAACGTAGGACGCGTGAGTACGAACTCCTTCAGTTTTTCGAAGCCTTCCTTGCCGAGCAGTTTGAGAATAGTGCTGGACTCGCCGCCGGGGATGACCAGGCCGTCAATCTGCTCAAGCTGTGCGGGTTTCTTGACGAGCACCACCGTGGCGCCCAGCTCTTCAAGCCGTCGCCGGTGCGCGTCGAAATCGCCTTGCAGGGCTAGGACACCGATGGTCATAAGGGTCGTTAGTCGTTAGCGGTCGTCCTTGGTCGTGGCTTCCGCAGCCAAGACGATCTAACTTGATTTTATCGGATGCGCGAACGTCACCGCTGACGTGCCCGCTCGCGGAGCGCAGCGACCAGCCCCTTGCGGCGAATTTCGGAGACGGCGATTTCAATTTTTCGTCCACTTGGCAGCGGCGATTATTAGAGGCGTTCTTTCCAGTATCCGGGGCGGCGGTGGCCGTGGGCGACGGCAAGAATCCAGATCATGGTCGAGTTTTCTTTATAGATAACAGCGTAGGGAAATCTTGACAGAGGGAAGAACCAAAGTAGGTGAAACTTGGATATCGGTAGCACCAAGGTCGCGAGGAGTCCGAGACATAAGACGAATCCAAACCAAAAAGGTCCAGGATCCTTTGCGCGCTGCTCCCGCGTGCGCTCGCTGAAGATCATGATAAGGACCAACCACAGCGCGGCCGCAAGGACCCATACAGCCCATCCGAGTATTTGGACGATCAATTCCATCAATGATGCCTGGGTTCGCGCTTTATCCCCTAGATGCTCACCAGCCCCGCGTTTGCAGCATGTGCGCTTCGTCCAACCCCGACACCGCCAGCCCCTTCATAGCCCCCGCCAAGTTCTCACTTACTTCCGGAAACACCTTCGGGTCCTGATAGTGCGTTGCACTCCGTCAGGCCCTGCGTGCTGCCGATGGTTTTCTGCGGGCAGAGGTAGCCGCCGTTCGGGAATTCGGAGACGCTCCGATGCTGCGCGGCCGCGTTTTCTGGCTGGCGACGCCAGGCGCGGAAGCGCCCCGCAGTAATCCTTCGGTGCTGAGGTCCTCGTCGAGGTCAGGCCAATGAATTCCGTAACCGCCCCCGGCAATTTTCCAGTTCCTGCGCTGCGCTGCCGAGGCGTTCAGAAGGCGGGGGTACCAGACCAGCGGCGCAGTAATCACGCGCCCATCGCGCAGGTCCACGCTGATCGCATCTCCGGTGAAGCGGACATCGAGCACACGCTCATCCGCCGATGTTGCCGAAAAAGTCATCCCATGCCTCCATAAACCGCGGGCGCAAAGCTGTCACTATCGATTGTAGCCTACGCAATTCGTGGGCGCGAAATCCGAAGTTTCCTGCCAGTTGCACCGGATCCAGCCAGAACTTGGCCGAGAGATCCTCGCGATCCACGTGAATATGTGGAGGCTCGTTAGGCTCGTGACTGTAGAAATAGAAGCGATACGGGCCAGTCCGGCGAACCGTTGGCATGGCAGCCAGTCTAGAAGAGCAGACTCCATCGGCAAGTCTCCTGCCCTATAGAGCGACGGCGCGGGAGATGTTCCCCCTTCACATCGGCATTCACCACCCCCGCGCCCTGCAGCATGTGCGCCTCGTCCAGCTCCGAGACTGCGAGCCCTTTCATCGCCCCCGCCAAATCCTCACTAACTTCCAGTAACACCTTCGGGGCCTTGGCAGTCCGTTGCGGCTCGGCGGGTACCCGCTCAGGCCCGATCTTGCCATGAACGGGCATCGAGAAATGTCATCGGCAAGCGAAGTCCAGGCATGTCCCGGACGTCAGCCCTCTGCCGAATCCCCGGCGAATGCAATCGAGCTCGCACGCCGAAGTCCTTGCGGGAGATGCAAATAGCACAAGGCCAATCGTGAAAAGCGGGCCGCCTAAACCGGCCATTTAGTAACTGCGGAGTAATAGTTCCACCGCAAAGCTGTTGATTACAACCCTACTTGACAACCCATGCCTGCACGTTTTCCCCGCGCAACTCCTTATAAATCAATGCCCAATTTTCGCTTTTCGAGGCATTTCGCTGCCGAATTCCGAGCGTCCCAAAAATATTTTTAGCGAACAACAGGAGAAGGCATCGTCAACTCGTGGCATGCCAGCGCCTCCGCATCCCACTTTTCCAGGTTCATCGCGGACAGGCTCGGCTAACCGATTTCATATCAAACCCAAACACGGTGGCCGGCATATCGCAATGTACATATAAACACAACTGCACAATGTTCCACGTGGAACATTTGCACCCACGCAATGTTCCCGCCTCCGCGGGCAGATGATCCGCGCCCCGCGATCCTACCATCCCCGCGTCTGCAGCATTTGCGCTTCATCCAGCCCCGACACCGCCAGCCCCTTCATCGCCCCCGCGAGGTCTTCGCTGACTTCTAGTAACACCTTTGGATCCTTGAAGTGCGTTGCTGCCTGCACAATCGCGCGGGCACGCTTGGCTGCTTCCGCGGGCTCGGCAAACTCGGTCGAGTTCTTCATGAAGATCCCGCTGCCTACGAAGACGGCTTCGGCTCCTAGCTGCATTACCAGCGAGGCGTCGGCTGGCGTTGCGATTCCTCCGGCGGAGAAATTAGGCACCGGCAGCCTGCCGTCGCGGGCCACCATCTTCACGAGTTCGTACGGAGCCTGGTGCTCTTTTGCCTTGGCGTAGAGCTCCTCTTCGCCGAGCACGGTGAGAATTCTCATCTCCTGCACGATCTGGCGGATGTGCTTGACGGCGTGGACCACGTCTCCTGTGCCAGCCTCGCCCTTGGTGCGGATCATGCATGCGCCTTCGGCGATGCGGCGCAGGGCTTCGCCCAGGTTGCGGGCTCCGCAGACGAAGGGGACGGTGAAGGCGTGCTTATCCACGTGGTGCGCTTCGTCGGCAGGGGTTAGGACTTCGGATTCGTCGATGTAGTCGACGCCAAGTTCCTGCAAAATCTGCGCCTCCGCAAAGTGGCCGATGCGGCACTTGGCCATGACCGGGATATCGACGGTGGCCATGATCTCGCGAATCTTCTTCGGCGAGGCCATGCGCGCGACGCCGCCTTCAGCGCGGATTTGCGCGGGCACGCGCTCGAGCGCCATGACGGCGACAGCGCCGGCCTTTTCGGCGATCTCAGCCTGCTCGGCGTTGGTCACGTCCATGATGACGCCGCCTTTGAGCATTTCGGCGAGTCCGGTTTTGAGGCGAAGGCTGGTAGTGTTGTGTCCGTTGTTTTCTGACATGGCGCGCTCCCAAAGGCAGCTGCGAGCTTCGAGCTATGAGCTTCGAGCCAACCCCTATATTGATGATGTTGGGTGGGTTTCCGCTGCTAGGAGCATTTTACAGGGGGTTCATCATTTGAGGAACCCCGGTGGCATTGATGAGTGCCCCTACTTCTTGTCATCGACGCCAAAGGTGTAGATGCGATTGCCGAAGAGGATGGCATATTCGCCGGGCTCCAGAGGCTGGTCCGAGGAAAATTGCAAGGCAGTGCCCTTGTATCTCGAGACGCTGACGGCAATGCCCTCGATTGGCGTCGAATCGCGCAGGTTGCCCTTCTCATAAGGAAATTCGCGTTTCGAGCCCTTGACCGTGAACTTGTAGAGCCGGGGCAGGGTGGTGGCGTCATAGACGAACACAATCTTGTTATGGCTGGGAATGCGGAACGCAGAAGCCTTTCCCTCCATTTCCACATTCCGGGTAATCGTGTTGCTGAAAGTACCGCGCGAGGCGTGTTCCTTATAGGCCTCATTCGCGAGTTTTTTGAGTTCACCGGCGGACATGTCGAGGTAGAAAGGGACTCCGACAACACTGGGCGGCGCGGGCAAAGGTTGAAACTCTTGCGCCAATGACGGTACGGCCAAAATGATTCCCAATAGGACGAACGCGGCAGTTTTCATGGCGCTCATCTTATAGAACAAGCGCTGTTGCCGCAATACCAACGGGGCTACCGCTGCCTACGTAATGCTTGGCTTGGACGGGCGAGGCACCCGTCCCACGATCCATTAGCGCTCTACGAATTTGCCGAACATTTTGTGCGGATCGATGGCGATGAACAGGCCTCGGCTGCGGGCCAGCACTTCGCCTTTCTGATTCAGAATCTCGGCCACGTTAATGTGCTGGCGTCCCTTTACTTTCTCCTCGCGCGATTCCACGCGCAGCCGCTTATTTAGCGGGACGGGCTTCAGGTAGTTCACGGTCATCTCGGACGTGACGGCAATCACGTGCCGTAACTTGTTCACCTTGCCCATGGCTTCGTCGAGGATGGTTGCGATAATGCCACCGTGGCAGTGTCCGGGAGGCCCCGTGTACCGCTTTCCTAAACGGAACCGGCAGACGAAACAATCGCGCTCTTCTTCGTAGGTGAAGCGCAGGTGCATGGCTTCGGGATTGTCTCTTCCGCAGACAAAGCAATAGTTCTTTTGTAGTTGCATGTAGCGCGTGTCATGCCCACGAGCGTGTTTTTTGCCAGTTGTTTTCCGGGGAGCCATTCCTTTTCAGACCATCCTTTTTTCGAGCTGTTTCTTTTTCAACCATTCTTTCCAACTATGGAGAAGATTCTATCGTGCGGATGGCGCGGATTCGATATGATGTCGTCCGCAGATGGGACAAGATGGATTTAGAGGAGATATTGCATGGTTGCCGCGACGAAGACTGATTCGCCGTATAGCGTTCATCCTGGCATTGCGATGATGCAGAAGTGGATTCGTGAATTGCCGGGAAAGACCGGGCGCTCGCTGGAAGAATGGATTGCGCTCACCAGGAAGGCTGGTCCGTCGACGGAAAAGGAACGGCGCGAGTGGTTGAAGAAAGAACACAAGCTGGGGACGAATTCAGCGGCATGCATCGCCGAGCGCGCCGAGGGCAAGGGGACGGAAGACGATTCGCCGGAGGCTTATCTCAAGGCGGCGGAACAATATGTTGAGGTGATGTTCTCCGGTCCGCGCTCGGCGCTGCGTCCGTTGTACGACCGGCTATTGAAGCTGGCGCTTGCGATCGGCAAGGATACCAAGGCGTCGCCGGGAAAGACCGTTGTGTCGTTGTATCGCAATCATGTGTTTGCCCACCTCAAGCCGTCGACTAATACGCGCATTGACCTTGGGCTGGCGCTGGGGAACATGAAGACTCCGAAGCGGCTGATTGACACTGGCGGGTATGAGAAGAAAGATCGGATCACCCGGCGCATTGAAGTGAAGTCGAAGGGCGATATTGATGGCGAGTTGAACAAGTGGCTCAAGAAAGCGTACGAGATGGACGGGAAGTAGAGACACACATTCATAACCTGGAGAGGAGAACACAATGCCTATTGGGAAACGAGCAGTGGCGGAGTTCTTTGGCACGTTCTGGCTGGTGTTTGGAGGTTGTGGGAGCGCGGTGCTGGCGGCGGCGTTTCCTCAGTTGGGAATTGGATTTGCAGGCGTGGCGCTGGCGTTTGGTCTGACGGTGCTGACGATGGCCTACGCCATCGGACACATCTCGGGGTGCCATCTGAATCCGGCGGTTTCGGTCGGGTTGGTGGCGGGGAAACGCTTCCCTGCTTCGGAACTTTTGCCTTACGTGATTGCGCAGGTACTGGGCGGAATTGCGGGGCTGGGGTTTTGTACGTGATCGCCAGCGGCAAGGCGGGTTTCAGCGTTAGTGGAGGGTTCGCTTCGAACGGCTACGCCGAGCACTCGCCGGGCGGGTATTCGCTGCTGGCGTGCCTGGTCGCCGAGGTCGTGCTGACGTTCTTCTTTCTGATGGTCATTATGGGCTCGACCGACAAGCGGGCCCCGCAGGGATTTGCTCCGATTGCCATTGGCCTCTGCCTGACGCTGATTCACCTGATCGGGATTCCGGTGACGAACCTTTCGGTGAATCCGGCGCGGAGTACGGGTCCGGCGGTTTTTGTGGGCGGATGGGCAATCGGGCAGCTTTGGCTGTTCTGGGTGGCCCCGATCATCGGAGGAGCGGTCGCTGGCGTGGCTTACCACACGATTTTCGGCGAGTAACGCGTTCGTCATGGCGCGGAGCTTGGCGACACCCTGCGATTCGTGGACACGCCAATCGTACATGGTCATATGAATGTGACCATGTATGTTACAATGTGTCCATGAAGAAGATCGCAGCGGGAGAGTTCAAGGCAAAGTGCCTGGCGCTGATGGAAGATGTGCGGTCGACGCGGCAGCCGATCCTCATCACCAAGCGTGGAAAACCGGTGGCAAAGCTGGTGCCGGCGGAGACTGGGAAGGACGAATGGCTCGGCCGGCTCAAAGGGGTCATCAAGATCGTGGGCGATATTGAGTCCCCCATTGAGGGGTGGGAGTCATCGGATTGATCCTGCTCGATACACACGTATTAGCATGGGCGGCAGAAGATCCCAGCCGTCTTTCTCGTGCTGCCGCATCGGAAATCCGGCGTGCCAGACGCGGTGGTGGCTTGGCCATATCGGCAATCACCCTATGGGAGCTAGCGTGGCAGATATCCCGAGGAAGAATTGGCGCTTATGGCACCGTTGAAACGACGCTGCGGCAGATGATTGAGGGGGTTGCGATTCTGCCGATTACGCCGGAGATCGCGGCTCTCGCGGCGCAATTCCCAGCAGATTATCCCAGTGATCCATCGGACCGTCTGATTGGGGCCACAGCACGGGCGGAGGGGATCACGCTGGTGACGCGGGATGAGCGGATACGCCGGAGTCCGCTGCTGAGGACGGTGTGGTAAGGCCAGTGCACCCAGAGGCGAACTGGCTGACGGTTACTAACTCTATCGAGTCAGCGTTCGAAGCTCACCATCGGGACTTTGGTATTCAGGAGGCAGCGGGACGGGCAGGAATGCCCGTCCCACACAATCCAGTCATCCACACGATCTAGTCGTAGTACTCCAAGCCCAAATGTGTAATCAACTCCTCGCCCTTCAAATGCCGCAGCGTGTTTTTCAGCTTCATCAACTGAATGAACAAATCGTGCTCGGGATACAGTCCCGGCGCAGTCATCGGCGACTTGAAGTAGAAGCTCAGCCATTCCTGAATGCCGAGGCGGCGCAGTTCGGGCGTGCGTTGCGCGAGATCGAGGAACAGCACCAGGTCGAGAACGATGGGCGCGGCCAGAATTGAGTCGCGGCAGAGGAAATCCACCTTGATCTGCATCGGATAGCCGAGCCAGCCGAAGATATCGATATTGTCCCACCCTTCTTTGTTATCACCACGCGGCGGGTAATAGTTAATGCGGACCTTGTGGAATATATTTCCGTAAAGTTCAGGGTAGAGGCTGGGTTGGAGAATGTGTTCGAGCGCGCCCAGCTTCGATTCTTCCTTGGTCTTGAACGAGCCGGGATCGTCGAGCACCTCGCCGTCGCGGTTGCCTAGAATGTTGGTCGAGTACCAGCCGCTCAGGCCGAGCAGGCGCGCTTTGAACGCGGGCGCGAGCACGGTCTTCATCAGCGTTTGGCCGGTCTTGTAGTCCTTGCCGCAGATAGGCACTTCGCGCTCATTCGCCAGTTCGAGCATGGCCGGAATATCGACGGTCAGGTTGGGCGCGCCGTTGGCGAAGGGCACGCCTTCCATCAGTGAGGCATAGGCGTAGACCATGGAGGGAGCGATGTTCTCGTCGTTCTCCTTCATTGCCTTCTCAAGCGCCTTCAGGCTCTGGTGGGCGGCGGTAGCTTCGATGAACGTTTCAGTCGATGCGCACCAGATGGTGATGAGCCGGGCAGCGCCGCTGGATTTCTTGAAATCGCGGATGTCCTGGCGCAACTGCTCGGCCAGGTCGAGCTTATTCTTCCCTTTCTTAACGTTCGGTCCGTCAATCTTCTTCACGTAGTTGTGATCGAAGACGGCCTTCAGCGGCTTGATGGAGCTGAGCCGGCTCTTCACTTTGTCGAGCAGATCGCGCTCCAGCACGCCGGCGTTGCGCGCGGCGGCGTACATGTCGTCCTCGAAGATGTCCCAGCCGGTGAAGACGAGGTCGTTCAGGCCGGCGAGAGGAAGGAACTCTTTGATCTTGGGCGAGCGGCCGTCGGTGCGCTTGCCCAGGCGGATGGTGCCCATCTGCGTGAGCGAGCCGATCGGCGCAGCAATGCCCTTGCGAACCGCTTCCACTCCCGCGACAAATGTGGTTGCCACCGCGCCCATGCCGGGGATCATGACGCCAAGTTTGCCCTTGGCAGGCTGAATGTTTGAATTTGAAGACTGGCCTTCCGACTTCACTTCCGCGCGCGCGGGCTTCACAGACTTCTTCCCTGTCGCCATAGTTGGGCTGCTTCCTTAATTAGATCTGAAGATGTATGCAAACCGAATATGTTCTCGCATCGGGCAGGGCTTTGGCAAACGGGCGCGGCCAAACGCGGAGAATTCAGATTCAATGGTGGCAGATGGACATTAGTTGGGTCGGGGATTTTGAACAGTCGACCACAAACCGTCGACCGTTACTGAGGCAAACGCACGATGACTCTAGCTGCCACCGGCAACGTCAGCGCTTCCGTTCGGCACGCTGGTGCGGCTATCGCGCCGGTATCGTCAGGAACAGCAGGATCATGCCAAACAGAATCAGCGCCATCACCAACGAGTACAGATTGTGCATGGGATGAAAATGGAAGTAGGGATTCCGCTTCCAGGAATGCTTCACCAACATAAGGCCTCCTTCCCGCAGCGTGGTTCCGCGGACCGTTCAGCCTGTATCTATTCTCCCACCCTTGGGCCGAGGCGGCGAGACTTTTTCCGTTACTTTAGGTCCAAATCGACGGTCTTGATCGGGACATCCCAATGGCCTGCCAGGATCTCGAAGCGCCGCTGCTCTTCCTTTGCGTAGGCTGCCTGATCGGGCCAAAGCTGTTTCTTGAGCGCGTCCTCGTCGAACGGCTCGTTGGCGGCGGCCGAGTTCTTGAAGACGATGGTGACGCGATAATCCCAGCGCCCGTCTTCGGTTGTGTGGTAGCGCGGCTGGTCCATCCAGACTTTCAGCATGCGGCCCATCTCCACTTGCTTCTTCAGCAGCGGGTAGTGGTTCTTCTTGAACAGCTGGAGGAATTCGTCGGCATAGCCCCACTTGGCTTTGTAGTAGTACTCGATAACGAAGGGCTTGCCGGTATTGTCAGAAGCAGTTTGAGCGGGCACCAGAGCGGGCAGCAGGATCACAAGCGCGAGCAGGAATCGCAATTTCATGATGGGCCTCCGGGGAGAGATGATTTTCGCATAAGGAGTGAGTCTAAGACGTGTTGGAATCGTTCCCAATCTCGCCGCTCGCCGGACGGGGCGCCCGGCGCTCCACCAGCCTAAGTGAATGTTAAAATTCTGTGTGGCCGCCGATTCCCTCCGCCTGATTGCCGTGGATATTGACGGCACGCTGCTGAACCCTCAATTCCAGATTTCTCCTCTTGATCTGGCTGCTCTGCGCCGCGCCGACTCGCTTGGGATCGAGGTCATCCTCGTCACCGGCAGGCGGCACTCGTTTGCTTTGCCGATCGCCCAGCAGCTTGGTTTCGATCTCTGGCTGATCAGTTCGAACGGCGCAGTCACGCGCTCGCTGGCCGGCGAAACCTTCCACCGCGACCTGCTGCCCCAAGACACTTGCCGCAAACTGGTGGGCGTGATGCGCGAGTTTCGCGGTCAGACTGTGGTCACGTTCGATGCTGTCGGAAAGGGTGCAATTGTTGTCGAACATCTGCGCGAACTGGAAGGCAGCATCCAGCGCTGGCTGGAAAAGAACCTGGACTATATCGAGTTTGTGATCCCGATCGAGAACGCGTTAACTGCCGATCCGATCCAGGCGATGTTCTGCGGGCCGGTGGCGCTGATGCAGCAGGCGTTGGGGGTGCTCGAAACCTGCGGCCTGCCCATCACCGTTCTGCGCACCGAGTATCCCGGACGCGATCTCTCGATTGTCGACATCCTCAATGCCGGCTGTTCCAAGGGGCACGCCCTTGAACGCTGGGTAAAGCATCGCAAGATTACCCGCGAGCAGGTCATGGCCGTTGGTGATAACTACAACGATATTGAAATGCTGGCTTTTGCCGGACAACCCTTTATCATGGGAAATGCGTCTCCGGAGTTGCTGGGGCGCGGCTGGACGCGGACTCGCTCGAACGCCGAAAACGGCGTAGCGGCAGCCATTGAAGTCGCTCTCGATGGCAAGCCGGTTGAGCCAGTTGGGGCGAAGTAGAGAGATTCTTGCGATGCCGGGGCTACAGTAGAACAACGATGAACCGAATCATATTCAACCCGGGTCGAATGCTCACGGCGTTCGTCTGCGCGGCCGCAGTTCTCTCGTTCGCCGGGACCGCCTCGGCTGCTGATATCGCCACCCTGAGTAACGGTTCTACGTTCCGCCATGATCACCGCATCGTAATGGGCGAGGTGACCCGCCTCTTCCTTTCGGGCGGCGACACAAACTTTATCGACGTTCCCACGGCTGACATCGTCGGATTTGAGAAGGACCTTTCGCCGCCTCCGTCCACGCCGGCGCCGAGTTTACCGGCCGCCTCATTTCCTGCGACGGCGCCTGCACGTCCTGCAAATTCTGCTCCTCCCGTTGTCGACCTGAATCAGGTTGTCAATTCGGCCAGCGCCGCCTATCAACTTGATCCCGATCTGGTGAACAGCGTTATTCATGCCGAGAGCGGATTCAACGCGCGTGCCATTTCTCCCAAGGGCGCGCAGGGTTTGATGCAGCTGATGCCTTCGACCGCGAATTCACTGGGCGTGAACAACGCTTTCAATCCGCAGCAAAACGTGGGCGGAGGAAGCCGCTACCTGCGCGAATTGCTGGAGCGGTACAACTTCGATCTGGTGAAGGCGCTCGCCGCCTATAACGCCGGACCCGAGCGCGTGGACCAGTATCACGGCGTGCCGCCGTTTCGCGAAACCCGCGCCTACGTTGCGCGCATCATTAAAGACTACAACCGCAAGATCGCCGCGCAGGAAAAGGCCGAAGCCCGCGCGCACAAGCAAGCCGTGACGCAAAGTGCGAAACCAGGCTCCGCCAAGAAGGCCTTAGCAAATGCGGCCGCCGTCCACACGCACGCGGCGAAATCCGCACCACAGTTGGCGGCAGGTTCATCGGGCGCGGCTTCGTCTTCCCCGGTCCCATCTTCTGCCAACACTCCGCGTTGACCCTGCGTGCTCTCTCATTTACCTTCAGGTGGGGCTGTGCTCGCCGCAGCACTGCCTGTCGATCATCTCATCGAATGAAAATCAAGCAATGGGCTCTCTATGCCGCCGTCATCTTCATCCTGGCGGCGCTTATTTACCTTCAGTTCCGGACCTGGCGCAACTTCGACTGGGCGCGGCTGGTTCAGTTCCACATACATTGGCGGCACGTCTTTCAAGGCGTTCTGTACATTTACTTCGCTTACCTCCTGCGCGCGGTGCGGTGGAAGATTTTTCTCCGCCCGGTTCGGAGGGACGCTTCAATATGGGGACTGGTTCCGCCGACCGTGATTGGCTTTACCGGCCTCGCCCTGCTTGGCCGTCCCGGAGAATTGATTCGCCCTTATTTGATCGCACGCCGCGAAAACCTGAGTGTGGCTTCGCAGGTTGCGGTCTGGGCGGTCGAGCGCATTTTTGACGTTGGTGGCTTCACCGTTCTCCTGGTAAGTGCCATTTTTTTGCCCTCCAAGCTGCATGCCTTCGCCGTTGCGGCGTCGCCGGATCTCAGGCACGGAATCTACTGGACCGGATATGCTCTGATTGCGTTGGTCTGTGGCCTGCTCGTGGCCGCGGTGCTGATGTCGTATCGCGGGAACAGCATTGCGCAGTGGGTCGAAGAGCGGTTCGCGCACCTTGCCGAAAATCTCGGCCATCGCATCGCCCACAAGATCCGCGAATTCACCGCCGGCCTGAACACCATTCACGGGCCAGTTGCCTTTCTCCAACTTGCGGCTGTGTCGGTTTTAATGTGGTGGGTCATCGCTCTCTCGTACAAGGAAGTGACCACCGCATACGGCGCGCCCATGCACGCCATGAGCACCACCAAGGTTCTGCTGCTGATGGGCTCGAGCATGGTCGGCTCCATGGTTCAGTTGCCCGGCGTTGGCGGAGGATCGCAGTTGGCAACGATCAGCGCGATGGACCACGTGTTCGACATCGCTCCCAAAGAACTGGCAGTCAGCTGCGGCATCATGCTGTGGCTGGTCACGTTCGTCGCGGTGATTCCCGCCGGCCTGCTCCTGGCTCACCGCGAGCGCCTGTCCCTGCGCAAGCTTTCCGCAGAAACCGCTCAAGCCGAAGACACCGAAGCTGCGAGCGGGCCTTCATGAGTGCGCCGGATAAGCCCAATTATGCTGGTGCGACCGTCAACGAGCGGCTCCTCCTGGCGGGGCTCATAGGCGAGTGGAATGCAGCGGTCAAAAGCCGGGACCGTAATCGCATGATTGAGATCCTTTGCAATGTGCAACTCGAATCTCAAGCGGCTGAAATCACTGACCGCATTCTGGCCCACCCGAACAGGTACGGTTTCTAAGAAGGTTGCCATTTCACCAATCCGCAGGCTGGCAAGGCCAACCCTTCGCGGCTGCTACAATTACAGGTTCTGTCGGTCCACTGAGAACTATGAAGTGCCCTTTTTGCGGCTTTGAAAACGACAAGGTGGTCGACTCGCGCGAAAGCAAGGAAGCCGATTCCATTCGCCGCCGCCGAGAATGCCTCAAGTGCGAAAAGCGCTTTACTACGTACGAACGCATCGACGAAATTCCCTACATGGTGGTGAAAAAAGATGGACGACGCGAGCGCTTCGACCGCCAGAAAGTGCTGAACGGACTGATGCGCGCCTGCGAAAAACGGCCCGTCCCGATCGGCAAGCTGGAACAGATAGTCAACGAGGCCGAGAGCTTCGTCATCGAGTCTCCCGAGCGCGAGCGCAAGACCAGCGAGATTGGCGAGTTGATCATGAATCGCCTGCGCCGCCACGACAAGGTTGCCTATGTCCGCTTCGCGTCCGTCTATTTGGACTTCAAAGATGTGCAGGAATTCATGACGGAACTGAAGGATCTGCTGAAAACCAAGGACAAAGATGCGGCCGAAGCCCGCGCCAAGCTCCCTGCAAAGAGCTGACCGATTTTCTATATGGCATACAAAGTAACTCTTATTCCCGGCGACGGCATCGGCCCAGAAGTCATTCAGGCCACCGTTCGCATTCTCGAAGCCACTGGCGTTAAGTTTGAATGGGAAAGTTTTGCCGCCGGTAGCGAAGCTTTCGAAAAATATCACGAGTACATTCCCAAGGAGCTGACCGCATCCATCGAGCGCACTCACGTCGGCCTGAAGGGGCCGGTGACTACGCCGATTGGCGGGGGCTTCTCCAGCATTAACGTGGAGCTGCGCAGGAAGTTTGAGCTGTTTGCGAATTTTCGCCCCATCCGCAATCTTCCGCACATTCCGACTCGCTATCCCGACCTGGATATCATCGTCGTGCGCGAAAACACCGAGGGGCTTTATTCCGGAATCGAGCATGAGGTCATCCCGGGCGTGGTCGAGAGCCTCAAGATCATTACCGAAAAAGCCTCCACGCGTATTTCTCGGTTTGCCTTCGAGCATGCCCGCAAAACCAAGCGCAAGAAGATCCATTGCATCCACAAGGCCAACATCATGAAGATGTCCGACGGCCTGTTCCTGCAATGTTCACGCAAGGTGGCGAAGGAATATCCCGAGATCACATACGGCGAACACATTGTCGACAACACCTGCATGCAGCTGGTGATGAACCCTTATCAGTACGACATACTGCTGCTCGAAAATCTCTACGGCGATATCGTTTCCGACCTGTGCGCTGGACTGGTCGGCGGCTTGGGCTTGGTGCCGGGCGCGAATTTTGGACATGAGTGCGCCATCTTTGAGGCCGTGCATGGCTCCGCGCCCGATATCGCGGGCAAGAACATAGCGAACCCGACTGCCGTGCTGCGCTCCGGTCTGCTCATGCTGCGGCATCTCGGCGAACCCGAGGCCGCGTGGAAGATCCGCAATGCCATCGACCAGGTCTATCGCGATCGCAGCAAGCTGACTCGCGACGTAGGAGGCAACGCCGGCACCTCGGAGTTTGCCGACGCCATCATCCAAGCTATGGAAAACCCGGTGAATCCGGCCCCGATGCCATCGACACTGAGTTAAGGCGGGCCGCCTTGCCGTGTTTCTTCGTAGTGGTGCATGTTCCTTTAATACGCCGCGAAGACGGCACGTATCTGCTAAAATGCGCGGTTGGAAGACGTAACCTGCGCGTGTTTACGCGCTCGAATGACCTCGTAGGGGGCTGTCCTGAAGGAAATGGAAAGTAAGGGCATCGAACTTCCTTATAATCAGGGACTGCATCGCTTTGCTATTTTCACCGCCACCATCACGCTCATCTTGATCGTGGCGGGCGCCCTCGTCACCAGCAACGACGCCGGCCTCTCCGTGCCGGACTGGCCCACTTCCTACGGTTCCATCTACAAAATCCCTCACATGGTTGGTGGCATTAAGTATGAGCACACCCACCGCATGATCGCTGAATTTGTCGGCCTGCTGACCATCATCCTTGGCGTTTGGACGTGGCGCGCCGAGAAGCGCCGCTGGTTGCGAATTCTCGGGCTGGCTGCGATTGGAACCGTAATCACACAGGGCGTTCTTGGAGGCCTCACGGTTCTCTACTTGCTTCCGCCCTCTATCTCCAGCGCGCACGCTGCGGTTGCACAAACCTTCTTTTGCATTGCGGTTTCGATTGCCGTATTCACCGGGCGGCGCTGGCTTCAGGAGCATCCCCGCACCGAGTTGGACACACGCCGCCCAACGCTGTTCACGCTCACGCTGCTCTCCATCTTTGTTCTGTACGTGCAGTTGCTGCTCGGCGCGATGTTCCGCCATCACGGCTTGAGTTGGTGGCCACACGTGGTCCACGCCGCGGTCGTCGCCATTGTTCTTTCCTGGACCGCCATTCGCGCTATCTCGGTCTATTCCAATATTGAGGCGGTGAAGCGTTCGGCGGTCATCATGCTCAGCCTGATGGTGGCGCAGCTCTGCCTCGGCTTTCTTGCGTTCATCACCCGCGTCATGTGGGGACAGGATGCAGCGCAACCGGAATTGCCGATGGTCATTGCGACGGTGGTGCATGTCGCTGTTGGCGCCTTGCTTCTAGCGACCACGGTTGTTCTCGCAATTCAGGTGTGGAGGCACGTCCCGGTCTCCTTTGAGGAACGCATTCCCGGCCGCGAGGGCGATCCGGTAGCGGCGTAAGATCGGCGAATTGCCCGCCAAAATGCTGGTTCGGCCTGTAGAATTGCGTTGTGGGCATAAATTCCGCTATCGCTCTCGCAACTCCCGAGAAACTCGCCGACCCATCGGGCGCGGCCATCATTCAGGTTCGCGATCTTGTTCATCGCTACGGCAATCGCACGGCGCTCGACCACGTTTCCTTTGACGTGCGCCCGGCTGAACTGTTTGGCTTGCTAGGTCCCAACGGCAGCGGCAAGACGACGCTCTTCCGCATTCTTTCCACACTGATGGTTCCGACCTCGGGCACCGCGACGATCGCCGGACTCGACGCTGTCCGTCAGCCGGGGGCTTTGCGCCGGCGCATTGGGGTCGTTTTCCAGGCCCAGAGCGTCGACCTCAAACTTACGGCCCACGAGAACCTGTGGCACCAGGGGCACCTGTATGGCCTGCACGGCGCTCAACTCAAGACGCGCATCGATGAAATCCTGACGCGCGTCGGCCTGCTCGATCGCGCGAATGACCGCGTCGAGACTTTCTCCGGCGGCATGCAACGCCGCATCGAATTGGCAAAAGGGTTGCTCCATCATCCGGAGGTTTTGCTTCTCGACGAACCCACCACCGGCCTCGATCCCGGCGCGCGCCGCGATCTTTGGCAGTACCTGGGAATACTTCGCGATCAGGAGCACGTCTCGATCATCGTGACTACGCACCTGATGGAAGAAGCCGAACGCTGTGACCGGCTGGCGATTCTGAGCGAGGGACGGCTGGTCGCTCTGGGCACGCCCGAATCGCTGACCCGCGAAATCGGCGGCGACGTCATCCTGCTAGAAGCGCGTGATCCACAGTCGCTCGCAGTCCAGATTCATGACCAGTTCCACGTTGATACCTCGGTGCTCGACAAACACGTCCGCCTCGAGATCGAGAACGGCCACCGCTTCGTGCCGGACGTCGTGGAGGCGTTCCCGGGAGAGATTCAGTCGTTGAGCATGAGCAAGCCAACTCTCGAAGACGTGTTCATCCACCGCACTGGGCACAGGTTTTGGAACGAAGAGGCCGAGGCTGCGGCAGAAGCTGAGAAGAAGTCTAAAAAGAAACCCTCCCACTGAGGGGAGATAGGCGCGGCGATCCCTCCTAGGCAGGGCTTCGGCAGATATTCGATTTGCCGCGCCAGCTATCGCTAATGCCGTTGTAAAATTGAGCGTGCCTATTGCGCGACTGAACCGCGACACGCTGCGAACACTGGCAGACAGCAGACTCGAAGAATCTCGCGTGCTTTTGGAAAAGAAATTGTGGACTGGTGCTTATTACATGACCGGCCTCGCAGTTGAGTGCGCATTGAAATCCTGCTTGGCTGGCGCGGTCAAGGAGCACGATTTTCCCGACAAGCAGTTCGTAAACGAGATGTACGTTCACAAATTGGAGAAGCTCTTCCAACTGAACGGGGACCTCTGGCAGAAGTTGCAGGACGGCATGAAAACCGACGGGAAACTCAGAGTGAATTGGAGTACGGTCAAAGACTGGGACGACACCCGGCGTTACGACATTGTGGAAGAGCTGGAAGCTAGAGCATTGTATGAAGCCTCTACGGAGGCCGACTCTGGCGTGATGGAATGGATTCGAGGAAGATGGTAATGGCATACGTGGAGGCCCTGACCGGGGCGGACATCGATTTCGGGAAAGTGCTGTGGCAAGCGTTGCGTAGAAATAAGACCTTCCCTGCCAATGGCGCACTATGGCTTTCCCATTCCGACTCGGATGCCTGGCACCTGTTAATTGCGACTCCAAGAGTGGATGAAATCGGCCCGAGAAAAGCCTACGAAGAACTCTCAAATATCACGCAACGCCTCTCGGCCAATTCGGACCAACTTTCAAGAATCGAGTTGATCAGTCCCCGGCAGCCCCTGTATCAGGCTCTGCGCTCGGTGTTCGGGAAAACTGCATCCGTGGAAGGCGCACGACTCGGTAACACGCAAATCGGCGGAAAGTATATCAACAACGCTTACCTCTACGAAATTCGTTGACAATAACGTCGGACCAATCCCGCCCCCAAACGCTGTAAACTAAAACCAATGTCCACCCAAACCGCAGCAATACCCGCAAACGCTCCCGCATCCGCCGGCGTCATGCTCCCCGCATTCACACTGTGGTGGCGTGAGATCGTCCGCTTTTACCGCCAGCGCGCGCGCGTAGTCGGAGTGATTCTTTCTCCACTGCTGTTTTGGATTGTCCTCGGCTCCGGATTTGGTACATCGTTCCGCTCCGGGCAGGCCGCCGGCCAGCAGCATTATCTGAACTACTTTTATCCGGGCACGCTGGTGATGATTGTGCTCTTCACCGCTATTTTCACCATGATGTCGGTGATTGAAGATCGCAATGAGGGCTTCCTGCTCTCCGTGCTGGTAGCGCCCGTGCCACGCGCAGCCATCGTGCTCGGGAAGGTGCTGGGTGGCACGACGTTGGCGGCTTTGCAGGGTTTGATCTTTCTTGTGTTCGCGCCGCTGGTTGGCGTGCACATGACGGCCGCTTCATTCGGCCTTATCGTACTCACTGTCTTTCTCGTATCATTCGCGCTGACTGGGCTCGGCTTCGCCATCGCCTGGCCCATGGATTCGACCCAGGCATTCCACGCCATCATCAATCTGTTCTTGATTCCGCTCTGGCTGCTCTCGGGCGCGCTCTTCCCTCTTTCTGGTGCCTCCGGATGGATTCGCTGGCTGATGTACGCCAACCCGCTGACCTATGGCGTTGAAGCGCTGCGCACGCTGATGTATCCCGAAGCGCCCAGCGTTTTTTCGCTGACGTCCTCGATTCTGACGCTAATTCTCTTTGCGCTGTTCATGTTCGGACTTGCCTTGGTGCTCGCCAACCGCCGCACGACAAAGCCGGCGGCGTGAGAGAATCCGGTAGACTGTCATCCCAAGCGCAGCGAGGGGCCCCTATTCCCGGCACAGGTTCTCGGATCAGTCGGGGTTCGTCGCTACCCTCGGGATGACACGATAGAGTTTCAGATTCCAACAGTATCCGATTACGAAATTACGCAGTTTCCCGATCATGCCTGACGACCAACGACCGACGACCAACGACGCTCTCGACATCCTCGCCCTCGCCGCGCACCGCGACGACGTGGAGCAAACCTGCGGCGGAACTCTGCTCAAGATGGCCGAACGCGGCTACCGGACCGGCATTCTCGATCTCACTCAGGGCGAGATGGGCACGCGCGGCAACGCCGAAGACCGCGCTCACGAGGCGGAGGAGGCTGCACGCATTCTCAGAGTCTCCTGCCGCCACGCGCTCGATATCCCCGATGGCCGCGTCGAGAACACCTGGGAGAATCGCCTCAAAGTCGCACGCATGCTTCGCGAACTGCGTCCGCGCGTGCTAATTCTTCCCTACTGGGAGGGCCGTCATCCCGATCATTACACGGCATCGGTGCTCGGTTACGAAGCCAGCTTTCTCGCGGGACTGGCCAAGCTTCCCATCCTCGACCATCCATTAGCCGCGAGCGGCAGCCGCTCTTTCTACGACTTCGGGTCGGCGGGGCTTGCGCCGCACCGTCCGTTCAAGATCATTTACGCCAGCCTCTATCGCGACGTCCGGCCCACTTTCGTCGTCGATATCACCGACCAGTTTGAAACCCGCTTCGCCTCGCTGATGGCGTACAAGTCGCAGTTCACCGATCAACAAGCTGGCAGCGAAATCTTTCCCGCGCAGAAAGAAATCCGCGCCCGCATTGAATCCATGGCGCGCTTCTACGGCATGATGGGCGGCGTCACGTACGCCGAACCGTTCGTGCAGAAGGAAGTTGGGCTGGTGGACGATGTAATGGCGATTCCGGTGAAGTCGCTTTGAGAAGCGCTTCCTAGTCCGTGCCCCAGATTTCCCCAATCACCCGCTGAAAGTTTGCGCCCAGAACTTTCTCAATCACCGCTGCGGGCTGCCCGCGCTTGGCGAGTTCTTCGGCAATCATCTGCATATGATCGGGACCATTGAGGTCGGGGACATAGGGGTAACGGTCTTCACCGGGAGCGCCAATTCCCAATTGCTTGCGGCGGGCAATGTCCTTATCGAACTCGGCTTTCTGCTCTGGCGTCAACACCGTTTTCTGGATGGCGCCGTCGGAGCCGATGCCGACGTGATCGGCCCCGCACACATTAATTGCATGCACGACGTGATCGAGCACGTGCGCGCGCGTGGGGATGGTGGGCGATGCGACCACGTAGGGCATCAGGTAGACGCCGAAATATCCGCCGCGATCCGCCAGCGCCTTGAGAATCTCATCGGGTTTACTGCGGGGATGCGCATAGACGGCGGCGCATCCCGAATGCGAGATGAGCACTGGCTTGGCGGACTGCGCGATGCCGTCGGAAGTTGTGCGGTATCCGCTGTGGCTTAAGTCGAGGGCGACGCCCAACTCGTTCATCTTCTTTACGGCAGCGACCCCAGCTTTGCTCAGGCCGGCGTTGCCCGGCTCAAGGCATCCATCCCCGAAGATGCTGCGATTGTTATAGGTGAGCTGCATGATGCGGACACCAAGCCGGCGGAAGGTCCCGATGCGTTCCGGCTTTTCTTCGAGAAACGATGTGTACTGGAACCCGAGCATAATTCCGATCTTCGATTCGCGCTTGGCGCGCGCAATATCGGAATGGCGGCGCACGATCGAAAAGAGATCGGGGTGATGATCGACCAACTCTTGCACGGTTGCGAGGTTGTCCATCGTGTCTTCATAGCCGGGTGCGGAGACCGTGAAGTTGATAGCCGTGATGCCGGATTGGCGCACGGCGGCCAGAGTCTCGGCGCTGGGCGGAGCATCCAGGTCGGTAAGCGGGCCGCAAAGCGAATCAATGACGACGGCGTTCGCGTAGAGCGACGATGGCAGAGTGTCGGCAAACGCCCTGCCGACAAGGCGCGGAGCAAGGTATGCGGCGGCTGAAGCTTTAAGAAGCGAGAGATTGAACGCGCGACGATGCACCGGGACGCTCCTGCGGCATTGTACGACGTTTTCAAAGGGCGCGGCTTTAGCCGCGCCGCAGGCTGGCACAACGAGCTCATGCTATCGGCGGCATCGCACCCGCCCTATTGTTCAGCACCTGCAGGCGCCGAGGAGTAGACTCAAACGGCTGTAATCGGTCAAACCATTCCCGAATAGGAGATGAGGATGAAATACGTGATCAGCTGGAATGAGCGCCCGCAAGGTTCGCCGGCGGAGTACGAGAAGGCGCAGAAGCGAATCCTTGAGGTGTTTGGTCAGTGGAAGGCGCCAGCGAATTTCAAGATCGAATTCTTCGTGGTGCGTGTGGGCGATTGGGGCGGTTACTTGCTGGTGGATTGCGACGATCCGCTGATGGTGCACAAGTTCTGTTCGATGCTCCCTGCATTTACGATGGAGGCGCGTCCGGTAATTCCAGTCATGGACGCAGTCAAGGCGGAACTCGAAGTGATGGCCTGGCGCGACGGATTGACGAGTAAGTAACAAAAGGGGTGCCGGGGTGCAGGCAGTGGAATCCCAGGTCTAGAAACCACGAGACCTGGGCCCCGGCTCCTAAGAACCGCTGCATTGTCCTCCGGGGAGGTCGTATCGTCAACGACACAGGCAGACGGCCCTAGGTGGCGATCATCACGAATGCCCACTTCTCGAAAAGCGCGACAAGTCGGGCACGCCTTTTCAATCTTTCTGCTAACAGTTTTTAAACCGGGCTTTGCTTGGGCCGGAGATGTTGACCACCCACCACGCGGAGCTCAGCGCTTCTGGTACGGGTGGAAGATGTAGTCCTTCGCCTTCACTGGCGTATGGCACGCATACCCGCAGTCCGAGAGGCTTTTAGGATCGGCCGTGAACTTGTCCGATGCGCCTTCGTAGTTGAACACCGCGTATCCCCATCCTCCGCTTTTCGGAAATCTCTTGCTGTCCTTTTCCATGACGAAAGCCTGGGAAAAGACGTCTGGCACATCCACGACGAAAGGGGCCTCCGTGCTCTTCTTCGGCTTCCACTGGAGCTTCACGATCATGGAGCCATCCGGGAAAGACTGGCCGCTGCCGGGAACACCGGCCTTGTACGCCGAGATCATGGTCGGATTGGCGACGATCACCTTGAGCACTTCGTCGGTTCGGGCGGAAGAGACGACAGCCCAGTCCTCGTATCCCCTGAAGTCGGAGAACGCGATTCCGCTCGGCGATTTCAGCGAGTACTTGTCCTGCGCACAAACAGTCGGGGCGACGAGGACGGCGAGCGCTGTGGCTATCACAATCGTGAGCTTGCTTTTGCGCTTCCTAGCTGATCCTTGTTGTGTAGAGACTGTTTGGGTCATGGTCCCTCCTTTTGAGTAGTTTGGAGTTTTTGGTTGTGCTGTAGTTGATTTGTGTGGCGACATCGTCTCATTCCTTTCCGCTCTGGCTTTCAGCATCAAGGCGCATAACGAGTAAAGACAAGGTCGCTCGCTTTGGCCTTCTCGTGGCAGGGGAAACAGGTTTTCATAAACGCCGAGTCGCCAGAAGGTTTGCCGTCCTGGAAGTGAGCAAACCCCCAACCGCCGGTTGCGGCGTACTTGGTTGAGTCCTTGACCATGAACTGAACATTCGTTTGGGCCCCGGGAACGAAGGATTGGGCCTGGCCAAAGACTTTGTTGTTTTCCTCCGACGCGACGTGACGGTAATGCAAAGCTGCAATGATCGTGCCGTCCGGGAAGGGGAGCTTCCCTTCGCGATAGGCCTTGATCGCTACATCGTTGCCCAAGATGGCACCCAGACTGTTGAGGTTGCCTGCTTCATGGGCCGAGGAAATCCACTGCCAGTCGCGGTACCCGTGAGGAATTTCGGTAACGAAGGCCGCGGCGGGCTCTCCGTCCGCGTGTCCCGGTGCCGGCGCCAAAAAGGCGACACCACCAGCCACCGCAACAACTGCAATCACCAAAACCGCAATCCGTTTCATGCTATCTCCTTCCAACTTCCGAGATTTTCCATGTCCTCCCTCCAGTGCGTTCACCTAGATCGAATCCCGCTCACGGGGCGTAACGGGTGAAGACGAAGTCGCGAGCTTTGATCGGCACGTGACACGGATAGCAGGTTTTGAGTTTCGCCTCGTCGGCAGGTTTGCCGTCCTTATCGAATTGACCGTACCCCCAGCCGCCGGTAGCCGCGTACTTTTTTGAGTCCTTGACCATGAACTGGAGGTACCACTCCGGGCGCTCGCCGGGAACGAAAGATTGCGCACGGCCAAAAACTTTGTTGTTTTCTTCCGACGCGACGTAACTCCAGGCGATTCGGGCAATGATTGTGCCTTCCGGGAACGGAAGCTCTCCTTCGCGATACGCGTTGATCGCCGCGTCGTTGCCGAGAATGGCGCGAATATCGTTCAGGTTGCCTTCTTCATGGGCCACGGAGACCAGCCTCCAGTCGCGGTATCCCGGGGGGATGTTGGTTACGAAAATCGGGGTGGCCGCTTCATCGGCGTGTCCAGATGCGGGGATCGTGAAGGCGACAATGCCGGCCAGGGTTGCAACTGCAAGCAGCGAGAGAGTGATCCATTTCACAATGGCTCCTCCTATTGAGTTGGTTTTGGGCCCGGGGTAGGTTACCCCAAGGAGAGATGATCGTTCGTGTCAACGGGTTCAAAAAATATCGTCGCCTAACCGCCTCGGGGTCTTCGCCGAGGAGTAGAGTCAGGGCGGAACTCGAAGTGATGCCGTGGCGCGACGGACTGACGAGTAAGTGACAAGAACGGTGGCCACGGTTGCTACCCCACTCAAGCCAACATCAGTGTTCAGTCGGATTCCCTCTCCACAAGCCCTTCGCATCCGGTCGCGCAGTGACGCAAACCCGCGCCAATCCCGGCATTCAGCGCCCCGGAGCAGGAAACTACGGCGCTTTGTCGCCAACCTTACTGGAAAACTTGACATGAACCACGTGGTTGAAAACTCACAAACCTCCCCTTATGCCGCCAAGAGGATGAAAACAAAGCAGCCGGCCAGCGCCCAAGCGCCGCAAAGTCTACTAGAACATCTCTTCAGAAAATATATTGTCGGCGCGTTCGCCGTACGCCAGCAAGCAGGCCCTGATCGGACCGCCTAACTCGTTCACATTCCGTCGCATACCTTCATTTTATACATACAATCCAGGCTGCATGATGTTCCACGTGGAACATTTCTTGCCGCTGAGGCTCCTGGTTCAGTAAACAAGTCTGAGAGAGGTCCTATTCAATCCCCAACTCTTTCGCCAGCGCCTTCCACTTTCCATCCACCAGCGCTCGCGTCTTTGCGTCCATCACGATCTCGTCTGGCCACGGACGTGCGAAGCCTTCGCTCGACCACTTGCGCGTCGCGTCTATGCCCATCTTTGAGCCGTAGTCGGGCAAGCGCGCGGCGTGGTCCAGCGAATCCACCGGACCGAGCGTGAACTGGATGTCGCGCTCGGGGTCGATGTTATTCAGCGCCTTCAGAGTTACATCGCCTAAGTCCTGCACGTCCACGTCTTCATCCACCACCACGATGCACTTGGTGAACATCGCCTGGCCGAGCGCCCAGATGGCGTTCATTACTTTGCGGGCTTGTCCCGGATAGGACTTGCGGATCGAGACGATCATCAGGTTGTGAAAGACACCTTCGATGGGGAGATTGATGTCGACGAGTTCGGGAATAGTCAGCTTCATCAGAGGGAGGAAAATGCGCTCGACCGCTTTACCCATCCAGGCGTCTTCTTGCGGCGGCTTGCCGACGACGGTCGCGGCGTAGATTGGGTCTTTGCGGTGCGTAATGCAGGTGACGTGGAAAACGGGATACTGGTCTTCGAGCGAGTAGAAGCCGGTGTGGTCGCCGAATGGGCCTTCAGTGCGCAGTTCGTCGAGATTGACGTAGCCTTCAAGGATAATTTCGGCGTTGGCGGGAACTTCCAGGTCGATGGTTTCGCACTTCACCAGTTCGACTGGTTTCTGGCGGAGGAAGCCGGCGATGATGAACTCTTCGACGTCAGGCGGCGCGGGGACGATGGCGGAGAAAGTGAGTGCGGGTTCGGTGCCGATGGCTACGGCTACGTCCATGCGGCCGGAAGGGCGATCGCCTTCGGCTAGTTTGGCACCGCCGGAAGAACGGGCCATGATGTCTACGGCGGCTCTGGTCGCCGCGCTGCGCTCGGCAGGACGGGCAGAAATGCCCTTCCCCACACTGTTGCGGATCGCGTCGCGGTAGTGCTCGGCTGCTACCTTCTGGCGTTGCCAGTGCATGCCTGCTGTGCGCTCGTCGTACACCTGCATGCGATACATGCCGACGTTGCGTTTGCCGGTCTTGGGATCGCGGGTGATGACGCACGGAAGCGTAATGAAGCGACCGCCATCCTTCGGCCAGCACTTGAGGATCGGGAAATCGAGCAGCGAGAAGGTATCGCGCTTGATGACTTCCTTGCACGGTCCGGTCGGGACGGTCTTCGGGAAGAACCTGCCCATCTCGGCCAGCATGGGCAGCATCTTCACCTTATCGAGAAAGCCCTGCGGAGATTTCACGTCGAGGAATCCGCGAATGCGCTCGGCAACTTCGTCGAGCGAGTCGACTTCGAGCGCCATCCGCATGCGGCGCGCCGAACCGAACTGGTTGATGAAAAGTTTCTGGCCGGGATAACCCTTGAGATTCTCAAAGAAGAGCGCCTTGCCGCCGACGCTTCCCTGCTGGTCGCGACTCTTCGAAACGCGATCGGTGATCTCGGTGATCTCTAGAATTGGATCCGCCTCGGTGCGGATGCGTTTTAGTTCTCCGGCGCGATCGAGCGCCTGTATCCAGTCGCGCAGATCATCGTAAGCCAAATGCCCTCCGTCAAACGACACACGATTATAGACGGAGGTAAGAAAACCATTTGCCACAGGGGGCACGGAGAGCCACGGAGGGAATCTGCGCTCTTCCACATTTTTCGATGTGCGAATAGGATATGGGAATCGAAAAATCCGTTGGCGGCCGTGAGCCGAACCAATTGAGTTTGGGGGAATCAATGATCCGCCTGAAGGTGAACGGCAAAGAGAAAATATTTGACGGCGATCCCGAGATGCCGCTGCTCTGGTACTTGCGCGACGTGGCTGGGCTGACGGGCACGAAGTTTGGATGCGGCATGTCTCTATGCGGCGCCTGCACGGTGCATCAGAATGGTGAAGCCATCCGTTCGTGCTCGACTTCGATGAAGGACGTAGCAGGCAGCGAGATCACTACGATTGAGGGCGTCGCGCCCCTGCATCCCGTGCAAAAGGCGTGGATGGAGATTCGCGTACCGCAATGCGGATACTGCCAGACCGGCCAGATCATGCAGGCGATCGCGCTGCTGAAAGAGAACAAGCACCCGAGCGATCAGGATATTGACACGGTGATGTCGGGCAACCTGTGCCGCTGCGGGACGTACCAGCGGATTCGGGCGGCGATTCATCAGGCTGCGAAGGAGCTGGCATGAACTTCATTGACAGGAAGATCGTTGAAAATGTCAGCCGCCGCGGATTCCTGCAAGGGGCGCTTGCGAGCGGCGTCTTCATCCTGAGCGCGCGCTTTGTTCCCGAGCCTCTGTGGGCCGCTGAGGGCGAAACGGCGGCCGCGCTTGATCCCAGTTTGTGGATGGCAATCGCCTCCGACGGGACCGTCACGATTGTGGCGCATCGATCGGAGATGGGGTGCGGAAGCCGCACTGCCCTGCCGCTTGTGGTCGCCGACGAACTCGATGCCGACTGGGCTAAGGTCAAGATTGACCAGGCGATTGGCGATCCGAAATATGGAGAGCAGGATACCGACGGGTCGCACTCGGTGCGCAGTTACTTTGAGCTGATGCGCCAGGTAGGGGCGACCGGCCGGGCCATGCTGATCAGCGCTGCGGCGGCGCAGTGGAATGTCGCCGCGAAAGATTGCTCGACTGAGCCGCACCTCGTGCTGCATAAGGCCAGCGGACGAAAGCTCGGCTATGGCGAACTGGCGGCGGCGGCGGCGAAACTGCCGGTGCCAAAGAAAGAGGAATTGCGATTCAAATCGCGCTCTGAGTGGCGCTACATCGGCAAAGAGAGCAACGCTTTGTTTGACCTTCCTGATATTGTCACCGGCAAGGCAGTCTTTGGCATGGACGCAGACATGCCGGGGATGGTTTATGCGTCGATCGAACACCCTCCCGTGCTGGGGCAGAAGATCAAGTCTTATGACGACAAGGCCGCGCTCAAAGTTGCGGGCGTGCGGAGGACGCTGACGATTGACACCGTCGAGCCTCCGCACATGTTCAAGCCGCTGGGCGGCGTGGCGGTGATCGCCGATAACACCTGGGCGGCTTTCAGCGGGCGCAAGCAACTGCAGATCGAATGGGGCAGCAGTCCGCACTCGGTGTATAACTCCGGCGAGTTTCGCAAGACGCTTGAGGCCACCTCCCGACAACCCGGCAAAGTCGCACGCAACGTCGGCGATGTGGACGCGGTGTTTGCCAAGGCGGGCAAGATTATTGAGGCCGAATATTACACGCCGCACCTCGCGCACGCCGCCATGGAACCGAACGTTGCCGTGGCGGAATATCGCGACGGCAAAGTGCTGGCGTGGGCGCCAACGCAGAATCCGCAAGCTGTACAGGAAACCGTAGCCGGTGTGTTGGGGATTAAGAAAGAAGATGTAACTTGCCACGTAACTCTGCTGGGCGGCGGATTTGGGCGTAAGTCGAAGCCGGATCAGGTTGCCGAGGCGGCGGTTCTATCGAAGCAATTGGGCAAGCCGGTCAAAGTGGTATGGACGCGCGAGGACGACATTAGGTGCGACTATTTCCACTCCGTCGCGGCCATGTACATGAAGGCCGCCATCGGCGCGAACGGCAAGCCGACGGCGTGGTTACAGCGCACGACGTACCCGCCGATCGGTTCAACCTTCGACGCTACGGCAAAGTACGCCGACGACGAGATGGGCTTGGGATGGAACAATCTGCCGTTCGACATACCAAATCATCGCGCAGAAAACGGGCCGGCCGACTATCACGTGCGCATTGGATGGCTGCGCAGCGTGGCGAATATTTATCACGCGTTTGCCATCCACTCGTTTGCCGATGAGCTGGGGAAGGCCGCCAAAAGAGATTCGGTCGAGTACTTACTTGATCTTGTAGGTCCGGCGCGGATTGTTCAGCTTGATCTCAAGGGCGATGAAGCGGAAGACGCCAAAGCGTATCCGCTGGATACGGCGCGGCTGCGTCGCGTGATTGAAATCGCGGCGGAAAAGTCACAGTGGGGGAAACGCGCCATGGGCAAAGGGCGTGGGATGGGCATCGCCGCCCACCGCAGCTTCCTTACTTATGTGGCTACGGTTGTCGAGGTGGAAGTCGACAACAAGGGCCAGGTGCACATACCGAATGTGTGGACTGTGGTGGATGCCGGCACCATCGTCAGCCCCGACAACATTCGCAATCAGTTCCAGGGTGCGGCTGTATTTGGCGCCAGCCTGGCGTTGTTTAGTGAGATTACAGCAACCAAGGGAGTCATCGATCAAAGTAACTTTGACACCTATCAACTTGCGCGCATGAATCGAGCGCCGCGGCAGATTGACGTGCACATTGTCGCAAGCGATGCGGCACCGGCTGGCGTAGGAGAACCAGGAGTTCCGCCGTTTGCGCCGGCGCTGTTCAATGCAGTATTTGCGGCGACAGGGAAACGAGTGCGCGAGCTGCCGTTATCGAAGACAAAGTTGGTGTAAGGAGAACTGCTGGCTGCTAGCGGCGTGTCTGGCGGCTGACTTTCACACGCCGCGAGGCGGCAGAATCACATTTGTATTCAATAAGGACTCGTTATGCTTGCTCGATTTGCGTTGGCACTGTTGTTGTGCGCATCCGCTTTTGCGCAAGACATTACCGTAGCGGCCGCGGCTGACCTAACCGCAGCTCTGCCCGAAATTGCCGCAAAATACAAGCAGCAGACCGGACAGGGCGTTAAGCTCACCTTTGGTGCTTCCGGAAACCTGACGACTCAGATTCGCAACGGTGCGCCCTTCGATATTTTTTTCTCCGCCGACGAGGATTATCCGAAGCAACTCATCGACGCTGGCTTGGCGGAGAAGAACACACTTTACCGCTATGCTGTCGGCCGCCTGGTGCTCTGGGTGCCGAATGATTCGCCCTTGGATTTGTCGAAGCTCGGCATGCAGGCGCTGCTCGATCCGGCGGTGAAAAAGATCTCGATTGCGAACCCGCAGCACGCGCCCTACGGACGCGCCGCCGAGGCGGCGTTGCGGCATTTCGGAATCTACGATCAGGTCTCGAGCCGCCTGGTGCTGGGAGAGAACGTGTCGCAGGCAGCGCAGTTCGTGGAGTCAGGTAATGCCCAAGCGGGGTTGATCGCCCTGTCGCATGCGCTGGCACCGGCGATGAAATCGAAAGGCCGCTACTGGACTGTTCCCCTCGACGCCTACCCAACGCTGAACCAGGCAGCCATCGTGCTGTCCAACTCCAAACAAAAGGAAACGGCGCGCAAGTTCCTGGAATTTATGCGCTCCCCGGAGGTCGCCTCCCTGCTCCAAAGCTACGGCTTCAGCCTGCCGGCGGAGACCCGCTGAAATGAATTGGGAGGCCTTATGGCTGACGGTGAGGCTGGCCACGATCGTCTCCTCGATTCTGTTCGTCATCGGAATTCCCATTGCCTACTGGCTCACATCGTCGCGCTGGCGATGGAAATTTCTGGTCGAAGCCGCGGTCGCTCTCCCCATCGTCCTGCCGCCGACCGTGCTGGGTTTCTATGTTCTCGTCGCGCTCGGCTCTCGTAGCCCGCTCGGCCGCTGGTGGCAGTCGCTTACCGGTCATACCCTGGCTTTCACGTTTGAAGGCTTGGTCATCGGATCCTTGTTATATAGCCTTCCTTTTGCCGTCCAGCCGTTCGCCGCCTCGTTCGGCGCGGTCGATGCCAAACTGTTGCGTGCTTCCGCCACACTTGGACATTCTCCGGCGCTAACGTTTTGGCGTGTCGTGCTTCCTCTTTCAAGAGCGGGACTGGTCACGGGATTCACATTGAGCTTCGCACACACGCTGGGCGAGTTTGGCGTCGTGCTCATGGTCGGAGGCAATATTCCCGGCGTGACTCGCACGATTTCCATCGACATTTACGATCAAGTGCAGGCGGCAAACTATGCGAGCGCGAACCAAACGGCGATTCTGCTGCTCGTGATCTCCTTTATCCTGCTGTCGATCGTGTATGGAATCAATCGGCGGTCGTGGGTGGCGGGCCCGTGGAAGTAAAGACGGTACCGCCCCCGCCCGCACCACCCTTTGGCATTTCCTCTGAACTCGAGGTACGCATCCGCAAGCGCTTCCCCAATCCCGAGGGAAGTTTTCTGCTGAATGTTCACTTTCGCGCGCTGGCCGGGTTCACAATTCTCTTCGGCGCTTCTGGAGCGGGTAAGACGACGCTGCTCGATTGCATCGCTGGTTTGACCGACCCCGACGAAGGACGAATCGTAGTTGGTGGAGACGCCGTTTATGATTCCGATAGCAAAGTGAACCTGCCCGCCTGGAAACGCGGCATTGGCTACGTACTGCAGGATTTGGCGCTCTTCCCTCATTTGACCGCAGAGGAGAACGTTTCTTATGGGCTGCGCCACTTGAGCCCGCCCGATAGACAGACTCGCAGCCGCGAGATGCTGAGCGCGTTCCGGATCGACCACTTGCGAGATCGCCGGCCCGCACAGATCTCAGGCGGTGAACGCCAGCGCGTTGCCTTGGCGCGTTCGCTGGTAATCGAACCACGAGCATTGTTGCTCGACGAGCCGCTGATTGCGCTCGACCGTCCGACGAAGTCTCTGATCCTGTCTGACCTGCGCCGCTGGAACCAGCAGTCCCGCATCCCCATACTCTTTGTGACGCATAGCGGTGAGGAAGTATTTGCCCTAGGGGAAGAAGTGATTGTGCTGGAGGCGGGGAAAATCCTGGCGCAAGGCCAGCCCAAGGACGTAATGCACGCTCCGCGACTCGAGACAGTTGCTCAGCTCTCGGGGTTTGAAAATATCTTCGACGCAACGGTGACCGCGGTGAATGAGAGTCGCGGCACCCTGACGTGCCGCATCGGCACTGGACTTCTAAGTCTCGAAACTCCCCTCGCGAGAGTCGAGGCCGGTGCGCACCTGCGGGTTGGGGTTCGCGCAGGTGACATTCTGCTGGCAACGGAACAACCGCGCGGGCTCAGCGCACGCAACATCGTCGCGGGAACGATTCGGAGTCTGGAACAAAAAGAGGGGATTGTATCCGCGGCGATCGATTGCGGAGGCACTCGGTTTGAAGTGCATCTAACGCTCGCTGCGCGCGAGGCGCTCGTCCTGAAACCCGGGAAGAGCGTCTGGGTCATTATCAAGACGCACTCGTTTCATCTGCTGAGCGAATAACGTTCAAGCAACTGCAGTTGCGCATCCTGCTCCTTGTCCAGCGCAATCACCGCAACCCAGAGTCCATTCTCTTCTTTGTGGAACACGATTCGGCCACCCAGCCGCCGGGCGATCTCTTCCGGCGGAAGATCGCGGTGATAGCCGAAAAACCTCTCCTTAATTGCCTGCCAGGCTGCCCAGTCTGCAAGAAGCTCATGCCGGGGTTGGTACTTCGTCGAGAACACGAAGGCCACGTCAAAGCGGTTTCGGGCCGCGTATGCCAAATCAATTTGCGCGGCGGTAAAGTCCTCGATGCGCACTACGTGAAACGGCCGCGCAACATATCCAAGCCACGCGCGATTGAGTTCGTCGGAAGCTGGCCATGCAGTCAGCACACTTGAATTGGGATACCGCATGGCCAGGAACCGGCTGGCTTCGGAATGCATCACCACAAAATCGCGGTATGCGAGGTTATCCTCCACTGAGAACCCGTAGGGAGGATTGGTAAACAATCCCGCGACAAAGGCGACGGCTACGGCACCAATAATCAACTTCCAATGGCGTAAGCGCTGCCACAGTGTCGCCACCGATAACAGAATTACGAGAGGCGTAACGGGCAGAAGATAGCGCGCCAGCGGCGCGCCGCCGACCGCAGACATGAAGATCAGGTAAGCAAGAATTACGGCCGCGAATGCCGCCTGTTGCCAGATTTCGATCCGCCTGCGTGGCAGACCGTTCTCGATCTGCGGCGGCCGAGGCATCGCCAGCACAACGCCCAGGCTGAGCAACCACAGTCCGAAATATCCAACTACCTGCCACAAACGCAATACCAAGGCGATCGGAATGCGCAGAGGATTGAGCGTCCCGGCGACGTTATAGCGGAAGAACTCGGGATTTCCGAATATAAAGCCGGTCTTCGCGCGATGAAATGCAAACCAGCAAGCCAGTGGCACGAGCGGAAGAATCAAATGGAAGGCACGCATGCGCCTGTCCAACGGCGGAGCAAGTTGCTCGCGCGATGAACGAACGATAGGAGCCACCATCTCCCACGAAAGCAGCGCCAGCGGGGCAACGACCGCCGTCTCTTTCGTCATTGCCGCCAGTGAAAACCAGAGCAGTGTGCTCCAAGGGCGATCTTCGAGATAGGAAGTCAGCGCCCAAAACGTGAATCCGGCAGCGGGCAGGTCAACGAGCGCCATCGCGCTCTGCGTAAAAAATACGGGATAAACGGCGGTCAGCGCCGTTACCGCCCAAGCGATATGGAGATTGGTGGCTTGCCGTGCCAGTCGAAACAAGCCGAGCAACGAAAACGCCGCCAACGCCGACATCGCCGCGCGCGTCACCAACGTCGAGTACCCGAAAATCCGCCAGGCGAGAGCTAGCAACACCATCACCAGCGGGGGGTGAGCGTTCGATAGCGTCGACTGCGGAATGGGCGAGCCGGTGAGATACAGATCGCGCGCCACCGGGATGTAATACCCGGCCTCGTCCCAGAAGTACGGCAGGCGCAAGAGGGGCGCATGCAGCAACATCAGACCGGCAAACAGCAGCGCGAACAGCAGGAAGTGCCGCGTCCACGCGGGATCCGCTTGCGCTGCGCTTTTCAATTTAGGGTACGCCGCCATGCGGCCATCAGTGGATCGGTCCGCCCGGGGCGCGTGGATCGAGTTTGATCTCCCCGAACGCCGCTTCGTAGTTCGATACATTCTGCTGCAGCAAGGCCATCAGCGCTTTTGCCTGTTGTGGACTCAGGTAAATTCCCTGGAAATTCCGCAGTTCCACCTGGGTTTCCGAGGCCTGCTGCATGGTGCCGAAGACGAGGAAGAAATCCCATACATTGACGCGTATCTGCACGCTGTTCGCATATGCTTCGCGGTAGTCGGGAGTCTGCGCAAACTTCACATTCGGTTGATTGGGCTGATTCATATCAGGCAGTGTACCGCTCCGGAGAGAAGCAGGGAAAGCAGATACGGCATCCAGTAGCGGGAGATTCAGCTGCTATCGGGCTTTCAGTTGCGCCTGCCAGATGCCTGCTCCACCGTTCCGAACCACCGCCAGCCCGCGAAGCGACGCTCAAATTAACCCTCCTTTAACAGGAACGCAACATTACCGCAACACATGCCCGCTACTGTTCGAATGACACCAGTTTCAACTTGTGCCCTAGGAGCGGGAGAGGCTTCTTCTCAGCCCATGCACTCATTGGAGGCGGTTACCACCCCACGCCACACGGAGTTGATCTATGTCGTCGAAGACGACATAGACGTTTCGCGTCTGATTGAACACAATCTGCGCACTGCGGGCTACGAAGTTTCGACATTCCTTTCCGGCATACCCGTTGTTCCTTCCGCGGCCTTGGTCCCGCCTGCGCTTTTTCTGCTCGACATCATGCTGCCCGGCATTAGCGGAATTGACCTCTGCCGCCAGATTCGTCAGCATGACCAACTGGCTAAGACCCCGGTCATTTTCCTCTCCGCTCGCACGCTGGAACCAGACCGGCTGCAAGCGTTCGACGCCGGTGGCGACGGCTACATTACTAAGCCCTTCAGCCCGCGCGAATTGATTGCGCGCGTGCGCAACGTTCTTCGCACTCAGGCGGAGGCCCCGAATCGCGAACTGATCCAGCTGGGAGAGTTGGAGATTGACATCGCATCGATGAGCGTCCGCGTGCAGGGCAAGACCGTGCCCACCACCGTGCGCGAGTTCCGGCTCCTCGAATATCTTGCCCGCCATCGTGGACGAGTGTTCACGAGAGATCAGCTTCTTGACGCCGTTTGGAAGGAAGGCTCGTTCGTCACGCCGCGGTCGATTGACGTATTCGTGCGCCGCCTGCGGGAAAAAATCGAACGCGATCCACGCCATCCGCGCTACCTGAAGACGCTGCGCGGGATCGGGTATCGATTCGAGGCCGGACGGTAGAGCAATTGTAGCGTCCGCACCTTGCTGGCAGTTGCGCGGGCGCTCCGCCCGCGGGGTGGGGGGGCGGGAACTCTGCTCACTTGCGCTGTTCCAGTTTCACCGACGCCGTGACCGGCTGCCCATCGCGCAGCACCTTTACCTCGACAACCTCGCCGATCTTGCTTCGCCGCAATGCATCGGTGAAATCGTACAGGTTTTTAATCGGCTTCCCGGCAAATTCAATCAGGATATCGCCAGCCTTGAGCCCTGCCTTTGCTGCGGGCGACGCCGGTCTCACATCCGAAAACTTCACGCCGTTTTCGACCTGCCCGAAATCCGGAATCGATCCGAAGTAGGGCCCGTATCCGCCTGAGCCCGATCCGCCCGCCGGCTTATCTTCGGCGACGACTTGAAATGCCGGGCGTTCCGCCGCGTCAGCCAGTTGTTCAGCCGTTGACGCCACCACGCCGAGCAGTCGCGCCGCCGGTTCCGGATCAATTTTGTCCCACGTGTCCGAGGGCTTGTGATAATCGGAATGCAGCCCCGAAAAGAAAAACAGCACTGGAATCTTCTTCGCGACAAAAGAAGTGTGATCGCTCGATGAGTATCCGCCCGGCGAATACTCGATCTTGAATCCCGAGTTTGCAGCGGCCTGCTCGACTGCGGCCTTCAATGTAGAACCGGTTCCGACGCCGCCGATGTAGACCTTCTCATTTTTGATCCGGCCGATCATGTCCATATTCAGCATGGCCACGGCCTTATCCAGCGGCCGCGTCGGATCCTTCACCCATGCCGCCGATCCCAGCAATCCAAGCTCTTCGCCCGCAAATGACTCAAACAGAATGCCACGCTGCAACTGGCCCTTCAGCGGCGCCATCATTCGCGCCAGTTCCAGAACCCCCGCCGTGCCCGACCCGTTGTCATCGGCGCCGGGATGGATTTGCCCAATCTGCGAAGGTGCCAGCGAATCGAAATTGCCGTGCCCCAGGTGATCATAGTGAGCGCCCACAATCACGTATTCGTCCGTTTTGCCAGGAAGATACGCCAACACGTTGTCCACGGTGGCTCGCGTGGTTTTGATGCCAACCGTTATTGCCGCGGTCTGATCCCCACCCACCTCGAATGATGCCGGCTTCGACGAATCGTCAATCTGCTTCTGCAAATCCGCCAGCGACTTCCCTGCCGCCTTCAACCATTCCCCGGCCACATCATTTCGCACCTGCGCGAAAATGATCCCGATGTCTTCCGGCCCGCTGACGCTGCCAAAGCGCGTCAAGAGATCTTCTTCTCCCTCGCCTAACTTCCCATTCACCAGCACCAGCGCCTTCGCGCCATGATTGCGCGCATTGATCGCCTTCGTGATCAACTGCGAGTGCCGCGTCATCCCGTGATTGCCTTCCTTCACGGCGAACGCCGGCGGCTCGTAGCGGAGCACCACCACGATCTTGTCTTTAACGTCGATGCCAGCGTAGTCGTCGTACTGGAATTCTTCGGCGGTCGCGCCATAGCCTGCAAACACAATCGCTCCCTGCGCCGATCCCGACGACGAGAAGCTGAACGGAACAAAGTCCTGCTTTGCTTTCAATTCGCGCTTCTTGCCCCCCGCCGTAAGGGCAAATTCGTTCTTCCCTTTCAATTGCGCACCCGTGATCAGCGTGAACGACTGCAAGAAAGATCCATTCACGCCTGCTGGTTCGAGGCCCAGCCCCTTGTACCGCTTTTCGATAAGATGACGGGCCCGCGTCAGTCCCTTGCTGCCATTCCCGCGCCCTTCCATTGCGGGCGTGGTCAAGGCTTTGATGTCGTCGAGATAGCGGTGCGGGTCAGCGCTCGCAACCGCCGGCGGCACGCTGGCGGCGGCAAACGTACAGACTAAAACGATGAGGAAGACTGCTAGACACGTTAAGCCCCGACCAAGAGCAGATTCCTCCCTTCGGGCGGAATACCAAGGCCGTCTTAGATCAGAAGCACAAGGCCGCACTAGGTCGGAATGACAAGTTCGATTCGCGCGGGGCAGTAAGCAAGAGTCAGTTTTGGAGGTCTGCATGATGTCGCAAATCGTATGTGGCATAAGACCCGGTGTCAATGACCGCCAAAAAACATTGAGGGATATGCTCTTCGGGCGACAGCTCCGAAAAGCAGATCCCTCTCTGCTTCGCCGCAGACTTTAGGTCGTAACCGGCTTACTTCCGTTTCCCTGGCGGCGGCTGAAACTTCTGTTGCAACTGCTGCCGCTGCTGGGTATGTTTTTCCTGCAATTGCTGCGTCTGTTGCTGGTGCCGTTGCTCAGTCTGCTGCTTTCTGCCTTCGTCAGCATTCTGCTTCGCCAGTTGCTGGTGCTCTTTTTCCTGCTGCTGTTGGAGTTTCTGCTGCTGCTGTTCCTGCCTGGCTAACATCTTGTCCTGCTGCTGCTGGAACTTCCGGTCACGGTTGCCGTTTCCAGTGTTGGGAGTGACGCGTTCAGCCTTCGGCAGTTCGTTGGGATGGACTGGGGTGCGAGACATGCCGCTCTCGCCCCGCGGCACATTGCCTCCACGATTCGCCGGAGGGTTGTAGGTTCCCCCCGCCTCTCGCGCCGGTGCAACTTCGCGGCCGCTGAATTCTCCCGGGCGACCAGTCGCAGCCACGGGCGGCCGGCCGTGATTTGCCGACGCTCGCAGTTCCGGATTCCCGCGCGCTGCCTGCCAATGCTGAGTCTGCGCGGACACGGCTCCGATGTGCCGATCGCGTGCAGCCATCTCCTCTTCCCGCCGCGGACGCGCTTCAATCCCGCCCGGCCCGCCGTTGTAACTCACGTAATTCACCCTGACATTCTCGATCCGCTCCTCGTACACATTGTGAATGTTCACCACGTTGATGTTCATCACCGTGCGGTTGTAGAAAAAGCGGTCGTGGTCCCAACGTCCGCCGACGAAACCATAGCCGAAATATCCGAATCCATAATTAATTCCGCCATAGAAGCCGACGTGCGGCCCCCAATAGCCGTCATAAAAAAGCCAGCTGCCATTGTCCCAACCCCAGTATGGAGGCGTCCAAAGGTAGCCAACTTCCGGCGCCAATATCCACGTTCCCGGCACCCAGTAGTAATCGTCGATATCCGCGTCCCAGGCCCAATAACCGGGCGTCCAGATATAACCGTCGCCGGGGCAAAGCGGTTGCTCATAGACGGGAAGCGCGGGCGGACCGAACCCGACCGAAATGCGAATCTGCGCGAACGAGGTCGTGGCCGTTGCCATCGACATCGCCAGCACGACGAGTGCAAACAGCACCGTACGGAGGGAGAAATTTTTACGCATAGTGTGTTCCTCGTGCCGATCATCCTACGCTGACCCGCTTCTGCTCAGTTGCTACGGGCTGCGTGAATTAACCAGCAGTTTTTCCGGAAGAAACTGCAAAACTCTTCCCAAATCACCGTTGTAACGCTACCACAATTAAGATGCCAATGACTTAAACCCCGGACTTTCAAAAAATATTCGCAGTCCTCTCAATGCGTTACAAAAGATTACGGAGTTTCGGCATACCCGGGCATTGACAAGGCCCTTACGAAGGTCTAATCTAACAATCCTTGATAGCGAACAAAAGGCGAATCTATTATGCGCGCCGCCCTGCTGAAAGCTCAAATCGAACAGACCCTTCCCGCCGCTTTTACCGTCTATGGGCGCAAGAATGAAGATCGAGGCTCGCTTCCCACCGGCATCGCTCAGATTGACAGCGCCGTCTGCGGGGTTCCGCTCCACGCCCTGACCGAAATTTGCGGCGGCAGCAACCTGGCTTCTTCCGGCAAGACCTCGATCCTCGTTTCCCTGCTGGCGCAGTCTACCCGCGATCATTTCTGCGCTCTGGTCGATGCCGGTGACAACTTCGATCCCGCTTCCGGCCAGGCCGCTGGCATCTCCATGCCGCGCCTGCTCTGGGTGCGCTGCGGAAAAACCCGGGTCAAGCTCCCCCCACTGGAACAGGCCTTCAAAGTGGCAGACATATTGTTGCAAAGCGGTGGCTTTACATTGATTGCCGTCGATCTCAGCGGCATTCCCGAACGCGTCGTGCGCAAAGTTCCCCTGAGTTCATGGTTCCGCTCCAGCCGCGTCATCGAGCGCCAGCCCGCAGCCCTGGTTTTTCTAACGCAGGAGCCGCACGCCACCAACTGCGCCAGCCTTGTGCTGCGCGTAGCGACAGCCGTCCCCGATGGGGTGGGCGACAGAGGTCACCAGCAGATGCAGTTTTCGCCGGATGGGGAGTGTGACTGCCCAGCTCTGCTCTCAGGAAACCTGCTCACGCAATGGAATCTCAGCGTAGAAGTAGTGCGCGACCGGGAAAAGAAACCCGCGCGCTCGGAAAGGACAGGCTTTTCCCTGCAAACGCAATGGGCCTAGTTCAACAAGACTTATTCCATGTTCGCCTGCATCTACATTCCCGATTTCCCCGTGCAAGCTTCCCTGCTCTCCGAGCCGGCAGAAACAAGGACAGCTCTGACCCGCTCGCCCATTGCCATCCTCGATGGCCCTGCCAATCTGCCCCGAGTTTTCGCTACGAACCTCGCGGCTCGCCGCGCTGGAATTCAAACCGGTATGACGAAGCTGCAAGCCGGACTCTGCGCCGGCGCCGTGCTGCGCAAGCGTTCCCTCGCCGAGGAAGGATTGGCGCAATCCGCCCTGCTTGATTGTGCAAGCAAGTTCTCGCCGCGCGTAGAATCCACCGCTTCCGGAGTTGCGATTCTCGATCTCAGCGGAACGGCAAAACTTTTTGCGCGACAGAAGGATAGTCAACGCAACGCCAGCCGGCAAAACAATCTGCAAAATGGAGTGTGGCCTCGCGCCCTCCGCATCATGACTGCTGCCGCCGCCGAAGCCGGATTCGACGTTCGCATAGCCATTGCCGCCAATCCAGACACCTCGTTCCTCGCCGCCCGCGGCTTTTCCGCAAACACTATCATTCCCGTTGGGGAAGAAGCCCAGCGCCTCGCGGCCCTGCCCATCGAAGCGCTCCCGCTTTCACCTGGAATGCTTGAATCCCTCAATCGATGGGGCATTCGCGCATTTCAGGCTCTGGCCGCGTTGCCCACAGTTGCCATTGTGGAGCGCCTCGGCCAGGAAGGTCTGTACATACAAAAACTCGCCCGCGGCGCAATCGCTCGCGCCTTGTTGGCGATTGAGCCCAATGCAGACTTCTCCGAAAGTTTCGAGTTCGACGATCCCGTTGAAACCCTCGAATCCATCTTCTTTATACTGAGCCGCCTCCTCCAGTATCTCTGCTCCCGCCTGCTCGCGACAGCACAAGCCGCCAGCGAACTGCGCCTGACGGTCGGGCTCAACGTGCGCCAACTCCAAAGCACAAAACGTAGTGGGGTGCCTCACCCAACGCGGTTTTCATTGGGTGGGAATTTTTGCCGCGTCTCACCTCGAATCAGCGAAGATCTGTAATGGCTCGCAAGAAGGCGAACAATTCGAGCACGCGTGGAAACTTCCCGTCCCCACGCAAGATAAGAATCTGCTGTTCAGCCTTGTCCGCCTCTATCTGGAGCAAACTTCATTCTCCGCCCCCATTCGCGCTCTGCGGCTTGAAGTTGTTCCAGTCAAGCCGCGGCTCGCGCAGGGGAATCTTTTTGCGCCGCCCTCGCCCGAGGCGGAAAAGCTCGAAATCACTTTAGAGCGAATTCGTGGGGTTGTGGGCACTACCGATAATGAGGGCAATGATTGCGTGGGCACGCCCTATCTGCTCGATACGCACAGGCCCGGCAGTTTCACACTGCAACGATTTTCAACCCTCCAAGACGTGAGGAGGCCCTGTCATCCTGAGCGCAGCGGGAGCGTGCGAAGCAAAGCTCCCACGGAGTCGAAGGACTCCTACCCCTCCCCGAACTCGCAGGAGTTCGCGCCCGTCATTGCGCTCCGCATTTTTCGTCCTGCTCTCGAAACCGCGGTGGAACTCGACGGCAGGAAACCGCATTTTGTCCGCCTCTGGAACCGTCCTCGCCGCGTCCTCGCCGCGTCCGGACCGTGGTCGAGTTCCGGCAATTGGTGGAACGCCGCAGCCTGGACGCGAGAAGAATGGGACGTAGCTCTGAAAACTCCCGCTGGCCCCGGCTTCTATCGCATCTATCGCGATCGCCTCCACCGCCAGTGGTTCGTAGAAGGAGTGTTTGATTAGAACTGAGTCGTCGGTCGTTTGTCGTTAGTCGTTCGGGATGTGTCGTTCGTCCAAGCACCGCGAACGACCAACGACGAATGACCAACGACAAGCAACTTCTCTCTCCCTGTCACTTCGTTTATGCCATGCCCTATGTCGAACTCCACGCCCGCTCCGCTTTCAGTTTTCTGGAAGGCGCTTCCCTGCCCGAAACCCTCGTTGCTACCTGCGCCAATCGCGGCCTCTCGGCCATGGCTCTCCTCGACCGTCACGGAGTCTATGGCGCGCCGCGTTTTCACATGGCCGCCAAGCAAGCCAAGATCAAAGCTCACGTGGGAGCCGAAATCGCCGTCGCCGACGGCGGAAACTATCCGCTCCTGGTCGCAACTCGCACCGGCTATCAGAACCTCTGCCGCCTCATCACCACCACAAAACTCCGCACGCAGAAAAATAATCTCGCAACCGTCTCACTCGCCGAATTGCAATCCCATGCCGAAGGTCTGATCTGCCTGACTGGAGACGGAAACGGCCCGCTTTCCCATGCACTAACGCAAGGTGGCATTCCTGCTGCCCGCGCTCTCCTGCATCAACTTACAGATATCTTCGGCCGCGAAAACGTCTACGTCGAACTGCAGCGCCACGCCGACCGTCATCAGGAAGCCCGCAATCAAGCCGCCATCACTGTGGCACGAGAACATCATCTGCCTTTGCTGGCCACCAACGGCGTTTGCTATGCCACGCCCGCCGAGCGCCAAATTGCCGATGTCTTTACTTGCCTCCGCAACAAGCGCCGCCTCGACACCGCCGGCCGTCTGCTCGCCCGTAATTCCGAGCGCCACCTTCGCAGCGCAGAAGAAATGTCCCGACTCTTTGCCGATCTTCCCGAGGCCATTGCCTCGACCGCTGAGTTATCTTCCCGTCTTGAATTCACACTCGAAAAGTTAGGCTACGAATTCCCGTGTTATCCCGTCCCCGATGGCGAGACCATGGATTCGTTCCTCCGCAAGCGCACGTGGGACGGTGCACGCTGCCGTTACCGCCCCGTCAGCGCCCGTGTTCGTGCGCAACTCGATAAAGAACTCGCTCTCATCGAAAAGTTAAAACTCTCTGGCTATTTCCTGATCGTTTGGGACTTAGTCTGTTTCTGCGAACGCAACGGCATTCTAGTCCAGGGACGTGGCTCGGCTGCCAACAGCGCCGTCTGTTATTCGCTCGGCATCACCGCGATTGATCCCATCGGCATGGATTTACTTTTCGAGCGCTTCCTATCCGAAGAGCGTGGCGAGTGGCCCGATATCGATCTCGATCTCCCCAGTGGCGATGAGCGTGAGAAGGTCATTCAATACGTCTACGAGCGCTATGGAAAGCGCGGCGCCGCCATGACCGCGAATGTCTGCACGTACCGCGGGCGCTCCGCCGCCCGCGAAATGGGCAAAGTCCTCGGCTTCGATGAAGACACGCTCGCCCGTTTGTCCGCCGTCGTCGGCACCTGGGAGTGGCGCGATCCCAACGACACCATGGAGCGCAGCTTCACAAATACCGGTCTCGACCTCAGTCATCCGCAAATCGCCGCTTATTTAAATCTCTGCCAACGCGTGCAGGACTTACCCCGCCATCTTAGTCAGCATTCCGGGGGCATGGTCATCTGCCAGGGGCAGCTTGATTCCGTCGTTCCACTTGAGCCCGCCACCATGCCCGGCCGCGTCGTCGTGCAATGGGATAAGGACGATTGTGCCGACTTAGGCCTGATCAAAGTCGACTTATTAGGTCTGGGCATGATGGCCGTCCTCAAAGACAGCATCGGCCTGATTCAAGATCACTATGGCGAAGAAGTAGACCTAGCCCACCTCCCACAAGATTGCCCCGACGTCTATGACACTATCCGCAAAGCCGATACCATCGGCATGTTCCAGATCGAAAGCTGCGCCCAAATGGCGTCGCTCCCGCGCAACAATCCAACCAAGTTTTACGACCTCGTCACCCAGGTCGCGCTCATTCGCCCCGGCCCAATCACTGGAGAAATGACCAGCCCCTATCTCCGCCGCCGCCAGGGCAAGGAACCGGTAACTTATCCGCATGAATCGCTGATCCCGGTTCTCAAGCGAACGTTGGGCGTGCCGCTATTTCAAGAGCAACTCCTGAAGCTGGCCATGATCTGCGCCAACTTCACCGGAGGCCAGGCCGAAGAGCTGCGCCGCGCCCTCGGCAGCAAGCGCTCCCAGCAGCGCATGCGCGAAATCGAAACCAAACTTCGAGCCGGCATGACCGCCAACGGATTCCAGCCGCAAACCCAGGAGCAAATCGTCAAATTCATCAGCTCGTTCGCCCTCTATGGCTTTCCCGAATCGCACGCCGCCAGCTTCGCTCTCATCGCCTACGCCAGCGCATTCCTGAAAGTTCGGTATCTGGCCGCCTTCACCGCCGCGCTGCTCAACAATTGGCCGATGGGCTTCTACCATCCCGCCACGATCGTGAAAGACGCCCAACGCCACGGCCTGCCCGTGCACCCCGTGGATCTGACGCGCTCCGGATGGAAGTGCACGCTCGAAAGCGAAAATAATAATAATGACCACCACCTCGCCCTCCGCCTCGGCCTGCGCTACGTACGCGGCCTGCAGCAAGCCGCCGCGGAAGCCCTCGTCCGCGAGCGCCAGCGCGCCCCGTTCGCCTCCGTCGAAGATATAGCCCGCCGCGTCCCCCAACTCACCCGCGATAATCTGGCGATTCTCGCGACCATCGGAGCTCTCAATCATGTCTCTCCTGCCACCAAGCTCCATCGCCGCGACGCATTGTGGCAGGTAGAAAAGGCGGTAAGAAAAACCGGTCCATTATTAGAAGGACTTATCGAACTCGACGGGGCTTCACCTCTGCGCCCCATGAATGTAGAAGAAAGGTTAATCGCCGACTATCACGGCACCGGACTCACCACCGGCCACCATCCCGTGGCCTATCGCCGCGATGTTCTCCGCGCCCGGGGCGTAAAGTCCGCCCTCGAATTGCGCAATCTTCCTCACGGTATAGAAGCGGCCACGGCCGGATGCGTCATCACGCGCCAGCGTCCCGGCACCGCCAAGGGAATCATCTTCATGACCCTCGAAGACGAAACCGGCACATCCCGCGTCATTATCAGCCCCGATTTTTATGACCAGAACCGCATGGTGGTTCTCAACGAACGTTTCGTCCTGGTCTCCGGCATAGTGCAAAACCAGAACAACGTGGTGCACCTGAAAGCCCGCAGCATTCAACCGCTCTCCATCAGCGCCGCGCCAACGCCCTCGCACGATTTTCACTAGAGCTGGATTGCAGATGAAATTCTGAAGGCTCGGGGCGTAACTACTGGTGCGAAAGGGGACTCGAACCCCCACGCGTTTCCCGCCAGATCCGAGTTCGCCCCGCGCAAGAATTCAACACCTTGCGCAGCACGATTATTTGGACTCCTCACCGATCTTCCCCTGCTCTCTCACGATTTTGTACCATTCCGAGCACGTTGGCTTTCTGTCCTTGCCATCAAAAAGGAACTGCACGCGGTTGCGCTTGCCGTTGATCTTTGCGCGATAGGTTCCGGGTTCAATGCGTTGTGCGCCGTTGAGATCGTAGACTTTATCTCCCACTTTGGTCACGATGAAGAATTCGCTTCCGTACCTGGGCCTCCCGTGCCTGCCAACCCCTTCGACCGCACGCTCAGCCGTGACTTTTATTACGATCGCAGTCTGGCTGAACTCCTCCGGGTTGACCTTGGCGACCGATCTCGCGCTCGGGAACACAACCGCAAGCAAGAGACTCGCAAGGACTGCCGTCAGTGGTGGATGTGCATTCTTCATTGTCTGCTTCCTGCGCTGCCGGCCCTGACCTTGCGGCCGATCTTACGTCCAGCGGCCAGGAACTGCCGCTCGCTGGACACCCACGATATACCAAGAGGAGACGGTGCCCACAGTCACTTGTATCCAAGGATGGCAACGCCGTTTACGAGATCGAGGAAGAGAATATCTCGGAACAAATGCGCATACTATTGGTGCGAAAGGGGGGAGTCGAACCCCCATGGGTTTCCCCGCCAGATCCTAAGTCTGGTGCGTCTGCCAGTTCCGCCACTTTCGCACGGCCACAACACCTCGCCCGGCAGCCTTCAGTCTAACGGTTCTGAGCAGAGCCTCGCCACCATGATTTCATCCCGAAGCCGCGCGCCCTAGGGTCGCAGCAAAGCGAGTCGCAACCGGCCAACAACAAATATGTGCCAACGACTATTTGCCCGCGTACGTTCGCGCCGACCCGATGCCCGTGCACTGGTCGAAGCCCACCGTACAGCGCGAATCGCCCTGCGTGATGTCGAAGAAATCCGCGGCGTACTGGCTCGGATTCGCCAGTTCGTTGTATATCATCTTAAGCTCGGCGACGCTCCCCTTCGCCTTGTTGCCCGCAGCGTTCACAATGCCCGCGAACGTTGGTGAGGCCCAGCTTGTGCCGCCGACCGAATACCATGCCCCCTGCAAATAAATCGGTGCGCAGCAGTAATCGGACGCCACATCGGGATACCCTCGATGGCTCCCGACGACACTCGCAACTCCATTCTGATAGGCCGGCCGGGGTTCATAAGGACTGATGTTGCCTCCGCCTCCGCCCGTGTAGTAGATCTCGCTTACAAATTTGCCGCTTCCATCACGGTTGATATACGTGCCGCCAACCGAAACCACGTTCGGCGACGACCCGGGATAAATGCCTACGCCCAAGCCAGAGTCACCGCTGGCGGCGAAAAAGACATCGCTCTTGTTCGTGAAGTAATGGTCCCAGCCCGTCTCCTGGCTGACTTCCGCATCGCCCCAGCTCATGCTGATCACGCCGCCACCCGCGGCCTTGACTAGCTTGGCGGCAAGTGTCACCGCAGCCCAAGTGGGATCGGTTGCGCACGCGGTCTGGCATAGCGGTGATTCAACCAGGTAAAGCTTGGCGTTGGGCGCCATGGCATGGGCCCACTCGATGTCCAGCGCCTCTTCGACCTCCCAATCCGAGTACACGGGAGGAGCCTTTTTGGTGGTCCAGACCACGGTAAAATCAGCGGGCGGAATTCCGTAATAGCTGGAGAAGGCCGCAAGATCCGCCGCTGCGGTCGGGTAGTCGCCGGCGTCAACAATGGCGATCGCTCCCCAACCGCCGGTGGGCAACGCCGTGCTGGTGGCAACTGGACAGCCTGCCGGTCCGCTTACCAACTGGTACACACAGGCGAGCGATCCCGGCGTCTCGACGCCCGACGGCGGTGTGCTTTGCGGCTTGTCAGAATCGACATAGAAATAATTCGTGTGATGACGTCCTGGCTGCGGAATGCTTGATTGCGGATAAATGATCCTGTGCCCGTTGAAAACGCCTTCGACGCGTCCCTGCGCAAACGCGGGAGAACATGCGACGAGGAAAAGGATAATCGCCGCGCCTACCATCCAAAAAGCCGTTGACATTCCCGAAAACCGGTTCATTCTTTCGCTCCTGTATGCAGCCGAGAATCAGGCCGACGCTAATGATGAAGGCTGCACTGCGCAAAAAGCAAGCTCGAAACGGGCCCGGAGAGCGGTGTCAGCGCAATCCTTTGCACACCGGTACAATCCCGCATGACTCATTGGCGAACCTGCGAACGAAGTGAGATCATCTAGTACACAGTAGATGTGGGACGCAACCGGCGTCGCTTGTCGGCGCCTGCTTGACTCCGCTTTCTTTGGCTCGAATGCCGCGACCGATACCCATTTCGCCGCGCTCGCGCTCAGCCGGCCACAACGGCGCATCGCTCCCGCCCCGCGGCGGAGGCGACGATGGCCGCGGACGCGGCGGCGGCGACAACAATCCCCACTTTGTCCCAAGCTCGATCCCGAATTACGGCGATCGTCTGCGTAACGCGCGCCTCGGCTTGGCTGTCGCCATGACGCCTATCGCCATGCTGTTTCTTTCTTTCACCGCGGTCTATCTGGTGCGCCGCGGCTTCCTCAGCCCAGACTTTGCGACCGATGCTTACATCAGCAACTGGGCTCCTGTGAAACTGCCTTGGCTGATTCTGCTCGCGAACACCGCCGTGCTGATTACGAGCAGCGTCACCATTGACTTCGCGCGCCGCGCCATCACGCGCGAAGCTGCGCTCGCTCCGGTGCAGTCAATGCCCGGAATCTCGCTCGGCGAAGAGCGCCACTTCCCCTGGCTCGCCCTGACCACCGTGCTCGGATTCCTCTTCCTCGCCGGACAACTTCTGGGCGTGGAACAATCTCTCCGCGCGCGGATTCCATCTGCAAGGCGGGACCAGCAGTTCGTTCGTCTACGTCCTGACCGCGATGCACGGCCTTCATCTCGCCGGCGGATTGCTCGCTCTGCTCTTCGCCGATGTCGCTTCCTGGCTCAATCGCCTGCACGTCGAAACCCGCCGCATCGTCGTCGACATCACGTCGTGGTACTGGCACGCGATGACCGCGATCTGGATCTACATCCTTATCCTGTTCTCGTTCGCGGCGCAGTGAGAAGCTGCCGTCGCTCGTCGTTCGCTCGTTCGTCGTTCGCTGCTCGTCTACATTCTTGCCTCTTCGCGTTCGTCGCTACTAACGGACCATCGTCGCTCCCCAATCGCGACACAATCAGACGATCTTTTCTGCATTCATTGATTTCGCTATAAGACCCCCTTCGCTCGATCTTTGAGAATAAGGAGTTAGCGGCAAATCTTAGCGCGTAGGATCTTAAGGGCGTAAAAAACGGCTCTTTGAGGCATTGTCCGTAATATATTCCGAGATCAATGGACTTACATGTAAATATCATGGAATAAGGACTTAGCGACACGCCTCTTGCTTCCATCAGTTTGGAAATCTGTGGTGCAGGAGCTTTGGATGTGGTGAAATCGGTGATGTCGGAGGGATGTGAGACTTAGGACCATGAGCAAATCTACTTGTCCATTGAAGCTTCCGCTTTCCATCAAGAAGGCGGCGCAGCGGCTGGCGAAAGAAGATGGCGTGTCCTTAACCAGTGGATCGCGGCAGCAGTCGCCGAAAAAGTTGGAGTGGTGGAAACCGCAGCCGACTTCTTCAAGAAGCGAGCGGGCAACGCCACCGGCGAAGGAATCATGAAGTTTCTGCGCACCGCGCCCAAGGCGACCCCCGAGGCGGAAGACGGGATTCGGTAGTGTCAGCGAAAGTCCCCGCCCAAGCGGAGCTTGGACGTGCACCCTCGCGGTTTCAGATGATTGCTCTCGGCTAGGCCGTCCGCGTAGGAGGAGTTCGTCTTTTAAGGGGCCTAAGTGTCGCCTTAACTTTATCGCCTTTGAGCAACAGTATTTTTTGTTCATGGTACTCGTAACGGAGGCTGCCTGTTTGATTCAGTTGCTTCTTGTGCTCTCCAAGATGCTTCGTCAGCAGCCTATTCCATGCTTTGATTTCATCGACCACACCCGGTTCTGGCCGCGCATTAAGCTCGCTGTCTATTAGCCTCGCCAATTTCTTAAGACCCTTGTATGTCGCGTAGTTTGTCGCCATGAAAGCACCTTCGCGTGGAATTGTAGCAGGACAAGATCAGGCAAGGCCGGGTGAGGGCCCTGGTACACTCCGTTCCTGTGTGGTAGGCAGTGGGATAATCTCAACCCTGCCGCCGATTTATAATAGAAAGATTCGGTAGCGAGTTTTGAGCCGTCTGTAGAGCCAGGGGGAGATGTCCACAGAGAGCATTATTGTTCGCGGGGCCCGGGTTCATAACCTCAAGAACATCGATTTTGAGATCCCGCATAACAGCATGACCGTCGTCACCGGAGTCTCCGGCTCGGGCAAGTCGTCGCTTGCCTTCGATACGATTTACGCCGAAGGGCAGCGGCGCTATGTCGAGTCGCTCTCCGCTTACGCGCGCCAGTTTCTGGAACGCATCGAGAAGCCCGACGCCGACGTGATTGACGGAATCGCTCCCGCGGTCGCCATCAAGCAGAAGAATTCGACGCGCAATCCGCGCTCGACCGTCGCCACGGCAACCGAAATCTACGATTACCTGCGCCTGCTCTTCGCCCGCATCGGCCGCACCTATTGCCTGCAGTGCGGACAGGAAGTGAAGAAAGACACGGTGGACGAAGTGGCCGGCCGCATTCTGGCGCTGGGCGAGGGCACGCGGCTGAATGTGCTCTTTCCGATTCAAGCGCACGTGCCAGCCGCTGAGCCAAAGAGTGCCAAGAAATCACGCGGCGCAAAGAAGTCTTCCGAGCCAAATCTTTTGGCTGAGGCTCTCAAGGCCCGCCTCTTCGATCTCCGCAAGCGCGGCTTCAACCGCCTTTTGCAAAACGGACAAATCTTCGAATTCTCCACGCCCGAATCGCTGCTCGACGTCAACTTCGCCGAGCCTCTCTTCGCCCTGGTCGATCGACTCGTCGTCTCCTCGGACCAGCGCTCCCGCATCGTGGACGCGGTCGAAATCGCCTACCGCGAGTCGGGCGAGGTCATCTTCGAAACCGCGCCACGCGACAGTAATAAGGACGGCGAGGCTGCGTCGCCCCAGCGCCTGCGCTTCTCGCAGCGCTTCGAATGCAAGAACGACGGCTCCCGCTACGAGGAGCCCGAGCCGCGCCTGTTTTCCTTCAACAATCCGTATGGGGCTTGCCCGCGCTGCCAGGGCTTCGGCAACACCATCGACTTCGATCTCGATCTCGTCATCCCCGATAAGGGCAAGACGCTGAACGAAGGCGCCATCGAGCCCTGGACCAAACCGAAGTATCGTCCGCTGTTCACCGACCTCAAGCGCTTTGCCCGCCAGGCCGCCATTCCGCTCGATGTCCCGTGGCACGAACTTGACCCGGAGCACCAGCGCCTCGTCCTCGAAGGCCAGGATCGCTTTTTGGGCGTGCGCGGATTTTTCCAGTATCTCGAACGCAAGAAATACAAACTCCACGTTCGCGTTTTCCTCAGCCGCTATCGTGGATACTCGCTTTGCTCGGAATGCGCGGGCACTCGCCTGCGCACCGAAGCCCGACAGGTGAAAATCGAAGGCAAGAATATTTGCCAGGTCTGCCACATGACGGTCGAAGAGGCTGCGCGTTTCTTCGATCAGCTTCAACTCACGCCCGCGCAAGCCAAGATTGCAGAGAGGCTCCTCGTCGAACTCCGCGAGCGCCTGCGCTTTCTCAACGATGTCGGCCTCGAATATCTCACGCTCGATCGGTTGGCCTCCACGCTCTCTGGCGGAGAGGCGCAACGCATTCAGCTCGCGACCTCTCTCGGCTCCCGATTGGTCGGGACCCTCTACGTGCTCGACGAGCCTTCCATCGGACTGCACAGCCGCGATACGCACCGGCTCATTAAAATCCTGCACGGCCTGCGCGACCTCGGAAATACCATCCTCGTCGTCGAGCACGACCCTGACATCATGCGCGTCGCCGACCACATTCTCGACCTCGGCCCCGGCGCGGGCGAAAGCGGAGGCAAAGTAATCGGGGCCGGCACTTATGCCGAAATTCTCAAGATGCCGCAATCGCTCACCGGCCGCTACCTCGCTAACGAACTGCACATTCAGATTCCGCCGCGCCGCCGTGTCCCCGGCTCCCGCAGGATCAAGGTGACGGGCGCGCGCGCCCACAACCTCAAGCGCATCGATCTGGAAATCCCTCTGAACATGCTGGTCGCGATCACCGGCGTTTCCGGCTCCGGCAAATCGTCGCTGCTCCATGACGTGCTCTACCAGGGACTCGCCGCAGCCAAGCGCCAAAGCAACGGCAGCGCTCCGCCCGCCATTCTTTGGGACCGTATCGAAGGCGATGAATATCTCGACGAGGTCGTGCTGGTCGACCAATCGCCCATCGGCCGCACCCCGCGATCCAATCCCGTCACCTACATCAAGGCTTTCGACATCATCCGCGAACTTTTTGCTGCGCTCCCCGAAGCCAAGAAGCGCGGCTTCGCCGCCGGCCATTTTTCCTTCAACGTCCCCGGCGGCCGCTGCGAAAATTGCCAGGGCGATGGCACGGTCACCGTCGAAATGCAATTCCTGGCCGACGTCGAGCTCATTTGCGACGAATGCAAGGGCAGCCGTTACAAGCCGCAGGTTCTCGAAGTTCGCTACAAAGGCAAGAACATTCACGAGGTCTTGAACCTGACCATCCGCGAAGGCCTCAAGTTCTTCGCCGAAGTTCCGCGCCTCACTGAAAAGCTACGCGTGCTCGATGAAGTCGGCCTGGGCTACCTGCGCTTTGGCCAGTCGGCCACCACGCTTTCAGGAGGCGAAGCGCAGCGCATGAAGCTGGCGGCCCACCTGCAGACGTGTGGCCGCGCGCCTGTCCATCACTCCGAAGGCGGCAGCGTAACGACACGCAAACGCCACGTGCTCTACATTTTCGACGAGCCCACTACCGGTCTGCACTTCGACGACGTAAGCAAACTGCTGTTCGCGTTCCGCCGTCTCATCGATATAGGAGGGTCCATCCTCGTAATCGAGCACAACCTAGAAGTCATCAAGACTGCCGATTGGGTCATCGACCTTGGCCCCGAAGGCGGAGACCGCGGCGGACGCGTAGTAGGCGCAGGCACGCCGGAAGCGATTGCCGAGCTGACGAATTCCTACACCGGCCAGTACCTAAGGCTGGTGTTGAGCCCCAATGGCCATTCCGATGGTGCCAAATAAGGAACCTGGGTTCGCTCGTCGCAGTCCTCTGTGCTCTCCGCATCCTCTGTGGTTTAAGCTCTTCTCTAGACCACTCACCGACGTAATGGCCCGGCTCTCCAACGCGCTCCTCGCTCTCCTGCTTAGTACGAGCGTCTTCGCCCAGGTCATCGACACGCATACCACCGTCCGCCATCATCGCGAAGCGATCACCGACCAGCCCGCCGAAATCGCCCAAGCCGAGGCCGCGCTCCAGAAAAGCGACTTCGCTTCCGCCGAGACGTTGCTGGAGAAGGCCCTCGACCGCGATCCCGACAACAAAGCATCCTGGTCCTATCAGGCGTGGTTCGATCTTGGCTTCTCCCTCAACGGGCTTAACCGCACCGATGAGTCTATCGCTGCCTACCGCAAATCCGTTGCTGCCAAGCCCGACGTTTTCGAATCCAACCTCAACCTCGGCCTGATGCTGGCGCGCGCCCACAATCCCGAAGGCGAGCACTTCCTCCGCGCGGCCACCACTCTCAAGCCCACCGCTCACGTTGAGGAAGGTCAGGCGCGAGCATGGCTCTCACTCGGTCATTTGCTCGAAACCCGCGATCCCGCCCAAGCCCTCCAGGCGTACAACAAGGCCGCCGAACTCGTTCCCACCGATCCCGAGCCTTATCTCTCCGCTGGCCTGCTCGACGAGCGCCAAAAAGACTTCCCCGCCGCCGAGGCCGAGTACAAGAAAGTCCTCGCCCTCGACCCGCATTCCACCGAGGCCGCCATTGGTCTCACCAACATTTATATGAAGTCGAACCGCCTCGCCGACGCCGAGCCCGTGTTGCGTCGTCTGGCCGCCGATCGCCCGGATGACGCGGGCCTCCACATCCAACTCGGCCGCGTGCTTGCCGCAGAAGGCAAGAAAGATGATGCCATCGCCGAGCTCCAAACTGCGCTCAAGCTGTCCCCAAACGATTCCGCGGCGCAGCGCGATCTCGCCGACCTTTATGCCGACGCTGGAAAGAATGATCTCGCGGAAGCCGCCTACCGGCCGTTGGTTACAGCTCAGCCGAATGATCCCGAACTGCATCGTGCGTTAGGAAAAGCTTTGTTGCTGCAAAAGAAATTCCCGGAGGCGCAGCAGGAGTTGCTGGCCGCTGTCCGGCTCAAGCGGGACTTGCCAGAGGCCTATGTGGACTTGGCCTTTGCCGCCAGCGAGAATAAGAACTACGAGCTCGCCGTGAGAGCTCTTAACGGACGCGAGCTGCTAAAAGTGGAGATGCCGGCCCTTGCTTTTTTTGTGCGCGCCTCCGCCTATGACCATTTAGGCGACTTCAAGGCGGCATCCGTGGACTATCACCACTTCCTCGATACGGCCAAGGGGAAGTATCCTGATCAGGAGTGGCAGGCTCAACATCGCCTTATCGCGATCGAGCCTAAAAAGCACTGACCAATGCGCCGACTTGCCCTATGCCTGCTGTTAGTGGCCCTCGCCGCCGCGAACTGCGCGGCCTTTGAGGAAACCGTTGACGGGCTGAAATCCCGCCTCCCAAATGCAACGGCGGAAGACCGCGCTGAAATCTCGATCCGCATCGCTGAACTCCAGCTGCGAGCGGCCGACAAGCTTTACACCGAAAGCCATGTTGCCGAGGCTCGCGCCGCCGTCGATGACATCGTCGCGTATTCCCAGAAGGCTAGCGACTCCGCCATCGAATCCAGAAAGCATCTGAAGAATGTTGAGATCGCCATGCGCAAAATGGCCGCGAAACTGCGCGACATCAAGCGCACTCTCGCATTCGAGGACCAGCCTCCGGTTGACCAGGCCGCGCATCGTCTCGAGGACATCCGCACCACCCTGCTCAAGGAAATGTTCTCGGATAAAAAGGACAAGAAGAAATGATTCGGTCCACGCGTCGGCGCATCGCGTTCGGGTTGTTCGCTGTGCTCGCGCTGCCTTTCGTCTCTTCCCTTTCGGCGCAGCGCCGCCGCGACCCGCTTAATCCGATCGAGATCGACCAGCTCCGCGACGCCATGCTCGAACCCGACGAGCGCTTAAAGCTTTACGTGAAGTTTGCCCGCGATCGCATGACCGCCATGGAGCAAATGCGCGCCAACCCCAAAACCACCAACCGCGGCCTCCAAACCCACGACCTGCTGCAGGATTTCCTCACCATCTACCAGGAACTCGACGAAAACATCGACATGTACGTGGGCCGCAAGAACGATATCCGCAAGCCGTTGAAGGTGGTCATCGAAGCCGACACCGAATTTCAGTCCAAGCTGCGCGCTCTAAAGGATGCCGCCAATGCCGATCCCAAGGAAGCCAAGCAATACGAATTTGTGCTATCGGACTCCCTCGAAACCGTGGATTCCAGCGCCGAAGATCATCGCAAAACTCTCGTGGAAGTCGAGGAGTACATGAAGCACAAAAAGAAGAACTAGGGAGTCGGCGTTGTTACTGGATACTGGCTACTAGTTACTGGGTACCGCCCTCGTGCTAATCTCACCTCAACGTGCATCCGCAGCTTTCAGAAATCTTCCATCAGGCCTACGCCGAACTCCGTCCCCGCACGCCCGCCCCGCCCATCCACATCCGCTTCTACCCGTTCGTCTCCATCAACAACACGATTCGTCTGCGCCAGTCCGAGCTTTACATCCGCCTCTCCGATCTGCTCGAAGGCGCGCCCGAACCCGTCTTGCACGCAATCGCTCATATTCTTTTTGCCAAGCTTTACCGCAAGCCGATTGACCGCGTCCACAGCGCCCGCTATCGCCGTTACATCGCCAGCCACGATCTGGCCGCGAAGGCGCGCCTGGTGCGCCAGCTCCGCGGACGCAAGCACATCCACTCCGCCCGCGGCCACCACTACCATCTCGAAGAAATTTTCGACGACCTCAATCGCCGCTTCTTCCACGGCCTGATGGGCCGTCCCCAACTCACCTGGAGCCGCGACCACGCCCGAAACCGCTTAGGCCACTATGACCCCGCGCATAACACGATTGTCATCAGCCGAGTCTTCGACCACCCGCGCGTCCCCCGCTACGTCGTTGAGTACATCCTCTATCACGAGATGCTGCACCTGAAGCACCCGGTGAAGTTGCGCGGCAGCCGGAGATGCGTGCACTCGCAGGAGTTTTTGGAGGAAGAAAATCTATTCCCGGAAGTTGGACCGGCGAAGAAGTTTCTGCGGATTCTCTAAGTGCGGAAAAGAACCTTAGTTTTAAATGAGTGAAATGGCAACGACACGTTTGTCCGTAGATTGAGGGTCCCTGCCACGGACGGCTCGTTGTCAGATTAGTCTGTGACGCGCGTCACAGACACGCACCCTCGCCTAGGTCTAGAAAGATGCCGTTAGCCTCTTGAAAGAGCACGACCTGCCTAATCGTCGTGCGAGTCTTCTACCCGCCAAGGCAGGATCTTCCCCACAGTCAGGTGCGCGTATGACCCAATCGCGCTCCGTGCTCGTCTTGCTCGTCGCTCTCGTCCTGAGTGTGTCTTTCGCGGTTCCTGCGGAAGATGTGCCTGAGACCGCGTACGATGAGTCTGAATCCCTGCCTTTTGAGAGCACTCCCGAGGTTTCCATCGCAATGCCCGAAGCTGTCGCGGAAGCACCCGTCGTGCGGCCGCGTGATTATGGGCTCCGCCCTGCTTTCCTGAGAAGGCCGGGCGCGCAGCAAGTTGACCGAGAGGCAGGCAGGGTTTATCCCGTCTGCGACTCACTTAGCATCCTCGATCACCCACGTCGCTGTTAGAAGTCACACACCGTTGTTCGCTAACTCCCTCGCCTCTGCGACGAAAAGTTCTAGCAGCCGTTGAGGCGAAAAACCGATTTTCGGGAAACGCATCGTTGTCAGACAAATGGTCGGTGAACGAAGAAACATCACCAACAAAGGAGAGAGACTATGAAACGCGCACATCTGATCGTAATTGCTGCAGTTGTGCTGGGCCTAGGCCTGGCAGCGTTGTCAGTGCCAAGTGTGTTGGCGAACGACAGGCATGATGACGACTACAGTGCTGTCTACAGTGCTGTCTACGCTCCGAACGAGAACGTGCTGGGCATGTCGTACGGGGACTGGTCCGTAGCGTGGTGGCAGTATATATTGCTTTTCACAAACGACCTCAGCCCCTACTCAGACACAACCGGCCAGTATTGCAACGAGGGACAGAGCGGTCCAGTCTTCTTCCTTGTGGGCGGACCCGTCAATCCTACGACCCGCAGTTGCACGATCCCGGCCGGGAAAGTGCTGTTTGCTCCCATTATTAATGCCGAGTGCTCCAGCGTAGAAGGGGCCGGGTTTCAGGGCAGGAACGGTCAAGAAGCGAGGGCCTGTGCCGCCTCCTATGCCGATACCACCAACATAAAGCACCTGAAGTTCACCATTGACGGGAAAAGGGTACATGGGCTCGGCAACTTTCGGGTGCAGTCACCGTTTTACTACTTCAACATGATGCCGTCGACGAACAACTTCCTCGGAGTAGATGGCGCGACCGAAGGCTATTCTGTGTCCGATGGCTACTGGGTGATGGTAAGACCGCTATCGCCGGGTACGCATGTCATCCACTTTGAAGGATCTTGGACGGCCGGAGGGGGTGGGGTTCAAAACGTCACTTACAACCTGACTGTGACTCCGTAGCTCTGGTCGGGGCGCGTACATTTCAGCCCTGAACAGACCGAAGATGCCGCCCGATGTCTGGGCGGCTTTTTTTTGCATATGCGGACAGCGGGATGTCAATTGTTGTAGACAGCCATTTCGCTCAGATGCCTAAATTGGCACGGTAAAGGGTTGCCATCGGGTTAGAGGCCATGCCAGTCTCCGCCGAGTTGCCGTCGCAAAAAAAGGAAAATCCGAACCGCTGTGGGTCCGGGTTTCGGGAAGCTATTAGCCTGTCCAGCTACAAGGGCATTATCGCCAAAGCCGCTTGTGAATTCTACGTTACGGAAGGAGACTCCCCAATCTGAGTTCCCAGCTCGCATCCCACGCAAATCGTGCCCAATCCAAGTGTTCTGCAATCCCGTTCAATCCCCCCATTTCCCCGTGTGATGCATGTCACAACCAACGGTGACACCTTGCGTTGACCCCGGGCACCCGAAAACCGTATCCTATTCTTGTTGAAATTGAAATTCATTTTCATTTAGACACATGCACTACACATTCCTCATGACCATCCGCGAAGGCGTTGAAGTTCCACTGATCGATCTCGCAGCGGGGGAGGCGGCCACCATTGACCATATTTCCTTGCCTCCCGCCGACGAGCACTTCCTGATGCGCATCGGCCTGGTTCCCGGCGCACAGGTCCGATTCTCCCGCCGCGCCCCCCTGGGCGACCCCAGCGTTTATTCGGTCGACGGCACCGAGATAGCCCTGCGCGCAGAGACCGCGCGCCACATCATGGTCCAAAGAGATACCGTTCAGCGAGATGTGGTGCAGCCAATTGGACCTATGCCCTCGGGAGACTTGTCGTGACATCGATCCTTACCAGCGGATGCTGCGATACTCCTTCCGGCCCGGTAATCGCCATCGACGAAACCCGGCAGGGCTCCGGCCGCGAAATCCGCACCGTGGCCTTGATCGGCCCTCCCAATTCCGGGAAGTCTACCCTCTTCAATCGCCTCACCCGCTTGCGTCAGAAAGTCGGCAATTACCCAGGCGTCACCGTCGAGCAACGTGTCGGTCTTCTGGCGGGCGCGGATCACCCCATCCAAATCATCGATCTGCCTGGCGTTTACAGCCTCACGCCCTATTCCGACGATGAACGCGTTGCCGTCAACGTGTTGACCGGCAAGATGGACGGAATGCCCCGCCCAGACGCGGTTTTGCTGGTGCTCGATGTTACCCATCTCTCCCGTCACCTGGTATTGGCAGCGCCCGTGATCGCGTTGGGCTTGCCGACGCTCGTGCTCCTGAATATGGCGGACGTTTTTGCCAAAGGCGGCGGATCGCTTGACGTTCTCAAACTCGCGACGGAACTGGGCGCTCCGGTTGCCATGGTGAGCGCCACGCAGGAAACAGGTCTGGACGCCGTCGACCGCTTCCTGCACCAGGATCACAATCCGCAGCCGTCTCCATTGCTCCCGGTTCTTCAGGATCTGCGCCAGTGCCGCAAATGGGCCGGCCAGGTTGGCGACCGCGTCAATTACCAGCCGCATCTTCCCAGCACATGGAGCCGGCGCCTGGACGACATATTTCTGCACAAACTGTGGGGTCCGCTCATTTTTATATTGGTGGTAGGCGCCGTTTTCCAGACCGTTTTTGGGCTCGGTCAGCCCATGAGCAATGCCTTCCAGGATCTGCTCACAAGGCTTGGACAGCAAGCGGCGCCCTTTATTCCTGGTGGCGTTCTCCGATCGCTTCTTCTGGATGGCCTCTGGAAGGGCGTTAGTTCCGTACTGGTGTTCCTGCCCCAGATCCTTCTGCTCTTCTTCTTTATTGGTTTGCTGGAAGATTCCGGCTACCTGGCGCGCGCGGCGCTGATTGCAGACCGCACCATGCGGGTCGTGGGCCTGAACGGGAAAGCATTTATTCCTCTCTTGTCCGCCTATGCCTGCGCGGTGCCGGCCATCATGGCCACACGCACCATCGAGAACAAGCGCGACCGCATCGCGACCATCCTTATCGCCCCGTTCATGACCTGTTCGGCGCGGCTGCCCATCTACACCTTGCTCATTGCGGCCTTCATTCCGGAACGCCCAGTCGTCGGGGTATTTCTTGGAACCAGGGCGTTCGCCATGCTGTCGCTCTACGTGCTGGGATTTCTTGCCGCCATCACTACCGCAAGGCTTCTGAAGTCGTCGGTGCTCAAGTCGGCTGCCGCCCCCTTCGTGCTGGAGCTGCCCGCGTACCGCTGGCCGACCTGGCAGTCGATCGGTCTGCGCTTGTTTGACCGCGGACGCGTCTTCTTGCGGCAGGCGGGAACAATCATCTTGGCGGTCTCTCTGCTGGTGTGGGTCCTGACCAATCTTCCACTGCACAACGGCGGAGTTCCCCAGTTGGAGCAGAGCGTGATCGCCCACCTCGGGCATGGGATTGAACCCGTAATCCGGCCTCTCGGCTTCAACTGGAAAATCGGAGTCGGCCTCCTGACCTCCGTAATCGCGCGCGAAGTGATCGTCGGGACCCTGGGCACGATCTATGGGACCGACCCGGCAACGCATGCCATGACGCTCCAGAATGCGCTTCGGCAAGATCTGACTCTCGCGGGAGCTATGGCGCTGCTGGTATTTTTCGCGTTCGCCATGCAGTGCACCTCAACCCTGGCCATTGTGCGCCGCGAAACCAACAGCTGGAAGTGGCCCGTCTTCCAATTTGTCTACATGACCATCGTTGCCTATACGGCGGCCTTCACTGTCAACCAAGTCCTTTCGAAGCTGCTCAGATAACGACGGTGCCCTGCCCCGTTTCGATCGCCATCGAAAATGGAGGCGATGGGACTGGTCGCAACTCACCCTGAATCCGCGCCAAGCGCATGATCACAAGCCCTTCGTGAACGCCCCTCACGGCGCACGGCCCCCGAAACGTGATTGGGATGAAACTTCTTTCACATTGACACAAGCAGGGATCAAGAGGACAATTGCCGACGATTTGGGGACCAGCAAAAATTCCAGCTCAACTAAAGAACGCCCCACGTCCAGAATCTTCAGACGAGACCGGATCGATCACCTAGGGAGGAATCAACGATGAGAAACGGCGGGACGACGAAAAATGAACTGCACTGTGGCTCTACTTCCAGACTGTTGTTTGTAATGGCGGCTGTGTGCGTGGTCACGTTGGCCACGGTAGCAACCGCATTTGCAGCTCCTCCGACTGTTACCACGACCAGTGGAGTAGTGGTCGGCCGAAAGGCAGGGGGCATGAACCAATTTCTCGGCATCCCTTACGCGGTTCCGCCGGTGGGAGCTTTGCGCTGGACGCCGCCGCAGGCCTACGGGTCTTTTCCAACGCACCCCTTCCATGCGACTCAATTCGGCAATATCTGCCCGCAGCCATCCGGTAACACTGTAGTTGGCAATGAGGATTGCCTTTACCTGAACGTTTATACGCCCGCGTTGGGTGGTTCGAACCTGCCTGTGATGTTTTGGATCCACGGTGGCGGACTCATTGAAGGAGCCAGCAATTCTTACAACCCGCAATGGCTCGTCAAACAGGGCGTGATCGTCGTCACCATTAACTACCGCCTCGGCTATCTGGGATTCTTCGCGCAGACCGCGATCGATGCTGAAAGCCATGAGGCCGGCAACTATGGTTTGATGGATCAGCAACTGGCGTTGCAATGGGTTCAGAACAACATCGCGGCGTTTGGCGGCAATCCGTCCAACGTCACCATCTTCGGCCAATCCGCGGGCGGACAAAGCGTTTATGCTCACCTCGCCTCTCCAACGGCTGCAGGCTTGTTCAGCGCGGCGATCGCCGAAAGTGGATCATACGAGGAGTTCCAACCCTACCTGCAGTACGTTGTTCCCCTACCCGACGGCGAAAGCAACTCGGCCCCCTATAACAGTCCAACCGTCCCAACGGGCGAGACAATTGCCGCTGAGGTCGGATGCGGCGATCCGGCCCCGGCAGCTTGTTTGCGTGCCATTCCCGCCCCATACTTCGTTGCTTTTGACGTCTTCCCCATGTTCCCGTTCGTGGATGGAGTGCTGCTTACAAACACAATAGCCGGCTCCTTTGCCAGCGGCACATTTAACCACGTGCCTGTCATGACCGGCACCGCGGCAAACGAATACAACCTGTTTGTGGCCGAGTCCTACGATTTGAAGGGGAATCCGATTCTCACGTCGGATGAGTACACCGCTGCTGTAGAGGCTCTGTTTCCGGCGCCTCTGGTCCCCTACGTTCTCGGCGTATACTCGTTTTCCGTTTATCCGACCGGCGGTCAGGCCTTGGGCGCGGCAGCTACCGACGGAGCTTTCAGTTGTCCTGTGCGGAATGCAGCTCTGGCGCTGTCAGCATATGTCCCCACTTACACCTATGAGTTCGCCGATGAAGACGCACCCCCGGTGCAAGGTGACTTTGGCGGGCTCTTAACCTTCCCGTTAGGCGCCTACCATGCTTCGGAGATTCAATACCTTTTCAAGGGCTTCGACCTTTTTGGGCTGCCGATACCGACACCCCTTACAAATCCGCAGACGCGCCTCTCTAAGTCGATGCTCCTCTACTGGACGCAGTTCGCGAAGACGGGCAACCCCAACGTCGCTGGCAGACCAGTCTGGCCTGCCTACAACGCGACTAGCGACTTGTTCATGTCGTTGGTAGAACCAAAGCCGGTGGCTATCGACTCCTTTGCAATTGAACATCTCTGTCCATTCCTTTGGAACCAGATCCCCTAACTGCCTGTCCTCCCGGGAGCCGGCCGACTGCACGCGCAAGTCGGCCGCGCTCTCCCGAAGCCACAAATTTGAGCCTTCCTCAGCCACCTGAAGACCTGCCGCGCGGCTCGCCCGGCCGTGCGATCAATCGTTGCAAGGGGCGTCTGTGCACAACGGACCCAGATTCGTGGTTGCGTTGGGCACGCTGATCATTGCGTTCGGCCCCGCCTTCTGCTCACCATTAAAGGGAGTTGGTTTGGTCACATCGAAGCCGCAAGCGGCCGCGTCCGCCGGGTTGTTGAACCAGAAGCCCACGTGGAAAGTATGCGTCGGCGATAGGCTTGCGTTGGGATCGAATCCGAAGATCTGATCGAGGAGAATGGTCTGGATTGTGACCTTAGCCACACCGCTGCCGTTGGCTTGCAGATCGGTTTGGTACCAGGCCAGTCCAAAGTTCACAAAGCTCGGGTCGGTCTTTCCATTGGCCAACAAATTTGTGTTCTGAATGGTGAAGAGATCAAAGGCCAGGTGCGGCTTCAGGTTTGCGGCACTCAGAATCAAGGTGTCGTGCAGCGTGCCTCTCTTGACCGTCACCGTAGCGGTGGGGGCTGGCTCTCCCGCCACACCCAGGCAGCTGAGAAACTTTGCTTGAGGCACTAAGTCAAAGGTGATCTGCTTTACGGCTTGCCCCGTGTCCTGCGCGAACGTGAGCGTGGGCGCTAGCAGGGCGGCTGCGGCAAATGCGAAAATGATCCAGCGTTTCATTGTAGTTTCTCCATCCTCTTGAAATCGGCATGTCGGGCCGAGCAACATGTATGCTGGTTTCCGCGCGCTTGGTCAATTGGCTGCTGGTAAGTTTCGTATGAGTTTTGTCAGAGGATGCCAAGGCGTTTAACATCAACAACTTGGTGGTCGCCCAGGATGTCTAGCCCCTTCGTACAGGCCGCGAGAAACCGGTCGCCACAGCGGGATTGAGGCCTCGCTTATCCCATGTCCTCGGCTATAATCTGGCGCAAGGGCGTGGGTGCCCTTCCCCTCCGGGGACCGCGTGTCAACTTTGCCCAAATTCAAAGAAGTCGCCTCCTTTAGCGGCTTTCAACTGGACCTCCGCAGCGGAGAATTGCGCCGCGACGGGGTTCTCGTCAAGCTTCAACCCCAACCTGCCAAAGTGCTGGTGCTGCTGGTAATGCGGGCGGGGGAAATCGTGACTCGCGTCGAAGTTGCCGAGCAGGTCTGGGGTTCGCAGACCTTCGTCGACTTTGAACACGGGTTGAACTTCGCCGTCCGTCAGATTCGCAGCGCATTGGGAGACGATGCCGAGCAGCCTCGTTTTGTCGAGACCCTGCCGAAGCGCGGCTATCGCTTCATTGCACCAGTCGATAAGGCTGCAGACAAGGCTGCATTGACGGTTCTTGAGGAACCTGCCTTGGAGCGCAGTTTTGGACAGCCGGTTCAGGGTAGCCGCCGGTGGCCAGCTACGCGGCGTTGGGTCGCGCTTGCCACCATCTTGGTGGTGATGCTCGTGGCGGCGATCCTATTCGGGCGGCACCGCTTTCGGCCGCTGGCTTCAGCTCCGGTAATGGTATTAGCGGTACTTCCATTCGACGACCTCAGCCCCACCCCGGAACCCTATTTGGTCGAGGGCCTGACGGAAGAGATGATCGCGCAGTTGACGCGCCTCAACCCCCAGCGGTTGAAGGTGATCGCCAGAACTTCGGCCATGCAGTATGCCCGCTCCAAGAAAAGCGCTCGCGAGATTGGCCGGGAGCTTGGCGCCGACTACATCCTGGAAAACAGCATTCGCCACGAGAACGGACGGCTGAGAATTACCGCTCAGCTGGTTCGAGCCGGCGACCAGACTCACTTGTGGGCCGAGACGTACGATCGCGAGATGCTGCAGCTATTGCCTCTAGAGAGCGAGGTGACAGCAGATATCGCGGAACAGATTCACGTGCAGTTGCTTCCGGCCGCCGCCCCGGTGGCAAGTCCACGCCCCGTCAACCCCGATGCCCACGAACTTTATTTGCAGGGACGTCATTATTTCAATCTGAGGTCGCGCGATGGCTTGGAAAAGAGCGTCCAATTCTATGCTCAGGCACTGGCGAAAGATCCTTCCTATGCCGCTGCGTACGCAGGTCTGGCCGATGCGTACAACCTGAAAGCGTTCTATGGATTCGATCCCACCATGGATGCCGTGAGCCAGGCCAAGATTGCAGCCACCAAGGCATTGCAGATCGACGATTCGATGGCGCCTGCCCACGCGGCGCGGGCGTATACCGAATTCATGTGGCGCGAGGACTGGGCCGCCGCCGAGCAGCAATTCCGGCGAGCCCTCGAGCTCGACGACAACTATGTCCCGGCCCATCAGTGGTTCGCACTGTACCTCGCGGCTCAGGGCCGCACCGATGAGGCTCTGCAACAGATGCAGTTTGCACAGAAGATCGATCCGCTGTCTCCGTCGGTGCATGCGGGACTCGGCTATGTTTACTATTTCGCGCGCGATTACGATCAGGCGGTGCGCCAGGCGCAAGTAGCATTACAGCTCAATCCAGACTTCATGGTTGCCCATGCTGTGTTGGGCTGGTCCTACACGGAACAAAAGAAGTTTCCGGAGGCCATCCGGGAATTGGGAACCGCCTCGAAGCTCTCGGGCGGCGTCCCCGTTTACCGGAGCGCCTTGGGACGAGCCTACGCGCTTTCCGGAGATATGCCCTCGGCCACAAAGATTTTGGCGGAAGTGGAAGCAACCGAGTCCGAGCCGAATGGTGTCGGGTCCGCCCTTGCTGCCCTCTGCCTGGCAACCGGCAACCCGGACCGGGCGCTCTACTGGCTAGAGCAGACGGCACCAGGGGATATCCAAGCCAATTGGTTGCGAGTCGATCCGGCGTTCGATTCCATCAGGACCAATCCCAGGTTCGTCGCGATCCTGGCTCGCATGGGTGCGAAGAGGCCTTAGGACTTAGCCGAACCCATCTGGCAGGACCCTGGATTGGGGCCAATTTCCAGCTCGGTGCACGGGGCCCAATCGATATTTCGACAACAATCCGCCCCGTCCCATCCCTTCTCTTTACGCAACTTTACCCACTCTTCATGCAAGTTTCCTTATAATCAGCGTTATAGCTACAAGGCAAATCGAGCCGATCCCGATTCTTGGAGAGAAAACACAATGAAGACATTGAGATACGCACTGCTGATGCTCGCCCTGGCGCTATTCGCGCCCGCGCTTTTACTCGCCCAGGCTGGGAGCCCCCCGCCAGGTGAGTCCGGCGCCGGACATCACATACCATCCGTCGAGGACCAACTCGACAACCTCTCCCACAAGCTGAATTTGACCGAAGCGCAGAAACCGCAGGTCAAAGCCATCATGAAGGATCAGCGCGAGCAGATGGTCCAGGTCATGGATAACACTTCGGCTTCGCGCGAGGAGAGCCGGGCCAAAATGCGCGAAATTCACGAAAAGTACGTTGCCAAGCTGCGCGGGATCCTCAACGCTGAGCAGAAGGCCAAATTCGAAAAGATGCAGGCCGAACACCGTCAACAAATGGGAGAAGAACACGGACAAGGCGCCCCGCCTCCACCTCAGCAATAGGTCGAATTAACTGGGGGGAATTTACGGGCGATTCCTTTTTTGCAAAGCGGCCCTTCGGAGCCCTTCCTGTGCGGAGCCGAAGGGTCTGCTTGCTGCATCCGATTCGGCGCTGCGCCCATCTGCGCCGGAATTTACGCGCAGCAATCACGATTTCACAGTCCACCTTGTGATTTGCGACGTGCGCACACACTTTCCATTTTCGCCGCCAGAAAACCTCTTCTCGCAATATCATTCCAACAATGCCCTCGCGCCAGACTCTATGGTTTCGTGATCCGCTATTCCTCTTGTGCCTGACCGCCGCCCTGCTCGCCTTTGTAGTCCAATCCGGCGAACTCGGCACCTCCGACACCGCGCACCGCCTCCAGACCACGCACTGGCTCTGGACCTCGGAGCCACAAGTTTTCCCCAACGAGTATCCCGAGTTCGGCCTGCACGGCCGCGGCGGCCAACTCTTTAGCTGGTACGGCGTCGGCCAGAGCCTGCTCATGCTGCCCGCCGATCTCGTTGGCACCGCCATAGCCCACCTGCCCGTTTTCACCGGCTATGAAGACGATCCCTCCATCCGCAGCATCGTCGTCAGCTACTCCATCAGCATTCTGGTCAACGTGCTCACCGCGCTCATCGCATTTCGCTTCCTGCGACAGCTGCGCTTTTCGAGCAATGAGTCCATCGCCGGAGTCCTCGCGCTGCTGTTCTGCACCACGCACCTGCACTACACGCAGAACATGATGGAGAACAACTACATCATGCTTCTGACCCTCACTGGTTTTGCTTTTCAGTATGACTGGCTGCGCACCCACAACCGCCGAGCACTCCTCATCGGCTCAGTGGCGCTTGGCCTCAACCTGCTCACGCGCCTGACAACCGGCATGGACCTGGTGGCTGCCGGTTTCTTTCTGCTCGTAACTCTGTTTCTTGAGCGCGCCAGCCTTGCCGATCTCACGCGGCGTTGGCTTGACTACATGAAGATCGCGGCTCCCGTCTACGCCGTCTTCCTGCTGATCGAGCGCTGGTACAGCTACTACCGTTTCGGCTCGTTCACCCACACCTACCTTCCGATTTTTGCCCGAGAGTCCTTGCAGAACGATCCCACGCTGCCCCCGACTTACCCCTGGAGCACGCCCCTCCACGAAGGCATCCTGGGCGCGCTCTTCAAGCCCGAGAAATCCATCTTCCTATTCGATCCGCTGCTGGTAGTAGCGATCCTACTGCTCGCGCTGTTGTGGAAGCGCATGTCCCCGGAACTCCGCGCCTATGGCGTGACCACACTGTTACTGCTGGCTTGGTACATCGTCTTCTATGCGCGCTACACCTTCTGGGCTGGAGACATGGCATGGGGCGACCGCTATGTTTCGACGACGGTTGAACTCGCGGCGCTGACGGCCGTGCCGCTGCTGCTTCACTATCGCGCGAATCTAAGTCAGTGGATCTGGCGCGCAGGCTTCGCTCTTATCGTCGTCAGCCTGATCATCCAGGTTGCGTCCCTCGCCTTCTGGTTGCCGCTTGAGATTTATCAGATGGAAACGCTGGGTCATCCGACGTTTTTGATCGCCCTGCGCTTCAAGAATATCGCCGCCTTCGCTCTCGGCAAAATGGACGCGTGGGGCCTGAACAACGAGTCTATGACCTACGATCCCTGGGACTATGTCCACATCACGTGCTGGAATTTTCTACCCTTCCTGCTGCGGCGAGTAGGAGTAGCGCCCGCATGGGTAGTGAGAATTGCATACGCAATCTGGCTGGCAGGAATCGCGGCGCTGGCATGGGCTGTGCTGCGGCTAAGGAACTCGGTTCGCGGCGAATTGTCTTCCTGAGCGGAGCAGCGTATTCGCGCGAAGCGCTAAGATGCTGCGGAGTCGAAGGACCCCTCCCTTACCCACTCCGCCGGCGCACGCGGGAATTCCCGACCAACTCGCAGAATTTCGCCCCCTACTTCGTCCCCACCCACGCCTTGTACATCGCCGTCATCAGCTCCTGCGACTTCCCGTCGTAGTCCGCGCTCAACTCCCACATGAAAACCCCGCCGAATCCCCGCTCCTTCATGACGTAGCGTGTCTTGGCGCTGGTAGAAGATGCGTTATCGTAAGTGATGAACTTGCCCGCGCTCGCGTTCACCATATAAGGAGACCGTGCGCTCTTATCAAACTCTTTCTTCCAATCCGAAGAATGGAGCAGCGGCTCGATGTAGCTTCCGTAGTTCTGCTGATTCGACGAACACTTGCCGCACGCCGCCCACAGCGCATCCACGCCGCCAAACACATAGCCATAAAACGGAGTGCCAATATTCAACTGCCCAAGCGGCACGCCATAGGTGTCCGCATATAGATCCATCGAAGTCTTCAGGCTTCCACTCTGGATCGGGTCCGCCGGATCCTGATACAGCGGAGAATTCAGCCCCGCATAACCCGCCCACGACCCCGTGAAGTCATAAGTCATCACATTCATGAAATCCACCAGTGGGGCCAGCGCCGGAATATCAAACCCCTGCCCATAGTTGCGCGGATCCGCAGGCGTCGCCATCGAGATCAACCATTGCCCCGCGGGCAATTCGTTGCGCAGTTCCTGCATCAAAGTGGTGCAATTCGACGTGTCTTTGGCATTCGGCACCTCCCAGTCAATATCCACGCCGTCGTAGCCATTCGCGGTTAAGAACGCGTGCACGTTCTTCGCGAAGTTCTGCCGGTACGCCTCGTTGCGCGCCATCTTGTTGAACCGGGTACCCTGCCCGCCGCCTGCCCCGCCAATCGAGACCAGCACCTTCACGCCCGCCGTATGAGCGTTCGAAATCAAGGCCGCTTCAATGAATCCGGAGGGCACATCCAGCGTGCCATCGGCCTTCGCGTCCAACAGCAGAAATGCATGCGCAATGTGCGTCAACTGCTTGTACGGAATCTGAGCCGCCGAATAAACATATGGAGGGTTGCTGTACTTCGACCACTCCGGGTAATAGCCAAGCAGGCGTTTCGCCACGGAGGCATCGTTCTGCGCCCACGCCGCATACGATAAGAGCATAAGCAACGCGCAAACACCGACTGTAAAAGAGCGAAGATGCGGAAGAAAGTATTGCCGCACTGAATATTTCATGGCTTGCACCCCAAAAGGCCCACGATTCAAGGCCGGAGACTCTGGATTAGGATCTTATAAAGACGGTGCGAACCCGGCAACGAAAATCGATCCCTAACGCGGCCATTGAAACCTTGAAACTCTAAAGCCTTGACACCTGCTCTCGTCACTTTTTCCCGAAAAACTTCCCAAATCCCAACCGCACCTGCACCGTGTTAATTCCCGGATTCGGCACCGTCAGCCCGGCATTCGAAATATGCATGTAGCGCACTTCCACCGTCCAGGCATGCGCGCCCAGAATATGCGCTCCAAATGACGCGCTTGACGTAAAGTTTACCGTCGAGGTCCCCGTCGGAACCTCATGGTTGGTAAACAACGTCCCGCCATTCAACTCCAGATACGGTTCTGCAACTCCCCGCGTCGCAAAAATCCACTTCAGCGCAAACGGGTTCACCCCCGCGCCGTAGGCGGTGTTCGCGCGCTGAAACACGACGAACGCCGGCACGGCATCCACCGCGTACTCGAAGCGTCCGCTCAGAAACCCCGGGCCGTGCGGCGCCGTAAGAATCCACCCATAGCGCACGCCCGCATTCCAGACATTCGTGTCCTTCGTTCCGCCGGGCACGGAATGCCCGCCGCCCGTCCAGACTTCCAATTCATGTCCGCCTTCTTCCGGACGATCCTGCCCCGCCGCAAAAGACAGCGCCACAAAAACCAGCCCCACCACCCAAAGAGATCGTTTCATGATGTTTTTCAAGGTCGAACGATACCCGAAGCCGCCGCAAGAAACAAATCCGCATCCCCTAAGCTCACCGTTCTTGAATCTTGAGTTCTTACTTCTGCAATCTGACCTCTGCCCTCTGACCTCCTACCTCTGACCTGCCTACAGCCCAATCCCTCCATCCACGCTCAGCACCTGCCCAGTAATAAACGACGGCGCCGTAGCAAAAAACATTACCGCCGCCGCAATATCCGCCGCCGTTCCGTTGCGCCGCATGGGTGTCTGCTTCGCCATGCGCTTCATGAACGCGGCAGCCGACTTCTCTCCCAACTCAATCATTCCCGGGGCCACCGCGTTCACCGCAATCTCCGGAGCCAGTGCCTTCGCCATCACTTTGGTCAGCATGTGCACCGCTGCCTTCGACGAGCAATAATGCGCGTGCGTCGCCCACGGCCGCAGCCCGCCCAGCGATCCCATGTTCACAATTCGCCCTCGCCGCTTCCGCAAATACGGCAGCGCCGCCCGCGATACCAGAAACGGCCCGCGCGCATTCGATGCAAACATCGCGTCCCACTGCGCGACCGTAAGCTTCTCAAACTCCACCGTCTCGTAATTCGCCGCGTTATTCACCAGTACGTCAATCCCGCCGAGCGTCGCCACGACCTCCCGCACCATCTCCCGAACGCCGGTCTCGTCGGTCACATCGCAGCGCACCGCCAACGCCTCCGCGCCGCGCTGCCCCAATTCGCCCACCACCGTTCGCGCCTCGCGCGCCGACTCGCGGTAAGTAATCGCCACATCCGCGCCTTCATCCGCGGCCGCCAGAGCGATGGCCCGCCCCAGCCTCTTTGCCGCACCTGTGACCAGCACGACCTTCCCCGAAAGTACTCCCGCATTCTTCGCCATGCCCGGATTCTACCCTGAAGCGCCGCTTCCCTAGGTACCCTATCCCGCGTGACCTATCCCGCCCAGTTCCCCGGCCAAAGCTCAAGCAAAGCAGGTAGACATTCCGCAACGCTGCCGTCCTTTGTGGGATAGTCTTTCGTCGCCCCTCTCCATCTTGGAAGGGTGCACCGAAAACTGCTAGACTCGCCCAATGTCGGAGCGCGGTGAGGTCATTCTCTATTCCCGCAAAGGATGCCATCTTTGCGAGATCGTCAAGGAGAGCCTCGTCAAGCTCGAACGGCACGGCAGCTTTACCTGGCGCGAGGTGGACGTGGATTCCGACCCCGACGTTCGCCGCCTCTACACCGACGAAGTCCCTGTAGTTTTCATCAATGGCCGCAAAGCCTTCAAGTACCGCATGAACGAGCAGGAATTCCTCCGCAAACTAGCCAGCTGACAAACGGTTCCCAACTCGCATGGCTCGACGGGCTGGGACGCCTCTCTAAAGTGCTGGAGGACTCCGGTACATCACCCCAACATCTCAATTACGAAACCGACTACGAGTACGATCCGTTGGGCAACATGATCAACGTTACCCAACCATTCCTGTTGACATCCCTCCGAACCTTGTCTTGCTGAGCGAGGGTTGAACTCCGCGAATCGGGGTCCCCAGCACGCGCGGGTTTCGCGTGCGGGGGTGAGAATGCGAAGCTCAACCGCAGTCGAAGCATCCCTACCCCACCACGACCACAGCAGAAGGCGGGATGCCAACAAAGCCAAATTGCTTCTTCCCTTCCTGTACAATCTCTCCCCATGCTGCGCACCCAACTCTTCGCCGATCCCGCCGGCCGCTTCGTCCACGACGTCATCCTGCGAAGTTGTCAGCGCAACGCTCCCAAGACCGCTCTCATCGACACATCCTGCGGCCGCCGCTTTACCTACGCGCAATATGGCGAACTCGTCGAATCCCTCGCTCGCGGCTTCATCGCCGCCGGCCTACTTCCGGGTGAGGTCGTCGCCATCTTTCTTCCCAACTCATGGGAGTTCGCCGTCGCCTACCACGCCGCCACGCTCGCTGGCGCCGTCCCCACGCCGCTCAACCCCGCCTATCGCGAGCGCGAAATTCGCTACCAGCTGGAAAATTCCGGCGCCGTCTTCCTCATCACTGACGGGCCGCTTTTGGAAAACGCTAATCTCGCCGGACTTCCCGCGCTCCGCCACGTTTTCACCACCCGTCAGGATCGTCCCGGTTGCGAGCCTTTCTCCAATCTGCTGCACCCCGCGGCATCGACAACCAAACTCCCCCAACCCGGCCAGCCCTCCGCCCAAACCATCGCCGCCCTTCCCTATTCCAGCGGCACCACCGGACTCCCCAAAGGTGTCATGCTCTCGCATCACAACCTCGTCGCCAACGTTTATCAAATTCTCGGCCCCAATGCCTCCCCATTTATCCCCGAGGAGGTCATGCTTTGCTTCCTCCCGCTCTACCACATCTACGGACTCACCGTCGGCCTCACACTCACTCTCACGCTCGGCGGCACGCTCGTGCTCATGCCACGCTTCGACCCACAGAAACTCTGCGCCCTCCTCGTCGAGGAAAGCGTCACCATGATGCCTCTGGTCCCGCCCGCCATCAACGCGCTTTGCCAGTTCGCAGAGGCTGGTGCGTTTCCCAAGGATCACAAGGTCCGCTGGATCAAATCCGGCGCCGCTCCGCTTGCCCCGGAACTCGCCCGCCGCTTCACCAGCCTCACCAACATTCCCGTCGCCCAGGGCTATGGCATGACCGAAGCCTCCCCCGTGACCCACGTCGGCTACATCGCGCCGCCTGAAATGAGCCGCCCCGCCTCCATCGGCCAGCCCCTCGCGCTCACCGAGTGCCGCATCCTCGACCCCAACGACAAGGAGGTAGCCCAAGGCGAGCCCGGCGAACTCGTCATGCGCGGTCCGCAAATTATGTTGGGATACTGGAGAGAACCACAAGCCACTGCCGCCGTTTTGCGCGACGGCTGGTACTTCTCCGGCGATATCGTCCGGGCCGATGCCGATGACTTTTACTATGTCCTCGACCGCCGCAAGGAAATGATCAAGTACAAAGGCTTCCCCGTCGCCCCCGCCGAAGTCGAAGCCGTTCTGCTCGAGCACCCCGCGGTCCGCGACTGCGGCGTAGTCGCCAAGCCAAACGCCGAAGCCGGAGAAATCCCTTGCGCCTTCGTCGTCCTCCGCGATGGTTTCACTCCATCCGACAAGCTCGACGGCGAACTCCGCGCCTTCGTAGCCGACCGCCTCGCCCACCACAAGCAGCCCCGCGAAGTGCATTTCGTCGAAGCCGTCCCGCGCACACCGTCGGGCAAGGTTCTCCGCCGCGAGTTGCGCAAGAACTTCTCGTAAGAAGTCATCGGCAAACTGCCCGCGAGTGCTGCCAGCTGCGGGTCTTGCTTCAGGAGTTTGACATTCACGTGCACCACGTGTTACACGTATAATACGTGGAATGGAGATAAATCATGTCGGCTTCGCGAAATAGCGACAAGCAGAACCTGACGATCAGCCTCACCCGGCAGGTGCTCAAGAAGGCGAAAATCCTCGCCGCCCGGCGGGAAACGTCCATCAGCGGTCTCATTGCGCAGGAGATCGAGTTCCTGGTTGGCGAAGAAGAAGCCTACGAGCGTGCCGAACTCCAGGCCAGGGCGCTTCTCGACAAGGGCTTTCATTTGGGCGGTACGATTCGCGTGAGTCGGGAAGAACTGCATGAGCGCTAAGACGTTTGTGGATACGAATGTCCTGATCTACGCTCACGACGTCGATGCCAAGGAAAAGCACGAAACTGCAAAGGGCGTTCTCCGCGCACTCTGGAGCGAACGAAATGGCGTTGTCAGCATGCAGGTGCTCCAGGAATTCTATGTGAATGTTACGCGCAAGATCCCCCATCCGATATCGAAACAGTCGGCACGCCTGGTCGTAAACAGTTACGCGATCTGGTGCGTTGAGACTGCACCCGCCGACATCGCAACTGCCTTTCAGATCGAGGACGAATCTCGAATCGGGTTTTGGGATGCTCTGATTGTCGCGTCGGCGCTCAAGAGCGGCGCCAACCGCATCCTCTCCGAGGATCTAAATGCGCGACAAATGATCGCGGGCATAACCATCGAAAATCCTTTCGCAGGCTAGGCTGGAGCGAAGATAGGCTGGAGTGACGTTTCCTAACTCCTCGATTCTGCAATCGCACTGCGAACGTTATGGATTTCACCTCTGCAATGTGACCCCCACACCTCTGACCTCGCTTCCCGCAAGGTAAAATGTCTTTATCACTCCGCCATGACCCTCTCCACCTTCGTCACCAAGTCCGCTTTCCGCAACAAGCGCCGCAGCCTGCTGACCGTCGCCAGCATCGCTTTCTCGCTGCTTCTGCTCAGCATCATGCTCTGTTTCTGGCGCGGCTTCTACATCGACAAAGGCGCCCCCGACTCCGCGCTCCGCATTATGACGCGCCACAAGGTCTCGCTCGCCAACTTTCTCCCCATTTACTATCGCGACAAGATCCGCGCCATCCCCGGCGTAGTCCATGTAGTCCCCATGACCTGGTTCGGCGGCACCTATATCAACGACAAGCCGGAGAACTATTTTGCCCGGCTCGCGACCGATCCCGATGAATACTTCGATGTCGCCGCCGACAAAATCATGCCCGCCGATGAGCTTGCCGCCTGGAAAAAAGATCGGGCCGGATGCGTAGTCGACGCCGATCTGGCCCGCAAGCACAACTGGAAGATCGGCGACCATATCCACCTGCAGGGAACTATTTTCCCCGCCAACCTCGACCTCACATTGCGCGGCATCTACACCATCGATCCGCCCCAGAGCAACCTCTACTTTCAGACCAAGTATCTGGAGGAATCCGTCGACTGGTTCAAAGACACGGCCGGATTCTATTTCACCCGTGTCGATACTCCCGAGCACATGCCTGTCGCCGCGCGCGCCATTGACGACATGTTCCACGGGAGCCCCGTCCCCACCAAGAGCGAAAGCGAGCAAGCCTTCAAACTCGACTTCGTCGCCCTGCTCGGCAACGTGAAGGCCTTCATTCTCAGCATCTGCGGAGCCGTCGTCTTCACCACTCTCCTCGTCTGCGCCAACACCATGGCCATGTCGATCCGCGAACGCACCCGCGAAGTCGCTGTGCTGCGCACCCTCGGCTTCACTCGTGCCGGCATTCTCCGCTTGCTGTTGAGCGAATCGATAGCCATCGCTCTCATCGGAGGCATAGCCGGCGTGCTGCTCTCCACCATTGTTGTTCTCTTTATGGCCCGCCCCGGTATGGGTCTGCCCGTCTCGATGCACATGACCGCCGCCACCGCGGGCGTTGTCATGCTGGTCGCCGCGTTCGTGGGAGTGGTAAGCGGCCTAATTCCCTCCTACCGCGCCTCGAACCTTGGCATCGTCGACGCCCTCCGCTATCTGGGTTAGCTCGTGTGGCGACGGGCGTTTCGCCCGTCCAACTCCGCAAATCCCGTAGCTAATGCCGCCACGGCTGTCCAGTCGAGCGCGAGCTCCGCAGATGTAGCTCCAGTAACCCTACCGCGCACGCTCCTGCTTGCACCCGCCCAAGTGCTACACTCGCTTGCGATGCGGACCGATATCCTTCCCCTTTGCGACCAGCATTACCGCACCATGGAAGCCGCTGTCGCCCCTTACAGCGCCGATTTCTCCATCGAATTCTTCCGTTGCACCGACAAGTTCTGCCATCGCTGCTTCGGCGAGCGCATCGGCTACTCGACGCCGCAGCGCGGAGCCCCGCCCGTTTTCGCCGCCGACCAGCCTCGCTGTGAGCGTCACGGCCGCCCCATGTTCATCATCAGCATCGATCGCCAGCGCAATCATCTGACCTACGCCTGCCCCGAGCCCGATTGCCCCGAACGCGTTATGCGGACATAGCGATTTTCTGCGCGATTACGATCTGCCTACGTTTCCCTTGGTGCGGTCTTTTGAGGTCAGAGACTTGAAACGATTTTGGCCAGGTGTTTGAAGAGAGAAGGGACCGACGAGGCTGAACTGCATACCTCTTATACGGCTAACTATCCGCCGTGGTACGCGCCCTGACTTTCCGGACTAGGCTCGACTCTAATTCGTTAGTTGGACGGCGGCGTTGTGGGGGGGGCCGTCAGAGATATTGTTGGCTCTTTCCGCTTTTCCTCGGAATCCACAGAAAACAGCATGTAATGATCGTAGCTGTGGCTTCGGTAATAGCGGTGGTTGCGAAAATCGAAGTAGATTTCTGCCTGCTTCGGAAGCCACAATTCCAGATTCCTCTTCGGAAACTCGACGGGACCATACTCTACGACCTGTTGCTCGCAACGCAACCGGATCTGCGGCATGGGGCTTACTAGTTCCGTCTCGATCCGCACGATATCAAACTTGTCCGCTGTGATCCAAGCACGGCCTTTTAGATGGACCGGAAAGGCCACGTCGTTCACCCTGAAGTCATGCATGCCGGGCAGGTCGATTTTCGCGCTGCTTAAAGTGAACCAGCCAGGTCGCCTGTCCGTGCCAGCGCCCCAGCCCTTCGCAAACCATGTCGAAGTTCTCCCGCATGCTGGGGTGAAACACCAGAGCCAATACGGCAAACCCGTTGCTGGCGATCCCGTCGGGAAAGTTAGCACGCGTCATGCGCTCTGAGCGGTATTCACTTACTGCGAACCCTCCTCCCTTATCCTCCGCGATGGTAGCCACATAGTCGTAGTTGCGGATTTCTTTGGAGGCAGGATTCCCCATTTCATTCACCTGCTCGTGCACCAAACCTTCGATTGCCGCGATCCGCGAGACATTGTCTACCAGATCCTTCACGCGCTGACCCGACATGTCGATTACGGTGCTTAATGGGCAGTTGACTCCGTCCGCGACGGGTGGATTGGATTCATCGACTCCAGGAGGACGCCAGGGATTGACTGAGACCGGAAGTTCCGGGGCGGCGTAGAGAGCGTCGAGGTCGGACGAAGGGGTCTCGCCCTTTTGCACGATTTCAGTACTCGGGAGAGGACCGGAATCGTGGCGCTCGAGCGCGATGATCAGATCACGTACTTGGGGAACGGCGGGGTCCGAGGGCGAACTCTGAACGAAGGCTTTGAGCGCTCGGAGAGCCTCTTCCTTCTTCCCAAGATTCACCAGGGACTCCCCCAGAACCAGGTTTGCCGTACCGGCGCCGGCTTTCCCTTGTGCTATGGCCAACTCGGCCTCTTCCCGGGCCCCATCGTACCTTTTGAGTCTAAAGTAAGCGTTAGCCAGCAGATTGTGCGCAGTCCAATACCCGGAATTGACAGCGACTGCTTTTTCCAGTGTTTCCGCCGCAGCAACATAGTTCTCCTGGATCAACTGAACGTGACCTAGCAGCGTTAATACGCGCACGTTGTGCGTACTGAGATTCGCAGCGGTCTGCAGGAAACTCGCCGCCTGAGCAAGATCTTTTTGCTCAAAGAACAGGTAGCCCATGAGGAAGTTCAGATCCGGGTTGGACGGCGCCAGCTTATAAGCCGCGTCCAATCTTTTTTTCGCATCCTTGAGGTTTCCCGACTTGAGAGCAGAAACGGCATGTTTGACATCTCCGCGCGCCTTGGGTGGCAGCGTCTCATCGGCGATGTTAAAGTCCACCGCAGAAGGATCGCGTCGCAGGGCAAACTCGACGCGAATCGTAATGTGCTGAGCGGTGACCTCTATCTCCTTTCGCTGGGTCAAGTATCCGACTGCGCTCAGCTCGAGTTCGTACTTGCCAAAAGGCAGGCCCAGTGCGCCTTCCGATTTTTCATCAGTAGCCTGCCATTTGACGCTGCGGGTCGTCAGGTCTGTGACCTTCATGACCGCCTGCCGGTCAAGGTGAGTCTTGCCGTCCTCCGCGAACGCGAAGAGCCGCACCAGTGTCTCGTCGCTGTGCACTTGGTAGTATGTGTCGGTCTTCTGCGGGGACAGATCGGTCCCATTCGACCACGAGGGGTTTGGGGAGAGCCCCCCCCCTCCCTGCGCCGACGCATGTATCGCTAGACAACAACAAAGGAGGGACAAAGCCCCGATACGACAACTAGCTGCCACCCGCGCTGCATTTCGAAAAGTCTGCGACTCGCCGAATCCGATGCCGACACCGCCAATACCGCGAGTGAGTTGTGTATCCATCATTCCTCCTTTGCAAACACGGCATTTCCGGCCACTACTTCCGAGATTGAGTACCCCCATCCAACGTACAGGCGAGCCTCGATGCTGACGCTGTTGTGCTGTTGCCTTAGGGGCACCTTCTCAGCGAGCGGGAACTGCTCTTGGGGGAGTCTAATCAATTGGACTCCAGTGACCCGTGTCCCGTCCAGTACAGAAAACCACATTGCTACCTGCAGTCATGTGACAAGGGCCACCGACCACCGTAAGGCTGTCAATTGGCGACGTGCATTTGGCGCGACCGGGGCGCCTACTCTCCCACCAGCCATTTCCACTGCGCTGCGCTCAGCGGCACCACGCTCAACCGCCCTTGCCGTACCAGCGGAGAATCCGCGAACAGCTTGTGCGCCTTGATCTCCGCCAATGTCTTCGGAGCCGCAATCGCTTGCTCCACTTTGATTTTCACCTGCGGGTTCCTCGCGTCGGTCGCATCCACCGACACAACCGAAGCCGTACCCACGGCGCTCTTCTCGTCTCCGCGTGTGATAAATCACCAGCCGCTCCCCCGGCTTCATCTCGCGCAGATGCTTTACCGCCACCGGATTCGTCACTCCATCCCAGACGGTCGTCTTTTCTTTTTCCAGATTGGCGAACGAGTACACCGTAGGCTCAGTCTTCAGTAGGTAGTCCATCGGCAGCGCCCCTCCCCCGGCCACAAACAGCGATCCTACCGCTCAACCGCCCCGAGTCGAGTCACAGGCCGGGCAGACGTGTGGTCCAGACCTGTGACTGGCCCGGCCTGTTCAGTAAACGTCATAGCTACGCCGCGACTCATCGATCGAGCACTTCTCGAAACGGCCTTCCAGTTTAGAGGCTACCGAGCTGGGGTCAGTCAGTTCGTTGCGCCAGATATCCCATGCCTTGCCAAAGGCCTCCGCATTCGCAGTCCGCCCGATCCAATAGAGCGAACCAAGATCGTTGCTGGCTAGCGGGGAAGCGATTTCCGCAATATACCCATGACTCTTTCCCCACTGTGCGTTGAAGTCGTTCTTGAGGGTCACGTAATTCGCCAGTGTGCAGCCCTCCTTTAACTTGAACTGAATCACATCAAGGTTTTCCGCGCTGGCCCAGATCGGCGCCAGCAGAGCGGCAATAGTCAGCAGCACGATTCTCATCAGTTGTCTCCTTTTTGAAGTGTATTGAAGCGGCTGTGCCGACTTCGGCACGACGGTCGCATGACCTCGGTTTGAGTTGCAAGTCGTCAGGACCATCCCCACGTGGCCTGACATAGTAGCGGTGCAAACAACTCTTGTAAACAGGAAATAGCTGCGCGAGACCCTAGCAGGGGTGTCTAAAGGAAGCGCCCCCGTCCGACAACATGATGTGCCAGGCCAGGTCTTGGCCATCACGGCTCAGTCGCCCTGCTTCTGCAATCTGCCCTCTAACTTCTAACCTCTAACCTGCCTCTACGCCGTCCCCGTGTTCGCCAGCGCCTCGACCGCTTCCCACGTCGTCGGAAACGTCACAAAGAAGTCCTTCACCTTCGTGATCTCCATAACCTTACTAACTCGCGGTCTGACTCCAGTCAGCACCAGGCATCGGCCTCGTTTCTGATGCGACACATACGTCGCCACCAGCGATCCCAGCCCCACCGAGTCCACGTAAGGAACATCCGACAGATCCAGAATCATCGTCTCCGCCTGCTCGTTCTGTAACGCGCGCTCGAACTGCGGCGTCGTCTCGATCGTGATCGGCCCTTTGAGCAGCAGGATTCGCTGATCCTCGGCCACTCCCTCGTAGCGCTCGACCGTCAGTTCTTGCAACCCCATAAACTCACCAAAAGCTTGGTCTGCGATTGTAGGAGACGCGGCGCGCCCTGTCACGCGCTAAAACCCAACCCTGTCCTGGCGCCAAAACGCCACCCTTACGAATTCAGGAGCGCCTCGCCTCAGCGATTTCGCGGGGAAAAGGAAACCGGGAGAGTAACAATGTTCACTTCTTCAATCTGACTTCTGCATTTTCACTTTGCAACTCAACCTCTGCAATCCGACTCGAACCTCCACCCTCGCTACTGCGGCTTCTTGTCGTCATGATTTTCATAGGTCGAATACTGCCCGCCCGGCCGTTTCAGCTTTACCGTAATTTCCACCTCGGCCTGCTTCACTTCGTAATCGGCTCCAAACGTCTGGAGCCCCGGCGCCAGCACCTGCACCTCGATCCTCCCATACGGAATCCCTTCGATGGCCGCGCGCCCCTCCGCATCCGTCTTGAGGTCTAGTTCTCCTTTCGTCGCCTTCCCTTTCCGATTCACCGGGTGCAGTATGACCCTCGCATCCTTCACCGGCTTTCCACTCGCGTCGCGTAGTACCACGACCCTCACCAAAGCCATCGGCCCTTCATCATCCTGAGCCCATACTCGCCCCGCCACGCCCAGTCCCAGCACAATCATCGCAGCCACGCCAAACTTCAGAAGTTTCACCCGGTTCCTCATTGCAACTTCTCCCTCTGCAATCTGACCTCTAACCTCTGACCTTATTTACTGCGGCTTCTGATCCGGCGCCTTGCTGTCGCCCGCTTTCTTGTCGTCTGGCTTCTTCTCCTGAACTCCCGCGGTTGAGTATTGCTTCACCGGACGCCTTAGCTTGATCGTAATCTCCATCTCCGTCCGATTCACCCGATAGTCTTCCCCAAACGTCTGGAAACCCGGTGCCAGCACCTGCACCCGCAGCGGTCCGTACGGAATCCCGTCAATCCCGGTTTTCCCGTCATCATCCGTTTTCAATTCCATCCCGCCCATGGCCTGCTTACCCTTCTTCGTTATCGGATGCAGTACCACCGCCGCATTCCTGATCGGCTTGTTATCCCAGTCGCGCACCACCACAAAGTGCATATTGGACATCGGGCCTTCGTCTTCATCATCCTGTGCCCAGGCCACCCGCGCCCCCACCGCGCCCATCCCCAACCCGACTACAACCGCCAGCAGCGCCAACTTCCTGCTCATGGTTCCCTTCTCCCCAGTCATCTACTTCAGTCCACGTACAACATATCCCACAGACAGATCCTGGTAGTAGAGATACGCGTAGGCGCTTTCGTCGCGCGAGAGCATCGGCACAAACGCTGACGTCGCTCCCGACGGCATATCTCCTCCAAACGTTCTCCAAGGCAGCATTTTGCCCGTCGTCACGTCCACTCGAAAGATCCGCGCTACCCGTTCGCCCTGGTGGCTGGTCTGCACATACACCGAACCCCCGTCCGGCGACCATCCTGTAACATGGTATTTCGAGTCGAGCCCCGGGATAAGTTGCAAACCGCTTCCATCCAGCGGCCATATCCCCCATTTCCCATCCCCACCCAACACTGCGACCTTAGTCCCATCCGCGGACAGATTCGTGCCGACCAACCCTTCAGGGGTAAGCGGCTTCGCGCTCCCATCGCTCACGCTCACCAGATAGTCTCGTGCTCCGTGCCCCGCCTCAATTCCACGCGCCACCAACTGTTTGCCGTCCGGAAGATACCTCGCCGATTCGTAGATGATGTTGTCGTACGTCAACTGACGCATTTCGCCCGCTCCCGTCGGCACCAGATAAAGCACCCCTGTTTTGGCTGGCTTCGTCACTACCCACTTCCCATCCGGAGAAATTGCCTCACCCAACCCCTCGCCGATCCGCACCGGAGGCGACCCATCCGTGTCTCGCAAGAACACCGTGTAGTTCGGCCCTCCTCCATCTCCTTCTTCTTCGAACAATATCTTTCGCCCGTCCCGGCTGATGTCCCGCAATCCGGCCCATCCCAACCACCCCAACTCGCGCTCCTCTTTTCCGCCCGGAGCCACTCCGCGAATACCCAGCCGGATCTGATGCGTGATCGTCAGCGCCACGCCGTTGTGGATATCCTGCAGCCACATTCCTCCCGGAACATTCGTGATGGTGCGCAGCTTGCCCCCGAGCGTCACCCCCCGCAGGTTTTCCGCGCTGCCTTGCCGCGTCGCCGTAAACCAGATCTCATCGCCCGCAGGTGACCACACCACACCCTGGATTGACGCCCATCCGGACGAGAGTTTTCTCTCCTCTCCATCCGGTTCGATCACGGCAATCGAGCCTTCGTCGTCGCCGCCCGTGTTTTCGTGATCGGAGAACGCGACCCTTTTCCCATCCGGCGAGATCTTCGGAGTGCTGATCCAGTTAATGGTGTCGAGCAAAACCTTTCCTACCGGATACTCCAGCCGCCAATGCCGCGTTTCTGGCACATAACGGACGACCGCCAGGTGTTCCCCGTCCGCCGCCCAGTCCGCGTCCTGCACGTTGTCCAACACTTCGCGCGGCGTTCCTCCGCTTAACGGAACTCTCGCCAGCGTTCCCGACCTCGCATACCCGGAGTAAAAAGCCGTGTCCAACCGGATCGCCAGTTCTCCGTTCGTCGAGATCGCAAGCAACTCCGCATCTTTCAATCCCAGCTCGCGCGAACCACTTTCAGTCGTACGCGCCATATACAACTGTGGTTCCCCGCCATCCCACGATGCCGAGTAAACGATGCTGCCGTCGGCAGTGAATCTAGCATCGCCAATCGCGCCGGTCCGGAAAGTAATCTGCTGGTACTCTGCCAGCGGCGCGCCCACGCTGCGCTGCCCCAACCACCAGCCGAGGCCTGCAAGCGCCAGCGCCGCGGCCACCGCCAGGGCCGTTCGCTTTCGCCGCGCGCCCGTGGCGCCTCTCGCATCATGCGCGCCCGTCGCCGCGGAATCCGGCATCGCCGCCTGCGCGCTCGTCCGCGAACTGATCGAACTGTCTGCCAGTGCTTCCAGGGCAAACGCCACATCTCCCGCCGACTGGAACCGCTGTGCCGGATTCTTCTCCAGACAATGCCGCACAATTCTTTCCAGCGACGCCGAAACATTCCGCCCTGTCTCCGCTAATTCCTCCGGCTCCTCCTTCAGAATTGCGCTCATCGTGTCCGCAGCCGTCTCCCCGCGAAATGCTCGCTTCCCCGAAACCATTTCGTAAAGAATCGATCCGAGCGCAAAAATATCCGAGCGATGGTCCGTCGCCTTTCCGCGCACTTGCTCCGGAGCCATGTATCCGACCGTCCCCAGCACCTGCCCCGGCTCCGTGTTCACCTGCGCCGTCAGCGTATCTCCGCCTTCGTTCCCTCCATCGGGCCGTGTAAGTTTCGCCAGCCCGAAGTCCAGAATCTTGACCCGTCCATCCTCGGTCAAAAAGATGTTTTCCGGTTTCAGGTCGCGATGCACGATTCCCTTGTCGTGCGCCGCCGCCAATCCTCGCGCCACCTGCAAGCCGCAGTCGATCGCTCGCCGCATTGGCAGCGGCCCGCTGCGCAACTGCTCTCGCAGCGTCACTCCTTCCAGCAACTCCGAAACAATATAAGGAGCTCCCTGCTCCTCCCCGATATCGAAAATCGAAAGTATGTTGGGATGATTCAGCGCCGCGGCCGCGCGCGCTTCCTGCATGAAGCGCTGCAGGCGGTCGGCGTCCGCCGAAAACGATTTCGGCAGCACTTTGATCGCAACCATGCGGTTCAATCTGGCGTCACGCGCTCGATACACCTCGCCCATGCCGCCCGCGCCCACCAGCGATTCGATATCGTACGGTCCTAGATTGGTTCCTGAAGAGAGTGCCATCCGTAGCTGTGGATTATATCGAACCCGCCGCCGATAGCGGCTCGTTCACGCGGTGTGCTGAAACGCGGATTTCACACAGAAAGGTGGCTGAGACAATGAATGACCCGAAAAAAAGAACCCAGCACGGCTTGTTTCGCCGTGCTGGGAGAGGAGGACCGCAAATCGGCCGCGGCCAGTTTTTGCCGCGTTGGAGGCCTTACACCTTGTGATCGAAACCTGTTACTTGGGCTTCTCGGTCCGCAAACTTCTGGAGTTCGCAAGAACCGTTGTTCCTGTTTGTCCTCGCCGTACCATGACGGCGCCCAACTCTAGGCGGCAGTTTTGCCGCCACCGCGGCTTTGGAACTCGGGGGAGGGCCTTTCACCGCTACGCTCGACCACAACTCAACTCGCCTACGATACGCACAGCGTATCGAGCGCCCCCTGGTTTCGGATCGTCAACGTCGCGCCGCTCAGTTCCACCACGCCGCGCCGCTTGAAGTCTCCAAGAATTCTCGTCACCGTCTCTCGCGACGATCCAATCAGTTGCGCCAGTTCTTCATGGGTCAGCGCGATCTTGATCCGCGCCACGCCGTTGCTCATTTGGGCTTCCAACGACCACGTCTTGAGCAGCCGCGCCAGCTTTCCCGCCACCGAATGGCACAGTCCGATCGACCGGATCACCTCGTACGCCGCCTGGCAATCGCTGCTCAGATGTTGCGTTGCCCGCAGGCATGCATCCCCGTGCGCCCTCAAAAACTTCAGAAACTGCTCGCGCCCTACGTAGGCCAGTTGGCTCGGTTGCAGTGTCTCCGCCGTCAGTTCGTAAGGAGTTTCCATCACCACCGATTGCAGCCCCAGCACCTCTCCCGGTCCGGCGATCTTCACGATCAGCGTCTTGCCTTCGCTGTTGGTCGTCATCAACTTCACTCGTCCCCGGCAAACGACGTAGACGCCCCGCGCTGCCTGTCCCTCCATCAGCACCACAGCCCCTTCCGGAAAAGAACTCGTGTGCTGAATCCTGTTGAACTCCTCCATCGTCTCGCCCGAGAGTCCGGCAAAGAAGCTGTGATCACCGAGATGGAAATCACGCATATCGTCGACGATCGGCAGACCATACGGAGAATTCGCCTTCGCCTGCGCATCCGCTAAATACCGAAAACCGGAGCCCGTTGTTCTCGCTACCGCCAAAGTCGCGCTTGCCATACGGTGTCCTTTCTCGTTCTTCTCTTTACTCGCTCTGAATTGCTCAGTCCGCACTGTGCCTAGGGCAACCTGCGGGCCACTCTCAGTGCCTTAACCGTGCCCTCCTCCTTTCCCACCCCATACCCTTTAGAATCAAGCCGTTCTCCAAAACCAGCATGGTTCGGCACAGGCCGCGCTTCCGTCGCGATTTAAGGTGTGGCTGCGTATTTTGCCACACGACTGAGTGATCTCCATCACTTATTTGTGTGAGCGCCGCACAATTTCGTGTGATATCCCCCTCCATGTGACTCAGCCATGGGCACTATGAGGCGGATTCTACGGAAATCAGGATGGATCGATCCCCTCGTAATCGTCCCGGAACGGGGACCGCCGCCGCTCCTACCGGCTCTCGTATGTCAATCAGGGCTGGAATTTCAGACTTGCTGCGGACCAGGCAAGCGATTGTCTACCCGCGAAACGGCCTAAGAATGCTCCCACGGCGCAACAGCATGCGGGAAAACGCGGACAATGCAGGAACCCGGGAAGGGCACGACCTTGGTCGTGCCGCTAAGTCGCTGAAAGTAGGTTTGCGCTTCAGCGCCTGCAGGCTTGACAACTACCCACTCACATCCCTACAATTAGCACTCATACGGCTCAAGTGCTAACAAGCGGAAGAAGTGCTACCAAGCATTCAAAAACCAACCAACATTTGAAAGGAGCAACAACCATGGCAACCAAGTTTACCCCCCTGCACGACCGCATTCTCGTCCGTCGTGTAGAGGAAGCTGAAACCACCCGCGGCGGCATCATCATCCCCGACAGCGCGAAGGACAAGCCGCAAGAGGGCGAAGTCATTTCCGTCGGCAAAGGCAAGATCAGCGAAGAGGGCAAGGTTCGTCCGCTCGACGTAAAAGATGGCGACCGCATTCTCTTTGGCAAGTACTCGGGCACCGAGATCAAGATCGATGGTGAAGACTTCATCATCATGCGCGAAGAAGAAGTGCTCGGCGTGCTCAGCGGCGCGGCCAAGAAAGAAACCGCCGGCAGCCGCAGATAGCTTTCAGCCGTCAGCCATCAACCGTCAGCGAAACCAAAATCGCAACGAGCGAGCGGCCGGCGGCGAGCAATAACCGGTCAGCAGTCAGCAACACCCAGTCGGAGCCATGAGATTTCACTGATGGCTGAAGGCTGATGGCTGACAGCTAACCCAGAAAACATCCCGCAGGCCCGTCCTGCAATCGAATTTGAGGAGATTAAAAAAATGGCAAAGCAAATTATTCACGGAGAAGAGTCCCGCCAGGCCATTCTCCGCGGCGTCAACATTCTGGCTGACGCTGTGAAGGTTACTCTCGGCCCCAAGGGCCGCAACGTCGTCATCGAAAAGAAATTCGGTTCGCCCACCATCACCAAGGACGGCGTGACCGTAGCCAAGGAAATCGACCTGAAGGACGCGCAGGAAAACATGGGCGCGCAGATGGTCCGCGAAGTTGCTTCGAAGACCAGCGACATCGCCGGCGATGGCACCACCACCGCCACGGTTCTGGCGCAGGCCATCTTCCGCGAAGGCGTGAAGACGGTCGCAGCCGGCGCCAATCCGATGGCGCTCAAGCGCGGCATCGAGAAAGCAATCGTCGCCATTTGCGGCAGCCTCGACAAGGACGGCAACCGCAAGCCCGGCGAACTTGACAAGTTCTCCAAGCAGATCCAGGGCGACCACATCGCCCAGGTCGGCACCATCTCGGCCAACAACGATGAGACCATCGGCAAGATCATTGCCGAGGCCATGAAGAAGGTCGGCAAGGACGGCGTCATCACGGTTGAAGAAGCCAAGACGCTCGAAACTCAGCTCGACGTAGTCGAAGGCATGCAGTTCGATCGCGGCTACCTCTCTCCTTACTTCGTGACCGATCCCGAGCGCATGGAAGCGATTCAGGAGAACGCCTACATCCTCATCCACGAAAAGAAAATCAGCTCGATGAAAGACCTGCTCCCGCTGCTCGAGCAGATCGCGAAGGGCGGCAAGCCGCTCCTGATCGTCGCCGAGGACGTGGAAGGTGAAGCGCTCGCCACTCTCGTCGTCAACAAGCTGCGGGGCACGCTGCAAGTCTGCGCCGTGAAGGCGCCCGGCTTCGGCGATCGCCGCAAGGCTATGCTGCAGGATATTGCCATCCTCACCGGTGGCAAGGCCATCACCGAAGATCTCGGCATCAAGCTCGAGAACGTTCAGATCGCCGACCTCGGCCAGGCCAAGAAGCTCACCATCGACAAGGACAACACGACCATCGTCGAAGGCAAGGGCAAGCACAGCGAGATCGAAGGCCGCGTAAAAGAAATTCGCAGCCAGATCGACAAGACCACCAGCGACTACGACCGCGAGAAGCTGCAGGAGCGGTTGGCGAAGCTGGTCGGTGGCGTAGCCATCATTAAAGTCGGCGCCGCAACCGAAACCGAAATGAAAGAGAAGAAAGCCCGCGTCGAAGACGCGATGCACGCAACCCGCGCGGCCGTGGAAGAAGGCGTTGTCCCCGGCGGCGGCGTAGCGCTAGCGCGCTGCGTCCCCGCACTCGATAGGTTGAAACTCGAAGGTGACGAGCAGATCGGTGTCAACATCGTGAAGCGCGCCATCACCGAGCCTCTGCGCCAGATCGTCGAAAACGCTGGCGAAGAAGGTGCGGTCGTGCTCGGCAAGGTTTACGACTCGAAGGACAACAACTTCGGCTACAACGCGCAGACCGGCGAGTACGAAGACCTGGTTAAGGCCGGCGTCCTCGATCCGACCAAGGTAGTGCGCACCGCGCTCACCAACGCCGGCTCGATCGCCAGCCTGATGCTGACCACTGAAGCCCTGGTTTCGGAGATTCCGGAAAAGAAGGAAGCTCCCATGGGCGGCGGCGGCCACGGCGGCGGCATGGAAGGCATGTACTAAGAGCAGCTATCAACCCTCAGCTGTCAGGAAGACCAAAGGCCCCGCCGCGAGGCGGGGCTTTTTTGTTGGCTACGGCGGGCGGAGCAGTGTTCCACGTGGAACAATGTGCAGTGCAAGTTGTACGTACATACCTTGCGTGCGGTACTTACAGTTGCGTATGGAATGTGGCGGCCAAAAATATTTTTGGGCAATTACTCACGGGGTAATAATCAGAAAGTAAAATGAGGGGCGACTTCGGCGCGGATCGCCCTAAGCTATTGATTTCGCAGGGGCGGCGCGCGGCGCTGGTGGAAAGCCGGAAAATGCTTGATCCGGTGCGGCATGGGTCATGGAATCAATGAGATACAAGGGGACGGCGATGGCGGTGAGGCGAACCGAAGCTGTATATATCATGCCTGTCAAGGGGTATTTTGAAGGTGCTATTTTTGCCGGTTTTTTCGTCGAAGGCTCCTTGATTCAATGGAATGGAGCGAAAAGCGGGGGCCAAACCCTATTAATCACTTTATAAACGAGGCGGGCCATCATGTGGAATGAGGAATGGGACTGCCAGTCATAGATGCGCCGGGGCGATTCGTTTTAGCTCCGAGCGACGAGCTTGAATGCAGCGCGGACACTCCTGTCCGCGCACCCACGTGAGTAATACTCAACTACTTTGAGATGTCTGGACTTGGGACAAAGCCAAGCACCGTGGCGCACAGCATGAGAGCTTGCGGGCGGCTGCGCGGGGGCATAACATTTGCTGTTTGGAGGATCTCATGCCTCGCATTCCCGATTCCTCTCGTCGAAACTTCCTGAAAACTTCCAGCGTGCTTGGCGTTGCCGCAATGGCGGGCAAGGTTGCCGAGTCGAGTGCCAGCGTGCTGCCCCCGCTGCCGTCGAATCCGGCCACGGAAAAAGCCATGCCCACGCGCAATCTGGGACGCACCGGCTATCGCGTCGGCATCTTCAGCCTGGGTGGACAAGCCTCGATCGAGCAGCCCAACAACGAAGCGGTCGCGGTGCCGATCGTCGAGAAGGCTCTTGACCTGGGCGTGAACTACATCGATACGGCGGCCATGTACGGAGGCGAACAACGCTGGAGCCAGCGCTATATCGGCCAGGTCATGAAGCGCCGCCGCGACCAGGCTTATCTGGCGTCGAAAACGCACGACCGCACGCGCGACGGCTCGCTCAAGCTGCTCGAGCAATCGCTCAAGCTGCTCAACACCGACCACCTCGACGCATGGCAACTTCACCACATCGACGGGCAGGAGGACGTGGACCGCATCTTCGGCAAAGGCGGCGCGATCGAGGCGTTCCAGGAGGCCAAAGAACAAAAGATGGTGCGCTTTCTCGGGGTCACCGGACATCATGATCCGGACCCGCTGATCCAGTGCATCGAGCGTTTTCCCTTCGATCAGATCCTGCTGGCGCTGAACGCGGCGGACAAGCATCACCTCAGCTTCCAGGATAAGTTGCTGCCGCTGGCGGTCGAAAAGCAGATGGGAATCATCGGCATGAAGATTCCCGCCCGCGGACGAATTCTCGCCAGCTGGAAACCAGACGAGCATCCGCACAGCGGATTCGAAGGGACCGCTCCTGGTCCCGGAACGCTGGCGATGAAAGAGGCGATGTACTACGTTCTTTCGCAGCCGGTCAGCACGGTGATTATCGGTTGCGACACGGTTGCGCAGCTGGAGGAGAACGTACAGTTCGCCCGCGACTTCACGCCGCTAAGCGAACGGCAACTGGCTGCGCTCAGTGACAAGGCACAGCCGGTGGCACGTCAGGCGCTGTTTTTCCGCCGCTGGGCTTAGACAGAGGTCGTAGTGCTCGTGTGGCGCTTAGCGAGGCCAGAGCCAGCCGAACACGCCTGCCGTCAGCAGGCCATACACCAGACCGTCGAAAACTTCTTTAATCACGGACGACCACATCTGACCTTTCCAGATGCCATCGCTCAGGTGCCCAAGGCCGTAAGCCATAAAAGCCGTAGCTCCCGCCACGCGAAATACGACAAGGTAATTCGCCCCCGCGGCAACCGTGTGCGCGGTGATATAGGCCGTGAAGAATCCGACGACCAGGCAAAACAGCACCCACTGCCCCAGGAACTTAGGCATGGCGGGCGGGCCGCTGGGCATGATGTTCAGAAATCCGACCGGCCCCTCCTTGTACTTCTCTATGAGGGCGGGCGATTTCATGTCCTTGTGCGTGCAAAAGGGGAAGATGTACAAGCCGCGCTTCAAGTTGGCGGCGCGCAGCACAGCGCGAATCTTATCCTCATCGGGAAGTCCGTTGTAGTCGCTGCGGTGGTAGGGCAACACCATGTGCATGATGGAACTGGCGACGAAGACGATGACTGCCGACAAGACGATCGGGAGCCAGAGCGCGGCGAGAAGGCCCATGGAATAGTCTCCTTAGTGGTTTGAAAAGCGAATCCCCACGATTCGCACGTGAGCCTACGCCGGGAAATGGGTTGGCGTCAAGAAAGAAAGCAGCGCCGGCAAACAAGCAGGAATTCGGGTGGGGTGTTTCTCCAGCAGAATGGGGAACAATCACACTTTCCTGGCCCAGGCTCAACGAACCTAATTTTAAAACAAAAAACCCGGCGCCCCTCCCCCGAAGCGCGCCGGGCTCTTGTGTTTGAGGAACGAGTTGTACCTTCACCAATGTTCGGGACTGGGATCCCCTGTTGCTACGTGAGCTTTCGACTACTGCACCCAGTCTCGGTTTGCAATTGTGGGCTCAATGCAGCAGTTTGTATGTGACACTTGTTACGGTGCCACGTGACGAGGTTTCCACAGCACGAGTTACCTGAAGAACGAGATCAAGCGCTCCATATGGACCTGCTCTTTGGCAACAGCTTCTCCTACGCGTTGCATGTTAGGAATCTGATCGACAGCGTCCAACTCGCGCACCTTTGTCGGGTCTATATCCTGGAGGCCGAGGCCATCCAAACGCTGCCGGGTAAGTTCGATGGTGATTCGCTGGTAAGTCAGAAGCTTGCCAGGACCTAACCCGGCGCTGACGCGCTTGAGGACCGACTCGCTGGGCGTGCCCGAAGGCGCAGTGGAGATCGCAGCCTCGGTACTCGCGGACGGTTGCGGGGGCCGTTCGCCGATCAAATGCAGCAGCACATTCTGCTGCAAATTCGCTTCGTTCATGAGTTCCTTGAGCGTATAGCCAGCCCAATCCAGTAAGTTGTAGCCCTTGGCTTCGCCTTCTTCGATAGTGACGGGAGAATAACCCGTGCCGAGAGACATCAGCAGTAAATTACTTACACCCATCGGCCAACCGATTCCGTACTCTGGAGCGGTGGCTTCCAGGAAGACCTGGAAAGAAGGATTGTTGTAGCTGCTAACTCCGCCGTCGATGAATTCGTAAGTTTGTGGTGTGCCAGTGGGGTCGGGAACGGCGAAGGCGTGGGGCGGAAAATAAGTCGGCGCCGCGGAACTGGCGCGCACGATGTGCCAGAGAGGAAGCGTCTTATTATGTTCAACGAAGCGGTTCCCAGGATTGTTAGTGAAGAACCAGTCATTGCCCTGGGTGGCATTCTTGGCAACCAGGAGAACCAGTGTACGCAGACGGGAGTCACCTAAAGTAGTTGTTTCGCCAAACTTATCTTGCAAACACCGGTCGATCGGCGCGCTGGGATATTTGTGCCAGGGACGCTTGAGCAGGCAATCTTTCTTGAAGATTTCCGGCCCGAGGTTCAAATAGAAATCGCGCATCTCTTGCGCCTTGAAGCCGAGCGCGAGGCCCGCGGCAAGAATCGCGCCGGTGCTGGTGCCGCCAATCAGGTCAAAGCGGTTGCAGAGCGGCTGCGGATTACCGGTGAGGGCATCGAGCTGTTTCTCGATTTCCATCAACGCTTGCGCGGGAATGATTCCACACAGACCGCCTCCATCGATGGAGAGCAGACGGCGAGGGCGATGGGGAGGAACGACACTGGCGCTCATAAGTTGCTCCTGCGAGCGCAATGATACGCTGCCCGGTTGACCTGCTCCACTCGCTAACATTCGACACAGGCATCATTCGATACAGGCATCATTCGATACAATCAGGGCATGGCGGAGTCTTTCAGCGCGAAACTTGCGAATATAGTGCTGCCGGAAGCGGGCGGCGGTGATGTCCGCGTTGGCTCGCTGTGGGAGAGCACCCCGGCCGTAGTTGTTTTTCTGAGGCACTACGGCTGAATCTTCTGCCGCGAGCATGTCGCGCAGTTGCGCGCACACGAGTTCGAATTTAAGCAAGCCGGAGCCACGCTGGCGGCGATCGGGTTGGGCGACATGAATTATGCCCGCCGGTTCCGCGAGGAGACCGGCATCATGTTCCCGCTGCTGGTCGATGCCGAACGGATCGCTTACCGGGCGGCGGAATTGAAATCCGCGAACCTGCTCCATCTTCTACGCCAGGAAAATGCGCAAGCGCGCGGCCGGGCCAGGCGCGGCGGCCATCGCCAGCACCGGCTGGGGAAGAATCCTTTCCAGCTCGGAGCGAGCTTCATCTTCGCTCCAGGGAATCGCAATCTGTTTGTGCACGTCAGCCGCACGTTTGGGGATAACGCGGAGCCGCAGACGCTGTTATCGGCTTTGTCGAGGCGCGCGGAGTGAAGCCAATAAGATGGCAAACAGAGCCCCGCCTTGCGGCGGGGCTTTCAATTCTTGCGCCGAAGGAACGTCGGCCCTGGACGGGCGGTTCCCTTGACAACGGCTCGAAGTGCACGCGGCGTCGAAAGCAAGCCTCGCCGCTGGGCGTTTTTATTTGATGTCTCCGCAGGCCGAACCGAGGTACTTGGAGGAGAAAGTGAAATCCATGTTCATGGTGCGGCCATCGCTATTGCTAACGATGTGCGATGTACCCTTCGTGCTGTCGCCGTTGACCACATCCACCGCTGTGGTGCCGTCGATCATCGTCTTCTTGCCGTCTTTGGCGGTCTCGTCGCAGTGATACTTCGCCTCGAAGTGGGTGGAGGAAGAGTTCAGAATTGTGTGAGTACAGTTGTTGCCCTTGTTTTCGGTGGCGAACGCCATCCCCTTCTCGATTTTTTCCCTGGTCACGCAGCTCTTGACGACGGTGGTGTTGCCGCTCATGGTCACGCCTTTTTGTTTCATCATCTCTTCAATCCGTGCGCGCTGTTCGGGCGGCATTTTGGCCAAAGCGTCTTCCGGCATGCCCGGCATGCCGTTCGATGGGTGAGTCACGGTGACTTCCCACAAACCTTCCTTCACATTGAGCATGGTGAGTTTATCGGCCGCAAACAACGCAAGCGGCAAAAGGACGATCAAGCAAGAAATCAATTTTGTGCGCATGAAATGGCCTCCGGTGAGCAGTGTCTAGTCCCCGAGCGACAGCATTACATACGGCGAGGCGGAGCGCAAACAATGTCATTGCACGATTTGGTACGGGCGCGGTCCCTTAGCGGCGGCGGAAGAAATCATGCTTGAGACGGGCCGCGATCCGTTGTTCTACACGTGAAGTGCTTTATGCGCGCAGGCCGCCGCTCTGTTTGAGCGCGGAGCGGGTTTCGGAAATTTCGTGGCTCAGGATGTTCATCACCTCAAAACAAAATACGGAATTCTGGCGGAGGCAGTCAGTAAGCGCTTTTTGCGAGACGCAGGCAAGTTCGGCATCCTCCAGGACTTCAGCGGTAAGGCTGTAGTCTGAACCGCCGACCGCAGACGGCAATCCAACCACGCATCCTGCACCCAAAATGCGGGGATGAAAAGGAGTGTCCGCGACATCGAGCGTCAGACGCAGCTTTCCCGAGCAAATCAGGAACGCCCCGGCGCAAGCATCGCCGCGGCGGAACACGACCGTGCCCTTGGGCCTGGAAACGGCCGTAGACAGTACCAGAAACTTCTCGCGCAAAGCGGCCGAAACGACAAGGCACTCCGAACCGGAGCCCATAGATCGTATTCCCCCCGTTGTCCGTCTCTTGTATCCGGTGAGTGAACATGTATTCTGTGACGCTGATCACTGCTGCGTGTGAGGTGTTTGCCGCGGCAGGGGCGCGCTCCGGGTTCAAAATCCTTCAGGCTGTGGCGTGCGGAGCTTTGTTTTTGCGCCCTGCGGCGGCGATGTGTTACAAGCATCCAATCAGATAGAGGGAAAATGCGATTTCGTGAGTTCATCTTTTGGGAAGTGGACGTGCAAAGGGATTTCATGCTGCCCGGCGGCAAGCTTTACGTGCCGGCCGCGGAGAAACTCCTGCCCAACATCGGCAGGCTGACCGATGCCGCGCGGCGTGGCGAAGTGCTCCTCGTTTCCAGCGGGGACTTTCATCCCGCCAACGACCCGGAGTTCAAGCAATTCCCTCCCCATTGCCTGAAAGGCACGCCGGGCGCGGAATTGCTGCCCGAAGCGCTGGCCGACAAAGTGCTGCGCATCGAGAATTTGCCGAGCGCGAAAGTGCCCGACGACCTTTCGCCCTACCAGCAAATCATTGTCGAGAAACAAACCCTCGACGTCTTCCAGACCCTGCATGCCGATGAACTGGTCAGCCGTCTGGGCACGGAGCCGGAGTTTGTCGTCTTCGGAGTGGTTACGGAGTACTGCGTGGCCTGCGCCGTCAAAGGATTGCTCCAGCGCAAACGCCGCGTCGCCGTGGTGCGGGACGCGATTGAGACGCTGACGGCGAAAGTGGGAGCTGAGGCTCTGGCTGAGTTTCAAAGTCTGGGAGCGCGGCTGGTGACCACCGACGAAGCGTTAGCCTTGCTGCCCAGCCGCTGAAGATTGCCGAGCTGGCGCTCGGCTTGGACAGCCGAGGGCGGCTGTCCCTCTGTGGAATTTCCTACGCGGAAGGGATACCGCACCACGGAATTCGTTCCAGATCTTCACAGCAACATTCCCGCAATCGAGGCCGACATTAAATTCGCCATCGTTCCCGCCAGCATAGCGCGGATTCCCAGTTTCGCCAGCTCTCCACGCTTGTTCGGAGCGAGCGCGCCGATTCCGCCCATCTGAATTCCGATTGAGCTGAAATTCGCAAACCCGCAAAGCGCGAAGGTCGCGATGGTGAAAGAGCGCGGATCAAGCATTGCTTTTTGCGGCCCCAGCATGGAAAAGGCCACCAGTTCATTCAGCACCATGCGCACGCCGAGAAGATTCCCGATCGCCGCGCAATCGTGCCACGGAATTCCGATCACCCACGCAATCGGAGCAAACAACACACCCAGGATCGATTCCAGGCTCGAAGGAAACCAGGCGATGTGCGCGTGAACTCCACCCATAATTCCATCGAGCAGCGCGATTAATGCGAGGAATGAAATCAGCATGGCGGCGATGTTCAGCGCCATATACAGGCCATCGGTGGTTCCGCGGGCGATGGCGCCGAGCAGATTTTCGTTCTTTTCTTTTTCCACTTCGTCTTCGCTCATCACGACGCGTCCAGCGGTCTTGGGGACTTCGGTTTCGGGGACCAGCATCTTGGCCATCACGAGCGTGCCCGGGGCCGTCATGATGACGGCGCTCAACAGGTGTTTGGGCTCGATTCCGAAGGCGATGTAGGCTGCCATGATGCTTCCGGAAACGTGCGCCATCCCGCTCGTCATCACCGTCATCAGTTCCGAGCGCGTGAGTTCGGGAAGAAAAGGCCGGATCGTCTGTGGCGCTTCGGTTTGCCCCATGAATATGCTGGCCGCGACGTTCAGGGATTCCGCGCCGCTCACGCCCATGAACCGCGTCATCAGCCAGGCGGCACCTTTAATTACCAGTTGCATCACCCCGATGTAATACAGGACGGCAAAGAGCGCGCAGATGAAGATCACCGTAGGCAGGACTTGAAAGGCAAAGTAAAAACCCAGATGCGATCCTTGTTTACCAAGATCGCCAAAAACAAATTGCGACCCGGCAAAAGCATAGCTGAGGAGGCGATTGACACCGTCGCCGGCCTTCTGAAAAAGCGTGCGGCCGATTTCAACCTTAAGAACAAAAAAGGCGAACACAAACTGCAGGCCGAGGCCCCAACCCACGGTCTTCAGGCGGATCGCCTTGCGGTTGGTCGAAAAGATGTAGCCGAGCGCCAGCATGGTGATCAGGCCGAGAATGCCGGTAAATCGTCCCATCTAGTGTTCTCCTTTATAAATCACGCGGTGAATCAGCGAAGGCCGGTGAGCGGGCGGCGCGGGCGAAACTGTGTAGGCTGCTTCCAGCAGCTTCCGGGCGCGCGCGGCTTGCGCATCGGAATGACAATGAATGGTGCACAGCGCTTCGCCCGTGGAAACCTTGTCGCCAATCTTCTTGTGGATGACGATGCCGACTGCGGGATCGACGGAATCCTCTTTCTTCTCGCGCCCGCCGCCTAGAACCACGCAAGCCGTCCCCACCTGCTCGCACTGGATCGCAGAAATGTATCCTGTGCTCGGGCTGGGCACGTTCACGCGATGATCGGCGGACGGGAAGCGCTTCGGATCGTCGATCACGCTGACGTCGCCGCCCTGCAACTCAACCATCTGCCGGAAGCGATCAAGAGCTTTGCCGGATGCAATGATCTCGCCGGCCTTCTGCTTGCCTTCGGCAACCGTCCTGGCGGCGCCGCCCACATAGAACATCCACGCGGCCAGGTGCAGGCACAGTTCGCGGAGATCTGCGGGCCCGTCGCCGTGCAGCACTTCGATGCACTCTTCCACTTCCATCGCATTGCCGACCATACGGCCCAGCGGCTGATCCATGTTGGTGATGAGCGCCACCATCTGCTTTCCCATGCGCTCGCCGGTCTCGACCATCAACTCGGCCAGATGAACCGCTTCCTCTTCTTTCTTCATGAACGCGCCCGACCCTGTTTTCACATCGAGCACGAGCGCATCGGTGCCCTCCGCGAGCTTCTTGCTCATGATGGAAGCGCAAATCAGATTCGGACTCTCGACGGTTCCGGTCACGTCGCGCAGCGCGTAGAGCTTCTTATCCGCAGGCGCGATCTTTTCAGTTTGCCCAATCATCGCCGTGCCACACGCTTTGAGCACGCGATGGAATTCGGGAACGGACAGGCCGACGCGAAATCCGGGAATCGATTCGAGCTTATCGAGTGTGCCGCCGGTATGCCCGAGCCCGCGGCCGCTGATCATGGGGACATACAGGCCGCCGGCGGCAACGAGCGGGGCGAGGACGAGCGACGTCTTATCGCCAACGCCGCCCGTGGAATGCTTGTCCACTTTTTTTGCGGGAAGGAAGCTGAGGTCGAGCACTTCGCCGGAGTGGAGCATGGCCTGAGTCAACGCGGCCAGCTCTTCGCGCGTCATGCCGCGCAGGACGACGGCCATCAGCCATGCCGCAACCTGATAGTCGGGAACGGTGCCCGCGGTATAGGCCTCTACGATGTAGGCGATTTCCGCTGCGGTTAGTGCGTCACCGTCCCGCTTTTTGCGGATCAGATCAATCACACGAAAAGGCGGCGGCGAGCCAGGCTGAGTCACTTGAGGAGAAATCCCTCCGGCAGAAGTTCCGTAATGCGGCTTTCTTTGGGGCCGTCTTCGTCTTTGCCCTGGTAGAACACAACCGCTTCGGGACCAAATTCGTAGATCACCTGGCGGCACGCGCCACAGGGCGAACATGCTACGCCCTGCGCGTTGGTCACAGCGACGGCCAGGATCTCAAGCTTGGGGCCTTTGGCCGCAACCGCCGAGAAAATTGCGGTGCGTTCGGCACAATTCGTCATGCCGTAAGAAGAGTTTTCTACATTGCAGCCAGTGAAAATATCGCCTTTGGAAGTCAGGATCGCGGCGCCCACGCGAAAATTGGAAAATGGCGCATAGGCATTTTTCATCGTTTTGCGGGCCGCACGAAGCAGGCGGTCGCGCGTCGATGCCGGCAACTTTTTGGCTCGCATACTGGTTCGGCTGACCTTCTGGCAAAATTTGAGTCGGTGCGCCATTGTAACGCCCCTCGGATGGAGCAGGAAAGGTCTTCAAGACTAAGTTTGCGGCGCGGCTAAAGCCGCCACTGAAAGCGCAATGCTTTATCGCAGCGGTCATCCGCTGCGCCACCCAAAATCAACCGCCAAGCCAAGTTTTCCAGCAGCCTGCCAAGGCATTCCGCGCTGCCCCGCTCCGTGAGCTAGTCACGTCCTCGTGTGACGCCCCTCACTGCGCCGTGTGGTGCCTTCCGTCAAGCTCTGTACTTTCGCCCAAGATTTATAATCATCTGTTCCTTTCAATCTGTGGAGGCAAGTGTTTATGTCGTCGTTCAATGGAGTTCCAGTCCCATCCAACGGGCAGAAGATCGAGTACAGCAACGGCAAGTATCGTGTACCCGATCATCCGATCATTCCATTTATTGAGGGCGATGGAACCGGGCGAGACATCTGGAAAGCGTCGGTTCGCGTGTTCGATGCGGCCGTCGAGAAGGCCTACCAAGGGAAACGTTCCGTGGCATGGTATGAGGTCTTCGCCGGCGAGAAAGCTAAAGCCCGCTTCCAGAATTGGCTTCCGGACGATACCGTCACCGCCATCCGCGAATTTCGTGTAGCCATCAAAGGGCCGCTGACCACACCCGTCGGCGGCGGCATCCGCTCCCTTAACGTCGCCCTGCGACAGATCCTCGACCTCTACTCCTGCGTCCGTCCCGTGAAGTATTACGCCGGCGTTCCCTCGCCCGTGAAGCATCCCGAGCGCATGGATATCGTGATCTTCCGCGAGAACACCGAAGACGTTTACATGGGCGTTGAGTGGGAAGAAGGCACGCCCGAGTGCGCGCGCCTCATCGAGTTCCTTAATAAGGAGATGCTGAAAGGCGGCAAGAAGCAGATCCGCCTCGATTCCGGCATCGGCATCAAGCCCATCTCGATCACCGGCACGAAGCGCCTTGTCCGTATCGCCATCCAGCACGCGCTCGATAACAAGCGCAAGACCGTCACCCTCGTGCACAAGGGCAACATACAGAAGTTCACCGAGGGAGCGTTCCGCAAGTGGGGATACGAGCTCGCCACCGAAGAATTCCGCAGCCAGGTCGTGACCGAGCGCGAGAGTTGGATTCTCGACAACAAAGATAAAAATCCAAACCTGACCGTGGAGCAAAACGCCAACCTCATCGAGCCCGGCCTCGAGTTCGCTACCGATGACTTCCGCAAGGATCTCTACAAGGAAGTCAACCACTGCCTCGATTCCATCTATGCAACGCACGGCAAGGGCGCATGGAAGAAGAAGCTGATGGTGAACGACCGCATCGCCGACTCGATCTTCCAGCAGGTGGTCACGCGTGCCGATGAATACAGCGTGCTCGCCACACCGAACCTCAACGGCGACTACATTTCGGATGCTTGCGCGGCGCAGGTGGGCGGACTTGGCATCGCGCCGGGGGCCAATGTCGGCGACGGCTATGCGATCTTCGAAGCGACGCACGGCACGGCGCCCAAGTATGCCGACAAGGATGTCATCAATCCGGGGTCGGTCATTCTCTCCGGCGTCATGATGTTTCGCTTCCTGGGCTGGGCCGAAGCTGCCGACCTGATCGAGCAGAGCCTGGAGCGCACCATCGAGCAGAAGAAAGTCACTTATGATTTCGAGCGCCTGATGCCGGGTTCCACGAAGGTAAAGACCAGCGAATTCGCGACCTGCATGATCGAGAATATGCGAGTTCCGGTGGCAGTCTAACTAAGGGATTGTGACGCGTAGAGACGGGCTTGCCGGTCGAGTTGCGTCCAGAATTTTGTAATTTTGTAATCGGGTCATTTGGCAATTGAAAACCCTGAACCCGAACAATTCGAAATTACAAAATTGCCCGATTACCAAATTACGAAATTGAGAAAGGAAGTTCATGCGAAATAAAATTACCGTTGTCGGTTCCGGAAACGTAGGCGCCACCGCCGCTCACTGGATCGCCTCCAAAGAGTTGGGCGATGTGGTTCTCATCGACATCATCGAAGGCGTGCCGCAGGGCAAAGGGCTTGACTTGCTTCAGGCGATGCCCATTGAAAAACGCGACTCGTTCGTGAAAGGCACCAACGACTACGCCGATACGGCCGGCTCCGACATCGTCGTCATCACTGCGGGCATCCCGCGCAAACCGGGCATGAGCCGTGACGACCTGCTCAACACCAATTACAAGATCATGAGCGACGTGGTCGGCAAGGTTGTAAAGAACTCGCCGAACTGCATCCTGATCATCGTGTCGAACCCGCTCGATGCCATGGCGCAGGCGGCCTACAAGCTGAGCGGATTCCCGCGCGAACGCGTGATTGGCATGGCCGGCGTGCTCGACTCCGCCCGTTTTCGCGCCTTCATTGCCATGGAACTGAACGTCAGCGTGGAGAATGTTACGGCGTTCGTGCTCGGCGGACACGGCGACACGATGGTTCCGCTTCCCCGCTATTCGACGGTCGCGGGCATTCCGATCACGGAATTGATTGCGAAAGATCGGCTCGATGCGCTGGTGCAGCGCACGCGCGATGGCGGCGCGGAAATCGTGAAGTATTTGAAGACGGGTTCGGCCTATTACGCGCCATCGGCGGCGGCTACAGAAATGGTCGAAGCCATCCTGAAAGACAAGAAGAAGATCCTTCCCTGCGCGGCTTATCTCACCGGAGAGTACGGCATTAACGGGCTTTACGTCGGCGTACCGGTCAAACTGGGATCCAAGGGGATCGAACAAATCATCGAGATCAAGCTGACGGCGGAAGAGAAAGCGGCGCTGGACAAGAGCGCGGCGTCGGTGAAGGAGCTGTGCGCGGTGATCAACGTCTAGATGAATTGACCCTGGAGACGGGGCTTGCCCCGTCTCACGGCCCTAATTCCTACCCCGATCTCTATCTTTCCCCAACCGGGTTCTATTTGGCGGCGGAGGCCTGGTGTCTGGTTTGGCCATCACTATCGCACCCGGGCCGGCACTCAGAACGGCAATGTTTGACCATGGTCTTTGACCATGGTACGATCTCCGCATGAAGGAAGTAGCCATCTCCGAATTCAAGGCCAAGTGCCTGGGCATGCTGGAAGAAGTCCGCAAGACGCGCCGGCCGATTCGGGTCACCCGTTTTGGCAAGGCCGTTGCCGAGGTCATTCCGCCCGCCCCGGAATCGCGGCGGAAAAACTGGCTCGGCTGCATGGAGGGTACGATCGAGATCGTCGGCGATATCGTCGGTCCTACCGGCAGCCTGGAGGATTGGGAAGCATGGCGCGACTGAAACTGCTTCTCGACACGCATATCTGGATCTGGAGTGAAGGGAAGTCGAGCCGGCTGTCCGGCCGCGTCGCCAAAGCCCTAACCAACCCTGACAATGAACTCTGGCTCTCACCCGTGAGTATTTGGGAGTTTCTTCTATTGCACCGCAAGGGGCGCGTGAAGGTGGCGGAGGGATTCTCGACCTGGATAACCCGAGCCCTGACGGCCACTGCTTTCAAAGAAGCACCGCTGACGATAGAGGTGGCTCAGGCTCTGGACAGGATCCACTTGCCGCATGACGATCCAGCGGACCAATTCCTGGTGGCCACCGCGAAAGTGTTCGATCTAACCCTCGTCACAGCCGACGAAAAACTGATCCACGCACCCGGCATCAAAGTTCTGGCAAATCGATAACTGCGGTGACGCCGTCGCGGAGCCAAGATGCAGGCCTTTGCGTATTTACGCGCGCCAGATTATTTGCCGTGCGACATCGCTTTGAGGAAATCGGTGGCCGTGGTGCGATAACAGGGCAGTACGGCGTTCATGTCGATGGAACTGAGTGCGGGCGGCAGTTTCGGATACTCGGTAACCTGGCGAGTGGGATCCGGGGCGGGCTGGATGATTTGCCCCAACGATTCGTTACAGCTCGGATCCGGGACCACGCGCAGCTTGATAATGCGGGGCGGCATGTTGTTGAGATCATATTCAGACAGCCGCTTTTGATAGGGAAGAAATTCGTAAACCAGCTTGATGAGCTGCATATCCTTGCCGAGACGTCTCTTGGCGACGAAGACTTCGAAGTTAGAAAAATAAGAGCTGCCGGGCGCGGCAAACACCAATCCAAGCAACCCGAGAGGTAACTCTTCGATCGTAGCTTTGCCCTCGGCGTTGGCTACCGAGGCCATGGGCTGCGATGAGACCGCCGGCAGAGGATCCATGGGCTGAAGCGCTCCAGCACCCGAATTCGCGGCACCCGCGATCGGCGGAGGCGGTGGCACGGCTGGCGATCCATCTCCGGACAACGCCCCCAAGCGGCCCGTAGCGCCGACATTGCTCGCATTTTCCACCGATGGGGCAGGCGCTACGACCTCCGAACCTGAACCGGAAAGCGATCGTATCCTCGAACCTCCGCCGGGTCCGCCCGAACCCTGAACAGAAGGAGGCGGCGGTATTGCTTGTGAACCAGCACTGGGCATCGCACTCGCTCGGGCATCTCCGCCGAGGCTGCCCGCACTCTGAAGCGTAGGCGGAGGAGCGACGACATTTGGCCCGGCGCCCGGCAGCGCGCCCGACCGGCCAGTCCCGTTTGAGTTTCCTGTTCCAGCAACCGAGGGAGGAGGCGGGACCACCTGCGCGCCCGGAGTGGCCGTTGAACCACGGCGCGCATCGCGGTTGGCATTGCTCGCACCCTCAATCGAAGGCGGAGGATGTACAACGCTTGGCCCAGCGCCTAACGACGAACTTTGCCTGCCTACTCCAGCCGAGTTGCCTCCCGAAACTGCCGGGGGTGGCGGCACGACCTGCGAAGCGCCAGCCATCGAATTCAATCGTGCATTCCCAGCGTCGTGGGTCGCACTTCGAACCGTCGGGGCAGGTGGAACAACATTCGGTCCCGAGCCCAACGAATTCGCCCGTCCCGCGCTTCCCGAGTTGCCTGCGCTCTGAACCGATGGAGGAGGCGGCACAACGCGCAAGCCACCTGTATTGGGCACGCTCAAAGTCCGGCCGGGCGATGGCCCTCCAAGGTCGGGCGTGGGCGCCACCGCAGCTTGAGGCAGGGCCAGCCGCCGCGCCTGATCAACTTTGCTTTGGTCAACCTGGGGCAGCGGAGCCACCGCACCAGACGGTCCCGCCGGCGTGTTACGCCGAACGCCCGCCGTGGCCGAGAACGGCACGATCGGCGTCACCGCATGAGAGCCGAGAAAATCCGGCGGCTTGGCCGCGGCCTGCTTGATGTCAGGTGGCGTGACGAGGGCCGGCTTCTGCTCCGGCGTTACCGGCCTTGCCGCCGGACGTGCCGCCTCCTGACGGGTGCGTGCATGCTTCATCGGCGATCCAGCGCCCGGACTTGACGCTCTGCTCTCGGCTGCTCGATAGGAAGTCGGTGGATAGTAGGTGATCGATCTGTGGAAGGAATCCCGTTCCTGAAATGTCTTTACAGGCACCCATACTCGCGATTGGCTCCATACAAACACGATCACCAGCAACACCTGCCATAACAGCGCCTCCATGAACGCGGTCCATGACACGCCCGCGGGCACAAAAACATCGGGCCAGAAGCGAGCGGGACGCGAAGTGATGCGGACGGGAGGTGCTTGCCGCTTTAGAACCAGGTCCCCGAGGTTTTGCCAAAACACACGTCCCCGTGGTTCCCAGTCGACTAGTAGCTTGAGACGTGGGACAGGCGCTAGGCGCTGAACTCTCTGGTTGGCGATCAAAACCCCAGGGGCATTGTCCATGAATACACGTTGGAGGGGGAGCAGACTTTCCCGAGTATATCGCGATTTTACAGCTACCGGGCGGGTACCACGGTTACTGGATTTCCTGCGAAACATGCCGAGCCCACCGTGCCGCATCCAGCGTGAAATATGGTCCAGATTTCATGGCTGGCGTTTGATATGGAGTAATAGCCTCGCGGGCGCCTCCGGAAAGAGGAACGGTACTACGCCTGGTTACGCCAGGTATCCATCCAAAATTCTTGCTATTTCGCAAGCCGCTTCAGGCAGATCCCTCGTTCTATTCGATTCTGGATGTCATTCGCCAAGATGCGCGGGGCTGAGAAGGCCGGCGGTGCCCTGCAAGCGCCCTCAAATTTCTATCTCTTTTTCTCCTCCTATCCGGGCGGAGCTTTGGCACTGAGGTAACTTCGTGCCTTCGAGCCGCGCAAGACTGTACCCTCTGCGCGGCACATTGCTTCGGTCAACTCGTGTCCCTGCACAGAAATTGGCGCATAGAGTAGAAATGACTTGAAGGGACGCGGATGCGAGCGCGCCTGTTCAATATCTTCAGTAACTAACTGGCGGCTATGCCTTCGCCCTAAACTGGGCTCGATGTACGACGCCGTTCAGCGCTGTTCCCGAACCAAGATGGTTCTGCCGCTACGCGTGTGGCTGGAGGACCTTAGCGCCGAAACGCCCACACACTTGGCTCATACCATCGACACTTCTGAAATCGGCTGCCGCCTCGGCGGATTGCGCACCGAGCTTTTTCCCGGTCAGATCATCACTTTGCAACGCGGCCAACACAAAGCTCCGTTCCGCGTCATCTGGAGCAGGCAACTCGAACCGCACGAAAATCAGGCCGGACTCGAGGCGGTAGACCACAGCGTCAATATCTGGTCGGTGACTCCTCAGGCGAATCCGGCGGAGAACGAGCGTGTGCGTCCCATGCCGCAGGCGCCTTCCTCGACAACGGTTTCCTATAAAGTGGCGTCGGGTAAAAATGAGCCAGATCAAAGGTCGATGCTCACTCGCGCGCGCCGGCGCCTGAGTTGGTGCTTGGGTGTGAGCTTGCTGCTATTGAGCATGGGGATGGGATTGTATATCGCCTTTGAGGAATTCCCGGACTCGACACAGGCCGCCATACCTCGCGTGCCGACGCCGCCTACTGCCGAGGATATTGCACGGCTCACCCCGAAACCGCATCCCATGCCAGCCTCGCTCACCAGACCTTTGGACCCCTCCGCGTCGCGTGTGGAAGTAGCGGAGGCCCCCACTGGATACATCGTCTATCCGGCCCCGGATGACCTGATCACGGGCAAAGTTCGGCTGCAAATTGTGATTGCGGCCAACGGCCTGGTGAAGCAGATTCACGTTCTGAGCGGAAAGCAGCCGCTCGCCGAAGCAGCGGCTGAGGCCGTGCGCCTGTGGCACTACGCATCGTCCACGGGAACTGGCCCCGTCAACGAGCGGCAGACCAGCGTGACGGTTAGCTTCCTCGGCACGGATGCCGTTTCGCTCGAGTTTCCGCACGCGAGGCCCGGCGCCGCCTCCTCGAAAAACAACTAGTCCTGCCCACCGCGATTTGGCGATCCCCTTGGCCCCGCTATATAGTGTGAGCGAACCAGCGCCGCCATGGACTTCGACCAACTCGAAATTTTCCTGGAAGTAGCTCGCCTCTCCAGCTTTTCGCGGGCCGCGGAAAAGCGTTTTCGCACGCAGCCCGCGATCTCGTCGCAAATTCGCGGGCTCGAAGAAGAAGTCGGAGCGCGCCTGCTCGACCGCTCCGGAGGCCGCGTTTCTCTCACCGCCGCCGGAAAGCTGTTTTTCAAGTACGCGGAAGAGACTATCGAACGACGCAAGATCATCCTTACCGACATTGCCGAGACGGAGCGGGTTCCACGCGGACAAATCGTGGTCGGCGCCAACGAAGGCACCTGCCTGCACATCCTGCCCGAGGTCTTCGCGCAGTTCAAACGCGATTATCCCAACGTATCGGTGAGCATCAAGCGCTCCGACTACGCGAAAATCCTTGAGTCCATCCTCGAAAATGCCGTGGACTTCGGCGTGGTCTCGCTGCCCGTAAACGACAACCGACTGGAAGCGCAGATGATTCACCGCGATCATCTGGTGGCGATTACCGCTCCCGGCCATCCGCTGGCACACAGGAAAACTGTCAGTGTCGCCGAAGTCGCAACTTACCCGCATGGTTCTGCCCAAACTTGGACACACACGCGACGCGCTCGACGAGCTTTTCTACGATCACCATGTGAAGCCTAATCTGGCGATGGAACTCGATTCCAGCGAACTCCTCAAGCGCTTCGTCGCCGCGGGCGTTGGGGTGGGATTCATCGCGCGGTCGAATATCGAGGAGGATATCCGCGCCAAAGCGCTTGTCGCTATTACGTTGGCCGACGTGCAAATCCGCCGCGACCTGGCCCTGGTTTTTCGCAAGGATAAATCGCTAAGCCGTGCTGCCCGGGCCTTCATGGACATCGCGCTCAAGCTCAACAACATCTCACCGGCAGCGGCCCCGAAACGATCGAAATGAAGCGTTCCGCCTGCTCAGCGCACGGTTTCGCATTCGCAACTGCGATCTTGTGCCTGATTCTGACGTCGTTTGCCGCGGCTCAGTCGCGTTCCGCCGCCAGCAAAACCAACAGTGCTGCCGCCCACAAACTCCTCTCAGTAAAAGCAACGGGAACCACGCGCTATGCGGACAAGGAGATTCTGGCGGCAAGCGGCCTCGAACTGGGACAAAACGCCGCCGAAGGCGACTTCCAGGAAGCCGCGCAGCGTCTGGGGAATTCCGGCCTCTTCAAGGAAGTCCGGTATTCCTTCTCCTACTCCGATGCCGGCGTGAAAGTGGAATTCCAGCTCACCGATATCGACCAGAGCAAGCTTGTTCCCGCCCACTTCGACAACTTCGTCTGGTTCACCGAGGCCGAGCTGCACGCCGTGCTCGCACAACGCGTTCCCCTTTTCAAAGACGCCGTCCCCGCCGGCGACCAGTTAACCGGCCGTGTTACCAGGGCGCTTCAAGCTCTTCTCGACGAGAGGCACCTGCCCGGCCGAGTTGACTACCTGCATGAAGGAAATACGCCCGGCATCGTCTTTCGCGTCCTGGATCTTTCCCTTCGCATCCGCAAGGTGGAGTTTCCGGGTGCTACCGCCGAACAATCTGCGTTTCTCGGCATTGGCGCGCGCAAACTCGCGGGCGCCGATTACTCCCGCTCTTTGCTCGCAACCGCCGCTAAGTACGATCTCCTCCCGCTCTTCCTTCAGCACGGATATCTGAAGGCCGAGTTTGGCCCGGCCGACGCCCATGTAGTTACTCCATCCGGCGCGCAGGACGAAGATAAGCCGAAGGATGAAATTGAAGTCGATGCAATCGTGCCGGTCACGCCGGGCAAGCAGTACGCAGTTTCGGAGGTCAGCTGGAAGGGCAACTCCGCCGTCACCACTCTGGAGGCCGCCCCCTACTTTCATCTCACCGAAGGCCATCCTGCCGACGCCGTGCGCCTAATGCGCGATGTCGATGCGCTAACCAAGCTCTACCATAGCCGCGGCTATATGACGGTTCAGATCAAGCCTGATGCACAGATGGATGACGAGAAAAGCACCGTTCACTACGTGATCAATTTTGCGGAAGGCGATCTCTACAAGATGGGAGAACTCGAATTCCTGGGAGTCGATTCGGCCTCCAAAGATCGTTTGCGCGCCGCCTGGACTCTGGGCGAAGGCCAGCCGTACAACGCCGATTACACGAAGAAGTTCCTCGACGAAGTGCCCCGCCTTCTTCCCAAGGGTCTGCAGTATTCCGTGAAGCTAGACGAGGAACTCGACGCGAAGACCAAGACGGTCGATGTCACTATCCGGTTCAAGGCGCAGTAGAGAACCTCATGCACAAATGGCTGGTGTTCTTGTAACCGTACGGGATGCTCAAGCATCGTATAGGGGGAACCAGTATCATAGTTCCTTAAGGAGACTAATCAACGCATGAATGCAAATCGAATTGCAGCCGCTGTTCTCGGAATGCTGATGCTATTGGGTCTGGCTACCGTTCCTGCGCTCGCCGCAGGCAAGAGCCAGACGTTAACCGGCGAAGTCAGCGACTCCATGTGCGGAGCCAAGCACGAAATGCCCGGCAAGGCCGCCGATTGCACGCGCGGTTGCGTGAAGCATGGCTCAAACTATGCCCTCGTGGTCGGCGATAAGGTCTATACCCTTCAGACCTCGGACCAGGCTGCGCTCGATACCCTCGATAAATTGGCCGGCGCCAAGGCAGTAGTGACGGGCGATGTCGACGGCACCACCATCGCCGTGAAGTCGGTAAAGGCTGGATCGTAGGACAGTCTCATAACGCCAACAAAAAAACCGGCAGCGCGCTCAGCGCCTGCCGGTTGTTTCTTAGACTTCTGCCCGGTTAGTTCTGCTGCCCGGAATCGCTGTCGGGGCGGCGCTTCAAGGTCGGGCGGTCATCGTCAGTGGAGTCGCCGGTTTTATCGCCGCCAGTCTTATCGCCAGTCGAGGCCCGCCGCAGCGTGGGCTTGGTCGCATCCTTCTCCTCGATCACCTTGTGCCGGTTCTCGATCATCGCCAGCCGCGACTTCACGTCATCAAACTCCGACGTTGAAACAATGTATTGCGCCTTCGCCGGCAGAATCGTAGCAATCTCTTTTTGCGTCGCTTCAATGCGGTCGGGTGTCTGCGGATGCGAAGCGAACGCCTTGGCAACCGAACCCGGCTTCTTCTTTTCCTTCGCCTGAATCTTTTCGAAGAAGCTGATGAACGCCTGCGGATCGTACCCGGTCTTGTACATATACTGCACGCCGAGGTAGTCGGCTTCCGCTTCAAAGTTGCGCTGGAACTTCATGAAGGTCAGCGGCAATCCCAAACCCGCCGCCTGGTAGATCCCATAGCCAATTCCTCCGCCCATGAAAATCAGAGGAAGCGTCCCAAGTTGCGCGATATTAGCGCGTGTGAGTTGACGCATCTGGTGCCGCGCGCAAACGTGCGAAATCTCATGCGCCATCACGCCGGCCAGTTCTGCCTCTTCGTCCGCCGCCAGGATCAACCCGGAATTCACATAGAAAAACCCGCCCGGCAGCGCGAAAGCATTGATCTCGTCGGAATCAATCACTTTGATCGAGAACGGCACCTGCGCATCCGAATTCCGCACCAGGTTCTGCCCGATCCGGTTGACGTATTCATTCACCACCGGATCCTGCACCAGCTTTACGCTGCGCTCGACTTCCATCGAGTACTGCTTGCCAATCTTGATCTCGGTCTCCAGCGAGTACCAGTCGCCGATGCCGCGGCCGCCGATTTTGCGGTTGCCAATCGCATCCACGTCATCTTCGCCGCCAGTGTGCTTCACCTTGCTGGGGTCGGGTTCCTGTATTACCGGAGGCGGCGTATTGCCGGAGTCGCTGGCGGTGTTCACGGAATCCTGCGAAGAAGCTGCGCCCGAATTGTCGGGTGGCGGGGTGGGAGCGGGCGTAGTTTGTGCAGCGCCAGTCGTAGGCTGCGCGGGCGGAGCTTCCGTTCCCGCGCTCGGCGCGGGTGTGCTCGGAGCCGGTGCGGTTTGATCTGGCGCACTCAGCGTTTGGCTCGGCTGGCCGTTCGCATTCGTGGAAGCCGCCGTTGGAGACGGTTGCGCTGGAGCGCTCGAACTTTGCGAACTCTGATCCTGTGCCGCGACCGCTATCGCCAGCGCCGCCACTAAGCTTAGAGCAATGAGTATCTTGCGAAACGACATGGTACACCCCGCAGAAAACCTGGTCTTCTTGCACCGATTATACGCCCTGACGCAAACCGCCATGAGCGCAATACCGCTAGTAGTTGGACGCCTTTGTTCCGCCTGAGGTTACCCATTATTTTCCGGAGCGGCGCAATTAGGCTCTCTCCCGTTGTCGGATGTGGTTCTCACCGCCTCTTGCCGGCCGACGGTGGTACTATGGCGCCCTGGAAAGGCAGCCAACATGTTGAACCGTCGCAGCTTTCTTACGTCGTCCGTTGCCTCGTCCCTCGCCCTGACCAGTTCTGTCGCCTGGCGGGGAAAGCTCTGGGCGCAGCTCGAATCCCTCCCCTCGCGCCTGCCCGACCGCTCGCTTTACGAGTCCAATGAAGACGCCTACTGGCACGAACTGCGCAAGCAGTATCTGATCCCGGCCGACGAGGTCTACCTCAACAACGGCACCGTGGGCTCCAGTCCAGCGCCCGTGCTGCGCGCCATCTTCGAGGGCTACGAAACTTCCGAGAAGATGAACCAGGCCGATCCCGAGGATTACCCGATCTGGGGCTATGCCTCGTGGAACGAGTTCCGCGATCCGCTGGCCTCTTTTGTCGGATGCCACCGCGACGAAATCGCCCTCCTCCGCAACGCCACCGAGGCCAACAGCTATATCGCCAACGGAGTCGATCTGAAGGCGGGCGACGAAGTCGTCATCACCGACCAGGAGCATCCCGGCGGCGAGCACCCGTGGGACCTGCGCGCCAAGCGCTACGGAATCGTGATCAAGAAGGTCACGCTCCCCAAGCCGGTCATCAATCCAGCGCAAGTCCTCGACTTGTTCAACGCCGCCATCAGCCCGCGCACGCGCGTTTTCTTCTTCAGCCACATCACCACCAACACCGGAGTCGTGCTGCCGGCCAAGGAACTCTGCGCGCTTGCCCGCAGCAAGGGCATCCTCTCCGCCGTCGATGGCGCGCACGTCCCCGGCATGATGCGCCTCAATTTGCGCGAACTCGGCTGCGACATGTATTCCTCCAGCCCGCACAAATGGCTGCAAGCGCCGAAAGGGTCGGGCTTCCTCTACGTGCGCGACGAAGTCATCGACCGCGTGTGGTCGACGATCGCCACCGAAGGTTGGGACGACGTCAAACTCCGCGCCGAACGCTTCCAGCGCATCGGCAGCTCGAACGTCCCCGCCCTCTGCGGCCTGCGCGCGTCGATCCAACTGGCCAACGACATCGGCATGGACCGCATCGAGCGCCGCCATCGCCACCTCTGCGACTACATCCTAGCCGCAATGCCGACGACCAAGCGCGGAGCCACCTCGTGGACATCGCCCGACCCTGCGATGCGCTGCGCGATCGCGACGGTGAACGTCCCGCCCATCCCGCGCATGGAGCTGGAAAACTGGATGTGGAAAGAAAAGAAAATCAGGATCCGCGGCGGCGACCCCAACAAGCTGCGGCTATCGACGCCGTATTACTTGTCGAAGCAGGAGATCGATCGGTTCCTGGATGCGTTTGACGAGTATAAGAAATCGAAGGCATAGGATTGAAGAGCGCGGACATGTGAGCAAACGCACGCCGAATTTCTAATTATCCCCGGCGGGTGCGCGGTCACGTTTTCTTCGTTCAGCTTTTTTCGCTTCGCGCTCTGCCAACAATCTCTTACGGGCCGCCTTCACGTCGAAGATCCGTTTCTTCTCCCCCGACACGAACCAGCCAATGCACTCTTCGATGTTGTCTGTCCAAAACTCCGAGCGATTACGGCTGACCGGCTGCATGATCTCGATCAGCTTTTTGTCCTTAGCTCTCGGCATTAGCCACGAGCCGACCGTATACATGAAGCGGGTCCAGTCCCGAGTCGAAGGCTGCATATTCACGGCAATGATGTCAAAATCTCCGAACTGGTACGGCCGCGTTTTCTGAAGCTCAGCCGCCGACTTGGAGGCGATCCTGGACCTAGCCTCCTTGCTGTTGCGTTTTGTGCCGCTGCGGGTCTTTTGCACTTCGACAACGAACGTGTCTGGGCCAAAGAACGACCGCGAGAGCGGCTGTCCAGCTTGGGTGCGTTGAAGCTTTAGCTGAATCTTGAGTTCCCGACCGTCGTTTCGGATTTTGAAGTCATATGGGAGATCGCCAACCACCGGCACCGAACGCCAGCCTTTAATAGTAGGCAGAACCTTCGCCTCAAAAACAGCTTCGGCAATGACGCCGCGAACCCCGCGCTGGACGATATCTTGTGACCGGTGTATCGCATCAAGGATCAATTCGTAGCTGATGCCCCACTTCTCTTCGAGCGGATGGTGTGGAATCTTTGAGCGCAGGTACGACGCGAGACTCTCCAACTCCAGCAGAGTCAGACTCTCGATTAGCTTCTTAATGTTTTCTGTCGCTTCGCTCATTCGAGGGACGGCCCGGACGTTCAGCCCGGTAGCTCTCAACCTCACTTCGTCTCAAAAACACCCGACCGCCAACTTCGAGCGGCTTGAACCTGCCTTTGAGGATCAGTCTTGCGATTGCCTGACGGGAGACGCCTCTGATCCGAGCCGCCTCAGCCTGAGAAATCCATTCGCCGGGTTTGAAACTTCGCATCACATTAAAGGGTTGACAACGTCAACCTATTTTCGCTACGATGCTTCAGTCATACTGGTACCTAAATGCGATCATCGAAGGGCACCAGCGCCGAGATTAGTGAACACCCCGAGAACGCGGGATATGTAGCTGACGTGAACCTGCCGTCAGATCATCCTCGCGCTCTATTGCCGAGTACCCCGTACTACGTCACAAAACTCGGCGCCGCGTATCTAGGCGAGTCCCTTGAGATGCTGCGGACCCTCCCGGATGCCTCCGCCAACCTAGTTTTCACCTCTCCGCCTTACGCCCTCCACTTCCAGAAAGAATACGGCAATGTGTCGAAAGATCGGTACATTGAATGGTTCCTGCCGTTTGCAAAGGAGGTTCGCCGCATTCTGACGGAGGACGGCAGTTTCGTTCTGAATATTGGAGGGAGTTGGAATAAGGGAACCCCAACCCGGTCGATCTACCACTTCAAGTTGCTCGTTGCCCTCATTGAAACTATTGGGTTTCATCTCGCCCAGGAATGCTTCTGGTACAACCCGGCAAAGATGCCTGCCCCGGCTGAATGGGTCACCGTCCGCCGCATTCGCGTGCGGGACTCGGTTGAATACGTGTGGTGGCTCTCGAAGACACCATGGCCCAAAGCATCCAACCTTAATGTCTTAAAGGAATACAGCCCCGACATGATCCGCCTGGCGAAGAACGGCGTGCGCGGTACGGTCCGGCCCTCAGGTCACGTCATCCGGGACAGCTTTGACAAGATCAAGGCAGGTGGCGCGATTCCACCGAACGTAGTTGAGGAGCAGTTCGCGGAAAGCATAATGAAGGTGGGGAACAATTCGGCGAACGACGACTATACCGTACAATGTAAGCAGACAGGCATCAAGATTCACCCAGCCCGTTTCCCAGCCGCATTACCAACCTTCTTCGTCAAACTCCTGACAAATACCAACGATCTAGTCATTGACCCCTTCGCCGGATCGAATACTTGCGGTGCTGTTGCTGAAGAACTAGGTCGGCGATGGCTAGGGTTCGATGAAGTTGAAGAGTATCTCCGAGCAAGCAGGTTCCGTTTCAACCTGAAGCAGAAACAGTTGTTTTGAGGAGATTCGGAGCGCCGCGGACGACCGTGTGCCCCGCGGCGCAACGTGCTTCACGCTTTCCTTAAGAAATCGAAGAGCGGCATCGCCACACCGAAGCGGGACCTTGACCTCATCCACCAGCGCCTGGCTGAGGCCGAACGACTCCACCGAAAAGGAATGAATTGACATGGCTACGAAAAGGAAGAGCCCGATGAGGGCGGGAAAAAGCAGCGGGAATGTCTTTGCCGACCTCGGCCTTCCGCATTCCGAACAGGAACTTCTGAAGGCAAAGCTCACGCTCCAGATTTACCGCCTCATCAAGAAGCGCGACTTGACGCAAGCCGAGGCAGGGAAAATCCTCGGTATCAAGCAGCCGCACGTCTCTTTGCTGATGCGCAACCGCTCGGGCAGTTTCTCCGTCGAGCGCCTTATGGATTTTCTGACCGCCATGGGCCAGGACGTAGAAATTTCCGTAAGGCCAGCCCGCAAGGATAGAGACCACGGCGAAGTGTCCGTCGTCGCGTAGATCGATAGACGACCGACAGCCGCCCGATCTTTGACTTCAGGAATCATCACAAAACCCGCGTGCCCAGCATCACAGACTTCCCATCTCTGCGGTGCGAAAATGCCACTTAGCATTGGGGCAGCTCTCGTGTGCCCGTCTCCCAAAGACGGCCCACGCCGCTGCCCCAAAACCATTTTCAGGGAGTTTGAGGGGTTAAGTCCTTATTCCGGAATACTTTACCTCTAAACCATTGGCGCTCAATATTTTACGTGAAAATGGTAGGGGGGGGGAGGGGTACCGATTTTTGAGTAAATAGGGAGACAAAAACGAGGCAAGTGCAGCATTTACTTAGGTTTGTCAGAATCAGAAGCTGTTGGCCAAACTTGAAAATCTGACACCTGAGACCTGAGACCTGACAGCTGAGACCTGCCTAAGTCCATCGAAACCATCTCAGCGCCAGCGCAAACGAAACGCCGCCCCAAAGCGCCAGAATCAGCAGGCGCATGGACTGCGAGGGGAGTGAGGCGCCTTCGAGGATGATGGCTCGCAACGCGTCGTTGAGAGCGGTGAGCGGAAGCGCTTTGATGAAGGGCAGCGCCGCGGCTGGAAAGTGCTCGTAAGAAAAAAAGACGCCGGAAAAAATCCACATCGGCATCATCACGACATTGATCAACCCGCTGACGCTCTCGACTTTTTGCGCGCGGCACGCGGTAAGCAGTCCAACACCGCCAAAGGCAATCGCGCCGATCGAGCCGAGTATGGCGAGTGACACGAACGACCCAGCGACGGGCATGTGAAACACCAACATTCCGAAGACCAGCAGCAGACCGACTTCAATCACCATCAGCACCAAGCGGCTGCTCATCACCGCCAGCAAGAAATCGCTGCGGCGCATTGGCGTTGCCAAAAAACGTTTCAGCAGTTTGCGCTGCCGCATATCGACCAGCGAAAATCCGACTCCCCACATGCCGGAGTTCATCAGGCTCATTCCAATTAAGCCCGGAATCAGGAAGTCGATATAACGCGAGCCTGGCTCGCTCGAAGCCGAAGACACAACCTGCAGCTTGTCGATTCGTCCAACCGCCGCTTCCAGCGTATCGACGACAAACAAGCGCGCGTAAACGCTTTCCGGCCGCGCGGGATCGTAGTAAAAGTCGTAGCTGCCATCCGCCTTCGGCTCGACAACCACATCGAATTTGCCGTAATGAAATGCCTTCAGCGCTGCGTCGCGCTCCATGATGACAGCGTGAATCGGCGAACGCTTGTCATTGGTACCCAATTGCGAGCCGCTCAACTGCGCGAGTGTTCTCTCCGCATTTGCGCCCGCAATCACCGCGACGGACGTTTTGTCAGCAGGCTTCTCGCGGAATGCGATCCCAAGCCCAAGCGACAGCAAAAGAGGAAATCCAAATACCCAGAAGACAATCTCTGGCTCGCGCTTCAATTCGAGCAGCCGAACCCAGAGCAGATAGCGATATCCCGACCAACGGCCCGAACGTCGCGGCGTTCGCGCGGAAGGCGCAGGGACGTTCCCTGTCGTGGAAGGTTGCGGCGTTGTCGTTTCCGTTGCCATTCGTCTTTAGTCCTCCCTCAGATGACGGCCGGTGAGTTGGACAAACACGTCTTCGAGGCTCGCCTGACGCGTGCTGAGATGTTCGAGTTGATGCCCTTGATGATTCACGGCCTCGAGCAACGCCGGAATTGTGAGGTGCGGTTCGCGGACGTTAAGGCAGATGGCATGATCCTCGTTGCGCACGGACTCGACGCCAGGCAACGCGCTCCAGGCACTTTGCTCGCCAGCCATTTCGCCGTTTGAGTTGCCGCTGACGTTGTCAGTAACTTGGAACTCGACCACATGATGACCGCCCAAGCGATTGATCAGATCGGCAGGCGTTCCTTCCGCGATAATTTCGCCGTGATCGACAATGGCGAGCCGATCGCACAGCCGCTCGGCTTCGTCCATGTAATGCGTAGTCAGGAGAACGGTACCACCCTTCTTCTGGAATGTTCGGATGATCTCCCAAAGCTGCCGGCGGCTTTGCGGATCGAGGCCAGTCGTCGGCTCGTCGAGAAACAGGATTCGCGGATTGCCCACCAGCGCCGTGGCAACCGCCAGACGCTGCTTCTGGCCGCCCGAGAGCTTGCCGACCCAGCTCTCGGCCTTTTCCGTGAGCTGAAGGTCGTCGAGCACGTCGTCAGCCGAGCGCGGTTGGTCGTAGAAGCTCGCGAACAGGTCGATGGTCTCGCGTACGCTCAGCTTCTCCGAAAGACGCGTCTCCTGCAGCGAAATGCCGATCCACTCGCGCAGTTGCCGCGGGTTGTCGCTCCAGGCGTGGCCGAAGATGCGAACGCTGCCGGATGTGGGAGCGAGCAGGCCTTCGAGGATTTCGATGGTCGTCGTCTTCCCCGCCCCGTTTGGGCCGAGCAGGCCGAAGCACTCGCCGGCCTCAATGCGCAGGCTGAGCCCGCGCACGGCTTCAACTTTGCCGTCGTAGGTCTTGCGCAGATTTGTGCATTCGATCGGGACGCCCACCAGTGAATTCTAGCTTAGTTCGATGGTTGGGCAGGTCAAGGCCGCACAACTGGAGGCGATCCATCGCCCTTGGCATTTCGCCAGAGGATGGCATTCAGCTTCTGCGTATCGGCCGCGTCGGGACGGGAGAAATCCATCTTCAGCGACTCCTTCGCTCCCGCGGCTCTCTTCTCGTTTACCCGATAGATCAGGCCGCTCTGAAGGTTCTTGTCGTCGGCACTGTATGGCGGTTGCGTCCCGGGGCCGTTGAATAATGGGGCCATCAATGGCGCATGTGCATCGAACAGGTTCATTGGCTGGAGGCCCAGCAGGTTTTCCATTGTGCGGATCATGCTGACGGTCGTGTAAAAGTGGTGATCGACAAAAGGCTTTTCCGCGCGCGGCGAATACTTGCTGATGACTAGCGCCGTCGAGCGATGCGCATCCACGTGATCGGCTCCGTTCTGCGCATCGTCTTCGACGACGAAGATCGCGGTATCGTCCCAGTAAGGACTATGCGAGACGGCTTCGACGACGCGGCCGACGGCCAGATCGTTGTCGGCAACCGAAGCTTGCGGCGTGGGCTTGGCTGGGCGCGTGCCTCCGGTGTGATCATCGGGCAAGTAGAGTAGCGTGAACTGCGGCAGTTCTTTCATTGCGCTGCCCGGCGTGCCGCGCGCCTTTACGAACTCATCGAACTCGCGCAGAAATTCGTCGGCGCGCAACTGGTCGGGATAGTCGGTGTTGAAGTCGGGGAAATTGGGATCGAAGTGTCCGCGCAGGGCTGCTTTCTCGGGACGCACTTCTTTGAAGAGCGGAACCGCCCAGGGCCACGGACTCGGCCCACCGCGCGGATTGCCAAGGTTCGGCGGGCATAGGATCGCCCTTTCTTGATCAGCAGCATTCGCACATGCGGCGGAGGCTGCCGACGGCGTGCCTTGCATGGGCGATTCCGCTTTCTCTTCGTTGCACCACACGGCTTCGACGAACTCGCCATAGATGCGATAGCTCGCCCCCTGTCGCGAAAGGCTGTCCCAGAGGAAGCCAGTACCGGGATCATCGATGTCGGGAATTCCCTTCTCCAACGGCAGATCATCAGCGACCTCGCCGCCGAAATCGTAGGTGCGTTCCTTGCCGCGATATGCGATCGGCCAGGTCTTTTCGTTGTAGTCGCTGGTAGTCGCGGCGGTCGACCACAGGTGGCCGTCGCCGGAAACTTCTCCGCTGTCGTAGAAATTGTCGAGCACACCGAACTGCAGGGCGAGCTTGTGCTCATTGGGCGTGATGTCGGCTCCGTACATGGTGAGCGAGGGATCGCCATCGCCAACCGGCAGGTCGCCGAAGATCTGATCGTACGTGCGGTTTTCTTTCAGGATGTAGATGACGTGGCGGATGGGATTTTTTCCACTCGCGAATTCGAACTTGCCGGGATCGGCATGGAGCAGATTGTCGTCTTCGACCTGTCGCGTGTAGGTGGCGAGATTCTTGTCGATATCGGCGAGGCTGAGACGCGCGATTGAACCGGCCATTAAGGTTGCGATGTAAGGCTGTGCGCGGTGATACGGGCCGATCTGGACCGTGGCCTTCATGTTGTTTGGTCCGCTGCCTTCGCCTTTGGCGGAAGTGATGAGGAGATCGTTGCCGACGACAGCGATGGCGCTGGGATACCACTCGGTGGGGATGAAACCCGGCTCGGGGAGATCCACGATACTGCCTGAAGGTGTCTGAGGCGGCAGTTTTTGCAAGTTGAGGACTGCGACTGCGTCAAGCGATCCCGCTGCAGCAAATAGATAGTTCCCGTCGGGCGAAAGTGCAAGGGCCTGAAGTACAGCCCCGGGTTTCCTAAAGCTCAACTCGCAGATGCGATAGGTAGTTCCCGAATCAAAATAAATTGCGTCGATACTATCCGTGTTGGCCGCGGCCGCATAGAGGACTTTCTCGTCCCGACTCAGCACGATCGCGAAGGGATGTGCGCTCCGGCCGGAGTCTGGCCTGCCGACGTAGAGCCACCGAGCGACCGTTCCTTTTACGAGGTCGAGCTCCGCGATAGTAAAAGTGTTCCACAAACTCACCCACGCCTTCGTCCCGGCTTTGTTCGCAGTGACCGTGCACGGATATGCAGTGGGCACGTAGTGGTCCTGGCTCAGATCGAACGACTTGAGAACCTGTCCCGAGGCGATATCGAGCAACACGACATTGTCGGAGAGATTGTTGGCCACCAGCAGGCGGTCTCCTTTTGCGCCGGACAATACCGCGAATCCAGCGGGATACGGGATCGCAGTTCCGGCAGGAGTCTCGCGCAGGCCGTAGGCGATTTCCTTCCCTTCCGCAAGTTTCTGCGGCGGTATCTTGATGAAGCGCTCGGGCGTTACCTGGCCGTCTGCAAATTTGTACACCGCTATGCCGTTGCCAGTGCTGGTTGGCTTCTCGCCGGTGGGATCGGTGATCGATCCCATAGAGGCGTACAGATGTTTGCCATCGCTCGAAAAGGCGAGGCCAATGAAATAACTCTGGCGCGCATCGTTGCCGAGCCTGTCGTCGGGAAAGTCGTGCAGTTGATTGGTGCCTAGGTCGAGAATTGCGATCGACTGATGGCCGACGGTTTCCTGCGTGCCATAGCCCTGATTCAGCAACGCGGCAAAATGGTTGTCCGGGCTAATTGCAATGGTGGCGGGAAAACCGTTGGTGCGGGCGATGTAGCCGGGAACCGGCAGCGTCAGGTTTTTGCTGGTGGGTAGCTGCAGGACGCGACGATTATTCGCAGCGCGCGCGACAACAAACACGCAGACGAGGACGGAAACAGCAAGCAAACTAGCGCAGATCTTCTTCACGGGCATGGACCTCTCGGGTTACGATTCCACCAATTCCTTTCCAACCTCGGCGGCGGGGATTTCTTCGTAGCGGTTTTCAGGGGTGATTTGAGCAACCAACTGCGCAAGGTTGGGAATTCTGGCCGTGCGACGCAACTCGACGCGGCCGTCGTCGGCGGCGTCAATCTCCAGGGAGTCGCCGGCCATCAATTTGGCTTGCTTGGCGACCGGCTTGGGAATACGAATAGCGAGGCTGTTGCCCCACTTCACTATGCGAGCTTTCACGGGTCCCCCGGCTACGGATATACGAAGTATCCGTTAGTCCAGATACATTGTCATTGAGGACCAGTTTATTGCAAGCCGCTACTTTCCGATCAGGTGCACTTCGGCCACGGGCTCGCCGGCGCGCGATTTCTTTACGCCGATCAATTCAACGGCCTTCGCCGCGATGTGCTCGGCGGAGACTTCGAACTCCTTGATCAACTCCCACGGTGCACCCGAATCGCCGAAGCGATCCTTCACGCCGATGGCGCCAGTAATGATCGGAATCCCGTAGAGTTCGTGCGACTCCGTGATCGCGCTAGACACCGGCCACGCCAGCGCGCCGATCTGATGCTCTTCGGCGGTCAGGACGACGCTAGTATCGCGCGCTGCCCGGACGATCGCTTCCTTGTCGAGTGGTTTCAGGGTATGCAGGTTGAGGACGCGAGTCTCGTAACCGAAATCGGACTTCAGAATCCACGCTGCGCGCATGGCTTCCGGAACCATCGGACCGCAGGCAATGATCGTCAGGTCTTCGCACTCGTCGCGGTAGTCGGATTCGAGCTTGGTCTCGAAGGCATCGATGAAGTTTGCGGCCTCGCGCCGCAGACGAATTACGTTGGCTTTGCCGAAAACGAACGGCGTCTTTTCATCGGTCACGATCGGCGTAGCTTCGCGGGCGAAGCGGATGTACTTTGGACCAACGTGCTTGAGCAGCAGATAGTCGGTGGCCTTGCGCGTCTCGACCATGTCGCAGGGCACAACCACGTTCATGTTGGGCAATCCACACATGGCGAAACAGTCTTCGAGGGCCTGGTGGGTGGCGCCGTCGGGACCAACGCTGACGCCGCCGTGCGCGCCCGCAATCAGCACGTTGAAATTGCCGTAGCAGATCGAAGTGCGAATCTGATCGAGGTTGCGCGCAGCCGCAAACGTGGCATAGGTGCCGAAGACGGGCAGCTTCCCTTCCTTTGCTAGTCCGGCTGCGGCTGAAGTGGCGGACTGCTCGGCGATGCCCATGCTGATCCAGCGCGGCTTACGCTCGGGCTTGTTGGCATAGAACTCGCTGATCGTGATTGAGCCCGAAATGTCCAGACCAAAGCAAACCACGCGCGGGTCGTCGCCATTGGCGGCGAGCGACTGGCCGAAGCCGAGGCGCGTCGGCTTCATCTGGACCTTCATATTGTCGGCGACGTTCCACCAGTAGTTGCGGTGGAACTTCGGCATTTTGGCATCGAGCTTGCGCTCGACTTCGGCTTGATACTGCTTGGCGTGCGCGAACAGCTCATCGACCGGCAGTTGGCCATCTTTATCCAAGCCGAGTTCCTTCAGGCTCTTGGTCAGTTCTTCGAGATTCGGGGCCCTGCCGTGCCATCCGGCGATGTCTTCCATGAAGCTGACGCCTTTGCCCTTCACGGTATCGGCGATGATGACGGTTGGCTTGCCGCATCCGGCCTTGGCTTTTTCGAGGGCCTCGACCACTTGGTTCATGTCATGCCCGTTGATGGTGAGGACTTCCCATCCGAAGCTGCGGTATTTGTCTTCGAGTGGCTCGACGTTCATGACGTCTTTGACCCAGCCGTCAATCTGCAACCGGTTGCGGTCGACGATGCCAACCAGATTGTCGAGCTTGAAATGGCCCGCTTCCATGGCGGCTTCCCAGATCTGGCCTTCCTGCTGCTCGCCGTCGCCCATGATGCAGAAGACGCGGTGATTCTTGTTGTCGAGCTTGGCCGCGAGCGCGATGCCGACGGCGATGCTCAGGCCCTGGCCGAGCGAACCGGTGGAGACTTCGACGCCCGGCAGCTTGAGCCAGTGCGGGTGTCCCTGATAGGGCGAATAGAGCTTGCGGAGGAGCGCGACGTCTTTTTTCGGGCAGAAGCCGGCAAACGCCAAGCCGAGATAAAGACTCGGCGCCTTGTGGCCGGTGGACCAGACGATGCGATCGCGGTCGGGCCAATTGGGATTCTCGGGATCGTGGTTGGCCACGCGCAGGTAGAGCGCGGCGGCGATATCCATGATGGAGAGCGTGCCGCCGGCGTGCCCGGAAGTTGCGGCGCAAAGGGCGACCAAGTCATAGCCGCGCATCAGGTTGGCCTGCTGCTTCAGTTCGTCAATCGTGTACGAACGCAGAACTTCGCCGGTCTTTGAATTCTGGATAGACATGGGATGGCTCCTTCGCTTACGCCGGTCGTTGGACGACAATCTGGGCAAGACGAAAAGCGGCGCATAGGCTTGCAATTTGAGCGTAGCGGGGCGTGTCGCAGGGGTCTGTGAGGAGGGTCACAGGTGGGGGTGATGGGTGAGACATTTGCAACTGGGGCGGCCCAGTGATTGAGTTCTAGGCGCGCCTCCCCTAAGACCGGAGCGGCTTGGGCGGGCGAGAGCGCCCGCCCCACACGAACACTAGCGCGCCGACTTGAAGATCGCGAAAACCGCGCCCTGCGGGTCAGCGATGATCGACATGCGGCCAACACCTTCCACGCTCATGGGCGGCAAGTACAGTTTCGCGCCCATTTCTTTCGCCTTGTTCGCAGTGGTATCGACATCGTCGGCCAGGAAGTAGGCGAGCCAGTGCGGAGGAACTCCGGGCTGGAGGTGCTTGGCGGGAGGCATGCCTCCGATGAAGTGCTCGCCATTCTTGATGTGCAGGTAGCCGGATTCGTCCTTCTCGCCGGCCTCGAACTTCCATCCCAGAAGACTCGAGTAGAACTTCGCTGCCGTTTGCGGATCGGAGGTGCAGAGGTCGGCCCAGCACAAAGTGCCGTGAACGTGGCCGATTCCAATGCCCGCGTTCTTCTTCGGCTGCCACAGGCAAAAGTAAGCACCGGTTGGGTCCTGAATGACCGACATGCGGCCTGCATCCATTACTTCGAAGGGCGCGAGAATCACTGTGCCGCCCAGCGGCTGCACTTTGGCGGCTGAGGCGTCAACGTTGTCGACCTGAATGTAAAGCATCCAGTGCGGAGGAACATGCTGGGCGCGCTGATCGGGACGCAGAGTGTAACCAGCGGCAGCATCACGACCGTTCAGCCTGAAAATCGTGTAGAACTCTCCCGGCCCCATCGGCATGTCATTCGGCGTCCATCCAAACAGGGCAGCGTAGAAATTCTTGGCGGCGGCCTGGTCGGTGGTACCGAGTTCAATCCAGCAAAACGATCCGGCGGGATGCTTGTCGATGTTGGTCATGGCGGAAGAGAGTTTACAACAAGTCGGGCGAGTTGGTTGTCAACGTGAGATCAAAACGTGAGAAACCGCGAGAGCATGCGAAATGCGTTGACGGCAATCTGGGTCTCCCGACGTGTGAGGCGCAAGGAAAGCCGCCCGAATATCGAGCGGCCTCAATCGCGTTGTTTTGTTCTGCCTTATTTAAGGGTAACTTCGCGCGCCAGTGAACTTTTGAGGAGCGTCGACATTTCGGCGCGCTTCTTCCCGGCATCGACCATGGCCTCGTGGCTGCCGTAATGTTTCTCTACTATTGTGGTTGCCTTCTCGGCCATCTCATCCAGCGTGCTCCAGTTCTTGTATTCGATGGCGATGGCGACGTCCCAGTCATCGGGATGCTCGGTAACCGGATTGGTATAGAACTTATAGTCGACAATCCAGCCCTGCTTCTTGAATTCGTCGTAAAGCGGTTTGAAATTGTGGCTGACGTCGTTCCAGTATTGGTCACCCATGCCGGTCTTGATGTGTACGTAGTTGACGCGCCAAACCGGACCAACGTTGTAGTGTGGGTTCTGTGCGAATAGTGTAGCGCTCACTGCGAGAAGCATCGCAATCAGACACAGCCGTAGAACGTGCTTTCTCATGTCTCTCTCCTGGTGCCTATGATTAGGCCGTAACTTTGGTGGAAAACGAGCCAGTGCCACGCACCGATCTAGAATCTGCGCTTGCGGTTCTTGCTGGATCTAAGAATGGCTCTCGCGACGGACGATGATGCCCCACGGCAAATGAAAAAAATACCGCTTGTTCAATTCTCTTCTCTTCTCTTCGAAATCCCGCGCTACGCACCCGCGAGCTTCTCGCGCTATCTGATGTTCTTCGCTACCCACGCTTCAACCCGGGACAACGCCTTGTTCAGGTTTTCCAGCGAGTTGGCGACGCTGAAGCGCAGGTAGCCTTCGCCAAAGGCGCCGAAAGCTGTGCCCGACAAGCAGGCCACGCCCGCTTCTTCGAGCAGCGCATCGGCCAGTTTCTTCGATGGCCAGCCCGTCTTCGTTATGTTCGGGAAGGTGTAGAACGCGCCCTTCGGCATGCGGCAGGAGAATCCTTTGATTTTGTTCAGTCCGGCGACAAAAACGTCGCGGCGGCGCTTGAACTCGTTACTCATCTTGTCGACGGAAGCCTGGTCGCCGCGAAGCGCCTCAATTCCGGCAATCTGCGTGAAGCTGGCGGTGCAGGAAATCGAGTTGGTATTGAGCCGCGAGAATTGCGCGGCCAGATCGGGCCGCATCACGCCGTAGCCCATGCGCCATCCCGTCATCGCATAGGTTTTGGAGAAGCCGTCGAGCAGAATGGTACGGTCCTTAAAACCGGGAACGCTCATGATGGAAAAGTCTTCGCCCTCATAGATGAGGCGGCTGTAAATCTCATCGGACAGGACCATGATGTTGCGATCGCCAATGGCCTCGGCTACGTCGTGAATGTCGCGCTTGGTCAGCACGCCGCCGGTGGGGTTGTGCGGCGAGTTCAGGATGATCAGCTTGGTGCGTGGGGAAATCAGGGATGCCAGCTCGTTGACGTCGAGAGAAAAATCGCGCTCCTCGCGCAGCGGAATCGGGACCGCGCGGCCGCCAAGATAATTGATCATGGACTCGTAGATGGGAAAGCCGGGGTTGGGATAAATGACTTCATCTCCTTCATCCACCAAGGCAAGCATGGTGAAGAAAATGATTGGCTTACCGCCGGGCACGACGACTACTTCGTCGCTTGACACCGGGACGCCGCGGGTGCGGCTGACGTATTCGGCTATGGTCTGGCGCAGGTCGGGCAGACCGGCGGCAGGGCCGTAGTGAGTCCAGCCTTTATGAAGCGCATTGACCGCAGCCTCGATCACATTGGCGGGCGTATCGAAATCGGGCTCGCCGATCTCCAGGTGCACGATCTCTTTGCCCTGCTTCTCAAGGGCGCGCGCGCGGTTGAGGACTTCGAAGGCAGTTTCGGTGCCGAGCCGCGACATCCGGCTGGCAAGACGCAGTTCAAGTTGTGTAGTTGGCATGATGGCGGATGGCATTATAGCGCCTCGGAGGCTGGATTGGCCTTTCACATGATTGTCACGCCAGTGACGGGGATGGGTCAATTGCACAGATCACGAGGAGCTGTGATCGACAACAGGCAAGAGGAATCAGGTCAGAGGTCAGAGGTAAGATTGCAGAGGTTAAAGCCAAAAAGTTAAGCGGAGTTTGAAACCTGAAGGTTCTCACCTCTGCAATCTGACCTCTTACCTCTGACCTCGCATTACTCCGAGATCGTGCTCTCTTCGCTTTGCGCGCGCAGAACGCGGTCGACCGAGTAGGGCGCACGCTGGGCCGGTTCGTGGTAGTGGCGAACCTGCATTTCTCCCAACAGGCCGACGGCCAGCATGTTCAGTCCGGCCAGCAGCAGCACCATCGAGAACACCATCAGGGGGCCGTGCTGCGTCATCACATCGGTGTGGTACGCAAACTTGTCGAAGATCAGCCAGCCCGAGATCGAGCAGCCAGCCATAATACTGAGCATTCCCAGAGTCCCGAAGAAGTGCAGAGGGCGCGACAGATACTTGAGCAGGAAGCGGATGGTGATCAGGTCGAAGAAGACGCGGAATGTGCGCGAGATTCCGTAGTGCGAAACGCCACGCTCGCGATTCACATTCTTGATGGGGACTTCGATGATCGACGCGCCATGCCATGAGGCCAGCGCGGGAATAAAGCGGTGCAGTTCTCCGTAGAGCGGAACCTGGTCAAGGATTTCGCGGCGATAGGCTTTGAAGGTGGTGCCGAAATCGTGAATGTCGACGCCGCTCAGTTTGGCCATCAGCCAGTTGGCGCAGCGCGAGGGGATGCGGCGCATCCAGAAGTTATCCACGCGATTCTTGCGCCAGCCGCTGACGATGTCATAGCCCGCAGCAATTTTTTCGAGAAAAAGAGGGATGTCGGCGGGATCGTGCTGGAGGTCGCCGTCCATGGCGATAATGTATTCCCCGCGGGCATGGTCAAAACCGGCGGCGAGCCCGGCGGTCTGGCCGAAGTTGCGCCGCAACTTGACGACGGTGACGCGGCTGTCGACGGCCGCAATCTCGCGCAGCAGCCCGAACGTGCCGTCAATCGAGCCATCGTCGACGAGCACCATCTCAAAAGGTTCGCCGCTGGCTTCCATCACGGACTTCAGGCGCGCGTAAAGGTCGGTGACGTTCTCCTGCTCGTTATGGAGAGGTACTACGATTGAGTATTTGAACACGGTGTTTTTCATTATAAGGCAAGGGTGGGGCGCATCGAGATAACTCGCGTGCGTCTCGGAATCTGCGGGCCAAACGCGAAAGCCGCCACCTTAAGTATTTAGGATGCAGTATTCAGTGCGCTCGACACAAGTCGCGCACTGAATAAGGCAACTCCAACCGCGTTCCGTGATCCGAGTACTCAGCGAACTGAGCTGGCTGCCAGGCGTTTCGGCCCAGCTTCCAGGATGTGCTCAGGCCGCTCCGCCACCATCAGCTTGAAGTTCTCGATGAACCGGGCTGCCAAGGCGTCGTACTTCCTGAAATACTCGTCACGGCTCGGCCAGGTATTCGCCGGATCGAGAATCTGTGAAGGCACGCCTTCGCATGTGGTCGGGACATCGAAGCCAAACACCGGGTCCTTCTTGTACTCCACCTTAAGAAGCGAGCCGCTGAGCGCCGCATTGAGCAAGGCGCGGGTGTGATGGATGCTGATGCGTTTGCCGACGCCGAAGGGGCCACCCGTCCAACCGGTGTTCACCAGCCATACCTGGGCACCATGCTTCTGGATCTTCTTCTTGAGCAGTTCCGCGTAGGCCAGCGGATGGTGCACCATGAAGGGACCGCCAAAACAGGTGCTGAACGTAATCTCCGGCTCGACGCCCATGCCGATCTCGGTGCCGGCAATCTTGCTGGTGTATCCGGAGATGAAATGGTAGATGGCCTGGTCGGGACTCAGCCGGGAAATCGGCGGCATCACGCCCGAGGCATCGCAGGTGAGGAAAATGACATTCTTGGGATGGCCGGCGCGCTTCTCCGGCATGGCGTTGTCGATGTAGGAAAGCGGATACGCGGCCCGCGTGTTTTCTGTCACGGTGTAGTCGTTCAAATCGAGGTGGCGCGAGACGGGATCGTAAGTGACATTTTCGAGCACGGTGCCAAAGCGCCGGGTGCAGGCGTAGATTTGGGGCTCCGCTTCCGGCGAAAGGCGAATCACCTTGGCATAGCATCCGTCTTCGAAATTGAAGACGCCGTTTTCACTCCAGCCGTGCTCGTCGTCGCCGATGAGCCGCCGCTTGGGATCGGCCGAGAGCGTGGTTTTGCCGGTTCCCGAAAGGCCGAAGAAAATCGCGACATCGTCTTTGTCGCCGACGTTGGCCGAGCAGTGCATGGAGAGCACACCCTGCAGCGGCAAAAGAAAGTTCAGGACCGTGAAAATGGTCTTCTTGATCTCGCCGGCGTAGCTGGTGCCTCCGATTATGGCGAGGCGCTCGCGGAAGTTAATAATGATGAAAGTCTCGCTGCGCGTGCCGTCAACCATTGGGGAGGCCTGGAATGACGGCGCAGCGATCACGGTAAATTCCGGGATGTGATGCTGCAAGGCATCGTGATTCCGGATTTTAAGGAACATGGTACGCGCAAACAGACTGTGCCATGCCTTCTGCGTGATGATGCGGACGGGAAGGCTGTGCTCTGGGTCGGCCCCGGCAAAGCAGTCCTGCACAAAAACGTCGCGGCCCTGCAAATAGCCTTGCAGGCGCGTGAGCAATGCGCTGAAGCTCTCGCCGGAGAACGGCCGGTTGTACTGGCCCCACCAGATTTGTTCTTCCGTGGAGTGATCGCGCACCACAAATTTGTCGGCCGCTGCGCGCGCCGTGTGTTTGCCGGTATCGACAACCAGCGGACCCATGTGCGACAGCCGTCCCTCCGACCGGAAAATGCTTTCCTCGTAAAGTGCGGGGGTCGGCAGATTCCAGTAAATGCGCCGCAGATTCACCAGTCCGTGGTTCTGCAAACCGTAGCTGGAGGCAAGCCTTCCAGCCTCTTTCACAGCGGGAGATTGGACGTCGAGGTAGATGTTCATTGCCAGTCCCTCACAAGCTTGCGGTCGCCGAGGTAAAGTTCGTTCGCCGAATTCGGATCGAGCGCCCACTTGATGCGATCCAAACCCTCCGTGATGTCGCGGATCGTGCCGCAGTAACTGAGCCGCAAGTGTCCTTCGAAACCGAATTCCTTTCCCGGCACGGCAACCACCCGCACTTTTTCCAGCAGGAAGTTGGCGAGCTTTTGCGAATCCTTCATGTAGGCGCTGAAATCGGGGAAACAGTAGAAGGTACCGTCGGGCGGGTGTATCTTCACGCCGTCAAACGCCTTCAGGCGATCCATCATGACGTTGCGGTTATTTTCCAGCATGACGCGCAAGCTCTCGATGGGCGACTGCACGCCGTTAAGTGCGCCCACGGCGGCCCACTGAGCCGGCGCAGAAGGCCCGGAGGTCTGCTGCGACTGGATGGTCGCCATGGCTTCCATCACATGCTTATTCGCGATGGCCCAGCCGATGCGGAAACCAGTCATGGCGTACATCTTCGAGACACCGTTGATGACCACCAACTTCGATTCCTCAAGCGGCTCCTGCGCAAATTCATAACAGTTCGCAGCGCTTTTGCCGTCGAAGACCAGCCGGTTGTAAATGTCATCCATGATGAGGTAGATGCTCTTCTTCTCGCAAAACTCGACCATCTCCTGAATGAAATCCTTGGAGTACATCGCACCGGAGGGATTATTGGGGCTGTTGAGAATAATGGCCTTGGTGTAGGAGCCAACGGCGTCTACGATCTCCTGGACGGTCGGGAAGAATGTCCCATCCTCGGCTGTCACCGGAACGGGAACGCCACCGGCGAGTTTCACCATCTCCGGATAGCTCACCCAGTAGGGCGCAGGAAAAACCACCTCTTCCTTGGGGTCGAGGATGGCGTGGAGCAGCACCATGAGGGCCTGCTTGGCACCACCCGAGGCAATCACGTTGTGGGCGTGGACAATCTTCTTATAGTGCTCCTCGGTGTAGCGGATGATGGCCTTCTTTAGCGCGGGAATGCCGTCTGGCGGCGTATACCGGATCTCTCCCGTATTCAGCAACGCGACGCAGTTGATGATGGCATCGATCGGGGCCTTGGTCTTGGGTTCGCCGCCTCCCAAGTGGATGATCGGCTCTCCTTTTTCGCGAAGCTGAGCGGCGGTTTCGTTCAGCTTGAGAGTCGCCGACTCCTTGATGGTCCGGGCAAGCTGGCTAAGACTCATGTGTTTTCCTTCCCTCCTGCGCTGTTTGAACCCAAGGCTACGCGACGACTGCGGGCAGGCTCTTTGCCTCCACCCAGCATGCCATGCGAATCACGTGGGCCAATGCAAACAGATGATTTTCCTTGTACGAGGAAGTGCCCGTCTGTGACCCCGGTCACGAACTCCAAAGATCTCGGCGGCCATTGGTGGCCTGGCATGATATGGCGTATGCCGATCACTTTGCTGGCAGTACCCCGGCGGCGGCGAGGACATACGTCGTCCCCTTGTCGAGTTTGAGGTTGGAATGCTCCAAAGTGAGGACGACAGCTCCGTCGCTGTTGCGCGTGGACTCTACATTTTTCAGCAATGCGCGATTTTGAGAGAGGCTGGGAGCCGGGAGCGTAGGTTCGTCCGCATCAGACCCTGGTGGTGCAAGTTGGCGGCGCCTTCTGACTGACCTAGGAGAAGCGCCAATGGTCGAACCATCCGATGCATAAGACTGTTGATCCTGATTCGGCATTGCCACGGGGTAATACCAAGCCGTTAGGTAAGCCCTGATGGAGATGGAACCATTCTTCCACTGCGCGGAGTCCATGCGAACGCCAAGCCGGGATGGCAGAGACACAGACTTCGCCGCGGACTCGGTAACCTCTCCGGACAAGATCGCGCCCTGCGGAATCACTGCCCCTTTGACCAAGCGTGGCGATGACAAGTTTGGCCCGAATCCTGGTCCCGACTGGGGTTTTGCCAGCAGAGACTTTTTGCCGCATGACCACAGGAAATTCGATCCCTGCCGAGGGAGGTGGTGGCACCGGCTTCTGCTGAGCAAGAACGGAGACGGAGGTTAGAGCAAGGGCGATTGCCGTTAGTGGAGTAGAGATCGTCTTCCGGATGCGGCCGCGAGCCCGTTTAAAGACTACCGTTCTGGGCCCAACTCCAAGTATGACCACGCGGAACATATTCGTTCGCCTCACCGCTACTCAAAATCGTAGGCTCGGTCACAGGGCAAGTCAACGTAAGGGCAAGTCCGGGCGTGAATCACTCCCTTAGACACCTGGCGCTGCCAAGCTGTCCGGGTCAATGTTCTCAACCGCCCACAAAGGTGGGTCGTTTAAGTCAAACTCTACCCACTTCTGCCCGTTCCAGTAGTGATGACGCACTTGTCCGTCCTCGACGGTGTTCCACTTCGGGAGCCGGTCAAACAGGGCCAGCAGCTCGGCCTCGTGTTCGCGGGCTGCAGCCCGCAGCTCGGCCTCCAGAGCCGCCCTCGGCTCCTCTCGCGATGGCTGCTGTGGGGGCGCCGCATCGATGAAAGCATCAGCAGCACTGCGATAAGAATTACGGCTGAACTTGCGCGTCATAGGGGACCTCCCTTACGCGTTAGCCCTGGGCTTGCCTCCAACCACGCCCCATACATCAACATCAAGGCGGGACCAGACTGGCGGATTTTCTGCCGCCGCCTTCTCATAAAGAACGTGTTTCTCGGGAATCCGGGCGATTCGCCTCAGGGGGTGTGAGTCTCAACGGGCGGGAACACTCTTCGGAGAGGCCAGACTGTGCTCTCGGGAATTATCCTGCTTTTCGGCTGCGGCAGCTAAGAAAAAAGACCTAATCCAACTGGGCAATCCCAAGTCGGCAGAGACACTGCGAATTGGGTTTTGCCAGAAGTTCCAAATAGATTGTGGGTGTGACATCGCGATTGCACTCGTTGACCAATACTGCCAGGGCGTCGACAGCTTGACGCTAGTAGACGAGAGAAATGAATCCTAGCGGCGCCGGCCGTCTCAGGTTTGGGAGGACCGCGCCGCCAGGACGGAACCGGTCAGAAGACCATAACGTAAAACTTGGTGTCGAAGTATTCGTTGTAGGCTGCCCCCGGCAGGAAGGTATAGATCTGCATCTGGTTCGGGGTCAGAGCCGGCGGGCTACTGCAACCGCCATTCCAGTCCGTACAAATACCACTGGTTGCGAACCAGTTGGTTTGGGTGAGTGAAAAAAAGCGGTCATCAATCTCGAAACCGAAGTCGAGGATATAAGACCCGGTCCCGGTTTTTGTAAATGCGAACCCGCACGGCGGGGTGGTCGCCGCAGGGGCGCTGAGGGTGGAGTTGTAGCACGAGACAATACGGCCACCGTTGAGGCCACTGAAGTAGACCATCGCTTTCACCCAACCGCCGCCGGTACGATTCTGCTGCGCATTGCCGGTGGCAGAGTAAGCCCAGCCCGTACCGTTGAGCGCTTTTCCGCTGATGCCGATGCCGTTGGCTCCGGTTGCTTCGCCAATCACACCCACGCCCTGGGCGCCGGATGCCAGGCCCCAAGTCCCGCGGCCCGAATCGGAAGCCGATTGGCCGATTACGCCGAAGGTGAATCCGGCGGCTCCGGTCGCAGTTGCGAGACCTTCAACGGCGCCAACACCGCTGGCCGCTCCGGTCATCGTGCTATTGACACCGCCGGCCGAGTTGACGGTGGTCACCGTTGAGGCTCCGACGTTGCCAGTGGCGTTCACATTGGTAGCCGTCACGTTTGCGCCCGCGCTTATGCTTCCCGTGGCGGAGGCGCTGCCCGCAATCTGCACAGCGCCGCTACTCTGCTGCATGATCGAATCCGTTACTTTGGCGCTGCCGCCGTTGCTGGAGAAAACCGGAACGAAGCCGGTCTTGCAGGCGGTGCCGGAAGCGCATCCGATCTGGATTAGTAACCTGCGGTTGCGCGCCAGCCTGGCTGGTTGCGCCCGACCCAGGGGCAGTCAAGAAGGCCGAGGCCGGCCTGCCGCCAAGGGTTTCGGCATCGCCTGCCTTGAGGGCGTAAGGCACGCTCAACAGAAGCGTGCGAGCTTGTTCGGCTTGGCCGCTGGCCTGAACGCCAAGCCAACGGGCTTCACCGGAAACAAAAACTTCGGCGGGCAATCCCGCGGCATTGGCCGCGCCCAACATGACAGAATAGCGTCCGTTCCTGTCCGCCTGCACGTTCTGAGTTTCCATCCACAGAGGCGCGCCACCGGTCTCTTCTTTATAGAGCAAAAAGATCACGCCCTGGACGCCGGTGAGGGGCTTGCCGTCAGCCCCGGTCAGGGTGCCGCTGAATTTTACAAGCGAAGGGACAGTGCGGTCGGTTGCAGCTGCCTGCTGGGCCATCGAAGCCGTGGCGAAGCAAAACAGGAACAAGCAAAGTGCGAGAGTGATGTTGGTGCGGTACATATCATGCTCCTCTATACCTATAAGCGCAAAACAGGGGCAGATCACGTCATGGCCCGCAGGAAAACTTGCAACGGAGTTTTGTTTCAGCGGCTTACTCGGCTGGGCAAGGGCGAAAACACCCTCTACTGAGAGCGAGGGCAAACAGGACCGCGTAGCAGTAAACCTCCTTCTGGTTCGGAGCCCGAAACGGTAAACTAGGTGGTATCTTAGGGTTACGTCGCAGTGGCCCCGTAGCTCAGATGGATAGAGCAGCGGTTTCCTAAACCGTTGGTCGGCAGTTCGACTCTGCCCGGGGCCCCCAGTTCACCATGCTGGGATGCCGGGGCCTCCAGGCGTCTGCTGCCTTTTTCGGTGCCGAATTGCGAGTCTGGCGGTGCTGCCACAGGATCGACTTGCCTCCAACAGCGATAAACGGTGCTTCGGAGCCAATCGTCGCAAGCCGGTATTGACCACCACTCCGCGGAACACGTGATGGCTGGCACACGATTCCTTGACCATCTGTGTCGATTTACTTTGCTTTGGCTGGACTATCAGCCAAAGCAGCGCGAGCTCAGTCTTGCCAGCGCCCGGCATCACAGTACAACCGTGACATTGCAACCAAACTGTAGGCAAGGGTGACTCACTAGACACAATCTGGGAGTGCATTATGGCTGTCAAAAAAAAAGAGCGCAACCGCGCCGGGCGTTTGCCTAAAGATCTGCTTGATCTGAGCTGCCAGTTCGATCTGACGTTTGTAGTCGGGTCCGTACACTTCGGCAACCAAAGTTTGAAGCACAGGCGGACCCGGCGGAACTTCTGCGACGGGAATGTCGAGGTTGACGGCCTCGATAAACAGCACTTCGAAGCTCAGAAGTGCTGTCGCTCCTGGGCTGACATGCGTTGGGACGAGCGGAAGATCAGGGTCGTCAAATGATGGGTAGACTGGAGTGGAAGCGCCATCCATTGACCACTTTAGAATGAATGGCGGGGACGACGGGACTCGAACCCGCGGCCTCTGCCGTGACAGGGCAGCGTTCTAACCAACTGAACTACGTCCCCAACTTGTTTTCTTACCTTTATCGGAAACCCGCGTGTTTAGTGGCTTTCCTCAGGTTCAATCGATTCGCCTCTGTCGCCTGTTTCAACCCCGTAGAACCGAATTCCGAGGTTAATGGACACCATGGACACCAAGCTAAACCGCTGTCCAAAACCTGTGCTACAGGCAACACGAACCCAGAGCAGCTGTCCCTGCCCCGTGAATGAATTGTAGCAGAGGAAATTCAGATCAGTACAGGCGCAGCGACTGTGGCAACGACTCCGACAATCGCGTGAGCACGATATTTCACGGAAAAATGTCTAGGGATTTCGCAGTATAATGCAGCTAATCGTGACCCGCTCTTCGTCCCCGGAGGTTCTGCCATGCGGATTCTCGTTCCCTGGAAACCAGTCGTTCTCGTGTGGGGATTGCTCAGCGGGATGATATTTGTTGGTTTCGTTGCATCCTCGGTGCTTCAAGGAAAGGACCCCTTCGCACCAGGTGCAACTATCACGCAGCCTTCAGCCAAGAAGGCTACTGCGCACTCGGGGCAACAACCTAAGCACTCCCATAAAGCGGGCCACACTCCGAGTCAGTGAGACCTCGGTGATCTCTTGCTGCCGCTCCGCTGTTTAGCCTTTTCTGTCACGTCCTCGCGTGGTTTACCTTGCCCAATATTTTCTCCAGCTTTTGCTTCAGCACGACCTCAGCGGGTGAGCGTCCTTGGCGTCCCAGCCACGAGACAAAGTCCTTCATTTTGACTTCGTGCTTTACGGGCGGTTGCTGGACAAGAACACTCACCGTTGTGAACCCCTGGCCGATCTCTCCTACCCAGTTGTCCTGCTGCAATGCCGCAAGAGCGGTGGCGATGGCTTCATAAAGTGTCTCCGCCGTGACCTCTATGGAGTGCTCAACGTCTCGGACATCTTTTACCGCAACTGTGCACGTTCGGAGAACCACGTGCAAAAGCGTAGCATATTCGCCTTTTGTTCGCTAGTATTGATGGCGACCGGTCGGCCAGGTCGTCCTGTTTTGCGCATCAATGGGAGCAGTTGCGATTACTTCCTGAGCGTTTGATCGGCTCTTTCATCCAGGTCGCGTACACAACGACACTCGACTTTTACAAATCGATGCCCTTGAGTAATGTAGGAAGTGCGAGGCTACATGACGGCGGAAGAATTACGACAATATCTCGCGGGGTTGTCACGTGAACTGCCGCTCGACCGCCACGTGGAGCGGCGATTCACCGCATTGGAAGATACCGGCGGGATTCCCCTAGAAATGGACTTCCGCTTCCGGGGCATGTTGCGGGACCGCGAACCGAAGCTTCCCGACATTCTCAAACACTCCCGCGTTTTGATCCTCGCCGAGCCTGGCGGCGGGAAATCGGTTGTCGCCCGCGCCGCAATCCATCAGTTCGCGCGTGAAGAAGGACGCGTACCTGTTTTCGTGGAGTCAAGGGATACCGGGGCGACCTATCGGCGCTCATTTCAACCGCTGCTCCGGCTGCGTTGCTCGATCCGGCCGCAGCGGTAGAAGGAAGGCTGGTGTCGCGCGCATACGTGCTCGATGGCATCGACGAGATCCCCAGAGGCACTCTGCAGCAATTGGGTGCCGACCTTCAAAGACTATTCGAGAAAGACCCGAGCGCATTTGTCGTTCTCACCGCGCGACAGGCGTTCTATGCCGCCCATCGCGACTCGCTGCCGACGGTCACGTCGCTGTTCCATATTCTGGATTTCAGCGACAAGGACATCACCGAATATGTGGCAAAGTCGAACGTGAATGTCGATGCATTTCTTGCTGCCGCGCGCGCCGCAGATGCGAGCGAGGAGATCCGGAACCCGTTCATATTGTCCGTGATGATTGAGAAATATCGCGAGGAAGGTGCCTTGAGCGACCGCAGGTCGGAGAATCTGAGCTACATGATCGACCGGCTGATCCAAAGCAGGCCTCGCGTCAACCGGCACCAGCAGCGTCGGGCCCTCAAGATGCTGGGGGTGGGGCTCGAAACGTACTCAAGAAATGAGCTCACCGAGGACGAAGCGTTAGGGGTCATAACGGCCGCCATGCGCATCTCGGAGGCGGAGGCACGCGGGCTGCTTGACGAACTTTACGCATCGATCCTCAAGCGAACCGCCAACGGCCTCGCATTCCAGATGCGCTCGTACGGCGAATATCTAGCGGCGGAGGAACTCGAAAACGCTCCTTTGGAGCGCGTCAAGGAGCTTGCGTTCCTCGACCTCAACACGCCCAATGAAAGCTGGCTGAATGCGGTGAGCTACCTTGTCGAACTCAATCCCCCGGTGCGGGCATATTTTGTCCGCCGCCATCCCCTTTGGACAATTTCTTCGTCTCCCGCGGCCTTTTCGAACGACGAAAAGACGACGATCGTGGCGAGCGCACTACAGAGCTGCATTCGGGAAAAACAGTACCTTCTGCATCATCCTCTGATCAACGCGCGCAGACTGTCGCGGTTTGTCACTGACGTGGCAGAACGCGATCTGCTGGCGAGCCTCGCCGACCCCGATGATGTGGTTCGCGGCAACGCCATCGCCCTCTTGGGCATTCGCCAGCACCCCCGCGTTCTTCCCGTCGCCCTTGAGGTGGTGAAAAACCGAAGGTTGGGTGTCGATCTTCGCTATTGCGCGGTGGTTGCGCTCGTGAACGTCGGCACGCCCGCCCACGTGCCCGAACTTTTGGCCGCGCTCGATCGCGAAGACCCCCTGCATATCAATTTTCTTGACATGATCGGCGCCATCATCGACGAGCCGCAGATCCCCACGGCGCTGCCGCTCATTTTTCACGAGAACGCAATGTTGAGCGCGGCGTATTACCACTTTCGGGAATTCAAATCGCGTGAGTCCCTCGTGCAAACGCTCCGTTATTTCGTCGAGCATCCGGAGGATCTGAACACCATTCGCGCAGAAGGCTACGTGGAGCCGATCTTCGAGCGGCTCCCCAACTTCCTTGACCCGGAGATCGCTGAAGTCTGTGCCGATCTCCTGGAAACCATCGAGAGGTTGCACATCTATCCCGACCAGAGCGGGCCGATGCCCAAGCTCTTCGCGTTCATGCGCGAAGCCGATCGCGAGGGCAGGATCTCGCGCATTTTCTTGACGCGGATACTTGGGCGGCCAGTGGAGCAGCGGCACCGCATTTTCTACGTAGACCGGCTGCTCGTTTCGCTCATGACCCGCGAGACCGCCCAATGGCTCATTGACGAACAGGCGGTCGATCTCATTCGCGAATTTTCCCCGTATTGCTACGGTGATATCCGCGAGATGTTCCGGCCATATTCGGGAGGCGTCATTGATGCGCAAGACGCAAACGCGAGGGCGTATCGCGATGAGGAATCCAAACGTGAGGAATCGCGGGCCCGGCGTATCAGCACTCTCCAGGAGAGCCTTCTCCAGCAAAACTCGTTGAACGACGCCCTGCAGATCCTGTGGGAGCTCAAAGAAGACTACTGGCCCGAACTGCCCGAGGCATACCGCGGCTGGCTCGCCTCCGATATCTCGAAGCAGATGGGCGTCCTCGATCTTGAAAAGAACATCCGGTGGGAGGGCACGAGCTTATGGGAGCCACGCGTGCTTCCATTTCTCTTGAAGATTATCGATCGGTATGCGTTGAGGATCGATCCAGACGAACCTCTCGTCTTTGCGGTTACCGCGATGGACGCTGGCTTGGTCGCGAAATATTACAAGCGCTACCCACTCAGCGAAAGGGCGCTCGGGACGCTCAAGAGACTTCTCACGACCCCTTCGTCACCAAGGACGCTCGAAGAGATTGTCCGCTTCCTCGACTCCAGCGAGATATGGTGCGCCGAGATTGCGGGGAGCCTGAAGACCCTCGCCGCAGACCCAGCGGACCGGGGTTATCTCCAGGATCACTGCGCTGAATCTCCTCTTCAAACACGGCATTGAGAACGCCTTCCTCGAGGGCATCGCGAACACCGGCGCGAACCGGACCTGGGGACCGCGCATTCGAGATTCTCATCGAAGCGCAGCATCGGCCGACCATCGAGCGGGCGCTCGCGAGGCTTACCGACGACGAACTCCGGGGCGGAAATGTGCACATTCCCGACACGTCGCCGCTCGGTTGGATCGCGAAGATCAAGAGCGACTTCGCGTGGGACAAGCTCGTGACCTTGAGAGCGCGAGCGCTGCAGCTCGAACTCCCGATGCTCGTGGGCATCGTCTCGGGAGCGCTTGCGAACATAGACCGTGCCAAGGGTGCAGCGGTCATTCGCAAGCAGGCCGACCTCGCTCCCCCGGCGTGGAGATTTGCTCAGGTCGCTCAGGCAATCGAACAGGAGCGCACGGCAAGAATCGAGGCCGCGCAACGGACGCCCTTCGACGACGTGCTCAGGAAGCTCAAAGGATCGACCTCGATGAACCGGCTCAAGGTGCTCTGCGAAGGAACGACGGATCGGCCCGTGTTCAGATCGCTGATCGACCAGGCCGGAGACGGCTCCGACATCATCTTCGGATCGGTGGGGGGATGGGGCGGTTTGCGCGCGGAACCCGATCCGAACACCTGGCTCGTCGGCTGCAAAGAAGCGATCATGGTTCTTGACGGTGACGAGGGCAGACAACTCAGAAAACGCGGAAAGCCTTATACGAAGCTTGCGAAAGAGGAACGCAGGAAATTGTCGGGGGTGCCGATCGATCTCCGCATCCTTGAGCGATACGGAATCGAGAATTATTTCCCTCAGCAGATCTTCGAAAAGGTCATCGGTGCCGATCTTTCCGCATACTTCCCCATTCCTGACCACGCATCCGTGATCGACCATCTTTCGAGGAGCCGCGCGAGTTGGAAGCACCGGCTCAAACAATTTGCCGCGCGAATGTTCGGACTCCCGCAGCCAGCGCCAAAGCAGCCTCTCTATTCGAAGAGTCGGAACACCAACGCCGCCCGCTACCTGGACTTAGAGGATCTGAAGGGAACGGATCTGTTCAAGATCATTCACGACATTAGCGAGACCGCGAAACGGATGGCGGACGAGTAGGCGTGTCGTACGTTCTCTTGGATAGTATCGGGCGAAAGGTAACCGACATTTTGTGACTCAGGCAGAGCCATCCGCGATTACAAAGTTTTCGCTACCTCGATTGCAGTTCCGAGCTGGGTATCTCTTCCTTGCTTCAACGCCTCTCGCGAGAGTCCCATAGAAAATTTCGGCACGATGCCATTATTCTCCAGCATGCGCCCTTGCCATGTCAGGTAGGCGGCAACCGGGAGGCCAAGAATGTATCCGTGGCCAACGTTGTATGCGCTGCCACTGAGTAGACGGCCGGGCGTCTTCGTTCCCACGATGGTTGCCAGACTATTTTCCTCCGCAAATGCCGACACCATCTCGCCGGCGCTCGCGGTGTGCTCGTTTACCATCAGCACGACTCGACCGTGGAATCGCTGCTGGCCGAGTCCTTCGGTGACCACGAGGATAGACTTTTCAACGAAGGCATATCGCGCCGCTAACCATATGAGAGTTGCTTTGTGGGACGGAATCCGTCCGAAGCGAGTCAGTTCCTCACGACGATAACCGCGCTCGCGACGTTTCCGCGTGAGACTGTAGCCCACCTCCAGTTTTCCAGGTGTCAAATAGCTCATCAGGCGTAGCCCGCCGATTCCTCCGCCTGTATTGCCGCGTAGATCGACAATGAGCCGACTGCATCCGTCGAGTGCGGCGATGCTCGGTCGATGTCCTTCGCTACGTCGATACCGATGGCGCCCGGAAACATTGCGACTCTCAGTAATCCAATTTCATCGCTGAGCTTTTCGGTGGCGACCGCCTGCGGCGCCGTAACCGGGTGCTTTTGGGATTTCGGTATCGGCAATTGAACGTTGACCTTCTGCACTCCGCCGTGGAGCTTTTCAATAAGAAGATTCGCGGATTCGCCGACTGAGAACGTTAGATCATTTGGCGGGAGAACTTCTCGTCCGCCGCATTCGAGCAACAGATCCCCGGGCCGTATGCCGGCCGCGAAGGCTGGACCACCTTGATGCACATCTTGAAACATCCAGCGCTCGCTTCCGTTCACGCGGACACGCTGCAGAGTGGCGTTGATCGCATGGCGAGCGGGAATATTCCGCATCCCTACATGACGGAAGCCAGTGTGACTGGTCTTGAGTTCTGCTACTAATTTGTTGACCTCCTTCTCGAAGACCTCCGGGTCGGTACATGCCAAGATTTGATGCTTGCGGTCCCGAGCCAAAGCATTCCAGTTCACGCCGTTCATTCCGGGGTCAAAGTGTTTGGTAGTCACAAGGCGGCAGACCTTGTCGAAAATCTTTGTGCGCTCGTCGAAAGTCAGATTCATTGCTGTTTGATTCCAATAGGGGTTGAAGTCTCTCCAACGGCTGATGAATGCAGCCCAATAAAACGGGCTCAACTGATCTCCATATTTCGCCAGCAAATCGAGCTTGGCGTTCCTCAGAGCTGAACTGGTGCTTTCCCCTGAGCTAATCGCTGATAGAAGCGCTCCATCAGTGCGCTAGCGGAAGTGTCATCAGCACTCCACAGACTTGCGACAACTGATTTCGACCCGGCTACGAGGAATGCTTCCACCAAATTGCTGATGCCTTCTTGTCCCTGCAATTTTCCCACTCCGGTATCGCACGCGGACAGTGTCGTTAGTTCCGCATTCAGACGTAGCCGGATGATCTCGCGCACCTGCAGTAAACCGTCATCGCCAGATTTTGGATCGGTCCCCAAGACAAGCGCTGATCGCTCCGGATATTGCGTGTCAGCGAACCCGTGAACCGCCAAATGCAAGACGCGAAACTGATCGAGTGGTTCTTTCTTGAAGGCCGTCTCGGTCGCGTCCTTGGCGAGAAGGATGACCGCATTCGGTCCTACAATTTTACCGATTTCCTCGACCTCTTCGCGGGTCTGCGGAAGGTCACTGAGGGCGACGCCTGACAAGTCGGCGATGCCACGTTCGATTGTCCGCGCACAGAGGTTGGAGTCGGCAATCGTTTGCCTGCGCCGCCCTGGTTCTCATAGGCGACATCTCCCACGGCCAAGAGCGGTTTCGGTGCGGGTTCGTGCTTTTGGCCGCGGCGAAGCGTATCCAAAATAGTGCCGGATGGCACGTAGCTAACAATGTGGATTTCAGAAGGTATTCGCCCCGGTTGTCTTGAAGGGCCTCAAATGGCAGCAGGTGCAATATTCCGTCTGGTACGACGAGAATCCTGTCAGCGTTGGACATTTCGGGAATCGGTTTTAACAGCCGTTCGTAGAGTCGTTTCGATACCTCCGATCCCGACGCCTTGCCACGGATCTCATCGATATACTGCTGCGCCAACTTCTCGATCTCCTTGCGTCCGGTCGGAAGCACTCTCACAAAAGCGCCTTTGCGTGATATCAAAACGCAGTAGGAGTGGGGGTCATCAAGAACGTACTCCAGGAGTATTTCATCCTCCTTGCAGGTCATTCTGCACGATTTTCAAAGGTGCAGGCTGTGAAGGCAGTCGTGTGTTCGCCTCATCTCCCTTTGTCCACGCCAGGCCTAGACGCCTCTCGTACTCGACGAGTTTGTCCAGGAGTTGCTCGCGTTCGGAGCGCTGCCACTCTGCATCAAGCGAGCTTGGAGTCCAGCCACATCGGTCTCCAATGATGCGGTCTGTTCTGATTCAGAGGTGGGAACGCCTTGCGATCTTCGAGGGCCCAAGCGAGGGTTCGTCCTCGGACTCGCTCCAAGACGCGGAACCCTTCGGGCACATCTCCGCCGCGAGTTACGAGTTCGAAATGCTGCAAGTAGGTCTGGCTCTGCGCGGCCACAACCGAACTGTTCCAATACGGCTCATCCACGCTGGTCAACATCCCTTCGATCACGTCTTCTGCTTGATCGTAGAGAGCTTTTGCTTCGTCATAGCGACCACGACGTGCTTTTAGATCAGCGAGGATAGTCAAATTGCGAGGTACATAATAACGATCACCAACCTGCTGGCTTGCGGTCACGCCCTGAGTGGCACGCGCGTCCGCTGTGGATAGATCTCCGGCATCGCGATAGAGTTGCGCGAGTTCGTACATAGCGTCGGCTTCGATTCTGTAAAACTGCACTCTGGTTGCAAATTGGCCGGCGTCTTTCCAAATACTTCAGAGCCTGTTGTCGTTTTCCAGTTTGCGCCGCCAGCCTTCCGAGACGAACAAGCAACTCCGCCTCATGGCCGCGCTTCTCTTGCGACTGCGCTTTGGCGAGGGCACTCTCAAGCACCGACCTCGCTTCTTCCGTTCTACCCAGCGATATCAGGGCCTGCGCTTTTCCCTCATATCCCATGAACGGAAGCCCACAATCAGGATCAGCCTCCGCTAGCTTGATAGCTCTCTCGAAGAATCTCAGCGCCTCGGGGTTGCGGTTGACTTCTTCAAAGCCTCTTCCGAGTAATTCTAGAAAGCGCACCTGGCCGGCAGT
>CAWFUA010000006.1:0-413771 GCA_963818945.1 uncultured Acidobacteriaceae bacterium | reverse complement strand
GGGGAAACATGGGGACAGACGGGACGTTCACCGGTTTTTGCGAATTAGAACTTGGGGTACGTCCCGCCTGTCTCGAGGCCTCCCCAGGACGGGTGGCCCACGTCTTCGCGCGGAAACATGGGGACAGACGGGAAACATGGGGACAGACGGGACGTTCACCGGTTTTTGCGAATTAGAACTTGGGGTACGTCCCGCCTGTCTCGAGGCCTCCCCAGGACGGGTGGCCCACGTCTTCGCGCGAGTGTAACGCGGATCCTTTTTCAAAGCTGACAGAGAAACAGCCGAGGGGTGCCCCACGTCTCGCGGTTTTGTTCAGTGTCATGACATCCTTTACAAAGTGTCCCGAGACATCCTTTACACTTCCGGCGCGCTTGGTGCGCCGGGGTGATGGAAGCGATGGCTTGGAAGACGATGGACGTACAGGAACAGAGAGTGCGATTTGTGGTGGAGGCGACGCAGAGAGGGAGATCGTTTGCGGCCTTGTGCGAGGCCTATGAGATCTCGCGTCCTACGGGGTATCTATGGCTGCAGCGCTATCGGGAACAGGGCGTGGCCGGGATCGCCGAGCGCAGCCGTAAGCCACACCAAAGTCCGCGCCGCACCGCGAGCGAGCAAGAGCGGCAGGTGACGGAGTTGCGATCCCGCTATCCCGACTGGGGCGCACGCAAGCTGCAGGTGCTGTTGGCACGGGTAGGGGTGCAGTTGCCACGAAACACGATTCATCGCATTCTGCGGCGCGACGGCCTCATTGGGGAGCAGGCGAGGGGAAGGGCGGCGGTGCAGCGCTTCGAGCGTAGCCAGCCCAATGAGCTGTGGCAGATGGACTTCAAGGGGCCGAAGGGATGGCCGCAGCCGATGGGTCCACTGTCGGTGCTGGACGATCACAGTCGCTATCTGATCGCGCTGGCCGCGATCGGCGGCACGCATGGCGAACCGGTGCAGAAGCAACTGGAGGAAGCCTTCCAACGCTGTGGGGTTCCGGAAGCGATGTTAATGGATCACGGAACGCCGTGGTGGAGCACACATGCGCAGTTCGGACAGACGCGGTTGTCGCTATGGCTGATGCGGCAGGGCATTCGGCTGTATTGGAGCGGCATTCGACATCCGCAAACCCAGGGCAAGGTGGAACGTTTTCATGGATCGCTGCAACGGGCGTGGGAGCGGCGCGGCGTACCGGGAGAGCACCGGCAAGCATGGCTGGATGCGTATCGCTGGGAGCACAACCATGTGCGGCCGCACGAAGCGCTGGACATGCGGACTCCGGCGACACGGTGGAAGCCCAGCCTACGTCGCTACGATCCCCAGCCCCAACGCTGGGAATATCCCATGGGGGCCTGGGTATTGAGAGTGGATGGCCAGGGCAAGCTGGATATCAAAGGAAAGAAGTGGAGGATCAACCGATCGCTAGCCGGAGAGTGGGTGCAAGTAGTACGGGTGGAGCAGCGCATGCTAGTGTTCTTCTGCGCCACCCTCATTCGTGAACTGGACCCCGGAATCCAGCGCTCGAAAATCATCGAGCGCTGGATTCCGAGGCCCAGTTCCTCTCCACCGGTGTAAAGGATGTCTAGGGACAAAATGTAAAGGATGTCCCGGGACTTTACAGGTTCGAGACGTGGGCCTTATGGCCCACCACAAAATCAAAAGCCCCGCGACTCGCGCGGGGCTCTGAACACGTCTGCGAAACTATAACCAGCGTGGGGCTCACATAACCCGCGCTTCACTGGCTTCCACCCCAGCCAGCCAAGACGCTTACCAAAATCAAAAGCCCCGCTAGTCAGGCGGGGCATGAAACGTTACCAGCGGTACGCTGTCTATCAACATTTTTATTATAACAGACCGATGCAAGTCGAGAAGCCGTGCGGAGGACGACGGACTCGAACCGTAGTGGCTGACTAGGCCGCTCGACTGTTTGATAGACAGCGTCCAGTACCCACTGGCAACGTCCTCCAGACGCAAACCTATCCAACTCCAGTATTCTTCTCGCTTTAGCAGCGCGCAATTCCACGAAAGTAGTTACTCAATACGAAGGTCCAAACGTTTCATTTTGGGAAACACAGGCAGCAATGCCTCCTTAAAATCAGAAAATTAACTTGACATCAAATGCTTTAGACACCAACCTGACGGTGACAGAGTGCCTTGCACTACGGATTTTCCGATGGCTCCGCGCTTCGCGGGGCCATCGTCGTTATCCCCGTTCCCTTCCCTCCGTCACAATGGCAACCACCTCCGCTATGTAGAAACTACCCAGTTCAGCCGCTCCCCACCGTTCAACTTGGCCCAGCGGTATTCCCGCCCACGACGGCGTTACATATCACACGTGTCAAGCCCATTTTGACCTCCCGAAAATCCCCGAACCCTTTTCGTTTGTTTCCCCTGCACGGTGTGTACGTACACATTTGTGTTCCAAACAATATTTTGTTCGCCCATCGTTCGCCAATTGCCACGCCAACTGTACATACATATCTTTATGTAAACTGTTCCACGTGGAACACTCCTGCCACCAGAAGAAAAACAGCCTCTCCGATTGATGATTCACCACCCGGAGAACTACCATATCCCTATGCCCGTAGAAACCGAAGCCCCTATCTCCCAGAAAACAAACATTCGCGCCCCTCGCGGCACCACGCTCTCCTGCAAGGGATGGCAGCAGGAAGCCGCCATGCGCATGCTCATGAACAACTTAGACGAGGAAGTAGCCGAGCGCCCGCAAGACCTTGTCGTCTATGGAGGCACCGGCAAAGCCGCGCGCAACTGGGATTGCTACCACGCCATCGTCAAGACACTAAAGAACTTAGAGAACGACGAGACCTTGCTGGTGCAATCGGGCAAGCCAGTGGGAGTCTTCAAAACGCACGACTACGCCCCGCGCGTTTTGATCGCTAACTCCAACTTGGTAGGCCACTTCTCCAACTGGGAGAAGTTCAACGAGCTTGAGCGCGCAGGTCTGATGATGTACGGCCAAATGACTGCAGGATCATGGATTTACATCGGTTCTCAAGGCATCGTGCAAGGCACGTACGAAACCTTCGCCGCAGCAGGCGTAAAGCATTTCGCCGGCGACCTCAGCGGTAAGTTGATTGTTTCCGGTGGTATGGGCGGAATGGGCGGAGCGCAGCCGCTGGCAGCGACCATGAATGGCGCTGCGTTTCTGGGCATTGACGTCGATCCTGAGCGCATCAAGAAGCGCCTGAAGACTGGCTATTGCGACTTCATGGTCACCACTCTGGATGAAGCGCTGCGCATCCTCAAGAACGCGGTGCGTAAGAAGGAGAACGTCTCGGTCGGATTGGTCGGCAATTGCGCCGACATTATTCCCGAACTCGCCGAACGCGGAGTCGTTCCCGACATCCTCACCGATCAGACTTCCGCCCACGATCCGCTGAATGGATACGTGCCGAATGGGATGACGTTCGAAGCGGCGCTCGAACTGCGCGCGCGCGATCCGAAGGCGTATCAGGAGCGATCGCTCGACGCTATCGCGCGCCACGTCGAAGGCATGCTGAAGCTCCAGAAGATGGGCTCAGTCACCTTCGACTACGGCAACAACATCCGGACGTTCGCATTCCAGCGTGGCGTGAAGAATGCGTACGATTTCCCGGGATTCGTGCCCGCGTACATTCGCCCGCTCTTCTGCGAGGGTCGCGGCCCGTTCCGCTGGGCCGCGCTTTCGGGCGAACCATCCGACATCGCCATCACCGACGATCTCGTGCTCGAACTCTTCCCCGAAAACGTCAGCCTGCGCCGCTGGATTGAACTCGCCCGCAAGCGCATCAAGTTTCAGGGACTGCCCGCGCGCATTTGCTGGCTTGGCTACGGCGAGCGCGCGCAGTTTGGACTGGCGATCAACGATCTGGTTAAGAAAGGCACGATCAAAGCGCCGATCGTGATCGGCCGCGATCACCTGGATTGCGGCTCGGTGGCATCGCCCTTCCGCGAAACCGAGAGCATGAAAGACGGCACCGACGCAGTTGCCGACTGGCCGCTGTTGAACGCCCTGCTAAACACAGCCGCAGGCGCGAGTTGGGTTTCCATCCACAACGGCGGAGGAGTTGGCATCGGCTACTCGCTGCATGCGGGGCAAGTGACGGTCGCCGACGGGACGGAGATGATGGCCAAGCGCATCGAGCGCGTGCTGACGACGGATCCGGGCATGGGCGTGATTCGGCATGTGGATGCGGGGTATGACGAAGCGAAGGAGTTTGCGGCGAGGAAGGGCGTAAGAGTACCAATGAGCGGTTAGCAACTCCGGTCACAGGATATGAAGATGGGCACCCTTTCAGCTTGCTTGTTAATGGTCGGCGTCAGTTCCGGCTGCTTTGCGCAACAGGTCACAGTCCGAGTGATCGATGCGCGAAACGGACTGTCCATTAAGCAACCGCGAGGCGTCGCTACAACTACTTTACGACAAAGGTGACCCGATCCTGGCGCAATATGAGCACACCTTGTTGCTTAGAACCGATGAGCATGGTGAGGCTCATTTCAATTTGCCAGATCCCGCCCCTGAACACTTCGAAGCTTGGGTAGGAATCGGCTCTGAGGAACACTGGTGGTGTGCTTGCCGTATGTTGGGGGCTACAAAAGACGTGGTTCAAAAAGGAGTCGTGGGTCCCCAGCCGCGATCGTTAAAACCTTCTTCCCGCACAGCAAATCCGGGAGAGATCCTTTTTGTTGCTCGCCCTTGGACCCTATTCGATCGAATCGTGGCGCCTCTGGTCAGGGAATAGGCACTGCTCAACCAAAGGCCCCGGGCCACGAATAACCCGCAGATTTTCTTCGGGCAAGTCACAAAAGCAGCTATCGAAAAATACTGCGGCTGCGGATTCCTCGCTGCGCTCGGAATGACAATGCTGCTATGGTAATGGCGTGAAGTCGAAGCCGCTTCTACTTGTAAACATCGGCCAGCTTCTTACCCTCCGCTTTGCCGCTCCCGGCCCGCGGCGCGGCGCTTCCCTTTCCGAGCTCGCCATTATTGAAGATGCCGCGGTGCTCTGCCTCGGCGGCAAGATCGTTTCTGTCGGCAAGACGAAAGACGCGCTGCGTGATTCCTGGCTGAAGAAGAATCGCAAGAAAGTCGCGGAGATCGATTGCCGCGGCCGTGTGGTGCTGCCCGGCTTCGTCGATTCCCACACCCATCCCGTCTTCGCTCATCCGCGCCTGGTGGATTTCGAGAAGCGCATCGTTGGCGCCAGTTACGAAGAGATCGCTGAGGCGGGAGGCGGGATTCGCTCATCCATAGACGGCGTGCGACGAGCTAGCAAGACCGCACTCACCGAAAAAGTGCTCATCGCGCTTCGCAATATGGCAGAGCACGGCACTACCACCGTCGAAGCCAAATCGGGTTACGGGCTCGACTTCGCTTCCGAACTGAAGTCGCTCGAAGCGATTCGTGCTGCGGGACGCCAGTGGCCGGGCACTTTAGTCCCTACTTTCCTGGGCGCGCACACGGTCCCGCCCGAATATCGCGGACGTTCGCAAGCCTACGTCGATCTTGTCTGCCGCGAGATCATACCCGCGGTAGCGCGGCGCAAACTGGCGCGGTTCGCGGACGTATTCTGCGACCGGGGAGCATTCAGCGCCGAAGAGACAGAGCAAATCTTCCGCGCCGCTCAACAAAATGGTTTGGCTCTGCGCGCCCACATGGGCCAACTCAGCGAAACGCGCCTCGGGGAGTTTCTGCGCTTCAAGCCAGCATCGCTCGATCACATGGACTACGTCAGCGACGCCGATCTTCCAAGCCTTGCCGCCAGCGACACGGTGGCAACCTTTGTTCCAGGAGCAAATTACTTTCTCGGGCTGACACGTTACCCGAGGGCACGAAAATTCATCGAGTCTGGCGTCGCAGTGGCGCTGGCGACCGACTACAACCCCGGTTCCTCGCCGACTCTAAGTATGCCGATGGCGATGTCGCTGGCGTGCACGCACATGAAAATGTCGCCCGCCGAAGCCATCACCGCCGCCACTATCAATGGTGCGTGGGCACTCGGCATTGCCGCGCAGAAAGGCAGCGTGGAACCCGGCAAGGACGCGGACCTTGCCCTTTTCGATGTGGAAGATTATCGAGAAATCCCGTACTGGTTCGGCGTGAATCGCTGCGTGCTCACGGTTACGAGTGGAGTCACCACCGGAACGCTCTGTTGAAACCCGTCCGCGGAGGACGACAGCGGCGCGGGGCCGCCATAGCAAATATCGCGAGCCGTTTTGAGGGAACCACTTCCGGTTGTTATAATTCCTTTGTTCCGTACGCTCTTAGCGAATCGGCGGCGTTGTTCGCGCTGCCTCCCGCCCAGCGGCAGCGCACGGCCGGCAGCCCGCGGCTCCGGCGATCTGCGGAACAAGAAGTGGCCAGGTAGCTCAGGTGGTAGAGCGCAGCCCTGAAAAGGCTGGCGTCGGCGGTTCAACTCCGTCCCTGGCCACCATATCTTTCAGTGACTTAGCAACCCAGCCCGAAATTTCACACCTGTGGTTTCACACCTGTGGTCGCTCAGTTCACCGCGTTTGACGGCGTCATCATCGCCGCCAGCATGTCATCCTGCGCTGCCAAACGATCCTCGCTCATGCTGTGGGCGTAAATTCCGAGCGTAGTAGCGACGTCGCTGTGGCGAAGCAGCTTCTGCACCGTCTTTACGTCCGTCCCTTTCCGAACGAGAAAGCTCGCCAAGCTATGACGCAGCTTGTGGAACTCGAAGCGGACCTTCTCGCCTTCCTTAAGCACACCCGTCTTCACCGCCGCCGGACGGAGATAATCTTCGACCAGCATGTTCGCGACGCGGGGCCGCTTTCCTTTAAGCCGGGTGTGGCAAACACCCAGCCATCCCAGTACCACAAAATGAACCCCTCTCGGGCAGGGCGTGTCTAATCAACAATGGTGACTGCTCATTCGAAGGCCAGCGGAACATCAACTCCTCGCTTGCGCGCGGTTCTGCCCCTGGTCTGGGAACTGGTGCGTTCGCGCCGCGGGCTGCTGGCTGCTGGTTTCGTTTTGATGGCGATTAATCGCGTGGCCTCTCTGGTGCTGCCTTATTCCACCAGATACCTGATCGATACCGTCATCATCAAGCGCAACGTTCAACTGCTCAAGCCACTGGTGCTTGGGGTATTGCTGGCAACTGTCATTCAGGGAATCACTTCGTTCTCGCTCACGCAATTGCTCTCCAAGGCGGCCCAACGGCTGATCGCCGAGCTTCGGCAGAAGGTGCAAGCTCATATCGGGCGGCTGCCGATCTCATTTCATGATTCGACCAAAAGCGGAGTGTTGGTATCGCGCATCATGACCGATGTGGAAGGCGTCCGCAACCTGGTCGGCACCGGACTCGTGGACCTTGTCGGGGGCCTCCTCACGGCAGGAATCGCTTTGGTGGTTCTGTTCCGAATCAGCGCCCTGATGACGGGGCTGGCGTTCGGCTTCCTGTTGTGTTTCGGACTCGCTCTTAAAAAAGCATTTCAGACAATTCGGCCGATCTTTCGCGAGCGCGGCAAAATTAACGCCGAAGTTACCGGCCGCCTTTCGGAATCTCTTGGTGGGGTGCGGGTTGTAAAGGGCTACCACGCCGAGGAGCGGGAGGAAAAGGTATTCTCGCTCGGAGTGATGCGGTTGCTCGATAACGTGACGCGCTCGCTGACTGCGACTTCCATCATGGGGCTGTCAGCAAGCGTGCTGCTAGGCGTTGTGGGCGCCGTCATCATGTTTGTCGGCGCGAAGCAGATTTTGGCGGGGGCGCTCACGATTGGCGGCTTTTTCACTTACACGTTGTTCATGGGTTTTCTCATCGCGCCCATTATGCAGATTGTTCAGATCGGCACACAGATCACCGAGGCCCTGGCTGGACTGGAACGAACGCATGAAATCCTGACCGAACCTGCGGAAGACAGCGACCCTCGGCGCACCATCACTTTGCCGGCGATTGAAGGCAACATTGATTTCGAAGCCGTCAGCTTTAGCTACGATGGCGCACGCACCGTGCTAAGCGATGTATCGTTCCGCGCTGCCCCCGGCACGGTTACAGCGTTGGTTGGATCGTCGGGATCCGGTAAATCGACAACGATCGGCTTGATTTCCGCGTTTTACGTTCCCACCCGCGGCAAGGTTTTGGTGGATGGTATTGATTTGAGCACTGTGCGGCTCGATTCGTATCGCACCCAGCTTGGAGTTGTGTTGCAGGAATCATTTTTGTTTGACGGTACCATCCGCGAGAATGTCGCCTTCTCCCGGCCTGCCGCCAGCGACGAAGCGGTAATGCGTGCATGCCGGATTGCTCGGGTCGATGAATTTGCGGAGAGCTTTGCAGACAAGTACGACACCATTGTTGGCGAGCGCGGTGTGAAACTCTCGGGCGGACAGCGGCAGCGGATCTCGATTGCACGCGCCATTCTGGCAGAGCCCCGGATCCTGATTCTGGACGAGGCCACCTCCAGCCTTGATTCTGAATCCGAGCAGATGATCCAGCAAGGTCTCTCCTACCTTATGCAGGGCCGTACCACCTTTGTGATCGCGCACCGCTTGTCGACCATACGGCGTGCCGATCAGATTTTGGTGGTCGAACAGGGGCAGATCGTCGAGCGCGGCACTCACGACGAACTCTATGCGCTGCGCGGGCGTTACTTCGACCTGTACACCAAACAGCATGGCTTGGAGAGCAATCTGTTCCTGGCACCCGGGGAGGGTGACGCCGCGGCAGTTGGAGATGAGGTGGGAACCTCCAAACAAAACGGAAACGAACCGACCGTCACCGAGGTCGTGCGATTCCTAGCTTAGTGTGGCCTGCATTGACGGGCGCTTCCGTGTGGGCTCCCTGCGGTCGGTGAACATCGCGTGGGAAACACTGCTGAACTCCGCGTCCGGGACACAGGAGTGGGAATCCCCGCTGAGGCCATACCAAAATTGTTCGTGCAGCGCGGTCAGCTCTTACAGGTCATATCGAGCATGGCGAGAGGACAGACGCACAATGAACATAGGTAACCAAAGGCTGGCACCGAAGGGCCAGTGCGGTGTCCGGCTCATTTGCATAACATCGCCTCATGAGTTACCAAAACATCCAGGACGGGCTCCTTGTCGCACTCGTCCGCTGCTATGAAGAAGACCCACGTCGATTCGTGACCTTGTCCAGGCAAACCCTCGATTCCTCTTCCGCTCGTGTGGCGGTCGCGGAGTTAAGGAATGCGAGGATTCCTGGAAGAACAGGTCCGAGGGGTGGTTCGACTCACCATTCGTGGGTACCAGAAATACAAAGCCACGCTTCCGTATGTTTTGCACGGGCTGAACCCGTGCGAGTTTCTAAAGGGCAGCCCGAGTGAGCATCTGGCCGCTCGGCACTAAGATTCGTACAGCTTCCTTCGTAATCTGGCGCGAGGCGTACCCCAGTAGGATACTGGGCGCATGACCTCCCCCCAACCGCACGCCCATCAGCGTGCTCCCCGTGTTCGACTTCCGGGCATGCCTCAGGCAACTATCCGATTCAAAGACGGGCAACGCCCCTCAGCCAGACTTCAGACCGTGTCCATCACGGGAGGTTTGCTGCAAGTTCTCAAACCGCTCAGTCCCGGAGCAGTAGTAGAAGTGATGTTCTGGACCCACGCCGGACCCGTACTCGGCATGGCTGAATTACTCAATCCATGCTCAGCCGTACGGATAGGATTGCAGCCTTTCCGGTTCATCGTCATGGACGACACCGATCTGCGGACGCTTAGCGTTGCAATTGCGTCGTCGCAGGAGTCCCCAACGGGATTTCGCACAGATGCAGCTGAAAAACCGCGGCCCAGTGTGATTCCGGAGACACATTTCTGCCCGCAAGACTCCCACCACTGTGGCAATCCTCAATGAGTACAACCGGACTCCAAGGGAACCGCGCTGGACGCGTTCTCAATACCGCAGGGCGCAAGCGCTAGTCCTGGGTGTGAAGTGGGGGCTACGACACAATAGACGACACAAAAGAGCATGCCGCTGGGACCGTCCCTGTCCGAATGATTGGAACTTTGGTGGAGCTAGTCGGGCTCGAACCGACGACCTCATCGTTGCGAACGATGCGCTCTCCCAGCTGAGCTATAGCCCCACTTTACGGTGGGTCGGTGCCAAACTTCTGGCTGCCACCAATTTTAGCAGCCGTCCGCTTCTTTGGGTCAGCCATGTGACCAAAATCACATCACCATGTTTAACGGCTTCGCTAAACTACATTTTTGTATGCGAGAGTTCTCTATCCTTACGAACCGGAAGCGGGCCATTGTGGCCCTCGTCCATTCGATCATCTTCCTGCTGATCGCCTTCCGCCAGATGATCGCGGCCACACCTGCGGCTGGAATCTGGGTACCCGCCACCGTGCCCACCGGCACATGGGTGCTCTGTGGCATCTTCACCGTCGTCTCCGCAATCCTGCTCTGGCTCTTTGCCATCTCACGTGGCTGGATCGAGAAGCTCTACTTCGGCATGTGCACGGTCAGCGCCAGCTCGGGCTTGTTGCGCACCGCCTTCGGTGACCAGGCCTTCCATGCCGCCCTCTACATCCGGGTCGTTATGCTCACCAGCGCCGTGCTGGTCGGGCTCTTCATTGTCCGCATTCATTCCCCTGCCCCGCCGATCCCTTATTCCCCAGATGTCTCGTAATCGAAATCACCCTATATAATTTCGAGAGTGAGTTCCGTCAAGGTAAAGCAAGTCGCATCCGCCGAATTTCCTACGCGTTGGGGACATTTCCTGATTCACGGCTTCACCTTGCGCGTCTCGGGCGCCAAGACCGAAGAAGCCGTCGCCCTCGTGATGGGCGACGTTCAATCCGGATCGCCTCTGGTTCGTATTCACTCGCAATGCCTGACCGGGGACGTTTTCGGCTCCTTGCGTTGCGATTGCCGCCAGCAGCTCGAAATGGCGCTCTCAATGATTGCCCACGAAGGCGCCGGTGTTCTTGTGTACGAACAGCAGGAAGGGCGTGGCATAGGTCTTATGGCCAAACTGCAGGCCTACGCTCTGCAAGATAGCGGCCTCGACACCGTCGAAGCCAATCAGCGCCTCGGCTTTAAGGCCGACCAGCGCGAGTTCCTCATGCCCGCCGAGATCTTGGGCGCTCTCGGCATTAAGCAGGTCCGGCTGCTTTCCAACAATCCCGATAAGGTGGCCGCTCTCCAGCGCGCCGGCATTCGTGTCACCGAACGTGTCCCCTGCGAGATCGCGCCCACCGAATACACCCAAGACTATCTAAAGACCAAGCAGGAAAAGCTCGGCCATCTGTTTACCAACCGCAACACCCAGCACTAACAGTTGCGGCTGCGGACGAATCCGCAACCGCGCGATTCTTGTCTGCACTTTTCCTTACTTGCCCATCATGGTTGTGCCCGTGCATCCCCAGTCGGAAGAGCCATCGTCATTCCTCATTCCCGAGCAGGTGCCGGAGCCCTTGATGCCCTTGTGCTTCCCGCTGCCGCTCACGATCTTCCATTTATTGGCGACTTTCTTGCTGTCGGGCGCACCGGACATTTCATACGTGTAATAAGCCATGTCTCCATTGTCCATGGTCACGTTGAAGCGCCCATGATTCGCATACGATGCTTTCCAGGTTTCATCGAATTCGGTATACGCACCCGACTTCTCTCCGCTGCCGCTCGAGGTCGCGCTGCACGTGCCTTGGGCAAGTGCATAGCTATGCCCCGCAACGTCGCCCACTTCGAGCGAAGGGTTCGACGACGGTTTCGAGCAGTGCCATTTGGTATCGATTTTCTCAGCCATCACTGCCGCCTCAAACGCCAGCAAACAAAAGGCGACGAACACTAGTTTGCGCATCCTCAGTTCTCCTTTTCGCAGTGGTTTGGAAATGCGTCCGCGACTGTACACCAAAGGGGAGGCTTTTGTCACTAACTTCCGCGCGTTTGAATCGACTACCGTTTGCGCCCGCCGCTGCCGACCTTATCGATCTTTCAGCAACCGCTGCAACTTCTTCCGATTCTTCACCGGCAGCCAATCCAACCCCGCCCGCGCCAGCGCAGCATACACGGCGCGCGTCTTCGGGTTGCGCTTCAGCAGCGCCAAGTGCTTCGCCACCGTCTCTGTGTCCCCGCGGACAAAGGGCCCGCTGAACGATTTCTCCGGGCCCAGGCACGCATAGTTCTCTAGCGTCTGCCGCATGATTGGCAGACTCATTTCACGGGATTTTTCGCGCCCTATCCCCGCCGCGCAGGCGGCCGTTTCCAGCGTCACCAGATACGCCAGTAGTAGCGGCGAAGTCATCGTCGCCCATGCGTGATACGCTGCCTTGCGCCGAGTTGCCAACCCGAAGCTCTCTCCTCCTAATTCGCGCACCATCGCGTGGGCCGCCGTTGTGGCGGCACCGTTTCCTTCCACAGCAAACGGAACACCCGCAAGTGAAGGCCTCGACCTCGGAACAAATGTCATCAGTGGATGTACGGACGCGACGCTTGCGCCCAGTTTCTGTAGTGAAGCCAGTTCCCCGCTGCCAAGCGCACCGCTCGAATGAAACGCGAATCGCGGGCGAAACGACTTCGCGCTCACGGCTTTCGCCGTCCGCGCCAGCGACTCGGCCGCGCGACGAATCTCGCCATCCGGTACGGCAAACCACAACACGTCCGCATCGAGCGCCGCATGGTTTACGGTCACGGCCCGCGCACCAACGCGCCGCGCCAATGCTCGAGCGCGCTTCATCGATCCCGTCCGCGAGCGAGCGACAATCTCAGTAATCCTGTATCCCGCCTGCGCCAGCGCCGGAGCCAGAAAGCCCGCCAGTTTCCCTGTCCCCACAAAGGCGACCGCTGGTTTTTCGTTCGCCCCGTTTTTCCCGGCCTGCCGTTTCCCTTGCACCTTCACCCGCGCAGCATACCTTAATATGGATGTCATGGCGAAATCGTCCCGCTCTTCCAAAGCCCGGGTTTTGTCCTCCCGTGTCGCATATCGCGGTCCCGTCTTCCACGTCACCACCGATCAGGTCGCCGAACCCGGCGGGATTCGCGCCCGCCGCGATGTCATCCGTCACTCTGGCTCCATTGTGGTTCTCGCCGTGGATAATCGGACCGAGCCCTTCATCCTTTTCGAGCGCCAGTATCGCCATGCCGCTCAGTCTATGATGTGGGAACTCCCCGCAGGACGCATCGACAAAGGGGAATCACCGCTGGCCGCCGCCCGCCGCGAGTTACTCGAAGAAACCGGCTACACCGCCCGCCGCTGGAAAAGGATCCTGCATTTTTATGTTAGCCCTGGCTTTCTCGACGAAACCATGACTATCTATCTCGCACGCGGACTGCAACCCGGTGTGGCACAGCCGGAGGTCGACGAGAAAATCGCGATTCGCTTCTTCCCGCTCTCCAAAGCCCGCAAGATGGCTCTTACAGGTCGAATTCGCGACGCAAAGACCATCTCTGGCGTTCTTTGGCTCTCGCAGATGCAATCCGGCAACAAACTAATGCCGCACTTGCACTTATTGGTGTCTTCGTGACATCCCTTGCACATGTTGTAGGTATACCATCCTGTCTGCACATTGATGTGTGACGTACGCGCTTGACAGCATTCTTCTTTGGCCACACAATGACGCCGTATTTTGCATAGCATCCCAACGTTGCACCTCTTCGGGGTGGACTGCAAAAACAGAGTCAAAAGAGAGAGAGAAAATCAAGTGGAACGTATCAAAGGCACCGTCAAGTGGTTCAATAACGCGAAAGGGTACGGCTTCCTGGGGCGCGATGGCGGACCGGATGTATTCATCCACTATAGCGCCATTACGAGCGATGGCTATAAGAGCCTGCAAGAAGGCGACAAAGTGGAATTTGAAATTGTCCAAGGAGACAAAGGGCCGCAAGCAGCCAATGTTAGTAAGGTCTCCTGATCGAGAAACAAGCCTTTGATCTGATGCCTGTGTTTTGAAGGTTGCTTTATCTGCCGATTCGGATGCCGACGAATCGGACGCTACACTCACTGCGCAGGAAGGTAATTGTGTGTCTGTACTCATTCCAACCCTTCCCAGACTAATTCCTGCATCAGCCCCGTGAGGCTCTTCATTATCCGGACACATCCCGACAGTCGACTCAAGAACTATCAAGCGTGCCAGGGGCCCTCGGGGCAATCTTGAGGACCGCTTCTCCATTGCTCGCCCCGAGGCTGGTCTAAGTCATTTGTTTATAAATATTTGAAAACGCTCGAAATTACCACTTTGGTTCTTTTTTCGGCAGCCTGCTAGAATGCATTGATGTCACCCACAACGGATGCAAGAATTAAGCGTCCGGTGGGCCTATCTTGCGGCATCTGGATCACAACCTGTTAACCAAGATGTCATCACCATGGAGCCAGTTTCCGCTTCTTGGCCACGAGTGGGCAGTAGGGGCATAGCAATCTCATGTTGAAACGCATCCTTGCCGGAACGAAGCGCGCATTTGGACTAAAGCCTCCGGGCCGCAATCTGACTGTGTTCCCCGACGATGCTTTTCTTGTCTCCTACCCCAAATCGGGGAACACGTGGGCGCGCTTTTTGATTGCGAATCTTCTTCGGCCGCAGGATAACGTCGGGTTCTCCAACATTCACGACATCATCCCGGGGATTGATGTGGTTCCCCATCGCGACATGCTTCGTCATCCAAGGCCGCGCATCATCAAGAGCCATCAGTACTTCGACCCGCGATATCGGCGCGTTGTCTACATCGTTCGCGATCCTCGGGATGTGGCCCTGTCGGAATACCATGCCCAGCGCAAAAGCAAGCGGATCGGCGACCAACATCCGATTCAGGAGTTCGTCCGCGGGTTTCTGGCAGGCGAGAGCTGCGATTATGGGTCGTGGGGAGAGCACGCAGCGAGTTGGCTCTCGGCTCGCTATGGCCAGCCCGGATTCCTGCTGGTGCGTTACGAAGACATGCTTCAGGACACGGCGCGCGAGTTGTCCAGAATGGCTAGCTTCCTCGGGCTCAATCCGACTTCAGAGCTGATTGAGCAGGCTGTCTCCCGGAGCCGTGCGGATAAAATGCGGAAGTTGGAAAAGTCTCAGGCTGGTGTCTTTAATGCCACGAAGGACACACGCCAGGACATTCTGTTCGTGCGGAGCGCAAAAGCTGGTGGATGGCATTCTGAACTACCTGAGGCCTCTATATTGCAAATCGAGCAGGCGTGGGGACACCTGATCCGGTGGTTGGGATACGAATTAGTACTGGAACATCAAGGGAGGGTGGCTGAGCCTGCATTTCCGATCTCGGCGGCGGACGGGCCACCGCGATGACTTTTGGCATGACGCGGACCACGAAACATCTTCCTGGAAGCGATTCGTCAGGAGCATGCTCAAAACTGTTATCGCTTCCCCTCCTCCTGGTAATATCTGCGGCGTCGGCTGGTTGAGTATCTATGCATAAGATTGAAAAACGGCAAATCATCAAGAACATCGGTTCGAGTTGGTTTGCTTTGGGAAACAATATATTAGTTGGACTCTTCCTGTCGCCATTCATTCTCCATCGGCTCGGCGACTCCGCGTTCGGTGTCTGGGTCCTTACTTTTTCGATTACGGGTTATTACGGTCTCTTCGATCTTGGCATCCGCTCCTCGATCGTTCGCTATGTCTCCAAGCATCTGGCTACCGGGAGCCGGGAGGATATGGCGAAGCTGATCAACACCGCGTTGTTCGGATATGGTTGTGTCGGCGTGGTATCTCTGGTTGTAACAGGATTTCTCTCTTCTTACGTGAATACCTTATTCCGCATCCCTCCCGAGTTTCGCTCAACCGCGCACCTGCTGGTCTGGATGGTCGGCACGTCAGTGGCACTGGGCTTTCCCCTGGGGGTCGTAGGCGGGTTTCTGGAGGGCTTGCAGCGCTTTGAGATTTTGAATTGGACCAACGTGGTATCAACGCTGTTGCGGGCTCTCTTGATCGTGCTGGCGCTTCAACATGGACGCGGACTGCTGACGATCGCCTTCATCACTGTCGCTCTGCCGCTGATCGCATCTGTCGTAAACACCTCTATCGCGTTGCGTCTCTGCCCGGTTTTGTTTGGATGGAAGTACATCGATCGCTCGACTTTCCGCAAGATCGTCCACTACAGCAGCACCACGTTCATGATCATGGTCGCCGGCCGGCTCAAGTTCAAGACCGACGAGATCGTGATCGGCAGCATGCTTTCGGCGGCCGCCATCACCTACTTCAACATTGGTGCGCGGATCGTCGATTATGCGGGCGGGGTCGTAAACTCGCTCGCACAGAACTTCCTTCCCGTGGCCAGCCAGTCCGAAGCAACCGGGAATATCGGCCGTTTGCGCAAGCTTTTCGTGGCCGGTAACCGCTTCTGCGCCTTCACTATCTTTCCGATTACGGCCTCTCTTCTCATTCTGGGCAAGTCGGTTATCGAAGTTTGGGTCGGAAAGAAATACATCGCCACCAGCTACCCCGTCCTCGTAATCATGGTCATCCCTTCTACGATCATGTTCGCTCAAGCGGTGTCTGGACGAATCCTGTTCGGAATGAGCAAGCATCGCACATGGGCCTGGGTGACGCTCATTGAAGGAGTTTGCAATCTGATTCTCAGCGTCATCCTCGTGCGGCCTTACGGGATCATCGGCGACGCGTTTGGAACCGCCATACCGCTGACCTGCAGCATGGTGCTCTTCATGCCCCAGCACTTGTGCCGCTTGCTTGGAATCCGTCTGCGCACCTACTTGCGGGAAGCCTTCGTTCTGCCGCTTATCATCACTGCGCCGCTTGTGGCCGTTCTTCTTCTGATGAAGAAATGGTACATACCGCACACTTATCGACAACTGGCGGTTCAATTAGTGATCGGAGGAGCGGTGTACGGACTGGGACTGCTGTGGGTGTATGCCACAGATCGTGCTCTGAGAACCGGGGACCTGGCTGCAAAACAAGACTTGGCACCAATCGGCACCGATGATCTACCTGCCCCGGCAGTGAGTCTTGCAGAATACAGCGATAGCTAACTTGTCAGACTTGGGGATTGCAACGAATCTCCGAGCCCTCCAGCCAGCGCTTCAAGTTATGGTTTCGGGTGAGAAGCGAAAAACTGCCACCGTGCGGCGTTATTCTGCGGCGCCCATGTATGCGCCAGCTTTTCTTCCCAGATGAACTGCACCTCAACGTTGTTCCTGCAGCCTGTAGCGTCATTGCCGGTAGAACCTGGGTTAGCAACTCCGTTTTGGCACAGTGGCTCATTGTTCTGGAACGCGGTACAGGCATTTTGCGCAGTCCAGTAATTAAAGGTTTGGTCCACAGTGGCCATGTAGAACGTGTACCCCGAATACAGTGTTGTGCCATTGTTGCAGGGCGGTAAAACGCGATCCTTGGTTCCTTGCCACTCCTGCACGGAAACCGGCTCCACCGGCGACTCCGGCAACGTGATGGGAAGAGCGGACTGTCCCACGATTTGACCAGACGCAGGAATGATCGCGGCGACCAGGTCCGAGAGTTCAACGCCGACGCGCTCGGCCATCATCGCGCCTGACGACATTCCGGCGACAAACACTTGCTTCGGGTTCACGCTGTACTGCGCTGTCAGGATTACGATGAGGTTGCGCAAAAACCCGGCATCGTCTGGGCAGTCCGTTGCGGGTGGCACGGTACACGTCCCGACCTCGGCTGCGGTAAACGCTTCACTCAGATAATATGCATTCCAATTCCATTGCCCACTCTTGGAGTTATAAGTGGAAGTGGGTTGCACGAGAATAAACTTATAAGTATCTGCAAACGTCTGCCACCCATAATTTACGCGGGTTGGTGGAGAAGTTCCTGGGTTTAGATTCGTCGCGTGGAGCATTACCAACAAAGCCGGATTCGCTGGCAGACCCGAGGGCACATACACGCGGTAATAGCGGGTAATGCCGTCCCAGACCATGGTCCCGTTATAGTATTTCCCTGTAAGCGGCTGGGGATGGATCTGCGCATTCAAAAACGGAGCTGCGAGCAGGAAGGCAGTGAAACAAACGATGGTCAGTACGGACAGGCTCTTTGCTTTCACAAATCTGCTCCTGGCCCCAATCGGGCGATTAGGGGCCCCACTAAAGTCCCCGTAGAATACCACACGTCTAGCTGTTTTTCCCTTTGACCATGAACTCATGGTTCTGTCTGATTTCCTTTAGATTCTGATACATGCACACCGCCAGTTTTCGAAACCAGATTCGGGTTCTTCGCACTGGATGGATTCGAAGGATTTTCCAGAATCTGAAAAAGCCGGTCGGCCGCGATTTGATTACCGGTCGCGTTCAAATGAGCAATACCCCGGTACAGCGGGATCGTCGTGTCATCCAAAAGATCCCCAAGATAATACAAGTCCGACCGACTGACTTCGCGGCACCTTTCATACGCCGCGCGATATACCAAATCCATTCCGGGGAATTCCTTCTTCAGTCGCCGGCTCATTTCTGCCTCGTCCGGCGTCAGTTGCTTGTGGCCAACCGCCATGTTCGGATACCAGGCAAAGATTGGACGAAAACTGTACTGTTTGGCTAAGACGTCGATAATGTCCATGTTTTCCTGATAATTCTGCATAATGGCATAAGACCATGTCTGGGCATCACTCTCGGAAACTCTATCTTTGCCGGCCTCCTTGGACGATACTTTAGCCGCTATGTTTTCCAATAGCCGATAGGTGTTACTTCGACTGAGGTAGGACAATCCTGATTTTTTCTCTGTTATCCAGCTTTCCAGATAGTTCTTGAAGTCGAGATAGTTACTATGTACGTCTACTCTCTTATTCTCGTAGGCGGTGAACGCCTCCGTTCCGCCGTCGTAAAACAAAACAACGTCAGGTCTGCGGCCGGAGTGTTTGAGCTCTTGAATGAGCTCGAAAAGCTCTTGAGTATTTGCCCAACCCTTTTCCCCGTAGTTCACGATACAGACTTGCCGGCCCGCCCTCTCGTAATCTGCCGCCAACAGCGATGCGATTGTCTCTGAGTCTGGACTGCCCCAGCCCCACATAACGGAGTCGCCGAACATCCATATGGTGAAGGTGGAAGCGTCGCAATGTGTGTGGAGGGTGCGCCGGATGCCGTCCGCGTTGATCGAAATAGCACTGCCGTTAAAAGGAGCACGTCGCCATAGGACATATGGCTCGTACTGCACTTTCTGCGCCATTTCTTGTTCTCTCCAATACTCGCGCTCTTCAGCGTTCCCTTGAACCACCGCTGCTTCGACCTCCGGCCCCACGCTGTGCCGATTCTCGACCCCACGCCAATAGGTGAACAATTCCACCGCAACAATAAGAAGCAACGCTAGTGTCACGGCTACGCACAGGCGCAGGAGGAAATTGCGCGCAACGGATCTGTAGTTGATTGTGGGCGGCTGGTGAGCACCAGCGATTGGCTCATCCTGTGTGGACGGCAGCCGAGACAGTTCGCTTGTGCTCCCAGCATCCCGTGGACCGGTCATAGCTGCACCTACTACATCTTTCCTCAAACTAGAATAACGCGCCTGGGCCGGTTTACACGTCAGCCGGGCTAGGACAATCAAGGAGCACGCCAGGCTCCGTTTTTCTTGCGCCCAGCCGGTGGATGACCGTTTTTAACCAGTTAATTCAACAACTTAGGAGTCCGCGGCCAGCCATGTCGACGCACAGTTTCAGCTAGGCAAAAATGGGAAAACATTTTCCACCTAAGGGTAATGAGGGGACCTCTTACGGGTTTAAGCTTCGGCGTGCAAAACTCAATGTGGGACTTCGCTTTTCGGTCGAGCCCCGCCCCGCACTTTGGACGCCAAGGCACGCGCGCTCCGGCGGAGGCTGGCCAACGCGTTTACCAAAGGCATCAGATGCAGCCGGGAGACCCGTTTAAGGTCAGCCCGCAGGCGATCGCGTTCCGCGTAGAGGCCAGAGATTATGAGGTTCCTTTCGATAATCTCGTCATAGAATCTTGCCTCTGGGATGACGGCCTTCGGCGTCGCCGGGACGACGGACTGGCCGCCGCGCCAGGAATCGCGGCCATAACCCAGCCGGTCGAAATCTTCCTGATATAGCGAATAGACCTTGTCTGCCAGATTCTGGTTGTAGGTGGCGAGGCCGACTGGCGCGGAGACATTTTTCCTGCCCGCCATGAGTGGTTCTGCGAGCCCGAGATGTTGTTGGAACCGGGCCATGATTGCGCTCATGTCCTCGACCTTGCCCACATGAGAAAAGCTCAACGCGTCAAAAAACAAATGATCCACCTGGCGCCGCCAGTGCGGATCAAACGCGGTCAGATCGCCCTTGGCCTGGAGATAGCCAACGAACTCATCAAACGCGATGAGTTCCTTCGTATGCATATCCGGCAGGCGGCCCTTGATTTCCAAATACAAACGTTCGGCGCCCGGTTCGCAAGGCACCACTTTGTTTTTCCATGCCGAAACCAAACGCGTGTAGGGATCGCGGACGATGGTAAACCGAAAGAAACTATCCGATTCAAGAACCTCTTTTTGCGTCGCTTCGTCCAAATCGACCAGGGAAGGTAGCGGCACGTTCTCGCGAGCGTGGACAAACATCTCGCGGCGGGTCTCCATGAGATTGCCTACAAAAAGCTGGATCGGCGGTGCGCCATGTTGAAGCCGCAGCAGTTCCTTCATTTGCGTGCAGGCTGCCTTTGGAACCTCGAAATAAAGGTAGCGCTTGCTGACATCGACAAAACTCGAGTGCCGAAGGCGCCGCGATATATCGGTGGGGTCGATATGCGGGTAATGACTCAGAATCTTTCGTACTACGTATGGATAGGTCATATCTGGCGCAGGTCGAACCGTGATCGAATTTGAGCTAACGACTTGGATCCGGCACGTGTGGTCACGTGATCGATGCCAGTTCATACCCGGTCAAGCGCATCAAGTGCCCCCAGGCAGATTCAATTTCCGCGATCGAGCTTGCAGAGAGCGCCGTCCGCCACTGCCCCGACTTGGCTTGGCGCACAAAGGGGATATCCTTTCGGGTCTCCCGGGTGGTCGCCCATTGAAGGTTCTGTGCGGATTCCATCTTCCTCATCGAATCGGCCGAGCTTCGCGCGACGGCCTGCTCGATCCGTTCTGGGCTGGCTTGAAGTCCTAAGAATTCAGCAATGCGGCGAAGCCCGGCGTGGGCGTCCTCCAGAAGATCCTCGTAGCGCACCAGAAGGAACTCACGTTCATGTCCTCGCGCGCCTGGTGCGTCGCTTTTCAAACGAGCAACACCATCTAACCTCGGACGCGCACCATTATCCAGCAAGCAGAACTCGGCGACATTCGTCGCGTTGACGAGCCAACTTCCTGCGTGCTCGCCCCATGTTCCGTTGTAACTCCGACCCGGAACCAACATCCTTTTCACGAAGGCTTCGAGCGAAAACGAATCGTCTATGTTTTTTACTTTCTTCGCATAATAGTAAAGAGAAACAGCGACATCCCGCGGGTCGCGAATGATGTAGATCACGCGACGGTAACGAGGATCAAAGCAGTCGTGACTCTTGATAAGCCGAGGCCGTTTTAGCTTGCGGAAATCGGCTCGGGGACATACAGCAATGTCGGGAACAACACTCTCAATATCCGCAAAACCGACAGACTTGTCGGGATTCATCAGGTTTCCGAGCAGGAAACGGGTCCAAGTATTGCCCGACTTCGGAAACGACACCAGAAAGATGTCATCGGGCCAGACCTCGTGACGACGCAGGGAAAAATCCCTTTCACGAGCATAGCTTGCGGCACTCTTCAAGTGGCTGAACACCAAGCTGTTCCTCGATATCGTCAGTTTAGCAGCCTGCCGGCCCCGGCCAAGTTCGCATTTCCAGGGCTGGAATCCGCTGCCGTCAACGGTACTGCTCCACCGCGTCCGCCTTCAACGCATATCCCATCGCGGTCATCACCGAACCCCAGACGGATTCAATCGCCTGAGCCGCCGCTGCCGGTAGAACCTTGTTCCACTTCCCCGGCTCCTGTGGCGTTGCTTGACCCTTTGCCGCCTCCAACGCTGACCGGGTGCGCTCCGGCGAGGCACCAAGGTTCAGATATTGCGCAATTCTTCCAAGCTCCGCCTGCGGATCACTAATGAGGTCCTCGTATCGCAGCATTAGCATGGCGTTCGGGTCGCGTCCGCGCGCGCCCACCCAGCTCATCACATTCTCGCCCCAAGAAGCGGGCGTGCCCAGAAACTCATCTTTCAAGCGGCTGCGGTATGCGAATCCATGGTTGGCCCTAATCGATCCTGAAAACTCCTCTGACCATCCGCCCTGGTATTCATCGGTCTTGCGGCAGAACATTGGAACAAACTGTTCCAGGCTTAAGCTGTTGTCCATGCTTCGTCCCTGGCGTCGCTGCTCATATAGTGCAACGGCAACGTCCCTTGGGTCGCGAACCAGGTAGATCACCCTGCCATACTCCGCGTCGAAACATTCATGGCTGAAGATGATTCTGGGGCGACTCATCTTTGCGAAGCCGCGCCGGGACATGTGGTACAAGTCCGGCAAACGCGACATGACGTTTGTTTCTGTTACCGGACTCGACGGGTCCAGGAGATTTGCGATCAAGCGGCGCAGCCACTGCCCTCCGCACCCGGGGTAGGCCACGACGAAGATGTCATCCGGAAGCTTATACAAGGATCGCCCGGCGATGTCCCGTTCCAAAAAGTAGTTAGCGAGATAAGCCAATCTGATGATCATGCGTGTTTTCCGGTTCTCAATGGGAAGAATTCATCGAGGCGAGCGTGCGAGATGTTCGGGAGAACGCGAAAATAATGGCTCCGCGAATGGCGTTTCCTTTCGCTTAATTTTACCTTTTTTCCGAGACTTGACTATTTGCAATCCGGAACCCCCTCGACGGTGAACTTGGCCGACTCTTGAGATCTGTTACCTTCGGGACACTCATCCAGTGCACCCGAAGCCGCCCCCGAAGGCGATAGTTTAGACTTTCAACTAGTGAGTAGCTCCGGATCAGAAGCAACGCCTCCTGAAACCCCGACCCCAAGGGTCAGTGTCATCATTCCCGCCTACAACACTGCGCCCTTCATCGCGGAGACCTTGAATTCCGTCTTTGGACAAACGTTCCGCGACTTCGAGGTGATCGTAATCAACGACGGCTCGCCGGATACGGCAGAGCTCGAAGTAGCGCTCCAGCCTTACGTGGCTCGTATCCGCTACATCAAACAGGAGAACCGAGGCCTCCCGGGAGCGCGGAACGCGGGCATACGTGTCGCCCACGGCGAACTGCTGGCCTTCGTGGACAGCGACGATCTCTGGATGCCCGGCTACCTCTCCGCTCAAGTGGAGTTCCTCGACAACCATCCTCACGTTTATGGGTCGATTTCAGACGCAGTGCTTTTCGGCTCCGGTGAGGAGGTGGTGTGGAGGATGTTGAAAGAGGCCACGGGTCCCATCCTCGGTTTTGAAGAAATGCTGAAGCGTCAGGGCGGACAGCTTCCTTCCGCCATGGTAGTCCGGCGACAACGAGTGCTCGATATTGGATTGTTCGACGAGCGCATACGGATTGGCGAGGACATCGAATTCTGCGTGCGCCTCTGCTTTCCCGACGGAGCTATTGGTTACCTGGGGCGGGTACTGGTGAAATACCGGCAACGCCCGGGTAGCCTTACCGAGGATCCGCGGCGTCGAAAGTGGGTTGTGGCGGAGATAGATTCGCTGCGCCGGCTCGGCGAAAACCTGGCTCTCAGCCCGGCCCAGCGCAAATTGCTTGACGACGAGATTGCCGCTGCGGTTGCGGCGCTTGCTCTTAGCGATGGCTATCACCACGTATCCGAGCAGGAATACGGGCCGGCCGTGCAATGCTTGCGCTCCGCGAATGCCTACTATCGGGATCCCAGGATCAGCTTTGCCGCATTTTGCCTTAATGCTTTCCCGGGATTGGCGGGCCGCCTCTTGAACTGGCGCTTGAAGGGGCGTCCCATACGCAGAATCTGACTGGGCGCTGTGGGGGCGAGGCGCCCCCGGAACCGCCGCCGGCAAGGTCTCGGCGCTACACGCCAATGTTCCCGCTGGACCGGGACTTTCAGTCTTCGAGTCTGCGCCGTCACGGTTGACAGCGTACACCCTCTGGGAGAGCATAAAACGTGAATTGTAGCCACGAATATTGATAGTTTCTGAATAGGGTCGGAAAGAATTACTGATGACAATAGAACTAATCAGCTACGGGATAGGTGTAGTGGTGCTATGGCTGGTGGCGATGCAGTTGCGCTCGGCTAAGGCCCGACAGGTGCTCTTTTTGATCGCCAGCTGGCTTTTTTATTACAGCTGGGGCGGATGGCTGATCGTCTTCCTGATCTTCAGTTCGCTGATGAATTATGGTCTCGGCGAATGGCTGAAAAAGCGAATTACATCGGGGCGGCTTTGGACGGGCATTCTGCTCAATCTGGTATTCCTCGGCGTGTTCAAGTATTTGCCGTTACTCGGTACGGTCGAGCCTGCGGGTCCGTTGGCAGCGCTCAAGCACATGGTTTTCCCTATCGGCGTTTCTTTCTGGACTTTCGAAGCACTGAGTTACTTGCTGGAGCTCTATCGCGAAGAAGATTTGGATCCGACGCTGCTTGAATTCTGCCTGTACATGTCGTTTTGGCCCACGGTTCTCCAGGGACCAATCTGCCGGATGTCCAGCATGCTGCCGCAGTTCCGCCAGGACTGGGCGGTCAACGAGGGCGATCTGAAAACCGGGGCGCGGCGAGTTGCGATCGGCGGTCTGATGGCTGTGCTCGGCCTGCTCATGGCTGGGGGGTTGCATACGGGCGCGGGCGTGGACGCACTCTTTGACAACACATCGGCCCACTGGAGCGGCATCGATGTGTGGTTTCTGATTATTGGTTACGGATTCCAGCTGTTCTTCAGCTTCTGCGGGTGGTCGCACATGATGATTGGAGCGGCTCGCCTGTTTGGACTCCAACTTCATGAGAACTTTAACCGGCCCTATCTGTCTACCACGATATCGGAGTTCTGGACGCGCTGGCACATGTCGCTGTCGTTCTGGATTCGCGACTTTCTCTTTCTGCCGCTGGCGACCGCGCGCCGCGAAGTTTGGTGGCGCAACCTGTCGCTGGTCATCGCCATGTTTGTCTTCGGCCTCTGGCACGGTGGCAGTTTGCTTTACATAATGTGGGGAACTTACCACGGCATTCTGATGGTCCTGCACCGGCAATGGCAGGAATTTCGCAAGCGAGTCGGCTTCGAGTGGTCAGGATTCATTCCAACTTTGATCTCGTGGGCTCTGACGTTTTCCGCCGTGAGCATCGGCTACATTTTCTTCAACGCGAAGACGCTTCCGCAGGCTCGGGGCATGCTGAAGGCAATCGTGTCATTCCGCAGCTACCGTCACCTGACGCTCGACCACAGCTTCTGCGTGATGACTTTTCTGGCAGCGGCCGGTTACTTCGCGGTCATCGGCGGAGGCGTCCTTCTGGATCGTTTAGCGGAGAGCGTGCGCAAGTGGGAGGAAAGCGCGTCGAGCGGATTGGCAAGCTGGTTCGGTAGCGCGCTTGGAATTGTGGTTAACAACCGCTGGGTGTGGATCACTCCCGTGGTAGTTGTATTGGCACTGTACTTGAGCGTGATGTTCAAGCCCGGTCATGCCGAAACCGGACCCGTGATGTACGCGCTGTTCTAGGGCGGACACCACGCGGTTTTGATGGGAAAGCCGCTATGCTACGATTCAATTCAAACGAGCGAGAGTATTGAGGTTGCGCAGTTTGTGCCATTAACCAAGACCGATCCGATAGTGGAGAAAGTGGACAGTCGCCAAACGTTCATGGCGCAATACGCATCGCTTGCCAGGCGCTTCGCCGTTCAAGTCTGCATCGCCGTGACTTTAGGCGTGTTGCTGCTTGGGGCAGTCGAAATCTACGCGTTCTTGCGTTCTCACCCTAATGTCAATGCTTTGGAACTAGCCGCCAAGTTGGAGACGGTCCAGAACGAAAGCCCTGCGGAACGCGAGTACTGGACGGAATTCAGGCAGGCCAATAAAGTCACGTATCACCCCTGGGTCCTGTGGCGACGGCAAGCTTACCAGGGCGAGATGATTTCGATCGATCAGAATGGAATCCGCCGAACGCTGCACACTCGCTGCGACGACAAGACGTTCACCATTTGGATGTTCGGCGATTCCGTGATGTGGGGAGCGGGCGCACCCGACCCGGAAACCATTCCGTCGCTCGTTGCCGCCGACTATGAAAAAACGGGCCGGCCGGTTTGCATCGTGAACTATGCCGAAAAGGGCTGGGCGAACACCCAGGAAGTGATCGGGCTGATGGAAGAACTCAAGCATGCGAAGCGCAAGCCCGATGAAGTGCTTTTCTATGACGGAGGCACTGAGGCGTTCACCGCGTATCAAAGTGGCCTGGTCGACGTGCACAGCAACTACCTCTCCTTCAAAAGTTATCTGGACAACCTGGGAGCTTATGAGAAGGGGGGCTTTCCCTATTTCAGCCAAACGAACACATACCGCTTTCTGAAGAAGATGGGGGCACAAGCCCAGGGCCAGGACAAGCCGGTTCAAGCGGTGAGCACGACTTTAGACCCCGATGCTGCGTCGGCGGCAATCGTGGAAAACTACGTGCAAAACATGGAGTTTGTGGACCTTCTGGCGAGGCAGTACGGTTTCCGGCCGATCTTCGCGTGGTATCCGAATATGGCAGTTGGGCACAAGGAACTCACGCCTCATGAGGAACAGGTGCTTGCCTCGGAATATCGGGTGTTTCCGGGCCTTGGCCCCATGTATCAGGCGGCATACAACAGGGCTCGCGAGTTGCATCGTCCAGATCTCATCTATCTCGGAAACATGCTCGATGATCAGAAGGGTTCGCTCTATGTCGGCATCTCCCACTTGAATGCCGAGGGCAACCAGATCGTAGCTGCCTATTTGTTTAAGATGCTGGAACAGGCTGCAGGCAGGTCGCCGGACAGTCGTGCAAAATAGAAGTTGTGCTTCCGAGCTGAACCAAATACGTATTTACCATGTTTCTGCGAATTCATAGGTGATTCATGTCTTTTTCGAAGCAACCAAGAAGCTTGATCAGCGGGTTCCTTCGTTCCCTGCGCGCGAACCCCGCCAGTCCCTCGCTCGAACTGGGCGATGAAGTACTCAGTTATGAGAAAGTGTGGAATTATGCCGGGAGAATTACGGCCTGCCTTAATGCCAATCTCGATCCCGACGAAGGTGTGGTTGCGCTTCTGGCAAGCCGAAGCATAGCCGCATACGGCGGCATTTTGGGCATTCTAGGAAGCGGACGGGGATATTGTCCGCTCAATCCGAAGTTTCCTTTGGAGCGGACGCTCGTCATGCTCAAGGCGTCGGGCTGCAAGACACTAATCGTCGGCGAGGAGTGCGCGGCCACGCTGGAGTCACTGCTTCCCCACCTGGAAAAGCCGTTGACCGTGATCGTTCCGGATCCCGGATGGCAACCGAACGGCGGGTCGCCTGTGGCGCACCGTGTGGTTTTGGCGCATGAACTGGCCAAGGTGGCCGATCCCTCGGATCCAACCGTGCGTGGTGATGCTACTGCCTATTTGTTGTTTACTTCCGGCAGCACAGGGGTACCGAAAGGAGTTGCGGTCAGCCAATCGAACGCTGTTGCGTATATGGAATACGCGGCGAAGCGATTCGGCTTTCATTCGGGCGATCGTTGTTCGCAGAACTTCGATCTCACATTCGACCTCAGCGTGCATGACCTTTTTACCTGTTGGGATGCAGGCGCAACGCTCTGCCCATACACCGAACAGACGCTGACTCCGGCCACTCTGGTGGAGGAGAAGGAATTGACTTGCTGGTTCTCAGTGCCGTCGGTCGCCATGTTTGCTTCGAAGGTGGGACTTCTGCAGCCGGGAGCGTTTCCCACCCTGCGCTGGAGCCTGTTCTGCGGCGAAGCTCTCTCGGCGAGCTTGGCGGAGGCCTGGCAGCAGGCGGCGAATAATTCTATTCTCGAGAATCTCTACGGGCCGACGGAAGCGACCATCGCGATCACGTGGTACCGGTGGAATTCCGAAACCTCGCCGGCAGAGTGCGTGCGCGGGTTGGTGCCGATTGGCTGGCCCTTTGACGGACAGCAAGTCTGCGCCGTGAGCGAAAACCTTGAACCGGTTCCGACAGGCGAGAGTGGCGAGCTTTGCCTGGGTGGATCGCAAGTCACGCGCGGGTATTTGAACGATCCAGAAAAAACCGCAAAAAGCTTCGTTCGTTTGGCGCACACCGGGGACAAGATCTGGTACCGCACTGGCGATCTAGTTCGGCAAGATGAGCGGGGATGCCTGTTTTATCTTGGCCGCCGCGATTTTCAGGTCAAGATCAGCGGATATCGCGTGGAGTTGCAGGAAATCGATCTCGTGCTGCGGCAAGCCGCGAAGACCGAACTGGCGGTTGCGATTCCATGGCCGCTGTCAGAAGGTTCCGCGTCGGGCATCGTGGGAGTGGTTTCAGGTTCCGACGCGTCGCTCGACGTGCAAGTCATCACTGCTTGCGAGGCCCGTCTTCCACGCTATATGGTTCCCACACGGATCTATCACTTCCCACAGATTCCCCTCAACGTGAATGGAAAGATCGATCGCGGAAAGATCACAGAAATGCTGGGGAAGTGGAAGGATTAGGTCAGACGCTGTAGAAGAACTCGGGCTTCGGAGCAAGCGCGTTTGGCATGAGGTTATAGAAGTGTTCTTTGGGGCTAGGTTTACCATTTAGGCAATGGATACCCTATCCTCTGGTCTTTGAAAACAAAAGACTTAGGGAGCGATTTTTTGTAGGTCTTTGAGAAATAGGGACTTGTTCGTAAGTTGCTTATAAATCAACGATTTAGATGGGATTTAGTGGCGTTCTTAAACTGATTTTACGGCCTATGTTATTGATAAATAAATACTTTACGGGAGTTCTTGGCAGGTCCATCGGTTTCGATTCCGCGGGGCCGTCGCTTTCGATTCAATGAGGTCCCACGTTTCACTGCGGCAGTGCAGCACTCAGGCTTTCTTCCGCAAGTTAGCGGCTGACCTTAGCTTTTCGCCGGCTTGCCGAATCGTTCGACCAAGGCGAACATGAGCCGGACAGTGTCCATGTCTTTTGCCTGAACTTTGCTCGCCGGGACTTTGCGTGCGGTAATTCTCTGAAGCTCCAAAAAAATCTCAATCATCGCGAAGGAATCAACCAGCCCGGAAGAGACCAGCGGCGTATCCTCGGTGATCTCCGCGCGTTTACCCTTGATTACTTTTTCGGCGATGTAACTGCTGAGCTGCTTCATCAGTTCGTTAACATCGGTAGCCTGCTCAACCCCCATGGATCGGCCCAACCCTTTCCACCTGATTATTGTTGCTACTGCTTCGGATGAGAAACAAAGAACTGCCAGCGGGTACTGTTCGGCGCGGTTGTCCACGCGTGCTTCAAATTCTCCTCCCAAATAAACTGGACCTCGGTATTGTTCTTGCAACCGGTAGCGTCGTTCCCCGTAGTATTCGGGTTCGCAGCGCCGCTCACGCACAAGGGCAGACTGTTCGCGAACTGGGTGCAGGCATTCTGCTGCGTCCAGTAATTGAAAGATTGATCCACGGTGGCCAGATAGAAGAGGTCATGCGAATATCCCGTGGTGCCATTGTTGCAAGGCGGGATCACAGTGTCGGCGGTTCCGTGCCACTCCTGGATTGAAACCGGCGCCAATGGGGGCCCGGGCAGAGTAATTGGCGGCGCATTCGGCTGACCGACGATTGTGCCCGAAGCGATCACAATCGCGGCCACGAGATCCGAAATCTCCACGCCCACCCGGTGTGCCATCTGGGCGCCGGAGGAGAATCCTGCGACATACACCTGGTTGGGATTTACGCTGTATTGAGCCGTGAGATTCGTGATCAGCTGCCGCAAGAAGCCGGCATCGTCCGGGCAGGCAGTTGCCGGCGGTGTGGTACATGTCCCGACCTCGGCTGAGGTAAACGCTTCGCTCATGTAGTACGCATTCCAGTTCCACTGTCCAGAGCTCGCGTTGTAAGTGGAAGCGGGCTTGACCAGAATGAAGCCGTACTGGTTGGCAATGGACGACCAACCCCAGTCCAATGAAATAACCGCCTGCGGATTCGGAGTGCTTTGCTGCTGCGTCCCATGAAGCATCAGGAGCAGGGGCGGATTCGCGGGAAGAACCGTGGGAACGAAAACTTCGAAATAGCGGGTGACGCCATCCCACGTCATCGTGGTGTCAATGAACTGCCCGCTGCCCACTACCTGGCTGACCGTGTTCGAGGTGCTGCCATTAAACGAGCTGCTGCCGTTGTACGTCGCGGTAATGGAATCGGTACCGCCAGTGCCTAAACTTGCGGTTGTAAGGCTGGCGACGCCGCCAGAAAGCGACACGCCGCTTAGCCTTGTGCTCCCATTGTAAAAAATTACGTTGCCGGTAGGCGTTCCACCACCGGGTGGCGTCACACTCACGGTTGCTGTAAAGGTTACAGACTGCCCAGCATTAGATGGGTTCTGCGAGGAAGTCAGAGAAGTCGTGGTCGCGGCGTCATTGACCACCTGCGCCAACACCGCCGAGGTGCTGGCAGCAAAAGCCGAGTCACCGGGGTATTTCGCCGTGATCTTGTCGGTGCCGCCCGCCGATAGCGTCGAGATTGTAAGACTCGCAAAGCCACCAGCCAATGTACCGGTCCCCAACACGTTGGTTCCCTGCAGGAACGTAACGATTTCTCCATTGGGAGGCGCGCCCGCGCTCGAACTGACCTTTGCTGTAAGAGTTACCGCCTGCCCATAGGTGGACGGGTTGAGCGAAGACGTGAGCGTAGTCGTGGTCGAAGTTCCCGATTGCCCGCTGCCCACGATCTGGCTCACCGTGTTTGAGGTGCTGCCATTGAACGAACCGCTCCCGTTGTACGTCGCGGAAATCGAATGGGCTCCATTGGCTAATTTCGCGGTTGTAAAGCTGGCCACTTCACCGCCCGAAAGCGCTCCACTCCCCAGCCTGCTGGTCCCATTGTAGAAAATTACGTTGCCGGCAGGCGTTCCACTACCGGGTGGCGTCACACTCACTGTCGCCGTGAAGGTTATAGACTGCCCAGAATTCGAGGGGTTCTGCGAGGAAACCAGAGAGAGGGTCGTCGCGGCATCGTTGACCACCTGCGCCAACACTGCCGATGCGCTGGCTGCAAAGGTTGCGTCACCGGGGTATTTCGCCGTGATCTTGTCCGTACCTCCCGTCGATAGCGTTGAGATTGTAAAAGTGGCCGTGCCACCAGCCAATGGACCTGTTCCCAACACGTTGGTTCCCTGCAGGAACGTAACCGTCTCTCCATTGGGAGGCGCGCCGGCAGCCGAACTGACCACGGCTGTAAAGGTCACCGCTTGCCCAAAGGTGGACGGGTTGAGCGAAGACGAAAGGGCGGTCGTGGTCGAGGTCAGAGCCGCGCTCAGGCTGGATCCGAGCAATACGACAATCAGAACTCCAAGAACTTTCATGCTGTCGATCTTGCGATCCGTTGCTCCACTCAAAGATGCGCTCCTAGTCGCCATTGCTTCGGCGCTTGCCGCTTTCATAAGTTCCTCACGCAGAATAATGAACCGTTGGGGAAAGTAGAAACCTGACTCCACTGACCACACTTTCGCCTGCCTCGGGGGGCTCCGACTGCGTCAAGAATACCCTATCTGAATGACGTGTCAATACCACGAGGGATAGGTTACCTTCCAATCCCCCAGATTCACAGTTGCGGCTAACCTATTCACATGAGCAGCGGTTAAGAGAACCGCGCTCGTCTCATAGAAGGGCGTTCGTAAACGGCGGGGAGGCCCCGTCCCGTCAAACCGTACAGCGGCGAGCATTCGCTTTGCAGAGCCATCCAAGGGATTCAGCCCTAACAATTTTCTGCCGAAGAGGGCGGACTGCCGATTCTCGAATCCCGGCGTTGTGGCACACTGTTGCTGTCCTGTGGCGCACGGTTGGTTTTGGCTTCGGCTTGAAGGTCAATTTTTCGCGGAGCCTTACTTTCATTCCCCGGAGTCATCGTATGCTTTGGCGAAAGCCGGACCTCGTATTCCTTTGCGTGATCTGTCTGGTGGGGGCCCAAATTGGGTGTGGAGGAAGCAGTGGCAGTATCGCACCCCTAACGCCTTGGGGCATCAACCTTTCGCAGAGCGGCACGTTCACCCCAAATGGAACTGGACAGTACTCGATCACTGTGACCAACAGTAGCTCTTCCGCGACTAGTGGAACCGTTACCGTGGCCGACTCTCTGCCGAGCGGTGGCGTTTTCACTGCGACCAACCTGTCCGGAACCGGCTGGACCTGCACTCTCAGCACAACCTCTTGCACGCGTTCGGATGCGCTCGCAGCGAAGGCGTCCTACCCCACAATCATCCTGGCGGTTAGTGTCTCGGCAAGCGCTTCAGGAACAGTAACCGATCAGGCGACCGTTTCCGGCGGTGGGCCTACGAACGCGACTGCATCGGTCCAGACGCAGATCTCTCCGTCTACACCATGGACCATCAACATTTCGCAGAGCGGCAGTTTCTCCCCAAATGGAACTGGACAATACTCGATCACTGTTACGAACAGCACTTCTTTCACGACTAGCGGAACCGTTACGGTGACGGACTCTCTGCCCAGCGGTGGCGTTTTCACTGCGACCAACCTCACTGGACCAGGCTGGACCTGCACTCTCAGCACAACTTCTTGCACGCGCTTGGATGCGCTCGCAGCGGGGACCTCGTACCCCGCAATCAGCCTGGGCGTTAGTGTCTCGGCCGGTGCTTCGGGAATGGTGACCGATCAGGCGAATGTTTCCGGCGGCGGGCCGGCGAATGCGGCGGCATCGATCCAGACGCAGATTGGCGTCAGCGGGACCGGCAAGATTCAACATGTTGTCGTCATCTTCCAGGAAAATCGAAGCACCGACAACCTGTTCCATGACCCCGTGTTGATCAACCGCGGCGCCGACATCGCCAGCATCGGCCAGTCAACCAACGGCCCCGTGACGCTGACTCCGGTCCCCTTGGTGACGAACTACGGTCTGAGCCACGGACACGGCGCATTCCTAAACGCCTGCGACTGGAACGGAACAGCCTGCGCGATGGATGGGGAAAACCTGGTCGGCTGTTCGCCGCCGGGCAATTGTCCCGCAAATCCGCAGTATCAGTACGTGCAGGCTTCCGATGTGCAGTCTTACTTCACCATGGCCGAAACGTACACCTTCGGAGACCGGATGTTTCAAACCAATCAGGGGCCGAGCTTCCCCGCACACCAGTACATCCTTTCGGGATCGTCGGCGGTGTGCGTGCCAGGAGGATCCTGCCCTAGTGGGACCACGGATACGTTCTACGTGGCGGGCGTTCCAGCCAATTACCAGCGCACTAACGGAACGACGGGAGCGGGATGTCTGGCGCCCCCAGGCGCATCCGTCGCTCTGATTGACACAAGCCAACCTTTTCCGAACTCGAACCTTATACAACTCGATGGCCAAGAATGCTTTGAGCATCCGACGCTGACCGATCTGCTGGAAGGACAAACCATAAGTTGGAAGTACTACACCGTGGCGGACGGCTCGATTTGGACCGCACCGGATGCAATTCAACACATTTGTCAGCCCTCGGGGCCGCAGGATCAACTCGTGTGCAGTGGAACCGACTGGAACGACCACGTTGTAATCGAAGGCACCGGCGCTCAGATCCTTACTGATATTCAGAACTGCCAACTTGCCAACGTCACCTGGGTGATCCCCGATGGAGCGGCCTCCGATCACACAGAAATCAACAGCGGGCTGGGACCGTCATGGGTGGCATCGATTGTGAACACCATTGGCACGAATCCAGCTTGTCCCGGATCCAACGAGGTCTACTGGAACGACACGGCGATCATTGTCACCTGGGACGATTGGGGAGGCTGGTACGACCATGTGGCGCCTCCCATCCGCAACACCAACCCGCCCCTTAACTCGAATGAGTACGGGTTCCGAGTGCCGTTGATCGTCATTTCCCCGTACGCCAAGGCGGCAACGGTTTCGCATCAGCAGAATGACTTTGGCAGCATCCTTAAGTTCATCGAGGAAATGTTTTCGCTGCCGACAACGATTGGCCAGTCGGTGGGCGTAGAGTACGCCGATTCCTATGCGCTGGGGGATTTATCGGATTTCTTCAACTTCAACCAAACTCCGTTGCCATTTACCGTAATTCCTGCGGCCAAAGACGCGAAATTCTTCATCAATCGGAAAGAAACGCCGATGCCGCCGGACGACGACTGAGTTGAGACTTGCCGAGGGGAAAGGCGCCTTCCGAGCTCGTATCCATCACCGCGGAGTGCTGCCCGGGACTCCCAAAGACGCATACTCCCGCACTTCCGTTGGTTGCGAAGCCAGTTCGTAGCCCAGATGTTGCATCAGGGGTCCCCATGCGGCCTCGATCCTGGCGACCTGGGGAGCCGGCAAATCTTTTCGCCATCCGCCGGAGCCGGCGGCGCGGACAAATGAAAGATCCTTGCGCGAGCCCTTGAACAATGTGTGTTCCTTCTGCGCCTGTTCAAGTTTCCGCATGCGATCGGCTGAGCTCCGCTCGACAGCTTGAGCAATGTGTTCGGGACTGGCCGAGAGGTGCAAGAACTCGACGACTTTCGCCAGTTCACGGGCGGCGTCGGCGAGCAGATCTTCGTACCGCAGTAAGAGAAAGCGGGGACTTCCCTCGCTCGTATAGAGCCAGGTCGCGACATTCTGTCCCCACGAACCGTGCGGGCATGTCTCGCCAGCCAGGAAGCGGGTAACGAATTTTTCGATGGGAGAATCGTCCGCGATTTTCCTGAGCTTCCGATGATAGTGATATTGCGAAACAACCACATCGCGGGGATCGCGAACTATATAGACCACTCGCGGATATCGCGGATCGAAGCACTCATGGCTCTTGATGATGCGCGGTCTCGGCATGCGGTCAAAATCCCGTTTCGTAGTGCCCGTCGGGTCGGGAACCAACCTGTCTATGTTCGCCCAGGTGGCGGGTTCATCCGGAAACCTCAGGTTAGCAAGAAGAAACCGGGTCCACGTGTTGCCGGACTTGGGAAACGAAACCAGGAAAATATCGTCGGGGAGGAGGACCAGGCTGCGGTGCGGTATGTGCAAGCCAAGGCCGCGCTTCACGCCGGCAACCAGATGTTTCACGATTGGAATGCGCACCTTTTCTTCAACCGACCTTTCTTCTGTTTTCGAAAACGAGCTTCGTCACCGTTTCAAAGCCGGAGCCAGTTCGCTCCGGCAAGTCTTTCAAGCCGATGCTCCCTGCCGAAATCGGTTCCAAACGGAAATAAGCCTGGTAGTGGCACCCGGCGCGATCGTTAAGCCGATCACAGCCAAACTCAAGCCCGGTTTGTGCAAGTAGCCGTTTGCCTCTGAAAACAGTCTCCGGGCCTCATCAAATTGACGTTGATCGAGTTTATTCTTGCCTTCTTCCAACAAATATCGGGCTTTGATTTCGGCAGCCCGCTGCTCCACCATGACCCGATCTTTCTCTTTCAGCGGAAGCGTCTGCTTGTACTTTTCCAGAATAGCCCAGTACCCTTCGGCAAGCCGTGCCCTCGACGCGCTCAGCGATCCGGGACGCCCGACGGGCATATACGCTTGTACCTTTCGCGTGTACGCGATCTTGGCGCCGTAAAACGCCGTGCGCACCCACATATCGTAATCGTCACAGCGTGCGAGTTTTTCATCGAACCCGCCCGCCCTTACAATCGCCTGCTTGCGGGCAACTACCGTCGAAATCGGAATCTGGCACCGCTCTACCAGCAACGAAGCAAACGTGGCTTCGCCCGTGGATGGGCAGCCTTTCATGAATTCGCGTTCCTGCCCCCGCTCGCCTACCAAGCCGTTGGAGTAGGTCAGGTCGACTGAAGGGTCGTTGACAAACAGTTGCATCTGCGAAGCCAGGTGATCCGGCATCCAGACGTCATCACTATCGAGAAAGGCGACGAATTCACCTCGAGCATGCCGAATCGCATTGTTCCTCGCGCCGGCCGTGCGTTTGTTCTCCTGTTTGATGTAGACGATCCGGTCCATGTAGGGCTCGATCGCCTTCTCCAGTTCGGGCGTATCGGGCGAGCCGTCGTTCACCACCACCGCTTCCAGATCCTGGTAGGTTTGCGCAAACACGGAATCCAGGCACGCTGCAATGTATTGAGCGGTCTTATAGGTCGGAATGATCACGCTGACCGCCGGCGCTCGGCTGCCGACCTTCGGTGCCGCAATAGTGTCGCTTATCTCCATGCTTTCCCCAAGCTGCTTGCGGCATGCCTGAAGGCATGCCCTGCTACGAATGCCACTTTCACCGCAGGCTGCTAAGCACTGTGGAACACTTCTTCCTTGTCTCCAGCAAGGATGTTATTTACCGCTTCCACGCCCATCATCACGGAGTGATCCATATTTCCGATCTCGTAGCGCCAGGCGCCGAAACGCCCGCGCGAGTAAATGCCTTTTTCCAATAGTGCGGGTTGCAGAACCGCCAAAGCCTGGTCACGCCCGAGCGTTGGAATGGGATACGAATAGCCCACGATCCGATGATAGCGGGAGACAACGCGGCTCCGGTCTGAATCCTCCAACATCTTGGCCTTGATCAATCCGGTTGTGACCTGGTCCAGAACTTTGTCTGGATCCGGAGTTTCGCCCACACGAAACGACATCTCGCACATCAGCGAACTGTAAGTTTCAGTGTCCCCATTGGGAACGTGGTTCGGAGAGTAGTGCGAAAAATACGTTGCCCGATAACACGGCATGTCGGAATCGGTGAAATAGATCCAACACCGCCCGGTTTCGATTTTCTTTTTCAGACCCAAGCCGACCACCAGCAGATTGTTGTGTTCAAGCCCGGTCGCAGCTTCGCGAAGCTTGGTGTCCGCCGGCTTCATCATTCCGACGAACAGGTCGAGTGGAGCAGTCGAAATCAGTACGTCGTAGTTGTCGCCTGTCCCATCCGCAAACGAGATTTGACGGCGCGCTGGGTCGATCTCCACCAGTTGTTTTCCAATCTGCACCTTCTCGGAGAAGTGCTTGGCGATCCGGCGGTAGATCTCTCCAGTTCCGCCATGCAGCGGGAACCGGAACTTGCTGTTCGGGCCCCAGCCCACGTCGTCGCGCTGGTAAAGCACGTTCTCCAGCAACCGTTTGAAATCCACAACGGCTACGCGATCCGCAATCCAAGACTTCGACATTCGCTCCAGCGGCGTGGTCCAGACTTTGGAGTTGTAAGGAAACATGAAGGCGTCGGCGATGCCTTCGCCAAACGTGGCCAGGATCCAATCGCGGAAGTTGCCGGCCTCGGTGCCGCCGCCATTGGACGCCGCCTTCGCCGCTCCCACCAGACAGCTCACCTGAACATCCGTTGGCAGATAGCGCAGGTTGCTTTGGAAAGGATACGGAACCCAAGACTCACCTTTGACGATCCAGCTTTCGCGGATGCGCTCGTGAACTTCCTTGCCCAGAACCTTGTCGATCAGGTTATCGAAGTACTTGTAATGCGAAAAAATGACGTGACCGCCCTCATCCCAGACGAAGCCCTGCTTGTCTACATGCGAGGTGGCGTGACCGCCGACGTCGTCGGTTTTCTCATAGAGAACCCAGTTGCTGTAGCCAAGTTCATGCAATCGATAGGCAGCCCCGAGCCCGGTCGGGCCTCCTCCGATAATGACAATCTTCTTGCTCATAAGGTTTTGCTCATAAGAATTGAGGGGGGTGAAAAGCTCTTTAGTCCGAAGATTCTGACCGCCTTAATGCGGGTGCGGCTGAGTTTAGCTCGCGTCCGCTATTCACATCTAGCTGCAATCCGTCGAATCCGAATCATCTAGCAACGAATGCATTATTCTACCATTCACTATTTTGGCGCTCAGGTTCCGCAAGTAACTGCCCTAGCCGCCTTTGGGCCGGGGGCGGTTACCTTAAATACCCACAATTGGGTCACCCAGCTCCATCGAGACGGCACAATTCCGCTTGGCGAGAAATCGCTTCGGCTCACGCCTCGTTGTATTTCGAAGAGCGCTACAATCGTTGCTGCAATGGACAACAAAGCCGTCGCCGGAATCCTCTACGAAACCGCCGATCTCCTCGAAATCGACGGCCAGGATTCCTTTCGCATTCGTTCCTACCGCAATGCCGCGCAGGCGATCGAGGCGCTGCCACAGCAAGTGTCCGACCTCATCGGCGAACCCAAGAAACTGCTGGAGGTGCCTGGTATCGGCAAAGGCATGCTCGCCAATCTGCAGCATCTCTTTCAGGAAGGTACTGTCGAAATCCATGTTGAGCTGTTGAAAAAATATCGCTCCTCCATGCTTGAGTTGCTCAAGATTCAAGGACTGGGACCGAAGACAATCGCTCTGATCTGGAGCGCCTACCAGGTTAGCGACCTCAACGGAGTCGAAAAGCTGGCGCGGGAGGGAAAAATTCGCACCCTGCCCCGCATGGGCGAAAAGCACGAACAGAAACTGCTCAAAGCGATCGAGGACTACCGCCGCATTGGCGGGCGCTTTCTCATCAACACGGCCGAGGAGCTGGCTGAAAAGCTGACTGAGCATTTGCTGGCCGCTCCCGGCGTTGAGAAAGTCACACCTGCGGGTTCGTTGCGCCGTGGACGCGAAACGGTCGGCGATCTCGACATTCTGGTCACCGGCAAAGCCTGCTGCGACCCCGCATCGCGTCAGGAAATCGCCGACCACCTGCTCCGCTTCCCCGGCTTGATGGAAGTGATTGCGCAAGGCGAGAACAAAATCAGCTTTCGCCAGCGCAACGGCATGCAGGTCGATGTCCGCTTGCTTCCGCCCGAATCATTCGGAGCCGCTCTGCAATATTTCACCGGCTCCAAGGCGCACAACGTCGCCCTCCGCCAGCGCGCGCTGAAGATGGGCTATACGCTGAGCGAATACAGCCTGGCGGATCTCAAAACCGAAAAGCCTGTCGCCGGTGCAAGCGAAGAAGAGATCTACGCCAAGCTCAAGCTCGATTTCATTGCTCCGGAGTTGCGCGAAAATCTGGGCGAGATCGATGCCGCCTCGAACCACGAACTGCCGCGCCTGCTTGAACTCTCCGACATTCGCGGCGACGTGCACATGCATACCGTCGAAACCGACGGCCGCAACACCATTGAAGAAATGGCCGAGGCCGCTCGCGGCCGCGGCTATCAGTACATGGCGATTACCGATCACTCGAAGAATCTCGCCTTCGCCAATGGCCTGACCGACGAACGGGCGCTCGCTCACATCGAGAGGATCCGGGCGGTCGGGAAAAAGATGAAAGGAATCCGCGTCCTCGCCGGCATTGAAGTTGACATTCTTCCCGATGGCACGCTCGATCTCTCCGACTCGGTTCTCGAGCAAATGGATATCGTCATTGCCAGCGTGCATTCACAATTCAATCAGGACCGGGACACGATGACCGAGCGCTTGTTGAAGGCAATTACCAATCCCAACACCTCGATCCTGGGTCACCCCACGGGACGCCTTTTGCTGCGCCGAGACGCCTATCCCTTTGATCTTGACGCCGTCCTCAAAGCCGCCGCCAAACACAAAGTTGCGATGGAACTCAACTCTTATCCTGACCGCCTCGATCTGAACGATGTGCACTTGCGCATGGCGAAGCAGCATGGCGTGAAGATTGTGATCAACACCGATTCTCACCACACGTCGCACATGGAAAAAATCCGCTACGGAGTCACTCAGGCGCGGCGCGCATGGCTGACCAAAGAAGATGTGCTGAATACCCTGCCCGCAGCCGAGTTCAGCCATGCGGTCAAGCACAAGTGGTAGCTTGACCGGCGGCCATACCGTGGTAATTTTGAGTGAGTTTAGCTATTCTGTAGAAGTCTATTACTCCTATGGGGTAACCAATAGTTGCAACTTCTTTCACAGGAGCTGAAGAACCACACATTATCGCTCCATGTAAATCGATTTACCTGTGTATTTTCAACATATTGCACGGGGGTAGGCAGACCCTGATGGAATTGGAACTGCTTTCAATTAGGGGTAGCCAAATTTGCAACGACGTCTTTAAACTTTAGAGTGGCTCTGCCATCCGAACCATTCCCTCGCCGCCCCTGCGAGACCAGGGGCGAGTCCGAGGACCTGATACTGATTCATAGTGATTCGAATACACCCAGAGACATGACCTACGCACACAGAGGAGAAACGAATTGACCGCTACAACCAGTCATCTTATTGCCCCCCACGGGGGCGAACTTGTTCAACTGCAGGTTTCGGCGGAACGCGCCGCCGAACTGAAAGCGCATTCCAAGGAGTGGCCCTCCTGGGACCTCACCCCGCGCCAGCTTTGCGATCTGGAATTGCTGATGAACGGAGGCTTCTCGCCCTTGCGCGGCTTCATGAACCGCGCCGACTATGAGGGCGTCTGCCACAACATGCGGCTCGCCAACGGCACGCTTTGGCCCATACCGATCACGCTCGATGTAACCGAGGAATTTGCCAAGAAGCTGACTCCGGGCTCGAGCAACATCGCGCTGCGCGACCCCGAGGGCGTGATGCTTGGCGTGTTGCACGTCGAAGACGTGTGGCAGGCCGACCGGAAGGCGGAAGCACAGGCCGTTTTCAATTCCACCAGCGCCGCCCACCCGGGCGCTGACTACGCCATCAATAAATCGAACCCGTGGTATGTCGGGGGGCGCATCGAGGAATTCCAATCGCCCTCGCACTACGATTTCCGTGCCCTTCGACTCACGCCGGCCGAGTTGCGTTCCGAATTTGCGCGCCTGGGCTGGATCAACATCGTCGCTTTCCAGACGCGCAATCCCATGCACCGCGCGCACGTCGAACTCACCATGCGCGCCGCTAAGCAGGTCGAAGCCAATCTCCTGATCCATCCATCGGTCGGAATGACGAAGCCTGGCGACGTGGATTATTTCGTCCGCACCCGGTGCTACGAGTTGCTGCTTGCAAAATACCCGCACGGCACGGTGAAGCTCTCGATGCTGCCCCTGGCCATGCGCCTGGGCGGACCGCGTGAGGCGATCTGGCACGGGTTGATTCGCAAGAATCACGGCTGCACCCACTTCATCGTCGGCCGCGACCACGCCGGTCCCGGCAAGGACAAAGATGGCAAGCCCTTTTACGGGCCCTACGACGCGCAGGAGCTTTTCAAGAAGCACGAAGCCGAAATGGGCGTAAAGATGGTCCCGTTCCAGATGATGGTATATCTGCAGAACGAAGACCGCTACGTTCCGGCCGATGAAGTTGAGAAGGGTGCGAAGGTGCTCGACATCTCCGGCACCGAGCTGCGCCAGCGCCTGAATGAGGGTCGGGAAATCCCGTCGTGGTTCACGTATCCGGAAGTCGTACAGGAGCTTCGGCGCAGCTATCCGCCACGGCACAAACAGGGCGTGACGATCTTCTTCACGGGCCTTTCCGGCTCCGGCAAATCGACGATCGCCAACGCACTCATCACCAAGTTCCTGGAAACGGGCGGTCGCCCGGTTACGCTGCTCGACGGCGACCTGGTCCGCAAGCACCTTTCTTCGGAACTGGGTTTCTCAAAAGAGCATCGCGACATTAACATCCGCCGCATCGGATATGTAGCATCGGAAATCACCAAGAATGGCGGCATCGCCATTTGCGCTCCGATCGCGCCTTACGAGGCGACGCGACAAGCGGTGCGGCAAATGATTGAGCCGGTCGGGGGGTTCATTCTTGTCCACGTAGCAACTTCGCTTGAAGTGTGCGAGCAGCGCGACCGCAAGGGCTTGTACGCGAAAGCACGGGCCGGGATCGTAAAGGAGTTCACGGGCATTTCGGATCCTTATGAGGCGCCCACGAAAGCCGAGGTTGTCATCGACACTGCCCTGCTCAGCCCCGAAGAAGCGGCGCAAACTATCATCCTGCACCTCGAACGCGAGGGCTTCATCGGAGTCAACGGCAACGCATAGCCAACCGGGCAGGCTGGCGAGGCCGGCCTGCGCGTTTGAGCAATAGCGTCGAAAAAACAGCATGGAACTATTGCTGGCAAAGATACTGATCGGCTTCACGGTCGGAACGCTGATCGGGTTAACCGGGCTGGGCGGCGGCGTGTTGCTGCTGCCCATGCTCATCTTTGGCCTGCGCATCCCGCCGATCATCGCGGTCGGCAGCGATGCCATGTTCAACTTCTTCACCAAGATTCCGGCCAGCATCCTGCACCTGGCCAAAGGCACAGTGCGGAGAAAAGTCGTTGTGGCCCTGGCGGCGGGCAGCATTCCCGGTTCTTACCTGGGTGTGACATTTCTCATCCACCTGCGCCACGTCTACGGCGCCGGAGTCAACGATTTCATCAAGTCCGCCGTCGGACTGTTGCTGGTCCTGATTCCCACGTTGCTTCTGTTCCAGGGACGGATTGAAGAACATCTCGCCAAGCGCCAGCCCACCATGAAGTCTTTTGCCTTTATGGGAGTGATCGGACTGGTCGGCGGATTTCTGGTGGGCATCACTTCGGTGGGGTCGGGCAGCATCATCATGATGCTGCTTCTTTTGTTCTATTCGTTCGCGCCCAAGATCATGGTGGGCACCGACATTGCCCATGCGGTGATTTTGACCGGCGTCACCACCCTGCTGCACTGGCGAGCGGGCAACGTCGATCCCCACTTGGTCGTTTCCCTGCTGATCGGCTCGATCCCCGGCGGCATAGTCGGCTCGCATCTGAGCACGCGCGTCCCTGTCCTGTGGCTGCGCAGGATTCTGTGTACGGTTCTGTTGATGACCGGCGCAAGAATGTTGTGGGCGTAAAAAGCAGTACCCAGTTGCCAGTTGGCACTGCATTACTGACCGTTTGTTTGCTGGGTACTGGTTACTGGGTACTCGATATTGATTTACGGAGCACAAATTGACTTCCTATTCTTCCAAAGAAACTCTCGAACGAATTCATGCGGCGCTTGAAGCCGGACGCGAAGTCCTGAACCGCTTCACTCCCGGTGCCATCGAAGCCGAATACAAGGCTGGACACGACCCCGTTACCGAGGCCGATCGCGCCGTTGACGCCATGCTTAAGAAGCACCTGCTGCGCGAGGGCGAAGGCTGGCTCTCCGAGGAAACGATCGACGACCAGTCGCGCCTCGCGAAATCGCGCGTGTGGGTCGTTGATCCGCTGGATGGAACACGTGAATTCGTGCAAGGTATTCCCGAGTTTTGCGTTTCCATCGCCATGGTTGAAAACGGCGTTCCGGTCGCCGGAGGAATCTGCAATCCCGCCACTGACGAATTGATTCTTGGCTCACGCGACACCGGAGTCACTTACAACGGCTCGCCTGCTCAGCCCAGCCAGCGCCGGGACCTGCATGGCGCGCTCGTACTTGCCAGCCGCAGTGAAGTGAAGCGTGGCGAGTGGAAACAGTTCGAGTCCGCCGAATTTAACATTCGTCCCATGGGTTCGGTGGCGTATAAACTTGGCCTGGTCGCTGCCGGCCGCGCTGACCTTACGTTCACTCTCGTTCCGAAGAATGAATGGGACGTCGCCGCCGGGGCCGCCCTGGTCGAAAGCGCTGGAGGCTGGACGCTCAAACTCGATCATTCTCCATTACGCTGCAATCAGAAGAACCCGTTGATATCCGGCCTGCTGGCGGGTGGTCCCTTCCTGCGCTCGCCGTTGTTGGCGCTGCTGGAGCGCCACGCGCAAACGACTGGCGCAGAACGGCCGAGTTGAGCCTGGCTCGGACTGGGAGTTTCATCATGGGTCATCGGTCCGCGCAGATTGTTTTTCTGATGTACCACGAACTGGAAGTGGCCGGCCGCAAGCTCTGCCAGTCCGAATCGGGTTATGTCCGCTACATCCTGTCGCTCGAAACCTTTCGCGGCCAGATGCAGTTCCTGAGTCAATCAGGATTTCGCGGCGTGAACGTGAGCGAGGCGATTCAGTACCCCTCCGAGCCGAGCGTCTGTATCACTTTTGATGACGGCTGCGAAACCGACCTGATATCCGCCGTTCCAGTGCTTCGCGAATTCGGCTTTCACGCTACCTTCTATGTAACGGCCGGATTTCTGGGAAGGCCGGGATATTTGTCGCCAGAACAACTTCGCCATCTCGACTGCCAGGGATTTGAAGTCGGTTGCCATTCCATGACCCACGCCTATCTTTCGGACCTTACTGAGCCGGAACTGAAGCGCGAGGTGGCCGACGCGAAGACCCAGATCGAACAGATTCTTGGGCATGCGATCGAACACTTCTCCTGCCCCGGAGGGCGTTACGACCAGCGAACTCTTGCCATGGCGCGCGGCGCCGGATTCAAAACAGTAGCCAACAGTGACTTTCATTCCAACTCATCCGCCACAAGCGAGTTTGAACTCGGGCGCATCGCCATGTTGCGGAACCACTCTGTCGCCGAGTTCGACGCAATCTGCCACGGCCATGGCCTGTGGAAAAAGCGGCTTCAACATCGGACCCGCCACGGCATCCAGCGAGTGTTGGGAAATCGCGCCTACGACCGTCTACGGGCAGCTCTGCTTGGAGACTCCCGCTCGTAATTCCCCGGCAGGTTACTTTCGTCACCAATCCTGTGACCACCTTCGACACCCCCCGGCGGGACGATCTTAAATGACTCCTCCGGCATGCCAGTAGCCCCGGAACACCTGTTAGAGCCCCGTTTTGGCCTGCATTTCGGGCGATTCTCACCCTTGGGAACAACATAAGACGCGAAACAGTACACGTCGAGTACACAAGCACTTGTGAGTTTTTTGATGCACCAATGGAATCTAGAATCCATTGCGGAATGCCGTTAGATTTGCCATGCGGACTAGCTCGACAAGTCCCCCAAATCCCTCGGTCGAGGCTTTCTATGACGTGCGGTTTAACTCTTTTCGGTCGTTCCTCAGCAACGTCGAACCAACGCATCGAGCGCGTGAGCGCCCTGATCCTTCTGCTCGCGCTCGCTCTGATCACCAGTGCATGCGCCACGAATGCGGAGGCCGCCGGCAATAACGGCGATGCGCTTGCCGTGTCCATCTTTCCGGGCAGCGCAACCATGGCTTCCGGGGCGAAGCAGCAATTCACGGCCACCGTCAGTGGAACTTCGAACACCGCGGTGACTTGGACGGCCTCAAAAGGCTCAATTGACCGCAACGGTCTCTACACCGCCCCGACGGTGCAATCGCCTGTCAACGCCGTAATTACGGCAACCAGTCAGGCGAACTCGACCAAGTCCGCCAAAGTCGCTGCCACGGTCAACCCCGATCAAGCCCAACCCTTACAAATTACAACCACGGGTCTCCAACAGGGACAGCAGGGAAGCAGCTATAGCGATACGCTTGCTGCGAGCGGCGGAAATCAGCCTTATAGCTGGAGTGTTTCCTCTGGCACCCTTCCGGCGGGAATCACGTTCAATGCGAACGGAGATTTCACGGGCACGCCGACTAAACTTGGAACATTTGCATTCTCGGTTAAGGTGACGGACGCGAAGAAGCTCACGGCAACGGCCGGTTTCAGCATGACGGTCAGCCAAAACAGCGGCTATGACGGTCCCGCGCAACTTCCCCTGGTCACAATTCCGGTCACCATGGCCGACTCTCCCGCGCCCGGTTCCGTCATCGAGGTCAAGGAAGGGGAGGACTTTCAGGCGGCGTTGAATGAAGTTCATTGTGGACAGACGATCCAACTTCAGGCGGGCGCCACGTTTAGCGGGTACTTCAACGTTCAGGCCAAGAATTGTGATGCTGATCATTGGATTATCATCCGGACCAGTTCTCCAGATAGCGCTCTGCCAGCGGAAGGAACGCGTCTCACTCCCTGCTATGCGGGAGTGGCTTCCCTAGTGGGGCGTCCCGCTTACGACTGCCCCAATCCACAGAATGTGTTGGCGAAGGTCCAACAGAACAAAGCTGCCAATGGCCCGTTTTTCATTGAGCCAGGCGCGAAATTCTATCGCTTCATTGGCCTGGAGATCACCCGCCCTCTGGGCACTCCGGGTGCCGCGAGACTGATCAATCTCGAGGGACCGAACGACCACATTTTTGTGGATCGCTGCTGGCTGCATGGACAGCCCCAAGACGAGACATATAACGGGGTCTCCGGGGCCGGCGGCACCTATATTGCGGTGTTCGATTCCTACTTGAACGATTTTAAATGTATCGCATCTACCGGAACTTGCACGGACGCTCATGCTATCTCCGGGGGAGTTACCAACACGCAGGACGGCCCCTACCTGATCCAAAATAACTTCCTCGAGGCGTCCGGTGAAGCGGTAATGTTCGGCGGCGGGCCCGCAACCAAGACGCCCACCGACATTACCGTGCAGTACAACCATTTCTGGAAACCCTGGCAATGGATGCGAGGAAGCCCGAACTTCGTTGGGGGACCTGACGGCCACCCCTTTGTCGTAAAGAACCACTTTGAACTCAAGAATGCCTCGCGTGTCCTTGTGCATGGCAACCTGATGGAAAACGTCTGGGGCGGTTTCACCCAGACTGGATTCGCCATCCTGTTGTCTCCCACCAATCAACACACGAAAAATCACGGCAACGTTTGCCCACTTTGCCAGGTAACGGACGTGACGATCCGTTACTGCCACATCTCGCATGCGGGCGGCGGCCTGTCACTGGCCACTGAAATCTCTCCCAACCCAATAGAAGGGGCGCCGGCGCTGGCTGGAGGGCGCTGGAGCATTCACGATCTTGTCATCGACGATCTCAGCACGAAGTACTTCGGCGGCGGTGGGGTATTCAAAATCGCAAATGCCTGGCCCAAGAACCCCCTGAACAATCTCACCATCAACCACGTTACGTCATTCCCCGATCCGCGAGGAAACCTTGTAGGAATCGGGGACTTCCTCGACGCTCCACCCATGTCTGGATTTGTCTTTACCAACAACCTGTCGCTGGCTAACTCCTTCCCGCTCAGGAATATCTTTCGCGATACGAATAGTTGCGCCGCGGGCAGTGTGCCCAAGAAAGTCCTTGAGCGTTGTTTCACGACCTACACTTTCGAAGCCAATGGACTGATTGCAAGTGAGGCTGCGCCATCCAGTTTCCCGAAGACCAACTATTTCCCAAGCGATACGGCAGAGGTCCAATTTGTCGATTACAACCATGGCAACAGTGGGAACTACGCTCTACAGGCCAGCAGCCCATACGTAAATAAGGGGACGGACGGCAAGAACCTGGGAGCCGACGTCGTTGGACTCAACGCCGCTCTGGCCGGAGTGGAATAGCTTCCTTCACTTATCTCGACGAAGGTCCGCGTCTGTTCTCGCGGACCTTTTTCATTGGGTAACATACCGCCGCCGCGATGTATGCAAGTTATTTCAAACCATCAGTCGAACAGCGTGATTGGAGTATGATGAGTGTTGCGCTGGAACGAATAAGGAGATTCCTGTTTGTGCCAAGGGTGCTATGCGCAGTATTCACCGTTTTTCTCTTCGCCGGAGTTCTCGGCTTGAGCGCGCTCGCCACCGCCCAGCAATTCTCTCACGTCATCATCGTCATCCAGGAGAACCGTAGTACGGACAACCTTTTCGGCGCTTCAGGACTTCCTGGCGCTGACCTCGCGCTCGGGCCGAAAGCGAAAGCACGCTTGCTCGGAGACAAGCCCGATCTCTCACACAGTCACGCGAGTTTCCTGAAAGAAGCCGCCGGCAAGTGGCCGAATGGCGCTCAGAACTTCGTCACCGACGCTCAGGTCTATTGGAACCTGGCCGCGCAGTATGGCTTTGCGAATTATATGTTCCAGACCAACCAGGGCGACAGTTACCCCTCGCACCAGTTTCTAGTTTCTGCGACTTCGGCGATTGCAGATACCAGCCAAGTGTTAGTCAGCGCGGCGGCGACGGTTGGCGGCGAGGGCTGTGGGTCACGGGGCGACTCACTGGTGCCGACCCTTGCTCCCGACGGCACGACCGGCGAAATCTTCCCGTGCTTCGAGCGTTCCTCGCTCATGACCTTGCTCGATGCGGCGGGAATCAGTTGGCGCTATTACGCCGCCACCGGCAACCCGATGTGGGATGCGCCGCTCTCGCTGAAGAACTACTCCAAGTCCAAAAACATCGTGATCGGCCCCGCGAAAGTATTGAAGGATATCGCCAGCGGCACTCTCGCGCAGGTGACCTGGCTAACGCCCGCGGCGTCCTATAGCGATCATCCAGGCGACGGATCGGGCGGCCCAGCGTGGGTTGCGTCGGTTGTGAACGCCATCGGGCAATCGCCGTACTGGCCGACGACGGCAATTCTCGTGACCTGGGACGATTGGGGCGGCTGGTGGGATCACGTGAAACCGCTCGCGAATAATACGGGCTGGTGCGCGAATTTCTGCTACGGGTTCCGCTTGCCGTTGCTCGTGATCTCCCCGCAGACTCCGCAAGGCTACGTCGATAACGGCGTGCACGACTTCGGCTCGATCCTGCACTTCGTGGAATCGAATTCTGGGCTCGGTCAGATCGGACCAGGCGGCTGGGCTGATGCGTATGCCGACGATCTCTCGGCATTTTTCGTGGCCGGAACCAATCGGCAATTCGTGAAAGTGAACGCTCGCAAGCTCACGAAGAAAGAACTCGCAGATCGCCGCGAGCCGGACAGCAACTGAGAGCGAAATTCAAAAGCGTTCCCAACGGCCGGGGGCAGGGTAAGTGAGGAGAATAATAGTGGGTCAACTTAGCTGGCGCTCTACCCGTTTGATCTCATCCTTTGGAGTCTTCCCTCTTGCACTTCTGATTCTCGTGCTCCTATCGGAGGGACTGGCAGCTGCCGCCGCTCCGCCGACGGGCGAGAACGCATACTGCGCCAAAGGCGACGTGCCTCAATTTGGCGACAGAGATGGCCCCGCCGAACTGCCCAAGGCCTGCTATTACACCGCTCTGGACGGAACTCCTTCCCCGGGGAAGCAGATTCACGTAGGTCCTAAAGATGGCCTTGCCGATGCTGTTGGCCACGCGCAGTGCGGAGACATTCTGCTTCTCTCAGCAGGGGCAACCTACGAAGTGGGCGAACTTCCTTACAAGAAATGTGACGTGCGTCATTACATTACGATCCGGACCGATACGCCCGATTCCAAGTTGCCCCCGGAAGGTACGCGCATTTCTCCGGCTTGGGCGGGCATCAGCAGCCTTCCGGGGCGTCCGCCGTTCGCGCAGCCGCCGGGCGGCGCTGCCAAGCTCATGGCAACAATCCTGGTGAAGCGCAATGCCGGCGCCGTAGCTGGAGACCACGTCCGCTTTATTGGCATCGAGTGGACCACGCGCGCGGATAACGGCGTTAACCGCATCCTCAGCACCGAGCATGGCGACCACATCATCTTCGATCGTAATTACGTGCACCCCGGCGCCGACGCTGAAGTGGCCCACGGTATTGGCATGCCCGAAGGCAGCCATTTCATTGGCATCATCAATTCCTACATCAGCGGCCTCAATTGCGTCGCCGTCACGGGCAAATGTATTGACGCGACCGCGCTCGGCGGGGCCCATAGCGATGAGCCCTTTGGAACCTTCAAGATTTACAACAATTTTCTCGAAGCCTCCGGCGAGGACATTCTCTTTGGCGGTGGTCCCTCAGACAACTACCCGACCGACATGGAAATCCGCCGCAACCACCTGTTTCGTCCCATGATCTGGAAGCAGGACGAGCCCGGATTCATGCCCAGTCCGTCGGGAAGGCCTTATATCGTCAAGAATAACCTTGAACTCAAAAGTGGCGTCCGAGTCCTGATTGAGGCCAATCTGTTCGAGAATTCATGGGGCGGCTTCAGCCAAAATGGATTTTCCATCCTCCTCACACCCGCCAGCCAGGGCAGCCATTGTCCCAAATGCCGCGTCAATGACATCACAATTCGTTACAACCGGGTTCGCAATGTGGGTGGCGTGCTCGCGTTGGCAACCCCGCTGGCCCCCCCAAAAAGGGGTGGAGGCAGCGCGGAAGATGGCGGCCGCTACAGTGTTCACGATCTTATCGCCGATAATGTCCACGAGGAGGATTACAAGGGCGGCGGCACTTTCCTCAAGATGGTCTCCGCGAAGGTTCACATTCATGATGTTCAGATAGACCACGTCACTTCATTCACTCCCGGCGCTCTGCTCGTAGTCGTCAATAAAGACGAAAAGATGCCCAACTTCAGCATCACGAACAGCGTTCTCGCCGTCGGCGGCAATCCCCAACCGGTCCATAGCGGGGGGCCCAAGGGTAGTTGCGGTGGAGGAGTCCAGCGCGCCGGCGCGCAAGCCCTCTTCGATGACTGCTTTTCCAACTACAAGTTCGAACATAACCTCATCTCCGCCGAACGCGGCGGATGGCCTAAGGGAAACACGATCGTTTCCTCTCCAAAGGACCTAGGAGTCCGCGACCTCAAGGATGGCATCAGCCAAGACCCGCGCCTTTGCCATGAAAAGGGCCCTGGCTGCGACAAGAAGTCTCCCGGCGCCGGCGCCGCCACCGATGGCCGGGACATGGGTGCCGATGTTGAAGCTGTCGAGGCTGCCATCGCGGGCGTCGAGTAGCGGCAGGGCAAATCAGTGCACTTCAAGTGTGAATCTCTTCACATTGTAGGATCGACTAACCTGCGCTATAGTAAGCTTCGCTCTAGGTGTCACGAGCGTGCGCAGCCGTATCTAACCTGACAACTCCCCTGTTGGACGCGGATCTACAAGGGCGACGAGTGCTCCCAGTGGGATGGGCATTTCGTGAGCAGCTACCACAGAGGAAAAACAGTAATGAGAACTGTCGCAATTGTTTATGTAAGCCTGCTCCTTTTAGTCGCTTCTGCGTCAGCGCGCTCATTTGAGCATATTGTGATTATTGTCCAGGAAAACCGCACGCCAGACAATCTCTTCGGCGCGGCGGGATTGCCCGGAGCGGACGTTGTGGTCAACACCGCGAAGGGCGCAGCCATCACCCTCGCCAACGGTCCCGTCCTCGGGCACGGTCATAAGGAGTTTCTCCTCGAAGCTGCCGGCAATTGGCCCAAGGGGGCCTTCGACTACGTGACCGGCGACGCGCAGCCTTATTGGGACCTCGCCGCCCAGTACGGCTTTGCCAATTACATGTACCAGACCAATCAAGGCGCAAGCTTCCCTGCCCACCAGTTCCTGATCTCAGGCACGTCTGCGCCGTCCGATACCAGTGATCTATTTGTTTCGGACGATTCCGGGAAGGGCTACGGCTGCAAGGCGCCTGCCGGCTCCCTGGTGCCGACGATTGCTCCCGATGGCAGCTACGGCAAGATTTTCCCCTGCTTTCAGCGTTCATCGCTGATGGACTTACTCGCGGCGTCCGGGCTCACGTGGCGCTACTACTCGGCCGTTGCTCTTTGGAATGCTCCCAACGCGCTTAAGAATTATTATCAATCGAAGAACCTGGTGCTCAAACCGACAAAGGTGCTCTCGGACATCGCGTCCGGCACCCTGGCAAATGTAAGCTGGGTGACACCGGCCGGCTCCTACAGCGACCATCCGCGCGATGGAGATGGCGGGCCCGCATGGGTTGCCTCCATCGTGAATGCCATAGGAAAGTCCGCATATTGGAGTAATACGGCAATCCTCGTGACGTGGGATGACTGGGGTGGCTGGGCGGATCACGTACCACCGCTCGGAAATGGAACCGGGTGGTGCACCATCTATTGCTATGGTTTCCGCGTTCCCTTGCTCGTGATCTCGGCTCAAACTCCAACCGGCTACGTAGATAACGGGGTTCACGATTTCGGTTCGATCCTGCGCTTTGTAGAAGCGAATTTCGGACTCGCGCAAATCGGACCAGGCGGATGGGCCGACAGTTACGCCGACGATCTGAGCGGATTCTTTTCAGGCGGAGCGGCGCGTAGACAGTTCGTTCCGATCAAGGCGCGACAACTGACAAAGCGAGAGTTGGCAGATCACGGCGAGCCGGACTCCGACTAGAAGAACTGCTTCAGGCATCCTGCGGTTCCACCGAAGTGGACGTAGAATCGGTCAGCTGATTGCCAGCCGACTGCTCGAGCGCTGACTCTGTTCCCGCATCGCGCCAGCCGACCGGATGAGATACCGGCTGCCGGATAGGATCGAGGATGGTCCGTGGAACACCCCCACCCAAGTCTCCGATCACCTGCACGCTGCTGCTTGGAAAGTTCGTGATCGGCCAGCGGAACTGGTCAAAAGCATGGCGAGCCAGGGCGATTTTTTCGGGATCGTAGGCAAGTAGTTGCGCGCCCACCCAATCCATCGCCGCGGCATTGTTCGCCCCCATCAACAATCCGAGTTCGAGAGGATCAGGCGCCAGCGGTCCGTTGCCCTGGCCGGCGATCACAGCATCCGCAATGTGAATTACGCGCCTCTGCATTTCGTCGCTCATCGAGCCATCGGATCGACCGTAAAGTAGAATGCGGTTCAAGTCGAGGCACGTTCTCCAGATCGTGTCGTTACCCGACCATGAGCCATCCATGCCGACGCGATCGCCACGATAGCGCGACATGCGCACCAACACTGCGAAGAGCAGGTGCCACACCATGCCACCCGCATAGGACGTAGTGACATTCTGGCGATCACTCACGTACTCGAGGGCACGTTTTACCGCTCCATCGTCGGGATAGTTATCGCCTCCCGTCTTAGGTCCTCCCAAGCGGTGATGCGGCAGGTATTCCTTGTTGCCGTTGATCCCGATCAGGTTCTTGAGTCCGCAGGTGACTCCGGCCTTCTTGTGAGTCTTTAGCTTGGGGAGATTGATGATGACATCGGCTTCCACAACTTCCCTGGCAACCAGATACTGATGCACGCCGGGATGGTGCGTCTTGGCCATGAGCCGGTGGTCGTACCAGGCCACGCGAAATCGGTTCTCGTCGTTGCTGATGGGTTCCAGCAAACTCTCGCGGCCCAAGTCGAAGAGCGTGAAGTGATCTTCCGACTGTAGATTCTCTTCCGCCACGCGCACACCGTGCACCAGCACACACGTGGTTCTGCGAAAATCGCGCACACCCTTGAATCGCGGCTCCTGAGCCATTCGCTCGCGCGCCCATGTATCCAGACCGGTCGTCTTGACCAGGGCCTCAAAATCACATCCCTGGATTGGCGCATCTCCCACCAGCACCTCGGCGGCGCCAGTTCGCAATGCGGCTTCCGTTGCCGCCCGGATCACCGAAGCATGCGTCACCAGGCAATCCACTCCCCCGGGCCCTTCATTCCGGTGGAGAACGAGATTTGGCTTGATCAGAACCCGGGCACCAGGAGGAACGATTCTGCCGAAAGGCCCATTCTCATTCGACCATCCCAACCCTTCTGCCAGCCGGCCCAAGGCCTGCGAAACGGCATTGTCCTTCTGATCCGCCCCCGGATAGGAACACGATGGCAGGCGGGCAATCCCGACGGCGGAAGAGAACGCGTAATTGGCCAGGGAGTGGTCGGTCATAGCTACGAACTGGATCTGGAAGTGGTCTGGCACTCGACAGGCGTGCCGGTTGCGTTGACGTCTGAGCGGGTAAAACGATGCTTGCCGGCAGAAGACAGCGCAATTGATTCAACTTCTCGCACCTCGACCCGAACCGGATGTTCAGGCGACACCGCCTGAATCTGCCGGATGGATTCGCGGATCTTCTCCTCCCGCGCTTGCGCGTTGCCCGGTCCGGGCACAATCGACAGCACGATCTCATCCACCGCCGTCTGGTGAAACTGGAAGTTCACAATCCCGTCGCTGCCATACATCAAGTGCGTAAAGAACTCCCCGTGCACTACCCGTCCTCCCGGGAATAGGAAGTTGTCACTGGTGCGCGCGATCTCCAGTCGCATGAGCGGGAAGTGGTTGCCGCACGAGCAAGTTTCCTGCGAGAGATAACCACAGTCTTCGTTGCGATAACGAATGAAGGGCATAGAAAAGTTCTGCAACGACGTAAGCAGAAATGGCCTGGGCCCATCGCCCTCCACCTTGTCCTCTTCGATCACTACGAAATCGGCATTGACGTGCATTTTGCCCTGCGAACACTCGGCGGCAATGTTCTGCACCTCGCTCGATCCGTAGCAGTCAAAAACCTTGCACCCAAACGCGCGCTCGATCGCCTCGCGCTGCGGAACGTACAATTTTTCCGCAGTCGTGAATACCCCTTTGATCCCACCGATTGTCTGCCCTCGGCCCTCCAGAAACGAGGCAAACCGGGCAATGGTCGAGGCATATCCCAGAATGACGCGGGGACGGATTCTCGCGAACACGCGCGCCCAGTTTTCCATATCCTTCTCGCCGGCAAAAAACGGATCGAACTGGTACTGGCGCCGGGCGAATTGACGCAGCTCAAACTCCATGCGCGACATGGCGTAGAGCTTGTCGTTGCCTCCCCAGAAGAATGCGATCATCTCTCCGGGACGCCATCCGCACTGTTCGAGGTTGCGAAAACCGCCCGCATCGCTTGCCACCATATACTCCGCGCTGCGAAAGAACTTCAGAGGAACGCCCGTCGATCCGCCGCTGAAATGCGGAGACAGCTTTTCGAGAGGCACATCCTCACGAACCAGATCGCGCTGGTTTTCGCGAATAATGTCTTTCGTAAGGATTGGAAGCTGGATGAAATCATCCCAGGTGCGAATGTCCTGACTTCGAATTCCGAGGCGGCGAAACAGAGCACGGTAGTAAGGAACGCGAGCTTCTGCGTGCGTCAGCAGGCGGCGCAAATCCTCAAGCTGTCTTTCACGCACTTCCTCGGGCAAGCGGAAGGGAGCGTTCTCGATCTCCTTGAGCTTGCCCAGCAGATCGACACCGCGCAGTCGGCACGTGAAAGCAAGGAGCGTGCGGCCCCAGAAGGGTCCACGGTCCATCGATGCGCCCATTGCCGGCTACTCCCCGGCCGCGGCGCGAACCCGCGCACGCAGGCGTAATTTGTGGCTAAAGGCCATAACGAGTGGTTGGTAGGTCACCCAAGATGAACTATAGCACGGAGGATATTTTGCTCTGACCGGGGGTGCCGAACACAAAAGGGCTGCGACTTCTAGAACCAGCAACCCATTCCGCATCGTGCCATTTCCTTGAACACTTGCCGGCCCTTGTCTTCTTCCTCAATCATGAAGAAGTGAAAATTGAATTTAACTGGGATGGGCGTGAACGTCCTCGGCGACGTAAGCGTGAAAAAAGCCTGCAGACTGTCGTCGTCGTAAGCGTCCGCATAGATACCTGGGCCGATTAGGCCTAATGGTTTCCCGCCTGATTCAAAATTCATTTCAACAAACTTAAGCAGGCTTCCGGAGTCATGATCCGCGTTGTCAACGAAGCCGGCCGGAGTGTACGCAGACACGACCAGTAACGGCACGCGGAACCCGTACGTAAAGCCTTTGCCCCAACCGTTGCTCTGTCCTTGACGAAATGGCTTCACGTGGTCGTACCAGCCGCCCCAGTCGTCCCAGGTGATGAAAATGGCAGTGTCTTTCCAGTAGACTTCGCCGGTCCCGGCGCATGGGGGATTAGATCCGAGAGCGTTTACGACCGAGGCCACCCATTTCGGCCCCCGGCCATCCGTCATCCTCGGATGGTCCGACTCTTCGTGCGTGGGCGTGATCCATGACACTTGCGCGAGTTGACAATCCTTGATGTCCTGCAACACGTGCGGCGTGCCAATGATCATGTGCTTCGTCCACTCGGGCCCCGTGCAATCGAGGGTGCCCCATTGGTTTTCCTCGGCTCCACACAGGTGGCGGATCGCATTTGGCCCCACCCATATCGAGTCGGGCACCTCGCTATAGTATTTCCAAGTGATGCTGGCAGCATCCAGCACATCTGGCAACGTGGGGTGCTCAAAACAGGGATAAATGGGCGGATGTGAGTCTTCATCCCCATCCTCGTCCACCACGGTCACTGTGTTGTCGGGCGTCGCGGTACAGCCGGCCGGCTCTTTGATCGGGTTTCCCGAGACAAACAACTTGCTGTAGGTATCTGGCGCCGACGTTCCCGCGATGAAGAATTGATGCGCCGAGAAACTCGGCCCCTGGTTGGTCTGGAAATTGCGGTTGGCCCATCCGTACTGCTTAGCGATGTCAAAATAGGGCTGCACCTGCCCCTTGGAGTTATCAATGTATCGATATTGCGGCAGCGGCGGCACTAGGCATCCCACTGCGGGTTGCGTCGTGTTCTTGTCGGCTCCATCCATTTTGCCATTGTTGTACGCGACAACGAAGGCATGAAAGCTGTGATTGAGGTCGAAGCAGGTCTGCCATGGAATTGGGGTCAGCGGAACCATCTGACCGGTGGACGTCAGTCCTTCCCGGGCAATGTCCACTCCCGGTTCGAAGTTCGGATTGCTGCCGAAAATGTTGTCCGGCGTGCGGTTTTCCTGCAAGATCACCACAACGTGTTTAAATTTAATCGGCTCCCCAGCTGCAGAAACCGCCGCTAGAGTCCAGAAAAGCATGGTCGCGGCAATGCGATGCTTGCTGATTGCGCTCCGATGAAAAGTAGCTCTCAAACCTTCTCCATTCCTGATTAATTCAAGTTGTTGATGTTATACGCGTGTGCTTCAATGCCAGGACGGCTCGCGCCAAATTCGACAGAACAAATCTCCACCTAAAGTGCGATCTTATGACGCCAACGGCATTCTCGCAAGCTGACTTTCATTGTTCGCAGTAAGAATTTGCAGCGTGTCTACGACCTGTGCTAGTAAAGGTTCACGCTCTGCGTATGCTATATATAGGCCCAGGAGGTTTATGCGTCCATTTGGTGTCACGTTAGTTTTGTTCTATCAGATGCTGCGGGGGCTCATCGGGATCGTGTTTGGACTTTTCATTGTGATCTATGTCGGGCCCACCAATAAATTCATCGCCGCAGCTTCTCAGGGCAATGCCGTGGAGCGTTCCATGGCCACGTTTGGGCATGCGGCGGGGTTCTTTATCATCGGGTTCGCGCTCCTGCATATGGTCGCGGGATATGGCCTTCTAAGATTGCAGAACTGGGCACGCCAACTGACGCTCTTGTATTCCGTCATCGAGCTTGTTCTGGAGCTTCCCAATGCCATCCATGTCAACCTTTTTGCCCTGGTCTTCGCTCCCCTGAACGCGCTATGCATCCTCTATCTCGCAATGCCGCCGGTCCGGCGCGCTTTCCAGACCGCTCGAAATCAAAGGCAAATGGCGGTCTGAACTCTGGCAATCTTGGTGACTTCAGTAACCCCCTCTTTCAGACGGCCTCAAACTGTTGCCCTGATCATGCGTGGTAAGATTTTCTGTTAGCTTGTCCACGCTAAATCCAAGTGAGCGCAGCACATTCCCTGTCTTTGTGATGGGATGCCATCGTTCTGGCACAAACCTCCTCTATGACATGTTGTTGTCCTCCGGCGGATTTGCCATCTATCGTGGATACTTGCCGATCTACAAGATCCTGATTCCCCGGCATGGTTCGATGGCGAGTCGCGCCAATCGAGAAAAGATCGTCGCCACCTGGCTCCGAAGCAAGGGATTTCGCCGGACCGGATTGGAAGCGGAGCAGTTTTCTTCCCGCATCGTGAACGAGTGCCGCAATGGCGGAGACTTCATCCGCGTCGTCTTGGATTCGGTCTCGCAGCATCAGCGCGCCGGTCGCTGGGCGTTCTACGACCCGGACAATGTTTTGCACTTTCGTCGCGTGAAGAGAGACATTCCGAACGCTCTTTTCGTGCACATCATTCGCGACGGCCGCGACATCGCCCTCTCGCTTAAGAAAATGGGAGGCTTCGCGCCACTACCTTGGGATCGCAGTGAAACCAATAGCCTGGTCGCAACTGCGCTCTATTGGGAATGGATGGTGCGTCGGGGACGCGAAGCAGGACGCCTCTTTCCTGCCGATTACATCGAAATCCGATACGAAGACTTGATCACCAGTCCGCGCGAAACTCTAGGCAGGCTAGGCAGCTTCATCGCCCATGATCTGGACTACGATCGGATTCAGCAGGCCAGCCTCGGCAGCCTCTCCAAAACAAATTCCTCGTTTCGCGAAGAGGGCGGCAAGAGCAAGATCAATCCTCTGGGACGCTGGAAGGAACGCCTGTCGCAGCCGAACGTCGCCGCCATCGAATCCACGGTTGGCGCTTGCCTGGAGGAGAACGGGTACGAACTTTCGATGCCCGCTGCCGAGCGGCACATCAGCCTCCGCGCATCTGCCATGCGCGCTATCTATCCCGCTTTCCTTGGCGGTAAGCTGTGGCTCAAATTGAATACGCCAGTCGGCCGCTTTGCTAATCTTTCCGCGCTGGAACTCACGGACGAGCCAAGTAACTTGCAAGTCGGTGCTGACCATGCCCCACGAGCATAATCCGGCAAACTTAAGAACAGAGGTCGATCGCCTTCTGGCAGAAGGTGCAATTGAAGCGGCATCCAGACGTCTCACCGAACTCTGGCGCCGCGAACCCGGATCGGCCACGGCCAGCTTCGTCGCCTCCCGAATCGATCAGCTTCGCGACAAGCTCGCGCTGACAAAATTTAAGCTTGCCATCGTGCGATCGTTCACGGTCGAGCCGATTGTGCCTCTTTTGCGTGCCGAGGCCTTCGCCTTCGGCATCGATTTCGAGGTTCACGTGGGCGACTTCAACACGTATGTGCAGGATATCGTCGACGCCAACAGTTCACTTTATCGTCTTGCGCCAAACGCCGTCGTGCTCGCGGTTCGCACTGAGGATGTTGCGCCCGAACTCGCGCACCAGTTCGCCGATCTCGCGTCTGAAGCGGCCCGCCAAGCCGCAGATCGCGTCGCCAGCAGTTATGAGCAGTGGATAAATTCGTTTCGCCGCCACAGTCAAGCTGCGCTTATTGTGCATTCGCTTGCGCGTCCCAACCGTCCCAGCTTCGGCGTTCTCGATAGTCAATCGGAAACTGGCCAATCCGGACTCATCCGCCACATCAACTCCGAACTGCGCCGCATAGCCGGAAGTCACCGCGGCATCTACGTGCTCGATTATGACGCGCTGGTCGCGCGCTATGGCAGCGAGCACTGGCATGACGAGCGCAAATGGCTGATGGCGCGACTGCCTATCTCCGCGGACCATCTGCTACCCATGGCTCGCGAGTGGATGCGCTTTCTTGTGCCGCTTACTGGCCGTACTGCCAAAGCTCTGGTCGTCGACCTCGACAACACGCTATGGGGCGGCGTTATCGGCGAAGACGGAATGACCGGCATCAAGGTCGGTCCCGAACATCCCGGCGCGGCTTTTCAGTCTCTGCAGCGCGCCCTGCTCGATCTCTCGCGTAGAGGGATTTTGCTTGCCATCTGCAGCAAGAACAACCTCGACGACGCCATGGAGGCGCTCGACAAGCATCCCGGCATGCTCGTGCACTCCAACAACTTCGCTGCCGTGCGCATCAACTGGGGCGATAAATCTCAGAACATCCGCGAGATCGCGCAGGAACTCAACATCGGGACTGATTCACTTGCCTTTCTGGACGACAACCCTTTCGAGCGTGAGCAGGCGCGCGCTGCCCTGCCGGAAATCACTGTCATCGACATTCCTCAGAATCCGGGCGAGTACGCGGCCATCGTGCGCGATTGTCCCGTCTTTGAGCGCCTCACACTTTCCGACGAAGACCAGCAACGCACTGCTATGTATGCCGAACAGCGGCAACGTGCCGACGCCGAACACAGCTTCCAATCGAAGGAAGACTTCTTTCGCTTCCTGGAACAGGAAGCCGAACTCTGCCCTGTATCCGATCTAACGCTCGCGCGTATCGCGCAACTGACGCAAAAGACCAATCAGTTCAACCTGACCACGCGCCGTTATAGCGAGGCGCAAATTGCGGAAATGGCGAAACAGCCCGGCTGGAACATATTTTCAATTCGAGTGCGCGACCGTTTTGGAGATCATGGCGTGGTGGGCGTCGCCATCGCGCACGACCAGGGCGAGCAATGCGAAGTGGATACATTTCTTCTGAGCTGCCGCGTCATCGGGCGTACGGTCGAAACCGCCCTCCTCGCTCATATCGCTAAATCTGCCGTCAAGCGAGGCTGCAAGCGGCTTGTAGGATGGTTCCTTCCGACCAAGAAAAATGCTCCTGCACGGGACTTCTATCCTCAGCACCAATTTGAACTCGTCGAACAGAATCGCGACGGTTCGCTCTGGTCCCTCGATCTTACCCGGCAGGAAGTGGCTTTTCCGGAGTGGGTTAAACTTATCACGGTAAACTAATCACGCTAAACGAATCGCGGTGAACGGAGGACACGTGAACGCTGCTGTTTTCGATCAGATTCGGACCATGGCATCCGATCTTTTCGGAGTACCCGCGGACCGCATCACTGCGTCTTCTTCGCCTCAGACCCTCGAAAACTGGGACTCCGTCCAGCATCTGAATCTGGTGCTTGCCCTTGAGGAAAAGTTCCGACTGCAACTGTCTCCCGAAGAGGTCGAGCAGATGAAGTCCATCGGCGAGACTGCCAAACTTATCGAAAGCAAACTCCAGGCCACTCCGAGGTAGGCTTTGGCCATCGTCATCGAACCCTATCGCCCGGAGCATGAGTCGGCCGTCCAGGAATTTAATCGGCGGCTTCAGCAATCCTCGGGCGACCCCGATCTCGTTTTTTCTCAGCGCTCCGTTCCGCGTTGGCTGCCTCCGGCCAACAACAACCCCGTCTGGAACGAGTTCTTCGTCGCGGTCGAGGGTTCGTCAGTCCGGGGAGCTTACGGCCTGAAACAAGAGACGATACTCGTCCGCGGGAAGGGCACGCATCGGGTGGCGTGCTACCATCATCCGCTTTCAGAGGGAATCATCGATCGGAAGTACGCGAGCGTTGGCGCGCTCCTCGCCCGCGACGCCGTGGGGCGTCAGCCATTTCTTTACGCGCTCGGCATGGGTGGCACGGACCGGCCCATCGCCAAGATGCTCAAAGCTCTCGGTTTCAGCTTAACTCCAATTCCGTTCTATTTTCGTGTTGTACATCCCTACAAGTTTCTCCTGGAGATGCAGGCGCTGCGTGAGGTGCAATGGCGCGCAATTCTGATGAGCGTCGCTGCGGTCACTGGCACGGGCTGGCTAGCCATCAAGTCGGCTCAAGTACCATCAATGCTCCGCAATCGCACTGGAGATTTCATCGCTGAGGAGGTCCCCGAATTCTCGGACTGGGCCGATGAGCTATGGAATCAAGCCAATGGCATCGTCAGCATGGCTGCGCTACGGGATGCGAAAACGCTGCGCCTTTTGTACCGAGCCGATGTAACCAGCGTCAGGCGCCTGCGCGTCAGCCGGAATGGTTTTCCCGTAGGATGGGCAATCATCGGACAGCGGCGCAAGGATCACAAGTACGGACAAATGCGCGTCGGTTCGATCGTGGATTGCTGGGCCGAGCCAAAAAATGCGCCGGCCGTCGTTCAGGCCGCGACTCAAGCTCTCGAGAAAGACGGTGTGGATCTGATCGTCTCCAACCAGAGCCATCAGGCGTGGTGTCGCGCTTTTGAAACGGGTGGGTTCCTGAAAGGCCCCTCAACCTTCGTCTTTGCAGCCTCCAGGAAATTGACGGAACTACTGCAGCCATTGGAAGAAAATCGGCCATCGCTTCACATTACTCGTGCCGACGGCGACGGGTTACCCGCTAACTTCTGACGACTATTTCTCCTGCTGCACCAACGTCGCCTGGCTCGGCGCTTCCGAGGACAGTTGATAACCCAAAGAAATCATCACATGGCCCCATGCCGCTTCAATCTGCGCCACCGATTGGGGCGGCAGTACGGCTTTCCAGCCACCGGAAGAAGCTTTGCGAACGAACGGCTTATCCTGGCGCGTGTAGCGGGTTTGCACCCACTTGCTGCCTTGCTTCTCCTCTAGCTGACGCATGCGGTCAGCCGAACTCAACTCGGCGGCCCGGGCGAGCCGTTCCTTGGTCGGCTCAATGCCAAGCAAATTCGCGACCTTCACCAGTTCGCGCGCTGGATCTTCAATCATGTCCTCGTACCGCAGCACAATAAAGCCGTCCCGGCCGCTTCGAGTGCTCAACCAGCTTGTAACGTGGTCTCCCCAGTTTCCCAGCCGGTCCCAGATCTTCCCTTCAATCCAGGGCGGCAAAAAGTCCTGAATCGGAAGCTGGTCGCCGAACGACCGCTGCTTCATCTCCCAATGAAAATTCGAGACGGCAACGTCCCTGGGGTCCCGGACAACGTAAATCACTCTTTTATAGCGCGGGTCGAACACTTCATGGCTCTTCAGGATGCGGGGTCTGGGCAAATGCCGCAGATAGTAGTCTCCGTGCTTGTACATGTCGGCGACCAACCGCTCCACGTTCAGGAAGGTGACCGCCTCTTCGGTATGCACGAGATTGCCGACGAGAAACCGTGTCCAGGTATTTCCCGAGCGCGGGAAGGAAGTCAAAAAGACGTCGTCCGGGAAAATCGTGATGTCGCGCTCGATGCGCAGCCGCCGGAACATCACGTCGTTCACGCGCGACAAATGCTTCATACCCCTCTTGATCAACATACTCGCTCCTTACTCAGCCGCCGAATCCTCGCGCCGCTTGTGCTCTCCCTGCAACCATCCGAGAAACTTCTGTTTGCGCGCGAACATATTGCGCGCTTCATTGCGCAGAGCGCCCACAATCTGGTAGCGAGATTTCGTGAACCACGGCACGCGATGTGGAACACAACCGTACTTCTCTTTGTACGTGCCCTCGCCCCCCCAATCATAGACGGTCACGCCGCGGCGCTTCCAGTAACGGAGGGCATACCAATGGCACGCCTCATTGGGCCGCAGGTTTTGATGCGAGCGAAAACTTGCATTGCCCCAGAACTCCGCAATCTTGTTGAACCCCGGATAAATTCCCGTCGCAATGCACTTCCCTTCCGGATCACGCGCCCGAATCAGCAACACGTTGCCGCTCGGTCCAACATGTTTCACCAGCGAGCGCACCCGTTCTACGGAATAGGTTGGCACCAGCCCTTGCTTGGCGAAAACGTCTTTGAGTTGCTCGTAATATTCATCTGCAAAGGCGATGTCATGCGCCTCTTCAATCGTCACACCGCTTTTCTCTGCCTTCCGAACGCAGCGGCGGCAAGCGCTGTCCATGCCGTTAAACAAATCTTCCTCGGACTTGGTCAGGTCCGTACGGTACGAGGCGTAGGCCTCCGCTTTAAATCCCAGCGCGTCGCCGTCCTCAAACGTAAAGTTCGGGTCAGAGACTTCGATGTGGAGGCATTTCAACTCGTCCCACGCAAATTTCTCCAGCGCTTCCAGCGCCGCGCGCCGGGAGACGGCGGGCTTCAGATTGAACCCCATGTAGGGCGTGGTCCAGCCGGGAAAGGAACTGCCCAGCACTTTCATGCCAAATTTCGAGAACGTCAGCCCGGTAAAATATCCGAGGACATCTCTTCCTTCGCGTACTTCCGCAAGAACCGGCGTCGCGCTCTGCGCTTCCTCCACGAATTCGAGCCACGCGCGTGTTTGAAATACCGTGCGATCCTCGAAACCGTCGAGCAGGCTCCAGTCCGCTGCCTTGAAATCAATCTGCTGAAGCTTCATCGGTCTCCAACGGCGCGGCCGTCCTACCGTCCTGCAAAAGTGCGCTGCAGGTTCAACGTAAACTGGACCAGGTCCGACGGCGTATTAACGCGCTTGAGCGCCAGTGGTTCGTCGCCCGCGCGCACCTGCCCGGGAGTGGTCAGCACGGCCGATCTATAGCCGGCTTCCCGTGTCATCTCCAGCGTTTGGCTCGACCAGCACGGACTAAGTGCCGGGTGTGGATACGAGAAATGTTCGATCGCTTCGCCCAGCTTCTCTTCGAGCCGTCTTTTGCTTTCAACGATCTCAGCCCGGGCCTCGCTCGCGCTCACTTGCGCCACATTTGGATGGGAAAGAGTGTGCGCCCCAACCGTGTGCCCCGCTTTCCGCAAACCTCGAACCTGCTCCCACGTCATCATGAAACCATGCGGAGCATTCGCTGGCTCGGTTCCCAGCGCTTCCTCGACCCCGCCTATGAATTGGTCCTGCACGCTCCCCGTAAGTTTGGCGCCCGTGTCCCATGCTAACTGCAAAGCCACTCTCCGCTCTGCTGGCACGTCCAACCGGAACGTCCGCCCGTTCACCGGGCCTTTCCACTCCACCTTGTTTGTCGCATGAAAGGCGAAACGGAGGCGACAGTACCAAGGTAACGTTCCGTTTTCTACCGCATTCACCATAATGTAAAAGCTGGCGGGAATGCCGTAGCGGTTCAGAATCGGCAAAGCCACTTCGTAGTTGTCGGCAAAGCCGTCGTCAAAGGTCACGGCAACCGCGCCGGCAGGAAGTTGCCGGCCCGCCTTGGCGAACTGGACGACTTCTTCGAGGCTTACTGGCCGGAACTTGCGCGCCAGGGTCTTCATGTGCTCCTCGAACTGGGCTTTGGACGTCGAGGCGCCGAAGACGGGGTTGGTGAGTTGGGGTGTTTCCTCGACTGAATGATAGGCAAGAATGGCGGCGCTTGGGGGCGTTAGACGGCTGGCGAGGCGGAGAATGGAACTACCAACAAGCGCCTTCTTTAGCCAGCGCTTGGATTTCGATGCCAGCACTCTCTCGGCTCTCCTGCGGCCGCCACGGCGAATATTCATGATAGCATACGGTTTTGGGGGTTTGGCCAACCATTCCGCGGGAAATCAGCATGCGCAATACCGATACAACTGTTGTATAATCAGCATGTTACATCCATCTTGTTCGTATAACCCTATAGATATCAGGACGAGGACGACGTGAGTTCCAAAGAACAAGTTAACGATCTGTTTACGCAAACCGTTGACGACTGGGCGCGCTATTACGACGACCCGGCGCCAGCCACACTGACCGCCCAAAACTTCGTATCCCGGCGCCGTTTTGCGATCCAAATGATCGAAGCCAAGCTGCCCAAGGGCGCCAAGATTCTCGACGTCGGATGCGGCACCGGTCACCTCGCCGCCGAATTGGCCCGCCGCGGCTACGACACCTGGGGTACGGACTTGTCGGCTGGCATGGTCGAGTACGCCCGCACCAACTACAACCAGGACCGTTATCAGGTCGGCGACATCGAAAAGATCCCCTTTCCCGACAATTTTTTTGACGGCATCGTTTGCCTCGGCGTGGTCGAGTACCTCGCCAACGACGACGGGGCGCTCTCCGAAATGCACCGTGTGCTCCGGCCCGGAGGTTTCGCTGTCATCACGACCCCCAGCAGCGTTTGTCCTTTTTTCTACCTGGATCGGGCCCTTGTTCGCACTCGCTTCGCGATCCGCCCGGCAATCGGCATGGTGCGTCGCATGATGGGCGGCACGCAACCTCCTGCCCAGCCTTTTCCCAAAGTCCAGCATCGCCGCTATCGCAAAGGTAGTTGGGCAAAACTAATGCAATCTCACGGATTGCAGCTCGACGACTGGGTCTGTCACGCCTGGGGATGCTACGCTGTGGAACGCTTCTTCCCGCAAGGAGCATTCTGCCGCGTTAGTGATAAGTTCGCCCGCAACGGCTTGGTAAGCTGGATCGCCTCCGACCAGCTATCCTGCGTGCGCGCGGTCAAGTGAGGCTGTCAATCGCTTAAGACTTCGCGATAAGTCTTTACCCACTGCCCGCGCACGACTTCCCACGTGTATTTTCGCGATTCTTCAAAGGCGTTCGCCGCCAGCCGCGCGGCCAATTCGGGTTCGCGCATCAGGCGAATGACATTGGTCGCCAGCGCCTTTTCGTCACCGACAGGCGAAAGCAGTCCCGTGCGCTCGTGTTCAACCAGGTAGGGCATGGATTCGGGCGCTGTGGTCACGACCGGCGTGCCGGCCCCAAATGCTTCGATGACCGAAACCGGCATGTTGTCGAGCCAGGAAGCATTGATGAAAATGTCGGCGTCGTCGTAATACTTGCCAATCTGCTGGCGCGAAGCCACACCCATAAAGCTGACGTCCGCAATCTTTCGCTCCGCGACCAACCGGCGCACGTCCTCTTCGAGCGCGCCGCCGCCGACCAGGTCAAGCCGCGCCTCAGGATATTCTTTTTTCACCTCGGCGAACGCCGCCACCACCTTGTCGATGCAGTAGTACTCATGGAAGCCGCGCGTGCAGACGAGGTGCGGGCGGAGCGGCTTGCGCTCGCGATACCGGAACTGCGAAAGATCCACGAGGTTCGGAACCACAACCGCGCTCAGCCCAAATTCGCGAAAGACATCGACAAGATAGCCTGAAGGCACGACGATTCGGTCGGCACGCGCGAGAACGAACTTGCCCGAGCGGAAGCGTTGCAGGTGGTCGCGGGCTTCCCCGCTTCGATAGTTGATGATCGTTTTCTTGCCCCTCATCTTGGCAAAGAACCACGCTGGCGCGGGCGCCAGCAGGAAAGACCAATAGGATGCGGAGAAAATATGCGCAATGTCCACGCCCTTTAGGCCGCGCCAAAGATGCCAGAAGTAGATCGGCTCTCGAAAGATGGTGCGCAGGCCGGGGACTTTCTCGGCCCAGGCGAACAGCCAAGGCAGCGGAGGATCGACGGCGATGAGTGTGACTTCTATGTCGGGATCGTTTCGCCATAGCCGTAGCAGCAGGTCAGCCTGCACGGCTTGTCCGCCGATATACCGCAAGCTGGGCGCGACAATGGCGACTTTCACGCGTCCCCGCGCTTCAGAATTGCCTGCGGCGCTCATGCGCTCGGCCTTCTCTGGCCTTTTTGATTGAGAAGGTTCGTATACAGATCTTCGTACTGGCGGCAGACGCGATCGAGGCTGAAGTTTTCTTCCGCGAACTGCCGGGCGGCCATTCCTTGCTGTCGACGAAGGCCCGCGTCGGAGAGAAGGCGGCACACTGCACTTGCGAATTCGTGCTCATTGCCTGCGGCAACCAGCATTCCCCGCCGAGCGTTAACTAACTCTGCGTTGCCCCCCACGTTGTAGGCAATCACGGGCAAGCTGGCGGCCATTGCTTCCAGAATCACATTCGACAGCCCCTCCGAGTCCGAGGTCAGAACGGCAACGTCCATCGAAGCCAGAACTGCAGGAATGTCGCGGCGATCGCCAAGAAAGATGATCCGTTCGCCCAAACCAATCTCAGCCGCTTGCCGCTCGATTTCCGGACGCAGCGGACCATCGCCGACGAGCAAGAACTCTGTTTCAGGGCAATGCTTATGTATCTCCGCGGCAATACGCAAAAAACCAGCGTGGTTTTTGTAGTGCGCATTCATGCGGGCAACCATGCCCACGCGAGGCTTACCAGGATTGACGGGCAGTGCGGGCGCAGCAGTCTCAAATGCGGCCGCGGGGAGAGCATTCCCGATCACGACCAACTTCTCTCCCGTCAGGCCGGCCGCTGCCAAGCGGTCGGCTCCGGCGCGCGAATTGCAAACTACAGCGTCGCACCAGCGAAATGCGGCCGCTTGTGCGCGAAATTGCGCGTGTGTCATCAGATCTCCGAGTTGGCGATGACTTCCAATGACCACGGGTACACGCGCCAACCGCGCCGCTGGGATCAGCGTCAGGTTTGTGTAAAAGTCGAAAGCGTGCGCAACCTCCACCCGGTTCTCGCGAAGATGCCCCATCAGATTGAAGCGCGTCCGCAGCGACTTCCATCCAAAAAGGCTGCCTCCCAACGGAAATCGGGCAACCTCTCCCAACTGCTCGGCGAGAGGTCCACGTGGATTTACGCAGCCTAAATGTAGTTCAAATCTGGAGGCACTGGCATTTTGCGCGAGCAACGTGAACTGGCGCTCCGATCCGCCAGTTTCAAAGGTGTTGATCATCAGAAACAGGCTGATTGGCGGCTCGGAGGGGGTGCGCGTCATTGTGCTGACAGCCTTCGTGGCAGGCACCCGGTCATTCTCCGATCGGAGCTGATGCGAACGCGGGCGTGACCGGCAATTGCCTCCGCGAATCGGCGACCACGGGCAGCGAGAACATGCCCGCCGGTTTGACGTACTTTTCGAGGAAGTTTCGGTGCCAGAGTTCGAACATCAACAGGCGCCAGATACGTGCCGTGTTGGTTCTGCCGCGCAGAAGATAATCATCCATCACTCCGCGAAGTCCGCTCGGCAAAAAGTAGCCCCGTTCGAGGGTGCGCGGTTCGAGCAGGATCATCAGCATGTCCTTCAGTTCGTTCCGCATCCAGTGGACCAGGGGAAGCGAGAATCCCCGTTTTTCTCGATAAAGCACTTCGCGCGGTACTCCGACTCGTTCCGCAAGTTTGCGCAAAATGTATTTTTGCGTGGTGCCGCGGAGCTTCCATTCCGGCGCCAGGCTGGTAACCCATTCGATGAAGACGTGATCAAGAATCGGAACGCGAACCTCGAGCGAGTTCAGCATACTCATGCGGTCAACCTTGGTCAGAATGTCATCGACCAAATAGGTTTTCGTATCGACGTAGAGAAGCTGACTCACGGGATCCTTGGTTGGGGCTTCGGCAAAGCGGCGCCGCAAGACGTTGCCGGGATCGTCGCTGCGCGCAAGAACCTGACGGAACTCATCCGAAAGCAGCGGCTTGTCGCGTTCGAAATCAGGCAGAAACGAAAGGCGGTCCACATATCGCTCCTGCCAGGGAAGCGAAACGTTGTAGCTCAATCTGCGTCCGCGCACACCATGCGGCACACGAGGAAATACCTTGTCGCGATAAAACTTGCGAGCCCACTCCGGTATGCGTTCGAACATCCGGTGGCTGGCATGAATGCCGTACCGGTCATAGCCGGCAAAGATTTCATCGCCACCGTCGCCTGAGAGCGCTACCGTCACGTGCTGGCGTGCCATCTGCGACACGTAATACGTGGGCAGCATCGACGAGTCTCCGAATGGCTCTTCGAGCGAACTTGTCAGATGTTCGACGGTCTGCACAACATCTGGCTCGAGGATCATCTCGTGATGCTCGGTGCCGAACGTCTTGGCCACAGTGCGCGCATAGCTCGTTTCGTCGAAGTCGTCTTTCTTGAAACCGATGGAAAACGTCTTGACCGGACCAGAACTGGCGCGCGCCATCAGGGCTACCACAGTCGAGGAGTCCGTGCCGCCGCTAAGAAAGGCGCCGAGTGGCACGTCCGAGATCAAGCGGATCTTGGTGGCTTCGAACAGACGCCGCTCAAGCTCTTCCAGGCACTCTTCTTCGCTCTTCGGAGCATGGGTGTCGTATTCGGGGAGATCCCAGTACTTACGGATGCGAATCTCGCCCTTCTCGAATTCCAGTAAATGGCCGGACGGCAGCTTGTGAATCCCGGTAAAAGCCGTGATCGGCTCCGGCACGTAGCCATAGTAAAGATAGTCCAGCAAGCCTTGCGCGTTGACCTCTGCCAGTTCAGGAGCGACGGCCAATATGCTTTTGATCTCCGAGGCAAAATACAGATTGCCGTTGTGCAGCGCGTAGTGCACCGGCTTCTTGCCCAGCCGGTCGCGGGCCAGGATGAGCTTGCGCTTGTTCTTGTCGTAGATGGCGAGGCCGAACATGCCGCGCAGTTTCGTCACGCAATCGGCGCCCATCTCTTCGTAGAGATGGATGATCACCTCGGTATCGGTCTTGGTGTAGAAACGATGACCCCGGCTTTCCAGTTCCGGCCGAAGTTCGGGGAAATTGTAGATCTCGCCGTTAAAAACGATCCACGCGCTGCGATCTTCGTTGAAGACCGGCTGGTGCCCGCCGGAAAGATCGATGATCGAGAGGCGGCGCATGCCCAGTCCGGCGCCATCGGCAACATAGATGCCTTCGTCGTCGGGGCCGCGGTGCACGATCTGGTTGCACATGTGGCGCACGAGAGCCTCGGTAATACCGCTCTCGCGCTCGGCGCTCACGACTCCGGCGATGCCGCACATGATCCGATCTTATCCTTTCTGGCTCAGCGGTACGGCACAGGAAACTTCTGACGACGAACCAACGGTTGCAATACGCCTGAAGCGATAATCGCGATAGTCGCCGGGATTGCCTTCGCGCCCATCGCAGGCAGCAAGCAGAATATTGGCCATCTCACGCGCGGTCACGAAGTGCAATGTTTCTTTTCGCTGCGCCGCGCCGCCCACCAGATCGTCAAGAAATTTGCGGAATGCATCGCCAACCACTGCATCTTTCTGCGTCGGGTTCATGCCGTGGCAATGCAGTTTGATGAAAAGCCAATCGGGACGCCCTGCGACGCGGATTTGTGCCTGCTTCCAGAGCCGGAGACGCTCAAGCGTCATCGGACGCGATCCGTTGATCTCCCCATTTTCAACGGCGCCTTTCCCCCCGCGCAGCACGCCGCCCACATCAGCAACGAGCGGTCCTTGAACAATGAGCGGGAAAATCCTGGGAGCCCTACCCACCATCAGGTCGTGGCCTTTGCGATGAGGTGCAGTTTGGTCGAGCGGCAGTGCACATTCGTACACGGAATTAATCTTCGCGGTCTGCGCCGGGCTCAGGACGGAAGCTGGCATCGTCATGTCCGCATAGCACCCGGTTTCGGCAAGGATCTGCATTTCCGAATCAACGCCGCAAAGCCAGCCGCCGGCAGAATTTGCCAAAGCCCAATTCCCGTGGACGAACGCATAACGCACCTGCTTCGATCCTTCTTCGACAGCCAGGCAGCGATGCCGATGAGCCAGGCGGTCTCGAAACTCGGTCAGCAGGCGGCGTGTGTTTTCCGCCGTGTCCGGCTCGAAGACGCCATGATGCAGATGAATTTCGATTTCGCCCCAGCCCTGGTGGCAGTGGTCGGCCAGAGCCGCTAGTAAGCCTTCATCGTACTGTTCCGCAGGATAGAAATACGTGTGAACGAAAGGCCGTCCTTCCTCATCTCGCCATTGCTCCGTGGCCTTTGGGTATTCACGGCACCACCATTCCACGCGACCTTCCTGCTCGGAACGTGAGACGCGCTGGTATCCATCCACGGGATCAATCGCCGGTTCGAAATGGTCCGCCAGCGCGAAAATCAGATGCACCGGCGAGCGCGCCGCCGGCTGCAGGCCGCGCCAGGCTGCTGCCCGCCCCACTTTTCTGGCATAGGAAATCTTCTTCCTGAGACTCATCGCGAACTCAGCCCTCGCCCCTACCTTTTCGAGAATCGCCGTTAGGCAGGCCGTGCCGGCTTTCGGCCTCGGACCGCGATCGAGAAATCACCAATGCGCATGTCCTCCATCCCCATCGCTTCGTACCAGCGGAAGACCTGCTCATACGTGTGCTTGGATTGATACTTCGGCGAGTACCAATCGAAAGTATCGAGCATCCTGGCCTCTGCGGTTTTTTGACGGTTCACCGGAAATACGTGGTGCACCAAGCCCGCGGCCGGACGTCCAACGACCGGCACTTTCCTCAGGACCTCTTGGGTGTTGTAGAGAACCGGCACCGCAACCTTCAAAATGCCATGCAGCGTCTGCGGCTTCATCCGGCTCGTATAGCGTCGCCAAAAATCGCTGAAGCGGTACCACTTGTTGTATCCGCTGTAGAGCCAAACGGCGAGGATGCCTCCGGGCTTCAGGTATTTTCCCAGCGTCTTTACGGCAGCCTCGCAATCCGGCGTGTGATGAAGCACCCCCACGCTGTAGATGATGTCGAAGCTCTCCGGCGCGAAAGGAAGCGAAAATACGTCGGCTTGGAACGCAACAAAATCGCGGGCGGCTAGATTCTTCGCGGCTACTTCTGCCGCCGCGCTGAGGTCGATGCCGACGACGCGCGCGCCCCAACTGGTCGCAACCTCGGCAAAGCGGCCCATGCCGCAACCCACATCAAGCACCAGTTTGCCCTTGAGCTCTTCAGGCCGAAGCGCGGTCTTCCAGCGAAAGTTCAGATCGGACTCGCGCACCTCATCGTGGTCGAGCTGCGTTTTCTGGTAGCGGTGCCACTGGAAGCCAAAGCTGGCAGCGTAGTGCTGCGCGTCCACAAAACGTGCGATTCCGTTCACGTTGGGATATGCGCGCTTGCATGCGGAGCACACGTAGCCTCCGTTAGCATCGCGCTCGAGTTCCGAGCCGCAACCCAGGCACCGCAATATCGCCTGCAAGTCAGCGGACAGGGGTGACTGCGCTTGTTGTTCCGCGATCGGCATATACCTCCAAAAAATGATGGGCTCTTTTCGGCGGAGGTGCGGCCGGGCCGAGCCCTCGGTCTCGGTCTTGTTCTTTGACGGTTTGCATTAGGGTTGCCGTGAAGGCAACCGCAAAATACGGGAAATACTGGTATGTCTCAGGCGCGAACAACGCCCCTACGCCGAACCCCACCAGCGAACTGGTGAGCGCTCCCACAAACAGGACAATGTCGGGATCGAGATCGGTCCTCTTCCGCAGGAGCTTCAGGTTCTGAAATCCTCGCCGGAAAAACAGGAGGTAAATAATGAGGACCGGAATGCCGCCTTCGGCGCAGACCTGAAGGTAAGTCATATGAACGTCGCGCCACGCGCCCGAATAGGAAGTAAAGTTTTGCACGCCCACACCGAACAGCGGGTACTCCTCGATCGCGTCCAGCGCCCGTTTCATCAGAAACTTTCGTTGTTCGTAGGATCCATAGGCCGACTGATCCGTCGCGCTGTCGCCCGAAAGAGCCTGAAAGCGATCATAAAGCTTGCCACCGACGCTTACCCCGATGAGGATGGCCAAGAAGGCCGTCGCCACCAGCAGGTACATGCGCCGGCCCTTGATGGCGAAATAGTAGAGTGTCACACTCCCGGCAATCACCAGGTCAATGAAACCGGCGCGCGATGCGGTTTCAAAAAGCGCAACTAACATAATCAACATCCCGGCGAACCACAACACCTTCTTGACCGGGCTCTTGGCCGCCACCATAAAGGCAAGGACAAACGGCAGCGACAAAACGATGGCAAAGGCAAGATCATTCGGATTGGAATAAATGCCGTTGATGACGCCTTCGAGCCGCGGCGTGTTGCGCCCTTTGATCAGTGCCATCGCGCATACCGTGATCACGGAACCGGCCTGAATGAAAATGATCATACGCAGGCGGTCGAACGTTGTGATCAGCAGGAACACCAAAACCCAGGCGATGTAAATCTTGGAGAAGTCAATAGTCCGTGATATGGCACCCGCTTTCCAAACCGGCGAGAGAAGCCCGCCAATCAATAGCAGGATGATCATGGCCAGCAGCAGCCGCGCTTCTTTCGGAAGATCCTTCATGGTACGCTTCGTGCTTCCCATGCTGCTGAACAGACCCCAGATGGCGAGGACCGCGGTAATTTTCGCCAGCGGCAGGTACGCGATGACACCCAACCAATCTTCTGGACGCGCACAATAGACCACGAAGAATGCACCCAACCAGAAGAACGCCTTCGCGGTCGGGTCGGCGCCGCGGGAGAACGTGCTCTTTGCCGATGCTACCTCGACCGGCGTTGCGTCGTTATTTCCAGTAACCACCATTCCTTCTTTCATTGCTACGCGACGCGCACCGGAGACGCCGCTTCAGCAGACTTCTTTTCTGCCACCGATTCCAGCACGTCACTGAACCGCTGGCCAATCGCCGGCCAGTCGTAACGAGCCGCGGTCTCGGCCGCCGCCTTTCCATAGCGGTTCCGCAACTCGCCATCTCGCAACAGCATGATCACTGCTTGCGAAAACGCCGGGGCATCGTCGGCTAGAATGATGTCGCGGCCGTGATGGACGTCCAATCCCTCTGCGCCCACCGTCGTCGACACCACCGCCTTGCCAGCCGCCATCGCTTCGTAGATCTTAAGGCGTGTGCCCCCGCCGATCCGCAACGGCACGATGACCACCGACGATTGGCGCAGATGTTCAATGATAGAAGGTACGCGGCCAGTCACCTCGATCGAGTCCGAGACCCACTTTTCGACGCGCCGCACCGGCTTGCGCCCCACGATGCGGAGCCGTGCCTCCGGCACTTCTCTTCTGATCGCTCCCCACACTTCCCCGCAAAAATACTCCACGCCGTCCACATTCGGTTCCCAGTCCATGGCGCCGATAAACGTGATGAGCGGCGCGGCGTCCGACGCACCCGAATTCGACGCATCGGACTCCGGCGCGAAGTGCGCGAGGTCCACTCCCGTGGGCACCACTGTAATATGATCGGCATCCACCCACTGCGTCATGATTGAGCGGTCGTTCTCTGACACCGCAATCACATGCTGAAATCTCCGCACCGCGCTTTGTTCGTAGCGCAGCATTTTGCGGAATTCCATCCGGTACATCATTTTCCTGACCGGATTGCTCTCGGTTTCGGCATGACGCCGCCAGATTTCACTCTCCACGTTATGCTGAAACAACACGCTTGGGATGTTCAGGCGAGCGGGAAAATTCACTACCGCATCCAGAAAGTCGCACACCGTCACGTCAAAAGTGTTCTCGCCAAACCAGGTGCCAAGGCGCCGCTTCACCGCTGCGTCAGCGAATCGGTTGACTGCATACGGCGCCTGTGCTCCAAGATGCCGCAGATAGTCGAGGCCCCGCCCGATTCCCGCCAGTTCCTCTTTGCCCGTACACATGGCGACCGCACCCGGCAGCTGCCGCTGCAACTCCTGCTCGTAGGCCGGGTCTGGTTCTCCTCCATAGTAGGAGTAGAACGTCAACTCATGCCGGGATGCGAGATATCGAAGCACGTGATACGAGCGGATGTTGCCACCGTTCTCGACCGGCAGGAGTTTATCGGCTTTGACCCAGAGGATTCTCATACCGGCTCAGCGAACCCAGACTGCTTTCCTCCCGGTGATAAAGTTCACAAACGCCATCAGTGCAGCCGAATTCAACACCACAAACGTGCGTGCCGCGTCCGCCAGCCGCGAGAGTGGACCAACCTTCATCCCTCCCAGCGCCGCCAAACTAAGAACGTAAAACGCAAGCTGCGCCGCCAGAGCCACTCGGTAGAAAGGTGCCGCCAGGAAAATCGATGCGATCAGCAAACCCATCAGCGCAAAAGGCACAATCAGGCGCGACAGCTTGTGGCTGATGAACTCAAAGCGAATCCCGTTGCCCGAACTCAACAGCCAGGGAGCGAGCTGAAGGAGCTGATAATTCCCGCTCAGGGTGCGAACTTTGCGTGAAAACTCGCGGCTTTCGCCGAGATCGGGCGAGTCCCAAGCGCGTGCCCGGGAATCGAAAATGACGCGCGATCCACGGCGAATTACCTGCATGGGCAGCAGCACGTCATCGAGGATGGTGCCTTCCGGCAGCGGCTCGAGCAGGGCGCGGCGCGCACAGTAAATCGCTCCGGTCGCCCCGGCGACGGAACCCGAAGCCGATTCCAACTCCCGAATCTTCTTCTCGATACGCCAGTACAATCCCATCCCTTTTACCGTCTCTCCACTCGCCGGATCTCCCAGCATCAGTTCCCCGCTCGCTGCCCCTACCTGCGGGTCTCCAAAATTTTCGATCAGCAAGCTCAGTGCACCGGGCTCGATTTGCTGCCGGGCGTCGGTGAAAAGCAGCACTTCCCCGCGTGCCAGTGCAATCGCGTCATTGAGTCCAGCAGCCTTCCCCTTCGACGTGGGTTTCACAACCACCCTCACGCGCGGATCGCGCCGTTCAAACTCCGCAAGAATCATCTCCGTCCCGTCGTTCGATCCATCGGAGACCGTCACCACTTCCAGTTTCTCGGGTGGATAATCGAGCGTCAGCAGGTTCTCAAGTTTGCGCGCGATCGCCAATTCCTCGTTCCGCACTACCATGACCGCCGAAACCGTGGGCAAACTGGGACCTCGCAGCACCGGCCACGGCGCCCACCAACTCCGCAGCCATAGCCAAACCGCGTACCCCACATAGGCATAGACGACGATTGCAGCCGATACCCAGAACACCCCTCTCACTGTGCGCTCCGGCCCGACAGAACCACTTTGACCGCCTGGAACGTCATCAGTAGGCCCAGATCCATTCTATTCTCACCGAAGTCAAGGGGAAGGTGCCTCGCACAAAGGCATGCCTATTCGGCAGCAAATGGACTGCCATCCGAGGTGAAATGTACCTTCTTAGCGCGATGCTAACATCTTATAGTTCAACCATTTGCAACGATGCTCGCCTGAGCTTCTTGCGATCTACGGTACCACAGTGGGCACAAATAGGAAGATCTTTTCCCATTTATCCCATCACCCTCTGCAAAAACCGCCGCCAACAGGTGGCAGTTCCGGCCAAGGCAAGAACCCGGTGTTACCAGCAAATGCCTTCGTACGTTTTCGCCCCTGCCGGACGCTTTGTTCGGTCCAGGTGAATCAGGTCAATCACGATCTGTTCCGGTCGCAGATACTGCGCCAGTCGCTCCCGGCTTGCCGAGTTGTTTCCTAAAATCACGACTTCCGCCGAACGCATCACGCTCTCAAGATCGGCCGTGAGCACCGATCCGATGTGGGGGATGACTTCCTCAATATATTGCCGATTCGCGCCCGCCAAACGTCCGAGCGACACGTCTTCATCCCATATGCGTACTTCCAGCCCTTCTCCCATCAGACGCTTGATCAACTGCACTTGCGGGCTCTCGCGCAGATCATCCGTGCCCGCCTTGAAACTCAGGCCAAGTTGCGCGATCTTCTTCTTGCCTGTGTTCATTACCATATCCACGGCGCGGTCAATGTGCACAGCATTGCTCGGCATAAGCGATTCCAATACCGGAAGCTTCAAATCGAGCTCTTTCGCTTTATAGGTGATGGCCCGCAAATCTTTCGGCAGACAGGAACCGCCAAACGCGAATCCGGGGGAGAGATATGCCGGAGAAATGTTCAGCTTCGTGTCCGAGGTAAATATCTTGGTGACTTCCTGCGCATCCACCCCGAGGTGTTTGCACATCGTTCCCATTTCGTTGGCGAATCCGATTTTGAGCGCGTGGTAGCAGTTGGAAAAGTACTTGACCATCTCCGCCACCGGAATGGTCGTCTCGTAAAGCTGGGCCGGAACGTCCTTGTAAAGTTCGCGCAGCGGCGCAAGATGATTCTTGTCGCTCGCACCCAGAATTGTGTAGGGCGGGTTCAGAAAGTCGGCGACCGCGCTGCCCTCGCGCATGAACTCCGGGTTATAACAGACGGTGAAATCGCGTCCGCATTTCTTTCCGCTTTCTTTTTCAAGAATTGGCAACGCCACCGTCTCGGTCGTTCCCGGCAGCACCGTGCTGCGCAGCACAAACACGTGCGGGGACTTTTTCTGCCGAATCGCCCCGCCGATTTCCCGCGCGACGCTTTCAATGTGGCTCAGATCGAGCTTTCCATTCTTCAAGCTCGGCGTGCCGACGCAAACAAAAGAGACATCCGAATTCAGCACTGCCTCCGTTGCGTCGGTCGTGGCATGCAAGCGGCTCGCCCGGTTTGCCTCCGCCACCAATTCGCTCATGCGAGCTTCAATAATCGGCGTTCGGCCGGAATCGAGCATCTCGACTTTGGCGCGGCTCACGTCGACTCCAATCACCTTGTGCCCCATCGACGCAAAGCAAGCTGCCGACACGGACCCGACATACCCCAAGCCGAAGACGCTGACTGACAGACCCAAAGTAAAGCCTCCTTCTCATCACGCCGCGGCACGGGCCTTCGGCTACGCTAAATCGTAAAGAACTTGCCACAGGACAACAACTTACCAAGATAACCTAAGTGCGTTCTCCATCCATAATCCTCGGCGGTTTCCAAGGCCCCAAACTAAAAACACTTTAGAGTGTCACCCGGATTCGCGTGAGCAGGGTCGGCTCCCCCAACATTGTAAGATAAGGGCTACTTGTGACTTCCCGATGGCACAACAAGTTGGCACGCGTCTCCCGCATGAACGGCGACGAATTGTTCACGCGCCTCGCGCAGGAACTCAACAAGCGCGCTGATCTCCTGCGCCATCAACTCGGCCTGCCTTCCCATGCGATCCGGCTGCATGCGCTCTCAACGGAAGGCCAGTTCTTTTTCGATCGCGGCATGGCCGCTCCGCGTGCCGAGTTGCTGCGGCAGCACTTGCCCACCGAGGCCGCCGCCCTTGTGAACGAGGCGGACGAAATTTGCGCGCACCGTTTTCGCCTCCTGGGGTTCGAGAACCTCGATTTCTGCAACAGCAATGACATCGACTGGCACCTCGACCCCGCTCATGGAAAACGAGCGCCCCTCGATCCCTGGTTGAAGATCCCTTTTCTTGAGTTCGTGCGGGTCGGTGACCATAAAGTTATCTGGGAACTCAACCGTCATCAGCACTTGGTCACCCTGGCCAAGGCATGGCTGCTTACACGCAATGAAAAGTACGTTCGCGAACTGACAGCGCAGTGGCGTAGTTGGATCGACGCAAACCCCTATCCGCTTGGCATCAACTGGGGTAGCACATTGGAAGTTGCGTTTCGCAGTTTATCGTGGGTCTGGGTCGATCATTTGCTCGCCGATGCGCCCGACTTTGCCGAGTTTCGCGCCGAACTTCTTCCGGCTCTTGCCTTTCATGGGCGTTACATCGAGCGTTATCTGTCCACCTACTTCTCTCCGAACACACACCTGCTCGGCGAAGCCGTCGCCATGCTTTTCCTGGGCACGCTTTATCCGCAGATGCCACACGCGGCACGTTGGAAGAGCGAGGGGTGGCAAATCGTATTGCGCGAGGCCGGACGGCAAGTCCGCCCCGATGGCGTTTATTTCGAGCAGTCCCTCTACTACCACGTCTATGCGCTTGACTTCTTTCTGTATGCGCGGATGCTCGCAGCAGCAAATGGCAAACGCATTCCCGCCGCTTACGACGAAGTGCTGGCCAAGATGCTGAATGTGGTCGCGGCCCTCGCGCAGACGGGTCCGGCGGAAGGTTTTGGCGACGACGACGGCGGTCGAGTATTCAACCCTCGTCGCAACCAAACCGAACACATGACGGACCCTCTCGCCCTTGGTGCGCTCGCCCTCAACCGCAATGACCTGGCTGCAGCGCGGCTCACCGAAGAATCCATCTGGCTCTACGGAGAACGCGCCATCGCGGAGCTTGCACCGCCCAAGCCGCAACTCCCGCCGGCTTCCATCGCCTTCCGCGACGGTGGTCTCTATGTGATCGCCGACCGTGCGCCCTGCTCGCAGACAATGATGATCGATGCTGGACCGCAAGGCACAGGCCGCTGCGGCCATGGCCACGCCGACGCCCTCAGCCTGCGCCTGACGATGAACGGTTCGCGCTGGCTGGTGGACTCGGGCAGCGGCGTCTACATCTCTTCCAATCCATCTGATCGTAATGCCCTGCGCGGCACCGGCGCACACAACACGGTTCGAGTCGATGCCCTCGACCAGGCCCTTCCCCAAGACCCGTTTTCCTGGGTCGCAATCCCGACCTCCCAGGTAGAAAACTGGATCCTGGGCCAAACTTTCACCTACTTCTCAGGTAGCCATGATGGATATGAGCGGCTGCCGGACCCAGTCACACACCGGCGCTCGGTTCTGCGCGTGAATGGCTATGGGACTCACCGGGATTGGCATAACGGGGCCAGCAACGAGGGCATCTGGTTGGTGCGTGATGTCCTGCTTGGTGCGGCAGAGCACGACCTGGAACTTCGCTGGCATTTCGCGAGTGACGTCGTCTTGCGCGAATCGGGAACCAAGAACGAGCTCTTGGCATCAATGCCTGAGCCAAACCAGCCTGTGCTGCGCATGATTGTTCCCGAAGAAACGGTCTGGAAAACGCAGGTCACTCGCGCGCTGCTTTCTCCTGCTTACGGGCGCTATGAACCCGCTCCTGTTGTGCAATCGGACGCGCGCGTCAAACTGCCGGCGGAGTTTGCTACCGCCTGCCTCGTGCAGATGAACGCATCGCAGCGTTTTGAGAGCGCCCGCTTAGTCAGCACGCCTCAGGCGAACGCACAGGTGTACGAACTCCATCTGGGCGACGAAAGCCATGGATTCTTCTTCGCGCGTGACAAGCAGCCATGGAATTTCGGCCCATGGTCCTCGGACGCCGATCTCCTCTATTGCCGGATTGAAAAAGACATGCTCACGCAGTTGATCGTCGTTGGCGGCAGTTCAGTCCAGTGGCAAGGCCGCCCGATTCTCCATGCCGGCGGGCCCTCACAATATTTCGAGTGGCGCAAGTTCGACGCCACCCTGCACGCTGAGCCAGCGCCGTTTGCAACAACTTCGTTGTTTGATCAGCTTACGAACAGTCCGCTTCCAACTGCATCGAACGTTAACCCAACGTCATCCTACGCGGAGAGAAACTGAATGTGCGGCATCGCCGGAATTGTTGAATTTGGTCGCGACACCAGGGCCAGCGCCTCCGCGCTGCGGGACATGTGCCATGCCATGACTCATCGCGGCCCTGACGACGAAGGCCTTTATACCGACGGCTGTCTCGGGATCGGCATGCGGCGTCTTAGCATCGTCGACCTTGCCACCGGCCACCAGCCCATCTCCAACGAAGACGGCTCGCTCTGGATTGTTTTCAACGGTGAAATCTACAACCACCTTGCCTTGCGCGAGGAACTCGTCGCCCGCGGCCACCGCTACAGCACACATAGCGATACGGAAACGATCATCCACGCGTTTGAGGAATACGGCGTCGATTGCGTACACCATCTGCGCGGCATGTTTGCCTTCGCCATCTGGAACCGCAATACGAAAACACTGTTCGTTGCCCGCGACCGGCTCGGTATCAAGCCTCTCTACTACAAACTGGCGCCCGAGCGCCTGCTGTTCGGCTCCGAAATCAAGGTCATACTCGCCCACGGGGGCATTCGCCCGGAATTCAACCGCGCCGTTTTGCCCGAGTATCTGGCGTTCGGCTACTTGTCCGGCGAGGAGACGTTTTATGCAGGCATCCGCAAGTTGCCGCCGGGTCACACTCTCACAATCAGTCCCGACGGCAGGGCCGAGACCCGTCAGTATTGGGACCTCGATGCCTCGCAACCGCACGAATCTAGGGATGAACATTACTACGTTCGTGCTTACCGCGAGCTCCTCGAAGGCGCCGTCCAGAGCCATCTGATGAGCGATGTGCCGCTCGGCGTGTTCCTCAGCGGCGGCCTGGATTCGAGCGCCGTGGCCGCGCTGATGACAAAGATTCGCGGCGAATCGATCGAGACCTTTTCCGTCGGCTATGGCGAGCAGACCTACAGCGAATTGCCCTTCGCACGCACAGTCGCCTCGCACATCAACTCCCAGCATCGTGAGGTCCTCGTCGGCGAGAACGACTTCTTCTCTGCCCTTCCACACCTGATCTGGCACGAAGACGAACCGATTGTCTGGCCGTCGAGTGTGTCGCTCTATTTCGTCGCCAGGCTGGCGCGCGAACGGGTAACGGTTGTTCTCACTGGCGAGGGCAGCGACGAAACGCTGGCCGGCTACACGCGTTACGCATTCACCCTCAAGAACGCCGCGATCGATCGCCCATATCGATCCGTTGTGCCCGGCGCGCTTCGCCGCAGGCTGCGTGACTTGATCGCCAACTCGTCGCTCCTGAGTGCGACTCTGCGCCGAAAACTCGAGCACACCTTCCTGGGCAAAGACGGCGCGGCCTGGGACTCCTTCTACTTCGACAATTTCTTTTCTGCGTTCAGCGCGACGGAGCAAAATGGTTTGCTCACCGCCGAATTCGCGCGCCAATTTGATCCAGTGACCGCTTATAACAATGTGCTCGATTACTGGGAGAGGTCGGCAACGCAGGCTGGCGGCACCATGCTGCAGCGCCTTCTCTATACCGATATCAAGACCTACCTGGTTGAACTGCTGATGAAGCAGGACAATATGAGCATGGCAGCATCGATCGAGAGCCGCGTGCCATTCCTCGATCATGTTCTCGTAGAGTTCGCCACCCGCATACCGCGCGAGGTGCAGATTCAAGGGCTGGCGGGAAAGCGAATCCTGAAAAAGGCGATGGAAGACCTGCTGCCGCACGAAATCATCTACCGGCCCAAGCTGGGCTTCCCGACCCCGTGGAGTGGGTGGCTGGCCGGGCCACGCCTGGAGACGATCCGCGCCATGCTCGTCGAGCCGCGCAGCCTGGAGCGCGGATATTTCCGCCGCGACGCAATCGAGAAACTATTCGACGAGCACCGCGCCAAACATCGCGACAACTACGATCGCATCTGGCGCCTGCTGAATCTCGAGCTATGGCATCGAGTGTGTCTGGAGGGTGAACCGCACGGCGAGCCGGGTGCAAGCGAGACGATGATGGAGACGGCGCGCTAGTTCGGCGTTGATCCGCATTCGGGCTTTATTGCGCGCCCCGCCGTAGGATGACCGTCTTCACAGTCAGGAACATGATCATCAGGTCCAGGCCGATGGAGGCGTTTTTCATATAAAACAGGTCGTACTGCAGTTTTTCCCGCGCGTCTTCGACCGTGCTGCCGTATTTGTACTTTACCTGTGCCCACCCCGTCAGTCCCGGTCGTATCATGTGCCGTACACCATAATAGGGAATTTCCTTCGAAAGCCATTCCACGAATTCGGGCCGCTCGGGCCGAGGTCCAACGAACGCCATATCTCCTTTGAGGACGCACCAGAGCTGCGGAATCTCATCCAGCCGCGACGTTCTCAGAAACTTGCCGATGCGTGTGACGCGCGGATCGTTGTCTCCGGCCCATTGCGGGCCGCCCGAAGCCTCCGCGTCCTGGCGCATCGTGCGGAATTTCACAACTTTGAACGTCTTCCCCATCTTCCCCACGCGCGCTTGCGTATAGAACACCGGTCCCTTCGAATCGAGCTTGATGGCAAGCACAATAAAGGGGATCACAGGAAGCGAGAGAATAAGACCAGTGAAAGAGATTACGACCGACAGCACACGGCGCGAAAACTTGAAAGCGCCGCTCCGCCGGAATCCATCCCCAAAGACGATCCAGCTGGGATAAAGGTGCTCAACCTCGATCTTGCCGGAAATCCTCTCCAGCCACGATGTCGCTTCCTCGATCTTGACTCCCTCCATACGCAGGTCGAGCAAAGCCTGCATTGGAATCTTGCCCCGGCGATCCGGCATCGCAACAATCACCCGATGAACGTTGTGCTTGTGCACGACTTCTTTGAGGTGCGCTGCGACCGACTCCCGGGTTACCGCGCCTTCCATCTTGCCGGTCCAGCCCGCCACCTCCACCCCAATCTCCGGATTCTTTCGGAGGCCAAGGACCAGTCGCTGAGCCTGCTCTTCGGTGCCCAGCACATAGACACGTTCGATCAGGATGGGCAACTGCAGCAGCCAGGTGAAGCCCATTCGCCATCCGAACAACGCGGCCGTCAGGATCAGCAGTCCAACTTCTGTCGCTCCATAGCCGAGCTCATATTTGGGCCAGAAATAGGAAATTGCGGCAAGCACGAACGCCAGCAGTCCCGGTACCATCAGTAACCGGAAATACAGTTCCCCTTTAGTAGTCATAAGGGACGAGTCATAGAGGTCAAACCAGTGCGAGCCCAGCAGCACCAGCAGTGTCAGAAGGATGATTTTGATGTAGCCGTGCTCGTAAACCAGTACGAGGTAGCTGTCCTCCCAGTTCGCGTACATGACACCCAGCAGAAGTGAAGTCCCAACAATCAGGGCTTCTCCGACCAACAGGATCAGAGTGCGGACTGGGTAATAGACATTGAAGAGCCGGATCACGGGGCCTCGGTTCTACTTGCGGTAGGGCCTCAGGTATTGGCTCACATAGGGACTCATCGATTCCCCATAGTAGTATCTGGCTTGGGCATGTCTGCCGATCGTGCCATTGAGCACCACTCCCACCAGCAGCTTGTCCGGGAATTCTCCGCGCGCCCGCTTCGCGAGATCTGTCGATGTGATCTCCGAGCGCACAACCATCAGCACGCCGTCGCAGAAGCCTGCCACCAATGTGGGGTCGGAAACTGGGATCACCGGCGAAGAATCGATAATTATCCAATCAAACAGGCCTTCCACCCGCTGCAAAAAAAGCTTGAAGCGGCCATTGGCCAGCAGTTCCGGAGCGCTCGGCACCACGCGGCCTGCGGAAACGAAAAATAGGCTCTCCATGGGCCCGCGCTGCATCACTGCAAACTCGTCGCATTCGCCCGCCAGGTAGTCGGAGAGGCCAGGATTCAGCTGCGCCCCAAAATTCTTGTGCAGGCCGGGATTGCGCAGGTCGGCATCGATGAGTAGAGCACGCCGCCCGTGCTGCCTTACCAAAACCTGCGCGAGATTGGAGGCCACAAACGACTTGCCTTCCCGCGGCATCGCACTGGTAACCAGCAGCCGTTTCAGCGGCATCTTTTCTCGGATCTGGTAGAGCCGCGAGCGCAGCGTCCGGAATTCCTCGGTGCCGACTCGAGTCTCGTCGTCCTGGAAAAACAGCATGTGGCCCGCATCCGGCTTCCACGCCGCTTGCGGGCAGCGGGCCAGTAGCGCTTCGTAGCTGAGCCCGGATGCCATGGGCATCGCCGGAGCAGCCGAGCCCTGCAGATTCGGCATTTCCACCTGCGAGGGTTCGAGCGGTTCGAGAGAGGCCTCGACATGCGTCCCCATGGAGGCTGCCCTTTCCTGTTCGGCGCGTTTCAAGGCGTCATGGATGCGGCTCATAGTTTCCTTTCCTTCCCGAGATCTTGTTGTTCGCTCTGGCGCAGCTTATCGGCCAGCGTCGCCAAAGTGCGCAGCGCTTCGACGAGATCGAATTTTTGCGATGAAGGCGGCGCCGGCGGCGGCATCGCCGCGGCAGCGCCATCCGCCAGGTCGAAATCCCTGGCCACCGAGTCCACGATTTCCGCCGTGACCGACTTCTTCTGGTCCACGAAAGCGCTAACCAGGCAGTGCTCACATAGCAGATTGATTACCCGTGGAATACCCGTCGAGTAGCGGAAGATGGCCGTCGCCGCCTCCGGTTCGAAGATGGTCTCGCCGTTCGATCCGGCAATGCGAAGGCGTTGCACGATATAGGACTCGGTCTCCCCCAGATTGAAGGCATGCGTTTTCGCCCGCAGCGTCAGCCGCTGCCGCAACTGGCGCAACTGCGGTTGCTTCAGGCGCTGTTCCAGTTCCGGTTGTCCTACCAGCACGATTTGCAAAAGCTTTTCCGTAAAGGTCTCGAGATTGGTCAGCATCCGGATTTCCTCGAGCACCTCATCGGTTAGATTTTGCGCCTCGTCAATGACGAGTACGGCGGTCTCGCCCGCGCGGTAGCGATCCAGAAGCCAGCTGTAAAGATGCTGCAGCATCTGGCTCTTCGACTTTGTCTCGCATGGAATGCCGAAATCCCCCATCATGTATTCGAGCAACTGCAACACGTCCATGCGCGGGTTGAAAACAAAGGCCGTCGCCACCTGCTGCACGCGCAGCCACTCCATCAGTTTATTGATCAGGGTCGTCTTGCCCGTGCCCACTTCGCCGGTGAGCAGCACGAAGCCCTTGCGGCTCTGTATGCCGTAGGTAAGGCAAGCCAGCGCTTCCTCCGTATGCCGCGTCAGAAACAGGTAACGCGGATCCGGATTGACATTGAACGGGTTGGCCCGCAGGCCAAAAAATTCTTTATACATATGCCGCTGCTAGACCTCGACCTTTTCCTGATCATTCGCCGGCGGACTTCCGCGCCCCCAGAACCGCCGCCGTCCATGGCCATTCGAGCCCTCTTCGTCTTCCGTCCCAAGCCAGGGAACGGAAATCAGCATCGGTAAATCCATGACGATCGCGATATCCTTCTCCGTCCGGATGCACCGGTCGCTAAATTCGAGCCACATGGCAACCACCAAACCCAACCCAAGACCAGCACCCAATCCACCGGCCGCCAGGATGGGGCGATTGGGGAAAGTCGGAGCGTCGGGGAGCTGGGCGGGCGTGAGGATCACCATCTGCTCGCCTTGCTGCTCATTTTCCATGTTGTTTGCCACTTCCGCCGAACTCTTCTTAGTCAGAAGATCGCGGTAGAAGGTCTGCGCGTTGTCGTAATCGCGCGTCAACTCCCGGTACTGCTCTTCGATCGCAGGACTCATCGCCGTGCGTGCCTGGTAGACGTTGATCTGGGCCTGCAGCTTCTTCTGGTCCGCCGTCGACTGGTCAATCACCTGTTTGTATTGGTGGACCTGAAGACGGAGCTGCTTGATCTCCGGGGACTCGTCCCCACTTGCGCTCGTGGAGGCCACCGGAGCGCTATTCATCTGCTTATTGACCTCGTCGAGACGCGCTTGTACTTTCGCAATGTCTGACTTTGTCTTGATCACATCCGGATGGTCATCGGTGTAACGGCCCTGCAGTTGGATCAACTGTGCCTGCAGCGCGTTCAACTGTTGCTCCAGCGTCTGCGGATTCGCCGCCGACTGTGAGGCCTTCCAGCTGGCCACCTGTTGGGCCAGCATGCTTTCGGCATAGCTCTTGTCCTGCTGCGCCCGGCCTAATGTCTGGGTGGTGGCATCGAGTTGCGAATTGAGCGAAGACAGCATTCGCATATTCGTATCCACGTCGCCCGGAAGCTGGCCCATGTATTGCTTCTTGAAGGCCGCCAGTTTGGCGTCCTGATCGTCGATGGCTCGCTTCGCGTCTTCCACCTGGCGGCTAAGAAAGTCCGTTGTGCCTTTGGCAATGTCCGCTCGTGAACGCAGGTTCTCGTCTACCATGAGCGACGTCAGCGCGCTGCAGATCTTTTGCGCCCTGCCCGGATCGCTGTTCGTGTACCCGATATAAAAACCCGGCAGCGGCTCGTCGGTAGGGGACGTCGGCTTCTTCTTGCCCGGGCCTGGGGCCCCGTTGATCGAGGTGAGGACCGGGGTCACGGTCATGTTGGTGCGAATGTCCTCCATCAGCCTGCCTTCCTCGCCCGGTTTAACCAGCCCCAGACTCTGGATGACCGGCCGCAGACGGCTGCCGCTGAGCATCTGCTGCTGCAGGGTCGCGATGCGTTGCGTAAAGTCGGCCGTGATGTCGGAAGTCACATAGTTAGCTGGCACCTTCTGCCCTTCCACCAGAATCATCGATTGCGATGTGTACCGCGGCGGGAAAATGTACGAGACCATGAATCCCGCCAATGGTGCAATCAAGAGCGGAATCAAGATAATTTTCAGCCGGCGCCGCGCCATCGCCAGATAATCTTCCATGCCCAGTTCGCGATTCTCTATCATGCTCTCTCCACCAATCCGGCTGTCGTCGCAGCCCGGAAAATTATTCGATTCGAGTCGCCTTGGGATGCCATTCCAGCCCAATTGCACCTGTGTGCCTCTGCAAGGTACTGCCGCAGCCGATCCCAGTCTGGCTCCCGCAATCTACCGTATTCGCGGCATTGAACCCCACCTCGCTGAAGTTGTAGGACGCAAACAGGTCGTACGTGCGTCCGATGTGCTTCCTCAAAATCGCGCCCACAGAGCCCTCGTTGTAGGTGGTGGCGGAGGTAGTAAACAGCCCCGACTGCAGGCTGCTGTTATGCGAGTAGGTCGCAACCACCGTACCTACATAAGTGCGGCGCAGTGATCGTCTGTAGGCTAGCGACGCCACTTGCGTATTCGCACCACCGAAATATCCGGATCCGGCCGAAGTGAATTTTTCCCAGCTAACCGCCAGCGAGGAATGTTCTAATTGATAACGCACAATCGCGCGCCCGCTCAAAGACCATTGCGTCCTGGTGACTCCCAATTTCACATCTGTGTACTGCGGCCCAACGCCGAGGATGAGCTGCATTCTTCCAGTAATGGTATGACTCCAACGCAGATTGACAGCATCGTTGTAGATCTCGCCTCCGGTGCTGTACGGGAAACGGAATACCTGAAACGCATAGACCGCGGCAATCTGATCGCGCCGGGAAATCAAGTGGCTATAGCCGCCTTCGACCGTTGTTTCGTCGCTGTTGAGAAGGCAACTCGTCTGTAGGCTGACTGGTCCCGAACAATTGCCGCTGTCAAAGTAGTGCGTGTTCCCGAAGGCTCCCATCAGCGTAAAAGCGGAGCGCGGGCTGATCGCTTGAATCACACTAGCAATGGCTGTATTCGCAAGCCGGGGGATATTTCCGACCACCTCGCCACCCGAGTTATTGAGGCCCAGAATGCCGGGCAAGCCGCCCCCCGCTTCGCCGCTGCCCATGCCCCCGAGGGCGACACCCAGTCCCGGAATCCCGCCGACAGCTCCGGTGGAGAACGAGCCATCCGGGATATAGCTGAAGGCGTCCCGCACTTCCAAATAGCCCGTGCGCCAACGCGTTATTCCTTCGAACCCCAGCGCCTGGAGTTGCTTCGCGTCGTACGTTGGGTCGGTTTGAAAAGACCCTCCGCCCAAATATTCGAGAAACAGGTCACTCTTGGTCCAGAACTTCTGCAGATCGAACGCTCCCAGCACATGCTCCACCGGGCGCACCGCCGATGCACCCAGTCGGTTATTCTCGTTGCTGTCCGCCGTCTCACTGATCAGGATGGCTGGCGCAATGAAGCTTCGACCCGCCGTCTTCAGCTCCAAACCCGGTTCGTCCAGTCCGGAAAGTGGCGGATTCTCCGGGTTCAGCACCGGCGCGTTCTGACCGAACGCGGGCGCTGGAGCCGCCCCCTGCTGCTGGGAACTGTTCTGGGCCACAACGCATCCCGCCATGCTGAACATCAGTAGCGCCAGCCGAATTATTCCTAGTCTTGGCATGGTTACTCAGCCTTTCCGCTCACGGAACGACAATCGTGTCTCCCGGTTGCAGCATGTAGTTTTGCTCCATCGCTTCGCCTTTGACCAGCTTGCGATAATTGACCGGAAGCTTTTCCTGTTTGCCGTTTTGCGTGCGCAGAACATAGATTTTTTTCGTATTGGCGAACTGATTCAAACCGGCGGTTGACAATGCCTGTAAAACCGTCATATGGGGCAGCATGGTCATCCCACCGCTATGCGTCACTTCCCCGACCAGGTAGACCCGCTTGCTGTTAATCGCCGTAACCACGACCGTAACGCGCGGATCGGCCACAAACTTCTTGAGCTTCTCGGTGACCGAGTCGCCCAGCTCTTTCGGAGTCAGGCCGGCGGCCTGCACATCGCCAAGCAAAGGAAGAGAGATCTTGCCGTCTGGACGAACTGGCAGCGTTGCGGTTAGTTCAGCTTCCTTCCACACATTGATGCTGAGCCCATCCTCCGGTCCAATCACGTAATCCGGCCCGGACACGACCACACCAGCGTCCTTTTCCGGCGCGGCAGCGGCCGGCTTATCCGGTGCGGCCGGTTGCGCCGGAGCATCCTGCGCCAGTGCCATACTGCCAGCCAATAAGACTGCCGCAGCTGCCGCTTTGCATATCCGTTTCATGTCTTCTCCTCGTCTGATTGCTTCCTCGTTGGGGTCTCAGGCCCCATACCCTTCGTACCCGATTTGTTTCAGCTTATAGAGCAGCGCCTTATAGCTGATCTTCAATTCCTCCGCAGCCCGCCTCCGGTTCCAGCGCGTTCGTGCTAGAACCTGCAGAATCAGTTCCCTTTCCGCTCCCCGCGAGGCCGCTCGCGCCGCATCCTTCAGAGAAATCTTCTCCCCGTTCGCGGGCTCGCTCTTCCTCAGCAGAGAACGAAGTCCTCCCATGGCAAGTGCTTCATCTCCCATTGCGACAATTGCCCGCGTGGCATCCTTGAGTTCGCGAATGTTGCCGGGCCAGTGGTACTCGAGAAAGAAGCTTTGCGTCTCGGCGCTGAGCGTTGGCACAGGTCGATCGAAATCCGCCGCGAAGACCGAAAGAAACCAGTTCCGCAGACCGGGAATGTCCTCTTTGCGCTGGCGCAAGGGCGGCAACCGCAAACAAACTCCGCTGATCCGGTAGTAGAGATCCTCGTGCACCTTTCCCGACCGCACTTCCGGTTCCAATTCGCACGAGCTTCCACAGATGTAACGCGCTACGTGATTCCGTTCGGCGTCGCCCAAACTGATCTGGCGCAGCACTTCCTTCTGCGCCGCTGGCGGAAGGTCGCCGACTTCATGAAGATAAACTGTTCCGCCCTGTCCTTCGCACGCAGCCAGGGCCTTCTCGCTCGTTTCCCGGCCATGAAACACCTGGAATGGCTCCGGAGCCCGCTGAGAGAGACTATGAATGCGCGCCGCCGCCGCCGTCTTGCCCGCCCCGTGTTCGGCCACGACCAGCATGGGAACGTCATTTTGCGACAGTTCCCGAAGTACGGCCTCCACCGTGCGCATTCCCGGGCTCACGCTCTCAAGCCATACTTTTCCCCCGCCATTCGGCGCCGATAGATCGCGTGATCTTTCTTGGGTATTTTGATGTTCCATGCTAAATCCACTCCGAGGCGGAGGAAACGCTGCTCGGGCAAGTTTCGCACTTTTCAATGCACTCGCGTTGCCAACCGGGGGAAAGCAGATGGCGGCTATGGCCCCTGCATAATCTTATATTTCAATAGCTTACGAACACGCCTTCAGGCTCGACGTAACCCCAACCTTACCACAATTCGTAGAATTGGGAAAATCTTTTCCCACATTCCCCATTACTCTGGGGACATTCTTTCCTCAATCACTGCCCCGAATCGGATATCGGCCCACTTGGGAACGGCGACTGCCGGGTCGTTCAATCATTCAAGAGAAGCTTGACAGTTAAGCCACGCAGCGGGGTATTCTACTGGCACCCGAGCAAGTCCGCGGCGGAGAATCAACCGACACCTAGAGCGAATCCTGCTTCAGCGAAACGCGCCTTCCGCGATCCCGAAAAAGCACCGGTGTAGCCTTATGGAATATGGTCCAATACAAAGCGAAAGTGCGGATATGAAAGCCGATCCTCGCGTCTCTTTTGCCATCCCGGTCTTCAACGAACAAGCGGTCCTCCCCGAATTGCTGCGCCGGACAACCGCTGTCCTCGATCAGATTCCAGGCGGCCCGCATGAGGTGGTCCTAGTCGACGACGGCAGTTCCGACCGCACTTGGCCAATGCTGGAGGAAGCCGCCCTTCTTGATCCCCGCATTAAAGCGGTGGCGCTCTCGCGCAACTTCGGGCATCAAACGGCGCTCGGCGCTGCTTTGGATCACGTAACTGGCGATGTTGCCGTCCTGCTGGATGGCGATCTTCAGGATCCGCCAGAAGCAGTTTCAACTCTTCTGGAACACTACCGCCAGGGATACGACGTGGTTTATGTGCGCCGCGTGAATCGCAAGGAGTCCTGGCTGCTCCGCTTCTGTTATTGGGCGTTTTACCGCCTGCTCGCCGCTTTATCTTCCACCAAATTGCCGCTCGATTCCGGCGATTTTAGCCTGATGTCGAGGCGAGTCGTCGACGAAATCAGGAGGATGCCGGAGCACCATCGTTACATCCGGGGACTCCGGACCTGGGTCGGTTTCAGCCAAATCGGAGTGCCCATCGAACGCTCCGCGCGCCATGCGGGACGGACAAAGTACAGCCCCCTCCGGCTCCTCAAGCTGGCCTCCGACGGCATCTTTGCCTTCTCGATTGTTCCCTTGCGTGCCGCCGCAATGGTGGGCGCGATCACCATCCTGATCTCGTTTCTTTATGCACTGTATTCGTTGTATGCGAAATTCTGGCTCGGCTCGCCACAAGGATTCACGGCATTGGTCTTGGGGATCACATTTCTTTCCGGAATCAACCTGTTGTTCCTGGGAATCATTGGAGAATATGTGGGCCGCATTTATGAAGAATCCAAGGGCCGTCCCCATTATGTGGTCCGCCGGCGAGTCGCCGGTGGCACCATCCAAAGCGACGAAGCCGAAAGCTGGAATCGCAATGCCGATGTAACAGCGGGATAATCAACTGCGATGTGAGATGGCCGCATGGATCGAGAATACGGCGAACATTACCGCGGCTTATTCGAAAAACACTGGTGGTGGCGCGCCCGCACTGAGTACGTTATCGAGACTCTGCGGCGCTATCGCCCTGCGGCCGGCTGGACTACGATCCTCGACATCGGATGCGGAGACGGCCTCTTCTTCCCTCGACTGAAAGAATTTGGGCAGCCGGAGGGAGTTGAGCCTTCCGGCGAACTGGTTAGCCCCGATAATCCTGACCGCAATCGCATTCACATTTGCCCCTTCGACGAGCAATTTCTACCCGGCAAGCGGTACTCGCTGATCCTTATGCTCGATGTGTTGGAGCATCTCGAGCATCCGGTTGCCGCCTTGAGACACGCGCTGGAGTTGCTGGAGCCGGACGGAACCTTCATCGCGACCGTCCCCGCCTTCATGGCGCTCTGGACGAATCACGATGATATGAATCATCATTTCACGCGCTACACGAAGGAATCGTTCCGGGGCATCGCGAAAAGTGCTGGCTTGAACATCGAAGAGGAGCGGTATTTGTACCACTGGACCTTCCCAGTCAAGCTCGCTCAAGGATTCGCGGAGCGCGCCCTCCGCCTAAAGCCGAAGCCGCCGACAGCCTCCGAAGGCTTGGTTAATGAGTTCCTCTGCCGCATTTCGCGATTGGAGCAGAAAACTGTTAGCAGGCTACCCATGCCATTTGGCAGTTCACTGATGATTGTGGGCAAGAAAGACCAACCAGATAGCGGTTCATCTGTAGACTGAGCTCTGACGAGAAAGCGCCTGCCCGGCTCCTACCAAACCTGCTTGAATTGGCTCCACGGAAAAACGATGTCATGCGGAAGGGTCATCATGCGGATGCGAAGAAACTCCCCGGTCGGCGGCGCCGCGAGGCGGTTGCGATACAAAAATAAATGCTTGCCCTCCCAGTACGGTTCGTTGCTCTCGATTGGAAAAGTATCGACGAGTTCGAACCCTGAATCGTGCTCCAGCAGGTACATAAGGCTGGTCCGGGCTTGAATGGGAGCTGACCGATCCGATACCACCACATACTTGACTCCGTTCTTCTCGATAACGTCACGCACGTCATCCGGGGTCTTGGCGAATTCCTCCTCGCCGTATCGCGATACGATCCGCTCCGTCCACAGAGCTTTTCTCAGCACCAGAAAGTGCCGCTGGTCATCCAGTTGCCGCAAAAAAAATATGAAGTTGGCGGGCAGCGGCGCTTCAAACAAAATCACGCCCGAATTGCTTGCTTCAACGATCCGGTGCGCGACTGGTGCGTACCCCGCCATATAAGGACGTTGGTATCGCCAGCCCACCACTGCAACGCATACCAGCACCACGAACGCCACGGCTCTGGCTGCGAAGCGAACCGCAGGCGCTCGCCACTTGGCAGTGAGCGGACCGACAACGAAATAAGCCAGAGCTGGTACCCAATACAGCGCGTAGCGCGGCTCTTTGTGGGGAATGGCGGTTATCATGAGGTAGCAACCGACTATCCAAGCTGCCATGAAAATCGTGGCCCGGCGCGGGCTCCACCAGCGGCTGCTCACCATTCCTACTGTCGCCAGCCCGAGTAAGGGCCACCCGAACTGCGCCGGAAGAACTCTCAGATAGAACAGCAGATTCTCAAGATGGCCGGCCGATGCGCCCTGTGTCCCGCTTGGCACCGGGGAGACGACGTCGGTCACAAACGTGCGCCAATGGAGCACGACCACCGCCGCATAGTACGGCGTCACCAGCACCGTCATGATCGCCAGCGGGCCCAGAACCCGGCGATCGAGAAACAGCCTCCAGCGGCCAAACAATATCGCTGTCACGGGACAAACCACGATCAGAAAGACCGCATGCTGCTTTGCCAGCATCGCTCCGCTACATAGCAGCGCAAACCAATACAAACTTCCTATCCGCTCCCTCGTCAAATACATGTACCAGAAATACAGAGCCCCAACCGACAGGGCCAGGCATGGTATTTCCAACATCACCGATTTCTCGAACAACAATACCGATGGAAGCAGCGCGAATACTGCCGTTGAGGCCGCCGCTGCCCATTCCCCTTGAATTTCGTTCGCTAGGCGGAACCAGAACACGCACGCCATTACCGCAAAAACCAATATCGTGATTCGCGCCGTGACCACCGAGACCCCGAGTAGCCGGAAAACCAGGCCTTCCGTTACATAGAAAACCGGCGGGTAGTGGAGAACGCCCGACATGGCCGGATACTGCGCGTAATACGCATAGGCGTATTGCACAGGATGGGCAATCGGGAGATCCTTCATCAAGGAAGCGAAGAATATGCCGCTCGCGGCGTGCTGCGACTCGTCGACGTTATAGTCGAATTCGCCCTTGGAGATCCCGCGCGTGATAATCGGAATAATCAGCGCCAGCGTTAATAGCAGAAAAACGCTCGCCCCGGCCGCCCGGGGTCGGCGAACAGGCGTTGGGGGCGCCAACGATATCTCCATCTCGCCCACGCGAGGTGGAAGGGGATTGGTCACAAGGGGCATTCCCATTAGGGGTTCGGCAGGGGGGTGCGGCCTTTCGGAGGACATTATGCCCTACGACCGAGGAGTGGTCAAACTTTTTGCGCCAAGCGCTTTACTAATCAGTTAACCTGTTTCGAAAAAACCGGGAATCGCGACCCCGGTTGTCTCACTGATTCGAGAACAGCGTTCCCGCGCAAAGGGCAAAAAAAGCGGTAGAATGTGCAATAGGTTGCACGCCTACCCTTTTCGTGGGGTTGGATCGGCAGGACTTACCTTGTACAACAACGTGCATTACTACTAGCGGACCCGAATTTTTCCGATTCCCCCGTTGTAGCAGGCGCTGGCTCCCCAGCAAGAACTTGTCAAGGGCAAACCCTTCGGAGAATTGAAATGTACTCTTTCTGTCGACCAGCAACGGACCGAACCAAAGCTGATTTGGGCCGAACGCTTACTCACGACATATTTTCTGTGACTATTAAAATAGCAATCCTCTTTTTTGTGTCTGTAGTGCTGATCTGCTCCGCCTCGGCCCAAATGGCACTTTCGACTAGCCGCGGCGACACTACGCGCTCCGGCGCCAACGCGAGTGAACCATTACTGACGCCACTCAACGTCAATAGCAATAATTTTGGTCATCTCTTTAGCACACCCATCGACTATCAGGCTTTGGCTCAGCCCCTCTACATGCCCGATGTGGCCATTCCCGGGCAGGGTACGCACAACGTTGTGTACGTCGTGACCCAGTCCGATTCCGCCTACGCCTTTGACGCCGACACCGGAGCGCAATTGTGGTACGCCAGCCTGACCAACGGGGGCGTACCCGCCAGCGGACCCGATCTGCCCTGCGGCACGATGGATGGATTCCACGAGGAAGGCATCGTCGGCACTCCGGTCATTAATTCGACAACCGGCACCATGTATCTCGTCGCCAAGAGCGTTATCAACGGGAAAGTCACCCATTACTTGCACGCCCTCAACATCACGACCGGCGCAGAGCAGACAAGCATGGGCAGCCCAATGCTAATTACGGCGTCCAGCGTGAGCAAGGCCGGGCACAAAACGAAGTTCAACAGCCTGCACCAGAAAAACCGTCCGGGCATGTTGTTGCTCAATGGCGTCCTCTACCTGGGCTTCGGTTCGAACGGCTGCAACGACAGCAACACGGGCTGGCTTCTTGCCTATAGTGCCGCCAACTTGCAACAAGTAGGTGCCTTCAACACGTCGCCCGACCATGGCCTTACCTCCATATGGCAAACGGGCAATGGGATTTCCGCCGATGAATTCGGCAATGTTTTCGTGGCGACCGCCGAAAGCGGTAATTACGACGTCCCCTCCGGTGGCCAGAGCTATTGCAATAGTGTCCTGAAAATTACGCCCCCACCGTGGAGCCCGCAGAACGAACCGAACGAACCCGCCGATTACTTTACCCCGTGGTCGGTGGCCTACCTGAACGACCACGATCTGGACATCAGCTCGGTCGGCCCCGTAGTCCTGCCTGATCAGCCCGGCAAGTATCCCCATGAACTGATCGCCAGTGGCAAAGGAGCGGTCGTCTACCTCCTTAACCGCGACGATTTGGGCCAGTACGTGCCCGGCGGCCAGGACAATGTCATCCAGGAAATCCAGTTGACTCACGGCGGAGAGCTCATGGCTTCTCCAGTCGTCTGGAATGGAATCGCCTACTTCAGTCCGGATGGGGCGCCTTTGCAAGCGTTCCAGCTTTCCGACGGCCTGCTGACCCCGTTCGCGCAATCCACGGTTGGGCTGATCGGGTCGCACTCGCCTTCCATCTCGTCCAACGGGTATAACAACGGCGTTTTGTGGGTGCTTAGCGCCGGCCAGTTGCAGGCCTACAACGCGGTCTCTTTGCAGCAGCTCTACACGTCTCAGCAGGTTGTCGCGCGCGACAAGTTACCTCCGCTCGCCCATTTCGCAACTCAGACGGTCGTCAACGGCAAAGTGTACGTGGCCACTCAGACCAGCTTGGAAGCGTACGGCTTGTTTAACACTTTGACCATCACGGCCGGCGCTAATCAGTCCGCGCCTGTGCTAAGTAAATTGACCACACCGCTCCAGCTTGTGGCCGGCGATCCTTACACGGGCCAACCCGTGGCTGGCGCCACGGTCACCTTCAGCGATGGCAACATGGGCGGTACGTTCAACCCATCCTCCGCAACTACCAGTTCCAGTGGCGGGGTCAGCACAACCTACACGTTCCCCAAGAAAGCAGGCGTCTACACGCTAACGGCTTCGGCTACGAGTTTCGGCAATGCTTCGACCACAGCCACTGCTACGCCTTTGGCGGCCGTCAAAATTGTCGCCACTAGCGGAGGCAAACAAACGGGAACCGCAGGCTCCGTCCTTCCCAAACCCATTGTGGCTAAGGTCGTGGATACCTACGGAAACTCCGTAGCGGGTATAACTGTCAACTTTTCTGCCAATAACAACGGCATCACAACTCCGACTTCGGCAGTCACCAACGCCCAGGGCCAAGCGAGTACCTCGCTCAAGTTGCCGAACACTGTGGGCAAAATCACAGTCTCAGCCACTTCCTCCGGTCTGCATAAAGAAACGTTTATCGAATATTCAGTAGCAGGATCGGCTGCTTCCGTCAGCGCAAGCGGCGGAAATAATCAGTCTGCCATCGGCGGCGCCACGTTGCCGCAAGCGCTGACCGTACTGGTGACCGATCAATACGGCAACCCCGTGTCCGGAACCGCCGTGGCTTTCAGCGATGGTGGTGCGGGAGGCAGCTTTTCCAATCCTAACCCCGAGAACGCAAGCAGCTCTGGCACCGCGACCCAGATCTATACGCTGCCCGCATCGCCAGGCAAGGTCACCATTACCGCAACCGTGGCCGGAGTTCCGGCTCCTGCTGCGTTTATTGAGACGGCTCAGTAGCTTGCTGGTTTCATGATTAAAGGAGAGGCGCTCCTTGACAGTCTGTCTGCGAGCGCCTTTTTCTTTGAGACGGAGATCGGCTTGTCGGCTGGCCGTATTCGGTCTTGACCTGGCCTTGCTTTTGCTTTGCGCGGAACATCCCTATTCGCATATGCTCAGGGAAAAGCGCACCCTATGGAGAGTTCGGTCGAATTAGCCCCGATGGCTGTTGAGCAGAAAAGACCGGTCGCACTGCTCTGGCCACGCGCTGCCGGCTGGCTGCTCGTTCTGCTTCTCGTCTGGCTCTACCACTCGATTCTCTATCGCCTGGCCGTCCAATGGTGGGGTGATCCCAATTTTTCGCACGGCTTTTTCGTTCCCGCCTTTTCATCGTTTGTCTTGTGGCAAGACCGCAAGCAACTCAAGAAAATCGGGATTTCCCCGTCCTGGACCGGCCTCCCGCTGGTCATTCTCGCGCTCCTCATGCTTGTTCTGGGAGTGCTGGGCGTGGAATTATTCACCTCCCGCGCGTCGTTCATCATCCTGCTGGCAGGCCTCATCATTTTGTTCCGCGGCTGGCCGCTGTTTCGCGCCGTGCTCTTTCCCTGGGCATTCCTGTTCCTGATGGTCCCGTTGCCGGCCATCATCCTGCAGCATTTCACGTTCCCGCTTCAGATATTGGCCTCCAAGCTCGCCACCTGGTCTTTGCAGGCTGTCGGCATTCCCGCGCTGCGCGATGGAAATGTCATCCAACTTCCATCCATCACGCTCGAAGTCGCCGAGGCTTGCAGCGGCATCCGCTCGCTGGTTTCGCTCGTCACGCTCGCCATCATCTACGGCTATCTCACCGAGGATCGTAACTGGGTTCGAGTCGCGCTCGCGTGCGCGGCTGTCCCCATTGCCGTGCTCGCCAATGTCTTCCGCATTTTCGGTACCGGGCTGGTCGGCCAGTTCTGGGACCCCAACAAGGCGCAGGGCTTCTTTCACGAGTTCCAGGGATGGCTGGTTTTCGTCGTTTCCCTGCTGTTGCTGTTCGGCCTCCATCGTCTGATTAATCTCATCTGGAAGCCATCGCCAACTCCGGCGACTCCAACGCCGCCCGTGGCCGATGTTCCTCAGGCACGCGCGCACGCTAAACCAACCTCTCCTGCCCGCTTCGCCGTAGTTGCGTTTCTAATGTTGGCTGTGGCTGCTGTGCAATACATATGGGGCGACGAAGTCCTGCCTCCCCGTCAGCCTCTCGGTTCGCTGCCGATGCAGTTTGGCAAATGGAGCGGGAGGGACATTCCGCTCGATGACGAGGACCTCAAAATCCTGGGCCATGGAGAGTTCCTGCAGCGCGATTACTTGATCGACGATGACGAGGATCGGAAGCTTGAGCTATTCGCCGCCTACTACCCAACGCAGAAATTCGGCGATTCAATTCACGCACCACTCCACTGCGTAATCGGTGCCGGCTACACTCCACTTCAGCGGGAGGTTGTGCACCTTGATGGTCCGCGCGGGGCGTTCCCCGTCAATCGGTGGGTGGCGGTAAAGGGCTTGGAACGAAGCCTGATTCTCTATTGGTACCAGGCGCACGGTCGCGAAGTGACAAGCGAATACTGGGAAAAGTACTACCTGATCTCTGACTCGATCCACCTCCATCGCAGCGATGGCGCCCTTATCCGTCTCTCCACTGCTATGAATAAAGACGAATCCGCCGACGCCGCCCAAGCTCGCATCATGCAACTCGGCAACCAAGTCATTCCCCTGCTCGATAACTCGATTCCCCGCTGATATTTACGGCTCCTTGCTCCTCCGGGATCTCGCCTGCCTAAGCATTGTTCGAGGGGGGTTGAATGAAAAGTATTCAACGCAGACGGCTTATGATGCTGTCTCGGCAGCCTCATCGCCCCAGTCCTTCTCGCCGTGTGCACACCGTTCTTGTGACGAATTCGCGTTAAACCCTCAACCAGCTTGCATGCGGACGCCTCTATTTCGCGTTCTTTAGGATGGTGGCGCAATCTTGAGGGTGGAAAGTAGCCTGTGGAGTTGACATCCGTCTTTCCATGTTGACTCTCCCGGATCCAGCTCCCTGCCTCGCCTGGGCTCATTCGTGGCTATGGAATTGCTCTGGTAAATACAAGTCGGCCATCTGTTGTTGGGAAATGGGGATCTTTGGCCAATCCGCGGTGGAACAGCTCTGCTAGCGGTGAAAATTGTTTCACATTGAACGCGACTGGGGATTGGGGGGAGAATGGGTGCAGTTTGGGGGTCAGAAGGGAAATTCCGGCATAGGAGTCAGAACATGCCTGAACACAGCAAGGGAAGCGACCGCATCGGCGGCGTGGCCGCGCTTGCCGTATTGGTTTTCATCACCGCGAGTGCCTTGCTGGCGGCTGGCCAGACGGCGGTCACAACCTACCACTACGATAACAACCGCACCGGCTGGAATCGGAACGAAACGGTCCTGACGCCCGCCAACGTGGGGAAAACGACGTTTGCTCTGTTGCAGACCGTGGCGCTCGACGACCAGGTAGACTCGCAACCGTTGGTGGTACCGGGCGTGCAAATCACCGCCGGAAACTATCAGGGCGCGCACGATGTCGCTTATGTCGCGACGGAAAACAACACGGTGTATGCCATCGACATTCACACCGGAACGGTGCTGTTGAGTCCGAATTTCGGACCGCCGGTGTCGCGCGCCTCGCTTCCGGGAAAATGCTACGCCAACGGTCCCAACGTGGGCATCACCTCGACGCCGGTAATCGACCCGAGCAGCAACACCTTGTATGTGATGGTCTATACCCAGGGTCCGAGCAACCGGAGTTACATGCTTCACGCGCTCGACCTGGGAAGCTTGACAGACAAGGCGACCCCGCAAACGGTGAGCGCGTCGCATACGTTGGCCAATGGATCGACCTTCAACTTCAACGCGAAATACCAGCGGCAGCGGCCGGCGTTGTTGTTGACGAACGGTGCCATTTATGCGGGGTTCGGCAGCTTCTGCGATAAGGCGCCCCAGTACTCGCGGGGCTGGCTGCTGGGGTGGACGGCCGGGACACTGACGCCACTTCCGTCGAACCTCGTCAACGACGTGCAGACAACGCCTGCCAAGAAGTTTTATCTTTCATCGATCTGGATGTCCGGCTATGGGCCGGCTACCGATGATGCGGGTAACATCCTGTTCGTGACCGGAAACTCGGACACCGACACCTACGACGGTGTCACTGACATTCAGGAGAGCGTGGTCAAGGTCTCGAATACGCTCACGACGCTGCTTGACGTGTTTACTCCGTCAAACCAGGACGAACTGGATGACAAGGATTTCGATTTCGGCTCGGGCGGTGTGATGGTACTGCCCGATCAGCCCGGATCGATACCGCATCTGGCCGTGGCTGCCGGCAAGAAGGGAGCGATGTTTCTAATGAACGAGGACAATCTGGGTGGTTACTCGCCGACTCAGAATAACGTGCTGGCCACCTACTTTGTAGGCCCCTGCTGGTGCGGCCCGTCGTACTTCGTGGATCCGGCAGACGGACTGGGACGGGTGGTGACTAGCGGCGGCAAGAGCGCGATGGTTTGGAAGGTGCAAACGTCGCCGACGGTGGCTTTGACGCGGGTAACAGTCTCTCCGGCAATAGGCGGTGGCCCTACGCAGGATCCGGGATTCTTCACCACGATTTCTTCGAACGGCAATAGCAACCCAATCATCTGGGCACTATCGCGCCCTCCGAACTCGACCATGGCGATTAGCCTGTTTGCATTTGATCCGGAGTCTGGAGGAAGCAAGATGAAGAAGCTGTTCAGCGCGCCGGCGGGCGCGTGGCCAACTCTGACCGCCAACGCGAACCTGGTCCCGGTGGTGGCAAACGGCTTGGTGTTCGTGGCCAGTTACCAGCAATTGCAGATCTTCGGGCTGACCGGAGCGAGTGCGAAGAAGCAGGCGAAGAAAAAGTAGCAGTGAGAAGTAGGACGCAAAGCTCACGCGGAATCTGCTTTGCAAACGTCAAGACGCGCCGATAGACACGACTCTCAAGCGTGAAGGCGGAATTCGGCGGAATCGGATTGGTTTGCCTCCAGGAAGCTGTCAGGCAAAAACCGAACCAGGTCGGTTGCGACCAGCGACTGCTCGCCCAGGGCTTCGGCCGCCAGATCGCCTGCCAATCCGTGCAGGTACACAGCGAGCGCAGTCGCTTCGAGCACGTGCCGCGGATGCTGTGCGATCAAACCCGCAATCATGCCGGTGAGAACGTCACCCGTTCCTCCCGTGGCCATTCCCGGATTGCCGGTGGAATTGACCCACACGGTGCCATCGGGCGCTGCGGTCAGCGTGCGATGGCCTTTGAGCACGACGATTAGCTCGTGCTCCCGCGAAAATCTGCGCGCCACTTCCAATCGATTCGCCTGAATCTCGGCGATCGTCAATCCTGTCAGGCGAGCCATTTCTCCGGGATGCGGCGTAATGACGATGCTTCGCCCATGTCCATTCAGTTCGTCCGCCTCACCCTCAAACGCATTCAGCGCATCGGCATCGAGAACGATGATCGTGTTGGCGGGAACGGCTGCTGGCTTGTTCGCTTTTGACTTGGCCGGTCTTGGTTTGACCGATCCTGGCCTGAGCGCTCCCTGTTTGACCAAGGCCCGCACGAATTTCGCGGTTTCCACGTTCCTTGAAATGCCTGGGCCAATGGCGACGACTGTCTTGCGTTCCAGCAAAGCCGGTACTGCGTTGAGAGCGCGCAAACTGATCGTTCCGTCGGTGGTTTCGGCGAGCGGTTCGGTCATCACCTCGGGATGAAAGCTGGCGACCGTCGAGAGCACGGACTTTGGTGTGGCAATCGTCGAGAGGCCCGCTCCGGCGCGAAGCGCTGCGAATCCGGCCATGGCGGCGGCTCCTGCCTTGCCCACCGATCCGCCGATGATCAGCGCGTGTCCGTAGCTGCCTTTGTTGGCTTCAGGCGCGCGAGGGGCCAGCAGCGCGGAAAAATCCGCGGGCGTGCTGAGATGAAGACCTGACTTGGAAACAATCGCTTCGGCGGGAGAACCGATCGGCGAAATCACGGTGGGCCCGTGCGTGAGTGCCGCGAACACGTGAGCCGGCCGCGGAGCCGTAAACGTTACCACGGCATCGGCGCGGGCGATAGTTCCCTGCTGCGCTTGAGTGGCGCGGACACTCCTGTCCGCGTCTTGCCATGCCCGAACGGAATCGGCGTCCGCTCCCGAAGGAACGTCGACGGCAACCACCGGAACATTGCTAGCGTTCATTTTCGCAATGGCAGCAGCGTAGAGCGGGCTGACCGGCGGCCGAAAGCCGGTGCCAAGAACGGCATCTACCACCACATCGGAAGCGAAGATTTCAGCCGCGTCTGGCGAGTCAAGCTCCGCGGGATCGCACACCACCAGGGGCGCGCCTTTCATTTGCCCAAACATGGCCGCCGCATCGCCGCGCAGTTCTCCCGCATCCGCCAGCAACAGAACACGCGCGGCCCGGCCCGCCTCGGCCAATTTTCGAGCCACAACAAAGCCGTCGCCGCCGTTGTTCCCCTTGCCGCACACAATGCCGATGCGCTCCGCTTGCGGGTAGTCGCCAATGATGAAAAGGGCGACCGCCGAACCAGCATTCTCCATCAATGTCAGGGAAGGAACTCCGAAGCGCTCCGACGTGGCGCGATCGATGGCGCGCATTTCCGCGGCGCTTGCGATCTTCATGGCTGCGATCCCGCGGTCAGCTCAAGTTCGCGAAGTTGCTGCGGCTCACCCATCGCGATCAGGAAATCTCCCGCTTCAATCCGGGCATCGGACGCAGGATTGAATTGCATTCCAGCGCCCCGCTTGATCGCCAGAATGATCACGCCCCGGTCCTGGCGAATGCGGGAACTCTCGACGGTCTTGCCGGCAAACGTACTTCCCGCGTGGATCGCTACTTCCTCAATCTCAAGGTCCATGCCGAGATGCGTAGTAGCGGCGTCGAGGAAGCTCACAACGTGGGGACGCAGAAACGACTGTGCGATGCGCTGCCCGGCAAAGACATAGGGCGAAACAACCGCATCCGCGCCGGCTTTCAGCAGATGCTTCTCCGACGCATCCTCGCTGGCGCGCGCCAGAATGCGCAGATTCGGGTTGAGACTGCGAGCTGTCAGGACGATATAGAGATTGGTGGCATCGGTCGTGGTGGCCGCGACCAGGCCCCGGGCTTTCTCGATGCGGGCTTCACGCAGGACTTGCTCCTGCGTCGCATCGCCGATCTGCATAAGCCAGCTTTCGCCTGCGAATTTCTGGGCTTTGGCTTCGTTGTTCTCGATGATGACGAAAGGAGCGGGCCGGCGCGCCAACTCGCGGGCCACGCTGCGGCCTACGCGTCCGGCGCCGCACAGTATGTAGTGATCCGTGAGACGGCCGATCTCGCGCTCCATACGCCGCCTTCCAAAGAAACTTTGCAGCTCGAATTCTAACAAAGCCTGGGTCAGCGATCCGATTACCAGAAACAGCAGCGAAACTCCGGCCAGAATAATGAAGACATTGAAAATGCGTCCGGCATGCGACAGCGGGTGCACTTCCTCGTACCCGATTGTGGTCAGCGTGGTGATGACCATATAGAAGCCGTCAAACCATGGCCATCCTTCGATATAGTGAAAGCCCGCCGTGCCGAGCGCGATTACGAACAGGAGCGCGGCGGCCAGGACTTTCACATTGCGCAACGTTTTCATGGTCTCCTGTTCACCATATACCCTCGAGACAACGTCCCGATGAACCTGTCTTGATCGAGCGCGATCCTCCGCGACACGCGAGTATATCGCTATCTACCTCGGAGGTGCCGTTAGTAACGTTGTCCGCCAGGTAAGCGGTTGCTACGATTCGTTACGACGGTTGCCAGTCTCCCTATGAAGCTCTCGGTCGTGATGCCGGTATACAACGAGCGAGCCACTCTGCGCGAGGTCGTCGCCAAAGTGCTTGCCGTGCCCCTGGAGATCGAACTGCTTTGTGTTGACGACGGCTCGACTGACGGCTCGCGTGACATTCTTGCCGGCCTCGCCCGGGAACATTACCAGATGCGAGTTTTTCTTCAGCCGCGCAACATGGGAAAAGGAGCAGCGCTCCGGCGCGGCATCCACGAAGCCACCGGCGACTTTGTCATCATTCAGGACGCCGATCTGGAATACGATCCCGCCGAGTATTCGTGCGTCCTCGAGCCCCTACTGCAAGGCAAGGCCGATGTTGTTTACGGCTCGCGTTTCATGGGCGGAGGGCCCCACCGCGTTCTCTACTTCTGGCATTCCGTAGGCAACTCGTTCCTTACCCTACTCTCCAACTGCCTGACGAACATTAATCTCAGCGACATGGAAACCTGCTACAAGGCATTTCGCCGCGAGGTTATCCAGTCCATTCCGATCGAAGAAAACCGCTTCGGCTTTGAGCCCGAAATTACGGTCAAGGTGGCGCGTCGGCATCTACGAATTTACGAAGTGGGCATCAGCTATTGCGGGCGCACTTACGAGGACGGTAAGAAAATCGGATGGAAGGACGGCGTGCGCGCCCTGTACTGCCTGCTGAAATATTCGCTGAAAAAACAGAAGGCGGAAGTGGCGCGATCGGCCGCAACTGCTGCCCCAGAAAACTCTGCTGCTACGGTGCAGGTTATTGCCCTTTTTGCTTCATCCGCCCTGACAAGGGATTCGCGCTCTGGCGCACTAGACCAGAATTCTTCGCAGTTCCGCTAGCCTTGAAATTGATCTTTGCATTCGCCTTGTTACGCTCGGGCGGCAGAGCCGCGGCCGGCGTCTTCTTGGACGAGTGAGAGACACTTCCCGTGGGCGTTCGCCGTTCTATGTCTTGTAAAGACTTAGCGGAAGATCCCGTTGCTCGCACAGGCGGAACGCTCGACCGCACGGCCGTTTCTCCGGACCCGTTCTTCACCTTGAACTCATTCGAGGGTTTGACCCGGGTTGGCGTTGTGGCATGCTGCGTCGCACCGGCCAGGCTGACGCCGATACACGCTACCGCCAATGTGAGCCGAAATCGCATCATTATGTCCCCTTACTGCCAGTCGTAGGCGATCATTTTGGAAACTGCACGCCTCATGCCAGACCATCACTTGATCTATTACATTCTAACCCTGCATGAAGGCAAAGCACTCTGCAAATCGAAAAGAGTTGGGAATGATAGATCCCCGGCCAAGTTCCTCACGCGTCGCGCCTATTCGCTGAGATGCGCAAGCCATTGCACACAATTGCCCCGGCCTTCCCAGTCGTGGAATTGCAGTTGCTCGTGGGCCTACTAGGTGACCTTCATTACCCAATAAGCTTTCATTATCAATAGCTTACAAGCTTCCTCGCTCTGCCCAACCGAGCCCTAGCACCGCAGTGCAACACGCCACACTGATTCTATTCCCGTTTTGGCATTGGCCTTGTGCCTTGGCCTGAGGTCTCTTTCGAAATCTGGTGGTTCTTGACCGGCGCCTCCACACTAAGACTGCCCGGGGTCGAAAATCGTCCTCGGGGGACCCCTCCTCCCAAGTACAATAGTCCGCGCCCGCAGAGGTCATTGTGAAAAGATTTCGGCTACGCCCAATTTGGTTAACTCTTTTCCTCGCCACCGGCTGCCTCCTATTGCTCACCGCGTGCCAAGGGCTTGCTCCGGCAAATAGTGGAAGCAGCATCGCCCTCTCCACCAGCAGCCTGAACTTCGGCACGGTGACTGTCGGCAGCAGGAAGACTCTGCAAGAGACTCTATCGAACACGTCAACGTCTTCGGTCACGATTTCACAGGCCAGCGTGAGCGGGTCTGGTTTCTCAATCAGCGGACTGACCATGCCCCTGACTCTCACGCCAAGTCAGAGTGTTTCGTTCTCCGCCGTATTCGCTTCCACTGCTGTGGGCTCGTCCAGCGGTTCGCTTAGCATTGTCGCGAACTCGTCGAACTCCCCGATTGTCATTCCGCTCTCTGCCACCGGTCTGGCCTCCGGGTCGCTGACGGCGAATCCAGCCAGCCTCGCCTTCGACAATGTTCAAGTTGGCACAACTGGCGGAATGTCGGAAACTCTGACCAACAGCTCTGGAACCAGTGTCACTATCTCCTCCGCCTCTGTCACTGATTCGGCCTTCTCGATCGGCGGCTTGACCTTGCCCACCACCCTCAACCCGAACCAGAGCATTACGTTTACGACTACATTTGCGCCTACCAGTTCCGGTTCCGCTGGCGGAACTCTCGCCGTTGTATCGAACGCCTCGAACTCGAATTTGAGCATCGCGCTCTCCGGAACAGGAACCGTCGCAGGCCAGCTCTCTATCTCTCCACCCAGTCTGAACTTTGGCACGGTGGCCGTCGGCTCCGGTTCATCCCTCAGCGCGAGCCTCTCCGCTACGGGCGCGGCGGTGACAATCTCTTCTGCCAGCAGCAGCGGCGGCGAATTCGTGCTATCCGGAATCACCTTCCCCGTAACCATCCCAGGCGGTCAATCCACGCCCTTCACGGTGACGTTCACCCCGAGCGCCGGCGGAACTGCCAGCGCGAACGTGACATTCGTCAGCAACGCTTCCAAGTCACCCACCTCGCAGTCGCTCAGTGGTACTGGGCAGGCCCAATCCCATTTCGTCGGCCTCTCCTGGAATCCTTCGGGCGCCGCGGTCAGCTATAACGTTTACCGCAAGCTCTCCACCAGCCAGAACTACACCCAAATCGACTCGGGTGACGGCGAGGCCTCCTACGCGGACAACAATGTCGTTTCGGGTGAGACTTACGACTATGCGGTTACAGCGGTGAATGCGGAAAACCAGGAGAGCGGTTACTCGAAGATAGCGCAGGCCGTTATTCCAAGTAACTAATCGATCCGGTAGTGTCCCAGTTCAGATTAGGACGCTACCATCGATCCCCAGCCCTTTAGGGAATCGTCGCTTGGATGTTCTCTGAAAGCCGGCTCTCTCGACCTTTTTGGTCGACGGCCGTGACCGCGTAGAAATAGGTCTCACCGCTCACCACCTGGCGATCTTCGTAAGGCGGACCTGGAACCTGCGTGGCAACTTTCAGATATCGGCTGTCCTTCGTCGTCCAGCGATAGATGTTGTAGCCGACCAACGACACCTTGGCGGGCAGGTTTGGCGCTTTCCACGTCAATGTCACGCTATGCGGGGTCGGCGGCGTTGGCGGCGTCTTTGGATGACACGCCAGCACAACCGCCAGTGCCAACAACGGCAGGACCACTCTCCCAGGGTACGTTCTCATCCCGTCAGTTTAATGCTTGTCACGCTCGGCGCGGTGAACGCCCCAGTTGGCCAATTCCGATTGTGACGGCAGAAGGACGGAAGAAGAAGGACAGGAAAGCGCCTATGGCACTGACGTGCCAGTTGCAATTCCTTGCAAACATTGCAAAAACTAGCATCTTGACTACTTCGTTAGGGTTAGTTTATCGTAGCTAAGTAGCACCCATGCGAATGTGCCTTAACAAGCACTCGCTCCCTCCCCGGCAAATCCCATAGACAGCGGTACCTTTAGGAGTTATCTGAAATTATGGTCAGCTTAATTCGGAAGTGGCTGTTGGCCGGTTTACTGCTTTTCTGCTTCGCTCCTGCATCGTTTGGAGCGCCAGCCAGGGTATGCGACCACTACCGGCAAAAAAATTGTCCAACGCAAAAAGTTCCGGAAGGCGGTTCCGCCACGACCTACTTACTTGGGATTGGACTGATCTGTGCGGGTGCGATGTTCGCTCGTTTCGGCATGCGGCGCTCCGAGACACAGTAGCGGACGGGAACTGGTCCGACCAGGCACGAGGCTCGTGCAAAGTGCATTGTGGGAGTCACTCCTTGGCCGCATGCGGCATCTTCTGGGGCTGGTAACAGGCTCCCTTTCTCGCAGTTGATTCCCAAACACCATTTCCTCAGCTTGAGTTTAAATACGAAGTAAGGGATAAGACATGGTCTCGCAGCCGCAAGCGGCGAACTTGCGCGGGGCCGTCAAGGCTAAGCTCTAGCTGACCCGCGACACTATTGCATTGCCGATTACGGATTTCGGGCGCGATCCGCCATCAGCGGAGTTCCGCTCCCTGCCTCGCTTCGAGCCAGCAACCAGAGCACAGTTCCAGTCACCGCCAGCGCGACTATCAGAAAGACGATTCCGCCACGATGGTGAAGGTTCCCGTCCAGGTATCCAGGGTCAGCGCGGATCGCCAGCCCGACAATCACGAAAATCCGCAGGGCGTTTTTGGCGATCGAAAGCGGAATCGCAACCAGGACTACCAACATCTTGCGCCACGGAGATCGGAGGAACAGATGCGCCAGAACCATACTGGTGATGACCAGCACCGTGCTGGAGCGAATGCTGCTGCACTCCCTTGCCACCTCGATGTCAATGCCGGGTAGCGACAACGTAACTCCGTTCAGGGTTACTGGAACGCGCGCCAACTGGAACAGCCAGCGCGCCATTTCTGCTGTACCGTTTTGCAGGACCACGATAATCCAATTCAGCAAAGAATCTGGCAGCGGTACCAGCCAGAGCAGAAACCCGAGCGGAAAAAAAAGAGCGCGGAACACCGAAACCCCGAAGCAGCACACCACGCAGGCGACCCACCAGATCACGAGAGCCAGCATGCTCAACGTAAGCTGCACATCAGGCGCGAAGATACCGCTCGTTCGCGCGTAGACGCCGAGAGCCAAACAAACTACCAAAAGAAGGGACCCGGCGAGCCGGTTCGGATTCATCGCCGTCCCTTTTGTTTTCGACTCGAAGTAAATGAGCGCCAGGCTCAGGGGAAGAATCAGGACGATGTGCGTATAAGCTTCATTGGCCCAGGCGAGGCGGAATGTATTCGCGAGAGGATTCCACCAGAACACGAGCGAGAATACGGCCAACAATGCGAACTCGATATTTCGGCGCCGGCCCATCCAGTATCAATCATCAAGTCGGCGCCGCTGGACTTCAAGTAACCGTCGTACTGTTTTTTGGCTCAAGCAAAAATGCCACGGCGCCGAATGTCACGCAAACAGGTCAAAAGTCGCAATGGTCGCCCCAGCCCGTTCAACGGCGACAGCGGACCGGAAATGCGGAGCCGCGTCAACGTCGACGAGCGACCACTGCTCTCCCGCCTTTGTGTCGCCCTTGATCTCCTCGATGCGCGGCTGCTTCTCTGGATGAACCGAGACCGAGAAGTCTTCGAGCGGAAAGCCCAGCCCTTCGCCGATGGCCTTCAAGAACGCTTCCTTGCGGGCCCAGCAGGCGTAGAAGGCGGCCACACGCATGGCTTCCGGGAGTGAGCGCAGGCCTGTCCGTTCAGCCGCGGAGAAGAATCGCTCCGACAATTCGGCGGTCCTCACGTCAGTGCGCACTTTTTCGATATCGACGCCGAGAGCATCCTGAACGCCAACCGCAATCAAAGCCATGTTGTCGGAATGCGACACGTTAAACCGCACCTGGCGGGGATTTTGATCCGCCGCAAGTTCCGGCTTGCCGTTCGGCGTATAGGTAAATCGGATGTTGGGAGGCGCAATATCCAGGTAGCGCGCCAGCAAGAACCGCAGCGCGGTCCGGCAGCCAACATAGTGGACACGATCCCGGTCGAAGTGAAAACGCGAGGCACGCGCTAGCTCGTCGGGAGCGAGCACGCCACCTGGAGTATCGGAAGTCGCCGAACGCCTCTCCTCCAGTCGCGCAGCATCCAAAGAAATTCGCCAAACGTTGACGCGCCCGATAAGCAACTCCGGCTTCTCGGGCCCCGCGCTCCACACGTGTGATGAGACAGGTTCCACAGGCCTCGCTAGACAAAGAGCCGCCGAGAAAGAAGCTTACTGAGACTGGTGCGTCCTGACGAGTCCCGAAATAGGCTCATGGACAACAATTCTCGACTTTTCGACCGCTTGATCAAGGCAACCGCGCAACCTGTGAGCCAGGTGACCGACGTAGGGCTCTACGAGGCTGCCACGGGGACTGATCGGGAGCGAGAACAGTTGAACGCCGCCCTGCGCAACCTCGCCCCAGCCTCCCAAAGGAGCGTCAAAACCTGCCAGATGCCGCTCCGCTAGGAAGACCGTCAACTCGCCGGGATAGGGCTTGACCTCGTATTGTGCGAAGGCTTCCTCATAGATCTCCGCGACGCTTGCTGGAGGTGTAGCCGCCGCGTCGGCGGCGAGGCGATGGCGGAGATGGGCCCAACCAAGGCGAATCGATGTTTTGATCCGGGCAATCTCGACGCGCAACTTCTCCATGAAAAATGTGTGCTTGCCTGCACCCTCCGCTGCCAGCAGATTGTGGAGATGAAAGTAGGGATTGAGAAGCACACGATTGATCAACCTCTGGCGCAACGGAAGCGGCCAGCGCATGGCGCGGATGTTGTAAATCTCAATGAGCGCAACCAGGCCCACCTTCTCCCCGGATTGGATAAGCTGCTGCGCCATTTCCAGGGCCAGAGTGCCGCCCAGGCAGTAGCCACCCAGCATGTAGGGGCCATGCGGCTTTACCTGGCGGATGTCGTTGACATAGCGTGAGGCCACGGTTTCGAACCGCCCGTCAATGCGGGAAAGGCCGTCGAGTCCGGCGGATTGCAAGCCGAAAACGGGCTGATCGCTGCCTAGGTGAGCAGCCAGAGAACGATAGAGCAGTACGTTGCCTTCGGCCGCGTGTACAAGAAAAAGCGGCGGCCGGTCCCCGGATCGATTGATCGGGACGAGCGATTTCCAGTCTTCCGCCTTGCTGCTCCGGCTCAAAACGCGAGCCAGCATCCGCGGTGTAGAGGAATCGTAGAGGATTGCCAGGGGCGCAACTCGCCCCAGTTCCCGCTGCATCAGGGCAAATAATTCTGCCGCAGCGATGGAGTGGCCGCCCAAGGCAAAAAAGTCGTCGTCCGGCCGGATCGCGCGGACGCCCAACACGCGCCGCCACAGCGGCAGCAGTGCCTGGAGAAGTTCGGACTCGTCCCGGGTGGAGTTTGCGGGCCAAGGTGGGGATGTGCCCCGCGACTCTGGCGCTGAACGGGATTCTTGAGCAGTCTCGGTCGCCGACGTAAGAGCGTAAGCGATTTCGGATGCGGGAGACGCGTTGACGTGCAGTCCGGCGAGATCAAGAACTCCGCGTGAGAGATCGGCCGTGAGGTTCTCAAAGATGTTGCCAAGCGTTGCGAGCCATTCTCGAATCGTCAGATCCTCAAAAAGCCTGATGTCGTAGTGACAATGCAGCTCCAGGTTGTCTTCCATTTCGAGCGCATTCAGGTAGAACTCGAACGATTCGCAGGCTTTCGGATTGGCATCGTAGTCGACGCTGAATCCCGATTGCGGCAGCTCGTTTGACCTGAACTGCTTGACGTTCGTAAGGCCCGCCGAGATTGGAGAAACTCCGGGCGCCGGCACGACCGGATGCAGGTCCTCCAGCAAACTCACCATCGTGAAGATGCCATGGTCGTGGGCAGCGAGAAGCTCGCTTTGTACTCTCTTGAGAAAGTCGCCGACGGCTTCCCCAGCGCGCAACTCCACAGCGAAGGGGAGAAGGTTTACGCAGTGGCCGACGAGACCGGGCTGACCGAGGTCGGGCTGCTCTGCCGTTGGAAGGGCAATCACAAAACGCCGCTGCTTTGAGACGCGGGCTAAAAGGATGGCTAGTGAGCTCAGCACTATGGCAAAGAAACTGCAGCCCTGTCTTGCCGCCAGCGTTTTGAGTTGTTGCACCACGGCGGCCGGAATCAGGTGGTCGAACCGGCGCGCCGTGAAGTCACGCCGTGCACTCCGAGGGTGATCCGTCGGAAGCCGCAGGACCGGAAAGCCATTCTCGAACTGCGCATGCCAATAGAGGGCTGCGTCCTTGAACTCCTCGGAGTGATGACGCGCGGTTACCGTCTGGACGTAGTCGGCGTAGCTCGGCACCGGCTCCAGCGACGCGGTCGCGCCGGAGACTTCCTCGGAATAGAAGGCACAGAGGTCGTGGATCAGGACATCCAGCGACCAGCCATCGCAGATGATGTGGTGCGCCGTAAAGACAACCGCCGCGCGATCGGCGCCGAGCACAACCATTTGGCAGCGGAACAGCGGGCCGGCGGGAAGCGGAAAAGGCAAAGCGGTTTCGTGGGCAATCAGTTTGCGGAGCCGTTCCTCTTGCCGACCTGAGTCTATGATCGAAGAAAGATCGGTTACCGGCATCGGGATTCTCAACGCCGGGGCGATCTTCATCACCTGTCCTCTCTCGTCGAAACTGGCCCGCAGAGCATCATGCCGCTCCACCAGGCGTTCCATGGCATGCGCCATTTTCTCGATCGAGATGTTGCCGGTGAAACGCACCGTCATGGATTCGTTATAAGAGGCCGACAAACGTTCGGAAAGCCGCGACGACGCATAGATCCCGCGCTGTGGGACAGTGGATTCAACCTGTCGCACACTGGGGATTGGTGAAGCTGGCGTTTGTGCGGGATTTCTTGTCGGTGTGGCTGCCAGGGTTTTGTCGCCGGCCTTTTCGAGCAGGGTGACCAGGCGGGAGATGGTGCGCGCTTGTTCGGCAACGACTTGTTCGAGCGCACTCGTGTCCTTCCCCAGGCTCGGTTGCACCTCTCCAAACGAAGGCTCGGCCGGTGGTGGTGGAACGGGCCGAACCGCCGGAATGGCTGAACCTTCCGCAAGAAAACCGGCAGGCAGCGTGGCGTCGAGATGCGCAGCTAGTATTTCGATGTTGGGCCATTGATTCATCAGCTGGCTAAAGCTGACCTTTACGGAAAACTCCTTGCGGATGGCAAACGCCACCTGCGTCAGGGCCAGCGAGTCCAGTCCCTGCTCCATGAATGTGGCGGAAGCACTGAGCTGCGAGCGTTCGCGTCCGGAGACGGGCATGAGCAGGTCGAGCACTCGCGCGGCGATGCGGTCTTTGCGTGAGGATGACAAACCTGGTGTGCCAATGCTCTCGGGCGAAGTTGCGGAAACCACGGGATCGAGAAGGGAGGGCACGATCGCAGGAGAACTCTCGGATTCGACGGCCTGGCCAGCGGGCACGACTGCAGGGTCTACCCAGAATCGCTGCCGCTCAAAAGGATACGTTGGCAGCGGTATGCGCCGGCGGTCCTCGTTGGCGTAAAAGGCGTCCCAGTCAATGGCCACTCCGTTCTGCCAGAGAGAACCGATGGCGAAAAGCAGCGTCGCCCACTCGGTGTTGTTCTCATGCGTATCGGCAAACGTTGGAATCGCTGTCCCCTGGTGGTCGGGCGTGAAATGCTGGCGAGCAAGCGAACACAGTGTGGATCGTGGTCCACATTCAAGAAAAAGATCGTATCCCTGGGCCTTGAGATATTGAATTGCCTTTGAGAACTCCACGGTGGCGCGCGCATGACGCGCCCAGTAACCGGGATCGGTGGCTTCTTCGGCGGTCATGGGGCGTCCCGTGACGGTCGAGATGAACGGCTTCACCGGCGCATGCAACTGAATCTTAGCCACCGCCTCACGCAACGGCTCGACCATGGGATCCATCATCGCGGAGTGGAAGGCATGAGACGTATGCAGATGACGGCAGACGATATTCTCCGCCTCGAGTTGTTTCTGGAATTCGACCACATCGGCTTCCGCCCCGGAGACGACGCATAGGGCAGGAGCATTGTCGGAACCAATCTGCAGCGCTGGGGGAAGAACTTTTGCGATCGACTCTGCGCTGGCACTTACTGCCAACATGGAACCCCGCGGGAGCTTCTGCATCAGGCGGCCGCGCAGAGCGATGATGCTGAGGGCATCCTCGAGCTTCCACACGCCTGCGAGCGTTGCGGCGACAAGTTCTCCGATGCTGTGGCCAGCCATCATCGCCGGCTCAATGCCCAGGCTCTCCCAAAAACGGGCCAGCGCGTACTCGATTACGAAAATCGATGGCTGCGTGAAAAACGTGTCCTGAAGCGAGGTCTTTGCAGTCTGTTCATCCCCAGCCTGTGGATAGAGGAGCTCGCGCAAATCGCGCCCGAGATGAGGCTTGAGGTATTCGCAGCAGTCATCGACGACAGCGCGGAACAAAGGCTCATCCCGATAGAGATTCAGGCCCATGTTGACGTACTGCGTGCCCTGACCGCCGAAGAGAAAGACGACGGAGGGTCGCGACGATCGCAGCGTTTGCCGCTGCAGCGCAAGGGATTCGGCTGGCGGAGAAGTTGGGCAGCCTCTGTGGGTCCGGCGGCAACCACGAAGCGCCGCTGGGCCATCTGCTTGCGCCCGGTTTGAAATGTGTAGGCCGCATCGGCAAAGGCTTCCGGCACGGCGCTCGAAAGATGGTCGGCCAGCGCGCGACCGTAAGCATCGAGAGCCGTTGGAGTCTTTGCGGAGAGCGGAAAGATCTGTAGCGGACGCGAAGGCCGCGCGCCCTTCGGCACGGGCGCCTCCTCAAGAATCACATGGACGTTGGTCCCTCCAAAGCCGAACGAACTAACCGCGGTGCGGCGCACCTGCTCTCCCCGGGGGAACGGGATCAGCTGGTCCGCCATGATGAACGGGCTGCTGGCGAAGTCAATCTTGGGATTTGCCTTCTTGAAATGCAGGGTCGGCGGAATCTGTTCGTGATGGAGAACCAGAGCGGCTTTAATCAGTCCGGCGACTCCGGCAGCGTTGGTTGGATGCCCGATGTTGCCCTTGACAGATCCGATGTAGCAAAACTGTTTCCTCGCCGTCTTGCACTCGAACACCTTGCGCAGGGCTTCAAATTCGATGGGATCGCCGACGGGCGTACCCGTGCCATGCGCCTCGATATAGCGGATGGTCTCGATGGGAACGTTGGCGTGGGATTGCGCCAAGGCAATCGCTTCGGCTTGTCCGTCCACGCTCGGCGCCAGAAAAGAAGCGGGGCGCGCCCCATTATTGTTCTTGCCGGCGCCGCAGATGACCGCGTAAATGGTGTCGCCATCGGCGAGAGCGTCGGCGAGCCGCTTGAGAACGACCACGCCGGCACCGTCGCAAAACATGGTTCCCGTGGCGTCGGCATCGAACGGACGGCAGTGACCATCCTTGGCGAATGTGCCTCCCTCTTGGTAGAGGAAGCCGCTCTTTTGCGGCACCGTGATGTCAATGCCGCCGGAGAGAGCCATGTCACATTCATAGTCAAGCAGCGAACGGTAGGCCTGGTCGATCGTCAGGAGCGTGGTTGAACAGGCCGTGTTAAGACTTACCGCGGGCCCGCGGAGGTCCAATAGATAGGCGGTCCGGAGGGCGATGTAGTCCTTCTGGTTGCCATACTCGACCGCCAGCTTTCCAGCCATGGCCAGCAGGTCCGGCTGGGTAAGAAGATTGGTCGTGTAGTAGTGATTGTCGCCGATGCCGGCGAACACTCCAATTCGTCCTTTGTATCGCTCGGGATCGTAGCCGGCATTCTCCAGCGCGTGCTGCGCCAGTTCTAGAAACACGCGCTGCTGCGGATCCATGACCTTGGCTTCGAGCGGGTTGATGCCAAAAAAAGCGGCGTCGAAAAGATCTGCCCCCTCAATCAAACCGCGAGCGCGGATGTAATCCGGATCGTGGCGGAGTTGGTCATCAATGCCGGGTCCTAACTCTTCAGGTGTGAAGAAGGAAATTGATTCGACCGCGTTGCAGAGGTTGCGCCAAAGCTGATCGAGATTGGCTGCGCCGGGGAAACGGCCCGTCATGCCAATCACAGCAACTCCCTCGCGCGCCCGGTCGTTCGCAAGTGACGAGTCAGGACGCGAGCTACGGTGCGAATGCCTCTCACGACGCGTTCGATTTTCGACTTCGCTGATAAAATCAGCTTTCTTGTCGCTGCCTTCCAGAAATTCTGCGAGCTGAGCGATCGTGGGATATTGAAAGATTTTGACCGGGGAAATCTCACGCCCGAAGCCGGTGTGATAGCGATTCACCATGCGGACTGCCGCCAGGGAGTTGCCGCCCAGTTCAAAAAAGCTGTCGTCGATGCCAACTTCCTCCAGCTGTAGCAGCTCGCACCACAGAGTTGCCAATTGTTTTTCCGCTACGGTGCGCGGCGTAACAAAGTCCTGCGCTAGAAGCGGACGTTTACCCTTGGGCGGCGGCAGAGCCTGTCGATCCAGCTTGGCGTTTGGTGTCAGCGGAAATTTATCCACGTGCAGAAAAACGGACGGAACCATGTAGTCCGGGAGCGTTGCTTTAAGGGCTTGGGCCAGCAAGGTCGAACTCAAGGCGGCAGGGCCCGTGTAGTAGGCAACCAGGCGTTTGTCTCCGGGGCGATCCTCCCGCAGGAGGACGACCGCCTGCGCGATTCCCTCAATCTGGGATAGAGCGCTCTCGATCTCGCCCAGTTCGACGCGAAAACCGTGGAGTTTCACCTGCTGGTCGAGACGGCCGAGAAACTCCAGCGTGCCTTCGGACCGATAGCGAACCTCGTCTCCTGTCCGGTATAGGCGTGCATGGGGATCGGCGACAGATGGATCGGCGACGAATCTCTCCGCAGTCAGCTCACGACGCTTGAGATACCCTCGAGCCAGCCCGGCGCCGCCAATCCAAAGCTCACCGGGCACGCCCACCGAGACGGGCTTATGGTTTTCGTCGAGAACATGAAATTGCGTATTGGCAATCGGCAAGCCAAGCGAAATGTGCTTCGCAGTGATGATGCGTTCTGTAGACGACCAGATCGTAGTTTCGGTCGGTCCATACATATTCCAAAGCTCGCGGCACCGCGGCAGCAATTGGGCAGCGAGGTCGGCAGTGAGTGCCTCCCCTCCGCAAAAGATCCGCAGGTCACTCTTCCCTTCCCAACCGCTCTCGACCAGCATGCGCCAAGTGGTTGGTGTTGCCTGCATCACCGTGACATCATGCTGCCGAAGCAAAAGCTCGAGAGCGTGCGCGTCCGCAGCCTGGCCGGCAGTCGCCATGACAATTTGGGCGCCACTTACCAGGGGAAGAAGGAATTCCAGAATCGAGATGTCGAAAGAAGTGGTGGTAACCGCCAGGAGCTTATCGGACGCAGCCATTCCAGGCGTTTCCGCCATCGATAAGAGGAAGTTGACCAATGCGCCCCGCGGGATCATCACTCCTTTGGGCTTTCCCGTGGAGCCTGACGTATAGATGAGGTAGGCCAAATGCCCAGGGTTGTTGCTTACGGAGAGGTTCGTCGCGGGAGCCTTGGAAAGCGCCTGCCGCTCTTGGTCGAGCAGAATGACGCGGCCGCTTGTTTCCGGTAGACGTTTGCGCTCCGAAGAATGGGTTAGAACCAGTGAGACCTCCGAATCCGCCAGCATGAAGGCCAGTCGGTCTTTCGGAAACTTCGGATCGAGCGGCAAATAAGTCCCGCCGGATTTGAGGATGGCGAGGAGGCTCACCACCGAATCGAACGATCTATCGAGACACACACCCACCAGGCATTCAGGACCGACACCCTGTTCGCAGAGAAAATGCGCCAGGCGGTTCGAGCGGGAATTCAACTCCTGGTAGCAGATTTGTTCGGAGCCCATGGTCAGGGCGGGAACATCAGGCGCGCGCTTCGCCTCGTCTTCAAAGAACTCGTACGGGCCCCGGGACAGAGCGTAGTCCCGATGTGCGCCACTGCGAGGAAAGATCACCTCTGTTTCCATCCTTGAGACCTTGGCGGGCAAGTGTCCGTGACTGCAGAAGGCACACTCCGGCAGCCCGTTGTCCTGTAAGCCTTTTGTTCCTAATATGTCATGCGAGGTGAAAACCGGTTAGTTACCTTAGTCACGTTTGTTTATGGTGGAGTGGATTGCTTGGCACTGCAACATCGACGCGACTTGCCCAAAGTATTACCTTTCGGGTAGTCACTTAGGTCCATAGTAACCATTAGCCTCTTACCAATTTCCGAATTCACCTTCGGCATTTTCCTTTTGAGACGTACCACTGCACACTGGGGATGTTATGAAACCTCCCCAAACAATTATCCGCTCTCGTTCCCGTCGTTCTTTCACAGTTGCAATCATCAGTGTGGCAGTCCTGCTAAGCCTGGTACCACCTGAAGTGCATGCAGGGTCCGCGGCACTCACTAACTGGCCCAACAACCTCCGTTTTGGACAGGTATCGATCGGCCAAACAGAAACACAGCTTGTTTCGCTGACCAACAACGGACAGACCAGCGTCAGCATCTCAGCGATCGGCGCGAGCAATTCCGAATTCAGCGTGCCTCCGATGATCATGCCGATAGTGTTGGCTGCCGGACAAAGTATTGATGTCGACGTCGTTTTTGCGCCCTCCACGACAGGCTGGGTAAGTGGGAAGATTAATTTCGCAATCTCCGAGTCCAGCTTCCCTCTCAGCCTCCCAGTTATGGGCACAGGAGTTTCGACTCAGGCGGTGACGCCGAGTCCGGCGAGTATCTCATTTGGCTCGGTTGGAGTGGGAACCACTGCAAGCACGCCGGTGGTTCTTACGAACAACCAACCATGGAGGCTGACGCTTTCCGGGTTACAAACCCTGGGCGGTGCCTTCTCCGTCAGCGGGCCGAGTTTCCCCGTGACTTTAGGAAGTGGGCAAAGCGTAACGTTGAATGTCACCTTTGCTCCCCAGAGTGCGGGCATGACGTTTGGCAGCGCCTTTGTTTTAGGCCCCGGAGTGAGCATAAGCTTCACGGGCACGGGCACGAACACCGCGTCCGGCCAGCTCATCGTCAATCCGGGCTCTCTGAATTTTGGCAGCGTCACCGTCGGGACTACGGGAGTCGTATCGACGACGCTGAGCGCAAGCGGCGCCAATGTGACCGTTTCCTCCGCAAGCAGCAGCAGTTCGCAGTTTGCCTTGCAGGGAGCATCGTTTCCGCTGACCATCCCCGCCGGGCAGAGCGTCACGGTTAATGTTGCCTTTACGCCACAAGGTAGCGGCACGGCATCCGGCACTCTCTCGTTTTCCAGTAACGCCCCGAACTCCCCTGCAACCGGCGCCATGGCAGGCACAGGGGTTATGCCTTACGTAGCACTCTCCTGGAGTCCAGCCGGAGATGCGGTGGGCTACAACGTTTACCGCTGCGTGGCTGCCAGTTGCACCTATGCCAAGATGAACTCCAGCTTGGATTCAGACGCCTCATTCACGGACAACGGCGTAGCTCCGGGTCAAACGTACTCCTACGTGGCGACTTCGGTGGATTCGAGCGGGCAGGAAAGCGGTTACTCGAGCGCAGTGGAAGCGTCGATACCGTAGACGCACCGCACGTTTAATCAAAGCCCGAGTGATTTAGAAGCGAACGGCAGGGATGCTCCTTCAGCCATCCCTGCCTCGCCGCTTCTGAACTTCATAATCGAGCCTTGGCAGTTAAGGGCAATGGCCCTGGCAAAAAAAACCGCGCCCGGTGTGAACGGACGCGGCTGTCGAATCGGTCGCCTTACCTTGCCTCAGTGCGTGCCATAGCTGTACACGTCGTTGTCCAGGCCCATACCGAAGTAGCTGTTCGCCTTGACAGGGGCGGCGATTAGCATGGAGCCCGGTACTTGTGTCCAGTTGTACGGCGACACATATTGATAGATCTGACCTGAGTTGGTAGTTCCCAGTACGGTTCCGTCGGATGCGGCTCGGACGTAAGCGGCGCCGCTTCCAACCTGCGCCCATCCGCTGCCGTTGTACTGGTAGACATTCCCACGGTTGACGACGAAATAGTTGTTGTTTTTGACAACCGAGATAACGCTCGCATATCCACCAGGGACTTGCGTCCAGTTATAGGACGACACGTATTTCCAGATGGATCCATCGCGTGAACTCACAATCAGCACGGTTCCGTCGGAACCGGCCGCGATATACGAGGCGTTCCCTCCAACCTGTGTCCAGTTGTTTCCGTTCAAGTAGTAGACATTGCCGTTGGTGCCAATGCCCCAGATGCTGCCCTTGTTGACGATCGCCACATGCCGCATTTGCCCAGGAAGCTGGGTCCAGGTGCCCGAAACATATTCCCAGACCGACTGATTCCAGCCATTTGCGACCACCAGCGTTCCGTCGGAGGCGCAAGCGATGGAGTCGATATTGTCTGCGATCTCCACCCATCCGGTAACAGTGATCGTAAACGTCATCGTGCTGACGCCCCCGCTGCTCGTGTAAGTCGCCACGTAGGTGTTGACCCCAGAGTTCAGCGGGATGTTGTTGATCTGACGCGAGGTGGACGTGTAACCGTGGGGACCCGTCCAACTCCACGAACCGCCCGTGAGGGGTTGCGGGCCGAGATTCACACTGGACCCCGCACTCACAGTCACGGTGTTGGTGTTCTGCCAACTACCCCCGTTCACCTGGATATAGGGAGTAATCGGGGCCGCAATGGCGCTGCCCCCACCCAAGCCAACGGCCAGGAAGACCGCGTTGCGGTTCCAGGGCAACTTCACGGTGGCCGCGGTCTTGCCCGAGGTCAACGCGAATGTGTAGCCATAGAGGTTGCACGCAATAGTCTGAGTTCCACCGCCTGGCATAATGCGATTCGCCGTCGCGATGACCAGGGTTTCTCCCGTGTAGCCCTGCTGATGGCACCAGTCGCTGAAGCTCTGCGTAAACGTGCTCGTCGTTCCATCCGTGTAAGTAACGACGACGGACTGGTTAGTCTGCGCCCCATTGACAGCGGCACCCAGCAGGAAGAGTTGGGTGTAAGTCCCATACGGCACCGGCACCGTTTGCGAGCTGATCGCATCGAGTGTGTTTGCCGCCGCTAGAGGAAAGGTCACGCCCTGGTAACTCAGTGAACTACCGAGCTGGCTGGAATTGTAGGCGTATCCATCATTGTCGAAGCCGCCGTATTTCGGACTGGTTCCCGCGGTCGCGATACCGTAAATGTTGTAGTAGCCGCCGAGATTGACCGCGGTTCCTCCGGTGCCCGAGCAGGAGAGCGCGATCTTCTGGGTGGAAGGCGCGCCGTTCAGTGCGTTGTCGGTTAGCGTGAGCGTACCGCTCAGGTTGCCGCTCACCGTCGGAGTGCATGCCACGGCCACGTTGCAGGATGCGCCTACCGCGAGCGGAGACGTCGTTGAACAGGTGGTCGTCCCCGCATTGACGCTGAAGTTCGTGCTGGCCCCAAAGCTCAAGAACGTGAGCGCTTCATTGCCAATGTTCTGGACAGTGACAGTCTGCGGGCTACTCGCGCTGCTGATGGGCGTTGCCGAGAAGGTCAACGACGGCGCCTGCGAGCGCGGCACATCAACAATGCGGCTATTGTAGGTATCCGCGATGAAAATATTTCCCATCCCGTCAACGGCAACTCCAGCCGGATTCTTCAACCCGGTTCCGGCGGTATTCTGGCAGGAACTGCTGGTGCACCCTGCCGGAACCTCAAGCACCTGGTTGTTATTGAACTCGGCGATGAATAAATCGCCGGCGGCATCGACCGCTACGCCCGCCGGGCCGCTAAGCGCGCTGGCGACCGTGGTCTGGCAGAAGCTGCTGGTGCAGCCCGCCGCAATTTTCACGACTTGGTTGTTGTTGTAATCCGCGACGAAAAGATTCCCCAACACATCGACGACCATTCCGGCGGGTCCGTTCAAACCACTGCCGAACGCAATCTCGCAGGAACTGCTGATGCAGCCGGCTGGAACCTCCACGATCCGGTTGTTGTGTGTATCCCCGATGAAGACATTGCCGTATCCATCGACCGCCACGCCTTCCGGTGAGTTCAGTCCAGCTGCCACTATGATCATGCAGGAACTGGTAGTGCAGCCCGCCGGTACCTCGACGACTCGGTTGTTTCCCGTATCTGCGATAAAGATATTCCCGGCGCCATCCACCGCGACCGCTTCAGGGCCAGCCAGCCCGCTGCCTATCGTGAGCTGGCAACTGCTACTGGTGCAACCGGCTGGGATTTCCACGACGCGAAAGTTGTAGGTATCCGCGACGTAGAAGTTGCCCGCCGCATCCACAACGGCGAACGGGCCATACAAGCCGCTGCCGAATTGGGTCTGAGCCGGGGAGGAAACATAGGCTAACGCAGGCCCGAGGCCCTGGCCGCTAATCAAAGTTGTGGCCAGCAGGCTTCCGGTGGAACTCAGAATTTGCACGGCTCCCACGCGCAGGCCGGGCGCCGCTGGCGCGAAATTAATTGTGACTGTGCAAGTGTTCCCCGCAGACTGGCTGCCGACGCAGGTCGAAGCGCTGGTCGCGGTGAAGTCCAGGTTGGCCGCACCTTGGGTAAGAGCAAGCGGGTTCGAGGCAAGGGTAATGCTGGCGTTGACGTTATAGGTCAAGGTCACCGAGCCACTAGAGCCAATGTTGACGCTTCCGAAGTTGACCGAGTTCCGCTGCACCTCCACCACCCGGTTGTTGTTGGTATCCGCGATGAAGACATTGCCCGCTTCATCCACAGCCACCGCCAACCCCAGCGGTCCGTTCAGTCCGCTGCCGACAGAGGTCTGGCAGGAACTGGTCGTGCAGCCGGCAGGAACCTCTGTCACAAGGCTGCTGCCTCTATTTGCGATGAACACATCGCCCGCGCTATCCAGCGCCACACTGGCCGGGCCGCTGAGTCCGCTGCCGACAGTGGTCTGGCAGGAGCTACTGGTACAGCCGGTCGGAAGTTCTACCACTCGGTTGTTGTAGTAATCCGCGATGAAGATGTCGCCCAGTCCATCTACTGCCACGCCTGCCGGGCCATTCAGCCCAGTGGCCGGCACAATGGTCTGACAGGAGCCGCTGGTGCAACCGGTCGGAAGTTCCACCACTCGGTTGTTGTTGAAATCCGCGATGAAGATATCGCCCGCGCCGTCTGCCGCCAGTCCGGCTGGGCCAGAGAACCCGCTTCCCACCACTGTCTGGCACGAACTGGTTGTGCAGCCGGCCGGGATCTCAAGCACGCGGTTATTGTGCGTATCCGCGATGAAAACATTGCCCGCGCCATCTACCGTTACGCCCTCTGGAGAATTCAGTCCGCTGGCTACTGTGATCTGGCAGGAACTGCTGGTGCAGTAGGCCGGAACTTCCACCACCCTGTTGTTGGCCGTATCCCCGATGAACACATCGCCGGCGCCATCCACCGCTACCACATTCGGCTCGTACAAGCCGCTACCCACTGTCGTCTGGAGGCCGGCGAAGGAAACGGTCTGACCCGCCAGTGGTGCAACAAATGCGCCCAGCACCACCAGTGTGCACAATGCCGCGGCTGCCATCCGGGAAAGATTTCGGAGGCCAAATGTGAAACTGCTACCCAGCGACATGGTCGTGTCTCCCAGGGCAATGTTCTGCGAACTCATCATGAGCAAATCTCCTTAAATTGACGCTCAGGCGGGTACACCTGAATGAACCTGATTTTTACCTTGGAATTCAATGCACGCTTCGGGCCGACACGCTTCCGCGTAACATATAGCAGACGCGGCACTTACGAGCCACGCAAGCACAGTCTTCCCACCGATGTGCAAGTGTTTCCACATCTGCCAGGGGGGAGGAAAAGTCTTGGCCTTACGAGGTGGGCGTAACTAGGTTACGCGAAAATACGACCGCCAAATCCGGCCAATCTTCTCGCGTATCTTCGGGAATGTCAAGATGCAAGGCTTTGCAGTAATTGAAACAAGATGAGCACACGCCAACCAGGAGTAGTGGGAGGGACACGAGTCCGGGAAGAGAGGATGGGAGAGCGGGAAATGAAGGGATCAGGAGGGGGAGAACTAGGAAGGTCGGGAACGAGGGAGACCGGACGGAAAGGGGCGGCTCGTCGCCGCGCGTGCGTGGGTGGAAGTGAGCGCCAGTGGGTGAGACTTGGCGCAAGGCGAGGATCGGAGCTGCTACTGATTATGTCCGGAAGCGGGCCTAGCTCCGGTGCGTCTTAGACTGGCATTTGCCCGTCTAGCTGGCCTTCGTCGATGCGAGCACTCGCAATGCCGACACGGCACTGATCAAAAACAGCATCACGCTGCCCTCAAATAAATTCCGTTGGGGCAAACCTATCGCGCGGAGCATGGCCGCTCCTAGGCCGAAATGCACGAATGCCCCGAGCAGCGCGAAGAGCCAGCCGCCATAATAGGTCATCCTTGAGGTTAATTGGAGACGATTCACACTGTCCATCTGTCATCCCTCCCTGAGTTTCTGGAATCGCCGGCATGTCGCGCACCGATTCCCTTCTGTTGTCATCGCTGCCCGGCCAAAACGTCTGCAATACGCTCCCCTGCGTGCCCATCCCAAAGAGCCGGTACAGTCCCCTTCTTCGTTTTCCCGCTAAGCACCTTGGATAACTCCGTCCGCAATTTCTCGGAATCACGGCCCACCAGGACGTTTGTCCCCTGCGAAACTGTTATTGGTCGTTCGGTATTCTCGCGCACCGTTAGACAGGGTATGCCTAGATAGGTGGTCTCTTCCTGAATTCCTCCAGAATCGGTAATCACCACGGTCGATCGAGTTTGCAACGCAAGGAAATCGATATAGGGCAGAGGATCGATAATGTGAAGTTGATCGGCATTTAAGCCGAACTCTGCAATGCGCGAACGCGTCCGAGGATGCGCGGGAAATACTACGGACAGATCCCGGTTGACCTCAAGCAGCAACTCAAGAAGTTTCTTCAGCGTCGCACTGTCGTCGACATTGGCTGGGCGGTGCAATGTGACCAGTGCATACCGCTCGGGCATACCATCTCGCGGGACTTTTTGCGCCACAGGCAACAAGCGTACCAGCGAATCGATCATTACGTTCCCAACCCGGAAAATCTTCTCCGCCGCAATTCCCTCTTTTCGAAGATTCTCATCCCCATCTTCTGAAGGTGTAAAAAGTAAGTCGGCAAGCTGATCGGTCATCAGGCGGTTAATCTCTTCTGGCATCGTGCGATCGAACGATCGCAGCCCCGCCTCCACATGACCTACGCGCACTCCCAACTTTGCGCAGACCAGCGCAGCCGCCACAGTCGAGTTAACATCGCCATACACAAGGACCAGATCTGGTTTGCATTCAAGAACTACGTTCTCGAAACGAACCATAATCTCCGCAGTCTGCTTGGCGTGGCTGCCAGAACCCACCGCCAGGTTGACGTCTGGCAATGGAATTCCAAGTTGCTGAATAAATACATCCGACATTTTGACATCGTAGTGCTGGCCCGTGTGGACTAGCGTTTGCGCCACACTCTTCCGGCCTTTTAGAGCTGCTAAGACAGGAGCGACCTTCATGAAGTTAGGACGCGCTCCGATCACATGAACAATTTTCATCATGATTCCACGTTTGTTATAGGATTCTTGAACGTTCTATAACACTTTATTAGTGGACGTAACTTCCATTTCCAAGGCAAATGTGGCTGCCGGTGGCATTGTTATACAACCGCAAGAGTTTCAGGAATGCAGAAGCCTCAAAAGGGGCGCCAAAATAGCCCGTCTGAAAACGGACCCATGCGATCGGAAAGAACAGTTTGTTGACGAAAAAGGCCACCGCACGAATCTTCTTGGAGCGCACCAGGCGATAGAACTTAGGGTCCACCAATGGAAGATAGAAATTCGCGAAACGCTCAAGCCGCCAGTCGATCCCTTTGGGGGCCCAGGGCGCCTTGAATTTCCTCAGAGTATGCTTTGCCCAGCCTTCCAGCCGCGGCGGCGGAACAAAGCCGCTTTCCTTTGCCTTTTCGTAAAGGCGGGTGCCAGGATACGGAGTGAAGAAAAAGATGCTTGCCCGCAAGCTGCGGTGAGCGAGTTTTGCGCGGCGGAGCATGTCAATCGTCAGCTCAAAATCGCGCCCAGAGCCGGTCGGCAAGCACACCATAGTCGTAAAGCGCGGCAGAATCCCGTGTCGGGTGAGCATTTCGACAAACTGCAGGTTCTCTTCAACCGTCGCCCGTTTGTTGAGGATGTCAAGCGCCTCCTGATCTCCGGATTCTGCCCCGATATAGATCTGCTGGCAGCCCGACTCGGCAAAGAGCCGTACGTCGTCATCGGAATATGCTTTTGTGAAGATATGGGCGTGAGCGCTGGTTTCCCATTTCAAATTCAATTTGGCGTCAATCATCGCCTTCGCAAGTTCGCGCGCGAACTGAGGCCGGACGAAGAAGTTGTCATCTTCGAACAACAGGCTGTCGACGCCGACGTTTTCCTTGAGAAATCGAAGTTCGTTTATGATCTGGCTGACTTCCTTGGGATACCACCGGCGCTGATAGATTTCGCCGATACAACAAAAGCTACAGTCCAGGGGACAGCCATGCGTCGCGAAATAACCGATAAAGCGCTCCGGCAACCGGCTCTTGTTGAGATACTTTTTCAGGTCGAGCCGGCCCAGATCAATCGGCGGAAAGGCATTGATTCCCTCCACGGCCGCCGGTGGATTTATGGTCACCTCTCCGCCGCGTTTTGAGCCCAGACCTCGAATATTGTTAGAGGGGTCCCTGCCATCCCGCAGGCATTCCACAAGCTGCCGCAGCGGGCGCTCACCCTGTCCGACGACCACATAGTCGATATAAGACTCCCGCAGCGTCTGCTCGGGTAGCAACGTCGCATGCCAGCCGCCCCACACCACGGGAGCATCGCAAAGCTCGCGAACTTTCTTCGAGAAGGCGATTCCGCCCGTGATCTGCTCTCCGGTCAGCGAACTGACCCCTGCCAGCAGAAGCCGGTCGCACTTCTCCGCCAGAATCGATGTGTAATCGGGCTGCAGTTGCTCATCAATTAACACAACCTCAAGGTCGAGGTCGCGCAGCACACGCTCGAGATAGAGCAACGCGTACGGAACCCGGTATTGGGATGCGTCACCCGGGGTTGGATTTGGAAAGAATAGGATGACGACGTTTTTCCCACGGCCTTTTTCGCTGACAGTGTGGCCTTCAACGTTTGGTAGGGCCGGCGAGTTTGTGTTCTGTGAAATGGCCTGCATGTTCGGTACGCCTTCCTGTTACCGCTTATGTTTTACAGTGTGCCGATAATTCCGACTTCCACCGGAACCGCGGTGGCTTGGCGGATATTGCAGAGTCCTCGGCAGTAAGCCTATTGCAGCTTTGCCTTAAAGCCTACGCTGTCAATTTCGATTCGACAGAGCTTGTTGCGGGGGAGTTTGCTGGGTATAGAACCTTCCAGATACGGCCGGCCAGCGGCAGTCTTCCAAGCCAGTGATAGCGCGCTTCGAGAACATACAGCCACGCCCCGATCATCGTTCCGCCTGTATTCAGCAGCCAGTCCATCGTGTCGGAAATGCGCATGGGAATGAAGTATTGCAGGACTTCAATGGTAAGACTGAGGAGTGAACCGATGAACAGCGCAAGCCAAAACGAACGTCCCACAGACTGAAATCCGGACAACCATGCAGCAAGAAGAAACCCCAGGGGGATGAAGGCCACGATGTTATTCACGACATCTTTGATGGCCACGGCATCACCGTAATAGTCTTTCCAGAAAGGGCGCAGGAAGCCTGGATTCAGGATCAGATAGTGGGCAGGAATATACAGGTCAGGTTGCTTCGATGCGCCCAGGTTATGGATGGCCGTCCCACTCCCCTCGCGGAACAGGTACAGCACATCGCTTCCTTGCGCCACCAGGTTCGAGCGGTCCCCGGCAGACCAGGCGTCATAATGCCGTGCCACGTCTTCCTCAGAGAGCTCCACACCGTAGACGGCAATGCCCTGCAGCAGCCCGGACCAGGAATTGTTGCCGACCGGAGAGTTAGCCACGACCATCCTGCCAGCCAGGGCATCTGCCGTTAGCCCGAAGTCCAGTCGAGTTTTGGCCAGCTTGCCATTCATGTAAACTTTCGTTCCCTGCTTCCCGGCAGTCAGCGTCAAAAGAACTGGTGTGCCCTGGTGAAAAACGCGCTTGACCTCGATATACGGCCCCTTGGACGATCCGTCTCGAATACGAACGGCATAAAACGAGTCTCCGTTCTGGCCGACCATAAATTGCCGGGGATTGTCCGGGCGTGCATATGCCAAAATCACGTTAAAGTCGTCGGTTAAACCGGGTGTAAGCCAGATCTCCAGGCTGCAATTTCCATCCGGACTCGGAGGGCGCACCGCGTCACTGGAACTGAAGATGCTTCCATAGTCTCCGAAGCGGAGCCCCCGCCCATCGGGGGCCCAGGTTACTTCGTTTCTCGGATGCGGGGAAAATGGCCAAAGGGCAGCTGCCAGAATTCCTGCCACCACCAGAAGGCAGATAGCGGCGAGGCCTTTGTTATTCATGTCCGTTCACATTTGCCTCGTTACTCATGATCCATGCTGGTTGCGCTTCCAAGATTGCGGCCGCCATGCTGCAGCACACGCCGTGCGAGTCTTCTGACAACTCGTTCCAAGCGGCTCCTACTGCGGCTGCCTGCGACGTTTGAGGCGAGGAACCGGCACTGTTCCGGAGTCAGCAACCACCCGGACGCGGCGCAGTTCTCGCGAACATGCTCGGCCTTGTCGGCTTTGACAATGGCGATTACGGCAGGGTGTGACACACACCAGTTCAGCGCAACCTGCGCCCGAGTCTTCCCGATTGCCGCCGCGACCTGACCAAGAGCATCTCCGCGGTCGGCGCGGCGCAAGTCGTCAAACCCGCTTGCCAGCGGGCTGAATGCGAGCAGGCTGATCTGGTTGGCCTCGCAGTACGGGAGAAGTTCCCGTTCCGGCGAGCGATCAACGAGACTGTACCGAACCTGGTTCGACGCAATGCGCGCTTTGGAAAGCTGCGCCTGCGCGCGCCGCATCTCTGCGACCGTGAAGTTGCTCACGCCGATAAAGCGGGTTTTACCCATCTCCACCAAACTCTCCATGGCCGCCATCGTTTCTGCGATGGGCACGGTGTAGTTGGGCCAGTGCAACTGGTAGAGATCGAGATAATCGGTCTGCAGTTGTTTCAAGCTGCATTCGGCGGCCTTGATTACGTCCTTGTAGCGAAAGTGGCGCGGTGACACTTTACTGGCAAGGAAAATACGATCGCGGATTCCGCGGATTGCTTCGCCGATAATTGGCTCGGTTCCGTAGCACTCTGCCGTGTCGATGAAGCAAGCGCCGAGTTCAATTCCGGCGCGCAAAGGTTCCACACCGCCGCGGTATTGCCACGTGCCGAGCGCGAGTTCTGGCAGCGGTGTTCCCGTATTTCCCAGTTGTTTTGAATTCACAGTGGAAGGCCTGCCCAGCAAGCTGCGCGGCGATGCGTGCTACCGGGCCGGACGCTTGCAGAACACAAATCGCGAGCGGCAAAACCTAGAGACTACACGAGCACTGAATTCTTTGCTTCTTAGTACTGAAATAGAAACTAGAGTAATAAGGCACGTTTAAGCCAGGAAACAGCGGCATTCGTAATCTCAATTCAGGCGCCTTCCAATGATCGATCAACGTGTAGCCCAAAGCACAGAACTCCCGCACGATCCCGCTAACACTTCGCACAATGCATGGCACCGCATACGCTCCGTTATCCTGAACAGTAATAAAAGGCGGAGCTTGATCGCTCGCCGGCGTCCGGTTGATCACTATGTGAATAGGTCGTTCAGGGAAATGGTTCACAAATTCGGCAATGCTCTTCTCCCAATAATGAAAAGCCCCCGAAACCAACAGGACCTGGTCGCGCGAATACACGTCCACTGAGTTCGTGAAGGCCAGACCGCACGCGCCCCTTTTCCGAGCCAGTTCTTGCCCCGCAGTAACGGTTGTCGGCAGATCGAACACTATCCATTTGACAGAGTCGCATGTATCTACCAGATAGCTGTGGTAGCTATAGAAAAGATTCCCAACGTGCCCTCCGAAATCGAAAACTCTGATCTCTCTTGAGCAGATTCGACTGATCCAATAGAGCGCCGCATAGTCACTGGGGCGCAAAGTCTTTGAGTATTCGAGGTGCTGCTCGATGCACGCCTGGGAATCATGGCCGCCCGAGGCAGTCTTGCGCGCCGCAATCCACGCCTCGTCAAACGATGGAAACAGCGCGCGAGGGTAACTTAACTTGTTTAGGACTTTAACGCCGGTATTCGATTTAGCTAGTTGAACCAGGAGACACCGGAACGGTTCAGCGCTCGCGCCCTCGATTATTGCTTCTCGTGCGCTCATACCATTTCCCGCTGAATGAAACAATAATTGTTGTGTTTGTACGACAGGAGACGGTGCCGATTGTCAACACGCTTTCTCCGGACACCTATATCCTTCGCCGGCCTAGCTCACTGACCCGACAGGATAAATCATGTGGCCTCGGTCTTGTCCTTCCTTGGCCGGAAACCATCACCGCGGTCTCCTCGGAGACGCCGCAGAAACCGGGCCGTTCCCCGCGCCATGTTAAAAGCCGGCAGATAGATGGTTGAAATCGCCACATTCTTCGCGGTATCGGCCAGAGCCGACTGCTTTGGTGGCCGGGGCGAGATCCCCAGCTTCCGTAGAAGGAAATTGGCGCGGTGGACGTTCGCGCGCTCCCAATCGTTCCACGTGAAATTGACGCTGAGCGAAATGGACACGTTGTCGTCGTTCTGAACCCAATGCGGGTCGTTCACCGGAATGTGAACACCATTACCCGGCACCAGGCGGTAGGTGGTCGCCCGGTCCTGGAGCTGCGCCTTGTAGACGGCAGCATTGTTGTCGACGGCCCAGAAGCGTTCCACTTCCGTAACTGGCAGCACGTCCTTGTCGTTGCCATCAAACACGTAGAGGTTCTTCTCGCCTCGGATCTGCAGAAGAAAATTGCATTCGCGATCGATGTGGTACGGAGTGACGCGGCGCGGCGATGTTACAAAGATGAGCGCGTCTTCCAGGCGCATGACTTTTCTGAAGTCGACTCCGGTGAGACTTTCGAACTCGCGCATGCACTCGTGGAAGAGTGCGCCGTATTCGCGGTCTTTCTGGGCTTGATGAAGCGTAATCCACGCGCCGCAAGTTTCGATGCGATGTAGCGCTTCTTCTACCGGGAACGGCTTGGGGCCCATCTGGTCCCATCGTTGGTCGGCACGAATGTCCGGCCCGGCATCATAGTACAAATCGTGCGGACGGTCGCGGCGCGTCGTCCGGGCGAGTTCGAGCAATCGGGGCAGCGTAAACAGCGGGTGGTCCGCCAGTCGATGCAGGAACTGGAACGGGAGCCGGTTAAAATCCGGACGGAATTGGTCGTTGGGCTCAATGAAGTGAACGTTGGCGCAAGCCTCGATGGATGCCGCCATATTCCAAGGACCTCTTCTTGAACTAAGGGTATGTTGAGTTGAACAATCGCGCGGACGACGTGATAATTGCGTCCGCGCTAGCGAATCGTGCGGGAAATCGCGGCCTTCAACGCATCCGCGAGGTGTTTCACAAATGGTTCAAGCAACATTCCGGCGGGATAAACAGGGAGCGTCATGATCTCAAGTCCGCCCAGCGCCAGGCGATTCCAATCGTTCTCCGCCGGCCGGTATTTCGCATACTGCCGCATCGGGCGGAAGTCCGTCACTACGCCCTCATAGGGCTTGGCCTGGTAGACCACACAGGCCTGGTCGTTGATCTGCCACATCTCGCCGAGCACGCGCGATTCAGATTTCTTTTCCGCTGTGCTCGCGCCGAACTTATTTTGCAGGATTCCACGCCAGACGTGCGTTCGGTCGCGCAGGACCTTAATCTTCTCGCCGAAAAATTTCTTCTTCTCTCCGGCGTCGAGAAGCAGGAAGTTCTTGACGTGGTACTCAAGTCTCTGGCTGATTTGCCGCAATTTCCGCCAGGTATTGTCGGCCGGGATTGAGCACCAGTTCATCGTATCGAACAGCGCAAGCAGCGCTACTTCCTCGCCCTCCGCCTTGAGTCTCTGCGCCATCTCATATGCGACCGTGCCGCCCATGCAATATCCGCCCAGATAGTAAGGCCCGTGCGCCTGCACTCCGCGGATCTCTTTCACGTAGAGCTCGGCCATGGCTTCGATCGTCTTCAGATACGGCCGCTCTCCATCCAGTCCTTGCGCCTGCACACCGTAAAACGGTTGCTCAGCGCCAAGATGCTTCGAGAGGTCGCGATAGATGAGCACATTTCCACCGCCCCCGTGGATGCAGAAAAAGGGCGGCCGCGAACCTAGCGGCTGGATCTTGACCAGCGGCGACCAGGCTCGACCATCCACCGGTTCGCGCAAGTGCTTCGCCAATAACGCGACCGTGGGAGCCTCGAACAGGACCGAGAGCGGAAGCTTCCGTTGAAACTCCTTGCCGATCCTGCTGAATAACCGCACCGCCAGAATTGAGGTTCCACCCAGCTCAAAGTAGTTTTGATTCAATCCAATCGGAGCGACGCCGAGCACGGTTTCCCAAATCTTCTGCAGCTTTCTTTCTGTCTCATCGGCGGGACGGCGCGGAGACACGTCCTTGTCCTTAAACAGCAGCGGTATTGGCGCCTGCTTGTGTTGGGCGCGCTGGGAAACGTGCAATTCGTGTATGCGCGCCTCTGGCACATCCCGTATCTGTTCGAGCACTTTCTGGTAGTCGTCGAGAACCTGCCGCATCGTCGTGGCGTCGAACAAGTCGGGGTTGTACTCCAGCTGAGCGCGTACGCCCTCGCGTCGTTCCAGTAAACCCATTTGCAGTTCGAAGTGCGTGCCCAAGCCGAAATCCGGCAGCGGCGACACCGTAAGCTGATCGAGTTCCCGCGGGCGCAAAAACGCGACCTGATAGAAGAAGTAACATTGCGACAGCGGGTTTCTTCCATGTACGGACCGCACCGCCAGCTCATCCATCAGGACTTCGAGAGGCACATCGGCATTATTCAAAGCATCCAGCGTCACGTCGCGAACGCGAATCAGCAGCTCTTTGAGCGTAGGATTTCCGGCGAGATTCAATCTCAGCGTGATCGGACCGGCGAACGGCCCGATCAGGGGCTCGGTTTCCTGCCGGCGATTCGCCACCGGAGAACCGATGATGATCTCTTCCTGACCGGCATAGCGGCACAGCAATGCGGCGTACCCCGTCAGCAAGACCGTGAACGGCGTCACACCTTCGGCGCGGCCAAAGTCTTTCAGCGACTGCGTCAGGTGCTCGGGCAGAAGCAAGGTTTCCATCGCCCCATGCGAGGCCGGCCGGTTCGCCGGCGGCCGATCGGTCGGGAACTCCAGTACCGGCAGCGGTGGTTGCAGCTGCTTTTTCCAGAATGCGATTTGCTCGGCGGCCACTTCCGACTTCAGCCACTCCTCCTGCCAGTGTGCGTAATCTCCATATTGAATCGCTAGCGGCGGCAGGTTCGGCGCCTCACCCTTCGACACTCCCTTGTAAATCTCCCAAAGATCCTGCTGTATGACATTTTGCGACCACCCATCCACGATGATGTGGTGCGCCGTTATCATGAGCACGTGTTCTTCGGGTGCCAGCCGGAACAACCGGGCCCGCACCAGCGGACCAGCCTCAAGATCAATCGCTGCGCACGCTTCGGCTCGAATCGACTCCCATAACTTCTCCTCACGGTTCGCTTCCGGAACAGAATCAAGCGCGGTTACCGGGAGGTCGATCGGCAGCGCCGGGTGAATGATCTGGCGCAGCTCGTCCCCCGATTTTTGGAACGTCGTGCGCAGGGTTTCATGGCGCTCTACCAGCAACCGGAGACTCTTTTCAAGGTGTGCAATGTCGACTTTGCCACTGAGCCGGACACAAGCGCGCATGTGCAGCGCCGGATCTCCCGGCACGATCTCTTCGAGGATGAAGAACCGCTGCTGTGCTGCGCTTGCCGGCAGTTCATACGAGTCGCAATGTGCGACCTCGGTTTCGCTCTCACTCCGCGATTGCTCGGCCTTCGCTGCCGCCATCGCCGGCGCTGCCGCCGCGGCCGCGGCCGCCCCCAGCGAACGCGCCGAATGTGGCGCGCTTTCAACCGGCTTCGTCGGCGAGCCCGTCCCAAGACGCCTCCTCGATTGCGCAGCGCCCTCTGATACCACGAAATGAGAGATAGGCCGGTTCGGATCTCGGACGATGTCTTCCAATAGAGCTTTGAAATCCCCGAGCAGTCGCGTGATCGTCGCCGCGTCGTAGAGGTCGGAGTTGTATTCGCAAGCCAGCCGCCAGCCTTCGTTCCGCAGAACCAGGAAGACGTTCAGATCGTAGAGCGCTCCCTGCGATTTCGACGGGATCACCGTAAGCTTGATTCCCGCAAACTCTTGCGGCTTAACCGGGTCACGCTGGCAAATGAAATTGAGCCGGAACAGCGTATGGTGGCTCGGGGAGTCATTGGGCCGTAGTTCCTTGAGCACTTGTTCGAAGCGCACATTCTGATTGGCGATCGATTGCAAGCCAACTTCCTGCGCGCGTCCCAGCAACTGCGGGAATGTCGGATCGCCCGCAAGGTCGACCCGCAGCACCACGGTGTTGATGAACGGGCCAATCACCGGCTCCAGTTCCACGCTGGTGCGCCCGGAAACTTGGGTGGCAGCGGCAAAATCGGTTTGCCCTGTGTACTGATACATCAGAACACCGAGCCCTGCGAGCAAAGTATTGAAGAACGTCGCGCTTTCGCGGTTGCCGATGTCTCTGACCGCATCGGTCAACGCTACCGGCAACAGAAGCGAGGTAATCGTGGCCTCGAACGTTGGCGAAGCTTGCCGTGGATGATCGGTCGGCAGATCCAGCAACGGCAGGTCTTTCAGTTGCTGTTTCCAATAGGAAAGTTCCTTCTGCACTGCCGGCGCCTGCGCCTGCTCACGCTGCCACACAGCGTAATCACCGTATTGAATACTCAGCTCCGGCAAAACCGGTTCTACGCCGCGCGTGTATGCGTCATAAATCGAACCAAGCTCGTTCGAGATAAGGCCGATCGACTGATAATCGATGATCGAATGGTGCGGCGTCACCAGCATTACATGCTCGTTGTCCTCGACGCGCAGTAGCGTCGCGCGGAACAACGGCCCTACGGCAAGGTTGAAACGCCAGCGTGCCTCCTTGAACGACAGCTTATCAACTTCCGCATCCCGCTCCGGTTTCGGAATCTGCCGCAGATCAACCACGGGAACGTCGATTTCGAGACTCGGCTTGATCACTTGCGCGGGCTGTCCATCAACCACTGTGAACGTGGTCCGCAAGATCTCGTGCCGTCGAATAATAAGGTTAAACGCGCGCGCAAGGAGCGCCGGATCCAGTGCGCCCTGCAAGCGGAACCGCACCGGCACGCTCCACGTCGGGTTCCCGGGATTCAGACGGTCAAGCCCCCAGAATCTTTCCTGGCCCAGCGAAGTGGGTAGAACATAGACCTCCCCTGGATCAGGCGAGCCCGATGGCTTTGTCGCGTCTGGTTCTAAGTCTTCCAAAATTCTCGTTTCACTCACGATGTTCAATTCACTTGTTCTTTTTCAGTCACCTTCAAAACGGTTTTCACGCGATAGCGATCGCGTGAGACAGCTACAATCGCCGGCGCCACTTTTGCGGAGGCTCCTTGATCCATCTGTTCCAACACTGCTGCAATCGTCCGCTGCCTGAGGATCAGTGCCGGAGCGATCTTCATTCCAGCCTTCCCTGCCCGCGCCACGATCTGGAAAATGTGCAACGAGTCCGCGCCGAGCTCAAACAAATTGTCCTGCACACCTACCCGATCCAGGTGCAGAACCTCGGCCCAGATCGCGGCCAGAGTTCTTTCCTGTTCCGTGCGCGGCGCCACATACTCCCGTTGGCGCGCGGTACGGGTCGTATCGGGTGCCGGCAGCACCTTACGGTCGATCTTACCATTCGGAGTAAGCGGCATTGCATCCAGGCGCACCACCGCCGACGGCAGCATGTAGTTGGGTAACTTGCCTGTCAGCGCCTCGCGGACAGCGGAAATCGTCAACGCTTGCTGGTCGCTGGTGACATACGCAACCAGGCGTTTATCGCCGGGAATGTCTTCGCGGACAATTACCACCGCTTCCCGCACGCCCGGGTACCGCGAGATTGCCGCCTCGATTTCTCCCAGCTCGATGCGGAACCCGCGCAACTTCACTTGGTGGTCCAACCGGCCCAGGAATTCAATCGTGCCGTCCGCGCGGTACCGGACAAGGTCCCCGCTCTTGTACATGCGCGCGCCCGACTCGGCGGGCGATGATCCGCCGCCAAGCGAGACGCCTCGAACTGATTCTCCACGGAATGGATCGGCAATGAACTTCTCAGCCGTCAGTTCCGCACGGTGGAAGTAGCCTCGTGCCAGCCCGTCGCCGCCGATGTGGAGCTCGCCGGCGACTCCGATCGGCACCGGTTGATTGTTCTTGTCGAGCACATAGAACTGAGTGTTATCGATCGGCGGTCCGATCGGAACCGCTCCTTCGCCCGCTTTGACCTCGATGGTGGAGGACCAAATGGTCGTTTCCGTCGGTCCATACATGTTCCACACCGATTGCGCACGGCGAACCAGTTCGTTCGCCAGATCGCGCGGGAACGCTTCCCCACCGCATAACGCTTTCAGTGCAGGCTTCCCTTCCCATCCAGCTTCAATCAGGAGTTTCCACGTCACGGGCGTGGCCTGCATCACGGTAGCCCCGCAGTTGTTCAGGCGAGCCATCAGCAGATTGCCATCCGCCGCAGCTTCGCGGCTCGCGATGACCAGAGTTGCTCCCATGGCCAGCGGCAGGAACAACTCCAGCCCCGCAATATCGAAGGAGAGGGTCGTGACTGCAACCAGTACGTCATTCGCCCTAAGGCCCGGCTTCTTGCTCATCGAAAGAAGCAGATTGACCACCGCCCGGTGCGGAATCTCCACCCCTTTCGGCTTGCCCGTCGAACCCGAAGTGTAGATGACGTAAGCCAAATCCTCCGCGACGGCCGCGGCTGGCGGAGCATCGCTCGAGTGCCGCGCAATACTCGTCCACTCCGTATCGAGGAAGACGTGCTTCGCGCTGCCCACATTCACCGTCTTGAACAGCGCTTCCTGCGTCAACAGCACCGGCACGCTGGCGTCATTGAGCACGAAAGAAATGCGTTCGGCCGGATATGTGGGATCCATGGGCACGTACGCGCCCCCGGCTTTCATAACGCCCAGCAGCGCGACAATCATGTCAAGGGAGCGCTCCACGAATACGCCCACCATCACTCCCGGTCGGACTCCGTTATTTCGCAGGTAATTGGCGAGTTGATTCGATTTGCGATCGAGTTCACGGTAGGTAAGTTGCTCGCTTTCAAACACGGCCGCGATCGCGTCCGGCGTCTTCCGCGCCTGCGCCTCAAACAACTGGTGCACGCATATGTTGTGCGGGTATTCGGCTGCAGTCCGGTTCCAGTCGGCCAGCATCTGCTGACGGCTTGCCGCATTGAGCAGTGGCAACCGCGACACCGGCTGGTCCGCGTTGTCAACCATGCCCAGCAGAACCGTTTCGTAGTGGCTCAGCCAGCGCGCGATCGTCGCTTCGTCGAACAGGCCCGTGTTGTAATCGCAGTCGAGCATCAGGCCGTCTTTCGATTCCACGATGTTCAGGAAAATGTCGAAGTTGACGAAGCTCTTGGGATTCGGGTCGGCTTGGGCTTCGAAACCGTCGAACTTCATGTCGTCGCCCACACGCTCCAGGTTGAACTGCACCTCGGTCAACGGCAGGCGGCTCGGATCGCGCGGAGTCTGAAGCTTCCTGACCAGACGTCCGTAGGTGTAATTCTGGTGCTCGTAACCGGCCAGCAAAGTCTGCTTCGTGCTTGTCAGGAACTGCGCCGCCGTCGGATCGCCGCTGAGTTTCCCGCGCAGCGGAATGAAGTTGACGCAATGCCCCACCAGAATCGCATCGTCAAGTAGCGACTGCCCAGCCGTCGGGATGCCAACAACGATGTCGTCCTGCCCGCTTAGCCGGCTCAACAAAATCTGGAACCCGGAAAGCAGGGTGACAAACAATGTGCACTTCTGTTTTGCTCCCAGCTTCTTAACCGCGCTATAGGCCTCCGCGCCGATTCTGGTTCTGTATGTCGCACCTTTGAATTCGCGAATGCCCGGCCGCGGACGATCCGTAGGCAGATCCAGCAATGGAGGAGCTTCACGGAATTGATCGAGCCAGAATTTTTCGGTCTTCGCGCCTTCGGCGCCATCCAGAAATTCGCGCTGCGATTTTGCATAGGTGGCGAAGCTCATGGGCGCAGGCAACGACCATGACATGCCCGCGTTCAGCGCGTTGTAGATCTTCGATAATTCATCGAGCAGCACATTGGTCGACCACCCGTCGCACACGATGTGGTGCGAGGTGAAAATAAGCTGCCAGGAGTCCGCCGTCAGCTTCAGCAGTTGCGCCCGAACCATCGGCCCTTCCGCAAGGTGGAAGGGGGTGTGCGCATCCTCCGCGATCATCTGCTTTACGCGCGCTTCGCGCTCCTCTGGACGCAGGGAAATAAGGTCCACTGTAGAAATTTCAAGATCCAGTTGCGGCACGAACTTCTGCAGCTGTCCTTCATGGACAAACTTCGCGCGCAGCGCATCATGACGATGCACAAGCGCACGAAGGGCTTCTTTGAGCGCGGTCTCGTTGAGCTTGCCTTTCATGTGCAGGCTGAAGGATTCGTTGAAGCAACAGGAAGCATCGTCGCTCAACTGATCCGAGAGCCAAACTTCTAACTGAGGTTCTGTTACCGGAACTTCCACCTCAGCCGGCACCGTCGCCACCGACGGCGCTGCGACTGCCGCGATCGACTCGATCACGTTCCCGGCCTTCGGGAAGAAGCCGGCATTCTGCATGTCGGCAACGCTTTCCTTGAACGCCGCAAATATTTTGTCGAGATCGGCTTCCGTGTGCGTCGTCGTGAGGAAGCAGGGGAACCCTTCCAGCAAGTGGACCCCTTTGGCCCGCAGGAAGTAATAGAAGAGGCTGGCGAATCGCTCCTCCGTAGGAAACGCAAAATAGAAAATGCTGGCGAAATGTTCGACGCGCGTTGGAACCTGCTCGCGCTCGAACAACTCGTTGAGCCTCGTGACCAGCTTCGTCGTCCGGCCGGTTAAGCTTTCCTGCAGGCTTGGACCTTGTTGCTGGAAGTGCTGCAACACGGACTTCACGGCTGCGAGTGTCAGGGGGTGACGCACAAATGTTCCGGCAAAGAACGTCACGCCGACCTCGGGATAGGAGTCGTCGCCAAATTGCCACGACCCACCATCGAGCGCATCCATGAAAGCCGCTTTGCCCGCCAGAAGGCCAATCGGCAATCCACCCGCAACAACTTTGCCGTAGGTGGCAAGATCGGCGCGGATTCCGAACAACGCCTGGCACCCGCCCGGATGAACCCGGAACCCGGTGACCACTTCATCGAAAATCAAAGCGGCGCCGGATTTCTCCGTTATGCTGCGAATCTCCTCGAGGAACTGGCGCGGCTGCAGGTGAGGATGCCGGCTTTGCACTGGCTCAACCAGCACGGCAGCCAGATCGTTCGCATTCTGACGAATCCACTCCAGCGATTCGGCGGTGCCGTAGTCGAGCACAATCATGTTCGAAAGATTTTCGCGCGGGATACCGGGCGCGACCGGCGCGGCATGGTGAACCCCCGCCTTCTTCACGTCCTTAACCAGCACTTCGTCAAACATGCCATGGTAGGCCCCGGCAAACAACACGACCTTGTTGCGGCCGGTCACGGTTCGCGCCACGCGCATCGCCGCCATCACGGCTTCCGATCCGGTGTTGCAGAACGTCATGCGCTCGTTGCCGGTCATCGCGCAGAACATTTTGGCGACTTCGCCGGCAAGTCTGGTTTGCGGACCGATCTCGAACCCTTCGTGCAACTGCTTCGCCACCGCCTGCTCCACAAAGTCGGGACGATGTCCGAGCATGATCGGGCCAAACCCATTGAGTATGTCGATATATTCATTTCCGTCCACGTCCCACAACCGCGACCCCTGCGAGCGCACCGTCACGATGGGATATACGATCTCCTTCCACTGCACGCGGAAACCGGAGACAACGCGAGGATCGGCGAGTTCGGCACGGTGCTCCTGCGTGAAGCTCTTGGATTTCGCTGTGCGCCGAACGTATAACTCGATCAGTTTGCGCAATCCTTCTTCCTGCTGCGGCGTCACGTTGCCCGAGATGCCCTTTTGCGGTGGTTTGTAGGGTCCGAAGGGCTTGAACTCTTCCTTCGGCAGCACAGTCGGAGCTGGCGTTGTTTCGGCCACCTGAGTAGGCGCACTCGGCGCCTTCACAACCGGTGCAACCGGAGGAGCAATAGCTGTAGGCGTGGGCACAAGGGTCGTAGTCGCAGCACTCGAGCCGCGCAGTGCATCGATCTGCTGGGCAAAGAGCTGATTCATCGCCTGGAGTTGTTCGCGCATCAGGCGTTCAACCGGAGATTCAGACATGGGACTATCTCCATTTCCACCCGCTGCCGGCATGGATCGAATCGCGGGCGCTGATACCTGCACAGATGCGGGAGCCGCAACGTTGGGTGTTGCTACCGCTACTGGCGCCGCTTCCGCCATTACATCCGCTGGCAGTTGTTTGTCGAGGAACTCGGAGAGCGCATCCATACTGGACAGATCGCCCAGCAACTGGCGAAAAGTTACCTTCACGCCAAACTTCGCCGACAAAGCCTGCGTCACCTGGGTCAGAAAGAGCGAGTCGAAACCCATTTCAAGAAAACTGGTCGAGCCGTCAGCCTTGGAGACATCGACCCCGGACAGGTCTTCGAAAATCTCACAGAGAACCTGGGCAATCTTCGTCAACCTCGGTGCGGCCGAGGTTGCGGGCGGTTGCGAATTTGCATTCACGTTTGTGTTTTCCTTCCCAGAAGGGACTTCTGCAATGAATTGTCCTGCGACGGCAACCGGTGCGGCCGGTTGCGCCACGGCGGATCTGTCTGAGGCGGGGGCCTCGATCCAACAACGTTTTCGTTCGAAGGGATAGGTAGGCAGCGACACCTTTGCCCTTCGTTCATCACCGTAAAACTTTCGCCAGTCGGGTTGCGCTCCTGCCAGCCAGAGAGCGCCCAGCGCGTTCATCACACTTGAGACATCGCCTTCGCCGGAGAATCCATCTGCCAGGGAAGAAATAATTGGTTGTTCGGCGGATGCGCCCGGCTGCTGCCGGGCCAGCGTGCCCAGAACATTGCCCGGGCCCACCTCCAGCAATATGCTGCTCGGCTTCGTCCTCAGTTCGGACAGGCCGGATGCAAACTGTACTGGCTGGCGGAAATGCCGCGCCCAGTAAGCCGGGTCGGTCGTTTCCTTCTCTGTGATCCATTTGCCCGTCACGCCTGAAACATAGGGGATTTTGGGCGCATGAAGACGAACTTGCGCCACGCGCTTGGTGAAGGGCTCGATGATGGGATCCATCATCGAAGAATGGAAAGCATGAGAAGTCACCAGGCGGCGCGAAACCACGCTCTCCGCGGCTAGTTTGCGCTCCAACTCTTCGATTTGATCCAATGGTCCGGACACTACGCAAAGCGAAGGGGCATTGATGGCCGCGATCGACAGCTTCCCCGTCAGCCGCGCGCGAAGTTCGCTTTCCGGCAAACGCACGGAGAGCATGCCTCCACGCGGCAGGTCCTGCATCATTCTTCCGCGGGCAGCCACCAGCGAGAGCGCGTCTTCCAGCGAGAACACACCAGCCAGGCACGCAGCGGCGTACTCGCCAATGCTGTGCCCAAGCATTCCGGCGGGCTGGATCCCCCAGCTTATCCAAAGTTGCGCGAGCGCGTACTCAATCGTGAAGATGGCCGGCTGCGCAATAACAGTATCCGTGACCTTGCGCTTCGCTTCTTCGGATGCGCCATCCGGCGGATACAGCAGGTCGCGCAGATCGGCGCCCAGGTTCGGTCGAAGAATCTCGGCACATCGATCCACCGTGGCCTTGAAGACCGGCTCGGTGTCATATAACTCGCGCCCCATGTTTGGGTGCTGCGAACCTTGGCCGGGGAACAAGAAGCACACATTTGGATTTTCCAGGGGCCGCAACCGCGTCTGCACTCGCTTGCGATCGCGTTGCGCAATGTTGGTGATCGCCTCCGGCACATCGCGCGCGATGATCGTCCTGCGGCACGGAAAATGATGGCGCCCGGTTTCGAGAGTCCAAGCCACGTCCGGCAGAGATAAGCCGGGATGTGACGCGAGATGACTCCCCGAGATTCAATGTCGCCTTATCAAGAGCCGCCTCCGACCGTGCCGAGAGCACCAATAACTGCATCGCCCGCCTGGAAGCCCCCTGCGACCGTTCCGGCGCCTGCTCCAGAACCACGTGCGCGTTGCTGCCACCCACGCCAAATGCGCTCACGCCGGCTCGGCGCGGTCCATTTTTCTGCTGCCACTCCTTGCGGCTGGCATTCACATAAAACGGGCTGTTCTCCAGTTCCAGTTTCGGATTTGGCCGCTTGAAGTGCAGGGTTGCCGGATAGATTCCGTGGCGAACCACGTGCACGGCATGAATGAATCCCGTGGCGCCGGCTGCGATATCCAAATGTCCAACATTCGTCTTGGCCGTCCCTACGGCACAAAACTGCTTCGCCTTTGTGTGGGCGCGAAATGCCTGGGTGAGAGCAGCGATCTCGATGGGATCGCCCAAAGGCGTTCCCGTGCCATGCGCCTCGATGTAGCCAACGGTGTCGGGCGAAACTCCCGCGACCGCCTGCGCCATGGCGACTACCTGAGCTTGCCCCTCGACGCTCGGCGCCGTATAGGCCACCTTGCTTGAGCCGTCGTTGTTGACGGCGAATCCGCGGATCACGGCATAGATCTGGTCGCCATCGGCAACCGCGTCTTCGATAGCGCTTCAGCAGCACAACCGCCGCGCCGCCCCCAAATACCGTGCCGTTCGCGTTCTCATCGAACGCGCGGCAATGGCCGTCGGGCGATGCCATGCCACCGTCCTGATAGAGGTATCCGCGCTTCTGCGGAAAAGTAACAGAAACTCCGCCCGCCAGCGCCATGTCGCACTGATACGTCTGCAGAGATAGCGCTGCCTGGGAAATAGCCAGGAGCGACGACGCGCAACCCGCCACCATCGTGAACGCCGGCCCTTTCAGGTTGAGCTTGTAGGCAACGCGTGTAGCCAGAAAATCGACGTTGCTGCCCAAGAGCACCGGATAGTTCTCCACCTGGTATCCGGCGACATAGTCTTCGATAAATCGCCGGTCGCGGCACACATGATTCAAAAAATACGTGCTCGTGCTGCAACCCGCATAAACACCAGTCATCCCGGGCGTATTCATTGGATCGCAGCCGGCATCTTCTAACGCTTCCCAACAGATCTCGAGGAAGAGCCGGTGCTGCGGGTCCATGAGTTCCGCTTCCTTGGGATACAGGCCAAAGAATGCCGCATCGAACTGGTCGACGTCGCTCACGATCGGGCGCGCCGACACATAGGCCGGATTTTTCACTGCCTCCGCGGCGTTCGCCACCTCAAGTTCGTCCACCCGGAAGCGAGAGACCGACTCGATTCCCGCCAACTGGTTGCGCCAGAACTCGGCTACGTTCCGGGCTCCCGGCCAGCGGCCCGACATTCCTATAACCGCAATCGCGTTGCTAAGATCCTGTGGTTTCTGATCGCTCATGAAAGTTGTCTCACGCGCCGCTGCTGTTCTATTGCTCGCTGTCTCTTGCTGATTCTGTCCGCGATATCGTCGCCAGTGAACTGTGGCTTGGTTTGCCCTTCGAGATACTTGCCGAGCGACCGAATGGAGCAGTACTGAAATAAGTCCGTAACTGAAAACACTCGCCCTAAAGCCTCTTGTAACTCGGCATGGACCTGCACGAGAAGGATCGAATCGCCGCCCAAGTCGAAGAAGTTATCGGTTGGACTCACCTGGTTGATTCCAAGGATCCGGCTCCATACCGAAGAAATGGTTGCTTCGATGCCACTCATCGCTGGCAATCCTTCAGAGACAGACTCGTTGCGCGCAGGAGCTGGCAGCAGACTGCGATCCACCTTGCCGTTCGCATTGAGCGGAAGGGACTCCAACATCAAAAAAGAGGAAGGCAGCATATGCGCGGGCAGAAAATTCTCGACCGCAGTACGCAGCTCGCTCGCCTGCAAATGAAGGCTGATTTCGGGCACAACGTACGCCACCAATTTCTTCTGGCCATCCACTTCGACGGCATCGACTACGGCTTGCTTCACGCCCGGCTGCCGGATCAAAGTAGCCTCGATTTCACCAAGCTCGATCCTTTGTCCATTAATCTTCACCTGTCGGTCGATTCGCCCCAGGAATTCGATCTCTCCGTCGGCCATGAATCGCCCCCGGTCTCCGGTGCGATAGATCCGCTCACCCGTACGTGGATGCACTGCGGTGCGGGCCGCTGTCTGCTCAGAGTTCCGCCAATACCCTTTCAACAATCCAACCCCTGCGCAACACAGCTCTCCCGGCTCGCCAACCGGGCACTCGTTCAGGTTTTCATCCAACACGTAGTAACGCGTGTTCGCGATCGGATGGCCGTACGGAATGCTTTTCCAATCGGTCCGCACTTGCTCAACCGGATACCAGATGTTCCAAACCGTAGTTTCCGTCGGCCCGCCCACACTGACAACCTGCACGTCGCCAAAGTGCTCGCGGATCCGCCCGGGCGCGCTCAACGGAATCCAATCGCCGCCAAGAAATGCCAATCTCAGCTGATCGCGCAGCACCAGCTTTCGAGCCGCCGCGTGAACCAGCAGCATCTCCATAAAAGCGGGCACCGAATTCCACACCGTGACGCCGAGCCGGGTAATCAGATCAACCCAATGGTCGGGCGCGCGCGTGCCGCCGCGGTCCGGCATTACGATGCTGCCGCCTGCGGCCAGTATCCCGAAAATGTCATAGACCGACATGTCGTGGTGGAGTGCGGTTACCGCCAGTGCACGATCATCGGCATTCACGCCAAATGTGCGATTCGTTTCGAGGACACAATTGACTAGCCCGCGGTGCCCAATCATCACGCCTTTCGGCTTTCCCGTAGAGCCAGATGTGTAAAGAACATACGCGACATCTTCCGGAGTCTGCATGCGAGCGAGTGGCTCCGCATCGCCCGCCATCAAACCGGACTGATCGACCGAGAGCCGCACGACGTTCGCAGGCCATTTCAGCGTGCCGTCCAGCCATGACTGCGTCAGGACAACCTCGACTTCCCCGTCCTCTAATAAATAACGCAAACGGTCCGGCGGAACATTCGCGTCGATCGGCAGGTAAGCGGCGCCTGCCTCAAGAGCGCCCAGCACGCCAACAACCTGCTCCCAGCCCTTGTCCATCACGATCGCGACCTGCGTATTGGGCTTAACCCCGAGCGACCTCAGACGATGGCCAAGCACGCGGGAAGCGGAAAGCAGCTCGCCGTAGGACAATCCTCCCGCCACAGAAATGACAGCGGGCCGCTCCGGTGCGCGCATGGCCTGTCTGACGAACAGGTCCTGCACCAGACAGTCCGGTGCCTCAAAGCCGGGCCCGGCTGAGGGCTGTCCTGCGAGATCGAGCGCATTCATGGGTGTTTGGGAATTCATTCAGAACTAAGCCGGGGGAAGCTCGTGCAGGGTTAACTTAACCGCCACAAGTATCATTGATTTTATCGAACACATCGAAAAGTGAAAGCGGCACTAAAGGGCCATGTCCTTAGTCGGATAGCAGACACCTCAAAAGCCTCTTTTCACTGCCAGGTACGGAATCAAAAGCAACTCGACGATGCCGGGAAGGGGGTCCTCAAGACTGAAGACCGCTTCCGTCCGGCACATTCCCAGCGAACGCAGATAGCCTCTGGGACCCAGGCTTCCCGCCAGAAACTCTAAAAACACAGTAGGAATATCGGTCGTCGTTCGCACCCAACCGATGCCCGGCCGCGCCTTACCCGGCGAAACTGGAAGTCCCATTTGGTCCGCGAACAGCATGTAACTGAAGTCCACTCCCGCGCTCGCACCCAGCGTGTGATACCCCCACGTGCGCGCATTGACATCGAGCATCTTGTATTTTCCGTCGCGCGGATCAAGTTTGTACTCCAACTCGACCAGCCCGTAGTAATCGATCGCCCTCAGAAAGCGCTCCGACATTTCCTCCAGTTCAGGCTGCTCAATGGTCTCGACAAATGTGCTCGCCCGCCCGAATTGCAGCGGATGCTGGCGTCTCCTCTTTGCCACCATGCTGCCAACGGCCTCGCCCTCCCGGAAGAAAGCGCAGTAGGAATATTGTTGGCTGCCTCCGCCGGGAATCACTTCCTGCACCATCACTTCGCCCGGTCCCACGATCTCGTAGGCTTTCTGAAATAGCGTCCGCAATTCCGCGTGGCTCTCCGCGCACCATGCTTTTACGCGGGTCGCATAAACAAAGTGTTCCTTGATTGCCGGCTTGATGGCGAACGGCGGAGCCACTTCGTCAAACTGCGCCAACTCGGCAACGCTGCTGGGATACGATGTCGCGGGAATCGGAATCCCCAGTTGTGCCGCTAGTCTGTAAGTATTCCGCTTGTCCCACGCCCATTGCACGCTCTCCCATTCCGGCGTCGGAACCCGAAATACCTGGCTCAGTTCGTCGCGATAACGCGATATTGCTGCTACCAGCTCATCGCGCGTCGGATAAAGCAGCCAGCCTTCCAGCCCCAGCCTGCGGCCCAGACTTAGTAACTCATCGACCGTATGGCGCTCATCCTTCAGATTGGAAAAATGTACTGCCTGGCCCGCATAGCGCGAATAGCGCGCAATCGAGTGTTCATCATCGACAATGCAAGTCGCAATCCCTTGCCTGCCCAGGCTCCGGACAATCCCCAGCCCCTGGTAATCCCCGCCAAGAATGACCGCGCCGGCCATCTTGGTGCCGAAACGTTCGCTTGCGCTCTGCTCTAGCAGCGTGCTCGTCGCATTAGCCATTGCCGTTTGCCGCTCCATTCGCGCGGCTCACAAACTGCGCCAGCTCAGTAGACGCAAACTCCGTTCCCGATACAAAACCCAGCAGCGGCCCAAAACTCCACGATGCCGTCTTACCCACAAAATGAAGGCCTGGAATCGTGCTCTCAAACCCGCGCTTGAGGACTGGAAATCCGTTCACAGTCCGAAGCTGCGTCAGGAGTGAGGGCGTCAGAAAACCGTAACGGCTTAGGTCAATCCGGAATCCTGTAGCCAGAAGGCAATGATCGACCAGACGCTCGGTGCCATCGTCCAGTTTGAGTTGCACACGACCGCTCTTTTCCGCCGTCTCCAGAACCGTGCGCCCCAACGAGAGCGTTATGTCTTTCAACCGCGGCTGTAACCACGCAGCGCCTGCCGGTCGGATCGCGCGATACGCGACCTTATCCTGAAACTCCCGCGGAAAACGCCGGAACACGTGCGGTGCCGCCACCAATTTGCTGATGCCCGCCGGTCCCACGTCACGGTTTGAGTAGAGTAGTTTCGAAAGCGGGCCCAAACCATGCAGACGGGCGTGCAGGCCAACCCAATTCAGCGACCTTTCCCGCACGATTACTTCGGGATCCGATCCCGCCTCCTTGAGCAAAGCTGCCGACTCCAACGCGCTCTGTCCGCCTCCGATGATGGCAACTTTCTTCCTGTTGAATTTGCTCAAATCCTTGTGCTCCACCGTGTGCGAAGCCAATTCCCTCGGAAGCCCCGAAAATTCATTCGGCCGATGCGCGAACGGCCCAATTCCTCCAGCCACCACTACTCGCCTGGCAGTAAGCTGCTCGCCATCCGACAAACTCACCTGGAAGCCGCGCCCGTTTTGCTCCAGCCTGGTCACGTGCCGAAGATCGAGATCGGGCACCGCCCGCCGCTGATACCAGAGCCCGTAGTCCACAAAGCGTTTCAGCGGAATCGGTTTCTCGAAGTGATTCCCGTCGGCGTTTCGGAAGGCATCGAGATTGAGCGCGCCTTCGGGATCGGCGATATGCGACGCCTCCCAATTCGAGCGCAGAAACATCCCCGATGGCATCTGCTCCGCCCAGAACGCCATCGGCGATCCGAATACGCGGGCCTCAATACCACGCGCGCGCATGAAATTGGCGGCCGCCAAGCCATACGGCCCCGCTCCAATCACGACTACATTGCAGCCTGACATAGGCCTCCCACTGTTATTTTTGCGTTGATCAATCTTGGGGGACTTGCCGGCTACCGAATAGCCGTACCTGGCACCTTTGTTTGCAAACTTCTTTCCCGCGGAACGCGACTGTACACCAACTGCCCGTCGCATTCGCTGGCGTAGGCGATGCTCGCCCGCTCGTTTCCCGCACCTTTAATTCGTAACAACCCATCCTCTTCGACAATTGTCATCTGTGCCCGCTGTCTCCACCAGCGGTTCACTTCACCCGGAAGAGTGATCCAGACATTCCTTTTCTCCCGCAGGTCCACCAAATGATGGAGGAGTGCCTCGTAGATAGCCCGCTCCCGTGGCCCCGTAATGTAATCGGGGTGGATGATCACATTGATCAATCCGTGCTTCTCCATAATCAGCTCGGTCTGCTGCTGCCATAATTTCGTGGAATAGTCGTTCAGGATGTTAAACAGCGTGTAATCCTGCGTCATCGTTACCGGCAACTCCAGCACGTGGCCGACAAAATACGGCATCACCGTGCAGCAACCGCCCCGCTGCGGATCGAGATGGGCTACGTTGGGAACGGACATGTCGTACTCGAAATCCAGTGCGTCGAACCACTGCTGATTTCGATAAAGAATTCCCGACCGGAACCCTTTCGCTCCAAATTCCTTGCCATACGCATTAATCCTGGCGGCTCGCTCCATATACTGTTTTCGTTTATGGAACAGACGTCCATCGTGATTCAGATCGTGCACTACGATCTCAAAACCGCGTTGCCGCAAAGACTCCAGAAATTTTTCGGTCACGTGATAGCGCTGCTCCGGAATCACCTGGAAAGAAGCGCTGATTCCGAATGAGTCGTTGATGTCCATGATCATCGGGCACAGATCCGTGCCCGCGGCCGTCTCGATGTCATGGGTCACTACCGCAGAACTGGAGGCGTTGTCCGGCCAGAACCAGATAAATGGAATTTCTTTCAGGTTCTCTGCCCGCAGCACCATGAGCAGCATCTGCTCCATGAGACTATCCACCGTCCGGTCCACCGGCCAGTGCGGGAAGGGCAGGCGGTCCCAATTGCGCAAGCGAATACTCTGCAGGTGTTTTCGGATAGCCACCGGCAAGATCGGTCTCACAAAGTAATAAGCGGCAGTAATCGCAGGCATCAACCCGCCCCCGCTGCCGTTCACGTAGGTCTCTTGTCGCAAGCCTTCGACTACCTCTGTAAGATCGAAAGGCAGGCAGACGATTCCGTCCTTGATCGTTGCCTCCCCGACTCTGCTTTCCAGGAGGCCAACGGGAGTGCTTGCTGGTTGGCCCTTTACGCGCCCGTATAACGTGTTCTTGCCAAACTGAAAATACCCGCTATTCCCCGACAGCGTACCGGTTAATCCGAACCGGCCATATTGTTCGGGATGTCGAAAATACCTGATCACGCTGCTATCCATCGATGTCGGGCCCCGATCCAATGTTTACCTCTCTTTAAAGTGTGTCTTTCCAGAGTTCGGCCAAAAATACTGAGCGACTAGATCCGTTCGAAGACTATTTCCGCACAAAGCTCGCTTCCAACTCTCTATCCTTATCCTTCTTGACGGCCCGCGCTGAGAGAATGGCACGTTTCATTTTGTATGCCAATGGCAGCCACCGGTAGGCACCCAGCACCTTCAGGCGGAATTCCAGAGGCGAATCCGTCGGCTCAACGCTTACTCGCCCAACCGCAAACTCTTCGGGTTCGGAAAATGCGATCAGCGGCAACGTTGTGAAAACCCGCTCATATCCCGCATCGCGGCACCATTCCACCAATCGCGTATTGAAAGCACCGTACGGAAAGCTGAACGTCGTCACTGGACGCCCCAGCAAGTGCTCCAGCTTGGTTCGCGATTCCGAAAGCTCTCGCCGCGCGCTCACTTCGGGCAACGACGGAAGCCGGGGGTGCGTCAGAGTATGCGATCCGATCGAGATCGACTCCGCGGGAAGTTGTCGTAGTCGCTCCGCCGAAGCAAGCCGCTCGCATCGCTCGGGCGCTGACTCCGGCCACCAACTGGCGAACTCGCCTAGCAGGTCCGCCATAACAAAGATGGTCGCCGGTATGCTTCTTTTCACAAGTTCAGGAACGGCGTTCCGAATCGTGTTCTCAAAACCGTCATCGAAAGTAACCGCTGAATACCTCTTGTTCGGCAGCATCGGTGCGACGCGATCGATCGCGATTGGTTCCGTTAATCGCCGAATCAGATCCATCTGCCCGGCAAATGCCTCGCGCTCTTCATCCTTAATCGCGTGATAGTACACGACCACACATGTAGGGGTCGGTTCTTTGCCAAACATCGACAGAACGATGCGCCAGCTCGAATTAATGACGTAGTACGCCAGGCTGACCAACAAACTCACCGCGCGTCTGATCTTTTTGTATGCGCTTAGACCCATAAATCAGATTGCCGTCATCATTCCTGCGACAAAGACCTGTTGCTCTTGGCCGGTTCAGAAGCCGCGTTTGCATTCGCTGTCATGCCTAGAAGTGCCGTCAACCGGGTGCGCACTCTCTGAGCCTGTTCGCGTCTCAAATGGCGTACGAACTTTTCGGGAACCTGCCTCTCTTCCCTTCGCCAGTATCCAGCTCCAAATCCAGCCAGTCTGCTAAGCGCACCGGCCAAATAAGGACGGCGGTGCAAACTAGCAATACACTTCGCGATCTCGAACGCGGGATGGCTCCCGAGCGCAAAAGCCGCCAACCCCGCCCGGTACAGATACCTGACACGTCCGCTAACACTTCCCGTCGGCCGGTGATGAAGTGCGTGAACGTCCGGAAACGACTCGACCCGCCATCCATGCATGCGTGCCGAAATCTCTGCGCACCAGTCAGGAGCGCCGTACCGAAGCGGGATATAACCGCCAATCGCATGGAAGCATTCTCGCCGAAACAGTTGTATGCCGTGCGGAACGCTGCTGGCCCGATTTCCCTTCCTTGGCCGGAACTTCATGCCATCTTCTTCATACAACCATCCTCCCGCCAGGCCCAGGCCGGGTTCTGCCTCGAACTTGCGGACCAGTTCACGGAAGTACGACGCGTCAAACGCGATGTCTGAATCCACATTGCCGATAAAATCGAATTCCACCTTGCTCTTCAGCAGGAGATCAAAGCCGGCATTGATCGCGAGGACCTGCGCGCCAAAATCTGGCGCATGTTTCTTGGAGAGTTGCAGCAGTTGAATGAACCTGTATTCCTGCGCATACTCTCGAACAATCCTCGCTGTATCGTCCGTCGAACCGTCATCGACAATTACCCACATCTCAGGCCGAACTTCTTGCCCGCAGACGGCCACGATTGTCTTCTCAATGAAAGCCTCTTCATTGTGTGCGGCTGTCACTAACACATAGCGCCACATCGCTGCAGATTCGCAACTTACCTGCGCGGCGGCGTCGCTTTTAACGTTTGTTACCGGCTTCACTGTGTGACGGGCCCCACCCCGCAAAGCCATTTAAGACAAGAAACGCTTCTGCTCACCTTGAAAACGGCTGCGGACCTCCGAGCCTTGGCGCAACAGTACACAAAGCTATACCCGACGATTCGAACTAATTCATGGATAGACGTTGCCAGAATGTACCCGATGCTTCCGATCCGCCCATGATGCTTTCGGAAATACTGGAGATTCGCACGTCGCATTTCAATATAGAAGCGCGTAGGAGCCTCGGCCGAGCTTGCTGCCCCGTAATGCAGCGCCTCCGCATCGGGATAGAACACAACCCGCCATCCAGCTTTCAGGAAACGATGGCTCCAGTCGATATCTTCCCCATACATGAAAAATTGCTCGTCCAGCCCTCCTACCTGTTGCAATGCAACACGGGGCACCATCCAGAACCAGCCCGTCAGTACTTCCACGTCATCGATGCGATCGTACGCGTAACCCTCCATCAAAAAGCCACCGAAGGTCCTTGATCTCGGGAACAGTGCATGCAACCCCAATGCGCTGCAGATGGTATTCCACACCGTAGGCAATCGCATCACGGATTGGCCTATACTGCCGTCCGGGCTCAACATTTTCGGGCCGATAAGACCGATGCTCGGGTTCCTCTCCAAATAATCGACCAGTCTGTCCAGGCATCCCTGCGGAACGACAACATCCGAATTCACTAACGCGACGTATTTACCGCGGCTGCGAGCGATCCCGATATTATTGGCCTTGGCGAAACCGAGATTACTCTGATTTCTAATCAGCAACACATTGGGGAACTGCTCAGAAATAGCGTCCGGCGTTCCGTCAGTCGACGCGTTATCGACAACAATGACCTCGAACGGGAGGTCGCTTCGCTGTTCCTGCAAGGAAGTCAGACATTCAAGCGCATACTTCTTCCCATTCCAGGTCACGATGATGACCGACACGACCGGTTCTGTAGTGTGTGTTTCCATTTCTATGTATGGCTCCATCGACGGAGTTCGCTACGCAGGAGTGAAGACGTGCATCCCCTCCGAGACGGGCGGTGTCCCCGCGTTGTGGCCCGCGTTCGTTCCTTCAGATGTTGGCGTCTTCTTGGGTGGGATCAACTTGGCCGAGACCGCTGCCATGGCGAGTAGGGCATACCAGGCGACAATGCTCTGGTCAAAATAGAAAATACCAAAGAACGCAACCGCATTCGCGAACAGCGCGGCTCCAATCGCCCAAATCAAACGCGCGTCTTTCGGAGATCTTTCCGCGAGTTTCCTTGCCACGCCGATCCTCTTGAACGCGTACACCAATATCGCGATAAACAGGATGAACGTGATCAGGCCGCCGCCCACGCCCGCGGCTACATAGGCATTGTCGACGTCCCACATGTAGTAGCCCCAGTCGGCGTTATTTCGTGTACCGATCAGCCACCACTCCGAGAAATGGTGCACGAAATTGTCGATCAACTCTGCCCGGTGGTATCCACTTCCTCCGGTTGTGCCACCGACGCGAGCGATGAGAAACCAAACTGGAGCTTTCATGACCAGATGCAGAGTTACTAGAACAATGACGACGCCCCAGCGGTACGCCCGCAGTCGCTTCCTCTCACGCCAAAACAGGAGCGCCAGCGTTCCAGCTCCAAACGTCATCAGAGGAGTACTGGAGGCCGACGCGATCGTCATCACCGTCGACCCGGCGATTCCCAATCCCAACAACCATCGGTGGTGCTCACGGCGCCACCACAGGCAGACGAATAATGGCATTAACATCGCGCCGAACGTGCCCGCTATGATGGCGTGAGCGAAGGGCCCCTGGGCCCGGACCGATCCATCGCGCACCCCCGCCAGCGGATTCGCACCCAGGAAAGAAAATCCATTCTGTCTGGTAAGGTGCTCGCCCAACATAAAAGGGGCGATGATGACAACGATGACTGCGAAAATCTTGATTGTGCGTATGACATCGGCCTTGTCGCGAATCAGGAATCTAAAAAGCAGGTACGATCCCAGATTTGTGTATAGGAAACCGATTCTGTTCGTGACCGCAGACAATGCTGCCCAAAGAAGTGAAAATGTGATCGCATTGAGCGCGGCCCACCAAACGATCGACTTGTCCAGTGGATTCCACCGGCCAATGACATACTCGCGCCGGCTCAGACAACGAACCCATCCGGCCAATAGCAGGATGCGCTCGACCGGAAAGTGGAGGCCGCCGACGATGACGTTGAGCTGCTGTGGCAGCAATATACACGCCAGAAGCAGCGGTGCAACCGCGTATTTCCGTGGCAGCGCAAGAATCAGAATGACCGCAACGATCAGGATGCCGATGGCCAGTGGCGGGAGAAAGGTCGCCCCCCCGCCGCCAAAGTAGTAATTGTCCGGCATCTCGAATCGTGGATTCATACTGTGCGCCGGGAAGATGCGACCTTAGTCATTGGTTTGCGGAATATCGCATCAATGCCTGCACCCCGTCCTGCAACCGCCGATGCCTGACGGAAGGGCCATAGAGCGCTTAACCGCACGGCCTTTCGAATTACCCTTAGCGGAATGCTTGCAGAACCATTCAGCGCGGCGAGCGGCGTCCGCGAGATTCCGACTTTAGTGAATGCGTTATCTAGCAGATAGCGCATACTTTTCTCGACGTAACAATCCGGTGTTGTATGGGCAAACACTTCCTCGAACCCGGCAGGTAAAAAAAGCTCTCGTAATGAAGCTGGCGAGAAGTGCCAGAGGTGCCGTGGCAACTCGAGACCATACCAATATGACTTAAAGATATGGGCTTCGACACTCTCGATATTGGGGACTTGAATGTAAATGATGCCCCCAGGCTTCAACCATTCCCATAACTTTCCTACGACCTCTTTAAGCCTATGGGCGTGTTCGAGGAAATGAAAAGCCGTAATTACGTCAAAACTCTCAGGAACAAACTGAGCGTCAAGCACGGTACCTACAAATACTTCTGCTCCACTACTTTGTCCCGCTTTTCGAGCCTCGTCTGGAGATATTTCAATGCCATAAAGCGTCCAAGGCCCGTCTCGAAGGGTTCGCAAGAATCCGCCCGAGCTACATCCCACATCAAGGAGAGCGTCACCTCGTCCAATCTTCAGCACTTTATCTCGCGTGGGGCGCCATCGCTTGAGGAGTTTTGTTTCGCCGGAGGCGGTAACGGCTCTATGATAGTCCGCTCCATAGTGGTAAGCCATTTCCTCTGGCGCCGGCATATTGTCCAACCAAACGAAGGAACATCGCCGGCATTCCATGAGTTCGTAGACATCGGTTCGCATGTGAAAGCGGTCGGGAGCCCGGAGCCTGAGAATCGGCTCATCGGAAGCGCAGATCGGACACCCCGTCAAAGAATGGACCGGCATTTTCTTCTTACCCTCGGTCGTGAGTTGTGCTTGCAAAATGTGCACGTCGTTCCTCGCCTTCCCGATCGGAAGGATCACGTTGCGGCCACGCCAATGTTGTTTCGAATCTGGCGTACGAAAACAAGCGCACTTACCGCGAGGGCCAGCATCGACGTGCTGGCACCGTAGATCAGACTGAACAGTGGTCCGGAAAACTTCAACGTCGGGTGTGCCATCAGCGCCAGTCCCAAGACGCAGAGCGCGCCCGCAAGACTCACCGCGAATGTCTTGCTGTATTGTGAGAAACGGAAGCCGGTAAGTGTCTTTATCTGGCGCAGCTGAATAGTGTACCCAACGACGATCGCTGCAAAAGCTGCGAGTTGAGCTCCGGCGAGTCCCCAATAGTGGACTGCCGGATAGATCAGCACGATCATGACAATCGCCATTATCAACACGCAAAGACGATGGAGGTGCGGCTTCCCGGCAGCATACAGCACAGTAGTGATCTGTCCGTTGGCGATGTTTACAAATGCGACCAGTACAGCAACCGCCAAAGGCCAGAACGCGCCAGCGTAGCGCGGCCCGTAGAGTACCGATAAGAGCGTATGCCCAGCGAGCAGCACGAAGATAAAAGCTGGCATGAACAGGACAACGATCGTTGATGTCACCTTGCCAAGAGCATCATTTACGCGCGCGTAGTCTTCCTTAAGATGGGAAAACATTGGCATCAGTATCTGCCCCAGCCAAGTCATTGCGAAAGAAGCCGGAACCTGTGCTAGATACGTGGCGATCGTATAAATACCCAATTGGTCAGCGGAGACCAGTTTCCCTAGCACAAAAATATCTGTCCGCGCAAAGATCAAATTCAGGAATGAAAGACCAAATATACCCCGCGAAAATGTCAAGAGTTCGCGAGCAGAATCCTTGTGAATTCTGTAAGTCGGTCGAAATGGACAGAGCGCGTAGGAGGCCAAGCAAAGCACGGCGTATTCGGCGGCAAACCCGATCGCCAAGGCCCAGACGTTTCGGAGAACCAGCGTCAAACCGATGGTTAACAACGTGCCTGCCAAGCTGCTTCCATAGCTGATGATGGCCCATTTCTTAAAATTCATGAGCTTTAGCGCCACGAATGCTCTGGGACTCATGGCACCGTTAAGCACAACACTCAGCAGGGCAATGCGCATTAACGATGTTAGGGCGGGATTATGGTAAAAACTGGCTACCTGCGGTGCAAAGATGAAGACCAGCGCGTAAATAAGCAGCGAGCGCACAAAGGATAACCACCACGCGGAGTTCACGTACTCCTCTTCGTGTCCATTTGCGTTTTGTATAATCGCTTCCTTGATTCCGATTTCGGTAAAGGTGTCCATCATCGAACTGACGGACAGAACAATGGCCATCACGCCAAATGACTCAGGCGCCAAGAGGCGGGTCAGTAGAATGTTCCGGCCGAAACGAAATACTTGGGCGGTGACGCTTCCGAGCCCTAGCCAGGCGCCGCCGCGCAGAGCTTTTGCCCGCAGGCGTCCGCCTCCCACATACGTCTTGAGCCTCTCGATGCTGTCGCTGAACATGGATTTCAATTTAAGCTCTTGGTGGGGCTAGGGTGGAACACCTAGACTTGATCCCTCGCCTGGATCCGGTTCAGAATGATTCTTGGATCTTCTGTCCGGGGACCTCTTTGCGGCGCGCGATGGACGATCCTGTGAATAGTCTCCCTAACCCGTCGTCGCCACATATCCCCATCGAATCGTGAGATGCAAATGCAAGAAGTCTGAATCGGCAACGATTTTCTCCAAATGCGCTTCACATTTCGGTAGCAAACGTAGAAATCGCTGGGGAGCCGAAAATGCTGGCGGCTGTTATGAATACAAAAAGCCGAGATGGCATAGCTCTGCAGGCCCCGGGTGGCAGCCGCCAAGCAAATATCTGTGCCGTACAAATGAAACCCTGGCAACTCCTCATTGAATTTGAGCCCAGAGGACTTTCGCAAAATGAGCACCACCTCATCGAGCGTCTGTACCGCTTCCGGGGCTTCCAGAGCATGCCCGATCACGGCTTGGCCTGGGGTGTAGAGGTATCCGAACCCGTCGCCATTCTTTTTCAGCCCCCAGCATCCAAGTACTCCCCAGTTTGGATCAAGTTCGGCCAGTCCTTGGAGCGTAGCTTCAAGTTCGGTTAACCAGCGGTCGGGTAGATAGACGTCTTGGTGAATGAACACGACAATTTCATTAAGGCTCTGCGCCAAAGCAGCATTGTAGGCCGCCGCCGCTGACGCATAGCCCTCTTGCACGATCACCTGATGGCCATGAACACCCTGCAAGCAGGGGGACGCTAACAGGTTTTTGTGGAGAATACCCCGGTCGTTTGCAGCGACAATGAACGTTACTTTGAGAGATGAGCTCACAGCTCGTTGCCCCGAGAACTTTCTATTTAGAGTTGGACTGTGCGGGATTTTGCTGAAAAAGCTCTATTGAAGGGTAACAATGGGCCGTTCTTGAGGAATGAGGAACGGCCCAAGGATTTCTGCTGTTGATTAAAGTCTAGTGGACCGTCGCAACTAAGCCCGTTGGCGGGGCTAAAGCGGAACCAGCCCCTTCGTAGGCTCCCGAATTCCAGCTGCCCGACGTCGTCCTGGCCACCAGAGTCTTGTCGTAGGCCAACGCATTCACACCGATATTAGCTTGCACTGGCGTGAGAGATTTGCAGCAAGGATCTAGGCCGAGCGCGGAATCCATGTCGTCGCCCAGACCAATTGCGGGTGAGCCAGTGCCCAACGTATATGAGGCCGTGAGCAGCGGATTCGCTGGGCTGCTGTTCTTGTCCTTGCCTTGTGCGGCACTCCACGCCGCCAGCGTTGACCAGTTCCCCTGGCCAAATGCCCAGCAACTATTCCCGCCAAGGCAGTTGTAGAAAATGTTGTGGTCGGAAGCCGCAATTTCAGTGGCCACGTTTCCGTAAGGTCCAGGATCACCGTAAAAATATGTCACGCTGGAGATAATGTTGTTCACCAGGGTATTTTCTGTGCCCTGGAAAACCACGCCATAGCTCGCCCCCGTCAAACACTTGGACGGCCCAATCAGCGTATTGTTGTAGATTTGGCCTTGGACACCTTCGATCCAGATCGCTGCCGCACAGTGGGTGCTGCCCGACATATCCACGACGTTATTGAAAACCGTGCAACTGCTGCTCTTGTTGGTGGTACCGCAATCAATGTGCGCGGTTCCAGATCCCGTGCCTCCGTCAAGATCTCCATAAAAATAGTTGTCGTAGATCTGCGGGTTAAACATTGGCGCGCCGCTGGCGGTAAAGTCAATGATGCCATCCGTGTGGAAGGATCCATCGCCTCCTGCGTTCCAATCGCTGTAATCGGAAATAGTGTTGCTGTAAATGTTAATGTTTGCGCTGCTCGAGGAGCTAGAGCCGTTCGCAGCGGAAATCTGCCAGGCGTGGTGAGCGATCGTGTTGTTGAACACGTTTGCGGTCGTACTGCCGTTGTCAAAGCTGATCCATGCTCCCACATGGGCGTCCTTTAGCGTATTCCCATCAATAGTCAATGACGAATTCGGCCCGTCGGTATAGAGGTCCCCGCTGTAAAACGCTGCGTTGCTCTGCTCGGCGTTCTTATCCATATAGATATTGCGGACGGTTAAATTCTTGACTTCTACTCCAGTTGTCTTGTGGATGTAAAACCCCAACGAACTTTGTTTCACGGAGCAAGCTCCACTCAGGCAGGTCTGCCCGGGGGAGCCATTCAGCGTGTTTTGAATTGTGCCCGTGTTTTTACCGTCCACGGTAATGTAGCTGAAGCCGTTAATGACGATGCCAGCGCCGTAAGAAGAGCCGAATCCAGCGAAAGCGGGCGATTGAAGAATCGCGCCCGTGTCAAACGCGATCGTTATGCCGTTCGTGCTCGTTCCGTTGCCCTGCACGGTGAGTCCTGACGCACCGGCTGCGAGATTAAACGTGCCACAGAACAGGACCGTGGTTCCTGGGCCAATCTGCGTCGAACCGGAGCCCCAATTTCCAGAGGTGGTCACGAACGCTGGCGTCTGCACATTGCTGCTGCAATTGCCGGTAGGGCTTCCGTTTGGAGTGATGTAAACGTTGGCGGCCGATCCAAACGCACATCCGGCCGACACTAATGAGAGAAAAATGATGGCAAAGAGTAGTTTGCGAACCGCGATCATGCTACCTCCGGGGGACGAGCGCATGCTCGTTGCTGATAATTTGGAAGCGACTGCCCGACCCAACCTAGGTGCGATGCGGGTGTGCTCCCTACTCCATGATTCTGAACTGAAAGTGTAGGCGGGTCTAGATACCACTAGTGCATGCCACCTTCCCAAAGTGGAACGAATCTACAGCCTGCGCTTGGCCACTCGGACAAGCCCCTTGGTACCTCGGAGCCGCCCAGGATCACCCATCGAACCCTGTTTTGGGCAGCCTCACGAGGCATCAATTGCGGCCAGCAGATGACGTGGTCTCGGCCAGCGATATAATAGTATCAACAATAGCGCTAAGCGTTTGCGTGCTTTGACCCTCAAGCCGCCGTTCCTTTTCCCGATGTGCAGGCTTGATCTTCGTTCTGACATCTTCTGCCGATTCCAGCAGCACGAGCCGTCCCTGGTCGGCCAGGTAGCGGTCGACTCCCCCGATTTTCCCTCGAAATATGCTGTAAACTGGCACACCCATCGCCGCCGCCTCCCGGTTCATTGTGCCACCGCCGCTGATCACCAAGTCCGCATTCCAGATAAGGTTAAGGCCATCTTCGACGTGATCGGGGATGACGATTCTCCCCGCCGAAATCTCCGCCTTCCAGGTCGCCTTTAGCTCACTCTCTTGCCTCTTGTTTCTTGGCAGAAGAATGATCGTCGTGTCCTTGTCCGTCGAAAATCTCTTGAGCGCCTCCATGAACAGGATTTCGCTCTCCGGGTTGTGGTAGTGAGCCTCCGTTGCCGGCGGGCGGACGGTGATCACCAAAGCATCCTGCGCTATTCCGAGCCTCTTCCGTAATCCCGCATCTGGGCGAAACCGAGGAAGGTAAACATCCTCTTTAATGCCGGGGTACTTCAGGACGCCAACGCCTCCCAGTCGCTCGCCGGTCACAACGCTGGGCGCCATGAGCCATGTGGGTCGCAATAACGGTATCCCAGTCGTGAATTCGTAGTCCATCAACGCAAGACTCGGAATCCCCAGAACCTTGGAGGTGATCAGGCAGCCACGCGATCCGTGACACAGGGAGATATCCGGTTTCTCCCGTCGCACCAGGTTGATCAGCGACAAAGCTCGCCAAACGGTCCCCAAGGCCTTAAGAATCTTATGCTTGCCATAGTGGCTCCCGATGACCTTGGCTTCAACTCCGTAATACTGTAAAAGCTCCCGCACCTGGTATGCGTCCCGGGCGGTGATCACAAGGTCGTATCCCCGCTCCTTCAGCTCGTCAATGATGGGCCGGAAAAATGGCACGTGGGGGGAGTTGTCTAGATCAATCCACAATTTCCTCCGCGGCTTGGCGGACACAGTCTCAATGATGTCCGAACCGATTGCTTCGATAGTCGACATTCTAAGACTCCATCTCCCTCTGCGAATGACTGGCGCGCATGCCCCTGGCGCCCCAGTTTTTGGGATGTCTGCGGCCCCTCACTTCGCCGCCGCCAGAGCGCCTTGCAGAAATCGCGCAATCTCGCTCGCCACTCGGTCTTGTTGCTCTGATTTCATTTGCGGAAACATCGGCAGAGAAACAATTTCGCCCGCCACTTTCTCCGTGACGGGAAAGTCTCCCTGCTTGTATGCGAGCGATGCGTAAGCCCGCTGCTGGTGCAGCGGAATCGGATAGTGAATACCCGAGCCGATTCCGGCTTTCGCCAGATGCGCCATCAGCCCTTCCCGGTCCTGCGTCCGCACCACATAGAGGTGGAAAACCGCGCGCGACCACGACGGCTCATAAGGCGCCTTGAGCGCGGCCTCGGATGCTGCAAACAGCCGCTTATATTCCTCGGCCCGCTCCCGCCGCTGCGCGTTCCACTCCGGCAGGTGCTTCAGCTTCACACTCAGAATGCCCGTCTGAATCGCGTCCAGCCTGCCGTTGTATCCCTCCATATCGTGGTAGTACTTCTTTGCTTGCCCGTGATCTCGGATCATCTTGACTGCATCCGCCAACCGGTTGTCGTTCGTCGTAACCGCCCCGCCTTCGCCGCAGGCCCCCAGGTTCTTGCCGGGATAGAAACTGAATGCACCCGCTCGCCCCATCGAGCCCGCCCGCAGCCAGCGGTTTTGTTTGCGCGAGAAATATTCGGCCCCGTGCGCCTGGCAGGCGTCCTCAATCACGATCAGGCGATACTGCTCCGCCAGTTCCAGAATCGCGTCCATGTCCGCCATCTGCCCGTAAAGATGGACAGGCACAATCGCCGTCACCGGACGGTGGCTCCGCTTGCTGACCAGGTTGCCCTTCTCCGACACCGTGCAGCCGCGTTCCAGATACTCGCGCAGCTTGTTCGCGTCCATGTTGTAGGTGCCCTCGTCAATATCGACGAACTCCGGCAATGCTCCCGCTTGCGAAATCGCTTCGGTGGTGGCGATAAACGTATTGGGAACCGTTACCACCACGTCGCCGGCCTTTACTCCTGCCGCCATCAGTGCAAAACGCAGCGCGTCCGTCCCGCTATTGACCGCAACCGAACGAGCCGTCTGGCAAAATGCGGCAAACTCTTTTTCGAACTGTTCGACCAGCGGCCCGCCGATAAAACCTGCCGAGCGGATTACCTTCTGAAAAACCTCCGTCAGCTCTGCCTCGAGCTCAACGTGCGGAGTGACCAGATCAAGGAAAGGAATATTCTGTGTAGGATTCACCGAGTTGCCCCCATTTCAATTTGACGCAAAACCCTTGCCGGCACGCCAGTCACAATAGTATTGGCCGGTACATCTTTGGTAACCACCGCGCCTGCTCCCACGATGGCGTTTTCGCCGATCGTCGTGTTCGCCAGAATTGTCGCGCCCGAACCGATCGATGCTCCCTTTTTCACCAGCGTCCGTTCCACTTTCCAGTCGGCTTCGGTCTGCAAACCGCCCCCGGCGGCCGTCGCCCGCGGATACAAGTCGTTGATGAACATCACGCCGTGTCCGACAAACACGTTGTCTTCAATCGTCACCCCTTCGCAAATAAAGGTGTGACTCGAAATCTTGCAGCGCCGTCCGACCGTCGCGTTCTTCTGAATCTCGACAAACGCCCCAATCTTGGTTTCGTCGCCTATCTCGCAACCGTAAAGATTGATGAACTTTGAAAGCTTTACCCCTTCGCCGAGCTTTACATCCGGGGCTATACAAACGAATTGATCCATATTCGACCGGTTCCTCACTAGATTGGTTTGGGTTGGGATAAAACTGAGGGCGGCGAGGTTGCTGCCGCAAATTATCGATTAGTCTCACCGAAGCGATTGGTCTTCCTGATTAATCGGTTTTCTGCTCCAAGGGTGAAGCGTTAACTGGATCGCCAGTTGCCCGCCCGTTTCCCCGATTCTTAGCCGGCCCAGCGTCCGCGTGCGCGGACAGGTCCGGCTGCCGCATTCCATGATGGCCGTTTCCGTTGCCATTGCCGCTAACATGCCCATTTCCCTTGGCCTTGCCGTTTGATTTGCCGCCTGCCGTTGGCCCGTTGGCCACACCATTACCGTTGCAGAATTGTTCCGACTCGGTTGAACCGCGCAATGCCAGCGTGGAAGCCATTCCGCCGGTGATCGTCTGCTGTATCGCATCGAAGTATCCCGTGCCCGCGAAACGCTGGTGCTTCACCGCCTCGTAGCCAAAATCACGTTCCCGGCCGAATTCCTTTTCCTGCAGCCTCGAGTACGCCGCCATTCCGTTCTCTTTATAAGCACGCGCCAGATCGAACATCGAGAGGTTCAGCGCGTGGAACCCGGCCAGCGTTACAAATTGGAATCTGTATCCCATCGCCCCGAGTTCCTGCTGGAATTTAGCCAGCGTAGTTTCGTCGAGATGCTTTCTCCAGTTAAATGACGGCGAGCAGTTGTAGGCCAGAATCTTGTCCGGATACTGCGCCAGCACCGCCTCGGCGAATTCACGCGCATCGCCGAGATCCGGTGTCGAGGTTTCGCACCATATCAAATCTGCATACGGCGCATACGCCAGAGCGCGCGCAATCGCCGCTTCTATGCCTTGCCGAATCACAAACAACCCTTCCTCGTTGCGCTCGCCGGTCATGAATTCATGATCGAACGGATCGGCATCGCTGGTCAGCAGGCCCGCGCTTTCCGCATCCGTGCGCGCCATGATCACCGTTGGAACTCCCATCACATCGGCCGCCAGACGCGCGGCCACCAGCCGTTGCACCGCTTCCTTCGTAGGAACCAGAACCTTTCCACCGAGATGCCCGCATTTCTTCGCCGAAGACGACTGATCTTCGAAGTGCACACAGGCAACTCCGGCCTCAATCATCGCCTTCATCAGTTCAAACGAATTCAGCGTTCCTCCGAACCCCGTGTCTCCATCGGCTACCAGCGGTGCAAACCAGTGCACATCGCTTTTTCCCTGCTCGTGCGCAATCTGATCCGCCCGCACCAGCGCCTGGTTCAGCCGCGCCGCCAGTTTCGGAACCGAGTCCGACGGATACAGGTTCAGGTCCGGATACATCGTGCCCGCCTCATTGGCGTCGGCCGCCGCCTGCCAGCCGCTCACGTAGATCGCCTTCAATCCCGCCTTCACCTGCTGCACCGCCTGGTTGCCGGTCATCGCGCCCAGCGCCGGCACGTAGGTCTCCGAGTGCAGCAGACTCCACAACCTCTCCGCTCCCAGCCGCGCCAATGTGTGCTCAATCTCAATCGACCCACGCAGGCGGTAAACATCGCTTGCCGTGTAGGGACGAACCACTCCGCGCCATCGCGGATCACTTGCCCATAGGTCGTTTAAAGTTTGCATGCCGGTTGTTTTCATTACATTGCTCCTAGGAGTTATAACGTGCGGTCAATCTGAGATTAGAACTTGTCTCATCAATGCTTTTGGGAAGGGCACGGCTTCAGCCGTGCCGTCCAGGGCCGCGATTGACGTGGGCTTTAGCCCCTGAGGGCGAACGCTTTCCCCCGAAGAATATTTATGCGACCGTTTCTAGAAAGTACGGATGGCTTTTTGCCGCTCCCACGCCGCCCGCTGCTGTTGCGCCCTGTCCTGGGCTGCCTGCAGATTCCTTTTTGCGCCGCCGGCTAGTTTCTGCGCCAGCCCGCGAACCGTCGTGTAGTCGAAAAGATCGACGACCTGGATCTGAGCGTCGACTGCTTTCTGCAATTCGGCGTGCACTTCAAGCAGCGCGAGCGAGTCGCCTCCAATGTCGAAGAAGTTGACCTCCAGGCCGACTTCCTGCATCCCCAGAACTTTGCCCCACACGGCCGCTATCTTCTGTTCCAGTTCTGTCTTCGTGCCAGACGCATCGCTTGTAGGCGTCGCCTGCTCGGCAACCGGCGATGGCAGGGCGCCCCGATCCAGTTTCCCGTTGGGCGAAAGCGGCAACGCATCCAGACTCATCAGCGCGCTCGGCAACATATACGGTGGAAGTTTCTGTTCCAGATAGGCGCGCAACTCAGCAGCCGAGTACGTCCCATTTTGCGGAACTACATACGCCAGCAGCTTTTTCTGGCCCGGCCCATCCTGCCGCGCAATTACCACCGCACTTTTGACATCCGGGTGCCCGATCAGCGTCGCTTCAATCTCGCCCAGTTCAATCCGGTAGCCGCTGATTTTTACCTGATTGTCGATCCGGCCAAGAAATTCGATCACGCCGTCCTCGCGATAACGCGCGAGATCGCCCGTCTTGTAAAGCTTTGCGTTCGGATCGTCGCTGAACGGGTTCCGGATAAACCGCTCCGCTGTAAGTTCCGGCTGGTTCAGGTATCCGCGCGCCACCCCGTCCCCGCCCGCATAGAGTTCGCCTTCTTCTCCGACAGCAACGGGCTCATAATTTGCGCCCAGTAGATACACCTGCGTATTCGCGATCGGGCGGCCGATTGGGATTGACGTGCCTTCTGCATCTTCTGCCGTGATGGTGCGGCAGCAGGTAAACGTGGTGTCCTCGGTCGGCCCATAACCGTTCACCAGCCGGCAATGTGGAAGACCTTTCAAAGCCTGCTTCACATGCGGAACCGAGAGCGTGTCGCCGCCGGCCAGCAACTGCCGCAGAGGTTTAAGATCCTCCAGACGCTGCTCGACCATCAGATGGAACAGTCCCGCCGTCAACCAGGCCGTCGTCACGCCGTGCTTGCGAATCTCCGCTCCGATCTCTTCGAGCGAGTGCGTGCATGGCGACGCCACCGCGACGCATCCTCCATTGAGAAGAGGTCCCCAAATTTCGAGTGTCGATGCATCGAACGAAACCGGCGAGAATTGCAAAAACACGTCGGTCTCGCCAAACTCCAGAAAGTTAGTGTTCTTTACCAGCCGCACGACAGCGCGGTGCGGCACCATCACACCCTTCGGGCGGCCCGTTGAACCCGACGTGTACATTACGTACGCCAAACCATCCGGCCTGCTGAGATTTTCGGGATTCTGCTTACTGTTCTTCTTAATTTCCTCAGCGTCGCCGTCCACCGTCACCAGTTGAGCATGCAGCCAGTTCTGACCGGAAAGCCGCTCCAACGCCTTCCGTCCAACAACCAGTACTGGCGCTTTTGTGTCCGACGCCATGAACGCCAGCCTGTCCGCTGGATAGTTCAGATCGAGCGGCACAAAAGCTCCCCCGGCCTTCAGGATTCCCAACAGCGCAATTACCATTTCGAGCGAGCGCTCGACGACCGTTCCCACCATCGCTTCCGGTCCCACGCCAAGTTCCCGCAGCCGGTGAGCTAACTGGTTGGCTCGCTCGTTCAGCTCCAGGTAAGTCAGCTTTTGATCCGCAAACCGCACCGCAACCGCGTTGGGACGGCGGGCCGCCTCCTGCTCAAACACCTGGTGGATGCACAGATGGCGGGGATAGTCCGAAGCGTTGCTATTCCACTCCACGAGAAGCTTGTGTCGTTCTTCCAGGCTCGCGGCACCTGCGCTGCTGGCACTTCCTGTAATTAGGGGTTTCATGAAAAATAAGCGATCTTATGCAGCGAGGAGAATCTCTTTTTCGCCGAACAGCCGCTCGGCAATAATGCCCTTTAGCGCGCACGATTCCAGTAATTTGTTGGACTGCACAATGGGGTGGGATTCCGGCGTGTACTTCACGCTCATTACATAATTCAACCACGGCTCCTGGCCCATCGCGTACACGTAAAGCTCCTTACAGTGAAACCGCTCGACGATGTCGTTGGCGCGCTCGTAATTCGACCCCGCCAGCCGCCTCGAATGGTCCTGCGCCCGCTCCATTTTTTCTGTTAGCAGTGGACCGTACAACCATGACATCGGCGCGCCGGCGCATTCCATGCCCAGAAACACCACGTCCACATCGCCGATTTCGGCGTGCACATGCTTATACATTTCTGGACAGATGTTGCAGGAATCGGCCGCGAATAAAAGCGAGTGCCCGTTCACACGGATGAGATACGCCAGCTTGGTTCGAATGTCGAGATCGCCATGCTCACCCAGAAATGGCAGCGTCGTCAGATGAAGCGCCCCAAACTGCGCTTCTTCCATCTCTTCCATCTCCACCACGTTCTTGAACCCGCATTGTTCGAGGATCAGCTTCATCGAGGGATCCTGCAACGCGCCACCGGCATTCTTAGGCACCACGATCGTGCGAATCTTTGAGCGCAACTGGAGCAGAGTCTCAAACAGTAGGTGGTCCTGATGATTGTGCGTAATCAAAACGCAATCAATCACTTCAGGCAGGTCTTCATACGTGTAGCGGGAAATGTTGTTTTCGTAGGTATAACTCAAGACTGGATCGGTCAGGATGCTCGTGCCCCCAGCCTCGACCAGAATGCAAGCATGTCCGAAGTATCGCCAGCGCGCGCCTTTGCCCTCATAACGCTCGTACTTTCTGGCCGGTCGCTGGCCCAGAAAGCCGCGGAAAACACGACCATCGGCGTCATTCAAATCAAGCTGATCTTTGATCTCCGCAAAGCAGGCAGATTTCGTCTTCAGCTGAAACAGGAAATCCAACTGCTCGCTGGCGAATGGAATTTGCAGATGAACTTTCCCTGGCTCCTGAAAACGGGGCGTGCTCAGAACGAACGGCCGCTCGTCCTCCGTGATCAGGGAAAGCATGACGCTTTGCAGCTTGGGATTGTAAAAGCGGCTCTTGTACAGCAACCGCTCGAACAGCCGGAATGAAGGATTGTTGTGCAGATCGTAGACAAGTTCCACATATCCGCGCAGCGGCTCCGGAACCAGCGCGTAGAGCGATTCCAGTGAATATCCCTTTGCATTCGCCTTCAGCATTCCGTCAACTTCGCAGATTGCGCGCGACAGTTCAGCCAGCGGGCTGTTTCGCGTCTCATCCGCCAGTTGCTGCACACACTCCAGGCGATCCGCAGGCAAATCCATGAACGGACCGCCCAGCAGCTTCGGATTCTTGACCGCCGCGGCATGCGCCGCCGGAGACTGAATGAACGAATCCATGATTCGCAGGTGCCGTTCCGTCTCGTTCCGCGCCGCCGTAGCCGGAGGGATCAGGTGCGACCAGGCGTACCAATGGTGCACCAGCGGCTCCACGACTACGTTCGGAAGTAAATAGAATTCTTCAGCCATGCAGTGAGTGTGGCGCGGACACCGGGGCCCGGCCGCAATACTTGTTCAGAGATCCCTGGCTAGACGTAAACCAGTTCCCCTCGCTTTGCCAGCGATTCGTTCGCCGCTTCCAGCATCCGGACCACCTTCAGTCCGGCGCAACCGTCATTGAAGGGCTTTTCGTTTTTCTTGATGCAATCGACGAAGTACTGCAGTTCCAGGCGCAATGCTTCTACCTGCTCTACCTGCGGGGCCCACATATCGCCCGACCGGTAACTGACCAGCAGGTTGTACACGCCTTCCTGGCTCTTCACGTCAACGCCCTTGTCGTAAATCTTCAACTTCTCGTCCGCTTCCAGATCGTTCCACACCAGCATTTTCTTTTCGCCGCCAATCAGCGTGGTCCGAACTTTCACCGGCGAAATCCAGTTCACGTTGACGTGCGCAATCATCTTCTCCGGGTAATAGGCCGTGATAAACGCAATGTCCTCGTGCCCGTTAAGGTGCGCTTGGCCGGTAGCCGAAATCGCTTCCGCATCCTCATGCAACAAGTAGTTCATGATCGACAGATCATGAGGAGCCAGGTCCCAGATCACATTGCAGTCGTGTTGAAACAGGCCCAGGTTCACGCGCGTCGAATCGTAGTAATAAAGCTTGCCGAGCGTCCCCTCGGCCAGCAACTTCTGAATCTTTCGCACCGCCCCGGTGAACAGGAACGTGTGGTCCACCATGATCCGCAGGTTCTTCTGCTCGGCAAGATTGATCAGTTCTTCCCCCTGAGCCGAGTTGCTCGTGAACGGCTTTTCCACAAACACATGTTTTCCGTTTTCGAGCGCCGCTTTTGCCACTTCATAGTGCGTCCACACCGGCGTGATTACAGCAATCGCATCCACATCCGGCGATGCCATTAATTCGTGGTAGTCCGAATAAACCGGGACGCCTGGATGAGCTGCCTGCATCCTCTTACGGCAAGCCGCGCTCTGGTCGCACACCCCTACGACTTGGCATCCTTCGAGGGCCCTGAGATTCCTCACGATATTCGGCCCCCAATACCCATAGCCGATGACTCCAAACTTCAGCATAAGATTCACCTTGGATCGTTCGTTGTCGCCCGGGGCGGGGGAAATCGGCGGGCAGTGAAAAAAGAATGGACTGGAATGGAATTAAGACAATGAGCGAAGAACAATCAGCAGGCGCCATCTCCGCCGATGACGGCTTTCGGCGTCTGCAACAGGATCTTCAGGTCGAGCAGCGGAGAGCACTCCCGCGCGTAGCGCAGGTCCAGCCGCACCATGTCGTCGAACTCCACCCGGCTGCGCCCATACACCTGCCATAGCCCGGTAATTCCCGGCTTGGCTTCAAGCAACCGCCGGCGGTGCCACGTAGCGTATGCTTCCACTTCGTAGGGCACGGGCGGCCGAGGACCAACCAGCGACATCTCCCCGTGCAAGACATTCAGCAGTTGCGGCAGTTCATCCAGGCTCGAACGCCGCAGAAACTTTCCCACCGCCGTGATCCGCGGATCATTGGTCAGCTTGAATACACCCGCCCCATTCCCGTTGGCGGACTTTTTGTCCGCCTTCCCTTCAATCAACTGGCGCACATACTCCCGGTGCTCGCTCGAGTCGTTGTTCACATACATCGAGCGGAACTTCAAGAACGTGAAGGGCGTCCCGTGCTCCCCAATCCGTTTCTGCCGGAACAGCACCGGTCCGCGGGATGTCAGTTTGATTGCCGCCGCGATCATCAAAAACACAGGCGACAGCAGCATCACCAGCGCTAAGCTTCCCAGAACGTCAATCGCGCGCTTCAGCGCTCGCCCAGATCGGTTCGCCTTTTGCCGCTTTTCCAGATCCGGGTACAGCGTCGGATTGCTTGGACGGTCCGGATCCTGTATGTCCCAATCATCCGGGAATACGTGGAATGAGAACTTGATCCGGCTGAATTGTTCCGCATCCAGCCGCTCCCGCAGCACCGCCCCAAGGCGCGCAAGAATCGTGCTCAGAACCAGATTGTTATCCAGAACGATTTCGGTAAACATGACGCCAATGACGGCGCTTTCCTTGTACCAGCCGGTGACATCGGTCTCACGCGTCGCTCCTTGCAAAGCGGAAAGCAAATCCACCAGTACAGGATTGCGCCGGTCGCCCGAATCGGCTGCCCCGTTGCCGGCACAGGTGTCCACCAGAAGCAGCACAAACGGCCGCTGCGAGCGTTCGCTGCGCTTGCGCTCCAATGAGATCATCCTGTGAAACGTATCTTCGCTCAACACTTCAACGCCTCCTACAGGCGCTTGCGATTGCCGGATTCGCACGGAAGTTCGGATCGAATCTGTCGGACGGGTAGCCACGTGAAACTCCTTCGCTAGCCACACAGAGAACCAGGTGGCCTGTTACGTATCTCTCAAAAGGGGGAACTTACAATTCCTAGCGGGGAACTAGGCTCTAACTTTAGGCTTTCGTACAAACCTTAACACAATATTACTCTGGTTCACTGTCGCTCACAACCTCACCCTGGGTGAAACTTCGCCCGCTTGCTCGCTCTTGGGCATACCGCGAATAGTAATCTTTGTGCTCGTTCGAACTGCAGCTGTTCACAACCACGCCCAGCAATCGTGAGCTCTCAAACGAACTGACTGCCTTCTCAATCGTCTTTTTCTCGCTGACGCCCTCCCGAATTACGACCAGCACTCCGTCCGCCAGCCTCATCCAGAAGCTTGTTTCCGCCACCGGCGTCACAGGAGGCGTATCGATGATAATCCAGTCGAAGAACGTCCCGGCTCGTTCCAGCAACTCCCCAAGCCGTCCCGCCTGCATCAATTCCAGCGGATTCTCGGGTGTGCGGCCTGCCGGCATAAACCACAAACCAGATCCCGAGATCTTGTAGATGGCCTCGCCAAGTTCCAGTTCTCCTGCCAGGCATTCGCTCAGGCCCGGCAACGAACGGCCAAACCCAAAGCGCTCGGCTAATGTCGGCCGGCGCAGGTCTCCATCCACCAATAGCGTCTTCAATACTTTGCTGCGCGCCTGGTTCAATGCCAGGTTTGCCGCCACCAGGCTCTTCCCTTCTTGTGGCGCCGTGCCCGTCACCACCACGCGCTTCAGTTTGCGCCGCTCGCGAAGATGCCGCAGCTTCAAACCCAGCACCCGAAACTGCTCCGCTGCCGGACTCCCCTGATCTGTCATGCATACCAGCCGTGAGTCGGATGCCAGCTTCGGCACAATCACCCGCGACCCGGCAAACATCTCGTTTCCCACTTTTTCAGGTTCCGATGCTGGCCCAGCCGGCAACGGAGGCATAGCTTCCGTCCGCTCAGCCTTCGCCTCTACTCGATCCATTTCCTGCAGCAACTCGGCAACCGATTCGGCGGGGACCGCTGCGGTTCCCCCCGTCCGTTCGGCTTCAGCCCGTTGCAGCGCTTCGAATATATAGCTCATAAAGGATTCTCTCTTACCTACTGCAATCGTCCTTTTGGATCCACCGGCCCCTGCATGCGATCGCGCACGTCAAGCAGCATCTTCACCGCCCGCAGCAGGTTCTCGTCGTCGGCTCCGTGCGTCACCTTCGCGGCCGCGATGTTCTTCTCCGATGTCACCCCAAGCCGTAAATCGCTGGCCACACCGTGAACGATCTCAGCCGTCACCGTGGCCTCCTGTTTCGCATAGCCTGCGAGCAGCGCATTCTCGCAAATCGTATTAATCAGCCGCGGAATTCCCTTCGAATGCTGGTGCACGGCCGCGATCGCTTCTTCCTCGAAAATTGGCGGGCCTCCATTGAGCCCCGCTATCGTCAGACGGCGGCGCATGTACTCGCCGGTCTCGTGAAGGTTCAAACAATCCAGACGGCAACGCAGTGCAATCCTCTGCTTGAGTTGCCGTAACTCGTGGGAATCGAGCTTCTGGTCCAGTTCCGGTTGGCCCGCCAACACAATCTGCAGCAGCTTTTGCTGCGATGTTTCCAGGTTGGTCAGAAGCCGGATCTCTTCCAGCACTTCCGCCGACAGATGGTGCGCCTCATCCACCACCAGCAAGGTCGTCAAACCACGCTGATGTCTCTGCAGCAGGAATTCGTTTAATACGTGGATCAACTCGTCCTTCGCTTTGCCGGCGCTCGGCAACCCGAAGTCGCCCGCGATATAGCGCACGAACTCCAGCGGCGACAGGCTGGGATTGAAAATCAGCGCAAACGCCGTATCCCTCCGTTGCAGCAACCCCAGCAGTGAACGCAGCAGCAGCGTCTTGCCCGTCCCCACCTCCCCGGTCAAGACCACGAACCCTCGGTGCGCCGTCACCCCGTAATACAGCGTCGCCAGCGCCTCGTTATGCCGCGTCGTCGGAAACAGAAACGAGGGATCGGGAGTGATCTCGAACGGGTTTCTTTGCAGTCGATAGAACGCTTTATACATGATTTCGTCTTACGCAGATCTCTGAAGATCTAGCCGTACAAATAAGTAATTGCCGAACCTATCAGGATACATCCTGCTATTCCCGCCGCCGCCACGCCTGCCATCCAGGCGCTTCGGCGTTTCAGCCGTTGTTCCCGCGGAGTTTCGATCGGCGGAATCTCCGCAATCACCTCGAACGGCACCATGTTCTTGATCTCTCGCTCGCTGTATATCTTGCCGCTTAGCTTCTCTTTGCCCAGCGCGAGCCCGCCCCCCAGAAAAATGCCGGCTGCCAGCCCGGCCCCGAGAAATACCAAGCGCTTCGGCTTCGACGGCTTCACCGGAAGATTCGGCGGATCGAGCATGCGGAAATGTTCGCCCTGTTCGGTCTTTTCCAGGTCGGTCGCCATTTCCGATTCGTTTTTCTTCTTCAGCAGCGTCTCGTAATCCGCTTTCGACTGATCGTAGTCGCGCGTGACGTCGGCAAACTGCTGCTCCATCACCGGAGCCATGTTCAGCCGCCCCTGATACTGGCCGATCTTGGCCTGCAGTTCCTTGATTTCCTGCTGGCGGGTCGTAACCTCTACCCGGTTGGCCTTCAATTGGCTTTCCATTTCCAGGATCGCCGCGCTTTTTGGCCCGCTCGGCATCGCATCCGACGGCGGCGTGCTTCGTGCTGCTGGCCCCGCTCTTCATGTCGGCGATAATCCGCTCCCGCGTCTTCTCGATCCGTGCAATTTGCTCTTTCGTCTTCCGCACGTCCGGATGCTTATCGGTGTAGTGAGCCTGCAGATCCGCCAGTTGGGTCCTCAATTGATCGAGCTGCTTATCGATCAGATCCAGCTCCGAGGCCCCTCCCTCGCTTGTCGAAGTCGTTCCGCGATCGAGCGTGCGGTATTGATTGAGCAGCGACTCCAGATACGTATTCTGCTGCTTGGCGCGATTCAGCGAGTCCTCGTCGGCCTGCACCTGATTCTGCAGCCCCGATAGAATTTGCAGGTTGCTTGCCGTCTGCGTCGGCAGTTCCCCGATATGCCGATCCTTGAATTCCCGCATCTTGGCTTCCTGCTTCGTCAGGTTCTGCCGCGCCTGCTCCAGTTGGTCTTCCAGGAAGTTGGTCGTATCCGCCGAGCGCTTTTGCCGCTGCGCGACATTTTCGGTCATGAAAAGTTCGGCCAGCTCTTTCGTCGTCGCCTGCGCCATCTTGGGATCGCGGCTGTCGTAATAAATATTGAATGCCGAGAGTTTCCGGTCATCCCCTCGCACCAGCTCGATCTCTATATCTTTTCGCATCCTCTCGACCAGATCGTCGTCGCTCATGCGTTTCCGGTCCTTGGCATACAGACCGAGGCTGTCGATGATGCGCAGCAGCCGGGTGCGGCTCAGTATCTGCTGCGTAATGCTGTCCAGTTGCTGCTGAATATCGGCGTCGATATTCGAAACTACGTACTTCTCGGGCACCGAGGGTTGCTCGACCAGAATCAGCGTCCCCGACCGGTACGTCGATGGGATCAGCCAGCTCGCGCCCCACACCACCAGCCAGCCAAGGAAAAACGCCGTCAGAAACTCCCACCGTCTCCGGCGGACGATTCCCTTGATCTCACTAAACTCGATTGGCGCGCCAGCTTCCTGTAATTCTTCGTCCATGCTTACATCCCCAAAGGTTTCGCCCACTGATAAGTAAGCGTCGCGAAAAAACGATTGCGCGTTACGTCCCCGATGCCGGCCTGCTGCTGGAAATCATGCGTATAGCCCAGCCGCAATCCCAGCTTCTTGCCGACATTCCGCTCCAGCCCAAACCCCACCGAAGTCAGATTGAGTGAACTCAGGCTGGTCGACGTGGCCACTATCGCCGCGGGTAGTATCGAAGCGTTTGTCCCATAGCTGGCCGTCGCCGTCGCCGCCCAGCCCGGCGCCAGTTCGCGGCGGAAGCTGCCATACGCGTTCCCCAGTTGCACCGCGCCCAGAAGTCCTCCCCCGTCGCTGATGCTCCGCGAGTATCCTGCCATGACGCTCGTCCGCGCGTTCCTCCACCCGGCCTCAATCCCGCCCGTCGGCGACCATAGCGTCGAGGCCGAAGGCAGTGTTGTCGTCGCCTGTTGTACAACCCCCTGGTTGTCCGCGTATTGCACACCGCCAAACGCGCTCACGCTGAACCGGTTCCCCAGGTTCATTGTGTCCACCGCCAAAAAGCTATGGACCCGCGTCTCTCCGTCCGGGTCGAACGTGATCCGCTCGAATCGGTAGCTCAAGCCGGCCCAGTCTCCGCGAAAAACCTTGTGCAGCCAGAACCCCGAGCCCGTCGCCGTCCGGGTATCCGATAACGCCGCTTGACCCGCAACATTGCTGAAATTCAGGTCGTAAAATGAACCGCTCGCTCCGACGATGTCGTTCAACGCGAAATGATAGTTCGTCTCCACCGTCGTCGATTCCGCTCTTTGCGTTGCCAGCGGCGTGATCAGGCTGCCATTCGGACCGCCCGCCCCACCCACCACTTGCCCGCTAACGCCCGAATCAAAAACCCCGGTGCTCATCGAGAAGTTTTCCGCCACCCGCAGATTCACGTGTGGGCTCAGCCGGAACAGCGAGTCAAAGTTCAGATTATGCGATCCCTGGTTCTGGCTTGTGATCTTCTGATTTACCGTCAGGCCGCCAGCGTACCCCAGACTCCAGCGCGCTCGCGACGACGACTCCTCAATCCTTATGTTGCCAAAGAACGACTCGCTTGTATTGCTCTGCTGCCCGGTCGGCGCGATCAGAGGATTGTCGTCATACGAGGCGCCTACATTCACTCCGCCGCGCAGGAAATTCGACCTTTCCATCTCCGCCGAAAAAGCCAGTGACATTCCCCGGCCTCCCAGCAAGGATGGAATCCGCGGCAACTCCAGGCTCGTATCCTCGCCCTCTGCGCTTTCGCCAGAAATTCCCGCAATCCCCAATAGTGCCGTCGCCGGAGCCGATCTCGTCGAGCCGGACTCCGCGCTCCCCGAACCCTGCGTTCCGGCCGTCGTTCCCGTCTGCTCCGGTGCACTCTGGTTGGGCACAGTTTGATTGGGCGTCTGATCCGGAGTAGCTTGAGTCGGCGCCTGCGCTCCCGCCTCCTGCCCGAACGCATGCTGTCCCACCGCCAGCAACAAGGCGGCTGCGACTGTCCACGCAAGAATCAACTTCCGTCGAATGCTTATGGCCATAACTACGGGACCACCACCGTATCGCGCGGCTGCAAACGGATGTTCTGCTCCGTATTCTTGCCCTTGATTACGTCCTTATAGTTGAACGGCAACCGTTGTTCCGACCCGTTGTCCCCCTGGCGCAGAACATAAATCGACTTCTGCTTGGCAAAATCCTTGAACCCGCCCGCCATGGCAATCGCATCCAGCACCGTCGTCGACCCCGTCAGCAGATACGATCCTGGCCGTACCACCATTCCCAGAATATTGATCTTCCGGCTCTTGCTGTCCTGCACGATCACCGTGACTTCGGGCTCCGATATGTAGCTTTGCAGCCGCTTGGTGATCTCCTGCTCCAGTTGCAGCGGCGTTTGCCCACCCGCCATCAATTCTCCCACCAGCGGCAGCGAAATCTTCCCGTCCGACCGCACCGGCACCGTGCGCGATATTTCCTGTTCTTTCCAGACATTGATCGCCAGCAGATCGTCTGTGCCAATCACGTACGAACTGTCGGAATGAACGCTCTGGTGTTGTTGATTCTGACCCGCCTGCTTGTCCGCCGACGCATTCGTTGCCGGCGCGCTTTCGGCCGGCTTTGATCCTGCGTCGGACTGCGCGTACCCAACCCCCGGGATGGCGGCCAAAAACGTCAATACATGGACGGCCCGCAAATATCTTGCTCTGGGCGGCATCTTCCCTCCGATCCTGCTTTTCATCATCTTCATTTCACGTGCTCTAAACCGTCAGAACCAATGATCCGCAAACCCCCCGGTGGAACCAGGTGGTATTCCTGGATTTTATAGAGTAGCGCGCGATAACTCACATTGAGCAACCGAGCCGCCGCTTTCCGGTTCCAGTGCGTCTGCTCCAGCGCTTCCGCGATGGCTGCCCGCTCCGCTTCCCACTTCGCATTTCTGACCAGCAGTTTCAATGACGACCGCTCTTCCGCCGAGTGCCCGTTCGCGGTCGTCCCGTTGCCCGGCTTGCCATTTCCGCCGTTCCCGTTTTTCACCGCCACTCCGTATGCTGGACTCGCTTGCAGTTCCCTCACCGCGGCTTCTTCATCCGCTTGCGCCAGGTAGCGCTTGGCAAAATTTTCCAGTTCCCGCAGATTTCCCGGCCATGTGTAGTGCTGGCAAACATCCAGCAGGCTCGCCGAGAGCCGGGGCGCCGGAACCCCATAACGGCGCGTAAGCCGGTTCATCAGGTGCCCGAGCAACAGCGGAATCTCTTCTCGCCTTTCCCGCAGTGGTGGCACCCGCAATTCGAATGCGCTCAGCCGGTAGAACAGCTCTTCCTGCAGCCGCTTCTCTACCGTTGCCGCTTCCAGATCGTTCGGCGTCGCCACAATGATTCGCACATCCGCCCGCAATGGAGCCTGCCCGCCGCATCGCGTAAATTGCCCGGTCTCCAGCAATTTCAAGAGCCGCGCCTGGATCGCCGCCGGCATCGCATCGAACTCCTCCAGCAGAATCGTCCCTTTCGCGCACTGCTCCAGCTTCCCCAGACTGCCTTCCGGACGGCCGCTGCCTTCCCCATATTCGAATCCGAACAGCTCGCTCTCCAGCAGATCGGGGCTCAGCGCGGCGCATTTCACCGCCATAAACGGGAAGCTCGAACGCAACGACAGCGCATGGATCAGCCGCGCCGCCGTGCTCTTTCCGCTGCCCTCTTCTCCTGTCACCAGCACCGGCACGTCGGTCTGCGAAAGCAACTCTGCCTGCATGCGCAGCCGGCGCGTTGCCGGACTCGCCGCGACAAAGTAGAGTTCTTCGCTGATTCGTTCGATTTCAGGCTGGTACATATCTAAGAAAAACTGAAGATGCTTTTTTGCTGTTTCACACCGGAGCCTGGCAGCTCCGCGCTTCCTTTACATCTAAACCGGCTCTACGTCGTACCCGTCGATCCGCACTGCCATCGACCGCTGGATCGCGTCCACCGAAATAACCAGGCTGTGGTCGCCGTTCTCCGACAGAAAAACTCCCTCCACACCGTCCAGCGCCCCGCCACGCACTCGTACCCGCTGACCCGCCTTCAAAAAAGGGTGCGCGCGCCATGGATTCGTTTGCGCCAGCACCACACGGATCGCCTCGATCTGTTCGTCAGGGATCGGCAACCCTACTCCCCGGGATCCCACAAATCCGTGAACACTGTCCACTTGGTAAACCTTCATGCGGTCCTGCGCGCTCAGCGTGCACCGCACAAACACGTAACAGTTGAACAGCGGCACTTCAACTTTCTTCTTCCGGTCACTCCAGGTATGCAGCTCTTGTGATACCGGAAGAAACGTCTCCATCCCCTGCTCCCGCAACCGACGCTCCACCGTCTTCTCGTGCCGCGCTTGCGTGTGGAGTGCGTACCAGCGCGCCGCGTCTCCGGATACCCACTGGCTCATCCCGCCGCTGACCTCGTGAATTTGATTGGCGCTACTCACAGCTTCGCCCTCTGGGTCCCATACCGTGGGACCGCCCATGCTCAAACAGGAAGTCGTGCACACATCCACAGGGGGAGATTCTTTCGGGGGAGAGAACAACCTAAGGCGAACCGGGAAACTTGGTTGTTGTTAAGAACAAAATATGGTCATTTGCAAAAGCGTGCAAGTGGTATAACGGCTTGGGAGAATGGCAGTCTACTTTCGTCTGAGCCTTTCGTCTCTATTCCAACATCTGTTGACTCTAGCACTGCCTTCCTATTCACGACAGTCCCAGAATTGTGTTTACTCCTGTTCTTCCGAGGGTAACTTCGAGTTGTGACTTGCGTAATCTTCGTAACACATTAATAATAAATGTCTTCTTTCCTCTAAATCGCCGCGCTCTAAACCCATTCCACGGCACCCCAAGGTCCGAAACGCTCTCTGGCCTCGATCACCACTTCCGCCGCCTTCGGTAACGTAGTCTAGTTGCATTGTTTTGCATACATCGCAAGCTCATTCCTTGCCCGCTCGTCAAATTAATGGTACATTTGCAACTGTAATAGGGCATCGGTCGGCCTGTCTTTTCCCCCGCGACTCTGTGTCTGCAAGGCCTCGGAGACGAACCTCCGATCCCCCAGTCATACGTGTCTTAAAAGTTCGGACACAACCGGAGACTTGGTGACTTCCAAAGCACAGCCGGGCTTAGAATTCGTCAGCATCGTCGTTGCCGACAGCACGCGTATCCATACTCAGTTGCTGGCCGATGCAATGAATAAGGATGAGGGCTTGCAGGTCGTCGCCACCGCCTCGACCTCGGCCGATCTGGTTGCCGCCGTCCTTCGCGTGCCCATCGACGTCGTCGTGCTCAGCCACAATCTCGACAATCAACCCGGCCACGGAACCCAGGTCCTGCGCGAGATGCGCTCCCTGCGCCCCCAAATCAAAGGCGTCATGCTGCTCGATACCTCCGAGCCCGAGGTTGTACTCGATTGCTTTCGCGCCGGAGCCCGTGGAATCTTTTCCAAGCAGGAACGTCTCGAAACTCTCTGCAAATGCATCCGCGCCGTGCACGAAGGCCAGATTTGGGCGCGCAGCATCGAACTCGATCACGCTCTCGAAGCGCTGGCCAACTCTCCCCACGTCTGCGCCACCAACCACAAAGGCATCGAGTTGCTTTCCGCTCGCGAGCGCCAGGTCATCCAATACGTCGCCGGCGGCATGACCAATCGCGAAATCGCCAAGGCTCTCCACCTCAGCCCGCATACCATCAAGAATTATCTCTTCCGCATTTTCGACAAGCTCGGCGTCTCCAGCCGCACCGAATTGCTCTACCTGACCATGAACAATTCCCAGCCGCGCGACTCCGCGAATGGAGACAGCCACGCGTTGGCCGACACCATCCGTGCCGCCGAGTCCGGTGAGCCCGCCGCTCAGTTGCGCTTGGCTGATTACTACAAGGCGAACAACGACCCGCAAGATCTGGTCGCCGCTTACATGTGGTATTTGCTTGCTTCCAAGACGGCTGCCCCTCTGTTCGCGCAAATCGAGGAAGGTAAGAGCCACATCCGCCTCAGCATGTCACCCCAGCAGATCGAGGAAGCCGAAGCCCGCGTTGCCGAATGGCTCAAGAATTCGAAGAAGCAATCCGCTTTCGAACCCCGCGCTCACTCTCAAAGGAAAATGCATGCCGGAGCGGACTGACAATCCGCTCTCCTAATCCCCCCGCGCCTTGGTCGCCGCAGCCTCCGTCCGCGCGCGTGTAAAAACAAACAGCAGGATCCACTGCCGTTTTTCTCCTTCATTCCCCGCAGGAGCGAACTTCCAACGTCGCGCCCCCTCCAGGGCCACGCGAGCAAAATACTTGCTTGGACCGGCATCCGTTAACCTCGCCTCGGTCACATTCCCGTCGGCATCCACATCAACCTTCGCGCGAACTTTGATCCTTCCCTGGATCGTCCGCCGCGCACTGGGAGAAACTTCCGGCATACCCCGCAAAACAATGCCGTCCTTTGCCGCCGCTTCCCCAGTCCCGCTGCTGGCTGCCTCAGCCGGTTTGGACGCCGTTTGCGTTCTGCCCGCAGGCGGCTTTGAAGCCGCTCCGCCGGAAGTCGCAGCGCTGCCTTGCACGGAACCCGGTTGCGAAGCTTCCGACTGAGCAGGTACTGCTTCCACCGGCGCGCTTTGCACCGGCACCGACACCGGCGCCGTCTGCGCCGGAGTGGTTTGAGGTTGCACCGGGGTCTCCTTCGCCGCCGGCTTCTCCGCCGACCACGGATGCGCAATCAGAAGAATTGCTACCCCGACCGCCGCAATCCCCGCGACCCAATACCACCACTTGGACGATCTTTCCGGGATATCCGCCGACCGCGCCAATGTCGGCGCTTGCGTTGCCGGCACCGCTTCCCTGTTCTCCCCCACCCGCTCCAATCGATCGCGTATCTCTCCGAGCCCGCACCTCTTCTGCGGATCGATTTCCAGGCAGCGCCCCACAATGCCGCGAAAGGGTTCCGGAATTCCCTTTTCAACTTCCGCCTTCATGCGCGCCGCATCCCACACCGGCACATGCTGAGTCATTACTTCCGCCAGCGCCATGCCCAGCGACCACACGTCGCTCCCCGCCGAAACTCCGTGTGCTGCCACTTCCGGCGCATCGTAGGCGCTCGCCGAACGCGGCACGTCTCCCGCTTCTCGCAGACTGTCGCTCGAAAGTTTCACCTGGTCCCCGACCGCCAGGATGTTCGCCGGCCGAATGCGCCCATGCACCAGACCCTTGCCATGCAGGTATTCAAGCGCGTTCAAAACCGGGCCTAGCGTCGAACGCGCCTCGTCCGCCGTCAGTGGCCGCTCCGGAACAACTTGCGCAAGATTCTCCTCCGCCAATTCCTCGACCGCATAAAACACTTTGCGCCCGTCCACAACCGCGTGGCCGACCGCCAGAATACGAATCAGGTTCCGATGACTGAGTTCGCTAGCCGTCTCCCACCGGAGCAACTGGCCTTCAGCTTCGGTATCCTCGGTCGCGATTAACTTGATTGCCGCATCCGTTACCTCGTCGTCCAGTCGGATGCGGAACACGGCACTGCCATCCGCACCACCCAGGTAATTCCTGAGGAGATATTTCCCATCGACGGTGCGGCCTTCCCACTCTGCCCAGTTATCGGTCATGTCAGCCCCCATCGCCTTCGAGCAGCGCTATTGTATGACCCATCCTACCCAATCGACCAACCGTTTCGCGGTCCCGGCCCAAACTACTCCCATCCCGACTCCACATTTACAATACCGCCATGCCCATCCCCCCAGAAATTCGCGGCCAGCGTTACATTTCGCTCGCTACCTTCCGCAAGACCGGAGTCGCCGTTTACACCCCTATCTGGTTTGCCGAAGAGGGCGACAAACTCTACTTCATGACCAACGCCAAACTGGGCAAAGTCAAGCGCCTCCGCAATAACCCGCAGGTCAAGATCGCTCCCTGCACTATCCGAGGAAAAATCACCGGCCCCGAATTCCCCGCCACGGCCCGCATCCTTCCCGCCGAAGATGCAGCCGGCGTCCGCCGCGCCCTCAACGCCAAATACTGGCTCGCCCGCCTCCCCTTCATCTGGCGCAACACTGACACCTACGTCGAAATCACGGTCGGGTAACTCGATCCGTCATTCGCCTTTCGCCGCTCGCTGGTCGCAGGCAAGCCGCATCGACTCAAACCTGGTTTTGCGAACGACCAACGACCAGCGACCAACGACAAAGGCCGAACGACCAACGACGAATGACGAACGACGAAGCATATCTCATTTACGCTTCCTTCCCGCTTTGTTACCATCGAAGGTTGTCCTAGGCCCCAAATTCTTCATGATTCGCCATTCAAAATATTTCCTCCGGAGGCACCATGGCTGTGAAAGTTGGCATTAATGGTTTCGGACGTATCGGTCGCAACGTTCTGCGCGCCGCTCTCGCCGACAAGAATCATCGAGATCGTCGCCGTTAACGATCTAACCGATCCCAAAACTCTCGCTCATCTTCTTAAATACGACTCCATCCTCGGCAACCTGCCCCACAACATCACCGCCGGCCCCGACACCATTTCCATTGACGGCAAGTCGATCAAGGTCTTCAAGGAAAAGGACCCCGCTGCCCTGCCCTGGGAATCAGTAGGCGCCCAAGTCGTGCTCGAATCGACCGGCAAATTCACCAATGCCGACGACGCCAAAAAGCACCTCCGCGGCACGGTCAAGAAAGTCATCATCTCCGCCCCGGCGAAGAATGAAGACATCACCGTCGTGCTGGGCGTCAACGAAGGCAAATACGATCCGGCCAAGCATCACATCATCTCGAACGCCTCCTGCACCACCAACTGTCTCGCTCCCGTCGCCAAGGTGATTCAGGACAATTTCAAAATCGTTGCCGGGACGATGACCACCATTCACTCCTACACGAATGATCAAGTCATTCTCGACTTCCCGCACAAGGATCTCCGCCGCGCCCGCGCCGCCGCTCTCAATATGATTCCGACCACCACCGGTGCGGCCAAGGCGCTCAAGCTCGTCATCCCCGAACTCGCCGGCAAAATCGACGGCTTCTCCATGCGCGTGCCGACTCCAGACGTTTCCGTCGTCGACCTCGTTGTCTGGGTCGAGAAGGCGACCACAAAAGACGAAGTCAACGCAGCGCTGAAGAAGGCTTCGGAAGCCGGTCCACTGAAGGGCTATCTCGGCTATGAGACGAACGAACTGGTCTCCGCCGATTTCCGTGGCGATTCCCGCTCTTCAATCGTCGACGCGCCCATGACCCTGGTGGTAGGCGGCAATTGCGTCAAGGTGATCTCCTGGTACGACAACGAGTGGGGATATTCCTGCCGCGTCCGCGACCTGATCAACTACATGGCAGCTAAAGGCTTGTAATAACCAGTCGTTGGTCGTTAGTCGTTCGCTGGGTGTCGAAGATGTAAGCTGTAGTCCGTCTATTCTTATTGAATGAGCGGGCGAGCATAGAACCACGACCCGGCAAGAAATCCCGAACGACCAGCGACCAACGACCAACCACGACTTAAGGAAGCACTCATGTCCAAACTCTCCATCCGCGATCTCCCACTGAATGATCGCCGCATCTTCATGCGCGTCGATTTCAACGTTCCCCTCGATGACGGCCGCGTCATGGACGATACCCGCATCCGTGAGACGCTCCCGTCCATCGAGTACGCTCTCCGCCACGGCGCGCGCCTGATTCTCGCCTCGCACTTGGGCCGCCCCAAAGGCAAGCCCAATCCGAAGATGAGCCTCAAGCCGGTAGCCGAGCGCCTGCGCATGCTCCTCGACCGCGAACTCTCACGCGGTGAAAATGTAGGCTTCTGCCCCGACTGCGTAGGTCCCGAAGCCGAAGAAGTCGCCCTCAAGCTGGAAAAAGGCCAGGCGCTTCTGCTCGAAAATCTCCGCTTCCACGCCGAAGAAGAGGCCAACGACGAGAATTTTTCCAAGGGCCTCGCCAAGTTAGCCGAGTTCTACGTCAACGACGCCTTCGGCACCGCGCACCGCGCCCATGCCTCGACCGTCGGCATCACGAAGTTCGTCCAGAAGTCCGCCGCCGGCCTCCTCATGGAAAAAGAACTCCAGTATCTGGGCCGTGCTCTCGAAAACCCCGAGCGCCCCTTTGTAGCCATTCTCGGCGGCGCGAAAGTCAGCGACAAAATCGGCGTCATCCAAAACCTGCTGACCAAAGTCGACGCCCTTATCATCGGCGGCGGCATGGCCTATACCTTCCTCAAGGCGCAAGGCCACCCTGTAGGCAAGTCGCTGGTCGAAGCGGACAAGATCGAACTCGCAAAAGACCTTCTGCAGCAAGCCAAGGCGCGCAAAGTGAAATTCCTGCTCCCAACCGATCACGTAATTGCCGACCGCGTTGACGCCAATGCACTCACCAAAGTAGTAGGCCGCGGCCAGTCCATCCCCGATAACATGATGGCTCTCGATATCGGCCCCGAGACGATAGAAACCTTCTCCGAAGAAATTGGCCGCGCCCGCACCATTGTGTGGAACGGTCCCATGGGCGTTTTCGAAATACCCCAATTCGCCAAGGGCACGAACAAGATCGCCCAAGCCGTAGCCGATAATGCCGGAGCCGTCACAATCGTGGGCGGAGGCGACTCCGTAGCCGCAGTAAAAGCCGCTGGAGTGGCCGACAAGATCACCCACATCTCCACCGGCGGCGGCGCCTCATTGGAGTTTCTTGAGGGCGTGAAGTTGCCAGGCGTAGAAGCGCTGACCGATAAGAAGTGAGGACAGATGCCACACCTACGACCGTCGGATGACCTCGGGCCGTCGTTTGAGCCGGTACACACTTTCGCTGAGGCATATTCATTCGTCGGCCCGAGCGGTGTTAGCTTTCGCTCGACTACAGGCGAAACAATTAATGCAACTCGCAGCGTCACCAAGGATGGAAACACCAAGATCATTGTCTTCAATGGCGAGCGAAGTCGGCACGGTGCTGTGTGCCGAACTTGTTGGGGACATGGAAGAGCCTGCGACAAATCAAGAGTAGGGCAGTGCGCTAAGCCGCTGGATATGCTCGCCCCATAGATCAGTTGAACGCCGCGCTCTGTCCGCCATTTCATAGGCGTTGATTTTGGTGACAACCATGTCTGACTCTTTAGCGCGCCTGATTTTCCCGAACTCCAGGCTCCTCGCCTTCGTCGGCCCCGCCGACATCACCAAAGAAACCACCGAGGCCATCGTCAATGCCGCCAACTCTTCCCTCCTTGGCGGAGGCGGTGTCGACGGCGCCATCCACCGCGCCGGAGGCCCCTCCATCCTCGAAGAGTGCAAGCGCATCGTCGCCAAGATTGGTTACCTCGACCCGGGCAAGGCCGTGATCACCACCGGAGGCCGCCTCCCCGCGAAGTACGTCATCCACACCGTCGGCCCCATCTACCAGGTTGGCAATCGCGACGAAGCTGAGACCCTCGCCAGTTGCTATCGCGAATCCATCCGCATTGCCGACGATCACGCCATCAACTCGCTCGCGTTCCCCTCGATTTCGACGGGAGCTTTTGGATACCCGAGCGAAGAAGCCGCTCCAATCGCCATCCAGACCATCGCTGACTCACTCTCCCACACCACTCATGTGAAACTGGTCCGCTTCGTTCTTTTCGGCAGGTTCGACTGCACAACCTACGTCAGCGCCGCCGAGAAATTCTCACAGCAGCAATCCGGAAAATCCGTTATCTTCGAGAAAACGCCCTAAGAAAGGTCTTCATAGGAAATGCGCAAAAAAGTCATCGCCGCCAACTGGAAGATGTACAAAACCTCCGACCAGGCCAAAGCCTTCTTTCACGACTTCCTTCCGTTGGTCCAAGGACACGACCGCGACGAAATCGTAGTCTGCCCAACCTACCTCGCTCTCGACGTCGCCGTCCACGCCGCCAAAGGATCCAACGTCGCCGTAGGCGCCCAGAATTTGAACTGGCAAAATGAAGGCGCCTACACCGGAGAAATCTGCGCCGGCATGCTGCTCGCCGTCGGCGTCACCCATGTCATCATCGGCCACTCCGAGCGCCGCCAGTACTTCGGCGAGACCGACGACACCGTCAATCTCAAACTCAAGGCCGCTCTGGAAGCGGGACTCATCCCCATCGTCTGCGTCGGCGAAGTCCTCCAGGAGCGCGAAGCCAACCTCACCGACGACGTCCTGCGCCGCCAGTGCACGCGCGCATTCCACAAAGTGTCCGCCAAGAAGGCTCACCATTTGGTGGTCGCCTACGAACCCGTCTGGGCCATCGGCACCGGCAAGACCGCAACTCCGGAAATCGCCGCCGACGCGCACGCCATCATTCGCAGCGAAGTCGCCAACTCCTTCGGCGAGGAATTCGCCGGGAATCTTCGCATCCTCTACGGAGGCTCCGTAAAGCCCGACAATGCGAATGCCTTGATGACAACGGACGGAATCGACGGCGCCCTGGTAGGCGGCGCATCGCTCGACCCCAAGTCCTTCGCGGCGATCGTGAAGTACTGAAACTATAAAATGCAGCGGCGGCCGCCCCGCCCAAGGCATCAAAAGCATCCAGGGAGTTCGATGAACCAGCCCACGCCCGCAGCGCCCCTCACAGGCCAGGTAGCAGTCGTCACCGGCGCCGGGCGTGGCATCGGCGCAGCCATCTCCACCAGGCTTGCCGCCCTCGGTGCTCAAACCGTTCTTTGCGGACGCTCGCGTCCCGCGCTCGAACGGACGGCCAACGCAATCAAAGACGCCGGCCACCAAGCCGCAATTATCGAATGCGATGTCGCCGATCTGAGCTCGGTGCAGTCCCTGGCCGAGTGCATCGAGCGCACCTTCCACCGGCTCGATATCTTAGTCAACAACGCCGGCATCATGGGCCCCTCAGGTCCTCTTCATGAGCTTCCGCCCGCAGCATGGGACGGCATCTTCAACACTAATCTCCGCGGCGTTTACTACATGATTCGCAGCCTGGCGCCGCTCATGATTCGCGCCCGCAGCGGTCACATCATTAACATCTCGTCTCTCGCCGGCAAGAATCCTCTAGCCAACGGAGCCGCCTATTCCGCCTCGAAGTGGGGACTCAACGGACTGACCTACTCGGTCGCGGAAGAACTCCGCGCCCACAATATCCGTGTCTCGGTCGTAGCGCCCGGTTCCGTGCACACCGATTTCAGCCCGCATGAAGGCAAGAACGCGGCAAAAATGCTGCACGCAGCCGACGTAGCGCACGCCGTAGCGATGATCGTTACCCAGGCCCCGCAATCGTTCATGAGCGAAATCCTGTTGCGTCCAACGCAGAAACCCTGAAACGCAGGCTCGAAAAGACCTCAAGAATAATCGTTGATGAATAAAGATTATCGAGTCAGATTGCTCAAAGCTCGTAGCTCGAAGCTCGTAGCTCAAAGCTACTTCTTGAACAGATTCTCAAACGCCTGCCGCGCATCGTTGGGACGCTGCGCCGGTTTGCTCGAAGTTTCCTTCTCCAGCCGCACTCGCATGGAATAAAACGAGCACTCGTTGCGCTTGTCTTTGGGAAAGATTCTTTCCGGAATCCGCTGGTTGCACTCAAAGCGGCTCGAAGGATCGAAGTGCTCGCACTGCTTGCATGAGTGCAATTCAAACTTGCATTTCGGACACTGTCCGGCCGTCTCGCTCAGATTTTCCAGCAGCGCACCGCACTCCGCACATCGCGAAACCGTCCGCGTCCCCGGCATGTTCAGAGGCCGCGGGCCGAAGGTATTGTCTCTTTTCGGCGCCGGCGTTTTCTCCTGTTTCTTCTGTGCCTCATTACCGGAATCCTGGTATCCCCGCTGCCGGTATTTGCGATCGGACAAGGCGCCTCCTGGAACGCCTCAATTTTCCGCCTTTGCCGCCCGTTGCACAAGACCTTCCTTGTCTCCCCGCGGCAACCCTCATGCGGCTCCCATCATCTATCCAGCACGGAGGAGCACCCCGAATTGTCTTTCACATTTCCGGGTGCTAACATCCGAACAGGACGGAACATTTCGAGGAGGCAGTTATGTCGGATCGTGATGGAAGCGGTTTCTTGTGGTTTCTCGCGGGTCTCGGTGTGGGGGCAGTCGTCGGCGTTCTCTACGCACCTCGGTCGGGCGATGAAACGCGCGACGTAATTCGTTCCAAGGCTCAGGAAGGCGCCGAGCGCGCTCGTCACCATGCCCGCCGCGCCCGCGAACAGGCAGGCGATTGGATGGACCGCGGCCGCGACGTGATCGGTCAGCAAGGCGACCGCTTCCGTACCGCCTACGAAGCCGGGCGGCAGGCCTATAACGAAACGACGGCCACAGCCGAACCGCCAAAGTAGTAGCACCTCGAGGAGGAATTCATGGATGACAATCTCCTGAGAATTTTTATCGCCGTGACCACCTTTGCCGTCGTGGTGCAAGCCGGGATTCTGGTTGGCCTTTACCTCGCCGTCCGCAAGAGCACCGCGAAGATGGAAGCCCTCGCCACGGAAATCCAGGCCAAGGCGCTCCCCACCATGGACACGGTCCAAACCTTCCTCACCGACGTGCGTCCGAAACTCGACAACCTCACCACCAACGTTTCCGAATCGAGCACGCTGGTGCGCAATCAACTCGCCCGCATTGACGCCGCCCTCACTGACACGCTCGACCGCACTCGCCTCCAGGTCATCCGCGCCGACGAACTCTTGAATCGCACCATGGATCGCGTGGAGGAAACAAGCGACGTCGTCCACAAGACCGTTATGTCCCCGCTGCGCCAGGTCAACGGCCTGATGGCCGCCCTTTCCACGGGATTCGATGTCTTTGTGGGCCACAAACGCCGTTCCCCAAAGAATGGCATGGGCGTTCCCAACGATGAGATGTTCATTTAGGGAACGATCCTGGATTTAATCTCAGGCGCGCCTTCCCGGCGCGCTTTTCTTTTCTCCTCCAACACCTCATTTCAACCTCACGATGCCCCACCCCTGGCGGCTCGCTGAAAAAATCGGATTCCTACCAGGGTATCGCTTAACAGGCTTCGCTCCGCGTACCCGCATAGTCAACAACCATAAGCGCAAAACCCTGATTGATTTCACACCTCTCCGCCTAGAATGTTCCAAACATTTATCTATCGATTTGTTTGAAACAGAACGGACGCAGAATGAAGCGGCAGTTCACAACTAATGATGTAATCACCCTGACCGGCATCACAGCCCGCCAGTTGCAGTGGTGGGACGAGCGCCGCTTGGTCACGCCCAGCCGCCAGGGGCATCGCCGCATCTACAACTGGGACCAGCTCGTCACTGCCGCCGTCATCTGTCAGTTGCGCCGCCGCGGATTCCCCTTGCAGCGCGTCCGCAAGGTCGTAGCTTTCCTTGGACGCGAATTCGGCACAAATCTTGCCGCCACCGTCCGCGCTGCCTCCGAGTATCACCTGCTCATCGACGGCACAAACCTATACCTTCGCACGTCGTCCAGGCAGGTCGTGGACCTCCTAAAAAATTCCTCCCAGCCGATGTTCGATATATGCCTGAGCGATGAAGTCCGCCGGGTTCGAGGAGAAATAGCCCGCGGCAAGATTCTGTCTCAAAAGAAACGTGCAGTTGCAGAAGGGATTCAGCCTGTGCGCCGCGCTCGCAGAGCCTGACTCCACTTGGAAAGCAGACCGGAGGCATGATGATCGGTGAATTGAGCATTATCAACGAGTGGATTCCCGAACAGATGGAACCGGGCACCGTATTCGTCCTGGAGAACGCGGGCGAAGTCGGCGAAAAGGAAGATCCCTATTGGGCCGTACTCTCCTGCCCTTCGTGCGGCACCTTGGGTTTGATTACTCGCAAGCAAATCGCCGGCCTCCTCCCCACCATCTGCGGCTCCTCCCAATGTTCGGCCCAATTCTTCATCAAAGATGAAGTAATCACCCCCCGCAAACCCTTCTAGAGTTTGGCTGAAGAGCACCCATTTTTGTATCAGAGGAGATGAGACGGCCCGCCATTGTTGTCAAGAGATAGAGGACCGCCATCCACTCAGCGGCTCTCAAGCAAGTCCTCCGCCGACAGTTCAATATCACGAAGAATGGAACGGAAAAGTCCGGGTCCGATGATCTCGCCCGAATGCACGGGTACCGTAGTTACTCTTCCGTCTGCATGCCTGAGAAAAACGTGGCTGCCCCTGGTTCGCACGATCTCGAAACCAGCCTTTTCAAGCAGGCGGATCAGTTCCTTTCCCTTCAGTCGGGGAAGGCGGCTCATATAGAGATTTGCTGGATGCCAACGAGTTCGAGCGAACTGCTCCCCTGATCATCTTCCAGGCAAAGCTGGATGACTTCGCGCACTCGCTTCATGAGAGTGTCGAGATTCTTCGCTTGTGTGTGACAGCCGCGCAGAGCAGGAACGGTAGCGACATAGTAGTCGTCTTCGTCCCGTTCAATGACGACCGTGAACTTTCGCGGGTTTCTCACGAGCCGATTCTAGCACGACATCAACTTATCCTCGCCGCCTACTGCAGCTTCCCGTATTCCGCCCGCGCTTGCTTCAGAATCGGCACATCAGGATCGGCATCCATCCAGAGCGTCAAGAAATCCTTATAAGCCGCCAGCGCCCGCACCCGTGCCGCATCCGCATCCGCGCCCTGAGAATTCTTAGCCTGCAACGCATTCGCCCGCGCCACTCCCAGCCGCGCCAACGCGCCCGTCCAGCAATTCCAGACCAGCCCGCTGTGATCGAGAATTTTCTGAAACTGGACCGCCGCAGCAGTGCTCTGCCCCGCAGCCAGCAACGCCTCTCCATTCACATACGTCGTGTACATACACGAAATATTATTCAAGAACGTAATCTGCCCGAACTGGATCGGCGCCTCGAGCGCCGCACCTCCCGGCACATCCAAAGAAGAGGAGTTTTTCCTCTCCAGCGCCACCTGCGTCCGGATCGCCGGCAGCCACAGCGCTTGCATCTGCGTGTCCAGTGGATACCGCGTATTCAAATCCTTCGCCAGCGCCTTCGGCCTGCGCCGTGTCGCCTGCCATGGCAAAGGCAAGCGCCGCCTCGCTCTCCACGCCCTGGCTCGCGGGAGCAAGCTTCAATCCGTCGGCCGCCGCTTGTCGTGCTTCCGCCGCATTGCCATAGGCAGCTTCGCGCAGCGCATTGTTCTCCAGCCATATCGCGCCGTTTTCTTTGCTGTCGGCGCGAACGGCCAAATCAACAGCCTGTTTGGTCAATTCGCGCGCCTTCCTCACGTGCCCCGCATATCCCTCGGTGTCAGCCTCGAGCGCAAGTCCGTAGTTTTCGTCCGGCTTCCCCGAGAACCATTTCATCTGCTCCGCCATGCCGGCCGAATCCCCGGAAAGAAACGCCAGCGCATACAGCGCATTGTGCGAGATGTAATCCTCCAACTTGCGCGCCTGCGCGTCGCGCAGCGTCTTGCGCGCGTCGTCGAACCGCTGCAACGCCAGGTAGGCATTGGCGAGATTGTCCCACGGCGCCACGTTTTCCGGGCTGACAGCCAGGTCCTCACGCGTCAACTCCATGGATTTCTCATGCTGCCCCAGTTCGGCGGACACCACGCCCAGATTCAGCCGCGCCCGCGACTTGTTCGGGTAGTTCTCAATTTCCTCCTGATAATTCTGCGCCGCCTTATCCAGCTCTCCCGTGACATTCAAATAGTAGTTAGCGGCCAGCGCCAGTTTCTCCCGCTCGCTGGCATGGTCGCGCAGTTGAAAAGCCTTGGTCAGATATTCGCTGGCCCGCCCCGGCTCAGCCAGACTGAAATACTCTCCGCCCACCGCCATATAGCCCATAGCAAAGTTAGGGTCGAGCTGTATAGCTCGTTGATGATACGGCAAAGCCGCCCCCGGCCCCTTTTCGCGATCCGCCTTCTGCCCCAGGCTGTATGCCTTCAGCGCTTCAAGCGACGAAGTAGTCGCCTGCTCCAAAGGAACATCAAACCGTTGCACCGTGCCCAGCGATTCGCCCAATTGGCTGCGCAGCTTGGAAACCGCGCCACCCAGCACATCCAGCACCTTCTCCTTCGCCGGAGCCGTCACCTGCTGCTGCGCCAGCAAGTCTCCGTTCTGGCAATTCACCGCCTTCAGCCCGACCACGTACTCGCTGCCCAGGCTGCCAATCGAACCGGCAATATAGGCTTTGCTCCCCGTCCGCTGGCACAGCTCGCGTGCCAGTTCCGGCGTCAGTTTCGTCCCCGCCGGACGCGTCATCTGCTGCAAAGTATCCGCCACTTTATTTTCCGAGAGCACATTCAGAAACGGCGATTGACTTAACGCCACGCTGAGCGCCGTCTTAAGCGTATCGTCGAAAACCGCATCGCCCGTGCTGTTAGAAAAATCCGTAAGCACCACCGTATCCTTGTCGGTGAGCCGTGCGCCATGTTGCGAGCGATACCAAACTCCTCCCGCAATCGCCGCCACGGCCACTACGGCCAGCCCGGCCGCCGCAACATACCGCCCAACCTTCGCCCGCTCCCCGCACCGGCGGACCACGGCAGCGCGGACGCCGGCGCCGCTGCGCGCAACTTCCACCCCACGCTCCGCCGAAATGCCCGCCGCCGAGTGCGACTCCGTGTCCCGCTTCAGCCTCTGCAGATCGGCCCGCATCTCGGCCGCGCTCTGATAGCGCAGGTTGCGGTCTTTCTCCAGCGCCTTGTTGATGATCCTCTCCAGGTCCTCCGGCACATCCGGATTCAGCCGCACCACCGAAGTCGGCGCCGCGTCCAGAATCGCCTTGAAGATCACCGCCGAACTTTCTCCGCGAAACGGCTGCAGGCCCGTCGCCATCTCGTAAAGCACGGCCCCAAACGAAAACAAATCCGTGCGCGCGTCCAGTTCCCGGGCCCGCGCCTGCTCCGGCGACATATAAGCCACTGTGCCCAGCGTCGATCCCGGACTCGTCAAATGCGATTCATCCAGCGCCGCATGCACCGTCCCCACGGTGATCCCGCTCGAAGAAGACTGCGCCGCTTCTACCTTGGCCAGGCCAAAGTCGAGAACCTTGGCATGTCCGCGCTTGGTCACGAAAATATTGGCAGGCTTGATGTCCCGATGAACAATTCCCCGCGCATGCGCCGCGTCCAGCGCATCGGCAATCTCAATCGCCAGGCCCAGCAAAACGTCGGTAGCGACCGGTTTTCTGCCGATCATGTATTTCAGGGTCAGGCCATCCAGAAACTCCATGGCGATAAACGGCTCACCCTTTTCCTCGCCAATTTCGTAGATGGTGCAGATATTCGGATGGTTCAGCGCGGAAGCCGCCTGCGCCTCCCGCTGAAACCGCGCCAGGGCGTTCGAGTTCTTCGCCACATCATCCGGCAGAAATTTCAGCGCAACAAAGCGGTGCAGCGTAACGTCCTCCGCCTTGTACACAACCCCCATACCGCCGCCGCCCAGTCTCTCGAGGACACGGTAGCGCGAGATAGTTTGCCCGATCATTGGAGTGAAATCTTAGGACCTGAGGTAGGCTAAGTCAACGCGAGCAGGAAGGAACGATGCAGGTTTGATGTTTATCCCGAAGCAAGTGGGTACACGCGAGGGGTACTGATCTAATTTCGCGTTCCGAATAATCTTGCCAATGCTCGCTTGACGGTTCGTATCACTTGGTCACTGGGTGTCGAATAGGCCCAAAGCGCCCAAGCAGCCACTAAGATAAAGAGCGGGAATTTTAGTATTGTCCAGAGCATGACGCACGCAACAAGTCCCGCACCGTCCAGATTGTCGAATTAGATCAGCACCCACACGAGCACGCCTCGTTCGTGGAATTTGCAAATCGGTGGAGTCCGATCGATTACCGCCGCCCCTCCCGCGCCCCCAGCTTCACCGGAACCTGCTCCACAATCTCAATATCAAATCCTTCCAGCGCCGCCACCCGCCGCGGATGATTCGTCAACAGCCGAATCCGCTTCAAATTCAAATCCGAAAGAATCTGCGCGCCCAGCCCAATCTCCCGCTGAATCTTGCGCTCGCTGTCCGGCAGCGTAGGCAACCGCCGCTCCCGATGAAATGTTAGAAACGCTGCTCCCCAACCTTCTCCGCCGAAAACCCGCGCGAAGTCTGATGCAGATAAATCAGCGCGCCCCGCTCCTCCGCCGCAATCGTTTCCAGCGCCGCCTCCAGCGTCTGGTTGCAGTCGCATCCCGTCGCGCCGAAAACATCTCCCAGCAGGCAATGCGCATGCATGCGCACCAGCACCGGTTTCGTCGCATCACTGATATCGCCGCGAATCAGCGCAACGTGCGACCCGCCTCCATCCACTTCGCTCTCATAGGCAATCAGCCGAAACTCTCCATGCCGAGTCTCCACCATCGCCTCGCCAACCCGATGCACATACCGCTCATGCTGCATCCGGTACCGGATTAACTCCGCCACCGTCAGCATCTTCATCTCGTGAGTCTTGCAAAATTCGATCAGGTCCGGCACGCGTGCCATCGTGCCGTCGTCGCGCATGATTTCGCAGATGATCCCCGCCGGCACCATCCCCGCCAGCCGCGCCAGATCCACCGACGCTTCCGTCTGCCCCGCCCGCACCAGCACGCCGCCCTTCCGCGCCCGCAGAGGAAACACATGCCCCGGCCGCGCCAGGTCCGAAGGCCGAGTCGCCGGATCAATCGCCACTTTAATCGTGCGCGAGCGGTCATAAGCCGAAATCCCGGTCGTCACGCCCTCCCGCGCATCAATCGCCTCGCAAAACGCCGTCCCATATTGCGAAGTATTCTCCGAGGTCATGTTCCCGATCCGCAGATGGTCCAGCCGTTCTTCAGTCATCGCCAGGCACACCAGCCCGCGCCCGAACTTGGCCATGAAGTTGATCGCCTCCGGCGTCACTTTCTCCGCCGCCAGCGTCAGATCGCCTTCGTTCTCGCGATCTTCATCGTCGACAACGACAACCATCCGCCCCGCGCGAATCTCGTCAATCGCAGTCTCTACGTCCGTAAATGGTGAGTGAGGAGTCATATCTAATCTCATCGTGAAAGTATCTTAGTGCTCGTTAAATGTGGACGCTTCGGTGCGTTAGCGATAGGACCGGACCACACCCCGGAACATCCTGAAGCTCATCAACATAATGAAGCTCGCTCCCGCCAAGACCAGCGCGACTAGCACAGTTCCTAAGATCCGGCCCAAGAAACCGTCTACTTCCCGCAAGATTTCAGCTGCCAGGAAAGGGATCGCAACAAGGAGAGCAACCGAAAAACAAAGGAAAAATATCGCCAAGAAGCTCACGCCAACTCTCTGGACGTTCCCTCTTGCGACCCAGGCCTCCGTACCAGGCGTGTCTTTCCTGCTGCTGCTCGACAGGATCGGGACATACTGGCCCCTGAACCACACTATGCCTTTAGGCCGATGTTCTCGATTGTGCAGGCTCATGTTAGAACCCTTAGCTTAGATCTTTAAGCCGCATTTAGTCTCTTCGGACCGGACGGCTCCAGTTCCTCCTCCGCCCCGCGAAACAACTTTTTCATCGCCCGCACCACAAAACGGATCACCACCACAATTGCCACCAGAAACGCCAGCACAATCGATCCCGCCATGATCGGATGCACGCTCGCAAACCACGTCAGGAAAATCGCCAGCGTATCTTCGCCCGCGCTGAGCGCGATATTCGAAACCGGCTCCGGCGATGGCGTCACCGCCACCCGCGCCGCCGTCTTTCCCGCCGTGCGCCGCCAGCGCGATCGCTCCTCCCGCCAGCGTTGCCAGCAACTGCTTCTCCGGCGAGAGCTGCGCCGCCGCACCATACGCCATCAGCGCCGCCACCGGAACCCTCACAAACGTATGCAGCGCATTCCATACCAGATCAAAAGCCGGAACCTTGTCGGCAAAAAACTCAACGGCAAACAGCGCCCCCGCGGCCGCAATCACCCACCAGCTCGAAAGCAGATGCAGCCCCGCAGGCAAGTCCACCCACCCCACATGCGCCAGCAGTCCCAGGCTAGCAACCGTGGCATACAGGTTCAGCCCTGCCGCAAAGCTCACCGCCACGATGAACCCCACCAGTTCCGGACCCCCGAATTTTATGTTCGCAAGCATAGTCGATGAAAACATAGCTACGAGCTTCGAGCCGCGAGCTTCGAGCAATCATCTCACGCGGGGAAACTCGCCGTCCCCCAGGGGCTGAAGCCCGCTTATCGCTTAACTGTGAACCGCACGTCTGAAGCCCGTGCCCTTCCCGGTTGCTTATTCGCTGACTCCGGGCAACCCGATTCCTGGATAATACCTGGGGTTCCAAGCTCGTAGCTCGTGGCTCACAGCTCGAAGCTCCAATAAGAAAGGGTCGCCACTTGGCGACCCCTTCCCTGAATTCCCCCAAAACCTACAGGGTGGATTCGATTTCAAAACCCCAAGCTTCCAACAGCGGCTCAGGGATGTACTTCGAGTTCTTGTTCCGGCGCGCCCATTCCCGCAGCCGGGTCGACCGCAAGTACTGGTCGGGGGACAGTTTATACTCGTGCACAACCTGTTCGAACTCTGTGATTGTGGGAGTAACCGGCCCGATGGGCTCGGGCTTGCCCCAATTAGGGTTTCCGCGTCGCTTTGCCATGTAAAATGCTTCCTTTTCGTTCTGTAAATTTAAGGACTTATCTAGCTACTGAAACTCTAGCTCCTACAGTATTTTGGATTCCAACCAAGCCCTAAGGGATTCACGCGCCAAAAACAAATCGCGCAGGCGCGCTACCCAAGGCCCCTAGAACCCGTGGAAGCTGTTGATAATACTAGGTTTCCAACGCCAAGTCAATAAAAAAATGGGGCCATCCGGATGGCTCTCTTCATCCCCTTTGTAAACAGCAACTTGCAGACTCAGATCAAACTTGCCCACTCAAGTTTACCGAGGTAAATGCCTCCAAGCCCCCAAACCCAGGGGTCCAACCTCTGCAATCTGACCTCTTACCTCTGACCTCGCCTGTCCGCTGGTGACTGCAGTAACCCGAAGCCAAAGCCCGCCGTTGACCACAGATTTCCATGCACTTAGAGTGCAAACAGGAGATGTTCGTGCCTCCGGTAGTTCCCCTTTGGGTTCCAGTTCACGGAGTACGGATAACCCCGTTTTGACATGGTCCTTATAAAGCCATGCTTGTGAGCGTATCTCGCTAATGAGCCTGAAAACCCTATTACTGAGTTCGGACGACAAGACAATACGGGTTCTTCGCCGCGTCCTCAGCGACCTCGAAATTGGTGTCGAACATTTCTCAGTCTCCGACGATGTCATCCGCCGGATCACCCGCCAGCGTTTTGAAGCCATCATCGTCGACTGTTCCGACCCACAGGATGCCGGCAACGTCCTGCGCGCCGCCAAGGCCGCTCCCGTAAACAAGCGCGCCCTTTCAGTCGTCCTCGTCGACTCTCAGCTTGGTCTTAAAGGCGGGTTCGACATGGGCGCTCATTTCGTTCTTCACAAGCCTTTGGCCGTCGAGCGCGCCAAATCCAGTTTCCGCGCGGTTCGCGCCCTTATGAAGAGCGAGCGCCGTTTGCAGTTGCGCATTCCGGTCCAGATTCCTGTCGAGTGCTTCGGATCGGCTCGCTATCAGGCCAAAACCCTGGACATTTGCGAAGGCGGCATGGCCGTAAAGTTTACCGGCCGCAAATCCAGGGAAAGCGTGATCCGCTTCTCGTTCCAGTTGCCCGGTCTCGATCACCAGTTTGAAGTTTGGGGGGAAATGGCTTGGGAAGCCAGCGCAGACCAGGCTGGCGTCCGCTTCAAAGATCTCCCCCCCGACCAGCGCACCGTGCTTCGCAAATGGCTCGACAGCCAGCTTGCCGAGCCTGTGCCCGACGATCCACCCGTCGTTTGCCGCCTCACCGACCTCAGCGCCGCAGGCTGCTATCTCAAGACCACTTCACCATTTCCAGCATCCACCCGTGTGATCCTTTCCATCGGCCCAACCAGCCCCGCGGATCGCGCCGTTGGCATCGTCCGCATCAGCCACCCTGAATTTGGCATGGGCGTCGAGTTCCTCCAGTCCACCGCCGACCAGCGCCAGCACGTTGGCCGCTTGATCGAAGTCCTGCGCGCGAACGGCGAATCCATCGATCTTTTCGTCGAGCCCAACGGCCTGGAGACCTCCTCTGATGAGCGCACGGACTCTGCCGCCGACGATGCCCTCGTAAACCTCTTCCACCAGCAAGCCAAGCTTCCCGTTCGACGATTTTCTCGAGCAGATGCAGCAGCACCGCCAGTTACTCGACTCGCGTTAGCACCCCGCTATAGGATGATCGGGTAATCGCGGCCCCATGCAAAAATGTTGCACTCTTAGATGGTGTTCGCGTGCCCGTCCCCACCTTGCTCTACAATGAAAGTAGATATGCACCAGTGGATTGGATTCGCTCTCTTCTTTATCGTCTGGCTTGTTCTGACGCAATGGCTCTTGCCCAAGCTCGGTGTCCCCACCTGACGTACCTGCTCCCGCGAGGTCGGCGACCCCGCCAAGAAGAAAGAAACCCTTCCGCAAAAGTGAAATTGGCGTGAGCCTCGACCCGATACCGCGTCTCGGCCCACGCCTCGCACCTCAAGCTCAACGCCCAACCAACGTAGCCGTCTCCACCGGAGCTGTCTTCTTCTTAGCCAGTTCCTGCTCGAACTTCCCTTGCAGCACTTCCCAGCCCACGTTCTGCCCCGGAGTCCAGATGTTCGCCAGAAAGTACTCGTTGCCGTAGCGCCGGAAAATGAAATGAGCTTCTTCGAACGTAGTCTTCCCTTCTTTCCGAAGCACCAGAAACGTTCTGGAGACTCGCCCATCACCGGTGTAGATTCGCAGTCTGCCGTTCGCAATCTTTTCGATAACGTAATCTCCCGGCTGTAAGCGATCATTCTCAACCACGAAGCTGAACGGCACATTGACGTTCATCCGTCCGGAATACTGGGCAAACATCGGAACCGCCATCCCCATCAGCAGCACCACCGCCATCACCGTACCTGTCATATGCTTTTTCATAACGCCTCCTCGTTCTCGCGACGCCTTCTTGCTGCTCGGTCGCGTTCACATGTGCATTGAACGATGGGTCAGATAAAAGGAAAATGTTCGGCAAGTGATTCGTAGAAGAATCCCGGATGACCACGCAATCGACTGAAACAGCGCCGCTTACAGCGCCAACTGATCTCGGCGGAAATGCCCAAAGCGGATAATCTCGGGGCTTTCCCGCCTCGAATCACACCAGTGAACAATTTTGGAACTTCGCCCGGTCAACAAAACGTAACAATCACTGGGCGGAAGCCACTGGTGGTAGACTTTCTTCAATTCAGCCCAAATCCGAACCGTCCAGTTTTTTGTGCCCATAGACGAGACCAAATCGAGCGGCTACCTCCGATGCTTTTCCAATTTTGAGTTGGACTTGCGCGCCGGCGAACTCCGCAGGCATGGCACGAAGATCAAGCTGCAGGAACAGCCTTTTCAGATTCTGACCCTTCTCCTGGAGAAGCCCGGTGAAGTTGTCACCCGTGAACAACTCCGGGACCGCCTCTGGCCCGCCGACACCTTCGTCGATTTCGACCAGAGCCTCAACAGCGCAGTCAAAAAGTTGCGTCAGGCTCTGAATGACGATCCCGACGTGCCCCGCTTCATCGAAACCCTCCCGCGCCGCGGCTATCGCTTTATAGCGCCGGTCGGCAACGGCTCGGCAGCAGCCACTATTACGGCGCCGGTAACGAAAGAACCCGGCTCCAACGGAGACCCGTCACTCCCACTCGCCGCTGCCCCAGCGCCACTTCCACGCCCCTCCCATCATTGGAAGCTCTGGATTGCCGGCCTCTTCGGCTTTGCCCTGGCCCTCGGCCTGGTCTACTGGCTTCGCCTCCCACTCCCCACAAGACGCGTCCAGGCTTCAGAACCCATCCGCCTGGTGCCTGTCACCACCTATTCCGGCCAATCCTGTAAAGGATCTTTCTCCCCCGACGGCAACGAAATCGCCTACTCCTGGCAGGGCTCCGTTGAAGATCAAGGCGTCGACATTTACATCAAGCAACTGGGCGTTGAAAAGCCTCTCCAGATCACTCACGATTTTGACTCCAATTTCTTTCCCGCTTGGTCGCCCGACGGCCGCTATATCGCATTTCTTCACGTGAAGCGTTCCGCCGGGTCCGGTATTTTTGTGATGCCCGCGCTCGGTGGAACTGCCCGGCAATTGCACGCGTTCGATCGCACCGGCAATTGCAAGGCGCCGATCGCTTGGTCCCCCGACGGCCGTTCTCTCATTTTTTCCGAACAGGACCCTGGCCAGCCCTGCCAGGTTCGCCAACTCACGCTTGAAGATCTTACGGTTCGCAACCTCAGTTCGCCTCCCATCCCATCCACGGGCGATTGGGGTGCCGAGTACTCTCCTGATGGCACCAGCATCGCCTTTATCCGCAATACCAAAGACGTAGAAGACATTTACGTCATGCGCGCATCCGGCGGCCCGGCCCGCCGCCTCACCTTCGACAATCGTCTCTTGGGCGGCCTCACCTGGATGCCCGACGGCAAGGAACTCATCTTCTCCTCCAACCGCGGCGGCGCGAACTGGGGCCTGTGGCGTGTCGCCGTCGAGGGCGGAAGCGCGCCCGAACGGCTCTCCGTCGGTTCCGACTCGGCTTACATGCCCACGGTCAGCCCCCGCGGCAATCGCCTCGCCTACGTCAGCGGATCATGGAACGAAAACATCTGGCGCGTTCCTATCGGTCCCGGCCATCGCGGAGCCAAGCCTGAGAAGTTCATCGCTTCCAGCATGGCCGAGGAAGGTCCACAGTACTCGCCCGACGGAAAGCACATCGCCTTTCAGTCCACCCGCTCCGGTAACTACGAAATCTGGCGCGCCGATGCCGACGGCGCCAATCTGGTTCAGCTGACGTCTTTCGCAGGCCCGCTCACGGGCACGCCGCGCTGGTCGCCCGATGGAAGTCATATTGTGTTCGATACGCGGCCCGGCTCGCATCCCAATGTTCACGTCATCGCCGCCGATGGCGGTCCCCCGCGCCGTTTCGTCAATGACACCGCCGATGAGGGCGTCGGCAGTTGGTCCCACGATGGCCATTGGCTCTACTACGCCTCCAATCGCAACGGCAAATGGCAAGTGTGGAAGCGAACCGTCGACGGCGGCGAACCCGTGCAAGTTACGAAAAATGGAGGATTCGCTCCCTTGGAAGCGCCCGACGGCAAATCCCTCTACTACACCAGGTTCGACCAGCCCGGTGTCTGGCAGGTTCCAGTCGTCGGCGGAGAAGAAACCAAGATCATCCAGACCGAACCGCCCCAAGCCTATTGGGGATATTTCGCTGTCGGCCCCGACGGCCTGTATTTCATCGGAGACACCGGCACTCCGACCAAACATCAACCCGGCTTCAAGTTCTACGATTACGCCACGAAAAAGATCACAAACATCTGCGATATGGAAAAGAAGCCCTACGAAGGCGCGCCCGGCTTGTCTGTCTCTCCTGACGGACACTTCCTCCTCTACGTTCAACTCGACGACGACCGCGACAACCTCATGCTGGCCGAAAACTTCCGCTAAGACATCGCGTGATCTGGCGATCGGGTGATCGGAAAGCCAAATCACTACTTTCTAGCCGCGACAGTATTACCACAGACGTTTGGAGCGTATCGCCGGAAAGCATCGCTACCATCCATACCCAAAACAAATCGGGTCATCCGAGCGATTCAGCCGTAACGGCCTCCAATCGCCCGATGACCCGATCACCAGATCACCCGATCTGTCTTACTCTTCTTTCCCGAACTGCTTAAGGTCGTCGGCCATTTCGCCCACAACAACCGGTTCCTTGCCTTGCACCAACTCGCGGACCTTTTCGACCACATCCGGATTGGCCAGTGTAGTGATGTCCCCGGTGGCTCCGTGATTCGAGATCGCGGCCAGAATGCGCCGCATCAGTTTCCCGGACCGCGTTTTCGGCATATCCGGAACGATGTGGATGTGCTTCGGCCGCGCAATCTTGCCAATGATGGTTTCGATTGCCTTGCCAACCTTCTCCACAATCTCCGGACTCGCCTGTATACCCGGCTGCAGGGCAATGTAGACTTCCGGCACGCGTCCCTTGACATCGTCCGCTACCGGCACAACTGCTGCCTCGGCCACCTCGGGAACCGTCAGACATGCCGACTCGATTTCCTTGGTGCCCAGCCGGTGCCCGGCCACGTTGATGACGTCATCCACGCGTCCCAGAATTCGGAAGTATCCGTCCACGGCTACCACGGATCCATCCGCCGCAAAATATGGCCAGTCCTGCCATCTCTTGCTCTTCACGTCCTTGCAATATTTCCGGTAGTACTGGTTGACGAATCGGTCTTTATCTCCCCAAATCGTCTGCATGATTCCCGGCCACGGATTGCGGATAATAATGTTTCCCGCCTTCCCTGATCCCGGAGGCACCACCTCTCCCATTTCATCCAGGATCTCCGGATAAATTCCCGGCATCCCAGGTCCCGCGCTGCCCGGCTTCATCGGATCCATCGCCGGCTTCGTACTGCACAGGAAGCCGCCGGTCTCCGTCTGCCACCATGTATCCACGATGACGGCTTCGCGCTTGCCCACCGTCTCGTAGTACCAGCGCCAGACTTCCGGTTCAATCGGCTCTCCCACCGTCGTCATGTGCTTGAAGTGGTAGTTGTACTTCGTCGGTTCGTCGTGGCCGGATTTGCGCAACATGCGAATGGCCGTTGGTGACGTGTGGAAGATATTCACGTCCAGCCGCTCCGCAATGCGCCACACTCTGCCCGCATCCGGATACGTCGGCACGCCTTCATACAGAACGCTGGTCGCCGCCAGCGCCAATGGGCCGTACACAATATAAGAGTGGCCCGTGATCCATCCGATATCCGCCATGCACCAGTAAACGTCGGTCGGATGAATATCCTGAATGTACTTCGATGTCCCCGCCACATAGGCCAAATATCCGCCCGTGCGATGCTGGCATCCCTTCGGCTTGCCCGTGCTGCCGCTCGTGTACATCAGGAACAACGGATGTTCCGCTTCCACCGGCTCTGGCGCCACAATCTGCCCCGAGTAGTTCGGCAGAACTTCGTCCACCCAGAAATCGCGCCCCTTCACGAACGGACTGGCCGTAGCGCTCCTGCCCGCCTGCCGTCTCCACACCAGCACCTTATCTACTTTATGTCCTTCCTTGGCCGAAACCTCGAGCGCCGTCTCCGCCGAGGCTTTGTGGTCAAGCATCTTGCCATTGCGGTAGTACCCGTCCATCGTGATCAGAATATGGCTCTGCGAATCCGCAGCCCGCGTACCGCAAGCTTCACCGCTGAACCCGCCAAACACTACCGAGTGAATCACGCCCAAACGCGCGCAGGCCAGCATCGTGATCGGCAACTCCGGCAGCATCGGCATGTGAATGGTGACGCGATCGCCCTTCTTCAGCCCGCAGAAATCGCGCAGCAGCGCCGCGAACTCATTCACGCGAACATAAAGCTCGCGATACGTCACCGACACCACTGCGTCGCCTTCCGGTTCCGGAACGAAGATCAGCGCCGCCTTGTTCTTGTATTTCTCCAGATGCCGGTCCACGCAGTTGTACGATGCATTCAGCTTGCCGCCCACAAACCATTTCCAGAATGGTGGATCGTTCGTGTCCAGCGTCGTATGCCAGTACTGGTCCCAGCTCAATAAATCCGCATACTCCCGGAAGCATTCCGGAAACTTATCCTCGCCGAACCGGTTCAACACGTCGGGATCGGTCAAGTTAGCCTGGCCGATGAACTTCGAAGAAGGATAGTAGTATTCCTCCTCGCGCCAATGCACTGCGATTTGAGCCTCGGTGGTCTCAATTACCTGCTGCTTCGAACGAATCTCAGCCATATCGGTTACCCCTTATCGTGAATTTGTCCTATTGAATTTGTTTTAGTAAATTTTGCTGAATTTTTGCGTCTACCTCACAGCCATTTGCCGCCACCGCATCATCCGCCAGAGGAATCAATCGGAGGCCTGCACTTCCTGCAGAAACTCATCCTTACCGCTTCTCCAAATCCTGCTCGTCGCCACGCGCGATCTCGCGAGAGCCACCAGCCCTAACTCCGGCTTCGCCGCCGGACCGGCGAAAACGGGCGCTCGCAGCCGGTAGCGCCCTCACTCTTTCTCAGTCCGCTCCGCATTCCGCTGCCGGACCACATCGCCTTTCCGGAATCATAAACCCCGGAACATTATGCCGCCGATGTGACTTTCCTTCCCGCCAGCGCTGACTCCGGGACCGCCGGACGCTTGGCTAACAATTCGCAAACCAGCGCCACTGCCGCCAGCACCGCCGCCGTGTAGAACGCCATCTGGTAATTCTTGTACTTGTCATAGAGCAGGCCGCCGATGCGGCCTCCGAGCAGGCCAGCCACGCCCCATGCAGTGAACAGCATTCCGTAGTTGATGCCCGCATTCTTCGTGCCCCAGAAATCGGCGGCTGCCGCGCCATTCACCGAAAGCTGCGTGCCATAGCACCAGTACACGATGAAAAGCATGATGAACAAACCCACCACGTTGCCACCCACAAAATACAGAATGGGCATGGCCACCATGGAGATGCCGATCATCAGGCGCAACACGTTAATCCGGCCAAGGTGATCTGACATCCAGCCGGATAGTATGCGCCCAGATGCATTCCCCACCGCTCCCACCACCAAGCCATATGCCGCCAGCGTCGTGCTCGGGATGCCCACGCTCTTCGCGAACGGCACCAATTGGCTGATTACCATCAGACCCGCCGCACACCCGAGCGCATATGCCACCCACATAAAATAGAACGTTGGTGTGCGTAGCACCTCGCCGGGAGTGAAGTCATACGTGGTCGCCACTGATTTCGAAGCTGGCGCCGGCGCCCAGCCAGCAGGCTTGTAGCCCGCCGGTGGATTCCGCAGCAGGAATGCGCCGAATACCGTCATCACAAAGAAGATCCCGCCCAGAATCTGAAACGTAGTGCGCCAACCATAGTTCGGGATCAGGTAATTTTGCCGCCAGCGGCCCAAAGATTGCCGATCCGGCGCCGTATCCGCCCACCGCCAGTCCCACCGCCAATCCGCGCTTGTCCGGAAACCATTTCGACATCACCGGAATCGGCGTCGCGTACCCAAATCCGTTCCCCAGTCCTCCCGATGACGCCGAAGAACACAAAAAACTTTGTCAGGCTATCGGCGTACGAGCACAGGAAAAATCCTAGGCTCACCAGGATCGCCCCAATGATAGAAATCTTGAAAGGCCCAAGCTTATCTTGCAACCGGCCAGCGACAATAAACGTTAGCGCGAACACCACCACCGCGATGATGAACACATTGGAAGTATCCGCCCGCTTCCAGTGAAACTCCTTTTCCAGCGGCGCCACAAACACGCTCCAGCCGTAGAGCGAGCCCAGCGCCAGGTTCATGGAGACTCCGCCGACCACGTGCCACCACCGATTCAGATGGTCAGATCCAGATGTATCATTAGTAGCCACAGTTTTTCTCCTTTTACGAAGTGACGTTCTTCGAACCGGGCGCCTCTCTTCCATCACAAACCCGTTCGGCTCCCGCACCAACCCAGTTTGACTTGGAGGCGCATTTTACCCCGTCTCCGTTTGTTTCGCCGCTAGAAAATAAACTCTGGAAGCGGGCGGAGCCCGGAAGACTTGGCCGCCGCACGGTGTCGTGGGCGGCCATGCCGGGCCGCGTCCGCTCCCCTTCGTTTCAGAACGTAAACACAGGTCCGAACTCGTTCCGCCAGTCGTGCGCTTGGAACACGTGCTGACCCGCGAACACCGGTGCCTTCGCGATGTCATGTTGGGCAGTGTCCGTTACGATGTAACTGGCTTCGTGCACGAACGTCACCCACCGGTTGAGCCTGTAAGTCAGCGAAACCGTGTCGAGATCGGTCCGGCCTAGGCTGTTTCCATGCAGGGCATCGCTGTACTTGGCACGGTCGGTGCCGTACTGCATGTGTAGCACCCATCCGGAATTGTGACCCTCCGGATTGGCGTGGAAGATACGCGACAACGGGAAGCTCAACTCCGCGAATCCGCCGGATCCCCCAATCGGCGCAAGGATGGCCGGAGATACCGCACTGCCCGTCGGACAATCAAACGTCGCGGCCAGCACCGGATCCGGAACTCCTCCTGCGCAGCCGAACAGGATCGCCCGTCCGCTGAAGGAAATTCCGTTTCCTACTTCGCCCATGCCGTTCAGGTTGGACCAGACATCGTTGAGCTGGCCGCCGAAGAAGAACCGCATGTCGTTTCCGCGGTAGTACTTCGCTGCCAGAGTTACCCACGGCGTGGGCAGTTGCACCTCAGCGCTCCAGATGTTCTGCGGGTTGCCCACCTGGATGCCCTTCGGGAAGAACGAGCTCAGTTCGCAACCCGTTGTCGTGTTTGCGCAATTTGAACCGATGATGTTGGTCAGGCTGAACCCAACATTCGGTACCGTGGCGCTGGCGAACGGACTGCAAGGCAGAGTCTCGCACGTGGTTGGCTTCTGGTTCCCGCTCTGAATGACTTCGTTCATGCGGGCATGATGTCCGCTGAAGATAATCTCAGCTGGCGCCACACCCTTCCAGTTCCGGTTCAGCGGGAATTGGAAAACCACCCGACTCTCGATGCCGGGCTGGCCCGATTCCGCGCCCGCCCTGTCGCCAAAGCGCAACCGCTGGTCGGTCGTAAGCGCGGACGATCCTGCTACCGGCATCACAATCGCGAATTCCGGCTGGAACTTGAAATCGCCGGAACGGATTTGCACCCCGGTCTTGAACAGCGGCATGCGCTCATAGAGCGATCCCATGCCTACGCCCAGTCCCGTGGTTTCAAACAGGCTCGGCAAAGTGGAAGAACCCAGCAGGCTCCAATCCTCGCCAAACTCCGCGAACCACGATGCGTTTTCGTTAATCGGATGGTCCAGCCGCACCCATGCCAGCCGCAGCGAGAACTGCGAACGGGCATCGCCGCTGATGTTGCGGTTGTTCACGTCCGTGTAGTCGCCTTCAAAATCCCCTTCCACTCGCCCCGTGATGGTGAAGTCCGATCCCTTCGGAACCCATTCCGCCTGCGTCCCGATCCGGAATTGGCGGGCCTTCAGGTGAAATTGCGGGTCCGCGGTCGGACCAGTATTGCCCAGCAACAGCGGCAGCGGCCAGTCCTGGCTGCCGAACGTCGCTCCTCCGCTGGAGGCTGTGTCATAGACGGCGCTGCTCTTGAAGAATCCGTATATCTTCAGATTTACGCCGCTGCCCAACTTCAGATCGGGAATCATCCCCGCCTGCTTGGACACGTCAATCGGCATCACCCGCAACGGCATCACCGCCGGGATTATGGCCGGCCCCGCCGGTTTCGTTTCCGCCACCACTTTCGGCGCTGCGGTCTGCGTAACCGCCGCCGGTAGAATCGGTGTCGTCGACGCCACCAGGTTCGCATCCACCTGCGCCGAAGCCGATGGCGTGGTCAGCGTCTCATAGTCCGAAGCGCTCAAAATTCCCTTCTGCCGCAATAGCTCCAATAGCTTCGCTTTTTGTTCCGCCGGGGTTCCAACCAGTGACTTTGCCTCCTGGGCATTGATCACTCCCTTGGCCACCAGCATTTGCAACAGCGGATCGCCCGCTGTCACCGTGTTTGTCTGCGCCGCCGATGCGGCTGCAGGCAGGTCTTCGCACATCGCTGCCGTGCTCAACAGCAGAAGACCCAACACAATCAAACTGCCGACAATCCTGCTCCGTACTTGCATCACTTCCTCCTGTGTTCCCGGCCATCTCCCTGCCTCCATTGATGAAGGCTCCTGGCTCGACCGGGTAATGGGGGCAAATGTTACTGCAATTTGAATGCTTGACAGTGACGCAAATCACATTTCCCGGTGACTAAGTCACCCATCTTGCACAGGCTTACCGGGAAACACCGCTAACCAATGCCCCAAATCCGTGTGACTGGTGTCACATTTCCCTGTGACCTACGTCGCCACTTTGTCCCTTTTTTTCCTTCATATTAGAGAGCGTTGGCGGGCTAGGTCCCGCAGTTCCCAAAGGGTCGCTCTACAATTTCAGCTGCTGGCCCCTGGCGGCCTGCCCACGACTGCCCTTCCAGGCATGAGGAGATTCACGATGCGCAAATTTAAAACCATGGATGGCAACGAAGCGGTTGCCAGCGTCGCCTACCGCGTTAATGAAGTCATCGCCATCTACCCCATCACTCCTTCTTCCAACATGGGAGAGTGGGCCGATCAGTGGGCCTCCGAAGGTTTGCAAAATATCTGGGACTCCGTCCCTCACGTCATGGAGATGCAAAGTGAAGGCGGCGCCGCCGGCGCCATTCACGGCGCTTTGCAGACCGGAGCCTTGGCCACCACTTTCACCGCCTCCCAGGGCCTGCTCCTCATGATCCCCAACATGAATAAGATCGCCGGCGAACTCACGCCCACCACATTCCATGTTTCCGCCCGCACCATCGCCACCCACGCCCTTTCCATCTTCGGCGACCACAGCGACGTCATGTTCTGCCGCACCACCGGCTACGCCTTGCTCTCTTCCAACTCCGTTCAGGAAGCCATGGATCTCGCTCTAATCGCCCACTCCGCCACCCTCGAAACCCGCATCCCCTTCCTCCACTTCTTCGACGGTTTCCGCACTTCTCACGAAGTCAACAAGATCGAAATCCTCGATAACGACGATCTCCGCGCCATGATCGATATGGACCGTGTGTTCGAGCATCGCCAGCGCGCTCTTTCTCCGGATCACCCTGTGCTCCGCGGCACCGCCCAGAACCCCGACGTCTTCTTCCAGATGCGCGAGACCATCAACTCCTTCTATGACGAAGCCCCCGAGAAAGTTCAGGCTGTCATGGACAAGTTCGCCAAGATCGTCGGCCGCTCCTATCATCTGTTCGACTACGTCGGGGCCCCCGACGCCGAGCGCGTAATCGTGATGATGGGTTCCGGCGCCGAAGCCGCTCACGAAACCGTCGAGGCCCTCAACGCCCGCGGCGAAAAAATCGGCCTCCTCAAAGTCCGCCTCTATCGCCCCTTCTCAGTCAAGCATTTCGCCGAAGCTCTTCCCGCCACAGTAAAGAAGATCGCCGTCCTCGACCGCTGCAAAGAAGCTGGAGCCGCCGGCGAGCCTCTCTACCTCGACATCGTCAACGCCCTGCACGAGTCCAAGCGCTCCACCGTGGAAGTAATCGGCGGCCGCTACGGCCTGTCTTCAAAGGAATTCACCCCCGCCATGGTCAAGGCGGTCTACGACAACTTGAAATCCGCAACGCCCAAGAACCACTTCACTGTCGGCATCAACGACGATCTCAGCCACACCAGCCTCACCTACGACCCGTCATTCTCCACCGAACCCGACAGCGTAGTTCGCGCCCAGTTCTACGGTCTCGGCGCCGATGGCACCGTGGGCGCCAACAAGAACTCCATCAAGATCATCGGCGAGAACACCCCCAACTACGCGCAGGGCTACTTCGTCTACGACTCAAAGAAATCCGGAGCCGTCACCACTTCGCATCTTCGCTTCGGCCCGAACCCCATCCACTCCACGTATCTCGTCTCGAAATCCAATTTCGTCGCCTGCCATCAATGGATCTTCCTCGATCGCTACGACATGCTCAGCGCGCTCGTCGATGGCGGCACCTTCCTCCTCAACAGCCCCTTCGGCGCCGATGAAACCTGGGATAAGCTCCCACGCGCCGTGCAGCAGGCGCTCATCACGAAAAAAGCTCGCTTCTTCGTCATCGACGCCTACTCCGTCGCGCGCGACACCGGCATGGGCAGCCGCATGAACACCATCCTCCAGGTCTGCTTCTTCGCCATCTCCAAAATTCTCCCCGGCGACGAAGCCGTCGAAGCCATCCGCAAATCCATCCGCGACACCTACGGCCGCAAAGGCGAGGACATCGTCCAGAAAAACATGAAGGCCGTCGACGAAACTCTCGCCCACCTGCATGAAGTAAAGGTTCCCGCGCAGGTAACGAGCACCCTCGAAATCCCCGAACCCTTCCCCGCCACCGCCCCAGCATTCGACCGCGACGTTCTCGGCGTGATCTATGAGAACCGCGGCGACGAACTCCCCGTCAGCGCCTTCCCCGTTGACGGCACCTTCCCCACCGGCACCGCCAAGTGGGAAAAGCGCAATCTAGCTCTTGAAATCCCGGTGTGGGACACGAAGATCTGCATCCAGTGCGGCAAGTGCGCCATGGTTTGCCCGCACTCCGTGATCCGCATTAAGGTCTTCGACTCCACGCAACTCAAAGGCGCGCCCCCGACCTTCAAGACCACCGAAGCCCGCGACAAGGAATTCACCGGCCTCAAATACAGCATCCAGGTCGCGCCCGAAGACTGCACCGGCTGCGCCATCTGCGTCGATGTTTGCCCCGTCAAAAACAAGCAGGAAACGCGCCTCAAGGCCATCAACATGGAGCCGCAACCGCCGCTCCGCCTCCCCGAGCGCGACAATTGGGATTTCTTCCTTAAGATTCCCGAACTCGACCGCCGCAAAATCAAAGTCGGCGCAATCCGCTCGCAGCAGATCCAGGAGCCGTTGTTCGAGTTCTCCGGCGCCTGCTCCGGCTGCGGCGAAACTCCTTACCTCAAACTTCTCTCGCAGCTCTTCGGCGACCGCGCCCTCATCGCCAACGCCACCGGCTGCTCATCGATCTACGGAGGCAACCTGCCCACTACTCCGTGGTCCAAGAACGCCGAAGGCCGCGGCCCCGTCTGGTCCAACTCGTTATTTGAAGACAACGCCGAATTCGGCCTCGGCTTTCGCCTCTCCATCGACAAGCAAACCGAATTCGCCCGCGAACTGGTCAAACGCTGCAACGGCCAGTTGGGCGACGAGCTAATCAACGGCCTCCTCAACTCGCCCCAAAAAGACGAGTCCGACATCTACGACCAGCGCGAGCGCGTCGCCGCACTAAAAGACAAACTGAAAAACATCAACACGCCGGACGCGAAGCAGCTCCTCCAGCTCGCCGACATGTTAGTCAAGAAGAGTGTCTGGATCGTAGGCGGCGACGGCTGGGCCTATGACATCGGCTACGGCGGCCTCGATCACGTCATCGCCAGCGGCCGCAATGTCAACCTGCTGGTCCTCGACACCGAGGTCTACTCCAACACCGGAGGCCAGCAGTCCAAAGCCACGCCGCGCGCCGCAGTCGCCAAGTTCGCCGCCGGCGGCAAGCCCGGCATGAAGAAAGATCTCGGCATGATGGCCATGGCCTACGGCAGTGTTTACGTCGCCAGCGTCGCCATGGGCGCCAAGGACGAGCACACGCTCAAGGCCTTCCTCGAAGCCGAAGCCTACGACGGCCCCAGCATCATCATTGCTTACGCCCACTGCATCGCCCACGGCATCGACATGACCACCGGCATGCAAAACCAGAAAGCCATCGTGGATAGCGGCGAGTGGTTGCTCTACCGCTACAACCCCGACCGCGCCGTCGCCGGAGAAAATCCGTTAGTGTTAGACTCGCGCTCGCCCACGCGCAAAGTCCAGGACTTCATGCTCATGGAAACCCGTTTCAAAATGTTAACCAAGAGCAAGCCCGAAGACGCCAAGCGCCTCTGGGCCGAAGCCCAGCACGACGCCGAAGTCCGCTACAAGTTCTACGAGTACCTGGCCTCAAGAAAAATGACGCCAGCACCAGCAGCGGCAGATCCCTTGTTGGTGAAGAAGTAGCTCTTAGCTGCGAGCCACCAGCTTCGAGCGAAGCAAATGGTTCGAACATCGAGATTGCGAGACACACTATGCAGGACTTCAAGGACCTGAAGGTCTGGGCCAAGGCCCATGAACTCACTTTGCAGGTCTATCGCTTCACACGAAACTTCCCTAAAGAAGAACTCTTTGGACTGGTTTCGCAGATGCGGCGGTGTTCCTCTTCGATTGGCGCAAATATTGCCGAAGGAGTCGGACGACGATCAGATGGCGAATTCGGTCGCTTTCTCCACATCGCGCGCGGCTCGGCGAGCGAACTTGAATACCATTTGTTGCTGGCGAAGGACTTGCAGTTTCTTTCCCAGGAGGGTTACGACGGGCTCACGCGCACGACCGACGAAGTTCAACGCATGCTGACATCACTGATCCAACAGGTTCAACACACCCAAAACATGAAAGTTGTATCGCGAAAAAGAACATAGCTCTTGATTTTGGTTTGCTCGTAGCTCGTAGCTCGAAGCTTCTCAACGGAGAAAGAAAATGCTCGATCTGACAACCCGCTATCTCGGACTTCAACTTCGCACGCCCCTGGTAGCATCGGCGTCACCCCTCTCGCAAGAGATCTCCTCCATCCGCCAGCTCGAAGACGCCGGCGCCTCCGCCGTGGTCCTCTATTCCCTCTTCGAGGAACAGCTCCGCCAGGAGGGTCTCGAGCTCGACCACTATCTCAGCGAAGGCACCGAGAGCTACGCCGAAAGCCTCAGCTATTTCCCCGCGCAAAAGGAATTTCACCTCGGCCCCGATGACTATCTCGAACACATCCGCAAAGCGAAAGCCGCCGTCCAAATCCCCATCATCGCCAGTCTCAACGGCACCTCCGTCGGCGGATGGATTCAATACGCCACCCAATTAGAAGCAGCCGGAGCCGACGCCATCGAGTGCAACATCTATTGGATCGTCACCGATCCCAACATGACCTCCGTCGAAGTCGAGCAGCACTATGTCGATATCGTCCAGGCCGTCAAAACCGCCGTCCACATTCCCGTCGCCATCAAGCTAAGTCCCTTCTTCACCAACTTCGTCAACATGGCCAAGCGCATCGACGAAGCCGGAGCCGACGCCCTCGTCCTCTTCAACCGCTTCTATCAACCCGATGTTGATCTGGAAACGCTCGAACTCGTTCCCCGCGTCCTGCTGAGCACGCCCCAAGCCATGCGCCTCCCACTCACCTGGATCGGCATCCTCCGCGGCCGCGTCAAAGCCGCCCTCGCTGCCACCAGCGGCATTCACGGCGCCGAAGACGTCGTCAAGCTGCTCCTGGTTGGCGCCGATGTCACCATGCTCTGCTCTTCTCTCATGCGCAACGGCATCAACCACCTCCGCTCCGTCGAGCAAGGCGTCCGCCGCTGGATGGAAGCCCATGAGTACGAGTCGGTCACCCAGATGCGAGGCGGCATGAGCCAACTCCACTGCGCCGATCCCTCCGCCTTCGAGCGCGCCCAATACATGCGCGCCGTAAAAGACCCCCAGCACGTAGCCCTGGCGCGCTAGGCCTTGGTTAGCGGCGTCCGGCGATCTTGACTATCCCTTCGAAATGCGAGACGCTTGCTCGCATTACGCGTTTCGAAACGCGGTGAGGGTGTTCGCGTGAACCCAACGATCTCGGCGCTGATGGGCGCTGCCGAACAAGGGGACGTGACCGCCGCCGACTCTCTCTTCACTGCTCTCTACGCGGAGTTGCACCGGTTGGCCCGGCACGAACTCGCGCGGCCGGGAGCCGCTGTCAGCATGGGCGCTACCACCCTGCTGCATGAAGCTTATCTCGATATGGCGGCGCGCGACGGACCCTCTTTTCCCGACCGCGCTCGGTTCATGGGATATGCGGCGCGGGTGATGCGCGGGTTGATCATTGATCATGCCCGGGAACGGCACGCCCAGAAGCGCGGTGGCCTGTTCGAGATTACTGCCCTCGACACCAACGCAATGGAGAATGCGGTGGACCACCAGGAACTCGCGCAGATCGGCGAGGTGCTGGACGAACTTGGCGAAGTGGAGCCGGCGCTCGCCGAGATCGTCGACCTGAAGTTCTTCTGCGGCTTCTCCTTCGGCGAAATCGCCGCCATGAAGGATGTGTCGGAGCGCACCGTACAGAGAAACTGGGAGAAGGCGCGCATTTATCTGCATCGGAAGATTCGCGCCGATTTGCCGCTTTGAGAAAACCATGTCCACACTCAGCCCCGAGCAGTGGCAGCTATTAAGTCCGTATCTGGATCAGGCGCTGGCCATGTCTGACGATGAGCGCGCCGCCTGGCTGCGCTCGCTCGGCGAGCAGAATCCTTCACTGGCGGCCCAGTTGGTCGCACTCCTTGACGAACACCGCGTGCTCGCGCAAGAAGGTTTTCTGGACAACCGGAGCTTCGGGTTGCCGAACCTTCCCGGACTCGCGGGCCACACGATTGGCTCCTACACGCTCATCTCACAAATCGGCCAGGGCGGAATGGGCAGCGTGTGGCTGGCCGAACGCAGCGATGGGCGCTTCCAACGGCGGGTGGCGGTGAAGTTCCTCAACCTTGCGCGCATGGGCAAAAGCGGCGAGGAGCGCTTCAAACGCGAGGGCAGCATTTTGGGCCGCCTCGCCCATGAGCACATTGCGGATCTGATGGATGCCGGCGTTTCGCCAGCGGGGCAGCCGTATCTGGTCCTGGAATATGTCGAAGGCGACCACATTGATCACTACTGTGATCGGCAGAACTTGGATGTGGAGGCCCGAATCCGGCTCTTCCTCGAAGTGCTCGAGGCAGTCGCCCATGCGCATGCCAACCTGATCGTGCACCGCGACCTCAAGCCGTCGAACGTGCTGGTGAGCAAAGACGGGCAGGTCAAGCTGCTCGATTTCGGTATCGCAAAGTTGCTGGAAGGCGAAGGCCAGGAAGGAGCCGCGACCCTGCTCACGTTTGATCGCGGACCCATGACACCGGAATACGCCGCCCCCGAACAAGTTACGGGCGCATCCGTGACCACCGCCACCGATGTCTATGCGCTCGGAGTGCTCCTGTATGTCGTACTGACGGGCCAGCATCCCGCCGGAAGCGGCCTGCGCTCTGCGGCGGACTTAGTCAAGGCCATCGTCGATACTGAGCCGACCCGTCCCTCCGACGTCGTGACCGTGACCAAGGAAAACGCCGCGGAAACCGCCACCAATGCCGCCCGGCGCACCACCACCCCCGAAAAGCTAAGCCGGCTGCTGCGCGGAGACCTCGATACCATCGTCGCCAAAGCTCTCAAGAAGAATCCGCAGGAGCGCTATGCCTCCGTCACCGCCTTGGCCGACGATCTTCGCCACTATCTTGATCACGAGCCCATCGCCGCCAGGCCGGACACCATTGTTTATCGCGCCGCCAAGTTCGCGCGCCGCAACCGCCTCGCCGTCGCCCTCGCAACCCTGACTTTTGCGGCCACGGTTGCCGGCATAGTGGGTACACTAGTCCAAGCCCGGACCGCGCGTGTGCAGCGCGACTTCGCTTTCCAGCAACTGGCGCTCGCTAACGCAACCAACGATCTCAATTCATTTCTTCTGTCCGACGCCGCCCCTTCCGGCAAGCCATTCACCGTGAACGATCTGCTCGAACGCGCACAGCGCATTATCGAACGGCAGCACGGGGACGATGCCATCCGCGTCCAGCTCCTGATCTCAATCGGGCGGCAATACACCACTCAAGATCAAGATGCCAAAGGGCAGCCGCTTCTCGAAGAAGCCTACCGGCTGTCACGCAGCATTTCCGACCCTTCGACGCGGGCTCGAGCTTCCTGCGCCCTGGCGGAGGTCTTGAGTCACGGCGACCAACTACCGCGGGCAGAGCCTCTCATCCAGGAGGGACTTCGTGAACTCTCCAATGAGCCGCAATTCGCCATGGACCGATTGTTCTGCCTGCTGCGTGGCAATGAGGTCGCGCGTAACTCCGATGATACCGGTCTGGCAATCGCCCGCGCACAGGAGGCGGCGCGTGTTGTCAAACAGTCGCCCCTGGATTCCGACTTGCTCGAATTCGGGGTCTTGGACCACCTGGCGGAGTCGTATCGAGCGGCGGGGAAGCAACGTGAAGCCATTCCGGTATTCGAGCAAGCGGCGGCCCTCCTCGCCTCACTCGGGCGAGATGACACAGAAACGGCGGGCACCCTCTTCAATAATTGGGCCCTGACACTCGACCAACTCGGAAGAACAGTTGAGGCCGAGAGGACTTTTCACCGGGCGATCGACATCAGCCGCGCGGACCAATCTGACCGCGGTGTCTCCCCGATGCTGCTCATCAATTACGCCCGCGTCCTGCACAGCCTTAACCGCCTGGACGAAGCGGCGGATTATGCGGAGCGCGGGTACGCCACCGCTCAAAAGAGCGAAGGCGGGGCGATCGTCAATCAATCCCTGCTCGAACGCGCCAGAATCTACGACGATCAGCACAATCCCGAACGGGCCGCCGCGATGCTCGCAGAAGTGGAACCGAGGTTACGCAGGGACCTTCCGCCCGGCCACTACGCCTTCGCCTCGCTGGCCTCGGAGCACGCGCGGTTGCAGATGGAACGGGGCAATTTCGTATCGGCTTTGCGCTACGCCAACGACTCCGTGGCCATCATGGAGGCGGCGGCTAAATCCGGAAAGGGGGGAGGCCAATTTGTGCCAGGCGCTCTCTCCATCCGAGCCAGTGTTGAACTTGCGGCTGGGCTTCCCGATCAAGCTGTGGCCGATGCCGCCCGGGCCTTAGACATGTTCCAGAAGGTTGCTCAGCCCGGGGAACACTCCAGAATCCTGGGTAAAGCCTACCTGATTCTGGCCCGCGCGCTCGCTGCCCAGGGCAGAGCCGGCGAGGCTCGCGCCGCTGCCCGTTCGGCTGCGGAACAGCTCCAAAATACCCTCGGTCCCGATCATCCCGACACCCGCAGCGCTCTCCAACTCGCAGAAGCCGGCGCCCTCCCAAAGTAAAAGCCGCCGCTTTCGCCAGGAAAAATCCGCTCCCCCTGTCGTCTTTTCCCTCCCATTCTCGATATCCCAAGTAGAGTCCAGTAATTCCGGCTTCGCACGCGGAACCTGGGGGGCGTAGCGGGGGGTTGGGGCTTCCGCTACTCCGGCTTCCTCGCTCCATAAAACAACGAAGCAGTGAATAAGGAGAAGCTTATGACCCGCACTACCGCGAAAGTAACCAAGCGAAACATGATTTGCTCAGCAATGCTCATCTGCCTGGCAGGTGCAGTCACCCTGCCGGCGTCTGCTGCCGGCGAGAGCGAAGCCGCGCGCGCAATCTACCTCTCAGCCGCCACCGTACCCACCAACCTCGCCAACATCCACACCTACGCCGATCCGCCCAAAGGCTTCAATCCCTTGACCGCCACCGACGTAGAGCTAGCCACCTACGGCTTCCCGCAGCGGCCCGACAAACAGGCCGATCCCGGCCACTATGCTATGTGGGAGAGGGCCATGACGGCAGCCAAGATTCGCTGGCACGGTGACCTGAAACCGGCACCCAGCAGCGGGCGCGGGATGATCCCAGCCGGTTCCTCCCGAACGCAACCGGTCGGGCAGTTACAAGTTCAACCCCAAACCGGGCCACAGCACCTGTCAAACATCAGCGGCAGCGGTGTCATTCTCAACAACGGCGTGAAGAAGTGGAGCAGTACAGCTTCGTTCAGCGACATTTGGACCGAAATCAGCGTGCCCGTGAGCCAGTTGCCATTCGACAACACCACCGGCTGCACCGCACCCGACTACTTCTCGTTGAGCCTCGCCGGAATCGACGGTGAGATCTTGTTTGGCGCCAACGGCGTCCCTTTTTTCCTTCCCGAGGAGAACGCCGGCGTCCTCTCCGCCGTTAATTGCTCGAACTCGGCCGTTTACTACGCTTATGTCGGATGGGAGGAAGGCTGGAGCTCGGTGTTCCAGGTCTATCCCGGGGATATCTTCTACACAGAACTACATGCCTTCGGAGGGTGCAATAACGGCTCGGCTTATGTGGAGGACCTCACGACCCTAACCTACAACTCATACACGATTAGCAACCCCTGTGATCGTACGCAGATCGGCCGTTTCGCGAACTGGATGGTGTGGCGGCCCTGCTGCGACGGTCCGGGGCCTGACGGGGCGTGGCCATTAGCCAACACCATCGGCATCTCCTTCGAGGGAGCGACCGTATTGAACGGCAGTGACAAGCCGTTCTACCCAGGGTCGCAGGCCGCGTCGACTGAGATCTTGACCATGACAGATGATGCGGGCCACCAGTCCATTGAGGTCGTAAGCCAAGGCAGCACCGGTTTTCAGGGCCAACATTCCCTCTTTCTACAGACCACGGGATGCGCCTATACCGGCGGCTGTACCCCGTGATAAGCCCGGCGGCTGGCCCAGGCTTTTGACCCTCGCGTTGCCACCATTAAGAGCGTGGGTGCCCCGTCCTTCGCGCACTTTGCGAAGGGCGGGTACTACAAACGCCAGCACCTGCGAAGCTACGCCACCGCTGCCCCACGACGGAACTTCAAACGTTGATACGTGCGCTTCAGTTGCGGGTCCAAGCGTGCCGCCGTGTGTCCAGCTTCCACCAGTAGCGAACGCATCATCGGATTGCCTTGCTTCGAGATCGATCCCAGCCGCTGCTGCCCGCCCGAACTGTGCTCCTGCGGATTCAGCCCCAGATAACTCACCACCTGCTTGCTGCGCTCGAATCGTTTGATCGGCCCGATGATCAATACGAAAGCTAACGACGTGATCGGCCCCACTCCGGGATGCGTCATGAGGCGCACCGTGAAGCAAACTTCGTGTGAGCGTCAGCCCTGCGGCGCCCGCCAACAGCCCGAAGGCCGAGAGGACCTTGGGCAAACACAGCTCCCGGGCCGCCCGGCAGCATGCCGTGTCCGGCCGGCCGAAATGGCGGCCCAAACTTCGCCCCCTGCGCTTGGCTCGAATTCCCGTACGCGATTGCAATACTCATCACCTGCGCAACGCAGAGCAGCGCGATTGGAGCCAGAATTGTCAGCGAACCAACACGCAGAATTGAGTTTTTCAAGAAGCCTCCAAGACTTACCTATGCGTTCCTTTCCTGAATTAACCCTGGGCCCCAAGCTTAAAACGAGGTGTCGAACAGATATGCGGTTCGCTTGCCGTTGGAATCCCCCCACGAACCAGGCATTCCCGCTTGCCCGCCAGTCAACCAGCGCGGCAAAAAAAGGTTCGTGCATTCTGGCGCGGCCCAACCCCTCCTGTCAATCCTTCGCAGGGGCTAGTATCGTGTCCCAGAAGTTCGCGGAATAAATACTCGGCTGGCTTTGAACGGGCATGGCTTCAGCCGCGCCGCAAAGCATCCCTCAAAACAGCGGCTTTAGCCCCTGAGGCGGAGAGGCTGGAACGCTCATTTGCGCGGTGCGCTTGTTCCACTAATTCCTGGGACACGACACTAGTAGCGGCTAAGTGGAGTGCACCCCGAAACTGTGGGAATACCTGGGGACAGACGGGTTCCCCCGATCAAATCCACCAACAGTTGAAATCCAATCCCTAATCGGGATGCGCCGATACCTTAGTGCATCCCAAAGGTCCTGTTACTCACAGACCCCGCCGCGTCGACCGCACAGACTGGAATTGATCGATCCGGACACCGGTTTTGCTTCCGTTGCGCCGGCCGAAATCATGAATCGAGGCCTTCAGAAATGCGTCATCCCCGTTTGTCCCGCATGCTTCTTCCGCAACCCCGCGGGAGTTCGTTCTCTATCGTCGCCGCCCTGTTCTTCTTCCTTCTTGCCAGTTATTGCGCAGCCGCAACCCTGCCGTTTGTCCAGTTCGCCAATGCATCGCGAGGCATCATCACCGCGCAAGAGGACGGGCTGGTCGGTCCTTTTGATGTTGCCGTTGACGGAAGCGGCAATCTCTACATCGCCGATTTCGTGATGAACCGCGTGCTGAAAGAGACTCTCTCGAATGGAACCTACACGCAAACCGTCATCGCCAGCGGACTGAACGGTCCGGCCGGGGTGGCCGTGGACACCAGCGGCAACGTCTATATTGCCGACTCCGCCAACAACCGCGTGCTCAAGGAGACGGTCACGCCAGGTGGATACACGGAGAGCACGATCGGCAGCGGCATGGCCGTGCCTTATGGAGTGTCGGTCAACGTCAGCGGCAACCTTTATGTCGCCGATTCCAACAACGCCAGGATTCTGCTGGAGTCGCCGTCTGGCGGCAGCTATATCCAGACCACGCTGGTCAGCTCCGTAAGCCAGCCTTTCGGTGCGGTCGTCGATGCCGCGGGCAATCTCTATATTGCCGAGCGCGGCATGAACCAGGTTCTCAAAGAGACTCCGGTCGATGGCGGCTACTCACAGTCGGTGATCACCAGCAACGTTGTCGCTCCTTACAAAGTAATTGTTGATGGCACCGGCAATGTTTATGTGCCTGACAGTTATGAGAACCGAATCCTGAAAGAGACGTGGAATGCGGGCTCGGGTACCTATGCGGAAACGGTCTTTGTCGGCGCCGAAACCCCTGTAGGCCTCGCACTGGACAAAAGCGGCAACCTCTACCTCGCCGATTATGGATATAGCGGCATTGTGAAAGTGCAGACGACGGCGCCCGATTTCGGCGCGATCGCTGTCGCCGGCGGCAATCCCACGCTCGTCACTCTGACCTTTGTCTTCGACCAATCGGCGAGCATTGGCGCCCCCGTTGTACTGACCATGGGGGCGGCAGGGCTGGACTTCCAGGACGCGGGCACCGGGACCTGCACGAGCACTGCCTACAATGCGGGCGACGTGTGCTCGGTGGATGTGAACTTTGCGCCTTTATCCGCGGGCACGCGCAACGGTGCGGTCGAACTTCAGGATTCCTTCGGCAGCCCCCTGGCCAGCGCTTACGTGACCGGCACGGGGGTCGCCCCGCAGTTGGCTTTCATTCCGGGAGTACAAACCACGGTCGCATCTGACGCAACGGCTGGATTGAGCAACCCGGTCGGCGTGGCGGTGGACGGCAATAACAATCTCTATGTTGCGGATTGGGCAAATGATCGGGTCATCATGCTGCCCTGGTCGGACGGAGCGTATGGAAGCGCGATAGGGGTCGGAGCCGGTCTGAGTGGTCCCACGGGAGTGACTGTGGATGGAGCGGGGAACGTCTATATCGCGGGTTATGAGGACAACAAGGTCTGGTTGGAGACGGTGATAAACGGCAATTACACCCAGACTCCCATCGGCAGTGGAACCTTTGAGCCCACAGGCGTAGCTGTAGACGGCATGGGGAACGTGTATGTTGCTGACAACCGCAACAAGCGCGCCCTACTGGAGACTCCTTCGGCTGGCACGTACACGCAGAGCGTGATCGACAGCCAATTCACGGCTCCCTACGGCATTGCGGTCGACGGCATGGGTAACGTGTACGTCGCTGACCAGGGCGGCCAGATCGTGAAAGATGCGCTTTCTAACGGGGCGTACAGCCAAAGCATTGTCGCGAGCGAGCTAAACGAGCCGCAAGGGGTCGCAGTGGATGCCGCAGGTGATGTGTACTTAGCGAACACGCGGAATAACCTGCTTGCGATGCTGCCTTGGAATGGGACGACTTACGGCACCCCGCTGACCTTCGGTACCGGCCTGATCAGTCCGCAGTCTGTGGCCTTCGACCAGGCTGGCCACCTCTACATCGGCGATTCCAATAACAACCGCGTAGTGGAAGAGGACTTTACGCAATCGCCGCCGCTCACCTTCGGGACGGTCACGATGGGTCAGACGAGCAACCCGCAAACCGTTGTGGTCTTAAACCCAGGCACTGCTGCGCTGACGTTCACAAAGATCCTGGTGACCAGCGGCTTCAATCTCCAAACCACCTGCTCGACCAGCACGCCGCTGCCTCCGGGATCGACGTGCTCGTTGAACATGAGCTTTGCACCGGCGGCCGCGGGCACGATTTCGGGTACGCTCGAGATCGACAGCACCACCGCTGCCGGCGTAAACACAATCTCGCTGCAAGGCGTGGGGCAACTGGATGTCGCTACCCAGTTGGCCTTCGCCTCCAGCATCCCGACCCCGATCGCCAACGGCGGAAATCTCGGAACCGTGACCGTGGATGTGCTTGATGCTTCCGGGAGCACCGTGAGCGGGTCCACCGCCACGGTAGCTGTGCAGATTACCGGACCGGAGGGTTTCACCACTTATAACAACAGCGTCAATGCTGTGGCGGGGCTGGCGTCATTCAACCTGAGTTCGCTCGCGCTGACGGTGGCAGGCAATTACACCATCACGGCGTCGAGCGGCGGCCTGACTTCGGCTCAAGGCAGCTTTGTGGTCTCTCCTGCGGCGGCTACCCATCTGGCCTTCGCCTTCAGCATCCCGACCCCGATCGCCAATGGCGGAAATCTCGGAACCGTCACGGTGGATGTATTTGACGCTTCCGGGAGCACCGTGACCGGGTCCAGCGCTACGGTAGCTCTGCAGATTACCGGACCGGTGGGTTTCACCACTTACAACAACAGCATCAATGCAGTGGCGGGTGTGGCTTCCTTCGACCTCAGTGGACTTGCGCTGACGGTGGCAGGCAATTACACCATCACGGCGTCGAGCAGCGGCCTGACTTCGGCTCAAGGCAGCTTTGTCGTCTCGGCGGCTGCGGCCTTCGGTCTGTCGCTGGGCTCGAGCACGCTGACGGTCGCCAGCGGCGCCTCCGGGACCGTGAACCTGACCATCAGCCCTACGGGCGGATTCACAGGCAATATTGCGCTGTCCTGTACCAACCTGCCGCAATACGCCAGTTGCTCGTTTAGCCCGGCTTCGATGAACGCCGACGGCAGCAACAACTCGCTGTCATCGGTGCTCACGCTCTCGACCAAGGCAAGTACGCTCGCCTCGAACGGTCACGGCAAACTGCCGCTCATGTTCGCCTGTTGGAGCGGAACCGCACTCTTTGCGATGTTTCTGTTTCCGGCAGCCAAACGCAACAAGAAGCGCCCATGCCTGATCGTTGTCGGATCGTTGCTCTTGCTGGGGCTCCTCATTGTCCTGCCTGGTTGCGGTAACCTCGGCCATACCACGGCTGCACAACAAACGCCGCCCGGCACTTACAGCGTGACTCTAAATGCTACTTCCGGAGGAACCACTCACAGCGGCTCTCTAACCCTGACGGTCAACTAGCCCGGTCTGTCGAAACCTGGCCAGTGCCCCACTCAAGCCTGCCTTTGGCTTGAGTGGGGAGCCCCGGTTAAACCCGGGGGCATCCATGATAGGTAAAAATCAAGAAGGGTGCCCCACTCAAGCCCGCCTTTGGCTTGAGTGGGGAGCCGCGACCACCGAGTCGGCCCCGATTCTGCCTGTCTGAGATCACGAGGCTCGTCTAGGCTTCGCTTGGGGCAGGCACCATATCACATCCTGTCAAGCCCACTTTTCCCCTCTCCACGTCGCACAATTCCTTCCACGCCCTGCACTTGCCCGGAGTATACGTACAATGTTGTATTCCAATAGATATTTTGCTCGGCGCATCATCGACAATCGACGCCCCTCAAAACGTATCTTGCTCATATCACAAAATTGCCCCAACCCCGCCAAGATTCTTAGCCCATTTTGTCTACTTTCCTACCCAACACAAATCCACTTTTGTACTCCTCCACGAAAGAGGACGTTTTGTTGGCAAAGACTGCCCTCTTCCCTCGCTCCATGCGGACCAACCCTTCATCAAGGTTCCCTGATGCACTCTGCCACCGTCCCCCGCTGCAACAGATAGGCCCCCGGCCCCTGCTGCCCGCGCACCGACCGGCAATACTCGGCCACAACAAATCCGGCCTTCAAACTCTCGCGGAACGCCCACCGTGTCGCCTCGCGCCACTCCCGCGCCAACCCCATGTCGGCCCGCTCAACCGCCAGTATGTCTCCCGGAATTTCAATACTTACGCGCTGGCGGCTGATGGACTCCGCCAGATCCGCTCGCTCGGGAAATCCGGTGCCATTGAACCGCACCAGCGGCGCGAGTAGCCGCAACGCATCCATCGTCTCCGCTCGCCCGTTCTTCCCGGCCATCCGATCCCTCACCCGCCGCGAGTCCAGCAGCCACCGCACCCACAGCCGGTCGGTCCCGTTCCGGTGCAGCATGCTCGAAGTCTCCGGCCCGTAGAAATCCACCTTGTACGTCTCCGACAACACCCCCAGCTTGGCAAAGTTAAAGTGCGCGTTGCGGCTTTGCAGCGGATCGAACGTCCACGTTATCTCGTGAACCCCCATCGCCAGCGCGCGTTCGCGCTGAGCCTGCTTCAACCGCGCTCCCAGATCCAGATGCCGGTACGCGTCGAGCACCGCCAGCATGTGCGAATGAATCGTCGTCTGCCCGTGCTCGCGCCCCAGGAACCCGAAAGCAAATCCGACCATCTGTTCCTTCCCGGGCTTTTCCTTGCCGGACCTTCCTGTTTCAGACAGCGTTTTCTCGTGAGCCCCCTGCTCAAAAGCACCGACAAAAATATTGCCCGCTGCCTTCAAGGCTATTGACAGCGTCAGCGGCATCGCATCTTCCTCGTCCATCCCCCACACTTCTTTTTCCACGGCCTTGAGCTGAACGAGATCGTCAATGGTACGGAGGTCGCGAATCGCTATCTGTGGCGTGGGCGCAGTCATTGCGGCCCTTCTTACAGCAGCCGTTGCATCTTTGTCAACAGTAGAGGCAGGCCCCGTCTCTACGGTGGAAGACGTGTTTCCGGAATTTTGTTTCGCAAGAGGCGCCGCTTCCCGGCACTATCACTTCGCCGGGAAGTTCAGCCGCACTCCCGCCCGAAACAGAATTGGCGGCCCGAGGTTGAACACGGGTGGCAGGCTAGGCACGGGCGTGCTCGCTACCTGATACCGTTGATTGGTCAAATTCTCAATGGACGCGAAAATTTCCGCGTTACGCGTGACATCGCGCCCCACTTCAAGACTCATCGTGTAGAACCTGTTCAACGGATACTGGTTCTGATCGTCGTTGTACACGCGGCCGTTGAATCGCCCCTGGACACTCAGGAACAGGCGCGAAGGCCTCCAATAACGCGCCTCCCACGTGAACGCATTGCGCGGGACCTGCGGCACATTCAGGCCGGCCAGATCGACGACGGGGCTGTTCGGATAGCTCACGACGGTCGCGCCGATGTAGGCATAGCTCGCGGTGATCTGAATATCGCGGGTTGCGTGCACGACTCCATCCAGTTCAACCCCGCGCGTGCGCATGCGGCCCAGGTTTTCTTTCATCGCCTGGGTCTGAGCCTGGTTGATGGTGACGTTCTCGACCGGGTCAACAATGTCGCTCCAAAAAAACGTGCCGCGCACATCAAGCCGCTTGTCCCATCCGCTGACGTTCATTCCCGCCTCGGCTCCGGTCAAACGCTCAGCATTGAGAGCGGGATTATTGAACGTGGTGACATTCCCCACGCGGAACACGCGGTACAGCTCATTCAGGGTGGGAGCGCGAAAGGCCCGGTAGACAGAGCCCGTCACCGATACGTGTTGATTCAGCGCACGCAGGACCGAGAGACGGGGGCTAAGCGCCAGATCGCTGCGGTCGGGATAAAGAGTCGCCGTCGGCGTGCCGGAAACCGGAATCGTGATGAACTTGCCGGCGAAGTTACTCCAGTCGTCGAGGCGAACCGCAAGAATAACGGTCCAATTCGAGCGATGAAAAATATCTTCGCCGAACCACCCCAGGTTGCGTTGGCGACCGCCGCCGATGCGGCCCTGGTTGGGCCCGGAGAAAAGCGTGTCGACGCTCGACCCGATCACCTCATTCAGGTCCATGCCGCCGACCAGAGTCTGGCTCTTGCCGAGAAGGTGGGTCCATTGCGCGCCGCCACCAACCACCTGCTCCGGAACGTGCTGAGCCGAGGTCGGGGTTTCGCTGTTGCGGTCCGTGGCCACTGCGGAATAGGTCTGGTGATAGGTTTCCACGTCTCCGTACAGGCGCACTGAGAGCGAATCATTGGCGCCAAATTGCTGCTCCAACCCGCCGGCGCCTTCGCCAAGGTGGGTATCGTTCGTCTGAAACGGCGTACCGTTGTTGCGGAACTCGTTGAAGAAATTTCCGCGCAGGAACAATTTTCCGTTCGCCCCGAATGAGCGGCCGAGGCGCGCATACACCGAGGCATCTCCCACATTCGCCTTCGTGTCGATGCTTCCACGTTGCGAGTCGGGCACAAGAATGAAGCCGTCGGTGCGAAACAGTCCGGTTGCTGCCGAGTACTCCCACGGGCCCGAACGGCTTCCCGTCCACACGGAGAGGTCTGGTGTGTTCTCGTTGCCGTACGAGGTTTCCAGAGTGAACGCAGGAGCCTCAGGCTGACGCACCAGAAACTGCACGACCCCGCCCATGGCGTCACTGCCGTAGAGATCAGAGGCTCCGCCGCGCACGATTTCCACGGTGGAAATCGCGGTGCGCGGGATGCGGTCCCAATAGACCCAGGCGCCAAACGAATCGACCAACGAAATGCCATCGGCCAGCACCAGCGCACGGCTTGCGGCTGTGCCTCCCAAGCCGCGCAACGAAACGCCCTGCAACGATGCGTTCGCCGTGCGGCTGCTCGACCGCCGATAGAGCGAAAACTCAGGAACTTCGCGCAGCACGTCGTCCACCCTCAGCGCTGGGGAAGCTGCCACATCCGCCGTTGAAAGCAGAATATTGCTGCCCGGCGCATCCGCCAGTCGCACCTCCGTGCGCGCCGCCGATACCAGCACCTGCTCGTTTACCGATGGCGTCGTAAGCTCAATCTCGAGGTGGACTGCGGACCTGTTGGTTGCGCTCTGGCCCGCACTTCCTTCCGCTTTAAATGCTTTGCGCGTCGTGACGAATCCTTGCGACGTAACCTCGACCGTTCCCGGCCCGAAGGGAACGCTGGTGAACACAAACCGTCCTCGCTCGTCCGTCTGCGCGGTCGCGCGAAATACCCCACTTTCGAGGCGGACGGTGGCCCCGCGAATGACCGCGCCGGTTGCATCCTGCACGACGCCATCCACAGTTATCGTGGAAACAGGAGACGACTGCGCCGCACCATAAGTGGCAGCAATAAGAAGGACGAACGCAAGACAGGCGACTTGAGATCGGATTCGCAGCATCTTTTTCGTTGGCTACCGCGCCATTCCCCGTTGCTTGACCATATCAGAACAAGGCGGCTGTTCTAAGTGACCAGCCGGTAACCTTGGTCATCTGCCGGGATGCGGTCAGGCGGCTGGAAATCATTTTCGATCAGGTTTGGCTTGGGCGTTCTGCGATGTGCGATACTTTTCTCAAGACCGTGGGGCTCGCGATGACCGTAAATGATTTCCGCCGCATTGCGCTCAGCTTCGAAGGCGCTGAAGAGAGTTCACACATGGGCAACGCTGACTTCCGCGCCGGTGGGCGCATCTTTGCTACGCTTGCCTCGGCAAAGCAAGGCTTTGGGAACCTGATGCTCGCTCCGGAGCAGCAAGCGGCCTTTGTCGAAGAGATGCCGGAGGTCTTCCTACCAGTTCACGCCGGTTGGGGACGAATGGGAGCGACGCACATTCGTCTGGCAAAGGCGAGCGAAGATGTGCTGATGGGGGCCTTGCACGCCGCCTGGAAGCTGCGCGTCGAGAAGAATGCGAAGTCGGGACCTAAGCGTGCCCCTCGGATCGAGCCGCTGCCGGCCAAGCGGTCAGGCCGCAGTGCAGCAGGTAAAGGTGCTCCCAAAACATTCCCCAGCGCCCGCGGCAAGAAGCGATAAAACGGATTGCTCGTCGCGCTCCGCGTAACGCCCCATTCCCCGCATCTAAACCAGCATGCTACCCTCGACAACGGAGACCCGAACCGTGAAACTTTTAGCCGCGCTCCTGCTCGCGCCGTTTGTGCTGATGGCCGCCAGTTTACCCGCCAACGCCGCCGATCACGGCAGCATCGTCCGCGAAGCGATCATCTATATCTCACCCGATACTTCTTCCGCCAAGCTGGCACAAGTTGAACGCGGACGCGAGCTCGTGCTTCTCGACAAAACTCATAACTGGGTGCACGTGGAGGCCATGCTTGGGTACGCCAACATTCCCGATCCTGCCTTCATTGAAGATGAAGATGCGGAGCGCAAAACCATTACCGGCTGGATCCGGGACACGGGTATCGTCTGGCCCTCCACTCCCAATGGCGACCGCATTCTGTTTGGCGCGGCCATTGACTCGGAAGATGAGGCCAGCCGCCGCCACGGGCGCCGCGGCGCTGGCCAGGACGCGCTTCGCCTCTATTATCGCGTCTACGACATCTACCCCACGTCGCCGCTGGCCGGAGAAGCGCTGTATCGCGCCGCCGACATCAAATGGCAATTCGACAAGGCCGACATGTTATCCCGTCCTTCCGCCCACGAAAAAGACTCTTACTATCGGCAGGGCATTAATGAAGAGCAAATGAAGTTAGTCATGAAGAAGTTTCCGGGGTCGAAATGGTCCGAGTTAGCTGCCTTCCATCTTATCGACAACAAACTCTGCGGCGAGTGGCAAGGTTCGTCTAAGTGTCCGGACAAAGAAGCCGACCTCTACGAGAAGTATGCGAAAGAGCATCCGCAATCTCCCGCAGCGCCAGAAGCCTTGTACGACGCTGGGTACCGGCGAGCAGCGCTGATTGAGATTTATAAGACAGAAGATCAATCCAAGAAATCGGAGCAGGCTAAGAACCAGGCGATATCGCTCATGCAGCAATTAGTCTCGCTATACGCGCAAAGCGACTGGTCGTCACGTGGACAGATGCTTCTTTACTTAGTGCAGCAGGGTGTAGCGACTTATGGAAATGTTGTGGAGTAATCCCTTGCGAAAGCACGCGAGAAGGTGTATCCCTCAGCGGCTAACGCCGTGGATGGTTTTGCGGTAGTTGCGGCACGGCGGGCGAGGCCGCCCACCAGACAGCCGCCGGGACGGCGGCGCTACAGTCCCGGGTACTTCTAGACCCACTCAACCTTTGGCGTTTGCGGGATGATGCCGGCTTTGTGTCCCATGTCGAGCAGGCGGCGCACCGCTTCCCTGCCGTCCTCGCCATAGTCGAGCGTGCGCTCATTGACGTACATGCCGACGAACTTATCGGCTAGCTGCGTGTCGAGATCGCGGGCAAATTGCATGGCATAGGCGAGCGCCTCGTCACGATGATCGAGTGCGTACTGGATGCTGTCTTTCAAAGCCTGCGTGACGCTCGCCATCATCTCGTTGCCGAGAGAACGGCGAATCGCATTTCCGCCCAGCGGCAGCGGTAGACCGGTCACCTTCAGCCACCATTTGCCGAGATCGACGACCCGGTGCAATCCGGACTTGTCATAGGTCAGTTGGCCCTCGTGGATGATCAGGCCGGCTTCATACTTGCCTTCGAGGACTTGCGGAATAATCTGGTCGAAGGGAACCACTTCGACCTCAATGCCGGGCGCGAATAACTCCAGCGCCAGATACGCGGTGGTCAGTTTGCCGGGAACAGCAATTCTCTTCTGCTTGATTTCCGCTTGCGTAAAAGGTCGGCTTGAAACCAGCATGGGCCCATAGCCGTCACCCACGCTCCCGCCACACGACATCAGCGCGTAGTCCTGCTGAATATACGGATAGGCATGGAACGAGATCGCCGTGACGTCGTAGACGCCGCGCTGGGCATCGCGATTGAGGGTTTCGATGTCGCACAGCGTGTGCGTGAAGCGAAGACCGGGCACGCGAACCTTGTTCGTGGCCAGACCATAAAACATGAAGGCATCATCGGAATCCGGGCTGTGAGCCACGGTGATTTCGCGAACGGGAGAAGAAACAGTACTCATAATTTGGACAATCGATTCTTCGCTCTTAGCTCTTTGGCTTCGCCTTCCAGTTTTCCGGGCACTCGAAAGAACTTCTTAACTTTTATACGTGACGCGGAAAACGCCGATTCCACTGGCTGGCGGCCGCAGCAGCCAGCATGATCTTGATTACCTCGGCGAAAACGAACCAGTACAGGCCCCACTTGGCGGCCTGCGCGAGCGAGTGCGTGAACACAAAAAGCCAGCCCAAGCCACCGGCAAACAGGACGATCTCACCGGCGAATGCTGCCAGCGCCGCCCAGCCAAAACGGCGGGAGGTCCGCTCGTAGATCCATCCGGTGACGAACCCCACGAATGGATAGGCCATCAGAAAGCCGCCGGTTGCGCCGATAATTTGCGCGACTCCGCCGGGTCCGGCAGGACTGAATACCGGCAAACCCGCGGCGCCCTCGGCAAGATAGAGGGCCAGCACGGCAAAGCCACGACGGGACCCGAGCGCGAGAGCAACGGCGAGGACTCCAAAATTTTGCAGCGTCAGCGGCACGGGCGTAAAGGGCAGCGGCACGGTCACGCGCGCGCAAAGCGCCACAAAAAGACTGGCGCCGATCACGATGGCGCCCTGCTTTGCCCAGTCGTTTGCCCGCTCGGGGGATCGAGTTTGCGGCGGTAAAACCTGAGTCGCTGCTTTCGTCATTGCTTTCCTTTCATGAGTCGGATCAGGCGTCGGGCGTGGATGAGGGCCGGTCGGGCGAGTCGGATTCCGCTGCATGGCCCGACGCTTGCTTCAACTGGCGCCGAACCCGCGTGAAGAGCAGGACTGCAACCGACACGACTGCCGCGGTACTGACTGCAAGAATCAACAACCACCAGAGCATCCGCACAACTGCTTAGGATAGCAGAAGGCGGGAAGAAGATCGGAGAAGAAGCATGAAAAAATCGCCCCGAGCCACGGGAGCGATCTTCAAAGCATCACCAAAGAAGCCGACTCCAACTCACCTTGAGCCGGTTCAGCCTTTCTTCGCCGCCTTCATGAGTTGTTTGCGCCGCGCCTCCACGTTGACAGACACACGTTCCAGGCGCTTGCGAGCCAGCTTCGATCCGGTCGCCACCTTCTCCATATTCAACCACGCGTCGGGATTGTTCATCTTCTGGCGCAGCTCTTTGAGGAATGGATGGATCTTCGCAAAGAAGAAGAACATTTCCCCGCTACAACCGGGTTGGAGAAACAATTCTTCATGCAGCGCGCCCTGCAGCACCAAGGACGCGGCCATGTCCCAATAGCCGCCCACCTGGCGCAGCCAGTTGTTCTCCTGGCTCGGAAATGCGTTGGCGACTTTCATGAAGTCATCAGCATTCAGCGGCCAGAAGTCCACCAGGAACCAGTTTCTCGCCTTGCGCATCTCCGCTTCGCGGCGGAGATCGTAAAGCTGCAGCATCAGCATTCCATCGTGTGTACTTGCCTTTTTCGCCATGTTCTCGCCTCGTTTAGTCTAAAGTGATTCCTGCCGCGCCGGCCTTCAACACGTCAGCTTGACTTCGCAGCCGCATCCGCCGCGACTTCCGCCGCGCGCTCGTAGTCGCATTCCTTGTTCGGGCACGCGATGACGGTCCCGTCTTTGCGCATGCGTTCGACAAGGTGTTCGTGTCCGCAGGACGGGCACTTTTCCGCAATCGGCTTCGCAGCCGACGTAAATTTGCATTTCGGGTAGTTACCACACCCATAAAAAGTATTACCCTTGCGCGCCCGCTTCTCGACCAGTTCGCCATCCTTGCACAACGGGCACTTCACGCCGATGAAATTCTGCTTCACGTACTTGCAATCGGGATAGCCGCTGCAGGAAGTGAATTCGCCGTAGCGCCCATGCCGCAGAATCAAATTGCGTTTGCATAGCGGGCAGGTTTCATCGAGCGGAATGTCGGGAACTTTCTTGCCCTGATCAAGCCGGCGCGTGGTCTTGCAATCCGGATAGCCGGTACAAGCCATGAACTGCCCGAAGCGCCCGCGCTTCAGCACCATCACGCGGCCGCAGTTTTCGCAGTACTCCTCCTGCGTAGTCTCCTGCAAGTCGGCCGAATCGAGATCCGGTAAGTTGATTGGATTTTCCTTGGTGAAGGTGCAGGAATTCGGATCTTCCTTGTCGTAGGTGCTGCAGGCGTAGAACGAGCCGTGTTTGCCCCACTTGATGACGAGCGGCGCGCCGCAGCGCTCGCACTTCTCGTCCGTGGGCTTCTCCATACGCTTGATGTTTTCCATGTGCTTCTCGGCGTATCGGAGATCCTTGGCGAACTTCTTGTAAAAGTCACCCAGCGCGTCGGTCCACTTTTCCTTGCCTTCTTCAATTTCGTCGAGTTCTTCTTCCAGCCGTGCCGTGTACTCGAAGTCAAAAATATCCTTGAAGTTTTCGACCAGCAGATCGGTAACGACAAGGCCGATTTCCGTGGGCGTGAATTTACCGCCGACTTTCTGCGCGTACTGCCGTTCCTGAATCGTGCTCAGGATGGTGGCGTAGGTGGAGGGCCGGCCAATGCCGCGCTCCTCCAACTCTTTCACCAGCGACGCTTCGTTGTACCGCGGAGGCGGCTCGGTGAAATGCTGCTCCGGCTTCAGTTCCTTCAAGGTCAGCTTCTGCCCCGCTTCGAGCGGCGGCAACTTGTGCTTCAGTTCCTCGTCTTCCTCATCCTTACTGTCCTTGGACTCTTCGTAGACCTTGAGGAAGCCATCGAACTTCATGACCGACCCGGTCACGCGGAACCAGAAAACTTCGGTGGCTGACTTCGCGTCGATATCCACCGTGGTCTGGTCGAACACGGCAGGATTCATCTGCGACGCGATAAAGCGCTGCCAGATGAGCTTGTAAACCTTGAATTCATCTTCCTGCAGATATTGTTTGACCGTGTCGGGATGCCGCATCGCCGCCGTGGGTCGGATGGCTTCGTGCGCGGCCTGCGCTTCTTTCTTCTCCTTATATGTGTTCGGCTTTTCCGGCATGTACTGTGGGCCGTATTCGCTCGCGATATACTCGCGCACTTCCGTGATTGCCTCGGGCGCAACCCGAGTCGAGTCGGTACGCATGTAGGTGATCAAACCGACCAGCCCTTCTTCGCCGCCCAGTTCAATACCTTCATAAAGGCGCTGCGCAATCATCATGGTGCGCTTGACGCTGAAGCGCAGCTTGCGAGACGAATCCTGTTGCAGCTTGCTGGTTGTGAACGGAGGAGTCGCGTTGCGGCGCCGTTCTTTCTTCTCGGCCGAACGCACCACCCAGTCGGCGTTTTCGAGGGCGAGGCGTATTTTTTCCGCATCCTCGCCATTAGTGATTTCGACTTTCTCTTCGCCCTTGCCGAGGAAACGCGCGTCGAAAGCCGGCGGCTTGCTGCCGGTGAGGTTGGCGTCGATGGTCCAGTATTCTTTTTTTTCGAACGCCTTGATCTCACGTTCGCGATCGACGATCAACCGCAGCGCGACGGTCTGGACACGGCCCGCCGAGAGTCCGCGCCGGACCTTGTCCCATAGAAGAGGAGAAACCTGATATCCCACCAGGCGATCGAGCACACGCCGCGCCTGCTGCGCGTCCACCAGATTGCGGTCAATATCGCGAGGGTGCTCGAAGGCGGCTTTCACGGCGCGCTGCGTGATTTCGTTAAAGGTCACGCGGCGGATGCGCTCGCCATCCGGATGTTCCTGTTCTTTCTTGGTGGTCTTCCCTTTTTTCTTTTTCTTGCCGTCGTCCCGAAGTTCATCGGCGAGATGGGCGGCAATGGCCTCGCCTTCGCGGTCAGGGTCAGGCGCGAGGTAGATCATATCCGCCGCTAGCGCAAGCTTCTTCAGCCTGGCTAGAACCTTTTCCTTGCCGGGGATGACGACGTACTCGGTGCTGAAGCCGTCTTCGACGTCGACACCGAGGCTGCTTTTGGGCAGGTCTTTTACGTGCCCGAACGAGGCATCAACGGTGAATCCCTTGCCCAGATATTTTTGGATCGTTTTCGCCTTCGCGGGCGATTCGACAATGACTAGACCTTTAGACAATGTTCCCTCAGTTTGGAGACAGTGAATTTGAAACTAGCACGAATGCGGGGGAAGCAACAACTGCCGGAGCGGCGCAGGCCAGTAGCTGCTAGCTCCTAGCTTCTAGCTTCGAACTGCACCAAAACCAACTCAGATGCGAGCTCCGGACCTCACGATTTGAACTTTCTGAACGAGCGCAGTCAACATTTTCTGCACCTCAACAACCTTCTTCTCTGTATTCCGGTAGTCGGTCTCGGAGAGAAAACGCAGCTCCCGCGCAAGCAACAAATGATATTCGGTCTCACTTGCTGAGCCGCGCGCGATTTGCAGGAAACGGCCAAACTCGCCGTCGGACCTGCGCCCGCAGCCTTCTGCAATGTTGGCTGCGATCGACGCAGCCGATCGACGCACTTGCGACGTTAGCCCATAAATTTCGTCTCTGGGAAACGTACGCGTTACGCCGTAGATCGCAAGGGTGAGCTCATGCGCCTTCGACCATACCTTCAACTCTTTGAAATCTTTCATTAGCGCGCCCCTGTATTGGTCTTAGCTAGAAGCCAGTAGCTAGTAGCTAGAAGCTTTTCACGAAATTCTTCCCCGCCAACTGCCGCACTTTTCCGTTCAGCTCCAATTCAAACAGGGCGGCAAAAATTTCCGAGGAGGACATTTCGTTTTCGAGCATTTCTACCAGCTCGTCAATCTGCGTAGACTGATCCGCTTTCAGCAGCTTGAGGATCTTCTGTTCGTGAGGCGATCGAACGTCGTCCGGGAATAGAGATGCATTCGCGGGCTGCGGGGATTCAACCTGCATGGAACCGAGGGCCACCTGCACATCGGTGGGGAGCTCTTCCCAAACGTCTTCCCACGTCGCCACCAGCTTCGCGCCCTGCTTGATCAGAGTGTTTGGGCCCCAGGAATTTTTGTTGGTCACGTTGCCCGGGACCGCATATACATCGCGGTTCTGCTCCAGCGCGCATCGGGAGGTGATGCGCGTTCCACTGTATTCCGCCGCCTCCACGACCAGCACGCCCGCCGAAATGCCGCTGATGATGCGGTTGCGGATGGGAAAGTTTTGCGGCGTTGGCGAAGTGCCGATGGGAAACTCGGATATTAACGCGCCGCCGAGCGCGAGGATCTGCTCGGCAAGACGCGTGTTCTCCTTGGGGTACAGGACGTCAATTCCGGTGCCAAGGACGGCAATTGTTTTTCCTTTCGCGGCAATCGCGCCGCGATGCGACGCCGTGTCAATTCCACGCGCCAACCCGCTGATGATCACAAGTCCGCGAGCCGCCAGATCCGTCCCCAACCGCTCGGCCATTCCTGTGCCGTAGGGCGTCGGATGCCGCGTTCCGACCATCGCAATGCCCGGCTGCGATAGCAGTTCCACGCTTCCCTTCACAAAGAGAATTACCGGCGGATCGTAGATTTCCTTCAGCCGGGGCGGATATTCCGGGTCGCTGAGCGAAATAATGCGCGCTTTCGCGTTGGCCGCTTTTGCCAACTCTTCTTGCGCCAAGTCGATCGACTTGCCAGTCGCCAGCGCCTGCGCCGAAACCGCGCGCATCCCGGTCGCTTCCAGTTCCGTAAGGCTGGCCTGGAAGATTCGCTCCGCGCTGCCAAAGTGCGCCACCAATTTGCGGATACGCGAAGGTCCTAACCCGTCGGTGAGTGCGAGTGCCAGCCAGTAGGTTGCATCGCGCGAAGCGGAGTGTGCGCTGGTTGCTGTTGTTGACATTGTCGTGACGCTAGCTTTGCCGTGGCGCGGTGTCAATGATGGCGCGCACATCGCTTTTGGTAGAATTCGCAACGTGATGAGCAGGTTAAGGATCTCGGCCATTTCCTATCTCAATACTGCCCCGCTGATGTGGGATTTCGAGCATGGGAGTTCTGAGCAAGAAGGGGCAGCCGCTGACTTTGAAATTTCCTACACCATTCCCTCGGCCTGCGCGCGGGCGCTGGGCGAGGGCACGGCAGACATTGGGATTATTCCCGCCGCGGCGTATACAACGGTCCCTGGTCTGGCCATCATTCCCGACGTTGCCATTGCCGCGCGCCGGGCGGTGCGGTCCATCCTCCTCGTCAGCAAAATGCCGATTGGGCAAGTGAACACAGTGGCGCTCGACACGTCGTCGATGACGTCGGTGGCCCTGACCAAAATTCTTTTTGCAAAATGGCTGGGCGGAGCGCGTGACTACTCTGCCATGGCCCCGAAGCTCGATGAAATGCTGACTAGCTGCGATGCTGCCCTGCTGATCGGCGATCCCGCTCTCCAGGTCGATCGCGGCCGCTTCGTCACGCTTGATCTGGCCGAGGAGTGGATCTCGCGAACGGGAAAATCATTTGTCTTCGCATTTTGGGCGATTCGGCAGCAGGCGCTCGCCGGGCGCGATGCGCGGGCGATTGCGCGAGTGTTCCAAACTTCACGCGATCACGGCCTGCAGCCGGAAAATCTTGAAGCCATTGCGCAGGATTGGTCGCAGCGGCTCAAGCTGCCGGTCGAGACGATTCGAAGTTATTTCGCACGCAACATCCACTATTATCTCGATCCGCCGTGTCTCGAAGGCCTGGCGCTATTTTATCGTTATGGCGCGGAGATCGGAGTGCTGCCTCCGGCCCCAGAACTACGATTCCTCGAAAAAGCGGCCAGCGGACCGCCTGAGGGCTCCCCAACGGCAGCTCTTCCCGGCTAAAATAGTGTTTATTGTGGGGTAAAGAATGTCCCTAACCAAACAGCAAGCGCTCGAGATGTTCCAGTCCCATGACCTCATCGGCATTGGCATGGAGGCCGATGCCGTCCGTCGGCACCTCCATCCCGAGGGCGTCGTCACCTACATCATCGACCGCAACATTAATTACACGAACTTCTGCACGGAATATTGCACCTTCTGCGCCTTCTATCGACCGCTCAAAGGGCCCGCTTCCAAAGAAGGCTACATCCTCGACTTCGACACGATCTACGAGAAGATTCGCGAGACTGTCGAACTCGGAGGCACCGGCGTGCTCATGCAGGGAGGCCTGCATCCCGATCTCAAAATCGACTGGCACGAAAAGATGCTCCGCGGCATCAGGGAGCGTTTTCCGAAAGTTCATTTGCACTGCTACTCCGCGTCGGAAATCCTTGCCATTGCCGAATACAGCAACCTCAACGTGCGCGACACGATCGCGCGTCTGCGCGATGCCGGACTCGATTCCATCCCCGGCGGCGGCGCCGAAATTCTCGACGACGAAGTGCGCCACAAAGTGGCGCGGCTCAAGTGCCTCACCGAAGACTGGCTGCTCGTCCATCGCACCGCGCACCAGCTCGGCATGCGCACCACCGCGACCATGATGTTCGGCGTTGGAGAATCCTACGAGCACCGCATCAATCATTTCGACGCCGTCTACCGTTTGCAGGAAGAAACTGGTGGCTTCACCGCCTTTATTCCGTGGAGCTTTCAGCCCGCCAACACCGCGCTCGGCGGCCGCAAATGGGACGAGGCCACAGCCGTCGAATACCTGAAAGTGCTCGCTATCTCGCGCCTGTATCTCTCGAATTTTCAGAATGTTCAGGCCAGTTGGGTCACCCAGGGGTTGAAGGTCTGCCAGATGGGCCTGCGCTTTGGTGGGAACGATGTGGGCTCGGTTATGCTTGAAGAAAACGTGGTGCGCGCCGCCGGCGTGACCAACTGCACGACTGAGGAAGAGTTGCGCCGCATCATTCGCGATGCGGGGTTCCGGCCGGCACAGCGCGATACGCTCTACCGACAGTATTTTCTGAACTGAGAGATTGCCAGTTTGGAACGCCTGGCTGACTGGGAGGATTGGGCTAATTGTGTGTTGCCGAAAAACTCGGGCTGATTAAGAAACGACCAGCCCGCCCTAGCGATTATGGACTGTCTGCGGCAACGGTTATTTTGTGGCCGATTGGCTGTAGGTCGAGTTCGATCATATCTTCGATTGTCAACTCAACCATGCCTTGCAACTGCAATCCGTTGACATCTTCGTCGATGTGGGTGGCGATATCGTCCTGGAAAGCATGATAGCGGTCATCTCCAGTTTTCGTGATTTCGATCTGCTGCTCCATGGTCTATAAATTCCTTTCATCTGAAAATAGTTAAGGCCCAACCTGGACGGGATATGGGCCTTGTGGCTGATCAGAACTTGGCGGGGCGTCTGGCTTGGTATCGCTTTGCCGCACTGCTGTGCCAAAACTATTTTACATCGGGAGGGCATCTCACACTCGGCAGTTCATTTATGGCGGGAATACTTGGCAACCGTCACTTAACATTCCGGACATCGACCTCTTGACCATCAACCGCTTGGTCGAACGCGACCCTCTCTTTGCGCCATTGCTGCATTAGTTCATCAGCATTTCCTGGAGCCTTACTATCTAAATAAAGTGACTCACCCGAAAGCGGATCCACAATCTCGATTACCTCAGCTGGTTCTTTCCCATCAGCCCTCAACTCGTGGACGGACACCACACACGAATTGGAAGCGAGGCTGTAGTCCACCCGAGCAATGTGTACTAAAACCAAAGTGCTCGATTCTTGTTTCTCGTATTGATCGGCAAGTTCTTTGCAGTGGAGTCGCCGTGAAAACACTTCCGCTGTCCTCTTCTCATGAAATCGATGATAGCTTTGAACCCCGCCACCACCGACCACGAACCCGGCAAGGAAAATCAATGCCGCGGTGATCCTGCTGCGTCTACTCAGGTAGCTACCGCTCGGATTGTAGCCCGATGCCGCACTCGCGTCCTCCTCGGAGATACCACGTTCGCAAAGTTCGGTGTAGAACTTGCGTGCCTTCCAAACCTCGTAGACTTTAACCAGCCTCGGCCAAAGTCCAAATATGTCGGTATCCATGCTGGGGATTGTATTCAATCTTCTGTCGCCGGCGAAAGCGGCTTGGCGCGCCCTACCCTGGGAACTTCCAGCCGGCGCAGCGCGATACGCTCTACCGGCAATACTTTTTGAACTGAAGGCGCTGCACAGCTGAGGGCGGCTGTCGCTACGTGGACTATGGAGAAACTCGGGCTTGCCCGCCTGCCCCGGCTAAACCCGCACTCTCATCAGTTACAATGCTCTGTCCGCAGTCTTTCCCTGGATGTTCATGGCCCTGCCATTCCAACCTTCCGCGCTGGCGCTGATTTTCGCCTCTAAGGGCTTGGGCCCCTACTTTCGCCAGCACTTCCTCGACAAGACTTTCCAGGGCCTCTATCAAGTCAACGGGTTCGACCTGGCGCTCCTGATTCCCTACTTCATTGTGCTGATCATCCTGGCGGCGTACGGCGGGCATCGCTATTGGCTCGTCTACCTTTATTACAAGAAGCGAAACAACAAGACCACCGACCCGCCCAGTCACTTCGACGACCTTCCGCGAGTCACCGTGCAACTGCCGATCTTTAACGAGCAGTACGTCGTCGACCGCCTGCTCGATGCCGTGTGCCGCCTTGACTATCCACGGGAGAAGCTCGACATCCAGTTGCTCGACGACTCGACCGACGAAACTGCCGATGTCGCGCGCCTGCTGGTCGAACGCTATGCCGCGGCCGGCTATCCAGTCGTCTACATTCACCGCGACAATCGCGAAGGCTTTAAAGCGGGCGCGCTCGAAGCCGGCCTCAAATCGGCCACAGGCGAGTTCGTCGCCATCTTCGACGCCGATTTCGTTCCCCACTCTGATTTCCTGCTCAAATGTATTCACCACTTCACCGACCCGAAAGTCGGCATGGTGCAAACCCGCTGGACGCACATCAACCGCAACTATTCACTGCTAACCGAGGTCGAAGCCATTCTGCTCGACGGCCACTTTGTTCTCGAACATTCCGGCCGCGCCCGCAGCGGCGTTTTTTTTAACTTCAACGGCACGGCAGGAATGTGGCGTCGCCAGGCTATCGAAGAAGCGGGCGGCTGGGAGCACGACACACTCACCGAAGACACGGATCTTTCCTATCGCGCGCAACTCAAGGGCTGGAAATTCCTCTACCTGCAGGATGTGGAATGCCCGGCCGAGCTCCCCGTGGAAATGACGGCGTTCAAGACGCAACAAGCGCGCTGGGCAAAAGGCTTGATCCAGGTCTCCAAGAAAATTCTTCCCAAGATTCTTAAGAGCGATGTCTCGCGGCACCAGAAAATTGAAGCCTGGTATCACCTCACGGCCAACATGAGCTATCCGCTGATGATCGTTCTTTCGGTTCTGCTCCTGCCCGCGATGATCATCCGCTTCTACCAGGGCTGGTTTCAGATGCTCTACATTGACCTGCCCCTGTTCATGGCATCGACGTTTTCGATTTCCAGCTTCTATCTGGTTTCGCAGAAGGAACTTTTCCCGAAAACGTGGATGCGATCGCTCCTCTATCTGCCGCTGCTCATGGCACTGGGAATTGGGTTAACGATTACGAATACACGCGCGGTACTCGAAGCGCTCATCGGCAGGGAAACCTCTTTCGTGCGGACTCCCAAGTACCGCGTCGAAACGAAAAAAGACAAGGTTCGGGCGAATAAATATCGCAAGCGCTTGAAATGGGTTCCGTGGATTGAACTGGCGATCGGATGCTACTTCGCGCTGACCGTCTATTACGCCATCGACAACGAGAATTACTTTACGGTCCCGTTCCTTCTTCTGTTCGTGCTTGGCTACTGGTGCACCGGCCTGATGTCGCTGCTGCAGGGGCGGCTGGGCGGACTATCGGTGGGTTCGGAATCTCACACCAAACCATTTCCCGTTGGCGTGTAGCTAGGGTGAAGCCGGGCGCAGACGGAAGTTGATGGTGATTTTCGTTTCTCTCGCGGTCGGCCTGCCATCCAGCGAGAATGGTTGGTAGCGCCAATTCTTCACCGCATCCACGACGGCTTGAGCAAGTTCGGGGTGGCCTTCCAGAACCTTCACATCGCCGATAGTCCCATCTTCCCGCACCATTGCCTGCACCACGACCGCACCTTCGAGGCGCATGCTTTGGGCTTTAGCGGAATAGATTGGCCGGACCTGGTGCAGGATCCGACCGCCGGAAACTCCCTGCGAAATCGGAGGCGAAAGCTCAGGCACCGAGACGCTTCCCTCAAGAACCCCGTTGAGTGCGGAGGAATCGGCCGGTTGCGAGGAAATCGAAGGAGGCTCAAGAGAAGCGCTCTCCGCCCCGGGCAGAACGGCGGGCGCGTTCGAGTTCGCACCAGCCAAACTCTTGTTCTGGAGAGTAACATCGGCCGCAGCAGCACTCGAAAGTGAGCTCCCAGGTTCCAGCTTCTGTCTGCCGACGTTCACGTCAATCAAGTCTGTTTTGGAGGCGAACTTCACCGCTGACCCTGCGGTAGGCTTGCCGTTGGATGCGAACAGCGTTTCGCCCCCAGGATTTGGTTTCCAGACCGGGTCGTTATCTGGAAGATGCGCCTGACGTGCCGTCACGGTAGCGGCAACAGCAGACTGCGAGGCAGCGCGCGCCTTGCTGTCGTTCTGACCGGCGCCGCGCCATCCCAGCCAAATAGCCAGGGAGACCAATACGATTGCGGCCACTCCGACGGCCCCCAGAACAAGTCGCCCGGTTCTGCGGCCTACGACCGCCAAGGCTACGTCGCGAACACGATCCGAGGCACGCAACAGCCCCGACGGCTGGGGTTTTTCGTCCGGGTCCTTGGCGACGACCTGCGATGCGCCGCGCGGGTGCGAGGCTCGCGCTCGCTCTGCCAGCACCGCTAACTGCCCGAGGAGAGCAATTTGATGCTCCGAGAACGCCGCCGGTTCGGTGCCGAAGACTTCCAGAATGCCGTTAATTCCGTGCCATCCACGAATTGGCAGCACGACCATCGATCGCAAGCCCAGGGCGCGGCAAACTTCCACATTGACCAGCGGATTCTTCTCCGTGTCGGGGCAATGCTGCACTTCCCCGGTGCGCAGGCACTCGCCAGAGATTCCAGCCTCTGAGTTCAATTCCGCGCCCAGTGCGGGCGCCGTCTCGCCGCTGCGCGCACGGCAAACCACCACGCCATCCTTCCACATAGCGATCGCCGACCCGGATGCGCCCGTCAAACGCCGGGCGGCACTCGCAATCGCGGCGAGCATCGGGTCCAAGCGAAGCTCTCCCGAAGAAATCAAGTCCTTCAAAGAAGCGAGCAGCATCAATTCTTCGCGATTAGCGGATTGAAACGCCGTTGTTTCCTTCCCGAAATCGTGCCCCGTAATGCTCGGCACTTTCCTCGAAGGAACCGGCTCTGATGGCGGTACAGCCAAGGGTTACTCTCACTCGAATGAATTACCGGCAGGCTGGAAGCACCGGCAAAAGCACGATTGGCGCGCAAGTAATTTTGCCGAAGTATGAGCCAACTTGCCGCGACTGTCAAGGTAACTCAGCGAGTTCGCACTCTTCGAACAGGCGGAAGAACACAAAACTCGAAGACGCTTTGGCACTCAACTCGCGCCTGTTGTCGTCGGCGCTCGCCGCGAGACGTGAACGGGTTTGTCCGGTTTCGCGTCACGGCTGGAATTCGAGCACCAAACTAACTAACAATGTTCAGCCATGCTGGTGCTACGCTAAGTACGCTCTGGTGTCTCGCAAGAACCTCCGCGCGAGGTATTGCAGGCAACCAATCTTAAAAAACTTCTGCGCACAGTTGAAGCCCTTGCGGACTTGGGGCCGGAACTGACCGCGGACCGCGACTTCCGCCACACCGCACGGGCAATGCTGACTGCCGTCATGGAGGCGTCCGGCGCCCGCGAGGGAGTTTTGTTCTCTTTTGGCGAGCGGCCCTCTATGCTCACCTCGCTCGATTCGCAGGGCTTCGCGCTTCTGCCCGAGCCAGCCATCATTCCGCTCCTCCCCCGTCACGTTCATACGCTCACCGCCGCCGTTGGACCGGTTCTGCTCAATAGCTCGACCATCGACGTGTTCCTCAGTTCGAACGGCAATGTTGCGCCGGAGTTGTTCAAGTGCCTCTGTCCTCTCAAGGTGCGCGGCAAACTGGTGGGGGCGATCGCGCTCGGCCGCCGTCCCGGGGATGCGCTTTACGAAGAAGACGCCCTCGACGCCTTCGAAATGATCGGCAACTACGTAGCGCTGGCGATTCAGAATCACAACCTCGGCCAGACCCTGGCGCAACGCGTATCCGAAAACCTTCGCCTTCTTGCCTCGCTGCACGGCTTCTACGACAACGCTCTGGAAGCCTTCGCCACCGCCATCGACGTAAAGCACGTGAACATTCACGGCCACTCGCTGCGCGTAGGACGCTATGCGCAGGCCATCGGAGAAGCCCTTGGCATGGATCCCAGCGAGGTTGCCTCCCTGCGCTCGGCCGGTTATTTGCACGACATCGGCAAGGTCGCGGTCGATACGCGCCTGTTCGCCAAGACATCCGCGCTCGATGCCGAGGAGTCGCGCCTGATGCGGGACCATACCGTCGTGGGCCATCAAATTGTCAGCCACGTGCAATTCCCGTGGCCGCAAATTCCCGAGATCGTCCGCTGGCATCACGAACGTGGCGATGGTTCCGGCTACCCGGATGGAATGCATGGAGACGAGACGCCGCAGGCAGTCCGAATCATTGCGCTGGCCGACAGTTTCGACGCCATGACCAGCGAGCGCCCATACCGCGAGCGCCTTTCGATTGGCTCTGCCCTGCAGGAACTGATTCGCATGACTCCGCAAAAATACGACGCCCATGCGCTGCAGGCACTGCTGATCCAGGTCCGGCGCGACGCAGTTGGAAGCAACCGACTTCCAATTCTTGAGTCCGAGGTGATGAATCTGTCGGCAACCGAGGTTGACCAACTTGCCTCGACCCTTCAGCACCGGGTCTCACAAGCTAAGCTCTATCTCACCTAGCCGTTCCCGCCCTCCACGCTCATTCCCAACAGTGTAAAATCAACCGTGATTTGCGATCTTGCTTCTCGATAAACTGACAAAAGAAATTCAAGCGAAACTACTTCGCTCAAAGCGCATCAAATCGGGGCGGTCTTCATCTGAATTAAAGAGCGCAGCGCACGCTGCATCCAAGGAGCGCAGTGATGGCGGTCAGTGACCAGGCGGTAGTCACCGGAAAGCAGCTCGATCAGTTGTCCATCAACACCATTCGCACGCTCTCCATGGATGCCGTGCAAAAAGCCAACTCCGGCCATCCCGGAGCTCCCATGGGGCTCGCTCCGGTTGCATACTGCCTCTGGCAGCAGTTCCTGCGTTTCGATCCGGAAGATCCGCACTGGCCCAACCGCGACCGCTTCGTGCTCTCGAATGGCCACGCCTCCATGCTCCTTTATTCTCTTCTGCATTTAGCGGGCGTGCGTGAGGTAAGTCCCACCGGCGAAATCCTCCCAACTCCAGCCGTTTCTCTCGACGACATCAGGAATTTCCGCCAGATCGACAGCAAAACTCCCGGCCATCCCGAATACGGACTGACCACGGGTGTGGAAACAACGACCGGCCCGCTAGGTCAGGGAGTCGCCAATGCCGTCGGCATGGCCATTGCCGAGCGCTGGCTCGCCGCCCATTTCAACCGCCCCGGATTCGATCTCTTCAACTACAACATCTGGGCCTTCTGCGGCGATGGCGACATGATGGAGGGAATTTCCTCCGAGGCCGCGTCGGTCGCGGGGCATTTGCGGCTTTCGAACTTGTGCTGGATCTACGACAACAATCAGATCACTATTGAAGGCAACACCGACTTAGCTTTCAACGAAGACGTTGACGCCCGCTTCAAGGCTTATGGCTGGGACGTCTCACACGTGCACGACGCCAACGACCTCGACGCGCTAGCCAACGCTTATCGGCACGCCCTCGGTGTTATCGATCGACCGAAGCTGATTATTGTCGACAGCCACATCGGGTATGGCGCGCCCCACCGCCAGGACACGAAAGAAGCACATGGCGAACCGCTGGGCGAAGAAGAAGTCAAACTGGCCAAGCGCAACTATGGCTGGCCCGAAGATGCCAAGTTCCTTGTCCCGGACGGAGTCCGCGAAAACTTCCGCGATGTCATGGGCAAGCGCGGGCGTCAGCTAAGCACCGCCTGGCAAGCATTGCTCAAGAAATATGCTGGGCAGTATCCCGATCTCGCGGCTCAATTTGCTCTCATGCAAAAGCGCGAACTCCCCGATGGATGGGATAAGGAGTTGCCCACTTTCGCGGCGGACGCAAAGGGGCTGGCAACGCGCGAATCGTCTTCCAAGGTTCTCAACGCGATCGCGAAGAATGATCCCTGGCTGATGGGCGGGTCTGCTGATCTCTATCCTTCCACCAAAACGCGTCTCACTTTCGATGGCGCCGGTGATTTCGAGCCCGGGCAGTTCGACGCGCGCAACTTCCACTTCGGCATCCGCGAACATGTCATGGGTGCCATCGTCAACGGAATGACGCTCTCGTACCTGCGCTCGTACGGTTCGACCTTTCTCATTTTTTCCGATTACATGAAGCCCGCGATCCGCTTGTCGGCGATCATGGAAATTCCGGCGATCTGGATCTACACGCACGATTCGATCGGCGTTGGCGAAGACGGGCCGACGCACCAGCCCATCGAGCAACTTCCCACGCTGCGCGCCGTACCAGGCCTGATGACCATCCGCCCCGCTGACGCAAACGAAGTCCTCGAAGCTTGGAAAGTAATCGTGAAATTGAAAAAGGAGCCGGTCGCGCTCATTCTTACGCGCCAGGCTCTGCCGACCTTGGACCGCACAAAGTACGCACCGGCAGCGGGCGTGGCGCGCGGCGGCTACATCCTCGCCGAAGCCGAAGGCGGCAAGCCGCAGGTAATTCTTATGGCGACGGGCAGCGAGATTTATCCCTGCATCGACGCCTACGAGAAACTTAAGACCGAGGGCATCCGCGCCCGCGTCGTGAGTCTTCCTTCATGGGATTTATTCGACCATCAGGACCAGAGCTACCGCGACCAGGTCCTTCCGCCCGATGTCACGGCCCGAGTTGCCGTCGAGCAGGCAGCAGTGCTTGGTTGGGAGCGATACGCGGGGACGAAAGGCCGCATCATCGGCATGAGAAGTTTTGGCGCCTCCGCGCCGCTGAAAGATTTGCAGAAGAAATTCGGCTTCAGCGCCGACGCGGTGGCGCAAGCTGCCCGCGACCTGCTCAGGTAGAGACGGGGCTTGCCGCGTCTCTACGAGAGAATGATTTTCCGCCTCTTTGAAGAAGGAGAAGTCCATGAATCCCGTAGGCACCCTCGAAACCGCCAAAGCCGCCAACCCTCTGAAGCAACTGCAGACCTTCGGACAATCGATCTGGCTGGATTACATCCGCCGCGACCTGCTTAAAGGCGGCGAACTCAAGCGCCTGATTGACGAAGACGGCCTCCGCGGCATGACCTCGAATCCTGCCATCTTCGAAAAGGCCATCGCCGGCTCGACGCAATACCAGGATTTTCTCGACTCGCTTGCCAACCGCTCCGATCTCGACGCCAAAGGCCGCTACGAACTCCTGGCCATCCGTGATATTCAGGACGCCGCCGACCTGCTGCGGTCGGTGTATCAAAGCACCAAGAAGCGTGACGGCTACGTGAGCCTCGAAGTGTCGCCATACTTGGCGAACGACACAAACGGTACGCTCGACGAAGCGCGCCGCCTCTGGAAGGCGGTGGGTCGGGACAACGTCATGATTAAAGTCCCCGGCACCCCGGCGGGGATTCCTGCCTTCCGCCAGCTCATCAGCGAAGGGATCAACGTGAACGTCACGTTGCTGTTCGCTCAGCAGGTCTACGAAGAAGTGGCTGCCGCCTACGTTGACGGAGTGGAAAAGTGCGCGGCAACTGGCGGGGATGTCAGCAAGATTGCCAGCGTGGCCAGCTTCTTCATCAGCCGCATCGATTCGCTCGTCGATTCGCTGGCTTCCGAAAAACTCAAAACCGAATCCGACCCCACGCGCAAAGCAAAATTGGAGGGCATTCAGGGCAAAGTTGCCATTGCCAACGGCAAACTGACTTACGAAGCCTACGAGCGCATTTTCTCAACTCCGCGCTGGAAGGCCCTCGCCGCCAAGGGCGCGCAGACCCAGCGCGTTCTCTGGGCCAGCACGAGCACGAAGAACCCCCACTATCGGGACGTAATCTACGTCGAAGAGCTTATCGGGCCCGACACCGTCAACACGCTGCCTCCCGCGACGCTCGACGCTTTCCGCGATCACGGCAAGCCCCGCCAGAGCCTTACGGAAGATTTGGAAGGCGCGCGCAAAACCATGTCCGACCTCGCTGCCTCCGGCATAATAATGAAGGACGTCACCGACAAATTAACCGCCGATGGCGTGAAGTTATTTGCCGACGCCTTCGACACGCTGCTTGCTGCCGTCGAGAAAAACACGCACCGCGCTTCGACGCCGCAAGTAAACGCGCAGAGGGCCACGCTTCCCGCCGACCTGGACGCCGCAGTAAAAAAAAACCTTAACGACTGGCGCGCATCCGGAAAAGTAAGACGCCTCTGGCAAAAAGACGCTTCCCTCTGGACCAGCACCGACGAAGCCAACTGGTTAGGCTGGCTAGGCATTACCGAAGAGCAAATCGCCGATGCTGCGAAGCTGAAGAATTTAGCGGCTGAAGTAAAAGCCGGCGGCTTCTCTGACATTCTTCTGTTAGGCATGGGAGGCTCCAGCCTCTGCCCCGAAGTCCTGTCGCTCACCTATCCGCAGACACCGGGCTTCCCGCGCCTGCACATCCTCGATTCAACCGACCCCGCGCAAATCAAGGCCGTAGAAAAGAAGATCAATTTAGCCAAGACTCTCTTCATTGTCTCCAGCAAATCCGGCAGCACGCTCGAACCAAACATTTACAAGCAGTATTTCTTCGAGCGCGTGCAGCAAACAGTTGGAACCGACAAGGCCGGCAGCCATTTCATCGCGATCACCGACCCCGGCTCTAAAATGCAGCAAGTCGCCGAGCGCGACCGCTTCCGCCACATCTTTTATGGCTTGCCCTCAATCGGCGGCCGTTATTCCGCGCTCTCCAACTTTGGCATGATCCCCGCCGCAGCCATGGGCCGGGACACCGACAAGTTCCTGCAGCGCACCAAGCAGATGGTCGACGCCTGCGCGGCATCCACTCCTGTAGAGCAGAATCCCGGTGTGATGCTCGGCATCATTCTGGGCTCCGCCGCAAAAATGGGCCGCGACAAAATCACGCTCATCACCTCACCCGGCATCGGCGACCTGGGCGCGTGGCTCGAGCAGCTCATCGCCGAATCTACCGGGAAGATTGGCAAAGGCATCATCCCGGTTGATCGCGAGACCTTGGGCGCGCCCGATGTCTACGGGAGCGATCGAATCTTCGCTTATCTCCGCCTGGAATCCGCGCCCGACGCCGCGCAAGATGCCAAAGTAATGGCGGTGGAAAAAGCCGGCCAGCCGGTTGTGCGTATCGGCGTGGCCGACACCTACAATCTTGGCCAGGAATTTTTCCGCTGGGAGATCGCCACCGCCGTTGCCGGCTCCATCATCGGCATCAACGCCTTCAACCAGCCGGATGTCGAAGCCAGCAAAATCGAAACCAAGAAGCTGACGTCCGAATATGAAAGCAACGGCTCGCTGCCCGCCGAAAAGCCAGTTCTTGAAGAGGCCGGTTTCAAGCTTTTCACTGACGACAAGAACGCCGCCGCCCTGGCCCAGGCTGCTGGCCCCAGTCGCACGCTGGCCAGCTATCTGCGAGCGCACCTCGGGCGCATCAAACCCGGCGACTACTTCGCCGTGCTCGGCTATATCGAAATGAACGCTGAACACGAGTCCCTGCTGCAAGCACTGCGCATGAGCGTGCGCGACAAGAAGCACGTAGCCACTTGCCTCGGCTTTGGCCCGCGCTTTCTGCACTCCACCGGCCAAGCCTACAAAGGAGGTCCCAACAGCGGCGTCTTCCTCCAGATCACCTGCGACGACGCGGCTGATTTCCCGGTGCCGCAGCAGAAGTACACGTTCGGCGTGGTGAAGGCGGCCCAAGCTCGCGGAGACTTCGCAGTCCTGGCCGAACGTAACCGCCGAGCACTGCGCGTGCACATAGGAAGCGACGTGAGAGCGGGCCTCAAGAAACTGTCCGACTTAGTGCAGCAGGCTTTATAGCCTCTACGCTCGAAGACGTTTTGAAAGGGTGCGGCTTTAGCCGCGCCGTAGAGACCCCGAAAGAGATTGGGCTTTAGCCCCTGAGTTTAAGGAGTACCAATGCAACTTGGAATGGTAGGTCTAGGCCGCATGGGCGCAAACATGACGCGCCGCCTGATGCGCGGGGGTCATCAACTTGTCGTCTCCGACCTCAGCCCCGACGCGGTAAACCAACTCGCCGGCGAAGGCGCCACCGGCTCCACTTCTCTCGCCGATCTGGTCAGCAAACTCAGCGCTCCGCGCTCCGCCTGGGTCATGGTGCCGTCGGGCGATCCCACGCAGAAAACTGTCGAGACTCTTCTCTCGCTGATGCAATCCGGCGACACCATCATCGACGGCGGCAATTCCTACTTCAAAGATGACGTTCGCCGCTCCGCAGATGTGCGCCGCCAAAGGCGTGCACTATGTCGATGTCGGCACCAGTGGCGGCGTCTGGGGCCTGGAGCGTGGTTACTGCATGATGATCGGCGGCCCCAAAGAAGCCGTCCAGCACCTCGACCCAATATTCAAAACTCTCGCCCCGGGGCGCGGCGACATCCCGCGCACTCCCGGATTCGAGAAACGCGGAGGCACGGCCGAGAACGGCTACATCCACTGCGGACCCTCCGGCTCCGGCCATTTCGTCAAAATGGTGCACAACGGCATCGAGTACGGAATCATGCAGGCCTACGCCGAAGGTTTCGACATTTTCAAGAACGCCACCAGCAAGGACCTGCCCGAGAATGTTCGCTACGATCTCAATCTGGCTGACATCGCCGAAGTCTGGCGCCGCGGCAGCGTAATCAGTTCCTGGCTGCTCGACCTGACGGCAATGGCGCTGGTAGAAAGTCCCACGCTGGCGGAATACAGCGGATTTGTTCAGGATTCCGGCGAAGGACGCTGGACCATTCAGGCCGCAATCGAAGAAGCCGTGCCTGCCGAGGTATTGACGGCGTCACTGTACGCGCGCTTCCGTTCGCGTCAGGAACACACCTTCGCCGACAAGATGCTCTCGGCCATGCGGCAAAAATTCGGCGGGCACGTGGAACCTAAAGGAGCCGCCGCGAAGACGTAGGAAATCTGCCGCGCCAGACAGGCCGCCACGAGCTTCGAGCTTCGAGCTGCGAGCGACCAGAGGTTGGGGTGCTCGAAGCTCACAGCTCGTAGCTCGCAGCCCAATACAGAGGAACCCAATGGCTCAAACCGAAGTCCTGCCCACTCCGCCCAAACCGCGCGTCGGCCGCGTCGCCGATCCCTGCGTCATGGTCATCTTCGGTTTCTCCGGAGACCTCACCCGCCGCAAGCTCATCCCCGCACTCTACAATCTCGCCAGCCAGGGATTGCTCTCGCGCGAGTTCGCCATCGTCGGGCTAGGCCGCACTCCCATGAGCGACGACGACGCGCGCAAGAAGATGACCGAGGACTTCAAGCAGTTTGCCAGCGGCCCCATTGACGCCGACCTCTGGGACTGGTTCACCCGCCGCATTTACTATCTCTCCGGCGATTTCGATAACCCCGACACCTACACCAAACTGAAAGATGCGGTCGCCAAGGCCGACAAGGAACACGGCTGCAAAGGCAATTGCTTTTTCTATCTCGCAACCGCGCCGAATTTCTTCGGGGGGATTGTCGAGAGCCTCTCCCATGTCGGCTTGATGAAGGAAGAAAACAGCCACTGGCGCCGCGTGATCGTTGAAAAGCCTTTCGGCCATGACCTCGACACCGCCAAAACCCTCAACCAGCAGCTTCTGAAAGTGGCTGCCGAGCACCAGATCTACCGCATCGACCACTACCTCGGTAAAGAAACCGTCCAGAACATCTTGGCGCTCCGTTTTGCCAATGGAATCTTCGAGCCTATCTGGAATCGCCGCTACATCGACCACGTGCAGATTTCCGTCGTCGAAACCGTGGGCGTGGAAAAGCGCGGCGGCTACTACGACGGAGCCGGCGCCCTGCGCGACATGGTCCCCAACCACATCATGCAGCTCATCACGCTCACCGCGATGGAGCCGCCCATTTCCTTCGAAGCCAATGCCGTCCGCGATGAGCAGGCCAAGATCCTGCACGCCATTCAGCCCTTCAGCTCCGAAGACGTGCTCAGCAAGACCGTGCGCGGTCAATACGGCGAAGGCACAGTCGATGGCGAACGCGTCCCCGCCTACCGCGCCGAAGACGGCGTCCCGCCCGACTCCCGCACCGAAACCTTCGTCGCCATGCGCCTGCTGATCGACAACTGGCGCTGGGCCGGAGTTCCCTTCTACCTGCGCACCGGCAAGCGCCTGCCCGGCCGCAATACGCATGTCGTCATTCAATTCCGCCGCGCCCCGTTCATGCTCTTCCGCGACACGCCGGTCGAAAACTTGATGCCCAATCAACTCGTTCTCCACATTCAGCCCGAAGAAGGCATCTCGCTGCGCTTCGCCGCCAAAAAGCCCGGGCCCGCAATGCAACTGGGAGAGGTCAACATGGACTTCGCCTACGCAGACTATTTCGGCGTCGTGCCTTCTACCGGCTACGAGCGTCTGCTGCACGATTGCATGATCGGCGACGCCACTCTTTTCCAGCGCGCCGACATGGTCGAAGCCGGCTGGAGCATCGTCAATCCGGTGCTCGACGTGTGGAAGGCCCTGCCGCCAAGAAATTTCCCGAACTACCCGTCCGGCACCTGGGGTCCTAAAGAGTCCGAGGATCTGATGGAGCGCGACGGGCGGCACTGGAGAAATTTCGACAAGTGATCGATTGAGCTTGTCATTCCTAGCGCAGCGAGAAAGCCCGAGCGTTCAGTTCCCCGCCTTCACTACTCCCTGCGCCACCACATTCGACATGGTGCCGGCGAGGTTTGAGTCACCGCCGTATACCGCTGTGATCGAGTCGGTGCCCACTGGCAGCTTAGAGGTAGTAAAGCTCGCCGAGCCGCCGCTCAACAAACCCGTCCCCAGTACCTTGCTTTTTAGAAAAAGCGAAACGGATTCTCCATCCGGCGGCGCCCCGGTGCCGGACGTAACCACCGCAGTAAAGATCACCGCCTGACCGTGAGTGGACGGATTCAGCGAAGACGTGAGCATCATCGTGGTTATGGTAGGCGGCGTAACTTCGAAAACAACGCCCTGGTTATAAGCGCCGCCATCGGAGGTCGTGCCGTAGAGCTTTCCAGCCTGGTCGAGGACCACGGGGCTGGTGACGGTCCCCCCGTCCGCCCCGCCAGTGAAGCTATACAGCACCGTTTCGTTCCATTTGTTCGGACTCGGCGTGAGCATAAAAACGGCGCCGCCGCTCCCACGTGGACCCCACTGAGTCGTGCCGTAAAGGTTTCCTGCAGCATCGAGGGCTACTCCGGCCCATGGGCTTTCACCATCCCCTCCGGAGGCGGGAAAGTCATGAAGAGCGACGCTAGTCCAGTGGCATCCAGCATAGCGGTTGGGCTTGAGAGCGAGCTGGTACACCGTGCCATGACCACCAGTTCCTCCGTTCGCCGTAGTGCCGTATACAATTGCCCCCTCCCCGCACTCATCATTGTTCTGCCAAGCCAAGTTACCCATTGGCCCATAGCCCAGCTTATCCTGCGCTGAAAAGGCATGCAGGTTTGTTGGCGACTTACTCCAGGGCAACAGATACCAGAGGTTGCCTGCGTGGTGAGCTCCTCCAAGCCAGGAGGTGCCGCAGAGCCATCCACCCTGATTTAGACCACTTTGACCACACCCACCCAAGCCTCGCCGCCGTCGATGCCGCCGGTGAAGGTATACAAAACTTTCTGAGTTGAAGCCTGCGCGTTGGAGATGGAGAAAAGCAGGAAGGTGAGAAGTAAAACCACTTTTGTTCGCATAATACTGTCCCCCGGGGTTGATATCGCAGAGAGGAAACCCTGATGGGAGGGTAGGACAGTCTGCCGCCGCCAATATAGACCCAAGACCGCGAGAACTGCGGTGACGTAGTTATCAGGTGGTTGTGACAAGCCACTTTCGGTCAGTGCAGCCGACAGCATGGCGTGCAGATTCAAGTCTCGCCTCGCACAAATTACAATTGCTCATGCCCACCACCCGCACGATTAAGATCCTCCCCACTCCCGCCGATCTCTTCCGCGCCGCCGCCGAAGAATTCACGCGCATCGGCCGCGAGGCCATCGCGGCGCGCAGCCGCTTTACCGTTGCCCTCTCTGGAGGTTCCACGCCCAAAAGCCTCTATTCCCTGCTCGCGGCCAACTACGCCGGCTTCGACTGGACTCGCACGTTTCTCTTTTTCGGCGACGAGCGCCACGTTCCACCCAACGACGCCGACAGCAACTACGGCATGGTGAACGAGTCGCTGCTCAGCAAGATCAGCATCCCCGCGGCAAATGTTTTTCGAGTGAAAGCAGAGAACCCTGACGCCGCAGCCGCAGCGGCCGATTATGAGGCGCAGATGCAGAAGTTCTTCGCGCTCTCTCCCCGCCAGTTCCCGCGCTTCGACCTGATTCTCCTCGGCCTGGGGCCCGACGGTCACACCGCTTCCCTATTCCCCGGCTCCGAAGGCTTGAAAGAACAATCGAGGCTGGTCATCGCCAACTGGGTGGAAAAATTCAAGACCCACCGCATTAGCTTCACCTTCCCCGTGTTGAACAACGCCGCGGAAGCGATGTTCCTGGCTTGTGGCCCCGATAAGGCCGGCATGGTGCACCTGGTACTCGAAGGCGGCTCTGTCGGAGGAAAGAGCACACCTCCCTATCCCGCGCAGCAAGTGCAACTGGTCAACGGCAAGCTCTTGTGGATGCTGGACGAAGCCGCGGCGAAGAAGCTCGCGCCAGCGACGCGGTACTCATGAGAGCGAAGCTGTCCTAGGTTCGCTGCTTGACGCGGTCAAGCAGCGCGTAGATGGCAATTCCCAGCACCGCATTCGCAACTCCCGAGCTAATTTCGTGCGGCCAACTCCATTCCATGCGCAAGCCAACCAGTCCGCGGGCGATGATAAAGAAGGCGATCTCGTGGACAACGTAGAAGAGGATCGTAAGCAGAAAACGCGCGCCCGGATTTTCTACGTCAACCTTAATGCCGAGCGAGGACGCGCCAAACCCAACCACAGTCTTCGAAATCCCATAGAGCCCGATCGGCTGGTGCGTCAGCGCATCCTGCATAATGCCAATCAATCCGCCGGTAAACAGCCCCGCCAGCGGACTCCGGCGCGCCGTGGCAAACCCGATGGTGACTAGCAGAGGGAGATCGAAGATCTTCAGAATAGGAAACCGCAGCGGCAACCACGCCTGCAGGAAAATCGCTGCAAGCGGAATCAGGATGGTTGCGGGAAGACTAAAGCGGTAGACCTCAACCTGCTCCCCGGATGTGTATGTGATAGCCACGTTATTGTGGAGTGTCCTGGGACGCAGGCTGCGGTTTGGGCGGAACCGTTGACTTAACAGGCTTCGGTGCTGGTTTTGGCAAAGCAGTCGCGGGCTGAGTCGCAGGAGCAGTCGCCGCGGTCGAGCCAACCGCAGGAGACGCCGCAACGGAAGATGGCGCGGACACGGCCCCTTTCTTCACCGCAGCCGCAGCTGCGCTGGGAACTCCACCACTGGCAACTCCACCGCTTGGCACCGCGGCCTGTGGCGTTCCGCCTTTCGGCACAATCGGATTCGGCGCTCCGCTTGTCGCACCAGCATTCGGCACAGCAACATTTGGCGTCACAGCGCCTGTTCCTCCAGCAGTAGTCTTGTCCGCGCCTTGAGTTGCAGCGTCCGGCTTGGGCGGAACTGTCGGCAACCGCTCTGCAAGAATATCAACCGCGCGCATGGGTCCAGCTTGTTCGGGCTCAGCCTGGCGCTCGTCAATCTTGGTTACTACCAGTACTTCCTCCAGCCGGCTCAGATTCGCCGCAGGCCGCACCCGGATATTCAGAAACAGTTCGCTGCCAGGAGAAACCCTCGTGACCTTGCCCACCGGCAAACCTTTCGGGAAGATCCCATCTCCCCCGCTCGTGAGCACCAGTTCTCCTAATGGCACGGTTTCATCGCTCATCACCTTTTCGAGCACCACGTCGCCGGATGGCGTGCCGCGAAGGATTCCCTGCAACCGGGTCTGATCGAGAATCGCGCCGACGCCGCTGGTCTGATCGTTGATCAAAAGCACCTGCGACACGGAACGCTCCAGCGGATTCGATCCAAAGACCTGCAACACTTTGCCGACGATGCCGTCCCTGGTAATAACAGCCATATCGGGCTTGAGGCCTTCACGCGCGCCTTTGTCAATGTAGATTGAGCGCGACTGCTCGCTGCCGCTCCATCCTATGACCTGCGCCGCCATCGTCTGCGAAATGAATTGTTCTTTGAATTCGAGCAGCGCCTGCAGGCGGTGTGCCTGCTCGGCGTCCTGGCTCACGCGCGCCTGCTCCAGCCGCATCTGCTGGATCTGTTGTTTGAGATCGCGGTTTTCCGCGCGCACGCCCCGCAAGTAAAGGTAGTTGTGCCAGATGCCGCTGGTTGAGGTCTGCAGCCAGTGCAACCCCTGTTCAAAAGGGGTCACCGCGCCCACCGCCCACACGCGGATCAGCCGCGTCGGCTCGCTGTCGCTGGTGCGCTTGACCTGCACGGCCAAGCCAAGCACCTGCGCAAACAGCACCGTCACCAGCACGATCAGGTTCCGATAGGGGCCAAGGACGTCCATAACAGCAGTTCTCAGTTCTCAGTTGTCAGTTCTCAGTAAGGACAGACTGAGAGCTTCGAGCCGTGAGCTGCGAGCAGGCACTGCGGATTCCTCCCCTTCGGCTTCGCTCAGGGTCGGAATAACAAAACCTGGAATGAAAACTCTTAGCTCGCGGCTCATAGCTCGTGGCTCGAAGCTCGTGCCTACTCGATCGAAATCTTGCGCAGCAGCTTGAAGTCCGAGAGCATCTTGCCCGTGCCCAGCACCACGCTGCACAGCGGATCGTCGGCGATTGAAACCGGCAGGCCGGTTTCTTCGCGGATGCGCTTGTCCAGATTCTTCAGCAGCGCGCCGCCGCCGGTCAGCACAATGCCGCGGTCGCTGATGTCAGCCGAGAGCTCTGGCGGCGTGCGCTCCAGCGCCACGCGGATCGCATTCATGATCGTCGAAACACATTCACTCAATGACTCGCGAATCTCGCTGTCGTCGACCGTAATCGTCTTGGGCACGCCTTCAATCAGGTTGCGCCCCTTGATTTCCATGGTCAGCGGTTTATCCAGCGGATACGCCGAGCCGATTTCCATCTTGATCTGCTCTGCCGTGCGCTCGCCAACCAGCAGGTTATATTTGCGCTTCAGGTAGTTCATGATGGCTTCGTCCATCTGGTTGCCGGCCATACGCACGGAACGCGAGTAGACGATGCCGCTGAGAGAGATGACTGCAATGTCGGTCGTGCCACCGCCGATGTCGACCACCATGTTGCCGCTGGGTTCGGTGATGGGGAGGCCCGCGCCAATCGCCGCCACCATCGCCTGTTCCACCAGGTGCACTTCGCTCGCCTTGGCGCGATAGGCCGAGTCCATGACCGCGCGCTTTTCCACCTGCGTAATTTCCGAAGGCACGCCAATCACGATCCGTGGATGCACCAGCATCTTCCGGTTGTGCGCCTTCTGGATGAAATAGTTCAGCATCTTCTCGGTGACTTTGAAGTCAGCGATGACGCCATCTTTCATGGGCTTGATGGCCACGATGTTGCCCGGCGTGCGGCCCAGCATTTCTTTGGCTTCCTTGCCCACGGCCTCGACTTCGTTTGTGTTCTTGTTCAAGGCCACAATCGAAGGTTCGTTGACCACAATGCCTTTGCCGCGCGCGTACACCAGCGTGTTGGCCGTTCCCAGGTCAATGGCGAGGTCGCTCGAGAACATGCTGAACAGCGAACGCAGATTGTGCGATCGTGAAGATCCGTTATGAAAACCGTTATTTGACATAGCAGTACTTCTCTTCTCTCTTCAAAATTCGTCTCTCCCCGGAACGCGGGTTTTACTCAGTTTCTAAGGAGTCTTTTCTCGGTGTTCCTATTCTACTTTGTTCTGCTCCAACCTGTTGCCAACTTGTACACTGCCCGAACTCTACTGGATGATGACTTTGGCCTGGCGGGTCTTCACCCCGCCCTTGGAATTCTGCGCCGTCACCGTGATCACGTTTTCGCCGTTTGCCAGGGGCGGCGTGAAAAAGTGGAACGAGCCATCGTCGCTGACCATGGGAACTTCCTTGCCATTCACCATCACGCGCGCTCCCGCCTCGGTCTTGCCGGTCACTTCGATCACGTGTCCATGTTGCACAAAAGGATCGATATCGAGCGGCAACTCCACCTTCTCTTTAGTCTTGGCAATGATCGTAAACCTGTTCTTTTCGCTCTCCACCGATTCCCGCCCGGATACATCATGCGACTGGATGGACCAGTAGTAAGCGCCGATCGGCATGCCCGTTACCGTCACACTCGCCGTATCCACTTTGCGGTCCAGCAGCAGCGATGAAAAATATGGGTTGTGGGCGATCCGCAGCCGGTAGCCCGCTGCGTTTACAACGGGCGTCCAGGAAAACTCCACTTCCTTGGACGTATCCCCGGCATTCACGAAAACCGGCATCATGTTGCCCGGCGAAATCGGTGCTGGCGGGCTGATTTCCGTGGCCCGTTCCATCGTCTTCGAATCGCTTTTGAAACTAACCTTCTCCCAACTCGCCAGGCGAACGGTTTCGCCATTGCGTTCGATGTCGCCGCTGCCTTTCTTCACCAAGATTTCGTGCTGATCGTCTTTGGGGTTGTTGTGGACCATGGCCGAAGAGTCGGGAGCCAGCGAAGCCTTCGCACCCGCCACAATCACCTGCGATTTCGATCCCTGCACAAAAGTCGCGGTCGTCAGGTCGACGGTTCCTGTCGTCACCGCGACCGCTACGTTCGTCTGCTGCTGATCGTTGGCCGAGTTCTCTTCGATCACGATCAGCGAATCCTGCTTGATGGTGTAGTTCGTGCCGTCGTTGAAGACGATCTTCGCCATGCCTTCCGCTGCCGTCTGCACTACGTCGCCTTTTTCCAGAGGCACGTTGTAGTCGGCGGTGATCCAGCTGTTGCCGTTCCCTTTGCGCACGCGCACCGTACCATCGAGCGCGGTGAAGTGCGCCTGCTTTCCAACCGGGGCCGATGGCGTTTTCAGAGGAGGCGCCAGCCCTGCTACTTTGTCGATTAGACCGCTGGAGAGTCTTCCCGCCGCCCGAGCGGTCGAGTCTGTCACTTTGGGAAACGCCAGGTGCAACGCGCCCATGAGAATCACCAGCGCTCCCAGCATCATGAGCACGACACTGCGATATGTCACCGTCTTCCACGCGACATACACCCCGGGCTTGGGCTGTCTCGGCACGAGCTGGTCCTGACCTCAACTCAAAATTGCAAGGATACGCGACATTCTCAAACTACGATCATCATATCCCTGCTGCCATGAGTATTAAATTTGGGTCATGCATTGAGGGGTTACGAAAGTGACTGGGATCAAGCAGCAATTAGGCCTTGCCGCTGGCTGGAATTCGGTCCTGTTGCGACTGGAGTGCTATTCGCAGGTTTCTCACGATCTAGCGGGCTCCGGCGGCCCTTGCGTAGGGACCTCGCCTTGCCGCTCTCCACCGTCGTTGTTAGCATAGTCGTTGGCATAGTTCCGAAGAAGGTAGTCCGCACTACTCCCAGGAGGCATTCATGGCAACCGATACCTTGACCAAGCCCGCAATCGACGGCGCAACCACCAAGACCCGAGTCTTCAAGAACTTCATCGACGGCGAATGGGTCGAATCCGTCAGCGGCCGCACGTTTCGAGGACCGCAACCCCGCCGACACGCGCGAAGTCGTCGCCATTTTCCAGCGATCGAACAAGGCCGATGTCGACGCCGCTGTCGATGCCGCCAAGCGCGCCTATGCTAAATGGCGCCTCGTCCCCGCGCCGCGACGTGCTGAAATCGTCTTCCGCGCCGCTGAGATTTTGATGGAACGCAAGGAAGAATACGCCCGTGACATGACCCGCGAAATGGGCAAGGTCATCAAGGAAACTCGCGGTGACGTGCAGGAAGCCATCGACGCCGCCTACTACAATGCCGGCGAAGGCCGCCGCTTGTTTGGTCCCACCGTTCCTTCCGAGTTGCCCAACAAGTTCGCCATGGCCGTGCGCCAGCCCATCGGCGTCTGCGGCATGATCACGCCGTGGAACTTCCCCATGGCCATCTCTTCGTGGAAGCTTCTGCCCGCCGTGGTTTGCGGCAACGCGTGCGTCATCAAGCCCGCACAGGACACACCGCTCTCCACCTTCAACCTGGTGCAGGCGCTCACCGACGCTGGCATCCCCAAGGGCGTCATCAACATCGTCAGCGGATTTGGCTCGGAAGTGGGCACACCTCTCACAGAACATCCCACTGTGCGCGCCATCTCGCTCACCGGATCGTCCGCTGTCGGCAGGATCGTCGGCGCAACCGCTGCCAAGAGCTTCAAGCACTGCTCGCTCGAACTGGGCGGCAAGAACCCTATGATTGTCCTCGACGACGCTAATCTTGATCTCGCCATCGAAGGCGGTCTTTGGGGCGCCTTCGGCACCACCGGCCAGCGTTGCACTGCGACCAGCCGCATCATCGTCCAAAAGGGCGTGTATCGCGAATTCATCGAACGCTTTGTAGCGCGGGCTAAGAAACTTAAGGTTGGAAACGGCCTTGATGAGACGGTCGATATGGGTCCGGCAGTCAATGAAAATCAGCTCAAGACCGACTTGGAATACATCGAAATCGGCAAGAATGAGGGCGCGAAGATGGTCTGCGGCGGCAATCGGCTCGACAAGGGTGAGTACCAGCATGGATGGTTCCTCGAGCCCACGGTCTTCATCGATGTCGATCCCAAGATGCGCATCGCGCAGGAAGAAATCTTCGGCCCGGTGGTTTCAATCATCCCCTGCGACAACATGGAGAGCGCGATTGAGATCGCCAACAACATCGAGTACGGCCTCTCGTCCGCGCTCTATACGAAAGATGTCAACAAGGCGTTCGCGGCCGTTCGCGACCTGGAGGCGGGCATTACTTATATCAACGCTCCGACGATCGGCGCGGAAGTTCACCTGCCGTTCGGCGGCACGAAAGCCACCGGCAACGGCCACCGCGAAGGCGGCATTGGCGCCATCGACTTTTACACCGAGTGGAAAGCCGTGTACGTGGATTACTCCGACAAGCTGCAGAAGGCGCAGATTGATCGGGTAGAGTAGCGGCTTGCGGCTTTTGGCTTTCGGCGATTAGCTGTCGGGTTCTACCGACGGCTAACTGACGAAAGGCGCCTTCTTGAACCGCAGAGGACGCGGAGATTGCCCGAGTTGGTCTTCCCGCTGGTTTCTGCGTCGCCGTCTCCTCCGTTTGCCGGAGGCCGGGCTTGGGTTTAGGGGAGGCGAACAAACGGCGAGGCAACGTGAGCTAGTGCGCTGGTGTGTGGTCTGCCACAAACTTGGCCGCAAATGCAGCGTTCGGGTACTTGGGATCGATCTCTAGGGCCCGCTTATAGTTCTCCACGGCGCTGGCAGCATCCCCCGAATCGAACAGCGCCTCGGCGTAACTGTCATAGGCGTTGGCAGACTTTGGAAAATCCTCGATGTTCATCTTGAGGACCGCAACCCCTTCGGAAAATTTCTTCTGATTAAGAAAGCTGTACCCGAGGTTATTGATGCTTTCCTCCGAAGCCAAAGTGGACTTGGGGTCAACTTGCCGGATCTTCAACACAGTCTGCCGGAGAGGAGCAACGCTCTTATCGACCGCCCGATCCGACATCGCAGCAAAAGCCAATCGTCGCATGGGGTCATTCTCATCGAGATAGCGCTGCGCTTTCAATGGGTCGTTCGCCATATCCTGCAGAAGTTGCTTCTCCTCGTGCCGGTAGGCCGACGGAAAGCTCTCAAGCATCCGGGCCAGCTCCAAGTGGTCTAACCACCGACCGCGCACCATGACGCCCTCGATCTTTCGGGTGGCGGAAATATCACTCAACGGATTCTGGCGCAATAACACCATATCTGCCCGCTTGCCCGCCTGGATGCTTCCGAACTCCGCCGAGCCGCGAAGATATCGCGCCGGATTCACCGTCGCCGTCTGCAGCGCCTGGAACGGACTCAATCCATCGTTCACGTACTCCTGCAATTCATCGTGAATGGCGAAGCCGGCGACCGGACCGAGATCGGTCGCGTCGGTCCCGGCCATCAGCGGCACCCCGTCGTCAAAGAGCGCCTTGATCAGTTTCCGCTGAAACGCGAGTGACGTCCGCAACTGGGCATGGCTCTTCTCGGGAAATTGATAGTAGCGGTTAGCATTCGGTTGGAGGCCCGCCAAGATCCAGGGCGCAAGGTACCTGAGTTCAGGCCTCTTTAGAAACTCCTGCAGATTCGTAGCCTGCTCCACGATATCGCGATAGGTGTACAGAGTAGGAATGACGTAGATGCCGGCGTCGGCGGTTAACTTCGCGACCGCGGGAATCTTGGACTCGTCATACACGATGTGGCTGTTCTTATCATCGTGAAGAGGATTGAAGTAGGTGTAGGTAAATTCCTCAAGGTGGGCAATCGATTGCCCAGCCTGAATAGTCATCTCGAAATCAGGCTCGCGCGCAACGTGGCCGATCAGCAGCATGTTTTTGCGCTTGGCCTCGGCCGTGAGTGCCGGATACTCCGCCTTCGAAACCTGGTTGTAGATCTTGACCCCGTCATATCCGGCTGCGGCCTGTTCATCCACCATGTGAACGGCCTGCTCCGCGGTGTGCGCCTGCCCGAAGATGGGGCCGGTCGTAAAGATAGTCGGGCCCAGCAGCTCTCCATCCGCGATTTGCTTGCGCCACAACAGGTGCTGAGGCCGCCCATCGAGGTTGAACACCGTGGTCACGCCATTGACCAGATAAAGCGGCAACTCCGTGGTGGACAGCAGGTGGACGTGCGCGTCGGTGAGGCCCGGGATCATGTACATTCCTCGGCCCTCGATGCGACGTGCTCCAGCCGGCGGCCTGGTCTTCTCCGATGACCCGATCTGCGCAATCCTGCCGCCTTGCACCACGACCGTCTGGTCTTCGAGGACGCCTTCGCGATCCATGGGAACGAGATTCACATGGACAAAAGCAATGGCGGGCGTAGGAGACTTTTCGCCCCTTTGAGCCCGCGCCACCGACAGCCCCGCGGTGACAGACAGCAACAACATCAACGTCTTGGGAATTAGTGGTCGCACGATCGGTTAGACGGTAGCCGTCTCCAAATGTAACCGCGACATCCGCTCTCCCCTCTCAACCAAGCAAGACAAGTGAAGGCCGTGGACTTGGCCGAATCTTCGTGGACATTGTTGGCGATAAATCTCCATTGCGCTCATCATTTCTTCATCACATTTTTCCCGTGCCTCTATCACAGATCTTCACCAAAATCAGTGCGAAGATCACTACACATTGCAACATGGAGAACTGCGCCCGTCTCCAGAGGCAGCGCGTCTCAAACCATCGTCTCAGCTCTTTGAAAACCGAACGAAACGTCAGCGGTCAGCGCGGTTTGTTCACCTCTGCAATCTGACCTCTAACCTCTGCAATCCCCCTAAGTCCAATCTTTTCGATACTTTACGTGTAAGCTATTTGTTATCATCAACTTAACTGTTTTTAGGTAGGGGGGGGGTACCCCCCACATTTTTCCAATTCTGACTCCGCTAAGAACCAATCATCTATTTCTAATTCATAGTCTTAGGAGCAATCATAATGGCTTCATCTCTCGATAAATATTGCGACAAAATTTGTGCTCTGTGTCCCAAGCCGGAGGGTTCTCAGCGAAGGGCCGCAAGTCGGGAAGAAGTCGCATTTCTCTGCGTCCTCTGCGCCTCGGCGGTGAATCTCACACACGCCGGTGACTCGCCTCCCCTACACCCGGCACGGGCTTTCGGTAGAATCGATCTGGAGATTTAATTGATGCCGACTACGCAAGCCCGCGAAATCGCCCCCGCCACCCGACTCGAAAACGTCCGCTATGCCATCCGCGACCTCGCCTGCATTGCCGACGAAGTCTCGCGCCAGGGCCACAAGATCCTGCCGCTGAACATCGGCGATCCTCTCAACTTCGATTTCGCCACGCCCGCGCACATGATCGAAGCTGTCCACAAGGCCATGCGCGACGGCAAGAACGGATACTCGCCCTCCTCCGGCATCAAGCCCGCGCTCGATGCGATTCGCGGCGAGGCCGCCCGCAAAGGCATTACCACCATTCAGGACGTTTTCATTACCTCCGGTGTCAGCGAAACCGTCGACATCTGCCTCGCCGCCCTGCTCAATCCGGGCGATAATCTTCTGACGCCCTGCCCCGACTATCCGCTCTACTCCGCCGTTCTTGCCAAGCTCGACATCGGACTCAATACCTACTATCTGAATGAAGAAGACGGCTGGCAGCCCGATCTCGACGACATCCGCAAAAAAATTACGCCGCGCACGCGCGGCATCGTGCTCATCAATCCCAACAATCCCACCGGTTCGGTCTGCACGCGGGCCATGCTTGAGCAAATCGCCGAACTCGCCCGCCAGCATAACCTGGTCATCTTTGCCGATGAAATCTATGACAAGCTGATCGTGGAAGACGATCCACATGTCGCCATGGCGGCCATCGCGCCCGACGTCCCGGTCATCACGTTCGGAGGCCTTTCAAAGAACTACCTCGCTCCCGGATGGCGCATCGGCTGGGGCATTGCCAGCGGCGACGCTGCCGTAATCAAGCCCTATGTAGAAGGAATCAACAAGCTGCTGCGCGCTCGCATCTGCGCCAATCATCCCGAACAGTATGCGATTCCGGCCGCTCTCGAAGGTCCGCAGGATCACCTCATCGACGTCAAGCGCAAGCTGCGCAGCCGCCGCGACCTCACCATGAAGTGGTGCTCGGAGACTCCCCGTGTCAGTTGCGTCTCGCCGCGCGGAGCTTTCTACGCCTACCCTCGCATCGACATCCCCGAAGGCGACGACGTCTTTGTCACCGAGCTTATCCGCCAGAAGCACGTTATGGTCGTGCACGGCTCCGGCTTCGGCCAGCGTCCCGGCACAAAGCATTTCCGCATCGTCTTTCTGCCGGATGAACAGACGCTGAGCGCGGCTTATTCCGCCATCGGCTGGCTTCATGCGCGAGAGGTATCCGTAGGAATCCTCTATTAGCAGAGCCACGGAATCAACGCTCGCACCCGCCGCTCGTATTCGGCAAAGCGCTCTCCGAACGCTTCGCGCAGCAGCCGCTCTTCAGTGTGAATCCGTATCCACGTTCCAAGAGCGAATAGAACCACCGCAATCGCAAGCGCGCTCCATCTCGTGGTTGCCAGGCCTGTAGCCAACAGGAGTCCAAACATCCCGGTATAGATTGGGTTCCGGACGAAACGATAGGGCCCGTCTTCAATCAGTTCGTGATCCTCCACCAATTGCGCCCCGAGCGACCATTGTTTCCCCAAACATCGCGCCGACCAGATGACCAGCCCCGCCGAAGCGGCGGCCATGCCCACACTCGCTGTCGCTATCACCCACCCGTACCATTCCGGTCCGGAGACGGGTGCAAACTGGCCGCGCCGCAAAGGCCCGTACCACACGATGAAGTAGGCGATGGCCTGCAGTAACAGGCCGAAATAAGACTTCCAATCCCGCTTCGTCTCCCGCACCTGCGGCGGACTCTTGCGCAGCCAGAACGTGAGGGCGAACCCCCACCAGCAGACGATGACCCCGTAAAACGCAAACTTCTCTGCCAAGTCAGAACTCCCCACCGTGCAGCCCAAGACTACAGTTCTTGAGCCTGGATTCTACAAAGTCTACCGGGCAAGACACTTCGATGCTATTACCGAGCGAGGGTTTTCGGCAGAAACTGAGTCGTGTGCCCGCTGCTCGGTTCGGATGCGACCCACCGCATGAGGTCTGGTCGGCACCGCCCAAGGCGCCGCAGGGCTAAGGAGCGATAGGACTTATTCGCCACGTTCCTCCAAACGTGCTATCCCCTCGAACTTTCGTAACTCTGCATCCGGGCGCATCCGTTTTTATACTAGGACGTTGCTATGCGCCGAACCATTCTCCTTTCCGTCCTCCTCCTTCTGAGCGCGCTCGCTTACGCGCAAAGCACTTCACCCGATGCTCTTTATGAGCGCGGCATGGATGTGATCACCGGTGTGGGCTCCGCCCACGACGACCAACAGGGAATCGAGTATTTCCGGCGGTCGGCCGACGTCGGTTACGGCCCCGCGCAGATTGCGCTCGGCTACTATTACGAAACCGGCACCACTTTGGCCAAGGACCAGGCTCACGCTCTCGACCTCTATCGCAAGGCCGCGCAAACCGGCGACCCGCTGGCCGCGTGGCTCGTCGGGCCGCCTCTACTTCCTCGGCATGGCGCGCCGCGTGACCTTGATGCCGCACAGAAGTGGTTCAAAATGTCCGCCAGCCAGAACAACGCTTATGGCGCTTACTACCTCGGCCGCCTGATGGCTGATCGCGATTTCGCCAAGGCTCCGGCGCTCTACAAAATTGCCGCCGACCAGGGATTGCCGCAGGCTCAGTACTACTACGGAAAAGCGCTGAAAGATGGTCGAGGCATCGCGCAGGATCGCTTCAACGCCTATGTCTGGTTGTCGATCGCTTTCGATGCCGGCTACAAAGCCGCAGGCCCGGATCTGGGCGAACTCGCCAGCGGAGACCTTCTCACGCGTGAGCAGATTGCCGGACGCCCAATCCAAAGCCCGCGAAATGGAGCAGATTGTGGTTCGCGCCGTGACCTCGCGCGGATGTTCCGGGTGGGATGGCGAATTCGACGAGCTTCCGAGTACCCCGCCGCCCAGCCTCCAACGCTTCTGCCATTAGGTCTCAGTTTGCCGCTCAAGGTTACAACCTGAGGGCTGAGGGCTGAGGGCTGACGGCTGCTCTTCCTCACCCCTGCCTGTGCCACGCGTCACAGACCTCCGTTCTCCGCAGGCGTACTCCATAGATATGTCCACGGTTTTTATTCCATCTGCGGAGGGATTCATGGCGACTCTTACATATGACAAGAAGGCCGATCTGGCCGGGCCCGGCATTGGCGACTACACCGAACTTGAGCGTGTGCTGCCCAATGACTACCGTTCCCTGCTGGACCGGCGTCAAACCCAGGAAGCGATTTTTCAAGTCAAACGCTACATTGAAGACAATCTGTGCAAAGCGCTCAACCTCATGATGGTTGAGGTCCCACTCATCGTCGACGTCGATAGCGGCGTCAACGACATGCTCGACCGCGACGGCTCGCGCACGCCCATCGGTTTCCACATCTCGAACGACCGCAACCTGCATCCTATCGATGCGCAAGTCGTCCAAGCGGCCACCAAATGGAAACGGGTTGCGCTCAAGCAATTCGACTGCAAGCCCGGCGAGGGCATTTGCACCGACATGCGCGCCGTACGCAAGGATTATTTCCTCGATCACGACCACTCCGCCTATGTCGATCAGTGGGACTGGGAGCGCTCCATTCATGCCGCCGATCGCAATGTTGCATTCCTGAAAGACATTGTCCGCAAGATTTGGAAAGTGCTGGTGGGAGCCGAGAGGTTTGCCCAGGATATCTTCCCTGCCCTGCGCGATCCACGCTTCCCGAATCTGCCCGAAGAACTTACCTTCCTGCACGCGGAAGAAATTCTCGACATGTTCCCGGCTCTCCCGCGCAAGCAGCGCGAGACCGCGATTCTGCAGAAGCATCCGGCCGTTTTCATCGTCGGCATCGGATGGCCGCTCAAAGACGGCTACCCGCACGAGAACCGCGCCGCCGACTACGACGACTGGATCACCGATACCAAGAAGGAAACGCACAAAGACACGCACGGCCTCAACGGCGACATCCTGGTCTGGAATTCGGTGACCAAGCGCCGCCACGAACTCACTTCGATGGGCATCCGAGTAAACGCGGATACGTTGCGCCGCCAGCTCGAAATGTCAAACCTGCTGGGGAATCTCCAGTTCCCATATCACAAAGCGATCATCAACGACGAGTTGCCGCTTTCGATCGGCGGCGGCATCGGCCAATCGCGAACGCTGATGCAGTTGCTGAGGAAAGCGCACCTGGGCGAAGTCAGCGTAACGGTGTGGCCGAAAGTGCTGAAGGAGATGTGCGCGAAGAAGAATATCTTCGTGCTGGAGTAGATCGTGTAGCGCGGGCGCCCTCGCCCGCGGCAGTTGCTTTTTCAGAGGACGGGTGGAAAGCCCGTCCCCTCTTCCCAAGGTCTCGTTGAAAACTCAAAGCGCTTGTCATTCCGAGCATCGCCAGGGATCTGGCCAAACAGGCGAGGCCCTCCAGACCTAGAAGGATAGGATGACATGATAATTGTTCTTAGAATTATACTCGCTATTGCTCTCTGTCAACTTTGCTTAGCTCAACAATTTCAGCACGTTATCATTGTAATTCAAGAAAACCGTTCGACTGATAATCTGTTCGGAGCGTCCGGCATTCCAGGGGCTGACGTTGTAACACAATTGAAGCGCGGAAAGGTTGCGTGCCTGGGAACAACAATCCTTAAGGGACCAAATCTCTCTCACAATCATCAGGCATTCTTAGCAGAGAGTAACGGAATATATCCAAAAGGCTCCTGCAATTATGTTTCCGCCGGCATTCAACCTTACTGGGATATAGCTTCTCAATATGGGTTTGCTAACTACATGTTTCAAACAAATCAAGGCGAGAGCTATCCGGCACATCAGTTTTTATTCGCTGGAACATCTGCTACAGATAACGTGAACAATATCATGGTATCTGATAATAACAGCAGCAACAGTGCGGTGTATGGCTGTGTGAGACTAGCTTTAGTGCCAACTCTTGCTCCTGACGGTACTGTGGGAAGCGTAGAATCTTGCTACAACAGAGCTGCCCTTCCAGATCTAATTACGGCCGCCGGGCTCAGTTGGCATTTCTATGCATCTTCTTCTAAGACGATTTGGAACGCTCCGGCATCTGACCCACTATACTATGGGAACAAAGCACTTATCAGTACAAAGCCTCAACAAATCCTGACTGATATAGCTACGAACAAGTTAGCGAATGTTGTTTGGATTACACCGGCAGGTGCTTACTCCGATCACGGAGGCGAGAATACAGGTGGCGGACCAGCATGGGTAGCCTCAATTGTAAACGCGGTTGGACAATCGCCTTACTGGCAGAACACGGCAATCCTGATAACCTGGGATGATTGGGGTGGTTGGTGGGATCACGTAGCGCCGCTCGCCAACAACACCGGCTGGTGCAGTAATTACTGCTACGGCTTTCGCGTTCCACTACTCGTAGTGTCTGCCCAAACGCCGACGGGCTATGTAGATAATAACATTCACGATTTCGGATCAATTCTGCACTTCGTCGAAACGAACTTCGGCTTGCCAAACATAGGACCAGGCGGATGGGCAGACGCGTATGCGGATAATCTATCCGAATTTTTTACTCCGGGCGAGTCGCGCTCCTTTACGATAATCCAGGCGCGGCCGCTAACGAAAAAAGAGCTGGCCGATCGCAGCGACCCAGACAATGATTGAAAATGTGCCGGAGAGAACTTCCGATCCCTCGCTGCGCTCGGGCGACAATTCATTGAGTTGGTGGCTGGAATGGGGGCCCACCCGCAGTTCATAGCCCGAAGCCCCTCACCCTACATCATCTCCGTCCCCCATAAATCGTGCAGATGCACTACTCCGCGGAGCCGCCGGTCTTCATCCACCACCACCAGCGACGTGATCTTCATTTCTTCCATCCGCGCCAGCGCCGTCGCCGCGAATTCCTGCGGCCCAATCGTTTTAGGAGACCGTGTCATGCAATCCTGCGCCTGCAAGTCGAGGGCATCCTTGCCGCTCTGCTCGAGCAGCCGACGCAGGTCGCCGTCGCTGATCACTCCCAGCAGCCGCTCGTCTTCGACCACCGTCGTCATGCCCAGTTTCTTGCGAGACATTTCGTAAATCACGTCCGACATCTTCGTCCGCGCCGTCACCCTCGGCACCGCGTCTCCCCAGTGCATCAGCGATTCCACCTTCGCCAGCCGCTTCCCTAGCTTGCCACCCGGATGCAGGTTGGCAAAATCTTCTTCCTTGAAGCCGCGCTTTTCCGAAAGTGCAACCGCCAGCGCATCGCCCAGCGCCAGCATAGTGGTAGTCGAAGCCGTTGGGGCCAGCCCCAGCGAACACGCCTCCTGTGAAATCGAGCAATCCAAAGCCACATCCGCCGCCGCCGCGAGCGTAGACGACCGTGTAGCGCGGGCGCCCTCGCCCGCTCCCGCCGCCGCGATCTCATCGCACGTCATCGCAATCAGCGGCACCTGCAGCCGCTTGATAGTGGCCATCAAATGCAGAATCTCTTCTGTCTCCCCGCTAGCCGAAAGCGCGACGACAATGTCGCCGCGCACAATCATCCCCAGATCGCCGTGCAAAGCCTCCACAGGATGCAGATAGAGCGCCGGCGATCCCGTCGAACTCAACGTCGCCGCAATCTTCCGCGCAATGATCCCGCTCTTCCCCATCCCCGTGACCACCACGCGCCCCTGACATCGAAACATCAAATCGAGCGCGCGCTCGAAGGCAAATGCCATTGGACCCGCGAGCCGGTCGGCCAGCGCCCGCAAGGCCTCCGCCTCAATGCGCACCACGTTTTCGCCAACGTTCCTAACGTTTTTCATGGACAGCAAATGTTAGCAGAAGCCTGCTAAAGTTCTTGTGTCGCGAGCGAAGGAGTGCCGATGCCCGAGCCAGCAATCGCACAAGAGAAGATCGAACTATCTGTCGCCGACGGCACGCGGATGGCCGCATATACGGCCCGTCCCCACGATACTGGTCCGCATCCCGGCCTGCTTCTGTTCCAGGAAGCATTCGGCGTCAACCACCACATCCGCTGCGTGGCCGATCGCTTCGCCGCGGAGGGGTATGTCGTCATTGCGCCCGAGATGTTTCATCGCACCGCGCCTCCGGGATTCGAGGGCAGCTATACCGACTTCGCGGCCGTAAAGCCGCACCTCCAGGCCATGACCACCGAGACGGCGGAGATGGACATCAAAGCAGCCCATGACTGGCTGCGCTCGCACGCCAAGGTGCGCGCGAACCAGATTTCCAGTGTGGGATTCTGCGTGGGCGGACGCCTTTCCTTCCTTGCCAATAGTGTTCTGCCGATGCTTCGCGCGGCCGTGTCGTTTTACGGAGGCGGCATTGCCCCCGCGTTACTCGACCGTGCCTCGCGCCAGCAAGGGCCGATTTTGCTCATCTGGGGAGGACTGGACAAGCACATTCCGCCAGAACAACGCAAAGCCGTGACCGACGCCTTAAGCGCGGCGCAAAAGGATTATGTGAACGTCGAGTTTTCAGCGGCCAACCACGGATTCTTCTGCGACGAACGCGCCTCCTACGAGCCGCGCTCAGCCCGCCAGGCATGGGCGCTGATGCTGGAATTTCTGCGTTCGTAGACGGCCGCACGGCAAACCCGTCCTTGTAAATAAATTGGCAATCCATTGACAATTTCGTGACACTTGGCTTTTCCGGCACGAATAGCCTCCTTCCAGTAAGCGCCGTGCGCCTTCCGCCGCTCCCGAACGATCTCCGAAGCAAGTCCCGGAAGGCCGGCAGCTTACTACCAACTCAAAAGGTAAGGAGGACACATGTGCATACAACGTCACCCAAGTAGTCCGGCTCCCGTCTGGGTCGTAAGCACCGTGCTGGCTCTTTCATGTCTGCTACCGGGCTTCGCGGTCGCGGAGCCGGCAGCGCCGTCAGCGCACACCATTACGGTGATCGCATCCACTGTCCCTGCAAACGGCGATGTAAACCCGTATGGGATTTTCGTCGTGCCGAATACGGCTGGAAGTTTGGTGAAGGGAAACCTGCTCATCAGCAATTTCAATGCTTCGTCCAATGAGCAAGGAACCGGAACCACGATTATGCAGATATCGCCGGGCGGCACGGTCAGCCAGTTCGCTCAGATTGACGCGTCCAGTCTTTCCGCCCCTTGCCCGGGCGGTATCGGTCTGACCACAGCATTGGTTGCGCTGCGCGCGGGCTGGGTCATCGTCGGCAGTTTGCCGACGACCGATGGCACTTCGGCAACGGCTCAGGCTGGATGTCTGCTGGTTCTGGATCCGTCAGGAAACGTATCTGAAACAATTTACGGCACCCTCATCAATGGACCTTGGGACATGGCCGTGTCTGACCATTCGAACACTAACGGCGGCGGGACTGCGTCGCTATTCGTCACCAACGTGTTGAACGGCACGGTCGCGGCCGCCGGGAGCGTCGTGAATCAAGGCACCGTGGTTCGAGTCGATCTCACGCTTTCAAAATCGGCTCCTCCGTTTGTGCAGGCGATGACCGTAATTGGCTCCGGGTTCGCCGAACGCGCCGACCCAGCAGCGTTGGTGATCGGCCCCACCGGAGTCGGTTTGAGTCCGGACGGCCTCTCACTCTATGTGGCCGACAGCCTCAATAACCGCATCGCCGCGATCCCTTATCCCATCTCCCGGCAAACGAGCGCTCGCACCGGCAAAACGATCACCCGGGGTGGGAGCCTGAATGATCCGCTAGGCCTGGCTGTCGCGCCCAATGGCGACATCCTCACCGCCAATGGAGATGACGGCTACATGGTCCAGACCACTCCCGATGGATTTCAGGTCGCGAAGACTCTGCTCGATAGCAGCGGCAGTCCTCCGGGGGCCGGCGCGCTGTTTGGCTTGGTCACGGTCGGATCGAGTGTCTACTACGTGGACGACGCTACCAACACTCTAAATCTCTTCCACTGAAGAACGGAACTGAAGCAAAAGCAAACGGGGAGCACCGTAGCGGCGCTCCCCGGTTTTCTTAGCCAACCTCCTCAGAAGTGATCCTCTACCGTCCGTCCTGGATGCTCCAACGCGCGCGCCTGAATCGCCCGATCCCACGGGCTAGCCTGCCAGTTGTCCTTCTTATACTCGCCGTGAATCCACGGCGGCAGCGTGAAGCGCAGGCGCCCGCTCATCGAATACACATACGGTTCATAGAGCGCGCGCAGTTCCGCCAACCGCTCCGGCGCATCCGCGCCCTCATAGAGCGTCACGCCATGCTGGGCGAGTTCTCTCCTCAGTCGATCCAGATCTTCTGGCGTCAGCCGCTCGGGCGCATTCGGGTCGTATTGCGCATTTACCCCCTGCGCCAGATCGACAGCCGCGTGCCGCGCCATCGCGAATGTCAGTTTCGCCTGCTCGGGATGAATGCCATCTACCCCCGTCATAATCAACGAGGTCACGTCGAGCATCACCGTCAGCGCGCTGAGCCACGATTGATTGCTGTGCTGCGAGCGGAAGAAAACCAGCGCCGGATAAGAGATGTGGCTCGACAATAGATCGGCGCACCACCGCTCCCAGTCGCGGAAAATGCCGTCGAGCACCGACTGCTCCGGACAGCATCCCAGCCGCCCCAGAAATTCCGCCGCGGTCGGAGGCGATCCCGCCCGCGCATCGAGTAAGGAAATCTCAATTTCGCGCGCCGCGAACGAGTTGTAAATGACCGGTAGATATCCGATCACGACGCCGAGGAACGCAAAGCCCATGCCGGCTTCCAGCACGGCGAAGGCGCGAGCGGCGGCGTTGTTGGGCGTGATGTCGCCATAGCCCAGCGTGAAAAAAGTTTCCCCGCTCAGGTAGATCACTTTCCCAAATGTGATTCTCTCGTTGGCCAGCGTCAGGTGTTCGCCCAGCCCGTACTGCACGCAGGCGAACCCAAAGATCAACCCAAAAGCCCAAAAACCCATCAGGACAATCAGCGACATCGGCCCATAGTAGGCGAGAAAACCTTCCCGCCGGGAAGCCGACTTTATGTGGCTCGCCACCCGCGTCCAGCGAATCCACGTGGCCTTGTAGAACCCAGCCGTAATACGGAACGTCCGCTGGATGCGCCGCGGCAGAACAACGGTCTCAAACGCATCCAGCAGGATGATAAAGATGAGGACGAAACCCGCAATGGAAACCAATACATGCATACGCGATGAGAATGAGATGTGGCGGGAATGGTACCAGATTCAGAAGTGGGCAAGCGAGGCTGCCTACGGCGTCACGTGCGCTGCGTCGATGGCCTTACGGACGGCCAGCAGTTCCTTCAGCACTCCGCGCAGATTCCGCGTGTCCAGCGCATTTGCTCCGTCGCTCTTCGCCTCTTTCGGATTGTCGTGCACTTCCATGAACACGCCATCCACGCCCGCCGCCACCGCCGCGCGCGCCAGCACCGGAATGAACTCCGGTTGGCCGCCGCTCACTGCTGGGGCGTCTTCATCCCCGTGCGAAGCCGAGGGCAATTGCACCGAGTGCGTCGCGTCAAATACCACTGGCGCAAACTTACGCATGATCGCCAGCGACCGCATATCTACGACCAGATTGTTATACCCAAACGACGATCCGCGCTCGGTCACAAACACCTGCGCGTTCCCCGCGTCGCGGCATTTCTCGACCGCATGCTTCATATCCCAAGGCGAAACAAACTGCCCTTTCTTGATATTCACCGGCCGCCCGCTCAGCGCGGCAGCAACAATCAGGTCCGTTTGCCGGCACAAAAACGCCGGGATTTGCAGCACATCCACTACCTCGGCAACTGCGGCCACATCCGCTGCCTGATGCACGTCGGTTAAGACAGGAATGTGTACCTCATCCTTCACTTTTTTCAGAATGCGCAAGCCTTGCTTCATTCCCGGCCCGCGATAGCTGCGAATCGAAGTGCGGTTCGCCTTGTCGTACGAGGCCTTGAAGATGAAAGGAAAATTCAGCGACCGCACCACGCCCTTGATGATCTCGGCCATGCGCAATGCGTGCTCTTCACTTTCGATTACGCACGGCCCCGCAATCAAAAAAAGGTCTCCCGAGCCGACGCGTACGTTATCGATTTGGAATGATGAACTCACAGCTTTTCACCGCCGAGGCGCCGAGAATTCCAGGAAATTATCCCCGTGCCACTCTCTCCGGCCGCAGAAACATTTCCACTTCCGCCGCTTCCTTGTGTTCCTTCCGCTTCTGCGCGTGTTCATACGACGCACCCACAAACGACCTGAACAAAGGATGCGGCTCCAGCGGCTTCGACTTGAATTCGGGATGGAACTGGCAACCGATAAAGAAAGGATGCTCAGGAATTTCCACGATTTCGACGTACGTCCCATCGGGCGTAGAGCCCGAAATTTTCAACCCGCCGGCCGTCATCGGCTCTTCATACTCGCGGTTGAATTCATAGCGATGCCGGTGCCGCTCGCTGATCTCGACCTGACCATAAATCTTCTGCGCCAGTGTTCCGGGTTCGAGCTTACAAGGCCATGCACCCAGCCGCATCGTTCCGCCTAGTTCCTCCACGCCGCGGAGCTCGCGCAGTTTGTAGATCACGCGATGCGGCGTCGCCGGATCGAACTCGCTCGAGTTTGCCCCTGCGAGCCCGCAAACGTTGCGAGCAAATTCAATGCAGGCGGTCTGCATTCCCAGGCAGATCCCAAAGTACGGCACGTGCCTTTCGCGCGCGTATCGGATCGCATTCAGCATCCCCTCAATCCCGCGCTTGCCGAATCCGCCCGGAACAAGAATCCCGTCATACTCTTCGAGTTGTGAGAAGTAGCTGCGGTCGTTGGCCTCGGTGGTCTCCAATCCCTCGGCCTCCACCCACCTCGCCTCGAGTTTTAAATTGTGCGCGAGCGCCCCATGCACCAGCGCCTCTTTCAGCGACTTGTAGGAGTCTTCGTACTCCACATATTTTCCGACAATCCCGATGCGAACCACGTCCTTGGGGTTATAAACGCGATGCACCAGTTCGTTCCACTTCGAGAGGTCGCGATCCTTTGCCTGCAAATGCAGATAACGCATCGCCAACGTATCCACTTCCTCATGCGCGAACACGATCGGGACTTCATAAATCGAAGCCACGTCTTTGCCGGTGATCACGGCTTCTTCTTCCACGTTGCAGAACAGAGCGATCTTCCCCTTGATGTCCTTCGAGAGAAAGCGGTCGGTCCGGCAAATCAGGATATCCGGTTGAATTCCCACGCTCAGCAGTTCCTTCACCGAGTGCTGCGTCGGCTTGGTCTTCAGTTCCTGCGCCGCTGCAATGAACGGCACCAGTGTGACGTGGACAAAGAGCGTGTTCTCGCGGCCCAACTCCTGACGCATCTGGCGGATCGCCTCGATAAACGGCAGCGATTCGATATCGCCGACCGTGCCGCCGATTTCAACGAGCAGCACGTCCACATCCTGTGCGCACTTCTTCGCTGCCGCCTTGATTTCATTGGTCACGTGCGGAATCACCTGCACCGTCTTGCCGAGGTAGTCGCCGCGGCGTTCCTTGGCGATGATCTGCTCGTAGAGGCGACCGGTAGTCCAGTTGTTGTCGCGAGAGAGCTTGGCGTGTGTGAAGCGCTCATAGTGTCCGAGGTCAAGGTCGGTCTCCGCGCCGTCGTCGGTGACAAAGACTTCCCCATGCTGAAACGGCGACATCGTCCCCGGATCGACGTTGAGGTACGGGTCAAATTTCATCAGGTTGACTTTCAGTCCTCGGCTTTCGAGCAGGCATCCGATCGAAGCCGCCGCCAATCCCTTGCCCAGTGAAGACACAACTCCGCCCGTCACAAAGATGTACTTTGCAGACATCCGTTCCTCGCTTTAATTTTGTTTGAAAAATTGTGCAGGTTGGGGTGCACGATCAATTATGGCAGAGATTTTCCCGGATGGGAATGTGGAAATCTGAGCAGACGGAAAAAGTGAACGCCGACCTTCGTTGAGCGGTGTCTTAACGGCTCTGGCTATGGTAGATTTCGGTCGTCTTTATGCTCAGCCTAGACGACAACCGCTGGAATAACCTGACGGGCGGCTACAGGATGAAGTGCGATCCTCGGCCCTTGCTTGCGAAGCTTGAGGCTGGGCAGGACATAGCCACGGCCTGGAGTGAACTGTGGGACGAATTACATCACCAAGGAGATGTTGGCGAGGCATCGTACGCGTCAGTACCACACCTCGTACGAATTCTTCGAAACCACGGCTTGCCCGACTGGAACACCTATGCGATCGTTGCAATCATCGAACTGGCCCGCAAGAGAGGCGAGAATCCCGAAGTTCCGACGTGGTTGGACGAGGATTATTTTCGGGCGATTCGAGAACTTGCGGACATCGGTGCCGCCCAAGTTTCTCTCACTGAGGAACCGGATGCTGTCAGGGCCATCCTCAGCGTCATTGCCATTGCCAAAGGCCTTCGGGCGCACGGAAGGTTCCTCGTAGAGTATTCCGAGGATGAGTTATTGCACATTGAGCCTCTCCCCTGAACTCGTCCGCCGATACCTCTCAGCGCTGGGCGTGTCGCTACAGAAACCCTCGCTCGAAGCTCTCCGAGAACTCGTCGCCGCGCATTTGACACGCGTACCCTTCGAAAATATTTCCAAGCTCTACAATCGCAAGCACCACGGTCTGACCAGCCTGACCCCAATCGAACTCTATCTCGAAGGAATCGAGCGCTACCACTTCGGCAGCACCTGCTACTCCAACAACTTTCATTTCTACACACTGCTGTCGGCGTTGGGATACGACGTCAAGCTCTGCGGAGCCGACATGACCGATCCCGACGTGCATCTGGTGATACTCACAACGGTGGGCAACCACGAATACCTGGTTGACGCCGGCTACGGAGCGCCGTTTCTCGCGCCCCTCCCGCGTGATCTCGGCACAGATTACGTCACCACGCTGGGACGAGACCGCTACGTCCTCAAGCCCCAGGATCCGAGCGGCCACTCGCGCTTACAGGTCTATCGCGATGGCCAGATGCAGCATGGATATCTGGTCAAACCAGCGCCTCGCAGAATCGAGGAGTTCGCTTCAGTGATCGCCGACTCCTTCCGGCCAACCGCCACCTTCTTGAATGCTCTTCTGCTGGTGCGCTTTTATCCCGGCCGAGCCCTAATGATCCACAACCTGACCTTGGTCGAGTCGCAAGGGAACGAATCTTCGGTTCATCAACTAGGTGGCCGTGCTGCGCTCGTTGCCAAAATCGTGGAGTGCTTCGGCATGCCGCGCTCCATCGTCTCCGAAACCGTCAGCGAACTAGGAGAACTCAAGGACGTATGGGCGTGAGTGAGGCTGGCTAGCAGCGGGGTCCGTTACAACTCGAATCCGTCCTAAAGCTGCGCACGTAGATTGAGACTGCTGCGTCCTTCACAAAGTGAGCCTCTGAGTCTTTCATCTCGATTTCGCGCTCGTCTCCAACGTCCTTCTGAGTGCCTCCGTATCTCAGCGTGAGGTTGCCCCATGCCCTTCTCATTTCCACATTTACAAATCTCTACCCAAATTCCCGCAACTCGCACTGTATGGTTCGTTCTTCTAATAATCACGGGGCCCGTTCTGCCGCGAGTTTCCCGACAAATCGATAGGAGGTTGTAGATGGATTCCCGAACTACCGTCCTTTATGTAGACGACAACCCCAAATCCAGCCGCCTGCTCGCCGGAGTTCTCGAGCAATGTGGTTTCCGCGTAATCGCCAGGAACGATCCCGCCGAAGCTCTCGCGCTTAGCCGCCACTGCAGTTTTGATCTAGCCCTGCTCGACTATGAGATGCCGATCATGAGCGGCGCGCGTCTGGCGCGCGAAGTCAAGTTCCTGATGCCTGACCTTCCGGTTGTTCTCATCTCCGGACGCAGCGAGATTCCTCGGGAGGAGTTGGAATTCGTCGACGCGCACTTTGGCTTCGGCACTTCGCTCGACGATCTTCTCTGGACCATGCGGATTCTGGTCACACCGAAGGTGTTCGTGCCCGAGCATAGGCAGATTGCGGAAGGAAAGGATGTCCGCGACCATCCCCACGCTCGCGGCGATCGCCACATTCCCGATCCTCCGCGGTTCATGGAATCGCGCTGGTCGGATTCCACCTAGCGGAAGCTACGAGTCGCGAGCCTCGAGTCCTGAGCCAACTCCGGTTCCCGCTCCTGACTCGCGGCTCGTGGCCCCAGGCTCAAAGTCTCACTTCCACGCGCTCGGCGTCTTGAGATAAGCAATCACGGCGCGCGCATCGGCTTCGCTCATGCGAAACGGCATCATCGGAAAGCGCAGCGGTTCGCCGTTGGTCCAGATCCCCGTCGTCAGCAGCTTGATCATGTCAACGTCGCTTGCGGGAGGAGTTCCTCCAATGCGCGGCGCGAGCAGAGGCCAGTTCGATTGCGGCTGCGCTGGCATCCAAGGTACCGCTGATCCTTCCAGCCATTTGCTGCGGTCGACAACGCCATTCGCATTCCGCGGAGTGTGGCATTGCCCGCACATTGCCACCGATTCCACCAGATACTTGCCGCGCGCGACATCCGTAGAGCTAGCGCCCGGGTTCGTTGCCGCCGATCCCTTGTGGTTCTGCCCACTCAGCGGAGTCGGCAAGCAAACGAACATGGCAATCGCCAAACCCAGGAAGATTCCGAGCCAGCTTCGCGACGCAAACCCGCGTCTTCTACCACCAAGCCAATTCATCATTTCCATCCCTCGCTTTCGATGCTAACAAAAACTCTCATAGCGGACGAACCTCGCCGGCGAGCGAGACGCGCCAGATGCGGAGCACGTCTGTGAGGAGGCCTCGGAGTAGGTATTTTAAGGACTCCGCCGACCTCCCCAAAAGGCCGCGGAAAGCGACCGAAGCGCAAAGAAGTGATCCAGAGACGCAAGAAATCGGCAAAAATCACCCAAAAGAGTTAAGAAAACGCTTTTCTCCAGTACGCCAGTAACCCTAAACTAGAAACTAGGAACTAACTGGCCGTAGTCAGGCCGCTTCCCCAGGGGGTTCTGTGCGCGTTCTGGTAACAGCGGACACGTTCAGCGGCGTTTGGACTTACGCCCGCGAACTGGTGACGGGACTGGTGACGCAGGGCGCGCAGGTCACGCTCGTCAGCTTCGGCGAGATTCCGCTCCCTGATCAAACCGCCTGGATGCAGAACCTGCACGGCCTGGAATATCATCCCACCGCGTTTCGGCTGGATTGGATGGAAGAAGGCGAGCAGGATTTCGAGGCGGCTCGGGAATATTTGTGCGCGATCGTGCGCGACACGCGGCCCGATGTGCTGCATCTGAACCAGCTCAGCTTCGGCGCGCTGCCGGTGCCCATGCCGCGGGTGGTGACGGCGCACGGCGATGTGATTACGTGGTGGCTCACCATCCATGGAAAAACACCGGCACCGTCGGCCTGGCTGGATTGGTATCGCGAAACTGTAGTCGCCGGCCTGAAGCGGGCGAATGCTGTAACCGTGAGCACCCGCTGGATGCTCGACACGCTGCGCTTCGCTTATGGCGACATCTTTGCGGGTCACGTAGTTTCGCCGGGGCGGAATCCGATCTATTTCAATCCGTTTGTGACGAAGGAAGAACTGGTACTGGCGATCGGGCGGCTCTGGGACACGGGCAAACAGGTATCGCTGCTGACGCAGCACTCACACCGGCAACCGGTGTGCATCGTGGGCGCGGATAACCCAATCCCGACGCCACTCGTGCCGATCCGCGCCGATGTGCGGGTTTCGACGGGCGAACACGAAGTATCGGTGAAGGGAGCGCAGACCGAAGCGCAACTGCGGAACCTGTATAGCAAGTCTCCGGTGTTTGCGGCCACGGCGCGCTACGACCCGACGGGCCTGGCCTCGGTGGAAGCGGCGTTTTCGCGCTGCGCGCTGGTAGCGAACGACACGCCCGTGTATCGCGAGTTATGGGGCGACGCGGCCTTGTACTTCGAGCGCAACGACGGCGAAAGCCTGGCCGAAGTGCTCCAGCAGCTTGACGAGGATCGCGAAATGGTGCGGCTCTATGGCACTCGGGCCTACAACCGGGCGCGCGAGCGCTTTACGGCACGCCGGATGGTGGATGATTATCTGCAGCTTTACCGGAAACTGCGAACTTCGAAGATCGCGGTGGCGTGAAGTTCCCCGCATCCCTCGCAATTTGAACTTTGTGCGCTACCACGCGCACCACCAAGCATGCCTTGCTCCGTCGCATGCTATACTTTTTCATTATTGTTGCTGCCGCTTTCAGCACACGGAGGACTGTATCGACAAACGTTTTATCCGCATGAATGAGCGCATCCGCGCACGCGAAGTGCGCGTGATCGGCGATGAAGGTGAACAAATCGGCATCATGGCTCCCTTCGATGCGCTCAAGATGGCCCGCGAGAAGAATCTCGATCTGGTGGAAATTTCCCCAACCGCGCAACCTCCGGTTTGCCGCATCATGGATTATGGGAAATTCCTCTACCAGAACGAAAAGCGCGAGCGCGAAGCGAAAAAGAAGCAAAAGGTTATCACGGTCAAGGAAGTGAAGTTTCGTATCAACGTGGACGATCACGACTACGAAACAAAAAAGAATCACGTGTTGCGCTTCCTTGACGAGGGAGATAAGGTCAAGGCGACCATCTTCTTCCGGGGGCGCGAAATGACGCGGCAGAGCTTGGGCCGGCAGATTCTGGAGCGCCTGATCAAGGACGTGGAGAGTAAAGGACTGGTGGAGTTCCGGCCGCGGCAGGAAGGCAACACGCTGCACCTGATTCTGGCTCCGAAAAAAGACGCGGGCGGCGCGAAGGAAAAACCGGCCGTGAAGCCCGCGCCGAAAGTGACCCCTCCGCCGCCGCAGGAACAAGGCGGAGCGCAGACAGCGTAGAACCAGTCGTCAGTTATCAGTTGTCAGTCATCAGTAAAACCAAGCGGTTGCGGGAATTTCATGCGGCCTAACTTGCGATGACGTAACTGAGAACTGACAACTGAGAACTGAGAACTGACTTTATGCCAAAACTGAAAACACACAAAGGCGCTGCCAAGCGCTTCAAGAAAACCGGCACGGGTAAGATCAAGCGTCACAAGGCGGGGTTGCGCCATATCCTGTCATCCAAGGCAAAGAAGCGCAAGAAACAACTGGGCCAGGCCACCTTGGTGAGTGACGGAGATTACAAAAAAGCGGCACGAATGATCCCGTACAAATAAATGATGGAGCGGCGGGCGCATCGCCCGTCCTTAACCAAGTCTGCGGATCTTTCGAGAACCGCAGCGGCGCGTGAAGAGGTCAGACTTCGGAAATCCCCGACGGGTAGAAGTCTCCTTACCTCCAGCCGCCAGACAAAATAAAAAGGAGAACAGCAATGCCTCGTGTAAAACGCGGAACCAAACGCCGCGCCAAGCGCAAAAAGATTCTTGAACGCGCGAGCGGATATTTCCTAACTAAATCGAAACTCTACCGGTCGGCGAAAGAAGCCGTCGAGCGCGGGCTGAAGTTCGCCTACTCGGGCCGCAAGCAGAAGAAGCGCCAGTACCGCTCGATCTGGATTGTGCGCATTGGCGCCGCCTCGCGCTTGCATGGACTTAGCTATAACAAGTTCATCAACGGCTTGAAAAAAGCCGGAGTCGAACTGGATCGCAAGATTCTGGCCGATTTGGCCGTGAACGACCCGGCAGGCTTCGGTCATCTGGCCGAGCAGGCAAAGACAGCTCTTAGCGCTTAGCCATTAGCTCATTAGACCTATAAAGCTCTGTCATCCTGAGCGGAGTAGCTGCTGCGCGAAAGCGAAGCAGCTACGGAGTCGAAGGACCCCTACTCGGTCGTGTACCGTTCGGCCGCTGAAGGGAGTTCTCACCGGAAACTCGCGATGATATTTCCTTGAGAGTCACAGGAATTGGCCTACACCGTTCCCAAGCTGACCGACTTCTCCGCCAACGCGCTCGACAGCGCGGTGCGCGATCTGCTGTCCGCGCTGGAGCAGGAATCGGCTGCGGTTGGATCAGAAAGCGATTGGAAGGCTTATCGCGATCGCTGGATGGCGCGCAAGAACGGCGTGCTCACGCAGCTCAATGATCTTTGGCTGAAGGCTGCTCCGGGACCGAACAAGAAGGACGTTGGCCAGCGCGTAAACGAACTCAAGCGAAAAGTTGAGCAGACGGTGGAGGCAACGCTGGCTCGCATCGAGAGCGGAGCTTTTTCATCGCGGCTGTTGGCGGAGCGCGTGGACGTGACGCTGCCGGGCATCCGGCGGGCAATTGGGACCGAGCATCCGGTCATCAAGACGATGAACGAGATCATCGGCGTGTTCCGCGACCTTGGGTATTCGGTCGAAGAAGGTCCGGAGATTGAAACCGACTACTACAACTTCGAGGCGCTGAATTTTCCGCCGAACCATCCGGCGCGCGACACCCAGGACACGCTGTTCATTGCGGGCCAGGACGCGAAGCCGCTGCGTGACCGGCTGCTGTTGCGCACGCACACTTCGCCGGTGCAGATTCGCACCATGCAGAAGATGAAGCCGCCGGTGCGAGTAGTCTGTCCGGGTAAGGTGCATCGTAATGATGCGCCGGATGCAACGCACTCACCGATTTTTCACCAGGTCGAGGGTCTGGCGGTCGATACCAACATTACGTTCTGTGACCTGAAGGGGACACTCGACCACGCGATGAAGGCGCTCTTCGGGTCGAACGTGAAGACGCGATTCTATCCGTCGTTCTTTCCCTTCACCGAGCCGAGCGCGGATGTGCAGATCAGCTGCATTTTCTGCGACGGCAAGGGCGTGCGTGACGGTTCTCCCTGCCGCAACTGCAAGGCCAGCGGGTGGATTGAGCTGCTGGGCTGTGGGATGGTGGACCCAAATGTGTATGGATTCGTGGATTACGATCCGGCGAAAGTTTCGGGATTTGCCTTCGGCATGGGCGTGGAGCGCATCGCGATTCTGAAGTATGGCGTGGACGATATTCAGTTGTTCTTTTCTGGCGATGTAAGGTTCTTGGAGCAGTTTGGGTAAAAGGCTTCGAACTACGAGCAAACCAACGCGATCGCGAGCTTGCTCGAAGCTCGCGGCTCGAAGCTCGAAGCTGACTTTCTCATGAAGATCTCACCATCATGGCTGCGCGACTTCGTTGACCTCCCGGTTGACTACAGGCGTCTTGCGGATGAGCTAACTCTTGCCGGGGTCGCAGTCGAAGGCATCTCCGGCGAAGGCGACAACACCGTCTACGAGATGGAGATCACCACCAATCGTCCTGATGCTATGAATCACTATGGCGTGGCGCGCGAGGCCTCGGCACTTTACGACCTGCCGCTTCGCCCAATCGAGCCGAAACTGCCTGTCCCGCACGGCAAGTCCGAAGTCACGATTGAGATTCAGGAGCCGCAGCTTTGCCCGCGTTTCACGGCTCGCGAGATTCGCGGCGCTGCCATCAAGCCGTCACCGCTGAACATTGCCAGCCGTCTGCAGTTGCTCGATCAGCGGCCGATCAGCAACGCGGTCGATGCGACCAATTACGTCCTCTGGGAAAGTGGCAAGCCCACTCACGTTTTCGATCTCGATCTGCTCGAAGGGCGCAGGCTGGTGATCCGCAAGGCTAGGGCCGGAGAGATTTTGAAGACCCTCGACGGCATGGAGCGAAAACTATCTACCGAAGATCTCGTCGTTGCCGACGCCGTGAAGCCAGTTGGGCTTGCAGGCGTCATGGGCGGCTTCGACACCATGATCACCGAAAAGACTCGCAACATCCTGATCGAGTCGGCTTGGTGGGATCCGGTAACCGTGCGGCGCATGTCAAAGCGGCACGGCATTCATACCGACGCTTCGCACCGCTTCGAGCGTGGGGCAGACTTCGAGTCAACCGTAGTTTCGACCAATCGCGTGGCGGAGCTGATTTTGAGTTCGGGCGGCGGAACGCTGGTTGGCGACGTGAGTGACGTGATCGCGCGCAAGATGGACCTCGCTCCTGTGGAGCTTGATCTGCGCGAAGTGCAGCGCATTCTGGGCGAGAGACTGTCCACGCTCGAGATCAGCCGGATTCTGACACGGCTGGGATTTGTGCTGACGGCAGGCAGCGAAGACCGTTATCTGGTACAGATCCCAAGCTGGCGGCTGGATGTGGAACGCGAGATCGACCTGATTGAAGAGATCGCGCGGCTGCACGGTTACGACAAGTTTGCCAACACTCTCCCCGCCTATAGCGGCGAGGTGCGCGACCTGCCAGATGCGGCCAAAGACGCGCGCTTGCGGTCGTCGCTCCTGGCTCTTGGTTATAGCGAAGCCATTTCGCTGACCTTCATTTCGAAGAACGACGCGCGGTGCTTTTCGAAGGCAGCGGAACTCGACCTGGCGAATCCGCTGAGCGATGAATCATCGGTAATGCGAACGTCGCTGGTGCCGAGCATGCTCAACATGCTTGCTCATAACCTGAACCGCGGTAGCGAAAACGTGCGCCTCTTTGAAGCAGGCAAAGCGTTTGAAGCGGTGGCCGAGAAGTCGGTGGAGCTGAAACGCATTGCGATGGGCGCAACCGGGAACGTGGATGCGGGCGTGGTGCGCGGGCTGGCAGAGGGCGCTTCGGCGCGTCCGCTTTCGTTTTTCGATCTGAAGGGTGACATCGAAGACTTGCTGGCGCACTTCACCTATTGGGAGCTTGGCTACGATGCCCAGGCGTCGGACTACTATCATCCGGGCCTTTCGGCCCGTGCGGTGATGGATGGCGTGACCGTCGCGCAATTCGGGCAGATCCATCCGGACGTGACTGCCGCGCGGAAGCTAAAACAAGACGTTTTCATCGCCGAGATTTTCCTCGACCGGCTCTATGAGCACGATCTGCAGAGTGTGCGCTATGAGGCTTTGCCACGGTTCCCGGCTGTCGAACGCGACTTTTCGTTTGCGTTTCCGGATGCGGTCAAGTTTGAGAAGATTCGCCGCAGCGTGTTGGGATTAGGCATTACCGAATTGCGCGGGTTCGGGCCGGTGGAAGTTTTTCGCGGGGAAAAAGTCGGTGCCGGCAAGTACTCGATCCTGATGCGGGCGAGGTTCCAGTCCGCCGAGCGCACGCTGCGGGATGACGAAGTAGCGGCGTGGGCAGCGCAGGTCACGAAGGCGCTGGAATCGCTCGGTGGTGTGCAAAGGGCATAAGTCCCGAATGCAGGGCTTCGCCCTGCCGGACAGCCGGGAGCGGCTGTCTCTACGCGAGCTTTTAGCGGTTTGCCATCGTTCGGATCGTTCCCAATCCAAGTAGGCGTTTATCGGCGGTGACCAGAGTCAGGTCCAGAACCTCGGCGGTGGCCGCGAGGATGCGGTCGGCGTGATCTTGGTGCAAGGGCAATTGCCTCGCTACGAGCGCGATTTCATGGGTTAGCGGAGCTTCGCGCGTACCGGCGGTGGCTCGCGCCAGCCAAGTCGAGACGTCCCCATCAATCTCGAACCTGCCTTTGTAGTGCAGCGTTAGCGCCTCGTAGGTGCTCATAGGCGAGAGCCAAAGTTCGTTATTCTGGTCTTTGAGCTGAACCAGAACTCTCCTCCCAATCCGCCTGGGCTCGCTCAAGCTCCACAACCAGATATGCGTGTCGAGCAGCAATCTCAATCGCGCAAAACCTCCCACTCATCCTCGTCGGTTGCCGGAGAAACAATGTCGCCGGTGATCCTCATCGTGTTCTTCATCGACCCGATCCAAGCTTCGCGATCTTCGACCGCCGTCGGCGGAACGACTTCGGCGACGGGCTTGCCAAAGCGCGTTACTCGTATGGGCTTCTTCGTCGCGCGAACCCGTTCGAGCACAGCCAGGCACTTGGCTTTGAATTCCGAAATGGCGATTTCCTGCATCGTCTTCTCTGTAGTCATCATAAGATACTATGGTTAATCTAGTAGACCACAATCCACAGGGCTTCGGCCTGCGGGACAGCCGAGAACGGCTGTCCCTACGTGAGTCTTGGTGGTGCCTGCGCACTCCACCGATCGGACCTCTTCATTCCCAGCCTCCTCGCTCTACCCTCCCTTTCGTTCAGAAATCCGCATACACGCTTGGGCAGACTCTGCCGTAATCCACAGCGAAGTGCGCTATACTTCGCGTCAAAGCTCAAACAAACTGCTCCGAAAGCGAGTCGCGTCCATGTCTGTCAAAGCTGCGGAAGAGGTATCTGCGCAGGTTCCTGCTGAAGATTTTCAGGCGCTGGAAGAGAAAATCTATCGCACCATTGAGTTGTACAAGACCGCGAAGGAAGCGCGGGCTGCATCCGAGCGCGATGTGAAACGGTTGCGGGAGCAACTGGAACAGCGCGAGGAAGAAAATGAGGCGCTTCGCCGCGAACTGGTGCAACTGCGCAAGGACCGGGAAGACATACGTGGCCGCGTGGAGAAAATGCTGACTCAGATGGAAAATCTGGGCCAGGAACAGGCGGCGAGTTGAGGCGGCGTTGATCCGTTGCCAACCGAGGGATGAGGCGGTCGAGTACTATGAGATTCCTCTCCTTCGGCTGCGCTCATGATCGGATGACAAGGCCTTCCAGGAATGAGGGATGACATGGCTGCTGCCACGAAACAGGCTCCGACGAAGGATTCGGCGAACGGTAGTGTGCGGGTTGAGATTTTCGACCAGGTATATAACCTACGCGGATCCGATGCCGACTACATTCTGAAGCTGGCCGAGTACGTGGACGGAAAGATGCGGGCGGTTTCCGAGCAGACCTCGACGGTGGACTCGGTGCGTCTGGCGGTGCTGGCGGCGTTGAATATTGCGGATGAGTATCATCTGCTGAAACGGAACCTGGAAACGCGGTCTCCGGAAGCACGGCAGCGGGCGAGAAAACTGACGAGCGCGCTCGATGAGGTGTTGGAAGACGGCCTGCGCGCCGGTTGAAGCCTGCCAATTCTGGATTACCCCTCTTAACTTCACCCAGTTTCGCTTTCCACAGCACTGGGCACATGCTGTTCTTGATCCTCCCTTCTGGACGCAAACCTTCGTAACGCGGTTCACGAACGGTCCTCTGGATACCATTGGCTTGCAAACTATCTGCCAACTATTTTGTGCTTCCCTCTTGCGCATCGCTCCGCAGTTTCCTAGCATCGAAGGTGAAAGAGCCGGCCTGCTAAGTTGGTGATGGTGGCAACCGATTTTTGAACCAATGCCGAATGAACGGGGACTCGACTCGCAAAAAGATCCGGTGTGCTATGTTCCGCCATGCGGAAAAGCCTAATGGGTCGCGGCGGGTTCCCACCGTCTGAGACGGGTTCATTCTCGGCCCACCACACGGCTACGCGGGTCGGCTTTTGCAATTCAGGTCTCAGGTATCAGATCTCAGGAAATCCAAGCATCCTGTGTGCGCCCGAAGGCCGCCAGCCCTTTTCCTGCTAGACTCTACTCTGTCACTCAGCCTCCATCTGGAGCATCTAAACTAGCGTGTTTCCTCGACTTTTTCAGATTGGCAATTTTTATCTGCCCACCTATGGCGTTCTGGTCGCAACCGGCGTGCTGCTGGGGTTGTGGATCAGCGTGCGCAACTCCGAAAAGCAGGACATCAATGGCGATGACGCATGGAACCTCGGCATTTTCATGGTGCTGGCCGGTATCGTCGGCGCGAAGATTCTGTACGTGATCAACGATTGGGGTTCGTACGCGCATAACTGGCGCGAGATTTTCAGCCTCAGCACACTGCAGGCGGGAGGAGTTTTTTCGGGCGGCCTGATCGGCGCGCTGGTGGTTGGCGCCTGGTACATGCACAGCCATCGCATGCCGCCGCTGCGGACTGTGGATGCCTTTGCTCCCGGGCTCGCGTTTGGGCATGTGCTGGGGCGCTTTGGATGTTTCTCGGCTGGATGCTGCTACGGCAAGCCGACCAATCATTTCTGGGGCGTGACGTTCAAGAATCCGCTGGCGGCGATGGTGAGTGGGACGCCGCTGGGCGTGAGAATTGAACCAACGCAACTGATCGAAGCGGCGGCCGAATTCTTCAACTTTGTCTTACTGATGTGGCTGCTCAAGCGCAAGAAGTTCGACGGACAGGTGTTTGCCACGTTCATCATTCTTTACGGAGTGGAGCGCTTCTTTATTGAGTTCCTGCGCGACGATCCGGGGCGCGGCGAGGTCTTTGGCGGGCTGATGTCGGGCACGCAGCTGATTTCGATTTGCCTGGTGATTGGCGGCGGTCTGATCTGGTGGCTGAAGAGCGGCCGTCAGCCCTCAGCCCTCAGCCCTCAGGTTGGGACTCGGAACTAATATCGTGACAATTGAGGAATTAGAGAACAAGTTTCCGAACGGGTTTCACAATGCACAGCTGGTCGGGATGTGTGTCGATTTTCCTGCCGCCTCCGTCTTAATCGAACTGGACCTTGATACTGATGATCCGGACCCTGACGTCTATACAAGAATCAAATTCCGGCTCACCGGTCTTTCTCTTTTTATTGTAGAACCACCAGACGTCAGGATTTCTCTTTCGTATGGAGATGCGATTTGGACCTCTGGATTTGAAACCTCAGCCAAGATGCTACCGAACCTGGAGAGCTATCGTAAGAATGTTCCCGTGGGTTCATTCTTCTATAGTTTCTTCTTGAACCATCAGAACTGCTTCGTTCACGTGGCAGCCACAAACGCTGAGCTAGAATCTGTTTGATTCCAAAATGCCTGATTTTCCACTTACTCTGAACACTGTTGCAGACGATGCCGGACAGCGGCTTGACCAGTATCTGGCCGCGCAGATCGCTGAGGTTAGCCGAGCGCGGGTGCAGCAGCTCATCGAGCGGGGCGAGGTTCTGGTGAATGGCGCCGCCGCTAAGGCCTCACTGCGCTTGCGCGGCGATGAGCAGATTGCGATTACCAGTCCGCCAGCTGCTGCGCCGTTGCGCGCGATGGCGGAGGAGATTCCGCTCGACATTGTTTATGAGGATGAGGATCTGGCGGTCGTCAACAAGCCAGCCGGGATGATGGTGCATGCGGGGGCGGGCGCAACCGACGATGCGCGCAATCGCGGAACGCTGGTGAATGCGTTGCTGCATCACTTCAAGGCACTGTCGGGAGTTGGTGGCGACCTGCGGCCTGGGATCGTACATCGGCTGGATCGCGCGACCAGCGGGCTGATGGTGGTGGCCAAGAACGATGGAGCGCACCGGCGCCTGGCCCGGCAGTTCAGCGGGCGCGAGGTGCACAAGACCTATGTAGCGCTCGTGCATGGCTGGCCGAAGAAGGATCGCGGGACGATCCAAAGCGCCATCAGCCGCCACTCACAGCGGCGCACACGCATGACGACACGGGGCTTCGGCGGGCGTGACGCGGTAACGCACTATGTCGTGACGCGAAAGATCGATTCTCCTTATGGCAAGTTTGGGCTGCTTGAGGTGAAGATCGAGACAGGGCGGACGCACCAGATTCGCGTGCACATGGCGTCGCTCGGGCATCCGGTGGTGGGCGATGCGCTCTATGGCGCGCCGGGGGAGTTGCGGACACAATCGAACAAACGTCGGGCAGCGGGCATGCCAGCTACGATCGCGCTGGAGCGGAATTTTCTGCATTCGGCGGAGCTCGAGTTGGCGCACCCGGTCACCGGGAACGCGCTGAAGTTCCGGCAGGCGCTTCCACAAGAATTGGAGACGTTGCTCGCGAGCCTTACAGGCTCCTGAGTTCGGCCGCCGGGCGGTTCTAGTGGGAACCTGTTAAGTCAGGTAGGCTGGTCGCCCGGGCGGGGGCTACGATTATAATGAAGGTAATTCTGATGAGATCCCGTATTGGTTTGCTCCTGGTATTTCTTGGTCTGATGGGCATACTTGTCGGCCCGATGAGTACGCCTACCTTTGCGCAGGCGGCTGCCGCCACATCGCAGCCTTCCCCAGCGCCGGGCAAACCCGCGGCAGCGGCCGACAGCAGCGCCGCTCCGGCGCCGGCAACCGGAACGCCCGCGGCCGGCTCCACGACGCAAGCCGTGACTACGCCTGCGGCGACGCCGCCATCGCCATCTGCACAGGCCACAACGACGCCCGGAGCGACGGGACAGAGTCCGGCTCCGGCAACCACGGCTCCAGCTGGCAATCCGGATAATCCCGAGAACGAGTCGGTCACCACCATCCCATTCACTGTCAACGAAGTGCGCGTGGTGTTTACGGTGACCGACAAGCACGGGCATTACATCAAGGATCTGAAGAGAGATGACTTCAAGGTTCTGGATGACAAGAGGCCGGCGGAATTGCGCAGTTTTCGCAGTGAGACGGATTTGCCGTTGCAGGTGGGCTTGGTAATTGATGCCAGCAATTCCGTCCGCGACCGCTTTAAGTTCGAGCAGGAAGCAGCCATTGAATTTCTGAATGCGGTGGTGCGTCCGCGCTATGACAAGGCCTTCGTGGTGGGCTTCGACGTGACGCCGGATGTGACGCAGGATTTTACCGATAACACCGAGAAGCTGTCGACTGGGGTGCGGGCTCTGCGGGCGGGCGGCGGAACGGCGATGTTCGATGCACTATACTTCGCGTGCCGCGACAAGCTGTTGAAACAGGAGCGGACCGGACCGGTGCGCAACGCCATTATTCTGTTGAGCGACGGCGAAGACAACGCCAGCCATGTGACGCGCGAGGAAGCGATCGACATGGCGCAGCGCGCAGATGCCATCGTCTACACCATCAGCACGAACATCAGCGGCATGAAAGGCCAGGGCGATAAGGTGCTGATACGGATTGCCGAAGCGACCGGCGGGCGATCGTTCTTCCCCTTCCAATTGCGCGATGTGTCGGATGCGTTTCTGTCAATTCAGGAAGAGCTGCGTAGCCAGTATGCGCTTGCCTACAAACCAGAGAACTTCCTGGCCGATGGACGGTATCGGACAATCGAGATCTTGGCACCGGGAAGGGCTTTGAGGGTGCGCACCCGCAAGGGGTACTACGCACCGAAGCAGTAGCTTCGAGCTACGAGCCGCGAGATACAAGCCAAGCCAACGAAAGCTACGACCTTGATCGATAACCAAGGAACGAATTCATTGATGGTTGCTCGAAGCTGATTTATGCCTGGATACTCGGGAACGCCGCTCCCCAAAAAGCTGGGAATCAAGGACGGATTTCGCGTTGCCCTTCTATATACGCCGGCCGACGTGACGTCGGAATTGCGCGCTGCGCTTGCCAAGTGCCGAATCGTCAAACCGGCGCGAGGCGCTCTCGATTTCATTTTTCTTTTTGCCAAGGAGCGCGTTGAACTTGAGCGTGAGGTAATGACGGCTGCGCGAGCGCTGGCTCCGGCGGGGATGTTATGGATTGCATGGCCAAAGAAGAGCTCCGGCGTAAGTTCGGACCTGGATGAAAACATCGTGCGGGGAACGGGCCTTGGAGCCGGACTGGTCGACATCAAAGTCTGTGCCGTTACCGACGTTTGGTCAGGATTGAAGTTTGTGATTCCGGTCAAGGATCGGCCGAGGGCGAAATAACGCGCAGGCAAAGGCGCAAGCCCGCTTTCATTTAGCGCCGATACGCGGTCCTTCACCCGAAGGGCCGCTCTTCCACACCATCATCCATCCGCCTCGCCCTCCGCGCAAAACCCTTTTTTTGGCAAACAAGCGGCGCAACTTGGCCCAGTGGAGCGGGTTTGCATGCCTAGAAAGTGTTCCAGTGCGGGAGCCTAGATGTGGAATCCGGTACTGGGATCGGAGGAAGGTTATGAAACGGATGATTGCAGGTGTCTTGTTGGTGGTGGCAATGGGCGCGGGGACGATGTTCGCCGAGGATGGCTATTGGCGCGACCGGCGCGACATGCGGCGCGACGAAGCAAAAATCGCGCAGGACCGGCGCGAGTTACGCCGTGATCTCTACTACGGGAATTACAGAGCAGCGCGGCACGAACGGCGCGAACTGCGGCGGGAATACCGCGATCTGAAGCGTGATCGCCGCGGCTTGTATTGGGACCGGCGGTAGCCCCCTGAAGACGGGGCAACCAACAGACACGCGTGGTTTCGCGACGTCGGTAACTTGCGGTGACTCCAAAGCCGGGTTTTGATCGCGTTGGCGGTCGCCCTAGGTCGCTCGTAACCGCCCGATCTCATTCGAGCCAAACGGAGAGAGAGAACCATGCGAATCGGAACTCGGCTTTGGATCTTGGTCGTCGCGGGCGTCATGTTGTGCACGTCAGCGTATGGGCAGGCCGCAGGGCGGGCTGAGAGAGACCTTTTTGCGGAGGTGAACCAGGCGCGGCGGGCGCAGGGTTTGCCGGCGCTGCGCTGGGATGAGTCACTGGCAGCCGCTGCACGGCGGCACGCGGCGGTCATGGCGGAGCACGGAACCGCACAGCACGCGTTTGAGGGTGAGCCGAGTCTGTCAGCCCGTGTGAAGCTGGCAGGCGCACGTTTTAGTTGGCTCTCGGAAAACGTCACGCAGGGGTCGACGGCTGAATTTATCCACGGGCAGTTCATGAATTCGCCGAACCATCGCGCGAATGTGCTGGACCGGGATATGGATTCGATCGGCGTGGGCGTGGTAGAGCGAGGACGGCAGCTGTTTGCAGTTGAGGACTTTTCGCAGGCGCGCTAGCCCAGCTCTGGCGCAGTCTGAAAGCTGAACGAATCCATCTCACGCAACGCGCACACGAAGCAGTGGGCCGCTGCACAGCAAACGGCCCACCTCAAATGGCAGCGTTCTAGTGGTGATCGTGGTCCATGTCGTGGTCGTGGTGATCGCCGCAGCGGCGCCTTACTTCCTCGAGTTCATGGCGGCGCTTTTCGGCCTGTTTACTATGCTCGCCATGTTTGTCGACTGCTTCTCGCAGCTTCTGTTCCGCTTTGTGAATATCCCTGTCACACTTGTCCTCCGCCCGCACGGGCACGGATGAGCCAACCAGGCCAGCGATGGCCAGCAAGGCAACGCAAAGAATTCTAATGATCCGAGTCATTTCTCCTCCTTCGAAAATGGTGTTGGATTGGACCCCGAGTGCGCCCCGAATCGATGCAAGGGTGCGGGAGCGTGCAGGATTGGATGCCAAGACTGGGTCCAGTTGTACTGAACTTTCCGCAAGTGGTCAAGTTCATGTTCGGGCTTCGCCTGGACAGCCGAGGGTGGTGTCCCTCCGTCGGCGTTCGCTAGTCTCGTTCATGGACCACCGCGTAGTAGCCGCTCCTAGCCTGGATTTTGCAATCGCTTTGTTTAGATTTGATTTCCACCTTGCGAAAGCTGCCGTCGCGGACGTTGTTCGTGGGGGTGTAGCCGATGTTGTACTGGCTGCGGAGTTCGGCCGCGATATCGTCGAAGGCCTTGCGCAGCTTGTCGATTTTATTACCAACGTCAATAACGCGGCCTCCAGTTTCCTGGGTTAGCTTCTTCATCTCCGAGTCACCGGAGTAGCCCCCGCCGAAACCGTAAAAGCCGCGGTCGGCGATGAGCAGGACATAGCAGATGACGTCGGCTTTCTGAGCGGCCTCGATCGCATCTTTGATCTTGAGGCGGCTTCCCTGGTCTTCGCCGTCGGTGAGAAGGACCATGGCTTTGCGCCCGACTTCGTGGCCGAGTTCGTCGTGGGAAGCAAGATAGACGGCGTCATAGAGCGCGGTGCCGCGCGGGCCGGTCGAGGAGCAGGGAATGGGGCCTTGCGGGCCAATCGGGCCTCCGGCGCAGCTGACTCCACCGGTATTGATCTTGGTGTCATTGAGCGCGCGGCGCAGGCGGCTCACGGAATTGGTGAAGTCCTGCAGAAGATTGATGTCAACGTCAAAGCTGATGACGAAGGCTTCATCTTTGGGGCGAAGAATGTTTTCGAGGAAGGATGCGCCGACTTCCTGTTCCATGCCCAGCACGCGCTGCTGGCTACCGCTGGTATCGATGAGTATGCCGAGGGTGAGCGGAAGGTCGGACTCGGCTTTGAAGTACTTGATGGTTTGCGGCTTGCCGTCTTCGAAGATGTCGAAGTTGTCTTTGGTCAGGTTGGGGATGAGCGCACCGTGCTTGTCTTTGACGTTGAAAAAGAGCTGCACGACTTCAACGTTCACCTTCAGGGTCTCAACGGACTCGCCTTGCTGCGCCTGGTCTTTGGCGGACTGGTCTTTGACCGACTGGTGCTCGCCGGGAGTCGAGGAGTTCGAGGATGGCGCGTTCGAGGCCGGGGCCGGCGCCTGGGCGAGGGCAGTCAGGGACATGATTAGCGTCAGAGCCAGCAAGCTGGCGTAAGGACCAAGACGAAAATGGGTTCGGGGCATCGGCTTTTATCCCGGGACTTTGCTAGTCTATCTTGTAACGGGCTGTTACGGTTAGATGCACCGGCCAGGGGTAAATGGGCATCTGAATAAGGCAGGACGCAGAAAATTTTGGTGACTGACGTATTTCCCGGTGCGCGCGCGGGGGACGATTCAATTTCCCTTGTTCGCGGTGACAGCGCAATAAGGCAACGCGCTACGGATCGAACAAGCTGAGTTTGGTGGCGAGCGTAATGACAATTCGGTTGGGCGGAAGAACGATGAGAATAAAGACAAGTGCGCTGCTGATTATAGGGATGAGTTTGTGGCTGGCTGGTGGTCTGGCTGCGCAGCAAAGGCCGGATGAGATTCCTGACGCGCCCTCCGCGACGCGGCCGATTCCACCTCCGGAACCGGCGAGCCCGCGGCCGGGAGCCGACGATAACACGCCGCCGGCGGATGCAACGGGCAATGACGTCACCAGCGGATCGAAGACACTTCCCCACTCTTTTGATACTCCGCCGTCGAGCACCGATCAGACTCCTCCTCCTCCAATGCCTCCGATCAAGACAGTGCCGGCGGGCAGCGTGCCTAAGGATACTGAATCCGGCGAGGACGTCGGTTACACGTTCAGGACGACCGCGAATCTGGTGCTGGTGCCTGTGATGGTAAAAGATGGCGACGGCCACATGGTGAACGGGTTGCAGCCCAAAGATTTCACGGTCCTCGAGAATGGGCAAAGGCAGACGCTGAAGTTCTTTACCAGTGATCCGTTTGCGCTTTCGGCAGCGGTGATTATCGACCTCGGCATGGCGGATGTGGGCGTGAAGAAGGTGCAACAAACGCTCTCCGCGCTGCAGGGAGCTTTCAGCCAGTTCGACGAAGTGGCGATCTATACCTACAGCGACAAGGTGGGCCGGGTCTCGGACTTCGGTTCGGCCGGCAAGCAGTTAACGGCGGTGCTCAATGAGGTCAAAGGCTACAGCGGGGAAAATAACGGGCCTCCGGTAACCTCTGGCCCGCTTGGACCACAGGGACCGATTATTAATGGAATGCCCATCGGCGCGCCGGTAACGCCGGTGATGACTCCCCCCAGGGTTGCGCACGTGATAAACGACGCCATCCTGATGGCGGCGCGCGATCTGGCCAAGCGCGACCGGACGACTCGGAAGATTATCTTCGTAATCAGCGACGGGCGCGAACTGGGGTCGACTGCCGGTTATGCGGACACCCTGAAGGTGTTGCTGACGCAGCAGATCACCGTGTACGCGATTGGCCTGGAAGGCGCAGCGATTCCTGTTTACGACAAGTTGCAAAGGATCCATCTGCCGAAGACGCGCGCGCTCCTCGGCTATAGTGACATCCTTCCCAAGTACGTTGCGGCGACGGGCGGCGGCTCGGTATACAACGAACTGGCTGCCGCCGAGATCGAACGCGCCTACACTCAAGCCATTGGAGATGCGCGCAACCAGTACACGCTGGGCTACAGCAGCAAGGGCATCGGGGGATACCGCGAAATCGAAGTACGGGTGCGGCGCCCGAATGTGAAGGTGGTTGCAAAAGTCGGCTACTATCCGCTGCCGGCGCCGCGGTAGGCTTTCTCATGGCCCCTCGATCACGGGCGCCCGATCCGAGCGCCTTATGACCCGACGGGGCCCCCGCTCTCCCTTAGTAACGTGGGTAACCTGCGCCTGCACCTTCCGGTGTGATATAAAAACCGCAGGTCCCGATAATGCAGATTGTTGATTTTAAGCGGGAAGGCTCGCCTTGCGGGAGTGGTTTGCGCGAGTCCTATGCCGGAGTTCTTGAGGAAGCCTTTTGAGTTTCATCAACTTCGCAGCACGCGAGATTAATTGCAAGATCGTCTACTATGGCGCCGGGTTGGGCGGCAAGACGACGAATCTGCAGTTCATCTTTCAGAAGACGGCGGAACAGCAGAAGGGCAAAATGATCTCGCTCGCGACCGAGACCGATCGAACCTTGTTCTTCGACTTCCTGCCGCTCGATCTGGGCACGGTGCGCGGGTTCAAGACGCGCATTCACCTCTATACGGTTCCAGGGCAGGTTTTCTACGACGCCAGCCGCAAGCTGATCTTGCGCGGGGTGGACGGAGTTGTGTTTGTGGCCGACTCGCAGCAGGAGCGCATGGACGCCAACGTCGAGGCGCTCGACAACCTGATGACCAACCTCAAAGAGCACGGGTACGACTTCAACAAGATTCCCTACGTGCTGCAGCTGAACAAACGCGACCTGCCCAATATTCTGCCGGTGGATGAGCTTTCGAAAGGGCTGCGCAAAAAGAACGAGCCGGTGGTTGAGGCCGTCGCCTTCCAGGGCGTAGGCGTGTTCGAAACGCTGAAGGAAATCGCGCGCCAGGTACTGGTGGAGTTGAAAGCGGGCGGGTAAGGGAAGTTCTCGGCTGTCAGCTCTCAGTTCAGTTCTCAGTAAGCCCCTAAAACAATTCTCGTGTAGAGACGCGGCTTGACGCGTCTAGGTCCCTGTCCGATCGGTGACCACCGTAATGATGAAATCTAACGCTGACGCATACTATGTATCATACGTATGATATGATAGAGAGTCATATGCAACAACGAAAAATAACCCGCAAGCTCCGACGCACGTTCACGCTGTCTCCGGAGAATCTGGCCTACCTCGATCATGAAACTCGCCGCAGAAATGCAGGCTCTCAGTCTGCGGTTCTGGACGAACTGCTTCGAGAACAAAAACTGGAAAGGCAGCAAGCGGATCTCGAAAATCAAATTACCGCCTATTACGACAGTCTGACGGACTCGGAGGTCGAGGAAAACAGACAGTGGGGAGAATTTGCCGGAAGTCATCTTGCTCTAACTGAAGAGGAGCTCTCGCATGCCAAATCCGCAGCGGGGAGAAATATGGTTCACGAAGCTGCCAACCGACCCTCCGGAAAAAGGAAAGCGGCCCGTGATCATCGTCTCGGTCAACGCTCGAAACAATCATCCACGCGCTAGCACTGTGCTCGTAGTGCCGCTGAGCACATCGGTTCACAAGGACGAGATTCCCACACACCTCATACTGGAACCTGGACAAACCGGATTACGCGAACGTGTCGTCGCCAAGGCAGAGGACGTTTCTGCAGTGTGGAAAGTCGAATTGGATGCTTCGCGCGAGCGCCTCCGCGCACTCACGTCGCATCAGGTTTGCGAGTTGGCACAAAAAGTGGCGCTCGCGATGGGATGTGCGCCTGCGGGAGAAATCCGATAGCCACCACGGAACCTGGAGCGGGGCAGGGTGGCAATCTAAGCCAGCGCCCCCGACAGTTCTTCCCACTCCTTCATCAATTCCTGTAGATCGCCCTTGCGGGCGGCCAGTGCCTGGGTCTGGCGTTGGGTCTCCTCCGCGCTCACAAACTTTTGCAGTTGCGTCTCGCAGAGAGCAACCGCCACTTCGGTGCGGCTGATTTCTTCTTCTATTTCGTGTAGCCGGTCCTGCATTTGTTTGCGCTTGATCGGGTTCAGGCGGTGGGATTTCGAATCAGCGGGCTCCTGCTTTGAGGCATCGCCATTCGTCGGCGGGGCGGCAGCGACGGGGCGGAGCCCCGTCTCCACACGAGTAGCCGAACGGACTGCCGACAGCTCGCCCACAAGCTCATTCTCAAGCGCCGACGTCTGCTGCGCCGCTCCGCCCTGCTTGCGCCAGAGATAGTCTTCGTAATTGCCGGGATACAGTTCGACTTTGCTGTCGCCGATTTCGAAGACTCGCGTGGCCAGCTTGTCGATGAAATAGCGGTCATGCGAAACGAAGACCACCGTGCCCGTGTACTTCATCAGCGCTTCGAGCAGCACGTCTTTGGCGCGCAGATCGAGGTGGTTGGTGGGCTCGTCGAGCAGCAGGAAGTTCGCCGGGTGCAACAGCATTTTCAGCAGCGCGTAGCGGTTGCGCTCGCCTCCGGAAAGTACACCAATGCGCTTGAAGACGTCGTCGCCGGAGAACAGAAAGCACCCCAGCAGGCTGCGCAGTTGCGTCTGCGTTGATGACGGCGAGAGTTCGCCCAGGTCGTCGAGGATGCGCGCTTCGGGGTCGAGCTCTTTGTATTGATCCTGCGCGAAATAATCGGGATGAACCTCGTGGCCCAGTTTGTATTCACCGGCACTCAGCGGCTCAGTTGCGGCAAGCAGCTTGATCAGCGTTGACTTCCCTGCCCCGTTAACGCCGACCAGCGCAATGCGCTCGCCACGTTCGATCATGAAGTTCACGCCTGCGAAAACCTTGTGCTCAGCAGCGCCCTCGCCGTAACTTTTGGCGACATTGGCAAACTCCGCCACAATCCGCCCGCTCGGTTTCGGCTGCGGGAATGAAAAGTGAACGACTTTCTCTTCATCCGGAATCTCGATGCGCTCGATTTTCTCCAGCTCTTTGATTCGGCTCTGCACCTGCTTCGCCTTGGTCGCGGTATAGCGAAAGCGATTGATAAACACTTCCAGCTGCTCGATGCGGTCGCGCTGCACTTTGTGGGCGTTTACGAGCTGCTCTTTGCGCGCGGTCTTGGCGGCCAAATACTGGTCGTAGTTGCCGACGTAAGTGTGCAGCCTCTTGTTCCAGATTTCGACGATGCGGTCGACGGTGACATCAAGGAAGTACCGGTCGTGCGAGATCAGCACGTAGGCGAAGGGATAGGCGTGAAGATATTCTTCCAGCCAGTTGCGCGCTTCGAGATCAAGGTGGTTTGTCGGCTCGTCGAGCAGCAGCAGGTTCGGCTTTTGCAGCAGCAGCTTGGCCAACGCAATGCGCATTTGCCAGCCGCCGGAAAATTCCTCGGTCTGTCGTGTCCAATCCTCCCGGCGAAACCCGAGGCCGGTCAAGACCTTCCCTACTTCAGCTTCGAGCGTGTACCCATCGCGGGCGCGAAACTCATGCTCCAGCTTCTGATAGCGGTCGGCAACTTCGCCATACTCGGCGCCGGTGTGGTCGAGTTCCGACATGCTATGCGTGAGCGACTCCATTTCCTTTTCGATGGCATGGAGATCGTCAAACACCGACATGCACTCGGCGAAAATGGAGCGCCCGGAAAGCGTGAGTCCATCCTGCGGCAGGTAGCCGGCCGAAATGCCCTTGGTACGCGAAATCGAGCCATAGTCAAGCGTTTCAAGGCCAGCCAGGATTTTCATCACCGTGGATTTGCCGGTGCCGTTGGCGCCGACCAGGCCCATGCGCGACTCGGGCGTGATCAGCCAGTCAGCGTCTTCGAACAGGAGTTTGTGGCCGTAACGCTTACCGGCAGCGGAGAGCTGGATCATAGGTCTGCTTTTATCGTCTCATGAATTCCGCCTATGGACGCTCTGGCTTCGACACTCGATTTAAGGCTTCACCGCCAGACGCCGTGACCTTTGCTTCGTCGCCACCGACCTGATGGTTAAGTGGCCTCGACCCGTGGAGGGGAGCGCGGGATCCGCCTGCGCGACGGCGGCGTTCATGAGTTCCTTGACTTCCTGCCTGGAGAGCGTTTCTACGCTCTCGAGGCGGATGAAACGATTCTGGTTCCCGCCACCCAAGAGAATCTTATGCGGGTCCGGCAGCGTCGCCCCGTAGTAGAACGACAAGCCGACCCCCTTCGCATTGGCCGCTATGGAGAAGAGGCAATCGGAGGGTCGTTCGGTCGCGGAATATCCAATGACGAAGAAGTTGTAATTGTCGTAGACCAGCTCGTTGGCGGTCGGGTAACGCTTGCGCAGCACACGGCGCGCGGCCCGTATTTGTTTAGCGATCGGTGGATCGAACTTGGCGATAAATCCGTCGAGTTGCTTCTCCGGCAAGGCCGTCCTTGCTGGTTTCGCGAGCTTTCTCACAGCGACCTCCTGGCCACCATCCTAAACAAGCTGTCAAGGGGTCGGACGGATTGCAGGTCAGCGCGCGGCGGCCATGCGCGCCACGCCCAGTTGCTCCAACGCCCGGTCAATCACGGTCTGCAACTCTTGCGCGTACTTCACTTCCCTGCCCTTGGCCAGGATGACGCGGGCTTCTTGATCGTCGAACCAGGTGGGATTGCGGTAATCCTCGTGCGGCTTACGGGTCTGGCGGACATCCATGAGGAAGGCTTTGACTACGTATTCCTGCACGCCGTTGGGCTGCCAGAAGACGCCTTTCGAGTGAATGTAGACGTGGAAGTGTCGTGGCTCGATCACCCCGATCGCGCCAGCTTCTTCGCGGGCCTCGCGTTCGGCAGCTTGGCTGTGGGAGAGGCGAGTGTCGGGGGCTCCTTTAGGGAACGTCCATTTGCTGCCGCCGTTGGTATTGACGAGCAGGAATTCGGCATGCGAGTTCGGCTTGCGGTAGCAAACAGCAGCGACCTGCAGTGGCAATGCAAACCGGGATGAACGGGCGGATGCCATCTCCACGATCCTGTTGCTAGTTTACTGGAAAGATATTTCAGGAATGTTAAATAGCAACGAAAATGGTGCACTTTGGGACAACGTACTTTGGGCTAGCGAAAAGCCGCGCAGTGTGCAAAGAGTCCCTCACCACTGACCGGAAGCAGCCCCCATGGTTGGCTGACCGATCTCCACCGGCCGATCAAACATGATCTTCATCTGCGTGTACCTGGGCAGAACCACGTCGCGTCCGTGACGGGTCAGCAGGAAGATGGCCGATGCGCACGTTGCGGCAATCCTCGCGGTTCCCGCGGTTGAAGCATCGGTGGCGCTCGAAACAATCGCCTCAATCACCAACTGGGCGCCATCATCCGCTTCCTTGGCGATGCCAGCCGTAACGCCGGCGTTCAGAAGCATCCAGGCTCTGCCGGGGCGATCGCCATGCATCTGGCCCTCGGGATCAATAACCGTGTGGGAACGTTGGCTGATGTCCGCGCCGGCGATCGAGGCTGCAATTGGAATGCCCAGTTGGCCGGGAACCGTCAGCTTGGTAAACGTCAAATAGATGCTTCCCGAGCGGCTGAGAGTCCGCGGCGGCCGGCTCTTTAGCACCTTGCCATCAAACATTGTGCCTTCGGGAAGGATCAGTCTTGGGCCCAGTCGAACCGGTTCGATGAGGCGTGCCTGAAAGGAATCACCCTTCCGATCTTTCGAGGCGCTTACATCCCGCAAGAGGATGACCTTTGCTTCGGTTCCAGAAGGAAGGGTCACAGGCTCGGTCACGACCGTTTCGGCGGCGTTGCCGTTCGCACTGTCGTTTGCACCCGCCCAGAGCGTGACAATCGGACCCAGTTCGCGACGTGCTTTCTGCGGCAGGCCTGACATTTGGGCATTCTTCTTCGCTTTGGGCGCAACTTCTACTTCTTTGCTGAGGGAAACCACGGAAGCCTGCAGTGAGGTCTCATGGCCGTCAGCATTCGTCACCGTGGCCGAGCGGAACACGGGATAGTTCTCATGACGTGGAGTGAAGGCCTTGATCATCCACGGCCAATGGTCGTTCGGGACACGGCGACGACGCTCGAGCCCATCAACGGTGAGGTGAACTGCACTCGAAGCGGGAAACAACTCGGCCGCACCGAGGTAGGCATCCTGCAGGAGTTTGCCCGAAACCTGGTCGCCAGGTTTCAACTTCGAAACCTTGATTGGCGTATCCAGACGCAACTTCATATACAGATCAGAGGCAGTGGCCGCTGGCGCAGAAGCCACAGTTGCGGAACCAACATCCTGGGCGGCGCAGCCAACAGACAGAAGCACCAACATCGCTAGAAACACACGGGTAACGGAAGTCATAGGTTTAAGAATCGCAACGACACAAACGGGGTAACTTGATTTCTTTTGAACATACTATCGCACCCGGACACTGCTTGTGTTGCTTCTGACAGGGAGCGGAATCTGCGGGACTAACAGTCTCAGCTCTATCACTTCTCGATCTTCGTTCCGAATCGCAGGCCGCTTAGGGCCGCGACCTTTTCAGCCTCTACGGCGCGGCTGGCTACGAGCACCTGGAACGTGTCTCCCATGCCGATGGGCGAGACGAGATGCTTGAGTTGGAGGGCAACTTTAGCACGCTCTTGCGGGAGTCGGCATTCCTCGAAGGCATCGGCAAATTGCGTGCTCTCGCCGATCCCCATCAGAAACTGCGATTGCGTAATCAGCTTTTGCGGGTGCATGCCTGCTTGCTCGATGGCTGCTGTTAACGCGGTGAAGTTTACGTGCGCTGTCAGATCCTGCTCTCCGGGAGCCTGATACGGATTGGGACTGGCGGAATGCTGGCGATAGGCCATGAGTGTGCCGCGGTGGCGTCCTGCGAGTTGCTCGCCGCGGGTGTAACCGTAATCGATGGTGAGCAGGAATCCATGGCGAATGGCAGCGGCAATTTCGGCGATCCACCGTTGCGCGGGTAGTGAGACTTCGATGCGCTCGGTTGCTTCCGGGTGGACGCTGTGGCGGTCGAGGAATTCCAGTTCTTCCCCGGTGGGAGGCGGCCAGATTTCGGCCAGTTGACTGCGCTCGAACGCGAGATGAAGTTTGCCTTGCGAACTGAGGATTTCTACGGGAAGAGCGTCGAAGAATTCGTTGGCGAAAACGATGAGAGGCGTTTCGCGATCGCAAGCGCGGCGGATCGCGGTGTTCGGCCGTGTGGCGCGGACACTCTTGTCCGCGACCGTTCCTAAGGAACGGGCAATGCTTGCGCGGCCGCTCGTGATGTGTCCCATGCAAGGTTTCACCCAGCTTCGATTGCAGTGCAGGCGACGACTCTTGCAGCGTGTAAGTCAGTGCGGCGAAGAATTCCGGGAATTTCTTTTGCGACCAGTCCAGCACGTCGCGCGCGAAAAGGCCGCGACCTGGGCCAAGTTCGAGGATCTCCAGACGTTGCGGGCGGTCGAGCGCTCGCCACATCTCTTCGAACTGGCGGGAAAGGAGGCGGCCGAAGACGGCGTGAACGTCGCTCGAGGTATAGAAATCTCCGGCTTTGCCGAATTGCTCGCTGTTGCGCGAATAATAACCAGCGATGGGGTCGTAGAGACAGATCTCCATGTAGCGCGAAAACGGAATTGGGCCGTTCTCGCGGATTTCGAGTTCGATCTGTTGGCGGAGGGACAATCGCGGGACCCCTATGGTCTCGGTCTTTTGGAGTCAAAGACTTAGCGAGTCGCTTCCCGCCAGGTCTTTGAGAAATAAGGACTTGTTTGTAAAGTATTTATAAATCAATAAGATACGATGCATTCCTTTCTTATGGCGGAGGAACTGCCTTTGCGTCTCGGTCCTGCGGAGTGCTGGTGAACATTTCGATGAAATAGTCGTGCAGCGCGTCGTAAAGCTGGCGCTGAAGCTGCCAGGCGAATTGCGGGCTGTCGAGGTCGCGCGAATGGACCGGGAACACATAAGTGTGGACCGGCGTATCACAACTCTTCAAATCGATCAGCACCTCGATTACGTCGTTGGTTTCGCGGGCGGAGAAGTTGAGCAGGGGATGGTCGTAGAGGCGCAGGTGATCGAGGACTTTCGAGAGCTGCGGGGAGTTGGCCACGGGGACATTGTACTGAGCGGGCCCAGTTCGCGAAAATCCACTCTAACGCCGCAAAAGGCGCGGCGTTAGGATGGGGCATCTTGACGCTTTGGATTGCGAAGGCAGCCTTGGAAGAGAGTCCTCGATCTCAGGCAACCATGCGGACGGGCTTGTTGCTGTCCTGGCCGCGGAAAGCTCGCTTGGTCGGCGGCAAAACCAGATAGACGATGGTCGCCGCGTTGATGAGGGCGAAGATCATGGGGAACACTCCATGCAGAAACGGCAGCAGAATCACCAATCCGCACGCCGAGAATAGCAGCGTCACCAAGCGTCCCCAATTCTGCATTCCGAGGACTCCATAGCCAGCGGCGATGTGAAGGGCCGCGACAACCAGGACAATCAGACCGGCAATGTGACCGAAGGTGCTTAGGAAGCGCTGCATCGCATTGCCTTCGGCGGCGAACGACGCGAGTTTGGCGGTTAAACCGCCGAAAGCGAGAATCGACAAACCGAATAAGCCGGAAATCAATCCGCGAAGAATTTGATAATAGCCAATCAAGGTAACTGGAAGTGGGCGCATAGGGTTCTCCTAAATTTAGGAGAAATATAGCACAGGCAAGAAGATCTCAGGTGTTAGACGTCTGATCTCAGGAAAACCTGAACGCCCGCATTGCTTGATTTTCCTGAGACCTGAGACCTTGGACCTGCGACCTTCTTATTCGTACCGGAGAGCTTCGATCGGATTCAGGCGCGAAGCCTTGATGGCTGGGAGCATGCCGCTGACGATGCCGACGAAGCCGAGGATGGCGGTTGAAGCTAGCAGCGTGGTGGCATCGATGGCAAGCCGGATATCGCCTTCCTTGCCGTTTTCGATGAAGGCGCTCCACAGAGTGAGCGACCCGACCGACCAGGAAATGATATAGGCGAGAATCACACCGGCGATACCGCCGAGCACGGTGATGACCAGGGCTTCAGCCAGGAACTGCACCAGGATATGCCAGCCGCGCGCGCCCAGAGCTTTTTCTACACCGATCTCGCGCGTGCGCTGCGTGACTGAGACCAGCATGATGTTCATCAAGCCGACGCCACCGATGCCGAGCGTGAGCAGTCCGATGAAACCGAGAAGAATCTTAATGCCGGTGGTAATGACGCGCAGGTCAAGCAAGTCGGCGAAGACGTTGAAGACGAAAATGGCGCGCTTGTCCTTGGGATCGAAATCGTGGTGGAAAGCCATTGACCGGCGCACCGCATCGGCGACTTTCTGGTGGTCGCCTTCGTATTCCATGGCGACCGCGTTGAGATAGTACGTGTTCATCAGGTCGCTCATCGCGCTGAACGGGATGTAGACCTTGCCGTTCATGTTGTCGTCGCCATTCTGGATGGTGTACTTGAGCACTCCGATAACTTCGTAGGAAATGCCATCGAGGCGGACTTTTTCACCCAAAGCATTCTGCCCTGAAAATAGCTTCTTCTTGACGTCGGCTCCCAGCACGGCGACGTGGCCGCGCGTGTTCTCGTCAAGTTCGGTGAAGAAGGTTCCGTATTGCACATCCATGCGGCGCATGCGCGAGTAGTAGGGGTAAACGCCGCTCACGCCATAGTTGCCACTGCGGATGCCGTAGGCGACGGTGGATTGCTTGGCGGCTTCGGGAGAAATTCGTTTCAGCAGCGGGACTTCGGCCTGGAGATAGTCGAGATCGTTGACGGTGAGCTTGATTTGGGTGCCGGCTTTGGTTCCTCCGGCTTGCAGCGAGGTTCGGCCGGGAAAGATGAATACCAGGTTGGTGCCCCAGGAACGAAACGCAAGCCAGAGCGCGCTCTCAAAACCTGCGCCGTAGGCGAGGAGCAGCACAACCGTTGCAATGCCCCAAGCCATGCCGAGCATGGTGAGGATGCTGCGGCGGCGATTGTGCCGGAGCGCGTTGTAGGCCTGGCGAGCGAGTTCGAAGATCATAAAGTCTTTTGGTAATCGTGTAATTTGGTAATTGCGTAATTGACGAACCCAAGCGCGATGTGGGGTTCAAGTTACTCAATTACCAAATTACCGAATTACACAATCTCCCTTATTCCTGGCGCAAGGCCTCTACCGGCGGCAGGTGCGCGGCCTGGCGGGCCGGGTACAAACCTGCGGCAATGCCGGCTACTGCTAAAGAGAGAATCGCAATCACGGCCGATGCCGGGACGATGCGCGGCGTATCAAAACCTTCGGGCGCGGGCAAGGCTGCCAGACCTGCGACGAGCGCGGTGGTGATGGCAAGGCCGATTCCTCCGCTCAACGCCGTCAGGAACGCGCCTTCAACAAAGAACTGCGTCAGGATCGCGCGATGCGTGGCGCCGAGAGCCTTGCGCAGTCCGATCTCGCGTGTGCGCTCGGTGACTGAGACGAGCATGATGTTGATGATGCCGATGGCCCCGAGGCCGAGCGTCACCACTCCGACGACGCCCAGAAAATAGTCCATGGCGTTGAAAATTTTGGCTACACGCTTGTTGTCTTCGATGGTGTCCCAATCTTCGAAGGCATCGGTGAGCTTGGGGTCGAATCCGTGGCGGCGCGCAACGATTTCGTGGACCTCGCGTTTTGCCTCCAAATCTCCGTCCGGCGTGAGCGGACGATAATTGAGGAACGAGATGGCATCTTCGCTGTTCTGGTCTTTCAGGCGGAACAGGTTGCGCATCGTCTCGATGGGGATGAAGACGCGGGCGTTGGTGCCATTGTTGCCATCTTGGCCCACCTTACTGACCACGCCGATCACATCAAAGCTGATGTCGTTGAGCATGATGGTCGAGCCGACGGCGGGACGGCCCGGGAAAATGTTCTTGAGCAGTTCCCAGCCCACGATGGCCACGCGCCGGGTCTCGCGGTTGTCTTCGTCGTTAAACCAGCGGCCGGGGCCGACCGGAACATTACGGATTTGGTTATACTCGGGCGCAACGCCGAAGACCTGGCCGTTGGTCGATCCGTAGTCGCTGACGGCTCGGATGTCTTCGCGGTTCAGCACGGGCGAAAGATTCTTAAGCGAGCGCGCCTCGCTGCGAATGGCTACGTAGTCCCCGTAGGTGAAATGGTAGGTGCGCCCGGACTGGGTGCTGCCCTCGACAGCGGGGATGCGGCCGGGGAAAGTGAACATAATATCCTGGCCAAGATTCCTGAGCTGCTTATCCTGGCCGCTCCGGAAGCCCTCGCCGAGGCCAACCAGCAGGAGCAGCGAGCCTACGCCCCAGGCAATGCCGAACATGGTCAGGAACGAACGGAGCTTATGGGCCCACAGCGTGGAGAGAGACTGGCGCACGATTTCAAGAAGCATCCGCATGGGCGTGGTTCGCGGCGCGATCTCGCCGGTTGGGCGAAAGTCTGCAGCCGTCTGTTATTGATACGAGACAGGCGTGGATTGGGTTCCGGAAAAAACACTCTGCCTTGGCGGTTAGACGCGGAAGATGGACTGGCGGTTAGCCGTGCGGGCCTACAAAACCGCCGGCGCCGGGCTCCGTATGTTTGTTCGTGTGCGTAAGCTCAGACCGGCGGTTCTAAGTTTGCGGCGCGAAAGATCTCCGGGAGCTGAAATATTTGTAAGGACCTATGGGATCGTGCCGAGCACTTCGCCGGCGACCAGCGAGTCGGCGTTAGACTCGTACCAAGGGCCCCCTTTAAAGTTGCTTGCCATGGGGATGAATGGCTTGGCAACCCAGTCCCAAGCGCCATAGAAGTCGCTGCCCGTGCCGGTGAGAGGTGTATCCGCCACCACCCAGTACCGGGTACCTGCGGTGACTGCGACCGGGGAGAAGTTAGCGACGGCGAGGGTGCAGCAGGTTCCGAGGGCGGGCAGGCCGCTAACCGTTACCGGGCCCGCCAGAAGCGTTCCCGGAACGCCGCCCGAATCTCCATAGATGCTGAGATTCACCTGGTTCGCTCCGGTGCCGGCATACCCCACCGCGACCTGCACCTGTGAGACATGGGAGTTGGATTTCGGGGTAAACGGAAGTCCTAAGGACTCGGCAAAACCGATGCTGGAGTTTGGCCCGGAAATAATCCAGTTTTCCGTATCATTGTAAGCGTCGGTTTTCGTGCCCAGGTTGCTGTAGATCTTTGCTAAGGCCGCCGGAGCTTCTTGTGATGGCACGTGGATGGCCGACTTTTCCGTGACATGGATGGATCGAGGACCTTTTCCGGTCTGAGCTAGCAGGGTGAGGTTGTTAACCGCCAAGAGGCACACAAACAGCAGGGTCATCTTCACGATTTTCCCTCCACTTCGTTTTTGAACTTCAATTGTGACTTTGGAACCGCGGACCCAGCCCCCACGAATCCTGCTTGACCTTCGTCTGTCGGGACGAGACCACAGCCCCACGCTGCGGCATCGGAAAACCCGAAAAGCATATGACAAAGGCGGTTGCTTCACAAGAAAATTGCGGCCTTCACGAGCGGTTCGAATGTGCATCCGATGTCAGACACGATGCAAAGTCTTGCCACCACTCCTGCTCACTTATCGGTTCCGAGCACGTCTAAGATGCCGACCAGGGGTGGGCCAAGATCTGTGGGTCCGATTCAACACAATTACGAGAGTTGCGCGTTGCCAAGCGCACATCGAGGAGGCATTCCCATGTTGCGTGGAACGTTACGAGGAACTTCACGAGTATTCGTTTTCGGCCTGCTGATGGCGGCCCTTTCGGGCTTGAGCCTGGGCCAATCATTTGTTCTCGACCTGCCGCGGCAGAGCCAGCACGCTCTGATCACGCAGCGCATCGGGATCACAGACATCACCATCAACTATCACCGGCCGCTGGTGGCCGGACGCAAGGTTTGGGGCGGACTGGTTCCCTACGGCGACGTATGGCGGTCCGGCGCTAATGAGAACACTACGATCACTTTCACCGATCCAGTGACCATCGAAGGACAGGCGCTCGACCGGGGCACCTACGGGCTGCATATGATTCCGGCGGCCGACGAATGGACCGTCATCTTTTCGAAGAACTCGACTTCGTGGGGATCGTTCACCTACAACAAAGCTGAAGACGCCTTGCGCGTGACCGTGAAGCCGCATGCGGCAGACATGCACGAAGCTCTCACCTACGACTTCGATGACGTGAAACCGGATTCGACGGTGGTTGCGCTGGAGTGGGAAAAAGTCGCGGTGCCGTTCAAGGTTGGAGTCGACGTGCACGCCGCGGTTGAGGCGAGCCTTAAGAAACAACTGCGCGGACTAGGGCAATACACGTGGGAAGGCTGGGACGATGCCGCGAACTACCTCCTTACAGAAAAAGTCGGCCTGGACGATGCGTTGATCTATAGCAACAAGTCAATCGAGAACGAAGACCGCTACGACAACGAAATCACCAAGTCGAAGGTGCTGATGGCTATGAACCGCAAAGACGACGCCATCGCGGCGGAGAAGAGAGCCCTCAGCCTGGCGACTCCGCTGCAGCTCCACATTTATGCGCGCGGCTTGCAGGGCGAGAAGCGCAATGATGAAGCGTTTGTCATTTTTCGCGACAACGCCCAGAAGCACCCCGATATGTGGTTCGTGCATTCCGGCATGGCGCGCATGTACTGCTCGCAAGGTAAGTACGACGACGCGGCCAAGGAAATGAAGGTGGCGTTGGCTGGGGCTCCGGACAACCAGAAGACCTATGTGGACGGGCTGGTTAAGAAGCTGGAGGCTAAGCAGGACATCAACTAATCAGTTTTCTCCGGTGGCACGGGAAAAGAGAACTGCGCGGCGGTGCGGATGACTTCGTGTTTCTTCTGAATGTCGGGCGCAGCCGCGCTTTCTACTTCGCAGACTCCGGATATTCAAATACTCCCCGTCCCGACTTTCGCCCGAGCCTTCCGGCTTTCACGTACTGCGCCAGCAGCGGACAGGGGCGGAATTTTTCTCCCAGGGTTTTGTGCAGGTATTCGAGGATGTGCAGGCGTGTGTCAAGGCCAATCGTGTCGACCAGTTCGAACGGGCCCATGGGATGGTTAAGACCCATCTTCATCGCCTTGTCGATGTCTTCGGCGCTGGCGATGCCCTCCTGCAACATGTAGAAAGCCTCATTGCCGATCATGGCGTTAATGCGGCTGGTGATGAAGCCGGGCGCTTCTTTCACTACGACCACTTCTTTACCCATGCGCTTGCCGACTTCAACCGCGGCAGCGAGGGTTTCGTCATCGGTTTCAAGCGCGCGGATGACTTCGAGCAATTTCATTTTGTGAACGGGATTGAAGAAGTGCATCCCGACGCATTTCTTCGCGCGGTAGGTGACGCTCGCGATTTCGGTGACGCTGAGCGAGGAGGTATTGGAAGCGATGATGGTCGCGGGCCGGCAGATCTTGTCGAGCAAAGTGAAGATCTCGATCTTCGACTCCATCTCCTCGGGCACAGCTTCGATAACGAGGTCGGCCTCGCGCGCAGCCTGGTCGATGGAGCCCGCGTATTCGATGCGCGCGAAGGCTGCGTTGGCATCGGCCGCATTCACCTTGCCCAGTTCCACTGCTTTGTCGAGGTTGGCGCGGATTTCGAGTTCCGCCTTGCGCAGTGTATTGGGAAGAAGATCTTCAAGGATGGTGCGGAAGCCGCCGATGGCCGCGGCGTGGGCAATGCCCCGTCCCATGATGCCGGCGCCGATGACGGCAACGGTTTTGATCGCCGCCACTATTTTCCTGCCTTGTCGAGTTCGGTCAATACGCTTTGCAGGCTGGGCTCGGATTTGCGGATGTATTCGGCGAGACGAGTGCGTTCCTCGTCGCTCACGGCTGGCAGCGAGCTGTTGACGCGGCGCAGGATGGCAGCGATATCGTCGACGTAATTCATGAGGCGAATCAGTTCACCGGTAGCGGGCATAAATTGCTTTTTGCTCCTTAGGTTGAGCCGGAACGATAAGAGAGAGACTGCTGCGCTCCGGGAACTCTCTATTCTAATGGAGGAGCGAGTTTAGTAAAGGAAGAGGAACGCGCGGGGGTAGTGAAAGACTAACCGAAGGCCCGCCGCTCCCCAATTCGGGCCTCTTAACAGCTCCCCTGCATTAAGTGCGCAAATTATTGCACACAAAGAGCTTATTCTTTCAACATTGCAAGACTTATCACAAAAGGACGTGACGCGAATCACTTGATTTCCACAGAACCAAGCTGCGAGACTGCGCTTGGCAAATCTCCCCCTGATTTGCATGGTCGAACCCCAAGGTATTTCTGTCGCCCTGGGACAAACTATTATATAAAGATTCAACTTCGTGATTGCGCAGACTAGCTCTCTCAGGCTAGTATTTCGCAACACCCGTGACTCTGTGGAGGGAACCAATGAAACGAGTTGTGTGTACCGTGCTGCTCGCACTGCTGGTCGTTGTGTTGCCGGTCGTCGCTCGAGCGGACACCATCGACCTTACTAACCAGTTCGGCTCCGTAACGATCACGAATGCTGGGATCTCATCCATGCAGTCGCAGCTGAAGTCCTTCAACGGAACGCAAGCGTCCGCCGGGCATGCGTTAGGCAGGGTGAGTTTCTGGACGGGGGCTTTCATGCCCACAGGTCCCGGCAGCACTGTCTGGACGGGCGGACAATTTTCCAGCGTGGGATCGGGCTTTGTCGTGACCGGCAAATGGGGCCCGGCAAAGGGCGATAAAGGCACGATCTTCAGCGGTGCCTTTGTAGGACCGATTAACTGGACGTTGGTCGCATCGAGCAAGTTTTTCCACGAGTACTACCTCACGGGTCAAATCAAGGGCCAACTGTGGAACGGCCATATGGCGACAGGAACCGTGACCGAGGACATTTACACCTGGTGGAACCAGGAGGCCAAGGATCATAAGGGCAGCATCCACCTGGGCGGAATCACAATTAATTCGACTCCGGAGCCGGGCACGCTGGGATTGCTAGGGTCGGGCTTGTTGGCGATGGCGGGAGCGATTCGGCGCAAGATCATCCGGCCGTAAAACCTGTCTCGTTGTGGCGTAATTTCAAGGTTTGTGTGTTTCCTCCTGAGTTAGGGACCCGCGCTTGCGGGTCCCTTTGTTTTTGCCTTCTCCGCGTCTTCAAAAGGCAGCGGCTCCCCGGTCATCTTGCTCTCCGAACACATATCCGTGAACGGCGACGACCGGCAACTGCTGCGGCGTGCAGCGCGCGGCCAGTTAGCATTAATTGAATTCCTTCGTTTCTGACTCTTGCGGGCCGGGCGCCGATCGGCGGAGAAGAGTAATCGAAAATACCAGCACCAGAATCAGCAGGCCGAGCAGCCCGAGTTCGATCATCGACGCGCGGAAGATACTCTCCGATCCGCCCGCCCAGACAGCGCCCTTGGTGAGGCTGGAAGCCTCGAGCGTAATAACCAGCACCCGCCGGATGGAAGCGATGAGGCCGACCACGAGAAACGGTTCGGTGACCAGGATGTGGGAGCGGATCGAAATGCTGACGGTATGCAGGATTTCGACCAGCATCAGGACAAAGAGGAGATGGTCGAGAACCTCGAAGGCCTGCGCGGACATGGACAATGTGCGGAGGCCGCTCCACAGAGACATGGCGCCATCGGCGAGAGCAGCAACCGCCGTGACTGTGAGCAGAATGGCAAGAATGGCGTAGATCCCTATCTCAGCCATGCGGGTGTAGTCGTCGAAATGGTGGCGGTACTTCTCCCCGACCATAGCCCGCAACACTACCAGTGCTGCAGGCCGGATTCAAACAGAGTAGGCCCGGTTGGTTGAGTGGGTCAAAGTGACCTACCCGGCTTTAGCAGGCTGCGGCAAAACTCAGTCAACGCAGAAAAAAGGGAAGGGCACGACCTTGGTCGTGCCGCTAAGCCCCTGAAAATAGGTTCGGGCTTATAGCGCCTGGGGGGTTTGGCGGGCGGAAACACATTAGCTCTCCAGCTTGAACCGAGTTTCAGCAAGACGATAGAGGCGGCGCCAGAGCAAGCGGTTGGTGGTCACGACGACGGCAGCTAGCGCAATCGTACCCGCAAGAAGAAGATCAAAGTTCTTGGCGTCCGTGGCGGCTGAGATCAAGGCGCCCACGCCGGTGGTGGAATAAGTCTGGCCTTTGAAGTGGAAATACTCGGCAACGATGCTGGCGTTCCATGCGCCCCCGGAAGCGGTAATCATGCCGGTGACGAGAAATGGAAAAATGCCCGGGAGGATCAGCTTTTGCCAGCGCTCCCACCCCCGCAGTCCGAAAACACTGGCGGCTTCTTTAAGGTCCGTGGGGATGGCCATGGCTCCTGCGATCACGTTGAACAGGATGTACCACTGCGTGCCCAGGAGAAGAAGAACGATGGATCCGAGGCCGAGTCCGCCGCCAAGGCGGATGAGGACGAGAAGTACGACCGGGAATAGCGCTGTTGCTGGGACCGAAGCGGCAATCTGCGCGAGCGGTTGCGCAATGCGCGCCAGTCGCGGGTTGAAGCCGATAGCAACGCCGGCGGGGATGGTCCAGGCCGCACCGAGCAGGAGCGCGGCATTGACGCGAAGAAAAGTCGCGCCCAAGCCAATACCGATCTCGTGAAACTCGGAACGCGGCAGGCCGGTGAGGATCAGGACCACCCGCACGACGGCATATCCGATTCCTGCAAGAGCGCCCATGCCCACGACACGCCACAGCCACAATGCCGTAGGACCCTCCGAGTCCGATTGCACGCGGGCTTCATTCTCGTGGGCAAAGAAGTGAATCAGTTGCTCGCGCACAGGACGAACCGCGCGTTTGCGAAGATAGGCAACCCCTCGGGAGCCCCGCAGAAAATCGAGCACCCATGAAGTCGGGGCGCTGGTGCTCTCGACCTGTTCAAACTTGAATTTCTCTGCCCAGGCAATAACGGGGCGCCAAAGCAGCTGATCCATCAGGACGATGACCGTGACCATGGTGGCGATGCCCAGGAGAATGCAACGCGTATCGCCGTTATTGGCGGCGCTCTGCAAGTAGGAGCCGAGGCCGGGCAGGCGGAAGTCGCCGAACTGCTCGCAAGCCATCAGGAAGAACCACGCCCCGGCAACCGACATCATGGAATTCCAGACCAGCCCAATGGTGGCAAATGGCAGTTCGATCTCCAGGAAGCGTTGCCACCAGTTGAAGCGGTAGATCGTCGCAGCCTCGCGCATCTCGCGGGGAATGCTCTTGAGTGAGGCGTAGAAGCTGAACGCCATGTTCCACACCTGCCCGGTGAAGATGAGAAGCACAGCGCCCAGTTCGACGCCAAGCTGGCGGCCGGGAAACAGCGCGGCCATGGCGAGCATGACGCCCGGGAGAAAGCTGAGCACCGGGATCGATTGCAGAACGTCGAGCAGCGGGATCATGAAGCGCTCGGCGCGCGGGCGGTAGGCGGCGATGTATCCGTAGACGATGGCGAAGATCAGGCTGAGCACGTAGGCAAAGGCGATGCGCAGCAGCGAGTATCCGGCGTACACGGGGAGCGCGGAAAGCCTGCGGCTGATCTCAACCTGCGGCCGGTAAGGACCGAGCCAGTTGCGGCTGACTTCGACGACGCCATAAAAGAGCGCGAGGCCCGCCGCGAACATGACCAGATCGGGCAGGCTGGCCGCGCTCGGGCGCGGCAGCATCGACCAGAAGCGCAGCGGAGTGCGGAGCCGGAGTCTTTCGGGACGAGTTGCGCGCTTCAACGTTGGATCCTTCAAGGCTGCACTGGGGCCGTGGGCGGATGCGGCTCGGAAACCGGTTCAGCCAGAACGAGTCGATGCGATTCGCGGTCGAAATCGAAAATCTCAGCGTAGCGGCCCCAATTCATAGCCGTTTCAAACTGCCGTTCGACCTCATCCTGGCTGAAATGCTCATCGAGAATGTCATAGAAAAACTCTTCGGAAATCGAGTGGTCCGTCTTGGCGTGAAGGATGCTGTCGATCTGCTGCAGGATCATGACGTGCGCGAGCGCCGCCTGGCGGAACAGTATTTTGCGGGAAAGGATGTCGGCCTCGGCGAAGTGCGCACCTTCGGGCGTAATTTCCACGTCGCCTTCCTTCAGCGTAGCGAATCCGAGCAGCACGGAGGCCTCGACAATGGGAAGCAAGTCTTCGGCGTCCATGATCAGGTCTTCGGCTAAACGGTAGAGATCTTCCCTGCCGCCACGATCCTGGAGTAGTTCGAGCAGGCCGGCGACGCCGCCGACGCGGGCGTGGGGCAGCATCTGGTACTTCTGCCGAACAGGTTTTTGCTCGGCTGCGTGGGCTCCCGGGAGGGCGAGCGCCAGGTCGGGTTGCGTCATGATTTTGTAAACGTAATCGACCAGTTCGACGAAGCGCGGCGACTTGCGATCGCGCGGCTGAGTAAGTTCGACGGAAAAATCGGCGCGAATGCGGGCGGGATTTCTGCCCAGCACGATGACGCGGTCGGCGAGCAGAATCGCTTCCTCAATATTGTGGGTGACGATGAAGATGGCGCTGGTCGGCATCTTCTTGCTGAGCCAGAGTTCGAGCAGTTCATTGCGCAGATTCTCGGCGGTGAGAACGTCGAGCGCGGAAAAAGGCTCGTCCATGAAGAGGACTTCCGGCTCGACGACCAGAGCGCGTGCAAAGCCGACGCGTTGCTTCATGCCTCCGGAAAGCTCTTTGGGATAGGCGCTTTCAAAACCGTCGAGGCCAACCGTGTCGAGGATGCGCAAGGCGCGTTTGTGACGCTCGAGTGCGGGAACGCCGCGGGCTTCCAGCGGCGCCTCGACATTGTCGATCACGGTGAGCCATGGAAAAAGCGCGAAGCTTTGAAAAACGATTGCCACGCCAGCGTTTTGCGAAGTAATCGGCTGGCCATGCCAGAGCACTTCACCCGAGGAGGGTTTGCTGAGGCCGGTAAGAATCCGCAGCAGCGTTGACTTCCCGCACCCGGACGGGCCCAGCAAGGCGATAATTTTGCCGGGCTCGACATCCAGATCGACAGGCGCGATAACTTCAATACGGTTGCCATCGGGCTGCAGGTAGAATTTTTCGACAGCCTGGGCACGAATGATGGGGTCGGTCACTGCCAATGCTCCGGGAGATCTTGCATTTTCCTTGAACAGCGAGGATACAACAGTCACGCCGCCCAATCTTCTTCGGTTGCCTGCAACGGCGCGGGCAGCCGGTCCGAAACTTCTGCCAAAAGCGCCAGTTTTGCGGCCAGCTCCGGACTCAGCATCTCCGCCGGGAAACGCCAACGCCAGTTTCCGCCACTGAGGCTCGGCACATTCATGCGGCCCTCGCTTCCCAACCCGAGCACGTCCTGCAACGGGATGACCGAGAGGCTGGCAGGAGAATTCACGGCGGCGCGAATCATCCCCCAGTTGACACCGTCATCGCAGCGGCCGAGATAAGCCCCTACATGCTCGCGCTCTTTCTCAGTTGCTCCCGCGGCCCACCAGCCGCGCAGCGTGTCGTTATCGTGCGTGCCGGTGTAGACGACCTTGTCCGCCGTAAACGTGTGCGGCAAGTGCATATGCGCGCCGGGGTCCCCGAATCCGAACTGCAAAACGGCCATACCGGGAATCTGGAGGCGCTCGCGGAGCGCGTGCACATCGGGCGTGATGTAGCCAAGATCTTCGGCGAAGAATGGCAGGCCGCCGAGAGTTTCCCGCACCTTCGCGAACAAGTCGTCTTTAGGACCGTCAACCCAGCGGCCGTGAATGGCCGTCTGCTCGCTGGCGGGAATTTCCCAGAACTGCGAAAAGCCGCGGAAATGGTCGAGACGGATGTAATCGAAATTAAGGGCGGCCCAGCGCAGGCGGTCGATCCACCAGGCATAGCCCCGTTCCTTCATCACGTCCCAGCGGTAAAGCGGATTGCCCCAGCGCTGGCCTTCCTTGCTGAAGAAATCGGGAGGCACACCCGCAACGACCTCGGGCTCAAGCTCCGCATTCAGGCGGAAGAGATCGGGATGAGTCCAAACGTCCGCGCTGTCGAAGTTAACGAAGATAGCGAGATCGCCGGCCACTCGAATAGAGCGCTGCGCGCAGTAGCAACGCAGCGCCCGCCACTGCTCGTAAAAGAAGAATTGCACGGCGCTGCGAACATCGAGTTCATCGCGCATTTCCTTCCGCGTCTTCTCCAGAGCTGCGGGATCGCGGTGAATCAAATCGCGGGGCCAGCGATTCCAGCTTTCGAGGTGGAAGCGGGCGCGCAGCGCGTCAAAGAGGACGAAATCGTCGAGCCACCAGTGGTTCTGCCGCACGAAATTGTCGTAGCGGCCACGCGCCGGTACTGAAGCTGAACCAGCGGACGCCGGCGACCTCAGGAAGTTGTGGGCCGCTTCAAAGAGCAGAGGCAGCTTCTGGTGGAAGACGGCCGTGTAGTCCACCGCTTCGACCGCGGAGGGCAGCGTCTCGACTCGCGCCCGGTCGATCCAACCGCGATCGGCGAGACGCTCCAGGCTGATCAACAGCGGATTGCCGGCAAATGCGGACGGCGAAGAATAAGGCGAGTTTCCAAAGCCAAGCGGACCCAGAGGAAGCACTTGCCACACACCCTGGCGCGCGGAAGCAAGAAAGTCGGCAAACGCATATGCGGCCGGACCAAAATCGCCGATCCCGCCGCGCGAAGCGAGCGAGGTAGGGTGAAGCAGAATTCCGCTGGCGCGCGAGAATGGCATCAAGAACAGCTCTCAGTTTTCAGCTCTCAGGAAAACACATTTCGTCCAGACCTCGGGCGGAAGAGCTGAGATCTGTCCCGACGTGCCCAATCGAAAATCTTGCAGGCCTACGAACCCTCTTCAGTCCCGGGACGCGTCAGCCGTTTCATCTCATCCTGATTGATCTTGATCCGGTTCGACTTCTCCATGTCCTTGCGCAGGTTAGCCACGAACAGCTGGAACAATTCGTTCTTCTTGGCTTCGGCCAGAGACTGGCGGATCTCGTCTTTCTTCGCCGCGTATTCCGCATCGGTGGGCGCCTGCTTTTCCAGAAGCTGCGCCACCACGCCGTTGGAGTTCGCCGGAATCGGCGCGCTGATTTCGCCGGGCTTCAACGCGAAAATCGCGCTCGCCGCGCCGGTCAAGGAACCGATGTCGGGAACCTGGCCATCGGGCGCAACCAGGTCGCTGGTCTTGATGGCTGCACCCAGGTCTTTAGCGGATTTTTTCAAATCGTGATCCGCCTTGGCTCGGTCCGCAAGTTCGCGCGTTTTCTGCTGCAACAGCATGCTGGCGCGCTGGTTCTTGAACTCGCTTTCGACGCGCGAACGAATCTCTTCGAATGTTGGCGTCGCCGGAGGCTTGATCGCAAGCACCTGGTACACAACATAGCCCTGCGGCACCTGCACGCTATCGGGCGGGGTTTTGTCGGAGGCGTTAAACACGGCGTCCATTAATTGCGGGCTGGGCCCAAGGCCCGGGAGAACGTCGTTGTGGCTGAAGAATTCCGTGCTTACAACCGACTGCCCCTTGGTCGAAGCCGCGTGGTCAAAACCCTCGGTGCGCGCCGCGCTTACCAAGCCATTGGCTGCCGCCTCGGTGGCGCGAGTCACCTTTTGCTGTTTCACTTTTTCCTGAATGTCGCTCTTTACTTCGGCGAGCAGCTTGAGGTGGGCCTCCTGCTTGTCTTCGACGTTGATGATGTGGAACCCGTAACTGCTCTTGATCAGATCGCTGGTCTGTCCTTTGGCCAGCGAGAAGGCGGCCTTTTCGAATTCCGGCACGGTACGGCCACGGCCAATCCAGCCGAGTTCGCCGCCGTTCTTGGCGCTCCCGGGATCTTCGGAGTACTTCTCGGCCAACTTGCCGAAGTCGCCACCCGCTTTGAGTTCCTTAAGCACAGATTCGGTCTTGGCGCGCGCATCGGCGACACCTTTTTCATCTTCCTTGCCGTCGGACCCCGGCAGCGGAGTCTTGATCAGGATGTGCCGCACCTTCACTTGATCGGGCACACGGTATTCGTCGCGGTGCTGGTCGTAATAAGCCTGCAGGTCTTGCTCCGTAACCGGAATAGCAGCTCCAATTTTCGCGGAATCGATGAGCGCATACTTGATTTGCCGCTTTTCAGGAATCGAATTGTTATAGGCAGCCTTATTGCGATCGTAAAAGGCCCTGAGTTCCTCGTCCGTCGGATGCAGCCCCTTCAGGATGTCGGCCTCGGTGATCACCGCGTATTCGAACTTGACTTTGGTGTTGCGGCGCTCGAACTCATCGCGAACTTCGGCATCGGAGACCAGAGCTCCTCCCGCGACTAAGGCCTGCAGTTTGCGAATAACAATGTATTCCTTCTCCAGCCCCTCGAATTGGGGGACAGTCATGCCGATTCGCTGCACGAAGTCTTCATACTGTTCCTGACCGACAAACTTACCGCCAGGAAAAAGCTCCACGCCGAGTTGGCCGTGTTCCAGATCGTCCCGCAATTCCTCGTCGCTGGCATGCAGACCCACGCGGTGCGCTTCGGCGACCAGGGCTTTTTCGTTGATCAGCTGCTGTGCAGCCTGGCCCGCAAACAACGGCATGAGCGCACTGGCCTGCGCACTAGCACCCTGGCGCTGAATCAAGGCACGCGCTTCGCGCTGCACTTCGAGCACCGTGACTTCCTCGCCACCGATAGTGGCAAGAACGCCGGCGCGAGGCCCGCCGAGGCCGAGGCTGGTGCCAAAACCGCCGGGGATGAGCGTTATCGCCATGCTGCCGCAGATGAGGAGAAGCAGGCCGTAGAGAATGTACTTCAGGGTTGGGCCCGCGTTTTGCAGTTGTCGAATCATAGATTTTCAGGTAACTCCAGGCTTGAGTGCGTAATTTTTAATTATAAACCAGCCATTCCAAGTGAGTTGGAGGGGTGATGCCGAATTGATGGGACGCTGGTCGCGATACTCTTTTGGCGGGAATCTGCGCAGCGCGAAGAAGAAACTCGCCAGTGCCCAATGGCGATTGGCTCAAGCGCCGATCAGCCGTTCCAGCGCGCCTTTGTTGCGAATCAAGAGTGTGGAACCGCGAAGTTGAGCCAGTTCCTTATCGCGAAATTCGCCCAGCACGCGCGTCACGGTTTCCCGCGAAGTACCGATCAGTTGAGCGATCTCTTCGTGCGTCAGCGCGATCTTGATGCGAATGCCATCTTTGGTTTGCTCGCCATCGCTCGCCCACTCCAGAAGCAGGCGCGCCAGCTTCTCCGATACGGAATGCGATAGGCCGAGCGAGCGGATCATCTCGAACGCGGTTTGGCAATTCTGGCTCAGGTGGTGCGCGGCGTTCAGGCAGGCATCGGCGTGGGTTTGCAGGAACTTCAGGAAGTCGTCGCGCTTGATGAAATCGAGCTGGCTGGGCTGCAGCGTTTCGGCCGTGAGTTCGTAGGGCTTGCCGGAAACTGTGCCATGCAGGCCGAGCACCTCCCCGGCCTGGGCAATGCGCAAGATCAGCGTCTTGCCATCGCGCGAAGTCGTCGTCAGCTTTACGCGGCCGGAGCAGACAATGTAAATGCCGCGCGGCGCTTGCCCCTCCACGAACAGTACTGCCCCCTGCGGATACGCGCTGGCGTACTTGATCCTTTCAAGATGTTCGAGCGAGGCCTTGGGAAGATCGCAAAAAAATCCGGACTGACGCAGCTTGCAGATGAGACAGTTTTCTGTGATCTGAAGCCCGTAGGGCGTACTCATGCCGTTCCTTTCGTTAGCAGCGCATACTAGCATTCTAAGTAGCTCGGGTAAACCACCAGCCCGCGTCCTCCAGCCTGGAGGCCAAGCTTAAGAATACAGGTACCGGCGCTTCTTTCATAGCCGCGAACCATGCCATAAACGTCTCGCCACTTGAAGTTGACCGGGGCGCCAAGCACAATGGACACGCCGGAGTTCAAGACTCCGTCCGAGCTTGTGATTGGTTGGAATCAGGCAAATAACACGAGATCTCGACGGCCAGCGCCTTCGAAGCCGACAATCCTTCTACATGAAGATACGAGTTACTGTCCTCATTTTCGTGCTCACGGCAACGGGTTGGGGACGAGCCCACAAGAAACCAGCCCCGGTTTCCGACCCAGACTATGTCGGCGCCCTCGCCACCGCCAATCGCTTCCTGCACGCATGGCAGACAGGAGATCTCGCGGACGGCATGGTGCTTGTGAGCGACGGAATACGGCACTCGCAAAACGCGGTCGAACTCGAGCAATTTTTCTCCGTTGCCGCCGGCCGCGCTTTTGAGATCGGCGCCGGGCGCGGCAATCGCGGGCGCTACAGCTTTCCCGTGGTGCTGGTGAGTATGAAGGAAGCCGCCAGTTCGGGCGCGTCTGCATCGTCCAAACCCGGTTCCCAGGCTTCGTCTCGTCGAACTTTGTCTCGTCGACCCTCCGAAATAATTCTTGTCAATGCTGGCAAAAACGACTGGGTCGTAGATAAACTGCCCTAGAAGATTTTTGGATTATTTTTGGCAAGCGTCCTTACTTAACTGATTGGAGTGTGCCTTCATGAAACGGATCAATAAAGTTGCCGTTCTGGGCGCGGGCACGATGGGCGCCCGAATTGCCGCGCATTTTGCAAATGCCGGTGTGCCTTCCCTGCTGCTGGATATCGTTCCGCCAGATGCGGACGGCCCAGCGCGCAACAAGATTGCTGCAGCCGGCCTCGATGGGGCTAGAAAATCCAAGCCCGCTGCCTTTTTTGAAGCATCGCTCTCCCGTCTGGTGACAATTGGTAACTTCGACGACGATTTGAAGAAATTGGCCGACGTGGACTGGATCATCGAAGCCGTAATCGAGAACCTCGAAATCAAGCGCAGCCTGCTCAAGAAGGTTGAGGCGATTCGCAAGCCCGGCGCCATCGTCACAACCAATACCAGCGGATTGCCGGTGGGCAAGATAGCAGAGGGATTTTCCGACGATTTCCGCCGCTCGTGGTTCGGCACCCACTTCTTTAATCCGCCACGCTACATGCGGCTGCTGGAACTGATTCCTGCGCCACAGTCGGATCGCGCTCTGATCGACGCGGTTGCACATTTTTGCGATGTGCAACTCGGCAAAGGCGTCGTCTTCGCCAAGGACACGCCCAACTTCATCGGCAACCGCATCGGAACTTTTTCCGTGCTCAACGTGATGCGCCTGATGCAGGAATTGGATCTGAGCATTGAAGAAGTGGACGCGCTCACCGGCCAAGCTGTCGGCTGGCCGCGCTCGGCGACGTTCCGAACCATTGACCTGGTGGGTCTCGACATTCTCGGCCACGTGGTCGGCAACATGACGCAAAACGTGCGCGACGAGCGCAGCGAATTGAAGATCCCCGACTTCTTCCGCCAGATGGTGGAACGAAAGTGGCTCGGCGACAAGACCAAGGGCGGCTTCTATAAAAAGGCGAAATCAGGGGACGGCAAGGACGACCAGCGGCTGGCGCTGGACTGGAAGACCCTGGAATACCGTCCGCAACAGAAGCCCAAGTTCGCCGCGCTCGAGATGGCGAAAAATGTCGAGGAGACGGCCCCGCGCCTGCGCATGCTGCTCGGCCTCGACGGCGGCGCTGCGCAGAAGCCCGACAAGGCCACGACATTTTTATGGACCGCGCTCTCCGACCTGTGGACCTATTCGGCGAATCGCATCCCGGAAATTTCCGATTCCGTCGTTGAGATTGATCGCGCCATGCGCATGGGTTTCGCCTGGGAGTTGGGTCCCTTCGAACTCTGGGACGCGGCCGGCGTAGAAGCCACCGTAGCTCGCATGAAGAAAGAGGGCCGCCCGGTTGCCGCCAATGTCGAAAAGCTGCTTAGCAGCGGCAAGAAATCCTGGTACGCCGACGATGCCAAAGCCGCCTCGGGCAAACTGTACTTCGATCTGGCAACTGCCAACTGGAAGCCGGTCGCTGTTCCCGAGGGCGTTTGGTCAGTCGAAGTCGCCAAGAAATCCAATGGCGTAGTAAAGACAAATTCGGGAGCTTCGCTCATCGACCTGGGCGACGGCGTGGGCTGCATCCAATTCCACTCCAAGATGAACGCGCTGGGTGCCGATATCATCTCCCTCATTCTGCAAACTCTCAAACCCGGCGGCGCGGGCGACAACTTCGACGCGTTCGTCATCACCAACGACGCCCAGAATTTCTCCGTCGGCGCCAACCTGATGCTGCTGCTCATGTCGATCCAGGAAGAAGAATGGGATGACGTTGACATGGCCATCCGCCAATTCCAGGGTATGACGCAGGCCGTTAAGTTCTCTCCTAAGCCCGTCATCAGCGCGCCCTTTGGCCTGACGCTAGGCGGCGGCTGCGAAATTTCCCTGCACGCAACCGCGCGCCAGCCCCACGCCGAGCTCTACATGGGACTGGTCGAGGTGGGAGTCGGCCTGCTTCCCGGCGGCGGCGGTTGCAAAGAAATGCTGCTGCGCGCCGTTGATAGCGCCTCGTCCATTCGCCCCGACGGCCGCGGCGAGTCGGTCGAAACCATGGAGGCGATGAAGAAGATTTTTGAGGCAATTGCCACCGGTAAGGTTGCAACCTCCGCGCACGAAGCGCGCGGTCTCGGTTTCTTGTCCAACTCCGATCGCATCACCATGAACCGCGAGCGCGTTCTCAGCGATGCCAAGGCGCGCGCGCTCGAACTCGTCAAGGCAGGCTACGAGCCCCCGATGATGCGCACCGACATCCCCGCTCCCGGCGAGAACATTTTCGCCACTCTCAAGCTGGGAGCCTACATGATGCGCCAAAGCGAGTTCATCAGCGATCACGAACTGAAGCTGGCCACCAAAATCGCCGAAGTCATCTGCGGTGGAAACATCACGCCCGGCACGCCAGTCAGCGAGCAGTACGTCCTCGACCTGGAGCGCGAGGCCTTCAAGTCGCTGTGCGGCGAAAAGAAGACACAGGAGCGAATCCAGTACACGCTAAAGACAGGTAAAACGCTGCGCAATTGAAGGCTTGAACACACAACTGGTAGCGGCGCTCGCCAAGCGCACTTCCGCGCGCGGCGTATAATTTGTCTAGATTTCTTGAAGGATGGTGCACGCGTATATGTCTGCAAGCAATGGCAACCCCTCAAACGGCACGAACGGCGACCGCTTCAACCTGCCTCTAAAACCGCGAGCCGATTGGCTGGCCAAGCGCAAGGCGGCCAACAAAGATGGCAATTTCTCCCAAATGCACTACGCGCGCCAGGGCGTGATCACCGAGGAAATGGAATGGGTCGCGCGCCGCGAAAAGATCACCACCGAACTCGTCCGCGACGAAGTCGCCCGCGGCCGCATGATCATTCCCGCCAACATCAACCATCCCGAGCTTGAGCCAATGGCGATCGGCGTTGCCTCGCTCTGCAAAATCAACGCTAACATCGGCAACTCCGCCGTCACGTCCAACGTGGAAGAGGAATTGAAAAAGCTGCACACCTCGGTCCACTACGGCGCTGACACCGTCATGGATCTCTCGACCGGCGGCGGAATTCACGAAATTCGCGAAGCCATCCTGCGCCACTCGCCTGTGCCCATCGGCACCGTGCCCATCTATGAAGCCATTTCGCGCGTCAAGCGCGTCGAAGACCTCAACGCCAGCGTGATGCTCGAAGTGATCGAGGAGCAGGCGCAGCAGGGCGTCGATTACATGACCATTCACGCCGGCGTGCTCATCCAGTATCTGCCCATGGTTTCCAAGCGCATCACCGGTATCGTCAGCCGCGGCGGCGCGATCCTCGCGCAGTGGATGGCTCATCACCACAAGCAGAACTTCCTCTACGAGTGCTTCGACGACATCTGCAAAATCATGAAGAAGTACGACGTCAGCTACTCGCTCGGAGACGGCCTGCGTCCCGGGTGCCTAGCCGACGCCAGCGACGAAGCCCAATTCGCCGAACTGAAGACTCTCGGCGAGCTGACCAAAATCGCATGGCAGCACGACGTGCAGACCATGATCGAAGGTCCCGGACACATTCCGCTCGACAAGATCAAGGAGCAAGTCGAGAAGGAAAACGAGCTCTGCTACGAAGCTCCGTTCTACACGCTCGGCCCGCTCGTCACCGACATCGCACCCGGCTACGACCACATCACTTCGGCCATCGGAGCCGCGATGATCGGCTGGTATGGCGCGTCGATGCTCTGCTACGTCACGCCGAAAGAACATCTCGGCCTGCCCAACGAAAAAGACGTGAAAGACGGCATCATCGCCTACAAAATCGCCGCGCACGCCGCCGACGTGGCTCGCCATCGCCCCGGAGCCCGCGACCGCGACGATGCGCTCAGCTACGCGCGTTACAAGTTCGACTGGGAAAAGCAGTTCGAACTGTCGCTCGATCCCGAAACCGCGCGCTCCATGCACGATGAAACGTTGCCCGAAGAGGGATACAAGACCGCGGCTTTCTGCTCCATGTGCGGCCCAAAATTCTGCTCCATGAATTACTCCAGCAAAGTTGACGAGTACAACAAAGAAGTCCACGGCCTGGAAAAAAAGGATTACTCTGGACTCGTCGAGAAACTGGTTACGATCAAGTAACTCTGGTTTGAAAGGGCGCGGCTTCAGCCGCGCCGTTAGGAGCCGCCAAAACTGCGGGGGTTAGCCCCTGAGGGAGGGTAACCGGCACAACCAGATTCCGAATCCAATGTCCAATCACGAACAGCTGTTGCAAGAATTTGAGCGATCATCTCGTTCCCGCGATGGCGTGAAGCCTCTGATGCAGCACATTGCCCAGCAGCTCCACGACTCGATGACGCGCTACAACTGGGTTGGCTTTTACCTGATGGAGCCGCCCCATTTCGACGTTCTGGTAGTAGGCCCGTACGCAGGCAGCTTTCAGCCCACTCCGCGCATCGCGCTCGACCAGGGTTTGTGCGGAGCGGCGGCTTCTTCCGGAAAGACCGTGGTAGTCAACGATGTTCAGGCCGATACGCGCTACCTCGGCTCCGACATGGTGAAATCCAATATCGTGGTGCCGATCTTTGTTAAGGACCGCGTGGCCAAGAACCGCGTGGCCGCGGAGCTGTGCATCGAAAGCTACTTTGCCAACACCTTCGATGCCGCCGAGCGGAAGTTCATCGAGTCCTGCGCCGAACTGGTCGGCCGACGCATGGAAAAAGAGTCATCCGCAGCGACGGAAGCTGGCGCCTCGCACTAGAACTGGCCTCAAAGAAGTACCCTCACCCCACCCCGGTCTTCTGGAATCAATACTGTAGCGGGAATTTTGGTAGTGTCCTAAGACCGCGCCATTCCGCTCTTCGTAATCGGTGGTCAATATCGAACAGACTCCATCACAGTTCTGCTATACGCTCTGATACATGGAGAAACCGCCCATATGCGCTAGCGAATGTGCATTGGCTCATGTCGTAAACAACAAACTAAGCGTCATCATGGCGATGTGCGACCGACTTGCCGAACATGCTACCGACGCAGAAGTTGTGGCTGGCCTGCGTGTGATCCATATGGCAGCGGAAGCACTAGCGGACGAGTTCAACAGACCCATGCGCCGAAGCACGGGTGCGTAGACTTCTCACCCTCCCCTCCCTCCGGTCTTTGTTAAGTCAGAGACTTGGAGGCCAATCCTGCCAAGTCGGAGTTCCCGCACACATACTTAAAGGGCTTCACGAAGGGCTGCGCCTTGCGAGGCGTCTTACGACTCCCTCGTGGCTTACGACGCGGCCTGCCCGGCGGCCCACCCTCGCCAGGCCCCCATAGCACACGTTGTCAAGCCCCGTTTCACGCCCCAGAAATCGGCTAATCTCTTTTGCTTCTTCTATCTACAAAGATTGTACGTACAGATCGGTATTCCGAAATTTATTTTGTACATACATGTTTGTCTGCCTATCGAGCAACGACCATCCGGTCTAGCGAATACCTTGCCCCCTTCCTTCACCCCCAACATGTCAAGTGCCCGCGTCACTGACTTCCGGCCTCGCACCATGTGAAGATGTTCTTCTGAATGGGGCAACGTGGGAAAGTGCTCGTCTGAAGAGTATCCGGCCCGCCCCAAAAACCATCTTCAGCGCTCTTTGACAATTTGAGGCGAGTAGCGGGCGTGAGCGAACCGCAAGCCGGAGGCCGAGCATGCGAAGCCGAAGCCCTGAGCGAAGCCGAAGGGCCGCCGCCGAAGTCCCGAGCGCAGCGAAGGATCTCTACTAAGTCCTTATTCCCGAATACTTTGCGAATAATACTTTTGGGCTCAAGACTTTGCAAATGAAAGTGCGCTAAAGTCTTGATTCCAATAGACCGGGTAGGTGGGGGGGTAGGGGGTGGGGATACGCCAGATAAGCTAGCGCTGAACCCATCATCCTCTGAAATCGGCCACGCCGTCCCACACCAACTGCACGGCGATGGCGAGGATCAGAAATCCGAAGATGCGCGCGATGGCGCCTACGGTTCCGGGGCCAAGACGTTTTACTAACGGGCCTCCGAGCTGAAGAAAAAGATACACGGTCACGCCGATCGTCAGAATGCCGAGAATCATCCCCACGTAGGCGAGGAGATTGTCAGCATGCGCGGCCAGGCCCATGACTACTCCGATCGAGCCTGGGCCGGAGAGCATCGGCATGGCCATCGGCGTGAGTGAAATATCTTCTTTGGTGAGGGCTTCGCTCGATTCCTCGTGCGTAATGCGGCTGGAACCGGTCACCATGCCCCAGGCGGTGTTGGCCACGATCAGGCCGCCGGCAATCTTGAGCACGGGTAGCGAGATCCCGAAAAAGTTCAGGACAAAGCGGCCAAAGAGCATGAATACAACGAGGATCGCAATCACGTAGAAGGCGGTTTTGAGAGCGGTGTTGCGCCGCTCAGACGGAGTGAAATCGGAGGTCAGGCTGAAGAAGAGCGGAATGCCTCCGAAGGGATTCACAATCGGAAATAGCGCGAGGAAGGTCGCCGTCGCTGCCGTGGGCAGATCGTGGAGGACATGCAGGATGGCGATCTGAGCGTTCATTGGATTGGCAAACATTGGACTGGAGACTGGCTCGCTATTTGTCCGATCCTGCTTTAGGGCCGGGCTTGGCGTTCAGAGCGGCCACGGAGCGGGCCGCGACCACGCCGCCATGCTTCTGGGAAGGCGCGGGACGCTGCTCCGCTGGCTTGACCACAGTCGGCTTCGAGCCGGGCCTATCAAAATAAGTAATCGTGTTGGGCGCGACCAAATCGGCTCGGTGAGTTCGCTGGTGGCGGCGAAGGGGCCTGGAAGTGGCGCGCTTGACCGACGACGCCGCGGAAACGCTGGATGCCGTGGAAGGGCCTTCTTTCCCGTTGAGCTTGCCGGCCTCAATCGCCGAAACAACGGCATGATCAATCGCGGGTACGGCTGGCGCCGAATCGATCGGCTCGTGGAGATTAGCGGAAAGGCTGCTGGCTTCGTCAATTTGCGGCTGACCCGGTTGCACCTGATCAATTGGCGGCTGACTAGATTGTGCCTGTGTGTCGAGACGGGGATACTGGCGAGTGGAAGCGACATTAGCATTGCCGGAGCGCCTTGCGCCTAGGCCCAAAAGCGAAGCCGCCAGCAATAGAGCGGCTGCGGTTACGGCTACGCGCCCGAACCAGCCCGCCGGTCGAGGAATTCGCTTGAGCTTCAATCTTGGCCCGGACCTGGGCTTGGGCTCGAGATTGGACCGGGAGATGACGATTTTGATTCTTGGCCAGGAAGCGCGAGCCGGTTCAGGCCGCGCTGTGGGCAACGGGCTGGGCGTCGAGACCGCGAGCGTCGGAACCGTGGGCATCGGCAGCGCTGGCGTTGCCTCGGCGAGAACAGCCGGTGCTTCGGGCACGAGGCGGATGGGCTCTGGCGGCGCGGTGGGTACAAGGTGGACGTCTTCTGGCGCTTGCTCGGGCCGAGTCGCTTTGACGCTTGCGTCGGCGACTGGCGTGGGGTTGAAGGCAACGGAAGGCGGAGGAGGCAGTTCAACAGCTTCCAATGGCCTGTGCCGGAAGTCCGGCATAGGCGGATTCAAATAGTGGACAAAATCCAGGGAGGCGGAGCGTGGGCCGTTGTGCGTCTGCACTCTGGCTGTCAAGACATTGTCGGGACTGGTCTCAACTCGCAATTCCAGATCGGCGGTGTAGTCAGGAATCGCATCGGGAGACACGATTTCGACGGCGTAACCGCGTTCCTCCAGACCCGCGGCGAGTGCTTGCGAACACTGCGGAGAATGCGAGATGATCCGTGCCAACGCCATAGCTCTTAGCCACCGTCATTTCCGCGTGCGATTAAGGCCGCCACCCCGGGCAAGCCAACTAACGGTATTGCTCGAGAACGATAAGTGCGCGATTCAACGCGGCCGCCAAAACAGCGATTTGCTCTTCGGTTCGGCCAAGATCACCGCGATCAATCGCTTCGTTGACTCCAGGAATCACCACCGCCGCGTAGCCGGTATATTGGCCGGGCGCGTAAATCGCGTGGTGATACCACGGGCGGTTGGGCAGCCCCTCTGGAATCAGCAGGGCCCTTTCAGCATCCCGAAGTTTAGCATTGATTTGGGCCGGATTTTGAGGGATTTTGAGCTGTTTTTGCAGGATTTTGGCCCCCGCCTCCCGCAGGTGGCGTGCGCCTTCGATGGCAGCGGCAAAGTCGGGAGCATGGTCGCCGAACTTTTCCTGGGCTTTGCTCCTGGCTGCGTCGAGGTAAATCAGGATTTCCTTGCCGTAGTCTTCGTAGTTATAGGGCAGAACGTCGGCATCGGCCATGCGCAGGACTTCGAGTCCGTAAACGCGCGCCATCTGCTGCTCATAGAGAAAGTCGGGATCGCCGAACTTCTTGAACCAGGAGAAGTTATCGAATGCGGAGTGGTAGACGCCATAGTCGCCGGTAGAACCGATGTCGGTGGAGGGTACGCCCAGATGCTGCAGGAAAACCGTGTAGTCGGAGCCGCTGCCTAAGTCCCCAACTGGCGCATCACTGTGAATGCCGGAGACGGGCATGCGGGAAGCGCTGCCGCTGCTTTCCTGTGCATGGGACGAGCCTTCCTTGGGCTGGTTCGCCTTCTTCCACGCGTCGTAGACAGTTCCGCCCTGGGGCGACGGCACAGCCTTGGTGATCTCGCGGATGAATTCCTTCAGGCTCGGCACAGCCGAAGCGCCGAACCTCTTGCCCGAGACGGCGACATCCATGTTGAAGTACGCGGCAGCGTTGGCCAGGTCCTGTGCGTGGTCTTCTCCCCACTCGGTAGAGCCGATCAGCCCTTCTTCTTCGGCGTCCCAACTCGCGAGCACGATGGTGCGCTTCGGCTTCCAGCCGGACTTCAGCAACTCGCCGATGCCGTGCACGGTTTCGAGCATGGAGGCAGTACCACTGTTGGGATCGACCGCTCCATAAACCCACGCGTCACGGTGATTGCCTGCTACCACCCACTCGTTGGGCGAAGAAGCGCCGGGAACTTTGCCGATTACATCCCAGATGGTGCGGAACTGGTAGTCCTGCTCCAGGTGCATCTTGACCTTCGCGGGCCCCGGACCAACGTGATAAGTAAAGGGCAACGCGCCCTGCCACTCGCGCGGCGAAGGCGGCCCGCCGAGATGCTCAAGGATGGGCGAGGCATCGGCGTAAGAAAGTGGCGTGACGGGAATCTTGGGCAACTGCGCGGAATCGGATGGCGAAATGCGCTTGGAATCGGGCAGTGATGGCGTCGAGGCGATGCCGGGAGTTGTCGGATCGCCGGGAAACTGGAACATGTATCCGATGGATCCGCGCTGCACGCCGCTCGCGGGACGCCACGGCCCTTTGGGGTAAGCGTCGCCACGGTAGTAGCCATCGTCTTTCGGATCAGAGTACATGATGACGCCTGCAGCACCACGCTCCTGCGCCACGAAAGCCTTCACGCCGCGAAAATTCTGGCCATAGCGCACCATGACGATCTTGCCGCGCACATCGACGTTCATCTGGTTGAGCTTGTCGAAATCCTCGGGTGAGCCGTAGTTGGCGTAAACGACATCGGCTTCGGCGTCGCCGGAGGGAGACATGCCGTTGAAAGCAGGCTTAATGCGGGGATCGTCCTGGAACGGATCGTCGTCGACATGCTCGGGGTGCGGGCCGTGCATCTCAACGCCTGCAGGCGCGGTCATGTCAACGTGAATTTGCGACGGATAGTTGAACCACACTTTGTATTCGACAATCGTCGTGTCGAGCCCGGCTTCGCGAAACTTCTCGGCCACATATTCGGCAGTGGCCTTGTCTTCGGGAGAGCCGGCGATATGCGGGGCTCGCGTCAGCGTCCGCAAATGCGCTTCGGCCAGCCTCGGATCAGGCACGGCCATGAATTTTTTTTCGATTTCCTGCTCGGCGGCGGCGTCGCGAAACCCGCTGATGACGGAGCCTTTCGGCTCTTTCGGCGTGCGATCAAATGCCTGCAGGTCCGAAGCGATCAGGAAAAAGAACAGTGCGGCACCGGATAAGACCTTCATGAAACCCCTCTAAATTGACGTTTGGCTTAATCGACGCGAAACAAAGATTGTATCGCGTGAAAGCGGCGCGGGCGTAGGGTTACACTTGAAGTCGGATGAGCAAATCGCCAACTGCCCGTTTCTCCGATCGGGTGGACAACTACGTACGCTTCCGTCCGGGATACTCGCCGGAGGTTATCGAGCTCTTGCGTAGCGAGTGCGGCCTGCGGCCGAGCCACTCTGTCGCCGACATCGCATCGGGCACGGGCCTGTTTACCAGACTGCTCCTCGAGAACGGTAATTCCGTTTTTGCAGTTGAGCCCAATGCGGAGATGCGCCAGATGGGCAACCGCGAACTTGTCGGCTACAAGCGGCTTGTATCGGTGGCGGGAACGGCTGAGGAGACGACGCTTGCTGCTGGTTCAGTAGACTTCGTGACGGCGGCGCAGGCGGCACACTGGTTTGACCTGCCGCGAGCGCGCGCGGAGTTCGTCCGTATCTTGAAGCCCGGCGGATGGTGCGTGCTGATCTGGAATGAGCGGCGCACCGACACAACGCCGTTTCTGCGCGAATACGAGCAACTGCTGCTTGCTTACGGCACCGACTACAAAGAAGTGCGTCACGAGCGGACAACGGCTGTAATCCATAACTTCTTCGCGCCGTTGCCCTGTCGGGAGCGAATTTTTGATCTTCGGCAGCGGTTTGACTACGAAGGCACCGCAGGGAGGTTGCTGTCTTCCTCGTATGCTCCGATTGACGGGCATCCCAACTACGTGCCGATGATGCGGGAACTGGAACGGATTTTTCGCGCCCACGCACAGAGCGGCACAGTTGAGTTTGAATACAACACGCGGGTTTATTACGGGCATTTGTAATTGGCAATTTGTAATTTAAGAGCGTTAGGTTTCAAATTACAAATCGCTAATTACAAATTCTATGCCTGACGCCGAGTCGTTCCACATGTCTCCCGAAGAGTTCCGCCGCTACGGCCATGCGGTCGTGGACTGGATCGCTGATTATCATTCCCGCATTGAAAGCTTCCCGGTTCTGTCTCGTGCGCAACCGGGTGAGATTCGCGCGAAGCTGCCGACTGGCCCACCGACCAAGGGCGAGGCGTTTGACCAAATTCTTGCTGACGTTGAGCGCATTATCCTACCCGGCATTACTCATTGGCAGTCACCGAACTTTTTCGCGTATTTCCCTGCCAATGCTTCGGGGCCGGGCATCCTCGGCGACCTGCTGTCGTCGGGACTGGGTGTGCAAGGCATGCTCTGGTCCACGAGCCCGGCTTGCACGGAACTGGAAACGCACGTGCTCGATTGGCTGGTGCCAATGCTCGGCCTGCCCGAGAAATTTCTTTCCACTGACGCGGGCGGCGGCGTGATTCAGGACACCGCATCGAGCGCCTCCCTGTGCGCTCTGCTGGCCGCGCGCGAGCGGGCGACGCAGTTCACGAGTAACCGCAAAGGCTGCGATGGACGGCTGGTTGCCTATTGCTCGACCCAGACGCACTCCTCGGTTGAGAAGGCGATGAAGATTGCCGGCATGGGCTCCGACAATTTGCGGCAGATTCCGGTGGATGGCGACTTCGCCATGCGGCCGGATGCGCTTGAGCGGCAGATCGCAGCCGATGTGAATGCAGGGCTAGTTCCCTGCTTTGTCTGCGCGACGGTGGGCACTACTTCGTCGAATGCGATCGACCCGGTCCGCGAAATTGCGCGCATTGCCGCCGAGCACAAACTTTGGCTGCACGTAGATGCGGCCATGAGCGGCACGGCTGCGGTTTGTCCCGAGTTTCGCTTCATTCACGACGGAGTCGAGCTTGCCGACAGTTACACCTTCAACCCTCACAAGTGGATGTTTACGAATTTCGACTGCAACTGCTTCTATGTGGCCGACCGAAAGCATCTGATTCAAACGCTCTCGATCCTTCCCGAGTACTTGCGCAATCAAGCCACGGAATCGGGCGCCGTGATTGATTATCGCGATTGGCACATCCAGCTGGGCCGGCGTTTCCGCTCCCTGAAACTCTGGTTCGTGGTACGGCATTACGGCGTCGAGGGCCTGCAGCAACACATTCGCGAGCACGTGCAATTGGCGCAGCAGTTCGTCGGCTGGGTGCGCGGCGATGCGCGCTTCGAACTGGCCGCACCGGCAAAACTCAACCTCGTGTGCTTCCGGTTGCGTGCCGGAGACCGCGCCAACCAGGTTCTGATGGACCGCTTAAACGCGAGCGGCGACCTCTATCTCACGCATACCAAGCTCGACGGCAAATTCACGCTTCGGCTCTGCGTCGGCCAGACCAACACGCAGGCACGGCACGTGGAGCGGGCGTGGCAACGCATTCTGGAAGAAACGGCTAAGCTCGGGGAGTCCTGATCGTGTGCGCAATGGCACGGGAAATTTCTGCGGGCGGTGTCGTGCTGCGCCAGATTTCTGAAGTCTGGCACGTGGCCCTGATCGAGCCGCAAAAAGAAAACGCGGAACCGGCGGAAGGCGCTGCAACGCCTAGCCGCGGCGTTCTGACATTGCCCAAGGGCCTGGTGGACGCGGGCGAAAAACCGCAGGCCGCGGCGATTCGGGAAGTTCAGGAGGAAACCGGCATCAGGGCAGAAGCGGTCACCAAACTCGGGGACAGCAAGTACGTTTACACTCGGAGTTGGGGTGATCGGCAGCGGGTTTTCAAGATTGTGAGTTTTTATCTGATGCGCTACGTGTCGGGCGAAATCGACCAACTTGCTGAGGAGATGCGAGTCGAGGTCAAGCGGGCGCTCTGGGTTCCGTTGGACGGGGCAAGCGGGCTGATGGCCTATGGCGGCGAGCGTAAGGTGCTCCAGCAGGCACAGGAATATTTGCGGGAACAAGGCATGTCCGCGAAGTGATGGTTTGCCGGCGGGAACCCCCTTCCTAGCCTGGGAAGGGGGGCTTCTCGCGGCGGGAAATCGCCCGCAGCGATTAAAGCCAAAATCGCAACAATGCACTTCCACCACGCTGAAAGCGCTGCGCCGCCCAAAATCCAGGGCGAGAATGACTTATCTCCACCCCGTCATAACATCACACACATATGTGACGCATGCACTTGCGCAAGAATCGCAGAAAATGCTTACCGACAAGACCGTAACTCATTGCATCCAAAAGATTTACCTTGACATCGAAACCGTTAGGACCTAAGCTGTATTCAACTTAATAGGGCGCATGCCGTTGCCATCCTCACCCCACATCTTTCGGCATGCGCCCGTTGTTTTTTTCGGCGCAATCTTCTCGAGAGAAAACCAGCCAGAAACCTCAATCACCGAGCTGCGCGCATCAGCGCCCTGTCAACCGATTGCTTCTCTTTCGCCGTGAGCGGCCGGGCTTGGCCCTTCTTCAGATCCCCGAGTTCCAGCGGCCCAATTGAGACCCGAATCAGTCGCAGAACCCGCATCTCGAAAGCTCCCAGCAGCCGCCGAATCTGCCGGTTCTTGCCTTCATCCAGCACAATCTTGAGCCAGCTATTTTTGCCGCCCTCCCGCAGAAGGCGCGCGTTCTTAGCCCGCAGAAGCTCGCCGTCAACCTCGCAACCCTCGATCAGGTTCGAGAGCAGGTCGGGCTGGGGTACGCAAGCCACCTGCACGTGGTAGGTCTTATCCAGGTGACTGGCCGGGTCAGTGATTCTTGCGCCCCAATCGGAATCGTTGGTGAATAACAGCAAGCCTTCGCTCGCCTTATCCAGGCGGCCCACCGGGGCTACCCAGGGCAAGTTGTCATCCAGCAAATCGTAGACGGTCGACCGGCCTTTCTCGTCGGAGGTAGTCGTGACCACACCATGCGGTTTGTTCATTGCCAGATAAACGGTGGGCGTTTTCTCTAGTGCGGCTCCGTCCACTTCGATGCGGTCTCGCGGGATTTGGATCGGCAACTCGGGATCGCGAACGATGCGGCCATCGACCCGAACCCGGTTCCCAACAATGAGGGCCGTCGCCTGCGAGCGCGAGCAGTAGCCCATCTTCGAAATTACCCGCGCCAGTCCGAAACGTTTTGATGCCATCGCACGTCTATGCTAAATGGGGTCTGCAAATCCTGAGATTGGGTTGCCGTCAATTCCGGCGGGCCGGGCTAAGCCGACGGCTGGCCGTCATGGTAGTCTGCTGCCTAGGTCTTGGGAGACGTTCTTGATCGGCCGGGTCTTCAAAGCATTCCAATATCGCGACTTCCGCCTGATGTGGATCGGGGCCTGCACATCGAGCATTGGCACGTGGATGCAGATTGTCGCCCAAGGCTGGTTGATTTATCGCCTTAGCCACTCCGCCTTTCTTTTGGCGCTCGATCAGTTCCTGGGCGGGATTCCGATCTTCCTGTTTTCGCTCATCGGCGGGGTCGTGGCTGACCGCGTGGAGCGGCGGCGGATACTGCTCGGCTCCCAGTATGTGCAAATGGCAAGCGCCGGCCTGCTGACGCTATTGGTAATCACCGGTCACGTGCATGTGTGGCACATTCTCTGTCTTTCATTTGTCTCGGGCTTCGCGCAGGCGTTCGGGGGACCGGCTTATCAGGCACTGATTCCGACTCTGGTCGAAAAAGAGGATATGCCGAATGCAATTGCCCTGAATTCGATCCAGTTCAATGTCGCGGTAATGATCGGGCCCGCGCTGGCGGGGCAAGCACTGGCCAAACTTGGCGAGTCATGGTGCTTCGGCCTGAATGCGCTGTCGTTTCTCGCGCCCATCATCTCGCTCTCGCTGATTACGGCCCGCTTTCTGCCACAGAAAACCACGGAATCGATGTTCACCAGCTTGAAGGAAGGCATCAAGTTCGTCCGCAGCCAGCATTCGATGGAAGCGCTGATCATCCTCGCCTTCTGCATGACGGGCCTGAGCATGCCGATGCGTACTTACATTCCGGTTTTCGTGAAAGACATTTTTCACCGCGGCCCTGAAACTTACGGGAATCTACTCGCGCTCATGGGCGTGGGTTCGATCTTCGGGTCGCTGAGTATTGCCGGCATGGGCAACATCAAGAGGAAGGGCCGAGTCGCCTTGGGCGCGCTCGCCTGCCTGGGCTTGGGGATTTTTGGCTTTGCGCTCTCCAGGTCGTTGCCGCTCAGCGGAGTCATGATGGTGCTGGCCGGGGCTTCCATGATGGCCGTGTTCGCCAACGTGAATTCGCTGGTGCAATTGATCACGACCAACGAAATGCGCGGGCGCGTGATGAGCGTCTACAACTTCGCCTTCCGTGGCGGCATGCCCATGGGAAATCTGCTGTCGGGATGGTTGGTACCCATGTTCACGGCGCCGGTTGTGCTGCGTGTGAACGGAATGCTGCTGGTGCTGCTGGCTCTCTATTTCCTCCTCGTGCAACGGCGCGTGGCTTCGCTTTGATCCAGCGACGGAAGCGCACAGACTCTCGGCAACTACTCAGAAGTGACGCCTTCACGAAATGTGGGGGTGCCACTTCCGTGCCATTTCTGACCTGTTCTCCACAGATTCATCTTGGTTGTCACTTGCGGTTGGAATACAAGTTCCGGATAATTTAGCTAGACTTGATATCAGCCGTGTATCGCTATAGCCGCGCCGACTTGCTGCGTATTCTACGGGTGGCTCCTCGCCAACTCCAAAATTGGGAGAAGTCGGGCCTGGTGCCAGCGAGTGAGGACTATTCCTTTTTTGACCTGCTACAGATTAAGAAAGTGCGGGATTTGTGCGGGAAGCGCGTGCGTCCCGCGGTGATTCGGCAATCGCTGGACGCGATGCTAAAGCAGGTGGCGGGGATGGAGAATCCGCTGCTGGAAGCGAGCGCGTATGAGAGCAAGCGGCGCGTGGCCTTCCGCCACGACGGCCGGTTGCTGGAGCCCATTGCCGGGCAGTTCATGTTCGACTTTGCTTCCGAGGAACAGAAAGTTGTGACCAGTCCGCGGCGTAACGGACCGGAACTAGTCGTTACCGACGTTGCCGACTTGTTTTCGCGGGGGATTGCGCTGGAAGAGAATCCGTCGTCACAGGGCGAAGCGATTGACGTTTATTTGAAGGTTCTGGATATGGATCCTTCGCATGCCGCGGCGCACATCAATCTGGGGACGCTCTACTACAATCGGCAGGAATATGGGCTTGCCGAGAAGCATTACCGGTCGGCGATTGCCATCGATCCGCGGTATGCCCTTGCCTATTTCGATTTGGCGAACGTGCTCGACGAGACCGGACGGATCGGAGAAGCGATCGATACCTATAAAACGGCGCTGCAGATCGCCCCGACTTACGCGGACGCTCATTACAATATTGCACTCGCTTACGAGAAAGTGCGCGAACCGCGGAAGGCGCTGCAGCACTGGCAGGCGTATGTGAAGCTCGATACGACGGGGCCGTGGACGGTTCACGCCAAACACCAGATTCAGCGCATTCTGCAGCACGACGGTCTGAAGCTTGTGCACTCTCGCAAGGCGAACTAGAAGGCAAGCGCTGACCTCTATTCATTTCCACACGAAGCCAGCTTGCCTCAAGAGCTAAAGCACCGGTATTGTCGATCTGGGATGGCGCGACAGAAGCTGCACCCTTTCAAACCGTCTCCGGGTAGTGACCTTTTGATATCCTACCCGTCTCTGAAATGAGTTTAGTTACTCTTCAAAATGTAGGAGCCATAGTCATGAATTATTGGCTGCGGATTATGCCATTCACCTTCGTGCTTGCTGTAGCCGCGATGAGCGGAATTTGCGCCGGTCAGACACCCGCGGGGGGAAAGACAATCTACAACGAGACCGCCGATGCGCACGCCGAAATCAAAGAGGCTTTGACCAAGGCCCGGGTCGAACATAAGCGCGTGATTGTTGTGTTTGGAGCAAACTGGTGCCACGACTGCCACGTGCTGGATGCGGCGTTTCATCGCCCTGACCTGGCGCGGATCATTGCCGCCAATTATGAAGTTGTGCACGTGGACATCGGCAAGGGGCAGAAGAACCAGGATTTGGCGACGAAGTACGAGGTTCCGCTGAAACGCGGCATTCCGGGGTTGGCGGTGATTGAGGCCGATGGGAAGCTGGTCTACAGCCAGAAGAATGGGGAATTCGAGAACGCCCGGGGGCTTTCAGTAGAGGACTTTCGAGCATTTCTGGAAAAGTGGAAACCAGACCAGCGGAGTTAGTGAAGCTTTGACTCCGCGGGGAAAAAACACGGCGCGGCTTGCGCCGCGCCGTAGGGGAGGATCACACTTGTCTGGTTCGACTCTCGACTGTCGAACCTTGGTCCTGGAATCTTAGTCCACGACCAGTTTGTTGTCGACGCTAAACGCTCCCGAGACCGAACCCGCTCGGATTCCCGCAATCGTCTTATCCATCGCGCTCTGCACCGTTCCGTAGAGCGTCACGTGTCCGTTGTCAACCACGATGCGAATCGGAGCCGCTGGATCGATGGCGTAGCGGCCAAGTTCGGAGTCGCGATAGATGGCGAGCGCCATGCGCCTGCGGATCGAATCGTCGAAGTTCGACGTCGGCAATACCGTGACGTCGTTGATCACGTCCTTGACCCCGGGCATACCCGCCACGATGGCCATCGCATCCGCGCGCGGCACATCCCAGTAGGCGTCACCGCTCAGTGTAACGACCCCGTCCTTCACTGCAACCGCAATATAGTTGAACGCGTTGTCGAAGTAGCCGACGCGATCATAGGCAAGCTTCTTGGCTAGCTTTTGCTGCAACTGGCTGTCGGGCACGTTCTCGCCTGCGACCACGATGTCGTTGCGCACGCCGGAGACGTTCGCGATTTTCTTGGTCTTGTTCGCGGCATCGAGCTTGTACTGGTAGAGGCTCACCGTGCCGGTCAGGGTCACGATGCCATCGTTGACGCTGGATCTGACGTTCTGAAGCTGTTTCGCTTTCTGAATCTTCATGCTGACGGCCTGCTGAATCGGTTGATCATAGCGATTGGTGGCCGCCATGGCCGTCATGCTCAGCAGGACGAGCAGGGCCACGGTCACCGCAAGAAATTGCTTTTTCATGGTCGCCATCCTCATTGAATTCCGGTCCCACACCTCGTTAACCGGTTAGTTAAATAGATGCCTGCCGATCTTCGGGAGATGCACGCGCGGGGAGGTTTTACAAACTCTTACAAATCGCCGGGAAAAGCCTGAATCCGCAGGCAGTTTGACACTTAGTTGTGATGACGACTAATCTCGGGATATGACTCGTGGATTACAGGCGGAACTGAAACAGAAGGCGCCTTTCCGTAGCCGGGAGCAGGAAGCGTATCTCTCCCTGCTGCGAACTGCGGACGCGCTTCAATCTAGCGTGGAAGCCAAACTGAAAGAATTCGGGCTAACAGGCACGCAGTACAACGCCTTACGCATTCTGCGTGGCGCCGGGGCGGAAGGCCTGCCCTGCAGCGAGATCAGCGGCCGGATGATCACGCGCGACCCCGACATTACGCGCCTGCTGAATCGCCTGGAAAAGCGTGGCTTAGTAACACGAACGCGGGCCAAGAAAGACCGGCGTGTAATCCATGGCAAAATTACCGCGGCGGGGCTGAGGCTTTTGCGCGAAATGGATGGACCGGTTGAGAGGCACAATTGCGAGATGCTGAAGCACGTGGGAACGCAGAAGCTGGGCCAATTGATTGACCTGCTGGAGTTGGTGCGGAGTGCAGATTTCACCGCCGAGGCGCAGAGTACGCCGAGAAAACCCTAGAACGATCGGGCTGGGCGCCCCGTGGTCCGTTGCAGCTAATTCTTGCGCCGGGTAGTGGACTTCCTTGACGCCGTAGCCTTCCTCTTTCCTCTCTCGACTCGCGTCGGAAACACCCTGGCAAAAATCTTGTCGATGTTCTTCAGTTGCCGCTTGAGATCGAAGGCGCGCTCGATCTTGGCGCGCGGCACGCGTTTTGTGATTGCCGGATCGCTGAGGACAAGTTCTTGGAAATCCAAGTCTTCTCTCCAGGCACGCATGGCATGATCCTGCACGAGGCGGTAGGCATCTTCGCGCGAGATGCCGCTTTCCACCAGATCGAGCAGCAACTGTCCGCTGAACACCAGGCCGCGCGTGCCATGAAGGTTGGCCAGCATGCGTTCGGGATAGACGAACATGGTCTCGATGAGGTTCGCCGTTTTATTCAGCAGATAGTCGGCCAGCGTGGTCGAGTCGGGAATGATGATGCGCTCCGCCGACGAATGCGAAATGTCACGCTCGTGCCAGAGGGGGACATTTTCGAATCCGGCTTGTGCGTTAGAGCGGACAACGCGCGCTAATCCAGAGATTTGCTCGCAGGTGACCGGGTTGCGTTTGTGTGGCATGGCCGAGGAGCCCTTTTGCTTCTCGCTGAAATATTCTTCAGCCTCTCGGACCTCGGTACGCTGCAGGTGGCGGATTTCGGTCGCGATCTTGTCCAGGGTGGAAGCGATCACGGCGAGTGTTGCCAGAAAGTGGGCGTGACGGTCGCGCTGAATGACCTGCGACGACACGGCTGCGGCTTTCAGTCCCAGGCGGGCGCACATCTTCTCTTCGAGTTCGGGCGTGAGGTGGGCAAACGTGCCGACAGCGCCGGAGAACTTGCCTACGCGGAGATCTTCGGCGGCGGCGTGGAAGCGCGCGATGTTGCGGCGCGTCTCGGAATACCAATTGGCGATTTTGAAGCCGAAGGTGATGGGCTCGGCGTGGACGCCGTGGGTGCGGCCGATCATCGGCGTGTCTTTGAATTCCCACGCTCGGCGTTCGAGCACGTCGGCCAGGCGTTCGAGGTCGCCGGCGATCAGCGACGATGCCTGCTGAATGAGCAGCGCCTGCGCCGTATCGACAACATCGTTTGAGGTAAGACCGTAGTGGAACCAGCGCGCATGCGGGCCTACGATTTCGGCGACGGCGGTGGTGAAGGCGATGACGTCGTGCTTGACCTCGGCTTCGATTTCGAAGATTCGTTCAACGTTGAAATCGGCGCGCTCGTGGATAGCTTTGGCGGCATCTTTGGGAACGATGCCGGCAGCTGCAAGGGTTTCGGTGGCAGCAACCTCAACCGCGAGCCAGGTACGGAAGCGGTTTTCGTCGCTCCAAATGCGGGCCATTTCCGGCCGCGTATAGCGAGGAATCACGGAGCTATCTCCTGAAATCGGGGCGTTGAATGGGAACTCAGGATTGTAAATCAGTCACGCGCGTGATGTGTAGTGCGGTGCAGCGGAGGCCGCGGCGACTCGGCCGCATGGAACATCGATTCCCTGCCGGACTGCCCCTACGCACAATTTCGAATCGATCTACTTTGCTGGTTCGACGAAGACCGCGGTTCCATAGGCGAGCACTTCGGTGACGCCCTGCATCACTTCAGTTGCGTCATAGCGGGCGCCGACGACCGCGTTTGCTCCGATCTCGGCGGCGTGCTGCAGCATCAGGTCAAACGCTTCTGCGCGCGTCTTTTCGCAAAGATTGGTGAGCAAAGTAATATTGCCGCCCACCAGCGTCTGCAGGCCCGCGCCGATGGTGCCGAAGAGGGATCGCGACCGCACCGTAATTCCGCGGACCACGCCCAGCGTTCGCACTACGCGATAGCCGTCTAGTTCGAACTGCGTGGTCACCATGTTGTGGCTGACCATGCGGCCCGCCGCTGTTGAATAGTTGCCCATCAGTCCTCCTTACTAATTTTTCTCTATTTTAGGACGTGCAACTTACTTTGCGCCCCTCATCAAGTCGCTGAGGTCGTGAACATCAGTGGAACTCGCATCGCCGATAACAACGTAACGCAATCCACCTTCGCTCCATGTTTCCGTGTTAAAAGCGAGTTCCCGGGCGGTGGCGCCCATCGCGAGCGGACTCGTACCCGGCCGGTCCTGCAGAATAAAGACGGACAGTTGGTGATTGCGAATCTGGAATAGCAGTTGGGCGCCTGGGCTATGCTCGAAATACATGACCCGACCGCCAAGCAGCTTGAAGGAAGAGTTCTGCAGCTCGGGAAGATTGAAAGTGAATGGCAGCTTGCCCTGGAACCATGGCTTCACGGTATGTCGGTCGGTTGAAACCACATCAACGGGATTCGCACTTGCCAGGGCCGCAACATGCAGGTCGACCAGTTCTGCCAGAGCCTGCTCGCGCGCCGTGTTCCGCCCCCACAAGCTAAGCCCGACAGCCAGTAGCGCAAGGGCTACGGCTACGGCTGCCATTGCAGGCATCCATGCAAATGCCCACACCGGCCGCATCTTCGGCAGGATGCTCTTTTCCATGCGCAGACGGAACTCAGGCGAAGGCGAGTATCGTGCAGCGGCCGCTTGGGTCATGCGCTTCATCTGCAGGCGGCTCAGCGCTTCCGCGGCGCAGGAGGAACAGGTGCGGAAATGCGCCTCCAGGCTCGCGCGTTCTTCTTGCGCACAAGCTCCGTCCACGTACGCATCCAGCTTGTCCCGCAACAGGTCACACGTCATCGTGAAGCCCCTTGTAACTTGGCTGCCAGCAATTCGCGCATGGCTGTTCGTGCGCGCGAAAGACGCGACATCACCGTTCCCATGGGAATCCCGAGCGTCTCGCCGATTTCCTGGTAGCTCATTTCCTCGAAATCACACAGGAGAATGATCTCTCGGAACTTCACCGGGAGTTTCTCCAGAGCGTCCTGAATCATCTTCCGCTCCACGTGCGCGAGCAGAACCGATTCCGGAGTTTCCGGCACCGTGGGCTCAATGGTCTCGTCGTCGCTGTCGAGCGAGACCGATGAGGAAGCCTTCAAGCCCGCTTGCGTCGTCAAGAATGTATTCCGCAGGATGCGGTACATCCAGGCGCGGAAGTTTGTCCCCTGCTGATATGAGCAGAAACCGCGAAGCGCCTTCATGTACGATTCCTGAACCAGGTCTTCTGCCGACGCGCGGTCTTGCGTGAGCCAGTGGGCAAAGTTGTAGAGCCGGGCGAAAAGTGGCATCGCCAGTTCTTCGAACGACCCGGTATCGTAAGAACGATCCCCCACAGCTGAACAGTTTACCCGGGCGGAGGCCGTTCCGGCCCGCGTCCAACGGCCGATGGGCGTATCGGCCACGAGAAAAACGCGTTCGTTGGTTGCTCCTTTCACCTGATATAACTGGAGCACCCGAAAAATATTCCAACAAAAGTGCTATTCACGCCGAAAGGGGCCGCTGGCGGATGAGCCCAGAAAGGCTGATGGGCCAGGCCTCGGCATTCTGCCGTGCGTCATTATGTACAGATAGACCTGCGCGCGGCCCTCTAATCGAACACGTGCTGGTCCACGGGGCGGTCGTAGCCGGGATGCAGTTGCCTCCACTGGTCCTTGATCGCCGTAGCCAGACGCCGGATGCCTTCGCGAATCTGCTCGGGCTGCGCGTTCGAGAAATTCAGACGCAAGTGGCGCAGGCCTTCCTCGGCGTATCCATTGCCCGCGTAGAAACAATCGCCCGCGACGAAGGCGACATTCTGCTTGAGCGCGGCCTTGAATAATTCATTGCAATTCATGCCTTCCGGCAGCGTCACCCACAGAAATAGGCCGCCCATCGGGCGCGTCCACGTCACTTCGGGCGGGCAGTATTCTGCGAGCGCTTCGAGCATTACATCGCGCCGTTCGCCGTAGACGCGGCGGATCAGCTTGATATGTTCGTCGAGGAAACCGTCGCGCGCTACCTCATAGGCCACCATCTGGCCAAAAGTGGACGTGTGCAAGTCCGCTGCCTGCCGCAGCTGAATCAGTTTCGAAATTACGTCGGGCGGGGCGACGATCCAGCCCAGGCGCAGACCTGGGGACAAGGTTTTCGAGAACGTGCTCAGATAAATCACGTTGCCGATGGAATAGCCATCGTCCCGGCGCAGGTTTTCGCGATCGAGCACAACCAGCGGAGGCAGGTGCTCACCCTCGTAGCGCAGCTGGCCGTAGGGATCGTCTTCAATGATCGGGATGCCGTAGCGGTCAGCGAGCAAAACGAGCTCGTGGCGCCTGCCCTCGGCTAATGTGGTGCCTCCCGGGTTCTGGAAATTCGGAAGCACGTACATGAACTTCGGCCCCGAGCGCAGCGGCCCTTCGAGCAGATCGGTGCGCAAGCCGTCGTTGTCACTCAGCACACACAGGTATTCCGCGCCATAGACGTTGAACGCTTGCAGAGCGCCGAGATACGTAGGCGCCTCGACCAGCACGCGGTCGCCGGAGTTGATGAGCAGCTTACCGATCAGATCGAGGGCCTGCTGCGATCCGGAGGTGATCAGCACATGCTCGGGCTTGGCTTTTATGCCGTAGCGCGAGGTATGCCGGGCAATCATTTCGCGCAGCGGCTCATAGCCTTCGCTGGCGCTGTATTGCAGCGCGAGGTGGGCTTGCTTGTCGAGCACCTTGCGGCAGGCTTCGCGGAAGCGCTCGACCGGGAAAACGTCGGGTGCGGGCAGGCCTCCGGCAAAGGAGATGATTTCTGGGTTCTGGGTAATTTTGAGAAGTTCCCGGATCGCGGAACTGCGGACGTTCTTGGTGCGCTGGGCGTAACGGGAAGTCCAGGCGGTTGACATTCGTACCCTCCCGTTAATTGAGTCTACATTGAGAGGGCGGGCTGCGCGGTGATCTAAACTCTACGCACTGTGACCGCGGTCACCCGACCCAGGTGACCCGACCGACCGGACGGATGGGAAGGGCCTTGGACCCTCGGCTTCGGCGCGCATGGCGCACCCACCTGATCGAAATTCTCAAACGCGAGCAGACCGTTCACGGCGCTGACGATGGATCCAACACCGGATAGCCTTCGTTTCGCGCAGCGTCCAGCAAGGCCTTGTCTGCGCAAACGAAGGTTAGCTGCTCGGTCCCGGAGGTAGAACGCAAAACAAGATAGCCTGCCAGTTGCATCGCGTCATACCCCCGAAGACCGTAGCCATCGACCAATGCCAGCGCTACGTCCAAAACTGAGTCGGTGAGTGACTGTACGAGAAACTTGCCCTCGACATGCCGACGAAAGGTTTCTATCAATCCGTCAGCCGTTTTGTCGGGAATTTCGCCACCACGCTGCCGCCGCCGTATCGCAGCCCGGAGTTCGACCTGCGCCAGCGACAGGATCGCAAATCGATGCCCCGCGTCGCGGGCGGTCAAGACAAGAAGCCGCTCTGAGCCGGGCTCATACACGTAGAGCTTGACGAGGGCGCTGGTCTCCAAATAGTAAAGCGCCAATCCTCAACGCCTTTCCCGCAAAATGGTGGCGGATAACGGCTCACCTTTGATATGAATCGGATGGAAAGTCCATGTTCGTCTTCGGCCGCCCGAGTATCTCCTGCACCTCAGGCATCAAGCGGTTCAGCCGAATGCTAGTAACCGGGAACTGAGGGGACTTCGGGTTCGGAACCTTTCCGACAAGGATCCATCCTTTTTCGATGGCACTCCGAATCGCCTCCTGCCAATGAACGTCGCTGGGCTGGAACGCCCCCGGTGCAAAGGCTCGGAAAGAAGAACTTCGTCACGAAATTTCTTGAGTGAAACGAAATCTCCAACCGGGCGTTGATTCTGCACGATCCAGTGCCCTGAGTAGTCTGGTTTCAATCTCTAGCGGAGCGCCCAAAGGGTTTGCGCCGGAAGACCGCTCAGGAAAAGCATTGGGTCGCGGGTTCGATTGGGCGTCCGCTCTAGCGTTGACGATATCTCTGGCGGCAGGGAAATTTCCTCTGCTTCGAGGTCTTCGCCGGAAGCGGCTCGAACCAAATTTCATCGGTTCAGATTCAGGAGCCCAAGTGCTGGCACCGCGCTGCTGCGCTTCTTACGACCGTTGCTCTCTCGAGGGCAACGCGGAACTGAAAGCCGCGGGGATAGAATAACCAAGTTCTTGGAGGATAGTCTTGTGGGGTGTCTCTGCTTCTGGGCATAGCCCAGTTCGACCTGCTCAATTTTGATCTTCACCTTCAACCTCTAATTTTAAAATAGGTTGCTTCTAGCGATATTTATATAGGAAGGAATTGACGGCTTCAAGCGGAATCTGAAGCAGGCTATTTACTCCACCACCCACTCCCGCATCCGCCGCAGCAGCGACGCCGGCGCGTCGGCCTCTAATTCCACCAACCCGTCCTGATACTGCCGCGAATAAATGCGGGCACGGGCTTCGAGCAAAGCTAAAGTCTTGCCCTCTTTTTGCGGAATCCGGAGCCGCACGCGGCTGGGGCGGTCCTGCTCGAGCACGGCATCAATGCGGTCCAGCAGCGTGGTTAAGCCGATTCCCCTCACCGCCGAGACGTGGATGGTCTGGCTGTCGTCGCGTAGCGATTCGCGCTGCTTGGGAGGCAGAAGATCGATCTTGTTCATCACGTGCAGGCGCGGCTTTTTGTCGGCTTCAAGTTCCTTGAGCACGGTTTCCACCTGCGCGTCCTGCTCGGCCGAAATCGGGCTGCTGGCATCAGAGACTTGCAGGACCAGCGTAGCCCGCTGCACTTCTTCGAGCGTAGCTCGGAATGCCGAAACCAGCGTGTGCGGCAGATGACGGATGAAACCAACCGTATCGGAGAGCAGGACGCTTCGTTTCGACGGCAACTCCGCACCGCGCAGCGTCGGATCGAGCGTGGCGAACATGCGCGGAGAGGCGAGCACATTGGCTTTTGTGAGCGCGTTGAACAGAGTCGACTTCCCCGCGTTGGTATAGCCCACCAAAGCAATCGTGGCCACCGGAACCGATTCGCGGCGCTGCCGCTGCTGCGCCCGTATGCGCCGCACATTTTCAATCTGTTGCTTGACGTGCCGGATGCGCCGATAGATTTTCCGGCGGTCGGTTTCGAGCTGAGTTTCGCCCGGCCCGCGCGTTCCGATGCCGCCGCCAAGTTGCGACATTTCCACGCCCCGCCCCGCCAGGCGCGGAAGCATGTATTCGAGTTGCGCCAGCTCCACCTGCAACTGGCCTTCACGGGTGCGGGCGTGGCGCGCAAAGATGTCGAGGATCAACTGGGTGCGATCAATGACGCGAGTGTTGACCTCGCGCTCGATATTGCGCTGCTGCGAAGGGGAGAGATCGTGATCGAAGAGGATGACGTCGGCCGAAACCGACGCCGACGCCCCCGCAATCTCCTCCAGCTTTCCTTTGCCAATCAGCGTGGCGGGGTCGGGCCGGTCGCGGCGTTGCATGAATTCGCCCGCAATTTCCGCGCCCGCGCTGGTTGCGAGCGAGCGCAGTTCGTCGAGCGATTCTTCGGAACTGAAATCAGGAGCATCCGTCCGGCGGCTGGAGCCAATGCTGGTGGCGTGGTCTCGGGCCGCCTGGGCTGCGGGCGGAATCGCGGTCCCAGCTGCTTTCGGTGCGCGCCCGCGCGCGCGAAATTCCACCCCCACCAGAAACGCCCGTTCCCGGCGCTCAGAGGGGTTCACGACTGCCTTGAGCCCGTTCCGCACACTTCCCCGCTGGCTCAGTCTGGACTTATCTTTTTGCAAGTAAGGCCGCCCCAAGCAGACTCACTTACCCCTGAGTACCAGAGCTGGGGATTGGTGTCTCCACGATCGTTGCCACCGCCGCCGGTTTCGCTTCCCCGTGCGGGTGCACACCCCTCGCGATGACTACCGTTGAGATCGCGTGCTTGAAGATCAACTGCTCCTGGTTGCTGGTTTCGAGGACGACTGAATACTTGTCGAAGGATCGGATCCGCCCCGTCAGCTTGACGCCGCTGACCAGATAGATCGTAATGTTGTGCCGTTCCTTTCGAGCCGTGTTAAGGAAGGAATCCTGAATGTTCTGTTGCGCCGGCTTGGTTTCCATCTGCCGATCTCCTTATTTTCATTTTTTCGTTCGACGTCGCGCCTCTGGCGCTGGGAAGGGCACCGGCGACACCGTCTTGCCATCGGCCTCTACAATACGGCCTTGGGGCCCGGTTTTCAACTTCCCGGCCAACTAAATTCGCAATTCGCACCCGTTCCGGGCGGGCCCAGGTTGCCGCCCTTCCGAACTTCAAATCCTGGTCTCGGTTATCATTTCCATCTGTCAGCCATCTACAATCGTCAGTCAACAATTGTCGCCTTAAGACAGGAGCTTTGACCTTGAATTCCATAAATCTGCCGACCGACTTCCACACAAACCTCCTCATGATGTTTCGTTGGACCCATTTCGTCGCAGGCATAACCTGGGTTGGCCTGCTTTATTTCTTTAACCTCGTCAGCGTCCCGTTCATGAAGACGCTCGACCCGGCGACCAGAGGCAAGATCCTGCCGGGCCTCATGTCGCGCGCGCTCTGGTGGTTTCGTTGGGCATCGGTCGTCACCGTGCTGATGGGCCTGGGGTATTGGAGCGAGATTGTTGGATCCGACGCCCGCAATGGCGGCGCATCTCCGGGTCTTGTCTTCGGCTCCTTTTTCGGCATCTGGACCATCACCTGGGTGCTCATGTACGCCTGCGTGATTCCTGGAAAGGGCATGCTCGATAATGGCTGGGTCCTCGCGGTGATTTATACGCTCCTCGTGATCTCGGCCTCGTACCTGTTCCTGCGCCTGAACGATCACGGCTGGGAAAGCAGCCAGTTGCTGGCAATCGGCATTGGCGGCGGATTGGGCTGGATGATGATGCTGAACGTCTGGGGCGTGATCTGGCGAATCCAGAAGCGAATCATTCAGTGGACCGCCGACAATGCGGCGAATGGCACGCCCATGCCCGACAAAGCGAAATCCATGGCGCGCCAGGCTTTTCTGATGTCGCGGGCCAACTTCGTGCTGTCGTTCCCGATGCTGTTCCTGATGGGCGCGGCCAGCCACTACCCGATGTTCGGCAAGTAGAGACGGGGATTGCCCCGTCTCGTCTCGGGGTGACCCGCACCACACCGTCGTAATCTCGCTCCCGCTCGTGAGCCTTCCTACAATTGTCTCCAGAATGAACGAGTTCCTTGACTCGCTTGTGGACTTGTCCGGCGCGCGCGAAGACTGGCGTCCCCTCTCCCGCCCAGCCATCGCTGCATGGCTCGCTTTCTACGTTCTTTTCCTTGCATATGCCTTCCGTATGCACGGCGGCTTTCTTTTCATCGACTCCGCCAATCTTGTCGTCCACGAAGGCGGACACCTTCTGTTTGGCTGGTTCGGACAGACGATTGGCCTTTGGGGAGGGATGATTCTGCAATGGCTGGTGCCGCTGCTGCTCGCAGGGTATTTCTTCCATCAGCGCCAGCCGGCGGCATTTGCTTTCTGTTTGTTCTTCTTCTTTGAGAACTGGCTCTATACCGCGGCCTATATGGCAGATGCGCGGGCAATGGCCTTGCCGCTGGTGACGACGGGCGATTCTGATTTCGTCGAACACGATTGGAACACGATCTTTTCCAGCCTGAGCGTCCTGCAACACGACACAACCATTGCCGCCGTTGTCAGAGCACTGGGATGGTGCGGCATGCTGGCCTGCGTAGCGTGGCTTGCCGGCCGGGCCAGAACTGCCTCGTAGGCGTAACGGCACACGCCCTCTGGACCGCCGCTCCCGTGCATCTGAGAGATCACTGCCCCGCGTTTTCTTTCCCGCCGCGCAGCCTTGGCCAAAGCCTACGCCCCCCAACCGCGCGGAATTCGGAGAAGCGGGCGAGATACCACGAAGTACGGCCGGAGACAAGCAGAAGAGCACCGCAAAAAAAATCAGGGGGGCGAAAGCCCCCCTGAACAGATCTATCGGTTTGAACGCCCTAGAAGCTAAGTCTCAGCCCTAACTGGATATTCCGCCGTTCGTCGTTGGACTGTCCTGCATATCCAGCAGGGTCCGCCCTTTTCGGTCGTAATGACCGGGGAACCGACTGAGGCGTCCAGATTAAGCGTGTTTACGTAATAGTTATGGTGATTGAAGATGTTGTACATCTCCGCCCGGAACTGCAACCCGACACGCTCTGTGACCTTGAAACTCTTGAAGAAGTTCATGTTCATGTCAAAGTAGCCGGGTCCATAGAACGCGTTCCGCCCCGGATAGGGCAGTCCGCTGTTGGTGTACGTGCAGCCGGCGTGATATAGCCCGGTGCAGTTCGGTAGGCCCAAACCGTCGCCCAGGTTGTCGATGGCGCCACCGGTATTCGGCAGTGTGATGTAGCTAAAGTTGTTACCAGCGCCTGGTATTGCAACCGAGGAGCCAGTTCTCGCAAAGGCTGCATCGGGAACCCATTGCGGGCAGTTTTGACCGTTGAAATTGTCGCAGTCATAGTAGGTAAATGCGCCGCCCGAGCGGAGGTTGATGTTGCCACCCACTCCCCAGCCGCCGAGTGTTTCGCGGGCGATGGCGTTGCTGGAACTCTTCAGCCACGGGAGTTCCCAGCTTCCGTCAACACGCAGGCGATGGCGAATGTCGAAATCGGAGTTACCGTAGTTGAGCTGCGCATTGAATGGATCCAGATACCCAAGGCCGTAGAAGCTCGCCGTTCCATCACTAAACGTGGAAGAGAGGTTGTCGAGCGAGTGCGACCAGGTGTAGTTCGTGCTCAGGTTAATACCCTTGGACAACAGGTTATTCGCTCGCCACCCCACGTTCAGACCGTTGTAGTGGCTGTACCCGTTGTCACTGCGGTAGTTCATATTGCTGTACTGGAGGTTGAGGCGGTTGCCGAGGTTATAGGTTGGGTTCCCCAAGGCGGTTCCATCGCCCAGGAACGTTCCACCGGTACCGCCGAGATTAATGTTGGCGATGTCATAGAGATGGACATCGTGAGCTCCCGAGTACGCAATGGACAGAAGGGAGTTGTGGGTGATCTGGCGTTCAATCGAAAAGTCCCAGGTTTCGGCGTACGAGGGCTTCATGTGCTGGTCGATGGCGCGCTGGCTGACCGCTGGGAAAGGCTTCGAGACTCCCGAACCCGCCAGCGGACCGGCATTGTCGGTGTACACCGGCATGCTGGCTATGTCGCCAGACACCACCGTTGGCGGCTGCGCTGATGAGGCTGATCACGCCGTAGGCTGGGGGATTCTGAATTGCGTTAAAGGTTACGTTCCCGAAGTTGCGCTCGAAGCCGATGCTATAGCCACCGCGCAAGCTGGTCTTGCCGTCGCCGAACACGTCCCACGCAAAACCGATGCGGGGCCCGAAGCCGCCTGCAGAAAGGCTTCCAGAAGACGCCGCCGTCCTTGGCAAGTTCCACCGAACCATTGCGGATCCGGTCGTAGATGTCGCTCCCCGAACCTATCACAAAGTTCGAGTCAAGGGCGGTATTCGCATTGTGCTGGACGCCATAGTACTCCCAGCGCACTCCCAAGTTGAGGGTGAGGCGAGGAGTGACCTTCCACGCATCCTGCCCATAGAGCGCGAAGTCGTTGTAGCGATAGTTACGATTAAAGGCGGGCGGACCCACCGGCAGGGTGAGTGTGCAGGCCGCTGTGACGATCGGAGCACCCGTAGACTGGATCGTTATACGCAGGGGAACTCGCCCTGAGGGGAAATCGCGCCCTGGAACTGGTAAATTTGTCCATTGATCAGGTTGGCGAGTCCGGCGTCCAGGTTTTTGCCCAGGATTTCAACCGCGTTCTCATAGGCGCCAAATACGCGGTTGTCGCGAATATGAATGAATTGGAACCCCGCCTTGATCTGGTGCTTGCCTTTGGCATAGGAGAGGTCATCATAAATCTGGTAGAGATTCTGCGGTCCACCGAACGGAATGGAATTGCCCGGGGTTGTCTGGCTGTAACCCGGGAACACCAAGGGGAAATCGCCAGCGGAGGTGGTCACGCCCGGGAGACTGCTCGCCGTGTACACGGTTGGGGCGATAGGAGCGCTGCCCAGGGGTTGAACAGGTCCATTCAGCCGGTTGTAGACCAACTTTGCCGTGTCCACCAGGCTTGAGGTAAATACATGGCTGATGCTGAACGTAAAGTTCTGGTCGAACTGGTTTTGTCCGGTGCTATAGCCGGCATACGGACTGGAGTTAACGTAGCCAGCCTGGTCCACCTCGTGATACCCGGCATACCGTCCGGTCATCGTCGTCTTCTGTGACAGGTTGAAGTCAATCTTGCCAACTTCATCCCAGGTATTCTGGGGCGCTCCGCCGCCTGCGTCGGTGGGTACGTTAAAGGAGACTGTGTCGCACGTCAGTGTCGAGCCTGGCGCATTGGCGCTGCAAGGTCCGCTAGCGAGCGTTTTGACGCCCGCAGCCAGTCCTCCGAACTGCGTGAAGAACGCCTGACTCTGCGTGTCCAGCAACGAGTAAGAGCCGGGGTCAATAATCGTCTGTTCCAGAGCCGCTGCGCTGCGCACGCGGACCCACTCCAGGTTTTCGAAGAAGAACAATTTATCCTTCTTGATGGGGCCACCCAGGGAGAAACCGAAATTGTTGCGCGTGAAAACACTCTTGGGGGTGTCGGGAGTCGTGGCGTTTTGGAAGGTGTTGGACGAGAGATGGGAGATGCGATTGAATTCGTACGCGCTCCCGTGAAGCTGATTGGTGCCAGACTTGGTGACCAGGTTGACAATGCCACCGCTGGCGCGGCCATACTCAGCCGTAAAGTTGTTGGTCATAACGCTGAATTCCTGCACCGAGTCGAGCGGTATGTTTTGTCCGACCTCGGCGGTAAAAAGATCCACGTTCTCGGCGCCATCGAGCAGAATGCTGGTCGAAGCTGACCGCTGACCGTTGATCGAAAATCCCGCGCCGCGGCCGCTGTTGACGTCCTCGGACACGCCACCGGCCGATCCCACGAGCGCATACGGGCTGCGGGTCGGGTCGGTCGGCAAGCGATTGAGGTCGCTCGTGGTGACGATCTGGGACAGAGTCTGGGTTTCCGTGTTGACAGCCACAGCTTCACCGATGGCGCTGACTTCGACCGTCGTGGCGGCTGCGCCGACTACAAGCTGCGCAGAGACTTCGTTCTGCGAACCTACTGCGACCTGAACTTGGCGGGCGTACTTTTGGAAGCCGCCAGCCTCGACGGTCACCTCGTAGGTATCGGGCCTGAGGCTAGGAAAGGTATAAAGGCCTGAGGAATTGGTCACCGCTTCGCGCGTGAAGCCGGTATTGATTGACTTGATCGTTACCTTCGCGCCCGAAACCACGGCACCAGTGGGATCCTTGACGGTTCCACTAATCTGCCCGGATTCCGTCTGTGCAAGACAGTTGACCGAAAGCACAGCGGCAACCAGCAGGAACGCCAGAAATGCCGCGGCTAGCTTCGAACTCATGAAAGCACCCTTCATACTCTCCTCCTAGATGAAACTCTGAAAGTCTTGGGGGACTTGCCCCGAAAACGGGCGCAAGCCCACGGTCACTACACAAACTGACTGCTTGACATGGCGGAGTGACACTTTGTATTGGCAATTCACATGCCAAGGTTTCCATCTATTATCCTATTCAATTTCAATATGTTACGGACTTGCCAACTGGGTCTGCTACTGAAATCCGTACGAACAGCTCACACGAAACTATGAATTATTGTATTTGTCCCTGCAGCCCCCTGGTAATTAGGAGTTTCTTGTCAACGCAACGCGGCCTGGCCTTTTTGTGTTTGTAAGTCGCATTCGACCGCCAGTTTCTGGAAAGGCCCATGTTTTGTTCCGCCTGCTAAAATCGCCTCTGTGAACCCTCATCCGGACATAGAGACGCCAACTTCGCAGGCCGTTCCCCTCCTCGACCTCCGCCGTCAGTACGCCGCGCTCCGCCAAGAGGTTCTCGCCGCGATCACCCGGGTCTGTGATTCGCAGGGCTTCATTCTCGGTCCTGAGGTCGAAGCGCTCGAGCGGGAGATCTGTGCGCTGACAGGTGCCGTTGCTGCGGTCGGTTGCGCCTCAGGGACGGAAGCTTTGTGGCTTGCGCTGGTTGCTGCAGGCGTCAAACCGGGCGATTCGGTCATCACTACCGCGTTTAGCTTCTTCGCCTCTGCTAGCGCCATTGTGCGAGCCGGCGCCGCACCGATTCTGCTGGACGTCGATCCCGCGACTCTGAATCTTGACGCCGCGCTGGTTCGCAAGCGCCTGCGCGCAGGGGGCCCGGGGAAGGTGAGCGCGATTCTGCCTGTCCATCTTTATGGACAGTGTGCTGACATGGACGCGTTTGACGCGATCTCGCGGGAGTTCAACATCGCCATCGTCGAAGACGCTGCTCAGGCTATTGGCGCCGCTTGGCGAGGGCGCGGGGCTGGTTCGTTGGGCGCAACTGCTGCTTTTAGTTTCTATCCGACGAAGAACCTGAGTGCTTACGGCGATGCGGGCATCGTGACTACGATCAATCCCGAGATGGGCGAGCACATGCGGCGTCTGCGCAACCACGGCAGCCCGCGCCGTTACTATCACGACGAGTTTGGATGGAACGGCCGCATGGATGCCATTCAGGCTGCTGTCCTGCGCGTGAAACTCCCGCACATCGGCGGCTGGAATGAAGCTCGCCGTCAACACGCGGCAACCTATGACCGGCTTTTTGCCGATGCGGGCATGCTGTCATCGGCTGCTAGCGCGCCCATTCGCCTGCTTGCCCGCGACCGGAACGCAACCCATGTATTCCATCAGTATGTGATTCGCGCGCACCGGCGGGACGAGTTGCGCCGCTTCCTTGCCGACCAGAAGATCGGAACGGAAATCTACTATCCGCTGCCGCTGCATTTACAGCCGGTATTTTCTTACCTTGGATTGAAAGAGGGGGAACTGCCGGTGGCAGAGCAGGCCGCAAAGGAAGTGCTGGCGCTGCCGATGTTCCCCGAGTTAACCGGCGGCGAAATTCGGCGTGTGGTCGAGAGCATTGCCGGGTTTTATTCCTGAGTCTATGGTGGTATTTCGATCATGGACAACAAACAAACTGCGCTGGTTGTGATCGATGTCCAGCGCGGCATCCTGGATGATCCCGGGCAGACGCGGGAGAAAGAGGTCCACCATGCGTTCGACGAGACCGTGCTGCGCATCCGCTCACTGCTCGATCGCGCCCGCCAGGTGGACGTCCCGGTCCTCTTTGTTCAGCACGATGGCGGTCCCGGTCATCGACTTGAATCCGGGACGCCCGGATGGCCGATTCGCGCGGAGATTGCGCCGCGGCCCGAAGAACCTGTCATTCACAAGCGTGCCTGCGACGCGTTTTTCGAAACCAATCTTCAGGCAGAACTCGCAGCCCGCAACGTTACGCAACTTGTGATTGCCGGATGCATGACGCAATACTGCATCGACACCTCAGTGCGGCGCGCCGTGACCCTCGGCTTCGACGTGCTTCTCGCCTCGGACGGTCACACCACCGCCGACGCGTCCACACTCAGGTTCGAGCAAATCATCGCCCACCACAATGCCGTGCTCGACGGCTTCGACGCCGGCAAACACAAAGTTCAAGTTCTGCCGTCGTCGGAGATCCTTTCGTACCTGTGACCTTGAAGCACGGAGTGGCACCCGGCTTTGAACCTTGAGAGGTGCTGCCCCCTCAGCGCCCCGCATCGAAAGGGATGCTAACATCGGTCTGCGTCCGCGAGCGGCCCACGGCGTAGACCCATTTCTTGACGGCCGCAATCGCCGCCTCACCCAGAATCGGATTGCCTCCGACAAGTACGACGTCCTCGACACTGCCGTTCGAGGCAATGGTCACTTTCACGCGGACCGTGCCCCCAATGTGATTGCCCAGCAGGATGACGGGATACTCGGGCTCGACGCGGGAAATCAGCTTTCTGGCTGCATCGTTTTCGGACTGACTCACCGTTAAGGTCTTCACCCCGTCGACGGCGGCGGCGGCGTTTACGTACCCAATGGCCCCGCGCGTCCTGGCGACGTATGCAACGATGTCTTCATCGGTGCGCAGAACCTTGGGCATCAAGCCCTTGCCCGTGAACACGAGCGTCCGGTAGTAGTCCTGCAGGCTATCGTCGCTCTGGCCGAGATACGCCTTCAGAAACGCCGCATGCGCAGGACCGCCCATCGCCAGCACCGGTTCGACATGCGTCCCGTCGCGCAGCGAGTTCCGTTCCCCAAGGAAGACGCTCTTGACCTCAGCGGCGGAAATGCTTTCCGCCCGCACGCTCGGATTGGCAATGATTTTCACGTTGCCACCTAGAGCGCTCGCCGACAGCAAGATCGACAGCACGACGGCTACGATCAGCATTTTCGGGTTCTTCGTCGCGGTTTTCATTTATCGCTTCCCGTAAGCCTAGAAGTTGAACCCCGTCTTAACGACCAACGCGTTAGTGTTCGGCTTAAGACCCTGCGGATTGTCAGCGGCGTAAAATCCGTCCGGATAGTATCCGGGGACGCCGAAGCCATCCATTAAATGACCCTCGATCTTGACGTTCCAGAACCGGTCCAGATCGATACGCCCGCTAACCGCTTTGTCGTAAACGTGGCCCGATTGGGCGGCGATCAAATCGGGAATGGCTGGGCTGACCAAGGTGTAGTGGGAATAATACGAGCCGATCTGGAGGCGCTTTGCGACCCGGTATGCACCTGCGACGTACCACCCCCGCACGTCCATTTGAATATTCGACTGGTAGGTCACGATCTCATGGTCACGCCAGAAGCGGCGGTATTCGGAAGCGATCTGCAACTTGTCGTGGATATACCGTCCGTAGTATTGGTTGGTCCAGTCGGACTTGGTGGCCTCGTGATAAGGTAGCGGCGCTCCGAACAGCATGTTCGCGCCATAGACGTCGATGTCTTCATCGAGCCGCGACATGCCGACCAGCAGTCCCTTGACAGGTGTAGTCCAATGCAAATCGCCGCCGTACTGCAGACCGCCGTAGCTGGACAGGTTGAGGAAATCCTGACTTCTTGCCATGTAGAAGTAGCCACCGTATCTGGTGTCGTGGCGCAGGCCTGCGTATCCGGTGTAGGCAAGCGTGCCCAGTCCTTTGCCGAGCGGGACGTGGCCGTAAACGTCTCCACCGGTGTGAGCGATCGCAGTATCGCGAATGTCGATCGAATAGAGGCTCTGGGGAAGCAGGGCAAAGGGGCGAAGGAAATCCAGGTCTTGCGTGTCGTTGTAGAGGCCGAGCGTCGTCTTTACCTTGCCGCCGCGGATGCCGAGCCACGGCTTGAATCGGTAGTCAGCGAACGCCCAGTCGAGCGAGGGATGCCAGCGCCCAAGCTGACCGAGGTTGCGATCATAAATCTGGGCGCCAACGCGAAACCTGTCGGTAATCTGGGTGGAGGCATTTGCCCCAAAATCGGTGAATTCACCGCTGCCGACGTTGCTTGTGTTCATGGTCAGCCAGTTGTTTTCGTTGGTGTGGACGAATCCCTGCGAGGCGAACCCGTGGATTTGCACTTTCCGGTTAAAGACGTTGAAGTCCTGCGCATACAGACAGAGCTGGACTGCGCATACCCAAATGAACAGCAACAAGACGGTCCGTCGGCGCATAGTCTCCCTCAATGAAGTGGCCAAGCATCCCGGAAAGTCACGAGAGCCACGAGTATCCAACTCAAGAATCCATCGGCTCGGGTGGGCAGGGCTACATCACGTAGGTAGAGGCCGAGCCTTTCGGTAGGGGATCGTGGAAAATTAGCGGGCAGCAGGCAGTGCAGGGGCACTCTCGGGTGTGGGTAGGTATGTCCCTTCGGCGCTAATTCGGATGTGGTCGGGAGTATTGCCGAGTTTCCATTCTTGTCTGATTCAGTGCCGGCGAAAGGCGTAAACCACGGGGTACACGGGGGAACAGGGACGAATGCAACCCCTCAATCCTAGTTTTCTTGGGCGGAATTCTCTCCGAATCGCCTGCCTTTAGCGTCGCTTGCGTGCTTTCCGCGCCGGCGTTCTCTTGCTTACCGCGTGTATCGGCTCTTCTCCCGGCGCATACACTCGCCGCACCATCGGAGTGTTGAGCTTGTACTTGCGCTCGCTCACGTTGCCATTGTCATCGAGCACGCGAATCGTGAAGGCCGGCAGCACGCCCTCCTTGCCGAAATCTTCCTGCGCGACCTTCACCGGGAGCATGCCCTCACCGCGCTCGCGGTAGGCAGTCTCATAGCGGTGCCGTTTCACATTCCACGTGAACACGCGGAACTGGTTGAAGTCGAACGGCAGGCCGTCTTTCGGTTCGGTGAGAACGGTCAGATACTGCGCGACCTTCTTGTCTTCGTCCTGCACCTGGTTGAGCACAAAAAAAGCTACGATGCGCTGGCCTTCGGCGTATTGCGCGACCTCGAGCGGCACATCGGAATCCACCAGTCGCCCGAGCACCCAGCCCACGCGTCCGTGGCTGTCGCGCACCAGCCACCAGTCTTCAAGCACCGGCGCCGCTTCTTTCTTTTCGCCCGATGCACTGCTTTTCGCGGGCGCGGCCACCACTCCCGGCTTCGCCGCAGTGCCGCGTTTTAGCAGCGCCAGCTTTTCGCCCGATAGAATCTGATAAAGGTGCTCGGTCTCGCGCCCCGGTTCGACGTGCAGGTTGCTGTCGTTGCGCGTCACTCCCTGGGCCTGGACCGGTGCGTTGGCGTTATCTGCCGTCAGCTTCTGCAACTCGTCGAATACCTGCTGGCTCACCAGATAGCGCTGCTCCATCCAACCCATCTGTCCGCTCGCCGTACGAACTTTGGAGAAGCGGCGATCGTGGTCGAGCACTTCCACGCGGTCGCCGTTTTTGACCAGTCCGGCTTTCTCGTAGGCGGCCGCCACGCGGTTGCGGAGATTGACCTCCACGCCGGAAACGTAGGCGACCTCGAGGACCTTGCCGCCGCTATGCTTGCAGGCGACAAAGAACACGATGGTGACCGAACAAAGCGCCAGTGCGCAGGCTCGCAGCAAAAATGTGGGGAGAGACTTCACGGGATCAACGGTAACTCTTAACTATAACGCCAGAGAAGGATCCGAGGATTAACGCCAAGGGGACGTGTGCCACCTTTTACCTTTTAGCTCTTTAGCTTCTAGATCTTGGCCCTTAGTCTTTAGCTCGCGGCTCGTAGCTCGTAGCTCGCAGCTGCCTCAATCTCCGAAGCCAATTCCGATCGCCCGCGCCGCACGCACGATCTCGCCCTGCGGATCCACCGTCTTCATCTTTCCCACCGCGTCGGCAATCGTGACCGCGCGAATCGACTCCTGCTGCAGGCAGACCATTTTGCCGAAGCCGCCTGCGGCGATCAAATCCACCGCGCCCACGCCGAAGCGGGTTGCGAGAATCCGGTCATAGGGCGACGGCGATCCTCCGCGCTGAATATACCCCAACACGCTCACCCGCACTTCCTTGTGCGCCACCAGCGCAATCGCGTCGCCCACCATGTTGCCGACGGCCATGCTGCGCGCCATGTGTTTCATCTCCGGAGGCAGCTTGATCCCCTCCGCTACCACCACAATTGTGAAGCGCTTGCCGTAGCGCTCGCGCATTTCCAGGTGCTCGCAGAGCTTCTGGATGGTGAACTGAATCTCCGGGATCAGGATGACGTGCGCGCCGCCGGCAATTCCGGCTTCGAGCGCGATCCAGCCCGCATCGCGCCCCATCACCTCGACCACCATCACGCGATGATGCGACTCCGCGGTCGTATGCAGCTTGTCGATGGCGTCGGTCGCGGTGTTGATCGCCGTATTGAAACCGAACGTGACTTCGGTGGCCGAAAGATCGTTGTCGATCGTCTTCGGCACGCCGACAACCTGCAGGCCTTTCAAGAACAGCTCGTGCGCGATTTTCATCGAGCCGTCGCCGCCGATGGAAATGACGGCGTCGATGCCGAGCTTGCGCGTGTTCGCGATCACGTCGCCCGAGATGTCGCGCACCACTTCCTGCCCGTTTTCGACCGTCTTGTAGCAAAACGGATTGCCGCGGTTGGTGGTGCCGAGAATGGTGCCGCCACGCGGCAGAATGCCGCTGACATCGCCGAGCGTGAGTTCGTGCGAGCGCTCCGGCCAGATCAGCCCGTCAAAGCCATCGGGAATGCCGATGACCCTCCACTTGTATTTAAGGATGGCAGCCTTCACCGCCGCGCGAATGACGGCGTTCAATCCAGGAGCGTCTCCGCCCCCGGTGCAGATTCCTATGCAGCGAATGTCAGTCATGATGTCAACTGATCATCATAGCGCCGTTGCGCGGAGATGAAGATGAACGAATGGCGATGACCTGAGGTCTACCTAGTTCACCGTCACCGTCGCAACTGGCGAGGTCACCGTCCCACCAGAAGGGCTCGGGTAGCTCATTTGGAGCTGATATGAGGCAGCGCTGCCGCCCGTGGCTAGTGAGCAGCTCTCTGCCGGATTATTACTGGCGTCAACGCCAGTAGTGCAGATGAAAAAAGCATCGGCCGTCGTAATCGTCAATGTACCGCCGTTGTCGACGGTAACGAAATCCGGCGGGCCGGGACTCGCAGCAAAAGTGAACGTCACGGGAGTCCCGCTACCGGCCTTGATGGTGGATGCAGATTGCTTGACCGTCATGGACGTGACGTTTCCGATTACGTTGACGGTGCCTGTGCCACTAAAACCTTGAGCAGATCCAGTGATCGTCGCGGCGGAGGCAGTCACGGTCAGAGCAGTTGCGAGTCCCCCGCTGGTAATGGACACGTTCGGATCGCTGCTACTCCATACCAGGCCGCTGGTAATCTGCGACCGGCTGCCATCCAAGTACGTTCCAAACGCCGTGAACTGCTGTTGTTCATTAACCTGGAGATTAACAGTCGAAGGCTGAACTGCGATCGACTGGAGCGTGTTCCCGGTAAAGAATCCCTTGCAGCCCGCTCCAAACGCCGCTACCAGAAGCACAGCAAAAGCAGATATCAGTGCCAGTTTTTTCCCAGAGAACATATGTCCGCTCGCCATAAGTTATTGCCTCAGATAGGGTAATTCTAGCAGAACGCCCGGTGCCCGCTTCTCCCCGGTAGTGCCATTCTGGAGTCGCACCAGCATGCCAGAGAGCTGCCGTTACGCTCCCAAGAGGAACGCGGCTGCATGGCGAACTTGCAGGGGTTTTCGCGAGTTCTTTACCTGAGGAAACCATGATTAAGTGTGGCGCGGACACTTCTGTCCGCGCAAAAGCCAGCATTTGCAAGGTTGCCGGTCGCAAGCTGGTACTTGTTCAGATTTCCCCTAAGACTTGATCTGAAGAATGACGGGAGAACCACCCGCATCTCGTGCAAACTGACAACTGACACCCGAGAACTGCCTCTCTACTTCTTCTTTTTCCCCGCGTTCGCGATCCGCTCATCGATGGGCTTACGGCCGGCGAAACCTTCGCTGGTACCGTGCCAGTGCGTGATCTTCGACTCGCCCAGCTTCCAGCACAGCAGCACGATCTCGCCTTCCACCTTGCAGGGGAAATCCAGCAGGCCGATGTCGATGTCCTTCACCTGCACGCCGGTCGCATCGATTTCGGCAAGCGCGTCCTTGATGCGCAGAATCGCCTTCTCGCGCTCGCCTTTGCGCCGAGCCATATGGATCACATTCAGGAACGTTCCGCCATTCAGAAAAATGCGGTGCGCCGTCTCCTGCGTTTCGGCATCCGTCTCTTCAATCAGTTGCTTCGCCGCAATCGCCTGCTTGAGCAACGATTCGAGAATCGGGAGCAGAGTGTGCGCTTCGTCGAGAGTAAAAGTGCGCTCGGACATTGGGTCTATTTTAGCGGAAGTACGGATACTTCGGCTCTCGGCTCTTGGCTCTTGGTTTCGGGCCATCATGGGCGCTGATTCCCGACGACTATCGACCAGCGACCAACGACTGTAGCCCGCCGTGTTATTTTCAAACATCCGCATGCCAGAACCCGATCAGCCCACTCCGCGGAATGTCTACGCCTTTGGCCTGACCTCGTTTCTCAACGACACGGCGAGCGAAATGGCGTACTGGGTGCTGCCTGCTTTTATCGCTTCGCTCGGGGCGGGGCCGGCGCAGCTTGGCATCATCGAAGGCATTGCCGAGAGCGTGGCGTCGTTCGCCAAGCTTTTTTCCGGATACCTCGCCGACCGTGTGACGCGCCGCAAACCGCTGGTGGTCGGCGGATACGTGGTCGCCAATGCCGTCAAGCCGCTGCTGGCGCTGGTTTCGGCGTGGTGGCAGATTCTTGGAATCCGTTTCTTCGACCGCTTCGCGAAAGGTGTGCGCGGGACCGCCCGCGACGTGATGGTCGCGGATTCGGTCGACAAGTCGAACATCGGTTCGGCGTATGGCCTCATTCAGGCGATGGATTCGGCGGGCGCGATCGCCGGACCATTGCTGGCGCTGGCGCTGATCGGGCATTACGGAATGCGCGGAGTATTTGCGGCGGCGGCCATTCCCGGGGCATTGTGCATTCTGGTCGCGGCGCTGGGAGTGCGGGAGGTTGGGCGCGCTGGAGCGTGCGGCACTCCTGCGGCAACGGATGATGAGCACTGCGATGCGCCGGAGAAGACTAGCTCTCAAGTCTCAGGTGTCAGCTCTGAGGGCTTCGGGGCTGGCGTTACGGGCACAACAAAAGACAGCGCGCGGCTGGGCATTCACCTGCCGTTCGGCTACTACTACGTGCTCGTGGTGGTTGCGCTTTTTTCTCTGGCTAATTCGAGCGATATGTTTCTGGTTCTCCGCGCGGGGAACATGGGGATTCCGGCATCGCAATCTCCGCTGCTGGGGCTGGTGTTCAACGTGACCTTTACCCTCGCGTCGTGGCCGGCGGGAAGATTCAGCGACCGTTTTTCGCGCTCGACCATTGCCGCGGGAGGATATGCGGTGTTTGCGGTCGTCTACTTCATGTTTGCGCTCGCGCCTTCGCGGCGCGCGATCTGGCTGACCATGGCGTTCTACGGGCTTTTCTACGCGCTTACGAATCCTGTGCTGAAAGCGCTGGTGGTCGAGAGTGTGGGAAGCGACGTTCGCGGCCGCGCCCTGGGCATCTACTTCTTTGTCACCAGCGTGACCACGCTGCTCGCCAGCGTGATTACGGGGGCACTGTGGAAGGTTTACGGGGCGGCAGTTCCATTCTATTTTTCTGCGGCGATTGCGGCGGTGTCAGCGATTGCACTGCTGGCGCACCGTTCCTCACGCACGGCCGGACCTTAAGTTGATCAGGCCGCGCTCTGCCGTCGCCCTCCGCCGCAGCCACAAATAGGCGATCAGCAAAAACCCCAAGCCTGCAATGCTGTCGAGAATCACGTCGTGCACGGTCCCTGTGCGCGAGGGAATGAAGGTCTGATGCCATTCATCCATAGAAGCGACAAAGGCGGTTCCTCCCCACGACAGAAGCAGCATCTTATTCAACCATGCTCGCGCCGGGCCGATCGTCATCCGCCATCCGCGCAGCAGAAGCAGCGCCAGCATGCCGTAGCCGACTACGTGCCCGGTCTTGCGGAGATAAAAATGGAACATGAGGAAATCGTAAAGGTCGATTTGACCGAACAGGCGAGTCAGCAGCGCGTACAGCATGCTGCCGGTATTCTGCGACGAGAATGCGTCGCTGGATTCGACGCTGATGAGCCCGATCCAGACCATGGCGGGCCACCAAGCGCCGACAAGACTGGGACGGGGGCGAGAAAATCGGTCTTCTCGTTCAGACAATCGGCCTTCTCTCCTACTCGACCGCGTAGTTCGGAGCTTCGCGGGTAATCATCACGTCGTGCACGTGGCTTTCGCGCAACCCGGCGGCGCTGATGCGCACGAACCGCGCCCGCTGCTGCAAGTCGCTCACGGTTTGACAGCCGCAGTAGCCCATGCCCGACCTGAGCCCGCCCACCATCTGATACACGATCATCGCAACCGATCCGCGATAAGGCACGCGGCCTTCAATGCCTTCCGGCACAAGCTTGCCCAGCCGGTTCGAGCCGTCGCGCAACGGCGACGTTTCGGTCGAGGCATCTCCGTCAGAATTCTGGAAATAGCGCTCGCTTGAGCCTTGCGCCATCGCGCCCAGCGAACCCATGCCCCGATACGACTTGAAGGTGCGGCCTTGATAGAGGATCAGCTCGCCAGGGCTTTCGTCGGTTCCGGCAAACATGGAGCCGATCATTACTGCCGACGCTCCGGCCGCCAGCGCTTTCACGATATCGCCGGAATACTTGATGCCGCCATCGGCAATGAGCGGCACACCGGCGTCGCGCACGGCGCGCGCTGCTTCGGCAATCGCCGTGATCTGCGGAACGCCCACGCCAGTCACGATGCGCGTGGTACAGATCGAACCCGGCCCGATGCCGACTTTTACGCCGTCGGCTCCGGCCTTGACCAGGTCGCAGGCGCCGTCGAAAGTCGCAATATTGCCGGCGAGCAAATCCACTTCCGGCAACTTCGCTTTCACCGCTTTCACCGCTGCCAAGACCAGTTCCGAATGACCGTGCGCGCTGTCAATGGCCAGTATGTCGGCTTTGGCTTTCGCCAGTTCCTGCGCTCGCTCCAGGAAATCGCCAGTCGCGCCGATGGCGCCGCCCACGCGCAAGCGGCCATGGTCGTCCTTGGCGGCTTGCGGATACTTGAGTTTTTTCTGGATGTCCTTGACCGTGATCAAGCCCTTCAGGTTGTACTTGTCGTCGACGACCAGCAGCTTTTCGACGCGATGCTCATGGAGAATTTCTTCCGCCTGTTCGAGCGTCGTTCCCACCGGCACAGTGATCAGGTTGTCCTTCGTCATCACCTTGCTGATCGGAATGTCGAAGCGCGTCTCGAAGCGCAGGTCGCGGTTGGTGAGGATGCCGACCAGTTTTCCGTCTTTTTGCGTGATGGGCACGCCCGAAATCTTGTATTTCTTCATCACATCGAGCGCGTCGGAAACCTTGGCGTCCGGCGACATGGTGACTGGGTCGACGATCATGCCGCTCTCCGAGCGCTTCACCTTGTCGATTTCGTTGGCCTGCTGATCGACTGTCAGGTTGCGGTGGACAATGCCCATGCCACCCTGTTGCGCCAGGGCAATCGCCATATGCGATTCGGTCACCGTGTCCATGGCGGCGCTGATGATGGGAATATTCAGGCGGATGTTGCGCGTGAGCTGCGTCTGCGTGTTGGTGCTGGCAGGCACAACTTCAGAACGCGCGGGAACGAGAAGAACGTCGTCGAAAGTGAGGGCTTCGGGAACCGGGAAATGAATCATATTTTATTGTAGGGAACCGACGCGCATTCCGGCAATCTCGATTGCAGCGGGATTCGCGGACCTTTATTTATAAACGAAAAAGGGCATCCGCGACGGATGCCCATTTTGTTTTCCTGACAGAATTCCGGGCACGCCGCGGAGACGCGGCGAGCCGCGTCTCTACTCTTTTTTGTCGCTGCCCTCGGTCTTACCCTCAGCCTCATTAGCGGCCATGTCTTTCTGGGCCTGGGCTTCAGCATCGGCGTTTTCCATTGCCTTGCGGGTCTCTTCGGCACGCTTGGCGCGGATTTCGGCGCGCTTCTGGCGCTTTTCGTCGAGCACCTGCTCGCTGCCGAGCAGTTCGATGAACGCCTTCTCGGCGCCATCGCCCTTACGCCACGTGGTACGCACGATGCGGAGATAGCCGCCCTTGCGGTCGCCGAAGCGCGGCGCCACGGTATCGAAAAGCTTGTGGACGGCTTCGTCGGTCATTAGATAAGCCGCCGCCTGCCGTCGCGCCGCCAGATCGCCCTTCTTGCCGAGCGTGATCATCTTTTCCACCAATGGACGTATAGCCTTGGCTTTGATCGCCGTCGTCTCAATGCGTTCTTCCATGATGATCGAAGTCACCATGTTCCGAAACAGCGAACGCCGGTGCGATGTGGTTCGTCCGAGTTTGTATCCCGCAACTTTATGACGCATGTTTGAACCCCAGTAATCAGTGTTCTGGTCGTTGGTCGTTAGTCGTTAGTCGTTCGCAAACGACGAGCGACTGACGACTGGTCTCCTACAGATCGTTGTCGCCGTACGCCGAAGCAGGCAGCACCTGGTTTGAGGTCGGTCCGGGAACGGCGTTGCCGTGCTCGTCGATCTTCATGCCCAGGCTCAGGCCCATCGAGGAAAGGATCTCCTTGATTTCGTTCAGCGACTTGCGCCCGAAGTTCTTCGTCTTCAGCATTTCGGCTTCGGTCTTCTGGACCAGTTCGCCGATGGTCTGAATGTTCGCGTTCTTCAGGCAGTTATAGCTGCGGACCGAGAGCTCAAGCTCTTCGACCGAGCGATTCAGGTTCTCGTTCTTGATCTCGGGCCGGCGCTCTTCGCTCGAGGCGGCGGTTTCGATCTCTTCCTCGAAGTTGATAAAGATGTTCATGTGATCTTTGATCAGCTTCGCGGCCAGTCCCAGCGCGTCGCCGGGAGTGATCGAGCCGTTCGTCCAGACTTCGACCGTCAGCTTGTCGTAATCGGTGATCTGGCCGAGACGCGCCGCTTCGACGGTGTAATTGCACTTGCGCACCGGCGAGTGGACGGAGTCGATCGGAATGAATCCGATGCCGAGATCGTCGTCAAAATTCTTGTCGGCGGCAACGTAGCCCCGGCCGCGCTTGAGGCGCATTTCCATGTCGAGCCGGCCGCCTTCGCTGACTGTGGCGATGTAAATTTCCTTGTCGAGAATTTCGACATCGGCATCGGCTTCGATCATGCCGCTGGTGACAACACCGGGTTGATCCGAGCGCAGGTAGATGGCTTTCGGACCATCCCCCGCCAGCTTGAACGGGACCTGCTTCATGTTGAGAATGATGTCGGTCGCGTCTTCGACTACGCCCGGGATCGACTGGAACTCGTGCAGCACGCCCTCGATCTTTACCGCGGTAACGGCCGCCCCTTCGATCGAGCTGAGCAGCACGCGGCGCAATGCATTGCCGATGGTCGTGCCAAAGCCGCGCTCAAAGGGCTGCGCCCAGAACATTCCGTACTTGTCGGTGAGTGAAGTGGTATCGCTCGCCAGCCGTTTCGGTTTTTGAAAACCTCTCCAAAGCATTTGTGTTCTCCTCTCGGCCATGTGGCTCAATCCCGGCTCGCTGAGCGGCCCAGCTCAGGTCAAAGCCAGGAAAGGCTGATCTGGCACGAATAGTGGGCCAAAACAGTCGTTGGTCGTTAGTCGATGGTCGTTCGTGGGTCGGTGGCTTTGCCTGCCAACGACTAGCGACTAACGACCAACGACTACTTACTACTTGCTGTACAACTCTACAATCAGCTGCTCATTTACCGGCAACTGAATATCTTCGCGCTTCGGCAGCGCTATCACGCGTCCCTTGTACTCATCGCGGCTCACTTCCAGCCACATCGGTGCGGGCTGATGGCTTGCGAAATCCTTCGCGATTTCGAGAATCGGAATCTTCTTGCTGTTCTCTCGGATGGCAATCTCTTCGCCGACGTTCACTTCGTACGAAGGAATGTTGACTTTCTTCCCATTCACCTGCACGTGGCCGTGGCGCACCAGTTGCCGCGCCTGGCGGCGGGAAATGCCGAAGCCGAGCCGGAACACGACGTTGTCCAGCCGCCGCTCGAGCTGTTCGAGCAGCTTCGCGCCGGTCACGCCTTGGGAGCGGACCGCGGTCTCGAAGTAATTGCGGAACTGCTTTTCCTGCGTGAAGTAAATGCGCTTCGCTTTCTGCTTTTCGCGCAATTGCAGACCGTAGCCGACCACCTTGGTCTTCTTGTCTTTCCCGTGCTGTCCGGGAGCGAAGTTACGCTTTTCAATGGGGCATTTGTCGCTGAAGCACTTCGTGCCTTTCAGGAAGAGCTTGATGCCTTCCCGGCGACAGAGACGGCAAACTGCATCGGTATAACGGGCCAAGTTGTTCTCCTTTTAGATGACCGGTTTACGGGTTTCGATTCCAACCAGCCCGATTGCGCTTGGCGGAATACCTTGGCTAACCCTTCGTCCCGGACGAAATCAGTCGTTAGTCTTCGGTCGCTAGTCGTTGGGCCCTTGGTCGCTGGCGGTGAAGGTTTGGCTAGCGACTAACGACCAACGACGGTCTTACACTCTTCGCCGCTTCGGCGGCCGGCAGCCGTTGTGCGGAATCGGCGTCGTGTCCTTGATGGAACGCACTTCGATTCCGGCGGCAGCCAGCGCACGCACGGCCGATTCGCGGCCCGATCCCGGCCCGCTGACGCGAACGTCCACGCTGCGGACGCCGTGATCGCGCGCCATGTTGGCCGCGTTCATCGCCGCCTGCTGCGCGGCGAAGGGCGTGCCCTTTCGCGATCCGCGGAACCCGAGCGATCCCGAACTCTTCCATGACAGCACATTGCCGTTCATGTCGGTGATCGTGACGATCGTGTTGTTGAAAGAAGCCTGCACGTGCACGAGCCCGTGCGGAACGTGCTTGCGCTCTTTCTTCTTGAACTTCTTCGTCTTGCCTTTTTTCTCCGGTGCGGCTGCGCCGCCCGCTGCTGCTGGTTTTGCCATAGTAGCTGTTAGCTCCTAGCTACTAGCTCCTAGCCAGAAGCTAGAAGCCAGAAGCTGTTCTTATGTCTTTGCCGCCGACTTCTTCTTCTGCGCGACTGTTCCTTTGCGCGGACCCTTGCGGGTGCGGGCGTTGGTGTGCGTGCGCTGACCGCGAACCGGCAGGTTCCGGCGATGCCGGAATCCGCGATACGAGCCGATTTCGATGAGCCGCTTGATGTTCATCGAAACGTCTTTGCGGAGATCGCCCTCGACCCCGCCTTCGCCCTCAATGACCTGGCGGATGCGGTTGACCTCATCTTCAGCCAGATCCTGGACCTTCTTCGCGGCATCGACGTTCGCCGCCTTCAGGATGCGCGTGGCGCGTGAATTCCCAATCCCGTAAATGTAAGTGAGCGCGATGTTCGTGTGCTTGTTGCGCGGAAGATCGACGCCTGCAATACGTGCCATGATTCCTCTCTTAGCCTTGACGCTGCTTGTGTTTTGAATTCTCGCAGATCACCCGCACCACACCCTTGCGATGGATGACCTTGCACTTGTCGCAAATTTTCTTGACCGATGCTCTTACTTTCATAAATCAGTTCTCAGTTCTCAGTTGTCAGTTCTCAGTTAACTGCAACTGCGATTCAAATGTAGCGCCGGCATCCTCGCCGGCTGTCAGGTGGGCGTCCCGCCCGCCGCTCTACTTGTAGCGGTACACAATCCGACCGCGATTCAGGTCGTACGGCGAAAGCTCGACCGCGACTTTATCTCCGGGCAGAATGCGAATGAAGTTCTTCCTCATCTTGCCGGATACATGCGCCAGCACCTGGTGTTTATTTTCTAGTTCCACCTTGAACATGGCGTTGGGCAACGGCTCGATCACCGTCGCCATCACTTCAATCGCGTCTTCTTTGCTCATTACCCTCCAAAATCAGTTCTTGGCTTTTAGCCTTTGGCGCTTAGCTAAGAGCCAGGAGCTAACAGCTAAGAGCTTGTTCACTGCGTCAAAATCATCGGACCTTGCTTTGTCACGGCCACGCAGTGCTCAAAGTGCGCGCTATAGCTGCCGTCGACCGTCACTGCCGTCCACTTATCGCTCAAAACCCTGGTTGCGGGACCGCCAAAGTTCACCATCGGCTCGATCGCCAGCACCATTCCTTCGGACAACTCGGCTCCTTGGCCCTTCTTGCCGAAGTTCGGAATCTGCGGCGCCTCGTGCAACTTCGTTCCGATGCCATGCCCGACAAATTCGCGCACTACGCTGAAGCCCGCCGCTTCCACGTGCTTCTGGATCGCCGATCCAACGTGCCCAACCGTATTGCCGATCTTTACCTGCTCGATGCCCTTGTAGAGCGATGCTTCGGTTACTTCGAGCAGCTTCTTCAGTTCCACCGCGATCTTGTCGCCCACCGGCACCGTAATCGCCGCGTCTCCGTAGTAGCCGTCGAACACCACGCCACAGTCGATCGAAACAATGTCGCCCGCGTTGAGGACCCGCTTTCCCGACGGAATCCCGTGCACGATCTCATCGTTGATCGAGGTGCAGAGCACGCAAGGATAACCGTAATACCCCTTGAATGCCGGCGTTGCACCCAGCTCCGCAATCAACTTCTCGGCGGCTTTCTCCAAGTCCATCGTCGTCACGCCGGGTGCGACCACGCCCTTCAAGTGATTGAGCACCTGGCGAACGATGTGGCCGCTGTGCCGCATCTTCTCAATCTCCGGCGGCGACTTGCGGATAATCTTATCGTCTCCGAAACTCATGCCCAAAACTCATCATCGTTCCCGCTGGGTCACTTCGCCGGCAGCCTGCACTCGCTGCGGTGGCTATCGATCACGCCAAAAACCTGCGCCGTAACCTCGATCACAGTCTGGTCGGCATTCACGGGTACAAGCCGCTGCTGCACCCTGTAGTAGTCCGCGACCGGCCTGGTCTGCTTCTCATAGGCAGTCAGCCGCTCCGTAATGACTTCGGAACGATCGTCATTGCGGGTAATCAGCGGAGTGCCATCCACGTCACATAACTCATCCACACGAGGTGGCTGGAAGTGGATGTTATAGAGCCGCCCACAGGTTGGACACGAACGACGTCCGGTAAGCCGCAGCAGTAATTGAGTATAGTCGACCACCAGTTGGATCACAACCGGCGGACACATCTCGGAATTTTCAAAGAGCTCTTTTTCGAGGAAGGCATCGAGCCATCCTGCCTGGGCTGCCGTCCTGGGAAAGCCGTCCAGTACAAATCCGCGCCGGCAATCGGCCTCCCGCAACCGCTGGGCCACCATGCCGTACATCAACTCGTCAGGAACCAGTTCGCCCCGTGCCATTGTGGCTTTGGCTTCAACGCCGAGGTCGGTTCCTTTGGCCACGTGTTCCCGCAATAAATCACCAGTCGATATCTGCGGGATACCGTAGCGCTCGACAATTTGTTTGGCCTGCGTGCCCTTCCCTGCCCCTGGAGGCCCAAGAAGAATCACCGGCCCTACGCTTTGCGCGGTTTCGTTGGCCATTGCAACCAGTTCCCGGTTCTCAGTTCCCAGTAAAACCCCATCGAGTTCTGTACTGAGAACTGAGAACCGGGAACTGAGAACTCTTTCTACCACCGCCGTCCGCGAATGCGGCCGCTCTTCGGCGTAAATCCATCGTAGTGGCGCATGATCAGTTGCGCTTCGATCTGCGTAACTGTATCCATGGCGACGCCGACAACGATCAACAGCGACGTTCCGCCGAAATAAAAATTCACGCCCAATCCGTTCGTCACCCAGGTGGGCAGGTTCTCAAAGATGCGCCCTACCAGCCACAGGTGGTTGAGCTTGATGCCGGCAATCATCCACTCGGGGATCAGCGAGATCAGAATCAGGTAGAACGCGCCGACCAGCGTGATGCGCGTCAGCACATCGTTGATGAAATCGGCGGTGCGCTTGCCGGGCCGGATGCCGGGGATAAACCCGCCCCACTTCCGCATGTTGTCGGCAACCTCATTCGGGTTGAACACGATCGAGATATAGAAGTAGGCGAAGAAAATGATGCCCAGGCAGTAGAGGAGCGTGTAAAGCGGCTCGCCCCATCTCAGCCAGTCAAGCATCGGACCGATGACACGGTTATTGTGCAAGGGTGCAGCCAGCATCTGCGGCAAAGCCAGAATTGAAGACGCGAAGATGACCGGCATCACGCCGCCGGCATTAACGCGCAGCGGCAGGTGAGTCGACTGGCCGCCCATCACCTTTCGTCCGACCACACGCTTGGCATATTGCACAGGAATGCGGCGTTCGCTGCGCTCGACAAAGACAATGAACGCAACGACCGCGATCATCAGGACGATCAGCATGACCAACGCCGGGAACGTGAACGCTCCCCAGGCAGCGGTTCTGGCTTTTTCAAGCAGGTCAGCGACGCCGCGCGGCAGACCTACCACAATGCCGGCAAAGATCAAGAGCGACATGCCGTTGCCGATGCCGCGCTCAGTAATCTGCTCGCCCAGCCACATGATGAACGCCGAGCCTGTGGTGAGGGTCAACATCGTCATCGGAACGAATACGGCGGCCGATTCATTCACGAAATCGCCAGCCTTCACCAGGCTGAACGCAATACCCATTGACTGCACGGCGCTGAGCACGACCGTCAGATAACGCGTCCACTGCGTGATCTTCTTGCGGCCCATCTCGCCTTCCTTCTGCAGTTTGGCCAGCGGTTCATATACGACCGTGAGCAACTGCAGAATGATGGAGGCGGTAATGTACGGCATGATGCCGAGCGCGAAAATCGTCAGGCGGCGCAGGTTGCCGCCGCTGAACAGGTCGACGAACCCGAGCACACTCCCGCGGTTCTGCTCAAAAAATTGTGCCAGCTTGTCGCCGTTGATGCCAGGGGTCGGAATGTGCCCGCCGATGCGGTAGACAGCCAGCAGGCCAAGCGTGAACAACACGCGCTTGCGAAGATCTGGAACCCGGAATATGTTCGCCAGCTTTTCGAGCATTACTGCAAGACCTCGAACTTGCCGCCTGCCTTGGTAATTTTTTCCTGCGCCGTTTTGGAGAACTTGTGGGCGTGAACGGTGAGAGCCGACTTCAATTCGCCGTTGCCAAGAATCTTGACGGGCGCCTTGCCATTGACCACACCGGCCTTCTTGAGCACTTCGGGAGTGATCTCGGTTTCGCCCAGTGAGGCCAGGCGGTCCAGATTCACGACGTCATATTCCTCGCGGAAAATGTTGGTGAAGCCGCGCTTCGGGATGCGGCGATGCAACGGCATCTGGCCGCCTTCAAATCCGCGAATCAAGCGCGCGCCCGAACGTGACCACTGTCCTTTGTGACCACGAGTGGAGGTCTTGCCCATGCCCGAACCCATACCGCGTCCGACGCGCTTGCGCTTTTCGGTTGCCTTGCGAGGTGCCTTGATTGTCGAAAGATTCATATGAATTCCATGTTTCGAGGTTTCGAGGTTTCAAGGTTTCAGAGTTTCAAAAAAAAGCCAACTTTGGCGGGTCTTCACTTTGAAACCTTACGACCTTGAAACTTTGAAACCCTTCTACCCAACTATCTCCACCAAATGCGGCACCTTCTTCACCATGCCGCGGATGGCCGACGTATTCGGCCGTTCAATCACCTGGTTGAGCCGTGTAAAGCCCAGCCCTTTGACTACTCTCTTGTATTTCAGAGGCGTGCAGATTGCCGATCGAACCAGTTTGATCTGAATCATGCCGCTCGCCGATTTGCCTGTCTTCGTTGTCATTTCACATCCCTAAGACTAGGTTTCAAAGGTTGAAACCTTGAAACTTTGAAACCTTGAAACCTGAAATTTACAGTTCTTGTACTGACTTGCCGCGCAGCGCTGCCACTTCTTCCCTGTTCTTCAGTTTCTTGAGCGCATCAAACGTGGCCTTGATCACGTTATGCGGGTTGGTCGTGCCAATCGATTTTGTGAGCACGTTCTGCACGCCGGCCGAAGTCATTACGGCACGCACCGCTCCGCCGGCAATCACGCCGGTTCCTTCCGGCGCCGGCTTCAGCAATACCATCCCGGAACCATAGCGGCCAAGCACGGTGTGCGGCACGGTCGTCTGCGTCAGGTTGATCCGGATCAGGTTCTTCTTGGCCGATTCAATTCCCTTGCGGATTGCCTGCGGAACTTCCTTGGCCTTGCCCGAACCATAACCGACCACTGCCGCCGTGGGATCGCCCACGACAACTAGCGCCGCAAACGACAGGTTCTTGCCGCCTTTGACGACCTTGGTCACGCGGTTGATCGAAACCACCTGGTCCTTCAACTGATACGCACCCGCATCGAGTTTCTTAATTACTGTTGGCATTCTGAAATCTCATTTCCTGTTTCTGTCGTTGGTCGGTGATCGTTAGTCGTTCGCGCTTTTGTGGCCTCCGAACGACCAACGACCTAAAACTGCAATCCCGCTTCGCGCGCCGCGTCGGCCAGCGCCTTGATGCGTCCGTGGTAAATGTAGCCGCCGCGATCGAACACCACTTTGGTGATGCCCTTCTGCTTGGCCAGTTCGGCAATCTTCTTGCCGACCGCCTTGGCCGCAGCCACATTGCCTCCTGTGACGCGTTCACCCTTCTTGCCCAGCGAGGTACCCGCCGCCGCCAGGGTTACGCCCTGCAGATCGTCGATCACCTGAACGTAAACATGGTTCAGGGACCGATACACATTGAGCCGCGGCCGCTCCGCCGTGCCAATCACTTTCTTCCGGATGCGGTCGTGCACGCGCTGCCGAGTTTGGTTTTTTGACGCAATTCTTAGCATGACTCTGTTCCTTCTTCCTAAACCCCGGGGTTCTATACCGGGCTCCAGCCGGTCGTTAGTCGCTGGTTGTTTGTCGTTAGCAAACCATCGCGTCCCAACCGTTGCTGGCTACTCCAAAGCTTCAATCTTTTCTTGTCACCGAACGACCAACGACAAGCGACCAACGACCGGTCTTATTTCGCTCCCGTCTTGCCTACTTTCTTCTTCAGTCGCTCGCCGGCGTAGCGCACACCTTTATTCTTGTACGGGTCGGGCGGACGCAGGGAACGCATTTCCGCCGCCACCTGCCCTACCTTCTGCCGGTCAATACTAGTGAGGGTCAGCTTGGTCTGCTTGGGATCGACAGTGCAGTCGACGCCCGTCGGCAGCGGATACTCGATCGGATGCGAATAGCCCAGGCTGAAAATCACCGTCGCTTTGCCCTTCAACTCCGCACGATAGCCAATGCCGACGATTTCCAGTTCCCGCGTCCAGCCCTTGGTAACGCCTTCAACCGCGTTGTTCACGAGAGCGCGAGCGAGTCCGTGCACCGCGGCCTGCGAATCGTTCTCGCGGATCGCGACCAGGTTGCCGTCCTTCTGCTCCATCTTGATGCCGGCGGGAAGCGGCGTATCCAGCTTGCCCTTCGGCCCCTGCACCAGGACGGTGTTGCCTTCAAATTTGACCGTGACGCCCTTGGGAATCGCGATCGGCTTTTTTCCAATTCGTGACATAGCTTTAATCTCTCTGTAGAGACGGGGCTTGCCCCGTCTCAGACCCGGCAAGCCGCGTCTCTACCAAACTTCACACAATAACTCGCCGCCCAAGCCCTGCTTGCGCGCCTGGCGGCCGGTCATGACGCCCTTCGGCGTAGTCAGGATGTTGATGCCCAATCCGCCGAGCACCCGCGGAATCTCGGTGCGGCGCACATAAACGCGGCAGCCGGGTCGCGATACACGCGCCAGGTTCGAAATCACGGCCTCGTTGTTGTTGCCGTATTTCAAATAGACGCGCACGACTTTGTGCCCTTCTTCTTCGGTCGGCTTGAAGTTCGCGATATAGCCCTCTTCCTTCAGGATGCGGGCAATCTCCACCTTCAGCTTCGAAGCCGGAATATCCACTTTCTGGTGACGCGCGCGAATCGCGTTGCGGATGCGCGCCAGCATGTCTGCGACCGGATCGGTCAACCTCATCGTTTCCTTCTCCTCAAGCCGCCCGTTCGCTCCGCGTTCAACGGAGAACCTGCAGCAGCTTACTTCTGTCGGTCGTTGGTCGCTAGTCGTTAGCGAGCAACCACCGAAAACTACATTCCACAACTTCGGTAAAACTGCGCCGCATCGTTCACCCGTCGTCGCGAACGACTAACGACGAACGACCAACGACGCCCTTACCACGACGACTTCGAAACTCCCGGGATCTCGCCCCGCAGCGCCAACTGCCGGAAGCACAGGCGGCAAACGCCAAACTTCCGGAGGTAAGCGCGCGGACGCCCGCAAATCTTGCAGCGGTTGTGCTTGCGCGACGAGAACTTCGGCTTCCTTGCGTCTTTGACTCGTTTTGCTGTTGTAGCCACTTAGCTTCTAGCTCCTTATGTAGAGACGGCGCTTGCCCCTCTCAGACGCGGCAAACCGCGTCTCTACCAATCACGCCCTGAACGGCATACCCAAATGTTTCAGCAAACTCCGCGCCTGGTCGTCGCTTTGGGCCGTCGTCACAATGGTGACGTTCATGCCCTTCAGCTTGTCAACCTTGGCGTAATCGATTTCCGGAAAGATCAGCTGATCGTGCAGACCCAGCGTGTAATTGCCGCGCCCGTCAAACGACTTGGTCGAGACCCCGCGGAAGTCGCGCACGCGGGGCAGCACAATCGTTACCAGACGATCGAAAAATTCGTACATGCGGTCGCCCCGCAGTGTGACCATGGCGCCGATCGGCATGTTCTCGCGCACCTTGAACGCCGCAATCGACTTCTTCGCCCGTGTGATGATCGGCTTCTGGCCCGTAATCTGGCCCAGTTCGTTCGCCGCCGGGTCGATAAGCTTCGCGTTCTGTGTCGCCTCGCCCACACCCATGTTGACCACAATCTTATTCAGCCGCGGCACCGCCATCGGATTCTTGAGGTCCAGTTCCTTGGCCAGCGCCGGCGCTACTTCTTTCTCAAAGCGCGTCCGCAACCGCGGACGCTCCTTCGCCGAATGCCGCGGAGCTTCCGGACCCGCCTTTGGCTCTTCGGCGGCATGCTTCTCGCCCTTCGCCGGTTTCCCCTTTTTCTGCTCTTCTTTGTTCTGTCCGTCTTTCGCCATGTTCGTTGCTGCCTTCTCCATCACGGTTTCGGAGTGGTTACCGGTTCGTGAGGAATTTTGTAATTTTGTAACCGGGTAATTTCGTAATTTAAGAGCTCAAAGGTTTCAAATTACGAAATTCCCCGATTACCCAATTACCAAATCACTTATCCAGCGTCGTTCCGCACTTCTTGCAAACGCGCACCTTGCGGTCGCCCTGCACCGCATGCCCGATGCGCACGGGGCCGCAGGTCGGACAGACCAGCGCCACGTTCGAGAGCGGGATGGGCCGTTCCTGCTCGGCGATTCCGCCTTTGATGTTGCGCTGCGGGTTCGGGCGCACGTGTTTCTTGACCGTCATTACGTGTTCCACCAGCACGCGGCCCTCGTCAGGCAACACGCGCAACACGCGCCCTTCTTTTCCCGTATCGCGTCCGGTCATCACCTTCACAGTGTCGTTCCGCCGGATGTCTACTCGTTTATGCTTTGCCGATGTTGCAGTTCCCATAAGAAATCCAAGTTTCAAAGTTTCAAGGTTTCAACGTTCCAAAATCCACCGGAATTTCGCCGTCTCACGAGTTCAAGGCACCTTGAAGCCTTGAAACTCTGAAACCTTGCCTTTACAACACTTCCGGCGCCAGCGACACAATCTTCAAAAACTTCTTCTCGCGCAATTCGCGCGCCACCGGACCGAAGACACGCGTCCCGACCGGTTCGCCCGCATCGTTAATCAGAACCGCTGCATTCTGGTCAAAGCGGATATAAGTTCCGTCGCGGCGCCGGTGTTCCTTGCGCGTGCGCACGATTACCGCTTTCACCACTTTGCCCTTTTGCACTTGCCCGTCGGGCGAAGCTTCCTTCACGCTCGCCGTGATCACATCGCCTAGGCCCGCGTGCAGTCCGGTCGAGCCGCCGAGCGGCATGATCATCTGCAGCTTGCGCGCGCCGGAGTTATCGGCAACCTCGAGCATGGATCTCATCATTACGGCCATGTTCGTCTCCTCTTCTGCCTGTTAGCGGCCGGCCACGACATCGGCGTCAGCCGGGACTTCCGGTACCAGCGCCGTCTTGCGCACAATTTCCTTCAGTGTCCAGCGCTTCAGCCGCGAGAGCGGGCGCGATTCCTCGATGCGCACCACGTCGCCAATGTGCGCTTCGTTTTTCTCGTCGTGCGCATAGAACTTTTTGCGGATCGAGATCACGCGTCCGTAGAGCGGATGCGCTTTCTTGCGCGTCACTTCGACCACGATCGTCTTCTGCATCTTGTTCGACTTCACTGTGCCGATCAGTATCTTGTGGTTGGCGCGTTTTTCCTGGCCTGTGGTTTCTGCCATTATTTCTTCTCCGTCTTGGCCGCGGCGAGTTCCTGCTCGCGCAGAACTGTCTTCACGCGTGCGATGTCACGGCGCAACCCACGAATCTTCTTCAGGCTCTCGGTCTGTCCCATATTCATCTGGAACTTCAGCTTGAAGAGTTGGTCCGCGAGATCGCGTTCCTGGTGCTTCAGCTCGACATCAGTTAAGTTGCGAATCTTTTCTGCTTTCATAAAATCGGTTCTCAGTAACAGCTTTTCTAACTTGTGCTCGAAACTCGAAGCTCGCGCCTGCTTCCCTAAAACACTTCGCGCTGCACAAACGCCGTGCGCAGGGGCATCTTGTGCGATGCCAGCCGCATGGCTTCCTTCGCGTCGGTGATCGTCACACCTTCCATCTCAAACAGAATCTTGCCCGGCTTCACGACTGCTACCCAGTGGTCGGGAGCGCCCTTGCCTTTGCCCATACGGGTTTCGGCGGGCTTCTTGGTCACCGGCTTGTCGGGAAACAGGCGGATCCAGATCTTTCCGCCGCGCTTCACGAAACGAGTCATGGCCACGCGGCTGGCCTCGATCTGCCGGTCGGTAATCCAGCCCGGTTCGAGCACCTTCAGCCCATAACGCCCGAACGCGAGTTCCGACCCGCGCCAAGCCTTCCCGGTCATGCGCCCGCGCTGCTGCTTGCGGTACTTAACTTTCTTCGGCATCAACATAGAATCAGCTCTCAGGCCTCAGTTGTCAGGTCTCAGGAAATTCTTCCCGTCAGATTCCTTGAACCTCAGCAATCTGACCTTTGACCTCTTACCTCTTAAAACGCTCCCGTCGTCGGCAGTTCCCGCGCCGGTGTTGCTTCGCGCTTCTTCGCCGGCAGAATCTCGCCCTTATACACCCAGCACTTCACGCCGATTACACCGTACGTGGTGCGCGCTTCAGTAAATCCATAATCGATGTCAGCACGTAGCGTGTGCAGCGGCAGACGCCCCTGCAGATACCACTCCGAACGCGCGATTTCATTGCCGTTCAGGCGTCCACTCACGCGAACCTTAATTCCCTTGCATCCGAACCGCAGTGCCGAGTCGACCGACTTGCGCATCGCCCGCCGGAATCCGACGCGCTTTTCAAGCTGCAGCGCGATCGATTCGGAAACCAGCTGCGCGTCCAGCTCAGGCTTATGCACTTCCTGAATATCGACGTGCACTTCGCGCGCCGTGCGCTTCTGTAGTTCCTGTTTCAGCTTGTCGATTTCCGCGCCCTTGCGCCCGATGATGATTCCCGGCCGCGCCGTCTTAATAATGATGCGCAGCTTATTGCCCGGACGTTCGATTTCGATCGAGCTCACGCCCGCCGACTTCAGCTTGTCCTTCAGTTCAGCCTTCAGCTTGTAATCTTCAAGCAGCAGCTTGTCGTAGTCGCGCTCCACAAACCACCGCGACTTCCACGGCTTGGTGTAGCCGAGCCGGAAACCGTAAGGATGGACCTTCTGTCCCATAGTTGCTCCTAAACTCTTCTCAGTCGTTGGCCGCTTGTCGATGGTCGTTAGCAAACCAAATTCCCAAACGACTAACGACTAATGACTGTCTTACTTCTTCGCGGTCGCTTTCTTGCCAACCGCCTTCTTCTTCGCGGGCGCCTTCGCCTTGGCCTTGGCTTTTGGTTTCGCCGGAGCCGCCGCCTTGGTCTCGTCGCCCACCGTATGCGCCACCGACGCGCCGTTCCTGTTGCGCTCGGCGAGCACGATCTCCAGGTGCGCAATGCGGCGCACGTAGCGGTACGCGCGTCCCATCGGAGCCGGACGAACCCGCTTCATGCGCGGCCCGTCGTTGGCCGCCGTGTGCTTCACGTACAGGTTGTCGACATCGACGTCCAGGCCCTTTTCGGTGCTCAGAAAATTCGCGTTGTCGATGGCCGACTGCAGCAACTTGCCGACTGTCGCAGCCACGCGCTTCTTCGTGAACGCCAGAGTATTGCGCGCTTCTTCCACGCGCCGCCCCCGGATCAAATCCAGCACCAGCCGCGCCTTCTGCGGCGAGACTCGCATGTATCGTGCTTCAGCTCGAAATTCCATAATCGCTTTTCCTGTAGAGACGCGGCTCACCGCGTCTCGCAGACGGAGCAAGCCCCGCCTCTACCACTAACCCTTCGGCGGCGCTGGCGACGACGGGGCCGACGGAGTTATGGCCCCTGGTCCGCCGGGCACACCCGCCGGTCTTGCGGCCACTTCGGTCGCTGCCTTCATCGAGTGTCCCTTGAACTGGCGCGTAAAGCTGAACTCGCCCAGCTTGTGCCCGACCATGTTCTCGGTCACGTACACCGGAATGAACTTTTTTCCGTTGTGCACGGCGATCGTGTGCCCAACCATTTCCGGAATAATCGTCGAGCGCCGCGACCAAGTTCGCTGCACCTTCTTTTCGTTGCGCGCATTCAAGGCTTCGATCTTCGTCGCCAGGTGCGCATCGATGAACGGTCCCTTTTTTGTCGAACGTCCCATAAATTCAGCTCTCAGTTCTCAGCTCTCAGTCGCCAACGACTAACGACTAGCGACTAACGACTGGTTAGCCTTTCTTCCTGCGGCTCACAATGAACGCATCCGTGCGTTTGTTGTTCCGCGTCTTGTAGCCGCGCGTCGGCTGGCCCCACGGCGTTACCGGATGCCGGCCGCCTGAGGTCTTGCCTTCACCGCCGCCATGCGGATGGTCGACCGGGTTCATCGAAACACCGCGGTTATGCGGACGCTTGCCCACCCAGCGCGTGCGGCCGGCTTTGCCCCAGGTCACGTTCTCGTGATCCACGTTGCCAACCTGTCCGATCGTCGCCAGACAATCCAGCAGCACTTTGCGGGTTTCGCCCGAAGGCAGCTTCACAAGCCCGTAGTCGCCTTCTTTTGCCACTAACTGCGCCGAACCGCCCGCCGAGCGCACCATCTGCGCACCCTTGCCCGGCTTCAGTTCCAGGTTATGAATCGTCGTGCCGGGCGGAATATTCCGCAGAGGTAGCGCGTTGCCCACCAGAATGTCGGCCTCGGGCCCGCTCAGAATTTTCTGTCCGACTTTCAGCCCGTCGGGTTGCACGATGTAGCGCTTCTCGCCATCGGCATAGCTGAGCAGCGCAATTCGGGCCGAGCGGCCGGGATCGTATTCGATCGTCACCACCGTCGCTGGAATCCCATGCTTGTCGCGCTTGAAATCAATCGCGCGCAGCTTGCGTTTGTTGCCGCCGCCACGGAAGCGCATCGTCGTGTCGCCAGAATTGCGCCGCCCGCCCGACCGGATCTTGCCCTCGACCAGCGGCTTGTGCGGCTTGGGCGAAGTAATGTCGTCGGTCGTCAGGTGCGTGCGGTACCGCAACGTCTGCGTTGTCGGTCTGTATGTTTTGATCGCCATATTAGCTCTCAGCCTTCAGCCATCAGCCATCAGGTACCCTCTTGCCCCGTCAGCCCGGTTTTCCTGATGGCTGACGGCTGATGGCTGACCGCTGTATTACAGATTCTGTGCGTACTCCGGCATCTTCTCTCCGGTCTTCAACCGCACATACGCTTTCTTCCAATCGGGACGGTAGCCGGCGAATTTCCCTCGCCGCCGCTCCTTGCCCGGATAATTCGCCGTGCGCACCGATGCGACTTTCACTTTGAAAATCGTCTGCACGGCTTGCTTGATCTCAGTCTTCGTAGCCTTGGGCGCCACCTGGAACACCAGCGTGTTCTGGGTTTCCTTGATCCCGAGGCCCTTTTCTGTAATCACCGGCTTGCGGATGATCTGGTATGCGGATTTCATCAGGCCACCTCCGCCTTACGCGAACGCCGCGCGGGTTTCTTTTTCTCCGGCGCCGGCTCGGCCGCATGTTCGCGGCGCGATGCTGTTTTCTTGAGAGCATCCTGCAGCTTTTCCAGCGCCGGCTGCGCGAACACCGCATACGTGTGCCGCATCAGGTGATACGGATGCACCTCGTTCGCCTTCACCAGATCGAGCCCGTCGATGTTGCGCGCGCTCAGTTCCAGGTTCTTGTTCTCGACCGTCGAAACGTCCACCAGCAGCGTCGTTCCTTCGACTTTCAGCTTGCTGAGCGCTTCGGCAAAGGGCTTCGTCTTGGCCTCTTTCAAATCGAAGGCCTTGACCACGACCAGTTTCCCATCCGCAAACTTCGCGGCCAGCGCCGAGCGCAGCGCGCCCAGCAGTTTCTTCTTCGGGAACGCATAGTCGTAAGAGCGCGGTTGCGGTCCATGCACCGTTCCACCGTGACGCCAGACTGGCGACCGGACCGAGCCGATACGCGCCCGCCCCGTGCCCTTCTGCTTCCACAGCTTCTTGCCCGAACCGGAAACGCTCCCGCGGACCTTGGTGGCGTGCGTGCCCGCGCGGCCGGCGGCGCGATAATGCGTCACCGCCTCCCAGAGCAGGTCCTCGTTGACTGCGCCGAATACCTCGTCGGCCAGGTTGACCGTTCCGACCTTCGCTCCGCTCAAGTTGTGTACATCGATAGTTGCCATATCACTCTCATCCAGGTTGGCCGAACGACTAACGACCAACGACTAACGACCAACGACTAACGACGTTCTTACGCCTTCTTCGCCGCTCTCTTGGCCGCCTTCAACGGATCGACCGTCGCCGAACCCGCGAATCCGCGGCGCTCTCTGGGCGGCTTCTTCGCTTTGTTAATAATGATGTATCCGCCGTTCGGCCCCGGAACGCTGCCTTCGACCACCAGCAGATTGTCCTCTTTATCCACGCCCAGAATTCGCAGGTTACGCGTCGTGATGCGCGTGTTTCCCATGTGCCCGGACATGCGCATACCCTTCATGACGCGCGACGGAAACGCCGATGCGCCGATCGAACCGGTGATTTGGAACATTGATCCGTGCGACTTCGGGCCGCCGCCGAAGTGATGCCGCTTCACCACGCCCTGAAACCCATGTCCCTTGCTGGTGCCGACAACATCGACAAACCGCTCGCTTTCGAAGATATCCACCAGCACGCGGTCGCCAACTTTAACCACGGCGTTGGTAGGATCCTCGTTCGGCCCTTCGACTTCGATCGCAACTTCGCGCAAAAACTTCACGGGCGGAAGGTTGTGCTTGGCAAAGTGTCCCTGCATCGCCTTGGTCAGTTTCTTTTCTTTCACGAACTCGACCAGCCCGATCTGCGCGGAGACATAGCCATCCTTCGTACTGGTCTTGTGCTGAGTGACCACGCACGGCCCGGCTTGCAACACCGTCGCCGGCCGCACCTCGCCCTTCGAGTCGAAGAGTTGCGTCATGCCGACTTTCTTGCCCAGAATTCCTGCAACCTTTGCCATTTCCTTCTCCGTTCCCAGCTTGGCTCGTCGTTCGTTCAACGGCTATTGGCTGGGGCTCGCTCAACTTTCAGCCACGCCGTTTTTCCTGACGGCTGATGGCTGACGGCTGACAGCTATTTATGTTCTTTCCCGAACGCTTTGATCTCCACATCCACACCCGCCGGCAGATCGAGCTTCATCAATGCGTCGACCGTCTGCTGCGTCGGCTCCAGAATGTCGAGCAGGCGCTTGTGCGTGCGGATCTCAAACTGTTCCCGCGATTTCTTGTCCACATGCGGCGACCGCAGCACGCAGTACTTGTTCTTCATCGTGGGCAGCGGAATCGGGCCCGCGATCTGTGCGCCCGTGCGCTTGGCTGTTTCCACGATCTCGCCCGTCGACTGATCCAGGATGCGATAGTCGTAAGCTTTCAACCGGATTCGAATTCTCTCTTGTGCGCTCACTGTGTCTCTCTCTAACCCCTCCCGGCCCTCCGGGAAGAAAGAACTGGCGGCAAGCTGCAAGCCGCTTTTGCTCGTTTGGCGCGGGCACTCTTGCCCGCGCAACGTTCTCATCTGCTGCATGCAGCGCGGACAGGAGTGTCCCGCGCCACACCTTCACTTACTGAATAATCTCCGCGATCGTTCCTGCGCCCACCGTGTGCCCGCCTTCGCGAATTGCGAAGCGCAAGCCCTTCTCCATCGCCACCGGCGTGATCAACTCGATCACCAGGCTCACGTTGTCGCCCGGCATCACCATCTCCGTGCCTGCCGGCAACTCCGCTACACCCGTTACGTCCGTGGTTCGCAAATAAAACTGCGGACGATATCCCTTGAAGAACGGCGTATGCCGCCCGCCTTCTTCTTTGTTCAGGATGTAAACCTCCGCCTTGAACTTCGTGTGCGGCGTGATCGAGCCCGGCTTCGCCAGCACCATGCCGCGCTCCACGTCTTCCTTCGCGACGCCGCGCAGCAGCAACCCGGCATTGTCGCCCGCCATGCCTTCGTCCAGCTGCTTCTTGAACATTTCCACGCCCGTGACGACTGTCTTGCGCGTCTCGCGGAAGCCCACAATCTCCACTTCCTCGCCGACTTTCACCTTCCCGCGCTCGATTCGCCCCGTCACCACCGTGCCGCGTCCCTGAATCGAAAAAATATCTTCGATCGGCATCAGGAACGGCTTGTCCAGTTCGCGCGCCGGTTGCGGCACGCTCTTGTCCACCGCCTCCATCAGCGCGTCCACCTGCTTCTCCCACTTCTCTTCGCCGTTCAGCGCGCCCAGCGCCGACAACCGGATCACCGGCAAGTCGTCGCCCGGAAATTTATAGCCCTTCAGCAGTTCGCGCACTTCCAACTCAACCAGGTCGAGCAGTTCGGGATCGTCGACCGCATCGCACTTGTTCAGCGCAACCACGATGTACGGCACGCCAACCTGGCGAGCCAGCAGCACGTGCTCGCGCGTCTGCGGCATCGGACCGTCCGTCGCAGCCACCACTAGAATTGCGCCGTCCATCTGCGCCGCGCCCGTGATCATGTTCTTGATGTAGTCGGCGTGGCCCGGACAATCCACGTGCGCGTAGTGCCGGTTCGCCGTCTCGTACTCCACGTGCGCCGTGGCGATCGTGATACCACGAGCCTTTTCTTCCGGAGCGTTGTCGATCGAATCGAACGACCGGAACACGATCTTCGGGTTGTGCTTCTGCAACACTTTCGTGATCGCCGCCGTCAACGTCGTCTTGCCGTGATCGATGTGCCCGATCGTCCCTACGTTGCAGTGCGGCTTAGTGCGGTCAAATTTTTCCTTCGCCATTTCCTTTTGTCCTCAGGGGCTAAAGCCCCGAACCTTGTCTAACGATCCGACGTTTCACGATTCGGCGTGGCTCAAGCCACGCCCTGATACAAATCACTTCGAAGTCGTCTTGCCCTGCGTCTTGGCAATAATTTCTTCCGCCACCGACCGCGGGGCTTCTTCATACCGCGCAAAATGCATCGAGTATTCAGCGCGGCCCTGCGTTGACGACCGCATGTGCGTCGCATACCCGAACATCTCCGCCAGCGGCACGATGGCCTTAATTACCTGCGAGCCCGCCCGATGCTCCATGCCTTCAATGCGTCCGCGGCGAGAACTCAGGTCGCCCATGATCGCCCCGGCGAAATCCTCAGGCGTCACCACTTCGACTGCCATCACCGGCTCGAGAATCACCGGACTCGCCTTGCGCGCCGCTTCCTTAAAGGCCATCGAACCGGCGATCTTGAATGCCATTTCGTTCGAGTCCACGTCGTGATAGCTGCCGTCGTAAAGCGTCGCCTTGATGTCGACCATCGGATAGCCGGCCAGAACTCCGCCTTCCATCGCTTCCTGCATGCCCTGGTCGATCGGCTTGATGTATTCCTTCGGTACCGTTCCGCCCACGATCTCGTTGACGAACTCGTACCCCTTGCCCGGCTCGTTCGGATCGAGATAAATCTTGGCGTGCCCGTACTGGCCGCGGCCACCCGTCTGCCGGATGTATTTGCCTTCGGCTTCGGCGTGTTTGCGAATCGTCTCGCGGTACGCAACCTGCGGCTTGCCCACGTTCGCTTCGACTTTGTACTCGCGCATCATGCGGTCGACGATGATCTCGAGATGCAACTCGCCCATGCCGCTGATGATCGTCTGTCCGCTGTCGGGATCGGTGTGAACTTTAAAGGTGGGATCTTCCTGGGCCAGCTTGGCGAGCGCCATGCCCATCTTTTCCTGGTCGGCCTTCGTCTTCGGCTCGACCGCAACGGCGATCACGGGCACCGCAAACGAAATCGATTCCAGCGTGATCGGATGCTTCTCCTCGCAGATCGTGTCGCCGGTGCCAACGTTCTTCAGTCCGACCGCGGCGCAGATGTCGCCCGCCAGAATTTCCTGAATGTCTTCGCGCTTGTTGGCGTGCATCTTGAGCAGGCGCCCAATGCGCTCGTGTCGCTGCGTGCGCGAGTTCATCACCGACTCGCCCGACTTCAATGTTCCCGAATAAACGCGGATAAAGGTCAGCTGCCCCACAAACGGGTCGGCCATGATCTTGAACGCCAGCGCCGCGAATGGCTCTTTGTCATTGGCCTTGCGCGTGATCGTCTGGCCGCTTTCGGGATCGAGGCCATGCGTTTCTTTCGTATCGAGCGGCGACGGCAGATAATCGACCACCGCATCGAGCAGCGGCTGCACACCCTTATTCTTGAACGCCGTTCCTACCACCACCGGAAACAACTTGAGCGCGATCGTCGACTTGCGCAACGATGCCTTCAACTCGGCCGCCGAGATCGCTTCGCCTTCCAGAAATTTATGCAGAATGTCGTCGTCGTTTTCGGCGACGGTTTCGACCAGCTGCGTGTGGAATGCTTCGGCCTTTTTCTTCAGCTCCGCCGGAATCTCTTCCGTCTCATATTCGGCGCCCATCGCCTCGTCGTTCCAGACGATAGCCTTCATCTCGACCACGTCGATCACGCCACGAAACTTGTCTTCCTGTCCGATGGGAATCTGAATCGCGACGGGCTTGGCGTTGAGGCGCTTGCGGAGGGTATCGACGGCATGCTCGAAATCGGCACCCATCTTGTCGATCTTATTAATGAAGCAAATGCGCGGGACGCCGTATTTATCGGCCTGGCGCCAGACCTTTTCGGACTGCGGCTGCACGCCATGCACGGCGTCAAACACTGCGACCGCGCCGTCGAGCACGCGCAGCGAACGCTCCACCTCCGCCGTGAAATCCACGTGGCCGGGCGTATCAATAATGTTGATGCGGATGTCGCGCCAGGTGCAGGTCGTCGCGGCCGAAGTAATCGTAATTCCTCGCTCCTGTTCCTGCTCCATCCAGTCCATGGTGGCCGTGCCCTCATGCACCTCTCCGATGCGATGCGTCCTTCCCGTATAAAAAAGGATGCGCTCGGTCGTAGTGGTCTTCCCGGCATCGATGTGGGCCATGATGCCGATGTTCCTGCAACGCTCTAATGGGACTGTTCTGGGCACAGCTTACTTACTATCCTCTCTGGGGCTCTGCTCTAAGCTCGTGGCTCTTGGCCGTTAGCTCTTAGCCACACCGCCCTGGGAAAGCCAAGAGCCGACAGCGATTTACCACCGATAATGTGCGAACGCCTTATTGGCTTCCGCCATGCGATGTACGTCTTCCTTCTTCTTGATGGCAGCGCCTTTGCCGTTTGCTGCATCCAGCAATTCGTTGGTCAATTTGTCGATCATGCCCTTTTCGCCGCGGCCGCGGGCGTAGGTCACAATCCAGCGAATCGCCAGCGACGTCCGGCGGTCCGGCGACACTTCGATCGGCACCTGGTAGTTCGCGCCGCCCACGCGCCGCGTCTTTACTTCGAGCAGAGGCTTGGCGTTTTCGACCGCCTTCGTGAACAGCTTCAACGGCTCGTCTCCGCCTTTTTCCTTCAACTTGTCGAGCGCCGTATAGAAGATGCCCTCGGCCGTTGACTTCTTGCCTTGCCACATCATCGAGTTGATGAACTTCGTCACCAGGTCTGATCCATACACCGGATCCGCCTCAGTCTTCCGTTTCGCGATATGTCCTTTACGCGGCATCTGTTCTTTTCGCTCCTGCTTCAACCCAGGTTTCGAAGTTTCAACGTCTCGCTCAACTCACTTTGAAACCTTGAAACTTTGAAACCTGGTCCTTATGCCTTCTTCTGTTTCTTCGATCCGTATTTCGAACGGCCCTGATTCCGGCCCGCGACGCCGGTTGCATCGAGCGTCCCACGCACCACGTGATAACGCACGCCCGGCAGATCTTTCACGCGGCCCCCGCGGATCAGCACAATCGAGTGCTCCTGCAGATTGTGGCCAACACCTGGAATGTAGGTCGTCACTTCGATCCCATTCGTCAGACGAACGCGCGCCACCTTGCGCAATGCCGAGTTCGGCTTTTTCGGCGTCTGTGTGTACACGCGCGTGCACACGCCGCGCTTCTGCGGACACGATTGCAGCGCTGGACTCGCCGTCTTATACCTTGGGCTCGTCCGTCCGAATTTCACTAGCTGATTAAAAGTTGGCACTCTCGCCACTCCCAAGCCCCGGCGTACCGGGGCTTCCTACGTTCATTTTTCGCAGTTGCTCGCACAAGACCAGGTTGCCTTCGTCCTCGATTGGACAAGGCTTCCCTCGTCTTCGGGCTGGCATGGACATGTTGCGTCCTGCCATACTCTCCCGCGCAAAATGCCCGGTGAGAAATTCTGCTTTCCCGTTTCCCTAATCGCCGACGACGGTGACGCCACGCCTAACCCTTATGGTTTGGAGGCGTTCCGTTTCGTCTGCTTCTCCCGCATAGCCTCGCGTGATTCCCCGGTCTTTACTTTCAGCCCTGGGCGCAAAGGTTTTCGCGGGACATTTCAGCGAGGGCGTCCCCGATTTCACTTCCAACCGGGTCCGTGTTTCTTCAAAGCTCAGCCAGTACTATCTCGGAGCCCGAATTCTACGCAGGTTGCGTATCCAGCGGGACAACCGTCCACAGGCAAGCCAGACTTAACTCGCGGAACCAACCGATAATAACAACTTGGAGCACGCATCGTCAACCACTTGTCGACGCATCGAAGAAAAAAGCAGGGTTGAGAACAGAGGTTTCGAGGTTTCAGAGTTTCAAGGTCTCAGGATTTCCTGGGTTTCACGGTTTTTGGGGGGCCCGGAATCGCCCCGCTAGCGCGCGCCGGCCAATGTCGTTAAGACTTTGAAATCTTGAAACTCTGAAACCTCGGTGTTGAAACCTCGCACGTTACCTTCTACACTGACAGTTTTCCAAACATTAGCAATCTCGCGCCCACGAACGGTGCGCGAGGAGGGTTCATGCATCGTTGCAGTACGGTCTTTCTTTTGTTGATGGCCATCTCACTCGTCATTGCCCTTACTGGCTGTCTGGGCGGCAACACTGCCAATTCGGGCACCGGAACCGTGAAGAGTATTTCGTTGAACCCCGGCGGGAACCTCTCGCTCGACATCGGTGCCTCATTTGGGTTTTCGGCCAGCGCAACCGATGCCAACGGACACCCTGTCATCGGCGCCGACATTCAATTTATTGTCAGCCCCCCCCCCGGATCCACCACGCCCCCTCCGCTCTCGATAACGAGTGCCGGCAGTGCCTGCGCCGGAACCTGGGACGTGTCGCAGGCCCTCTGCAGTCCCGGCAATCCCGGGATCGCTATTGTGACCGCCGTGGCCGACGGCGTACGCAGCCCACAGACAACTGTTTACGTGCATGCGCACATTACCAACCTCCAGGTCTCTCAGGCCCAAACTCTCCCGCCCGTATATGACTGTTTCTCGCAGGGGCAAACATGGCTTTATCAAGCCAGGGCTTACGACAATACCGGCAGCGAAATTACGGACACAGTCGGCCAGATCATCTGGGCTTCGACGAATACGGGCGTGCTGAACACAAATACGAATCCGCCGCTTCAAACCCCATTGCCCCTGAACCAGGTTCAGATCACGGCCGCCAGTCCGGGCATCACGCAACTCTCTGCCAGTGTCTCCGGCACAAGCAGCAACCCGATCCCAATCACCACCTGCCTGGTGCAGTCGGTTCGGCTTCAGGTTTCCGGTACCACTGCAAGCTCGGTTAACGTCACCAGTGGCAGTTCGGTTGCACTGCAAGCTACGGTGGTGGATTCCCTCGGCGTCGTTTTGGCCAAGCCACCGTTGACTTGGATCAGTTCCGATCCCGAGGTCGTGTCCTTTAGTGCCCTCACCAGTTCCAGCGGAGCGAACTCAGCGAGCGCCCGCGTTAACCAGGGCGGCGCAGACATTTCCGCGGTCTGCGCACCCCCGACCTGCAACATCGGGGTCCTGCCCAATATAACGATACCGACAACGACTCCGCCCTACGCCGTGCTGGATCCCTCCGCTATGCCGGCCTACGTGTTCAGCAGCGATGGCCCCCTGTCGCCGCTCGAACCAACTCCCGGCTATGGCACCATCTCCGTCGAAGTTACCACCACTTCCCCTCCCACTTACACCGCCTGGGTTGCCACGGATCAGTGTGGCGACGCTACCAACGACTGCGCGAGCGTCATGTTCGCCGCTACCCCAACCACCTCGGGTGGCCAGAACCCCATTGGCACGACCGTGACTGTGCCGCGCACCCCCAATTCCTTGATGTTCAATCATCAGTCCCGCATCTACCTGGGCAGTAATCAAGGACTGATGTTTTACGATGTGGGTGGTTCCACCGGCGTCACTCCGGTTTCCGCTGCCAGCACGCCCTGTAACGTTGCGCTGTGCGGCACCCTGCTTGCAGTTTCCGATGACGGCAAGCAGGTAGTCGTCTCCGACGGTACCGTTCCCGCGCTACCCCAGGTGTACATCTACAACGGCGGCAGCAACTCGGGCGCCGTCACCGATCTCGTGCTCCCCGGCTGCACGACTCTCCCCCTCCAGGACTGCGTCGCTTCAGCGGCCGCGTTTTCACCCGATGAATCGAAGGTTTTCATCCTCACCAACGCTGGCACCATGTACGTCTACTCGACCGTGAACGCGCTCGCCTCCGTGCCGGTACCACCCTCCGCGGCTTTTGGTACGAGTGCCGCCTTCTCTCCAGATGGCAGTTTCGCCTACGTCGCGGGAGCGACGGAGAGCGTAGGTTCAACCGGAAACACAGGATCGGTTTCTGCTTTCTCAACCTGCGCGCTCGCCAACGCACCCAGCACAAATCTTGGAACTGTATCGTTACCAGCGAACTTCGGCGCTCCCCTGCAGATCTTTCCGGCCCCCCTTGTCCAGCACCTCACGCAGGGAAATACCGATCTGACCAGCCAGAGCATCTACGTCTTCGAACCACCCTTCATTCAAGTTCTGACCGCGCAGTTCTCTCAGGATACGAACACAATCCCCCTTCAGCCGAGTAAGTACACCTGCAACCTGCCAGCACTCAACAGCTTTGCCTTGACCGCCACTTACACGGTGCAAGGTGGACAGTTCACTCCCGTGTACGCGAAGCTGGTGAATGATGGCGCCGATATCATCATCGTCGCCCGCTTCATTCCTGCCGTTCTTATCTTCAACATCGCCAACCATGGCACCACATCAGTCGTCCCGCTCGTCAACAGCTATGACCCGCTCTGGGCTTCGGCTTCCAGCGACGGCAGCCAGGTTTTCGTCGCCGCCTGCGATCAGTTTCACGATCCAAAGGTACCCTGTCCCGCCGGCTCGGTCCACCTCGTCAACACCATTAAAGGAACCGACCAGCAGGTACCCTACATCAATAACACCACCAATAACATGTGCACTGGGCAGGGCGCCGGAGCTCCCGTTTGCTTCCCCGACCTGGTCGCCATAAAACCGCAGTGACGGCCTGGCACAGGCCTAAGGAAGTTCTGATTGAGTCTCTGCGGCCCTTCATGCACCCCTGTGTAACCTGTGGTTTATGCTTTTTGCTGATACTTAATCGGCGTTTCTCTAAGAGTGTTGAACTGAACCGGAGGCAAACCGGCTCCAGCATCAACCCTAACCGCGTTTCCTGCGTCTAATCAATATCGGTGTTCTTGTAACCGTCCCTGCGCGCGAAAGGTATAATTGTCGATTACGTGGTTTGAGGAGGAGAGAAAATGGATTCGCGCGAAAGCGCCTTCTGGGTACGCTTCAAGGCCAACCGTTGGGCGTATACCTTTACAATTCTGGCCACACTCGCTGTTGGAATTCTGATCGGCACGGTGATTTCTTACGGCGTTAAGGGCAAAGAGGGTCAGAAGTCTTCCGACGCCACGCCCCTGACCATTCCCGCCCCGCAGCAGCTCTCGAATGTCTTCTCTCAGATTTCCAAGCAGCTGGAACCCACCGTGGTCAACATCAATACCGAATCGACCATCAAGAATCCCCATCGCCGCCTCCGGAGCAATCCTCATGCCCAGCCGGAAAATCCCGACGAACAGGGCGGCGACGAAGACAGCCCGTTCCAGGATTTCTTCGACAAATTCTTTGGCGGCCAGAATGGCCCCGAGGCCGGCTCCATCCGCCAACGCTCTCTAGGTTCAGGTGTAATTGTCGACTCCAAGGGCTACATCGTCACGAACCGTCACGTGGTCGAAAAGGCCGATCGCATTCGCGTCAAGTTGCAGGATGAACCCCCCGGCGCTGCCGGTCATGACGCCAAAATCATCGGCATGGATCAGGAAACCGATCTGGCCGTGATTAAAATTGAAGTGGACCATGCACTGCCCGCCGCCAAGCTCGGCAACTCCGACGGCATGCAAGTCGGCGATTGGGTCCTGGCTATCGGCAGTCCTTTCGGATTGCAGGAAACTGTCACCGCCGGCATCGTCTCTGCCAAAGGCCGCAACATCGTTCCGAATCGCCAATTCCAGTCGTTCATTCAAACTGATGCGGCCATTAACCCAGGCAATTCCGGCGGGCCGCTGGTCAACATGGCCGGCGAGATCATCGGAATCAATACCGCTATCCTGACCGAGACCAGTTCCTACGCGGGCGTTGGCTTTGCCATGCCTTCGAACACCGTCGCTCAGGTCTACAACCAGTTGATTGGCCCCGAGCATCGCGTGGCCCGCGGTTCCATCGGCATCGAATTCACCGCCCAGCCGGACCCAGCCATCGCTCGCATTTACGGAACCGGTGTCACCATCTCGAATGTCATTTCCGGCAGCCCCGCCGATGAGGCCGGCCTGAAAATCGGCGACACCATTACCTCCGTCGATGGCAGGGAGCTCAAGAGTGGCGACGATCTGGTCGCTGACATCGCCTCCCGCAAGCCTGGCTCGAAGGCGAAGTTGAATTTCGTGCGCAATGGCAAGAAGCAGGAAGCCACTGTCACCATCGCGGATCGTTCGAAACTGTTCGCCTCCCGCCTCGGCGAGGAAGAGGAAGGTCAGGGCGAAGAGGAGCCCAAGGCCAGCAAGTTCGGCATCTCCGTCCGCTCCGTCACCGGCGATCTCGCCGACCGCCTCAATATCCCGGCGGGCAAGGGCGTGGTCGTGCAGGATGTGAAGTCCGGCTCTTTCGCGGAAGATCTTGGCCTGCATCGCGGCGACGTAATCCTGGAAGTCAACAAGCAGCCCGTAAACACGGCCGACGATTTTTCGAAGATCGAGACGTCTCTGAAGAGCGGGCAGGATGTCGTTCTGCTGGTGCGTCCGCGTGGCGCACGCGCCCAGGATGGAACCATCTTCCTGGCCGGTACACTTCCGTAACCGCTGGACAGACTGGCGAGACTGGCATACCTTACCCGTTTCGGGGACCATAAGGCAGGCTGCTCTCGCCAGCTCTTTGCTTGCTCGCGTAAGGGACGGCCGCCCTCGGCTGTCCATGCCGAGCGAAGCTCGGCAGTTTCCGCGGCTCGCGTTGGCGCCGACGCGCAAGCGCGATTGTCGGCGACAGCGTTTTGTATCAGGCCAGGCCTTTAGGCATGCCTCTAGCACCGCGATGATGAAAGCGCCTTCAGATGCTGGGGTGAGGAGACCGACGATCTTACAATGCGCTCGGTAAGTCAAATTCGCCGCTGGCGGCACGCGGGGCTTTCGAGCCTGCTCTGCCTCGCCTGCTTCGCCATCGCGCAAACGTCATCCGTCACGTCCGCACCCGCCAAACCGGCCCCAGCTTCCAATTCGTCTTCGTCCAAGACGCACACCACAACCCAACACCACGCCGCCAGCCACACAGCCGGTAAGACCACCGCCCACAAATCCTCCGCCCGCACCACCGGGAAATCCCGCAGCAAAAAGGGAACGAAGAAAAGCGCAAAGAAGCGCGGCCAGCAAGTAATCGACTCCGCGCGCGCCCGCGAAATTCAGGAAGCCCTCATCCGCGAGCATTATCTCGCAGGCGAGCCCTCCGGCACCTGGGACGACGCCACGCAGGCCGCCATGCAGCGCTACCAGGGAGCCCAGGGCTGGCAATCGAAAACAACTCCAGATGCCCGCGCTTTAATCAAACTCGGCCTTGGCCCCAGCCACGATCACCTGCTCAATCCCGAAAGCGCAATGACAATGACGACGCCGGCGCCCTCAGCGCCAGCCTCCCTCGATCCAAAGGCTGCGGCAAAACAGGCTCCGCCGGAAGACAACATTCCTAAGCAATAGCGTCGACCCGCAAATTCAGTCACGACACTCTCGCCAATTCGCCCCAACCGGCACGCGTCGTTCCTTTTCTTGTCACATCGTATTGTGCGCCACTTCCTTGACAACCAGCTGCCGCGAGCATCGGCTTATGTTGCAAGCCGGATCGGTAATCTCTCTCGCAAGAAAATTCCGTTCCCAGGAGGTGCGTTGTGCGGATTTCCAGTGGACGTTCTAGGCAAGTTGGGGTTTTGCTCCTCATGACGATCGCGCTCGCGCTTTCTGCGCAGGCCGCGACCTTCAGCAAGGCGAGCCTCAAGGGCAGCTACAGTTTTTTCACCAACCTATGGACTGCCAATGGAAGTACCAGCCAGTTTGCCATGGTGGGGATCATGACTTTCAACGGCGCGGGCACTGTGACCGGCTCGTACACATCGATCGACGGGGGTGCGGTGACGACCGGGACCTTGGGCGGGACTTACACCGTAAATTCCAATGGCACGGGCACGATCACCTTTACAACCGGTTCAACGGCCCAGTTCGCGATCAATCTCGACTCGACTGCCGCTAAGGTGGCGCATGGCGTGCAACTGTTGCAGACCAACGATAGCAACAACGAAATCGTCAGCGGCACCGCCGTGCTGCAGTCCACTACCACGCAGACCTACAGCGTGGCAAGTGTAAAAGGGACTTTCAGCTTGCAGTTAAACGAGTGGACCGCCAGTGCGAGTTTCCCTGAATTCGGCGGTTTCGATCGAATCACGTTCGACGGCAAAGGGAACGTCACGGGTTCACAGACCTACATGGAAGCCGGCGTGCTTTATGAGGAGTCCGTCGCCGGCACCTACACCGTGAACTCGAACGGCACTGGTATTTTTTCCTCGTCCCAATCCGCTTCTCAGTTTGCGTTTGCGTTGAACTCAGTAGCGGCAGGACAGGCCAAAGGGGCGCAATTCCTGCTCATTGAGGCGCCCAAGGGCAACGCCAACATAGTCTTCAGCGGGACCGCGCTGAAGCAGTAAACGCCTCCAGCAAGCTGGCCAAATAAGAGCTTTTCTAGTCCAGCACCGGCCGTGGGCAATATGGAACCGGCTTTCCCGCTATGATCGCGCCCGGGTTCCCCTCGACCAACGCCGCTGCACATTCAGTTCCTACCATCTTCGCGGCCACCGCACGAGCCTCCGACAAAACCGGCACCCGCCGCCGCGTGTCGTGCGCATCGGTCGCCAGGATGTGCACTGCCGACCGCTCCAGCAGCCAGCGCGACACAGACTCCGGACGCTCTCCCCAAAACCCCGTCAGCGACGACGCCGTCACCTGAATCAGGCAGCCCAGGTCGGCATACTCGAGCACGCGTTGCGGCGTCTGCTGCAGAATCGGATTGCGCTCCGGATGCGTCAAAATCGGCGCCAGTCCCCGGTCTCCCAACTGCCGAAAACCATCCGCCAGATTCGGCGGAATGCTGTAGTCGCTCAGTTCCACCAAAAGATAATTGGTCTCCCCGATCGTGTACCTCTGCGGCCGCGCGAACAATCGCTCCAGGTTGTCGTCGGAAAAATGAAAATCGCACCCCAGGCTGACTTCGGGCGCTGGCCCAACTCGCTTCTGCAATTCCGCCACCAGCGTCAGCAGGTATTCGCGATCATACGCATAGCGATCGTTCGCGTGCGGCGTCGCGACCATGTGCGTAATGCCGTCTGCCGCCGCCATGCGGCACATCCCGATCGAGACCTCCCACGACTTCGGCCCGTCGTCCACTTCCGGCAAGATGTGACAATGAATATCGATCAAGTCCCGACCCCGATTCCCACTCCTGATCCAACCCTGCCCCAACAGTGTAAACCGGCAACGCCCTTCCACCCGCAGAGCGTCTTCACTTTTGAGAGCAAGAAAAACGGGAAGAGCCTGCACTGCGCTCTTCCCGACATTCCTTCTGGAGGAGGGAGCCTTAATTCTTCTCGCGCTCGGCCACCTTCGCCTTCAGATGCGCTGATTTCGGTTCGTATATGCAGAACGGCTCCGGATCAAGATAGTCGCCGGTCGCCGCAAACGCCCGCGCGCGGCATCCCATGCAAACGTTGCGGAACTCGCAGCAGCCGCACTTCCCTTTCAAGTTACCGGTGTCGCGCAGATCGTTAAACACGCGCGCGTTGTTCCAGATGTCGACAAACCGCTCCTTGCGCAAATCGCCGGCAATGGCTGGCAGATATCCGCAGGGGAAAACTTCGCCTTCGTGCGAAACAAAGCAGACGCCGGTCCCGGCCAGGCATCCCTTCGTCATTGCGTTCATGTCGTTGGGATGTCCACCCGGGTGTCCAGTGTGTTGTCCAGGAGGCGGAGCTTGCGCCCTCAGTAAAATGCCGGTGCCGCCCGGCATCATCATTTCGTCTGGCCCGATGCCAGGGTGGCCTGAAGGATGACCGGAAGCCTGTTCACTCGCAGCAACCGGCGCAGCCTTGGCCGCGGCTTCGGCCGCGTGCCGGTCGGCGACGCGCCGCTGCCGCACCACACGGAAATAGTGCGGCGCGCACGTGGCCTTCAGCTCAATGCCGCCTTCGAGCGAGCGGTCGTAAAACCAGTTCAGCATGCGCTCGTACTCTTCCGGAGGAACCATCTGGTCGTCGGCAATATCTACGCCGCATCCCACCGGAACCAGCAGGAAAGTGTGCAGCGCATCAGCGCCCACGTTCTTGGCCATTTCGAGCACGCGCGGCAACTGCTCGGCGTTGTGGCGCGCAATGGTCATATTGATCTGCACCGACATGCCGACCTCTTTTAGGTTGCGGAACCCATGCAGGGCCGCTTCAAACGCGCCCGGGATTCCGCGGAACGTGTCGTGCGTCATGGCGTCGGCGCCGTCAAGACTGATCGAGACGCGCTTTATGCCTGAATCGGAAATCATGCGCGCGACTTCCTTGGTCACCAGCGTTCCGTTGGTGGCGAGGGCGACGCGCAAGCCTTTGTCCTTGGCGTAGGTCGCGAGTTGGAAAATGTCGGACCGATAAAGCGGCTCGCCGCCGCTCAGCACAAGAATGGGATTCGAGAACGCCGCAATCTGGTCGATGATGTCGAGCGCGCGGCTGGTCGGCAGATCCGTCGGCGAACTCAGCTCCGTGGCCGTAGCGCGGCAGTGAATGCAGCGCAAGTTGCAGCCCTTGGTTACTTCCCAGAAGATCAAACGCGGCTTGAATTCTTGCTTCGCAGGATGCTGCTCTGGTTCGACCGATGTCGTTGTCACGACTTCATTCCCAACTTTCATGGAGATTACCTCACCCATGAGGAAGGTTAGGGGAGGGCCGAACTAGAGGCCGTGACAAGTATCACGACCGATTGTGACGAGCGTCACCGGGGCAGGCAGGGCGGGACCGTGCCCACGCGACCATTGGCCCAACCCCGAAACTGTAAGCCTCGGCGCTGTCTCCACGGTTCCAGGAGCACCCTCCCCGCTACAGCCCGTTGACATCATGATGCCTCATGTATATCATCATGATGTGCGAACCACCCTTTCCCTCGATGACGACGTGGCCCGGTTGCTCGAAAAAGAGAGCCGCCGCTCCGGAGCTTCATTCAAGGAAGTCGTCAATCGTGTTCTTCGCCTCGGGTTGATGTCGGCCAACCGCCCGGCGCGCAAACCATTCACTGTCAAACCGCGAAGACTGGGGTTGCCCTCCGGCATTACCTACGACAACGTCGAGCAACTCGTCGAGCACCTGGAGGGTCCCAAGCACCACTGACCTAAGAGGTCATCGACCAAAAACACAAACGCATCAAAATGCAAATGATCGTTCTCGACGCCAATGTCCTTCTCTACGCCTATGACAGTGCTTCGTCGCAGCACGCGAAGGCGCGCGCTTGGGTGGAACAAGAATTTTCGGGTAATCAGCCGATCGGTCTGCCGTGGCAAACCGTCACCGCTTTCGTGCGCATCATGACGAACGCGCGCTTGCCCGGCGAGCGCTTTCCGATCGAGGAAGCAGTCACGGTGGTAGACGGTTGGCTGGAGCAGCCCAGCATTCGTCTTCTAGCAGCCGGTGAACATCATTGGCCGCTGTTCCGTCAGATGCTCGTGGAAGGACAAGCCGCTGGCCCGCTCACCAGCGATGCCCACCTCGCCGCGCTGACCATCGAGTATGGCGGCGTGTTGCAAACCACCGATCGCGACTTCGCCCGCTTCCCTGGCCTACGCTGGAAAAATCCGCTGGCCTAGGGAGCCAATGGATCCTCGACTCTTCCGCGAGGTTTCCCGCCTGTGGATTCCGCCGAATTCATCCCCTGCCGTCTGCCGGCACCCGGCGAAAACCATCCATTTTTCTTCAACTTACCGCATAGCACTTTAGTGGAGCCACTTTGGCACCCGTGTGCCATTTTCAGATTCTCAGAGTGGACGTACCTTGATTTCGAGCAGTTCTGGGGGAGGGCTGCCCGGGCGTCGTGGATTCGCGAGAATCCAGGACGCCCGTTTAATTTTTTGCGCGCCTCTTTCTCATTCTCCCGAGCCGATTCGCCAACTCCCCGTTTGCCTTGCGCGCTTCATTGGCTTCGCCCTTCATCGCCGATAGCGCCCCATCCACTCGGCCTGCCCAAGAACATGCCCTTCCATGGCGCGCTCAACATCGCCCTTGCTCGCGCCCGGACTCAGAGAGAGTTCGCTCCCCAATGCGTAGAGTTTGAAAAAATATCGATGCGGGTTCCCCGGCGGTGGACACGGTCCGTTATAGCCGATCTTGCGAAAGTCGTTCTGCCCTTGCCGCGTTCCGTCCGCCAGTTGATCCTTCTTCTCGATCCCACCGTGCAGCGCGTGCGCGGCGGCGGGGATATTGAAGATCACCCAATGCACCCAGGTGCCGCCGGGCGCATCCGGATCGTCAACGATCAAGGCAAACGACTTTGTTCCCCCTGGCTCGCCGCTCCATTCCAACGCTGGCGATCGATCCTCGCCGCTGCAAGTAAAATGTTTGGGAATATCCGCGCCGTTTGCGAAATCGGGACTACTAATGCTGAAAGCCACGGTGGACGGTCCTTTCGCGCCATGGATGTACCCATCTTGCTGGAATCCAGCCCCGGCCTCGAGCAGTACGCATAGCAAAAAGAATGGAAGCGAGAGCCAACGGAAATTTCGCGCCAAGAACCGCATCGACGCATCCTTAGATTGTGTCTAGTTTGTAGAGATCGTGAAGTTCACAGTAATCCTGGCCTGCGTCTCGACAGGCTGGCCGCTCTGCAGGTAGGGCTTGAAGTGCCATTGCTTCACCGCCTCGCGTGCCGCCGTCGCCAGAATCTCAGGCCCGCTCAGAATCTGCAGTTCCTGAATCGTGCCGTCGCGCGCAATCAGAGCCTGCAGGCTGACCGCACCCTGCACCTTCATTTGCCGCGCCAGCAGCGGATAATCCGGTGGAACCGCGACCGTCAACCTTTGCTGAATCTGCGGCGAAAGCTCTACCCGGTCAACAGCGCCCACCAGTCCGCGCTGCGATGCCGATCCCGCCCCGCCCGATCCCGCCGACCCGCCCCCTCCGGTGATGCCCGTGCCCACATCGACGTGGATCGCCGGGTTTTTCCCCGGCACGCTCACCCGCTGGTTTCCTGCCACCACTTCCACGTCCAGCGGGGGCAATACGGTTCGCTCGGTTTTAAAGGGAGTATCGGGGAGTGTCTGTTCGGCTTCGGCAGGCTTTGCCGTTTTGTGTTCATGGATCGGAGCCGCAGGCGCGGCCTGAGTTTCCGGCGCCAGCATCTTGGCTTTGCGGGCGGCCACCACTTCCGGCGAATCCGCTCCGCCGCCGGGGAACCAGAAATCCCAGTCCTTGATGATGACGGCCACCAACGCCAGCAACAGAATTCCCAGCGCGATCAGCATTCGCTTACGCTGCGCTTCGGCGTCGTGCGCCGGAGGCAGCAGCGGGCTGGACCGTTCCAGATGCTTATCGGACTGGGTTTCGTCATGATAAGTAGGCACTTAAAAGACCCTCGCGATCGAAAATCCGCTACCTGCGTCTTCGTCAAGTATGCCCTGAAAAGGGCGGGAAGGCTAGCAAATCCGTGCACTTGGAACTGCCTTCGCGAGCCTGTATCACCCTGTGACTTACATCACACCCATTTGTGCCCCTTGTCACCGCTGCAAGTTAGCCCGCGCCGCACACTGAATGCGTGATATCCGTCACAGTGCGTCTGGTTTCAAGAGCGCTCAAAAGTGGCGAACGTCACCAGGGGGTGTGAGATGCTCTCACCATACGGTCTGGACATCATCGAAAGCTGTCTTACTTGCAAGATGCGCGCCGAGCGCCTTTTCTGCGATTTGCCGACCGCCGCTCTGCAATCGTTCGAGAGCATCAAGTACGCCACCGCCTATCCAAAGGGCGCCGTCCTGTTTGTGGAAGGACAGGCCCCCCGCGGCATTTTCGTTCTTTGCAAGGGCCGCGTAAAGCTCTCCATCTGCGCCAGCGATGGCAAGACTCTCATCCTCAAAATTGCCGAACCCGGCGAAGTCCTCGGCCTCAGCGCCGCCGTTTCCGGCAAGGCCTACGAACTGACCGCCGAAACCATCGATCCCTGCCAGGTCAATTTCGTCAAGCGCGATGACTTCCTGCGCTTCCTCAAAGAACACAGCGAGGCTTGCTTCAAAGTCGCCGAGCAGCTCAGCGAAAAGTACAACGTCGCCTGCCACGAAGTCCGCTCGCTCGGTCTTTCGCATTCCGCTGCCGAGAAGCTGGCCAAACTGCTCATCGAGTGGAGTTCGAAAAACGGCGAATCCATGAAGCAGGAGCCGCGCCTTAAGCTGGCCCTGACTCACGAAGAGATCGCGCAGATGATTGGCACGTCGCGCGAAACCGTAACGCGTCTCTTCGCCGATCTCAAGAAGCGCCAGATCCTGCAGGCCAAGGGTTCCACTCTTGTCATTCGCAACAAGGCCGCCCTGCGCTCGCTCGCGACCACGGGCTAGAATCGGCCCCCATCCCTGTGCCAGAGGTCACCTTTTTGGGTGACTCGAATCACTGTTTCCACTTCCGCCTTGGCGTATCACAGCAGCTAGGGGAGTGACCTATGTCGCCAAGCTGTCTCGATTGCGCGCAACGCTCGGATCGCATTTTCTGCGATCTGGAGCCGGAAGCTCTCGATGAATTTGACGGCATCAAGACTTTAGAGACGTACCCGCGTGGGACCGTTCTGTTTCGCGAAGGCCAAACCGCGCGTGGCATCTTCCTGCTCTGTGAGGGACGCGTGCGCCTTTCGGTTTGCTCGGAGAGCGGCCGCCGCATGACCCTGCGCACGGCAACTCCAGGTGGGGTTCTCGGCCTCAGCGCCGCCCTTTGCGGCGGGTCGTACGAAGTCACCGCCGAGGTTGTGGATCAGGTCCAGGTCGCCGCGGTCGCGCGCAAAGATTTGCTGCACTTCCTCCACGAACATTGCGACGTCTGTCTCCAGGTCGTCAATCTGCTCAGTGAGGATCTGCATGAAGCCTACGACCGCGTCCGCGCCGTAGGATTGGCCCGCACCCGCCACACTAACGGCCACGGCCTCCACGGCCACAGCTTGCACCTCCACTAAGGCCCCGACGCCCGGGATTAGTCTCATCATTCCTTTTTTCTCCCCGCTGGCGATACCCGCCTACCCTCGGTTCACGGTACCTCGACCTTGTGACCCCAATCACGTGCCCGCGTGCTATGACTCACTGCCCGAATGTTCTTTCCCCCGCGAAGATATAGAGTCATTTAGCTTTCTGCGTTCCGGTGAGGAGGCAGTTCTCGATGTCAACATCGCCAAGCCGATGGCTCGCAACGCTCGTGTGGGCAGCGCTGTTGCTTTTCGCCACAGTCGCGCCAACCGTTCGCGCCGCCGGTCCCTCCAACGACGACTGCCTCGCCTGCCACAGCGACAAAACAATGACCGTGAAGCGCGGCAACCGGACCGTCTCCCTGTTTGTCGACTCCAAGAAGTTCGGCACCTCGGTTCACGGCGTCCTCTCCTGCACTTCGTGCCACGCCTCGCTCGACGGCAAAGATTTGCCGCATGACCCGGGCGTCGCTCCCGTGCAATGCGGCTCCTGCCACAGCGACGAACAGAAGCAGCACGCCGCTTCGCTGCACGGTAAAGCCATCGCGCGCGGCGACGCGCTAGCCCCGCACTGCGTGGACTGCCACGGAAATCACGACATTCTGCCGGTTAAGGACAAGCGTTCCTCCGTTGCCCCTCTGAATATTCCCTTCGTCTGCGGCCGCTGCCACCGCGAGGGCACGCCGGTCCAGTTGAACCGCAACATCGATCAGCACAACATTCTTGAAAACTATTCCGAGAGCATCCACGGCGAAGCGGTTCTGAAGAAGGGCTTGATTGTCGCGGCCACCTGCGTGTCGTGCCACACGTCGCATAACATCCTGCCGCACACCGATCCGAATTCTTCCATCAACCGCCGCAACATCGCGGCCACCTGCACCAAGTGCCATGCCGAAATCGAAATGGTGCATCGCAAAACGATCCGGGGCGAACTCTGGCAAAAAGAATCGAATGTTCTGCCCGCCTGCCCCGACTGCCACCAGCCCCACAAAGTCCGCAATGTTTTCTACTCCCAGGGCATGGCGGACGCCGATTGCCTGCGCTGCCACGCCGACGAAAAGCTGAAGGCCCACGATGGCCGCAGCATGTTCGTCCCCGCCGCCGAGGTCGCCGGTTCACGCCACGGCCAAAAGGGAGTCGCCTGCAGCCAGTGCCACTCTGAGGTCAATGTCTCGCGCTTGCGCCCCTGCGAGACCATCACGCATCCAGTCGATTGCAGCAAGTGCCACGAGGATCAGGGCCAGCAATACCAGCGCAGCCGTCACGGTAAACTCCAGGCCGCCGGCGACCACAACGCCCCCATCTGCAAAGACTGTCACGGCACCCATCACATCCTGGCCAAGCACGATCCCGAGTCCAAGACCTTCCCTACCAACGTGCCCGAACTTTGCGGCGGTTGCCATCGCGAGGGCATGAAAGCCGCCCTCCGCTATACCGGGCCGCAGCACGAAATTATTCAGAACTACACCGAAAGCATCCACGGCAAAGGCCTGATGAAAAGCGGTCTGACCGTCACGGCGACTTGTACTAACTGCCACACCGCACACCTCATCCTGCCGCGCACGGATCCCGATTCAACCGTGAATCCCAAAAACGTGCCCGCCACCTGCGGCGCCTGCCACCACGGCATTCAGGAGCAATTCATCGAGAGCGTGCACTCGGCATCCGTCACCAAGACCGACAAGAAACTGCCGGTCTGCAGCGATTGCCACAGCGCCCACCAGATCCGCCGTACCGATGAAGCGGGCTTCAAGCTCGACATCATGAATAAGTGCGGCCAGTGTCACGAAGAAATTGCCAAGACTTACTTCGAGACCTATCACGGCAAGGTCTCGCGCCTGGGCTACACCGGAACCGCCAAGTGTTACGACTGCCACGGCGCGCACGACATCCTGCGCGTCGCCGATCCGCGCTCGCATCTGAGCCGTGCCAACGTGGTCGCCACGTGCCAGAAGTGCCATGCTAATGCGACCCGCCGCTTTGCCGGCTACCTGACTCATGCCACGCACCACGATCCGAAGAAATATCCGTTCCTGTTCTGGACGTTCTGGGGCATGACGGGACTGCTCGTCAGCACATTCGTCTTCGGCGGAATTCACACCTTATTGTGGCTCCCAAAAGCCATGCAAATGCGCCGGGAACTGCGCGCCGAAGAAGCACGAGAAGCGGCAGAAAAAGCCGGATTGCACGAACCGAATGCCAATCGCGAGGATAATCATGCCGGCTGATCTCGATCTCCGAACCACAGACGAGCGAGCCCTGACGTCGGGCCGGGGAGGATATATACGCCCGGACCGCGAATTCGTCCGCTTCACGCGCCTGCAGCGCGCGCTTCATGCCTGCATGATCATCAGCTTCATCAGCCTGGCCACCACTGGCCTGACGCTGAAGTTCTCCTACACGCCCTGGGCCGCCAGAGTTTCGCGTTTTCTCGGCGGATTTGAAACCGCCGGCTTCATCCACCGTTCCGCCGCCGTCCTGATGTTCGGAGTCTTCTGCACTCACCTCTACGATCTCGTGCAACACAAGAGGCGCGAGGGCATTTCGTGGTGGGGCCTGGTTTTCGGCCCCGATACCATGATGTTTAATCGCCAGGATCTCAACCAGTTCATCGCCACCATGAAATGGTTCGTGGGCCGCGGCCCCAGGCCGCAATACGGGCGCTGGACCTACTGGGAAAAATTCGATTACTTCGCCGTGTTCTGGGGCATCGCCGTCATCGGCTCCACCGGCCTCACGCTCTGGTTCCCGGTCTTTTTCACGCGCTTGCTTCCGGGCCCGTTCATCAATATCGCCACTATCATCCACAGCGACGAGGCCCTGCTCGCCACCGGTTTCATCTTTACCGTCCATTTTTTCAATACGCATTTGCGGCCGGAAAAATTTCCCATGGACACCGTCGTGTTCACCGGTCACATGCCGCTGGCCGAATTGAAGCGCGACAAGCCGCTCGAGTACCAAGCCCTGGTTGCCAAAGGTCAGCTCGAAGATCACATGGAAGAGCCGCAACCCGAAGTCGTCGTGCGCACCATCCGCGGCTTCGCCTGGGTCGCGCTCAGTATCGGGTTCTGCATTGTTATCTGGATCATCTACGCCATGCTGTTCGCTTATAAGTAGGAGGAATTCGTCCGTGAAGGCCGCGAAACAATTCGGAATGCTCTTCGGGATCAGTCTTGTCCTCACCATCGCCGCCGCGGTCCCCGGCGCGATGCCAGCCTTCGCCGCCGATCAGGATTGTCTCGCCTGCCACAGCGATCCCACCATGAAGTCCGAGTCCGGCAAGAGCCTGCACGTCGATCCCGTCAAGCACAAAAGCAGCGTTCACGGCGATCTCGGCTGCACCACTTGCCACGCCGGCGTAAAGGAATATCCGCACCCGAAGAACATGAAGATGCCCGCCTGCGCCACCTGTCACGATCAGGAAGTTGCCCAGGTTCCGCAAAGCGTGCACTCGATCCTCGGCAAGGACGCTTGCGCCAGTTGTCACGGCAAGACGCATGAAGTTCAGCACACCGACAAACTAGTGCCCCAGCAGTGCGCGATTTGCCACGACGACGCCGTCCACGGCTACCAACTAGGCGTTCACGCCATCGCCCGCAAGGATGGCGATGGAAAAGCCCCCACCTGCCTGGCCTGCCACGGCAGCCCGCACCAGATCGTTGCCGCCGACGATCCCAAATCCCCCGTCCATCACAACAACATCCCCGCCACCTGCGGAACGTGTCACGGCCAAAAAATAGTGATGGAAAGCGTCGGCCAAAGCACGCAGGAGTTTCATTCCTACGAGGAAAGCGTCCACGGGCGCGCGGTCGCCAACGGATCCACCAAAGCTGCCGTCTGCACCGACTGTCACGGCGTCCATGAAATTCGCCGCGCCAGTGACGACAAATCCTCAATTTTCAAATTCAACGTCCCCGCCACCTGCGCCAAGTGTCACGAGTCGGTCAAGTCCGAGTTTATGCAGAGCATCCACGGCCAGGCCATCAGCAAGGGCAACTCCCTCGCCCCAGTCTGCACCGATTGCCACGGCATCCACTCCATCAAATCGCACCTCGATCCCAATTCCTCCGTCGCCGCGAAAAATCTGGCGCGCACCACCTGCGCCCGCTGCCACGAAGGCGTTCGCCTCTCCCAGGAATTCGGCGTGGAGGGCGGCCGCTCCAGCACCTATCTCGCCAGCTATCACGGCCTCGCCTCCGAACTGGGTTCGAGCGTCGTCGCCAACTGCGCCAGTTGCCACGGCATCCACAACATTCTGCCGTCAAGCGATCCCCGTTCCACCATCAACCGCGCCAATCTAGTCAAGACGTGCGGCCAGTGTCACCCCGGCGTAACCGAAAAATTTGTCGTCGGCAAAGTCCACGTCGATGCGCCTCTTTCCGCCGACATCGGCAGCATCGCCGTACGCTATATTCGCCGCTTTTACCTGGGCATGATCCTCGCCGTCATCGGCGGCATGGTGCTGCACAACCTCATCATCTGGCGTCGCAAAGCCATCGAGCGCCGCGATGCTTATCCCCGCACCATCACCCGCATGAACACCAGCCAGCGCTGGCAGCACCTCGTCCTGCTCACCTCATTCATCACGCTGGTCGTCACCGGCTTCGCGCTCAAGTATCCCGAATCCGGCCTCGCACTGATCCCCGGCATGGGAGAAAAGGCCCGCGGCATCGTTCATCGCATCGCCGCCATTTGCATGATCGGCGCCAGCCTCTATCACTTGGTGTATCTCTTCGTGACCCGCGATGGCCGTCGCATGGTCCTGGATATGTTGCCGGAACCAAAAGATGCCACCGATGCCGTCACCACTATGCGCCACAACCTCGGCCTCGGCGGAAAGAAGCCCGAGTTCAAGCGCTTCACCTACGCTGAAAAAGCCGAATATTGGGCTCTGGTCTGGGGCGTCATCGTCATGGCCGCGACCGGCACCGCTCTCTGGGCCAAGGTTTGGGTCGGACACCTGTTCCCGCGCTGGTGGCTCGATGTCGCCACCGCCGTCCATCTGTACGAAGCCATCCTGGCCTCGCTCGCCATCGTCGTCTGGCACTTCTACCAGATCTTCCTCGATCCAGACATTTACCCCATGAACTGGGCCTGGTATGACGGCAAGGTCTCCGAGCATCACTACCGCGAAGAGCACGGCCTCGACAGCGCGACGCTTCTCGCCGCCGAGCAAGCCGAGTTGGAGGCTGCCAACGGCAACGGGCATGGTGCCGGGGAAGAAAATTCAGAGCCGATCACGCATAGTTAGAACCGTGCACGGCAAGCCTTCGGCTCATGCGGCGGACAAAAGTCATCGCCTGAGCCGCCCAATTTAATGTATAAGCAAATGTTCCGGATCTGATAGCTGGAGGTCTGTACCGATCATGCCCGATTCTCAACCGAGTGCCTCGCCTCAACTAACCGGCCTCGCCCGCATCCGCTCGCTCATGCGGAATCCCATCTCCATCATTGGACTAGCGGTCTCGGTCGTCGCCCTCGGCAACATTCTCTTTCTCTTCTTCATTGACATGACTTCTCCCCACCCCAGTCCCTACGTCGGCATTCTCGCCTACATGATCGCGCCCGCCTTCCTCGTGCTCGGCCTCGCCCTGGTCATCTTCGGAGCTTTCTACACGCGTCACCAACGCCTCGCCGCCAAGGGCGCCACTCCTCATTTTCGTTTGGATTTCTCTGATCCCTCGCAGCGCGGCGCCGTCGCCTTTTTCCTGTCCTTCATCATCGTCTTTGTCGGCATGAGCGTAATCGGCAGTTACAAGGCCTACAACTTCACCGACTCCATCGGTTTCTGCGGACAGCTCTGCCACTCCGTCATGGCGCCCGAATTCACCGCCTACCAGCAGTCTCCTCACGCCCGCGTAGCCTGCGTCGATTGCCACGTAGGAGCCGGCGCCACCTGGTACGTCAAGTCGAAGCTTTCCGGCGCGCGCCAGGTTGTCAAGACTGCGCTCAACACCTTTCCCCGCCCCATTCCCACGCCCGTCCACAACCTGCGCCCCGCCGCCGAAACCTGCGAGACCTGCCACTGGCCAAAAAAGTTTTATGGCGCCCAACTCAAGGTCTTTAACCACTACGCCAGCGACGAAAAGAACACGCCTCGCCAGATTCGCCTCCTCATCAGCACAGGAGGCGGCGATCCCTCCACCGGCGAACCCGAGGGCATCCACTGGCATATGAACATTTCCAACCAGATCAGCTACATCGCGACCGACGAAGACCGCCAGAACATCGCCTACATTTACGCCAAGGATCCGCAGGGTCGGGTCACCGAATATTTCAATAAAGACTCCAAACTAACCAAGGACCAGATCGCCCAAACCGCCAAGCGCCGCATGGATTGCATCGACTGCCACAATCGCCCCACGCACATCTACGTCCCGCCCGATACGTCCGTCGATCGCTCGCTGGCCGCGCACCGTTACGACATCACCCTGCCCTTCATCAAGCAGCAGGCGGTAGCCGCGCTCACCGGCAAGTACGCCACCAACGACGAGGCCATGCAGGGCATTGCCAAAACCATCGAAAGCTTCTACGAAACCAAGTATCCCGATATCGCCAAGTCCAGGCAGCCCGAGATTCGCTCCGCCATCGAAGAAACGAAGCGCATCTATGGCCTCACTTTCTTCCCCGAGATGAAGTTGGACTGGCGCACCCATCCCAATAACATCGGCCATCTCTATTTCAATGGCTGCTTCCGTTGCCACGACGGCAACCACGTAAGTCCCGAAGGCAAAGTCATCCCCAAGGACTGTAACTCCTGTCACACGGTTCTAAGTCAGTCGGAGAACAAGGTAGCCGTAGAAACGAATCCCCCGGGCCAATTCAAGCACCCAGTCGATCTAGGCGACCTGACAATGGTAACCTGCAGCGACTGCCACACGGGCGGAGTGAGTCCGTAGGCGGAGGTTAGCAGTGCGATGGCGGAAGTGAAGGGCGAAAGGCCGAGGAGGACACTGGGCGCGAGCGGGTTGATGTCGGGTGTTGACTGGTTAGTACCGGATACCCTCCATGGGCGGTCTTTTGGAATCAAGGAGTTAGCGTGGTTTTTCCTGTAAGTCTTTGACAAATAATGACTTACTATTGTGAGAGAGGGGAAATTTTGTCAATAGGGGGAAAGGGTGGAAATCGAGGCGAAGTGTTGAATCGATGGGCAATATTTTCTGGATAAAGTTGGCGGGGTGGTGGGGTCAAAAATGAAATAATACAAGGTAGAGAGAAAAACAATGAGCGCGGCCTACGGGTCGCGCTTTTTGTTTGGCCTGGGGTTGCCGACTCCCTGCGGTCTGAATAGTAGGCGCGGGCCGGGTAAAGAAATTTGATAAGGAGCAGGAAATCATGGCGGGTTATTCACCGGAAATTCGACGGTGCCAGCACATAAAGACGAATGGGACGCAGTGCGGGTCGCCAGCGCTACGCAACGACAAGTTCTGTTACTACCACCGGGAATCGCGGCCGGAGCGGGTGGAAGTGCGGGACGAGAACGGGCAGGAGTGCGGGCAGGTGCTAGTGCCAGTGTTCGAGGATGGAAACGCGATCCAGACGATGGTGCGGCAGGTGGCAATGCTGGTGCTGGGAGGGAAGATTGACAACAAGAAGGCGGGGCTGGTGTTGTATGCGCTGCAGATTGCGTCGACGAACTTGAAGCGCATGGAGGAGGAAAAGCCGCGCCCGGTGCAGGTTGTGGTGGACACGGAGAAGGTGGGAGAGACGCCGATGGGAATGACGCCGTGGTCGGGGAAAGGGGAAGGGCACGAGATTGAAGAGGCGGCCGATATGGCGGCGGAACGGGAGTTGCAGGAAGTGAACGAATGCTGGGAGAGCGACTATCGTAAGAAACAAACGTGGCTCGAGGAAAAGCTGAAAGAAATCGATTATGTGCTTGGCCAGCATCCGGCGCCGAAAGAGGACCGGTTGTTTGCGGAGCTGTCGGCAGTCGGCACGACGTTGGAACTGGTGACGAGTAGCATGAAGGCGCGCCTGGAGCAGGGAGAGGCGTAGGGCAGATGCGCGCGGGGAGAGGGCGGCGGCGCGCACGCTGAATCAGGGTTTAGCTAGGCGACGGGCTGCGACAGGGTTGACAGAAACGTTTGCTTGCGCCGTTCGAGCCAGCTCATCCACTCGCCCAGGCCGTTGCCGCCGAGGCAGGAAACTCTAACCACTTCCATCTCGGGATGGACGCGGCGTGCGTTGGCGATGGCAGCATCGGGGTCGAAAGGAACGTAAGGAAGTAAGTCGGTCTTAGTAAGTACCATCAGCTCCGACTTGAAAAAGATCGAAGGATATTTGAGCGGCTTGTCTTCGCCCTCGGTAACACTGAGCAGAACAATTTTGGCCGCTTCGCCAAGATCGTAACTCGAAGGGCAAACCAGGTTGCCGACATTTTCCACGATGAGCATGTCGAGTTGAGAGAGGTCCCAGTCGGCAATGTGCTTCTCGATCATGCGCGCGTCAAGATGGCAGGTGCCGCCGGTGACGATCTGCTTGACCGGGAAGCCGTAGCGCTTGAGGCGGTTGGCATCGTTTTCAGTTTGCAGATCGCCGGTAAGAACGGCAACGCGGCTGGCACGCGGAAGAGTTTCCAGAGTTTTTTCCAGCAGCGTGGTCTTGCCCGAACCAGGCGAACTAATGAGGTTGACAACCAGCACGCGGCGCTCGCGAAAACGTTCGCGCAATTCGGCAGCGACGCGCGCGTTCTCATTCAAAACTTTTCCTTCCATGGCAACACGATTCATTGTTTCCCGACCTCCAGTTCACGCGCTTGCGATTCTGCGGTTCGCAATTCAACGACTTCGGATTCCGCGAGTTGCGGCGCAACGCACGGCGTTTCAGCCGATTCCGGCTCTTCGATTTCGAGATACTTGAATTCGAGTTCGTCGCCGCTGATCCGTTCCGTGTTCAGACCTCCGCATGCAGGACAAAGCAACTCGTAGTTGCGGACTTCAAACTCGCGGCTGCATTCGCGGCAACGGCTGCGCGGCGCAACGTATTCGATGTCGATCGCGAGACCGGCAAAATCGGTGTCGAGAGTCAGCGCCTCGAATGCGAAGCTCAAAGCGTCGGGATCGACTCCAGCCAACTCGCCAATGCGCACGCCAACTTTGACAGCTCGGCTTCCAGGACGTCGCTGCAACTCTTTCGCGACGCCTTCCAGAATCGAATTGGCAATTCCCATTTCGTGCATGTCAGGCTCTCGCCTTTAGGCTCTAGCAAATCCGCGGCAGTTGATCTCCCGCGAGCATGTCCACACATCGCGAAGTCCCAAGCGCAGTGCGAATCGTCACAATCGGCGAGCGCGATTCGACAACCGTCCCGATGATCTGCGCATTCTGGCCAAGCGCATCGGAACGCATCGCGTTCAAGACCGCGTCTGCGGCTTCAGGCGCGACAATCGCAATCAGCTTGCCCTCATTCGCAACGTAGAGCGGATCAAGCCCAAGCATCTCGCAAGCGCCACGCACTTCCTCTCGAATGGGAATCGCACTCTCTTCGAGCTGAATGCCGACGCGAGATTGCTCGGCGATCTCGTTCAGCGTGCTGGAAACGCCGCCGCGAGTTGGATCGCGCAGGCAGCGGATCGCACTGCTGACCTGAGGCTTTCCGGACGGAAGCGCGCTCGCATCGAGCATTCTCGCCACAAGCCCATGCAGAGCCGCACTGTCGCTTTCAACCGGACACTCGAATTCGAGTCCCTCGCGCTGCGCCAGAATCGCAATCCCATGCTCGGCAATCGATCCGCTCAGCAGAACCTTGTCTCCAGGCTGAGCGCGGTTCGCCGAAAGCTCAAGGTCGGCGGGAACCAGCCCGATTCCTGTGGTGTTGATGAACAGTTCGTCGCCGCTTCCCTTCTCGACGACCTTCGTATCGCCAGTGACAATTTCGACCCCAGCCTTTTCAGCCGCCGCGCGCAACGACTCGACCACGCGGCGCAACACCTCCATCGAAAGCCCCTCTTCGATGATGAAGGCCACGCTCAGGAAAAGCGGCTTCGCGCCGCCCATCGCGAGATCGTTAATGGTGCCGTGAACCGCGAGCGATCCAATGTCTCCACCCGGAAAAAAAAGCGGCTTGACGACGAACGTGTCCGTTGTAATCGCCAGTCGTACGCCGTTCACGTAAACGATGGCCTGATCGTCAAGCCGCGCCAAAACCGGGTTGTGAAAAGCCGGGAGAAAAACCGAGCGCATGAGCTCGGCACTCAGCCGTCCGCCGCTGCCATGCCCAAGCAAAATCGTATCCTTTACCGGATGCGGCGCCGGACACGTAAGCTGGGCAAGCGAGTTGGTCTTGTCTTCCATACTCAGTGCGATACCAAATGACGCCGATAGTTGTAGTAAGCCGCACAAGCACCTTCGGAAGAGACCATCGGCGCTCCCAGCGGGTTCTCGGGCGTGCAGCGCATGCCGAAAGCGGGGCAATCAGTCGGCTTCTTCAGCCCTTGCAGAACCTGCGCGCTGATGCATTCGGCAGGCTCTTCGACGCTGATGGAAGCCAGGCCGAATAGGCGCGATGCATCGTAATCGCCATATTCGTCGCGCACGCGCAGGCCGCTTGCGGGAATCATGCCAATTCCACGCCACTTCTGATCGGCAATCTCGAAGACTTCCCGAATGATGCGCTGCGCGGGCAAATTGCCCTCGTAATTGACTGACCGCACGTATTGATTCTCCGCCTTGGCCTCGCCATTTTCCAGTTGGCGGACGAGCATCAGAACGGATTCGAGCAGGTTGACGGGCTCGAAACCGCCGACAACGATCGGGATGCGGAAATCGCGCACCAGAGCATCGTATTGCTCGTAGCCCATCACGGTGCAGACGTGACCGGGCGCAATAAAGCCATTGACGCGGCAATCGGGCGAAGTCATGAGCGCGCGAATCGCGGGAGGCACAAGCACGTGCGAAACGAGCACCGAGAAGTTGCCGATCTTCTCCTGCTTCGCCTGCCAGACAGCCATCGCGTTGGCGGGCGCAGTCGTCTCAAACCCGATGGCAAGGAAAACTACTTTTCGGTCAGGATTCTGGCGCGCAATGTTCAGCGCATCGGTCGGGGAATAGACGATGCGCACATCGCCGCCGCGGGCTTTGACGGTGAACAGGTCGGTGGTCGAACCAGGCACGCGCAGCATGTCACCGTAGGAAACGAGGATGACCTCAGGGCGCGCAGCGAGTTCGAGGGCCTTGTCAATGGTTTCAAGCGGAGTGACGCAAACCGGACAACCAGGGCCGTGAACGAGTTCGATGTTCTTGGGAAGAAGCTCATCCAGCCCGTAACGCATGATGGTGTGGGTCTGGCCGCCGCAGATTTCCATCAACACCCAGGGCCTGCGGACGGTCCGCGCGATTTCGGCGAGGAGCCGGCGGGCGATTCCGGCATCGCGGTATTCGTCCATGAATTTCATCGCATAGATCCTCGAAAACGAACCGCGTGTGCGAGTTTCACTCTAAGCCGTGGTAAACATCGGCTCGGTGATGAACATCACAAAATGCTGTGAGGACTGAACTTGAGCTGTTGCCGGTGGACGGAGGGGGCGCAAAAAATGAACGGAACCGAGCAGAACTCCTTGAAAGTGGAGGGCTTAACTGGAATCTCACGAAACGGCGTCGGGAGGGGGAAGTTCCTCTTCCAGCCTCCCCATCTCTTCGAGCAGTTGATAGGTCCGCTGGGCCTCCTGCTCGTCGATCTTACTGATGGCAAAACCTACGTGCACCAGGACGTAGTCGCCCACGGCGGCTTCAGGCACGAAATCAAGACGGCACTGGCGAACGGTACCTCCGAATTGCACGCGCGCTGTGCGTGCAAAGCCCAAGTCCTCGCTAGTCAGGATCTTCCCCGGAATGGCAAGACACACGTTGAACGCTCCAAGAGTCCATTCCGCAAGCGATTTTGCCCCTGCGGTCGATGAGCCATTTATCGTTCCAAGACGGATCTTCGGCAGTGACTCGGATCACAGGCCGAAGTGATGGCTGGCCGGAGGCTAGGCCGTCTACGGGACAATCACCATTTTCCCAGGCACTTGCCCGGTGATCGAAAATGGCGAGTTCAAAACAGCGGTAGGCTGCCCGGTGTTGGTGTCGTAACTATAGGCCGCAATTTCCTTTGATTCTTCGCTGCCGATAAAGAAATAGTTGCCGTTAGTGTCAATGATGGCAAACTGGCCTCCCGCGGTTTGGCTGAAGGGGGATTGGTTGGCAACGGAGAGTTGGCCACTCACAGAGTCAATCTGGAAACACCAGATGCTGTAGCTGGAACCGGGAGTCGTCGCATAGAGAAAACTGCTGTTGGGAACAGCGACGAGGGTGCTGGGACCGGTGCCGATTGAAGGAGTGAATGGCGAGCCGGAGATGTTTTGGAGCCCTCCATTGGCATTGATACTGAATCCGGAGATGTTTCCGATTACGTCGGATCCGGAATTTTGGGCCGAGGTATTGGCAACATAAAGGAATTGGCCGCTGTTGTCGATTGCCAGGGCGCTGGCTCCCGCTCCGGAAGAAAACGGCGATCCGGCCACTTGACACAGCAGGGACCCGCAATCAGTCAAAGAAGTATCGAACGTGAACCCGGTCACCATGCCGGTGCTGGGGTTGGTGACGTAAACGAGATTACCGGCCGGCGTCATCACAATCTCACTGGGGCTGTTGTTGGCATAAAAGGGTGAGCCGGTAACGGCCATGAGAGCGCCGCTCGAAGAGTCGATGGAAAAAACAGAGACGGTGCCGGGAAGGCCGCTATTGGTGACCAGGAGGTATTGGCCGGAAGGATCGATGAGAGCTGAATGGGGACCAATTCCTCCGTCCGATGTGGCGCACACAGGAGGTGCGACACATACGAGAGACAAAGTTCCATCGCTGGCGATGCTGAACGTGGAGATGTTGTTGGATTGGGAATTGGCAACGTAGAGAAAGTTCTTCTTCGGCGCCAGAGCCAGACCATAGGGTGTAGTGCCCACGTATCCCGGTGTGGATCCCTGAACCGCGACGGCGCCAGTCGCTCCGTCGATGTGCAGTTGGAGGACCGAGCCCTGGTTGGGCAGCGTCAAATAGGCGGTGTTGCCGGTCCCGGTGCTTGGGAGCTTGCCGTTGCCACTGCAGGAAATAAACTGCGCCGCCAGGCACAAAACGGCGATGGCAGCCAGCATCGGGCGAAGATACTTTGGACCCACGAGTACAGGGCGCGCCGCCCTTGGAAAGCTCATGCGCAAAACTGCTCCTTCACCGTGCAATGTCAGAATGTCAGGCGAAACTACTATCCTGCACGAGAACACGCAAACTTAGCAACTGGCAAACGCAGAACCGTGGCAGATGCCAGCGGTCCGGGCCTGTGGGGTTGGATGCGGACTCCGGGGGCAAACAGCGACATCGCTATATTTCCGGTCGCCGCGCCGGACAAGGGCGGGGGCCGCGCAATCTCATCAGATCTCGATCAGCACGTCCTCGCCCTCAATCTTCACCGGATACACGGCGACCTTCGCTCCCGGGGCCTGCGCTTCGCCGGTCTTTGGGTCCCAGGCCCAGCCGTGCCAGGGGCAGATCACCTTTCCCTGTTCGATTATGCCGGCGCCGAGCGGGCCTCCACGATGGAGGCAGGTGTTTTCCATGGCGTGGATTTCACCGTCCACGTTGGCGACGCAAATCAGCTTGTCGCCGCAGGCGAGTTCTTTGGCTTCGTTAAGGGCGGGGAGGCCGGATTGGGAGGCGAGTCTAATGAACATGGCGATTGTTAAGGAGTATCTGGCCTACACCAACGCAGCAATCGGCGAAGCAAGAAGTCCCCTAAGAAAACCAGCCGTCCCGCAGCTTTCCCACTCTGTCCCCCGGGTGCTAAGCAGGCCCAGACTTTCGAGATCTTAGGTTGTCACACGCTAAATGCCAATTGCCAAATGCTGACCGCTATTTCGGCTGCATGGTTTGCGCGACCATTACGTGGCGCTTGAAGTTCTCCATCATGCTCTCGTCAAGACGCACTTCGGTGGGCTTCTTGGCCAGCGTCATGGTGTCGATTTTGTCCTGCAGTTTGAGCAGCGCATAGAACAGGTTCTCGGGGCGCGGCGGGCAGCCGATTGAGTAGACATCCACGGGCACGATGCGGTCTACGCCCTGGAGAACGGCGTAGGTATTGAACGGGCCGCCGACTGAGGAGCAAGCGCCCATAGAGAGGACCCACTTGGGTTCCGGCATCTGTTCGTAGATGCGCTTCACGATCGGGGCCATTTTCAGCGTAACGGTGCCGGAGACGATCATCAGGTCGGCCTGGCGTGGGCTGGGGCGGAAGACCTCCGACCCAAAGCGCGCGATATCGAAACGGGCGGTGGAAGACGCGATCATCTCAATGGCACAGCACGCCAGGCCGAACGTCATTGGCCAGAGCGCCGACTTGCGCGCCCAGTTGAAGACGTAGTCCACCGTCGAGATCATGAAGTTCTTTTCGAATTTGTTCTGCAACCAGCTCATGGGGCCTCTTGCGATACAGGATAACCAAAACATCATACAACCCGGAGTGATGGCGGTCACATCGGTTCTCATGGGCCTCCAACTCACCAATTGGCTTTCTGCCCGTCTAATCGACGACGGAGGCATCATGACAAAACCACACAGAGTGTCAAATTCGCGGAGCGTCGCGCTGGTGATGATGGTGGCAAGCTTCTCGATGGCCGTTTCCGCATATGCCTGGGCCGGGTCCGACCAGCAAGGCAGCGAACGCGAGGAATTCCACAAGGTCTATCCTCTTTCCGCGCAAGGCCACGTCGAGATTGCGAATGTGAATGGCCCGGTCCACATCGCCGCCTGGGACCGTCCCGAGGTGAAAGTGGACGCCGTGAAGAGTGCATGGAGCAAAGAACGGCTCGATGAGGCAAAAATTGAAGTGGAGGCAAGCTCGGATAGGATCTCCATCCGTACGGAATACCCCGGCCACAACCACACGTTCAATTACGGCGGCGATGGCGAACATAACAATCCTGCGCGCGTCGAATATACGGTCACGGTGCCGCGGCAGGCGAACCTTGACGAGATCAACCTGGTGAACGGACGGCTCGACATTCAGGGCGTTGCTGGGGACGTGCACGCTTCTTGTGTCAATGGACGGCTTGAGGCGCGGAATCTGCAGGGCCGATCGGAACTAAGCACGGTGAATGGCTCACTCGATGCGAGCGTAGACCAGTTGCCTTCGTCGGGGGTGAAACTCTCGTCGGTTAACGGCAGTCTGCACGTAACTTTACCTTCAGACACGAATGCGGAGGTGAAAGCGAGCACGATGTCTGGAAGCATCTCCAACGAGTTTGGCTTGCCCGTGACGAGACACCAGTATGTGGGCCATAGCCTGCATGGCCAACTGGGCGGAGGCGGAGCGTTTGTAAAGCTTTCGAACGTGAATGGCGCAATCGAGATCAACCATGCCAATGACGGACGGCCGCTGAGTCCTGCGCACAATCTGGAACAAGACCGCAGCCACGACAAAAGCGACGACGAAGAGGACGACGATTGAACTGCGAGCTCAGGAACGTCTTGCTCGGCATGCGCTGTCTGGAGGCTCGAAGCCGGCTCTCTAGTAAATCGTGTACGCCGGAGCCACATTGCGCACATCCGGCTTTGACGCTATCAGCAGCAGCGCTCCCACTCGTTTGAAGGCTTTCAGGTCGTCGAGTGAGTGGAAGGACGTGGTTTGATAATTCTCCGGCGTAGGCGTGTCGTCAGGAATCTGCACGGATTCGACGTTCTGGAACGCATGCTTTTTCAGTAGTTCAACATACTCTTCGGCTGAGCGGACGTGGACTGGAACCTTGAGCTTTGGCACCCACTGCAGCGAATAGGGATTGTCTTTATAGAGATTGATGAGGATGAAAAGCCGCCCGTGCGGCGCCATGACGCGAAACAGTTCGGCGAGCGCGCGGTGCTGATCCGGGTAATAGTAGAACGATTCGACCGACAGCACCTTGTCGAAGAAATTCTCTTCCCATGGAATCCGCGCGGCCGAGCCCTGAACGTACATGACGTTCTCGAAGTCGCGCGAGGCGGCCCGTGCCAGACGGACCATTTCGTCGGAAATGTCGAGCCCCACGACCTGCCCAAAATCGTGGGGGCCTTCGCCGACGAGGCGCGCAAGCAGGCGCGTTGCCCAACCTGAGCCACAGCCAAGATCGAGCACGCGCTCGCCTGCTCGCAGATCCATCCGGCGTCAGTGTCTTCTCCTGTGATGTCGAGGTGATGGTTCTCCATCTTCGGGCCTTCGCCTTG
>CAWFUA010000005.1:0-216566 GCA_963818945.1 uncultured Acidobacteriaceae bacterium | reverse complement strand
GAACTGACATCTCGAAAATCCTGATCCTCGGCTCTGGACCCATCGTCATCGGACAGTCTGCCGAGTTCGACTACTCTGGCACGCAAGCCTGCAAGGCGCTCAAGGCCGAAGGTTTTGAAGTGGTGCTGGCCAACTCGAACCCGGCCACCATCATGACCGATCCCGAGTCGGCCGACCGCACTTACATCGAGCCGCTCACCCGCGAATATCTTGAAGAGATTATTCGCATTGAGCGCGAAATGGCTCCCAGCGCTGGTTTTGCCGTGCTTCCTACCGTCGGCGGACAGACCGCGCTTAACCTTGCCATTGAACTCGCCGACGGCGGCGTGCTCGAAAAGTACAACGTGCAGTTAATTGGCGCGCAGATCAGCGCCATCAAGAAAGCCGAAGACCGCCTCTTCTTCAAAGACGCCATGCAGCGCATCGGGCTCGACGTACCGAAATCGGCGCTCGTCAACAATCTTAAAGACGGTCTCGAGTTCGCCGGCAAAATCGGCTTTCCCGTAATCATCCGTCCCAGCTTCACCCTCGGCGGCACAGGCGGCGGCATTGCCTACAATCGCGAAGAGTTGATGGACGTCCTCGCCCGCGGCCTCGACCTCTCGCCCGTGCACGAGTGCCTGATCGAAGAGTCCGTGCTTGGCTGGAAAGAGTACGAGCTTGAGGTGATGCGGGACACCAAAGACAACGTCATCATCATCTGCTCCATCGAAAACTTCGACCCCATGGGCGTGCACACCGGCGACTCGATTACCGTCGCGCCCGCGCAAACGCTCACCGACCGCGAATACCAGATGATGCGCGACGCCTCCATCGCCGTAATCCGCGAAATCGGCGTCGAAACCGGCGGTTCAAATATTCAGTTCGGCGTGAATCCCGCCACCGGCCGCATGGTCGTCATCGAAATGAACCCGCGCGTCTCGCGCTCGTCGGCGCTGGCGTCGAAAGCCACAGGCTTCCCAATCGCGAAGATTGCCGCCAAACTCGCCATCGGCTACACGCTCGACGAAATCCCCAACGACATCACACGCAAAACGCCGGCGTGCTTTGAGCCGACGCTCGACTACGTAGTCGTCAAAATTCCGAAGTGGCAGTTCGAAAAATTCCCCGGCGCTGACGAGAGCCTCGGCCCGCAGATGAAGTCGGTCGGCGAAGTGATGGCCATCGGCCGCACCTTCAAAGAGGCGCTGCAGAAGGGAATTCGTGCCCTCGACACCGGCAAAAAAGTAGGCTCAGAAAAAATCGAGCCCAAGATACTCACGCAGCGCCTCGTGACGCCGCATCCCGAGCGCCTCTCCTATGTCCGTTATGCGATTCGCCAGGGCCACACCATCAAGCAGATCGCGAAGATGACTTCGATCGACCCATGGTTCCTCTACCAGTTGAAAGAAATTAACGACATGCAATTGGAGTTGGAAAAGCATCCCATGGAATCCGTCCCGACAGAGGTCGTCCGAGAGGCCAAGCGCATGGGCTTCTCCGACGGCCGCCTCGCGGGCATCTGGCGCCTGGACGGCAAAGGCGGCCAAGAGAAAGTTCGCCACTTCCGCAAAAAGCACGGCCTCAAGCCCGTCTACAAACGCGTGGATACTTGCGCCGCCGAATTCGAAAGCTACACGCCGTATCTCTACTCGACCTACGAAGAAGAAGACGAAGCCGCGCCCACGCCGAAGAAGAAAGTTGTCATCCTCGGCTCGGGGCCCAATCGCATTGGGCAGGGAATTGAGTTCGATTACTGCTGCTGCCACGCCAGCTACGCGCTGCGCGAAGATGGTTACGAGACCATCATGATCAACTGCAATCCCGAGACGGTCTCCACCGACTACGACACCAGCGACCGGCTCTACTTCGAGCCGCTGACTCTCGAAGACGTTTTCTCGATCTGCGAGCACGAAGGCTCTGCCGGCGCGCCCGTAGGCGTGATCGTGCAGTTTGGCGGACAGACTCCGCTCAATCTGTCGCTGCCGCTGAAGGCTGCCGGAGTGAACATTATTGGCACCTCGCCCGAGTCGATCGACCTCGCCGAAGACCGCAAGCGCTTCGGCAAATTGCTCGACGAACTCGACATCCCGCAAGCTCCCGGCGCCATGGTCACCTCCGCCGAAGGCGCAGTCGAAGCCGCCAACAAAATCGGCTTCCCTGTGCTCGTCCGCCCTTCCTATGTTCTGGGAGGCCGCGCCATGGTCATCGCATACGACGAAGACACCATCCACCAATATATGAAGCAGGCGGTCGAGTATTCGCAGGATCGCCCGATTCTCATCGACAAATTCCTGGAAGACGCAATCGAGGTTGATGTAGACGCGCTCTCCGACGGCGAAGACGTCGTCATCGGCGGCATCATGCAGCACATCGAAGAAGCCGGCATCCACAGCGGCGATTCCTCCTGCGTGCTGCCCGCGGTCGATATCCCCGAACCGCTGCTCAACCGTATGCGCGATTACACCTTTAAACTAGCCCGCGCTTTGAAAGTGATCGGCCTGATGAATGTTCAATTCGCCATCCCGCGCGGCAACGGAAAGAGCGGCAACGGACATCAGGAGGCCACGGTCTACGTCCTGGAAGTCAATCCCCGAGCCTCGCGCACCGTCCCCTATGTCAGCAAGGCCACCGGCGTCCCCATGGCGAAAATCGCTGCCCGCCTCATGACTGGCCGCAAGCTGCGCGAATTTCTCCCCGAATATGTCGAGCAAGCCAAAGACCTCGACACCGGCCGCAACTACTTCGTCAAATCCCCAGTCTTCCCGTGGCAAAAGTTTCCGGGCGTCGACACCGTCCTCGGCCCCGAAATGCGCTCGACCGGCGAGGTGATGGGCGTAGCCGACAATTTCGGCGAAGCCTTCGCCAAAGCCCAAATCGCCGCCGGCCAAAAGCTCCCCATCAAAGGCACCGTCTTCGTCAGCGTCACCGACCACGATAAGCCTGGGGTGGTCGAGGTGGCGCGCCGCTTCGTCGACATGGGCTTCAAGCTGGTAGCCACGCACGGCACCGCCGATAAACTCGAAGAAGCCGGTCTCGCCGTCGATCGCGTGTACAAAGTCAAAGAAGGCCGCCCCAACGCCGTCGACCTGATCAAAGCCGACCGCATCCAGCTCATCATCAATACGCCCCACGGCCCCGACCCTTATTTCGACGAAAAAGCCATCCGCCGAGCTGCCGTAAGCTCCCGCATCCCCACGATCACGACATTGTCAGCCGCCAGAGCCGCCGCCGAAGGCATCTCCGCGTTACAGCGCGGAGAAGTAAGAGTGCAGGCGTTGCAGGCGCTGCATGCGGAAAGGGTGGCTCGATAGAAAGCGCAGTCGGTAGTTCCCAACCACCATGCCCACCGCCAAAGGCGGGTTCGCCGCCCTCGCCATCCTCGGACTTCCCATCTTCATTGCCGCCGTCCTGTTCGGCCCCGCCGCCTTTGACCTAGCCTTCCATCACCGCCCGCCCGAGCGCTATCTCATCCCCGCCGGCTTCACTGGATGGACCCGCATAGAGTTCCGCATAAAAGGAGCGCCGCCGCTCCCCACCGAAGACGGCCACCGCCTCCTAACACTCGACGCCCACGGCACGCTCTCCACCTCCTCCAACCCGCAAGCCGGCCACGGCAAAGACAACTTCTATTACTACTCCGCCGGCGATCCCTCAAAAGAACATCGCACCCCCATCTCCAACGCCGGAGTCTGCAAAGGCATCGGCATGATCTGGCAGGTCGAAACCGTGGTCGACGACAAGAGCGAAACCCCCTTCACCCGCTTCTTCGTCGGCACCGAGGATCAGTACCGCCGCGACGTTGACCCCACCGGAACCAAGCTCCCCGCCTGCGAATAATGGCTGGGCTGGCCAGAATGCGTACCTGATGGCTGGCCCGCTGACCCCCGCAAGCCGTGGAATCAAGCACGCAGCAATCCGAATGCCGCATATCACCAAACATCCAAATTGTGATTGCGATCACGTGGCTATAGGACGAGGGCTGAAATAATCAAGAAGAAATCCTAACAACGGTTAGGGGAGAGCCCCTAACCTCGGAGGCAATCATGGAAGTCGTAGTCGAGCATCTCGGAGCTGTTCAATTCGAAATCAAAGCGCGTCAACACGTCATCGTGTCCGATCAGCCCCAGGAGAACGGCGGGTTCGATGAAGGCATGACGCCACCAGAGTTGTTCCTGGCCTCGCTCGGTTCGTGCGCCGCGTTTTACGCGGCCGCATATCTGCGCAAGCACAAACTCTCTGAAGCGGGCACCAAGGTCCAGGTCACAGCGGAAAAGCGCAAAGATCCGCCGCGCCTCGATGACTTTCGCATTTCGATTGACGTGCCGATCGGTCTTGACCCGAAGCACATCGAGGGCGTGGAGCGCGCGGTCCATCAGTGCCTTATCCACAATACTTTGCTCCATCCGCCCACGATTGCGATCGAAATTCACAATCCGGACATGGCGGTCTAAGCTGGTAAGCTAACAGGTTGTAGCTTGCAACCAGGAGCCGACACCATGCTTCTCCACGGAATCTTTCCCCCCGTTACGACGCCTTTCTATCCTGACGGCCAGGTCTATTACAAGAAGCTCGAGTCCAACGTCGAGCGCTATTCGCGCACGCCTGTAGCCGGCATTGTGGTTCAGGGCTCCACCGGAGAAGCCATCCTTCTTTCCGACGAGGAGCGCCGCGACGTCTTCAAAGCCGCCATCGCCGCCGCCGCTCCCCACAAAGTCATGATCGCCGGAACCGGCATCGAGTCCGCCATTGAAACCCTGCGCCTCACCGAATACGCCGCTGCGCTCGGCTACGATGCAGCCATGGTGCGCACGCCGCACTACTACAAAAAGCAGATGCACCCCGCGAATCTGCTAGCTTTCTATCGCACCGTTGCCGACCAGTCGCCGCTTCCCATCATCATCTACAACTTCCCCCAAGCCACCGGATACGACATCCCCGCCGAGGTCGTCATCGAACTTGCCAGTCATCCCAACATCGCCGCCATCAAGGAATCCAGCGGCAACCTCGACAAAGTTAAAGCCATGGTCGAGGGCACGCGCCACGTAAAGCGCGCCGCGACCGTGACCGAAACCTTCGCCGCCGTGACCCCGCGCATGATTAAAGCCGCCGAGGCCGAGACTAAGAAGGAGAGCGGGGAACTGGTGCCGGTCGCGGTGTTGGCGGGATCGGGAGCGGCGGAGACTTCGGTCGGCGACAAGATGACGGCCAAGCCGAGTTCTTCCGCAGTAACCGTTGTTGGCAAACTCAAGACCCGCCAAAAGGAAGTCGGCTTCCAGGTTATGGTCGGAGCGGCTCACCAACTTGAACCCTCCCTTGCCCTCGGGGCCGTGGGCGCCATCCTTGCGTTCGCCTGTCCCGCGCCCACCGCATGCTACGAAATCTACGCCGCCCTCAAGGAAGGCGACACCGCTCTCGCCCGAGAAAAGCAAGAGCGCGTCAAACTCGCCGCCCAGCGCGTCGTTGCCGAGTTAGGTGTCCCGGGCGTGAAGTACGCGATGGACCTGAACGGCTACTACGGCGGTCCGGCGCGGCTGCCGTTCCTCCCCCTCAATGGCGAGCAGAAGATCGAGATCGAGAAGCTCATGGCGAACATACGGAGCTAGCCTCGGCTGGTGAGGCATAGCTGCCAGCCAGATCGCGTATTTTACAACTCACAGCCATTTGAGCATCGTGTTAGGTGTTGTTGCGTCATGAAATGTCTCTCCGTTATTCTGTTGCGTTGGCCTTACAGCCCGTCCTCATGGCAAAGACCTCCCTTTCAGGTTACTCTACCAGTGGCCGGATCCGGATAAGCCTGCCATCCAGTTCACTTTCGGCAAGTTTCAGCAGATCGGTGGTTTGGCTGGCCAGAACACGTACGTCTGTAACGATGTGCTTATCGGAAAATCTCTCTCCACGGATAAGATAGTGCCGCGGGCCTCGCTTTACCGTCTATGGCAACGATAAGAATAACGCGCGCATCGGTGACGGCTTCCTCGTCGCTTACCGATGTTGAATCCGGCAACAGCGGTCAAGTTGCAAGCCTGCGTTCAATTCTGTGGGTCTGCCGGCGCAGTCTGATGATCTCGGCCAAAAGACGTGCTGTCGTCGGGCGATCGCCAAAACGTCTCCGTTGCGGTGAATCTCTGTTCCCCCAGGTGCGAAATTGAAGGTCGATGGGCAAAGATGCGGGCTCACGCCGATCATCGTCGAGGCTCAGCGTTGGCAAGCCATACCCTCGATTTGCCAAAGAAGGCTTCAACACCGGCAATTCGCCTCTGGAAATCACATCGCGACGACGCTCCCCGGGGGCAGTGTGAGCTACGAACTAGGCAGGCGCAGCCGCGAGATACTGTTGAGTCTCCGAGATGGTTCGGTGCTGTCTGGAGATCTGGTCTCCGTGGCCTGGCAGCAGTCGTCGTCAGCGTCCGATTGGCAAGGGCAATACCCTAGACTGTAATCAGGCAAAAAGATGACGTTAGTCGAACGCCAGGTCACGTAGCGCCCATGACCGAGCGGGCTCCGGCGAACCGCAGCCGAAGCCGTAAGTAAGGCAATGGATCCTGACCCGGCGATGCAATGGTCTGTGATGACGGCGCTTTCCCTGCCCCGCCGGACCAGTGCCCGATGCCATCTCAGGCAGTTGTGATGGTCGTCACTTTTCTATATTATTCTAGTAGAACGAACGTTCGATCTATGATCTCTTCTATCCTCCACCACAGCCCGAAGCAGCGCCCTCGCGCGCTCACGGCTCCGCGCCGGCCACCTCTCCCGACATTGAATCGCGCTTCGATCGCCGCCTCGGAGAAATCCTTCGCCCATGCCACCGAGGTTTTCTGCGAAAAGGGCTACGAAGGCGCCTCCATGCGCGACCTTTCCCGCGCCACCGGCATGTCGCTCGCCGGCCTCTATCACTACTTCGGCTCCAAGGAGCGGCTGCTCTACCTCATCCAGAAAGACACTTTCACGACCATCGTCGAAAAGTTGAAAGCTCGCCTCGAAGGTGGAGCCGATCCTGAGCAGCGCATCCGCATCTTCATCCAGAATCATCTCGAATATTTTGTCGCGCACCAAAGCGGACTGAAGGTCCTCTCGCATGAGGACGAAGTGCTGAAGAACGGTTTCGCCTCCGAGCTCGCCGCGATCAAGCGCCAGTACTACCGCATCTGCGTTGGACTGATGGATGACCTGAAACGGAACACCGCCTCGAATTCAAGTCCCGCACCGCGGTCATGAGCGTGTTCGGCATGATCAATTGGATTTATACCTGGTACAACCCGCGCGTCGATGGCAATGCCGACGTACTCGCCCGTCAGATGAGCGACCTTTTGCTGTCTGGAGTCACGGCGCGCGGGCAGCGCCTCGGTGGGACGCCGGTGCGGCGGAGGAGGCTAATCCGCGCAGCAAGTCGCCGCGATGCCGCGCTGCATATTGCCGCGAAGCGAAGCGGCAGAGAAAACAGCCCACGGCGCTAGCGAATTCGCTGAAACACGGAAAATGATTTGAGCCGCATTGCGGCGAAAGAATCGACTTCTCAATAGGAGCTTGAAATGGCCACCACCACCGAACCCATCACTGTCGCATCCACCAAGCAACTCATCAACTACCGCACCGACCGCGGCGTCGCCGTGATCGAAATGAACGATCCGCCCGCCAACACCTACACCTACGAAATGAACCGCCAATTCGACGAGGCCATCCTCAAAGCGCGCATGGAGAACGACGTCTACGTCATTGTGCTCACTGGCGCGGGCGACAAATTCTTCTCCGCCGGTGCCAACATCAAGATGCTGGCGAGCGTCGACCCAACCTTCAAGTATTACTTCTGCCTGCACGCCAACGAAATGTTGCTCCGTCTCGAGCACACGCCCAAGCTCGTGATCGCGGCGATCAACGGCCACTGCGTGGGCGGGGGCATGGAGATTGCCATGGCCGCCGACCTCCGCATCGCCCGCAAAGACGCCGGCAAAATCGGCTTGCCTGAAGTCAACCTCGGCGTTCTGCCCGGAACCGGCGGCACGCAGCGCCTCTCGCGCCTGGTAGGGAAGAGCAAAGCCATCGAACTGATGGTAACCGGCAACACGTTTTCGTTCGAAGAGGCCAAGGATCTCGGTATCGTCAACGACATCTTCGAGCGCGACGGTTTTATGGAAAACATCATGGAATACGCGCGCCAGTTCACGCCGCCGAACAAGGCCGCAAAAGCCGTAGGACGCATCAAGCGCGCCGTGCAGACCGGATGGGAAATTCCGCTGGAGTCGGCACTCGCTGTCGAGCGCGAGAATCAGCAGTTGCTTTTCCAGAGTGAAGACGCGAAGGAAGGCCTGGCCGCGTACGTGGAGAAGCGGCCGGCAGAGTTCAAAGCAAGGTAGTGTGGCGCGGACACTCCTTTCCGCGCAGCAGCGTGAGAGACGGGCGTCCTCGCCGCGTCCACCAAGCTAAATGGGGAACGGGGATCAAAGCATGTGAAAGAGAAAGGTTTTCTCGGCGCTCTCTAAGCCTCGGCGGTGAAAGGATTTTGAATCTATGCCAGGAAAAGTTGCAAAAATCGGAAGCTTCAGCGAGTGGGAAGGCCTCTTCAACGAGTGGCGTCAGGAGATCGGCGTGAACGGGGACGACGTCAAGGCCTTCCACTTTGACACGCTTTACGGCGCCATCGAGACCGACGACATCCAGTTCGGCTCCTACAAGGGCCGCAAGAAGTGGGAGAACCTGCGCCAGATTCCGACCCAACAGATGCGCGACGCGCTCATGAACATGATCGTCTATCAAGGCGATACCGAATTTGCCAGCGTCGAGCAGCAGCGCAACCTGTTTGAGACTGCGCCCACTGACTGGGATCGCCGCGCCCTCACGCGCGTGATGATCGAAGAGATGCGCCACGGCTGGCAGATGTGCGCGTTGCTCATCGACTTCTTCGGCTACTCGGGCAAGGTCGAGGCGCAGAAGATGCTGGAGCGCCGCGCCTTCGAAAACAAGCGACTACTCGGCACTTTCAATGTCGATGTCGACAACTGGCTCGACTTCTTCGTCTACACCGACTTCGTCGACCGCGACGGCAAATTCCAGTTGCAGATGCTGAAGTACTCGGCGTTTGCGCCGCTCGGCCGCTCGACTTCCTACATGCTGCGCGAGGAAGCGTTCCACATGGGCACGGGCAACGACGGCCTGCGCCGCATCGTCGAAGCGGGCGTAATCCCGCAGACGCTGTTTCAGAAATATCTCAACAAGTGGATCTCAAGTTCCTACGACCTGTTCGGCACCGATCATTCTTCCTCGGCGCATTGGGCCTATGTGTGGGGGATCAAGGGGCGCTACGACGAACCGCAGAACGACAAGACCGCCGACCTCGACGACCTCAACGACTACAACCGGCATCTCTACCGGCAAGAGGTTGCGGGATTGGTCGAGCGCTTGAACACCTTCCTGAGGCCGGGGGCGACAAAGTACTACACACCCGACCTCAAGTTCAACCGCAACATCGGGCGTTGGACGGGAGGACGCTTCCACTGCGAGACCGGCGAACCGCTGGACGACGCGGCCTACCAGCAGCACTGCGAAGAGTATCTGCCGACGGCAAAGGACAAGACGCTGCTGCTCGACATCATCCGCAACGAGAAGAAGTGGATCAAGGAGAAGGAAGGGGCTCGAGACCCGCTGTCGACCATCGGCGAGCCGCGCAAGTCAGCCGTCAACTTGTAGAGCCGGGGGCCAGGAGGGTGCTTCGGGATCGGGGCGGGGACCTTCCAAACCTGAGGAATGTTCCACGTGGAACATTTTGTACAGGTTGAAGTGTATGTATTCCAGTGTCTGTAATGTAAGGGGATCGTATTTGCTGGCAATAGGTTACGTGGAATCGCGGGAATGCCGGGGCGTTTTTCTGTACACTGGGTAGTCCCCGGTTGGGGACACAGGTCAGGGAAGGACGGGCGCGGCGCCCGTTTCTCCATTAACAATTTGCCGAGGTGCCTTGTAGCAAAGTCCGCGAATAATCCGCAAGTGCAAGAGAGCTACGGTTCTGGCCACCTGATGTGCAGCACATCGCTGTGGGGGGTGGCGGGATTTATTGGATGTGCCTACTTTGCGTGGGTCTCGTTCCGCCACGTTGCGCAGAACGAGTTCGAATGGCCGCATGACCTCTGGACGGCTGGGACGTATGTGGTGTGGATTGCTCTGCTTGGCGGCTTGGCATACGGCACACACTGCCTTCGTGAGCGGTTTTTCTTTGGCGCGCTGCTGATTAATTTTGTCATCGGGCTGGTACTGACGCTTTGGAGTGAGGTGCCGGCTGATGATGTACGCACGGCACGGTTTTTGACGGGCGCGCTGTGGGCGCTCGCGGCGGTGATGAGTTTGACGACGGTGGGGCGGGCGGAGAGAGCAATTAGCAAATAGCATGCGGCTCGTATTGGTTAAGGTTCAAGCGAGAATCGTGAATGTAACGTGGCATCGTCCGCGTTCCGCCGTTTCCTTGACTATCCGAACGGTTTATCGATAGGTTCGCTCCCCGGATCTAATCCGTGCTCCTCTGCAAAGCTAGCCGGCGCGGATCTTCGAACAGACGCGCCGTCACCGCGCCGAAGATGAAGCCGCCGATGTGCGCCAGGTACGCCACTCCTCCCGTCTGCACCTGTGCCACCATGCCCGCGTCGAAAAGCTGGGTGAGAAACCAAAAGCCAATCAGGAGCGCGGCCGGGATGAACGTGATCCGCACAAACACGAAGAGGAATAACGCCGCGCGAATCCGATCCCGCGGATACGTGACCAGAAACGCGCCCATCACCGCGGCAATTGCGCCGCTCGCGCCCAGGTTCGGGACGGTGGAATGGGGCGACGCCGCCACCTGGACCGACATGGCCACCAGCCCGCCAATAATGTAGAAAACCAGATACCGCCCCGGGCCCATCGCATCTTCGATCTCGGGGGCAAACGCCCACAAAAAGATCATGTTGCCGATGATGTGCGACCAACTGGCGTGCATAAACATGGCGGTCAGAAGCGTGATCAGGTGCTGGCCGGAAACAATTTGGGCGGGAATTACCGACCAATTGCTAACGAAGGTGTCACCCCCCATCAACTCCAACACGAACACGAAGGCGTTCACGAGGATGATGAGGATGGTGACAATCGATATCTGGGTGGGGCGCCGCGAGGCATCCCCTAACGGAATCATGCCTCCCATTCGTTATCCCTCCGTTCGTCCAACTTGCGGCCAGCACAATCCATCGTTCGTCCTCCGTTTAGTTTTGCCGTAGAGCCTACCACTGATTTGAATTTCCCGGGGCAACCGAACGCGTCGCTCAGGCTATAATCGGACGCACCGATGGCGCTTACCCCTGGAACAAAACTTGGTCCTTATGAGATTCAGGCCCCGCTCGGAGCGGGCGGCATGGGCGAGGTGTATCGCGCTCGGGACACGCGGCTGGGGCGCGATGTCGCGCTGAAGATTCTCCCGGAATCGTTTGCGCACGATGCGGACCGCCTGCATCGCTTTGAGCAGGAGGCGCGCGCGGTCGCCGCCCTGAACCATCCCAATATTCTGGCTCTGTTCGACATTGGGCAGCACGGCGGCGCGCCGTTTCTGGTTTCTGAGTTGCTGGAGGGCGAGAGTCTGCGCGATGTGCTGGACAGGGGGCCTTTGCCGCAACGCAAGACGATCGAATACGGAGTGCAGATCGCGCACGGACTGGCGGCAGCGCACGAGAAGGGAATCGTGCACCGCGACCTGAAGCCGGAGAACGTTTTCGTTACCAAGGACGGGCGGATCAAGATCCTGGATTTCGGCTTGGCCAAACTGGCGCAGGCCGACGCAGGTTCGGACGATGTGACGCTGACGCACGCGCGCACGGCGGCCGGCGTGGTGATGGGCACGGCCAGCTACATGGCGCCGGAGCAGGTGCGGGGCGAAGGCGCCGATCCGCGTACAGACATTTTTGCGTTCGGATCGGTGCTTTATGAAATGCTGTCGGGGAGGCGTGCGTTTCGCCGGGACACCGCGGCGGAGACCATGACGGCGGTGCTGAAGGACGATCCTCCGGAATTGACGGAAACGGGGCGTGCGGTGTCGCCCACGCTGGAGCGGATCGTGCGGCGCTGCCTGGAAAAGAATCCGGAGCAGCGCTTTCAATCGGCGCGCGATCTTTCGTTTGCGCTGGGCGCACTCTCGGGAACGGAGACGAGCGGCGCGGCGCGGGCGGCAGCGGCCGCTCCCCGGCGAACGTCGCTGGTTCCCTGGCTCGCCGCAGCACTGGCGATGTTGGCGGTCGCGGCCGGGACGTGGTACGTGGCGCGACGGCCTCCGCCCACGACCCGCATGCAGTTTGCGCTCGCCGTTCCCGATGAAATGAGCATCAGCCACATGGCGCTGTCGCGCGACGGCACGATGCTGGTGTTTGTGTCGCCGGAAGAAAGCTCCGCCTTACCCATGCTTTATGTGCAGCGCGTGGGTTCATCTAACGTCACGCTCTTGGCGGGCACCCAGGGCGCCAGTTATCCGTTCTGGTCGCCCGATAGCGCTTATGTTGGGTTTTTCGCCAACGGCAAATTGCAGAAAATGGCGGTTTCGGGAGGCACTCCGCAGGTGCTCGCCACCGCTTTGGCGGGACGCGGCGGCAGTTGGGGAAGCAAGGGTGTAATCATCTTTGCGCCGGACGCGCAAAGTCCGCTCCAGCGCATCAATGCCGACGGCACGGGGATGGCGCCGGCCACGCTAAGCATCCGGATCAAGCAAGATCAATCCCACCGCTGGCCCATGTTTCTGCCGGATGGCGAGCATTTTTTGTTTTGGGCCGGCAACTTCTCGAACGCGAAAGACGACCGCTTTAGCGGCATCTACGCCAGTTCTCTGGAGGGCAAGGAGCGAAAACTGGTGATCCTCTGCCACTCAAGTTTCAGCTTCGATGCCCACAATTTGTACTATGCGGATGAGCAAAGGCAGTTGGTCAGCAGGGCCTTTGACGCATCCGCGGCCGCGGTTTCAGGAAGTCCGGCCGTGGTCGCGAATGTCGTCGGATTTCAGCCCTCCACCTATTGGTCGGCTTTTGCCGTCGCACCCAACGGGACGTTGATTTACAACACCGACGTTGGAGCAGCGCAGTCCGCGCTAACCTGGGTAGACCGGTCGGGCAAAGAACTCGGCCGCATCGGCGATCCCGCCGTGGTGGCGAACCCCACTCTTTCTCCCGACGGCATCCGCGTCGCCGTGGATATCAGCGACGAGAAGGCCAATAATGTGGATGTCTGGGTCGAAAGCACAACCGGCGCCGGCAACTCGCGGTTCACGTTTGACCCGTCGGAAGAGGTTGTGGGTGTCTGGTCGCGAGACGGAAGAATGGTGGCCTACCGCAACGCCGGTAGCGATGGCCCGACCTTGCTGCTGAAGCCGGCGAGCGGCCTGGAGCGCGAGAGGAAGAGATTCACCCTTCCCCCTACTTCCATGGACGACGTTATTCCCAACTCGTGGTCTTTGGACGACCAGCAGATTCTGTTCACGCACCAGGTTACGTCGGGCGAGTATCTCGAACTGATCCCGGTTGCCGGGGGAGAACCGACCCGGTTTTTGACCAGCAAGGGCAGCGAGAGCAACGGGCAGATTTCTCCGGATGGAAAGTGGGTGACCTACGCTTCCGACGAATCCGGCGTCTGGGAGATTTACGTCACGTCGTTCCCGGGCGCAACGGGAAAATGGCAAGTATCGCGTGGCGGCGGCAGCGAGCCGCGCTGGAGCGGAGACGGCAAGGAGATCTTCTACATTGCGCCGAGCGGCATGCTTACTGCTGTGCCGGTGAACGCGCAAAGCGTATTTGCGACCGGCACGCCCACGCCGCTGTTTCAGATTCATGGGCGGGCTCCGATTTCCTCGACTGACGTTTTTACTTATGACGTGGCCAAGGATGGGAAACGCTTTCTGGTGAACCGCTACGTGAAGCCGGAGCACGTGCCGCCGCTGACGATTCTGCTGAACGCGGCAAGCGGCGGAGGAGCGTAAGAATGGAATTTGAGATTTCCGCCGGGCAGGTGAAGGCGCTGCAGAAAAGCGGCACAACGTTTACGCTGCTCGACGTGCGGGAGCCGTGGGAGTGCGAGACGGCGCGGCTGGAGGGATCGAAACACATTCCGATGGGTGATATTCCGACTCGGGCGTCCCTGGAACTTGATCCCGAGGAGCACATTGTCGTCATGTGTCATCACGGCGTGCGCTCGCTGACGGTGACGAACTGGCTGCGGCAGCAGGGGTTCGAGAGAGTGCAGTCAATGCGCGGCGGCATCGACGGGTGGGCGCGAACGGTAGATCCCAAGGTGCCGTTGTATTAGCCATCAGCCATCAGCCGTCAGGTCGGGCGCTTTTCTCGGAGCAGTTTCTTACGTGCTAACTTTTTCAAAATATCCTGATAGATTGTGTTCTGAAACTGATGGCTGACGGCTGAGGGCTGCCTTTGATTACCGATTGTCACATTCATATTGAGCCTTACGAGCTGTTCAAGCCGGAGGCGCTGGCGCTGATGAAGGCGAAGCGCCCGAACTTCGCGGAGGTTGAATCTTACAGCCGGTCGCCGAAGGCCTTTCTCAATTATCTCGACCGGTGCGGGGTGGAGCGGGCAGCGCTCATTAATTATGTGGCGCCGGAAGTGATGGGGTTTGGACCGGAGGTCAACCAGTTTGTTGCAGACTATGTGAAAGAGGATCCGCAGCGGTTGATTGCCTGCGGCAGCGTGCATCCTCGGCACACGAAAAACATTCTGGCGGATGTGGAAGGGATTCTGCGGCTGGGGATTCGCATGATCAAGATTCATCCGCCGCACCAGTTGCTGTACCCGAACGACTATTTGCGCGGGGTGAAGGAGCTGGAGATCATTTATCGCGCGGCCGAGGCGAACGGGATTCCGGTGATGTTTCATACGGGAACATCGGTGTTTCCGGGGGCGCGGAACAAGTATGGCGATCCGATTTATGTGGACGATGTCGCTGTGGATTTCCCTAAGCTGAAAATCTTGCTGGCGCATGGCGGGCGTCCGCTGTGGATGGATACGGCGTTCTTTCTGGTCCGTCGGCATCCCAACGTTTATCTCGATATCAGCGGGATTCCGCCGAAGAAGCTCTTGGAATACTTCCCTCGTCTCGCGGAGATTGCGCACAAGACTTTGTTTGGGACGGACTGGCCGGGGCCGGGGGTTCCTGACATGAAGCAGAATGTGGAGGAATTTCGAGCGCTGGCGATTGGGGAGGAGATGCGGGAGCAGATATTTGGCAAGACGGCGGCGAGTATTTGGCCGGAGTGAAGATCGCAGCAGAGCTTTTTCGGCGATGGCGTCGCGGGGAATCGGACGCGACGACTTTGCGCGGCGCTACGTGGCAAGCGCGGATTTCTTGATAGTATAGAGAGTCAGGCATCGGTTCCGCGCGACGTTTTCCCGCCAACCCCGCCAGGTCCGGAAGGAAGCAACGGTAACGGGCTCTTTCGTGTGCAGTGGATCGCCGGTGCCTGGCTTTTTTCTTGGCCGAGAAGATTGGTTCGCCAAGGGTGCCGACCGAAGAGCCTTCGGCTACGATCGCGGCGCCGAGGGTTGTACTTCCTTCTGCTATGACCAAACGCCTCTACTACGATCAGCCTGACTTGCTGGAGTTTGACTCTGTTATCGAAGAGGTAACGGGGGTTTCTGGCGATGTCTCCCGTGCGGAATCGCGGCAGGGAATTGTCCTTCGCGAGACTGCGTTTTATCCAACGAGCGGGGGACAGGTTCACGATACGGGGTGGATCACGCTTGGCGGAAGCGAGCGGCTGCGAGTGGCCGAAGTTGCCGATGCGGAAGATGGGCGCGTGGTTCACTATCTGGAAGCGCCCGCACGGCCACCGGCTGCAGGCGCCTCGGTCCATGGCAGCATCGATCCCGAGCGGCGGCGCGATCATATGCAGCAGCACACGGGGCAGCATGTGTTGTCGGCGGCATTCCTCTCCCTTTATGAGTTTCCGACCGTTTCGTTTCACATGGGCGAGGACTATTGCTCGATCGATTTGGCGACCGAATCGCTGAGCGCGGCGCAGGTTGTGGGGGCGGAAAAGCGGGCGAATGAGATTGTGTTTGAGAATCGTCCGGTGCGGATACGTTACATTAAGCGAGAAGAGGCGGAGAAGCTGGGTTTGCGCAAGCTGCCTCCCGAGGGGCGGGAAGAGTTGCGCTTGATTGAGGTCGCGGACTTTGACCTTTCGGCTTGCGGTGGAACGCACGTGGGCTCGACCGGACAGATTGGGTCGATTCTTTTGCGGAAGATGGAGAAAACGCGGCAGGGAATGCGTGTGGAGTTTGTTTGCGGCGGGCGGGCCGTGCGCGCCGCGCGCCGGGATTACTCGACTTTGACCGAGGCGGCGGCGCTTTATTCGGCGCAGATGGGCGATGTGCCGGAGATGATCCGGAAGGGCTTTGACGAGTTGAAGGCAATGAAGCGGCAGCGGGAAGATGCTTTGGAGCAGCTTGCGGGGGCGATGGCGGAGGCGGCGCTGAATACCGGGCCATCGGGCGATCGGGCGATCGGATCATCCGCTGCGGCTCCTGATGTAACGGGCCGGCGAATTATCGTGAGGACTTTTTCGGATCGCGATATCAACTTCGCCAAACTCTTTGCGCAGAAAGTCACTCGTGCGGGCGCGCCCGTCGTCGCGCTAGTGGGTAGCACGATGAATCCTCCAGGGCTGGTGTTTGCACAATCGCAGGGCGGATCGCCGGATATGGGCGCGCTCCTCAAGCAGGTGTTGTCTTCGGTGGGCGGACGAGGCGGAGGGAGCCGGGATTTTGCCCAGGGTGGAGTTCCGGAGGGCGTGAATGTGGAACAGCTTTTGCGGCAGGCGGCGGGTACAATCGGAGGCTGATCGCGAATAAGGCGATCCTATTCTTTGCAATGCTTGAACCGCGCCTGATACTCGTTCACCTGCTCATCAAGCTTGGCGTGGCTGCGGCCTTGTCGAGCGCGCTGGTCCGTTCCAAAGAATTCAAGAAACTGCTTTTCGGCGACGGTCGCGACACACAACACAAAATCTATCTGGCGCTCTGGATGGCGGTTCCGATTGCGCTCGGCGTCTGGATCCGATTCAGCGCGAAAAGTTTTTTGTCGGGCGATCTTTCGCTGGAGACGGTGCTGATCCTGGGAGTGGTAGGAGGCCGGCTCTCTGGAGGAGTTGGCGGCGCGCTGGTGGGCTTGCCTGCTGCCTTGCACGGCGAGTGGGCGGCTTTGCCGCTTTATGTATTTGCGGGAATCGCTGCCGGGCAACTGCGGCGGATTGCTCCGGAACAGGATGACATCTGGTCGTTCTCGCCGTTCGTTGACCTGAGCCTCTACCGCTGGATTCGGCGCAACTTGCCGCGGCCGCGTGTATTCGATTGGCAGATCGCGTTCTTTGTGACCATCGTTGGGCTGCGCTTTCTGCAGACTGAAATCTGCCGGTACTTCCCTGGCTCCATCTTCAGCCTGGAGAGCACCAACCTTTGGGTGGAAGCGGCGATCTACCTGACGGTAATCATGGTGGTGGGCACCGAGCTAAAAATCTTCAACAGCGTTCGCATCCAGATCAAGCTGGAAGAACAGGAACGGCTGCTGCTGCAGGCGCGCATGACGGCTTTGCAGAATCAGATCAATCCGCACTTTCTGTTTAACACGCTGAATTCGATTTCATCGCTCGTGCGGTTCGATCCGGATACGGCGCGCGAGATGATTTTGAAGCTCGCGACGATTCTTCGGAGGCTTTTGAACAGTACGGATTCTTTTGTGCCGCTGCGCGAAGAAGTGGAATTCATCGACAACTATCTCGATATCGAAGTGGTGCGGTTTGGACGCGACAAGCTCAAGGTGGTAAAAGATCTCGATCCGGCTTCGCTCGAGGCCATGGTGCCGAGCATGATTTTGCAGCCGCTGGTGGAAAACTGCATCAAGCACGGGCTTTCGCCCAAGGTTGAGGGCGGCAGCATTACGCTGCGGAGCCGTGTGATCAAGTCACGGCTGGTGATTGAGGTGGAGGACGACGGAGTGGGCATTGGGGCAACTCAGCAGCTTGCGCGGGACAGCGCCGAGGGCGCCGGGATCGGCATGGCGAACGTGGCGGAACGGCTGAAGGTGCTCTATGGAGATGCGGCGAAGATGATTATTGACGGCCGCGAAGGTGGTGGCACATTGATTCGCCTGCGCTTGCCCATTTTGCCGCATGCCGAAGAGCTGATGACGACTACGACGCTTTCGCCAGCACCTTTTGGTAAAACGCTTCGTAAAGCGGAATGATTTTCGAGGAGCAGAATTTGTCGTTGGCCACGGCTCGGGCGCGTTTCCCCATGGTCCTCAGAGCCGATTCGTCGCCGAGCAGGTCGATGGCGTAGCGCGCCATGGTTTCGACGTCTCCCACGTCAGCCAGAAATCCCGTCACTCCGTGCTCGATGAGTTCAGGCACGCCGCCGGCACGCGTAGCGATGGGGACTACCTCGCAGGCCATCGCCTCAAGCGCGGCCAGGCCGAACGTTTCGAGTTCGCTCGGCATCAGCATGACGTCGGAGATGGCAAGCTTCTCGCGGATCTGATCCTGCTTACCGAGGAAGAGCACCTGCTCATGAATGCCTTTTTGGACGGCCAGCCATTCGGCCTGGGAGCGATCGGGGCCGTCTCCTATGAGTATTAACTTCGCGGGAATTTTCTTGCGGACGCGGTCGAAAATCTCGACTACATCGAGAACGCGCTTTACAGGGCGGAAGTTGGACAGGTGCACGAGGATGCGCTCGTTGTCGGCAGCGTATTCGCTGCGTTTCTCCAGCCATTCGGGCTTGCGCAGGTACTCATCGCAGTTCACGAAGTTGGAGATGACCTCGATGTGGTTCTTGATGTCGAAGATTTTAAGGGTGCGGTTGCGCAGGTATTGCGAGATGGCGGTTACGCCGTCGCTCTGCTCGATGGAAAAGCGCGTGATGGGGAGGTAGGAGCGGTCGAGGCCTACGAGCGTGATATCGGTGCCATGCAGCGTGGTGACGAAGGGCAGATTGCGCCGCGGCGGAGTGGCCGCAAGCATTTGCTTGGCGAGCATGGCGCTGACGGAGTGCGGGATCGCGTAGTGAACGTGCAGCAGATCGAGTTCGTAAAGCTGAGAGACTTCGGCCATGCGAGTGGCAAGAGCGAGGTCATACGGCGGATATTCAAAGAGCGGATAGCGCGTGACTTCGACCTCGTGGTAATGGATGTTGGGTTCGGGACCGGTGAGGCGGATGGGCTGGGAATACGAGATGAAATGGATTTCATGGCCCCGGCGGGCGAGTTCGAGCCCGAGTTCGGTGGCGACTACGCCGCTGCCGCCATAGGTTGGATAACAGGTGATGCCGATCTTCATGCGCCTCCGAATGCGTGTTCAAAGATACCATCATTGGATTCGCGGGAAGAGGCGGAGATGCAGAGAAAGGGAATCCGGCGGGCGAGAACGCCCGCCGGACAGCCTGCAGGATGCCGGCGCTACTCCTCAACCTTAGACAGAAGCAACCAGCGCTCGCCGAACTAGGCCTTCTTGCCGCTCCCGAGCACTTTCTCGATGCGCGGGAAGGCCCAGTCGATCTCTTCTCGCGTTATAACGAGTGGCGGCGCGATGCGGATCACGTGGTCGTGCGTTTCCTTGCACAGAATCCCGGCTTCCTTCAGCGCCTCACAGTAGGGCCGTGCCGGGCCGTGCAGTTCGATGCCGATCCAGAGGCCGACGCCACGGACTTCCTTGAGATTCGGAGAAGTCAGGGTGCGCAGCAGGCCCAGGAAATATGCGCCCAACTCGGCGGAGCGCTCAACCAACTTTTCTTCGATCAGCACCTGGAGCGCGGTGCGGGCTACGGCGCAGCCCAGCGGATTGCCTCCGAATGTGCTGCCGTGGTCGCCGGGTTGGAAGACTCCGAGAATTTCTTTCGAGGCGAGCACGGCGGACACCGGATAGTAGCCTCCCGCGAGGGCTTTGCCCACGATAAGGACGTCGGGAGTGATGCCTTCGTGCATGTAGGCGAAGAGTTTGCCGGTGCGTCCGAGGCCGGACTGGATTTCGTCGGCCATGAGCAGAACGCGATTCTGGCGGCAGATTTCGGCGGCTTCTTTCAGGAAGCCCTTCGGGGGAATGACAATTCCAGCTTCGCCTTGAATCGGCTCGACGAGGAACGCGCAGGTATTGGGCGTGATGGCGTCGCGCAGAGCCTTTACGTCGCCGAAGGGAATTACTTTGAAGCCCGGAGTGAAGGGGCCGAAGCCGTCGCGATATTGCTCGTCGGTGGAAAAGCTAACGATGGAAATGGTGCGGCCATGAAAATTGTTGGCGCAAACGATGATCTCGGCTTTGTCCTGCGGAATGCCTTTGATTTTGTAGCCCCACTTGCGCGCGGTCTTCAGGGCGGTCTCAACGGCTTCGGCGCCGGAATTCATGGGCAGCGCCTTATCGTAGCCGGTCAGCTTGTGCAGGTCCTGATAGAGCAGCGGAAGTTGTTCGTTGCGGAAGGCGCGCGAGGTCAACGTCACTTTTTGCGCCTGCTCGGTCAACGTGCGCAGGATGCTGGGATGGCAGTGGCCCTGGTTGACTGCTGAATACGCGGCCAGACAGTCGAGGTAGCGGCGGCCCTCGACGTCATAAACCCAGACGCCATCGGCGCGCTCGATGACGACATCGAGTGGATGGTAGTTGTTGGCTCCGTACTTGTTTTCCAGCTCTACAAGTTCGGACGTGTGGAGAATGTGCTCGGTTAGGGTCATAGGATTCCTTTCGATTGATGTCTCTATTTTAGCTTGCGGCAGCGGGTCGGCGTAGTCGTCGACCGGTCGCAGCATCACCGCTTGGGGCGTCGGGGGCGAGGCGCCCCTTCGGCAAGCTCAGGGCAGGCTCCCGGAACCGCCGGCAAGTTGCCGGAGCAGCACCGGCCCTACTACTAATTTCCTTCCAACAGCATGGTCAGGAGCGCCATGCGGACGAACAGGCCGTTTTTGGCCTGGCGGAAATAGAGCGCGCGCGGATCGTCGTCCACGGAGCGGTCTAGCTCTGCGGTGCGCGGCAGTGGATGAAGGATCAGCGCGTCGGGCTTCATCCGGCGAACCATCGCGGAATCGATGGCGTAACGATGCAAGGCGGCGCGATTGTCACCGCGCAGGCGCTCGGGATGAATGCGCGTCTGGTAAACCACATCCACCTCTGGGATCACCTTCTCCAGATCGGATTCCAGCTCGAAGCTGACGTCGTGCTCGTCCAGATACTTCAAAATGTCGGGCTTCATCTGCAATTCCGGAGGGCTGACGAAAAATATCTTTACGCGGTCGAACTTGGCCAACAGGTAGGCCAGGGAGCGCGCGGTACGGCCCTTATCGAGTTCGCCGATGATGGCGACGCTGAGGCCGTTGATGGGGCGCTCGCGATAGATGGTGTAAAGGTCGAGCAGAGCCTGGGTGGGATGCTGGCCGCCGCCGCCATCGCCCGCATTGATGACCGGAATGGCGGACACCTGGGCCGCGCGTTTGGCTCCGTCCGGGGCGTGGTGGCGGATCACGATCACGTCGCAATTGCCACTCAGGATGCGGATGGAATCTTCGACCTGCTCGGATTCGATCTCCGAGGAAAATACGCCGGCCTGTTCTGTCGACAACACGCGCCCGCCAAGACGCAGCATGGCGGCTTCGAAGGAAAAACGGGTGCGCGTAGAAGGCGCATAGAACAACGTGGCCATGATGCAGTGCTGATAGTCGAGCGTACCGCCGCGGGCGGCTACGCGTTCCATTCCGCGCGAACGTTCGAACAACTCCATCAGCAGCGGCACCGTGAATTGCTGGGATTCGACGACGTGCTTCAGCCGTGCGCCGGTGCGCGCGTCCACGGGCGAGACTTCTGCCCGATCGACAAGATGAGCGGTACCTTTGCGGTGGGTCATGATCGGCGTCCTCCGGCGGGATGAGCGGTTTCTGTCCTCGGCTCGTGCTTGGGGACTGCTTTATCAGGATACATGTGAGTGCCGGTATGGCCGGACACGGCCTGCCGCAAATTCTCGGCGGAGGCGATGACAGCCTGTTTACCGCCGTCGCGCAGGAAGCGCAGGACGGACTGGATTTTCGGGCCCATGCTTCCCGGCAGGAAGTGGCCTTCTGCCATATAGCCTTCGAGTTGGGTGGCTCCGATTTGTTTGAGCGGGCGCTGCGTGGGCTTCTTGTAATCGAGGTAGACGAAATCGGTATCGGTGGAGATGACGAAAAGATCGGCGTGCAGATGGGAGGCGAGCAGAGCGGAAGCACGGTCTTTATCAATGACGGCCTCGACGCCGACCGGCTGTCCGCCTTGCCAGGCTACGGGAATGCCGCCACCGCCGCAGGCGATGACGAGCACTCCGCGATCGACCAGGCTACGAATGACTTCGAGTTCGAGGATCTCTATAGGCTCGGGCGAAGGGACGACGCGGCGGTAGCCGCGCGCGGCGTCTTCAACGATGTGCCAGCCGAGCTGGCGCTTGCGATCCGCCTCCTCGCGCGAGTAGAACGGGCCCACCGGCTTGGTGGGATGCTTCATGGAAGGATCGTCGAGCGAGATAACGGTTTGGGTGAGTACGCCGATGACGGGCACTTTAAGGCCGGCCGCGCGCAACTCGGCTTCCAGGGCTTGCTCGAGGATGTAGCCGATTTCACCTTGGGTTGCGGCGCCGCAGACGTCGAGCGGCAGGGGTGGAACCTGACTGGCTCCGGCTTCGGAGCGAAGGAGAGCCGCGCCGACCTGCGGGCCGTTTCCATGGGTGAGGATGACGCGAAAGCCGTCGCCGATGAGGCCGACGATTTCGCGCGCGGTGCGGCGCGCGTTCGTCAACTGCTCGGCCATGGTGCCTTTTTCTCCGGCTCGGATCAGGGAGTTTCCGCCGACGGCTAGGAGGATGGTTTTCATGAGAGTCACGGGGCTGGCACCCAGGATAGAGCCCGAAAAACGGGTGCGAACCTGGGGCACGTTCTATCGACTTTCTTCACACGTGTGCTATCTCGCGCAATTCGGCCAAGTCCGGCAGCTTTACAAATTCGTCTTTCATCAATTCGATCATGACCGCTTTTTGCGCGTGGAGCCGGTTTTCCGCCTCCTGGAAGACCACCGACCTGGGGGAGTCAATTACATCGTCGGTTACTTCGTCACCGCGATGAGCCGGGAGGCAGTGCAGGAAAATCGCGTCGGGCTTGGCTTGGCCAAACAGCTTCTTGTTGACCTGATAGGGAGCAAATATGCGCGCGCGTTCTTCCTTCTCTGCTTCCTGGCCCATGCTCGCCCAAACATCGGTGTAAACGACGTCAGCGCCGGACACGGCCTCGCGGGCGTCGTTGGTGACGGTGCACGTTCCGCCGGTTACGCGGCCGCGCTCGCTGGACCATGCAAGGGCGTCAGCTTTGGGCTCGTAGCCTTTCGGCGTTCCTACCCAGACGTGGGCGCCTAGCTGCGCGCCGGCAAACATCAGCGAGTGGGCGACGTTATTCCCGTCTCCGACGTAGGCGACCTTCAAGCCTTCAAGTGTTCCTTTAACTTCCCATATGGTCATGTAGTCAGCAAGGGCCTGGCAGGGGTGGCTGTAATCGGTAAGGCCGTTGATGATCGGGATGCTGGCGTACTCGGCCAGTTGTTCGACGATTTCGTGCGCGAAGGTGCGAATCATGATTCCTTGCACCATGCGTTCGAGATTCTTGGCGACGTCATAAACCGACTCGCGCTTGCCGAGGTTGATTTCGGCGGGTGAGAGGTAAATCGAGAAGCCGCCGAGTTGTTGAATGCCCACATCGAAGCTGACGCGCGTGCGCAGCGATGGCTTTTCGAAGATCAGCGCCAGCGTTTTGCGCTTCAGCGTCTCACTGTAGGTGGTGGGGTGAGCCTTTACCTGGCGGCCGAGAGTGAGCAGGTACTGAATGTCCGAGGGAGAAAAATCTTTAATCGAAAGGAAATCTGTCGCGTTCATTGTTTACCTTCTTGTGAAGTCTAATAGCGCGATTGCGTTGTAAATCTGGGAAAGCGGAGGGGACGGGCGAGACGCCCGTCCCTCCATGATCTATGCCAGCGCGTGTTGCTTCAGGTTGGCTAATTTTTCAGCCAGGACCGGTTTGGTCAGTTCTTCCACCTCATAGCTGACGCGCAGGGCGGGTTTGTCGATCTTAATGACCCGCGCCAGATCGATGGGCGTGGCGACAACGACAAGATCGCACGGAGTGCAGCGAATGGTCTCTTCGAGTTCGTGCCGTTGCGTCGCACTGTAACCCATGGCCGGGAGCAGGATGGTCATGTGGTTGTAGCGTTCATAGGTGCTGCGGATCGATCCGACGGCAAAGGGCCGCGGGTCCACCAGTTCCAAAGCTCCACATTGCCGGGCTGCGACCACTCCCGCGCCGTAGGGCATTTCGCCGTGGGTGAGGGTTGGGCCATCTTCAACGACCAGAACGCGCTTACCTTTGATCAGTTCGGGCGATGGTACGGAGACGCGGCAAGCCATATCGACAACCGCGGCTTTCGGGTTTGCAAGCTTGATGTTCTGGCGCACGGTTTCGATGTCGTGCTGGGCGGCGGTGTCAACCTTGTTAATGATGATGACATCGGCGCGCCGCAGGTTCACCTCGCCCGGGAAATAGGCGAGTTCATGACCGGGGCGGTGCGGGTCAACGACAACGATCTCGAGATCGGAAGCATAAAAAGGAGTGTCATTGTTGCCGCCATCCCAAAGGATGACGTCGGCTTCTTTTTCGGCCTGACGGAGGATCTTTTCGTAGTCCACACCGGCATAGACGACCGTGCCGAGGCGGATGTGTGGTTCATACTCTTCGCGCTCTTCGATGGTGCACTGCTGCAAGTCCAGATCCTTGAGCGTGGCAAAACGCTGTACGGCCTGCTCAGCAAGGTTTCCGTAGGGCATGGGATGGCGAATGACCACCGGCTTGCGGCCCTGCTCGCGCAGTCTGGCGGCCACGAAGCGCGAAACCGGACTCTTGCCGCAACCGGTGCGCGTGGCGCATACCGAGACGACTGGAGCAGTCGATTTGATCTGCGTGTGTTCGGTTCCCAGCAACCAGAAGTCTGCTCCGGCTGCCACCGACCTTGAGGCCAGGTGCATCAGCGTCGGATAGGAGACATCGCTGTAGGAAAAGACCACAGTATCGATTTTTTCATCGGCGATCAGCCGCTCGAGGTCCTTCTCTTCGAAGATCGGGATACCTTCGGGGTATAAACGGCCCGCCAGTTCGCGGGGATACCGCCGGCCGGCAATGTCGGGAATCTGGGTGGCCGTGAAGGCAACTACCTGATAGTCCAGATTGTCGCGAAATACGACGTTAAAGTTGTGGAAGTCGCGGCCTGCGGCTCCCAGGATCAGAACTTTCTTCATGAATCCCCCAGTTACTGTTACGACCTATCTTCATCCGGCGACCCGCCATTGGGCTGTGTCCGATGTCACAAGGAGGTGTGAGCCGCGCAACGGATGCAATTAAAGTATATAAAACAAAGCAGAAAGCCTGCATGGGGAGGGGAGTCGTCAGGCCGAATCGCGGGTGGGAGATCCTGTGGGGCTGTCCGAGGTCGAATCGCCAATAAAAAAGGGAGGCGATATGCCTCCCCGAAAAGGGTCGTGTTTTTGTACAGCTCAACGCTCGGGCTGCTCAGTCGTTGCTGGGCTTTTTCGGCGTGAGGTCGCAAGCTTCTCTGACGCGTGCAAAATCGAGACCGGCGGGCGAAAACTCGGCGATCTGCCGTCCGCTGCGGGTCGGTAATGAGACTTTGAAGACCTGCGCGCCGAGCAAGCCGCGGGCCGTGCCTTTATCCATAGAAAGAAAATGGCCGCGCTCCCAGTTCCAGCCCTTGAAGTAGTGCACATCATCCACTCGCACCTCTACTCCGAGCTGCGGCTGTCCCCAGAAGCCGGGACGGTTGGGAGGAGGCAGCCTGACGCCGGGGTTGAAGTCGGCGAGCTTGAGCTTGCCGTTATAGCAAATCAGATTGACCCGGGGCTTGTAGTCGGCGTCCTCGCGGAAATAGTTGTCCGACTGAAGTTCAAACCTGACCTTCTTGGCGCCGGTCATTTTGTCTTCGGAGTGAAACTCGAGCCACTTGCCGCCGGCGCTCACGCCGTCGGATTCGCCCTGGTTTGGACTCATGGCTCCGGCCTGGGCGTAGGCGAGTGTCCCCCACGTCACGAACATCAGGACCAAGAAAACAGCTTTTGCCGCGAAACTGGAACGAAGCGCTTGAAAAGAAAACTGGGTCGCTTGCAAGGTTTCCTCCCGAGAATTCATCCTAACTATATGGAACCCGAATAGCGCTGGAAAGTTGCTTGCGAGGCACGCACCTGAAGGGAATTTTTCGTTTCGCACGGGAGAATACGCTCGTGCGCAACGGTCGAGGCTTTGCAACGACAAGCAGCGCGATGTAGCTGACGTACAATAGTTTTGCATCAAGGCGCCCGGATGGCGAAACTGGCAGACGCACGGGACTTAAAATCCCGGGTCCGTAACAGGACGTGTCGGTTCGATTCCGACTCCGGGCACCACTTCCATCCGCTCGCCTTCATCGAGCCCGGCGCATTGTTCTTCAGAGCGCGTCATTGATCTCGCGCCACCACAAACGAAATAGCTTCCTAAACACGCCAACCCTGAGGCCGCACAGGGCCGTGTGACGCACGTCACTGCGAGAGGTGTAAAGGCGGATGAGAATCGGCAGAATTCTGCCGGCTTCAATCCGGCACATGAAGTGCCAAGGAGCTCCGCATGGCTGCGACCACGACCCCAAACAACATCTCCAATCTGCTGTCCGATGTAGAAGAGTATCCCGCACCGAAAATCGTGACCGACCAGGTCCTGACGAAAAACTGGAAGGCCGAATTCGATCGTTCCATTCAGGATCCCGATGGTTTCTGGGCGGAGCAGGCGAGCCAGTTCACCTGGTCGAAGCCGTGGTCCAAAGTGCTTGACTGGGACGGCGTGCACCACAAGTGGTTCGTCGGAGCGAAAACCAATATCACCATCAATGCACTTGACCGCCACGTCAACTCCGATCGTCGCAATCGCGCGGCTTTCATCTGGCTGGGCGAAGACGGGACGGAGCGGACCGTCACGTACTACCAGCTTTATCGGCAGGTTTGCCGCTTTGCCAACGGGCTGAAATCGCTGGGTGTGGGCAAGGGTGACCGGGTCGTCATTTATATGCCGCTCACTCTGGAGGGCGCCATCGCAATGTTGGCGTGCGCGCGCATCGGCGCCATTCACTCGGTGGTGTATGCCGGTTTGGGCCATACGGCGCTGCGTGACCGCATTACTGACGCGGAGGCAAAGGTGGTGATTGCGGGCGACGTGGGCTTCCGCCGCGGCAAGGTCGTGCCTCTCAAGCCGATTGTGGACGAAGCCCTCGACGGCATCGAATTCGTGCAGAAAGTAGTCGTCTACGCGCGGCAGCCCATCGAGTTGCGGGGACGCGAAGTTGACTTTAACAGCCTGATGAAGTTCCCGCCGGAGTGTCCGGCCGAGGAAATGGATTCCGAAGACCCGCTGTTCCTCCTTTATACGTCTGGTTCCACCGGAAAGCCGAAAGGTGTTCTGCACGTGCACGGCGGCTACATGGTCGGCACGACCTATCACCTGAAGAGCTACTTCGATGTGGGCGAGCGAGATATTTTCTGGTGTACCTCGGACATAGGCTGGGTAGTCGGCCACTCCTACATTGTTTATGCGCCGCTGTGTGCGGGCGTGACCACGCTGTTCCGCGAAGGCGCAATCGACTACCCGAACCCCGGCATCGCATGGGAGATCGTGGAGCGCTACGCCGTCAGCAAGATCTTTACGGCGCCGACCGCGCTGCGCATGTTCATGCGGTTTGGCGAGCAGTATCCGCAGAAGTACGACCTGACCTCGTTGCGCGTGCTGGCCTGCGCCGGCGAGCCTCTGAATCCGGAAGCCTGGAGCTGGGCGCAAACGTATCTCTGCGGCGACGGCAAGTGGGGCTATGTGATCGACAACTGGTGGCAAACCGAACTGGGTGGCCCCGCCATCGGAACTCCGCCGACCTACCCGATGCGTCCTGGCAAGTGCGGAGTTTCCGTGCCGGGATCGGTGGCCGATGTCGTCGATGAGCAGGGCAAGTCCACGCCTCCCAACGTGGGCGGGCGCCTGGTGTTGAAGCGCCCGTTCCCGCATATGCTGCGCACCGTCTGGGGCGATGCGGCGCGCTACGAGCGCGACTGGCAGGTAATTCCCGGCTGCTACATCACGGGCGACGTGGCATTGAAAGACAAAGACGGCTACATCACAGTGCTGGGCCGCGCCGACGACGTCTTGAACGTCGCCGGTCACCGCATTGGAACGGCTGAGGTGGAAAGCGCGCTGGTTTCGCATCCCGCGGTGGCGGAAGCGGCAGCCATCGGAGTTCCCGACAAGCTGAAAGGGGAAGTCATCAAGTGTTTCGTGCAATGTCGGGCGGGGCACACCCCATCGGATGCACTTGCGGCAACGCTGACAGAGCACGTCCGGCGTGAACTGGGACCGATCGCCACGCCGTCATCGATTGAATTTGTCGCGGGCCTGCCGAAGACCCGCTCGGGTAAGATTCTGCGGCGGTTCCTGAAGGCGAAGGAAATGGGAGTCGACGCGGGAGATATTTCGACTATGGAAGGCTAGACAACCGCCGAGACGCGGAGAGCGCAGAGGCAAGGCAACTTCTGAGAGAGGTTCGGGATCGTTCATACTCTTTCTTGCCGGCCGCGCTTCAGAACGTGTTCACACTCTGCGTTCTCTGCGTCTCGGCGGTTGATGATTGCTCGCCCGCGCGCGAAGTCACCGCGATCACTACGGCTCGACCACCTTGCAGAAACAACCTAAGAAGAAGAGCAAGAAGGGAAGGGCACGCAGCCTGTTGTCGCCGCGGGCAGTCGTAAGGCTCATACTTCGCTTCGTGCCGCGCGCGTCATCAATTCCTCAATCGCCTGCTGCGGAGCTTTCCCTTGTTCAAGGATGGCGAACATCTGCTCGGTAATCGGCATTTCGACATTCTTCTTGCGAGCCAGACCGACGGCAGCCTTGGTAGTGAACACCCCCTCGGCGACCGCGCCGTGCATGCCCGCGATGATGTCAGGAAGTTTCCTGCCTTTCCCTAGTTCAACCCCTACGCTTCGATTTCGCGAGAGATCGCCGGTGCACGTGAGCACCAGGTCGCCGAGACCGGCCAATCCCGCCATGGTGTCGAGACGGCCACCGCAGGCAACTACCAGACGCGCCATCTCAGCAAGGCCGCGCGTAATAAGGGCGGCCACGGAATTGTGGCCCAGGCCGAGCCCGTCGCAAACGCCCGCCGCAATCGCGATGATGTTCTTGAGCGCTCCGCCCAGTTCCACACCAATGACGTCGTCGTTCGTATAAACGCGAAACCGCGAACTGTTAAAGGCGTGTTGCACGGCTCGCGCGAGTTCGCTGTCGGAAGAGGCTATTGTGACTGCCGTGGGGTCGCCGCGCGCGACTTCCTTGGCAAACGAGGGACCGCTCAGCGCTCCGATGCGCGGCTTCCACATGTGCTTTCGGCCCACATCCGCGATCACCTCCGTCATGCGGAGAAGCGTTGTGTTCTCGATCCCCTTGGTGCAACTGACCACCAGAGCTTCCGGATGAAACACGGGCGCCATCCGTTCAAAGAGCGAGCGGCAATGCTGAGAGGGCATGACGCTGACCACGATTTCAGCGCCCTCCAGCGCGGCTTCCAGGTTATCAGTCGCCTGAATGGCGTCGGGCAATTCGAAGCCCGGCAAAAAATGCTCGTTGACCCGGTTCTTTGCGATGCATTCGACCAGGGATTTCTCTCGGGCCCACAGGTGAACCGAATGCGTGCCCTTGCGCGCCAGCGCGATCGCAAGCGCGGTGCCCCAGGCGCCAGCGCCGATAATGGCCATGCGACTCATGGTTCATTTGCTCCTGTTTTTTTTCGGTGCGCCATCACTAGCCAGTCTTTGCTCCGAATTTTGATTCTGTTCCCGCTGCCAGCCGGCCCAGGTTTTGCCGGTGCTTCCAGATTACGAGCACTGAAACCACGGCGATAATCGCGACTTCCATGGGCTCGTGATATTCGTGAAGCGCCCATGCCAGCAAAGGAAAAGCTGCCGCGACCGCAACCGAGCCGAGCGAAACATAGCGGAAGGCGACGGCGACTAACAAAAATAAACCCACCAGACACAGGATCGTCTTCGGGGTGAGCAAGGCAAAAGCTCCCAGGCTGGTGGCAACGCCCTTGCCTCCGCGGAACTTCAGCCAGATGGGAAACAAGTGTCCCAGGACAGCAAACAGCGCGGCGGTTGCCATAATCAGATGGCGGTGCGGCCCGCCAAACGTCAGCCCGGCAAAAAGCACTCCCGCCAAACCTTTCGCTGCGTCCAGAACGAGCGTAGCAACGCCGAGCACCGGTGACTTCCTCGCTACGTTGGTGGCGCCAATGTTGCCACTGCCGCTGCTGCGGACGTCTACGCCCTTGACCATTCGCACCAAAAGATAGCCGAAAGGGATCGACCCCAACAGGTAGCCGAGGACCGCACTGACGAGGAATGGAGTTGCGCTCATTGGCCAGTCAATCGTGTTCCGCGGTCGGCATAGGGAAGCGCTCCAGTGTCGTGTACTTCGAGCCGGCGGACGAAAGCTGACTCTGATAAAGAATAAACTTCCCGGCCGTCATATTACCGAAATCGAGTTCGCCCATTGTCGCCAAGCGCTTTTGCAGGACAGCGAAGACGGAATTCGCCCTGTCGCCTTTGCGCCATTTGGGATCGCCCGAGCCTCTTTTGCCGTGCGCGCCGGCGCGCGCCAGCGTCAAGTGCGGACTGAATTCCCGCTCTTCGCGCGGAACTCCAAGCTCACCGACCGTCTCATCGATGTGTTTGGCGAGCGTTGCGAGCGCCGGCCCATCCTGAATGCCGATCCAGAATACGCGCGGCGCCTTCTGAGTAGGGAAGAATCCGTAGCCGGCCATCCCGATTTCTATCGGCCCGCTCTGAACGAGCCGAAGGCGCCCGGCGATTGCCGCCACCTGTCCCTCGTTCTGCTCGCCAATAAACTTCAGCGTGATATGCAGCGATTCCGGCCGCACCCAGCGTGCCTCGGGCGCAAACCCGCTGACGCCCTCGAGAAAGCGCGCGATCTTGCTGCGGATCGCGTCGTCCAGATCGATGCCAACGAATATTCGCATGGCTGGAAAAACCCAATACCGATGTAGCGGCTCAGCCGTCCCGGTGTCGTGCCGGAGTCCTCGCGCCGCCCTCTGCCCGCGGCAAGTCTCGCCCTACAGTAGCGCCCTTCGAATCATCTCCAGCGCCTGCTCCGTGGCAAACTGACGGATGCGCGCGCGATCGCCCGGAAAATTGCGCTCAACCACCTGCGTCCCTTCTTCGCTTGCCAGCGCGATGTAAAGCAATCCCACCGGCTTTTGTTCGGTGCCGCCGGTTGGCCCGGCCACCCCGGTGATGCCCACCCCGAAACTCGAAAGGCATCGTTTGCGGATGCCTTCGGCGAGCGCCTGCGCCACTTCGCGGCTCACGGCTCCGTGCTTGTCGATCAAGGCCTTCGGCACGTTAGCAAACTGCGTTTTCAGCTCGTTCGAGTAGACGACCGCGCCGCCCAGGAAGTAGCGCGAACTCCCGCTGAGCGAGGTAATGCGCTGGGCGAGCAGGCCCCCGGTGCACGACTCGGCCGTGGCCAACGTCATGCCGCGCATCTGCAACAGATAACTTACAATCTGCTCGATCGTTTCCCCCTTGCGCGAGAAGATGGTGTCGCCCATTTCGTCTTCGATCTTTTCCGCGAGTTCCTCGACGCGAGCCTCGGCTTCGGCCTCCGAATCCTTCCGGCAGCGCAGGTGAAGCTGAATTTCTCCGCCGCCAGCCAGAATGGTAGTTTCCACGTCGGCGTAGGTCTTATAAATAGGAGCCACGCGCGCGTCGACCTGCGACTCGGGGATCATCGCCATCTTGAGCGTGCGCGTAGCGATGTGTTGCGCAGGAACTTTCGTGCGGAGCCGGGCAATACATTCGCCTTCGAATAGGGCTTTGAGTTCGTACGGCACTCCGGGCAACAGAATCAGAATGCGGTCATGCTGGTCGTATTTGCCGCCGATCCACTGGCCGGGCGCCGTGCCGTTCGCATTCGGCAACACGACGGCATTCGAAATCACGTCTGCCTGCTTGGCATTGTTAGGTGAGAATTTGTAGCCGCGCTTGGCGAAGCGCTCTTCGAGCCTCGCCATGATCTGGGGATCGCGAGTGAGGGTCAGCCCAAGCGCCTCGGCAACCGCTTCCCGAGTCAGGTCGTCTTCGGTCGGGCCCAGGCCTCCGGAAAATATGATAATGTCCGACCGCCGCATGGCCAACTTGGTCGCGGCCATCAGGCTCTCGTGGTCATCGCCCACAACCGATTTGAAGCGCACCTCTACGCCCAGTTCGTTCAGCTTCTCGGTGAGGTAGAGCGAGTTAGTGTCCTGCCGGTGGGGAGTGAGCAACTCCGACCCCACGGCAATAATCTCAGCGTTCACGGGAAGAGTGTAAACGAAACAGCCGGAAGGCAGCAGTCAGGATTCGGCGCCATCGCCGGTTGAGGCAACTACACGCTCGCGACGACACCTAGCCAGAAGAACACGGAGAGCACGGTTAACATGCCGCCGCTGCAGAGGATGAGTTGCCGAGCGGGAGAACGGAGTGACGTGCTCATGATGGTTGCCAGCAAGGCGGAAGTGAACCACACAAGTCCCAGGATTGATTCGAGCCCATCGCTCTTATGCGACAGAGTATTGCTGGGCGCCTCAATCTTCGCGAGGTGCAGAACGAAGATGAGCAGGCTGACGAGGGCTACCCCGAGCAGACATGCAGCGAATGTTGTCCGCGCCGCGCGACGTCGTCTCCTGGAGAAAGCCTTCGCATCTGCTGGGTTGGCCACGCTCTGACTCCTCGTTTCCGTCCGCGTTCACACCCCGCGGGAGCCATTTGACAGCGGGCGGGACGCGTGTCCGGCTGCCCGTTTCTTTCCAGCGGCGAGCCATTTTACCCGCATTCTGGCCGGTTGTCAGCACCACATTTGGCCTACTGCTGCCTACCTGACCGGCTCCTGCTGCGTCATGCAGTGCAGCGCCCCAAACCCCCAGATCAGATCGCCCGAATAAATCGGCACAATCTCGCGGGCAGGGAACAGTTCGGCCAGCGTGTTGAGCGCGACGCGGTCGTTGGGGTCATTGAAGACCGGGACCAGCACGCATCCGTTGGCGATATAGAAATTCGCGTAGCTGGCGGGCAAACGGCGGCCTTCGAACACGACCGCGCGCGGCATGGGAATTTCCACCACGTTCAGCCGCTGCCCGCTATGGTCGCGCGCGGCGCGCAAGCGGCCTAGATTGTGGTGCAGGGCGGAATAATTCTCGTCCCGCTCATTCGGCTCAACCATCGTGACCACCGTGTCGGGCGCGACGAAGCGGGTTAGATCGTCCACGTGGCCGTGCGTATCGTCTCCCTCGATGCCGTCGCCGAGCCAGATGACCGACTGGATTCCGAAATAGCCGGCGAACATCCGCTCATAGGCCTCGCGATTCATGGAGGGATTGCGCTGCTGCTGCTGGATCGTCGAGAGCAGGCACTCCTCAGTCGTAATCAACGTGCCGCGCCCGTTAACGTCGATCGACCCGCCTTCGAGCACGACGCGGTGCACCTCGGACTCTTGATCTGTATGCACCGGCTGCACGACTCGGGCTCCCGCAGCTTTCGCCATGCGCGCCCCGACTCTGGCGTCGAACTTGTAGTTGTCATATTTCGCCCAGGCGTTGAAACAGAAGTGAAGGGCTAGTACCGCAGCGGCTGAAGCCGCGCGTCTCTCGGTTGCGTTATCGGCACGAGTAAACTCGTGCCCTTCCCGGTTTGTCAGAAAGATGCAACCCGAGTCCCGCGTCCACACGCGGTCGGTGCGCCAGCGATGGAAAACAATGTTGTCGGAGAGCCCGTCTGCTTTCTCCAGGATGGCGCGCGCGTTCTTTTCCGCGCGCTCACTGTTGACGATCAGATCCACGCGCTCATGCCGCGCAAGATTGCGGACGATCTCGGCATAGACCCACGGAATCGGCTCAAACTTGCCCGGCCAGTCCCCCCGCAAATGCGGCCAAGCGAGCCAAGTCGAGGCGTGCGGCTCCCATTCGGCGGGCATGCGATAGCCAAGGGCGGCAGGAAGTTTGGCTTGTCGTGATGAACTCATTTTCCGTCCAGCATGCGGCTCGTAATCGGAGCATAGCTGTCAATCCGCCGATCTCGCAGAAAGGGCCAGTTGCGCCGCGTGTCCTCTATCACCTTCAAGTCGACTTCGCCGAGCAGAATCTCCTCCTTGTCGTGCGATGCTTCCGCCAGCATGCGACCGAAAGGATCGGCCAGGAACGAGCCTCCCCAAAACTCCAGTCCTTTGCCGGGCGCGGAATTGCCGCGAATGTTGCCAGTCTCAAAACCTGCGCGGTTGACTACGCCGACGTAGACGCCATTCGCGATGGCATGCGAGCGCTGAATCGTGCGCCAGGCATCGTGCTGCGCCACGCCAAATTCGGCCTTTTCGTCGGGATGCCAACCGATTGCGGTCGGATAAAAGAGAATGCTCGCACCCTGCAAGGCGGTTAGCCGCGCGCCTTCGGGATACCACTGATCCCAGCAAATCAGCGTCCCGATTTTGCCCGCGTTCGTATCGAGGGCCTTGTAACCGAGATCGCCGGGCGTGAAATAGAACTTCTCGTAGTAGAGTGGATCGTCCGGGATGTGCATCTTGCGATAGATGCCGCGCAGCGCGCCATCCGAGTCGAAGATTGCGGCCGTATTGTGATAGACACCAGGTGCGCGCCTCTCAAACAGCGATGCCACCAGCACAACCTTGTGTGCTCGCGCAGCTGCGGCAAGTTTCTCTGCGCCCGGTCCAGGAATCGGCTCGGCCAGATCGAACAGAGCCGCGTCTTCGCGCTGGCAGAAATACTGCGTCTGGAAAAGTTCGGGCAGGCAGACGACGTGCGCACCACGCTTAGCTGCGGCGGCTACACGATCGAGTGCCTTCGCCATGTTGTCGGCGGGCTCGGACCCGCACGACATTTGGACTAATGCGACCGTGAACTTGTCGAGCAAATCCTGGCTCCAGTCAGGAGACGCGGCAAGCCGCGTCTCTACAGAATGACAATTCAACTATAACGTGAGATTCGATGCAACGCAGTCGCGATCCCAACTGCATCCAACGCTGGCCAAGCGTCACAACTTCTTAACAAAGCAGTTCGCCGCGGCTTCGTCTCTTCTAGTAAATTGTTTCTTCGGTACGTTCGCGTGTTTATTGTGGAGGGTCATTCCTATGAAGAACAAGGCAAAGCACGGCAATCATCAAGAAGGCGTGGGCATTGACCGCAAGTTGCATGATCCGGTTGCAGACAAGCTGATTCCGCTCGCCCCGCTGGATTTGGGGAAGATCGGCTCCATCGACGATCTGGTGCGCGCGATGTCGAAGACCGCGTTCACCGGGCGCCAGCTGGGCGAAGCTGCCGACGTGCTCGAAGCTATGGCGCGCGACAAGGACGCCTTCGTCGTAATGACGCTCGCGGGCGCAATGACCGTCGCGAAGCAAGGACTCATCATCGCCGAACTGATCGAACGCAGCATCGTGAACGCAATCGTCTCGACCGGCGCGCTCATGGCGCATGGACTGGTTGAGGCGACCGGCCGCGCGCATTTCCGTCATAACCCCGACTTCAGCGACGAAGAGCTTTATGAGGCTGGCTACAACCGCGTCTACGACACGCTGGAGCCAGAGCAGAATCTCGACGACGTGGAGCGCGTGATGCACGCCGTGTTCTCGGCCTGGGACGCGAAGGAAGTCATGTGCTCCTACAAGCTTAACCGCGCCATTGGAGCGCATCTCTCGAAGACTGCCAAAGGGCAGCGCGGCATTCTCAAGTCGGCCTACGAGAATAACGTTCCCGTGTTCGTGCCCGCGTTCTCGGATTCCGAACTCGGCCTCGACTACGCGCTCACCAACCGCGAGCGCGACAAGCAGGGCAAACCGCGCTTCCGCTTTGACCCTTTCGAAGACCTGGAGCACTTTGCCGCTACGCTTCTGGCGCAAAAGCGTCTCGGCATCTTCACTATCGGCGGAGGCGTGCCGCGCAACTGGTCGCAACAGTTCGGCCCGTTCATCGAGTTGCGCCATCGCCGCGGCGGGGAAGACCTGCCGCTGAAGCGCTATCACTATGGGCTGAGGATTTGTCCGGAGCCGGTGTATTGGGGAGGGCTTTCGGGTTCGCCTTACAGTGAGGCGGTTTCGTGGGGGAAGTTCGTGCCTCCGGCTGAAGGCGGGAAGTTTGGCGAGGTCTTTGTGGATGCGACGGTAGGGCTGCCGCTGATTGTGGCGGCCGTGCTGGAGCGGCTGAAGAAGAAGCCGGCGGGGAAGAAGGCGCTGGCCGTTCCATCAACTCGATAGGTGATTGCAAATGTTCAAAACAATTTGGCGCATCGATAAATTCCTGCTCTTTGTTTTTGTTGCGCTAACTATTGTAGGTGTGGTGATAGTCGTGTGCGAGTGGCTCCCTGAGTCAACCTTTGAACTTGCGAGTGAGTCGAGGCTGCCGAAATGGATTACCCTTCCACCGGGACTCACACGCTCCGACGTTTCAATTACGATGAGCTACTACAATTCGCCGTGGGGTAATGATGCGACATTTGTATTACAAGACACGAAAGGGAAAATACGGACAAAGGTAAGTGGCAAAACGAGAGGCTTAGGGCCTAACTATCTGAAACATCCTCCGCCTGGATTTCCTGCTGGTTATCCATCCTACTCAGTAATCGCTGTAAACGGCACAACTGACATTATCGAACATAGAAAAATGGAACCGATATTTTATGTAACGGATGATCCTGCTGTTTGGAAAGAACTGGGAGTAGAGCAGAAGTAAATGTGGCATTCCGGCACAAAGCTGAGCCACTGCGCCGGGCGCCACGGAGCGGTTTCTGAGAGACTCGACCTCAATCAGCGGAGCAGCTTCATCCCCGTGCTGGCCGCATTCTGATCGAAGGTGACGGTGTATTGACATTCGGCCGCGTGGCCGCAGCGTTCGATCAGGCAGTCGGCAAAATCGGCGCGACTGGCGCTGAACTTTCGCAATGCCTGCCAGACGATTTCCGCTCGCTCAATCACCAGTTCTTTACTTCGCAGCAGCGTGTCCAGCACCTGCTCAATTTCGTTCTTCTTGAAGCGGTAGGAAACCTCCAACACCCAAACCAGTTCCACGATGACGATCAGGGAAAGGAATCCGGGTGAATCGGGAGAGAGCGAGTCTATGACTTTCACAGCGGCTGCCGTTTGGGCGGCATCGTCGTGCGTGAGATAGCGAACGACGATATTGGTGTCGAGGCCGATCATCGTCAGTTCGATCTCAGTTCGATCCGCAAGGTCCTCATCGGGACCCGGATGCGCGCCGCGCGATGGCCGCGTTCATCTCTTCAATCGAGACAGGCTTGCTTCGCTTGCGTTGAAACATCCCTTTCAGTTCCTGTACCGAGCGTGTGGCCGCGACGATGGCGAATTGCCCCTTTCCCTGCTCGACGAATTCCACACGATCCCCCTGCTCCAGCCCGAGGGCTTCGCGCACCCGCGAGGGAATGGTGATTTGGCCTTTGGAAGTAAGGGTTGCGACCGCCACGAGTATTCTCCGATTGCTCCTTACAACATAGTAAGGAATGTGAAGAATGTCAAGGAACAAAAGACAACACGGAAGAGAGGCTGAAAGATAGGAATCGGTGCCCGAGGGCAGTGTTGGTCTCTGGTTCTAAGGGCCATGGTATAATCGACGTTCGCCTAAGGTTTTGCGAGTGAGGCTTTGGTTTATCCAATGATTTCCTCCGTGGGCGAATCCGCAGTGCCTGGTAAAGCGCACAGAACCAGCGCAATTTGAGTTCTTACGATTTGAGGTATTCCCATGTCCGGCCATTCAAAATGGGCAACAATTAAACACAAGAAGGGCGCGCTCGACGCCAAGCGCGGCAAGATTTTTACCCGCCTTATCAAAGAAATCGCGATGGCTGCCAAGAGTGGCGGCGACCCTGACATGAACCCGCGCCTGCGCACGGCGATCCTGGCGGCAAAGTCCGAGAACATGCCCGCCGATAACATCAAGCGCGCCATCCAGCGCGGCACAGGCGAGTTGCCCGGCTTGACCTACGAAGAATTCGTGCTCGAGGGCTACGGCCCGGGCGGCGTGGCTTTGCTGGCGGAAATTTCCACCGACAACCGCAATCGTACGGTCAGCGAAATCCGGCACGTCTTCGGCAAGAACAACGGCAACATGGCCGCCGCGGGCTCAGTGTCGTATATGTTCCACAAGAAGGGCGACATCATCATTCCGAAGTCGGCGGCCAAGGAAGACGATTTGATGAATATCATCATCGAAGCCGGCGGGGAAGACCTTAAGGACGATGGCGACAACTGGGAAATCCTCACCGAAGCTTCCGCCTACGAGGGCATGCTTGAGGCCGTAAAAAAGGCCGGCATTACGCCTGCGTCCTCAAGCGTGGCCATGATTCCGGATACCTACATCAAACTGGAAGGCGTGCAGGCGGCGCAGATGATCCGTCTGCTCGAAGCCCTCGAAGATAACGAAGACGTGCAGAACGTGCACGCCAACTTCGACATCGATCAGAAGGTGCTGGAAGAAGTGGCGGGATAGGTTGTTCGATCGTATTATGGGCTAGCTCATCCCATGGCATGGAGAAACCCCAGGCCCTTAGTGCTTCAGACACACCGCCTCTGTCTTTGGTTCATTCTCATTGCCGCCTCTCTCGCTTTTGGGCAAACGCAAAAACCAACTTTTTCTGACCCGATGGCCTCTCCGTTTGTGGCGCGACTGCAGCGCACCACATCGGGCCGCGATATCTGCGCCTTGATTCGTCGAGACGGGCTGTTTCATCTGGAGCGTAAGACGGGCGGCCGGTTTGAAGCGCTAGAGGGCGTGCTCGACGATAGAGAACTTGCCGACGTTACGCGTGCGCTGAACGATAAGGATCTGGCCGCACTCGCGCAGAAGAACATTACCGTCCCGCTGGTGATAACCGAAGAGGACGTGCTGCAGATCAGCATTCTTCGTTCTCCTTTCACTCAGAACCTGACCTTCCTTGATCGGGAGTCGCGTCGTCCATTCGACAAACCGATCACACCGCTGCTTGATTGGTTGGATGTTCTGCGGAAGCATTCGCACACGACGCTGGACGAGTACAGCGGACGGAATAACTGCATGCCACCCAGGAAGACCGACTTCAGCGCGCGACCGACGGCGACATCAAACGCAGAGGCATCCAAGCCATTAAGCCACGCCGGTTCGGAGGATGCCACGACTCCAACGCCAAACCCCGCCCCCGTCCCCGCCGTGACACCTAAGCCGGATTCATTCGTCATGCGCTGGCAGGTCAATCATATTGCCAGAGGTACAGTGCAGGACACGTGCGTTGTCGTATACCCTTCTGGACGCTACCGTATGGAAAAGAGTTCGCAAGGATACAGCGACAAGCTTAAGGTGCGCGCATTCGAGGATTCGCTGGGCGAAGCCGAACTCAAGGAGCTACAGGGACTCCTCGATGGTCCGGAACTGAAGACCAGCACGCATCAGAACTTTCCGAGCGGAAAGGTGTTCCGCGAAGGGGAAGTCACTACACTAGTGGTCGCCCGGGAGGGCCACCTGCAACGACTGAGTTTCGCCAGCTATTTCGGGGTGCCGGGCTGGCTTTCCAACGTCAATTCGGACACTGACCCCGAAGCCCGTGTCGTCGCGCCCCTACGCAAGTGGGTCCACACACGCGTCGAGGGCAGGAAGACTGGCGCGCTCAAAGATGCTTCCGCAACGCACTGTTCCATACAATCGCAGGAGAAGCAGCCGTAGCCACCTGCTCGTCGTTGTTTAAGCGCGCAAGCTCATTGCAGGCTCTGGCATCGCAGGCCGAGGTTTTCAACACAGTCGTGGAAAAGTTTGTGGAAAAGGGCGGTCTTACTCTTGTAACCTCCTGTTAACGAGTCGGTTTAACATTTTGCACTGCACAGGGTGCGAGCCGCATCGCGGTGAGCTGAAACGATCGTCAATCTCCGAGTTTTATTGAAGACGCGCCTGGACAAGTTGCTGGTGGAACGTGGGCTCACGCCGTCGCGCGAGCGCGCGCAAGCGCTGATCCTCGCGGGAAAAGTTCTGGTCAACGAGCAAAAGATCGAGAAAGCCGGTGCCTCCGTCGATTCTGCCGCAGCGGTGCGCTTGCTGGGCGAGGACCTTCGCTACGTCGGCCGCGGAGGACTCAAGCTCGAAAAGGCGCTTGAACATTGGCAGATCGATCTCAAAGGTAAAGTATGCCTTGATGTCGGCGCCTCGACCGGCGGCTTTACCGACTGCATGCTGCAACACGGCGCGGCCAGGGTGGTTGCCGTCGACACCGGCTATGGGCAGCTCGATTTTCGGCTGCGCAACGATCCGCGCGTACGGCTTTTGGAAAAAACTAACGCCCGCTACCTGACGCGCGAAGATGTCAGCGCGGGTGTCGACTTCGTAGCGATGGACGTGTCATTTATTTCGGCGACGCTTGTGCTTCCGGCGGTGACGCAAGCGATTTCCTTGAACCACGAGCAGCTGCCGAAGCAGGTTGTCGTATTGGTGAAGCCGCAGTTTGAAGTTGGACGGGAACTGGTGGGGAAGGGCGGGATTGTGCGCGATGAAGCGGCGCAGCTGGGTGCGGTCACAAAAGTGGAAACTGCGCTGCGAGCGCTGGGAGCGAAACACACGGAGTGGATCGAATCTCCAATTCTTGGGGCGGAAGGGAATCGGGAATTTTTACTGTACGGCGAGTTCGTCGCGCATACAGGCGGCTAGTCACGCACATCGAGTCTGGCTGTACAATCGGGAGTTCATGTCTGACCATTCACACAAATCTTTGCGGCCTTCGCCCATCAAAACCGTTGCGATAGTCTCCAAGCCCGACCGGCCCGAGTTGGCTGAAGTCCTCCCGCAGCTCTGTAAACGGCTGAAGGAACACGGCTACAACGTGGTCATGGACAATGAGAGCGCTGGTTACTATCCCGGCCAGTTGGCGATGGCGCGCGACGAATTTGCGCAGCTTGCTCCGGATCTCGTGCTCGTGCTCGGCGGGGACGGCACGCTGCTTTCGGCTTCCCGCGCGGTGGCCAGCAGCGGAACACTGATCCTCGGGATCAATCTCGGCACGCTTGGCTTTCTCACCGAAGTACAACTCTCTGGCCTTTATCCGGCACTCGATGCCATCGAGAAGGGCGATTACCTGGTGGACAGCCGGTCAATGCTGAGTTGCTCGCTGATCCGCAACGGATCGACGCTGACCGCGCACGTAGCGCTGAACGATCTGGTCGTGAGCAAGAGTGCGATTGCGCGCCTGAATTCCTTCCAGCTTTTCGTGGATTCCGAATTTGTTTCCAGCTACAAGGCGGATGGGCTGATTATTGCCACTCCTACGGGCTCGACGGCTTATTCGCTGGGGGCGGGCGGGCCGATCCTGAAGCCTGACGTGCAAGCCTTCCTCATCACGCCGGTTTCGCCCCATGGACTGACGCACCGTCCCGTGGTTGTGCGCGACACCGTGGTGATCGAGATTCGCGTTAATACGGGGCAGGAGCAGGCGTACCTCAGCCTCGACGGACAGGTCGGCATGCCAGTGCAAGAGGGCGATCTGGTGCGATGCGTGAAAGCAGAGCATCCGGCCAAGCTGCTGCGCTTCGAGAAGACATTCTTCGAGGTGCTCTCGACCAAGCTGAAGTGGGGAGAGCGGTGACGTCATTCGAGGGCGCGGAGCTGTGAGCAAAATGAGTGAACTCGTTCCCGGAATCACCGAGCACAGGTTCGATACCGGCGAAGTCACTTTGAACTATGCCGAAGGGCCCGCGCATGGCGCGCCGCTTGTGCTCCTGCATGGATTGGGGAGGCGCTGGCAAGTTTTTCTTCCAGTAATTCCCGCGCTCAGTATGCGCTGGCACATTTTTGCGGCGGATCTGCGCGGACACGGCAAGTCGGGGCGTGTAGCCCGTGGCTATCGCGGCACCGAGTACGCCGAAGATGTCGCGCGGCTGATTCGCGAGCGCGTGCCGGGACCAGCCGTCATTTTTGGGCATTCGCTCGGTGGGATGCTTGGGATGTGGATTGCTAGCCATCATCCCGAGCTTGTGCGCGCGCTGGTTCTTGGCGACAACATGATCGTGGCGCGGCGGCTGGGCAATCCTATGTACACGGCGTTGTTTAGCGGCCTGCGCGATCTGGCGCGGCGCGGTGGCTCGCTGGAATCGATTGCCGAGGGCATTGGGAACATATCACTTCCCGTTCCTACCACCGACGAGTCGATCGAAATCCGGCATCTGCCGGGCAACGACGAAGCTTATTTGCTCTCGTGGGCGCGGTGTGTGCAACAGGCTGACTCTGACGCTTACGACATGACGCTCGATGGCTCGGCGCTCGAAGACTGGGATGGCGAAACCGCGTTGCGCGGAATTTCCTGCCCGACGTTGTTGCTGCAGGGAAGTCCTGAGCTGGGGGGCCTGATGTCGGATGCTGATGTTTCGCTGGCAACTCGGTTGCTTGCTCATCATACCCACGTGCGCTTCCGAAACCTGGGGCACGCGTTATTTATTCAGCAGCCAGAGCCGGTGCTGCGAGCGGTTACGAATTTCTTGGAATCGTTGTAGAGGCAGCTGCGAGGTTCGAGTCATCGAGCTTCGAATCGCACTCATTCGCAGAACGCGCGAATGAGTGGTAGCGCTGGTTCTAAGGTTCCAATCTCATCTGATCGCTGGGGTTTCGCGCCTTCGGATTACCCGTGCTTTTCCCCCTTCTACCAGCAATTCGGCGGGGCGGCCTCGGGTGTTGTAGTTCGAGCTGAGTACGGAACCGTAGGCTCCGGTGTCGAGGATTGCCAGCAGATCACCTTCTTGCATGAAGGGGAGTTCGCGGTCGCGGGCGAGGAAGTCTCCGGTTTCGCAGATCGGCCCGACGACGTCGGTGAGTTCGGTTTCCGGCGTAGCTCCCGTGACCTCGGCGGCTAAAGCCGTTTTTGAGGTCGGCTCGCTGATCGCAGCGCTGAAGCGCCGCGCCACCCCAAACCCTTTCACTGGGACAATCTCGTGGTATGCGCCGTAGAGCGACGGCCTCAGCAAGTCGTTCATGGCGGCGTCTACGATCAGGAAGCGTTTGCCATTATTCTTCTTGCGGTAAATCACGCGCGTGACCAGCACTCCGGCGGGGCCGACTATGGAACGGCCGGGTTCGAGCAGTAAATGCACGTCGAGCTTGCGGAGGGGATCAATTACAGCTTTGGCGTAGGCGGCGAACTGGTCGGCGAATGGCGCTTGTGCTCCCTGATAGGGGATGCCAAGCCCTCCGCCGGCGTCTACGTATTGAATTTTGTGGCCGGCGCTGCGGAGCTCGCGCACTAACTCGGCGACGCGGCGGAGCGCATCGCTGAACGAACTCAGGTCGGTGATCTGCGAGCCTATGTGGACACTGACTCCGGCAATGCGTAGGCTCGGATGCTTTGCCGCCTCCGCATAGAGACGACGCGCCTCTGGGATAGGCACACCGAACTTGTGTTCGTGCAGGCCGGTGGAAATGTAGGGGTGCGTTTTTGCCGAAACGTCGGGATTGACGCGCAAGGCCAGCGCGGCTTTCCTTTTGAGGCGCGCCGCGGCCGAGGCCAGCGCTTGCAGTTCCGAGGCACTTTCCACGTTAAAGAGCAGAATGCCGGACTTAAGGGCCAACTCCATTTCGGGGACGGTTTTGCCCACTCCGGAGAAGACGACGCGGGCAGCTCGCTTGCGATTGACGCGCAGAACTCGTTCGAGCTCCCCACCAGAGACGACGTCGAAACCAGCGCCTCGGCCCGCGATCAGACGCAGAATGCCGAGGGTAGAGTTGGCTTTTACTGAGTAGCAGATCGTGTGCGGGTTGGAACGGAATGCCTTATCGAAGGCCTGGAGCCGCGTGCGGATTCCTTCGGCGGAATAGACGTAGAGCGGCGTGCCGTAACGATCGGCTAGGCGGGCGAGCTCAGCTTTCTCGCAGAAGAGCGCGAGCGGCGCCGCGGCAGAGGGACGGCGATACTCAAAAGCAGGCTCGCGGAGGATCCTTGGGCGTGTTTTGGAAATCGCCTTTTGCATTGCTGACAGAATTTCCCTCAGTGGCTAAAGCTGCGATGCGACACCAACGCTTACCGCAGCGCCGAAGCGCTGCGCCACCCAAAACCGGAGCCGAGCTGCGGTTTTCACTTGCGCTTGACTGGGCCGCCTTTAACCTTTATGGCTACCACCGTTTGATCGTCGAAGGCTTCCACGCCGGCGGCGTGCTCGGTGACGGCACGGAAAATGTTCGAGACGACGCAATCGGGAGTTTGGTCGGAGCATCCGGCGACAATTTCCTGGACGCGTTCCGGCCCAAAAGACTGACCGTGACGGTTGCGGGCGTCGAGAATTCCGTCGCTGAAGAACACGAACATGTCGCCGGGCTTGGCTTTGAAAGTGAATTCATCGTAGTCGGCTTCGTCGAACAGGCCGAGCGGAAGTCCGGTGGCTTCGATCGTTTCAATCTTGCCGTCGTGGCAATAGAGCGGCTGCGGGAGTCCGGAGTTGGCGACGAGAAGCGTGCGGCGCTCGTCATCCCAGACGGCATAGATGATCGAGACGAACTGGGCGGCGATGCGGCGCTCGGCGAGAGAGAGGTTCACGGCGGAAAGCATCTCGGCGGGACCAGGCTCGATGGGCGCGTGCGAGCGGAGGATGCCGCTAACGAGGGCTGCGTAGATAGCAGCGGGCGCGCCTTTGCCGCTCACGTCGCCGATCGCAATGCCCATGCGCGAGAGCGAATAGGGAAGAAAATCGTAGAGATCCCCGCCGATGGCGCGTGCCGGAACAAATTTCGCCTGAACTTCAAGATGGGGCGTCTTGGGCAGGGAATGAGGCAGCAGCCGGAATTGCAACTCGCGGGCGAGAGCCAGGTCGCGCTCCAGGCGCCTTTCCTGGCGGGCGATTTCTTCATAGAGGCGGGCGTTTTCGATGGCAATCGCGAGCTGGGCAGCGAGCGTCGTTAGAGTGCGCTTGTGATCTTCGGTAAAGTAGTTGCGGCGCGTGTGCTCGAGATCGAGCACGCCGATCACTTTCTCCTGGTAGATGAGTGGAACAGCCAGCTCGGAACGGGTTTCAGGGTTCACAGCGATGTAGCGTGAACTCTTAGAAACGTCGGGAACCAGGGCGGCTTCTTTGGCTTGCGCGGCATAGCCGACTACGCCGAGGCCGAGCGGGATGTCATGTTTGAGGTGCATTCTTTGCTCAAAGCGCTGCGAAAAGCGGTGTTGCAGCTTTTCGCCGGTCGAGTCAACCAAAAGGATGCTGAACATCTGGTAATCGATAAGGCGCTGCAACATCTCGGCAATTCGTTTGAGCAATTCGTCGAGGTTGAGAATGGAAGTCAGTTCGCGCGCGATTTCGTTGAGTAGTGCTAACGTGCGCGCCTGCCTGGTGACGCGCGTGTGAAGGCGCGCGTTTTCGATGCCCACCGCCATACGCGAAGCGATAAGCGTGAGCACGCGCTTGTGTTCTTCGGTGAAGTAACCCTTCTTGCGGGCCTCGATATCGATCACGCCGATCACGCGATTCTTGACGATCAGCGGGATGGCCAGCTCGGATTGCACGTTGGGCAGAGCCTCGATGTAGAAATCGGGGAGGGTTGTATCGGCGACGAGAACGGGCTGGCGGGTCTCGGCGGCGCGGCCGGTTACGCCCTGGCCGACTTTCACCCGTAGGCGTTCGGCAACTTCGGGCGGATAGCCGACCTGAAAGCGGACATAGAGTTCCTGGCGTTGCTCATTGAGCAGGAGGATCGCGAAGATTTCATAGTCGATGACTTTGCGGACCAGTTCGGCGACGCGGCGAAGTGTAGTTTCGAGGTCGAGCGTGGTGTTGACCACGTCCGCGACCTCGAGCAAAAGAGGTTCCACCTCAAATGGCCGGGCGCTTGGTGAGGGGGAGGCTTTCACGGGTTTCATGATAACAGCCGGGCACCTTCGTTCCCGCCGGCGACTTCCAAAAGCCCGAGGCAATAGTTGGGTCTACTTCGCCTCAGGATTTTCTATCACGCACACATCCGGCAGATTGCGGTAGCGCTCTGCGTAGTCCAGGCCGTAACCGACTACGTAGGCATCGGGAATAGTGAAGCCGATGTAACGCGCCTTGATGGGCATCTTGCGCCGGGACGGCTTGTCGAGCAGCGCAGCGATGCTCAGGGAGCGCGGCTGGTGGGCCATCACCAGCTTGGAAATGTAATTCAGGGTGAGTCCAGTGTCGAGAATGTCTTCGACCAAAATCACGTTGCGGTCGGCGAGCGACTGGTCCATATCCTTGGTGACACGAACTTCGCCGAGCGAGTCCCAGGCGGAGTGTCCGACGGGGTCTTCTTTAGCGATTGGGCGGTTCCCATAACTGGAGACGCCGATGAAATCGAAAGTGGCGTCGAGCGGTACGTGGCGGGCAAGGTCGCTGAGAAAAATAGCGGCACCTTTCAGAACGCCTATAAAGATGACCGATTGGCCGTGAAAATCTCGGGCGATCTCGGCTCCCATTTCAGCTACGCGCTTAGCGATCTGATCGCGGGACAGCAAAATTTTGAGGTCGGGCACGAGAGCAATTTTATACACCAGTTGCGGCAAGATCGAAATGGGGAAGCCGCTAAGCAAGGTAGCGGCGTCGTTTTGTACCGCTGGCGTCCCGCCGGCTGTTCGGCGGGCGTCCTCGCCCTCCGAGCCAATCCCACACGATTGCTCGGCACCTTCTATCCAACTTTTCGTTCATTGCGCACTCTTCCAGGCGTCACTAGAATATGGGTCGCCGGCGGATCCTTTGCATCGAGGCACGTGCTTTGTCGAAATAGACTTGGGGGATTCATGAATCTTAAGGGAATCAAACTGACCTGGCTGGGCCACGCCACGTTTCGCATTGAGACGCCGGAGGGACGGACGATCTACGTGGACCCGTGGATTGGCGGGAACCCGATGTGTCCGGAGAGCGAGAAGAAGGTCAAGAAAGCCGATGCGTTGATCATCACGCATGGACATTTCGATCACATTGCTGATGCGGTGGAATTGGGGAAGAACGAGGGGACAGCGGTGGTCGGCATCTTTGAGCTGTGCACTTGGTTGCAGAAAAAGGGAACCAAGCAGATTTCTCCGATGAATAAGGGAGGCACGCAAACGGTCGCGGGCGTGAAGATCACCATGGTGCACGCGGTGCACTCGTGCGGCATTCAGGATGGCGATCAGATTGTCTACGGCGGCGAGGCCTGCGGATACGTGCTGGAGTTCTCGAACGGCGTGAAGATTTATCACGCGGGCGACACGAACGTGTTCAGCGACATGGCGATTATTCGCGACCTGTATGCGCCCAAGATCGCGATGCTGCCGATTGGCGACCACTTCACCATGTCTCCGCGGGAGGCAGCTTATGCCTGCAAGTTGCTCAAGCCGGAGACGGTCATTCCGATGCATTTTGGCACGTTTCCTTTGCTGACCGGACGTCCGAGCGAATTGCAGAAGCTGGCGCCGGAGGTCAAAGTGGTTGAGTTGAAGTCGGGGGTGACGGTTTCGTAGCGTCTCTCCTCCAAATGGGATTTTCTGCGAAAGGAAAGCATGCCGAATCAGAGCACGAAGCCAGATTGGCGCATGGGAGGAATCACGGTTCCCGAGGTGGAAGACTATCTCTACGACATGCTGCCAGCGCGGGACGAAGTCCTAACGGAGATGGAGACCGATGCGGCCAAGAACGACTATGCCATCGTCGGGCCGGCCGTGGCGCGCGTGCTCTACCAACTCGCCGTGATCAGTGGGGCGAAAAGAGTGTTCGAGATGGGCTCGGCGATCGGGTACTCGACGATTTGGTGGGCGCGGGGCGTGGGCGAAGGCGGAAAAGTCATTTATACCGATGGCGACCCTAAGCGAGCCGAGAAAGCGCGGCGGTACTTCGAACGAGCCGGAGTCAGCAAACGCATCGTCGTGCGCGTTGGAGATGCACTTGAAATTCTTTCGGAAGAGAAAGAACCGTACGACATTATCTTCAACGATGTCGATAAGACGGATTACCCGCGCGTTTTCCGGCTTGCACTGCCTAGGCTAAAGAGCGGCGGCTTGTTTATCGCCGATAACGTGCTGTGGAGCGGGAAACTGCGGAAGTCCAATCCGGATGAAAGTACGCGGGCAATCGTCGAATTCAACCGGCTGATCTCGGAGTCGAAGGAACTGTTCACGACTATTTTGCCGATCCGGGATGGCGTGGCGGTTTGCGTTAAGAAATAGGACCTCGGCGGCTAAGCCGCTGAACAAATGCTGCCTGACCGCGGCGCCGATGAGCCCGCTGGACAGCGGAAGCGGCTGTCCCTACGCGGTGCTAGAATATCGGTTTCTACCACGTGCGATGAAGCTTCCTACAGCTCAGCCTCTCGAACAAACCCGCGAAGCGCATGTCCCAGAGACTTTGACGCGCGCGCAGGCTCATGCGCGGCCTGACTCATTTCCCGACGTAGTAGTCGTGGGAGCCGGGCCAACCGGTTTGGCCTGCGCCATCGAGGCGGAAAAAGCCGGGTTCAAGGCCCTGATCGTTGAAAAGGGATGCCTCGTCAATTCGATCTATCACTATCCCACCAACATGGTTTTCTTCACGACGCCGGAATTGTTGGAGATCGGTGACATTCCTTTCACAACTTCATTGGCCAAGCCGACGCGCCTGGAGGCTCTGGAATATTACAGGCGCGTTGCCGAGCACTATCACCTGCACGTTCGGCAGTACGAATGGGTGAAGACCGTTACCGGGGAAGACGGCAAATTTTGCGTGACCACGACGAACCGGCATGGCGCGATTCACGACTACCGTGCCCGCAAGATCATAGTGGCGACCGGATACTACGATCTCGCCAATCGAGTCGGCATTCCGGGCGAGGACCTGGAGAAGGTCTTCCACTATTACAAGGAGCCGCATCCGTACTACGACACCGACGTGGTGGTGATCGGCGGGAAAAACTCGGCCGCAGAAGCGGCCCTCGATTTGTGGCGACACGGGGCGCGCGTGACGCTGGTTCACCGTGGTCCGCAGATGCATCACCATGTGAAGTACTGGGTACGGCCCGACATTGAGAACCGCATCAAGGCCGGGGAGATACGCGCGCACTTCAACAGTACGGTGCAAGAAATTGGCGCCGATTTCGCGGTAGTGCAGACGCCTACAGGTCCGGTCCGCATGAAAAATGACTTCGTGTTTGCGCTCACGGGATATCACCCGGATTACGATTTCCTGCGGAGCATTGGGCTGGAACTGGCTACCGAGCAGCAGCGGCCAGTGTGCGATCCGGAGACGCTGGAATCGAACGTGGCCGGTATCTACGTTGCGGGAGTGATCGTTGCCGGGTCGCGAACGAATGAGATCTTCATCGAGAATGGGCGATTTCACGGGAGGCTGATTGCCGGCCACCTGAGCGAAAAGTTGGGACGCGGCAACCCGAATCTTCCCCTTGACGCGACCTGATTGAGAAGACTAAATTCCAGGCACTCGATGGTCCCGCCGAAGTGGGCGGTGCGCGGCTATCGAATTTCAGGAGAAAAACTATGAAGACGTTTCGCAAAACAGCTGTGGGAACCGCGGTTCTGATGCTGATGCTGTCTACCAGTGCTCTGCTGGCCGAATCCGATGCCTCCAAATCGTTCCACCAGCTCGCTGGGCTGGAAGGGAATTGGTCCGGCAAAGGCTCCGAGGGCCAGCCAATTAACGTCAGCTTCCGCATGACCGCCGGCGGCTCGGCGCTGATGAGCGAGATCCACGGCGAAGGCCACGAAAACATGATCACCATGTTCCACATGGACGGCGACCGGTTGCTCATGACCCACTATTGCGGGGTAGGGAACCAGCCGCGCATGAAGGTCATTTCCGCCGACGCGAAGTCAGTCAGCTTCGAATTCGTCGACGGCACCAACATCAAGGCCGGCGACGGACATATGCAGCGCGTTACTTTCACGCAGCCCGACGCAACTCACCATGTCGAAGAATGGGTGTTCCTCGACCACGGGACGGAACACAAGGAACTGTTCACGCTGGAGCGGGCGAAGTAGCAGGGAACTGGCGGGAAGAAACCAGCGGCCTCCCAACAAAACGGAGGACAGATGATTTGCATGCTCTGTCGCAATCGAGTCGCGGACTTCTCGCGCTGGAAGGCCGTCTTCGCCTCCCACGAAGCAGCGCACCGGGATGCCGGTCTCACCCTAATTGGCACGTGGCGTGAAGTTGAAGAGCCGAACAACGTTTTCTTCACCTTCGAAGTTGCCAGCATCGACAGGGCACGGAAATTCATTAGCGATCCCGAGGCCCGGAAGGCGGGCGAAGCTTCCGGCGTTATCGATGGCGAGTATCGCTTCGTGGAAGACGCCGGAGGCTATCGCTAGCCACCGCGGTAGCGAATCGTAAGCTGGCTTGCGCAATTCCGGCCTCCAGTTTGCCCGCTGTTTTATACTGAAGGAGATGGCGGGGACTAGCGACAAGACGTTCTACCTTGAAACCTTCGGTTGCCAGATGAATGTGCACGACTCCGAAAAGGTGATCGGCACGCTCATTGAGCAGGGGTATCGCCAGGTCGAGACCGTTGAAGAGGCGGGGCTGATCCTCTACAACACCTGCTCGATTCGCGACAAGGCTGAACAGAAGGTGTTCAACCGGCTCAACGACCACAAGAAACTGCAAAAGCAAGGAAAAAAGTTCGGAGTGCTCGGTTGCGTAGCGCAGCAAGAAGGCGAGCGGATTTTCGAGAGAGCGCCGCACGTGGACCTGGTGTGCGGATCGGCCTCCTACCGGAACTTGCCGCAAATGCTGGTGCAACTGGAAAACGCCCCGACCGGGGAAGGGCAGCGCCTGACCGGCCTCGATGACCGCCAGACCGACTATTGTTTTGAAACCGAATACACGGCCCGCACCAACCCGCACCGGGGATACGTCACCATCATTGAAGGCTGCGACAAGTTCTGCGCCTACTGCGTGGTACCTTTCACGCGCGGCAAAGAGCGCAGCCGCACGTCCAATTCGGTGCTAGCGGAGGCGCGGCAACTTGGCCGATCTCGGATATACGGAAATTCAACTCCTCGGGCAAAACGTGAGTTCTTATCGCGATCCCGATGGAAAGAAAAGCTTTGCGGAATTGCTCGTTGATGTTGCATCTGTTGGATGGAACCCGCCGTGTTCGCTTTATGACCTCGCACCCGCGCGACTTCGACCGCGACATCGTCGAAGCGATCGATGCAGTGCCCGCTCTTTGCGATCACGTACATTTCCCGGTGCAGAGCGGTTCGACGCGCGTGCTCGACGCCATGCAGAGGCTTTACAACCGCGACGAGTACCTGGAGAGAATCGGTTGGATTCGTGGCGCAAAGCGCGATATCTCGATCACGACGGACCTGATCGTCGGCTTTCCGGGTGAAAGCGAGAGGGAATTCGAACAAACGCTTTCGCTCCTCGATGAGGTCGGTTACGATAGCGCCTTCACATTCAAGTATTCGCCGCGGCCGAACACGCCGTCGCTGCGCCTGGACGACGCGATTCCGGATGCCGAGAAGGCGCGCCGCCTGGCCGTGGTGAACGAAAAACAACGTCAGATTTCGGTGCAACGCAACAAGCGGCATCTCGGACAGATTGTTGAAGCGATGGTGGAAGGGAAGAACGACGCGCGCAACCAATGGATTGGCCGGACGTCGCAGATCAAGGTGCTGAACTTTACGGCGCCGGAAGGCGTGCAATTCAAACCTGGAAGCTACGTCAATGTGCGGGTGACAAGTGTTTTTCCGAACAGCTTGGTGGGAGAAATGGTAAGCACGGGTGATCAGTGATTAGGGTGTGAGTACACAAGAGTCGCACACGTTGCTGGCCACTAGCCACTAACCACTGCCTTTTGAGGTTCCAATGGAAGTTGAAATGAAAATTCGGGGATTGATGATGGATCCAGTCTCTAACATGCCTATCGTTCTCCTGAAAGACGTGGGCAGCGAGACGGTTCTGCCGATTTGGGTGGGCGTGTACGAGGCGAATGCCATCGCGCTCGAAATCGAAAAGGTGAGCACGCCGCGCCCGATGACCCATGACCTGATCAAGAGCGTGCTTACGGGCCTTGACGCGTTGGTGCACAAAGTGGTCGTCACCGAACTGAAAGACGACACGTTCTACGCCGTAATTTGGCTGGAAAGGGAAGGCCGGTCCATCAGCATCGACTCCCGTCCCTCGGACGCGATTGCGCTCGCGCTGCGCATGGATTGTCCGATTTTCGTCGACGACGAGGTTCTGAAGCACTCCAAGCAGTCCGCCAACCTTTCTGACCGCGTGACCAGCGACGAACTCCGCAAGTGGCTGGAAGGCCTGGGCGACGACGATCTGGGCAAGTACAAGATGTAGGCCTCTGCCGCAACGCGTTTAAATCGGCAAAGCTAAAGCTGCTCCAGCACAGAAGCCCACGATTACATGGTTCCTCATGGATTCGGCCGAACAACTCCAGCGCCTTTATCTCGCCGGCTTCGAGCTCCAGACCTTTGAGCGCTTTCCCAAGTGCGTCGGCGTCATCCGTGATCAATGCATCGCGCTGCTCGTGCCCGGAGTGGACGGCGTGCAGATCCTTGGTACACCAGGCTGGCGCATCGGCGAAGCAATCGGAGTTCTCACTGAAATTAACGGGCGGAAAGTGTTTCAGGCGAAAACCGAGATTGTGGAGGCCACCCCCGAGCGCCTGGCGGCGCTAGAACGGTTTCGAGAGGATCTGCAGCAAATCCTCAGGTCTGGCGGGGAAACACCGCATGCCCCCTAAGCCGGCAAGCGAAATGTGATGTCATTACCGCATCCACCGATTTTGGGAATACTACCGGAGGCCGAGTGTTGAACACGAAAGAGCCCCAACGTGGCCTGCGACCCGCGCCGAAGGCAGCGCACAACCTTGCGTTTCGCCCCACGCAGCGACAGTTGAGTTTGGCACTGATGGGATTGGCCTTGGTATATGCCTTTCTGTCCGGTTTTCATACGCTCTATGACTTGGACATGGGATGGCACTTGGCCACCGGGCGTTACGTAGTTCAGCATCATGCAGTTCCCACAACCGACGTCCTGTCCTACACGTCACCGGGAGCGGAGTGGATTTATCCGCCTCTTGCCGGCGTTTTGTTCTATGGCATCTACAGCGCCTTTGGATACGGAGGCATGACTTGGTTTTGCGCCGTGGCCTTCGTAGCATTGGTGGCCTGGCTGGTGCAGGCGTCATTTTCGCGGACAGAGTCTATCGCGGCCGCTGCGTTGGCCATCTTCGCCGTTCCCACCTTGGCTACGCGGATGGGACCGCGCCCCGACCTCTTCACTCAGTTATTCTTCGCTATTTTCCTCATCGAACTCTGGAGCTTTCACCACCGTAGCGCTTTCGTTTCCGAGCCTGAGCACGATGGGGAAGCAAGTGTGCGTCTCGGTACGCCGAAGCGGCTATGGATTCTGCCCCTGGTCATGCTGCTCTGGGTGAATCTTCACCCCGGCTTTGTGGCCGGCCTTGGCATCGTCTTTGCCTACCTTTTGATGGAGGCCTTGGAGTTCCCGTTCCCCTCACGGCGAGCGACGGCTCTACTGCGCTTGCGACAGGCATGGCCTCCACTGGCAGCCACGGTGGTCGTTACTTTGCTCAATCCGTTCGGATACCAAATCTATAAGGCCTCATTGACACTGGCTGGTCTTCAGCCCACCCATGCGGGCAAAGGTCCCGACATCTGGGAACTGCAACCCATGCTGACAACGCCTGCCAGCCTGACCCAGGCAATGGATTGGCGCAGTCCCGGCAGCAGTTACTGGTGGTTGGTTCTGATGGCTGTGGTAGTGATTGGCTGTGCACTTTGGAGGCGGCAACTTGGCGCAGCTTTGCTGATGGCTGGGGCACTCTATGGCTCGATACAGCACATCCGCTATCAAGGCATGTTCGCCATTGTTGTCGTTGTTTTGGGCAGTACTGGCTTGACGGAAGAGTTCCAAAGGAGACGGCAGGGAAGTGCGCAGATTTCAGTCAAACCATCTGGCCTCGTGCGTTGGCTGGCAGTCATCGCAGTCTGTGCTTTATGCCTGCTGGTTGGCGTGCGAATGACCGACCTGATATCCAGTCGTTCTCACGTGATAGCAGGGTCGGCAATGCTCTTTGGTTCCGGGGAGTCATGGTGGTTTCCCGAACGAGCCGCCGCTTTCATCGAACGGGAACGTTTACCTGGAAATGTTTTTCATGACTACAACCTGGGTGGCTTTCTCGCTTGGCGTTTGGGTCCGGCCTATGGCGATTTTATCGATGGGCGGAATGTAAACCCGGCCATTTGGCAGGAAAAGCAGGGATTCATATCCTCGCCTCCCGATTCTCCGCTTTGGGAGAATGAGTCAGATCGGCGAGGTATAAACATTCTGTTTTTTTCGCTCGGACCGCTCAGCGGAGGTGGTACTCCAGACCTGATGTCCCTATGCCGGAGCCATCTATGGCGTCCCGTCTATTTGGATGAAGTTTCCATGGTCCTGCTGCGCAATCGTCCTGGGAACCGTACATGGATCGACCGCTTCGAGGTCAACTGCGACACTCACCAGTTTGTGCCGCCGACCAACGCATCTCGCAGGGAACTATCGACCTTCTATTACCATTCTGGAATCACCTTATTGTCCCTAAACCGTATTGATGAGGCGATGGAGGCCCTCACTCACGGCGAAGCGATCTCCCCGGACGATCCGCTCATACATCTAACCCTTGCCTCCATCTACGACCAGCAAAAGCGTGAAGGAGCAGAACAGGAATATGCGACCGCTCTCTCACTGAAGAAGGATTCGGCCGAAAACTGGTTCTGTTTAGGCCGATATTACTTTTTTCATGGCCGTTTTGCAGAGGCCAGGCCGCTGATCGTAACCGCGACGCAACTCACCGCATCCCCGGTCAACGAGTACATCCTCCTTGGTTTTATTGACTTGATGCTTCATCGGCCGCAGTCCGCTTTGCTGGACTTTTCCAAGTCCGAAGAGGTGATAACACGGTGGCAGGGTCGGGCGAATATATCGCCCGAAGTTTTGGCTCAAATTGGAGAGGGACGTGCCCAGGCATACCGTGCCTCCGGCCAGTGGCAGCGGGCGATCGAATCGCAGCAGGAAGCCGTGCGCCGAATGCCGGAAGATGCGAGCCGCTGGCATGCGCTGGCGCGCATCTACGACGAGGCTGGACGTACGGAACTGGCTGAACAAGCCCGCCAAAAGGCCCAAGCCTTGTCTAAAAGGTAGCCATTACACTCACAGCCGGTTCCTGAGTCCAGGATATTAGGGTTCCGACATTTAGGCCCACGTCCGACCCCACACGCCGGTGCTGCATGGGTTTACATAATACCTGTTATCGGACATTACGAATACGCAAGGAGGACAGCTCGGGGATGATGTCGCCGCACGCCCAAAAGGCTGAGGTCAATTACCGCCTCCCACAAACACGATCCCTGGATGGAACAGTGTTCCGGCGATGCGGCTGGCAATGGCAATCAGTTCCCGCTGTCCGCAGAAGACCTTGACGCGAGGAGCTCGCGACATCTCCGGCAAATTCACGGCGCGGCCGGTGCGAATCAACGATGCGTTTTCTTCGGTTGCGGTGACGCAGGGCATTAGCGGTAGGAGCTTTCTGGGATGAACGAAAATATCCTCAGCAGTTCCCTTTCGCACCGCTAATTCCAACTCTTCGAGCGTGCGCGCATCCTCGACGACGAACTCTGCCACAGCCGTGCGGCGTAGTTGGGCTAGGTGCGCGCCGCAGCCCAGCTTTTGACCCATCTCGTGGGCGATCGAGCGCATGTAAGTTCCGGAACCGACGTGGGCGCTGAAAGTGGCCTGATCGCCCGCGACGTCGAGAATCTCAAACTCCTTAATCTCAACCTGCACCGGCTTGAGCTTGACTTCCTGATGTTTGCGGGCGAATTTGTAGGCTGGAACCCCGGCAATCTTCTTGGCTGAAAAAGGCGGCGGCGTCTGCTCCAGCATGCCGTGGAACCCGGCGGCCAAGGCCCGGATATCTTCGAGTCGCAGGATTACACTCTGTTCTGGAGCAGTGGCATCGCCGTCGGCATCGTACGTGGTCGTGGGAAAGCCGAAGCGAATTGTGCCTTCGTAACGCTTCTCCGAGTTCATGTAGAACTGCGCCAGCCGAGTGAAGTTGCCGACGACAATAGGCAGCACCCCGGTTGCAGAGGGATCGAGCGTTCCCAGATGCCCGACCGAGCGCTGCCCCAGAATGCGGCGCACGCGATTGACCACGTCATGCGAGGTCAGGCCTTGCGGCTTATCGATAATGAGGATGCCGTTCATGAAATTGTGTAATTTGGTAATTTGTAATTTGGCAATCTCAGGGCATCCGATCGTGGGGCGCTCCAAGCGGTAACGGACAGATTACCAAATTAGAGATTACACAATTACCAACTCCCCATGATTCCTCTTCGTGACGATCAGCCTTCGTTCTCAACGCCATTCATCAACTATTTCTTAATCGCGTTGAACGCGTTGGTCTACCTGTGGGAGTTTTCGGTCGGAGCGCAGAGCCCGCGCGTGCTGAATGCCTTTGTGATGCAGTTTGGCCTGGTGCCGCGGCACGCGATTGCCGTACTTTCAGGGCACTCCCATGCCAGCCCGGCTACGGCGATTGTACCCTTCTTCACGTCCATGTTCCTGCATGCTTCGTTCATGCACGTTGCCGGCAACATGCTGTTCCTTTGGATTTTCGGCGACAATGTGGAAGATTATCTCGGCCACTTCAAATATGTCGTGTTTTACTTCGCCAGCGGATTGGCGGCCGCGACCACCCAAATCCTTCTCAATCCCGACTCGCGCCTGCCTACGGTGGGCGCAAGCGGTGCGATCGCCGGTGTCATGGGGGCGTATTTCATCCTCTATCCTCGGGCCCGGGTGCTGGTCTGGTTTCCGCCCATCTTCTTTTTTCACGTGCCGGCGTGGCTCATGCTGGGGTTCTGGTTTCTCTACCAGTTCTTCAGCGGGACAGTCACCGTGATTGCCGAAACCGCGCAACAGGGCGGAATCGCTTTTTGGGCGCATGTAGGGGGATTCGCAGCCGGGGTGATCATGATTAAAGTGTTTGGTGAACGTCCGCAGCGATATCGTTATGGGACATGGTAAGTGGGGCTTCGGGCTGCCACCAGTCCAGATCTGATCGATGCGGGTGAGAGCTATGGCCTCGGCTCGGGCGCGGGTCCTGGTGGCAGAATCTCCGGCTCGGAGCTGTGCACCTGCTGGCGCGTGACGAACCACACCGCTGCGGTCCAGGTCGGAAACAAATCGAGGCCCGGAATGAGTTCGGCGGCCAGCGACGGCAGGAATGCCCAATGCCACCCTATGAGACGGGTCAAAACGAAGGCTACAAACAGATCGAGCACCCAGTCGGCGGGTGAAGCTCCGCCTTCGGCAAAAAGCGGGAAGGCCACAATTTGCAGAGCGTCGGCGCCAATGGCCACGGCCCACGCCAGCCGCTGCTCGCGTGAGTTCAGCGATTTGAAATAATCCCAAACGGACATGGGCCACCTTCTCGCTTAAGTTGGATGCTGGAAAAGGCTTCGCCGCTGCGCACGACTTGGAGTCTCCTTGGGTGGATATTTAGAGCGCTCCCCCGGCAGGCATCACAACCAGCTTTTCAATCGCGCTATTCGGCGGCAAGAGCATCGCATTCACAACCGCGCGCGCGACGGTCGCCGCCGACATCATTTTGCGCCGCGGAGCCTTTGGCCAAAGGGTCTTCCAGATATCGGTATCGGTCGCGCCCGGCAGCAAGCCGAGCACGCGAATTCCCTTCGGGCGCAACTCCTCGCGCAGCGTATCGCTAAAGCCCAAAGCTCCATGCTTGGAAGCGTTATAGGCCGCCGATCCCGGAAACACGCGCTCGGCAGCAATCGACAGGTTGTTGACGATCACACTTCCCCGCTTCATCACGGCCAACGACGCCTGTGTCATCAGAAACATGCCGGTCAGGTTCGTTTCGATCACATCCACCCATGTTGGGTAAGGCAAGTCTGCAACAACGCGATTCGGATGGCCGATGCCCGCATTATTGACCAGAAAATCGAGTGGCCGGCGAAGCGCGCGCACCAGGGTAAACAGGTAGTCAATCGATTCAGGGCTGCGGACATCGCAGGTCTGGGCGAGCACACGCACGCCAAGTGTTTCGATTTTTCGCGCCGCCTGCGCCAGTGTTTTGGCGTCGCGCGCAGTGATAACCAGGTCGCAGCCTTCCCGCGCCAGTGCGGCAGCGATTTCGAACCCAATGCCACGGTTGGCGCCGGTGACAAGCGCAAGACGATCGCCCAAGGGTAAAGAACTCTTCTTTTTCATCACATCCGCCCGATCACCTCAGCGTAATGCCCTCAGCCTAACGACTCAAACTCCATTCGTCCGCTGCCGGATCAGCGACAAGAACTCCGTCCGCGTCTCCTCTTCTTCACGGAAGCAACCGAGCATCGACGACGTCACCGCCGACGAATGCTGCTTCTCGATGCCGCGCATCATCATGCAAAGATGGCGCGCCTCGATCACAACGCCCACGCCCTGCGGTTCGATCGTCTTCTGGATGGTTTCGGCGATCTGCGTGGTCAGCCGCTCCTGGATCTGCAGTCGCCGCGAAAACACCTCGATCAGCCGCGGAATCTTGCTCAACCCGATCACTTTTCCGTTGGGGATGTAGGCCACGTGAACCTTGCCGAAAAACGGCAGCATGTGGTGCTCGCACAAGCTGAACATCTCCACATCCTTGACGATCACCATCTCGTCATAGTTGACCGTGAAGAGCGCTTTGCGGAGGAGCGCTTCGGGATCCTCCTGGTAGCCTTTGACCAGAAACTGCATCGCCTTGTGGACGCGGGCGGGCGTGCGCGCCAGGCCCTCGCGCTCGGGATCTTCGCCCAGGCGGACGATCATTTCGCGCACCAGATCTTCGAAGCTGGCGCTGGTTAAGGACGTGGGTTCAGTTGTCGGCTTCATTTTGTGTGGGTCGATGGTCCATAGTCGTTGGTCGTTGGCAAAATCGCGGCTCGCGAACGACTAACGACCAACGACTAACCACTCCTCTCCCGCGTATTCAAACGAATTCAGCATCGTCTCTTCAATTCGCACCTTCTCTAGATGAGCTTTGCTGAATCCACGCTTCACAATTTGATAGATCGAGATGCAGAGATTTTCCGTCGTCGGAACAGCCTTGGCAAATTCCGGCAGCAGATTCAGGTTTTGGTGATCATAGCGATCGAGAATTTGCTCGTGCACGAAGCCATCCAAGTCTACGAGATTGCACACCATCCCAGTTTGCGGGTCAACCGGACCGCTCACGGTGACCGCGATCATATAGTTGTGCCCGTGGCCGTAGGGATTGTTGCACTTGCCGTAAGTCGCACGGTTCTCTTCCGCCGACATCTCTTCGCTGTGCAAGCGGTGCGAAGCCGACACCATGTAGCGGCGGGTCAGGTGGGCCTTCATGCTTCTCCGTAGAAATCGACAAACAGATCGGGCGTTTCATACACGCGAACGCGGTGCAGCCGTGCCGAGTTGAGTTTCGGCTCAAGGCGCTGCCAGATCGCAATCGCAATATTTTCTGTCGTCGGAATCTGACTGAAAAACTCAGGCACTTCCTTGTTCAGAAAGCGATGGTCGAGCGCATCCAGCACTTCCCTGTTCATTATGTCCTTCAACTGCTTGAGGTCGACCACAAAGCCCGACTTAGGATCAACCGCGCCTTTCACCGTGACCTCGAGCGTGTAATTGTGCCCGTGGCCATTGGGATTATTGCATTTGCCGAAGAGGCGCGCGTTTTCCTCCGCCGTGAACGCGGGGTTGTGATAGTAGTGCGATGCCGAGAATTCAGCTTTGCGGGTTAGGTAGACCATGAAATCAGGAGCCAGTTTTCAGAACTTGTCGCGCCTTGTGAATCGAGGCCTGCGCTTGGTCCGCTTGCTTGGAGCGGTACTCGCGCCCCTTCCAAGATACACTTCCGCGTGCGTGCGCGCGTTGCGACCGCAGCAGCAGGAACGCAAATAGCGGCGGCCCAAATGCTGTCGAGAGCAGCGTCGTCCCCAAGCTGAAGTTTGCCTTCCCAATACGCAAGAACAACGCGACCGCCGGAACAAGCAGCGGAAGCGTCAGCCACGCGCAAAGCCACCACGCCGCCAGCATAAGAGCACGTCCCCGCGAGCGCGGAAACAACAGCGCCAGGTTCTTCGTCCAGCCATCGCGAAGCTGGCTGAAATTGCGGTACATGCGCGTACGCACGGCATCGGCAGCATGGCGGAAGCGGAGATTCCGGCCCGATTGCTTTACGTTGCACGCGAGCGCTACGTCCTCGAGCAGGTTGCCGGCAATTGCCCGGTGCCCGCCGACTGCGTCGTAGGCCTGGCGCCGAATCAGAATGTATTGGCCGTTGGCAGCGGCAATCGGCGAGGTGGGAGCGGAAACTTTTCTTGGAGGGTATTCGCGCGCCAGTTCGGCAAACACGACCGGCAGAACCGCCATCTCCCAAAATGTGACCGCTATCTGCTCGGGCGAGTACGAGAGCATATCGACGCCGTGTTCTTTCGCTTCGGCCAGTGCTCGGGCCAGCGATCCGGGCAGGTGGACCGTGTCGGCATCGGTGAAAAGGAGCCAATCGCCCTTCGCGACGGCCACCCCGGCAATCACCGCGTTGTTCTTTCCTGTCCAACCTTCGGGCAGCGGCCCTGGAGAGACGACCCTTACGCCGGCAAAGCGCTCGGCAATTTCGCGCGTGCGATCCGTGGAGCCGTCATCCACCACGATGATCTCGTACGTAGCGCCAGTCTGCGTCGCCAGCGATTGCAGGCAGTCGCCAAGGCTCGCCTCCTCGTTCCGCGCCGGAACGATGATCGAGACTTCGGGAATCGCGACATCCGCTTGTGAGATCAAGCCTGAAAGAACCATCGGTTTTTCGCTATTATAGCGGTGTGAGACGAACGTTACTTCCCATCGCCACAATTGGATTGCTGGCTGCCCTGATCGGTTTCTTCCCCGGATGCTACAGCGGCAATCATCCCGCCCGCATCGGCTCGAATGCTCCCGACTTCACCGTGCAGGATTCCGACCACACCATCACGCTCAGCCAGTTTCGCGGCCAGGTCGTAGTGCTGAATTTCTGGGCGACTTGGTGCCCGCCCTGTGTGGCAGAAACACCTGCGCTGGTGCGCATGCAGAACCTGCTCAAAAGCAAAGGCGTCACGGTGCTTGCCGTCAGCATCGACGCCGACGATGCCGCCTACCACAAATTTCTCAAGGACTATAGCGTTAGCATGGTGACCGTGCGCGACGAATCCAAGAGAGCCAGCACTCTCTATGGCACCTTCGGCTGGCCCGAAACCTTTATCATCGACCGCAACGGAGTAATCCGCCGCAAATTCATCGGCCCCGTGGAGTGGACCAGCCCCGAGATCACGGATTATTTGAGCAAGTTGTAAGGGCAGGTCTCAGGAAAACTCCACCGGCGGTCGTCGCTGTTTTTCCTGAGACCTGACCCCTGGAACCTGAGACCTATAGCTTTACCTTCCGCAACCGCAACGAATTCGTGATCACCGATACCGAACTGAAGCTCATCGCAGCCGCAGCCAAGATCGGACTGAGCAAAATGCCAAACACCGGATACAGCACCCCCGCGGCGATTGGAACGCCGATTGAGTTGTAGATAAAAGCGAAGAACAGATTCTGCCGGATGTTTCGCATCGTTGCCTGACTCAGCTTGCGCGCCCGCACAATTCCTTCAAGGTCTCCTTTAAGGAGCGTAATGCCGCCGCTCTCTATCGCTATGTCAGTACCTGTGCCCATCGCGATTCCCACGTCAGCCTGCGCGAGCGCCGGAGCATCGTTGATGCCATCGCCCGCCATCGCGACGATACGGCCTTCGTCATGCAGACGTTTAATGACTTCGGCTTTGCGGCCCGGCAGAACCTGCGCCTCGAATTCGTCGATCCCCAACCTCTTTGCGATCGTCTCGGCGTCAAACTGATGGTCGCCCGTTAACATGAGCACGCGCACACCCGAGCTTCGCAGTGCCCGAATTGCCTCGGGAGTCGAAGGCTTTATTCGGTCGCCAATTGAGAACCTGCCGGCGAATTTGCCGCCGATCGCCACTTCGACCACGCTGTCGCCAGGTGCCCGAATCATCGAGAACCCGCCTTTGTGCTCCAGAGCCCCGATTTCAACCATCAGCTTTCGATTACCTACCGCGACGCGCCTTCCATCTGCTACACCCTGCACGCCCTTGCCAACCTCGTAATGGAAGTCCTTCGGTTCTGCAAGCGTTAGGTTGCGCTCTTTAGCCGCAGCCACAATAGCTACGCCGATAGGATGCTCGCTTGCCCGTTCTACACTAGCCGCCAGCCGCAGCAGTTCGTTCGCGGAGCGCTCATACTCGGCGAGTTCAGCCGCATCCATTGCCGGCTCACCACGGCGGGCCCGCTCCGCGCGCCGCGTTTCCACTTCAGGATCGCTTGGCGGCAGCGAGATGCCATTGACCTTCGGCTTTCCTTCCGTCAGCGTCCCCGTCTTGTCGAAGACGATCGTGTCCACCTTCTCCATCGTTTCCAGCGCCTCGGCGTTCTTGATGAGCACGCCCGCATGCGCTCCGCGGCCTGTGCCCACCATGATCGCCATCGGCGTGGCCAGACCGAGCGCGCAGGGGCAGGCAATGATCAGCACGGCAACTGCATTCACAATCGCGTGCGCAAATCGTGGCTCAGGGCCAAACACGGCCCAGACAATAAACGTCACGACCGAAACCGCGATCACCGCCGGCACAAACCATCCCGCCACTTTATCGGCCAGGCGCTGAATTGGAGCGCGCGTGCGCTGCGCCTGACTGACGAGTTGCACAATCCGCGCGAGCATGGTTTCGCTGCCCACGCGCTCGGCGCGCATCACGAGAGCGCCGGTTCCGTTGACGGTGGCCCCGATCACCCGGGCACCACTTCCCTTCTCGACCGGCATCGACTCGCCCGTGATCATCGACTCGTCCACCGCGCTCGCGCCGTCGAGAACCACGCCATCCACGGGAACCTTCTCGCCCGGACGCACGCGCAGCTTATCTCCGAGCTTTACCTGCTCGAGCGGGATATCCCGCTCCGTCCCATCCTCTGCGATGACTCGCGCCATCTTCGGACTCAGATCGAGCAGCGCCCGAATCGCGCTCGAAGTCTGGCTACGTGCGCGCAATTCGAGCACCTGCCCGAGTAAAACCAGCGTGATGATCGCCGCCGATGCTTCAAAGTAGACATCCGGACGGTCGCTCATGGTGCGGAAGGACGCCGGGAAGATACCCGGAAACACGGTCGCAACCGCGCTGTACACATATGCCACGCCAGTGCCCATCGCAATCAGCGTAAACATGTTCGTGCTGCGGTTGACGATCGAAGCCCATCCCCGCTGAAAGAACGGCCAGCCGCACCAGAGGACAACGGGGGTCGCGAGAACCAGCTCCAGCCATGCGAGAACCGAACTTATCGGTGTCCCCACATGACGATCCCCTCTGGCAACGGCGATGTCGCCCATGAACGCATGCGGCCACACCATGCTCCCCATCGCAATCGCCAGTAGCGGCAAGGTCAGCACGAGGCTGATCCAGAACCGCCGCGTCATGTCGCGCAGCTCGGGATTCTCCTCTTCGACAGCAACCGTGCGCGGCTCAAGTGCCATGCCGCAGATCGGGCAGGCCCCGGGTTCGGTCCGCACGATTTCCGGATGCATCGGGCAGGTGTATTCGGTCCTGGTCGCGAGGCAGAGCCGGCGATTCCGGCTCCAACGCCATGCCGCACTTAGGACACGGCCCCGGTCCCACCTGGCGCACTTCCGGGCACATGGGGCAGACGTAGGGGCGCGTGTCCCGGACAACCGCTCCCTGCGCCGCCTTTGGAATAGACTGCGAAGCGACACCACCGACGCCAACGTTTGGATGACTAAGAGATGGTGCTTTTCCACTCGACGGCGCTAATGCTGGCATCCCAAGCATCACCAGCCCCGATCCCATGGGCCTCGGTGGCGCGGACAAGGTCTTCTCAGGATTCGCGCGGAATTTGTCCAGACACCCGGCGCAACAGAAGAAATAATTTTCCCCCGCGTGTTGCGACTTAAAGCGCGCCGTCGCCGGGTTCACCTTCATCCCGCACACTGGGTCCACGGCTGAGGGCATTGGCGTCGGGTTCGGATTCATCTTATCCATAGTCTTCGCGGGTTGTTCAGCCCTTCCCTGTCAGATCTCCCTTGGCGGAATGCTCTCATTATTAGATACTCAAGGAGTCAACTTCGAACAACAGAGCCCGGAGAAATGATATGACCTATCTTGAAGCCGCTTTCCGTTATCAGAATACGCCGGGGGAGAATGAGCTCCGAGCAATTGACAGCGTACGGGAGGTCTACGGCATCCAGCGCATTCAATTCAACGAGAAGGAGCACTTGGTGCGGGTTCTGTTCGACGCCTCACGCATGAAAGCACCGACCGTGGCCAAATTGCTCCGTCAGGCCGGCATCGACGTGCAGGAGCAACTCGTTCTCGCCTAGATACCCCTGCGCGAATAGGGTCGCGCGTAACGGCACAGCGCCGTCGACACGCACTCCGTCACAAGCTAGCGCTCTTTGTATTGGTTTGGTAGCGAAAGGAAGGCACTCTGCCCGGTTCCCCGCAGTAGGGTGCGGTCAACCTTCGGGGGAGGGCTGCCGGAGAACGCGGACAGAGTGCCGGCAAACTGGAGATTGCAAAGGGGCATCCGGAAAAGACCTCTGGCCGAAGTAGATTCCAAATGCCCCGTTGCGCGCCACTTCGTCTACTGGAGGACGATGCAGGTCGGCTGCCATTTCTAAAAGCTTGCCAACATTCATCTATAGAACGTGCGAGCGCGTAGCTTTTGCGTGCGACCGGAAAACTTTACCCGCAGCGGCGCAAGATTGCAGCTGGACCCTAGTCAGCGTGCCCGCCCGGATGGCATCTTCCGAACGGCGCTGTCGCCGAAACCCTTGACAGAAGGGAGGTTTGCGGCTCGGCAAGTTCCAGGTGAAGAGTCGCTGCCGCGCTCTGCCGATGGATCTGATAGTCGTTAAACCAGAAAACAACCTGAGTGACGGGAAGATGCGATCGATCCTCATGAAGCGGCGAAGCGGCCCAGATCCTGTTCAGGCTCGGCCGCAACCTGGCTCTGGGCGAAGTCATTTTGTTTCCGTTATAATCAAAAAACAAAATGCGTCCAGCATGCGCCCTTAGCTCAGTTGGATAGAGCGTCTGGCTACGAACCAGAAGGTCGGGAGTTCGAATCTCTCAGGGCGCGCCATTCTTTTGAGCTCTTTCGGCTTCGCCCCAGGAAACCCCGCGAGATAACATACAATCGGCATTTCCGGGTCCAGAATTCACGCCCAAAGGGGATTCTCTCTCATCCGCCAAAGTTATGGTCGCTTCCTCCGCCAAGGCAGGCCAACGCGCAAAGAAAACGGCGGTCACGCCGGCCGCCGGCCTCCCTCTGTCAACTGGCTTTCGCTCGATCGACCGGCAAACCCTGCTTCTTTGCCTCGCACTAGCCACACTTGTGTGTGCGTTCTACTATCCCGTGATTCACAACGGGTTTATCCGCTATGACGACGACAAATACATCACGGATAAGGCTCCCGTGAAAGCCGGGTTGACGTGGGCGACCGTGGAATGGGCGTTCACTACTTACGATGAGGCGAATTGGCATCCGCTGACGTGGCTCTCGCACGCTCTCGACTGCGAGCTTTTCGGACTCAACCCTGCCGGACCACACTGCCTAAATGTCCTGCTGCACGCGGCAAACAGTGTCTTGTTGTTTCTCTTGCTGCAATACGCCACCGGATTCCGCTGGCGCAGCTTGATGGTTGCCGCCTTGTTTGCGCTGCATCCGATTAACGTCGAATCCGTGGCCTGGGCTGCCGAACGGAAAAACGTATTGAGCATGCTGTTCTTTCTGCTCGCGTTCTGCGCCTATGTCTGGTACGCGCGTGAGCCGGGGCCGCGCCGGTACATGGCAGTGGCGGGTCTCTATGCGCTGGCGTTGATGGCGAAGCCGCAGGTCATCACGTTTCCGTTTCTGCTTTTGCTTTGGGATTATTGGCCGCTCAGCCGAATTGCCTTTCCGGACAAGGCTGGATCATCCGCGGGCGGCGGGAATTCATTCGAGTCGATACGCGGCCTGCTGTTGGAAAAAGTGCCGCTACTCCTGCTGTCTGCCGCCAGCGCAGTGGTCACGATGCAGGCGCAACAGGCCGGAGGCGCTGTCAGGACGCTAACTCGTTACGGCTTGCCCATACGCATGGAGACGGCAGTGATCTCGTATGTGCGCTACATGGGTAAGGCGTTCTGGCCTTCGAAACTATTGGCCCTGTATCCGCATTCCAGCGAGCTTTATCCGGTCTGGCAGGTGGGAGCGGCGGCGTTGGCATTGCTGCTGGTCACCGCGGTAGTCGTCCTGCGCGCGCGCCAGCAACGCTATCTCGCGGTCGGATGGTTCTGGTTCCTAGGCAGCCTGGTGCCGATGATCGGATTGGTGCAAGTGGGCGAGCAGGCGATGGCCGATCGATATGCTTACATTTCGTTTATTGGCTTGTTTGTGATGGTCGTATGGCTAATTGCCGACTGGGCGAGCGACCGCCGGCTCTCCGCCCGATGGCTGGCCGTTCCTGCCGTGTCGTGCGTGCTGGTGCTGGGAATCCTCGCGAATCGGCAAGTGCACTACTGGCACGACACGGAGGCCTTCTGGATACGCACGATCGCGCTGACCGAGGACAACTACGTCGCTCATGGGGAATTCGCAGCCATGCTCCACGAGCAGGGCCGGACCGAAGAGGCGATGGAGCAGATTCGCGCAGTGCTCGCCATCCATCCTGACGATGCGCCTGCCAACCTGGTTGTCGCCGAATATGAACGCAGCCACGGCAATCTGGCAGCGGCTATCGAGCGGTATCGAGTCGTGGCGCTTCGGTCGGCAAATGTGGGCACGCGAGCGCGGGCTTATACCAGTCTGGGATACGCCTATCGCCAGATGGGGGACTTCACGAACGCGAAGCAGGCCTTCGAGATGTCGTTACAGCTTTTGCCCGGCCAACCGGCCGTTATGGTTGCCCTCGGCGTGCTCGACGAACGGACTGGCGATGTGTCTGCCGCAGTTCAGCAGTACTCGCATGCCATGGCGCTTCAGCCCACGGACGTGGGATACCTGCTGCTTGCCCACGTATTGCAACAAGAGGGACATGCCGACGAAGCCAATGCCGCGCTCGAACGCGCTGCCCGCCTCTCTCGAAATCTTCCGCAAGCACAGATGCAAGCCGAGTCGCTCCTCGCCGGGAAGTGAGTTCGCTTCCCGCAGGAGGTAGATTGGGGGCTTGCTGGCTCTTGGCTTTATCGCAGATTGGTTTGTCCAGGTAGTTTCCGCAAAAACGAAAGCGCTCTGTGACTCGTTAGAGTCACAGAGCGCTCGTTGAACAGCCCTCCCCCGAAGCCTGCTCAAAAACAGAGTACCCAAATCCGTCGGTCGCGGGAATGGCACCGATGGGCTACTGTGGAAAGCGCCAAAATGGCGCGTTTCCGCTCGGCGGAAGGAGTCCTAACTTAGCGGGTTACGCGGACGGGGCGCCCGTGCCCGCTCCCGGCTTGAAGATCATCCCTTCCCGTGCCTTGCCATTCATGACTACCAGTAACGGCTGGGTAAATCGTAAATGGCGCACGCACCCCCGTTCCTCGGCGGCCGGTTGTTCCGTGATCCATGCCCAGTCCACCGAACCTTCGCCCGCGTCTGGATTTACGGTAAAGTACCCAACCTGAAACGCCATCAGATTCTGAAAGAAGTGGCTGCCTTGCGACGGGGTCACGCGGAAATCCCGGAAACCCGCCTCCACGATCACACGTGCTCCAGAGATTTCATCCCACTCGACCGGAATGCCGAGCCACGGATCGTTTGACCCCAGCCGGCCCACGCCGATCAAAATATACGGACGGTTTTCCAACGCCAGTTTGGTATTGAAATTCGCAACCGCCTCGGCGACTTCCTGGCTGCGGCCCCGTTCAAAGCGATGAAAGTCGACCACCACGACATCGTACAAATTCTGCACACGGCCATTGCCCAGCACCATCGCGCTACGGCACACAAGATCGGCCGAATTCACGTCGCCCATCCGCAGTTCTTCGTCCTCGCGCGACAGTACGAGCGGCCGAATTTGCAGGAATCCGAACTCTGCCAGACCGTCATTTTCCCGTGGCAAACTAACAGCAAACTCGATTTCCACGGGCTGCCCTAGAGCATCCTCGCCAATGGCGGAAAGCTGCTCAAGGATGGGAGCTAGCGGAAAGACCTCCTGCTTGAGTACGGGTGCGAAGCTCACAATCCTTGTTCCCGGGCGGCTCATGCCGTCATAAACAGCGTCATTGTCCCGGCTATAGGTGGATGCGACCGTGCGTAGCGTCCCATCGTTCTCAGCGTCCCGCAGCGCGAATCGTACCTCACGCAGCCCAGCCAGACGATCGCCGCCTTCACCACTTCTGTTTTCAGCGTGATTCATCTTCAGCGCCCAGAATTCCGATTGTGAGTTGGAAAGAATGTCTTTCACCGAAGAAAACTGCACCAGGTTTTGCGGATAGCGCGGGCAAAACGTGAGACACTTTCCTCCTTCTACCACTTCCCTTCCCATTCCGAGCGCCACCGCGGCCACCCCGTCTTCCGACGCCATGGGCGGCACCGGGTAAAAGTTGTGCGACCGCACAACGCCCGAAAAGTCAGGATAGAACCGCGTGCCGTGCAGCCCGCCCACGACTTGCTGCAGAATCACCGCCATTTTTTCTTCTTCAGTGCGGTAGGGAGTGGCGCGGACATATGCCTTCGCATGCTGGCTGAAGGTCGATGCATAAATGCGCTGGATTGCCTCCGTCAACCGCGCCAGCCGAACCTCTATATCTGGCTGGTGATTGCCGAGCATGAACGTTTCATACACTCCCGTGAATGGCTGGTACTGCGAATCCTCCAGCAAACTCGACGAACGAACCGCCAGCGGATAATTCGCCTCCGTCAGGAAAGCGAGCAGATCCTTGCGCAGAGAAGCTGGCAGCGCCGCGGCCAGAAACCGGCGCTGAATTTCGCCGTCATCGTTGCAGTGAATCGCAAAGTCGAGGAGACTGTTTTCTGCTAGAAAACTGTCGAACACGTCGGTGCTCAAAACCAGCGCGGGAGGAACACCGATATTCACTCCGGTAAAACGGCGGGAGAAGCGGCGCTTATAAAGCAGATATCGCATAAACGCGAGCCCGCGTGCCTTGCCGCCTAACGATCCCGCTCCAATGCGCAGAAAAAATGCGTCTCCGGCCTTAAACGTCGCCGCGTCAAAGTCGCCGATCAAAAACTCGGCTTGCTCCCGCCGGTAGTCGCTGATGGATTGAATCAGATCCTGCCGCAGGGCCTCGAGATTGGCGAAGTCGGAAACCCGCCGCGGCCGCAGCTTCTGCGCCACCGCAAACTCCGTTCGTGCTGTGAGCCAGCGGGAAAAATGGTTCCGCTCGCTGTGATATCCGAGACTTTCCGCCGGAACCGTGTGCAGTTTTTCCTCGAGCGTATTCAGGTCGCTGGCGCGGTCAACTTCGGTGCCGTCGGGCATGCGGAACACGAAGTCACCGAAGGAACACTGCTGCGTGAGCAGCCGCCGAAAATCGCGCAAGAACGTGGGCGAGCGTTTTTGCAGAAACTCGAATCCCTCGGCGTGCGCGCGCGACCGGTATTCCGTATGACTGGAGTGCAGCACAATGGGAACGTCGGGCACTGACTCGCGAATCATGTGCGCGAGTTCAAAGCCGGCATTCTCATTGGGAGCGCCCCCGCGCGGAAACTGCACATCGGACACTACGGCAAGAAGATTGTCCCGGTATTCCATTACCTGCTGTTCCGCATCCTCATAATCGGAGCACAGCAGAATCTTCGGCCGCGCCCGCTGGCGCACAAGTTTGTGCGCTACGTTAATTCCCTCTCGGATCACGTGGCTGGACTGGCTGATCAACTCGGTGTAGATCACGGGAAGAATGGACGAGTAATACCGGATGTTGTCTTCCACCACCAACAGCACCGGCACGCCCAGTGTCTTTACGTCGTGACGGACATTGCGCTTGTCTTCGACATATTTGACGATCGCAATCAGAATGCGCGCATTGCCTTGCCAAAGAAACACGCGATCGATGTCGGTCAAAGGATTCCGCGCAATGAAACTCTTGACCTCACGATAGTCGTAGGCCAGCACGACAATGGGGATGTCGCGCCCGATCTTGGCGACTTCGCGCGCAAGCTGGGCGGCATTCATGCCGCCAACCGCGAGGTTGGTCACGATCAGGTTGAAGCGCGGCTGCGAGCGCGCCAGTTCAAGCGCCTGAAATCCGTTCGAGACATGGGTGATTCCGGGGATCTGCTGCAGGTTCAATTCGTGCGACTCGCCGATCAGCAGTTCATTCAGGCGCCCGTCTTCTCGCAGGATGAAAGAGTCGTAGAGATTGGAGACGAGCAGGATGTCCTGCACGCGGAAAGGCATCAGCCGGTCGAAACCCTCCAACGCATCTTCAGCGTCGAAGATTGCGCTTTCGTCCGGCGCGGCCATGGCACGGAAACTCGTTAAATCGGGCATAATGTCCGCGCGCATTGTAGCAAGCCGCAGATTGGAAATGCGGTGACCGGAGAACAGTCCTCTGCAAGCGATGCTAGCCTTGTTTCAGCTTTAGCTTGCTCTTGTTTTCCTCGAGAAAGGCCTTAAGGTCAGGAACGGTGTCGAGCAGCCGTGTCCATTGCTCGTAGTAGAGCGTGACAGGAAAACGGCCGAGGCCGTACACGCTCACGCCGCCCTTTTCGCTTACGCGGAATTCAATCGCGCCGCTCCGCTTTTTGGTTTCTACCTGTTTTTCCAACTCCTGCAGTTTTGCCTTCAACTCGTCATAGGTTGGTTCTGCCATGATTAGCCCTCGAATGATTTTCCTTCATGATAGGGTGCCGTCGACCCGTTCGTCGAGATAAAGATAGTTGTCAGCCGCTGACTTCCTGACGCTACGTCCTTTACCACACCCGGCACGTTTTTGCCGGCATCATCGGCTGCCCCACTTTGCAGTTGAACGCCTTACCGAACTCGGGCACATTCACCAACACGCCATTGGCGCGGAAGCGGTCGGGAGAATGCGGATCGGTTGTTGCCACCAGGCGCTCCAGTTCCGGACGCCACTCGGCACACCAATCCTGCGCGAAGCCAAGGAACACCTGTTGCACCGGCGTGTAACCGTCTTCCGACTTCTTATTGAGATCGGTTCCCTCCTGCGCGGCTCGCGCCAGGAACGCCGAGTAGGCAAGCTGCATGCCCCCATTGTCCGCCGTGTTTTCACCCAGCGTCAGCTTGCCATTGAGGTTCGTGTCGCCGACTTTGAATTGCGCGTACTCATCGACAATGCACTGCGCCTTCTGCGTGAACTTTTCCCCGTCTTCCTTCGTCCACCAGTCCTCGAGATTTCCGTGGCCGTCGAACTGGCGTCCTTCATCGTCAAAACCATGCGTGATTTCGTGCCCCATGAAAAGGCCAATGTGCCCGTAGTTCAGAGCTTCGGGCTGTGTGGCGTCGAAGAACGCCGGTTGCAACACCCCCGCCGGGAAATTAATGTCGTTCATGCTGGGGTTGTAGAACGCGTTTACCGTAGGCGTGGACGTAAGCCATTCTTCGCGGTCCACCGGCTTCCCAACCTTCGCCAGTTGCCGCCGCGATTCAAACTCCGCCGCCCGAAGATTGTTTCCGAAAGCATCGCCGCGCACGATTTCCAGTTTAGAGTAGTCACGCCACTTATCCGGATAACCTACTTTATTGGCGATCATGTGCAGCTTTTCTTTGGCCCGCGCTTTTGTGGCCGCGCTCATCCAGTCCAGCGAATCAACGTCACGATCCATGGCGGCTTCGATGTCGTGAATCATCTGCACCGCTTTCGTTTTGCTTGCGGCCGGAAATTGCTGGTCCACATAGGCCTTGCCTAACGCTTCCGGCAACGCGTTGTCGGTGCTCCGAACACACCGCTTCCAGCGCACCTGCTGCTCAGGAATACCCGCCAGCTTTCTGTTGTCAAAATCGAATTTCTCTTCATCCAGCGCCTTGGGCAAAATCGATCCCGCAAGCGAATTCACCAACTGCCACCGCAAGTAGGCCTTGATGGTCGGAAGATCGGTCTCGGTAATGATCCGGTTCATGCCCTTGAAGAAATCCGGCTCGGAGACGTCGATCTCTGTCAAATTGGGTGTCCCACTGGCGGAATAAAAATGCTCCCAGTTCAGCACGGGGACAAGCGCCTGCAAGTCCTTGGTCGACATCATGTGATAAACGTTGTGCGGATCGCGCTGCGACGTGATATCGAGCGACACTTTCGCCAACTCCGTTTCCAGCTTCATGATCGCGGCCGCTTCGCTGGCGGCCTGTTTCTCGCCGGCCCCGAGCAGCTTCAGCATGTTCGTGATGTGCTGAACATACTGGCCGCGAATTTCTTTGTCCTTATCGCCTGTGCGAAGGTAATAGTCCTTCTCCGGGAGTCCAAGGCCGCCTTGTGCGACCTGTGCGATGTTTCGGGTCGCGTCTTTGAAATCCTGCTGCGATCCAAATCCCAAAAACGCGTTCACATTGACCAGTTGGTAGTGCGCCAGTAGTTCCGGCAATTGATCCTTGCTGGTGAGCGCGTCAATCCGGTCCAGTTCCGGCTTGACTGCCGCCAACCCTCTCTGTTGGATTGCAGCATCATCCATGCAACTGGCGTAGTAGTCGCCGATCTTGCGCGTATTAGCGTCGCGCGAGCTATCGTCCACGCCCGCTTTCTCCAGAATTCCGTGGAGTACCTGGCGGTTGTACTGGTCCAGGTTGTAGAACTCGTCCGAGACCGGCGAATCGCTGGGAATCGGATGCAGTTTGGCCCAGTTGCCACAGGCATATTGATAAAAATCGACGCACGGGTCTGCGGCCGTGTCCATCACGCTTTTGTCGAGTGCCGGAATCAGCGAATAGGCTTGCGCTGCACCGGTCGCGGGAGCCGCGGTGCTCGACTGTTGGGCCAAAAGCGCGGTGGCACAAATTAAACAAAGAACGAGAGCGAGACCTGCTTTCATCGACTGCATGGATTCCTCCTCGAAGCACGCTACCGGCCAGCGACAAAACCGGAGATAAACGGGTGCATGGCTAAGACGTTTAACACCTTACGAGGTTAGCACGGCTGGCCATGGTAGCCTTTGCCGCGCGGCGATTCAACCGGCCTCGATCCGATCGACGATCAGGGCATTGTTTTGCGTTCGCTCTGGACGACTCGCGCTTTCACCAGTCTCTTCAAAAGAGAAGTTGGCAATGGCTTGTCTGTCGGGAAGTGAATCGTTCCCTTCGATGTACGGTAAGGCGCAAGTTCCTTCTTGAACGCTTCCATCACGGCGGCGGTCGGGAACAAGCTACAGTGGTCCGAAAACGCGGCGAACCAAATCAGTACTTCGTTGTGCTTGAACGCCGGAATGCGATAGCTGATGGTCTCGGTTGCTTCCGGCGGCACAGCGGAGCGAATGACCGCGCGAATCTTGCTCAAAGTGGTGCGGGCGGGTTCGGGGATACCAGCCAAATACTCATCAATATTCCTTGGAATGCCTTTGCGATTCTGTGCAGAGCCACCCCGGCGAGATTTGATCTTCATGGCAAACAATTCTATAAAACCAGCGCACAAATAGCCGGAAGCGAAGCGTTACTTCAGAAAAATTTCCCCACGTTGAAGAAGAACTTGCGGTGATTCGTGTCTCCCAGGCTGCCGCCAAAAAATACCGGCCCAAAAACCGTCTGGAACAGTAATCCAACGGTCCCATCCTGCGCCACCGCCGCCGTGCTGGCGTTCTGGCCGTAGGCCTTCCCTGCCTCATACATCGAGAGCAGGTAAACATTCTGCTTCAGCAACGGAGAAAGTTCGCGCAAGCGATAGAGAAATGCCGGCTGCACCAGGAAGTATTGGTTAGTCAACAATTCATTCAGCCCGTAGGCGCCCAGCCGCAGCGGACCGCCCAGGCTGAACGGCGGAAAGCCCGTATCGCGGGTCGAGAACGACGTGCCACCCGAGGCGAAGAACAAGACGGAGGACTTTGTATTGATCGGCTCCGCCAGCCCCAGCCGCAGTTCGCCCGTGGGCACAAAGTCTGACGTGCCGGGTTTCGTGTCGTAAAAATGGAATGTCGACTCGATCCGCTCGCCGCGGCGTGGAATCATGGGATCGTCAAAACGATCCAGCCGGTACCTGAGTGAAGTCATCCCGTAACGGCCGCGCACCGTGGGCTCTACAGGCGTTCCGATATCCTCGCTGATTTTCTGATATCCGGAGTCGTATCCAACCCGCATTTCTGCGCTACGCCCAAACATATAGCCAAAGTTGACTCCCCCGCCGAATACCCGGTTGCGGTACTCGCCAAGAATCTTGTCTCGCTCGTAGATGTTCAACGGACTGCTGTCCGCGTTTCCATGCGCTGCCACAAACCAGCCCGTGTGGAAGTTGAAAGGATGAAAGAATTCCGTTTTCACTCCATACTCGGAGCCCGCGATAAAGTCGTTTCGCCACTCCGACCTGAATCCACCGAGGTCCAGGAAGGTAATACGAGCCCCCACCTTAAACAGCACATTCTTGTAATCCGACCCGTCAATTACGAACAACGGATGCACGGTCGGGGGCGCGTACTCTTTTTCCTGCGTCTCGATCAGGAGGCCACTCTCCCCATTCTTTGTGGTCTGCTCATAGCCCGCCTGAGCAAAGCGGCCGAGCCCCGTAAGCTCCATCATCTTTCGGTCGATCTTCTTCAGGTCAACCGGCTTACCGGCGAGGTCCGCCACGTCATGTTGCACGCCCGCAAGAATGTCCCCTTTCGCTCCTGTGACCTCCACGAATTCTGGTGTAGATGGCTGCCGGCGTTTACCGGCACGCGACGCTAACAGTTCTTTCCACTCCTTGTCGTCCACCTGCAATCTGGAGAGCAATTGGCTCTTCTGCTGCGCAGCCTTATATCCCTCGGCTTCGATCGGCTCAAACTGTGCGTAATCCGTCGTATCGAACTTTTGCAAATTCGCGGTCAACACAATGTCGGCCTTCTCCATGCTTGCGAGTTCATTTACTTCAACCAATACGCTGGCGGATCGCTCCAGCACCCCCACCGACGTCAGGGGCGAATTGGGGTTGAGCGGCTGCGTCTCCAGATGAACCGCAATCACAATGTCGGCGCCCATTTGCCGCGCGACATCCACTGGCAGGTTGTCGAGCAGGCCTCCATCCACAAACACCTTCCCCGCTTCCCGCACCGGCACAAAAAATGCCGGTATCGACATGGTGGCGCGCATCGCTTCGGCAAGAGATCCTCCGTCGAACACAAACTTTTTCCCCGTTACCAGGTCGGTCGCCACACAGCGAAATGGAATGGGCAAGTCATCGAAGCTCTTCATCTGCGAATACGGAAGACCCACCTTGTCCAGGATCAATCCCACCTGCTGCCCTGAATTGAACCCGCTCGGAAACTGCGTGCCCTGTTTCAATCCGAATTCAAAAGCATTCTGATATTCCCGGCGATCCTCCTTCCGTCGAAAAGCCAGGTCGCGATAGGGCGTGGCTCCGCCCAGGACGCGATTCCACGGGATGCTCCGCACCAGAGTTCGGATCTGGTCAGGCGATTCGCCCGACGCATAAATGCCTCCGACCACTCCGCCCATACTTGTGCCCGCGACCACGTCGACAGGAATGTGATTCTCTTCCAGCCACTGGATCACTCCCACGTGCGCCAGCCCGAGCGCTCCTCCGCCCTCCAGCACGAGCCCAACTCGCGGCCGTGGCTTCGGCGAGCCCGCATTGTCCGAATTCTGCGGTCGGGCGTCGGAAGTGTTCTGACTCCACAACAGATTCGATAGAAGCACCGCGCACATGGCGAAACGAAGGACGGAAAGAAAGACGGAAAAGGCACGAGCCTGCATTCAGCATCTCCTGGAAACGCATCAAGTCTACGTCGGGAAGCCTACACAAGCGAAAATGCGGAGGCGGGTGCTACATGGCAAAGGAATTCGCCTCAGCGATTCCGTCGAGCTGCAAGATTGTTCACAGCCTCGGCCGTGCCCTCGATCCGGCATAAATGTCCTAACCTCTCAATCACTTACGTGCTTTGTAAGTGTTTCGATTGGAAGCGGACGTGCTAGACTTATGCGGAACGCTTTATCTGATTCACGAAGCAAAAGGGGATAAGTTTGGCAAAGAAGAAGAGCCCACTTGAAAATCTATTCGTATTGCTGATACTGGGTCTGCTCGCCGGAGCTGTGGGTGGCCTGGGAATTGGCATGTTCCAGCTGCGGGCGTTGTCTCAGGCGGCCGCGTCGGCCGCAACTGGAAAGTAGAACCGCGAGTCTCCACCTGGGCTGATGGAGCGGGAGGAGGGAGTTGAACCCTCGACATCCAGCTTGGGAAGCTGACGTTCTACCGCTGAACTACTCCCGCCCAACCTCGTAAGGTTATCATCCGCTCCTGATCCAGCACAATATCGCTGTTGGCCACTACTGCGGAACTTGTTCCGGCGCTCTCGCGTTCAAGGGCTGGGACAGCGACTCTGGCGCAACGCGCGCTCCCGCGGGCCGAATTCCTCTTGCTTCCACGATGGACCAGCGCCAGTCCTCGTCCGGGGCGGGCGTGATCCCTATTTTTTCGCGAATTGCGGCCGTGGTGAAGGCCTTCGTCTCTGTTTTCAGGTGGAACAGAAGCGTCACATCCGAGCGCCGCTCGAGCGTTGGTGCCACTCCACTTTTGCTGGCCGGAACGACTCGCGCGCGCGCAGCCATCTCGGCGTTGTAGCCGGGCCTGCGTTCCAGGGTCAGTCCCACCGTGACCTCGCGCAGATCCCAATCCGTTCCGTTGAAAAGATCGAGTTGTAGCTTATCCTCATCAATCGAGCCGGGACCATCCAGTTTAACCAGTTGATCGAGCGGCAGGGTTTCGACTAGCACCGGCTTGACGAGCAGCGAACTGGCTCGAGCATTAAAAGAGAGGCTACAGCTCGCATCGGGCGAAGTCACCCTCAGCGTGTTGCCGGATGGATCGATCGAAAGGACCGTCTTAACCTCGACCGCCGGTCTTCCCTTCTTTGCATCCTCAATGGCCTGCACCAGATTATCGTTGTCGATCACGGCGCGCGCGGGCGGGGCGGCCGTATAAGGGGCATCGTGAGCTTGCTGGGCCGGCGGTGGCTGTGCCTTGCTCTTGCGTAGGTTGCGCGCGACGTCGCCGAGCGACGGGCTGTCGGCCTGAGAACTATCGTCCTGCCCATGCGCCGCTACCGGCCAGGCCAGCAGAACAAGGATAATCAGTATCCACAGTGAGATTTTCAATCTCATGATTCCTACCGCCCTACCCTCGAGGCACCGCAACAATCGAAGCGAGCTGGTCGCGACTCTGCCCACTGGAAGCAAGCAGGGTTCAACCACGTCAAGTTCTAGTTTGAGGCGAGACGTAACAGGAAGGAAGTTACCGGAGTCACATTCCAGGAATGGTCTTGCGGCGAGAGCAAGAAGGGCTGGGCGCGCTCAGACGAAGTGCGCGCAACGGGGCGCGCCCAAGCCCTTTCAAGCCGTTTGAAACCCTACAGCAGGCCAGAACTCCTAAAACGCTGAATCGGATCCGCTACCGGCACCGGTTGACGCTTGAAAACCCAGCGCGCCACCGCAATTCCCAATGCCGCATAGCACAGATGCCAGAGTTTCATAAATCTCTCCCCACGCCGGAACCGCACCTGGGGAGCGCCTACAGGTCCCGTCGTGACCTAACGCTACCCCTCGTATATCGGCAAATCCAGCCCACGAATGTGCTATTCGATAGCCCAAAAGGTCACATTTAGTAACCCAGCTACGTCTCCCCCTGGGCGAGTTGGTACTGGGAAGGGCACGAGTTTACTCGTGCCGCCTAGTCGCTCAAATGCGTTTGCGCTTCAGCGCCTGAGGTGAGCTCTTTGCGTCCCAAGAGATTTTTTCCGCAGCCTGCTCAGCCGTGCCATTAATGCCGTCCAATCATTGCGGCTGTTTAGCCGCTGAGCGACGCGCTCCTCAAATTGACCACTACCGAGTGCTGCTGCCTGCGCCGAGACTGAGCGTTCCGTAGTAACATTCCACCCTCGTATCAGCCCTCAACGCCCATCTACGGAGGCCGCAGGATGTCGTCCCCAGCATCGCCTACCCAAGTGTCCGTCGGTTTCGAAGGAGTCTGCCCGATCTTGCGCGTGAAAAACGCGGCCGCGAGCATCGACTACTACGTTCAAATTCTCGGCTTCAAGATCGATTGGAAATACCCCGAGGAATCTCCATTCTTCGCCTCCGTCTCACGCGGACGCTGCCACATTTTCTTAAGTGAAGGCGACCAGGGAAATCCCGGCGCATGGGTCTGGATCGGTGTCGAAGATGCCGATGCCCTCCTGAATGAGTACCGTCGCAGCGGCGCGAAAATCCGCCATCCACCCACCAACTATTCATGGGCATATGAGATGCAGGTCGAAGATCTGGACGGCAATGTGTTACGGCTGGGCTCGGAGCCTAAGAAAGATCAACCCCCAGGCGAGTGGCTCGACATGAATGGCAAGGTCTGGCCACCCCAACCGTGAAATTTGAGTGTAATTGCGATGTTACGCCAATTATCGCAACATCACTTTCGCGCAGGCCGACTCTGTTGTAGCCTTTAAACGCGCCTTCTTATGCAGACCACCGAAAACTACACAGAGCGATACGCCGCCATGAGCGATGGCGAGTTAGCCGAGATTGTTTCCGACGGCCTCGATTCTTTGAAGGACGAAGCGAGACCTGCGTTTGAGAATGAGCTTCGGAAGTGCGGCCTGACCGTAGCAACGCTTAAGCAGCAATATCCGCGAGAACAAGCACCGAAGGCGAGGGGAAAATCATCCGACGGCTACCTTCATGCGGGGTGGTTTGCCCTTTAAAGAGTTTCGGCAGGCGCGGAAAGCACAATACTGGCCTGTTGTCACAGGTACAGTTCAAGACAGTTTTCACACCGAACCCGTCTACAAGGGCGTGGTGCGAGCGGAAATTGTCTACGATTATTCGGTCAATTCCCAGAAATACGAAGGCAAAACAATTAGAGATTTTGTGGTCACAGGAGCAGCGGACCGAATGGTGGGACAGCATGGCATCGGTGATCAGGTCGAAGTATACTTTGACCCCGAAAACCCCGCCAAATCTTACGTTCCTTCTGGAATTGGGTACTTGGGTTCGGGTGTGACAGGCACACTAGGTCTGCTCATTTGGGCACTCGTGGCCGCCATCGTGATTAGCGGATTGATGGCTCGTCACTCGGCACGGTAGGATCAACTGTAGCAGGCAACCGCACAAACTCGCGCCGCCCCCTTCAGCCATTACCCTCAAAAACCCCTCTACAGCTAACCGTAGCGACCCCATCCGACAGCGTGGTGTGCAACCTCAAGCCTTGCCTATCACGCCTCAATCCACCCGCCGCCCACAACAACGTCACCGTCGTAGAACACCGCCGCCTGCCCCGGCGTAATCGCCCGCTGCGGCTCATCAAATGTCACCGTTATCTGGTCTGGCCCTGCCGACTCAATCACCGCCGGCGCCGGCTGATGCTTATGACGAATCTTCACCGCGACCCGCATCGGTTCGCCGATCGCCGCAGTCGAAATCAGGTTCACGCGCCGCGTCCGCAGCGTGCGCGAATACAACTCCTCGTCCCGCCCCACCACCACCTGCCGGGAGTCGTTCTTGATCTGGATCACATACAGCGGCGATCCGGTCGCCACGCCCAGCCCCTTGCGCTGCCCCACCGTGAAGTTGTGCACGCCCGCATGCTCGCCAATCACTTCGCCATCGCTCGGTGACCATCTCCCCACCCACATCAACCCGCCTGGCGTCTCCTTGTTCCGCCAGATAAGCGTCAAGAAACCGCTTGTAGTCCCCGCCTGGAACAAAGCAAATCTCCTGCGAATCCGGTTTCTCGGCAATCACAAGATTGTATTTACGAGCCAGCTCCCGCACCTCGGGCTTATTCATTCCCCCCAAGGGAAACAGCGTCCGGCTCAACTGCTCCTGCGTCAGCCCAAACAGGAAATAAGTCTGATCCTTCGAGCGATCAACAGGCCGCTTCAACAGCCAGCGCCCCCTTCGCTCGTCGAAGGCAACCTGAGCATAGTGTCCCGTCGCAATCTTCTCCGCCCCAATCTGCCTGGCGACAATAAGAAGCTGGTCAAACTTCAAGTGATTGTTGCAAAGACTGCAAGGGATGGGCGTCCGTCCCGCCAGGTACTCCTCGACAAACGGCCGCACCACATCGCGCTCAAACCGCTCTTCATGATTCACCACGTAGTAAGGAATCCCAATCGTCTCCGCTACCCGCCGCGCATCATAAACATCGTCAATCGAGCAACACCGTCCGACGACCGACTCCGGCATCCCCTCGTGCCCCGCCAGCCGCCGCTGGTTCCAAAGCTGCATGGTCAGTCCGATGACGTTGTGCCCCTCGGCGCGCAGCATAGCCGCAACGGTCGAGGAGTCCACTCCTCCCGACATAGCCACGGCAATGGTTTCCGAAAACAAGCTCTAGCTCCTAGCCTCTAGCTCTTATCCCAATTCGCAATTACGAAGAAAACTCTGAATACCATTCCAACATTCAACGATTTGTCATCCTGAGCAAAGCGAAGGACCTATGCATTCTGTGTGCGCCAAAGACGCCTCTACTACAGGAACCGGCCTCCGCCTCATTCACGCTCCGGAGAAAGCTAGCAGCCAGCAGCTAGTAGCTAGAAGCTGTTTTCGCCCACACCGGCGACAACTCCCGCAACCGCGCCACCGTCTCCGGCACAACCGACAAAGCAAACTCCACATCTTCCGCCGTATTCTGCTTCCCCAGACTAAAACGAATACTCGCCCGCGCCCGCTCCGGCGTCAGCCCCATCGCCAACAAAACATGCGAAGGCTCAATGGCCCCCGACGAGCACGCCGCCCCCGTAGAAACCGCCAGCCCCTTCAAATCCAGCGCAATCACCAGCGCTTCCCCGTCGATCCCGTCAAAATAAATATTCGTAGTATTCGGCACTTGTAACGGGAGACCCGATCCGTTCGCATTCTCAACTGAACCAGAAGGGTGCCCCATCCTTCGCGTACTTTGCGAAGGGTGGGTGCCGACGCCATTCACCCCGCTTGCCTCAATCCTCAGCAACTCTCGCTCCAACCCGTCGCGCAGATCGGCCATCTTCCGATCATTCCCGCGCTCCAACCCCGCCAGCGCCAATTCCGCCGCCTTGCCCAGCCCTACAATCCCCGGAACATTCTCCGTCCCCGCCCGCCGCGAGCGTTCGTGCCGCCCGCCATACTGTACCGGCTCCAGCTCAGTTCCCTTCCTCACATAAAGCGCGCCCACGCCCTGCGGCCCATGCAGCTTATGCGCCGAAACCGAGAGCAGGTCGCACCCAATCTCTTCCACGCGCACCGGAATCTTCCCTGCGGCCTGCACCGCGTCGGTATGAAAACAAACGCCGGCTTCGGCCGCAATCTTCCCAATCTCCGCCACCGGCTGCAGCACGCCCGTCTCGTTGTTGGCAAGCATGATGGAAATCAACTTCGTATTCGGCCGCAGCGCCCGCTTCACATCGGCTGGATCGACGACTCCCCGCCCGTCGACGGGGATGTAAGTAACTTCGCAGCCTTTCTCCTCCAGATGCCGGCAGGCATTGAGCACGGCATGATGCTCGATCGTCGAAGTGACAATGTGATCTCCGGTCTTCGCCACGCCAAAGACGGCAAGATTGTCGGCTTCCGTCCCGCCGCCGGTGAACACGATCTCCGCCGGCCGCGCCCCCAGCAACCGCGCCACCGATTCGCGCGCCCGCTCCACGGCCGCCCGCGTCTCCTGCCCATGATGGTGAATCGACGAGGCATTCCCAAAGTGCTCCCCGAAGTAAGGCCGCATGGCCTCAAACACCTCCGGCAGCAAAGGAGTAGTCGCGTTGTTGTCGAAATAGACCCGGCGCATTGCTCTGTCCTATTGTACTGATTGCCGCCGCAGGGCCTAGGCTTCAGGAAGAGGCTTCAGGCGAAGTTCCCCGCCCTTCCCGGCAGAAGCCGACCGCTTGACCTCAACCTTGGGCAGTTCCGATCAGCGCACCGGCCAGCTCTAGAGTCGATCGCAAGTGGCCTCGCAGCTTTCTAGGCGAATTTGATGTGCACCGCGTTGCCGGCGACGCTCACCTGCAGGTATTCGTTGTAGTATTTCCCGACCCCGCGCACAAGGCCCGGCATCAACGCAACCAGCCGGCGCCCGGATTCATAATGCATGATCAGGTGCTTATCCCCGTGCCACTCGTAGCGGAAGTGGGGTGGCCGGGCCGACTTCACGGACTTCGTCATCGCCGCGTGGACGTGGTCGAGGTTAAGCAGTAGTTCACGCGAATTCTTTGCCCCGAGGTAATAGGCTTCGTAGACTCGGGGCGCGTAGATCGTCGACCAGTACTCGCCAAATGCCTCCATCACCCCGGCCATCGGCAAGTTGACCGCCGCCGAAACACCCTCAAACAGCGCCAGCACTTCGCTTTCCGCCACGTCTTCCAGAACGCTGTACATCTTTGACTCCGGCATGCCTGCATTCCGGAGAGACGCTTCCCAATCCTTCTGGCCGAACTTCTCGGTGACGAGTTCTTCCAGGCACTTCACGATCGTCCCCTTCATTTGCATCTCCTTGGGTCAACATCTGGGTTGCGTCTGCTCAACGCCCAGCTTTCGCTGCATCTGCGGACGACACCCCAAGGCCGGTTGGAGGCAAGATAAGAACCGCCTCATCATCGGATGTCGACCGACGTTCTCTGCCTGCAACCGAGGGACCCAAGGACTAAGGATTGTGCCTACGTGCCGAGAATGGAAGATTCGAAAGGACGTCCCGAGTGCCGGCGGAAAACAATCTCACCTTCCCCACGTTACCCGCCTTCGCCAGAGTCGCCCTCAGTGCCCCTGTGCCAACTGTGGCGTCTTCTCGCCCAGCGTGAAATGCACTTCTGCCGTGCCATCGGCTGGCACCGTGACCGACTTACTCCACGTTAGCGAATCCGAGAACACCGGGCGTTTCACGCGCACCTGGGTCATGACATCGTAGAGCGGCGCTTGTCCAACCATCCGCCACCCTTCATGCCAGGCGGCGATTTCATATTGCCCGGGAGGCACATTGGTCAGCTCAAAATGACCCTCGCTGTCCGTCACCGCATAGTACGGATTGGTTGCCACTACCGCTTCCCCATTCATCCAGACGTGCCCGGCATTGCAGCGCAGGTCAACCATGCCCTCCCGAGTCATGGGACGGCTGATTTCCTGACCGGCAGTAGTGAACGGCAGATTGTAGTCTGCGCTTCCCGACATATGCACGGTATGCAACAAAGGATCGCTGCTGCGCACGGTCAAAATCGCCTGCACCGGCACCAGCAGAATGTGCGGCTCATAACGACAGTTTTTTTGATTCAGCGCTCGCCGTTCGAGCGGCAAGTCCATGGGCTTTCCGGCCCTGATGTCCCGGAGGAAAACGACCGTATTCGCCACCCCGCCATTGGGCGAAACCAGCAGCCGCTCCAGATCGCGGTGCTTCTGTCCTAAGGGATCGCAAACCTGTGGGTCTTTGTTGATTTCCAGCGAGAGCAGATGGGGCAGCGGCCCCTGCCATTTCACGGTTCCGCGGATCGTGCCACCGTTCGATACTGGAATAACTTGATAGCCGGACTGGGCGGCGCAAACCTCCGCCGCCAGAACTACGCTCACCACCGTCAGCCAACCTGCAATTCCTCTCATGAGCACCACCCGAACTGAACGCGCGCGGCCTCAAGAGGAGGAGAAACAGCAGAGGCCCAGAGCCCTTGGTCCGCGCGACCGAAGGTGCCCTATGGTGCACAGTATTGCGAAACATTGCAGTGATGCAAATGACGGCGGTTCACCGACTAAGGTGTACCTGGCCTCGCCACACGACATCCAGGCGAGCCCTCTTACCGCTTCCCGATCGCCACATATTTCTGCGGATACACCGGCCCCAGGTAATCGGCTCGCGGCCGAATCAACCGGTTGTCATCGAGTTGCTCGATCACGTGGGCGGTCCAGCCGCTTACGCGCGAAACCGCGAAAATCGGCGTGAAGAGGTCCACGTCGATTCCCAGCGTGTGATACGTGGAAGCGGAATAAAAGTCGACGTTGGCGTTCAGCTTCTTGTCGGCCTTCACGAATTCTTCGATCTTGCTCGAGTACTCGTACCACTTCGAATTGCCGCTCGACTGGCCCAGATCGCGCGACATGGTGCGCAGGTGCGTCGCCCGCGGATCCTCGGTGTGATATACGCGGTGCCCAAAGCCTGGAATCTTCTTCTTCTGCGACAGCATGCCTTTCACGTACTCGACCGGCTCCGCTCCCGCCTTGTCGATCTCCATCAGAATCTTGAATACAGCCTCGTTGGCGCCACCGTGCAACGGCCCCTTCAGCGTGCCCACGGCGGAAGTGATCGCCGAGTGCATATCCGAGAGCGTGGCTGCCGTCACGCGCGCGGCAAAGGTCGAGGCATTCAGTTCGTGGTCGGCGTGCAGAACCAGTGCGATATCGAGCGCGCGCTCCGCGGTCGAAGAAGGCGGCGTTCCGTTCAGCAGGAGCAGGAAATTCGCCGCATGCGAAAGCGCGCGGTCCGGTTCGACCACCGGCTTGCCTTTGCGCACCCGATCGTAATTCGCCACCAGCATCGCGAGCTGCGACGTCAGCCGGATCGCCTTGTTCACGTTCGCGTCGTGGTCGTTCTTGTTGTACTCCGGATCGTAATACGACAGCTCCGACACCAGCGTCCGCAGCACATCCATGGGCGGAACATGTTTGGGCACGTCGCGCAGGCGGTCAATAATCGAAGCATCCAGCTTGCGCTCTTCCGCCATGCGCCGCTTCAACTGCTTCAGTTCATCCGCCTGCGGCAGGCGCCCGAACCACAGCAGATAGCAGACTTCCTCAAACGTGGAGTGGTCGGCGAGGTCGTGAATATCGTACCCGCGATAGGCGAGCACTCCCTGCTCTCCATCGATGTAGCAGATGCTTGAGGTAGTTGCTACTACTCCTTCCAGGCCCTTCGGTGCATGCAGACCGGTAACGCTTGACATGACTCCTCGCTTTTCCGCACGGTGGGATTCGCGTTGCCCGGCACCCACAACCGCCGAGCAACCCTCTTTTATACGCCAACGGGACACGAGTTGCCACGCCCCGTGCCTAATTCAAATCGACTCTCCTGGCTCGATCTCGTCTCAATCTTCGCCGTGAGCACCCCTCCGAAGCTGCTAGAATGGCCGCTACATTTTGCGGGCTAAGCCCGAAAGAGGCCATTCATGAGCATACTTCGTCTGTTAGACCGGGAATCGATCACGGTTCCCCCGAAGACCACCGTTGCCGACGCCATCCAGATTATGCTGGATCGCCGCGTTGGCTCCGTCGTGGTCTTGGAAGCCAAACAAGTACTGGGCATCTTCACCGAGCGCGACGTGCTGCGAAAGTTGGCGCTGAGCGGCCGTGACCCCAAGACGGTTGCCGTGTCCGAGTTGATGACCGCGCCGGCGATAACCGTTGACCCGGCGATTACACCCACCGAGGCTCTGGACAAGATGCTCGAACACCATTTCCGCCATCTCCCGGTCGTCGATTCCCGCGGCCGGCTGCGCGGCGTCCTCTCGATTCGCAACCTGCTTCAGGAGCTAATGGAGAAATACCGCCACCAGTTGCATACTCTGGAGCAACACGTCATCAGCGAAGAACCCGGCGCAACCAAAGCCCGAGGCTGAGGGTCTCTAGCAGGCTGCGGGAAAACGCGGCCAACGCAGGAAAAGGGAAGGACACGACCTTGGTCGTGCCGCTGAGTCGCTAAAAACAGATTCGCGCTTGAGCGCCTGGGGTGGCTTCTAGCTGGCAGAGCTACTTTTTCCGCAGCCCTGCTAGAGCACCACAACGCCTCGAGTTCCTAACCATTCCACGGAGGGACAGCCGCCCCCGGCTGTCCCTGGATGTACTCCCTTCCGCCCCACTCCCGGAGTTCGCATAGGTGTAGCAGGCCGCGGTGACACTTGTCCTCGTCCGCGGCTCGAAATCGACCTCCCTTGCCTCTTTACGGAGACGGAAAACAATTGCCCATAAAGACAACGGCGCTCCTTTGAGCGAGACAATGCTTCCACCTGCAAACGCCGAGGAATAAGCCGACCTGCTTGAAGCGCTTCTCCCCCAAGGCCGAGCAGCAAATCGCAACCCCAAAAAAGGAGCAAATCATGACAAAGTCTGTAGTACGTCTCTCCCTACTCGCAGTGCTGCTGGTAGCCATCGCAACCCCGGCCCTTGCCCATCGTGGAAATCCTGTAGGGTGTCAAACGCAGCGACCAGGATGGTGATCGGCGTGTCCGCGCCGACGCTAGTGGCCGACGGATTTCCCATTCCGTGGCCCAAGCCCACCACAACGACCCAGCCGCCGGCCAACGCAGCAGAACTCCCCACGCTGGTGGCTGATGTCCGAATCCCATCCCCTGGCCAAAACCCACACACATCAAAGCCTCCGGCCAGTGCAACAGGGCTTCCGATGCTGATGGCTGATGGTCCGAATCCCATTCCTTGGCCAAAACCGACACGACAACAAAGCCTCCGGCCAGGGCCGTTGCCTGACCTTGCTGGTTTATGGGTGGCCCAGCTATGCTGGGTCACCCGATATTTCCATGAACTGGCTTGGCTTGGCTATCCAGATAACGGGCATCGCACTTTTCATCTGCATTCTTACTCTGCTATCGGCGGCGGTATCGCCTACGGTCCTTCCGATTCTTTGCTGCTTATGTCGCTCTACGTGATGCTCATCGAGACGGTCGCTGCTGCTTCGCATTACTCTTTCCACCGCTCATGTCTATTCATACGTCTATTGGATCACGAGCTCCGCTGGCAATAATTCTCGCCATCCTCGCCGTCCATGAGAGCTTCCGCAGAGTGTTTCGCGCCTTCTATCTGTGCGTTGGTTTCGCTTCTGCTTTCCGGGAGCTATCGCGCTAGCTCATCCTGTATTCCCTGCTGACGGGTTATTTCTCCCCTCCATCCCACGCCAATGGTATTTATTCGGCGATCATCTCCGGAATGTTGATGGCGCAATACGTGATCCTGGCTATCTCCATCGCTTTTTTCGCGCTCGCGAAGCTATTACAAGTGCCGTGGAGAATCCACGAGTACCGGATCGTCGCCGGCTTCGGCCTATCTTCCGGAGTAACTGCTCTCGCCGCCGGCTTTCGTTCGGTTTTTGTAACAAGGTTTCCGTTTGTAAGCGATATGCTCCCCGCCGTGTCATACCTGTTGGCGCTGGGAATTTGGGTGTCGGCAGCGGCATACCCGCTCCCGGCGAAGGCCGTGTCCGATGGCGAGAGGCCTACGCAGGCAGACCTGGAAGAGCTTGTGGGCCGGTTGCGAGGAGACCTGGCGATTGTTCGCGCACTACTGAAAAGGAGATGAGCGAGACCTCGATTTTGTCGATCATGCCCATTGCCGTGCTGATCCCCGCCGTGTTTGGGATCGCCTTCTTCTTGGTCATACTGCTGACCACGGTCTATGGGCCGCGCGTCCATGAGGTAGACCACGTCATCCTGCTCGCCCGTAAGCTCGACCCATCCGATTTGGAAACCCTGCTGGATGCGGGAGAAGAATGGCGGCTGCGGCAATCGCTCACAGGTGCGGCTTTCCGCGCGGCGCAAGAAGACCGCATCCTCCTGGCCCGGGAGTACTTGCGCCGGATGGCTCATAATACCGGCCTGATCCAACTTTGGGTAATGTGGGAAAAGCAGCAACTCGAAGGCAGAAATGCCGCACACGACGCTGAAAGAAATTCTTTAGTTGCCGAGGCCGCTCAACTTGCGCTGGAACTCAGGATCTATTCGATTGTGGCCGGTTTGAGGATTTGGTTGTGGGTGGCGTTTCGAGCGCACCTTTGGCCCGGCATACTGCTTCCGGGCGTAACCACGCTGCGCGTCCAGTGCGGCGTCAATGTCATCGACAAATATCGACGGTTAACCGGACTGGCCGTAGCATTAGGCGCTCGACATGGCAGGGCATACCAGGACCGATTGCTGGAGGCTCTGTGAACATTCGGGTTTGGTTGGGCTTTCAGGGCCATCTTGGCGTGCCTTTCGACTATGATCAGGTCACGCCATGGCCGAATCTGAGTGCGCCGTCTACAAGGACCTGAAGGATCGCGAGACCCGCGCACATGCTGCTTGGACGTCCTTCCTGTATCGCAACGAAAACAAGCCGAAACTCTCCGATCGCGCGCGCAGAAGAAAAGAGAAAGAAACCATGGAAGCCTACGAGCGGGCGCACAAGGCCCGCCTGTCTCATTCAAAGACGTGTCCGATTTGCTTATCCAGTTTGTGAGCAAACCGCGTTGGCCTGCTCAAGCCCGGGGTTGGCTTGAGTGGGGTGCAACAGTCTCAGCGTACGACCAGGACTTCGCGGATGTTATCGCGGGCGAGAAAGAACTTGATGGACGCGAAATCGCGGAAAAGATTTTCGATGTGGCGGTTGTTGAACACGCGTTGCAAACGCGGCGATTGTTTTTCGGACGCGGGACGCCCGGGCGGCGCGAACTTGATTTCCTGCATCTCCAGCATGTCGGTACCGGTGATGTGATAGCGGTAGCAGGTTGAATCTGGGCCGGCATCGCGGGTGTGAAAAAAGGCCAGCAGCAATCCGCCAGGCTTCATCTGTGACCAGAGGCGGTCGACGGTCGGCTTCACCAGGCTTTCTTCCATGTAATCGGGAAGGTTCCAGCAGAGCACGATGTCGAACCGGCCGTTGGGATAAACCAGATTCTCATCCAGAAACTTCTTGCTGTCGACGGCCGTATTGCCCGATTCATCTTTCGTGCGCAGCCCTGGGTCGAGCGAGGCTCTCAGTAAATCTTCGCTGTAATTCTTGTGGCCCTGACTGGTAAGGAACTGAATGTTATTGGCGGAAGTCGCGCCTACGTCGAGCACGCATAAGCCTTCCTGAGAATTCAGAATGCGCGCAATTTCGCCGATGCCGCTGGAGCGGCGGGACAGTTTGTGCGCGGTCGCCTGCGGCGCATCCTGGTTCGAGGAGGAGCGAAAGAATTTCATCGATGGTTTGAAACCAGACAGCAATTAGGAAGCTGCGCCCTTTCCCATCTCCTTCTGGATATCGACTTTGCCTTTCAGGAAAGCGCCTTCTTCGATGGCGATGCGCTGGGTGGTGACATCGCCGTTAACCACCGCCGATTTGCGCAGATCGAGACGGTCGGAAGCGGTCAGGCTGCCATCGACCTTGCCTTGAATCATAATGAACTTCGCGTTGATTCCAGCCTTCACCTTGCCGCTGGGCCCAACGGTGACGCTGTGATTGCGGAGATCGATGCTCCCTTCCACCTGCCCATCGATATACAAATCCTCCGACCCCGACACCTCTCCCTTGATCACGACCGATTTCCCAATCGTGGCCCGTTCCCTGCTCTCCGAATTGCCGGACTGCGGAACGTTCGGAACATCCATGTCTTGCCTCCACTTGTCGCGCCCAAACAGCACCGCGAGTGGAATGATTGTAAATCATCCGGCTCCAGGCACGTTTCACACGAAGGTTCGTCGCTGGTTCGCGCGCTGCGATAAAAGGCCGCACTGCCGCATGCAGAAGCCTCCTGAAGCAACGCACGGGTTTGTTACTATCGTCCTATCGCAATGAATTGGACCGAATCCATCGCCTCAGTCGCCGACGCGGTCCGCCGAAATGGCATCCTGATTCTCCTATTGAGCGCGGCGAGCCTGGCGCAATCGTCTTCGGTTCGTTCCGACCCGGTCGAACTCGTGCGTAAGGCCGTGAAGAACGAAATCAACGCCAGCAGCGGATCGGCGCGCTTTATGTTCCGTGGAACCAGGACCACGCCCAAAGGATCCACGACGAAGATCTACGTTGAAACCAGTGAGGCAACCGCGGGAGTGGCTGTGGCTTATGACGGCAAGCCCTTAACTCCGGCGCAACGCCGGGAGGAAGACGCGCGGGTCGAGCGGGTAGTCAAAAACCCGGAGGAGATGCGCAAGAAACGATCCCAGGAACACGAGGATGCCGAGCGCACGATGCGCATTGTGCGCGCCCTGCCGGATGCATTCCTGTATGAATACGCAGGAGAAGTAACTGGTACGGCCGAGATTGGGCACGCGGGCGATCCGCTGGTGAAGCTGAGGTTTCGTCCGAATCCGCACTACAGGCCGCCCTCGCACGTGGAAGATGTGCTGACGGGCATGCAAGGTAATTTGCTGCTGGACGCGGTTCATTATCGCATTGCCAGCATTGATGGCACGCTGTTCAAGGAGGTCGGTTTCGGTTGGGGCATTCTCGGCCATCTCGACCGCGGCGGCCGCTTCGTGGTTCACCAGGCGGCGGTGGAGGATAATCTCTGGGAAATCTCAGGCATGAGCCTGAAGTTCACGGGAAAAATCCTGCTCATAAAGAGCCTCTCCATCGAATCGACGGAAGTATTCAGCGGCTTCAAGCAGGTATCGCCCGATCTCACCTATGCGCAGGCGCTCGAAATGTTGAAGAAGGAAGAAGCCGACGTAGCGGAAAATTCACCAGCGACGACCGGCGCGCGCAAGTGAGGGCGGCAACTCGAATGACCTGGCAGGCTAAGACAAAGTCTGCATTGCGCTTGATTTTGGGTGGCGCAGCGCTTCAGCGCTGCGCTAGCCGGCTTTAGCCCTTGAGCGTGCGTACTCGACACCACGAGAAATGCTCTAGATGGTGCCCGCGCGAAACGTTTCTTTCCTCACCGTAAACTTCTCGACCATATCCTCAAGCACCCGATACCCAGTTCCGGGAGCGTCACTAATGACGATCATCCCGTCCGGCCGGACTTCCACCTCGGGTTCGATGATGTCCTGTTTCCAGTACCGTTTTGATGCCGAAACATCTCCCGGAAGCCGGAAGCCTTCAAGGGTGGAGAGCGCAATGTTGTGCGCTCGCCCAACGCCGGATTCGAGCATGCCGCCGCACCAAACGGGGATATTGTGGCTTTGGGCGACGTCGTGGACTTTCTTGGCTTCGGTGAAACCGCCGACGCGGCCAACCTTGATGTTGATGATGCGGCAGGCGCCCGTTTCGAGTGCGAAATTGGCATCGCGCGCGTGATGAATGGACTCGTCAAGGCAGATCGCGGTCTGAAGCAGTTTCTGCAGCCGCGCATGCAGGTAGATTTCGTCGTCCCAGAGCGGCTGCTCGATCATCAGCAGCTTGAACGCGTCGAACTTACGGAGGTGCTCGGTTTCGTCGAGCGTGTAGGCGGAATTGGCGTCCACGCTGAGGAGAATGTCGGCCCAGCGCGAGCGTATCTTTTCCAAAACGTTCAGGTCCCACCCGGGTTTGACCTTGATTTTGATGCGGCGGTAACCGGCGGTGAGTTCGGTAGCGATCTTCTCGAGTAGTTGCTCGGGTGAATCCTGAATTCCGATGGAGACTCCGCAGGCAATTTCGCGTCGCGATCCGCCAAGAAGCTTCCAGAGCGGCTGCTGCTTGAGTCGCGCTTCGGCGTCCCACACGGCATTTTCCAATCCTGCTTTCGCCATCCGATGACCGCGGACGCGCGCGAACAACGCGGAGCAGTCGCGGCCGGAAGCGACCTCGTTCTTTAGCAAGGCGGGTGCAAGAAAGGTCTTGATCGTAGGCCATGCCGTTTCGGCCCATTCCGGACTGTAGAAAGGATCTTCTCCGGCGACACACTCGCCCCAGCCGCGAACGCCTTCCGCATCGACGCTGACGAGCAGGATGGTGCGGCTGTACACCCGGCCAAAACTCGTTTCGAAAAACTGCACTAGCGGCATGTGGAGTTCGCGGAGCGTTACGGAATCGATTTTCATGGCTGTCCCTTTTAGTAATGCCATCTCTCGTCCCAAGCGCCGAGCAGGAAGCGGCCGTCGCCTCGGCCATTGCGCTCGTAGCCTAGTACGGATAGACCCTCTGCGAGGGCTTTCGCAAACTCATCGCGATTCCTTTGCTGAACGCCCAGCGCCTGCGGTCGTGTTGCTTCAGCGGATTTCCATTCGTAGATTTCGGCGGGAACGTCGATGTGCTCTTGCGCCTGGAAAGCCGGGCGCTGGCCTTCGCCCAGCACTTTTTCCACGCGGCGCGATTTCATCCACCATTCCGCGACAAGCCGATCGCTAGGCAGAGCGCCTTGCAGCGGCGATGACGTGATGCCGTACTGATTGACGTTGTAGCGGCGCGCAATTGCGCCCAGTTTTTCGATATTCAGATAGGCATTCTTGATTTCGAGCGGATCGAATGTCCACTCCATCAGCTCGAAGCCGCATGCGAGAGCGTCATCACGCTGGAATAGCTTCATGCGGCGGCCGAGCCCAGCATTGCGATATTGCTGGCGCACCGCCAGCATTTGCGAGTGCAGATAGGTATGCCCATTGCGAATCGCGGGAAGGGCCAGCGCAAAACTGACCATTTCGTTTCGATCAAAAGCGCCGATGACGTGGCCGCCGATTTTATTGGCGAGCACAAAGATGCGAACCGGAACCAATTCGGCGTCGGCGAATCTCCAGACCTCTTTCTGCAAACCAAAAGCGGCCTGCATCTCCTCAAGCGATTCACATTTTCGAATGGTGAGCGTGGGCGCAACGAAAGACGTCATCTTATTCACGCCCGTTTTTCCTCCAGCTTGGACTGTTGCCATAGTTCTTCTAGCTCGGCCATGCTGGCCTGCTGCGGGCCGCGGCCACTGGAGCGCAGACGCTCTTCCATCCACTGAAAGCGCCGCTTGAACTTGCGGTTGGTCTTGCGCAGCGCAGATTCGGAATCGAGCGAAAGAAAGCGCGCGAGGTTGACCAGGACGAAGAACAGGTCTCCGACTTCGTCTTCGAGCCGCTCGCGCTGATCGGGCGCAATGTGCGGTTTTCCAGACCCGGCAACGCCGGTGCCCGCCGGACCCTTGATGGGCACGGCTTTCAGCTCTTCGCGGAGTTCGGCGGTTTCCTCGGCCAGCTTTTCGAACAAGCCTTCAATTTCAGGCCAGTCAAACCCCACATGGGCAGCGCGCGCGCTAAGTTTATGCGCTTCGAGCAGCGCGGGAACGCGCGAGGAGACCCCGGCGAGGACGGACGGAGTGTCGTTAGGTTGACTGCCGTCGACGGCAGACTTCCCTTCTCCGTCGGCGTCGAGCTGTTTTTTCTTCTCCGCTTTCTTCTCTTCTGCTTTTAACGCTTCCCAGTTGCGCAGAACTTCGGCAGGAGTGTCGGCCTTCACGTCACCGAAAACGTGCGGATGGCGGCCTACCAGCTTGTTGCAAAGCCGGTCGAGCACGTCGTCGATCGAGAAATGTCCGGCCTCGCGCGCCATCGTCGAATAGAACAGCACCTGCAGGAGCAGGTCGCCAAGTTCCCCGGTCAACTCGGGCCAGTCGCGATTATCGATGGCCTCGAGGACCTCGTAGGTTTCTTCCAGCGTGTACGGCTTGATGGAGTCGAAGGTCTGTTCGCGATCCCAAGGGCATCCGCCGGGAGCACGCAGCTTCTCCATGATTTGAACCGCCCGCTCAAAACGCTCGCCGGTAGTGGACATGACTGATCAGGGTAAATGAGCTGGATTTTGAGAGCAATGGCGACACGGGCAATGCGTGGGGTTTCCTAAATGAGCGACTGCACCAGCAGTTCCGTTTCGTCCGAGATGATCGCGTCGGCGCCCCAGTCGGCAAGACGGCTCATGTCGGCGGCCCGATTGACTGTCCAGATCATGATCTTCTGCCCGGACGCGTGAACTTCTTCGATCAGCTTTTGATCCACCAATTTGAAATGCGGGATCATCCATGCAAAAGGCAGCGCGGGCAGCGGAAGTTGCGATTGGCGGTCGTAAAGAAAACCCAGCGGAATGTCTGGATCAAGTGTGTAAAGCTCGGCTAACACCTCGGGCAGGAACGACGAGACCACGTAGCCCTGGCGTGGTGGATGCTGGCGCAGGGCGGCAATCAGCGCCCGTTCGATGCCGGAGATTTTCAGTTCGATATCGAGGAAGGCCTTCGCCGAAAACCGCCGCATGACCTGATCGAGCGTCGGCAGCGCCAACTCGCTGGCGGCGGTGCTTTCGATCCGCAGGCCGCGAACGGCCGGATCATGGCAAATGACCGCGACACCGTCTGCCGAGCGGCGCACGTCGAACTCGAAGCCGTCGCAACCGTGGGCGAGACAGAGTTCGAACGACGCCAGCGTGTTTTCCGGAACTTGTTTGGAGGCGCGAGCGCCGCGGTGGCCGAGCAGAAGAGGTCTCATAAGAGATCTCAGTTCCCGGTTCTCAGTCTGGATTAAAAGACCTTTACTGACGACCGAGAACTGGGAACAACTGCAAACTTAATCCAGCTCAAAGTCGCGGATCGGTTTGCCGGTATCCGGCGTCTCTTTGGCTTTCTTCACCGCTTCCTGGAATTTCTTTTCCAGCAGCTCAGAAGCGTGTTTCTGCGCTTCTACAGACTGGCGGAAGATGGAGTCGCGGCGCCCATCCTGCTCCTTCATGGCGCGCGCTGCTTCTTCCATATCCTGAAACATTTTGGGCTTTACGGGAGCGACGTGCGAGATTACGCCCTCGGTCGCCGCGTCTACCTTGAGCACGGCCCCGCAGCAAGGGCAAGTCACATCGAAACTGGATTCACGTTTGGCCACACGCGAATCATACCGCAATCCGCATATTGATGGGACGGGTCAGTGCAGGCGAATCGGCAACACGTGGAAGGTATAGAGCATCTCCCAACCCAGAAGTACGATGGAGACGACTACAACCAGAATTGCCAGCAGCTCTCCGAAGTTCAATCCACTTTTGTGTTCGAAGCGGCGCGCTCCCAGGCTAAGGATGTTGAGAGTGGCGAATCCGAAGACGAGCGCCCAAAGAATGTTGTAGATCTCTTCGCGGGTCGTTGTGGATAGCAGAAAGAGCGCTACCGGAACGAGCCCGACGGCCAACTGGTGCAGGACCCGGACGCCGCCAGGGCCCCACTCATGTACATGGCCGACAGCAAACAAGACTGACGAGCACGTGCGCGGAGCCGTAGCGAATGGGATGGGAAGTCGCATACGAAAAGGTGAGTTTACCTTGTTTGGAGGCCCAAGTCACCGGACGTGCCTTTCTGATTAGCGGCAGTACAATAATCGTTTGCCAAACCTGAGTTTTGCCATCTTAGAGGAAACATACGAACCTTATGTCATCCGCACTCAAAGCCATTTTCTTCGATGTCGGCAATACGCTCCTGTTTCCCAACCGCGAGCGTATTCACGCGCCGCTCACCAAGCGCGGCATTACGGCGGACGCCGGGCATCTCCGCGACGTGGAGCGCCGTATCAAGAATGAATTTGATTCCCTGACAACCACCGGCAACCATGACCACAGCTTCTGGTGGATGTACTACACGCAATTGTTCTCGGAAATTGGTTTGAAGGATGATGCCCTCCGCGATGAACTGGTAAACAACATCCGCGATTCGGGGAATTGGGACCAGATCCCTCCGGGCACGCGCGAGCGACTGAAGCAGATTTCCGGGCGGTTCCCGATCGGGGTGATTTCGAACGCCGACGGACGGATTGAAGATGTGCTGCGGCGTTGCGGCATCGCCGACTGCTTCCAGAGCATCACCGATTCCGGCCTGGTCGGATACGAAAAGCCACACCCGGAAATTTTCCGGCAAGCCCTTGAGACCCTAAAGGCCAAGCCGCAAGAGAGTCTCTACGTCGGGGATGTGTACTCGGTGGATTTTCTGGGCGCAACGGGAGCGGGAATGCAGGCTGTGCTGATGGACGTTTCCGGCGCGTATGCAAACAAGGGCGTGGCGCGAGTGGAATCGCTGGCAGAATTGCAGAGTATGCTCGCCAAGGTCCGTGAGGCCCACTCGTAGAAGACCCCTGATTCCGTGCCTTGTCTGATTATTGCAGCGCAATCACCTGGTGGTCGTGGCAGGCGGGATCAATTGCATCGTGCAGATTCTCCAGCAGGCTGGGGCCATAGCGCGCCACGAAGCTGATGCCGGCGATTTCGCGCTCCTGGAGCGTTTTGTGCGGGAACAACGCATGGCAAACGGCATCGGTGTGGCGGCTGATGACGTCGTTGCGAAGCTGTTCGGCGCGCGCTGCCTGGCGATGAAGGCGGTTGACTTGATGCCACATGCGCATTCGAGCACGATCTGCAGATCGGATGAGCGTGGAATCGAGTTTGCCGATCGTATCCCGAAGAGCGGTCATGGACTGTTCCGCGCTCGCGTAGGCATCGGCGAATCGGGCTTGCAGTTCGGGTGGTAGCGAGAGGGCGGCGATCGTTTCCCGCACCTTGTCCGGACCGTGAAAGAAGTCCTGAAGCTGCAACCCGTAGCGAGTCAGGATGCGTTCCGCCTTGGGCTCGACCAGCGTCGCGGAAAAACGCGGCAGCACCGGAGTCACGCGCCCCAGCAGCTTCTCATAAACCACACCCACCTGCGCGAAGTAGGCGACTTCGGCCGCGCCTCCAGTGTAGGCGAGCGTCGGGAGCAGATAGTCCTGAACAACCGGACGGAAAAGTACGTTGGCATTGAAATTCTCGGGCGTCGCTTCGATGCGGTCAAGCAACTGGCGCTGGGTGAGCTTTTCGTGGCCCACCTGAAACTCCGCGCCGGTCGCCCCGTTCGCCTTCCGGCGAACCACGGTGCGCGCGCCATTCTTCACTTCAAATAGCAACGTGGTCGCGGCGGTCACCTTCACCTGCTGGTGATATCCGGCAGCCTCCAGCGCCTTGCCGCGGGCCAGAAGCGCTTCGTCGAGCGCGGGCGCATTTTCAATGGCCGCGCGCAACAGGGGCCGGGTAACACGGTGAAACTCGCGGTCGGCGGGATCGAGCAGGATCACTCCCCAATCGGCAAACAGCCGCGCGAACAGACGGGCAAAACCGGTGCCGAGCGTTTCTCCCGGTCGATACGACTCGCGAAGCCAGATTCGGACTTCGGAATCGCCGAGCAGTGACGCGGCACGCGCCACAACCGGTTCAATTTCAGCCCCAAACTTGATTGCGCCCACCGGCGCGTCCGGAATGCCATGGCTCTCCGCCGTGATGCGCTCGGGCACGCCCGCCGCTGAATACAAGGAGACGTGGTTGACTTCGGCAAGATCGTGATCTTCGGTCGCCAGCCAGAAAACGGGAACGCAATCGACTCCGCCGGCCGTAGCCTGTTCGGCCAACTTGACCGCAGTCAGGGCTTTAAAAATGGAAAATAGCGGGCCGCCAAACAGACCGACTTGCTGCCCGGTGACCACGGTGAGCGCGCCCCGGCGGAAACGTTCCAAATTAGCCAGGGTCTTGGCGGAGGCGCCCCATGAACGATTCTGCCGATCGAGGACCTCCCCGACCTTCTCGCGGCGATCCCTGTCGTAGCGCACGAGCCCGGCCTCCTCCTTCAGCCACTCGGAGAAATTCGGCGAGCGCGGGTAAAACGGTTGGGCGGAGGCTGAATAAGCAAGATAGTCAACGAAAAGGCGAGTGGTATGCGGAATCTGGCGGAAGGGCAAACACTCCGGCTTCACCGGCAAGTCTCCAGACATGGACTCCACTCTGTCATCCGCATTTGTTTTTTCTACCGAAGTACGCTGCCGGCGTCCATCGCGGTCTGCCGCAAGGCACTCATCCAAAGTTAGTGGTTGCACAATCGCCCCAGCACACGATTCCAACTACATCAGATGTCGCTCAACTGTAGAGGTTGCAGAGAGTGACAAGGAATGCGGCGCGATGGCGGATACTACCGTACACGTCTCTCGAACACGACCGCAAGTTGATCCTCATACTTTGCCGACCACTCTTGCGGCAACTCGCGCAACAGGCTGGCCAGCGTCGAATCGGCCGGCAACAGAACGGTGCGAACTTGTAAATTGTCGAGCACCTGCCTCCACCCCACCTCACCCTGCAAAGCAACGAGGAACTTGCGAACGCGGTCGGCGCCGTACAGGTCGTGACGATCATCAAAAACCACCTGCCGACGCGGATATAAGCGGTAGATGAGATAGCCTCCCCAGGTGTCGGTGGAGAAGATGGGCTCGGCGCTCTGCTCTTTTTGAAGAAAATCGGTAGCCGCAACCGGCACGCCCGTTGGATCAAACTGCGCATGAATCAACTGCCACGAGCCCAGCCGCCCACCTTGCAAACACATCGCCAGCGCGGCCATCACGCAGACAACTGGCCACAAGTGCCCGCGCAGCCGAAACTCCTGCACTCCCATTCGGTCGGAAAACTCGACCATGGCGGCAATGCGGCTTCGCATCCATTCCCAGCCTAAGCGCCTGCCCGCAAGGGTCGCAAAGTTCTCCCAGAGCATCGGGCCAGTCACCAGCACCAACAGCATGGAAGACACTGGCAGATTCCGCGCTGACAGCAGACCTGCATACACGGCTAGCAGCAAGACCAGAAGATGGCTAAGGCGCAGGCTCCGGCGACAGCCGGCCAATGCGAACACCGTCAGCACCAGGATGATCCCGAAGCAGCGCGGCGCCCAGAAGTGAAAGTTCGGAGAGCGGAACTCGGAGATGCGGCTCATCAGGTAGCTATCCGCGAGATAGTTGTAAATATGCGCATGCAGCTGCCAGCCAAAGGGATTTGCAAACGTGGCAAGGGCTGAAGCAGCCGCGGACCATGCCATCTCTCGGCCCCGGCGCCCGGCGGCCAGCGCAGCAAAGTCATCGTGTGCGCGCCAACTCTCGACGACCGACGCCAGTAGGTAGATGGTGAGCAGAACTATGCCGAATATCCATGCCCCATGCAGATTCACCCAAAACAGCATGGAGACCGGAAAGAACCAGGGCAGCCATCGCGGGGCGCTTCCCTGCTCCGGTCGCTCCCATCGTTCAAGAAGGATGAACCAAACGAGCACGAAGAGCCAGCTCACAATGTGCGGCCGCGCGAACAAATGGATAGTGGCCGCACCTTCGGCCAGCAGCACCAGGACGATGGCGGCCAGCAGACCGGTTCCCCGTTTGACCAACTGCGAAAGCAGTAAAGTGAAGGTCGAAGCCACGACACCAGCGCACAGCCAAACCACGCCGTTCAAGCCACAGAGGTGATGGAGTATCCCGAGCACCAGGTCATAGAGCCATTCCCAGGCAAACCATGGCTGGTCCTGCATGGTCGAGGAATACGGATCGGTGCGCGGCAACGTGTGGGTGATGAGAATCTGCTCGCCGGTGCGAATATGCCATCCGATGTCGGGATCGGCCAGAGGGAACTTGGACAATGTTCCGGCGAGCACCGACCAGAAGAGAAAAATAAAAATGATGTCCCTGGCGGAGGGCAGTAGGAAACGCGAGGCGGCTTGCCGGAACTTCGCAGGATCGTCAGTCATTAACGTGTGAAAAAGCAGTGTATGCGGACCCGCGCAACGAAGCCAGCAGAATGATGCTTTGGGGGGCCGTGCGGTTCGGCGGCAGCGCCACAAAAGTTTTCGTCTAAACGCTCATTGCGCGAATCTATATTAGCGAATGGTTAGCCAGCCGAAACCCCGGGTAATAATCGTCGGCTCCGGTTTTGGCGGCCTGACGGCAGCGCAAAACCTCGCTCACCTCCCAGTTCAAGTCGTCGTCATCGACCGCAAAAACCATCACACTTTTCAGCCTTTGCTCTATCAGGTAGCCACCGCAGGCCTCTCTCCCGGCGAGATCGCCGCGCCCATCCGCTGGATCCTTCGGGCCCACTCCAATGTTGAAGTGTTACTTGAAGAAGTGGTCGATTTCAACTTGGAGGAAAGGAAGGTGATAACGAAGGACCAGGCACTGGACTACGACTACCTGATCGTCGCTTCCGGGGCGACTCATGCCTACTTTGGCCACGAAGACTGGGCACCCCTGGCGCCGGGGCTGAAGACGATCGAGGACGCCATCGAGATTCGCCGGCGTGTGTTGCTGGCCTTCGAATTGGCCGAGCGCCAGGCAGTGCACGGACAAGGCTGGATGCCTCTCCAGTTTGTGGTCGTGGGAGCGGGCCCCACCGGCGTGGAGTTGGCTGGAACCTTGGCCGAGATCGCCCGTCATGCCATGACGCACCAGTTCCGCAATGTAAAGCCCGAGCAAAGTCGCATTCTGCTGCTCGAGGGCGGACCTCGCGTGTTACCTGCTTACTCTGAAGACTTGTCGCGCAAGGCCCAAGAGCAATTAGAGCGCTTGGGCGTGGAAGTCCGCACATCGCAGATCGTGACTAAGATCGAGCCCGGTGCCGTGTCGGTGGGCGATCAAAAGATCGCCGCAGCGGTTGTCTTGTGGGCGGCGGGCGTCGCCGCTTCGCCGCTGGGCAAGAAATTGGGCGCGCCGCTGGACCGCGCCGGGCGCGTCCTTGTGGAACGGGACCTCAGTATCTCCGCGCATCCCGAGGTCTTCATCATTGGCGACTTGGCGGCATTTCGAGACGATCAGGGCAAGATGCTCCCTGGAGTAGCCCAGGTTGCGATCCAGCAGGGGCAATGGGCCGCCGAAATGATCGCACGCGACCGCGAGCATCAGCCGCGCCGCGAGTTCCGTTATCACGACAAAGGAAGCCTGGCCACGATTGGCCGTGCCGCCGCCGTGGCTCAGTTCGGCAAGTTCGAACTGTCCGGCTACTTCGCCTGGCTGGCGTGGCTATTCATCCATATTTTTTTTCTGATCGGATTCCGCAACCGTATCGTCGTGATGATCAACTGGGCCTGGGCCTATCTCACCTACGAGCGCGGCGCACGCCTGATCACCGGCAGCAACGAACTGCCGGGCTGGAACGTTCCGGCAGCCAATGAGAGCACCAACTACGAAGCGACGCCGCCGGTTGCTGTCGACACCCGGCGCCGCGCGTGAGTTGCCCGCTGCGCACCCGATATAATGGACTTGTCGTGAGACGCGCCGTTTCCCTACTAGCGGTTTCGCTTTTCTTGTGCGCGGTCCTTCACGCCCAGGAAGACCCTGCCTCGGGCCGAACGCTGGTCGTAATTCCGTTCGAGAATACTTCCTCCACTCCCGGTCTGGAATGGCTTGGCGAAGGCTTTGCCGAAGCTCTGCGCGCCCAGCTTGATTCTCCTGTCCTGTATGTTGCCACGCGCGACGAGCGGCTGCGCGCTTACGATCGCCTCGGAATCCCCTCCGGAGTGCATCCTTCACGGGCTACCCTCTACCGGATCGCCGACCAGATGGACGTCGATTACGCGCTGCTCGGGTCCTGCCGTTTTGACGGCGAGAACCTCACCGTCAGCGCTCAACTCCTCGATATGCGCGCGCCCAGGCTGCTCCCCGCCATCACGGAATCAGGTCGTGCCGCTGACTTGGGCAGGCTCGAATCGTCGTTGGCATGGGATCTGCTTAGGTCGATCCGCGCGAATTTCTCTGTGCCTAAAGACAAGTACGTTGCAGCCGCTCCGGCCATACGGACTGAGGCATGGGAAGGTTATGTCCGCGGCATTCTGGCGGCGACAGCCGACGAGCGAGTCCAGCATTTTCGTGAGGCTGTGCATCTAAGCCCGGAATTTGCAGCGGCCTGGCTCGAACTCGGAAGGGCTTATTATGCCCAACGCTCTTATGACGCAGCCATCGCGTCGCTTGAGAAGATTCCGCCGTCCTCCCCGGTTGCTCGCGAAGCCAATTTCTATCTGGGTCTGAGCAGCTACGCTCACGGCGACTTGGAGACGGCCGAGAGAGCGTTTGAATTTATTGCCGCTCGCCTCCCTCTGGCCGAGGTTTACAACAACCTTGGAGTCGTAGCCGCGCGCCGTGACCCCAAGAAGGCCGCTGCCGATTTCGAGCGCGCCATCCGGAACGATCCCAGCGATCCCGACTATCACTTCAATCTTGCCGTCGCGCTCAGCGGGGCAGGCGACAAGGCCAAAGCGATCCATGAAGTTCGCCTTGCGCTCGATCATCGGCCGGAGGATGCCGAGGCTCGGCTGCTGCTCGATTCCCTCACGCCAGCGTCGGGCGGAGTCGTCAACAGTGCAGTGGTGTCGAAGCTGCCATCTGAGCGCCTGAAGCGTGACTATGACGAGAATGCCTTCCGCCAAATGACGATGCAGATGCAGAACTGGGCGGAACAGCAATTTGCCCGCTCCACTCCGCGCGCCCACGCGCGTTATCACGTCGAACTCGGAAAAGAACTGCTGGCTCACGGATTCGCGAGCGAAGCGGAAGCCGAGTTTCGGCACGCGGCAACCGTCGATCCGGCAAGCCCGGCTCCGCTCACCGCGCTCGCCGAACTCTATGACGCACGCGGCGATGCCCGCGCCGCCCGCGCCCAGGCTGAGGCCTCGCTGCATGTGCGCGAATCTGTTGACGCCTATTTGATTCTCACGCGGCTCGACTTGCGCGAGGATCATACGGACTCGGCCGCGCAGAGCATCAATCGAGCACTGCAACTTGAACCGGCGAATCCTGCGGCACAGGATCTCAAGCGCGCTTTAGCAGCCAAGCTCGCAGAGAAAGGACAGCCATGAAAACAGAAAAACGTCGCGGTGGCCCACTCAAGCCGTCCGTTGGCTTGAGTGCGGCAGCGCTACTCCAGGACAGAGCTGCGCGTCTGCTCGCTCACTTCCTCTATGCGCTGCTCGCCATCGCGGTTCTTGCTGCCTCCTGTTCCGCCGAAGTGTTGAAGATCGTAGTCGACGATGCCATTCAGCCCATCACCGCCGAATACATCGGCCGCGCGCTCGACGTGGCGCAGGCAAATCACGATCAGGCGCTGCTGATCGAAATCAACACACCAGGCGGATTGGTCGACTCGACGCGCGACATCATCGAGAAGATCGTCGCGTCGCAGGTTCCGGTCATCATCTATGTAACGCCGAGCGGAAGCCGCGCAGCTTCTGCAGGTTTCTTCATCCTCGAGTCTGCCGACATCGCCGCGATGGCTCCCGGAACCAATACTGGTGCGGCACATCCCGTCATCCTCGGCGGCAAGATGGATGACATCATGAAGCAGAAAATGGAGAACGACGCCGCAGCGCTCATGCGCTCCGTCGTAGCCAAGCGCGGCCGCAATGTCGAACTAGCCGAAAGCGCGGTGCGCGAATCCAAGTCGTTTACGGATCAAGAGGCACTCGACAAAAAGCTGATCGAATACATCGCTCCGACCGAGCAGGATCTGTTTCGCCAGCTCAGCGGAAAAAGCTTCAAGCGCTTCAATGGCGAGAACGTCACGCTCGACCTTGCCCACCAGCCCGTGCGCAACTATCCCATGACGCTCAAGCAGCGCATCCTCAGCTACATCATGGACCCGAATGTCGCGTTCATCCTGCTGGCCATCGGCGCGCTCGCGCTTTATGCCGAGTTCAACCACCCCGGAGCCGTCATCCCCGGCACCGTCGGAGTCGTCTTCATCCTGCTGGCACTTTTCGCTCTCAATCTTCTGCCCGTCCGCTTCGCCGCGCTGGTTCTGATCTTCGGTTCATTCGCGCTGTTCGCCTTGGAAGCCAAGTTTGCCACGCATGGCGTGCTGACCATCGGAGGAATTTCCTTGCTGGTCATCGGAGGCTTGCTGCTGGTAGACGGCCCCATTCCCGAAATGCGCGTGCGCCTGGTGACCGCGCTCGCGGTAAGCATTCCGCTAGGAATCATCACCGCCTTCCTGATGAGCATCGCAGTGCGCGCGCGCCGCAACAAGATCGTAACCGGCCAGCAAGGTTTGGTAGGAGAAATCGGAGTTGCCGAAACCCCGCTAGTCCCCAGCGGAAAAGTTTTCGTCCACGGCGAAATCTGGGACGCAGTCTCAACCGCAAACATACCAGTCGGCGACCGAGTAGTAGTAACCCAGGTAGATGGCCTAACCCTTCGAGTCGATCCAGTGACGGCAGCAAAACCGGTGCTGGCCTAAACAGGCTGCGGACAAAGTGTGCGTTGCTTTTGATTTTGGGTGGCGCAGCGCTTCAGCGCGGCGGTAACCGCTTTGCTTTTAATGCGGCTTCAGCCGCTGAGGTTCCGCCTCCTACTTAGAAAGCACTTTTCCCGCAGCCTGCTGCGGAGAGCCGGCCGCGCATTTTCCTTCACCCTGAGCCCGCCCGGAGCCTTGTCGAGGGCTTAGCGTCCAAACAACGGACGCGAACCTGGGGCACCCGACGGACACCCGGAAACACTGGGAACCGAAAAACCCACCACTGTCCTGCCATGGACCCATAAAATAAGGGAGCGTGTCCAGCTCGTCGCATCAGTCTGGAGGTTTTAGACTATGGCGAAAATCAACCCGTTCGCCCCGAACTCGCCCGTTCACTCAGGTATGTTTGTTGGCAGAGTGGCGGAGCTCCGTAAACTGGAATCCTGCCTGGCGCAGACTAAGGCGGGGAGCCCCTCGAATTTCATGCTCACCGGAGAACGGGGCATCGGTAAATCGTCCCTTCTTAATTACATCAAAGATGTGGCCGAGGGCATGGAGGGCATAGAAGAGACCAAGGTCTCCTTTCTAGTCATCGACACCGACGTTGACCCCAGTACGACACAACTTGGGCTAGTTGAAAAGATCAGGCTCGGACTAGACAGAGCGCTCGGGAAAACGGAAAAAGGCATCGACTTCCTGAAGCAGAGCTGGGAGTTCCTGAAACGAGTCGAAGCCGGAGGATTTAAGCTTAGAGAGCCCGGGCAAGTGTCAACCGACGAGCGCTTGCTGGAGGAGTTCTCATACTCACTTGCCGGTGTCGTCGAACGCGTTTGCGGCGAGGGCGACTCGTCGGTGTTTGGAGCTCGCTTCGATGGCGTTCTGGTCCTCGTTGACGAGGCTGACAATGCCTCGCCGCAACTCTCCCTAGGCTCGTTCTTCAAGCTCCTCACCGAGCGCCTGCAGCGTCGGGGGTGCGCCCACGTAGCTTTCGGAATTGCGGGCCTACCGGAGCTCCGCAATGTTCTGGCAGCCAGCCATCCATCCTCACTCAGGCTGTTTCAAGAGCTGGTCCTCGGGAGGTTGTCCATGGATGAGGCAAAGAGGGTAATCGACATGGGGCTGACGAAGGCCAATAAGGCCAACGAGGTGAAAACAACGATCACCAACGATGCCAGGGATCACCTTGCATACTACTCGGAGGGATATCCGCACTTTATACAGCAGTTCGCGTTCTCTGCCTTCGCCGCTGATCAAGACAACGAGATCGATGCTGAAGACGTTAAGCTAGGAGGCTTTGGCAAACGGGGAGCTCTGGAGCTGATCGGCGACCGCTACTATCGCGACAGCTACTACGTGAAGATTCAGAAAGAGAGCTACCGACAGGTGCTCCGGATCATGGCCGATCGGCAGGATGACTGGGTCCCAAAAAAAGAAATCAAGCAGAAATTCAAGGGCAACGAGTCAACCCTAGACAATGCCCTGTTCGCCCTGCGCGATCGCCAGATCATTCTCGCCAAAGAAGGAGAACGCGGCGTCTACCGGTTACAGCACAAGGGATTCGCTTGGTGGATCAAGCTGTATACAGCCGATTCCGCGACACTTCAGCAGCCACTACCAGTCACGAATCAGGGGTAGGCGGTTGGCCCAGTTACCGCACCGCCAGTTCGTCCAATCGAGCCAGCGTTTCCGGATACCGCCGCACCAGGAGCACAAGCGCGGCAGCTTGCGGATTCGGCTTAGCGCGCCCCTGCTCCCATTTTTCCAGCGTTCTCTCGTTGATGCGCAGCCTGCGCGCGAAAACTGCACGTGAGCACCGGAGCTTCTTCCGCGTTTCCAGGATCAGCTTCGAATCCACTTTAGGCAGTGGCGCGGCCTCGACCTTGTAACTCCTCAAGGTGATCTTCCCCTCGCGCTGGCCCTTCATCGACGCCACACCCGTCATCAACTCATCGAAGATATCTCTCTTCACCGCCTGTCCCCCCTATCTCTTATCTCTTGGTTCATGCGACCGGGCGCGTCGCCTCGCTGCGCGTGCCGCCAGTTCTGTTTCAATCGCAACCTTCAACGCCTTTTTCTGTTGCGATGTCAGGTCTGAAGCCTCGTCTTTGTTGTAAAGAGTCATCAACCAAATCTGATGATCGGACGGAAAGTGATAGTAGATAATCCGCAATCCGCCCCGCCGCCCTTTGCCGCGTCGCGCGTCCGCCCACCGCACCTTTCGAAAACCGCCCGTTCCTGGCATCAGGTCGCCCAGTTCAGGATTTGCGCCCAGACGAGCCTGCAACTCCTTGCAGCCATCCTCGCTCAAGTATTCGGGAAGATGGCGCGTAAAGGCGGGCGCTTCCACAAACTCCATAGGCGGAGTATACGCCAGCAGCGTATATATAGATACTATACTCTATTAGCGTAGGAATATCAATTCGGAAAATCCTGGGACAGAAAATCCGGGGACAGACGGGACGTTCACCGGCCAGGAAAATCCGGGGACGGAAAATCCGGGGACAGACGGGACGTTCACCGGCCAAGCGGCCCAGTTACCGCACTGCCAGCTCGTCCAATCGAGCCAGCGTATCCGGATACCGCCGCACTAAATTTTCCGGTTTCGCGAAGCGTTAGGGTTGCCGGACTGTGGCTTTGATGGCATACTGCTGCGGATCGACCCTTGCACTCACCCGTACTTCCCCGCGGCAAATTTCGGACTGGAGACAGTTATGCTAAGTGGAAAAGTGTTTAATACGAGTGTGTTTGTGGCAGTGCTACTGGCAAGTCTGATGCTGCCGGCACTGGCGACGGCAGCCGGCAAAGAAAAAACGATCCACGCCTTCGGACACGGCGCGGATGGAGACGGCCCCACGGCGACCCTGCTGGCCGATTCCTCGGGCAATCTGTATGGCACGGCGACCGAAGGCGGCAGCCATGGCCAGGGAACGGTCTTTGAGCTGTCCCCGAAACCGGATGGCGGCTGGAGCGAACGCACGCTCTACACGTTTCTCGGCGGGGCCGACGGCGAAGTTCCGAGTTCGGGACTGATTGCGGACGGAGCGGGGAATTTATATGGCGAAACCGCAAGCGGAGGCAGCCAGTCGAACGGAACGGTGTATGAATTGTCGCCTTCAGGGACGAAATGGTCGAAGACCACGCTTTTCAGTTTTGTGGGCGAGAGCACGGGCATGTTTCCCAGCGGGGGATTGGTGTTCGATGGCCAGGGAAAGCTCTACGGGACCACGGAACAGGGCGGCGTGCCATTGGCCTTGGGCACGGTTTTCCAACTGACGCCCGATGGAAGGGGGAACTGGACGGAGGAAGTCATTCTCGGCTTTGGGAAGGGCCGAGACGGCGGCGACCCTGTGGCGGGGCTGGTGATGGACGCGGAGGGAAATCTGTTTGGCACAAGCTATGCAGGCTACGAAGTGGTGGGTTCAGTGTATGAACTTATCGCGCAGCCCAACGGCAAGTGGAAGAGAGCGGTGCTGCATGGGTTCTCCGGGGGCAAAGATGGGGGAAGCGCTTCGGGGAACTTGATTTTCGATGCGGCGGGGAACTTGTATGGTACTGCGCAAAGAGGCGGTTCATTCCAGGCTGAACCGTGCTCGTTTGGAGGCTGCGGGACGGTTTATAAGCTGACGCGAGGCGCGAAGGGATGGAAATTCTCAGTCCTCTATAGTTTCACTGGCGGCGAGGATGGGCAGCAGCCGGACGGCACGTTGGCGTTTGACAAGGCGGGCAATCTCTTTGGCACAACGGAGAGGGGAGGGGGGACGGGCTGTCTGAATGGGTGGGGGTGCGGGACGGTTTTCGAACTTTCGCCTAATGCCGAAGGGCCTTGGAGCGAAACCGTGCTGCATCGTTTTGTGAGTGAGCCAGACGGCCTCCAGCCGCAGGGCGGATTGCTTGCCGCCCCGCTGGGGAATTGGTACGGCACAACGCTGGGCGGCGGGGCGAATTTCGCGGGCACCATTTTCGAACTTACACCGTAAAATCTCACCGGTTACTGCCGGGTGCCCCACCCTTCGGTTTTTGAAGGGTGGGATTCCACATCCGCTGGACCGCTTGGGATTTTCGTTTGGCAGCCTGGCTCTAACTCTCGCGCTCCGCAACGACGGCGAACTTCACGCCGAGGGCGTGCAGGACAGAATTGATGGTTTCGAAGCGAGGGTGTGCGCCTGCACTCAAGGTTTTGTACAGGCTCTCCCGGCCCAAGCCTGCGTCTTTGGCGATCTGCGCCATGCCTCGGGCTTTGGCAACGTCGCCGAGCGCGGCGACAAACACATCGGGATTCGGGTCTTCGGCAGCCGCCGAAAGATATTCCGCAATAACCGCATCGTTATCGAGATACTCCGCCGCGTCGAATGCTTTGTAAGTTGTCTTCTTTTTCTTCATGTCTAGGAATCGAACGACCTGTGGAAACCCGGGGAAACCCGGGGAAACCCGGGGACAGACGGGACGTACCCCGGTTTTCTTACGACATGTGCCAAACTCTCGATCTACGCACCCTGCCTCGCGTTTTCGTCATGTCGCCGAGTGTTGCAGCGAACACTCTCGGGCGGGGTCGACCAACTCAATCTTTCATCACATCCACCCCGTATGCGCCATCACTGACGCATCACCCGCCATGCCCGAAAATGGAACCAACTATGATCGGCGAAGGCACAACCGTGTCCGCCTTCGGAAGGCCGTCAACGCCCTCCATCGCCCCTTTGTCATGTCGGCATTTCCCCGCTAACTCCTTATTCCCGAATACTTTGCGTGTACGTACATATTTATCAATACTTTAACCCAAAACAGGTAGGGGGGGGAGGGGTGCAAGATCGACAACAATCATCCCCAAGCCCAAAGAAACAAAGCGCAAAACGTGAAGTCGAAAGTGCGCGCTTTTCGTCCCTGTTTGAGGCTCGCGCCGTATAATAATCGGTTCCTCATCACAGGAGATTTCATCATGTCCACTCTTACCGAAGTCCCGACTCAAGCCTCGACCCAAATGAAGACGCGCACCGAATCCGACTCCATGGGCAAGATCGAAGTCCCCTCCAATGTTTATTGGGGAGCGCAAACCCAGCGCTCGCTGCTGCACTTTGATATTGGGCGGGACGTCATGCCTCCGGAGCTGATTCGGGCGTTTGGCACGCTGAAGAAGGCTTGCGCGCTGGTGAATCAGGATCTGGGCAAGCTGTCGGCGGACAAGGCGAAGCTGATCGCGCAGGCCGCCGACGAAGTGATTGCCGGCAAGCTGAATGACCAGTTCCCGCTGCGCATCTGGCAGACGGGATCGGGCACGCAGACCAATATGAATGTGAATGAGGTCATCTCGAATCGCGCGATTGAGATTGCGGGCGGCGAGATGGGGAGTAAGAAGCCGATCCATCCGAACGATCACGTGAATATGTCGCAGTCGTCGAACGACACGTTTCCGGCGGCGATGCATATTGCGGCGGCGTCGCGGGTGAAGAACGATTTGATTCCGGCGATCAAGACGGTGCGCGATGCGATTGCGGCCAAGGCCAAGGAATTCGACTCGATTGTGAAGATTGGGCGCACGCACTTGCAGGATGCCGTGCCGCTGACGATTGGGCAGGAATTTGGCGGCTGGGCAAGTTTGCTGGAACGCGACATAAAGAGGTTGGAGCAGGCGCTGGACGGCCTCTACGACCTGGCGATTGGCGGCACGGCGGTGGGCACGGGGCTGAATACGCACCCTGAGTTTGCCGAGCGCGCGGCGAAGAAGATTGCCGAGCTGACGGGACTTCCCTTTCGCTCGCATCCGAATAAGTTTGCGGCGCTATCGGCGCACGATGAAATTGTGTTTGCGCAGGGCGCGATGGAGACTTTGGCGGCGTCGTTCATGAAGATTTCGAACGACATTCGCTGGCTGGCTTCGGGGCCGCGGTGCGGCCTCGGCGAGCTGGCGATTCCAGAGAATGAGCCGGGATCATCGATCATGCCGGGCAAGGTGAATCCTACGCAATGCGAAGCGATGACGATGGTGTGCGTACAGGTGCACGGAGCGACGGCGGCTGTCGGATTCGGCGGATCGCAGGGCAACTTTGAGCTCAACGTGTACAAGCCGGTGATCATTTATAACTTCCTGCACTCGGTGACTTTGATTACCGACGCCTGCCACGGCTATGTCGAGTACATGGTCAAGGGCATTGAAGTCGATCGCGCCAAGGTGGACTGGTACGTGAAGAATTCGCTGATGCTGGTGACGGCGCTCGCTCCGAAGGTGGGATACGACAACGCGGCCAAGATTGCGCATACGGCGCACGTCGAGCACTCAAGCCTGAAGGAAGCGGCGGTGAAGCTGGGGCATCTTACGGGCGAGGAATTCGATGCGCTGGTAAAGCCGGAGAAGATGACTCATCCTTAAATCGAGTCATCGGTGTGGTCCGGTCATCGGACGATTGACAATCTGAAGTCAAAATCAAAGGCCGCGGGCGGGGGCGCCCGCGCCACACCTTCACTCGGCGCAGTGTCATACGTCACTGACCCTCTTTCTATCGGCCGATAAGATTGGGCGTATAGAAGGAGAGTCTTTATGAGAACCCTAAGAGTTTTTGGCTCGATCCTTGTCATCTCCGCTGGGGCCTTGCTGGTTGTCGCCGCTGGACATTGGCATGCCACGCCGTCCACCGTTTTCGCTGCCGATCAAGCCGCAACTGCAGTCAAGCCCGTTGGCAAGCCATTGACCATCAAGCCGCCGCTTGGCCTGCCGGCGGTGCCGATTCCGACCAATAACCCTCCAACCGCGGAGACGGTCGCGCTCGGCCGGCGGCTGTATTACGATCCGGTCCTCTCGGCGGACAACACAATTTCATGCGCTTCCTGCCATTCTCCGGCGACGGGCTTTACGGACCGGAACTCGCCTTCGATCGGCGTTGGTGGCAAGAAAGGAACGCGCCACTCTCCCACGGTGATCAACTCGGCTTACAACGAGCTGCAATTCTGGGATGGCCGCGCTCCCAGCCTTGAAGAGCAAGCCAAGGGGCCGATCGCAAATCCGGTGGAAATGGCCACCAGCCACGACGCGGTCGTCGCGCACCTGCAAGCCGATCCGAACTATGTGGCGTTGTTCAAGCAGGCCTGGGGCACCGACCACATCACCATTGACCTTGTCGTCAAATCCATCGCCTCGTTCGAACGCACGGTGCTCTGCGGCAACTCGGCGTTTGATCGCTTCTACTATGGCCACGACAAGACGGCGCTCTCGGCGTCGGCGCAGCGCGGGCTAAAGCTCTTCATGGATCCGAAGAAAGGAAACTGCGCAGTCTGCCACACCATTGGCGACAAATACGCGCTTCTCACTGACAACAAATTCCATAACCTCGGCATCGGCGCGGATCTGCAGGGGAACCTGAATGACCTCGGGCGCTTCGACCAGACGAAGAAGGATGCGGATACCGGGGCGTTTAAGACTCCTACACTCCGCAACATTGCGCAACGTGCGCCCTACTTCCACGATGGCAGCTTTCCCACACTAAAGGATGCGATGGGCCACTATGTTGGCGGCGGTAATGCGAACGCGCATCTCGACAAGGAAATGCATGCGCTCGATTTTTTGAGCTTCGACGAGCGCGACGATATTTTGGCGTTTCTGGATTCGCTGACGTCGAAGATGCCTGACAATTTGGGACCTCCGGCGGACATGAAGCTGCCGACGAAAGCGGCAACGACAAGCCAATAAGCGGCGTATTCATGTCTGAGATGAACCCACCCATCGCACAGAACGCGATGAGTGGGGCACCCGCCACGTCGTCAAGGGCAAAGTCCCATGTCGTGCGCCACTAGAAAATCCACTTGCGGCGGTTTTAGCCCCAACTGCCGCAAGAGCGTTGCCACCTGACCGCGATGGTAGCTCTGGTGGTTGAGCAAGTGGATCATCATACGCCAGAGGGTGTAAGTCCAGGTTTCTCCTTTGGAATTGACGTATGACACCGGGCCCTCAAGGGTCTCCTCACTTAGTGTGGCCAGGTACTCCCTCATCTCGGACTCCACCGTGCGCCAGCGTTCTGACACGGATGCCAGTGTTGGAAACTCGTCTGAGGACAGCAAGGATCGTGGTGACCGGCCACGCCAGCGTTCCAGCCATAGCCACTCCGCGGCGACCAAGTGCGCCAGCGTGTCTCGTATCGAAGGAAAGCTGCTGCCCAACGGACGCAGGAACTGTTCCTCGGTCAACGCCTCACATGCTTGAAGGACGCGGTCTCGCGCCCAGTCGTTGTAATTGAATAGCTCGTTTACGAGTGATAGCGATATTGTTCCGGTCATCGTCGAACCCTCCGCTCGGGATGCCAATATGTGCAGAAAATTCCGCTCCTCAGTTCTTCTTGAGAAAGCGGCGGCGGTTAAGGTGAGTCGTGGCGGTGGGCGCGATGTCATCGTACTTCAGCACGCTGATCGACCCGTCCACTTCAAGTACTGCGAGGGCCGCTTCTTTGTAGCTGGCCACGCCGTGCTCGCGGAGGGAACGCTCCAGTTCGTCCATGCTGACGTGCTCTTTGGCCATGTGCGCTTCGATGACCTGGCCATCGTGCACCAGCAAACTCGGCTGCCCCTGGACGAACTTGCGGAACCGCCGATTGCCTCCGGAGAGCTCGGCGACCAGGTAGTTCATGATGAGCAGCGTGGCGGCGGCGACGGCGCCACCCGCCAACGATGTATCCGGCCCGGTCATCGCGTTCTGCACAGAATTTGAAATCAGCAGCAAGAGCGTCAGGTCGAAGGGCGTCATCTGTCCCACTTCCCTCTTGCCGCTGATGCGGATGCCGATCAACACAAGCAGATAGATGACTCCGGTGCGGAGCGCAATCTCGACGAGCGTATGGAGGCTTGCTGGGAGCATAGTTTCACCGCGTGCTTGGTCGGGCGCGTCTAATCTGCCCTTTCTATTGCGGTGTGGCCGTGATCGCCACCGGTGCGTTCTTTGGCGTGGTTAGATAGCCTGTAATCTTGTTTTTGTCCACCGTCCAGACCACTAGTTCGAAGAGCATGTGATCGCGGCCGGAATAAAACTGCACCGGCTCGCTTTGGTTCTTGTCTTTTTTCTCGATCGTCTTGTCGTCCGAAGTTACGTTGAGCGTGTACTTGCCATGCTTTGGATCGGTCTTCTTGAGCTGCATGGTCACGGTGGAAATCGCCTGCGGCTTCGCGCCTTTCAGCAGCGAGAACTCGTAGTATTGGCGGTCGCCCTTATGCTTGAGCGCTTCGAGATCGCTGCGCGTGTTGGCAATCAGTCCGCTCTGCTGGCCGAGATCGCCGATCGTCGTTTGCAATTTCGCGATGGTGGCATCGAGTGACGCCTTGGTGGCCGCCACATCGGTCTTGACGCCGCCGACATCGGTTTTCACACTGCCGACCTCGCCCGCCACCGCGTTCACGTCCTGCTTCTCCTGGGCTGCGAGCTTGGCCGCCGAAGCTGCCTGCGCTCTCTGCAGTTGCTCGGCGCGCTCGGCCATTTCCTTTTTCGTCATGCCGATCTTCTCGCCCAGCGTCTCCGCATCGGATTCAGCGGACTGCATGCGCTTGGTCAAGTCGGAAATCTTTTGCTGGCTGGCCGTTTGGTCTTCAGCAAGCTTGGTTAGCTTGTTGTGCATGTCAAAGCCGAAAAACGCCGAAGCGGCGACGTACGCGATGGCTACGGCTATCAGAATCCACTTGCCGGCGCTGCTCCCGGTTTCGGGGTGATACACGGTTGGTTGCTCGCCTTCGGTCATATGCGTTGTCTCCTGTATGTCTATTGTTTGTGAGACGCTCAGCGCTGTCAATTGCGATTCAGGTACTTGGCTGGAGGTAATTTGCGGCGCGCCTTGACGCTAGAATGGACCGGTGAAGCATTGTGACGCGATTATCGTTGGCGCCGGCATCATTGGACTTTCCCTGGCCATTGAACTGAACAAACGCCGGATGAAGGTGCTGGTTGTGGATAAAGGCGAGCCGGGCCGCGAAGCTTCGTGGGCAGCGGGTGGCATGCTCGCCGATTTCCTTCTGGAAACACCGCCCGCCTTGCTCGACCTGGCCACGGCCAGCGCGCGCATGTATCCCGAGTTCGTCCACGAACTCGAAGTTGAATCGCGCGTGCATATTGACTTGCGCGATCAGGGCACGCTCGTCTTTCTTAAGCCGGAGACGTCCGATTCGCAACATGATTGCGCAGCGGCCTCCTATCCGCTGCCTCGGCCTTTACAGGAATTGGAGTCGGCATTCGATGTCTCAGGCAAACTTTCGGAGATGACCGCACTGTTCTTACACGAGCGGAGTGTCGATCCCCGCCAACTAACAACGGCCGCAACCGCCGCCGCGAAACACCGCGGGATTGAGTTCTCTTCTGGCAACCCGGTGGTTGCGCTCACCGTGACCGATGGCAAAGTGGCGGGTGTCCGTACCAGCAAAACGCGGTTCTCATCAGGAATTGTGATCAACTGCGCCGGCGCATGGTCAGGACAAATTGGATGCAGCGCAAGTGGAGAGACGGGCGCCCCGCCCGTCCAAGTTGCGCACGGCGCGCCGTCTTTCCGTCGCATTCCCACGCGCCCAGTCAAGGGCCAGATGTTATGCGTCGTCATGCCCAAAAAGGAGTTGGTCCGCCATGTCGTCCGCACGCCCGACGTCTATCTGATCCCGCGCAGCGACGGCCGCATGCTGATTGGCGCCACGCAGGAAGAAGCTGGATTCGATAAGCAAACTGTGCCCGAGACGATTCAGAAGCTACGCTCAGCCGCGCTCGATGTGGCGCCGCAGCTCGCCGAAGCGCGATTCCTGGAAGCGTGGGCGGGATTGCGTCCCGGTACGCCCGATAGCCTGCCGATTCTGGGCGCGACTTCCACACCCGGCTATTTTGTTGCCACCGGACATTTTCGCGACGGCATCCTGCTGGCGCCGGTCACAGCGCGCGTCATGGGGCAAGTGATCGCCGAGGAAAAACCGGAGTTTGATCTGAAGGCGTTTTCGCCGGAGAGATTCTAGAGCCGTGCCGTAATAGCGCCCTCCCGGCGGCTGCCCTGCGGGCGCTCCTTCGACAGGTTCGAGGCCGGCTCAGCGCGCCGCACTCGAGGGGCGACACGCCCTCGGGACAGCCGGCAAGATGCCGGCGCTACATTTCATCTAGCCCCGTGCCGACCCTTCAAAATGCGCCTCGATTTCCTCCAGCGTCTTCCCTTTCGTTTCCGGCAAGAACACGGCGGCCGTGATGAAGTAAATCACCGTGCAAGCGGCAAACGCGAAAAACATGGTCGAGTAGCCGTACTTGCCGACGGTGGGGAGAAACACTGCGGCGATCGTTGTCGACACCGCCTGATTGATTAACAGGGCGATGCTCATTCCGTTGGAGCGAATCCGGGTAGGCATCAACTCCGAGAGCGCGAGCCACACGCACACGCCGGGCCCGACCGCGAAAAACGCCATGAAGATAAAGAGGCTGGCCGCAACCAGCCATCCGTTGTGCGTACTCGGAATGGGAGTGATCAGCGCATTGTCGATCTTAAGCGGCGCGATCTGCGACGCTTCCAGGTTGGCGAATGGGTTGGAGAAGAACGCCAGGATTTTGTTCGCAGGCACGCAGCCTTCGCGGGTGATCTCAATCGGCTTGGCCGCTTCATCGTCGGAGCGTGCCACTTTTGTAGCCGCGCGGAAATCTCCGTAAGAATAGATGACGACGAGCGATGTCGGTCGAGCGCTGAGCGCCTTGCCTGCATCTCCACCCGCGCTGACGAGCCTATCGGCAAGCCTCTGGTCGTAAAGCACCGTGAGCCTCTGGTCCTCGCCGACTATGGACTGCACGGCTTCGCGCGAGTCCACCCGAAGTCGTTCTGTCTGCCGGAACAGCGCGCTCGTTGCGAGAAGCGAAAGAATAATGCCTGCGCTTCCAATCGAAAGCAGGAATTTGCGTCCCCGGCGGTCCACCAGAAGAACGCCAACAATGGTCATCAGAAAGTTTACGATCGTGAAGACAACATAGCCCCAATGCGCCTGCACATCGGAGAGTCCGCTCTGCAAAAGAATATTCGTGTTGTAGCCAATAATGGAGTTGACGCCGGTCGCCTGATTGCATGCGAGGATGACACAGGCCATCGCAAACGGAATTACATACTTACGCCGCAACAGCGATTCTCTGACCTTGGTTCCCGTTGAACTCTTCGCTTCCTCGGTGTCCAGGTTTTCAGCGGCTAGTGTCTGTTCCATTTCCGCGAGTTCCGCGTCAGCCTGCTGCTGAGTACGCGAGCGGAGCAGAGCGGTGCGTGCGGCTTCCCTTCTGCCACGGCGAAACAGCCAGCGCGGAGACTCGGACAGCATCAAGCTCCCCAGCACGAATAAAATTCCCGGCGGCAGCGAAACCCAAAAGATACTGCGCCAGGCTCTGTCCTTGAATGCGAAGAGTTGTGCGGCATCGCCCAGTTTTGCCACTTCTTCCACGCGAAAACTGAAATACATGCCGAACACGGCTGCCGCAACAATGCCGAGCGTGAGCAGCCACTGAAATATCCCGGTTCCCTGGCCGCGCTTCGATGCGATCAGACACTCTGCCAGATAAAGCGGCACCACTACGCCGATCAAACCGGCGCTGACACCCTGCAAGAGCCGGCCCAGCACCAGCGATTGATAACCATGCGAGAGCGCAATCGCCGGAATGCTCGCAACAAACAGCACTCCGCTGACGATCATCAGCGACTTGCGCCCGATCCAGTCGGCCAGTGCGCCCGCAAACAAAGTTGAGATCACGCTGCCCAGAAGCACGGCGGCAACAACGAAGGAGAGTTGCCCGGCATTGAGCCCGGACGTGGCCTCCAGATAGGGCAAGGCTCCGGCAATGATGCCCACATCCACGCCATACAACAGACCGCCCAGTCCGGCTACCAGCAGGAGGAAGCGGTTGTAGCCAGCTTTTTCATCGCTCATCATTGTTGGTGACAGCCGGATTCAGTTTGGGGGCGCGGCTCAGTTTTGGCAATGTAGGCGGGGGTACTTCCCTCCACGGCGGCCAACTCCTTGGTTCGCCGCCGGTGCGTTGGGACACTTTGTCCCGTATGGCCTGATGGTGCCAGTCCGTTCTGTCAGTTGCTTATTTTGAAAGACTTAGCTTGTTTTGCCGGTGCTCGGCGGCAGTTTTGTGCGCCAAGTTGTCCCTTCCCACAACTTCTCCAGCTCTCTGCAACGTGCTGATTGCATTGCCTTTATTGGCCTCTCATTGGCTCCCTGATTGCCCATTAAGGGCAGGCGCGAAGGGCGCGGTCTTAACCGTCCCTCAACTCGCCGGACAAACTTATGAGAGAGATCAACACATCACAGATAACGTCCCGACGCCAGCCCAGCTTGCGTCCGGCGCTGTTTAGCGCCGCCTGGGGCCGCGTTCTGGGAATGGTATTGCTGACTTCGTTGGCCATGCCGTCCTACGCCGCTAACAAGCCGAATTCTGAATCGGTGGTTTGGGGCACTCATTTGACGCCCGTCACCACCGTTACAAACATGATAACCACCGGCGCTGCTGCGGCCACGTCGAAGTTTTCCGCCGCTGCTAACCAGCCGAATTCTGAATCGGTGGTTTGGGGCACCCATTTGACGCCCGTCACCACCGTTACAAACATGATAACCACCGGCGCCGCTGCGGCCACGTCGAAGTTTTCCGCCGACCTCAACGACCACGTCGGCCAGGATGGCATGGTCACGGTCATCGTCCAACATCGCCAGATGCCCTCCAGCGCGCACTTGAAAGACATGCAGGGCCGGGGCGCCATTATCCGCTCCAAGTTCAACAGCATCCGCGCGGTCACCATGCACATTCCCGCCAGCATGGTCGAGGAACTGGCGAAGGATCCCAACGTCGCTTACATCACCCCCGATCGCGTCCAGAAAATGACGGCCAATCCTGCGACCGAGCAGTTTGTCACCGCAGTCGAAGCCGACATCGCCGCCTCCGCCTATGCCGTAAACGGCACCGGCATCGGCGTCGCGGTCATTGACAGCGGAATCGCACCTAACTCCGATCTGAACAATGCGAGCGGCGTGAGCCGTGTCGTATATAGCCAGAGCTTTGTGCCAGGCGACACCACGACGTCCGACAAGTATGGTCACGGAACCCACGTGGCCGGCCTCATCGGCGGCAACGGCGCCAGTTCCGGCACAGCCAATGGTTATGCCGCGACTTACGCCGGGATCGCCCCCAACGTCAACCTCATCAACCTGCGCGTGCTCGACCTGAATGGAATCGGCGTAGACAGCCAGGTGATCGCCGCCATTCAGCAGGCGATCGCTCTGAAGAGCACCTACAACATTCGCGTCATCAGCATGTCGCTGGGGCGTCCGATATTTGAAAGCTACACTCTCGATCCGGTTGACCAGGCTGTGGAAGCTGCCTGGAAGGCCGGCATCGTGGTGGTTTGCGCTGCCGGTAACAACGGTCGCTTTGCCGCCACCAACGGCTTCGGCACCATCGGTGTTCCCGCCAACGATCCCTCCGTCATCACCGTGGGAGCGACCATGACCGAGGGCACCGCAACCCGCGTCAACGACCAGATCGCCAGCTACAGCTCCAAGGGGCCGACCTCAATCGATCACATTGTGAAGCCCGACCTGGTTGCGCCCGGCAACGCGCAAGTCTCCTTGCGGGTGGCGGGCAGCACGCTCGATACCCTCTATCCACAATATGAAGTTACGCCCACCAGCGGAACTTCCAAATACTTCGTGTTGAGCGGCACCAGCATGGCGACGCCGGTAGTCAGCGGCGCGGTCGCGTTGATGCTGCAGAAGACTCCCACCCTGACCCCCGATCAGGTGAAAGCCCGCCTGATGAAGACGGCGTGGAAAGGGATCGGACAGTACACGTACTCGCACGATAGCCGCGGCAACATGTACAACAACGAATACGATCTCTTCACCTATGGTGCAGGGTACCTGGACATCAACGCAGCGCTCGGCAACACGGACCTCGCGACGGGATTGGCCCTCTCCCAGACCGCGGTCATGGGCACTGGCAGTGTTACGGTCAAGAACACCACTCCTGATTCCGTTTTCGCTGGAAGCAGCGTGGTTTGGGGTGCAACTTCGGTAGTGTGGGGTAACTCAGTGGTTTGGGGCAATGCCCTTTCCGCTAGTTCCGTAGTGTGGGGAGCGACCAGCGTTGTCTGGGGGTCGACTTCGATTACTGGTAACAGTGTAGTTTGGGGTTCCTATTCTTCGCTCGTCAGTTCGCTGGCAGCACTTAGCGATGGCGACCCAGGAGACAACTAACCAACCGACTGAAACCATATTCGGAGATCATTATGACAAACACACTGCCCAATCAAGCCAAAGTCATGATCGGAATGGTAGCTGTCGCGAGTTTGTGCCCCCTCTCCTTGGGAGTCATAAACTGGCACATGCCCGCCTGGCCCCAGTTCGCGCTTCTCCTGATCGCCGCGGTTCTTACTTCGCGGCTCAAAGTGAAGCTGCCTGGGATGACGAGCACGATGTCCGGCAATTTGCCCGTCATTCTTCTGGGAGTCACACAACTGGGATTGTTCGCGAGCCTGCTGGTCGCCTTCACAGCAGCCGTCGCGCAGTCCTTCGGTTCCGGCAAACAAGTTAAACCGGTTCAATTCCTGTTCAACACCTGCACTCTGATGAACGCCAGCGCCCTCGCCTATGCCGTGTACCACAGCCATCTGTTGGCTGGTTTCGGCAACGGAACGGCGCTCTCGCTGGTCGCCTCCGCGGCGGTCTATTTCCTGGCCAACACCGCGCCCGTCGCCGGCATCATCGGACTGACGGAAAGCAACAGTCCTTTTGCCATCTGGCACAAGGTCTTTATGTGGTCGTTCCCGAACTACGTCATCGGTGCGGGATTGACGGCCATCGCTTCGCTGTTCGGCAGCGTCGCGGGCATGGTCACGGTGGGAACTTTGATGCTGGTGTTGTTCGGAGTCTACAAGTCGTACCAGATGTTTGTAGCCCAAACCGAACAGACCGCGCCCAAAGCCCTCGCCATGGCCGCCAGCCGCTAAAACCAACCCTTTTCACCCGCGCGCAGCCTAAAAGGCTGCGCGCGTCTTTATTTGCAGCAGCGTTAGGCATCTCTTCGAGAACGGAAAAGGGACAATGCGCGAGTAAGACCAAGAGAAAGTAAGGAGATGGACTACGACGAACTGACCGCACGCTGGAGAGAATGGGTACTGCTGGTTTTCAGGCGCGCTTCATTTCTGTGGGTCTGCCGAACGGAACGATGGGAGCCTGCGCATCCTGCAGCGCCTTCGATTCTCGTACTTCCAATTCCGCCTGACGCCGGTGGGTCGCTTCCGAGGGGTCTATTCCCGCCTTCAGATCGGTTTTCTCAAGGAAGTAGCGCCAGCCTTCGTGGCGATCGGATGGGTGTTGGGATTCTTCGAACTTTTTCAATTCCGATTCTGCGTTCTGTTTGCCCCTGATTACTTCGACGACTCCGTCCGAGCGGTATGTGCGGACGTTATGTCGAATGATCGCGTAGGAAGAGCTGATCTCGTCGCGTGTCAGAAACAATCCCTCCGGGTCTTCACTCAGAGCCAATTTTAAACAACAACAGAATAGCAGCCGGACTTCAAAATCGATAGCGCCGGTGCCGGTGCGCCAGAGAAAACGAAGGGGCGAGATCCCGTGGAAATCGCCCCTTGCACGTTCACAATTTAGAGCGCCTGCACGTTCTCAGCTTGCCAGCCCTTCGGACCCTTGGTCACGTCAAACTGCACTGTCTGGCCCTCCTGCAGGCTCTTGAAGCCGCCCGCTTGGATCGCCGAGAAATGCACAAAAACGTCTTCGCCATTCTGACGGCTGATAAACCCGTAGCCTTTGGCGTCATTGAACCACTTTACTGTTCCTTGTTCCATATACTTGTATTCGTTTCCTTTTGTGTAGTTACGCTGGATTGAGTCGGAAGAACTTGCGCAGGTTGCTGGCTGTTAAGGCGAGAACTGCTAACGACCGATTCGGTCTAACGTACACGATTATAGTACGCTTAGAACGCACGATTAGCAAGCTGAGTTGCAGTGGGGCAGTTCAGATTGCACCACCAGTCGCCCCCAAACTGTTGAATCATTCGTACGAACTCCACGAACAAGACGATCCTCATAGACTCAATTATGGTACGGAGTCATCGCCATCGCGATATCTTTCAGCCGGGTATCGTCTAACAGCGTATACTGAAAATACTTAACCTCGAAGACACGTCACCACGCATCTGCGCCTTCGCGATTGAGAGATCGAGAGGCGTCTGCTTGTATCGTCGGTTCTCCCGGAAGAACTCGCCGCACGTCCCTGCCCCAAGCGGGCGTAGACCAATGGGTGGTGCATCTTGATCCGCCTCATTACATGGATCGCGACTGCGACCCTCGCGGCAGCCGTGTTGTTCCGCTCCGCGAGCGACTATCGGATGGCGATCTGCATTATCGTGTCGGTGGCAACGACCACGCTTGCCGTTCGCAGCCTTCTCGTCGGCAAACTCGTGTGGGCTCTGCTTTTTCTAGGCGTTCTGGGGATTTTCACACCATTCCAGCGCGGTCAGTTCTCCCACGAATCCGTCTCCATATTCGACCTGGCGACTCTGGCACTGTTCGCGGCTTCGCCATTGCTGCTCAGAAAATCGTTCATGCCGAGAGTCTCAACCCCGCCGCCAGCAAGATTGTGATTCACCTGGCGGATCTTTAACCAGCCCACACCACAGGAGTTTACTTATGTCTTCAATGAATGGCGACAAGTCGAGGTATCACCGCGAGCGCAAACAGAAGATCGCTCGACGGAAGCGAACTCGTGCATTGCTGGAGCGCGAGGCACCGCAAGGTAAAGTGGCGACCAGTCCGCGTGCGACGGCACCCAGGTCGGTGCCGGCATGACAACGACCCCGCTCATGACAACGCCGCTTCTGACATCCAAGCTTTCTGCGCCCATCCCGAGTACGGAAAAGAAAAGGCGCGTACTCCTGATCGACGCCTGTTCGCAAAAGCGTGAACTGCGCGCGGAGATCATGCGCAAACTCGGCATCGAAGTCGACTCCGCTGCCGATATTGGCGAAGCACGTTGCTGGTGGAAAGCCGCCCTGTACGATCTGGTTCTTATCAACGTCGAGAATATACGATCCAGCCGCGATAAATTTTGCGACGATATTCGCGGTGCCACACCCAGCCAACGATTTGCTTTTCTGGTTGGAGCACCCCAATATCTTTCCGACTTGCCCGCTCCGGCCCCTGCCATTCAACACGATGATTACGATGGCACGGTGGCAGATGTGAAAGCGGCGCTTGCACTCAACCTCGGAGATCTGACGCAGCGCTGGGGAATCCTCGAGGCTTCGCGGCGAATCTCCGCAGTGCGCTCGGCATCCAATGCCCGCACCCAGGCGATGCGGAACCGTCCCGTGCCCCCACGAGACCTCGAGACGCGGTATGCTGAGTATGCCGCTGCCGTACCCAGGACTCTGGACGACTTGCTGCGAAAGGATATGCAATGAAAAATCTTTACGTCGGTAATCTGCCCCACAGCACAACCGAAGCCGAACTGCGAGGCGTTTTCGAAGCTCATGGCGCGGTGGAGAAAGTCACCCTCGTGACCGACCGCGATACCGGACGCTCGCGCGGTTTCGCCTTTGTGGAAATGACCAATGCAGGTGAAGCCGATAAGGCCATCGCGGCGCTCAACGGCAAGGATTTCGGCGGACGGCCCTTGACCATCAACGAGGCCAAACCAAAGACCGACCGGCCTAGAGGCGGCGGTGGTGGTGGTGGCCAGCGCTTTGGCGGAGGCGGCGGCGGCGGCCACAGCCGCGACGATTATCGTGGCCATCCACGCCAGCCGCGCGAACCGCGCTGGTAGGTTTCTCGCTTTCTTATTTGCAAATTACGGTCTGGCCCGCTGCAAGCATGATCGGCCAGCGATTAACACCAAACATATTGGGGGACGGAGTATGCCAAGAGGCAGGTTGACATTTACGAAGCGCCAGAAAGAACAGACCCGGCAGCAGAAACAACGGGAGAAATTGGAGCGCAGAAACCAGCGCAAACAGGAGAAGCCCGCCGAAGGCAGCGTGGACGAAATGGCTGAGTTGCGCGAACACGCCGCGGCGCAGGCGGCTCTATTCAACCTGGGCGTCGAGGAATCCGAACCGGCTGAGGAGCCCGTACCCGGTGGCGGGCACACTCATTGATTTATGCTGGCCGGCCGCCGGAGTTGAACGCCCCGGCGACCAGGTTCGCGCTCTAGACAAATACCTCACCCGGCAACGCCGTTAATGTCCGCGACGCCAGCGTGTTTTGAATGATTCTCTTTGGGCGCTCGACCGCCGCGTCGTTTTGCATGCGTTCAATCCTTAACTTGAGCGTCCGCTCGATCTGACGAAGTTCCAGCACTTCCGCTCCCGCTACCAGCGTTGTAGCCAGCCCTTGCAGCCCAGCTCTCCCAGTGCGGCCCACGCGGTGGATGAAATCCTCAGCCATCTTGGGCAGGTCGTAGTTGATGACGTGGGCTACATCGTCCACGTGCAAGCCACGCGATGCGATATCGGTGGCGACCAGCACCTGGTAGCGGCATTCCTGAAATCCATTCAAAGCCGCGTTGCGCTGCGATTGCGAACGATCGCCATGGATCATGGCCGCGTTAAAGCCGTCACGCACCAGTTCCTTGGCCAGTCGCTCCGCACCCCGCTTCGTGCGCGTGAAGATCAGCGTTTGGCCTTTTTCCGAATACAGCAATTGGCGGAGAACGTCGAGTTTCTCTCCGGGCCGGACTTCGTAAGCCTTGAGTTGCACGCTTTCCGCGGGCTTGAGCACCGAGCCCAAAGCAACCCGCACCGGATCGCGCATGTAGTCATTCACCAGCCCGGCAACGGATTGTTCCAGCGTGGCCGAGTAGCACAGCGTCTGCCGCTGCTGCGGCAGCACCGCGAGAATGCGCCGGATCGCCGGCAAGAAACCCATATCCAGCATGCGATCGGCTTCGTCGAGCACAAGCACCTGGATGTGTCGGAGATCGGCGAACTTGCGATTCATCAGATCCTGCAACCTTCCGGGCGTGGCAATCACCAATCCTGAGCCGGCCCGAAGACCCTCGATCTGCGCCTTCTCCGATACGCCGCCGATGACGAGAGCGGCCTTGGGCATGGTCTTGGTGCGCAGTTGTTCGTATTGTTCGTGCACTTGCATCGCGAGTTCACGCGTCGGCAGCAGCACCAGCGCGACCGTGTGGCGAACCGGTTCCCGGTTCAAAATCTCGATCAGCGGAATAAGGAACGCGAGGGTCTTGCCGGTGCCCGTTTGGGCGGTGCCGATGACGTCCCGGCCTTCAAGAGCCGGAGGAATCGCGCTTTCCTGGATGGGTGTGAGGGTAATGAATTGAGCTGCCGCCAGCTTCTTCTGCAATGAAGAAGACAGGGGCAGTTCTGTAAATGTGGACATTCGAGTTGTTACTTTCTGGAGGGGCTTGTTGTCACGCACACTCTGACACACGTCGAGAGTGGCCATGCCGCTCACATTTTTGTTTTTTGGAATTCACGCAAATAAAACGGCGGGCAGGAAATGCGGAGATAAATCTGGTCGAAAAGAGCGACCACCGCGTGACGAGCAAACCGTGGCAAAAGCGTCAACCACAGTATAGCAGCACAAGACGGCTTGGCGTATGGAACTAGTTACCTTCGTGCGCCGCTGCCCCGCGAGGGGGACCGGGACTTGGCCATGGAGGCCCTTTGCCTTTGTCATGATTGTTTCCCGCTCGCTTGCGCCTTGACGTGCGCTTCGGAGCAGTCGGCTCGCAGTTTGGCTGCAACCTCGTCGGCCGATAAAGGCTTGCTGAAGTAATAGCCTTGAATTTCGTCACAATGATGCGCCCGCAGGAATGACATTTGTGCTTCGTCCTCGACTCCTTCGGCAATCACTTTAAGATTCAGGCTTTTTGCCATGCTGATGATTGCGGTTGTGATCGCCGCATCGTCCGGATTCAGGGCGACATCCCGAACGAACGAACGGTCGATCTTCAGCTTGCTGACCGGAAACCGCTTCAAATAGCTGAGGCTGGAATAGCCAGTCCCGAAGTCGTCAATCGCCAGGGACAGCCCCATGTCCTTTAATTCCTGAAGAACCGGAAACGTCACGTCGGCGCTCGATAACAAGAGACTTTCCGTTACCTCCAGTTCGAGGTATTGCGGAGCGACGCCAGTATCGAGGAGCACTTGCCTGACAAGTTCGGAGAAGCCCTCGCGACGGAACTGGACCGCCGAAACATTGACTGCCACTGAGACCGCGGCAAGCGCCTCATCTTGCCATTTCCGGGCCTGAGTGCAGGCCGTCCTGAGCACCCATTCCCCGATGGGTACGATCAGCCCGCTGTTCTCCGCGATCCGGATGAAATCATTGGGTGGCACAAGGCCCATTTCCGGGTGTTGCCACCGCAGCAGCGCTTCCACGCCAATGATCTTCCGAGAGGCAATCTCCATCTGCGGTTGGTACATGAGAAAGAGTTCTTTCCTGTCGAGCGCCGTGCGCAAACTGTTTTCCAGGTTCAACCGGTCCACTGCCCGGGCGTTCATGTCCGCCGTAAAGAACTGAAAGTTGTTTCGCCCACTGTCCTTGGCGGTATACATGGCGGCATCGGCATGCTTGACGAGGGTTTCACTGTCCGCGCCGTGCTCCGGGTAGATACTGATGCCGAGACTGCAACTAACGCTGAGAGAATGATTCTGGATCACCATTTCAGCAGTCAGTCCATCCATGAGCCGCCTGGCGGCAACCGCTGCGTCGCCGATTTCCTTTACATCATTCACCACGACGAGGAATTCGTCCCCACCGAGCCGGGCAATCGTGTCCTGGTCGCGCCCCCATGCTTTAAGTCGTTCCGCAACGCCTTTCAGAAGCAGATCGCCGACTGAGTGCCCCAGCGAGTCATTGATGTCCTTAAACCGGTCGAGGTCGAGGAAGAAAAGCGCAACCTTGCTTTTTTTCCGGCGAGCACTGGCGAGCGCGAGCGTTAATCGGTCGCCCAGAAGAGTCCGATTCGGTAATCCTGTCAAAGCGTCGAAATAGGCCAGCGATTGAATCCGTTCCTCGGCGACCTTGCGCTCGGTGATGTCAACGATCGTGCCCTCAATAACCTTGGGAGCCCCGGCGTGGTCGGAGACGATGGTGGCATTCAACATCGCCCAGAGGCGTTCCCCGTTCTTCCGGCGAAAGTTCACCTCGTGGTTGGTAGCGAACGCCTCGCGTTTGAGTTTGCCCAGGAAGGCATCGCGATCCGAAATCTTCTCGTACATGTCTATGATCGATGCGCCGAGGGTTTCCTCAGGCGAGTCATAGCCGAACATCTGAGCCGCGGCCTGATTGCACTCCAGGACGCGGCCTTCCATCGTGGTGCGAAAGACCCCCGCCAGGTTGCGCTCAAACAGGAGCCGGTAGCGCATTTCCGACTCGCGAACGGCTTCCTCGATCCGCTTGCGCTCTGTGATGTCCACGAAAGTGACAACCGTGCCGATCGGCTTTCCATCCCGCTCGATGGGATGGGACCAGTATTCGGCGGGAAAGCAGGTGCCGTCGCGGCGCCAGATGACTTCATCATCGATGTGGGTGCCATGTCCGCAGCGGAAAGCTTCGTAGATGTGGCACTCCTCCACGGGGTAATGCGTTCCATCCTTCCGTGTATGGTGCATCACGTCGTGCATATTCTTTCCATGCAGTTCCGCAGGATCCTCATAGCCCAGTAGTTTGAGGCAGGCGGGATTGCAGAAGGTGCATTTGCCCTCCATGTCGATACCGTAGACTGCCTCGGGGACCGAATCCAGTACCAGCCTTACCAGTTCGTTGCTTTCTCGAACCTCCTTTTCCGCTCGCTTGCGCTCGCTGATATCACGCACGAAGCAAAAGCTATACTCCTTCCCGTCGAGTTTCAGGTAGCTCGCGTTTATCTCCACGGGGAAGACAAGCCCTTGTTTGGTGCGATGCTGAGTTTCAAAGTACAAGCTGCCATGCGTCGTGAGTTCCTGCCAGAACCATGGCCAGCGGTCTTCTGGGAAACAGGGATCTATGTCCGGGATCGACAAGGAGAGCAACTCCTCACGGGAACGTTCCAAAGAACGGCAGGCCGCCTGGTTGACGTAGACGATCTGGGCTTGTGAGTTGATCCAATAGAGGGCGTCTGAGGCATGCTCCAGGGAAAACTGCATCAGCCGCACTTTCTCTTCTGCCTTCTTGCGTGCGGTGATGTCCTCCTTGAGCGCGAGAAAGTGGGTGATGGCGCCGCTGGAATCACTGATAGGCACAATGGAGGCTGATTCCCAATAGATCTCCCCATTCTTCTTCTTGTTGGCAAACTCCCCCTGCCATTCACGGCCAGAGAGTACCGTCTCCCAGAGTTCCCGGTACACCGCCGCCGACTGCATCCCCGAATTCAGAATGCGCGGATTTTGTCCTATCGCCTCCTCTGCCGTATAGCCCGTCACCTGGGTAAATTTGGAATTGACGTACTCGATAGTCCCCTGCGTGTCGGTGATGACCACGATGGCCGGGCTTTGCTCCACCGCGCTTGACAGCTTCCGAAGGCGCTCCTCCGACTTCTGGCGCTCGCTGATGTCGCGCACAAAGGCGAAGGCGAATTCCTCCCCGTCGAACTTCAAGTAAGAAACATTTACCTCGACTGGAAAAACTCGTCCCTGCTTGGATTTATTAACAGTTTCGAAATGTTTCGAGCCCCGCGCCTTGAGCTCCTGCCACAACGGTTTCCACTTCTCTCTCGTTAGCTGCGGCGCTATATCCGGGATGGATAGCGACAGCATTTCTTCGCGGGAATACCCGAAGCAGTTGCAGGTTTCCTGGTTGACGTATACAAAACGGCCGCTTGGGTCCACCCAATTCACATGCCCGGCGGTATGCTCCAGCGAGAATTGCGCCAGCCGCAGTTCCTTTTCCGCCCACTTGCGATCGGTTACGTCGGTTGTGGTGCCAACAAATTCAACAACCTTTCCGGCCTCGTCGATGATCGGCCGGCCGATGCCGTGCACGTTTCTTATCGAGCCATCTGGCAGCATGATTCGAAGTTCGGTCTCAAAGCCCTTCTTGGTTGCGATCGATTCCTGCACCAGGCGACGGAAAATGGGTGCGTCCTCGGGATGGAGTCGTTCCATGGACTCCTCGAACCCCATGCGCCCACTCCCAACCTCCATGCCGAAGATCCGGTAATGCTCTTCAGACCAGAAGACGGATTCCCGCTGGTCCGTTCTCCAGGACCAACTTCCGATATGGGTCAGCCTCTGCGACTCCGCCAGGCAATCCTGGCTACGCCGCAGCTCTTCTTCGGCACAACTACGCCCGGTGATGTCGTGGATTGTGAGCACATATTCGGTTCCACTCGATGGCAACTGTAAGGGACGACACCAGTATTCGGCCGGGAAGGAAGTTCCGTCCTTTCGCCAAAAGACATCACCGACGATATGAATCTCCTGATGGGATTCCAGTACCCTGCCTACTGCACACTCCTTGGATGGATCGGCCGTTTCAGTCGGACAGCTGTGTCGTAACAACCCGTCGAAGTTGTTTCCGATTGTTTCTTCAGTCCTGTACTGGATCAGCTTCAGGAAGGCGTCATTGCAGAACGTAATGTTCCCTGCTGCGTCCAATCCGCAAAGGCTTTCGGCAACGACGTTCAGCAGGAGCTGCAGTTCGCTATTCGACTCACTGAGCGAGCCTTTTAGTAGACGAGTCAGGGGCATGAAAGAGGTCCGTCTGACTAGATCGGCCAGGAAGCGGCTGCGGATGACAAATCGCGCGCCTCACTCCGTTACAAAAGTAATCCAACTGGACAGGAGTGGGAGGGACCAGACGCGGCCGAGCCTCCCGCAATCGCAATGACGCCATCACTGCTCAAGGCCGCGGCGTTTCCTCGCAGGAGATCGCGCCCTCAACCAGGCTGTACTCGCACCGCCAGTGAAAGCCATTGGCGTCGTGTTTTCCATATCCCCACACGCTGAGCATCAGGGTCTGCCCCTCGACTTGCGATGCCTCCACAAACACATGGTCGTTTTCCAGCAAGCGTGGACGAAGGTTGCCCGGCACAAGAGTGGTGAGCAATGGCTGGTCGATCAGGACCGGGGCATGCGAATCATCGGCAGCGAAGATCAGTGCGCGGGAAGTGCGTTTGCCGACATACTGCGTCACGATGATGAAGTCGTTATCGGCCCATGCCACCGCCGCGACGCCGACATAATCGCAGAGCTTGCGGGTACGGCCCCGGGCCGTCTCCTCAACGAACAGAGAATGGAACGTTCCGACGTATTCGGAAAGAGGAGCCTGGCGGTCCGTGTTGCGCACCACGAAGCGCCCGTCCTGGGAGGGCAACTGGTCCGCCTTCGGGAATACTACGAAAGACGCGGCATGAGCCATGATCGCGGACGCGAGCACCACAGCAACACACAGCGATGTTCGATGGACACGCATGAGCGGACCCCTATTGCCATTTGAATAGACGAGAGGAAATTGTGCTGTGCGGCCGCTCGCGCTGCAACATTACGAAGGTCTCCGATGTGACGTTATCTTCGATTGTTGAAACGTCATCTAAAAGGCAGGAAAGTAAAGGAGTCTAGGAACTCCCTTGTTTTGTTGGCGTCCCCGGCGGGATTTGAACCCGCGTTACCGCCGTGAAAGGGCGATGTCCTAGGCCAGGCTAGACGACGGGGACGTTCTGGCGGCCGCTACTCGAATGCCAGATTAGTGCAGACATTCATACTAACAGCGGCCTTTTTGCGCTGTCAAAGTTCCCGCGCTTTCGGTCGCGTCTCTCCGCATCGAATCCTTCGAAAAATTTGCAATGCCTGGAGCAGGCCAGTCTCGAATTCTCCCTTCGCAGCCAAGCAGCCCCTCCGCTCAAACCGGAGGCATGCTACCTGAGACCTGCTACCTGACGACCGAGACCTCGCCCCAAAAAAAAGGGCACGGTCGAAACCGTGCCCTCCTGCAATGTCTTGCTTATTACAGCGTCACTCTCCCACGAGTTCCATCTTTTTGGGGGCAGCCGGCCAGGAGACAATTTCGTTCTCCTGAGCGTCCACCACCGCGATGGCCGCGACGTTCACGATTTCCTCGACTTCCGTGTCGCGCGGCACCACATGTACTGGTTTGCTCATGCCCATCAGGATCGGGCCTAACGTCGTCCCTCCTCCGAGTTTCGAGAGCAGTTTGTAAGCGATGTTCGCGGACGCCAGATCGGGGAAGATCAGGACATTCGCCCCGCCCTTCAACGAACTGAAGGGATAGCTCTTCTCCAACGTCTCCGCCGACACGGCCACGTCCGCCATCACTTCGCCGTCCACGATCAGCGTCGGGTCGGCTTTGTGCAGCAATTTAACCGCTTGCCGGACCTTCACGCACTGCGGATGCTGCGTGCTTCCGAAGGTGGAGAACGAGAGCAGCGCCACCCGTGGTGTGAGGTCGAAGCGCCGGGCGGTCTGGGCCGCGCAGAGCGCGATTTCGACCAGGTCTTCCGCCGTCGGATCGATATTCACACTCGGATCGGCCAGCAGATAGAGTTTGCCGGACCGCGTGATCATCAGGTAGCAGCCCGAGACTCTGCGCAAGCCTTCCCTGGTTCCGACGATCTGCAGCGCCGGCCGGATGGTATCCGGAAAGTGCTGGCTCACGCCGGAGACGAGCGCGTCGGCCTCGCCCATATGCACCAACATGGAGCCGAACACGTTCGGATCCTTCATCTGGATGCGGGCCTCAGTAAGTGTCACCCCTCGGCGCTGGCGCAGGCGATACAACTCCTGGATAAAGCGCTCACGCAAAGGAGACGTTTCTGGATCCACGATTTTGATTCCTGTGAGGTCGAGACCCAACTCCTTGGCATTGTCTTGAATCGTCGTCTCGTGCCCGAGCAAAATCGGGAAAGCGATCTTTTCCTCGCACAGAATGTGCGCCGTACGCAGCATCTTCTCGTGCTCGCCTTCCGGAAAGACTACGCTCTTCGGCCGTGACTGGGCTTTCTGAATCATCATGTGCGCGATCTCGTGCGCCTTGCCCAGCCGGCGTTCGAGTTGGTCGCGGTATTCGTCGAGCGCAATCGGAGTGCGCGCCACGCCGGTCCGCATCGCCGCTTCCGCCACCGCCGTCGCTTCCCACAGCAATACGCGCGGGTCAAATGGTTTCGGAATCAGATAGTCCGGGCCAAACTTGAGCCGTTCTACCCCGTACGCACGGCACACCGAATCCGGTACGTCCTCCTTCGCCAGATTAGCGAGCGCACGCGTGGCCGCCAGCTTCATCTCCTCATTGATCGCGGTCGCTTGCACGTCGAGCGCCCCGCGGAAAATGAACGGGAACCCGAGCACATTGTTGACCTGGTTTGGATAATCCGAGCGTCCGGTGGCAATGATGATGTCGCTGCGGCATGCTTTTGCGTCTTCGTACGTGATTTCCGGATCGGGATTTGCCATGGCAAAAACAATGGGCCGCTCCGCCATCGAACGCACCATGTCCTGCTTGATCGCGCCTTTCACCGAGCATCCCACGGCAACGTCGGCGCCCTTCATCGCGTCGGCCAGCGTGCGCGCCTTGATGTCGCGGGCAAACCGCTCCTTGTACGGATTCATGCCGTCGGTACGCCCTTTGTAGACCACGCCCTTGGTATCGCAGAGCGTGATGTTCTCGCGCTTCACGCCCAGCCGTACATAGTGCTCTGCGCAGGCAATACCAGACGCTCCCGCTCCGTTGAAGACCACTTTCACTTCGTCGATCTTTTTGCCCACCACCTCGAGCGCATTCAACAGCGCCGCACCCGAGATGATCGCCGTGCCATGTTGATCGTCGTGGAAGACCGGAATCTTCATCGTCTTCTTGAGCGTCTCCTCGATGTAGAAGCATTCTGGAGCTTTGATGTCTTCCAGGTTGATGCCGCCAAACGTCGGCTCCAGCAACTGGCAGACTTTGATGATTTCGTCGGGATCGTGGGTGTCGAGCTCAATATCGAAAACATCAACGTCGGCGAACCTTTTGAACAGAACTCCCTTCCCTTCCATCACCGGTTTTCCCGCCAGAGCGCCGATGTCGCCCAGTCCGAGTACGGCCGTCCCGTTGCTGATCACGGCCACCAGATTTCCCTTAGCTGTGTATTTGTAAGCATCCTGCGGATTTTTGTGGATTTCCAGGCAAGGTTCCGCTACGCCCGGCGTGTAGGCCAGACTCAAATCGCGCTGCGTTCGGCAGGGCTTGGTGGGAGAAACTTCAATTTTTCCGGGTCGAGCCCCAAAGTGATAATCAAGGGCCTGCTGTTTGGTAATCGCCATAAGTGCTTCCTCCATTTTTGCTGCGAAGCTCGACCGCAATTCTCCGCCTACACGGGTCCCCTTGCGAGAACGTGCAGGCGATCGAAAGCGGCGCTTCGCGAACTTGAATTTGTTAGCAGGACTGAGTGTGTCCCGCAATACTCGCAATTCTTTGTGATTTCAGATATCCGTAGAAATACTCGCACAGGCGTTTTCCTGAACCGGAGCGGCATCATCAATCGTTAGCTTCTCGCCGAACTGCTTGTTTCAAAACCTGATTTCGATTCCGAAGAACTGGGCAATCACTTTCTTGTCAATTCTTCTCTGATTGACCCGAAAGTGATGTGACGACGGGCGTATGAGCGTGTGATCTAGAACCGTGGGAACCTATCTCGTTAAGGGGAAGAAAATGCCGTAAACATCACATTTAACAAGGGTTGCTTCACTTTGATGTGGGTTTGGATATTGCTTCTGTTGCGTGTTTCTACCCCCGCTTCTTCTCCGCGATCGTCGCCGCGTCTTTGAGCATCTTCGCCATCCGCTTTTCGCGGCCCTCGGGCGTTCGGTAGTAGAAGATGCCGAGCAGATGAGACCGCCGCCGCGCCAGCGACATCCGCTCCCATCCCTCGGCCGCCCGCTGGTTGCGCGCAAAGGCAAGCCGCAACAGCGGGGGCAGGTCCCTTTCCGCCTCCATCGTCTCGAGAAGCCGTTCCGCGATCTGCTCCGAGCGGCGTTCGCGGGCTTCGGCGCTCTTCGGGTCATTGACCCATTTCGCGATCTCGTATCGCGTGGAATGATTCAGTTGGTCGTACCAACGGCGAAACGATCGGTCCTCGGCGAGTATTCGCTTCAGTCTCTCCGGAATCGTTGCCACCCGTTCTTCGGTATCGAGTTGGATCTCAAACCCAGCAACGCCGCCAGCCGTCACGCGTGCTCCTTTCTGCATGCGCTTATTTACCAGAAGGATGTGGCTGCCTTCACGGGTCGGAAATAGCGAGCTTCGAAATGGAAAGCCGTTGATCGTCCCTTTTACTTTGATCTGACCACGAGCCCCAAAGATTTTGGCCGCATCGAAAGGGATGCGAATGATGACCCAGTTCAGCCGCGACCGCATGCACTCGAGCGTCGCATCGAATCTTCGTACTACGGAACTGGTTTTGGCCGTCCTGGCTTTAGTCATACTGAAATATGAAGGCGCGAGAATTTTAATATGAACGACCGGGCGCGTGGCCGGTCCCGCCCCGGTTTACACTGTAAAATAAGAGATGTTGGAGAAGCGCTCGTGATCTGTCCAAATTGCGGTGAGGAGAATTCGTCGGATTTCCGCTTCTGCGGAATGTGCGGCACGCCGCTCGAATCGCAACCGCTTGCGCCCAGCCCCATGGTCGCCGCCGCTGCACAGGTACCCACGCGAGTGGCGGAAACCCGAAGAAGCGAGCCACGGCATGCCCCGGTCTTGAATAACGTGCCTCCCCTGGCCGCGAAGCCACAGGCACCGAGGGCGGTCGCAACCATCGCCGGCCCTTCACTGCTGGGATTGGGTCAGGTATCCGAGGCCCCGCCCGATATCGACACACTCCGGCAGAAGTCTTTCTCAGGCGTCAACTCCTTCCTCGAACCCGAAGAGCACACCTCGGGCGGCCGCCGGGTTTTTTTGTTGCTGGTGCTGCTCCTAGCCTTGGGTACCGCTGGTTGGTGGACCTACTCGAACTACGTGGGTGCGACCCGCACAGCAACCTCGCACCCTGCCGCTGCTCCGGCTACGTCAGCGACTCCAGCGGTCAAGCCCGAGGCGTCGACTACGCCACCGGTGCCGCCCGCGGCCAATTCGTCTCGACCCGAAGCGCCCCCGGCGTCACCGCATCAAGAGACTGCTTCGGTGCAACCCAAGCCGTCCAATCCTCCGCCGGCCGCACAACCGAGCGCAAAGCAAAATCCACCGGCCGCCACTCCCAAACCTGTGCTGCAAGTCAGTGCCGCGCGCGCGAAGACCCAGGCCGCCGAGGCACCTGCGCCTGCAGCGCCTAAGCCCGCAACGGCTGTTGTCGAGGGTGGCGATGCCGATTATCGGAAAGGCGAGGCCTATCTCTATGGCCGAGGCGTTGGCGAAAATTGCGACGAAGCCGTGAAGTTTTTGAAGGCGGCCTCCGCAAAACAAAGCGCCAAGGCCCGCAGCACCTTTGGAACCATGTACGCGACCGGGCACTGCGTTCCCCGCGACCTTCCGACGTCCTACGCCTGGTTCGCACTAGCCCTGCATCTCGACCCAAACAATCAGATCCTCGAAAAGGATCTCACCGCCATCTGGAACCAGATGACTCCACCAGAGCGCGAGACAGCCACGAAATCCAAGCAGTAAGGGAGCGTCGCAGCAGTGTGGCGCCGGCGTCCCCGCCTCTCGCGTCGAAATAAGCCGACGTGCCGAAATTATCATCGACTCTCCGGCGTTAGGACGGTTGTTTCTTCGAAGTCTCAGGGACGTTGTTATTCCCCGGCTGGCGCCAGGTTCAGCGCTTTTCTCAAGCTGCCGCGCTCTTTCTGGATTTTCTCCTGCAACAGCGTGATCGCGTAGATCAGTTGCTCAGGCCGTGGCGGGCATCCGGGAACATAGATATCGACCGGGATCACCTGATTCACGCTTTGCACGAGAGCGTAGTTATTGAACACGCCGCCAGAGGTAGCGCACGCGCCCATCGAAATCACCCACTTCGGTTCCGGCATCTGCTCCCAGAGCTGCCGGATGATCGGAGCCATCTTATTGGAAACGCGCCCCGCAATAATCATCAGATCGGATTGCCGCGGCGACGGCCGAAAAACCTCGGCGCCAAAACGCGCGATATCGAACCGCGATGCGCCCATCGACATCATCTCAATCGCGCAGCAGGCCAGCCCAAACGTCATCGGCCAAATGGAATTCTTGCGCGTCCAGTTGATGGTCGCGTCGAGCGTAGTCATGACAATGCCTTCGGGCACACCGTCACCGAAGACCAGTTCTTTGACAACGCGCTTGCCGTTTTCTATGTCAACGTAAGGGCCAAAACTGAGTTCTTGCGCCATGGATTTATTCTAAACCAGCAACCACTGAAATCAATTCTGGAGAGCGTGGCGCGGACGCCCTCGCCCGCGAAAAGGCCGCGATCAGCACAGTCGTCGAGTCCCGAACATCCTTAGGCAGAGCTTCCCTAAGACCTGAGACCTGCTCACAGCCACAGCAGTGGCGCCAACCCTGCCGCGGCCAGCCCCGCCAACAACGACAAACTCTGCACCCCGGTTTTCCGGTCTGCCAGGCTAAATGAGTAAATGCCTTTGATCAGGTTGTTGCTGGATGCGGCGATCAACACCGCGCCGGCTGCGACCTTGACCGGCGTGATGGTCCCGGCGGCTTGGGTCATGCCCATGATGAAGGGATCTACGTCGGTCACGCCCATGATGGCCGCGAGAACATCGACGCCCGCTTTGCCGAGATAAGTGACCGTCAACTGTGTCGCGATGAGCATGGCGAGAAAGAAGAATGCGAAGAAAAAGGCAGCCATCAGTTCCAGGGGATTATTCGGCTCAAATTCCCTTTTCACGTCCGACGTGATTGCGTCCGGCCGGCGCGACCATAGAAAGCCGGTCAACGCGGCGAGGCCCGCGAGGATTAGGCAAATGGGCGCGATCGTCGCCGCCAGTTGGCGATTGAAAAGTGCGAGCAAGCCCGCCAGCCGCAGATACATGACGCCGGACGCGATCAAGATGCTCCCCGCAAATAGATGCGGCCGCTGTTCCCGCGCAGCTCTGCGCGACATGACCACCGTAGTCACGGTCGATGAATACGCCCCACCCAGCAAAGCAGCCAGCACCACCCCGCCGCGCTGCTTCGTTACCTTCTGCAGAACATAGCTGCCATACGAAACTGCACTTACGGCCACCACCACCAGCCACGTCTTGAACGGATTAATGTGGAAGCGTCCAAACTGCTGATTGGGCAAAGCTGGCAAAATGACCGCCGTCAGCAGCATGAACTTCGCGAACGTCAGAATTTCCAGGGGTGCAGTCTTCGCCGCGAGCTTTTCGAGAACCGTCTTCAGTTCCAGCAGCAACAGGCTGGCCACCGCAAGCGTCGTGGCAATCCACAGATGTTCGTAATAGATCAGCGCACCGACCAGGTACGTCGCCAGCGCGGACATCTCCGTGGTCACGCCCGCCGCTGTTGTGCAGGAGATTTTGTGCCAATACGAAAGCAGCAGAAATCCGCCCACCACCAGGAAACCCATCGTCACCGGCAGGAGCTGCGCGCCGGAGAGCAAAGCGATGGAATAGCCGATCAGCCCAATCAGCGGAAATGTCCGCACGCCGCCGAAGGCATAGGATCCAGCCTCGATCTTGTGCTCTTCTCGTTCCAGGCCGATTAGAAACGACAGAAACAGCACGAGTAAGAGCTTCGCTGCCTCGGGTGGCAGCCACCGGTAGATCTCCGCCAGGGGTCAGGCCTCCTTGTGGGTTCGGCAGGCGGAAAACAGATCGGTTCGTAGATTCCGCCTAATCACCGCTCGCATTCTCCCACAAGAAGAGGAAATCGTACATCGCGCGGCATCGGTTACTGAATCCCCACCGTTGCTTGCCCCCCGTTGCCTCACGTGTTCGCCAAATGCAGGGCTGCTAGAGCCTCCCCATGTGGCGTAGCCGAACAGCCTAACCTTTCGGAGTACATTTTCTCCCGGCCGTGCCTGGTCCGCTAACCAAAAGAGGAATTGACGGGGTGCGGAAACTGGGTTTAGATGGGGTCAGGATGAGCCAGGCTGGCGGGGTCGATTTTGTTGAATCTGTTGGCCTTTGCGCTCAAGTCACTTCTCGGAGCTGGAATAAGACAAATATGAAAACACTGATCGTTGCGCTGTTTATAGCTGGCCTGTTGCCTCTTGCCTTTGCTCAGGACGCGACTCCCAAGCCCGTTACCGCCGCCGATGCCAAGAGCCATATTGGCGAGACCACGACCGTCTGCGGCAAAGTCGTCGATACCAAGATTTCCAAGTATGGAATCGCAGGCCATGGGAAGCCCGTCATGCTCGACCTCGATCAGCCGGAGCCGACTCCAGTGTTTTACTTCGTGCTTTTCGGGCCCAAGCCTGACGGACCGCAAGAGATCGTCAACGCCTACAGCGGCAAGCAGGTGTGCGTTTCGGGCAGAATCGACAGCATGCCAACCGGCGGAGCCCCCTTCATCGTGATAAAAGACCGTGCCTTGGTTAAAACTCAAGGGGACGCCAAATAGCCGTCTCGTACCCGACGTAACTTGAGACCGCCGAAGCCACGACACTAGAATGTCCCTGCCGACCCGGTCTTGCCGCCGTTAGTGTCCGAGTCTGCCGCTTACGACGATTTCCACCCCATCATGGAAAGGACCGTCATATGAAGAGGTCGCACTTACTCGCACTGGTGTTGTTGTTCTGGGCAGGAGTTGAGGCATCCGCTCAAGCCATACTGCAGCAGTTCGCCGCGGTCAGCGCCGGCGCGGGCACGGTCTCCGACATGGATCTTCCGCAGCCAACGGCCAAAGGCAGCGTTCTCATCGCCATGCCACTGCTTCTAACCCCCGACATCAAAGTCGTGAGTATTACCGACAATGCGCCGGCGGGCGGAAACACGTATAAGCAGGTCAAAGGCTCAACTTCCTCTTGCGCCAAACAGTCCCTTGATATCTGGTACTGCGAGAATTGCAATCCGGACGTAACGGAACTCAAATTCCATTTATCGGGTCACGTTCGCGCCAGTATCAATAATTTCCTGGAAGTTTCCGGACTCGCTTTGTCCTCGGTGCTCGATGGATTGGGTGCAAGCCTGAGCGATGGAACTTTGACCAAGGATGGTTCCGGGGCCGGTCCCACTCTGACTACGACCGCACCGGATTTCGTGATTGCGCCTTTCTTCTCTACTCCTCCGCTTCCGACCGGCGTCACTCCGCCGGCCTGGACCCGGCGCCCTTCCTATGTTTACGTGCTCCAGGCGCCCCCAGGGACTTATCAGCCGACACTAACCGGAGGGAAAGCGGGCAGCAATTTTTGCATGAGTAGCGCCGCCTTCAAGGCTGCGCCATCCTCTCCTGCTTCACCTCCGCCGACTTCACCCCAGCCGCAGCCGGCATCACCACCATCGCAGTAATCCCGCGACGCCAATAAGAAAGCCTGCCATCCGGCAGGCTTCTTCTGCGCTTACTGATTTTTGAGGGGGAGGGCCCAGACGCCATGCCCGCGTAAACGCCGGCGTCCGGGATGTTCAGCCTTGTCTAACCTCCGCAAAAGCCACGTCTAGAAGTCGTGGTCTTCCGGTGTGCAGGAGCAGCCCACGCCGCTAAGGTAGGTATCCGCAAACAAGCACAGCTGGGGCAGGAACGCTGCTTCAGCCGAACTCAGGTTCGCGTCCGCGAAAGCGGTCTCGGTGGTGGCATAGGCGACAACCCCGCCCTGCTTGCCGGAAGGCAAAGCGTTGGGTTGGATGTGCGTAGCGAACCCCCGCAGGCCGGGTACCGCCACAGGCGCGGTCGGATCCCAGTTGGAAGACGAGATGACCTTAATGACGCCGCGCGGCGGGATCTTGCCCGTCAGCGGGGTGTTCGTCAGTTCGGTCTTCACATCTTCCGAGAGCAGGCCGTCAGGCGTGACCAGGCAGGCGCAACACTCTGTCAGCTCCTGGCTGTCATCGAAGATATAGAAAGCCGCCCACAGGTCGCCGCCGATGCCCGTACCCTGGTCTCCATCGTTGATGAAACGCACGGTTGCGTCCGGAGCGCCCGCATAGTTGTTGGAATAGTAGGTGACAAAGTACACGCTGTTGTCGCCCACATTTTGAGCCATCGCACTTGTCGCCATCATCGCGATGACCAGCATGGCAAACACAAATCCTAGCTTCTTCATTTGTGATCCTCCAGTATTTAACGCCTGGGACTGGGGGGAGAACAGACTGGCGGCGCTGGTTTGAACTGTAGCCCACTCCGTGCGGAACGCAATTACCTACCTGGCTTAGCCCGAAACACTAGGATTGGAGTCCTACTGCGTATGGGTGGGGCGCAATTTCCTGCATGATTTCTCTGGAAGGGAAAAAAGAGGGGGGAGGGCCCAGACGCCGTGTGAAACCAAACCGGCGCCTGGGTGCCAGACTACTATCTACCGGGACCAACGATTTAGAAGTCGTGATCTTCCGGTGTGCAGGAGCAGCCTACGCCGCTGAGGTAGGTATCCGCAAACAAGCACAGCTGGGGCAGGAACGCTGCTTCAGCCGAGCTCAGGTTCGCATCCGCAAACGCGGTTTCAGTGGTGGCATACGCACCCGACGTCGGGGTTGCACGTTGGATGTGGGTCGCCGTTCCACGCAGGCCGGGTTTCGCCACAGGGGCGGTCGGATCCCAAGTGTTAGACGAGATGACCTTGATAACGCCACGCGGTGGGATCTTGCCCGTCAGCGGGGTGTTCGTCAGTTCGGTCTTCACGTCTTCCGAAAGCAGGCCGTCCGGCGTGACCAGGCAGGCGCAGCACTCTGTCAGTTCCTGGCTGTCGTCGAAGATGTAGAAAGCCGCCCAAAGGTCGCCGGTCGATCCCGTACCCTGATCGCCGTCGTTGATGAAGCGCACGGTTGCGTCCGGAGCGCCCGTGACGTTGTTAGCATAATAGGTGACAAAATACACGCTGTTGTCGCCCACATTTTGAGCCATCGCACTTGTCGCCATCATCGCGATGACCAGCATGGCAAACACAAATCCTAGCTTCTTCATTTTTGTGATCCTCCAGTATTTGACGCCTTGGACTGGGGGGAGAACAGACTGGCGGCGCTGGTTGAACTCTAGTCCTCTCCCTGCGGAACGCAATTACCTACGTGGCCTAAACGGAAACGCTAGGAATGCTGTCCTACTGCGTATGGGTAGGATGCGCAACTCTTTGCATGATTTCTCTGGAAGGGAAATCTCTCTGGAAGAGAAAAAGAGGGGGAGGACCAGACGCCGTGTGAAACCAAACCGGCGCCTGGATGCCAGACTACTATCTACCGGGACCAACGATTTAGAAGTCGTGATCTTCCGGTGTGCAGGAGCAGCCCACGCCGCTGAGGTAGGTGTCTGCGTACAAGCAAAGCTGGGGCAGGAACGCTGCTTCAGCCGAGCTCAGGTTCGCATCCGCAAACGCGGTTTCAGTCGTGGTATACGCACCCGACGTCGGGGTTGCACGTTGGATGTGGGTCGCCGTTCCGCGCAGGCCGGGTACCGCCACAGGGGCGGTCGGATCCCAAGTGTTAGACGAGATGACCTTGATAACGCCACGCGGTGGGATCTTGCCCGTCAGCGGGGTGTTCGTCAGTTCGGTCTTCACGTCTTCCGAAAGCAGGCCGTCTGGCGTGACCAGGCAGGCGCAGCACTCTGTCAGCTCCTGGCTGTCGTCGAAGATGTAGAAAGCAGCCCACAGGTCGCCGTTCGCGCCCGTACCCTGGTCGCCGTCGTTGATGAAACGAACGGTCGCGTCCGGAGCAGCCGCAACGTTGTTAGCATAATAGGTGACAAAATACACGCTGTTGTCGCCCACGTTTTGAGCCATCGCACTTGTCGCAATCGTCGCGATGACCAGCATGGCAAACACGAACCCAAGCTTCTTCATTTTTTGTGATCCTCCAGTTTTTTAACGCCTAGACTGGGGGGAGAACAGCTGGTGGCGCTTCTGGAACTCTAGTCGATTGCTCACTCTTTACAAGTACCCACGCGGCTTAAACGGAAACATTAGGAATGCTGTCCTACTGCTTTTGGGCAGGATCGCAAGTTCTTGCATGATCGGTCGTTCAGCGGGGAAAAAGAAAAGGCCCCGATGCCGCGTGAAACCGGCGTCTGGGCCTGTCTAAGGTCCAAGAATTAGAAGTCGCTGTCTTCCGGGGTGCAGCTGCAAATTGCCTGGCCCGAGCCCAAGTACTGCGCAAACCAGCACAGCTCGCCCAGGAACATTTCCTCACTACTGCCGAGGTTTGCATCCGCGAAAGCGGCTTCGGTGGTCGTCCCCGCGGCCACTCCCTTCGAGCGTCTTTCCGGAGCACTCCCCTGGATGTGCGTCGCCCATCCGCGCAGGCCCGGAGTCGGCACCGGGGCAGTCGGGTCGTTACTGGCGGACGAGATCACCTTGATGACTCCACGCGTGTCCACTCTGCCCGTCAGCGGGTTGGCTGTCAGCTCGGTTGCTACATCTTCCGATAGCAGACCGTCGGGTGTGACCAGGCAGGCGCAGCACTCGGATAGTTCCTGGCTGTCATCGAATACATAGAAGGACGCCCACAGGTCGCCGCTTGCGCCCGTACCCTGGTCCCCATCGTTGATAAACCGTACGGTTCCATCCGGCAGCCCCGGGTAATTATTGGAAAAATAAGTGACGAAGAAAACGCTGTTATCGCCGACGTTTTGAGCCATCGCACTCGTCGCAACCAGCGCGATGACCAGCGTGGCAAACACCAATCCGACCTGTCTCATAAGAGCCTCCAGGTTTGCCGCCTAGGGCTGGGGGGAGTTCAGCTGGTGGCGCACTAGAACTCTAGTCAACGGTGGGATGTTTGCAAGTGCCCCTGTGGGCCACTTCTACTACTTGTGGATTAGTCCTTCAGAACTGTTTTGGGATCCGGCGTCATCCACTTGTCATGAGGACGCGGATAAAAAGGCTGGGTCACTAAGCAGTTGTCATTCCGAGCGCCGCATCGCCCGGAATGACAACCTGTTGTTGACTCTCGCTTCTGCGGAAGCCCATCGTTACGTCGACGAGCCTGTCGAGCAAAACCTCACTTCTTCTCGTCTGCTTTCGATGGCGTCAAGGCAGCGCTCTGGTTCGCCGTTTTCGCGTTAGCCAGTTCTTGCATCACCGACTCCCGTAACTTCATATAGCCGATGGCGCCACTCATGAAATGGCCATTGACGAAGAAGCTCGGAGTTCCCTGCAAGCCCAGCGATTGTCCTTCTTGCGACTCTTTCTTGACCGAGGCTGCGTGCTCTCCAGCCTCCAGGCAGCGGTCAAAACGCGCGACATCCAACTTCAGCGTTGCGGCTTCCTGTTTCAGATCCGATAGTTGGATCTGTTTGGTCTTGAACAAGGCATCGTGATACTCCCAGAATTTGCCTTGATCGCCCGCGCAGTGTGCGGCCTCCGCGGCCTTTGCTGCCAGCGGGTGCATCGGCAACGGAAAATCTTTGTAAATGAAGGATACTTGGGATCCAAATTGTTCCCGTAACTTGGCCAGATCGTCATTCACTTTCTGGCAGTATGGACACTGATAATCCGCAAACTCGATGATCTGGACCGGCGCGTTCTCCGGGCCCAGCCGCGGAGCGCTTCCAGCCTCGACCTTCACGCTGGGTTGGCTCAGTTCGACCACGACTCCATATTCTCCTCGCAGGTCGGCGATGTAGGCGTCGCGCGCCTTTTTCAGGCGCAGTTGATGGATGGTATCGAGGATATGGGGCCGCGCTTCTTCAAACGTCTCTTCCGTCTGCACGCCCTCAAAGTAGAAGCGAAGCTGATCTTCGGTTGGCTCCGGGATATTCGAGGCCACGTGGCGCTTGAATAATTCGTCGCGGCTCACCCCTTCCTTCTTTGCCTGCATGTTCAGAATCTCATCGTCGATGTATTGATCCAGCGCATCCCGCTCCGATATGTAGTACTTGTATTCGGCTTGAAGCAGCTTGGAGGCCTGCTTTTGCTTCAGTTCAGCCGAGGTCACTTTGCGCCCGTTAATCTCCGCCACAACAGCGGGGTCATTTTGACCGAAAGTGGGGACCGAAAACGCGCCTAGAGCTAAGCCTAGCCCCAGCGCGACCAGAGAATTCTTGCTTAACATTGTGGAATTTTCCTCTCTTCAAGAAATGGATTGGGGGCGAAAAGAGGGGGAGGGCCCAGACGCTGAGTATACCACAAGACCCAGCGTCCGGGTGTTCTAAGTTGACAACCCTCCAAGGATCAACGATTTAGAAGTCGTGATCTTCGGGTGTGCAAGTGCACGGAACGCCGCTGAGGTAGGTGTCCGCGAACAGGCAGAGCTGCGGCAGGAACGCTGCTTCAGCCGAGCTCAGGTTTGCGTCCGCGAATGCGGTTTCGGTCGTGGCATACGCGCCCGAAGTCGGAGCCGCGCGCTGAATGTGCGTCGCCGTTCCGCGCAGACCGGTCAACGGTGATGGGGCGGTCGGATCCCAAGACTTAGACGAAATGACCTTGATGACGCCACGCTGCGGAACCTTGCCCGTCAGCGGGGTATTCGTCAGTTCGGTCTTTACATCTTCCGAAAGCAGGCCGTCAGGCGTGACGACGCAGGCGCAGCACTCTGTGAGTTCCTGGCTGTCATCGAAAATGTAGAAAGCCGCCCACAGGTCGCCGCTCGAACCCGTACCCTGGTCGCCATCGTTGATGAAACGCACTGTTGCGTCCGGAGCGCCCGTGACGTTGTTAGCATAATAGGTGACAAAATACACGCTGTTATCACCAACGTTTTGAGCCATCGCACTTGTCGCCATCATTGCGATGACCAGCATGGCAAACACAAATCCAACCCTTTTCATTTGTGATCCTCCAGTTATTGACGCCTGGGGCTGGGGGGAGTTCAGCTAATGGCGCTGGGAGGAATGTATTCGATTGGCACATCGTTGCACAGTACCCACGTGGCCTAACCCAATACACATAGAGGTGATACCTACTCCTTATGGAGTAGCCCCTGCCCCGCTGCGTTTACACACCACCTCGGGGGGCCCCAGTTTGCTTCCGCCGATGCACCGCGATCTGCCGCTTCGCACGGCTGCCTGTTTCGTCGGCGGCTACTCGTGCGCTCCGCGCTGCGCATTCTCTGCTACTGGGGCTGTTGCGGCGGGTATTGCTCCTGGTTTCTCTCGCGCAGCTCTTTAGCTTTTTCCTTCATCAGTTCCCCGATCGCATCTGGCGTCAATTGCCCGCTCGGGGGCTGCAGGCTGGGGTCAAGCCGCGCCGGCAGAGGCTGAGCCGCTACCGTCGTATCCGGTTGGTAGAGCGAAGAGGGTATTGGCGGACTTGGTACAGCTGCTAAGGTCGCGGCCCCTGTATCGGCTGGACGCACTGACAGCAGCACTTGCGCCAGTTGCTGCGGGTCCTTTGTCGAATTCACGATGATGAAATTAAACCGCGAGCCGTTCAGCAGCCGCGTCAATACATCGTTGGGCAGTCCTGGGCCGGCGTGTTCCACAATCGGCTCGAGCGCGGTTCCCGGAGGAACATCGATCGTGGCTCCTGTCTTTTCGGCAACCAGTTTCAGCACGTCCGCCAGCGTTGCGTTGCGTGCATCAATTGTGAGCTGCCCGTTGCGGTAGACGACCCGCACCGCATCCTGTGGTATCGCTGCCTCAGCGCTTGCGCCCATCGTGTCCGGCGCCGGCCGCAAGGCGGGACTTGCTGCAACCGTCGGTTTCCCCGGCACGAGCGATGCCTGCGTGTTCACGCTCAATGAAGGTGAACCGGGCGCAGCAGAAGTTGATGGCAACGGCAGTAAACTGGCCATGCGGACAGGCTCCTGCGCCTTCACTCCTAATGCCGTGCCAACCGAGGCTGGCGCTTGCCGCATTTCGGCGGGGTGCGCAGCAACTGGACTCGCAGCAACTGGACTAGGAGCCTTGGGAGCGGTGATCACCACCGTAGGCGACAGAACCAGCTCCGCGAAACGATCGTCCTTCTTCACTCCCTTGACTGCCGGCGTCGGGGCCACTGCTGACGGTACCGCGGCTAATTCGGAGTGGCGGCTAGCCCCTTGGCTTGCAACCGTGGGGGCGGCCACAACGACCTTCGGCAACGGAGCGAAATCGGCATTCCGCGTGCCATTCACTCCGCCCACCGTAGGCGTCGCGCCAATCGCCGCCGGTACTGGCGGGAGTTCGGAATGGCGGCCCGCGCTCTGGCTCGCAACCGACGGAGCCGCTCCAATCACCGACGGAAGCGGAATCAAATCGGCCGTGCGGACAGCATCAACTTTTTCCAGGCCGGGTGTAGCCGCAACCGCCCCTGGCAGCGGCAGCGATTCACGCCGGCTCGCGATGACCTGCTCGTTGGGGATCTGCGGCGCCGGCAGTTGCGGTTTTTCAGCAGCTTTAGCCATCTCGTTCGTTGTCACTGCTTCTGCCAGCCGGATTTCCGTCAACACCGAGTAATGCGGATCTGCAATCACCACGCCTTCGAGCGTAACCATTCGCGGCTTCGGAACCGAAGATGGAGGGTGATACACTCCGCGCTCGTCGATGCTTCCGCAGCCCGAGCCGTAGCAGCCGAGCCCTGAGATATTCCAGCGCACAGCCACTGGTTTCCCGTCGGAGTCCACTACTCCAAAATGTTGAACTTGATTGACCGGAACCGTTGGTCCGCTCGGCGAAAGGACATACTTGCGCGGCACTGCACGCACCACGCGCTGTATCACGGGACCACTCGAAACCATGCCATCCTGCGACGCGCGCAGGTCGCTAACCCCGAAAGCCAACAACGCGACTGCTGCGGCTACACGTGTGCCGTTGCGAAGCACGGCCCTCACTTCCCCACTCGGCCGTCCCCATGTCCCATCTATCGCGCGATCGGACTTCGCCACAGATTTCCCAGGCATAATCTGACTCAGTTCAACAGCCGCCATCTACCGGCTGTCCTAGCGATTCACTATGGACCCGTTATAGCATGGTGCCGCACTGCTCAAGGGGAGGTCTAGCGGGGAGGTGCTTTCGGCTGACGCCTTCTTCGCCAGTTGCCCGCTCATGACACATGAACGATTCACACCGGCTGCTCTTGCGATCTTACCACAAAAGAATTCGGACTACTCCGAAAGAATACTGTAGCAAACGGCGATCGCGGCCTCTCGAATCATCCCGCCTGACCCTCGCCCGCCATAACAGCCCGTTCCCGCAAGACCCCGCCTGCCGGGCAAACTGCCCGTGGTCAATTACCAGTTAACTACCAGAAACGGCCCCCCGCAATGCCACCTTCGTACCAGCTGTTCGGTCCATATGAGGACAAGGTTACTAACTCCTCTAAACTAGACTTCCCGTGGCGGCCGACGCACCACTTCTGTCTGGGTCAATCGCTTTGAGCGGGTTGCCCCCCGGCGTTTCTCTGCCTCGGAATCCACTTCCGCGATGTAATTGGAAAGCTGGCTTTTGCACTTGCCTCGTTCGGCTCAATTCCTGCGCCCAGCCTCGTCTACGGTCGTACCACCCTCTCTGGCATACTACCCAAACGGGTTAGGCAGAGTTGGCAATTGCACAAGTTTATCCCTCCGATATATTTCATAGTGTCTAGTTGAAAGACCGCGCCTTCCCCCAAGGCTGCCAGGGATTTCCACAATGAAAAGCTTTCCAGCCACTCCCGCCATGCGTGTCCTTGCCGTGTTTGTTGCCCTCTTGCCGCTCTTGAACTTGAACTGCGGCTCCGGCTCAAATTCCGCGGTACAGCTACAAAAGATCACGGTCACTCCGGCTAATGCAACGGTCGCAAAGGGTCAAAATGTGCAACTCGTTGCCACCGGCAACTACAGTGACGGCAGTCAGCAGGTCTTGACAGATTCTGTCACTTGGCAAACGAGCAAACCCACGGTTGCGACGATCGGGGACCAGGGCCAGGTAACCGGCATGGGCGAAGGCACTTCGCAGATATCGGCAACCTACCAGAGTGTGACGGGCAGCACCTACGTGACAATTGGCGCGCCGGCTTTAGTCGGGATCTCGGTGTCTCCCACTCCATCTTCCCTGCCCCTTGGCGAATCCGAACAGCTCAAGGCAACGGGCAAATTCTCCGACGGGACAACTCAGGATTTGACGCAAACTGCCACATGGAGTTCTTCCGGAACTGACGTTGCCAGCGTCGGCCCCACCGGCTCGGTCCTTGCCTCAGGAATCGGCACAGCTACCATCACCGCAACTTCTGGATCCCTAAACGGCACCGCTTCCATAACCGTAGCGCAGGCTGTATTGCTGAGCATCACGGTGAGCCCCAACTCGGTGTCCTTGCCCGTCGGCGAGTCTCAACAGTTCACCGCGACAGGAAACTTCTCCGATGGATCGACGCAGGATCTGACCCAATCAGCAGCCTGGGCTTCTTCCGTAACGGGAGCGGCCACTGTGAATCCCACCGGTTCCGTTGTTGCCGCTGCGGCGGGCACCACGACCATCACCGCCACCTCGGGATCAATGAGCGGCGCTGCTTCCGTAACGGTTGGAAACGCGGCATTGGTCGGTATCACTGTCAGTCCGGCCCAGGCTTCCTTGCCTATCGGGGAGACCCAGCAGCTCACCGCGACCGGGAATTTTTCCGATGGCTCGACCCAGAACCTGACTCAATTGGTGATCTGGAGTTCGTCCACTTCCACCATCGCCAGTGTCGACGCGTCCGGTATGGCTGTAGCCAACGCGCTCGGATCCGCGACCATCACCGCATCCTCTGGTTCCATGACCGGCTCCGCCGCCATGACTGTCACGCCGGCCGTAGTCGTTTCCCTCAGCATCGTTCCGTCACCCGTGTCCATGGTTCTCGAAAACAGCAAGCAGCTGCAAGCGCAAGCTACCTGGAGCGACGGCACCAGTCAGAACGTAACCGCTGCTACTTCGTGGAGCTCCACGCCTGCAGGTATCGTCAGCCTCAGCAGTTCCGGTATGGCGACGGCGTGGCAAGTGGGCACGACCACTGTCTTTGCCACTTACGGCGGCGCCACGGGAACCACCACTCTCACCGTCCAGCCTCTCCTTTTCGTCAGCTACTACAGCCTCGTCAACACTCAGGCTTCTGGCATCGACGGCTCCCTTTACATCACCAACCCGGGCCTCACTGCCGGAGGCGCCACCGCCGGAAATCTCTGTGCCATGATTTATGTCTTCGACCAGAATCAGGAATTGAACGAGTGTTGCGGATGTCCGGTTTCCGACAGCGGTCTGCGCACTCTGTCTTTGGCCTACGATTTGACCGCCAATCCTCTAACCGGGATTCCTCCGGCGGCTGGGGAAATCATGCTGATCCCGTCCGACATCGGCCAGAATCCGCAGTGTGATCCCGGCTCCCTCGCTCCCACCGGTGTCCTCGATGCCTGGCAGACCAATGTTCAAAGCGTCCCGGATAGCCCAACCCTCACCGAAGCCAGCTTTGATACAGTTCCTCTGGCAAGTGGGAATCAGGCCTTCCTGGCAAGTTTGTGCGGCTATCTGGAAACCCTGGGCAGCGGCGCCGGCACTTGCAGTTGCGGCACAGGAGACGGCGGAGCAGCCGCAGCAGCGCGCTCCTCAAGAAAAAGATAGTAGCCTGAAACCCAGAGTCGAGCGCAGAGCCGCAGCCCACGCGAAGCGGCTTAGAGCGAACATAGCGTCGGCGCCCTGCCGGGGGCGCCCCTCTCCCGGGCAACATTTCCAACCTGAAGTTCGTCAACGAATCTTGCTGCTGGAGGGGCATGCCTTCAACGCCCGCCGAGGGGCGCCACAAAAGCTGCGACACAGATTCCGGAGGGGACTGCCCCGAGCTGTTCAGCTGGCCACAAACCGTAGCCCGTGGATGTAGTGATACGCCTCTTTCCCCCGCTTGACGGTCCAACGGACCTGCATCAGTGTTGGGATCGACACCGGGATGTCCGGCATGGCGATTTCGCAAACAACGAACGTGGAGACGGTAAGCGGCTGCGTACTTAGAACGCAGAGGCCACCTTGGCTCACGTTTTGAATGCGTCCTTGAATCTCTTTGGGAGTGGCATGAGAAGCGTGCACGGGAGGCATTGTGCGGGCGCGGACATCGATTGCCTGGGGGAACCGCGCATGCTCCCGCCGGTCTCGCTCGGCTGAACGCTTCACAGCCTTGCCATCATGCCGCAAGTCGGCACGCGCGCGATAGTCCTCGATTGGACTAATTCACACTGGCTAGGGTGCTGCGTTTAGCCTAAGGATCGGGCCCCGGTCAATCGGCCCACAATTCCGGAGCGGGTTGAAACGCTCATCTTCACCATTACGATTCGAACAAACGCCTTTACCGTATTGGGACTGATCCCCAGGCGGCTCGCGATTTCCTTGGTGGTTAGGCCTTGCACCAGTAGCTCCACCGTTTCGCGCTCTCGCCGGGTCAAGTCAAACTGCCGGCAAATTTCCTCCAGCGCAAGGTCCGGCGTCGCCGTCCTCTCGAATATCATGGCAATGGCGGGCTGCGGGTTTGAACGCCCGTTCCCGTCTATGTGGAACTTTCGGCAAATGTAGCGCCGTCTGCCTGATTGGTATTCCTTGACCCCGTTGCTCTCAGTCAACGGGTAATCGACCATCACACTGCGGATCCGGTCCGAAAGGAATACGCTGAGCTGCTTGATCCGATCCGGTTTGCTCGGATAGGACAGAATTTGAACGGCCTCGGGGTTGGAGGCGATCAGATTCAGCGAAGTATCTAGTAGCAAGAATCCCGACCTGCTTGGAGCAATAGCCACATTCCCACCCTTGGCAAAAGTGATAAGGTCTTTCCCGGTTGCCGGACCCCTCGCGTTGCGGTGACTTTCATCCCCACAAACGTCCTGATGGCGTACTACATTCGTTGCAACACAGAATGATCGAAACCTAAAGCAGCAAATCAGAACCTGATCGCAGGGGAGGAACAACGCAGATCAGAATGTGGCCGTACCACAACAACGCACTAAGATTCTCGCAATAACGCCTTCCCTTGTCAAGGAAACAAGTGCCCTCCGTACCAGTTCCTATGAAGTAATCCAAATGGATTAGTCGCCAATCGACCACTCTAGACTGATTTGGCTAGTTAGAAAGCTGAAATTGTGTGCTCACCAGTTGCAATACTTTGCGACATTCTTGCTCGAAGATGTGAAACGCGAGGACAACACATTAGGAGTCAGTTGACCAACCATGGTCGATCCGATCGACTCAAGCCCGCTCGCCGCATGCTCTTACCACGAGAGAACTTGCACCAGGCCTGTGCATTCTGACTTTCCTTCTTGTGCGCCGCACCCCCGGAAATGCAGGGTTTCAGGCACAGCACACAAATGTCAACAAAACGCAGGATACAATCTGCGCGCCCACCAGCAATAGACTTCAAGTGCCAGTTCCAAGGCATGCACAAGCGCGCGCATCCCTTCTCGCACTCTCCCACCGTGTCTGTGGTCGCTGAACGAACTCACGATGGAATGGAGTCAGGCCTCGCAAACTGGCTAGCCTATGAGGCTAGATAATCGGTACCAAAAGTGGGACCTCCGGCGATCGCAAGACTAATGCATTCGGAGTCGTGTCGTTGCTCTATAAAAGAGTGCTTCAGGTGCAATAGCTCAGAGCTAAATTGCCTGCGGACAGCAATAGCTCTGAGGAACAATAGCCTGGAGACAATAATTACTAGCCAGCAATAGCTCAAAGCTAAAGCAAGTTTGGCGTTCCGAAGCAGCCGAGGTGGGTTTTCGCAGCGCCGGCGTCCTCACCGGCTGTCACGAGAGCTTGTCGAAGGGGCGTCCCGCCCCCGGAGGACTAGCCATGACAGGGATCGTGAAAGCGCCAGCTTATCGTTTCTTCTTAGCTGCCTTCGCCGGCTTCTTGTCTGCTGGCTTCTTCTTTGCGGTCGGCTTAACCGCAGGCTTCTTGGCGCTTGCCTTCTCGGCTTTCGGAGCAGCCTTGCTTGGCCCCTTAGCCGCGGGTGCCTCAGCCGCCTTGGGCGCAGGCGCCACAGCAGCCTTAGCCGCAGGCACCGGAGTTCCCTTGGCCGCCCCTTTTGCCGGAGGAGCCGTTTTCGCGTCTGTTCCCGGCTTAGCCGTCCCAGGCTTAACGGCAGCAGGCGCTGCTACGACCGCTTCTTTGCCCTTGGCCTTCCCTTTTCCCTTGCCAGCAGCCGCGGCAGCCTGCTCGGCCGCTGCTGCCGCCAGTTTCGCTCGACCGCGCTTGGCGGGCGGAGGTGGCGGTGGCGGTGGCGGCGGCGGTGCAAGAGGTTTCAGATATTTCAGGATTTCCGTGCGCGAACGCAGCTTGCCGTCGAGCAGCAGCAGAAATACGTCGTTTGCAATTTTGGGGTAAGCCGGCAGTTGCGGCGTGATGTGCAATTCCGTCATTTCCAGAAGTGGAACCTTCTGCTGCACTTGCCGCCATTTCGTAAAGAAATTCCTGATCTTCTGCACCACTCCCTGCTGCTTCGCCGTCACCGCCAGAAACAGAATCATCTCCGGCCGCGCCGACGACAGCAGTTGCCAGGTCCGCGAAGGCGTCGCCGCCTCTTTACCCATCAACCGCTTCGCCAGGTCGCGAGCGTCATCCTCCAGATCCTTCCACGCTTCCACCAGGTCCTTCCGGGGAATCGCACGCCGCAGATCGGCGACATCCTTATCGCCAAGCCGCTCGGTCAGGAAGTGGAGCACCGCCGCAGCCACTTCCGGCGTGTAGCCCAGTTCATTCATTTGCTGCCGAGTTTTCATCAACGCGTTCAGCCCAGCCGAATCCACTTTCGCCGTCGTCCAGTGCGAATTCAGCACCTTCAGCCAGCCCTCTTTTTCGTACGCTTTCAGGATGCCGAGCGCGTCGTCCTCATACGCCATTTGCTCGATTTCGTATCCGATGCTGCTGTTCCGGATGTAATCGATATAGGCGTTTTCTTTCCCGGCGTTGTAGCGAGCCAGCGTGCGCTCCTCAAGCGGCCAGTGAAAGCGCGTCGAGAAACGCGTCGCGCGAATCATCCGCGAGGGATCTTCGAAGAACGCGTAGTTGTGCAGCACGCGAATCAGCTTCGCTTCAATGTCGGCCGCGCCGTTGAACGGATCCATCAGCAGCCCGCGCGATCCCTCATTCAGCGACAACGCCATCGCATTGACCGTGAAATCGCGCCGCCGCAAATCCTCGATAATCGTCGCCGGAGCGATCTGCGGTGGCTTTCCGGATTTTTCGTAGGTTTCCGACCGCGCCATCGCGATCTCGGCGCGCACCCCGCCACCGAGCGTCAGCAGCAGCGTCCGTGTCGCGTCGTCGGCGTGGCCGATGACCGCGCCCCCACGCTCCAGATCCTTCTGCAGTTTCAGGGCATTGCCCTGCACCGTGAAGTCCAGGTCGCGGATGGGGAAACCCGTGATGATGTCGCGCACGGCGCCACCGGTCAGGTACACGTTCATCTCCGCCGCTTTGGCGGCGTCAATGACCGAGGCGACAGCTTTTTGTTGATCCGGCGAGAGCCGGGTTTCCAGCGTATAGATGTAGTCGGCCATGCCTTTTTAATCGCCTTCTCGTGGCTGGAGCCGAGCGTTATTCACAAGATTTCCACAGGGGAGCAGACTGATCCTCCAAGAGCGATCCTGTGTGCCAATCTAACTCGCTCTAGACATTAGACTTATAAATCTAACCCATATTTCTAGCAAGCAGAGAAAATAACACAAGGTTTACCCGTTTGGCTACTGCCAAGGCACAATCTGTACGATTTCCTGCGGAAAGTGCGAGAATCGCCACGAGGAGTTTCAGGGACTCGAGATCGGAGCGCCTGTTCATTGCGTCAGTTCCTCACTCATTCACGCCTTTTGTGAACGAGTGGGAAATGGGCTGGGTGCCCCATTCATTAGCCTTCTTTGCGAATGCGTGGGAACCGCGATGCCTGCGAGCTCTCAACCAGCCCATGCCCTCGACTCACAAAAAAGTGATCGTGCGCAAGCACGATCGCGATTCCGTCACCGGCTACGTCGCTCCCGCCGACTTTGTCGTCGAGGGCAAACTCGAATTGCTCAACACATCCGGCAACGTCGTCGCCATCGACCTGCGCGATATCAAGGCCGTCTTTTTTGTCCGCGATTTTTCCGATTCCGACGTGATGGTCCGCAAAACCTTCACCACCCGGCCCAGGACCGAAGGCCTGTGGGTGCGTCTGAAGTTCAAGGACAGCGATGTGATCGAAGGCATTCTGCCCAACGACCTCACGCAAAATCCCGCCGAGGGATTTCTGATGAACCCTCCCGACCTGCGCTCCAACACGCAAAGAGTCTTCGTCCCGCGTTCCGCGCTGACCTCAGTGACCGTCCTGGCCGTAATTGGCGCCGCCCGCCGCCGCAAGAGAGGCGCGCCCGATACCCGCCAGGTAACGCTATTCGAACCCTAGTAAGAACCACGTAGGGACAGCCGCCTCGGCTGTCCAGCCGGGCACAGCCCGTGGAGAGTAGTGCCGCCGTCCCCGCCCGCCGAACGCCACGCTTTTCCTGAGACCCGACACCTGAGTCCTGAGACCCGTTCCATTACAATTCCCTCGGACCCCACCATGAAACTCTCCGACATTGCCGCCGCAATCCACGCAAAACTCGAGAACGCCCCTCCCGATACCGATATCTCCGGCGTCGCCGGCATCGAGCACGCTGTCCCGGGACAGCTCACCTTCGTCAGCAATCCCAAGTACGCGGCCGCCGCAAAAACCACGCGCGCCTCCGCGGTGATCGTCGACGAGAACTTCCCTGCCATCTCCACCGGCATGCTGCGCACGAAGAATCCGTACTACGCCTGGGCCAAGGCGGTAGAACTTTTCTATCAACCGCCGCGTTACGCTCCCGGAGTTCACCCAACCACCGTCGTTCATCCCACGGCGAAGATCGGCAAACATGCGCACCTCGGCCCTTACGTGGTCATCGACGAAGGTGTCGACATCGGCGACAACGCCATCCTGCTCGCCCACGTCACCATCTATCGCGGAGTAAGGATCGGCGACAATTTCTTCGCGCACACCCACGCCGTAGTGCGCGAGTTCTGCCAACTCGGCAACAACGTAGTCCTGCAAAACGCGGTGATCGTAGGCTCCGACGGTTTCGGCTTCGCCAAGGATGACGGCGGTGAAAATAAGAAAGCCCATTGGCACAAGATCGTACAGTCCGGCAATGTAGTCATCGGAGACGACGTTGAGATCCAGGCCGGGAGTTGCATCGACCGCGCCGCCGTCGGCCAAACGAGAATTGCGCGCGGCGCCAAGATCGACAACCTTGTTCAGGTGGGCCACGCATCCACCGTCGGCGAAGACACGCTCCTCTGCGCGCAGGTCGGCCTCGCGGGCTCGACCGAAGTAGGCAACAACGTAATCCTCGCCGGGCAAGTAGGAGTAGCAGGCCACTGCAAGATCGGAGACGGCGCCATAGCGACCGCCCAGAGCGGCATCCCCAACGATGTGGAAGCGGGTAAGACAGTCAGCGGCTATCCTGCGATCGACAACAGGCTTTGGCTGCGCTGCTGCGCCATCTTTAACAAACTGCCCGAGTTAGCCAAGGCGGTGAGAAAATCGGCGCGGTGATGGAAGGCGTTGGAGAAGTGTTCCACGTGGAACATCATACAGGTTTGATTGTATGTACAGTTGAGATATGCGGCTGATTGGTCGCGGCGAAGAAACGACGAAGCGGCGGGAGGGGTGATAAGTTCCGCGGGGACGGTTTGTGCATATCATGTTATACGTACGCCGGGACCTGGCTAGAGGCAAACAGGCGGCGAACAAAATATTGTTTGGAACACAGATGTGTACGTACACTCCGTGTACGGATAACAAACTAAAGTGGTTTTGGGATTTCCAACAGGTGAAATGGGGCTTGACAGGGTGTGATATGCTGCGCGCTTTCTGCGAGAGGGGTTTACTGGTTGCGACTTACTTCGCTTTCCGTGGCGTAGGGCGGTCCTGGAGCTGGATTTTGTCAAGTTGACAGGGCGTGCTATGGGTCCGAAGTTTGGAAAGAGCAGCGCGAAGCGGCCTAGGGCCTTGGGCGTTCAGAGGTAGGAAGCGGTGAACGTCCGCGGGTTTTTGTACAATCGCCTTTTGTTCGGGGGAGGGGCCGCCACGGCCGCCCGTATTCTCGAGCACGAGGCCACGTTCCGCCTCGGGATGTTGATCGACATCGCGGCAGGCCTACTGGAGAACACCCAATGAAGCACAACCTCATGTTAACCATCGCGTCTCTGCTCGGAATCCTGTTGATGACGTTGCACCTGACGTCCGATACCATCCACGCCCACGCCGGGACGCCCGAGGCAGGGGGCTCAACCCTGGTTGCGATACCCGTCCTGGCTATCTGGCTGTACGGAACGCTGGTGCTCGCCGAACGGCGGTCGGGATACATCATCATGCTCATCGGGTCGCTCCTTGGGCTGGGCATGCCTATCGTCCACGTGATGGGAGCGGCAGGCATTTTTCGCGGCGAGATCGCCAGGTCCAGCCCAGCCTTCTTGTTCGTCTGGACGCTGCACGCGATGGGCGTGACTGGGATGTTCTCCCTCATTCTCTCGGTGCGCGGACTGTGGAGCCTGCGGCGGGGCCAGCCGCCCTCGTAAAATAGGTGAACGTCCCGTCTGTCCCACAAGCTTCGTCCCACAAGCTTCGGCCCTTCTTTATCATCATCCACGGGGTCTTCTCTTGCACCTCGGTAACTTGCAGGTTCGCTCATAACCTTCCAATCTCAATCATCCAGTCGTGGGGCTGGACACTAGCCGTCCGTGTCGCCCGGTGATTCGAACACTCGGTTAGGCGCCAAGGAGAAACCATGAGAAAAGAAATTCTGGTTGTGGGATTCGCGTGCTTATCGCTGATCGCAGCGGCACAGTCGAATGGGACAAGCGGTCAATCTTCGAATGCAAGCAAAAGCGTGGCCCCGCGGGACTCGTCTTCCGGGCACGCGTCCGGCAAGTCAGCACCGGCAGGGAAATCAACGGATCGGGAGGGCAGTACACCCTCGGTCTCCGAGGTTGTCGTGACCAAGCCGTCGGGGAACAAAACGAGAGTTGCGACAGGAGACGTTAACGGCGACGGCACATCCGATGTTGCGGCCACCGGCGGTTCGGGCAGCGGCAACGGACAAAACGCGGCCATCAACACCAGCCACTCGAATATCAAGAGCCCGCGCGATGCCGCCTCCGGTCATGCCAGCGGAAAACGTCAGCACGAGCCCGTGCAGATCAAGAAAACAGTGGATGCAGCGAGTCCGAAGCTATAGAGGCCTAGTTTCCCACTCATCGCGCCCTTTGCAATGAGTGGGAAACTCAGCGTAGCTGCTGCGCTTCGCGCAGCGGCTACTTCGCTCAGGATGACACTGACAGCAAGAACGCGGCGGAAGGTTACTCCTGTAGTTCTTTCGGCAGGCCGCTATTGATGGCGGCGCGGACTTTTGCCATCAATTCTTCGCGGGTGCCGAAATCTTCGGGCTCGATGGCGTCGTGAAAGTGCACGGTCGCCACTCCGGGACGAACTCCAAAGCGCGCCTTCGGCATTAGATGTTCCGTGCCTGAAACGGTGATGGGCACCACCGGCATTTTGCATTCTTCAGCCAGGTAGAACGGGCCTTTTTTGAAGGGCAGCAGCTTGCCATCGAACGAGCGGTGCCCTTCCACGTAAATCGTCATGTGCACTTTATGTGCGCGCAGCGCCTCGACTGAGTCGCGCACGGCGGAGATGCCGGCATCACGGTTTCCGCGGTCGACGGGCACGAGCGAGCCCAGCCGCATGATGTGGCCAAAAATCGGGACTTTGAAAAGTTCCTTCTTCACCATCACCGAACTGCGGCCGGGAATCAGCGGAACCGTAATCGGCGGGTCCAGATTCGAAATGTGGTTCGACATGAAGATGTACTGGCGCGAGCGGTCGATTTTGTCGAGGCCAATGGTGTGGACGCGGATGCCCGCCAGCTTCGGGCCCGTCCATGCGCCCCACATGCAGGCCTTGTAGAGGAAGGTGACGTCGCCGGTGAGATAGGTCCAGGGAATGCCGGTGAGAGCCGCAAAGGGCAACGCGAACACCCAGAAGCCGAGCATCACGATGGTGCGGAGCGGCGAGACGGGCTTCTCGCCTCGATCACGGCTTTCAACTTTCACTGCCGGCTCGGTCTGCTCCATGGTCGTTTTTCTCGTTCGTTCGCTGTGCACCTCTGCATGGCTTGTCGTTAAAACAAAACCGACAACCACGGGGAACACAGAGTTACACAGAGGAACCCTGTTTTTTGCTCAACGCCAACTGGCGAAGCCGTTCCGGTAGCTTCTCATAGATGCCGCCGAAACCGCCATTGGAGAGAATGGCAACCACGTCTCCGGGCCTTAACTCGGGGGCCATCGTGCTCACGATGGTGTCGGCATCGGGGAGAATGCGGGCCTGAGGGCCGCGCGCCTGCACCTCGCTGACGACGCGGTTCAAGTCGAGGCGCTCTTTCTCAGGGATCGATTCCGATTTGAAGATGGCCGCGACAATTACCTGATCGGCCAGCGCCAGGCTGCGCGCCAGAGCCTGCTGCAGCACGTTGCGGCGCATCGTGTTGGAGCGCGGCTCGAGCACTACCCACAGCCGGCGGCCTGTATAACGCGCACGCAAAGCGCGAATGGTCTGCTCGATCGCCGTGGGATGGTGCGCGAAGTCGTCAATGATGGTGACGCCGTTGACTTCGGCCTTCACTTCCAGACGGCGCTTCACGCTGCGGAAGGTGGCAAGCGCTTTGACGATTGCATCTTTCGGCACGCCACAACTTGCAGCCAGCGCCGCAGCCGCCGTTGCGTTCCAGACGTTGTATTCGCCGCCCAGGGCGAACTCAAGTTCGGCCCAGTGCTCGCCGTCATGCCGCACGGTCCAAGTGGTGCGGTCGGCATCAAGCTTGAGGTTGGCGATCATCCAGCCGGCGCGATCCGTAGCGCCATAGCGCTCGACTGGGCAGAATGCTTTCGCCAGACATCGCTCCAGGCTCGCGCCACTCTCGAGGCCGCCGCCATCGAAAGCGACAATGCGTCCACGGCGCGGAACCAGATTCACCAGTCGTTTGAAAGCGGTTTCGACCGCATCGAGATCTTTGTAAATATCCGCGTGGTCAAATTCGACGGAGGTGAGAATGACGGCGTCGGGAAAATAGTGGAGGAACTTTGGGCCCTTATCGAAAAACGCCGTGTCGTACTCGTCGCCTTCGAGAATGAAATGTTTGCCTGCGCCGAGGCCGAAGCTGCTGCCGAAATTCTCGGCGATGCCGCCGATGAGGAAGGAAGGCTCGAGGCCGGCGGCTTCGAAAATCCAGGCGAGCATTGAGGTCGTCGTCGTTTTGCCGTGCGTTCCTGCGACCACCAACACTTCTTTCCCTACGAGAAATTCGTCGTGCAAAATCTGCGGCAGCGAACAGAACGGGATGCGCTGGTCGAGCACATATTCCAGCTCGACATTGCCGCGAGACATCGCATTGCCCACGACAACGATATCTGGCCGCGGATTGAGATTGGCCTCGGCAAAACGCTGCGCGACGGCAATTCCCAACGATTCCAGAAACGTAGACATCGGCGGATACGCCGCCGCATCCGAGCCTGTGACGCGGTGTCCGCGCTCGCGCAGCATGCCCGCCAGCGAAGCCATCGCGGTGCCGCAAATGCCGATCAGGTGAATGTGTTTGGAATTCGTTTTCATCTTCGAACTAGTTATTGCCTTTCCGTCGCAGGTTCGAGGATTTTGAGTTTCACCTCGCTGCTTACTTCGAGGCGCGCCCGCACGCCGATCGGTAGAGTTATGTTGGCGCGCGACACGTGCCCCGAGCGCAGCCCAAACGCCACTGGAATGCCCAGATCGCCCACTACGCGCAGCACGACTTCCTGCAGCGTGTAGTCCTGGTCGGGGCTTTGCCGGCAATCCATCATCTCGCCAAAAACAATTCCGCGGACACCGTTCAGTTTTCCTGCCAGTTTCAACTGCATCAGCATGCGATCAATCTGGTAGGGCTTGGCCGCCAAGTCTTCAATGAAGAGAATTGTCCCAGCGGTTTGAATATCGTAAGGCGTCCCGAGCGCGGCGACCAGTAGCGAAAGGCATCCACCATAAAGAACGCCTTCCGCCACGCCCGCAACCAGCGGCTTCGTGCCGGAGTCAGCGCCAATCTCCCACGCCGTGTCGCCGCCTAGCGCACTCTGCCAGGAAGGCAGATCGACCCCGTCCGCGAGCGCAAAATCTTTGGCCACCATCGGACCGTGAAACGTGATTAGACCGGTCTTGTCCGCGAACCAGGTGAGCAGGGTCGTAAGGTCGCTGTACCCGACAAAAATCTTGGGGTGCGCTGCGATCTTTTCCACGTCGATGGCGCGCAACAAGTAGTTGGCCCCATATCCGCCGCGCGCGCAAACGATCGCGCGAATATCGTCACGCTCAAACATTTCTTCCAATTCGCGAGCGCGGCGCGCGACCGAGCCGGCAAAATATAAATCCCGATCCAGGATCGACTCCGAATAAACCGGCTCATATCCCGCGGCACTAAGGCCGGCGCAGCCTGCTTCCAGCAATTCCCTCTTCAGGTTGGACGCGGGGGCAACGATTCCCACTTTATCGCCGGAGCGGAGCGCGGGCGGCTTGATGCGCGGGTTGTGGGAAGGCGCTGCCATCTCATTACCGATCGTAAATGTTCTTGCTTAATCGATCCTAAACGAAGAATTCTCCGCGGCAGACCAGCGTTGCCGGGCCGCGCAGGTAAACTTGCTCCTCCCAGCGCACCGTCTGCATGCCACCTGGGGCCACCACCGTCACGGGCGAAGTCACTCGGCGGTTTGAAATCGCCGCGACCGCCGACGCGCACGATCCCGTCCCCGACGACTGCGTTTCTCCCACTCCGCGCTCAAATATCCGAATCTCGATTTCCTGCGGGCCGCGCACTCTTACATACTCCACATTCGTTCCTTCGGGAAATTGCGGCTGCGCTTGAATCAGTGCCGCCTGCCGCTGCCAATCTTCCGGAAACGTCTCCACGACAATTACGAAATGCGGATTCCCCGTCGAAACACGCGTGCCCACCGCGCGCAGCGATTTCGCCTCGATCGTCAGTTGGTCGCCGACGATTGCCTGCCCCATCGCGGTTTCAAACTCGAATGTTGCGCCGCGTCTTTCCATCAACCGGCAGGTTTTCAAGCCCGCCCCGGTTCGGATTACCACTTCGCGTTTCTCCGAGTGCGAACAAATCTCCGCCGCGACGCACCGCGTGCCGTTGCCCGAAATCTCCGCCTCCGAGCCGTCCGCATTGATCAGGCGCGCCATCGTGTCGGCTTCCGCGTCCGGGAACAGCCATTCCACGCCGTCGGCGCCGACTCCGTTATGACGATCGCACAGACGGCGGGTTAGCCCGGGCAGATCACCGAAGCCGTCTGCACCCGCAACGATCAGAAAATCGTTGCCGCACGCCGAAGCTTTGGTGAAATGAAGCGTCGTACTTTGTGCGGAGAACATTCGCGGTGGAGAACCGATTATGTGGCGAGCCTCGGGCGGATTTTATCACCGCAGCCGGGGCGCATTTCGTCAACCTTGGCGTGAGTAGTTAACGCGATTGATTCATCGGAAGGCGGGTCCGATAGATGCGCGCGGGCGGCTGCCCCGAAGAATGGATGACTTCGAGCAAGGTGAGATCGTTGCCCGGTTCCCGCCCTTGTCCACCAAATCGCCGTCGAAAGCGATGACGTAATTCACATGCTTTCCCGGATCGCGCAACGCTTGCTCCCAAAGGCTTTCTGTGTCCGCCGGACGCACCCACGGCCTGACGTCCTGGTTGTTCACTACGCGGCGCAACGGAATTCCCTGCCGCTCCATGATGCCAACGTGCTCGTCCGTATCCATCAGGAAAATGGAATGCGGCGGTAGTTCCTTGATCGCGAGCTCGACCGCCGTGTCCAGGCCGCGGCGCATCTCCCAGTTTCGCCAGGCTTCCTGCCAGCACAAAGGCTTCGCCACCCAGATAAATGCGTAGCTGGCGACGATCAGCGCAACTGCCGCAGTCCCAACCTTCCACTGGTGCACAGCAAATCTTCCCGCGAGGATGCCGGCAACCAGCACACCCGCTGAAACCGCGAACAATGGCAGCAACTCGAGGCCAAAGCGCTGGTTGAAAATGGCAAAGGGCCACCACATGGGGACGTGCAGCACCACCGACCCGTAAGCGATCGACAGCGAGTAGAAAGCCACTGGCGACCAGAGGAAGACTACAAGCGCCAATGCTGGTTGTTTCCGCAGCCTCCAGAGCAAGAGGGCCGTTGCCACAACCGCCGCGAGCAGCCAGAACCGTCCCCAGTCACCGACCGCCAGGGTGACCTGCGCCGACTTCAGAAAATACGAGGCCGCGGCCCATAAGTTGTGCGCAGCTGGATTCGGCGCTTGCACGCGCGCCTCAATTGCCTTCGCCGAGTATGGGCCGTTGGCAAACGCCAGCGCGTTCCCATACACGGCTGCGTTATAGACCAGCCACAAAATGGGAGCCACTGAAATTGCGCACAGAAATTTCAACGCGTTCCACCGCAGGGCGCGGTCGGTCCAGCGCCAGCCCGTGATTATCAGCATCGAAGCGCCGAGGATGCCCGCCAGAAACCAGCCGTCGTATCGAGTGAGTTCTGCGCCCGCCACACAGGCAGCGCACCGGCGCAGAGCAGCGCGAACGGCATCGCTTTCCGATCCGCCTTTCCCCAGCGCCCGGGCGAAATCCGCGAAGTACACCATCGCCCAGATGTAGAACGCCAGCGCAAGCGGCTCCGTCAGCGCGGTGGCTTGCATGTAGAGGAGATTCGGATTGGCCGCGTAAACGAAGGCTGCAATGAATCCGGCCAGCTGCGCCGCCTGCGTGCGCATCGCGCTGCGGCTATCGTCGCGTGATGAGGTAGGCTGTTCCGCAGACGCAGCGCTTTCCAGCAACCCGGTTGTAAGCCGGAAGATTCCTATAACTCCGAGCACGTAGGCGATCATGGAAGGAATCGAGCCGCCGATGCCGCTTTGCCACATCTTGTCCGAGAGAAGAAACGGGATCATCAGCACGTGCGGCAGCGGGAGCCAGACCGTCCCGAGTTGCAGCGGGCCGGGATTCAGCGAATCGAACACGCGCCGCGCAATGTTGATGTGCGCCACCGCGTCCCCGTGCATCAGGATGTCGCCGCCACGCAAGTAGTAAAAAAAGGAGCCGAGAGACACCCATGCCGCGAGCGTGCCGATGCGGGTTAAGCGATTGGCCGCCGGGGTCTCCACGTTCGGGCTGGGCTTTTTCATGGATTGAGAATAAATGACCGAGTTCGACCGTGGTTGAAAAGAGGCCGCTACGCTGCGGGAAAAATCGCTTCCACGTAGGAACCGATACCTCGGCGAAGGCAATGCGCCGCGCTGAAGCGCGGGGCTAAGGTGGGTCGCCCCTCCTGGGCTACTCCAGATGCGTGAGTTCGCGGAACAACTGGAACCTGGCGTCGATCTCTGCGCGCGTCAGGTTCTGCAGACGCTCCGTGCCGAAGTTTTCTACCGCGAACGATCCCATCACGCCACCGTAAAACAGCGCGCGCTTCAGAACTTCCCGATTGACCTCGCCTTGCGAGGCAATGTATCCCATGAATCCGCCGGCGAAGGAATCCCCCGCGCCCGTCGGGTCTTTCACCTCGTCAATCGGCAGCGCTGGCGCGCGGAATGGATGCGACCCGATGCCAAACGCACCGTCACGAAAGAAGATCGTCGCCCCGTATTCGCCGTGCTTCACCACCAGCGCCTGCGGACCCATGGCCAGAACTATGCGCGCCGCCCGCGGAAGATTCTTCTCTCCCGCCAGCATCTTGGTCTCGGTGTCGTTGATCAGCAGCACGTTTACCAGCTTCAAGGTCTCGGCCAATTCCTTGGGTGTGCCATTGATCCAGAAATTCATTGTGTCGCCGCCGGTTAGGCGGACGCCATCCATCTCCCGCCGCACCGCCGCCTGCAGCGCGGGGTGGATGTTAGCCAGGAACAGAAACGGCGTATCCAAATATTCTTTGGGGATGTGCGGCTGGAACTTCTCAAAGACGTTTAGCTCGGTGAAATCGGTCTTGGCCTCATTCAAATTGTCGAGATACTGGCCGCCCCAGCGAAACGTCTTGCCCGCCGTGCGCTCGATTCCGCGCGTATCCACGCCGCGGTTTTTCAGCACGGCCTCGTGCTCGGCGCCGAAATCGTCGCCGACCACGGCCACTACGCGCACATCTGTGAAGTAGCTAGCCGCCAGGGCGAAGTAGGTCGCCGCCCCGCCCAATATATCGTTGACGCGGCCGGAAGGCGTGGCGATCGTATCAAAGGCTACAGAACCGACTACCAGTATGCTCATGAGTCTCCAGATTTGTCCTTGGTCGATGGTCCTTAGTCGTTAGTCGTTAGGCAGCGACGGCAGATTACGATTGCCATTTGGCCTCGTGATCGGGAGGTGACGGCTACCCACCAAACATCGAGCACGACTAACGGCCAACGACTAACGGCCAACGACCGACTACAAGTACTTTCCTAAAATCAGCTTCAGTTTCTCTTTCGTCTCCGCCGGAATCTTCGTGCGGTCCGTTAAGATCGCGTGCGCCAGGGCGGACCCGCACTTGCATGACGGCGTCTTTGGCATCGTGGCCACCGTCGCCTTTACGACCTTGGCCGCGTTCTCCGCATTCTTCGTCAGCACCGAGATGATCTGCGCCACCGTCACCGCATCGTGGTGCGGGTGCCAGCAGTCGTAGTCGGTCACCATGGCGATGGTTACGTAACAAATCTCCGCCTCGCGCGCCAGCTTGGCTTCCTGCAGATTGGTCATGCCGATCACGTCGGCTCCCCAACTGCGATACACGTTCGACTCCGCCTTGGTGGAGAATTGCGGCCCCTCCATACAGACGTAAGTCCCGCCGAGTTTGCCGGTGACACCCGCGCTCTTGCACGCGCCCGCGACTAGTTTAGTGAGTTCGGGACATACCGGATCGCCGAACCCGATGTGCGCCACAACGCCGTCGCCAAAAAATGTGTCGACGCGATGACGGGTGCGATCGAAGAACTGGTCGGGAATTACGAAGTCGAGCGGCTTGTGCTCTTCCTTCAGCGAGCCGACGGCCGAGACCGAAATAATCCGCTCGACTCCAAGCTGCTTGAAGCCATAAATATTTGCGCGAAAATTCAGCTCGCTGGGCAACAGCATGTGCCCGCGCGCATGCCGCGCCAGGAACGCAACCTTACGGCCTTCGAGTGAGCCGAGAATATAGGCGTCGGAAGGTTCGCCAAACGGCGTCTGTTGACGCACTTCGTGCACATCGTTGAATCCGGGCATGTGGTACAAACCACTGCCACCGATGATCCCAATCTCTGCTTGCTGCAATTGCGCTCCTGGTGGGTCAGAAAATGACTGCGGAACTGGTGATTATACAAGGTCAGACGTGAGAGGTTAGAGGTCAGAGGTAAAAACCAAAAGTGCGACTCATTGACATCGAGGATGCTCGAGCGCAGGAGGCTTTTCACCTCTGCAATCTGACCTCTAACCTCTGACCTGCTCTTATTTGCTCTGAGCGATATCTCCGAAGAAGTCCCCCTCCGCCCGCTTCGTTGTTTCCTCATCCAAGCTCTCGCTGACCAGCACCGCATCGCCGCGCACGGCGATCACCACCGCGCCCTCTTCGGTCATCCAGGCGTGACGGCCGCGCAAGGTCCGCCACGAATCGACTGGCGGAGCGTCTTCGGCAACTTTGCCATCGGCGCCCAGTGCCTGGCGCTTCTGATAGCGCTCGGCCAGCGACTTCGCATAGACCGCGGCAAACTCCGCCGCCTTCTCCGCGGTCGACCAGCGCGACACGTACAGCACTCCAATCGGGCCCGACTTTGTGCCTTTTGGCCGGCCGGCAAAATAGTATCCACCGCGCCACTCCGGATACATCGCTTCCGCTTCCTTTGGCCCGGCGTACTGTTCCACCAACACGTCCACGTCAAACTCGCCGATGGCGCCGATGTCGAACGTGTCGTATTTTTCGAAATCTTTCTTGAAATCCAGCCGCTTCACCGGCTCGATCTTCTCATGGGCCAGATAGGTCTCCGGTTCCATGATCTCGCGCGTGGTTGTCGGGGGATCCTTGAAGGCCCCGGCGAAGCTTAAATTCTTCCCTCCCGCCTTCTCCAGTGCGAGCGTGAAATCCATGCCGTAGCGGTAAGGAAACGTCAGCTCTTCTTTCAAGAAAATCGGCGCGTCGCGGAATGTCGGAGAATCGGGGCCATCCAGCATGCCCTTCTTGAGCGCGTCGCCAATTTGCGGCATCTCGAGCAGCGTCTTGCCCGTCGGCGCGAGCGAGTAATCCATCATCACCACCATCGCCTGCCCTTCCACCACCGCTTCGCGCGCCTCCGACTCTTCGTCGGTATCGATGTCCGCCGGCGTGGGATCGTTTTTCTTTTCGCCTTCGGTCTCCGCCTGCTTCATCCACTTTTCCATGTCGAAGGACTCATCCTGGAGGGCGTGGGTCAGTTCGTGCGCCAGAACGGGCTTTTGCTGCTCGGCATCGATCCAGTTCAGGATGTTGACGGTCTTCTTCTTGGGATCGTAGTATCCCGCCACTTGCTCCTTCAGCATCGCCACCAGGAACGGGCCGAGCTGAAAATCGCGCGGCAGCAGCCCGAACTTCTTCAGCACCTCCGACGAACGCTCCAGGCGCTTCGCGTCCTTGTCGTCCTTCATTCCCTTCTCGAGGTAGGACTCGACTTCCTTGCGATCCGTTAGCTTGCGCTTGACCTCATGCTTGATCGGGAGGCCCGTGTCGTCGCTGGCGAACTTGAGCAGTTCATCCACAGAACGAAAAAGTTCCTTAGCCTCTTGTGGCGAAATAATTTTCTCCGGCGCCGGTGGCGTAGGCGTTTGTGTGTCGGTTGATTGTGTGGCTGCTGTGGATTGTGTAGAGCGGACGCCCTCGCCCGCGGGGGTTTGGCCCCGCGCAGGCTCATTTCCTGACTGGCCCGTCCGCTGCTGGTCTGACTGCGGCTCCTGCGGCTGTCCCGCCTGAGCGTTATTTGATGGGGATTGTGGCTGATCGGCTTGAGACCAGGCAGCGACGGCCATCAGCGATACTAATAGGAAAAGAACGGGGAAACTGCGAAACCTCATCTTCAATGTCTTCCTGAGCTTGAATGTCTTCCAGCGGAGCGACGGTTCGCGAAGCGGACCCTCTATTAGTCGAAGGACCCCTTCCGACTCACCTGCAACGGGGTGGAGGGGGATTCTTCCCGCTTTCTTCTGAGCATAACAGCAGCGCGCTGCGCAACGTCTCACGATCGCGCTACTCTCCCCGCCACCCACTCTCCCACTTCGCGCGTTCCCAGCGCCCCGCCAATATCCGAGGTCGTTTTCTTTTCACGAACTGCCTCGAGCACAGCCGCTTCAATTTTCTGCGCTTCTGCCGTCATGCCAAGATGCCCAAGCATCATCGCCGCCGTAAGAATCGCGCCCAATGGATTCGCCTCGTTCTTCCCTGCCAGCGGCGGAGCTGACCCATGCACCGGCTCGAACATTGAGGTCTTCCCCGGATGGAGATTCCCGCTGGCCGCCATCCCTAGGCCGCCCTGCAGCGCCGCCGCCAGGTCGGTGAGGATGTCGCCAAACATGTTGTTGGTCACGATTACGTCGAACCCACGCGGATCGCGCACCATCTGCATGGCGAGCGCATCCACGTACATGTGTTGCTTCTCGATCCGCGGGTATTCCGCGCCAACATCTTTGAACACGCGCTGCCAAAGGCCGCCTGCGTGCGTCATGGCGTTCGATTTGTCGCACATGAGTACACGACGCCGCGGAGAACCGTCTGCTTTCCGGTTCGCGGCGCAAAACTCGAATGCGAACCGGACGATCCGCTCCACTCCCTTGCGCGTGTTCACATCTTCCTGAATCGCAACTTCGTCGGCCGTGCCCGGCTTGAACACGCCGCCCAGATCGCCATAGACGCCTTCGGTGTTCTCGCGAATTACCACAAAATCCACGTCGTCAGGCTCAATTCCCTTCAGCGGACAGAGCGCCGCGTCCAGCAACCGCACCGGGCGCACGTTGGCGTACAAATCCATTTTGCTGCGCATACCCAGCAGGATTTCCCTGGCATGGATGTTCGAAGGCACGCGCGGGTCGCCGAGCGCTCCCAGCAGGATTGCGTCGAACTCGCGTGCCAACCGCGAAAATCCGTCTGGAGGCACTGTGGTCTGATCCGCCAGATAGCGGTCCGCGCCCCAGTCGAATGGCGTAAAGAACGCGGCTGCGCCGGATGCTTGAACGGCTTTGATGGCTTGGGGGATTACGTCTTTCCCAATCCCGTCACCGGGAATAATGGCGATTTTCTTTTCCTGGCTCACGCAAGACCTTTGGGTCAGACAAAACTTAGTTCACGCAGAAAAGAAGATAGCAGAACTGGGCTCACGCGTGGTCGCCGGGGCATGAGGCTTGGCAAGAGTCATTATCTGTGATCTCAGCGGCTAGGCTTGTCGATGAGACAGCCCCTGAACGCTGCGCCACCCAAAATCCCGTCTTTCCGCACCCATTAGGAGTTGCGAGTCCAAAAGTCCGGGGTGTCGGCAGCGTGTATGAGGCTTGCTACCGGGCGTATGCAAAGACGCGGACCGCCGGTGTGCTAACTTTTGCACTTTTAAAGAGTCGGCCAAAACTGTTGTAAATGGTTGACATTGGCATTGAGAAAGCGTATCTATTGGTCCTCTGTTCCGGTGCCTCTGAAGCATGACTTCCCTGATCTGGCGGGCCTTTTCGACCAACGCAGTCCCTCAGCTCAGACCAGAGAACGCCGGTCCTGTTCCCAATCCCCCGGGAACCGGATTAAGCCGATGTGGTGACCACCCGCGTTGCGCGGGCAAAATAACTGCTCTTCCAGGAGACTTATTTATGTTCGATGTACGCAAGTTCCGCCCCGCAGTCAGAGTTCTCAGCCTTGCAATTCTGACTACCTTTGTTTTAGCTCTCGCTCTTCCCGCGTTCGCGCAGCCGGACACGCAGCTTCTTGGTCCGGAAGATCAATCAAAACAAATCAATGTTACGTACTGGCTGAAGCAGCACAACAAAGCCGCTCTTGACGAACTGGTTCGTCAAATGTACGACCCGGCTTCGCCAAACTATCATCATTGGCTGACGCCCAGCCAATACCAGGCGCGCTTTGCGCCCACCGCCGCCGACATGGCGGTTGTCAACAAGCATCTTGCGGAAAATAACCTCACGGTGGTTCGCGCCGATAAATTCAACCATGCTGTCACCGCGCGCGGCACCGTAGGCGACATCCAGCATGCGACCGGCGTGCAAATCAACCGCATGCTCATCAACGGCGAGGAGCGCCGGGTGGGAAGCGGCCAGTTGGCGATCTCCGGACCCGCAGGCAAACTGGTCTACGAAGTTCAGGGCCTGACCGACATTCGCTACAAGAACTTTGCCATGCGGCCCATCGATCCCGATACCGGCAAACCGTTCCCGTCGTATCCGTTGTCTAAATCCGATTTGGCCACATCCCCCCAGAAAATCACGCAGTACTTCGACCCGATGTGTCTGCGGGGCAACACGAAGATCCACTTTACAACCCCCGGCGGCGGCCCTTACGAAACCTACACCGGCGCCCGCTACGGTGGAAACATCACCTGGGGCCCGCCGAATCTCCCGCCCTGCGGCTACGATTCAGTACAGATCCAGACCGCTTACGGCATGAAACCCTTGTTTGCCAAAGGGCTCCTGGGCAACAACCAGAATATCGTGATTGTCGATGCCTATGGGGATGACACCATGGTCAGCGACGCGAATGCTTTCTCGTCGATTAACGGCCTCCCGGCGCTGGACGACAGTAACTTCGGTATTTTCCTCCCCACCGGCCCAGCCAGTTGCAGCGGCAATACTTGCGGCTGGGATGTGGAAACCGCGCTCGACGTGGAGTGGTCGCACAGCATGGCTCCGAAGGCAGGCATCGCCCTCGTGCTGGCCGCGGATAACTCGGGTACAAACCTTGATCTGGCCGAACTTTGGGCGGCCGAGACCGGAATCGGCCCAGTAATTTCCAATAGCTGGGGCATCGAAGAGTATGCCCTGATCACCCAGGATCCTGGCGAACTCATCGTTGAGGGCAACATCAGCCAGACAGCAGCCGCCCTCGGCGTCTCGGCCAATTTCGCCAGCGGCGACGCTGGGGACTTCAAGGCCTCCGATAAAGTGCTGACCGTTCTCATGCCTGCGTCCGCCCCATACTCGACGGGTGTCGGCGGCACCAGCCTGTTTCTCAAAGCCAACCACACCATGGACTTTCAGACTGGTTGGGGCAATAACATAACCCGCATCGCCAGTTATTCCACCGGCTGCGGCCAACCCACCTGCAATCCGGTCCTGCTCGACCCGAACTTCCTCGGCTTCACCGGGGGCGCGGGCGGCGGCACGAGCGCTTATTGGGCCAAGCCCTCCTACCAGAAAAAGCTGTCTGGAACCTTCCGCATGGTTCCCGATATCGCCTACGTGGCAGACCCCTACACGGGGGTCGAGGTCGTGCTCACCGAAGGTGGACAGCAGTCCATAGGCATTGTTGGAGGTACCAGCCTTGCCACTCCCATTTTCTCGGGCATGTGGGCGGTCACGACCCAAGCTGCCGGCACGTGGCTCGGCGCGGCCGCGCCCCTGCTTTACACGCTGCCTGCCGATGCCATCACCGACGTTCTGGCGGTCAGCGGGCCTAAGAACGTCAGTGGCTTCACTGACAGCCCGCCGCTTCCTCCCACCGACTTCTCGGCTGCGGCGCTGGCGGCTCCATTGCAAAATCCGGTGGATCAGGTCGACTTCATGAGTTTGATGTACCAAGGCACAACCAGCCGCTGGTACGCCCTCATGTTCGGCACTGATTCGTCGCTGAACGCCGGTCCGGGATGGGATAACGTCACCGGGCTGGGCACGCCGAACGGCGCCAACTTCGTGAATGCGATTGTCGGCAAGAAGTAGCTTTCACGGAGTAGGTCACAACTGTAGCTGAAAGACAAAGACAAAGACGGGCCGGGTCTCCCGGCCCGTCTTTTTGTCGTGCCGAACTCCGGCGTCCCGCCTCGCTCCGGCAGCTCTCGTTACCCTCGCCACTTCCCTTCCGCCTCAATTTCACCAACAATATAGGCTCCGGTGCCTGGCGCTTCTCTCAATCCCGATCGTGTCACGATGGCGCAAGCCATTGAGCGCTATTTCAACGTGTCGCTCTTTCTGCTTGTGCTCAGTGGCTTCGGCACGCTTGGCTTCCACCGGAGGCCTCGATCTCACGGCCGTCGTCCTGGTCTGTCTCGCCTTCATGTTTCGCGGGTATCAGCTCGTCACCTACCGCGACTTTGTCATTCCCGAACGCTGGACCACCTATCTCACGCTGTTCTACGTGCTGGTCTACATTGCGGATTACTTTTTCCTGTCGCGCAGCTTTCTGACGTTCGACCGTGCACCTGGTGCTGTTCACCATGGTGGTGCGTCTGTTTTCGCTGCAACGCACGCGCGATCACTACATGCTGGCGGTGCTTTCGTTTCTCATGGTGCTCGCCTCGGCCGTTCTGACCGTCGGCAGCTTGTTCGTGTTTACCTTTGCCGCGTTCCTGCTGGTTGCCGTCGTCACTTTCGTATTGATGGAAATGCGGCATTCCGTCGGGCAGGAAGCCAGCCTTGCCCAGGACCCGCGCGCGCCCGACTCCCCGCAGCGCATGGGCTTCAGCTTGCTCGCCATCGCGCCCGCGCTGATGTTCCTGATCCTGGTGGGCAGCTTTTTTATCTTCTTCTTTCTGCCCCGCGTCTCGTCCCGCTATTTGAGCGCCTACACTCCGACAAACGATGTTTCCACCGGCTTCGCCGACCACCTGCAACTCGGCCGCATCGGCGAAATTCAGCAATCCAGCGCCGTCGTCATGCACATCGAAGTGCAGAATAATCCGCGCGCCGGTGACGATCTGAAGTGGAAGGGAGTGGCGCTCAGCACATTCGACGGAAAGACCTGGTCGAATTCATTTGAGCAAAGGCAGCTCTTCCCGTCACCGGAAGGGATATTTCAATTGAACAGCGCGCCACAAGGCACGCCCGCCCACACGCATCGTTATCTTCGCTATCGCGTCCTGATGGAGCCGCTCGGGACCAATGTCTTTTTTCTCGCCGGGCAGCCCCTGAATCTCACCGGAAATTACCGCGTTATAACCACCGACCTGGGCGGTGCCGTTTACAACCTTGACGTTGACCACCCCATCAATCGCTACGACGCCGAGTCGGAACTGCCTGAAACCGATCCGGACGAACTTCGGCTTGACACGGCGGCGTTACCCCAGGGTGCGGACGAGTATCTGAAGTTGCCTCCGCTCGATATTCGTATCGCCCAGCTTGCCCGGCAAATCACACAATCCTCTGCAAGCAATTACGACCGCGCATTGGCCGTTGAGCAATACTTGCAGACTCACTTTACTTACACGCTGCAATTGCCGCGAGCCGTTCCGCGCGATCCCCTGGCCAACTTTCTGTTTGAAAGAAAACAGGGACACTGCGAGTACTTTGCGAGTTCGATGGCGGTGATGTTGCGGTCCCTCGGCATCCCGTCGCGCATCGTCGCCGGCTTCCGCAGCGGTGAGTTCAATGACCTGACCGGCCAATATGTGGTGCGCGCCAGCAATGCCCATTCCTGGGTGGAAGCGTATTTCCCCGGCTCCGGCTGGATCAGCTTCGATCCCACGCCCGGGGGCCCGCTGCTGCCGCGAACCGGATGGGCACGATGGCAGCTCTACCTGGACGCCGCCGCCTCGTTCTGGCGCGAGTGGATCATCAACTACGACACCAGCCACCAGCGTGCCCTGGGCCAGGACGCCGTTTCGAACACGCGACGCCTGCTTGACGCAGCACGCCGCTGGGTCGCAAAACAGGAGCGGATGCTGCTCCGGTCGGCGCGCCGGGCACATAGAAACATTTCCAGCTTTCCCGCCGGCTGGCTGGCGGGCGCGATTGGGTTTGCCGGGGCGTTAATGCTGCTGTTCAATTTCCGCAGCCTGCTTCATGCTTTGCAGTCGCATCATTTGCGCGCCCATCCCAAGCGCTCCCCGCGGGAGGCCGCGGCGCTCTGGTACGGAAAGATGGTTGGGCGCATGGCCAGGCTGGGATGGCGGAAGTCGCCGTCGCAAACCCCGTCGGATTTCGTGGCTGCCATTCGAGAGCCTGCGCTGCAGACGTGCGTGGCCACGTTTACACGCGCGTATGAATCGGCGCGCTTCGGCAAGTCGGCAGAGGATGCCGGGTCGCTGCCCAAACTATTTGAGGAAATCGCTGCCGTCGAAAAGCAAGCCCGCGCCAAAACCCATGCCCGCAGGGCGGTGGGCTAGAAGCGGTACATGACGCCGGCACCCACGTAGTAGTTATTCTGCCGGCTTACATTCGTGCCGATGCTCGCGCCAGTCAGCCCGTTCAGGTCCGGCTTCCCCGAGTAGAAGTCGCGGGCTTCCAGCCTTGCGCCCCAATTATGAAAAATCATGGCATCCAACCCGGCACCGAACTGAATTACTCCGGTGTTGCCGCCTCCCGGTCCCTCGTTAGTTCCGTAGAAATTCAAACCCGGTGCGTAGCGAAAGCGCCCGTAACCCGCGCCCGCGCTCACCCAGGGCGTAAGACTGTCTCTGCCAAAGAAGTTTACTCGCACCGACGGAGTCGCAAACAGCGCCCCAATGTCCTTGGGAACGCCGTGATAGGCGGTGTTCAAATCCATCCGAAAGTAAATGGCTACCGGCAGCTCTGCGCGAATTGCCATACCCTTTTTGATCGTGAGGAGCCGCCCGTAGTTGAAAGCAACGGTCTCCTCGTTTCCAAAGTGAAGCGTGGGATTGAAGGAAAGGCCCGTGTTTTGGAGTGTCTGCGTGCTGACGAATGTCCTGCCCGCTGTGAACGACACTTCATTGACCTGCGCCAAAACCCCGGACGCGAGAAACACCACCGGCACAAGCATGCCTAACAGTCGTTTCACCGCCATCACTCCTCCGCAGAATCGAGCGATCTAGTAGTTTCCACCAAGGGTAGCACGGCATCGATGGATCGGCGCATCAGGCAAGTTACCTCCATGATGCCCTTGCCCACACAGTTTCTCCCGCTGGTCCTGACCGCCTGATCCAACCAGGATGCTAAAATCGCTAAGATGCACGTTGCCCTCTGATAATTCCCTGTGTCAGCCAGAAAATCCATCCCCGAAACCGCCGCGCCGCCGGCTCCCACGAAAGTCGGCTTTGTCAGCCTCGGTTGTCCCAAAAATCTGGTCGACAGCGAGGTCATGATGGGCATCCTGGCGCAAGCCGGGGCCGAGTTGACTCCCGCGGCCGAAGATGCCGACGTGATCGTGGTCAACACCTGTTCCTTTATCGCCAGCGCCCAGCAGGAATCGGTCGATACCATCCTTGAAATGGCGCGTCACAAGACCGGAGGCAAGGCCAGGCGCCTGGTTGTGGCCGGCTGTCTGGTAGAACGCTTTCGTGACGAGATCAAAAAGAACATTCCCGAAGTGGACGCGGTTGTAGGCACTGGCGAGTTGCCGGCAATTCTGGCTGCCGCCGGGATCTCCACGACCGCGGGCCCCAGCCCCTTCAACATTCTGACTTCGCGCCCCGAAGGCGATCACCGCCGGCTGCAAGGACGCTTCGCGCGCGATGCCTGGGACGGCGCTGTCTCCGATCTCCCCAACTATCTCTACGACGATCACACCCCCCGCGTGCTGGCCACGCCCGGTTCTTCGGCGTACATCAAGATTGCCGAGGGGTGCGATCATCCGTGCAGCTTCTGCATCATTCCGCAGTTGCGCGGACAGTTTCGCTCGCGGCGGTTCGAGTCTGTCATTGCCGAGGCCGAACGCCTGGCGCAATCCGGCATCCGCGAGATCACTCTCATCGGGCAGGACACCACCTGCTACGGCGAAGACCTCGACCTGAAAGATGGCCTGGCGCTGTTGCTCGAAAAGCTCGCGCACGTTCAAGGTCTGCGCTGGATCCGCTTTCTCTATGCGTATCCCAACAAAATTACCGGACGCCTGCTCGAAACCATTGCCGCCCACGAAAACATCTGCTCCTATATGGACGTTCCCTTGCAGCACGCTTCGGCCAGTGTGCTAAAACGCATGAAGCGCGGTGGCGGCGCGGACGTTTTTCTGCGCTCCATCGAGAAAATGCGGCGCGTCATTCCCGGTGTGACGCTGCGCACCTCGTTCATCGTCGGCTTCCCCGGCGAAACCGAAAAGGAATTTGAGGAACTGTGCGAATTTGTCCGTGAGGCGCAATTCGACTGGATGGGAACGTTTGGATATTCGGATCAGGAGGGCGCCGGAGCCTTTGGCCTGGATAAGAAGCTCTCCGAGCGCGAGATTGAAAGCCGCCGGAAGAAATTGATGTCGATCCAGAAAAAGATCAGCCGCGCCAAAAAGAAAGAGCTGATCGGCCGCGAATACGATCTCTTGCTAATGGGGCCGTCGGAAGAAACCGATCTCCTTCTCGAAGGCCGCACCGCCATGCACGCGCCGGAAATTGATGGCAAGGTGTTCGTGAACGATTATCCGGAGGGCGAACCACCGAAGAAAGGCGAGTTCTACCGCTGCCGCATCACCGCCGCGCACGATTATGATCTAGTGGCGGAGATCGTTTAAGGTCAGAGGTTAGAGGTCAGATTGCAGAGGTGAACCACATCTGTCGTCAGCAGGTTTTTGCCTCTACAATCTGACCTTTGACCTCTTTCATCCGACTATGCCGCGCAAACGCACCATGAAGCTCCGCTGCCCGATCTGCAAGAAGCCGGTAAAGAACTCCGGCGCCGACTTTCCCTTCTGCAGCGATCGTTGCCGCTCCATCGACCTCGGCAAATGGGCCACCGGCGCGTATGTCATCCCGGTAGTCGAAACAGATGACGCAGACACGCTGCCCGATGAGGCCGCGATGCCGGATAATGACGGCGATACCGATTGACCGTGAAACACGCATCTGAACAGACAGCCAGCAACCGTAGTACGAGCGCGGCCACCGACGGTAGCGCCGGCGCCCCGCCGGCGGTTACGGGGGCGTCTCGCCCCCGCGCTCCACTCTGGGCCACGCTGGTCGCTACGTTCTTCGGCATTGGCCGCTTAAAGCCTGGGCCCGGCACGTGGGGCTCTGTTGCGGCCGTTCTTGTCTGGGCGCTAACCAGCTCTCAAATCCCCGCCGCCAATCGCACCCTGGCGACCATCCTCGCCGCCTCGCTCGTCACCTTCATCGGCATCCCCGCTGCCAACTGCATCGTCCGCGCAACTGGCATAAAAGATCCCCAATTCGTTGTCATCGACGAAGTCGCCGGCCAGCTTGTCGCCCTCATCGCTGTCCCGCTCGGTTGGAAAACGTTTCTCGCGGGCCTTATACTTTTCCGTGTCTTCGATATTCTGAAGCCGTTTCCAATCCGGCAACTAGAACGGCTTCCCGAAGGCACCGGCATTGTGGTGGATGATCTGGGCGCTGGACTCTATGCGCTTGCAATCATGCATCTCTTGCTGCACTTTCGACTTCTAATAGGGTAATTTGATTTCTGCCGGGAAAAGCAATCATGAGTATCTCCGACAAACTGTTAGGCAAGAAATCGGCCAACGGCAAGCCCCATATCGATGCCGTCGCCCCAACCTGCGCCTTGCCCGGAGGCGAAGTTCGCATCACCGGAAAGAGTCTCCGTCCGCCCGAATTGCGCCGCCCCAGCGTGCGCTTCGGAGACGTCGAGGGATCCGTGGTAATCAGCTCTGACGATTTTGTGGTGGCGCGGGTGCCGGAAGGCGCGGGCTCCGGCCCCATCGTCGTTGGCACCAACGGCGACGTCAGCAATGCTCACAGCATCAACGTCGCCGTTCCCATCGCCGACGATCTCCATCCCGTCACCAATCCGGCACTCGATCCCGAGGGCAATCTCTTTGTGACGTTCTCCGGCTCACGCGGGCAGAAAGTCCCAGTCGCCATTTTCAAGATCGACACCAACTACCAAGTCGCCCCGTTCCTCAACGACATGATGAACGCCACCGCGATTGCCTTCGACCGCGCGGGACAGATGTATGTCTCTTCGCGCAACGACGAGGCCGTCTACCAGGTTTCGCCGAATGGAGCCGTGTCGACTTACGCCGAAGGCATGGGAGTTGCCACCGGCATCGCCTTTGATCGCGATGAAAACCTCTACGTCGGCGACCGCAGTGGAACTATTTTCAAGATCGCCCGCGACCGCCAGATCTTCGTCTTCGCCACGCTCGAGCCCAGCGTTTCCGCCTACCACATGGCCATCGGCCCGCAAGGTGACCTGTTCGTCACCGGCCCCACCACGTCCAGTTTTGATTCTGTTTACAAAGTTGACCCGCACGGAAGCGTGTCGGTTTTCTATCGTGGCCTCGGCCGCCCGCAAGGCCTGGCCTTCGACGTGGATGGGAATCTGTATGTCGCCGCGTCGCTAACCGGCAAACGCGGCATCGTAAAGATCACGCCGCAAGGCAAAGCCTCTCTCGAAGTCGCCGGCCATGGCCTGGTAGGACTAGCCTTCGCCCCCGGCAAGTCCGCCATCCTCGCCACCAACGGCGCCGTGTATCGCATTGCGTGGAATATAGAAGGCCTGCCGCTGCCGCCCGCCTAGCAGCGATTTTGTAATCTGGTAATCGGGTAATTTTGCGATTTGAAAGCTCAACTTGCCTACTTCGGCTTGGGTGTACCGGGCTGGCGTTTCTAAAATTACAAAATTACCCGATTACAAAATTACCCAATGGAGGCAAGGATCACTTCTTGTACACCGTCGGCAGCGGACCCTTTTCCAGCGCTTCGCGGTCCCAGATCATGCCTTCGCGCGTGTAGCTTGCCAACTCGAAGTCCTGCGTCAGTTCCAGCGCGTCCGTGGGACACGCGTCCTCGCACAGCCCGCAGAACATGCAGCGGCTCAGGTCATAGGTGAAGTTGGTGAGTTCTTTGCGGCGGGTTTTCTCGTTGCGCTCGCTCGTGACCACGATCAAATGCTCGGGACAAGCCAGCGCGCACAAATCGCAGGAGATGCAGAGACTCTCGTTGGTATCGGGATTGACGTTCAGGCGCGGCGCGCCGCGGTAGCGTTCCGCCACCTGCGGCCGTTCCAGCGGATACTGTTCGGTGTAAATTTCCCTGGGGTGCTGATAGCGGAAGGTCACGCCCAGTCCCTGGATCAGATCGACCAGGAACACTTTTCGCAGAATCTCGGTCATGCCCATAACCCGCCTAGGATACCAGAGACGGGCTACAGGCCAATGTGAGAGCGATCACAGGTAAAACGGGCGCGGCGCCAGGACGGTTTCCCCGCGTCCTAATTCTTGGCATTCACCACTTGCGTGAAAACGAGGTCGCGAAATGGCAGGTAGTAAGCGTCCCCGCCATAAATGAGCGTCACTTTGAACGAACCCGCTTTAGGCAGCGGAATTGAGATCTTCGCGACTCCCCCTTTGATCGTTCCTGCCGCCAGTGTCTGGCCATTGAAGGCAACTTGCAGGCCTTCGCCATCGGGCGGCGGCCCGGCGATTGAGTTCAAGGTCGCGGTAAGTGTGATCGTCTGTCCCACCGTCGCCGGGTTCGCGGAAGAGACCGCGGTGGCCGTGACATTCGGGACCATCACGATCATCAGATTCTTGTTCGTGAAGGCGATGTCGCCATAGTCGTTGATCCCGAGCGAATAGGGCTGTTTCCCGCTCGCAATATTCGCCAGGGCGGTAAAGTCCTGCATGCCTCCCGACGGCGTCCAAAGAAAGCCGTGCAGCATCCCGCTTCTGTCATTATTGGTCAGTGAGGTCCCGACAATCCATCCCTTGTTGTTGATGGCGTAGGCAGTGGCCATGTCGCCGCCCAGCGTGCCCAGATCGGTCATTCCTCCCGCTGGCGTGTATGAGAATGCGTGCCGGTAGCCACCAGCCGTCATTAGCTGGCCGACGATCGTGCCGGCGTCGTTGATCGCGAACGCCATCGTCCCGGGGGCTCCGAAGCTCTGGAAACCGCCCGCCTGCGTCCAGCGAAAACCGAGAACATTCGAAGCTCCATTTGGATAGTAATAGCCAACGGCCTCGCCTGCGGTATTGATCGCCGTCGCCGTGGCGCCGCCCGGGCTGGTAAGGCTGGGCGTCAGATCCTGCATTCCCGAGGTCGATGTCCATAGAAACGCATGCTGCAAACTCGATGCCGTAAAGGCCGTCCCGACCACTTGGTGAGCTGTGTTCACTCCGCTGGCCGCGCTCAGAACGCCGCCGAGCGTACCTAGCCAGGTCGTATTGCCGCCCGCTTGCCAGAGGAAAGCCTGGACGTTGCCGGCGCCGTTCGGTTGGCCCGCTCCGGCCACGTCGTTCGCGTTGTCAAGCGCCGATCCAACATTGTTGGCGCCCGTCATGCCAAGGCTTGCAGTGCCGCCCAAACGGTTCCACAGGGAGACGTTCAACGCATTCTGTGTGCCCGCGTTGACCAGAACCTGCCCTGAGTTGTTGACCGCCGTCGGAAGGTTGGGATTGGAATTCTGGATTTTGACCGTGTTGAATGTAAATCCCTGTCCGGCCGCGAAGTTCGCGAGCGACGCAGCGATTCCAATTACCATCAGAACTTTAACCATCTTTTTCACAGAACCCCTCCCCCTACAGAGAGCCGGACACCCGGCTACTGCCAGCAGCCTGGTACCTTGCCCCACCCCCGGATGTGCAAGTCTTCTTCCAATGCATGTCACTTCAGCAATCGGCCGCAAGTGGCACATAATACCACTGTTACAACATTAACGACGAACGGGTCCGGTACGAATGTGAAGTATCGCTTCACCTATTTCAAGCGCTTTAAGAGAACGGAAGTTCCCTCCATTGAAACCCACTCCGCCCCACCTCTCCTGCTCCAAACACGCACTCCGGCCGGAAGTCGCGTACACTCTTGATCGACGAGCCACGAATTCGGCTCACTGGCCACTTGCCACAAGCGTGACTGCCGATTGACGTCCCCCTCCGAAATCCCCGCCGAACTCCGGATGGAAGACGAGCTCTGGATGGAAGAGGCACTGCGCGCGGCGCAACGCGCCCTCGAAGCCGGTGAGGTGCCGGTCGGCGCCGTCGTCATCTTCGACGGCCGTATCGTCGGACGCGGCTATAACCGCAATCTCGCCGACAACGATCCCACCGCCCACGCCGAAATCGTGGCCTTGCGCGAAGCCGGCAACGCGCTCGGCAACCACCGTCTGGTCGGCTGTGAACTGTTTGCTACAATTGAACCGTGCGCCATGTGCGCGGGAGCGCTGCTTCATGCCCGCATCCGCCGCCTGGTGTATGGCGCAGACGATCCCAAAGCGGGAGCTGTGCGTTCGGTCCTGACGGTGATTAACCACCCCGGCGCGAACCATCAGATGACAGTTCGCGGCGGAGTGTTGGCCGGAAGGTCGGCAGAACTGCTACAGGAGTTTTTCAGAAAGCGCCGCGAGCAGTCGGGTTGAACGAATGTCAGACCGAGGTTTTACTGAAAACTGACAACTGACAACTGTTTCTCCGGAGAGGTGCGTGAGCGGTTGAAACGATCCGCCTCGAAAGCGGACATACCTTAACGGGTATCGTGGGTTCAAATCCCACCCTCTCCGCCATAATTTCAGCCCGTCATTGGCCTTATTCGCGCAAACTTCAGCGCGCGTTCCATCGTCCTCATGAGCAGCCGTCCCGAGACTCCGTTCGACAGCATCGAAAACGCCCAGGACTACCTGCGCCTGCTGCTCGAAGCCATAGTCGATGCCAGAAATGAAATCGCGGCCGACCTGGCCGCTGCCGAACAAGCCACCCAAGAACGCCGCGTCGAGGCCTTGCGCCTGGTTCAGTTCAAGATGGAAAAGTTGGAGCAGTACCTGCGCAGCGGCAGCCGAGTGCTCAACGACCTCCGCACCCTCCGCCGCCTGCTATTGGAAGAGCGCCACTAGACCTGGGCCCCTTCAGGGTCCAGGCTTTCCCCCGTGTGACACTGTGTACCCTGTGGTTCAAGCCTTTTGGAGCGCGCTCTCCAAAACAATCCCGCCCTTACGCCCGCAACTTCTCCGCGAACTTTTTCTCCAGCTTCGCCAGCTTCGGCGAAATCACGAACATGCAGTAGGGCTGCCGCGAGTTCTCATTGAAATAATTCTGGTGGTAGCCCTCCGCCGCGTAGAACTTCGACGCCGGCTCAACCGTGGTCACAATCGGCTCGGAGAACTCCTTCCCTGCTGTCATCTCCGCGATCACGTCCTCTGCGATCCGCTGCTGCTCCTCATCGGTGTAGAAAATCACCGACCGGTATTGCTCCCCCGCATCGTTGCCTTGCCGGTTGAGCTGAGTCGGGTCGTGCACTGAAAAAAACACATCCAGCAATTCACGATAACTGATCGCATCCGGATCGAACGTTACCCGCACCACTTCGACATGCCCCGTGTCGCCGCCACACACCTGCTGGTAAGTGGGCTTGTCGACATGTCCGCCCATGTATCCGGACTCGACGTGCGCCACACCCGTCAGCCTCTGGAAGACTGCTTCGATGCACCAGAAACAGCCCCCGCCAAAAATTGCCGCCTGCTCTTTTGCCATGGCCATTGGATGCCCGATCCCGCCAGAAGTTCCATCCCTCACTGTATCTCGACGGAAACCACGTCGCCCTCGCCGTCGGCGCGCTCGTGGTAATTGACCGCCACGGTTCTACCGGCCCAGTCGCAGGAAAACTCGTCGGCTCCGATTACCACTACGTGGGCACTGTCCGCCACATGCACTCTTATGGATTTCCCTCCTACGGCAACTGTCAGCACAGCATGCGGCGAGGCCGAGCAATCCACGGCAACCAGTTTTCCCTTGATGTAGTGCATCGCGGGCAAGACAACAACCGTCTTCAGTCCGCTCGTGCCTTCCGGTTTTGCCTTCCCGTTTTCCGGGCGCCCCTCCGTGTCCTTCTCGACTCGCAATTCCAACCTGCCCGACTGTTCCTTTACCTGCGTCGCCTGCTCCAGCGCCTGACGCGCGCGGGCTGCGATTTCCGGATTCGCGCTGTTCGCCAGATTTCGCAGAATGCCGATCGCCGTATCCACTCGTCCGGCCGCTAAATACGCACTGGCCAGGTTGAGCGTGTAATTTTCGTTTCGCGGCGACAACTCCAGCGCCTTATTCAGGGTGGCGATGCCTTTCGCGGATTCGCCCGACACGGCCTGCGTGAAGCCCAGCAGCGAATAGGCATCGGCCATCGTGGGATCGAGCGCGATCGACATTTCCAGTTCCTTCTTGATCTCGCCCGCCCGCGGAGCGTCCGGTGGGCCCTCCTGGTTGAGCAGCAGCGCATAGTAAAAGTGGACGCGGGGATCTTTCTTGTCGCGCTCGGCCGCGCGCCGCAAATACTCGGCCGCGTGCTCATTGTCTTTTTGTTCCATGCAGACGAAACCCGCACCCCGCAGCGCCGCGGCGTTGTCGGGATCCATCTTGAGCACATCCTGAAACTCGCCCAGCGCCTGATCGCGGTAGTCCGGGCTATGAGCGTGGATGTCGGCAACCAGGGCATGCGCATCCGGAGCACTCACCGGAGTCACCGTGAATTGTGAAGCCACAATCCCGGATGGCGTCGGAACTGGATAGTAGCGATACTTGCCGCTTCTCAGGTAATCGCGCAGCGCCCTGTCGAACTGCTCCGCCGTCATCCCGAAAGCCGCCTGGATGGCTTGCTCCACCGGCTTTTTCTGGAGCTGCACCGCGTCGAAATAGACGTTCAGCTTCGGCACCAGCAGGTTGTCGTAGAGATAGTGCACCACCAGTCCCGACTCGGCATAGAAAGTCGTGCGATGGTCGCCGCTCTCGTTGTAAGTCCTGGAATTCTGCTGCACCCGGAACAAGTCCGATACTTTCATCCAGCCCGTTTGCTGCAGAATCCGGTAAGTCTGTTCTGGAATCTTACCGACGCGAGCCTGCTTGTCATCGACCTCGATGCTGGAAAAATACTCCGCAAATCCTTCCTCGAACCACGGGTCCACGTGGAACGACAGATTCCCGTCCATCAACCGGTGCGCATATTCGTGAAACACCGTGGTCCACGGATCCTCTGCCGACATGTCGAGAATGATGAAACTTCGGTCATTGCCGCCTTCGAACAGGCCGGCAAGTTCGATCGGCTTCCCGTTGAAGATGGGCGCCACCTGGCCCAGTTCCCTGGAATTGCGGAAGGCCACGATCTGGAGCGGCACCGGGAGATTGACCTTGGCGCGCGTCATCAAGGCCCCGAACACGGATCGCATCTGTTCGAAAGTGCAGAGCGATATCGCGTCCTTTTTTTTCGCCCGCGTCGGTGATGACTGAAAAATTAGGAGACCGCACCTCGACCCATTGCGGATCGGACGTCGCCATAAGAAGCGGTGAACCGAGAACAACGCAAAGCGCCACCAGCTCCCTGACTAAGCGCAAAGTACCCCCAGGACACGCGATACTACTCTTGTTTTCTTCGCCAGCCTATCACCCTATCGGATGATGTTATCGAGCGCAATGAATGCGCCTCAAGGGCGAAGTGCCGCAGTTGCTTTTCTCCGTGCCTCTGTGTCTCCGTTGTAGAACTGGTGGTTAATCTAGACGGACACGGTAAACGAAGTCTCGGTCCGCGTCACCGGCCGGTACAGCGTGTCGCGCTCCACCGGTTGGCGCCCAGCTTCCGTGATCAGCCGGATCAGATCGTGCCGCCGCAGGCCCTGCGGAGTCGTGGCCCCCGCATCGTGATAGATCTTCTCCTCGACCACGGTGCCGTCGATATCGTCGGCCCCAAACCGCAGCGAAATCTGCGCGATCTTCGGAGTCATCATCTGCCAGTACGACTTGATGTGCGGAAAGTTATCCAGCACCAGCCGGCTCACCGCAATCTGCTTGATGTCCAGCATCCCGGTCGTTGTAGGCAGGTGCTCCAGCGGAGTATTCGCCGGATGAAACGCCAGCGGAATAAACGTCTGGAACCCGTGCGTCTCATCCTGCAGCGCCCGCAGCTTCATCAGGTGATCGACGCGGTCTTCGTCGTTCTCGATGTGTCCATACAGCATGGTCGCATTCGACTTCAGCCCAATCTCATGCGCCACCCGAGCCGTGTTCAGCCAGTCGTCGCCATCAATCTTGTGATCGCAAATAATGTGCCGCACGCGATCGGCAAAAATCTCCGCGCCGCCGCCGGGAAGCGAATCCACGCCCGCTTCTTTCATCTTGACCAGCGTCTCGCGAATTGTGAGTTTGGCGCGCCTGGCCAGGTAAGCGACCTCGACCATCGTCAAGGCCTTGATGTGCACCTGCGGAAAGCGCTCCTTCAACCCGGAAACGAGGTCGAGAAAATATTGAAACGGCAAATCCGGATGCAGCCCGCCCACAATGTGAAACTCAGTAATCGCCTCGGATACCCGGAACCCGCCGTCGCAAAAGCCTCTTCCAGCGCCATCGTGTAAGCGCCGGGAGTATCCTTCTTCCGCCCAAACGCGCACAACCGGCAAGCCGCCACACAAACATTCGTAGGATTGATATGCCGGTTGACGTTGAAGTACGCCACGTCCCCATGCATCCGCTCGCGCACCCAATTCGCCAGCCAGCCCACGGCGAGGATGTCGCCGGTGCCATAGAGCGTGAGCGCGTCAGCCTCGCCCAGCCGCTCCCCAGCGAGGACCTTGTCCTTGATGGAGTTAAGACGAGGATCGTCAGTCTGAAATGCGTGCGTGCTAGCCATCCGTCTAATGATAACCCAGCCCGAGGAGCATCACTAAACAGCTGTCATCCTGAGCGCAGCATGGATTTCACGAAGTGAAGTCCATGCGGAGTCGAAGGACCCCTACACCCTATCAATGCCAAAGGCGCGTCAGGGAGTTTTTCCCCGGGATCGGAAAGCAAAAACCTGCCAGGCATCAGAGCGAGCGTTCCTCCACGCAGGCACCAAGCCATGCCTGAGGCTGCTAATGAATGCAGAGAGCCGGGAGCTTTGTGCAATCCGTAACATTGACGTTGATGTTTTGCGTAGCTGGCTTCTGCATCAACTGGTAAAGCGAGAGCGCGTTATTGACTCGATTGTACTGCCCGATCTGAGCTAACTGAATCCCGACACGGGTCACGTAGTCTTTGTAATCCGCGAGCAGCGCGTTGTACTTGTCAACGGCCAGTGAGTCGTGCTGGCTGACTCTGGTGGCGTAATCGAATAAGTTGTTCTGCCCGGTCTCGATAGACGCGCCGAGATTCAGAGCTTCTCCCGGTAGCATATCTTTGAACTTCTTCGTCTGCTCATCCGAATAGGGCTTGCCGAGAATGTGGTTGTTGACTGCCGCGAGAATTGTGATTGCGTCATCGTACTTCTTCGCAAGGTTAGCGTTCTCTGTCTTGAGCTTGTCGCCTTCGCTCGTTGCTTGGTCACGGTCATCCATAGCCTGACGCCAGCCATCGAGGGCAGCGTCGGCGTCCCGTCGCAGCAATGTCATCTGCGCTTGGCAGTTCGCCAACGTCTTGCATTTGACCGGAGCCTTGGGACGTGTTTCCTTGAATGTCGCCAGCATCTCGTCGCGCTGCCATGCCAGCAAATCGTCAAGAAACTGATCTAGCTGGTTGTACCTCGGTTTCTGGGTTGCGGGATCGAGATCGTTGATTTGGGGCCTAGCCCGCTTTTCCGGTGCCGTTGCGACTGATGCCAATTGAGGAAGTCGCAAGGGTGGTGCAATAAGATCAGGTGCGGGGTTGGGCTTTCCGGATTGCGCGAAGCAGCAGGCTGTGAGCGCTAAGATGCAGGCCAGATAGAGTCTCATGGTGATCTCCACAGACTGACTTAGTATAGCTTCCCACCGTCAAACTGTGAGAGACTTTTCGGCGGGTGGCCGACCCTTCGAACGGTGTTCGCCTGCGCCACCACAACTGAGGGTGGCTGTAGATGATCAAGACGTTGTACCTGGTTCGGAGCGGCTGATTGGCGGCTGATAGTGAAGGCTACCATGAGGACGCTCGCGGTTGTAGTAGTCGGTCCAGGGAGCGAGGGCGAGGTTGCGTTGATCGGAGTCAGGCCAGTGAGTGGCGTAGGCCCACTCGCGCAGGGCAGTCTGGATGAAGCGTTCGGCTTTGCCGTTGGTTTGCGGCGAGTAAGGGCGAGTGCGGCGATGTTTGAGACCCATCGCAAGACAAGCTTGACGAAACTGGTGAGAGGCGGGTGGCCGACCCTTTGAACGCCTTTCGCTCGCCCTACCACAACTGAGGCTGCCCCATCCTTGCGTTCTTTGCAAGGCTGGGCGGTCCGGTGCCTGAGGTTCGCGCCCGTCCTTTCGGCGCTAACCAATCTCCGCCACAGCGTCGAGAAACTGACGAGCCGAAACGATCTGGGCGTCGGCCCATTTCGCAGGGAAGTCCTTGAGATTGCCGGTCACGATGTAATGGGCACGCGCAGCCTGTGCGCATTCCAGAAAAATATCGTCATCGGGGTCGGAACAGGCGTGCACCTTCTCGGAAGGCTTGACCCAAAACCCATTTTGCCGAATAGCGCGGAGTGCCGACTCAATGACCGCCTCGCTGCGCTTAAGCTTGGGACGCCGTATTACTTCTTCGTATTCGGCATAAATATCGCCGCTGACGCAAAGCTGCGCGGTGGTTCCGGCGAGCGTGATTAAGAAGGTCCGGGCAGGCAAGCCTTGTGGTTGTAGCAGTGCTGAAACCAGAATATTCGTGTCGAGGACGACGCGAATCATTGCTCCGAGGGCCGGCTTTCACGGCGCGCTTTCCGCGCCGCCGCTATCTCGGCGTCAATCTCTTCCATGGAGAGCTGATCCAGCCCCTGCTCTTTCGCGCTCTTCCATGAGGCCTGAAGCCACTCCGGGGCGGAAGGCGAGGTCGTGGTGGATGCTGATCTCCTCGTTCTCGGCAATCGAGCGTCCCAGCAGGCTTTCGATAGCCACCTTCTGGTCCGGCGATAGGTCTTTGGCCTTGTGAGTCATACGATTCCCTGACGCTTCGCGTTGGTCCCAAGACTAGTTTATCAGGACGACCCAACCGCAGCGAACGCGTGTACCCGCCCGCTGCCCCGGAGCCCGCCCTGAGCTTGCCGAAGGGTCCTTTGGGGCGCTAACTACCTCTGTCGCATCTCAATTGCGCCGCAGCAAAAGATCCCCCGCCACAAACACAAAGAACACCACCGAAATCACCCCGTTCATCGTGAAGAACGCCGCGTTCAGCTTGCTCAAATCGTCGTGCCGCACCAGCGAGTGCTCATAAGCCAGCAGCACCGCAACCGCAAGCACTCCAACGAAGGCAAGCTTGCCGAGCCCGAACGCGACCACCAGCGCCACCAGCAAAGCCAGCATAACGAGGTGAAACCCGCGCGCCACCCACAAAGCAGCGTGAATCCCAAGATAGCGCGGCACGGAATGCAACCCATGCTCGCGGTCAAACTCATAATCCTGGCAAGCATAAATCACATCAAATCCGCCAACCCAAAACGTGACCGCCGCGGTAAGCAATAAAATCCGCGGATCGAGCGACCCGCGCACCGCAATCCAAGCCGCCGCCGGAGCGATCCCCAACGCGAATCCCAAGAAACAAATGCGACCACCGCGTAAACCGCTTCGAATACGAATAAAGCAGCACCACCGCCAGCGCCACCGGCGAAAGCCAAAGCGTAAGCCGGTTCAGTTGCGAAGCCGCCAGCACAAAAATTCCGCAGGAGATCAACACAAATGTAGTAACAAACGCCGGCGTCAGCACTCCCGAAGGCAAAGCGCGCGTCGCTGTGCGAGGATTGGCCGCGTCAATCGAAGCATCCGCCAGCCGGTTGAACGCCATCGCCGCCGACCGCGCCGAAACCATCGCCACCACGATCCACCCCAACTGATGCCACGTAGGCAGCCCTCCCGCGGCCAGCATTGCTCCGCAAAGCGCAAACGGCAGCGCAAAGATCGAGTGCTCCCACTTGATCATCTCCAGCGTAATTTTGAAGTTATGCAGGAACGCCCACGGCGATATTGTAAAGCAGTGGTCAGTGGTCAAACTTCCCTTGCGACCAGCGGCACGAAGCGGCAGCCTTCCAGCACAGTCACTTCAGCTCTGCCGCCAACTTTCCGAAGCAGTTGCAATTCCTGGCTCCACGCCGGACCAACCGGCAGCATCATGCGTCCGCCTTCGCGCAATTGCTCAAACAAAGCAGGCGGAACTTCCGGAGTCGCCGCCGAAACCAGAATCGCATCGAAGGGCGCAAACTCGCTCCAGCCCAGCGTCCCGTCGCCTACGTGGATCGCGACATTGTTGTAGCCCAACCGCAGCAACGCCGCTCGCGCCGAGTTAGCCAGCGGCGCGCATCGTTCGACAGAGAACACTTCAGCGCACAGCAGCGAGAGCAAAGCTGTCACATACCCCGATCCGGTGCCGACTTCGAGCACACGATCATTCTCCCGCAGCGCCAGCCGCTCCAGCATCGCCGCCACAATATATGGTTGCGAGATCGTCTGCCCCTCGCCAATCGGCAACGGGGAATCCTCGTATGCGCAGTCGCGAAATTCTTCCAGCACAAATTCGTGGCGCGGCACCGACCGCATCGCTTCCAGCACGCGTGGATCGCCAATGCCGCGCGCGGCCAACTGCGTGCGCACCATCTGTTCGCGCTGGGACTGGAAAGAATCGCGTTGGAAGGGGAAGGCCATGATTTCTGGTTGAGGCCAGCCGAGGGCGGCTCACCCTACGTGATTTCAATACGGCCCAATAATCCCGCCGATATTGCGCGCGGCCGGCATCGTTCGCTCCGCCCGCCGTTCTTGTGCTTCCATCATGTCGAGATACTTGTAGCCCGTCCCGGTATTGAACAGCACTACCGTATCTTCCTCGCGGAGAAAGCCCGTAGCCCGCAGCTTCCGATATGCCACCAGCGAAGCCGCTCCCTCAGGGGCGGCAAACACGCCCTCGACGCTGGCCCAATGCCGAGTGGCCGCGACAATCTCTTCGTCGGTCGCGCTCACTGCGGCGCCGCCGCTCTTCTTCAGAATGTCGAGAATCAAGTAGTCACCGTAGGCCTTAGGCACGCGCAGCCCCGCCGCAAATGTCTGCGCGCCCGTCCACATTTCGGAAGCGCTCTTCCCTGCTTCCCAGGCCTTCACAATCGGTGCGCACCCGGCGGCTTGCACGGTAATCATCTTTGGTCTTTTTAGACCAGGCCGCTCCGCTCCGATCCATCCCAACTGCTCCATCTCCTCGAACGCCTTCCACATGCCAATCATCCCCACGCCGCCGCCCGTCGGATAGATGATCGCGTCCGGCAGCTTCCAATCCAGTTGCTCGGCCACTTCATAGCCCATCGTCTTCTTGCCTTCCACGCGAAACGGTTCCTTCAGCGTGGAAACGTCAAACCATCCTTCTTTCTCTTTTCGCTCGGCAACCATGCGGGCGCAATCGCTGATCAAGCCATCCACCAGCGTGACGTGCGCGCCAAAGTATTCCGACTCCATGCGATTGGCAATCGGAACATCTTTCGGCATAAAGATGTAAGCTTCAAGCCCGGCAGCCGCCGCGTAAGCCGCCAGTGCGCCCCCGGCATTTCCCGCCGAAGGCACAGCCAGCTTCTTCGGCCCGGATTGCCGAGCAAAGAACCGAGCCATCGTGACCGCCGCCGACATGCCGCGTGCCTTGAACGATCCCGTAGGATTCAGCCCCTCATCCTTGATGTAAACATTCGCATGCTCGCGGCTGGGCAGCATGGGAGTGAAACCTTCGCCGAGCGTAACCGGCGTTTCGTTTGCGGCAAGTTCAGGAAGAACGTCGGCATAGCGCCACATGGAAGCCACGCGCCCGCGCAGATCCTCGCGGCGAAATTTGCCGTTCAGCGCGGCAAGATCGTAGCGGACAAAGAGCACGCCGCCGTCTTTGGGACAAGTGTTCTGCGGCCGATCCGCGGAAAGATGCTCCCCGCAGCGTGTGCATTCAAGGTAGGAAATTCGCATCGAGGGAAGGATAGCACTTCGGCCGCTGCCCTCTAGCTGCCGGCTTCCATCTCGACCTTAACCGGAGAATCGAACCCGCTGCCACACCTCACCGGAGCCGTTCCCTCAGAATCCTTGATAACGCATCGCGCCCTCGTCCGTCTCACCTCCAGCTACGTTAACTGCTGCACGCTAGTCAGATCGGGAGACGCTGGATGAAGCAAATCGCGGTTTTGACTCTGTTCGCTGCCGTCGCAACCTGCGTTGCGCAAAACACCTTCCACGGAAACAACGCTCACTCCGGAGTTTACGAATCGCCAGGCCCGAAGCAACTGGGCGGCGTGAAATGGGCCTTCAAGGCCGGCGGGCCGATCGTTACTTCGCCTGCCATCGCCGGCGGCGTCGTCTATATCGCCGCTCTTGATGGTCACCTCTACGCCATCGACCAGGAGACTGGCAAAGAAAAGTGGAATTTCAAGTCGCGGATGCCGATCGCTTCCTCGCCGGCGGTCGTTGACGATACCCTCTACTTCGTCTCCTCGGCGGGCTCCTTGGCTGCTCTCGACGTCAAAACCGGGCAGCCCAAATGGGTTGCCGTGATCGAGTACGAGCGCAAATTCGAGGCGAAAAACCTTCACGGATATCCCTCCGCGGCGCAGACCATTCCCGACGCGTGGGACATTTTCACTTCGTCTCCCACGGTGGCCAACGGCAAGGTGTACTTCGGCAGCGGCGATGGCAACGTGTACGCGGCGGATGCGCATAACGGCACCCTCTTATGGAAGTTCCCGACCAAAGATGTCGTCCATGCTTCGCCCGCCGTGGTGAACAACACCGTCTATATCGGCAGTTGGGACAGCTACCTCTACGCGCTGGACGCCGAAACCGGCCAGGAAAAGTGGTCGTTCAAAAGCGGCGAGGACAACACGATTCACAACCAGGTCGGCTTCCAATCCTCGCCGGCCGTGGTGGATGGCACCGTTTACATCGGATGCCGCGACGCTCACGTTTACGCCATTGATGCCGCTACTGGCCGCAAAAAGTGGGATTACCCCACCAGCAAATCCTGGGTGATCGGAACGCCCGCCGTGCGCGACGGCGTGGTCTATGTCGGAACCTCCGACAGCTCGCGCTTCATGGCGCTCGACGCCAAAACCGGACGCCTGCGCTTCGACTTCAAGGCGGGCGGCTACATGTTCTCATCGCCTGCGCTCGCCGGGGACCTCGCATACGTCGGCGGTCACAATGGGCGTCTTTACGCCATTGACGGAAAATCCGGCAAACTGGCCTGGGAGTTCCAAACGGACGCTTCGAAGAAGGATTCCATGAAGCTCTTGACTGCCGACGGCAGTCTGAACCAGGAGGCATTCGCTCCGATCTTTGGCGACTTCGAAGATATGTACATTGACATGTACCGCTTCATGTCGATCGGCGCTATTGTTTCGTCGCCGGTCGTGGATAAAGGTGTGGTTTATTTCGGCAGCATGGATGGGAATCTCTACGCGCTGGACTAAACCCGTCGTCAGATGTGGATCACGCAGGCAATCTCTTGAGCACGGCATTCGCCCGCCGGAACCACGGCCGCTCCCGCCGCCGCAGATAGCCGGGCATCGACGGCTTCTTGTCGAGTACCTTCTGCGCCCACTCGCGCGCTTCGGCATTGCGATTTTCGGAGGCCAGCAACTCGGCAAAATTCAAGTAGGTCTCCGACAAGGTCGACGTGACTGTCACCTTGCGAAATAACTCCTCCGCCTTTGCCTGCTGACCCGTCAACGCATAGGCATGAGCAAGCAAACCTGCCGCGCGCTGGAAATCATAGTCAGGTTCTTTGCTGACCACGCGCTCCAAATCGGGCAGGGCCGCCGCCGCGTCTCCTAGCTGCAAAGCGCAAACGCCGCGCCGATAGAAGGGATCCAGCGTGTCGGCCCGCGCCGCTATCGCCCGGTCAAACGCCGCGCGCGCCTCGGCGATCTTGCCGTCGTCCATGTAAAGATCGCCCAGCTCCTCATAATTCCCAGCCGACGGATTGTCGTGAATCGCGACTTCCAGCTCTCGAATCCGCGAGCGCCGCGGAAACACCTTGAAGGATTGCCCCAGCAGGCCAATGTCAGGCAGCGCCTCAACCGCCAGATAAATAATGGCTCCAAGCGGACCCAGAAAAATAATGACAAAAAGCCAATACGTATCCGGCCGCCGCCGGATGAAGTGCACAATCGCCAGCGCCTGCAGAAGGAAAATCCAGGGATGAAGAAAGAAATTCAGAAAGAACATGTCGATTTTGCTAAGCGGATGCTAGCTCTCGTCCGCCCGCAGCCGATTCTGCCAGTGCGACCACACGAACCATGCGATGCCCGTCACCAGCAGCACGCCGATCACGGCATCCATCTGATGGAAATATTTTCCGATCGTCCGCCAGTTCTCGCCCAGCTTCATGCCCGCATAGGCCAGCGCAAAGCACCATGGCCACGATCCGACAAAAGTATAGATGTGGAATTTTCCGCGCGGCATGCGCGCAATCCCGGCTGGCAGCGCAATGAACGTCCGAATCACCGGCAGCAAGCGTGCGATGAATACTGCCGCGTCTCCCCAGCGTTCAAAGAAGCGGTCGGCCCAATCCAGTTCGCGCCGCCCCATCAGAATCCAGCGCCCATATCGCTCCACCAGCGGCCGGCCGCCATAGCATCCGATTTCATAGGCTACCAGCGAGCCCAGGTTGCACCCGATAGCGCCCGCCGTCGCCACCCACACCAGCTTCATCGTCCCCTGAAACACCAGGTAGCCGGCGAACGGCATGATCAGCTCGGACGGCAGCGGAATACACGCCGATTCAATCGCCATCAGAATGGCCAGTCCGCCGTATCCGGTGGCGGCCACGATGGTCTTAATAAAAACGAATAGGATGGCGAGAATCTTCTCAGTCATGAAATCGGCTGACCGGACGATCGCCCGATCAGAACGCCCCTTCTTGCGTAAAACTGAAGCCCGGCAGAGAAACTCCGTCGGCGGCCTTGGCGACCTTCACCTTGACGGTGGGCTGATCGGGCGCGGTGACCTCCGCGGGCCGCAAAACCGCATACTGCGAGAACACCTCGCTGTACACCTTCGTGACGAGGAAATCCCTTCCACTTTCATCCTGGCGCCACACCTGTCCGAGTTTAATGATCTTGACGGCCACAGTTTTTACCTTTGATCTTCAGACTACTAATCGCCTTCGCCGCCGTCAATGATCGACCAGTTACGGACGATGTAGGGCGAGCGCCCCCGCCCGCCGCCTCAAGCACAAGAACTCCTCCGGCCCGCTTTTGTTACCATAGCCTTCTTCCCAGGAGACCCCATGCCCCGCGGAAACATGCCGCGCCAACCCAGCCGCAGCGGACGCCACGAAGGCGTGTCTCGCCCAACTCGTGTTCCCGCGAAGACCGCGCCCCGGCCCGCAATTCGCGCCGCATCGCTGTCGCCGGGGAAAAAATCGAAGCCGAGCGCTTCAAAGCGATCGGCATCGGCATACGATCCCGTAAATCCGCAACGTGTGCAGCAAATCATTGCGGGCCTCGATCAGATGTATCCCGGCGTGACCTGCGCGCTTACGCACCGCAGCGCGTGGGAATTGCTGGTGGCGACTATTCTCTCCGCGCAATCAACCGATGTGCGCGTAAACATGGTGACGCCTGAGCTCTTTGCAAAGTATCCGACCGTGCAGGACTTCGCCCGGCTCGAACCCGAGCAGTTGCAACCCGATATTTACTCCACCGGCTTCTTCCGCAACAAATCAAAATCCGTGGTGGGCGCGGCGCGCAAGATCGTCTCCGACTTCGGAGGCGAAGTCCCCCAAACGATGGACGAACTCCTCACCCTCCCCGGCGTAGCCCGCAAAACCGCTAACGTAGTCCTCGGAACCTGGTTCAAGAAAAACGAGGGCGTAGTCGTCGACACGCACGTAACGCGAATTTCACGCCGCCTCGAACTGACCAAGCACGAAGACGCACCAAAGATCGAACAGGACTTGATGCAGCTCATTCCCCGCGATCGCTGGACGGACTTCTCGCACGAAGTGATCTGGCACGGAAGGAAGCTATGCGTGGCGCGAAATCCAAAGTGCGCCAGCTGCGTCATCGAAAAGCTTTGCCACGCAGGCGACAAAACCTGGTCAACGGTCGACACTCACAAAGCGGCAAAAGCGTAGGGTTACTTTGTTAGCTCCGCACGCGTGACGTTGATTGGCCTGACGAAAGGCCCGTCACACTGCGGGCATGCCCAACTCATAAAATCCTTCGAATCCGCTAGCTGCCCGTGTACGCCAGCTCCACCACTGTGCAATCGTCATTCAGCGGAGTGCCTCCGCAAAAATCGGCGACCGCCGAAAAAATATCTTCCATCGACTTGCTCTTGCCCGCTACCCTCTCCAGCCGTTCGCTATCGAACATGTCCCCGCGCGCGTTCTCCGCTTCGGTCACGCCGTCGGTCACCAGGATTACACGGTCTCCGGCCCGCAACTGGCAGCGGTCGCTCGAGTAAGTAGCTTCGCCTAGCAGACCGACCGGAAGGTTGCCATGGGAGGGCCGCAGCACTTCAGTGCCGCAGATCCAGACCGGCGGAATATGGCCGCAGTTCACATATTCCAGATCGCCGTCACTGCGCAAACGCGCAATGATCATGGTCGCGTATTTTTCGCCAATGTGCTTGTACGTGAAAAAGCGATTCACGGCGGTTACGATCTCCACCAGCGGCATCCCTGAAACCAGCTGCGAATACACCATCCCCTGCAGTGTCGAAGCCAGCAGCGCCGCCGACACTCCTTTGCCGCTGACGTCGGCGAGCACCACCGCCAGGCCTGCCGGGGTATTGACGGCCTCAAAGAAGTCGCCGCCAATCTCCTTGCAGGACATGTTGCGTCCGCCAACCTTTGCGAAGGCAACTTCCGGCATAGTCACCGCCAGTAGCCTCTGCTGAATCGATGCGGCGATCGACAGCTCCTGCTGGTAGCGCCGGCCCGCTTCTTCGGCCTGCACCAGTCGCGCGTTCTCCATCAGCTTGGCGGCTTCGGTTGCGATCGCCCGCAAAATATCCTGGCTCACGCTGGTGATATCCCGCGAGGCAAAGCGCGAATCCACATACAACGCGCCCATCACTTCCCCGCCCGCCGCTTGCCCGTCCTTGGAAACCTGCACGATGGGCTTGCGCAGCGGCATGCAGATCACCGTGCGCAAATCGAAAGCGACAATGCTCTGCCGCTCCTTCACATCGAGCATCTGGCTGGTGTCGGTAACCAGGTATTCGGAGTTGGTGGTGAGCGCTGCCTCCAGCACCGAGCGCGAGATTGTCTTGTCGTCCAGCAGCGGCTCGCCCTTTGAGTTGCGTCCCGCTGCCAGCGTCAGGCTCCCATCGCTGTCGCGCATAAAGATGTATCCGCGTTCGGCCCGCGTCAGTTTCAGTGTCGCATCGATCAACGTCATCAGGATTTCGTCGAGCACGCCGATGGTGTTGAGCTTGCGCGCGGCCTCCATGAACAGCGTCAGCTTTTCCAGGTCGCTCGCCTCCGGCGCAATCTGGATCCCGGAGATCTGGCTCAGGAATTCGCGGGCCGTGTTCGACGTCGAGTGCAGAGGGTTAAAAATCAGGTAAGCGATGTCGCGAGCGCCAAATTCCAGCCGGTCGTTCCGCTGCAGCTTGTGGCGCTCAATCTTTTCCCCGTTGACGAACGTGCCGTGCTTGCTTCCCTGGTCGACAACAAAAAACTCGCCATTTTCCGAAACGATCTGGGCATGTTCGCGCGACACCCGCGGGTCGGCAATCACCAGGTCGCGATCCACTTTGCGGCCCACAGTATAAGGAGTGTGGTTCAGCGACAAAGTCTGCTGCTCGGTCCCCTGCACAAAGATAGCAACGGGAAATACGCTCGAAATTGCGGAATGCGACGAATGCGACGACGACGATGCCGACATGGACCCTTTAGTTCCCCCTGCCGCGCCAGCGCCTGACACGGTCCCCACAGCATTCTACGACGTAGTTGACTCCGGCGACGCGGCAAAGTTCACCCGCCGGAACTGCCGCATCCCCGCGTCCCCCACCTCCTGCTGATCCAAACCACAATCGGAATCCACCACCACGGATTCAGCCTAGGGGCAGAACCATGAACCCATGAATAGGATCGTGTACACCACGATGAGCAAAACCGTGTCCACCCGCATCTCGGTTACTCGCGTCGCCGCCTCCCGGGTGCCGAGAATAGCATGAACACCACCGGCAGCAGCAGTGTCAGGTCGTAAGGGCCATAGCTCGGCACCAGAAGAACCGTCATCGCCAGCACCAGGCTTAGCGTAACGGCAAAAGCCTCGCTGTTGGCCGCCTGCCTCCGCTCCCTCCAGCAAGCCGCTACCAGGAACACGCACGCCGTCAGTTCAAGCGCGCGGCCCGCAAGAACGCCAGTCAGTTCCTCCATTACCGCCATCTCCCCGGTGTAGCTGCGGTAGTCGCGAATCGCCTGCCAGAAGCGCAGGACCCAATGTGGCAGGTAATACTCCGACGCAGCGCACAAGATCGCCATGGCAAGCAGGAATGACGCGGCCCAACGGTAGCGGCGGCGCCAGTCGGCGAACGTCCAGATCGTCAGCCAGAACAACACCGGCAAAACCAGCTGCGGTTTGATCGTGGCGAGCGCCAGCAAGATGCCGGCTGAAACGGGCCGGTTCCGTACGAACAGCACCATGGCAGCCGCGATCAAAGGAATCACCAGCAGCGTCAGTTGCTGGAGTTTCAGCCCCTGCATGACGGGCAAACTGCCGACGGTGAATACGATCATAGCCGCCTGCTCCCATAGCGGCACCCGCCAGCGCAGCAATCGCAGCCACAACAGAACCCCAGCCACGGTGAGCCCCAGCAACAGCCAAAAGAATCCTTTCCGCACGCTCTCAAACGGAAGATCGAGAGTGGGGGCAAAAAAGAAGGCAATGTAGACGGGATGATAGAACCCTTGCTGGTAATTCTCTTTCAGCCCAGGTTGGTCCGGAGGAAGCACGCGGCCGTAGAATCCGATCTGAATTTCGCGCGTGACGTTGGCGCTGTAAGGGTCGCGCCCGTGCAGAAGGAGTTCTCGCGCGCCCAGCCAGCGGGGATAGAGATCGGAAAAATTACCGCGAGGCAGCCCGTGCGCCGCAGCATACGCAATCTGCTCCGGAATAAGCACGCGATAGGCATACAGCCAAGTTCCCGCCGCGCACAGCATGGCCAGCGCAATCCAAAGCACTTTCGCGGAGATGGCCTGTTTCTCCATAAAATCTGAGAGAATCTGGATGCTACAACGACCCCGTGAAGATTTCGCGCTCCATCTTGAATTTTGCCAGTTCGGCGGCCATCGGAGTCGCGTCCGGCACGCTATGTTGCGCTTTCCTCCGCTGGCACCATTTGGGTGGCGCTGATTTCGGGTGGGCACGTGACGCCGCACGCGTCCTCCTCGCCGGAGCCAATCCCTACGCCAATACTCCGGCGGGGAGCATCCCGTATCCTCTGCCCGCGGCCTTGCTGGCGCTCCCGTTCGCTCCATTTCCAGCGGAGCTAGCCGCCGCCTTGTTTTTCGGAATCAGCTCCGCCCTGCTCGCCTTCGGCCTCGTCCGCCAAAGCCCGTAGCGCCTTCTTATCTTCCTCGCCTATCCCTACTGGGCCGCCCTCATGACCTTGACCAAATAGCTTATCCTATATCATCCTCTAAATGACTCACCACACCCACCATCGGAGCTGCCGCTGCTGGGCAGACGCCTCTCCCCCAGCATAGCGGATCGACCGCATGGTATTGCCAACCAGAATGCAAGTCACCGTTGCCACCGCGAACACGGAGCGAGTCACGGCTCCTCGGCCCCCAATTTTCCACAACACGATCCCGAAACCGGCCGCCGCACCCACGATCGCCGCCACGGTGACAAAGCTCTCCCCGCTCTTCCCCCGCGAGTTGCGCAACCATTCCGTGGAAATTTGGCATTGCACTGAGCCGTGTACCACCCGCGCCATGATTCTCGTGAGCTATGAAGTATGCGTAGTCAACCATGCCATGCCGCCCCACCATCGTCGTCCAGATTGCCAAAAGAATCGCCGTCACCGGGCAAAGACCCAGCAACAAACGCGGCCGTCGTGCCGCCAGCACGAGCGCCAGCGGAAGCACCAAATGGAACTTGAACATCCCTAGACCAAGCACCGCACCTGCCAAGACAACGCGGCTCCTCACCAGCAAAAACAGGCTGAGGGTAACCAGCAGCAGAAGCAGAATCGAATCCTGTCCCTGAATCAGGGCCCTGACAGCCCGGCGCGAAAGCGCTCACGCTCAAAATCAACAATACCGGACCGAAACGCCCCACTTCCGGAAACGTCTTTCTGAGCATCCCCAGACTCAGCGCCATCATGAAAACATTCAACAAGGTCCAAACCCAGTAAGCCGGAAAATAACCCAGGTAGGTCAAGGGCACAAACAGCAACTCCTCAAACGCTGGATGCAAATCGTGCAGTTGCGCCACCTGCCCCGCTCGAACCAACTCGGCTCCGTGGTAGAACACGGTGAAATCCTGATATCCATGTCGTAGGAACCAAACAAGGTGCGCGCGTGCCGGCGGAGCTTAGCAACGTCACCGCGAGAAGGAAGAGCACGGCGAGTCGTTCCTTGCTTCGATTAAGTTCGCCTGGCATCATGCTGAGTCTTTCAGAAGTCCCCGATTCTATAATTGACAGCATCGATCATTCATGAACTTTCTTCAAGACAAGCGCCGGCTGTTTGCCGCGATCCTCTTCTTCGGTCTGCTGGCCATGACCGCCCGCACGGCCACCGACCCCGATCTCTGGTGGCACCTGCGCACCGGCCAGTGGATCGTCGAAACCGGCCACGTGCCGCACACCGATCCGTTCTCATTCACTCGCGGAGGAAGCCCGTGGGTGTCTCACGAATGGCTGTCGGAGGTCATTTTCTACGCACTCTGGAAACTCGGCGGCCCCACGCCATTAATAGTGTTTTCAGCGCTGATCACCACGGCAGGCTTCCTCCTTCTTTATTACCGTTGTCCCGGTCAGCCCCACTGGGCAGCGGCGGCAACCGTCCTTGGCGCCTTGGCCTGCGCGCCCTGTTGGGGAGCGCGCCCCCAGATGTTCACGTTCCTGCTCGCCAGCCTTCTTTTATGGCTATTGGAGCGTGCCGAGCAGAGACCTCGCCTTCTGCTCTGGATTCCTCCTCTATTCTTGCTCTGGCTCAACCTGCACGCCGGTTTCGCCCTCGGCCCCGTCCTCCTGCTCCTCTACGCTGGCGGCCTGCTCGCTCGAAGCGCTCGCCGGAACCGCTCCTTGGCGGGAAACTCGCCCCCTCATCACGCGAGTCCTGCTGGCCTCGCTCGCTTGTCTGGCGCTGGTTCCTTTCAATCCCAGCGGAGTGCGCCTGTACCTTTATCCCTTCGAAATTGTCCGTTCCTCCGAGCAGCGGTCCTTCATTGTCGAGTGGTTCTCGCCCGATTTTCATCGATCCATGTACGCTCCATTCCTCCTGGTTCTCCTGCTCCTCATGGCCGCTCTCGCCTGGTCGCGGTTCCCGATCCGGGGACGCGTGCTCGTGCCTCTTGCGTTTCTGCTCTTATCCGCACTTGACGCGGTCCGCCACATTCCCATCTTTATTCTCGTGGCCTTGCCCGTGATGGCGCAGGCGCTCGCGCGTTCCTCGCAATCCGCGTGGCCTGCGGCCCTTCGTCCGCCCCGCGCGCGATTCCGCTCTTTCTCTTATTCGGCCGCAATTGCGTTCCTCGCCGTTTTCGCGCTCGGGCGATGGACCATCCTCGCCAACACCCAAAATGCCCAGGAAGCCGCCCTGTTCCCCCGCGATGCGGTCACATTCCTGCGAGCCAACCCATTGCCAGAAAGGCTCTTCGCCTTCTATGACTGGGGGGGCTATGCGATCTGGAATCTCTACCCAGAATATCGCCCCTTCGCCGACGGCCGCGCCGATCTCTATGGCGACGATCTCCTGAAGCAGGCCGCCCAAACCGTTCCGAATGTGCGCCGAGGCTGGCAGGCGGTTCTTGAGGGCTGGAACGTCGAAACCGTGCTCCTCCCTCCCGATGCCGCCCTGGCCCAGGGACTGCTCCTCGACCAGCACTGGAGCATCCCCTACCGCGACTCCCAGGCCATCGTCTTTGTCCGGAACCACCCCAATCAGCAGGCGTTACTTCCGGTACTATCGCCAAAACGGCCATAAAGTGAAAAAATGTTTACCAGAGGCAGCCTGAATCTGCGAAACTAGAGAACATACTGAGAATAGAGTGCTTCCACCCTATCATCGCGAGCATCGGCTTCGAACGCAGAGCGGCGCGTTGTACGGATCGGAAGGCTTTGTTCCCGGTAAGGAGCGGCTTGCTTCACAACTCTGGGGTAAGGTCTTAGGAGAATAGAATGAGTGAATTGATTAACTGCTTGTGGCGCAGTGAAGAAGGCCAGGACATCGCTGAATACGCGGTGATGCTCGCTGTGATTCTCGTCATCGTGATCGGCACCGTCCGATTGATCGGCTCCAACGCGAACAACGTGTTCTCGCAGGTTGCCAGCGGAATCACCCAATAGTTTAGGAGACGCATATCTCCACGTCGCGCTCGCCCGCTAACGCTTGCGGGTAGGCGACGGAGTCCCGTCTAGCCAGCTAAGGAGTGGAATGAATCGCAGCCGCCTGTTGATGATCGGAGGCCTCGCGTTGGCCGTGGGCCTGCTCGTCAGCTACACGGTCTTCAACCAGTTACGCGCCCATGGCGCCAACAATCAGCAGATGGTGCAGGTCGTGGTTGCCTCCAATGATGTTCAAATCGGTTCCAAGCTAACCGAGCACGACGTCCATCTCGCATCCTTTCCGCCCGCCAGCGTGCCTCCGGGCGCCTTCAGTCGCCTCTCGCAAGTTCATGGCCGCGGCGTCGTTCTGCCTATCTCGCGCGGCGATTTTGTCCTGCCCGATAAATTAGCGGACGAAAACGCCGGCGCCGGCCTCCCGTCTCTGATCCCTCAGGGGATGCGCGCCGTTTCGGTCCGCGTCAATGACGTCGTTTCCGTCGCCGGCTTTGTGCAGCCCGGGACCCGCGTCGATGTTATGGTTACCGGGATTCATGGCGCGGGGGAAGACGAAACCACTACTGTTCTGGAAAACGTCGCTGTGATCGCCGTCGGCCGCAACCTTTTGGACCGCGTGACCGGCGACGCCGGCAATGCCGGTGTCATTACATTGCTCGTCTCTCCTGACGATGCCCAGCGACTCACCCTGGCTACCCAGGAAGGGCGCATTCAGCTGGCCTTGCGAAACCCGCTCGATACGCGCAAAGAAGCGCTCGGCGCTACTAGGACCAGTTCGCTGCTCCCCGGAGGCGGCCAGGCCGCCGCTGCCGCGGAGACCAAGCCCAAGACTCACAAGATGGTCGCCAAAGCCGCGACTCCGCCGCCCCCTCCTGCGCCTTTCCAGGTGGAAATCATCAAGGGCAGCAAGCGCGACGAAGCCAAGTTCAAGCCCGATGAAACCAACTGAGCTGTCAAGCCCGCACCCGCTTCGTACGCTTTATTTTCGAAGGGGTTGCGGCCTTACAAAGGTCGCGTTCATGAAATTTCTCTCGCTCATCGCCGCCGCGTTGCTCCTCGTTGCGACCCCAGTCTTCGCAACCAACGTCGCGGGGAGCAGTTCCACCACTCCCGCGCCGTCCCAGGACAACGCTCAGACAAATAATGCTCAGACGCCTCCGGCGAACTCCGCCGCCACCGCGCCTGAGAACCCCGCCGCCGCCCCGCTTCGCGTGATGGTCGGGAAATCCATCCTCATCAATACCACCGAAAGACTCAGACGCGTCTCGGTCACCGATCCCAGCGTCGCCGACGCTTTGGTCGTCACGCCCACCCAGGTTCTGGTCAATGGGCTTGCTCCCGGCGAGATCTCACTTCTCATCTGGGATGAACTGGAACGCTCCCGTAGTTTCGATCTGCGTGTCGATGTCGACATAACGGCGTGCCGCGAAGAGATGGCCAAGCTCTTTCCCAACGAACAGATTGAAGTCACGCCTTCCCGTAACGCCATCGTTATCTCCGGCCACGTGACCACCGAAGATGTCTCCAAGCATGCCGGCGCGCTCGCCTCGGCCTACTCTAAAAATGTCGTCAACGTCCTGACCTTCGGGCCCGTCGGCGCCCAGGAAGTCCTGCTCGAAGTCAAGTTTGCCGAAGTCGATCGCTCGGCCATAGCCCAGCTCGGCATCAACATGTTCACGACCGGCGCCGGAAACACGATCGGCAACACCACCACTGGCCAGTTCGGCGGCATCGGCGGCTTGGGAACGATCACAGATAGCGGCCAGGGTGGTACGCCCTCTTCCACCGCCACCGTAACCAATCTGCTCAACATGTTCTTCTTCAACCCGCAGGTCCATCTGGGCGCGGTCATTGAGGCCCTGCAGCAGAAAAATCTCCTGCAGATTTTGGCCGAGCCCAACCTGGTTGCGGTCAATGGTAAAGAAGCCAGTTTTCTCGCCGGAGGTGAGTTTCCCTTTCCGGTGGTGCAGCCTGGCGTCGGCGGAGCTGCCACCGTTACCATCCAATTCCGCGAGTTCGGTGTCCGCCTGAAGTTCACGCCCGTGATCCAGCCCAACGGAAACATCCATCTCCATGTGACTCCCGAGGTGAGTACGCTCGATTTGGCCAATGGTGTCAACGTTGCCGGAACCACGATTCCTGCGCTCAGCACCCGCAAAGCCGATACCGAATTTGAGTTGCAGGATGGCCAGAGTTTTGTCATTGCCGGACTGATCGATAATCGCGTCACTGACATCGTGAGTAAAATTCCAGGGCTGGGCGACATCCCAATTCTCGGTGCCTTTTTCCGGAGCAAGAGCCTGCAAAAGAGCAACTCGGAATTGATGGTCCTGTGCACGGCTCGCCGGATTTCCCCGAGCGCGGAAGCCCCCAAGGGCCCGGCCATGCCTCTGCCGACGTTGGATTCCACGAAGTTTGACGGCAAGAGGCCATAGGGTCCGTATCAGGGCAGCGCTTTAGCGATGCCGCAAGTCGCAAGAAATCAGACGCTCCTTAGGGGCTTGACGTCAGCACGCAGGGCTTTGAAGAGGCCAGTGGGGTCGTTGTTATGCCGGAGTTGTCCGTAGCCATTTTTGCCACCGACAGTGACCAGCGGGCCGTGCTCCAGGTTCTGGTCGATGGCACCAGTGTTGCGCGTACCGTCTGCGCCAACTCCACCATGCCCCAGGCGGCAACCGATTCAGTCGTCCACAGAACTCAGGCCTTTTCACCGGATGTGATTTTGGTCGATATCGCCGGCAATAGTGCCCCCGATGCTTTGCGCTCCATCGAAGTCCTGCACCAGGAAATCCCGGGCGCCGCCCTGTTCGCCATCGGCCCCATGACACAGCCGCAGTTGATCGTGAACGCCATGCGCGCCGGGGTTCGCGAATACATCGAACGGCCCACCTCGACCACCGACCTGCTGGAAGCCTTTGTCCGCCTCACTTCGAGCCGCCGCAAGCCCGGACGCGAAAATCGCCGCGGCAAAGTATTCACGGTGGTGAATGCGAAGGGCGGCAGTGGCGCCACCACGGTCGCCGTGAATCTGGCCCTGGCTTTGCAATCCGTTCATTCCAGCACGGCCCTGGTGGATCTCGCGCCCCTCGGGCATTGCGCGCTTCATCTCAACATCAAACCGGCGTTTACGATTACCGATGCCATCTCGAATCTGCACCGGCTGGATTCTTCCCTGCTCGATAGCTTCATGGCCCGCACCGACCGCGGCCTGCACGTGCTGGCCGGAACGCCCACTCCCGCCACCATCGAGCCTTCCGCCTCCGACTTTGCCCGCTTGTTCGACATGATGGCCGGCCTGTTTCACTACATCGTCGTCGATGCTTCCTCCCGCCTCGACGGCGCCACGCGCCTGGCCAGCAACCTCTCCGAGAAAGTCCTGATCGTCGGCCACGCCGATGTGGCTTGTCTTTGGAGCGCCGCCAGAGTCGCGCAATTTCTTGCCGAAACCGGCTCCCGCGACCGCTTTGGACTGGTCCTCAACCGCTACCGCAAAGTCACCGGATTTGACGAAGCCGAGACCGAGGCTGCCATCGGCGCGCCCGTGCTTTGGCGCATTCCGAATCAGTATTTCGCCGTCTCCACCGCCATTGATCGCGGGGTTCCGATCCTGCAGACGGGAAGCACTGAAATCGGGCGTTCCATCACCGCCCTCGCCCAGTTTCTGACGAAAGACGATCTGGAAGTAAAACGAACAGCCTGGTCGCTGTTCAAGACGGTATAAACTTAGATACGGTGGAAACTTAAGTAAGGAAACTGCCCCAGGATTCCAGAGGTCCTCCATGTACCTCCGTGTACCCTGTGGTTAAGCTTTTCCGCTAGCTCGCAGCATAAACATATGGCCAACCTCCAAGCCTTCGAGCGGACCGAATACCAGCAGGTCAAGGCCGACCTGCATCGCAAGATCCTCGATCGCCTTGACCTTGAAAAGCTTGGCCGCTCCAACGGCAACGCCGCCCGTGAAGAAGTTCTCGTCCTCATCCGCAACGCCGTTAACAGCGAAGCCGTTCCTCTCAGCTTTGCCGAACGCGAGCGCCTGTCGCGCGAGATTCTCGACGAAATATTCGGCCTCGGCCCCCTCGAGCCTCTGCTCAAGGACCCGACCATCTCCGACATCCTGGTCAACCGCTTCGACCGCGTCTACGTCGAGCGTGCCGGCAAGCTCGAAATCACCGGCCTGTCGTTCAAAGACAACCAGCACCTGATGCAGATCATCGACCGTATCGTCTCCCGCATCGGGCGCCGGGTCGATGAATCTTCCCCCATGGTCGACGCCCGCTTGCAGGACGGCTCCCGCGTCAACGCCATCATTCCGCCGCTCGCGCTCGATGGCGCCTGTCTTTCCATCCGCCGTTTCGGCCGCGATCCCGTCACCTCGCGCATCATGATGGAGAACAAAACCCTTTCCGAGCCCATGCTCGAACTCCTCTCGGCCATGGTCAAAGGCCGCCTCAATCTCCTGATCTCCGGCGGCACCGGCGCCGGCAAAACCACGCTCCTCAACGTTCTCTCTGGATACATCCCGAATTCCGAGCGCATTGTCACCATCGAAGACGCCGCCGAATTGCAGCTCAAGCAGGAACACGTCGTCCGCCTGGAAACCCGCCCGCCCAATATCGAAGGCAAGGGCGCGGTCCGCATGCGCCAGTTGGTCATCAACAGTCTCCGTATGCGTCCCGACCGCATCGTGGTTGGCGAGGTGCGCGGCGAGGAGGCCTTCGACATGCTCCAGGCCATGAACACCGGCCACGAAGGCTCGCTCACCACCGTCCACGCCAACTCTCCGCGCGACGCTCTGAACCGTGTTGAGAACATGGTCTCCATGGCCAACCTCAACATCCCCGAACGCGCCATCCGCCAGCAGGTGGCCAACGCCATTCACGCCGTGGTTCAGATCGCCCGCCTCTCCGACGGAACGCGCAAGGTCATCACCGTCTCCGAGGTCACCGGCATGGAGGGCGACTCCATCACCCTGCAGGATGTCTTTATCTTCGATCGCATCGGCATCGACGAGGCCGGACACGTTCGTGGCTCGTTCTGCGCCACCGGCATTGCCCCGCATTTCACCGAGCGCCTCGCCACCGCCGGCTGCCGCCTCAATCCTGCCCTGTTCTCATCCCGGTTGGAGGTCTAGCGCATGCCATTCGTGCTCGCCATCCTCGTGTTTGTCGCCGTTACGCTCGCGGCGTTCGCCGTCATCTCGCTGTTCGACGAGCGCACGGCACGCGCCCGCACGCTGCGCGACCGCCTCGCGAACGTCGACAAGAAGGATGACCAGCCCCAGCCCGAAGCCGAACTCCTGCGTGACGAAACCCTTAGCCAGATTCCGGCTTTCGATGACTTTCTCCGCCGCTCCGGCCGCATTTCCGAGCTGCAAAAAGTGCTCTCGCAAGGCCACGTCGATATTCGCGCCGGCAACTTCCTCATGCTGTGCGCCATCTCGGCGGTCGGCCTCGCCCTCATCGCTTTCCTCTTCGGCCGCAACTGGATCTTCGGCTGGGTGGGCCTGTTGCTCGGCTTCTTCATTCCCTATGCCTGGGCCGCGCACATGCGCACCAAACGCTTCGCCAAGTTTGAGGAGAAATTTCCCGAGGCCATCGATACCCTCGCGCGTGCCGTCCGCGCCGGCCACGCCTTCACCACCGCGCTCGAAATGATCGCGAACGAAATCTCCGAGCCCGTCGCCAGCGAATTCCGCCAGCTCTACGAAGAGCAGAAATTCGGCCTTCCCGTCCGCGACGCGCTCATCAATCTCACCGAGCGCATCCCGCTCGTCGACGTCAAATTCTTCGTCACCGCCGTCATGCTGCAGCGCGAAACCGGCGGCAACCTGGCCGAGATTCTCGACAATCTTTCCTACGTGATCCGCGAGCGGTTCAAGATTCTGCGCCAGGTCCGCGTGCACACCGCGCAGGGCCGCCTCACCATGGTCTTGCTCATGGCGCTGCCGCCCACCCTGGTCATGATCATGCTCACCGTGAACCGCGGCTTCATTGAGCCCCTGTTTACCGACCCGCTGGGCCACGCCTTAATTGTCGGAGGAATTACCCTGCAAACCATCGGCTATTTCGTCATTCGGAGGATTATCAGGATTCAGGTTTGATATGAAAACTCAAGAAGAAGTTGTGACAACTGAGAACTGACAGCTGATTTTATGGATCTTTTTTTCGCCATTCTGATTTTCGTCACGATCGCAGTGGTCGTGTTCGCCTTCGGCGCTGCCACCCTTGCGCCCTCGTCGGTGCTCGGCTCCCGGCTGCGCGAAATCGGCTGGCAGCGTCCCAAGGCGCAGCAAAAGCAGCCCATGCGCGAGCGCATCCAGCAGGCGCTCGATCCTCTCAGCCGCGCTCTGCCCATTTCCCCGAACGATGTTTCCAAGACGCGCGCTCTGTTGATCCAGGCCGGATATCGCGACGAGCAGCACGTTTCCATCTACCGCGGCCTGCGCGTCCTTTTCGCGGCCATCGGCTTCTTCTCCGTCTTTCTGGTTTCCGGATTCGACTCGCCTCTGCTTCTGCTCGGGCTCTTCGCTTTCGGCTTCTTCATTCCCCGCTTCCTGCTGAAGAAGAAAATTCAGGAGCGCCAGCGCCGTATTCGCCTCGCTCTTCCCGATGCGCTCGACCTCACCGTCATCTGCGTCGAAGCCGGACTGCCCCTCGACCAGGCCCTCTATCGCGTCGGCGAAGATCTGAAGCACGCTCACCCCGAGCTTTCCGCCGAGTTCCACCTCTTCAACCTCGAAACCCGCGCCGGCAAACCGCGCGTCGAAGCGCTTCGCAATCTGGCCGCCCGCACCGGCGTGGAAGATGTTCGCGCGCTCGTCGGAACCCTGGTCCAAACCGACCGCTTCGGAACCAGCGTGGCCCAGGCCCTTCGCGTTCACTCCGATTCCCTGCGCACCGAACGACGCCAGCGCGCCGAAGAGCAGGCCGCCAAAACCACGGTCAAGATGATCATCCCGCTGGTCCTGTTCGTGATGCCCTCGCTGATCTTTGTCACCGTAGGGCCCGCTGTAATCCAGCTCATGCGCTTGCTTATGCCGCTCAGTGCTGGCAGACGCTAATTGGCAACGGGTGGCGCGGACACTCTTGTCCGCGCAAGACTCTCCGCTAGAGCACTTCCCACTCATTTGCTGGTTCATCTCTTAGTCCAAAGTTATGACCACCTTTCCCCGAGCGTGCCCTTCTTCCACATACCGGATCGCCTCAGGCACTTCGCTTAACTTATAACGCCGGTCGATGACCGGCGTGACCTTTCCGGCGGCCATGAACTCGCCCAGGATGCGCAGGTCTCCTTGCCTCGATTGCGCCATAAACGTGGCGAACTTCTGGCTCACGAAGCATGACAGCAAAGGCCCTGCGATCACACGCCCCAAAAATCCGAACATCCACCGGCCGCCCGGGCTTCCGGCCGCGATGTATCTTCCCTTGCGATTCAAGATCCGCCTGCAGGCTGACAATGAATGGTTCGCAAAGCAGTCGAAGAATAAGTCGTAACGCTGCCCGTTTTTCGCGAAGTCCTCTCGGGTGTAATCAATCACGCGATCCGCGCCCAGCGATCGCACCATCTCCACATTCCTCGTGCTGCAGACCCCGGTCACGTCCGCGCCGAACGCACTTGGCGATCTGCACAGCGAACGTACCCACGCCTCCCGCCGCCCCGTTGATCAAAACCTTCTGCCCCGTCTCAATCTGTTCCTTGTCGCCCAAGCCCCCCAGCCGGAGACCCTGCAATGCAGTGCGCCCCGCCACCGAAACAGCCCCCGCTTGCTCAAACGTCATGTTGCCGGGCTTCATGGCCAAAGACGTTTCGGGAGTACACCCGTACTCGGCAAACGAGCCGCGGCACGCGCCAAACACCTCGTCGCCCGGTTTGAACTGGGTCACGCTCCTGCCCACCGCTTCCACCTCGCCCGCCACATCTACGCCGAGTCGGGTGACCTTGGGTTTGCGCAAACCGGCCATTATGCGAACCACGTATGGCTCGCCTCGCATGAAGTGCCAGTCCAGGGGATTGACGGAAGCCGCGCGAATTTTTACCAAGACTTCGTTGTCTTTGGGACCTGGTTTTTCGATCTCCCTGATGTGGACAACGTCCGGCGGTCCGTATCGCGTATAGATGGCAGCTTTCATTGGCGTACCTCCGCTCCGCGACGCCTCTGCGGTCCGTGCCATCATTCCACCTTGCTTTCGCCGGCCGGTGGCCCGAACCCCCAACGTGCGCGAATGCCCGATCGGACTCGTTCCCGCTCTTCCGGCGTCATGTTCGAGCAACGCTCGCCCTTGCGGCCGCGGAATTTGGATCGGCGGAAACCGTGCCCCCCCATGCGGCCGAACAATATGCGGCACAGCGCCAGTATCCCAACCGCTTGCCAGAAGTTGATCGTGTGCCAGGCGAACAGCGGCGGCAGCAGCCAGTTCCACAGCAGCATCACCGACTCGCCGCCGATGAAGATAAACAGTGCGATCCCGATGATCGCCGCCGGAACGATAAAGAACCATTTCTTTCTCATGTTCAGTCCCTCACGCTTTCGTAAATTCGTCGTAGATACTTTGCAGCCGCTCCCGCAGATGCAGCACCGCATAGCGTTTGCGCGAAAGCAGCGTATTCACGCTCACGCCCGTCTGCGCCGCGATCTCCTTGAAGCTGCGTCCCTCCAACTCGTGTGCGACAAAAGCCGCGCGCTGTTCCCCCGGCAGTTCGTCGAGCGCCGACTCCAACTCCTCGAGCAGCACGTTGCGGAGATAAAGCGCCTCCGGTCCGGCATCGGGCGACGGCAGCAGGTCTTCGAACGCGAGCCGTTCGCCACCATCATCGTCGTTCGCGACGCCGGCATCGCTGAAGCTTTCCGGCTTCTTTTTGCGCAACAAGTCGGTGATGCGATTGCGCGCCACCTCAAACAGCCAGCCGGTGAGGTGCTCGATCGGCATCAGAAGCCGGTTCGCTTCCACCAGTTTGTAGAAAACGTCCTGCAGAATGTCTTCCGCATCGGCCGGGTCCGCCACGCGCCTGCGGATGAAATTCCGCAGCCGGCCACGCTCGCCTTCCACCGCCTCCGAGATGCGCCGATCCTGCTCCCTCGTCATCCACTCCATGGTAGGCGCTTCATCCATCTACCCGTGTAGACGAATCAGGTGCGCGAATATTGTAGGAACCTGAATATTTCAGAGAAAATAAGGGAACCTTTAGGCCTAGTGTGGCGCGGACCTGCCCTGAGCGTAGCCGAAGCGGCCCTCGCCCGCGGAACCGCCCCTGTGGACGCGAGACTCCGCCCCTCGAATATGCCGAACCAGTATTTCCCAGTCCTTCTTGCAAGTCGTGCTGTGATTATCCCTTAAAGCACCGCCCCGCCTTTTTCGCGCGCGTCAACTTTCCGCTCGTGTATAAACATTGCCATGTCCCCAAGCGGGCCAACGGCCTACGCGTTTAACCGCACGCGCGGCATCTATCTCGCCACCGATCTGGTCATCGCGAACTCCCATTGGACCCGGTTCCGCGGCCTCATGGCCACCGACGCTTCTTCCTTCCCACGCGGCTGCGGGCTCTGGCTCAATCCCTCGCACGGCATCCACACCTTCGCCATGCGCTTCCCCATCGACGCGCTTTACCTCGACCGCGACCGCATCGTCATCCACCTGGAAGAGGCTCTGAAGCCCTGGCGGGTAGCCGCTGTTAAAGCGAACGCAACGTCGGTCCTGGAACTCCCCCCCGGAACCATCCTTGAGAGCGAGACCGCCATAGGCGACCAGATCGACATTCTCCTGGAACATCCCATCCACACCGAAGCCGCGTAAACCCCTGTGGCGCGGACACCGGGGTCCCCAGCGCGCCCGGTTTTGGCGCGTTGGGGTGGCACACTCTTGTCCGCGCAGAAGCCAGCCCCTGGAAGTGGCCGGCCGCAAGATGGTTCCCCGCGCTAACGTCGCAAAAGCCGCAACGTGAGACTGGGCCCGGCGAAGGAACCGTTTACGATGGATCGCTAGTCATGATGAAGAGCGGCTTCATCTCGAAGCTCGAGTAGTGTGGCCGCAGCCGCTCGGTGTTGTAGTGTTCTTTCACGTTTACAAGTTTCTTTGAAGCGGTCACAGCGTCGATCGGCATGTTGTCGTAGCGGCCGTTCTTGAGGACAACCAGTCTGCCGTGGACCTTGCTCAGAATCAGGTCGAGGGCAAGATTGCCGTAAGCCATCGGGACAATCGAGTCGATCGCGTCGGGATCGCCACCGCGGACCAGATAGCCCAGCTTCTGGCTGATGCAGTGGATGAGCTTGCCGTTGTTGTATTTCGGCGAGAGTTCCTGCAGCTTTTCCGAGACCAGATCCCCGATGCCGCCCAGTTTCTTATGCCCGAAGGCGTCCGTAGTCTCCTTCTCGAAAATCCTTTCGCCGCCTTCGAACATCGCTCCTTCCGACAGCAGCACCACAGAATACCGGCTCGGGTTCTTGCGGCGGTCGGCGACCAGCAATTCCGTCAAGCGCTCGATATCGAACTTATGCTCGGGGATGACACAGCGGTTGGCTGCGCCCGCCATGGTCGGCAACATGGCCGTGAAGCCGGCATAACGGCCGAACACCTCCAGCACCAGGAAGCGTTCATGCGAACCGGCCGAAGTCCGCAGGCTGTTCGTCAGATGAATCGTGCGCGTCACACAGGTGCTGAATCCGATGCAGTAATCGGTTCCCGGAACGTCGTTATCCATGGTCTTGGGAATCCCGACCACCTTCACGCCTTCCTGATACAGGCGCACGCCATAGCTCAGCGTGTCATCGCCTCCGATCGGGATCAAGTAGTCAATCCCGAGCCAGTCAAGATTCTTGAGCACGTCCGGCGTCAGGTCGTTGATCTCGGCCTGGTAGGCAGCGCCCTCCAAGTGAACGGGCAGATGCGATTTCTTGACCTTCGCGGGATTTGTGCGGGACGTATGCAGGAAAGTTCCCCCGGTCCGGCCAGCCCGGTTGACGACCTCTTCGGACAGGGTCTGGAAGTTGCCACTATTGTCGTAGTCTTTTTCGCGGACGATGTTGACCAGGCCCGCCCATCCGCGCCGCAGGCCGATCACCTTGTAGCCCTCGCGCAGCGCCCTGATTGTGACCGCACGGATCGCCGGATTTAAACCCGGAACGTCGCCGCCCCCGGTGAGAATTCCGATTACGCCTTTTGTAGTATTGATATTAGACATTTTGATTCCTGTACTCTCTTCATACACTACACCACGTTTCAGCAGTGATCACCCCCATGCGTGTTACTCGCCTGAGTCGCATGTCCGGCTCCTATCTCCCAGGAAAGCCGAAGGGAAAGTACTCTAGCAGGCTGCGGAAAAACCTTGGAATTGGGCACGACCGGGAAGGGCACGAGTTTCACTCGTGCCGCTAGTGGCGCCAAATCAACAGCGGCTTCCAGCCGCTGCGGGACTGTCAGCCCGCGAAACGATTTTTTCCGCAGCCTTCTAGCTAACCGACTTAAAGTTTAATGGAGGATTAGGCCGGTCTGAAGCTAGTTTCTCTGCCCCTGCTCGCGGCGCAGCAGCGCAAGGAACTACATCGGAGTCACACATCGCCCCACTGACCACCAAGACGATCGATTCCGCTCCCTTTCGCGGTCTGAGGCGCGGTGATGGCCAGGATTCCTCGACACCGCGGGAACCTCCACCAGCGCCCTCAACTCAGCTGGAGGATATTGATGCTGGGCGCCGAATGCCTGGTTACGTCGGTTACCTCAATTACGGCGCTCCCCTGTGTTAGAAAGCAATCATCCGAGGCGTGATGGGTACGGGCGAAGGACATCTGCCGCCGCATCAAACGTCACGAAGCTGACCTATGAATACAGGGGTGAGTCCGGCATTCTCCAAAGGAACTGCGTCCACGCGGAGTGTCCCTCGCTACAAGTTAACGGTGCCCATGGCTCTCACCGTATTGCGCTCGGGCATTCCCAGCCAAATCTCTGGACGTGCGGTTGAGATAGGGGAAGGCGGAGTCGGAGTCGTCCCGGCGTCGCAACTCCTCGTCGGCGAGTCCGTCCGCGTCGAGTTTCTTGTTCCGCACATGAACCTGCCGGTGCGCGCGACGGCCGTCGTGCGCTATCAACATGAACGGTGTTTCGGACTCCAGTTTCTGCGGATGCCAGCCGAACAGCAATCGACAGTCCGTTACTGGACTCGACGACAAGGGGAACTTCTGTGGTCTGCTCCGGCCGATGGCGCTTCAGAGGCGGCGGAACAACCTCAGCTACTCCCGGACCTGGAGGATTCGACGCGGAAGTCAGGCCTCCGGCGCATGGTCGCGTTCGCCGTTTCGATAACGCTGATGGCGGCTGTGCTGGGATGGTGGCATTGGCAGCAAGGATGGGCGGAATTGGAAGCGCAGCTTCCGGCAAAAGAAACCGCGGCCGTGCAACCACAATTGAAGGTCCCACCCGACGCAATGGCGCAACGGATCGTCTATCGCGTTATGCCCGAATATCCGGAACTTGCCCGCCAGGCGGGAGTGCAAGGCACGGTGGTGCTGGACACCGTCGTGAGCGCCGAGGGTGCTGTGACACAGACCAAGTTTGTCAGCGGTCCCGATGCACTGTCGCGAGCAGCCATGGATGCAGTGCGGTGGTGGCGATTTCAACCCTATTCTGTGAATGGTGCGCCGGCGACCGTTGAGACCACCGTGGCTGTGAACTTCCGGCTAGTGAACTAGCAGACCTCTGTCGGCTTCAGGAAGTGCCATTGGCTGCCCGTGCCTTACTGGCGAGCGCCTGGATATCGGGGATTGATCTGCTTTCGGTCAGAGTGCATGGCGGGGGCATAGTCCCCTGCTGTAGAAAGCGTCCGATCAGGTCGATGGCCACCGGAGCCGTGGGCGGGCTGAGGACAGTGGCCGTCAACAGACCGCGGCGGACCCATTCCTGGCCGGTCTCCGGCATACCGTCGCAGCCGAGAAAAGGAATCTGTAGCCAGGACTGGCGGAGTTCATGGCTGGACTGCTCGAATGCCTTCCGCGCGCCCATCGCCATCGAATCATCCTGCCCGCACACCGCCACGATGTCGGTTCCGCGCGAGGTGGAAAGAGCAAGCCAGGAGCTGACGGCCTTTTGAGCGCTGGCTTCGGTCCAGTGCGCTTTCATCGCGCGCAGTTGAATATTCCCGGGTTTCGTCGTCAACAAGCCAGTGTGCCGGAGGGCGGCTGCTCTGCTCTGGCTAGGACCCTGAATCACGAGAACGATTCCTCCGCGCGGCACCAGCGCGGCGAGTTGCCGTCCGTGGATTCGTCCTATTTCCTCGTGATCGGCGGTGACCACGAAGGCAGGAACGTGAAAAGCTGACCGCAATTCTGTGATGTACTCCGCATCCCGGCTGAGCACAACCCAACCGATACCTGCGCCGGCTGCGGCGCGCGCCACATGAGGCAGAGCGGTGGATCCGGCGGGCTCAAAGATGATCACATCAGGGCGGGTTTCGGCCGCTGACTGGATGCGATTGAGCAGTAGTTGACTCTGGAGGATGCCGTCGTCCTGCGCGTACACAATTTCGAGGTCCGCTCCCATACGGACCGCCGCCTTGCGCGCACCCTTCACCTGCTCGATCTGGAAATCGTTGGTGCCGTTCGTTACCGAGAGCAGGAGTCGCGGCTTCGCCATACGTGGCCTTGGTGGGGTTCAGCAGAATAATAGTCCAAAATAGTGCATGACTGCCGGGTACCTCGGTAACGGCGGGGTTCCCGAAATGGCGGGCACAGGCTCATGCTTCCCGAGCTGGCGGGTAAAAGTGCGAACGGGTTTTGTCAGACTCCCCGGCGCGACACACCATCACGAAATCTGAGCGATAACGGCAACGTCGAACTTGGAATAGTATCTAAAGACCCAATGAATCCATCGGAACGTATTGACCAACTGATCGCAGGGCTCACGGACTGGCGTGGCAAAACCTTGGCCAGCCTCCGCAGGAGCATCCTTGAGGCCGACCGCGAGATCATCGAGGAATGGAAGTGGATGGGAAGCCCCGTGTGGTCTCACGACGGAATCATCGCCGTCGGCAACGCCCACAAAGATAAAGTGAAGCTTACCTTTTCCCACGGGGCGAGCCTCCCCGATCCCGACAAGCTCTTCAACGCGGGCCTCGGAGGCAACATGTGGCGCGCGATCGATCTTTTCGAGGGCGACAAGATTAATGAGCGTGCTCTTAAACATCTTGTCCGTGCCGCCGTTGATTACAATCAGATCAAATTGAAGAGCAAAACGCCGGCCGGTACTCAAGCGAAAGCACCTAAGCGTAAAAAGTTATGACACCAGAGCCTTTTCGTTGCGGGACTGGCCGGCCAGCCCGCTTTCAAGCTCCCGTTACTTGCTGCAAGTCTCACTGACCATCTTCAGGCTGGACACCTGCAAGTCATCGTGCTGCCTGCCGCCGATTTCTTTCTTTTCACTAGGCTGGCTTTCTTTCTCTTGTTCTGGCGATCGATGGGCGACAGTGCCGGTCACGGTTACCGTATGGCCGACATGATCGGCAAGAGAAACTTCCTTGCCAGAGTAAAGCTCCCAATGTTTCTTGTCCGCGCCGATGATAAAGAATCCGACCGGTTCAACGCCCTTTTGCAGGCACCCGGTTACCGTCTGCTCCGCTGCCGCCGGAGTCTTGTCGTTGGCCATTTGTGGTGCCGCATAAAGCAACGCCGCATTCAGGCCCACAAAAAGAACGAGGACCGCACATGCGAAAAGTTTCGCGAGTTTCCGAATCATAGTTTGTTTCCTCCTTGGAAAGTGCAGGCGGCTGATCCTTCTTCGTGCGCTGCCGCCGCTTCAATCCTTGCGCTATGGATGACCTCCATCGGACCCTCGAATCCTGTGCAGACATGCCCGGGGTTCGCGCCGCATCGCGGACAGATCAATGTCATCGGGTTGGTGGGGCGGTTCACGATTGTCTCTTTACCGCTACGCGCTGAGGATCTCGCGCTCGGCCCGTAACCAGTCCTGTTCTTCCTGGCCGGGTTTATGGCCACGACGTTCATACAGTTCGTAGGCCAGTTCCCTGATTCTGTCCCGGGACGGGAGAGTGCTTGGCATCACCGCCAGCTTCGCGGACGGCTTGTTCGGTGCAACCGCGACGGTAGGCCTCGATTGCTTGGCAGACTTGGAATTAAACAAGGGAACACCTCATAAGTGCTGTGCGCTAAGAGGGACTTACTTCAGATGGACTGCCTTAGTTCAGAGGACCTGAAAGAGGAAAGAAACTGCTCACTCACCTTCAACCCTACACTTAACCTCCACGCGTGTCCAGTGTCGATGTGCTGGGGTAGTGGGCCAGTTTAAATTTGTTTTGAAACGGCACAGCTTTAGAGGCTGCGGAAAAGTCGATGTGCATTGTGCTTTGAAGGGGCGCGGCTTAAGCCGCGCCGTTAAGCGTCTTCTTCTTGTCATTCCGCGCCGTCCGCAGCCGCGCTTGCGCGGTGAGGACGAGCGAGGAATCTGCATTCCGCCGGCGTGCCCCACACACCGCGGTTTTCGTTGTGTGGGGATTTCACGATTTGTGGACCGGCTCATCCAGTCCACCCGTCTCGTTCAATCGTGCTTGTGAGACGCGCGACCCAAATCGGTTACCTTCTTGTCTAACTTAGCGAGCCGTTTTTCCAGACCACTAATGTATGCGCCCAACGCTCTGGCGGCTGCCACAGGCACACCTTTTTCACGAAGCAATGTTGTCCACTGTGTAGCCATGCCTTTGTACTTCTTTTCCGTCATCGATCCCTCCGCTTACCGTTCTACCAGAGCGGACGCGGCCTTGGAAAGCCGTTTTGGACGACGGCCCACTTCCTTTCAGAATTGAGCCAGTGCTTCCGTTGATGCAGGAGCCTATCGCCCCTTGGATCGGGCCGTTCTTATCACGACGGAGCGTGATTTGAGTCACGGATTCCATCACATGCTTTGGAGTAGCGTTGCGGGTTTGCCCAAGGGTGTCCTGCCCCAGCCGAGTTCAGTCACGAGCGACAACATCAACAGCCCGCAAGATGCGCTTCCTTTGACTTGGATGCGCCTGTGTCCCCTGTGCAAGGCAGTGTTAACAAAGTCGCGATTGTCGGAGTCCATCCATTGCCCCTGCGGGTGGGAGTGGGAGGGGCGTGCGAAAGTGATCGATTTCCCCGCGCTCAACAGCCGCGACAAAGAAGTCTGCCTGACAGTTAAATAGAAATTTGAGAATCGCTGCCTGGACGGTGGCCCACTCAATCCGTCCGTTGGCTTGATTGGGGCAGTGCATCGCGCCACCGGGAAGGGCACGGCTTCACAGGCTACGGAAAAACGCGGGCAACGCAAAAAAACCGGGAAGGGCACGACCTTAGAGCCTGCCCTGAGCGAAGCCGAAGGGTGCCGCCAAGTCGCCGAAAATAGATTTGCGCTTTAGCGCCTGAGGGTCGACGCTAGTGGGCGGAAACACCTTTCCCGCACCCTGTTCAGCCGTGCTGTGAATGCCATCCAATCATCGCGGCCTCACAGGCTGCGAAAAACGCGGGCAACGCAAACAAACCGGGAAGGGCACGACCTTGGTCGTGCCGATAAAGTCGCTGACAATGGACTTGCGCTTTAGCGCCTGAGGGTCGACGCCAGTGGGCGGAAACACCTTTCCCGCACCTGTTCAGCCGTGCCGTGAATGCCATCCAATCATCGCGGCCTCACAGGCTGCGAAAAACACGGGCAAGGTCAGAAACCGGGAAGGGCACGACCTTGGTCGTGCCGATAAAGTCGCTGACAATGGACTTGCGCTTTAGCGCCTGAGGGTCGACGCCAGTGGGCGGAAACACCTTTCCCGCACCCTGTTCAGCCGTGCCGTGAATGCCATCCAATCATCGCGGCCTCACAGGCTGCGAAAAACACGGGCAAGGTCAGAAACCGGGAAGGGCACGACCTTGGTCGTGCCGATAAGTCGCCGAAAATAGATTTGCGCTTTAGCGCCTGGGGGTTGGCTTTCGGGGACAGAAACACTTTTTCCGCAACCTATATCTCAAGGGGGAGTTGAAGGCCGCTTGCCTTCGATAACAACTGAAAATAACAAAGGGGGATTGTCGGGATTGCTGAAACCGTCGCAAACCTCGCGGCATAGATAGGACGGTGGCCCATTCAAGCCTGCCGTTGGCTTGAGTGGGGACGAACCCGGGGACAGACGGGACGTTCACCTAGTTTCCGGCACCTGGAAGCTGGAGGAATCCGGGGACAGGAATCCGGGGGTGAAATCGGGGACAGACGGGACGTTCACCTAGTTT
>CAWFUA010000004.1:0-321266 GCA_963818945.1 uncultured Acidobacteriaceae bacterium | reverse complement strand
GTTCTACGAATTGAAGGGCCCCAGCAACCGGGGATCTTCCTCGTGGTCTAATGGGGCAGGAGCTTTTTTCACTGCGTGTGAAACGCCGGTGGCTCTTGCAGCTTGAGACTTAGGAGGGTCGATTTGCATCCAATGACTCAAGATCCTCTTTTGAGGGTCGAAGGGTTAAGCAAGGTCTTTCGCTCAGGCGAAGCGGACTTGGTGCTCTTTGAAAATCTGTCTTTTCAGGTAGACAAGGGAACGATGCTCGCGATCGTGGGGCAATCGGGCACCGGGAAGAGTACCTTGTTGCACATCCTGGGAGCCCTTGATCGTCCTTCCGCGGGTGCCGTATACTGCGCGCAATTGAAGGTGAATGCGCTTTCTGAGGATGACGCCGCCGAATTTCGTAACCGCGAAATCGGCTATGTCTGGCAATTCCATTACCTGCTACCTGAATTCACTGCGCTCGAAAATGTAGCCATGCCCTTGCTAACCCGCGGGCAGCCGCTTCTTCCGCGCAACAAGAAGCTTCGCGCTGGTTGCGCGAAGTGGGACTGGAGGCACGCGGACATCATCGTTCGGGTGAGCTTTCGGGAGGCGAGCAGCAGCGGCTCGCTCTGGCACGGGCTTTAATTACCCAGCCTCAGTTACTGCTGGCCGATGAGCCGACGGGCGACCTGGACGGTAAGACCGCCGAAGTGGTTTTTGAGCTGCTCGCAAGGCTGCATCGCGAGCACCAGTTAACCTCTTTAATAGCCACCCACAACCTGGCCTTCGCACGACGGTGCCATAGAGTCTTGCGGCTGGATCAGGGCAGAATAGAAGAGGTGGCGCCGGAATCGCTTCCGGCGTGAGGAAAGGCAGAGCGGTACCGAGTGCCCGGTGGACGAGACAATCGGGATACCTTGCAGGCGACTATCGCTTAGGAAATTCGGCGATAGCATTGCATAATTGAGGGTATGGGTCAGGGGTTGGCGGAAGCCATTTTTTCCCGCATCGCAACCCCAGGGGGAATGAGTATATGTTTGAACGCTACACGGAAAAAGCCAGGCGCGTAATCTTCTTCGCGCGCTACGAGGCCAGCCAGTTTGGCTCTCCTTATATTGAGACCGAACACCTGCTGCTCGGACTGCTGCGCGAAGACAAAGCCCTGACCAATCGGTTCCTGCGCTCGCACGCCTCGGTCGAGTCCATCCGCAAGCAGATTGAAGGACACACGACCATCCGCGAGAAGGTTTCGACTTCCGTCGATCTGCCCCTGAGCAACGAATGCAAGCGCGTGCTCGCCTACGCGGCCGAAGAGGCCGAACGTCTTTCTCACAAACATATTGGGACCGAGCACCTGCTGTTGGGACTGCTGCGCGAAGAAAAATGCTTTGCCGCAGAGATTCTGCACGAGCGCGGATTGCGCCTTTCTACCATCCGCGAAGAACTCGCTCGTACCAGCCAGGAAAAAGCGCAGCCACAACGCGGCGGAGGCCAGCGCGAATCGTCTCTTCTGAGCGAGTTTTCCCGCGACCTGACGCAGGCCGCGATGGATACCCAGCTCGATCCGCTCGTCGGCCGCGAAGGCGAAGTCGAGCGCGTCGTGCAGATTCTCTGCCGCCGCACCAAAAACAACCCTGTGCTGATCGGCGAACCCGGCGTCGGCAAGACCGCCATCGTGGAAGGCTTGGCCCAGCGCATCGCTGACGGCGAAGTGCCCTCGTTCCTGGCCGACAAGCGCATCCTGGCCCTCGATCTTTCCCTGATCGTTGCCGGCACAAAATATCGCGGCCAGTTCGAAGAGCGCCTCAAGACCATCATGAAGGAGCTGATGGAGAACCAGAACTCCATCATCTTCATCGACGAGCTGCATACCCTGGTAGGCGCGGGCAGCGCCGAAGGCTCGCTCGATGCCGCCAACATTCTGAAGCCGGCTCTTTCGCGCGGCGAAATTCAGTGCATCGGCGCAACCACGCCGGCCGAGTATCGCAAGTCGATTGAGAAAGATCGTTCGCTCGAGCGCCGATTCCAGGCCGTGAAAGTTCCGCCGCCGAACGAAGTCGATGCCATCAAGATTCTTTTCGGTATCAAAGAGCGCTACGAGAAGTTCCACGCCGTCACCTACACCGACGACGCCATCAACTTCTCGGTGTCGCATTCGAACCGCTATATCCCGGACCGTTTCCTGCCGGATAAGGCCATCGATCTGATCGACGAGGCCGGAGCGCGCGTAAAGCTGCGCCAGACCTCGCTGCCCGAGGAGATTGACCGAAGTCCAGAAGCGCATCAAGTTCATCGTCCACCGCATGGAGAACGCCATCGCGAACCACGAGTTCGAGAAGGCGCGCTTCTACTCGGACGAAGAACGCAAGGAGCGCGAGAACCTGCGCGCCCTTCGCGAAAAATACCACCTCGATGAATCCTCCACCGGCGTAGTCGGTCGGGAGGACATCGAGGACGTGGTCACGCGCTGGACCGGCGTGCCCATCACCTCTATTAAAGAAGAGGAAACACAGAAGCTGCTGCGCATCGAAGAAGAGCTGCACAAGCGCATCATCTCGCAAGATAAAGCGATCAGCGCGCTGGCTCGCGCGATTCGCCGCAGCCGCGCCGGATTGAAGAGCCCGAATCGCCCGATCGGCTCGTTCCTGTTCCTCGGCCCGACCGGCGTCGGCAAAACCGAAGTCGCGCGCACGCTCGCGCAGTTCATGTTCGGCAGCGAGAAGGCTCTGGTCCGCTTCGATATGTCGGAGTTCATGGAGAAGCACTCGGTCTCGAAGCTGATCGGCTCGCCTCCGGGATACGTGGGCTACGAAGAGGGCGGCCAGCTCACCGAACGCGTCAAGCGCGCGCCTTATTCCGTCGTGCTGCTCGACGAAATCGAAAAGGCGCATCCGGATGTCTTCAACATCCTGCTGCAGGTATTTGAAGACGGCCAACTCACCGACGGCCTCGGCAACACGGTCGACTTCAAGAACGTCATCATCATCATGACCTCGAACATCGGCGCGCGCCACCTGATGAAGCGCGAAGGCCTCGGCTTCCAGCATTCCAAGGACGAGATGGTCTCCGAGAAAGTCGAAGACCTGGTGAAGGGCGAGGTCAAGCGCACCTTCAACCCCGAGTTCCTGAACCGTATCGACGAAGTCATCCTGTTCCTGGCGCTCGGCGAGAACGATCTGATCCAGATCCTCGAACTGATGGTCGCCCAGCTGAACCAGAACCTGGCGCAGCGCTCGATCACGGTCAGCGTGGCCGACGAAGCCAAGAAGTGGATCCTGAACCAAACCCTAACCGACCGCAGCTACGGAGCCCGACCGCTCCGCCGCGCACTGCAGAAGTACATCGAAGACCCGCTGTCGGAAGCGCTGATCCAGGGCACCATCACCACCAGGCCAGCGTTCATCGAGGTCTTCCTAGAGGACAACAAGCTGTACTACCGTCCAGTAGACGCCGAGAAGGCCGAGGGCGTGCTGCTGTACGAAAGTTAGGTATTCTCGTTTCCGGACGGGCTCGCCCGTCCAAACCGAGCAAGGCTCTGCATGCTCTTTCATCTGCCAAATAGAAGCTAACGGCTGCAAACTCGCGTGAACGTATACAATGTAGAGTCCTTCCATCTAGACAGGGTTCATTAGCCGTGGGATATTGCCGATACTAGCTAATGGACCGGAGAGTTTGAGATGACGCCCGCCGCCAGAAATATTTCCGACGCGGAACTCAAGGAAGTATTTCCCGCCAATCCAATCCGGGAGGTCAACTTTGAGATCAGGTTTACACCACGACTCCGCATCGAGGCGGAGATGTGGCGATTTCAGGAAGAGCTAGTTCAAGATTACCCGGACGTAGGACGAGAAACAGCGCTCCTTCCGAATGGAGCAACGCTTAACGTCACTGTTTTTCAAAACCCGCGTGCAGCCAGGGTGATAAAGGTGTCATCCCACAATATGGCATTGGCATTCTCCTCATTTGCCAATTTCGAGGAATTCAAAGACGAGGTTCAGCGGATAGCCGCCAATTTCTGCGGCACTTTTGAGTTTCGTCCCTGACGCGAATCGGGCTTAGGTATGTCAATGAAATCCCATTACCCACTCAAAGCCCGGAATCAATCACCCGATACGTGAGGCCCCTCGTGGAGTTCGACCGAGTGCTTCTCAATTCGGTTCAACAGTTCGCGATCAGGTGGTGGCGAGTCACAACGATCAATGGTCTTGATCCGTACTGCGATGCTTGCAGGCCCAATACGGACGTACATTCTGGACTTCGAAGCCTATACTGAGGTAGTAAGGCCGGCAACTGAAGTTCCGTTGTTGATGGAGCGGTTTCACGATTCTGCGCAGCGCATGTTTCTCGACCACGTAACCGACGAATATCGGGAAGTAATGCGGGGTAAATAATGAACTTTGCATCACAATCCGCGAACTACTCTTCTCCGGTGTACGCTGATCCCGCCGCAACAATGAGTGGCGGCACGCCCTTGATCGTAGCTGTATCACGCGTGGGGAGAGCTCACGACTACCAAGTGACGGTTAAGCTGCAACTGCTGCAAGCTCACGAGCGTGCTATATTCGAATTGCAACAGGAAATCGTCCGCTACCGAGCTCTTGTCGAACGACCTTTTTCCTAAGTCAACACAGTCTGAGGAGTTACGATTAGAGTCATCGCCACTTAACGCGGCTAGCGTGCGATTGCTCGACAGCATAGTAAGCGTGAGAACAAACGCGAGCCAGTTGAGCGGATTCGACGAGCCAAAGGATTGATTCATGTACGTGCACCCGCCGCATGGAGCTAATTGCATCAGGCAGGGTGACGTACTAGAGGCCGTTCCTTTTCCTATACTGGACGGTGAGCTTTCGGTCTTGAGCAGGATCGACCACGAGGGCCGCGTGCAGACTCCACACCCTAAGGTTCTCGCCATTCCTACCGAACATCGCAGCGTCAAAGACTGCATTACCGCCCAGGTAAAAATGCGCCTTTGCTTCGGAGTAGTAGTTGCGCATTGTTGCGAATTGGAACTCAGGAATGGTAAATGCTTACTACCGACCATTCCTGTCGCCCGGCTAGTACCGATCAAGTCATCGATTTCTGGGGACGAAGCCAAGATCGCCAGCTTGAGGGGCAACAAAGATCCGCGAAACTCAGCCGACCCGGGCTACATCAACTATTTTTACATGGGCACGCATGAACAACTGAGCAACGCGGAGTGGGTCGTAGACTACTGTCAGATATCGTCCCTCCCAGGCGCTGAGTACCCAGCATTGTTACGCCGAAAGGTACTACAGCTTTCTGACCGGGCCGCTCAAATTCAAGATCAAACTTGCTGTCTTCATGGGAAGCAGGCTTACAGATGAAGGATTCAAACCGGGGCTGGAAATCCCTGGCAGCCCCCGTCTAACAATCCGGCACCCCAGAGACATTCGCGTATGGTGCGAATGTGTGGTTCAGCGATTCCAAGCCCTAGTCCCCCGCCGCAACTTCCGTCCGCCGAGGCCGCCCCCCCTTCAGCCCATTCGCCCGCGATGCTGCTTTCTTCGCCTTGCTTCGCGACTGCCCGCCGAGCTGGCCTAGCCTCGCTGCCATCCACTTCTTCGATCCCATCAGCCCTTCAAGCAAGCCGGGAATATATAAATCGGCGTCGAGCTTCGGAAAATGCAGTCCGAATCCTGACGGACTCAACTTAATTTCCTCAAGCTCGGCAGGCCGGGCATTTTCGAGACCCTGCGCATCTTGCGGCGAGAAACTCAGCGTCAGCTTCGAACTCAGGTGGATCACGACCTTCCCGCTCGCTCGGTCATAGCGAGCCGCAACCGCGTGAGGAAAATCTCTCCGCATTTGTTCGCCTCTGCGGTTTGCTGACTTAATGTCGCTACGCGATACCATGAATTTTTTGGTTTTATCCTAGCACAAACCCAATCGCTTAGGTTAGTTGACAGCGAATTCCCCTACCGACTTGCCAATCCACAATTGACCCACCACCCCAACTTGTGTTTTACTCGTCCCAATCGGGGCTGGCTCAACGCTAGTTGCTTTGGCACGGTACCACGAATTTTTGGGGCGTGAGACCGAGGTGATTCGATGAAGACCAGCTCTGCGGTAGCTTTGCGTGTAGTGTCTCTCCTGTGTTTGCTTTCCCTTCTAACCCTTTGTGCCAGTGCGCGGGAAGTGGTCCTGCCCGCTGGGACGATTCTGCAGTGCACGCTTAACGAACCCAACTTCTCCTCGGCGTCGGTCGCGGTCGGCGATCCGGTGCTGTGCCATCTGCGCTCCGTGACCGAATTCGGACGCCAGGTCATCCCGCGCGGAAGCTATCTGGTCGGCCATCTGGAGGCTTCGCAGGATCCCGGCCACTTCTGGGGCAAGGGCTACATGAAGCTCGTGTTCGACCGCATCGGAATGCCGCAGGGCGATATGCCGCTCGACGCGAAAGTGATCGCGACCCGCGGCTACAAGGTCGATAAGTATGGCGACATCGACGGCAAAGGCCACCCCAAGCGCGACGTGGTCGAGTGGATGATCCCGCCGCTCTGGCCGTGGAAGATCATCATGCTGCCAGCGCGCGGGCCGCGTCCTACGCTGAAGGGTGAGAGCGTGCTCACGCTGCGCTTGATGGACGACGTGCAGCTGCCCCAGGTCGCGCAGACCATCGGCCCCGACTGGCATTTCTTCGGGCCTCGTCCGCAGAACGACGCGCAGTACCAGAACGACGCCTATTACGGCTCGCTCAATAACAGCGCCGGTCCGCGCCTGGCTGTGCGCCGCGTTAGCCCCAGTGAGCCGCCGGTTGCACAGGAAGTTCCGGCCGTGACGTATGCCACTTACAATCCTGGCTCAACAACGGCCAAGCTGGCGAGCACTAGCACGCGCATTACCGGCACATCGCCGGGAATACCTGTGTTCGTGCTGAAGACCGGCATGGTTCTGGCGGTGGGCAACTACACCTACCAGGACGGACGCATCAGTTATGAACTGGCCAGCGGCGGCAACGGCGTCATCAGCGACCGATGAAGTCGACTGGACCACAACCACGCAGGTGAACTTGCAGCGCGGCGTGCGGGTATCGCTGCCCGGCGGACATTCGAGCGCGGGAGTGCCCGGGCTCTAAGGTTCGCGAGCAGGTTCGCCGAACGGATTCGTGGACGCGGCCCGTTTGTCTGAGAAAGCAACGAGCCAAGCACCGCTTCGCCCACATGGAGCAGGCCGCCAGCGCATGCTGGCGGCTTTTTTCTTTGCGTCCTTTCCGCCACATGAGCAATCCAAGGAGTCGGCGCATACCCATTAGTCAGCATCTCCCCGCTCCGAGGCCATATGTCCAAAGTCAACATCGCAGAGAAATTCGCCAAGATCACCGAGTGCGAAAAGCCACGCATTGCCGCCGAACTCAACGGACAGTATGTAAAGTTCGTCAAGCTGAATAGCGAGTTCGTGTTTCATCATCACGAGAACGAGGACGAATTGTTCCTGGTTGTAAAAGGCCGCTTCCGCATGGAGTTTCGGGACCGGCAAGAGTGGATTGAAGAAGGCGAGTTCATCGTGGTGCCGCGCGGGGTCGAGCACCGTCCCGTTGCCGAAGAAGAATGCTGGGTCGTGCTCTTCGAGCCGGCTTCGACGCTGAACACCGGCAACCTGACCAACGAGCGCACGGTGCGCGAGTTGGAACACGTGTGAGCTGGAGTTTTAAAGTGGCCGTCAGATACTCGCCGGTGTGCGAACGATCTCCACCGAGCATTTGGCATGGCGAGCGACGAATTCGGCCACGCTGCCCAGCAAGAAACGCCGGATGCCTCTCTCTCCATGCGAACCAACGACGATCAGATCGGCGCCCCACTCGGCTGCGGAATCGATGATTCTCTCTCTGATGTCACCCACCTCGACGGCAGTGTCCACCTTGAATCCTGCGCTACGCAGTTCCTTCGCAATTCGCTCGACCAACTCATGGGCCGGCTTTTTCTGATCTTCCAACTCGGGAGCATAGCCTTCCGCCATTTGCGGGGGAGCGGGCGCAAACGGCTGCAACACATGCAAAACCCGGATCTCCGTATGCTCAGTCCGAACCTGCGTGACAATCGCCCGTAACACATCTCCGGAGAAATTCGAGTCGTCAATTCCTATCAGGATTTTCATGATTCCTCGCCCTCGAGAAGCAATTCGTGTATCCACCACCATGGTCTTGTGTGCGCAGACGGAGCCATTCTACATCCGCCTTGCCATTTACTCCCAAGGGGGTCAATGAGGGCTAACGCCGGTGAAAAGATTTCGACGGGTATCGGAAACGGTCGATGCCGCGTCGAACCTGCGCGCGCAGGCCCGTATGAAACAGATGCCGTGCGGCCCAAGTTGATCATTCCCGGGCCCGATCCAGGAGTTTTCAACAAGTTCCCCCATTCACTGCCGGAGTCGCCAAAATCCACCGACCGAGGCCGATTGCGACCCAACACCGGTTGCGACCAAAGGCCGTCGGCCCACATCTAGATGGAAACCGATGCAACTGACCGTTTATTCCGCTCCCTGGTGTCCCGATTGCCGCGAGGCCAAACGCTTCCTCGACCGCTACAAGATTCCCTACACCGACATCAACATCGAAGCCACACCCTGCGCAGCCGACGAAGTCGTCCGCCAGACCGGCAAGCGCGCCATCCCCCAATTCGTGATCGATGGAGAATGGGTGCAGCCTTACCGTCCCGGCGAGGGATTTCTCTACGACGAAATGGCCAAGCGGCTGGGAGTCAGTGGATTGAATGATTGAGTCATTAATCACTGAGTTATCCAAACGAATGTCCCGATCGGGCCACCCACAAACGCGGAAGGCCGAGGAAGAATTCCCTCGGCCTCCGCAAGTCGATCATCAGCTCGCCGTTGCGAGCGCCTTAATTCGATTCGATGAACTCGATATAGGGCGAGGCACCACCCGTGCCGGAACAGCTGCCCAGATTCAGGTTGTTGGTCTCCCCCGTCGTTCCCGCATTGGATGCGCACGTCGGCGCATTCTTGGTCCCATTCGACACCGCGACCTTCACCGTCACGGACGAGCCCGAGTTGAAATCGGCCGCCGAACCGTTGCCGTCGCCGATTATGTTGAACTCCGACTCCGTCCATGCGGTCGCCAGATCGACGACGCTATCCGATCCTGTGGTGCTGTAAGCGTGCCCTCCCGCAGTGCACACCAGCGTGTCTATGCCGCCCTTCTTCGCCGCACCCGATAGCTTGAGCGTCTTGAGCTTGGTGATCGCTTCCTGAGGCACGGTCACGGCCGAGCTGTTCGTGTAGCAATCGTTGCTGTAGCTGAACCACCCACTGGGGCAGGTCTTGTTCCAATTGATCAGCCAATACTGCATGAATGCTACGTCGTAACCCGACGCATAGACGAATTGCTCCCAGTCCAGGCACTTCGCCGGGTTACTGGCGCCATTGCAGGCCGCCGTGTTCATGAAGTTCGAATTGAGCTGCAGCGAGTAATCATTCGCTCCAAGCGCGCCCGTTTCCGTCTTCACTCCCGTGACCTTGGGGAAGGAGCCGACGGTTTTTTTGATCAGCCCCGTGGTGACTTCGGCGGCATAATCATTGCCATTCCCTACGGTTTGACTCATCTGCCCCCTTCGCGGCGTGTATGGGATGTTGGGCGCGACTGCGCATTCGACCTGGTTCCAGGTCAGGTTCGGATAAGAGGCTTGAAAGCATCCCTCCGCAGGGACCTCGGTCTGCGCGATGGCTTCGCGCCAGATCTCCTGATTGCGCGCTTCCGCGCCACCGGCCACTTCCCCGGCGAAGGTAAGCGACGCGCTGAGAACACCGGCCGCGATCGCGATCCGGAAAATTCGAGGCAAATGAATCATTTGTTTCATGGTTCTCCCCCTTTGAAGATTTGTTACGAATCCCGGCATGGGCCGAGGTCCATCGGAGACCGTGGGTCTCGGACGCAAAGATCAGCGAATTGTACCCTCAATGATCCGATACCTCAATGACTTAATGATCCAGCAACTCCGTACCCCAAAGGTCACCAGTTACCTTCGTTGACCGCCTCTGCCCCGACTTCTGTACCCTACCCGCGCCCGTCCGTTTCCGGCAGGATAGTACTTCCACCCGGAATCTCCCTCCTCGCCGGGCATGACTGTCCATTCTCATACGAATGTTTGATACCGAGAACAAAGACGAACCGGTTCTGGAGCTTTGGCCGCGATTCGTGCAGGGCCTATTGGGCTTGCTGGCCTTGGTCGGCGCCCTCCTCATGGCGCATTACTACGCTCCTCCGACGTCGGCCGAAACCAGCGGTCTTGAGCAGCAGGTCCACCAACTCACACGCCAGGTCGAGGATTTGGAGCGGGAACAATCCTTTTCAGCAGCCACCGTTGACGATGCCCGCGATTCCGTCGCTTACATCTACGGGATCTACCACGTCGCAGGTAAAGCGCACTTCCGCGCCCGCGTAGCCGGTACCGGGTTCGTTGTAGCCCAAGGCCTGCTCGCCACCAATCGCCATGTAGCCCAGCCCTGGTTTGGAGACCGCGAAGTCACTGCTGCCCTCGGCCCCGGTCAATCCCCGGTGCTCGAAAAGCTGGTTGCCTATTTCCCCGGCTCGCCGCTTCCGGTAGCTCTCGTGCCCGTGGTGCTTGCCCAACACGGAGATTTGGCCATCCTCCACATGGAGACCACCGCCTTCACAGAGAAGCTGCGTCCTCTGGCTCTCGCCCCCAAGCCGCCTCGCGTGGGTGAATCCGTGAGCGTGCTGGCGTATCCCATGGGAGTGACCGGCATGGTCGCGAAATCGCCGGCCATCGTTTACGAGCGCCTGTCATCGCATCCCGATGATGCCGACACGGCGGGCGAACTCGCCGCGCTTTCGCTCATTCGCCCCTCGGCTACCTTCGGTCACATCGGCGATGTCAGCGGAGATAAGCTAATCTACGATGCCGCCACGGCACGCGGCGGCAGCGGCGGACCAGTCTTGAACCTGCGCGGCGAAGTAGTCGGAATCAACTCCGCCTACATTGACGGTTTTTCCGGAGGCACCTTGGGCATTACCGCAACCAACCTGCCTCCCCTGATCGAAACCGCCAAACGGACGGTCTCCACTTCCCGGGCCCCCGCGAAATAGCCCTTGAGACTGATGTGATAGCCAAAACTTGACCTTGCACGCCACGCTGTTGGATGGGTCCGCTTACTGTCACGTCGTAACAGGTTTTCTGAGCGTAATGGCTGAAGCGAGAACAAACGGCGCACGTTTGCGCTAACGCCTTCCATGAGAAGGCCGGTCGGAGTCAACCGGTGAAGCAACTTTGGTGACAGGTCTCTGACACTGGGAACTGCAGGCTGTGAATCAGGAGACCCGGCCAACATTGGCCGCTTGCGGCCCTTTCTGACCCTGGACGATCTCGAATTCAACTTGGTCGCCTTCTTGCAGGCTTTTGTAACCTTCGCTGGCAATGGCGCTAAAGTGGATGAACACATCCGGTCCATTGTCGCGTCCTAGGAAGCCGTACCCTTTCGCGTTATTGAACCACTTGACCGTGCCTTTGAGACGTTCGATCTGCATTTTTTCCTCTCCCTTTTGCTGATTCGCCTCAAGAAGCACAGTTCGTGGACGTGATCGCAAAATTGTCTTGTGATTGTCACGCTGTAGGAAAACGCCGTCAAGCCCGTACGTCACAACGCATTGTTGCGACGCAGCCAACCCGACAGCATGCCGTGCGGTATTTTAGATAATGTGCTTGTAAACAAGGGGTTGCAGATGGAGATTCGGACTCCGATAACGCATAACTCTCGGTCACTATATCGGAGTCCGAATCCCTGGGGGAGGACTGCCCGTCTCTTCTACTTGTTTACGGCAGTTTCAGGTTTACTCTCAAATCTCCGTACCGTTAACGACGCTCGACCTTTCGCATCTTCTGATCCCGATCCAGGCTGGGTTTCTAGGCACCTTCCAGCCTCACCCACTGGAAGTGGTCATTGGCCACTTCAGGATCATCCACGAACATTTCATATGCGGTAGCAAGCATTTCCGCCCATTCGGTCGAGTGAGAATCCGGTTCCGAAACTTCCCCGGCGACAGCTACCTTCAGCGTGACCGCGGTGTTCGCACTTGCCGTCAAAGTTTCGTCCCACTGCAGGTGATCCTCTTGTACGTCGAAGACTTCGACGGGTTGACCGTCCGAATATGCGAATATACAGCGGAACAGAGCTTTGGTTGGCTTTGGGTCAAACATCTCAGTTTCCGTTAGATGCTCGCAAGAGCGAGCCTTGAATCGCAGCTCCATATTCAAGCCGAAGCCAGACCATACAGCAAAATATGGAAGATACCAGTCGGCGAATTCTGATTGTCTTGAAGGAATTAAGGTATTAGACGTGTCAGGTTATTCTGGCAGATGGCGGTTTGGCTTCTCACCCTAGAAGCTTGCGTTCCAGTACATAGCGAACAAGATCCGCGTTGCTTTGCATCTGCATCTTTAGCAGGCATCGGCTGCGGTAAGTACCGACGGTCTTCACGCTGATATGTAGGGTTTCAGCAATATCGGTCAGGGATTTGCCAGACGCAATCATCCGCATCACCTCAAGCTCCCGGTCGGAGAGCAGTTGATGTGGCTCCTTGTTGGAGGGCTGCTGGATTTCGCGGGCCAGCTTCTCACTGAGTTGCGTGCTGACATATCGTCCACCCTCCATCACTTTCCGGGCAGCCTTTACAAGTTCTTCCTCCGCACTATCCTTGCATAAATATCCAGAGGCCCCAGCCTTCAGGCACCGGACAGCATACTGATCCTCGGGTTGCACACTCAGCATGAGTACCGGAACGTTCGGACAAACGTTCTTGACCTCTTTAAGCACGTCCACGCCGCTGCGCCCCGGCATGTTGACGTCTAATATGAGCAGATTGCAGACTTGTCTGCGAATATGGCCGAGAACCTCGTCTCCCGTGCCTGCCTCCATGAACTGCGCGCCTGGAAACGCACTTGCCAACATGTCCCGTAAACCGCGGCGTACCACCACGTGATCATCTGCCAGCAGGATCAGCATCATCGTCCCCTTGATATTCTGATTCGGCGAGCGGAATTTGTAGTGCCAGTGTCGTTCCTTTCCCAGGATCTCCCCAAATCTGGAGTTCTCCGCCGCACGCCTCTGCACGTTCTTTCATACCGAGCAACCCCAGCGATGTCCGCGAGGACTCAACTTCGCTTTCGCTGATCCCTCTCCCATCATCTTGCACGACCAGCACCACATTGCCGTTTTGCTGCGCAAGCGAAGCGCGAACCATTGTTGCCTGGGCATGGCGGGCAACATTGGTAAGGGCCTCCTGCAAAATGCGGAAAATCGCCGTGCTCCGGTCGGCGCCCAACGGGAAGTCTTCTTGTGGGACGGAAACGTCGCACTGGATTCCCGTGATTGAGGCAAATTCCTTTACTTGCCACTCGATCGCTGCGGCCAGCCCCAGATCATCGAGCACACCAGGGCGCAAACGTGTGCAGATACTGCGCAGTGACTGCGTAGCGTCTCTCAGCCGATCGAGCGTTGCCGCCAACCGGCCGGACAATTGTGCCTCGTTCTGGGATGAGAGGTGTTTGGCTACCCAGTCGACATCCATCTTAACCGCCGTCAGAATCTGGCCGATCTGATCATGCAGATCGCGAGCCACCAGCTTGCGTTCTTCTTCGCGCACATGCTGCAAGCGGATTGTGAGCGCCCGCAGTTGCTCGCTTTTCATGCGAAGCGACTCTTCAGCCTGCTTGCGGGCGGTGATGTCGTAATCCACGCCTATAGCGCGTAACGGTTGGCCCTGATCGTCTTTGAAAACCGTCCACCGGCCGTAAATCCAGTGAATCGAACCATCCGGCCAGATCACCCGCCATTCTCCGCCTGCAACGCCGGACGCAGTGGATTCAGCCATGAGGCGGTCAAAGTGGTCGCGGTCCTCCGGGTGGATCAGGCGAAGGAAGTCGTCAATGGTAGCCGGGCCGGTTCCTGGCTCAAACCCGAACATCGCCTCCGTGGTCGGCATCCAATGAGCCTTACCGGTTCGCAAATCACGTTCGAAGGTACCCATCATGGAGGCCTCGAGCGCAGTCCGCAGGCGGGCTTCGCTCTCGCCTAACGCTGCCTCGGCCTCTTTGCGTTCGGTGATATCTTCGGAGAAGATTACAATCCCACCGATTTCGCCCATCCTGTTACGCCAAGGCCGTACTTCCCAGCGCACCCAACGAACGGAACCGTCGGAAGGTTCGAAGCGGCCATCCCCTTGCACGACCTCGCCGCGTAGGCCGCGCCGATGGGCTTCTTTCCACTCCTCGGGGATTACCGGGTAGACCTCGTAGTGCAACTCGCCGATCAGGCTGCGATTTTCCGGACCATAATTGGTCCGCCAGCGCCGGCTCACCCGGATGTAGCGCATTTCGCGATCGAACATTGCCAGCGCCGCTGGTGCGTGCTCAATGAAAAGCTCCAACAGTTCGTCGCTATTGCGAATCGCCGCTTCGGCTTCCTTGCGCCCGGTGATGTCAAAGTTGGAACCCAGTATCCGCGTGGTTCGGCCGTGCTCCTGCGCCACAGCCTTAACCCTCGAGTAGATCCAGCGGTAGGAACCGTCCCTATGGCGAAAGCGGAGTTCGGTTTCAAAGCTCGCCTTGGGATTCTTGAGAAGAGCCTCGATTTTAGCCAGCGCCGGCGGGAGATCGTCGGGATGGACACGGCTTCGCCACTCTTCTAAATCGTTGCGGATTTCATGGTCGGCATAACCGATTTGCTGCTTCCACACAGGAGAAAGGTAGACGTCGCCACTCCGAAAATCCCGGTCCCATATGCCCGTATTGGAGCTCTCCGCCGCCAACTGCAGCCGCTCCTCACTCAAGCGCAGCGCTGCCTGCGACCTGCGGTTGACCTCTCCCAGAACGATGATGAAACCGGAGAGCACTCCAAACCCAACCAGCCCAGTGACTTGGTTTTTGGGGTCCTGCAGACGGAAAGAATGCAACGGAAGAAGAAGCAAGTACCACACACCCACTAAACTTACTATCGTGGCGACGATGGCAGGGCCGACACCGCAGTACCAAGCAGAGAAGACGACTGCTGCGCAAACGGTGTGATAAGGGTAGATCGTACCAAACTGCGGGGAAAGCATTACGGTCAGCATCAGCGCGACTACTGCAGCCAACCCGGCTAAGGCGTACCGCCGAGCGGTTGGAGGAATTTTGAATTGAGGAGATTCCGACGCATCCATCTTTCAATCCCTGCTAGCTAATACTAAATAAAGCAAACCCGGTTGTGGGGGCGAGGTCCTACACGAAAAACTCTCGCTCCATGCGCCTTGATTGGAATGTCCCGAGAGGGAATGACCGGCTCAACGAGCGGGAACTGTTCTTCCCACGGGCTGGGAGGGCGTGGCCACTGGCTAGACATGTTAGGTGGGGGCGAGGGGCAAGTCAATAAAAGCCATAGAGTTGGAGGTGGCTCAAAGGGATGATTGGCGTAACAACCCCGATTACACTCAATATCCCCTGATTCGGATACCGGCCTGTGTCCGAAACATGCAGCCTTGCCAACCCTGTCCGCAAGGTCGAGTTCGAACTCTTAGATCAGTTTTGGTTTTCCGAGAACAGCCGATTTGTCCTTCGAACGACTGCTTTCCCAGAGCTGCAGTTTCTTGCGCACTCACTTGGGCATGAAAGCGGCCCTCCCGCTCCCGACCACAGACAAAATCTTCCGAGTTCATGTACATTTGTAACCACTGATTGAGATAGAACGGCTGGCCCTCCGACCGATCCAACCGGGCAAGCGTCCCAGGTCAGGTTGATCGGGGAACAATACTTTACCGTCACATTCCAAGAGACTAGCGATGATGAAAAACTCCCTGTTTGTAGTGGCCTTATTGAGCCTGGCGTTCGCGACGGGCTGCGCAGTCGGCGGCAGCGGACCTTGTGTCGGCACTTGTCCTTCCATTGCGGTGGCGGGCGCCAGCGGTGCCATTTCCCCTGTCACTCAAGCACCGATTGGCGGGACCGTAACGTTCACCGCGACGTTGAAGAACACTACGCAGACTTCCGTCAATTGGAGTCTTTTGGGTAGTTCCTGCTCCGGTTCTGATAATCCTTGCGGATCTTTCACGGGCACCACCGCAACGACCGCGACTTACCAGGCGCCCTCGACGGTGCCGTCCAATCCGGCTTTCACCGTCGTCGCTACCGCTTCGGGCGATAGCAGCCTGGACGGCACTGTCGACCTGACCATCGTTCACATCACTACCGCCGTATCGCCGGCCGCGCCAAATATAGGCGCGGGCCTGACCCAGCAATTCACGGCGGTTGCCTCCCCCGATAACGCGCCCCAGACCTTCACGTGGACTTGTACGGCGGGCGGCGCCTCATGCGCCAATTTCCACCAGGACAGCAAGATATCGGGTCTGGCTTACTACACGGCAGCGGACAGTTGCAGCGGCGGTGGTTGCGTCAAGATTTCCGCCTTCCCGGCAGCCGATTCACAAGGCTGCACGGCCGGGAAATGCACGATTGCGAAGGCGACGATTGTGCCGTCGCGGCTTCCTTCCGGGACCTATGCGTTCAAGTTCTCTGGATACGACAGCAGCAACAAACCTGTGATCGCCGCCGGCACTTTTGCCGTTACCACCACGAATGGCACCATCAACGCGGGGTGTCGAAGACGTAATAGACTCCAGTGGCTTTACGCAACTCAACATCACCGGAGGATCGTACCAACCCACGTCGTCGGATACGGATAACTCGAACAATGCCGGCACGCTGACAATTACCACCAACTCGGGCACGACTCACTATCTGGCGGTGCTCGATTCTGCCGGCGACATCCAGTTCATCCAAACCGCCAGCGGAAGCGGCTCCGGCGTCGCGGAAAAGACGCCCTCGCCGACAGTATTCAACACCGCAGCTCAGACGTATGCCTTCGGCCTCAGCGGTTTCGGCTCCACGAGCGCGCGGGTCGGCTACGCAGGCGTTCTATCGCTGAACGGCAGCACGAGCATCACCAGCGGTGAGATGGACATCAACGACAACGGCAATACCAGCAACGGGATTTGTGCCTCGCCCTGCAGCGTCGGCGGTATTTACTCTTATAACGCGGGCACCAACGTAGGGGCGCTCACGCTCAACGCCAGCGCGAGCGAAGATTTCGATTTCTTCGTCGCGAATGGAAGTGCCAGCGCCAATACACCGGTCAATGTCTTTATCATCTCCAGAGGCAACGGGAGCGGTACCATCGACGGGACGCACCCCGCGCTCCTAGGCACAATGGTGCTGCAGGATTCGGCGACGACCTACAATACCGCAGGTCTCAACGGCCCGTCGATTTCCGCTTTGACCGGAACGAATGGCAACGTGTCGCTCACCAACGGCAACGCTGACGGCAATGGGGGCTTCATGGGCACCTTCGATTGGAACAACGACGGAGCGATGATTTCCGTACCCCCAGAGGGTTCGACCTGCGCGCAGCCCACGGTATGCTCTTTTTCGTATACGTACGCGGCGGCCGGCAGCAACAACAATGGACGATACACCCTGCACATGCTGGGCAATCCGAATGGGAGCCCGGCTGTCGCGGCGCTGCCGTTTGTCCTTTATGCCAGCGAGGCGAACAGCGGATTCCTTCTCGATCAATCTAGCGCCGTAATCACCGGAACGATGACCGCGCAGTCGAACAGCGTGTTTGAGTCATTCCAGCCCGCCGCTCTCCCTGGCACGTTCGCAGTCGCGACCGCCAGTAACAGTTTGCCTAGCATCGCGCCGCTCACGATGAATTTGCTGCTGACCTCACCGGGAAATGCGGTGTTCAATGTTTCCGGCACAGAGAATCCTGGCGGCATAGCTATTACCGGCGGGGCTTACGGTGTACAGACCGTTTCGCCCACGCCCGCGCTCTCCACCACCACGGGCGCCGGCACATCAAACTACGTCCTGTACCAGGTGGACCTGACTCATTTTTACTTGATGCGGGACGCCACCAAGGACACAGGAGTCCCCAGCGCGATTTTGTTTGTCGCGGAGTAGAGATCGAACTTTACTTTCCGTGGATCAGCGCCCGCGCCGTAGCCAGATTGTCAAAGCGGTCGAAGGCGCGGACCACCACCACATGATCGCCGCCAATCAGGCTCGCCACCGGAGGCGGCGCCGTTTCCGGTTCGGGCACAGTCACTCGAAAGTCGTAGTCTTCGCTCTTTGCGTCCGACAACTGCCCGGCCGGCTCAACAAACTGCCAATCCCCGCCATCCAGCGAGTACTCCGCGCGCTTGATCACTGAAAACGAGTCGTGCGCCCGGAAGCGCACGCGGATCTGCTTGCCCTCGAATGCCGCAGTCAGGTTCTCGATCACCGGCGGCGTGTTATCCACTTCAAACCGCGCCGATATCTTTTGCGCGTATAGCGCTTCGCCCGGCGAGTGCGAAGGCGCATCCGAAGCCACCACCATCACCGTATAGCCGCCATCGGGAAAAAGGCTGGAGTCAGAAGTGTAGTAGCGGTCGCTCAGATCATCCTTCAGCAACAGCCAGCGCGATTCGCCGTCGGCGCGGTAGTAGACGGAATACACCAGCTGATCGTCATTCTCGTCGTGCGCCAGCCAGCGAATCCCGATCGAATCGTGGTCGCGTATCGCCGGTGGCGGAGGCTCGAAACGCGGTTGACCCGGCGCCGACGGCTCCGTGCCCGTTACGTGCGAAATCGGCTGGTAGCGGTAGCCCGGCTGCACCGTAATTTCATCGACCACGGGCGCAACGTTTTTCGGCAGGTAATAAAGCAGAACGCTGTCCACGCGCGCCGCTGTGCTGCCCGCATGAAGCACGGATTTCCATTGCACGAAGCGCGCCGGCGGTATCTTCAACTCCGAGTTTGCGGCTAGCTCCACATGCTCCCACTTGCTCCAGTTGCGATCGGGGTTGTCCACGTTGCCGCTGCGGGCGTAGAGATCCACATTGCCAGCGCTGCGCAGGCTGCCGCGTCCCCACTGCGAAAATCCGTGCGCGTCGAAAACGTCGCTCTCGTAGGATCCCTCGGATTCAGGCCCAGGGCCGAGCTCGAAAATCTTCCCGAGATTGCTGCTCGAAGCGTACAGACCGCCGCCGGGCGCCACGGCGAAGGCTGTGATCTGCGAAGCGCTTGCCTTGACGAGGTCGGTGAAGTCATCCACGCCATTGATGGCAAAAATGTGACCGCGATTGCCGGTTCCCGCCAGCAGCCGCCCGCGCTGATCGAACCCCAGAGCATAGACCAGGTCTTCTCGCGAACTCCACAAATGCTCGGGAGCGCCATCGGGAGTAATGCGGTAGATCTCCGAGCCGCCGGTCGCGCCCGCGCCCGGAGCGGGAAACGAAGCGGCGGATGATGGCGAGCCAGGGCCGCCAAGCGGAGTAATGCTGATTCCTCCCATCGACATCGCAGGGCCAGATTGTGCAGGCGCAGCAAGGTTGATGCTCAGGCCTGGGGATGATCCAGCCCCCGGATGCTTCTCGCCCGCTCCCGCCGCATAGATGTTGCCCGCGCCGTCGATGGCCAGCGCCGTAATTTCTTTTTTCGGCGCGCTGTAGAGAACAAATGCGTCGCCGTTGGGCGCAATGCGATAAATCAACCCGCTGCCATCCGACCCGGCAATCAGATTTCCCTTGGGGTCGAGCGCCAGCACGCGCATGTGCACCTCGTCGCTCTTGAAAAACAGCGCATGCTGTCCATTGGCGCTGACCTTGTAGATTTCTCCATGATCGCCGGTGGCAACATAAAGGTCGCCGGCCGAGTCGAGCGCGAGGTCCCAAATGTACTTCGCACCGGGATCGAAATAAACCGAGGCGCTCCATGAACTTTTCGACGATGCATTGCTCGCAGGTGCAGCCGCGAGCCGGTACACCTTCCCATCCGGCGAAGTGGCCGCGTACACGACTCCATTCTTGGCCGCGACCAGGGCCTGCACCTGCAACTCTTGGGGTTCAAAGATGGCCGTGCTCTTGCCGCCAGGCGTGATGCGATACACGCGCGCAGGCGCGCCGGTGGCCGCGTAGATGTTGCCCGCCGCGTCCGATGCGATCGCCCAGACATAGGTTGAAGGCAATGTCGCCAGAGACTTGAACGTCGGCGCCAGCTCCAGCCCGCCGTCACTCGGGAAAGCGATGCCGTGGGCGGTGCCCTTGATCAGGTCGTCGAACTTCGATTGCTCCCAGGTGCGCGTGCCCTCGGCGAAGGCAAATGGGCAAACGGCGAGCCCGCAGACCGCGAGCGTGGACAGCAGGAAGAAAAGCTTGCGAGCCAAAGTCATATTTCAATTTAAACAGGTATTTCGCATCCGTGCTGTCGAATCCGCCGCCGCTGGACAATTGACATTACTACTGGCTTCCCGTAGTATAGGGAGGTGCGGTTCGAGTGGGACGACGACAAAGCTCAAGCCAACTGGAAAGCTCATGGCGTTGCTTTTGAGCTGGCGAAGACCGTATTCAGAGATCCGTTCGCCGTTGAGTGGCTTGACGATCGCGAAGATTATGGCGAGGAACGATTCGTGATCGTCGGCATGGCCGAAGGGCAGGTTCTTTTGTTTGTCGCCTACGCCGAACGCAAGGAGCGCATCCGCATCATCTCGGCTCGGAGGGCCACGCAACATGAGCAAGACGACTACTTCAGGCAGAATGCTTAGGCCCATGACGCCGGAGGCAATCGAAAAGGCTGCTCAGTTGGACCGCGACGCGCGGCCACTGACGCAAGCCGATCTCAAGCGGATGAAACGTACGCCCCAGGCTAAAATCATCCGCCGCGCATTGGAATTGACGCAAGAAGAGTTTTCTGCCCGTTACCATATTCCGCTGGGAACGCTGAGGGATTGGGAGCAGGGTCGCGCGGAACCCGACCAGCCGACGCGGGCCTATCTGTTAGTTATTGCCAGCGATCCCGACCGCGTGCGCCGCGTTTTGAATCCCAGGCCGCACTAGCAGGGCGTTGGAAGTTCCCACTTAGGCCAAAAGAGGGTTGAGTGGGGCGCCCGCGCGAATCTCGACCCCCGCGTTGCCGACGACGCGGCGAGAGTTCGCGGAGCCTCTAAGCCACAGGGTGTCTTACAGGGACAGAAAGCTGGAGACCCGCATATTATGGGATCAATCCTATTGCTTGGCAAAACGGACTGGAATGAGGGGGCACGCAAAATGACTAGCAAGAAAGAACTTTCGGAGCCGAATAATGTCCTTTATCGGATCAAGCGTGGTCTGGCCGGCCACGTCAGCTATCTAGCCGCGTGTGAGATGAATGAAGCGTTTAGTGAATACGTCTTATATGAACCGATCTTGCGCATCCTGACTGCCCGAGGATACACAGTTCAATCCGAGGTTCTTTGCCCAGGCATTCCGCAACCCAAAACTGGAGACAAAAAGAAGCTCGATTTCGTCGCTCGCCGTCGGAAATTGACGTGCGCAATCGAGGTCAAATGGGCCCGGGTCAAGAAAATCGCGATCGACGGTGATCTGAAAAAGCTGTCGGCTTGCCTCAACAAAGAACCAAGCTGGAGGGCGTTCCTTTGCGTGTTCGGCAGGAGGAGTGTTATCACAGGATTGGTTCTCCCGCAGAACCACCTACGAGAACGGGGAAGCCCAGTAATTGCCGAATTTGGTAAGACCCGTTTCGGCTGCCGAGTGTACGAGATGGCCAAACAAATCAGTAAGCCGACGCGAAGGGCCGTGAAACCCCGTTAGGCGTTACGTAAACCACCAAGGCGTGAGAAGAATATGATTGTATTTATCGTATTTGCATTCTGCGCGGCTTATTTTTTCTACTTAAAACACTGGACAGAGAGTTTCTTGTCGCGGGAGTATAACTTTGGGAGTCCATCTCCTCCGGAGCCCCTGCCGCACTCGCGGAGGGTTTCGATTATCGTTGCTGCCTTGTGGGGCACTTTCCTTCTGGGAGGAGTTTTCTGGGGGTTTACGTCCATCCGTTACCCTGATCATCTCTCAGTCCATGGCACTGATATCGAGGCCTTCCTACTTGTCCTCGTGTCGGTGGCAGTCGGGCTATCGTATTTCGTAGTCTATCGGCTGGGTGAGATCAGAGGCGTTGCGAATATGAAAAACACCGAGCTATTTATCGCTGCGATGCACCCGAGACGATGATGACTAGCCGAGTGCCACAGGTCCGCCTACTTGATATTAATCGTCAGCATTTGCGCGCCGGAGACCACATACTCCAGCGGCTCGGTAGAAGCTTCGCTCACTGACGATTCGCCGAGCACCACCATATCCTGCGTGCCGCGCATGTTCTCCATCACGTTCATCACGGATAGCGGCAAAGTAGGCATGATTTTGTCCGCGACCATCGCCTCCGGATCGGAATCGAAAATTGAAACATACACGCGGTCGTTGGAGCGCTCTTTATTCAGCAGCGCGATCGTCGGAGCCAGGCCCAGGCCGCGGCTCATCATCGGCGCGGCGCGATGCATGCGGTCCAGCGTGTCGCCGTCGCTCACCAGAATGCGCAGCGTGCCCTTCGATGCCGAAGTTGGTATGCGAACCGGAATCTGCCGCACCAGCCGCTCGCCGCGATAAGGACGAATCACGGTCTCAACCGTAATCTGGTCGCCCGGCCGCGCCTCGGTCACGTCCGTGCGCGAGGCTTCCAGGCGCGCCGACCGCCGCTCCCGCACCAGATCGAAGTCGAGCTTCACCCCCTGAACCTCGGGAGCGTCATAAGGATTGCTGTAGATGCGCCCGAAGCGCTCTCCGATGCTGCCCGCCGCCAGCGCCGCCGCCGGCTGACCGCTATCCTGCGGCGCAAACATGTTGTGCATGGTCACGTCCGGATAGCCCTTCACGCTGAGCACGCCGTTCATGCGATAAGTCGTGTCCTCACCGTATTCGTTATTGCCGTGCAGTGAGTTAAACACCGTAGCCATCATGGCCAGTGGGCTGAGCCGCGCGTTATTCAGAATTTCGTAGTGGAACTCTTTCGGAGCCGAACCGCCGCGCAAAGTCACCGTCACCGGAATCATCTTCGGCTCGTGCCCCATCTCGCCAAGAATTCCCGATTGCCGGTCCTGCACAAACGCGCCTACCGTTTCCGTTGTATTGACAATTTTGAACGCATTGAGCGGCGAAGGCAGCGTCGCCACCACCGTCGCTTTCGTCATCGGCAGGTCCACCGCGCCAAACTGCAGCAGCGGATGCCCGCACGCAAGCAGTCGTTTTGGATCGACGTAGGTCACCGTGCAGGTTGCCGCAATATCCATGTCGCCGCGCACCAGCACCGCACTGATGGCCGAGCCCGGCTCGATTGGCTCAGGCTGCTTTTCACCGCTCGCCGATCCCGTGCCCATGACCGGCACAATGCCCGCAGCCGCAAATTCATTCGCGTAACGCGCAATCGTCGCATCGGAAAATCCGTTAAACACAAATGGTGCTTCGATCGGCCTCAGGTACTCGCGATAGCTCGCGGCAAGACTCGGATCGAGCGACGCCGCGCCATTTCCGGGACCAGCCATCGCGCTCTTCCCCGTCTTATCGGTGGCACTCACCCGCACCGGTTCCGGCGCCGGCCGGTCGTCAATTGCGTTGATCTCGAACATCTCCTCAATCGGCGTCACCCCGGCGATCGGCTCCTTCGAAAACTCGCCGATGCGGAACGCCAGCGCGCCCGCCAGTTTGCCGTCGATGTACACCGGGCTTCCGCTCATGCCTGCGACCACGCCCGTATATTCGGGCTTGGCGCCATGCAGCCTCACAAGAATGATGTCGCCCTTGGGTCCATTCACGTTATGCAGCACGCCCAGAACTTCCACGTCCATGGATTCCGGCTTGACTCCCTGAAACACCGTGAGCGCCGTGCCTTTCATGCCGGCGTGAATCTGATCCAGTGGAATGATGGGTGGTTTGTCGAGTGCGCTGGCAGGCAAAGTGACGGCTAGGCACAGAAGGGCGGCGCGCAACGCCGTAATTCTCATTGAGGGTCCCCGGAGGTCAGAAAATGACCGCACTGATTTCTTAGACTCCGCGTGCTGTCAAAATGGTTTTGCCGGAGAGGAGGTATTTTGCACCCTGCAAACTATTCCAACCGCAGAGTTGTTGCATCTATACTAGCACAGGTCGTTTCGAGGTCCTCCCATGATTTCCAGGCTGTTTGTGCATCTTCGGCTGGGGCTTATAGAGTCCCGTAAGCGTCTGAGCGCCTTGGCTTTTGCTTGTTTATTGCTGGCTTGCGCGAGCTACCTGGTTCTCGCGCAAAGCACCTCCCAGCAGTCCCCGCCGCAGCCACCGCCGGCAAATCCGAACCAGCAGGAGGCCCCGCCCGAGGCCGGTGGCCCGCAAAACGATATCGGCCCCTACGTCATCCCCAAGAAGAAGGAAGAGCCGCCGCCACCCGCGCCCGAAAAGCCGAAAAAGATCGAGAACATGCCCGACTACTCGATCAAGGTCGATGTTCCCCTGGTGAGTCTCGATGTACTGGTCACCACCAAAGACGGCCAAACCATACCGGGTCTGAAGCAGGACAATTTCAAAATCATGGAAGATGGCCAGGCCCAGAAAATTTCTTCCTTCAATCAGACGCAAGCTCCGATCACTGCCGTGCTGTTGATCGAGTACGCGTCCAACATGTGGGGTGCATACAACTATGACGCCCTCAATGCTTCCTACACCTTCGCCAGCGGGCTGAGAAAGGACGACTGGGTGGCGGTGGTCTTCTACGACATGAAGCCGCAGATTCTGGTCGACTTTACGCAGGACAAGCGCGCCGTTCTTGGTGCGCTCAACATGCTGCGGTTCCCTGGGTTTTCCGAACGCAACCTCTTCGACGCGCTGTTCGACACCATGGACCGTATTGACCGCATCGAAGGCAGGAAATACATCATCCTGATTTCTTCCGGGGCGGATACCTTCAGCAAGCTCACTTACGATCAGATTTTGAAGAAGGTCAAGTCCACCAAAGACATAACTATCTACCCCATTAGCATCGGCTGGTGGATCCGCGAATACATGGACTCACACGGCATGGCCGGCGGCGCCCGCGAAGTCGGCTGGCTCCAGAACGACAATCAGATGACTACTTTCGCCAAACTCACCGGTGGACACGCCTATTTCCCGCGTTTTCAAGGCGAACTGCCGGAAATCTTCAACCAGATCTCATCCGATATTCGCAACCAATACACCATCGCTTACCATCCCACCAACACCAAGCTGGATGGCACTTACCGCAAACTGAAGGTCGAGTTGCAGGCTCCCGACGGCGGGCCGCTGAAGGTTCACGATCAGAAGGGCAAAGACGTGAAATACATTGTCTACTGTCGAGAGGGATACACAGCCAAGCATCAGGTGGACTGAGCACCTAACCAGCTATTGTGGGGCCGGTAAAGGAACAGCGATGGGTATGGCTCATTCTGAGTTATGTTTGACCTTCAGCCCACTCTAATAGGCGAACTCCTCGGCCTCCGGCCGATGCAGCAGGAGGACTTTGACGATCTTTACGCCGTGGCGTCGGATCCTCTTGTCTGGGCGCAGCATCCCGCCATGGATCGCTACAAGATTGAAATCTTCAAGCAACTTTTTCGCGAGGGCATCGACTCTGGCGGGGCATTGGTAGCGATTGATTCCAGGGATGGCGGAATCATCGGCTCATCACGATTCCATGGATACGACCCGGCCAGAAGCGAGATCGAAATCGGCTGGACATTCTTAGCCAGGTCGCACTGGGGCGGCGCTTACAACCGCGAGATGAAGCGCCTCATGCTGGAGCACGCATTCCGTTTCGTAGACAGCGTTGTTTTTCTGGTTGCGGCACAGAATTTTCGCTCCCAACGAGCCATGGAAAAAATCGGCGGAGTTCGCTCCGGGACCAGACCGGACGCCCGCGGGTGGGACAGTCTCGTTTACCAGATTACTCGTGAGGCCTTCAAACAGCAGCAAGCGGTCTGAGCGGAAAATGCCGCTCGCCCGCGCCTCACCCACACCCGTGACCTCGCTCACTGCGCGCCGAGCCGAACCGGCATAGCGTAAAAATGCAAGGGCCCTGCCCGTCGAACGACTTCCATCCCGCGCCTCTGCGCAGGGCCTGGAGGTGGGTCATGCTGTTACTCATCTGGTCACTTCTGTTCCTGACCGCCGCCTGTTTAATCCTGTTCATGCCCGCTCTGTGGGGCAAGCACATCTACAACAACTATCGCGGCACACGCACGGTGAATTGTCCGGAAACTCACGCCCCCGTTACTGTGCGCATCAACGCGTTTCGTGCCGCGATCACCGGATTGAGCGGCAAGCCCAAGGTGAGCCTTGCCTCCTGCTCGCGCTGGCCCGAACGCGCGGGGTGCGATCAGGCTTGCATCCCGGACGCCGAACGCGCCGTTCCTGAGCCCAAGTCAAATGCTGCCGTCCGGCTTGGCAAAAGCCGTATTCCTCACATACCCGCGCTGATCGCGGCCGGAGTTTCCTGGGTTCTCGGCGTAGTGTGGCATTCTGAGTATGTGTTTCGTTCGCCGTGGGCGAAGACCGTCGGCCTCACCGATCAGCAAGCTCACGACCTGGCCCGCACCTGGATGCCCCATCTCCTGACGGTCGCCGCCTGCCTGCTGTTTTCCTACTGTGTCGCCGGTTTGCTGGTGTGGATTGGAACTCGTACGGTCTGGCGTGGTATCCAGCTCTCCGTGTCATTGTGGCTGCTGGTGGCAGGAGCACTGCTGGTAGCCGGTAACTGGGACTTTGGCCGGGAGTTCCTGTGGATCGAAGGCGGGTACACCTTTCTAGTTGCTTTGATCGTAGGCGTGATCGTTGGCGGCCTCCCGCGGGGAGTGTTTGAGGGAGATCCGGAATAGCGCCAGCCCGGGAAGTGGATCGCCGTTTGCTTGAACTGTGATAGCCAAGACTTGACCTGGCACACCACGCTGTCGAGTGGGATCGCTACTGTCAGGCCGTAACAGGGTTTTTGAGCCGAATGACTGAAGGGCGAACAGCGGCGCAAGCTTGTGGTACCGCCTGGTTTCGTCAATTGATCAAGCAGTGATCGTGTGGCACACTCGGGATACGTGAAGCTTCTTAGGTACATCGAGCTAAAGAGCGGCCACTCCGACAACGGCCCCGCGTGGATTGGCTTTGTCACTCCATCAAAAACTGGGCGGACGCTCTACTTCAATGGCCGAGCTTTGATGAAGCTGAAGGGTCAGCGGCGCGGCGAATCGGGCGGTAATTACGTTGACATGGAGACAGCTGAATCGTTTTGGGTTTCGGGTGTAAAGCAGGACGGTAAAGACCGCCATTGGGCTGGATCAGGAAGAGTTTTCGTTGAGGCCGCAGCACTCTCGGACTATTTGAAGGTAATCGGGGCAAAAACCTTGGACAGATCGCGTTGTGAGGTAACGGATACCATCCGTCAGACCGACATCAAGAAGCTTTCAGAATTGGCGAACGCATCGGGTAAAGGGTGGCCCGACGATCCCGAAGAAGCACGCAATCCGCACTCATTCGTTCGCAATGTGTCTTCCTCGCAGAAATCGTGAGCAGTGATTGACGTAACACCCCCGTTGCACTCAAAATCCCCTGATTCGGATGCCGGTCCGTGTCCGATACGTGGACCCTTGCCAACCCCTTCCGCGAGGGGCGAGTTCGAACCATTACACTTGAACCATCCCGCGTTTTCCACAGATTTCTCGTCAGCCGCAATTTCCGTAAGGCGAAGATAAGGCGAAGCTTAGCGCGGAGAACCATTCTCCTAAACGCAATTAGTTGTGGTCACCACTCTGGTTAACCCCAAGATTTGGCGTTTCGCACTTTGAGTCCCGAAGTGAAATCTCAACCTTGAACTTTCCTATTGACAATAAACCAGTTAGGCGTAGGATGTGGTCAAAAGTGGTTGAAAGTGGAATTAACAAGAGAGTTCAGGGCAGGAATTCTTAACTTTCGAGGCGCCAGTGGTTTTAGAGACTGACACCCCCAAAACGAGCCCAAATGAACCCGATTCCACCTGTTTTGTGACCGCTTCTACCTCCCTCGTCGTGCTTTTGGCTGTGGTAGCAGCCCTAAAACGTAGACCAGAAACCGGCAAATCGCATGTTTCGCGGAAATCACCCAACTCGCGTGGACGAAAAAGGACGGCTCAAAGTCCCCGCGGAATTCAAGCGCGTGATCGACGAAAAATATGCGCAGCGATTCTACATCACAAGTCTGGATGGCGTAATTGGCCAGATATATCCCTTCGAGGAATGGGAGCGGATCGAACAGAGGCTGGCTTCTCTATCGACGTTCAATCCCACGAAGAAGAAGTTTTTGACGCGCACGAATTATTACGGGCAGGTCGTAGAGATGGACGGGCAGGGGCGCCTGCTGATCCCTCAGATTTTGCGTGAGTCGGCGCAGCTTCGTGGGGAGGTGGCAGTGCTCGGCAATCTGACCTACCTGGAAGTCCGGAACATGGAAGCGCTCGATAAGGAGATTCAAGAGCCCTTCACGGATGATGACACCAAGACGCTCGACGACCTGGGCATCTAGTGGAAACGGATTTTGGACAAAACATCCCCGAGTGGGATGGGCGTGGGCAGGCTGGCCACGTTCCGGTTCTTTTAAAAGAAGCGATCGATTTTCTGGCCGTACAGCGTGGCGGAACTTATCTGGATGCCACGGTGGGCCTGGGCGGGCACAGTTTCGAAATAGCAAAACGCCTCGGCGCACCGGGACATTTGATTGGCTTCGATAAGGATCCGGCGGCGCTGGAGATTGCGAGTCAAAGACTCGCAGCGGTCGATAGTCGTCAGTCGTCAGTCGTTAGCGAACCAATTCCCGAACGACTAACGACCAACGACCAACGACCGAACTCGGATTGGCCGCTGATCACCTTGCTGCACGGATCATTCGCAGAACTTGCGAACGACCAACGACCAGCGACGATCGACGGCATTCTGGCCGATCTGGGCGTGAGCAGTTTGCAACTCGGCGACCCAGCGCGGGGATTCAGTTTTCAGGCGGATGGGCCCTTGGACATGCGGATGAATCCGATGTCGGGCCTCGCCGCCGAACAAGTGGTAAACCACATCGACGAGCGTGAGCTGGCCGATGTGATTTACGAATTCGGTGAGGAAAGGAGGTCGCGGAGAATCGCCAGAGCCATTGTCCGGTCGCGGCCGATACAGACGACAAAGCAACTTGTAGACGTCATATCAGCCGCGGCCCGGTCAATGAAACATGAGCGTATTCATCCAGCGACTCGCACCTTTCAGGCTCTCCGAATCTTCGTAAACCGTGAACTGGACGATCTGAAAGCACTGCTGGAGGCCTCGCCTCGCGTGCTGAAGCCGGGCGGAAGGCTGGTGGTGATCAGCTTTCACTCGCTCGAAGACAGGATCGTCAAGGATGCGATGCGCGAAGGCGCAAAGCAGGGCGTATACCGGCTGCTGACAAAAAAGCCGGTAACGGCCACCGAAGAAGAGATAGATCGCAACCCGCGTTCGCGCAGCGCAAAGATGCGCGCAGCGGAACGGTTGTAGCACAGGCGAACGAGTTTGAGTTAGTCCGGAGAAACTGCCGGGCCCCCGGTGCGGGGATTGTAAAGCGCGCCGGGTAAACAGTGTGGAAGAGCAAACTCTGTGGTGGAGTTATTCCGGAGCGGCCAAGTAAAAACAAAATCAGGCCGCGTCCGGAAATGAGATCGGAATATTCGGAAATGATGTTCACAGGCACTCTTATCGAGGATCTAATCGCGACGGTCGAACGCGCCGAAGCAAGATCACAGGGCATTGCGCCGATGGAGATCGAACCCTGGATCGTATCGGCACAGGAAAACGCGGACTACGATTCCAACCTTGTCTGGCAAGAATCTGGAGTGGCATAACTCATGAGCGCGGCCGTGGCGATGCACAAATTAGCTTTCCTCCGATCGGCAGCCCTGCTGGCTGGGCACGCCGGAAATCTACTTCCGCAAACGCATCGACAACTCGCGCCTGGTAAAGATCGAGGATCCACGCCGGGCGCGCGAAATGCGCATGTTCGGTATCGCCATATGCCTCCTGTTCCTGCTGGTCATGGGATATGCCCTGCAGCATTTCCGTGCCATCGAGTACGGATACAAGATTGAAACTCTGCGTTCGCAGCGCGACGGCCTGGCGGGAATGAATCAAGCTTTGCACCTGGAAGAAGCTTCCCTGCGCGATCCGGAGCGAATTGACGCCATGGCCCGCAAACTGGGCCTGCAGGCGCCCGACCCGGGCCAGGTCATTCCCATGGATACCGTCGCCGATCCGGCCACGCCGGTTATGGCTAGCGTAAGGTCGGTTGCAGTCGTATCCGCGAGATAAATCAGTTCTCCGCTCCCAGTTCTCAGTTCTCAGTCAGAGGCCCTGAGCTTTTCACTGGGAACTGAGAACTGGGAACTGAGAACGAAACGTGGCGGCAAGCACCTCTTCCAACAGCGCGCGCTCCCGGCTCTACCTCCTCTGCGGATTCCTCTGCCTCTGGCTCGTCGTCATCTGCCTCCGCCTCGTCTATCTCCAGATTTTCTGTTACGGCGATTTCGAGCGCCGCGCCCAGCACCAGCAGCAGCGCAGCTTTGAACTCTCGTCGAGGCGCGGCATTATCTACGACCGCGCCGGCCACGAGTTAGCGATGTCGATCGACGTGGACTCCGCCTTCATCGTCCCCACCGAAGCGCCCGACCTCGCCAACACCGTCAGCCTGATCACGCGCATCACTAAAGACGATCCGCGCGTTGTTCTTGCCGACTGTAAGGCGCACAAGACCTTTTGCTGGGTTGCCAGAAAGGCCGACGCCGAAACCGTCGAGCGCATTCGCTCGCTCAACCTCCAGGGCATTCACTTTCAAAAGGAGCCCAAGCGCTTCTATCCCAAGCGCGAACTGGCCGCCCAGGTCCTCGGCTATGTTGGCACCGACGACCAGGGCCTGAGCGGCCTGGAACGCGAGTTCAACGATCAGCTGCAAGGCAAGCCCGGCAAGCTGATGATCTCCGTCGACGCGCGCAAGCGCTGGTTTGCCAGCGTGGAAAAAGAATCGGAGCCGGGTGAAAATCTAGTCCTCACCATCGACCAGAACATTCAGTACATTGCCGAGCGCGAACTCGAGCGCGCGATGCAGGAAACGAAGGCCATCGCGGGCACAGTGGTGGTCGAGAATCCGCGCACCGGCGAAATCCTCGCGCTCACCAATCGGCCGACATTCAATCCCAACAACAAAAAGGAAATTCGTCCCGAGTCGCTCAAAAACCGCGCCGTGAGCGACATCTACGAGCCCGGCTCGACCTTCAAGATGGTCACCATCTCCGCGGGCCTCGAGGAAAAAGTCACTCGCCCCGATGAGATGTTCGACTGTCAGATGGGTTCGATCGTCATCAACGGCATGCGCATCCGCGACAGCAAGCCGCATGGCCTGCTCTCGGTCGCTGACATCATCGCGGAATCGAGCGACGTCGGCGCCATCAAGGTCGGGATGCGCCTCGGCAACGACCGCTTCTACAAATACATTCGCGGATTCGGCTTCGGCCAGCAAACGGGCATCGAATTACCGGGCGAAACGCGCGGCATGACGAAGCCGGTCGACCGTTGGTCGAAAGTATCCTTCGCTGCGATTTCCATGGGCCAGGAAATCGGAATCTCCGCCGTGCAACTTGCCGCGCTGATCTCCACCATCGCCAACGACGGCGTCCGCGTCCCGCCACGCATCGTAGCCGGCAAGGTCGAGCCCCAAGTCGGGCAAAAGAGTGCGCCGCAGACCGTCGCCTTCCACCCGGCCGAAGGCGCGCGCGTGATCTCGTCGCTGACCGCAGCCCAAATGCGCCAGATGCTGCAAGGAGTGGTTCTGCACGGCACCGGCCGCAAGGCGCTTCTCGAGGGTTACACTTCCGCAGGCAAAACCGGTACTGGGCAGAAGGTTGACCCCGCCACCGGAGCGTATTCGAAGACGAAATATGTCGCCTCGTTTGCGGGTTTCGCTCCCATCAATAATCCGCAGATCGCAGTCGTCGTAATTCTCGACTCGGCCGTCGGTCTCCATCAGGGAGGCCAGATTTCAGCCCCCGTGTTCCAGCGCGTCGTGCAGCAAGTGCTCGAGTACCAGCACGTGCCGCATGATGTCGAACTTCCCGCCAGTCGCCAACTTCTGTTCGCGCGCCGCAATGTTCCAGAGACGAGCCTCGACGAGAGCTCGCCCGATCACTTGGGTGCAAGCCTCGATATCGCCGATGCCGCCGCTGCAGAAACATCGCCGAACGCCGCAGCCTTGTCGGCTCTGGCGCAGTCAAAGCCTGCGACCGCTCCCGCAACCATCGCATCGCAAGTAGTGCCAGCCGCGCAGATGCAGCGAGAGCCGGGTGGCTCCACTCAAGCCTGGGGGGGATGTTGGAACCCACTCTGCGGCAGCCCCGAGTCCAGCCAATCTAAACGGGGCTGGCGGTCCTGCAAGGGCAACCAGCGGCACCGTAGTGCTCGACGTAGAAGAAGGCGGAATCGAAGTCCCATCGTTCCTGGGCAAGAACGTGCGCAGCGCCCTCGAAGCCGCCCAAGATGCCGGCCTCGACCTCGATGCCATCGGCAGCGGAACAGCCCGCGAGCAATCGCCCCAACCCGGCGCCCACGTAGCAGCCGGGGCGCGGGTCGTCGTCCGCTTCGGAAGGTAGCGGCACCCACCCTCGTTACGCAAACTAAGGCCGATTTTACTTCCCGGAACGAAGCTGTTCTGCCAGGCTCCGCAAAACCTCTCGACCCTCATCGTTACACCACTGGTTTGGGCCGCCAGGGTACTCCGATTGGGTACGAAGGCACTTGATTCGGGTCGCTTCGAGTTCCTCATCTGCAATTCGAACGGAGATAAAGTCATCCCAATCCCACGGCCCGCCGGTGCCGTTGACAAAGTCCTCAATTACTTTGGCCGCTTCTTCCGCGTTGGGTTTACGCTTGATGGGATTCTCCATACTTCATAACCGCGAAGCCGCCAAACCTGAAATTCGTTTAAGAGTTGTTGCGGTTTTTTGCATGGTGGGTTTTCTGCCATGGCTGATTTCCTCAGCTAGTTCCACCAATTCCCAGGCTGCGGAAAAGATGGCTTCATCTCCCTGTTCTTGCCAGAACTCAATGTCAAACGAACGATCTGGAAATCCCCGCTCAACCAGCCGCGTTTTCCACGACGAATTTTGAGGAACACTCATACTTCTCTTCGAGTTGGCTCTTAGCAATTGTCAGGATATCAGGCTAAACGGCTCCCGACCGGCTTCTCTTGTGCCATCAGAGCCTTCCCCCGTGATCTCGCTATTTATAATCACTGCAATGACCTTTCAACAACTTCTGGACGGGGCGGAGATCCTCTCCCAAAGCGGAAATCCGCCCGTCACCGGCGTCGATTACGATTCCCGCCGCGTTCGCCCCGGCTGCGTGTTCGTCGCCATGAAGGGCGAGTCGAGCGACGGCAACCGCTTCATCGATCAGGCCATCGCCGCCGGAGCCGTCGCCATCGTCACCGACTCGGCAACCGAACCGCCGAGCCCCGGAGTCGCCTGGGCGCAAGTCCCGCACGGCCGCCGCGCTCTAGCTCGCCTCAGCGCAAACTTCTACAAGCGCCCCGCCGAGCGCATTGCCAACACCGGCATCACCGGCACGAACGGAAAAAGCACCACCGCCTTCGTCGTCGAATCCATTCTTCAGGCAGCCGGACGTAAAACGGCGCTTATCGGCACCATTGAATACCATGTCGCCGGAAAAATTCTCCCCGCCCCGCACACCACGCCCGAAGCGCTCGAATTGAATCAACTGCTAGCCGAGGGCCTGGCGCAAGGCGTAACCGAGTTCGTAATGGAAGTCTCCTCGCACGCGCTCGACCAGCAACGCGTCTTCGGAATTCCATTCGACGTGGCCGTCTTCACCAACCTCACGCGCGACCATCTCGACTACCACGGCACCATGGATCGCTACATCCAGGCCAAACAAATCCTATTCGAAGGCTGCGGAACCGAGCCGCCGCGAGCCGCCGTTCTAAACACCGACGACGAGTCCGGCCGCCAGTTGCTGAAGCTGTCAAAGAAAAATGGTTCCGAGGTCTTTTCCTACGGCCTGACCACCGGCGACTTCCACGCTGAATCCGTCGAGATCACACCGCGCGGCACTCGCTTTCAAATGGTCACGCCCACCGGCCAACTCGCCATCTGGACGCCGCTCATCGGCAACATAAACGTGTACAACACGCTGGCGGCGGCAGCCGCGAGTCATTGTCGCAACTGCCCTCCCGAGGCAATCATCCAGGGAATTGCCAATCTCACTCACGTCCCCGGCCGCTTCGAGCGCGTCGATTGCGGCCAGCCTTTCACCGTCGTCGTCGACTACGCCCACACCGACGATGCGCTCCGCAACCTCACCGCACTAGCCCGCGATTTTGTAACCCGCGCCGGACTCCACGGCAAAGTCATCACCCTTTTCGGCTGCGGCGGCGACCGTGACCGCGCCAAGCGCCCACTGATGGGTGAAGCCGCCGGCAACGGAAGCGACTTTGTCGTCCTCACCTCCGACAATCCGCGCTCCGAAGATCCGCTCGCCATCATCAACGACGCCGTCGTTGGACTGCAAAGGTCCGGCCTGCAGAAATCCGGCGGCAAATACACTACCGAACCCGACCGCCGCAAGGCCATCGCGCTCGCCATCGGACAAGCCAAGCCCGGCGACATCGTTCTCCTCGCCGGCAAAGGCCACGAAAGAACGCAGACTACCAGAGAAGGATCGATTCCCTTCGACGATGTCGATGTGGCCCGCGACGTGCTCGCTTCACTAGGGTACGAATGCGGTCAGGCCGTTCCGGCAAGCCCCGCAGGGAGCCGCGCATGAAGCTTCCGATTTCGCGCATCGCCGAATTCGTCGCTGCCACCGGCCAGTATGATCCGAGCGCCATCGCGCAGGGATATTCCATCGACTCGCGCACGATCCAGCCCGGAGAGCTCTTCTTCGCCGTAAAAGGCGAGCGCTTCGACGGCCACGATTTCGTCGAGTCAGTGCTGAGCCAGGGCGCGGTCGCAGCCGTCATCCGCAAAGATCAGCTAGCCCGCTACGCCCATCCCAAAGGTCTGCTCGCCGTCGAAGACACGCTAGTCGCCCTCCAAACCCTCTCGACCGCCGTCCGAAAGTTGTGGGGCAAGACGGCCATCGGCATCACCGGTTCCATGGGCAAGACCACCACCAAAGAAGCCGTCGCCCATCTGCTCTCCATCAAATACCGCGTCCATCGCACCAAGGGAAACTTCAACAATCACTTCGGTCTCCCGCTCGGCCTGCTCACGCTCGAACCCGAATACGATCTTGCGGTGGTTGAGATGGGTATGTCGCACACCGGCGAAATCGCCGCGCTCGCGCGCATTGCGCTCCCCAATCAGGGCGTGGTTACCAACGTCGCACCCGTGCACCTTGAATTCTTCGATTCCATTGCCGGCATCGCTCGCGCCAAGTACGAACTGATCGAAGCTCTTCCCAGCTCCGGCACCGCCTTCCTCAACGCCGACGACGAATATGTCAGCCAGTTCGGCCGCGGTTTCAAAGGCAAGGTCGTCCTTTACGGCATGAAGCCCACCGCCGACATCCGCGCCGAAAACATCGAAGCGCTCGGCGCCGGAGGCACGCGCTTCGACCTGCTCTGCGGAGGAACGACCTGCGATGGAGTGCGTCAACGGGTACACAGCCCGTTGCTAGGCCAACACAACGTCTACAACGTGCTCGCCGCCGCCGCCGTGGCCATCCAACACGGCATCACGCCCTCCGAGATCGCCGCAGCCCTTCCCTCTCTATCGGCCGCCGACAAGCGCGGCGAGGTCGTCCAACTGGGTAACATCTCGGTCCTCTACGATTGCTACAATTCCAGTCCAAGGGCTCTGATGGCTGCCGTTGACACTTTGGCCGCCATGCCCGCAGCTCGCCGCATCGTTGTGGCAGGAGAAATGCTCGAACTAGGCACGACCGCCGAGCAATTGCACCGCGACAGCGGCCGTTACATTGCGAACAAGAAACTGGATTTCCTGCTAGGAGTGCGAGGCCTGGCAAAGCCCATGGTGGAAGCGGCAAGCGCAGAAGGCATGCACGCCGAGTTCGTAGCCACACCCGAAGAAGCCGGCGAGTGGCTGGCGGGGCATGCGAGAGAAGGCGATGTAGTGCTGTTAAAAGCCTCGCGCGGCGTGAAGCTGGAAAAAGCCCTGGAAGGCTGGCAGAACAACCTGGCAGCGTCCGGAAACCGCGAACGACCAACGACGAACGACCAACGACGGGGGAGGTAGTTTGCTCTACTGGCTGCTCTACCTGAAGCTCTATCACTACTTCCCGCCCTTCCGCATCTTCCGTTATCTGACGTTCCGCACCGCGTTCGCCAGCCTCACCGCTCTTTTTACCGGACTCATCGTCGGCCCGATCGTGATCCAGCGTCTGCGCGATTTCCAGATCGGCCAATACATCCGCGAAGAAGGCCCGCAGGCCCACCAGAAAAAAGCCGGCACGCCGACCATGGGCGGCCTGCTGATCGCAATCGCGATTCTCGTGCCCACGCTGCTTTGGGCGGACCTGAGCAATCCTTTCGTCTGGATCGCCGTGTTCTCCACCGTCGCTTTTGCGGCCATCGGTTTCACTGACGACTACCTCAAAGTCGTTCATCGCCGCAATCTAGGCCTCACCGCGCGCGCCAAACTCGGTTATCAAATCGCGTCGAGCGTCGTCATCGCCATCGCCCTGATCGCCCTCGATCATCGCGGAGAATACTCCACCAAACTCGTGGTCCCATTCTTCAAGCAGGTCCATCCCGACCTCGTCATCGAACGCTGGGCCAGGAATCCTCAACTCTGGCCCTTTGCCTTTTTGCCCTTCGTATTATTCGTGGTAATCGTCATAGTAGGCTCCAGCAACGCCGTTAACCTCACCGACGGACTCGATGGCCTTGCCATCGGTTGCACCGTGATTGCCGCCGGCGCGCTGGCCGTCCTCACTTATCTCAGCGGCCACGCCACATTCGCAGCTTACCTGGAACTGCAGCGCATGCCGCAAATCGGCGAACTCACCATTTTTTGCGGCGCCATGGTCGGCTCCTCCATCGGCTTCCTCTGGTACAACGCCCACCCCGCCGAAGTCTTCATGGGCGATGTAGGCTCGCTCGCCCTCGGCGGCGCAATCGGCACCGTCGCCGTCATGATCAAGCAGGAACTGCTCCTCCCCTTCATCGGAGGAATCTTCGTAATCGAAGCGCTCTCGGTGATTCTGCAGGTCGGTTCCTACAAGCTGCGCAAGAAACGAATTTTCAAAATGGCGCCCATCCACCACCACTTCGAGCTGCTAGGCTGGTCAGAGTCGAAAGTGATTGTGCGCTTCTGGATCGCGTCGCTGGTGTTCGCGCTATTCGCGCTCACCACATTAAAATTGAGGTAGGAAAACGACGCATAGTCGAGGCCGGCGAGCTGCGCAATAAGCGTATTCGGAGGACCAAGTGTTCGATGAACAAGTGGTTAAGTTGCTGGAAGAGATCAGGGACTTGCAGAAGTTACATGTGGAGAACTACAAAGACGCAATCAAGAACCAGCAGGAAGCTATTGAGCTCCAAAAGAAGGCCATGCGGCGTCAAAGGATGATGCTCGTGGCCCTTATCGTTTTCTTGGCGGCAATCGTAGCTGTGAGCGTCTGGTCATGGCATTCGTAAGACATTTGATTGAAGGGAACGGCATAAGCGCGGCATTAACAATCCTTTCCTTCGCGCCCTGTGACTCTATGGTGAAATAGAACCAATGGACCTCAAAGACAAACGCGTACTCGTAGTCGGCCTAGGCAAGTCCGGCGTAGCCTCCGCCCTTTTCCTCAAATCGCGCGGAGCCCGCGTCACCGTCTCCGACTCCAAGCCCGAAGCCGAGCTTCGCAAAGAAATCCTGCTCTTCCTCGAGCACGGAATCACCGTCGAAACCGGCGGCCACGGCGACCGCACTTTTCGAGGTCAGGACCTGATCGTAGTCAGCCCCGGCGTTCCCTTCGATGCCCCGCAACTAGTCCAGGCCCGCAATCTAGGCGAAAAGGTCATCGGCGAAATCGAACTCGCGGCCCAGTTCCTCCCCGGCCCCATCGTCGCCATCACCGGAGCCAACGGCAAAACCACAACCACCTCGCTAGCCGGCGAAATCCTGGCCGCTGCGAAGTTCCCAGTTCTAGTCGGAGGCAACATCGGCACACCCGCCATCAGTTTCGTCGAACAAGCCACTCCCACAACCTGGATCGTCCTCGAAGTTTCCAGCTTCCAACTCGAAACCATCGTCAACTTCCGTCCGCGCATCGCCGTAATCCTCAACATCACGCCCGACCATCTTGATCGCCACAAGACCTTCGCGAACTACGTCAACGCCAAAGCGCGCATCTTCGAAAACCAGCAGCCCGACGACTTCACCGTCCTGAACTCCGACGACGCCACCACCGCCGCCCTGCACGACCGCACCCGCGCCCAGATCGTCCGCTTCAGCCGCAAAAAGGAAATGGATCGAGGAGCCTATGTCCACGAAGGCCGCATCTTTTTCCGCGATGGCCAGCACCAGAGCGAAATCATACTGCTTTCCGAAATCTCTTTGAAGGGCGCCCACAACCTCGAAAACGTCCTCGCGGCAATCTCCGTCGGCATGCTGGCCGGCTGCCAGCCCAATCAAATCCGTCAAGCGGTCCAGAATTTCAAAGCCGTAGAGCACCGCCTTGAGTTCGTTGTCCAACGTTGCCGGCGTCGACTACTACAACGACTCCAAAGCCACCAATGTCGATGCCACCATCAAAGCCCTGGAATCCTTCCCCGCCAATATTCACCTGATCCTGGGAGGCAAAGACAAAGGCAGCGACTACTCCGTCCTGAACGACCTGCTGCGCGCCCGGGTTAAGCGCGTCTACACCATCGGAGCCGCCGCCGCCAAAATCGAATCCCAAATCCAGGGCGCCGCCGAAATCGACCACGCCGAAACCCTCGAGACCGCGGTCCAGCACGCCTCTGCGGCCGCCGTCGCCGGAGACGTAGTCCTTTTAGCCCCCGCCTGCGCCAGCTTCGATCAATTCCAGAATTACGAGCATCGCGGCAGCGTCTTCAAAGAAGCCGTCCGTACGCTCGCCGCAACCCCGGCAGAAAAGTAGCGCCGATCAAGAGTGGTCGGGCACTCTTCTAAGTGTTGTCATTCCGAGCAAAGCGAGGAATCTCCACCTCCTCTGCTCTCTCAGCGCAGCCTCGCCCGTACCAACAAAGTTATCCCCCGCCCAAATTCCTCGCCCAAAACCCTCCCTGCCTCCGCGTCTCCGTGGTGAAATAAGGGTTCCATGGCCAAGCGCGTCAGTGTCGATCGCTGGATGTTCACCGTCACCACCATCCTGGTCTTTATCGGCCTGGTCATGATCTTCTCCGCCTCCGCCGTCATGGCCAAAGAGCGCTTCGGCTCCGCCTACGAATTCCTGCTGAAGCAACTCATGTGGGCAGTAGCCGGCCTGGCCGTAATGCTCATCGCCACAAAGATCGACTACAAACGCCTCCAGCACCCCGCGCTCATCTTCGCTCTCTTAGGCTTCACCACGCTATTCCTGATCTCGGTCTTTTTTCTCGATCGCGCGCACGGCACGCACCGTTGGTTCCACTTAGGCCCAATTTCCTTCCAGCCCTCCGAGTTAGCCAAACCCGCGCTCATCTTCTTTCTAGCGTGGTTCTTACAAGATAAGACTCGGGAAAACAAAACCAATTCCATGGACGACTGGCGCAACACCCTGCTCCCCGCCATCGCCCCCACAGTAGTTTTTCTAGGACTAATCGTCTTCCAGCCCGACTTAGGTACCGCCATAGCCTGCGCCGGAATCACCGCCTGCATCCTCTTCGTAGCCGGCATCCGCCTCCGCTATTTCGGATACGCGCTCGCGGCCTCGATCGTCCCGCTCTATTTCCTGATCTTCCACGTCTCCTATCGCCGCGACCGTATCTTCACCTTCCTGCATCCCGGCGCTGACCCTCTCGGCCGCGGCTTCAACATTCTCCAGTCGTTAATCGCCGTCTCCACTGGAGGCATCACCGGTACCGGCCTGATGGAAGGCAAGCAAAAACTTTTCTATCTCCCCGAGCCCCACACCGATTTCATCTTCGCCGTAACTGCCGAGGAGTTGGGCTTAGTAGGAGCGCTAGCCGTAATCGTCTTATTCGCCGTCTTCCTCTGGCGAGGCACCCGCGCCGCCCTCCGCACGCAAGATAACTTCGGACGCTTCCTAGCCGTCGGCATAACCAGCATGATCGTCCTGCAAGCCTTCATCAACATCAGCGTAGTCCTAGGCCTCATGCCCACCAAAGGCATCCCCCTCCCCTTCGTCTCCTACGGAGGCTCTTCGTTATTCGTAACCCTAGCTTGCGTAGGCGTCTTACTGAACATCACCAAACAGGCGGAGTAACGCTGGCGCCCCGCCGGCAACCGCCTTTGCGGTTCCTCCTACCCAGGGCGCACGCGAATATAGCCCCGTGACCTTCACCGGCCAGTGCTGTTTTCTGTGGAAGGAGACAGTCACAATCACCGAACCGGCCGCTGTGGTTCCAGTCATCGTGACCTAGAGCGCCGATGGTCGGGAAAATGATGAATTTGTCGTTGAGCTTAGTCTGAACGGAGGCCAGGCACTCCCTACGGGTCCCAACTAATCGAGTTTTTTGACGACCAACTTCAGTACAAACAGACGCATCAGTGGATCGTATTTCCCAGTGACGGACTGGTGAAAGGCACGAACACCTTCGCTCTGTGTGGTGGCGGCGCCAACCCGACCTCTGACACCATCACCTTCACCTTAAGTACGCTTGCGGCCCAGATCTCCAACTAAGAAACGAATCGAGGGTTGTCTGAGCGAGTAGTGGGAGAGCGGCGATAAGCCTTCGGACTCGCCGACTCGTGTCCCACGAAGCTCCCTCAGGGAAGGGAAAGTATCCGGGTTCCAAGAGTAGCACGGCTGTTTTACACGTCAACGTGAACTAATTGAAAAATTGGCTAGTTACGGCATTTCCTCGCAGAAACAATTTTTGTTTTCAAGCAATGACTAGATTTGCCGTCGCTTTGCGCTGTTAAGAGACAGAAGGACAGAACCTCCGGTCCCGGGCAACGGCCAGAACCGGAAACAGTCCTAAGTCTTCAGGAGACCCTATATGTCACCCAAGACGATTTGGTTGTTGGCAGTACTGGTTGTTTGCGTTTACCCGGCAGCGGCAAGCACCCGCTACGTCGGCAACTGCAAATCCGGCAGCTTTCCGACGATCGGTGCAGCCGTACTCGCGGCGCCGCCGGGATCCACCATTATGATTTGTCCTGGTCTTTACTCCGAGCAGCTAATAATCTCGAAGGATTTGACCCTTAAGGGGATGGATAGCTCGGCCGCAGATGGCGGGAACGGCGTGCAAATTTATCCTGTCGGTTCGCCGCAGACGACCAGCAGCGCAATATTCGCACTATATGAACTCAAAGGTGCGCTCGCTCCCGTCATCTGGGTCACGGCCGGCACGGTGAATATTCAAAACGTCTCCGTGCAGAGCATCGCGGACTCGTCCCCTTTCTGCGTCGGTCTCAAGACCGTGGGATTTTTTTACGCCAGTGGTGCATCCGGAACGCTCAACCACGTGGGCTATTTCGGCCTCGGCAATGATTGTCAAATTGGAATCTGGGCAGAGAATGCCACTAGCGCTCGCACGGCCTTTACGGTCGAGAACAGCTTTTCAGCCGCGGGAATCATTGCCGGTAGTCTGGATACACTTGGGAATGCAACCCTTACGGTAAAGATTGCCGGAAACCAGGTATTCCCGACAGCGCCGTACGGAAGCTTCGGCATTTACTTATATGGGGTAACTGGGACGGTAGAAACAAACTTTATTTCCGGCCCCAGGGTGCCGGAGGGCGGCGACCCAGAAAGTGGCAACGCTATATTCGTTGACGGCGAGCCGTATCCGACAGATGTGACCATTTCAGGCAACACCATTCAAACCAACAACGACTACCTAGTATTTAAAAGTCCTACCAGTTACGGAATCGTCGTCAATGTGGACGGCACGACGGTCAAGGGAAACAAGATTTCAGGCCCCGCGTACGGCATTGATATGATTTGCCACACAGGTACCGTTTCAGATAACACGATTAGCTTCACCGAGTATGGGATAGTTGCATCGGCTGGATCCATTGGCATGAACACGTTTTACAACACCCTTTACAAAACTTACCCCTGTTAATGGCGCGGAGCCGCGAGCCCTGCCATTTCCGCGGTGAAGGCTTAACGGCAATAACCGTTACTTTACAACTGTGCATGAAGAGGAAACCCAAGGGCTTCCTCCAGAAAAACTTTCTTAGCAGACCGATGACAAGATTTGCCACGACTTTGCGCTGTTAGCGGCAGAGGACCGAAACGCTCCAGATGCGTGAGCCCCTGAGGGGGACATCGGCAAGATGCCTCAAAAAAGGAGATAGCTGCCATGCTTAACAAAACCATGTTGTTCAGTTTGATTCTAAGTTTCACTTCCGTGGTGCTGGCGCAAGAACGAGTCCAGCCAAACCCCACAACGAAAAAGGTGGAGGCAGATTCGCCCCAGGCGAGTCAGGCCTGCCAGGTCACATATTCCAGTGGAACCTCCAACACAGCGACGCAGTTCTGCGTTACCGTGAACGGCAATATTCCCCAGTTCTCCGTGAGGAATATACGATTGTTCCCCCCGGCAGGGAATGCGGCGGATTTGGAAGGTTATGGACTCTGTGACCAAGACGCGGACCTGGCCTATTACGACTACGCGGGCTACGACAGCGGCGAGACCGGCGGCGGCCTGTGGAATGCCTCAACGTTGAAGCAGAAGGGCAATACGGTCACGGTAACGCGGACAACCACGGACGGAAACTGGCAACTGACGCAGACCATCGTGAATGTGCCGGCTACCGCGAGCGCCGTTGGTTCGGCGAAGGTCACAATGAAGCTGAAAAACCTTTCGAGTGTCGGCCGCGGCGCCACACTGTTGCGATACGCCGCCGAGGGTTTCTCCGGCGCCAACAGCACCTATAGCTCGACGCTAGGCTCGGCGAACGGAGTGTTGGAAACGGCCGCAGGGCTGATGATCACCCCCAATTTCCCGCCTGGTTTCGTCTCAGTTCCCTACGTGCAAAACATCCAGTCCGGGCCCAACCCATGTTCCCCGTTCGACCATGAGGACACCCGTCTGCCGTACGTGGGCCTTGGCTCGATCGTAGCCGTGTGGTTCGTCGCGCCAACGATGCCTCCTGGCGGGGTGGCCACCGTGACCAGCATCTACAGACCCTTCTAAATTGGGTGGCCCGACCTATCGGATCCAAACTCACGAGGGATCCAAACTCACGAGGGTGCCCCGCTCAAGCCTTCCTTTGGCTTGAGTGGGCGACGTCCTCGCGGATCGCACCGGGCGTTACCACACTTCAAGTTGGAATTTGCAGTAACGGCGGATGGCCTCGAAATCGGCGCGGTTCGAGGTGATCAGGCGAGCCCCATGCGAGCGCGCGGTCAGGGCAATGAGTACGTCGAAAAGCAAACTCACTCCCACCCGGCTTGTTGCGAAAGCGGGAACCACCCCGTTCCGCCTCCTCCGAAACCGGAAAACCTGTCCCAACGCGCTCCTGCCAGCCGCGATTTTCATATATCACGCCTGTCAAGCCCCGTTTTGCCTTCTGGAAATCTCGAACCCCGTGGTTGACTATTCTTGTCGCGGCGGGAAGACTAGACGGGGGAGACTCTTATGGTAAGCGTTCGGATGTCCGCGCTGGCTCTATCGACCGCGTGTCTGGCCCTTCTGCTAGGCCAGCCACCTCTTTCCGCGCAAGCGCCAACCTTCATTGTGCTGTACTCATTCACCGGCGGAGCCGACGGGGCCAACCCCTCTACCGCAACCATGGTTAGGGATGCGGGGGGCAATCTTTACGGCACAACCATGCTTGGCGCCGATGTGTCTTGCAACCAGTCTCTCCATCCAGGCTGCGGAACTGCGTTCCGCCTGAGCGCCGCCGGAAAGTTGACTCCGCTTCATACCTTCGAGGGAGGGTCCCTGGGATTGGGTTCCTCGGGAGTAGTCCGGGACGCGGAAGGCAACCTGTATGGCACGGCGGGTGGCGGCCTCGATTACGGACTTGTGTTCGAAGTTGCCAAGAATGGCACTTACACGGAGTTGTACAACTTCGCGGGTGGCTCCGACGGAAATTTACCCAGTGGAAACTTAGTCGGCGACGCGAACGGAAACCTATACGGCACCACTCTATTGGGAGGTGGCAGCGATGATCCGCTGTGCCCCAACAGCGAAGGTTGTGGAACGGTTTTTGGGCTGGGACGGGCGGGCAAATACACAGTGTTGTACTCCTTCCGCAACCATGCGGACGGAGCAGAACCGAACAGTCTGATTCGAGACAGCGCGGGCAACATCTTCGGCGCAACCTTGCATGGCGGCAAGGGGTGCGTGCCGGTGTCAGGCTGCGGAACAATCTTCAAGCTTGATGCGTCCGGCAAAAAGACTGTGCTTCACAAATTCTCCGGCGGAAAAGATGGCAGCACTCCCTCCGGAAATCTGGTACTGGATTCGGCCGGCAATCTCTACGGCACGACTTCCGCTGGCGGCGATCTTAAGTGCCCTTATGACGGCGGGGCAGGCTGCGGTGTCGTATTCAAGGTCAACACCAAAGGTGTCGAGATCGTTTTGCACGCCTTCCACGGCGGTTCCGATGGAAGTGTACCTGTCTCCGTGATTCTCGATGCAGCCGGAAACCTGTATGGGACCACGCAATCGGGCCCAAATACAAATACGTGCGGAACGATTTTCAAGCTGAGTGCCCAAGGCAAACTAACTAACTTGCACAATCTGGCAGGTGTACCAGAAGGATGCGGCCCAATCGGCGCACTGATTCAGGACAAAGCCGGCAATCTCTACGGCGCCACCGCCTTGGGCGGTTATCTTGGCAATCCCGATATCTGCTTAAACGGCTGTGGAACGGTGTTCAAAGTTAAGCCGTAAGCTTCGAGTACCCCCGCTTCTCTCCGTGCTGACAACTGCTGTGAGCGTAGTCTAAGGGTGTCTCCGTGGTAGATTTTGAAGTTGACCATGCGCGTCATCATCGCGGGCGGAGGCACCGGCGGACACGTCATTCCCGCCCTGGCCATCGCCCAGCAACTCAAAAAGCAATTCGCCGCCGAAGTTCTCTTCATCGGCACCGCCCGCGGCATTGAAACGCGACTCGTTCCGCAGGCCGGATTCCCGCTCGAACTCATCCAGGTCGGAGCGCTAAAAAATGTCAGCCTCATGACACGCGCCAAGACCATGTTCGATCTGCCGCGCGCCCTCTGGACCGCAGGCCGCCTGCTCACCGACTTCCGCCCCGACGTAGTCATCGGAGTCGGCGGCTACGCTTCCGGCCCCGCGATGCTCGCCGCCATTCGCCGCCGCATTCCGACTTTGGCCTTCGAGCCAAATGTAGTCCCCGGATTCGCCAACCGCATGGTCTCCCACTTTGTCTCAGCCGCTGCCGTGCATTTTGAGGAAACCTGCGAATACTTCCGCAACGCGAAAGTCACCGGCGTTCCCGTGCGCGAAGCGTTCTTTCACATTGCACCCAAGCAAATCGTGCCCGACGCGCCGGATGGGATTCCCACTCTCCTGGTCTTCGGAGGCAGTCAAGGCGCGCACGCCATCAACCAGGCCATGATCGAATCCCTGCCCGGCCTGCGCGCAAAGATCCCTGCGATCCGCATCATTCACCAGACGGGCCAGCGCGACTTCGACAGCGTTCTTGCCGCATACCAGAAATTGAGCATGGCGCAACTGGACACATCGAGTACGGGCGATGCGCCCGTTGTTCTATTCGGCGAAGTCCACAAGTTCATTGACGACATGCCTGCAACCTTCGCCCGCGCCGATCTGCTTGTCTGCCGTTCGGGAGCCAGCACCGTCGGAGAAATCACCGCCGCCGCCAAACCCGCGATCTTCGTTCCCTTCCCCCGCGCCGCCGACGATCACCAGAACGTGAACGCCCGCGCCCTCGAACGCGCCGGAGCCGCGATCGTGGTCGAAGAGTCCAATCTCGGCGCTGCCTATCTGGTCGAAACCGTTGTCACTCTGCTCAACGACCGTGCCCGCTTGCGCAGCATGTCAGCCGCGGCCAAATCGCTCGCCCATCCAAACGCGGTTCAAGAAATAGCAGACATGGTCAAGCACCTTGCTGAACTTAGCTAAAGGCGCCCTGCGCCTCGGCGGTGAAATGTTTTATGATCAGCGTGCATCCGCGCGTATCCGCGGGAAATGAAGTTTGACGGCATATGTTCGCCAAGATCCAGCGCATCCATTTCGTAGGCATCGGCGGCATCGGCATGAGCGGCATCGCCGAAGTCCTGCTGAATCTGGGCTACAAGATTTCCGGCTCCGACCTGAAGAGTTCCGCGGTCACGCAGCGGCTCGCAAGTCTTGGCGCACAGATTTTTGAGGGCCATCAGGCAGCTAACGTCACCGCCTCCGATGTAGTCGTCACCAGTTCCGCCATCTCCATCGACAATCCTGAAGTCGCCGAGGCGCGCCGCCTGCACATTCCCGTGATCCAGCGCGCCGAGATGCTGGCCGAGCTAATGCGCCTGAAATACGGCATCGCCATCGCAGGCATGCACGGCAAAACCACCACCACCTCAATGGTCGCTGCCGTTCTCGCCGCCGGAGGCCTCGACCCAACTGTAGTTGTCGGAGGCCGCGTCGATGCCATGGGCTCGAACGCCCGCCTCGGCAAATCGCACTACCTGGTTGCCGAAGCCGACGAGAGCGACCGCTCGTTCCTCAAGCTCTCGCCGATTCTCTCCGTCGTCACCAACATCGACCGCGAGCACATGGATTGCTACCGCGATATGCGCGACGTGCGCCGCACCTTCCTCGAATTCATGGAGCGTGTGCCGTTCTACGGCCTGGTCGTTGGCTGCCACGACGATCCCATTCTGCAGCGCCTGCTGCCGCGAGTTCATCGCCGCGTGACCACGTATGGCACGACCCGTGAATCCGATTTTCTGATCGGTCTCGACTCGGCGCCAAACTCGCCCGCTACCAGCGGAGATCTCCGTCCGCTGAGCCGTTTTCAGGTCATATATAAAGAGAAGAGCCTCGGCCATTTCACGCTCCACGTTCCCGGCGTTCACAACGTGCTCAACGCCACGGCGGCCATTGCGGTCGGCACGGCGCTCGACATTCCCGCCGACCAGATTCGCACCGCGCTCGACGGCTTCCGCGGCGTCGATCGGCGATTCCAACTCAAGGGGAAAGCCGCCGGCGTCAGCGTAGTCGATGACTACGGCCACCACCCCACCGAAATCCGCGCCACTCTCGCCGCTGCGCGCCAGTGCGGATTCCGCCGCATCCATGTCATCTTCCAGCCCCATCGCTACACGCGCACGCGCGATCTGATGGACGAGTTTGCCACCGCGTTTGCCGATGCCGACACGCTTTCTGTCCTGGATATCTACGCCGCAAGCGAAAAGCCGATCGAAGGCATCACGGCCCAAGTGCTGGTGCAACGAATTGCGGCAGATGGTAAACGCGACGTAAGGTACGCCGCATCATTTCCGGAAGCTGCTGAAAAAACTGCTTCCCTCGCCCGCGAGGGAGACTTGATTCTCACTCTAGGCGCGGGCAGCGTCTCGCAACTTGGCTCCACGATCCTTGAGAGGTTCGAGAGGCAGTCTCCGGTCGGCAGTCATTAGTCGCCTTCTTGGGTCGAGAAGCGGCTAATTTCTCAAGAAAAAGCTGAGTTCATCCCCTCCGAGGGAAGAATTGTTTTGTCTCGGTGACTTTTTTTCTTGTCGCCCGTCCAAATCTGCAGGACGGTGAGGTTCCAGATGAACATCGAAAAAGCTGCCTACTGGATCGCCCTCGCGGTATTCGGGCTCGTATTGCAAAGTGAGTACCAGCGCGGAGAATTTCCTTCGCTGCACCGAGCTGCCGCCCGCGCCAATTCGGAGTTGTCTCGCATGGCCGCACAAGCGGAGCGGACTTTTGTCGTAGCCAGAGTGCTGACCGCTCGCCCGGCATTACGCGCTGACGATGTTCTCGACCGGGCTCAAATCTCCGAACTGGCCCAGGGTCAAGCAGAGCTCTTGCGCGAGCAAGCCCAAGATAACGCCGAACAGTTCCGCGACCAGATGCGTGCCCAAGCCAACATCCTTCGGGCGCAGGCCCAAACGCGGCGCGTCCAGATTGAGCAGATTCGAGTTCTAGCTCGCCCCCAACTGCGCTTGAGAACTGCCACAAATCGCCGTGTGACGGTGGCCGGTCCGGATGCCTGCGGTCATAGGCAAGTCCGGGTTTCCGCTGGCGATGGACCACAAAGTGTTTTTGTCATCAGTGATGACCAAGAGGATTCCGACTGAGAATAACTTGGTCTCCGCACTCAACTTTGCACTGTCTCATTTTGCAAAAAGCGGTTATTCTAATCTGGCTCAGCGGTTCCCTGTCGACAACTGACTCGAAAGAGTGGCGCGGAAATCCAGTTCCACAGCCTTGCAGGAAGAGTTGTACCCGGCGCCCGGCTCTCGCGAGCACGACGCTCGCGACAGTTATGCTTCCGAGCGCGCGGCTCCCGCACGCGAACACTTCGACGATTCCCGCGTGGTCGACCTGGAAGCGGAGCAGGAATCTCCGTTCCTGCGCGGCCAGAAACGAGTCTCCGTCCGCCGCGGTTCGCTCCCCAAGAAAACTGCCAACGGCCTGAAGTGGGCCGCGCTGGCGCTTGTCGTTCTTGCCGTCCTCGGCGCATTCGGCGCTGGCCTCTATCGCTACGGCAAACATTCCTGGCGTTTCCGCATTGATTCCAGCGATCAGATTGAGGTCGCCAACGCCCAGCACGTGACGCGGGCCCAGATCATGGATGTAATGGGCGGCGACATCGGCCGCAACATTTTCTTCGTTCCCCTGGCCCAGCGCCAGCAGCAGCTCGAGCAGATTCCATGGGTCGAATCGGCCAGCGTAATGCGCTTCGTGCCCAACCGCCTGCGCATCGAAATTCACGAGCGCACACCTGTCGCCTTCGCGCGCATCGGCTCGCACATTTCTCTGATTGACGCCGGCGGAAACCTGATGGAACTCGCATCCGGCCCCAAACACAAGTATTCCTTCCCTGTAATCACGGGCATGAACGCAAACGAGCCCATCTCAACTCGTGCTGTGCGCATGAGGGATTACAACGAACTCATGCGGCAGCTCGATTCCGGCGGCGCGCGCTACTCGCAGGACATCAGCGAAGTGGACCTCTCCGATACCGAGGACGTGAAGGTGATGACCGCCGACTCCACCGGAGCAGTCCTGGTGCATCTCGGCAACGGCAATTACCTGCAGCGCTACAAGATCTACATCACGCACGTCGAAGCCTGGCGCCAGCAGTTCGAGAAACTCGACTCGGTGGACTTGCGCTACGACAGCCAGATCATCGTGAACCCCGATCTCCAGGGCATCGCCCGGCAGCCTGCTCTCACGCCCGCCGCCGCCAAAGCCGCGTTGGCCGCCGGCGTAAAAAACGCGGCGATCGTAAATTACGAAAAATATGTAACTCATCCCGGACCGACCACCGCTGTGGCCAAGCCGGTGCAACCGAAATCGAAAGGAACAAAAGCGTTGACGAAAGCGGGGCAAAAAGCAGCGTCGAAAGCAACTTCACGCCGGGTCACTCCGAAAACCAAGACCTGGGCCGAGAAGACCTCGTCGCCGCATCCGCCGGCAGTGCTATCTCAAAAACCAGCAGCCTTAGTGAGCGCCGCGCCGGCTCAACCGCCTGTCGCAAAAACGACAAAGCCCACACCTGCCGCGTCGGCACCGGTGACCACTGTGGCGGCAAAGCAAAAAAAGCCCAGCGCCGCCATTCCCAAGGAGAAACCGCGGAACTAGCCATGCCGACCTTCGCGCCCAATTTTATTACCGCCATTGACGTAGGCAGCGCCAAGACGACCGTCTTGGTCGCCGAGATGAGCGACAATGGCCTGCGCTACCGCGGACACGGCGTCAGCGAATCGCGCGGCTTGCGCAAAGGCATCATCACCGAACTCGACAAAGCCGCTGGCAGCATTCAAAAAGCCGTTGAGGTCGCCGAAGACGCCGCCGGCATTCCCATCGAGCACGCCATCATCGGCATCGCCGGAGCCCACATCCGCGGCATGAACAGCCACGGCGGCATCACCTTCGGGGCTCGCGCGCGCGAAATTGGACGCGACGAAATCCGCCAGGCCGTTGACAAGGCTCGCACCGTCCCGTTGCCCGCCGACCGGGAGATCCTCCACCTGCTGCCGCAGGAGTTCACTCTCGACGATCAGCCCGGCGTGCAGGATCCCAACGGCATGATGGCCACGCGCATGGAAGTCCACGTCCACATCGTGACCGCGCTCTCGGGCGCGACGCAAAACCTGGTGACCGCCGTCAACAAAGCAGGCGTGCACGTGGACGACACGATCTTCGAACCGCTGGCCTGCGCCGATTCCGTTCTCCGCTCCGACGAGCGCGAACTTGGCGTCTGTTTAGCCGATCTCGGAGCCGGTTCCTGCGACCTGATTGTTTTTCAGCAAGGAGCCGTCGCGCACACCGCTGTGATTCCCATCGGCGGCGATCATTTCACCAGCGATCTTTCGATCGGCATGTGCACCGGCCTCGCCGACGCCGAAATGCTTAAGAAGATTTTCGGCAACGCCGTGCCCACGCTCATCCCGGAGGGTAACGAAGTCGAGGTTCCTTCCGTCGGTGACCGCCCGTCGCGCATGATGCCGCAGCGCATGATCGGAGAAATCCTCGGTCCTCGCGCCCGCGAACTATTCGAACTGATGCGTGAAAACCTGCGCCAGGCCGGTGTTTTGGATCATTGCATCGCGGGCTTCGTTCTAAGCGGAGGGGCCTCGCGCCTGCCCGGCATGCTCGATGTAGCCGAATCGATTCTGCGCAAGGCCGCGCGCCTGGCATGGCCAACGGCAATGGCAAAGATGCCAGCTTCCCTGGCCGAGCCCGAATTCGCAACCGTGCTAGGCATGGTCTATTACGGCCACCGCGCAAGATTAGCAAGAGGCCTGCAGGAGCCGGGCTTCGGCTCAAGAATGAAAGCCCTGTTCGCAAAGAAGGGCGCGTAGAGCAACGCCCGTGTTTTAGCAGTGAGGGTTTTACTGAGAACTGAGAACCGGCAACTGAGAACTGATTTCACGAGGTGTTTCCATGATCGAAGACAACGGACTCCGCATCTGCTTCAACGAAGAAGCCCGCAACGACGCACGCATCAAGGTCATCGGTGTCGGCGGCGGCGGCAACAACGCCGTCAACCGCATGATTGACTCCGGCATGGAGCACATCGAATTCATCGTGGCCAACACTGACCTGCAAGCTCTTCGCATGTCGCGCGCCAACACCAAGATTCAACTCGGCGTGAAGCTGACTAACGGACTCGGCGCGGGCGCCAATCCTGAAATCGGCCGCAAAGCCGCGCTCGAAGATTCCGACAAAATCATCGAAGCCCTCGAGGGCGCCGACATGATCTTCGTCACCGCCGGCCTCGGCGGAGGCACGGGCACCGGCGCCACTCCTATCATCGCCTCCCTCGCCAGCGAAATGGGCGCGCTCACTGTCGCCGTCGTCACCAAGCCCTTCGCCTTCGAAGGCAAACGCCGCATGCAGCAAGCCGAACGCGGCGTCTCCGAGTTGATGGAATCCGTCGACACCACCATCGTCATCCCCAACGAAAAGCTGCTAGCGGTAGCCGAAAACGCCGGCTTCTTCGAGTCCTTCCGCATCGCCGACGACATTCTCCGCCAGGGCGTGCAAGGTATCTCCGATATCATCACCATCCCCGGCATCATCAACCGCGATTTCGCCGACGTGAAAGCCATCATGGCAGGCATGGGTTACGCCGTCATGGGCACGGCCACCGCCGCCGGCCCGAATCGCACCGTCGAAGCCGCCCAGCGCTCGATCGCCTCGCCGTTGCTCGAAGCCGGAGCCATTGACGGAGCCCGCGGCATTCTCATCAACATCACCGGCTCCAGTTCGCTGAAGCTCGCCGAAGTGCAGCAGGCCTGCACGATTATTCAAGGCGCCGCGCACGAAGACGCCAACATCATCTTCGGCGCCGTGCTCGACGAAAAAATGAAAGATGCGGTCAAGATCACGGTCATTGCCACTGGCTTTAAAGAGGCCGACATGCGCCGCCCGCGCCACAGCGAGGCTTTCGACCCGGTCATCGTCCCCCGTCACCGCGATCATTTCCACGTCACAGACCACGCGGATGATTTTGCAAGTGAGCCCGTTGCCGAGTGCGCCGCCGAGCGTGAGCCCGCATTCGAGCCCGAGCCAGCGTTCCTGCCCGATCCCGCGCCCGTGGCATTCGAGTCAAGCATGCCGCCGCCCCCGAGCTACAACTCGCAGTCGGCGGAAGTCATTTCGCTAGACGGAATGAGGTCAGCCGCGCCGACGTACCAAGCCGAGGACCTAGACGTCCCAGCCTTCCTGCGTAAGCGCAACGATGTGATGTAGAGGAGTCAGCGGCTCTTCAGTTGTGGATTTAAGTGTGGCGCGGACCCGCCCTGAGCGAAGTCGAAGGGGCCCACGCCCGCGCAGGCCGTTGATGACTCGCGCGCATTTACATTCCGCACTGGCAAATTTGAGCGCCCCGCCTCAACATTCATCTAGCCCAATTGTCACAGAACCGGCATACTTGAACTTCAATCCTTGAACTCACCAGCCAGCAAACTGCCAAGCGCGCCTCACCCCGAACGCCAGCGTTGCCGACGAACCGCCACAATTCTTGTAGTTTCCGCTGTCCTCGTCGTTTTCCTGCTGCTCGCTCGCCCGGCCTTCACTTATCTGCGCGCCGTTGGGCTCCTTTTGCGGATCGAAAATCCGCCGCACTGGAGCACGCTCGCCAGCTTCGACACCTATGCCCTCGAGGAGAAGCTGACCGAGGTGCCAACGCCCGCCGGGCCGATCCGCGCGCGCCTCTACATTCCCCAGGGCATGGCTAACCCGCCCGCGATGGTCATCGTGCACGGCGTGCCATCACCTTGGCATCGAGGAGCCGCGCCTGGTCGCCTTTGCGCGCGCCATGTCGGCCAGTGGCATCCGCGTTCTGACGCCGGAGCTGGCCGCCCTCGCCGACTATCAGATCGACAGCCGTTCGATCGATCTCATCGGATACTCCGCCCGCAGCCTTTCTGCAGAGGCTGGTCAGAAGGTCGGCGTGCTCGGCATCAGCTTCGGAGGAGGCTTGTCCCTCATCGCCGCTGCCCGCCCGCAATACGCGCCTTACATTGGCTTCGTGGTTTCGGTCGGCGCGCACGACGATCTGGAGCGCGTCTCCCAGTTCCTGATCACGAATACGATCTCGCGGCCCGACGGCACCACGCTCAAAATGCAAGCACACGAGTATGGTCCGCTCATCCTCTTCTATTCCCATCTGGAGGATTTCTTCCCTCCCGCCGACATCGGCACTGCCCACGAAGCGCTCCGGCTCTTGCTATGGGAGAAGGTTGACGAATCGAAGAAAGCTGCCGCGATGCTGAGCCCACCATCACGCGAGAAAATGGATTTGCTTTACAAACACGATGAGCACGCGCTGGCCAGCGAGATGAAGCAAGCCATCTCCCGCCACCAAGCGGAAATGGCACCCGCTTCTCCTCATGGGCAATTGGGAGCGTTGCACCTGCCGGTCCTACTCCTGCACGGAGCCGCAGACAACGTGATCCCGCCTTCGGAGATGCTCTGGTTGCAACAGGACATTCCCTCGGGATTGGTGAAAGCCGCGCTCATCAGTCCGGCCTTCAGCCACGCTTCCATGGATGGCAAACCCGCGCTCGCCGATAATCTTCGGCTCGTGCATTTCATGGCTCAGATGCTGGAGCAGGCGGACAAGAGGTGAACTTCACCAGCATCGCCAATTATTTATTGGTGGGCTGATTCTCCTTGATCCACCGGTCGATCTTCCCTTCCAACACATCCAGCGGCAGCGGACCGGAATCGAGCACGGCATCATGAAACGCTCGCAGATCAAATTTAGTCCCTAACTCCTTCTGCGCGCGCGCTCGTAACTCTAGTATCTTCATCTGTCCCATTTTATAAGATAGCGCCTGCGCCGGCCACGCTATATAGCGATCAACTTCTGTATTGATGTTCTCGTCGTCCATCGCGGTGTGCTCATGGAAATAGTCGACCATGTGTTGCCGCGTCCAGTGCTGCGAATGGACTCCTGTATCGACCACCCACCGCACTGCCCGCCAGATCTCATTCTGCAGCCGTCCGTACTCGCTGTAAGGATCCTGATAGAACCCGACTTCCTTCCCCAGCCGCTCCGAGTAAAATGCCCACCCCTCCGTGTAGGCGTTCACGTCTAAGTCAAACTTACGAAATGGCGGCAAGTCAGTAAGTTCCTGCGCAATCGAAAACTGTAAGTGGTGTCCGGGCACGCCCTCGTGATAGGCAATCGCTTCCACATTCAGCAGTAGCCGCTTCTCCGGCACATATTCGTTCACGTTGATTCGCCCCGGCCGCGAACCATCCCCTGCTCCGATGGAATAATCCGCCGGCGGAGCCGAAGCCGCGCGAAACGCCTCCATCGGCACCACATCGAGCTTGTTCTTCGGCAGCCGCCCAAACAGCTCCGGGAGTTTGCCGTACATCTGGTCGCGATAGTGCGAATACAGATCAAACAGTTGCTGCCCCGACTTCGCATGCAGCGCCGGATCCTGCCGTATGTGCTCGTTAAACGACTTCAGATCATGGAAGCCCTGCGCCTGCGCGATCTTCAGCATCTGCGCTTCGATCTCAGCCACGCTCTTCACACCCATTTCGTGAATTTGGTCGGCCGTCGTGTCGGTCGTCGTCTGGTGCCGCACCGCGAACCGGTAGCGTGCCTCGCCATCCGGCAGCGCCCATTCGCCCGGATCCATCCGCCCATGCGGCGCATAGTCCTCGCGCACAAACTTAGCGAACTTCGCATACGCCGGCGCCACTTCGTTCTTTGCCGCTTCTTCAATTGCCGCACGCAGCCGTTTCCGGTCCCCCTCGCCAATTGAATCGGGAAACTTTCCCAGCGGCGAAGTAAAAGGGCTCTTTTCCAGTGAATCGTCGGCAATCTCCTGCGCCTGGCTCGACACCTTTTCCAGCAGATATTTCGGCGGCATCAGGTGATCGCGCAGCCCGTCCCGCATGTGCTCCATCGTCTGATCCAGCGCTCGCGGCATCTGATGCAGCCGCGAGAGGTAGTCCTCGTAATCCTTCACATTGCGAAACGGCGAATCGTAAGGCAGGGACGCATACCACAGGTGTATCCCCCCAAACTGCGTAGCCGGCATCTCCCAGTTCTTGAAGCGCGCGTCTTCGAGCCCTTCGCGCAGGTTGCGCACCATCAGCGCGTGATTGAGGCGTTCCTGCTCCGGAAATCCCGCCACATCGATCGCCTCAAAGCGCGCCAGCGCCAGCCGCGTATGTTCGAGATCATCGGCGATCGCCTTGTCCGAAAAGTCGCTCAGCCGGTCGTTGTAGCGGTTGTCTCCGACTTGCGTCGCCAACTCCGGCTGCGTGCGCAGCGTGTATTCCCACTCGTCACCAAGCAGCCGAGTCAGCTCCGCCTGCCGCGCCTCCACACTTGGAGTGGGCCCCTTCTGATCCGCAGCCTGCGCCGTGAACGTCATCAGCAAAGTGTAAGCAACTCCGGCAACCAGCAACCATGTTCGCAAGAGGCAATCTCCGTTGACGTGATTAGCGTCAGCGCACCAAGGCTTGCAGTGCACCATTGCATGGCTCACTTGGTAATGCCGCGCGGAAGCTATTGGTGTCAGAAAATAACAGAAAAATGCATCTTCCGGTGCACAAGGCCCCGTTGCATGGGACGGATGAAAGCGCAAAGAATTGCGGAGACAGTATCAAAGGAGGTAACAAGGCGAGCAGATTACCAATGGCCCTGTCCCTCGATAGAAATAAGCTAACCTGTTTGCATTCAATTATTTACCCAGTCTCATAAACTATTAATCAATCTATACTTTCTGATTGCGCCTTACGTCCGAAATCCCCTACTATCGGATAGCTGCACGGGACAGCCGATCCTTCGGGAAATTTGGCGATTGTCGTGCATCTTAATCATTAGGTAGACAAGCAATTCTTGGCTATCCATTTATCCGGGGATGGGGTTTCGTGAAGAGTAAGTTCTGTATCTGGCCGCTTCGTCTGGCTTTCCTATTTGTTTTGGCGGCGCTGCTCGAAGCGAGCGGCATCGCAGCCAGCGTCAATCCGCACGCGCTTGCGCCGAAATCAAAATCCCGTTCCGTAACGGAAAGTCAGCACGCCCGCCGCCGCATGCACGCGCTCGCGCACAGCCGCGCGCCACTCGCAAAATCCGCCGCCCATCGCCGCCGCCACCGCTATTACGAGCGTTTCCATACCAGTTCATTCGCATCTGACATCACCGAAGGTGACATTACGGCCGGCGAAGATCCCATCGTGCGCGCGGCCGCCATTGACGCGCTCGGCAACATGAACGGCACCGTGGTCGCCATCGAGCCGACCAGCGGACGAATTCTCGCCATGGTCAACCAGAGGCTCGCGCTCTCCAGCGGCGCGCAGCCCTGCTCCACCATCAAGCTCTCGGTCGCTTTGGCGGGAGTCAGCGAAGGCCTGATCGACAAAGAAACCGAAGTCCCGCTCTCTCGCCGCACGCGCATGACCCTGACCGAAGCGCTCGCCCATTCCAACAACGCTTACTTCGAGGCCGTCGGTCGCAAGCTCGGCTTTGAGAAGGTCCAGTATTACGCGCACCAGTTTGGACTCGGCGAGTATGCCGGTTATCACATTCCTGGCGAGCACCTCGGCCAATATCCGGAAGAAGAAATCTCCTCGAAGCTGGGCGGCGTCGGCAAGATGTGCTCGTTCGGCGAAGGCATTTCGATGACGCCCCTGCAACTCGGCGCCATGGTTGCGGCGATCGCCAACGGCGGCACTCTTTATTACCTGCAACATCCCGCTTCGCCCGATGCGGTTGCTGGCTTTCAACCAGTGATCAAGCGTCACCTCGACATCGCTTCTGCCATCCCCGAACTCTCCGACGGCATGGCCGGCGCCGTTCGATACGGTACCGCGCGCAGCCTGCGCCTCAACTTCGACGAGGAATCGATCCTGGGAAAAACCGGCACCTGCTCGCACGCGGGCACGCGCTTCGGATGGTTCGCTTCCTATGCCAACACCGATATCGGACGCATCGTGACCGTCGTCTTCCTACAGGGAGGCCGTCCCACGTTCGGCCCCAAGGCCGCCGAAATTGCCGGCCGCATGTACCGCAATCTCTACGATCACAATTTCTTCGTGGCGCGCTCCAACGGCACAACGCCGGCGCCCGATCTTGAGAAGATCATTCACGCTGCCGCCCAACAGTAAGGTCATGACGCGGATCCGCCCCGAGTTGTGCTGAAACGGCTCCCGCACACGCCTCTTTACCTTAATCTCCTGGGACTGCCCATCCCCGGCCGATCACTCCCCTTCGGAACTTGCGGCTCCGAGCGATGCGAGTTGTACTGAACTGTAGGAAAAATCATTCATGTCTGAGCAAGCGCTCAAAATAGCGAACCATGTTCCTTACCCGGGACTGGTTGCCATAATATTTTTGGTGTCCGCGGTAGTTGTTTTCGCCCTCGCTCTGCGCGCAAAGCGACCAGTCGCTGGTTCCGTTGCGGCTCTTCTTCTCATTGCTCTCGGACTTGTTCCGATGGCCGTCAACCACACTGTCCAATCGCGCGGCGTATATCACATTCAGGTTCTTCTGGTCAGGCCCGACCGGTCGCCGGTCTACTACGCCCAGTTGAAATCCTCGCATGGCGACGACCTGAAAATCTGCGAAGGGGGCTGGCGGCTCGACATCCCGCCCCAAACCCGCCCCGCAGATGGCAAGGTGAGTTTCTCTGCGACCGTCAAGGATGAATTTTTGAAGGGCGCTTCCACTCTCATCCTGGCCAACGACTATTACCCAACCCTCACCATTTCGCTTGTCGCCGAAACCTCGGCTAAAATCAAAGGGGTAGTGGTCAACGAAAAGATGGTTGCGGTATCGGGCGCAACGGTTTCGGTTGCCGGTCATCCCGAAGCCACAATCACTGACAGCAAGGGGAACTTCATCCTGCCCGCGCACGCCGGCAATGGCCAGATGGTCGAGGTCCACGCTGAGAAAGACGGGGTAATGACGCGCCTAAACGCACCAGCCGGGAAAGTGGTCGAAGTAGTCTTAGCCTCTGACTAGACAATTTTTACATTCCACGTCGCTCAACCCAGGCCGTGACCAAAGGCACTTCCCTGCTTAGTTCCTTGTCGCCGAACGCTCTTCCGCTGGTTGAAAATCGTTCTATCCATGAGTGCGCCTGGCGTAGCAACCATTACGAAGCGGCCCGAGGACCCGCTTGCCCCTCGGTCCAGTCTGTTCCTGTCGCCCGAAAAGCGCACCCTGCCGATGGCTCTGCTGCTAATTGCTTTCGTGGTTGTCGCCTACAGCCCCGTGGCGCACAACGGCTTCCTCAATTTTGACGACGGCACTTATATCGCTACCAACCAGCATATAAAAGCGGGCCTCACCGCGCAGACGGTGAAATGGGCCTTCACCACTTTCGAGGGCGCCCATTACCACCCCCTGACCTGGCTCACCCACGCGCTTGACTGCCAGCTTTTCGGCATGGATCCCGCCGCGCATCACGAAGTCAACGTCCTGTTGCACGCAGCCAACGCCGTTCTGCTCTTTCTGCTTCTCCGAGCCGCCACTGGATTCCCCTGGCGTAGCCTGTTCGTCGCCGCTCTGTTTGCGCTGCATCCCATCAATGTCGAATCCGTAGCTTGGGCCGCTGAGCGCAAGAACGTCCTGAGCATGCTTTTCCTTCTGCTCGCGTTCCACGCCTACGTGGCTTACGCGCGCCAGCCCAGGCTCACACGCTATGCGCTGGTCGCGCTTTTGTTTGCGATGGGCCTGCTCAGCAAATCGCAGATCGTTACCCTTCCGTTTCTGCTTTTGTTGTTCGACTACTGGCCTCTCCACCGCCTCGCCGGAGCGCCCGCCAAAAGCGCGACCGAGCACCCCGTCGCCGAAGCCGGCGACTTGAATGGAGCCGCGTCACCGCGGGCTTCGCTTGGATGGCTCATTTTCGAAAAACTCCCGCTCCTCGCGCTCTCCGCCGCCTGCGCAGTCGTCACTATGAAAGGGCAAAAAGCGGGCGGCGCTGTGCAGACGCTCTCCTCCGCGGGCCCGCTCCTGCGTTTGGAGACAGCCCTCATTTCCTACGCTCACTATCTGGGCAAAGCGCTCTGGCCCACAAACCTGGTGCTGCTTTACCCCCAACCCACGCAGCTCTACCCCGTATGGAAAGTAGCCGCCGCCACGTTGCTGCTGATCGGCATTACGGCTGGCGTCCTACGCGCGCACCAACAGCGCTATCTTGCCACTGGATGGTTCTGGTTCCTGGGTTCGCTGGTCCCGATGATCGGCTTGGTGCGGGTCGGGGCGCAGGCCATGCCCGACCACTTTGCCTACCTTCCGTTCCTCGGCCTGTTCTTGATGTCAACCTGGCTGACCGCCGATTTGGCTAAGAATTATCGCGTTCCCGCCACATGGATAGCCGTCCCCGCCTTTGCCGGTCTGCTTGTGCTCGGCGGTCTCACCTATCGGCAGCTTGGCTATTGGCGCAACAGTGAGTCCATCTGGACGCGCACGCTGGCGCTCACCGAGAACAACTCCATCGCTCATGACATGCTGGGCTTTTATTTATCCGATGAAGGCCGCACCGACGAGGCCGTGGTCCATTTCCGTGCCGCCAGCGCCATCCTTCCCGGCGACTTGAACGCCAACTTGGGCCTCGGCGCCTACGAGCAGGCGCGGGGAAATCTGCGGACGGCCATCGAGCACTATCAAGTCGTAGCCCAACATGCGGCCCAACCCATTCTTCGCGCCGACGCTTATGCCAATATGGGCTCGGTCTACCGCCAGCTCGGTGACTTGGCGCAGGCCACGAAATGTTTCGAGACGGCAAGCGATCTCGCGCCTGACGAACCCATGCCTATAGTTGGGCTCGGACTGGTCGCACAAAAGAGTGGTGATTTCGACGAAGCCATCCGCCAGTATTCCCGCGCCATGGCCATCCAGCCCACGGATGTCGGCTTCCTTCTCATCGCCGGCGCGCTCGACCAGCAAGGGCATTCGGCGGAGGCAAGCGCTATTCGCGAGCGCGTAGCCCGGTTCTCTAAGGATTTTGCGGCAGCAAAGAAAGAAGCTCAGTCCCTACTCGGAACATAAGCCGGCAAATAGGCGAGAATCGCAAAACAGAAACGCGGGCAGATTGCCCGCGTATCCCAAGAAAAAGCGAACGACGAACGGCGAGCGGCGAAACCCCTACCGCCCCTCTTTCACTTCGTCCCGCGCCACCACACCGTCCTTGATGTAAATAATCCGGTGCGCGTATTCGGCGATATCGTGCTCGTGCGTCACCAGCACGATCGTATTTCCCTCCGCGTGCAGGCGGTCAAACAGCGCCATGATTTCGTTGCCCGTCTGCGAGTCGAGGTTGCCGGTCGGCTCATCCGCCAGGATGATGGCAGGCTTATTGACCAGCGCCCGCGCCACGGCAACACGCTGCCGCTGTCCGCCGGAAAGCTCGTTTGGCTTGTGGTTCATGCGGTCTGCCATGCCAACGGAAGCCAATGCCGCTTTGGCGCGCTCCATGCGTTCCGCCGACGGCACGCCCGCATAGATCAGTGGCAGCTCCACGTTATGCAGCGACGTGGCCCGTGCCAGCAGGTTGAACGTCTGAAACACAAATCCAATTTCCTTGTTGCGGATGCGGGCCAGTTCGTCGTCGTCAAGCTCGCTCACCAGTTGCCCGTTGAGCCAGTACTGCCCTTTGGAAGGCGAATCCAGGCAGCCAATCAGATTCATCAGCGTCGATTTACCCGATCCCGAGGGGCCCATGATGGCGACATATTCGTTGCGCTGGATGCGCAGGTTGATCCCGCGCAGCGCGTGCACCTGTTGCTCCGAGCCCATGTCATAGGTCTTCCACAGGTCCTCGGTCGCAATCATGCAGGAGTCTGGCGCCGCCCAATTCGTAGGCCGTTCGCTGGTTGGCCTGTCAATGGAAAGTACCTCCGCAGTCGCCATCTTCTTCTCCTTATCCGGCTCTGGCACGGGCGCTCCTCTGGCCGCTCTTACTTTGACGTGCTAACCCGCTATCGGTTAGTCGCCACTTGCAGAGACGCGGCTTGTCGCGTCTCTTTCTGGAGATCAGGCCGGCAAAGACGGGGTAAGCCCTGTCTCTGCCAAGAGCCTAGCTGCTTTCTTCCTCTTTTTTCGGGGCCGAATTGTCTATTTTGACATTCGTTCCCGGTTTCAAGGTGCGCAAAACTTTGTAGCTGCCCGTAATGATTTCGTCACCCTCGCGCACGCCCTTGGTTACTTCGATGTCGGTTGTGCCGCTGATACCGGTTTCCACGGGAACAAACTCCGCCTTTTTGTTACGAATCACGAAAACACCCTGAATTTCTTCCTTCTGCTTCGCCGTGTCCACGGGAGCCGCAGCCTGCACCTCCCCTTTCCCGTCCTTGGGTGCCAGGTCCGCCTGCGTGCGCACCGTCAACGCCTGGATCGGAATACTGACCACGTTGTTCCGTGTCGCGGTCGTAATCTTCGCGGTTGTCGACAGCCCAGGCCTCAAATCCGATGGCGGGTCGGTCAGCGTCACCACCACTTTGAAGTCCTTCGCTTCCTCGCTCGTCGATGTGGACTGCGAGGTCGATACCCCCGTCGAACGCACCATGGCGTTGTCGCCGATCTCACTCACCGTCCCGTGAAAAACCTTGCGCGGGATCGCATCAATTGTCACCTCGGCCGCCTGGCCAATGTGCACGTTGACGATGTCGGTCTCGTCCACCTTCACTTCCGCCGTAATCACGGACATGTCTGCAATCGTCATGAGCGTGCTTCCCGGCGAGTTCTGGATCCCCATCACCACCGTCTCCCCTTCGCGGACTGGCAGGTTCGTAATCACGCCGTCGAAAGGCGATGCATAGATCGTCTTTTGTAGTACGTCGGAAACCCGCGCCAGGTTCGCTTGATTCTGAGAAATGTGTTTCTGCGCGGAATCCTTCTGCGCTTTGGCCTGATCCACCCGCGCCTGGGCTTGCGCCAGTCCGGCTTCGGCCGATTCCCAAGCTGCCTTTTTCGTGTCGTAATCCTGCTTGGCGATGAGCGCATCCTTATAGAGCCCCTGGGCCCGTTCCCAATCCAGCCGGGCATGATCGGCGTCCGACTTCGCTCGATTCAAATCTGCCCGCGATGTTTCAAGGCCTGCTTCCGCCGCCACGAAATCGGTCTGCGCCGCCTGTACAGACGCCTTGGTCGCATTCACGTCCGCCGAAGACTGAACGTTCTCCAACTGCGCCACAACCTGTCCCTTCTTGACTCGGTCGCCCTCCTTCACGTGCAGCTTGACGATCTTGCCGAAAGCGTTCGCGCCGAGGTTAACGTAGGTTTTGGGTTTGATCTCGCCCGATGCACTCACGATCGCACTCAGATTCTGCTTTTGGGCTTTCCCGGTTTGCACCGTAACCAGGTTCTTGCGGCTCTGGTAGACGGTAACGGCGACGATGATTGCGAGCGCCACAACGGCGCCTGCACCGATCAGTACTTTTTTCCAGGTTTTCATTCAGTCAATTATTGCAGTGGTTACCAAAAGACGTTGTATCCGGCGATTTCTTGTACGGCTTGGTGGTTTTCAGATCGAACCGATGACCTGATCGCCCGCTGCCTCGATCTCATTATCAACTACGTTCCAACCCGCTGCAAAGTTCCCCGGAGAGTGCGCAAACACTCCTCCGAACGCGGGACTTGAGTCCGTTTCAGAAGCTCCCGATTTAGACCCAAGTCATTATAGCGTGACCCCATTCCAAGTCGAATGCCTGCCAGGGCGTCATAGCTCGCATCAGCCTCGCTCGCAAGGCATGGATTCTTAATATAGTTAGCGAAGCGGTGGCCATAGAAAATCTTTCCGGCCGGACCTCTTTTCCTTGCCTAGTTGTATCCAATAACCATAGAATCATTAGCACGCGGTGTCTCGCAAGGCAGGTTCTTCTATGTTTCCCTCAAGTTTCCCGGGTCGATTGTCGATTGGCGTACTGGCGGGCGTGATCGCGTTGGGTTCCCCCCTTGTTTCTCGGGCCCAGGACCAGGACGCGAAGGATGCCAAGACCGTCAATGCCCAGTCCCCTCCGGATAATCAGACCGACCCCCTAAAGCGGCCCCTGCCGGAAAAACAGAAAAAGGCCAATGCGAGGGCGCTCAAGGTCGAGTTGAGTAAGACCTACAAGAAGTGGCTTGACGAGGACGTCCGCTGGATCATCACTGATCAGGAAAAGTCCGCCTTCATGCAGCTTTCTAACGACGAGGAACGCGATCAGTTCATTGAAGCCTTCTGGCAGCGCCGCGATCCTACCCCCGACACCGAGGAGAACGAATTCAAGGAAGAGCACTACCGCCGCATTGCCTATGCCAACGAGCACTACCCCGCCGGCATCCCCGGTTGGCGTACCGACCGCGGCCACATGTACATCGTGTTTGGCCCGCCCGACGAGATCGAATCTCACCCCTCCGGCGGCAGTTATGAACGTCCCATGGAGGAAGGCGGCGGCGAAACTTCCACCTTCCCCTTTGAGCAATGGCGCTATCGCTACATCGAGGGCATCGGCCAGGAAGTCATCATCGAGTTCGTCGACACTTGCATGTGCGGCGACTACCACATGACCATTGATCGCTCCGAAAAAGACGCCTTGAAGTACACCCCCAATGCTGGCCTCACGCTCTACGAACAGATGGGAATGTCGAGCAAGGCGAGCCGCTTCACCGGCGGCGGCCTGGAACAGCTGGGCGGCGGACCCATGAACCAGAATATGCAAAGCAAGCAATTCGACCGGCTCGAGCAGTTCGCCAAGCTGCAGTCAGCTCCGGCCGTTAAATTCAAGGATCTCGAAGAAGTTGTCACCCACAAAATCAGCGTCAACCTGATGCCATTCGACGTCCGCGTCGATTTCGTGAAGGTCACTGGCGACACCGTCCTCGTTCCAGTCACCATCCAGGTCAAGAACCGCGACGTCACGTTCCAGAACAAAGAAGGCATTCAGCGGGGCACGGTCAATATTTTCGGGCGCGTCACGACCCTGACCGGCAGAATCGTCCAGACCTTCGAAGACACGGTTCAGATCGATGTGCCCCCGGAATTGCTGCCCAAAACCGCAGAAAATTCTTCGATCTACTGGAAGGCTCTGCCCCTTCGTATCAGCCAGAATCGCTACCGCCTCGACGTCGTCGTTAAGGATGTGAACGGCGACCGCAAAGGCTCCTGGAGCCGCGGCATCGTCGTTCCCGATTTCAGCGAGGACCGCCTCAGCAACTCCTCGCTTATCATCGCCGATCAGATGGAGACGGTCGCAGCCAAGAACGTTGGCACCGGCAACTTCGTCATCGGAACCACGAAGGTTCGCCCCCGCGTGCAATCCGCCGACGGCAAGCCGGTTTCCTTCAAACGCAATCAAAAGCTCAATTTCTGGATGCAGGTTTACAATCTCAGCGTGGACGAGAAGACCCACAAGCCTTCCGCCACGGTTGAATATAACGTTACCGACGCTAACAACAAGGCCGTAATTCATACAGTCGAATCCACCGACACCATGGGCAACATTGGCGATCAGGTCACGCTGCAGAAGACGCTTTCCGCGGCCAACCTGCAGCCCGGCACTTACAAGATCGAGATCAAAGTAAACGATAGACTTTCCAAGCAGACAGTCGATCCCACCGCAACGTTCTCGGTGGAGTAAACTGCTGTTCAAAGCAGCGGCGGGCCACTTGCCCGTCGTCCAAAGTGGTGGGCGCGATGATCAAAAAGCTCGGGTTCCTCGTGACCGTCCTGCTCCTGGCGTTTCCGGCTTGGTCTGCTTCGCAGTCCGGCACGATCTCCGGCTACGTCCGCGACTCCAGCGGTGTTCCGCAAATGGGCGCCGCCGTTGAACTCTTGCCCCAGTTGAGCGCTGGAATACTCGAGCCTGCCTCGCGAACCCTCAAGGCTTTTACTGACGATCGCGGCTTCTACTCCATCGCGAAACTCCTGCCCGGAATCTATAGCGTTAAGGTCAGTGCTCCCTCGTTTCTTCCCACCTTGCGCGAAAGGGTTGGCATCCACGCCGGTGCCAGCCTCATGGTCAACATCACCATGACCAACCTCTTTGAAGCCATCCAACTCGTCACCTTGCCGGCGCAGTCCGACCAGGACGACTGGAAGTGGACTTTGCGTTCCATCTCCAATCGCCCCGTTTTACGCGTGCTCCCCGACGGCACCACCGCGGTAGTTGAGCATGGAAGTCCCGGCGATTTAAAAGGAACGCTGGCGCTGCTGGGCGGCTCGCTCGGCGAAGGTTTCGGCAATTCGGCCGACATGAACGCCGCTTTCTCCGTCGAGCATCCCTTGTTATCGACCGGCACTCTCCGCCTCAATGGAGACTTGGGCTACGGATCGGGCGGCGCCGGCATTCCTGCGGCCGTTCTCCGCACCACCTACACCGGACACTTCAATAGCTTCTCGGAGCCCTCCTTCTCGCTGACCGCGCTCCGCTTCAATTCTTCCGATCTCAACAACATGCCCGCCGCCACGCTCCAGGCCGTCTCCCTCACCAGTTCCGACCGTGTCGTCGTGGGCGACCGCCTCGAGTTGAGCCTCGGCAGCGAGTTGCAAACCATTCAGTTCCTTGGCCGCGTTCGCGCCTTCAGGCCTTTCGGCTCGGCCGATCTCCATATCTCCCCGAATACTGTCCTTGAGTACCAGTACCAGAGTTCCGTGCCCCGCTCAGCCGCTGAAGATCTTTCCAGTGATCATTTCGATCCGGCTTCCTCCGATCCCGGTGCCACCGGCCCGCGCATGAGCATGACCAATTTCTCGCCCGCGGTGGAGCGCGCTCGTCACCAGGAAATCTCTCTCTCCCAGCGCTTCGGCAAAACCAACATGCAGATCGCGTTCTTCTCCGACGCCATCGCCGATCCCGTCCTAACCGGCATCGGGGATCTCTCTTCCGACTCCGGCGACGTCCTCCCCGATATCTATTCCGGCACCTTCAACTACCAGGGCAACGATTTCTCCACCCGCGGCGTGCGCCTGATTTTGCAACGCAAGCTTCTCTCCGATCTGACTGCCACCCTCGATTACGCCTACGGCGGCGTGCTCGATCTCTCGCGGCCCGACATTCAGATTGAGGATGCCCGCGACTTTATCCGCACCGAAACCCGCCAGGCCGTCGCCGCTAAATTCAGCGGAACCGTGCCCAAGTCCAAAACGCACTGGATGGCTTCCTACCGCTACACCGGCGGCCACATCCTGACTCCCGTCGACCTGTTCAACACCTCGCCCGGCCAGGCCGATCCTTATCTCAATTTCTTCTTCCGCCAGCCGATTCCCTCCAGCTTCCTCGCCGGACATCTGGAGCTCCTCATTGATCTCCGCAATCTCCTGGCGCAAGGCTATGTTCCCGTCCTCGCTCAGGACGGCCACACCGTCTACCTCGTCCAGTCGGCTCGCTCCGTGCGCGGCGGCGTAGCCTTCAATTTCTAGAGTTCGTATTCCACACTCCGTAATTTGGGTTCTCCGCCTGCCGCCGTGACCTCTTTGAACCCGTTCGGCTTTGCCCCCTGTGGCTGTTCTAAGTGAACTCCGCGGTTAAGAGCTTTGCAGCCGGCTCCACGACAGAGCCCGGGAATCCCGTCCTGCAAAACGTGGCTCAAATCTTCCGATCGATCCCATGGAAAACTTCGTACTGGACGTGCGCCCCCGCTGGTCTATAATTCCGCAATCTCGGAAATTGCTGCTGTCTTGTCGCGCAGAATGCTCATTGCATAGCGAGACAGAAGGAGCTTGGGTATGAAATTGCGTCTCGTATTAATCTGTGTTTTCTTGCTGTCCTCCATCCTCGCAGCTCAAACCTTTCGCGGAACCATCCTCGGAACCGTCACCGATCCCTCTGGCAACGTGATCACCGGGGCCACGGTTAAAGTGCGCAATACTGGCACGGGTCTGGAGCGCACCGTAACCACCAGCGCTAGTGGCAGCTACACCATTTCCGAACTGCCCATCGGCGGCTACTCGGTCACCGTAACCCAAAGCGGATTCCAGACTTCGGTCACCAGCGACGTTTCCGTCAACGTCGCCACCGAGCGCCGCGTCGATGTGCAGCTCAAGGTGGGCCAGGTAACTCAGACGGTCGAAGTCTCCGGCGGAGACCTTCCCCAGATCGAGACCACATCGAACGATCTCGGCGGCGTGCTCACCAGCCAGGCTGTCGAGGATCTCCCCATCAACGGCCGCGATTACACCAAACTCATCTTTCTCAATCCCGGCGTCGCCGGTTCCCCCGATCAGATTACCGATTCCCCTGGCTCCTTCGGCGAGTTCTCCATGAACGGCGCCCGCGGCCGCTCCAACAACTATCTGCTCGATGGCAGCGACATGAACGACGGCTACCGCAACGATCCCGCTATTAACCAGGGCGGCGTGTTCGCCACGCCGTCGGCGATTCTTCCCATTGATGCCGTATCCGACATGAAAGTGCTCTCCAACTTCGAGCCCGAATACGGCCGCAACGCCGGCGCCGTGGTCAACATCGTCACCAAGAGCGGCGCCAACAAGGTGCATGGCGATTTTTTTGAGTACTTCCGGAACAACGCGCTCGATGCACGCAACTATTTTGACGGGTCGCAGTATCCCAAGGCGCCATTCCACAATAGTCAGTTTGGCGGCTCGATCGGCGGGCCCATCATCAAAGACAAGACTTTTTTCTTCCTCGATTACGAAGGCCAGCGCGAGAGCGTGGGTGTCGTGTCGGTGGATTGCGTTCCAACACTCTCTCAGATCTCCGATGCCCAAACGGCGCTCGGCAACAAGGTCAGCTCGATCGGCCAGTATCTGGTCAATGTCTATCCGCACAGCCCGCAGAACTATATTTCCGGAGTCACCTCCAGCGACGCGGGCTGTTTCGGTACTGGCCCCAATTTTCCATTCACACCCGACTACATCGCCAGTGCTCCTTCATTCAACAACCTAAGCAGCTTCATCGCGAAAATCGATCACAGCTTCAACTCCAAGAACAACGCCAGCGGCCGCTACTTCTTCGGTGACAGCACACAACAGTTCCCTCTGGCCCTCAACGCCACCGGCGGACAGTTGCCCGGCTTTGACACGGTGACGCCAACGCGCGTGCAGCTCGTCTCCCTCTCCCTGGTCAGCGTGCTCTCAACGACCAAGGTGAACGAAGTGCGGTTCGGCTGGAACCGCTTCGCCGAGGGCTTCTTCCCGCAGGATAGGGGCTTCAATCCGAACAGCATCGGATTCTGCGACGTTCCGGTGACGTTCGCGACCTGCAACTCCTCCGGTCTGCCGGACATTATTTTGGCCCCAAACGCGACGGGCGCCGCCGGTTTCTTTTCTCAGCTCGGCGCAACTTCCGGTGATCCCCGGCAACGCGTGGATACGAACATTCAGGCCATCGACAGCCTCTCCTGGAAGATCAACAAACACGACCTCAAGTTCGGCGGCGAGTTCCACCGCACCAGCGTGGAGCAGAGCTTCGACAAGTATTCGCGCGGCCGAATCAGATTCAGTTCGCTCGAAGACATGCTGCAGATGATCCCGCAGACCTCGGAATTTGGCGCCTTCGACTACACCGGTGCCACCCGGCGCCACACTTATCAGAATGGTTTCGGATTCTATTTCCAGGACGCTTATCACGTAACCCCGCGCTTGGTTCTCAACTACGGCCTGCGCTGGGATTACTACGCCGTCGTCGCGGAGAGAAGCCACCTGTTCTCCGACTTCATTCCGGGCACGGGAAGTCTTGAGCAGGTTGGCCCGAGTGGCCTCCCAAATCTATACAATCCCGACAAGAAAGACTTCTCGCCTCGTGCCAGCATCGTATGGGATGTAACCGGCAAGGGGACCACCGTAATCCGCGCCGGCTATGGCCTGTTCTTCGACTCCTTCTCACAAGACATGATGCTCGGGCACCTGCCGTATCCGACCTTTTATGCTCCCGGGCCGGCATACAACAATATAGGACCGGACCCGGTCCAGATGGCGACCATCAATCCCGCTGCCATCGACGCCAACGGAGTTTACATTCCCGGCACGCCGTTCTTTGGCACTCCGAGCTGTGGCCCTTCCAACGAATGCGATATTTTCTCCTTCGATCGCAATATCAAAACCCCCTACATGGAGAACTACAACATCAACATTCAGCACCAGTTCTCCAGCAGGATCGCGCTACAGGTTGGCTATGTGGGGTCGCAAGGGCACCGGCTGTTCCGCTTCTTCGATATCAACCAGCCCAGCCAGCAGGCGATCTGGAGTGCCGACTGCGCCGGCCAGACGCCGGTCGCGCCCTACACGCAGCCATGTTCGGGCCCTGGCGTAGGGATTCAGGATTTCACCGTGCCGCGAAACTACGGCAACCCCGCCGGCTCGGTGTACATCTTCCAGGAAAATTCCACCGGACAGTCTAACTATCACTCCCTCCAAACCAGCCTGAAAGTGACGAACTATCACGGCTTCACGTCCAACGTGAACTACGTTTGGTCGAAGTCCCTCGACAATTCGAGCGACGGCGAGGACTTCGTCGTCAACGCCGCCCAACCCCAGAACAGCACCATGCCGCAATTGGAAAAGGGGCCATCGAACTTCAACATCCCCAATCGCTTTGTCTGGATCGCCACCTATGCCTTCCCGCATCAGGGTGGCAGCATGGCGAGGTTGAAAAACGGATGGGGCATGGATAGTTCTCTGACCCTGCAGAGCGGGCAGCCCTTCACTCTCAATTACAACTACGAGGACGATTACAGCGGAGGTGGCGACGGCTTCGACCGTCCGGATGTGGTCGGTCCCATCGTCTACAACAAGAGAAATCCCTCCAACTTTCTGCAGCTGAGTTCGTTCGCCATGCCGTGCTCCCCGTTGTCGGGCCTTACCAACGATAGTATCAGCGGCTTTGCATCGGACTGCACGCCGGGCACTCGTCATTATGGAACCCTCGGACGGAACGCCCTCGTTGGTCCTACTTTCAAACAATGGGATCTAGCTATCTACAAAGACACCGCTCTTACCGAGCGTTTCACGATGCAGATTCGCGCCGATTTCTTTAACATTCTCAACCACCCCAATTTCTCGAACCCGGTGCTCCCTGCCTTTATTGCCGACCCTGCGACCAATATCAATTCACCTTTGAGCGGCAGCGGCTGCGCAGCCTGCGGCTTCCAGTTGCTCAACAGCAGGGAGGTTGGCCGACAGGCCTATCAAATCACCGCTACCGGCGACGTCGGCATCGGCAACCCCTTCCTCGGCGGCGGAGGCCCGCGCGGCATCCAGCTAGCCGCTAAGTTCAGCTTCTAGTCTTCGCGACACCAACCCCTTAGCTCCTCTCGCTTCGTGCGAGAGGAGCTTTCTTTGTTCCTTCTCGATTCCCTCACCCGCTTGAGTTTTCAGCTTTCCCCTGTGTACGCCCGCGTACCCCGTAGTTCCAGCTTTTGCGCGGCCGTCCAATTCCTCGGGTGACCTAGGCGGGTGCAGCCCACTTGACCGCCCTGCTACAATCCCTCCGACGGCGCCCGAGCGTAATCTCAGTTTCCCGAGCAAAATCAGAGAAAATTGGGACGTCCGGGGTCCAGCTAAGTCTTTTATTTTAGATGTTTAGCTAAGTCCTTATTATTCAAAGACCTAGCGTAATTTTGGCGCTATCTCTCTGATTCTAATAGATCGCACAGGGAGGGGTCTAAGTACTAACCAGTTAACATGAAGGAAAACCAGCCATCAAAGCTATGACCCGAAATCTACGCGAGCGACGATCCCAAAAACGCACTCCCATCCAAGTGCCCGTCAAGGTCCGCCCCAAAGACGCTGATGGTCCCGAGCAATCTGCCCTCACTCGCGACTTGAGTTCCTCAGGAATTTTCCTCTATTCCGAATCTGCTCTCGAGCCCGGAGCAAAGCTCGAATTGGTGCTCATGCTTCCCCGTGAAATGGGTCTAGGTTCGGGAACTTGGACACTTTGCCAGGCTTCGGTCGTCCGCGTGGAGGAGTCCGGTGGCAAACGCATTGGCGTTGCCGCAACGCTCGACCGCATTGAACAGCTGCCCGAACTCATCTGAAGTCGTGGTTCGGCGCGAATACCCCCATCGCGACAACGCCTCTGGAAATGGCCGCAAGCCGCACCAACGCGCCTTTCTCAATTTGAGCCATCCGCAGAAAAAATCTGCGCGGGTTGCCCAAACGGTCTTCCCAAGCACCAGAGTTGGTGCAATAATGGCCCCTCTTAAAACAGACCAAGTAAGAGCAGCCTGAGAATCTCGACGCTCTTGTACCCAGGTAGTTTCTCGATGTCGATTGACAAACTTTTCGGTGGAGTCCTCGAGTTGGAGACCCCAATCGGTCCCCGTTTCCTGGACCTGAATTTCTTCGAGCGTGTGCGTCTGATGTGGACGTTCCGAAACTTCCTCTCGCTCCCTCAGCAGGTTTTGCGCCCCAGTGAGTTGCGGCTGATCGATCGCCTCGCGAATGAGAACCGATTCGTTTCCCGGTCCGCAATCGCCGCGCACGATCGCCCCGTCATTGGCAGAGTCGAACGCCAGCACGCCCCGTTTGGCCCAAGTGGATTATTGCTTGGCGAACAACGTGTGGATACTCCACGCTTAGCCGCTGAGGATGGTCTAGAGCGCGCGGCCTGATCCAAGCAGTTCCCTGCTGAATCTCCAGGTTAAGGCGCTGACTACACCTCCGAACCCCGCATCCAGTCCCACGGCCTGCAGAAACGCTAGTAACAGATGTAACCGTCCTCGCCGCTTTTCGGGGTTAACAGAAGCAGAATCTCCCTATACTCGATCTTGTGCAACCATCCGATCAGCGGGAGAGCCCAAGCTCCGTCACGCAGTTCCTCGAAAAGAACGGCGTGATGGAAGTGTTGGTTTGTAGTCTTACACTCATCGCGTATATCGGAACCCTGACGTTCGGCTTCGTTTATGACGACAAGCCCGTGATCGTGGACAATGCCACGATCCGTTCCTGGCACTTCCTGGCTCATTCCTTCACCCCTGGGGCTTCGACCGGCGTCCAAGGGCTATCAGGCTCGACTTTTTACCGTCCCGTTACCACCCTGTGGTTGCGTCTCAACTATGTTGCTTTTGGACTGAATCCGGCGGGATGGCACTTTGTCATGCTCGCAGGCCACGTTCTGATGACGTACCTCGTCTTTGCGGTGGTCAAAAGGCTAGCGGGCACTCGCAATACGGCTGCGGTTGCAGCCATTCTCTTCGGACTTCACCCTGTTCACGTGGAGAACGTTGCATGGCTCTCCTCTGTGAACGACTTGATTATGTCGCTGTTCCTCGTCGGCAGCTTCCTCGCATACCTTAATTTTCGTAAGGGCAAGTTTCACAACGGCGCAAAGCTCTGGATGGCGGTATCGATAGTTTTATTTGGCCTGGCGTTGATGTCGAAGGAAACAGCAGCCGTTTTCCCCCTCCTGATTCTTGGTTTCGCGATCATCTTCGCGCACTCGCGCTCGTCGGAGGATGCCAGCCTCTGGCCGACCTTGAAGGAAGGGTTGGTCTCGATCCCATATTTCGTTGTTCTTGTCGCATATTTGGCGTTTGGCAGAACGTCGCTTCATAGCTTGGCAAACTCCATCACACCTCTCAGTTGGACCACGATGATCCTCACCTGGCCGCAGGTGATGTGGTTCGACCTCAAACATCTACTGCTTCCGATCTCTTCCAGCGAGTTCTACTCGTTGGCCTATGTGACCGCTCCGGGCTTTGGAGACTTCCTGCAGCCCGTTCTTTTCCTGATGATCGCTTTCATCGCCGCGTGCTACGGGATTTGGAAGCTCGCCAATCCTCGACTGGGGCTTTTTGCGGTTGTGTGGGTCGTTCTGCCGCTCCTGCCGACCCTGTATCTGCGGGCAATAGCCGCGGACAATTTCGTCCACGATCGTTTTCTCTACCTTCCCTCTGTGGGTATTGTGATTCTTTTGGCTCTTGCGGTCTGCCAAATCTCAGACGGGACGATGTTGGGGAGCAGCGCTGTGCCCGCCGAGTGGGCAATCGTGGCGATTCTCTGTGCTGCGGGGCTCGTCGGCATCGTCAATCATCAACTACAGTGGGCCAGTAATCTCTTGCTCTACCAGAACGGAGTTGCATCGGCGCCTCAAAACCTAGTGGTCGAAGATAATCTTGCCAACGAATTCGCCAACGTGGGCCGTTATGACCGTGCGATTCCTCTCTACTTAAACGTCCTCCAACGGAACCCGCGCTTCTGGGCGTCCAACTACAATCTCGGCTACGCCTATTTTCGTATGGGCAGGTTCGCCGACGCTGAGAGCTATCTGAGTCGCGCCATCCAGATTGACGATCGCGATCCCGACCAATTCATGTTTCTCGCCCGCGTCCAAATGCAGCAAGGAAAACTGGCGCAGGCAGCTCAAAATGCCGAACGCGCCGTGCAACGGGGACCCCAAACCCAGGGCTTCCATTTCGTTCTAGCCAAAATCCTCGAGGAGAGCGGCGAGCGGGAACAGGCGATCTCCGAGTACAAAACAGAAGTGATGTATCACCCCGAAAGCGCAATCGCTAGAAGCGAGCTGGAGAAACTCCAACTGTCGCAGTAATGACGGTCCTGTGATGGCCGCCCAGTCATTACGGACAGACCCGCTCTTCACCGGCAGTACCGGTTCCGCTTCTTATCCTCGTGCCGCTCGATACCGAGCTGAATCAGCCGGTCAATCAGCTCCGGATATGAAATGCCAGTTGCGGCCCACAGCTTCGGATACATGCTGATCGCGGTGAAGCCAGGCATGGTGTTGATCTCGTTCACATACAGTTTGCGCGATTTCGGATCCATCAAAAAATCCACGCGCGCCAATCCGGAACATTCCACCGCCTGGAATGCGGCAATTGCCAGCGCCTGCACGCGCTTCATCTCGACCTTGCTGAGCTTGGCCGGAATGACAAGTTCCGAGCCTTCCGCCAGGTACTTCGCGTCATAGTCGTAGAACTCTTTGCACGGAACAATCTCGCCCGCAACGGAAGCTTTGGGCGCATCGTTGCCGAGCACGGCGCATTCGATCTCACGGGCTTTGTGTTTCTTGCCGCCAACGCCTTCTTCAATGACGATCTTGCGGTCGAACTTCGCCGCCTCCTCGATCGCCGGACCGAGTTCCCTGCGGTCATGCGCCTTGGAAATGCCTACCGACGAGCCGAGGTTCGCCGGTTTAACGAATACCGGATACTTCAGCTTGCTCTCAACCAAGTTCTCAACTTTCTTGGGAGCGCTCTCCCACGCCGAGCGCAGCACGGTCACGTGTTTGACCATCGGCAAGCCCGCGGTGCGGAACAATGCCTTCATTACGTCTTTATCCATGCCCGCAGACGAGCCGAGCACGCCCGCACCGACATAGGCAATGTCGGCCAGTTCCAGCAGTCCCTGAATTGTTCCATCTTCCCCAAACGTCCCATGCAACACGGGAAAGATCACGTCGACGTTGATGGCCCGGTCGGCAGCACGCCGCAAACTGGCGGCTTCGGTTTGAAACGGCGCCAGCCCCGCGCCGCGATGCGCAGGCTCGGGAGGAACAACAACGGCCTCGCCCGTTGCCAGCACCGCTGCCCCCGGAGTAGCCTCCGGATCGCCCGCCCGCAAGTGGGTTTGCGCGGCGCGGGCGCCCTCGCCCGCGACTGTTCCTCCCGCCTGTGACTGCTTTGCGCCCGCGTCCCCCTTAAGCAGCCGTTCCGCATGTTCCGCGGTCAGCCAGCGTCCATCCTTGGTGATGCCGATCGGCACCACGTCATATTTTGTTTTATCGATAGCGTTAAGAACCGACGCTGCCGACAGCAGCGAAACCTCATGCTCGCCGCTGCGCCCGCCAAACAGAATGCCTACACGAAGCTTTGCCATAACAGATCAGTCTGGCCGGACGCACGGCTCCCGTCAATTCATCAGGTGGTTCGGCCGCGTGCTAGGCGTATTCCCAGCGCCGCGCAACTCGGCGGGCAATGGCAAACAGCGCGATAGCAATACACACAAGAACCAGAACCTGCGGCCAGAGGTGGGAAACCGGTTCGTCGCGCCAGAACACTTTTGTGAATCCGTCAATCGCCCAGGCGTTAATCGTGAACAATCCTGCCTTCTGCATGGATTCGGGCATCAGAAAGCGGGGAAACATGCTGCCGCCGATCGACGACATGACCAGAATGATGAGCGTGGAAAGTGCCCCCAGTTGCGCGCGGGTGCTGCAAATGCTGGCCAGCAGCATGCCGAATGCGCCCACCGCGACGGCTGTGCACACGCCCATCACGATGAAGCCGGGGACATGCGACCAGAAATCGAGTTTGAACACGGCCCAGCCCCAGAGAAACATCACCGCGAGTTGGGCAAACGCGAGCAGTGCATTGTAGCCAAGCTTGCCCAGCATCAGCGAAGTCATGGTGACGCGCGAACTGAGCACGCGGTCGAGCGTGCCGCTTTCGGCTTCGTCGAGCAACGCGCCCGCCGCTCCGCTCGCAGTGAAGAGCAAAAACATCACGCCGATTGCGGCAGCATAGAACGAAACCATGGGATTATTCTTGTTTTCGCCGACGACAGCACGCGCAGTGACCGCAACAATCCCGCCGCCGTTGCCCGAGTCAGGCGTGGCTGCTCCACTATCCTGCCGCTCCCGCAAATAGCGAATGCCGTCGTTCAGCCGGCCGCGCTGCTCTTGCGTGAGCCCGCCGGCAAACTGATCGAAGTATTTCGACCCCTGCTCGGCCATCAGGTCGGGCATGGAGGTCATCGCAACCTTCTGGAGCAACCCCGCGATCATCTGTGGCGCAACCATGTCGCTGCTGTCTTCGAGCAGCTGAATCGTGGGACGATTGGCGTCCGCCGGGCCGAACGCAATTGGGTTCTCGCCGAAACCGTGCGGAACGATAACGGCAACCGGCGCGGCACCCTCCTTGACTGCGGCTTCCGCAGTCGCGGCACTGTATTCGGGCTGCTCCGTCCCTTTGACTGGCTCTGGTCGAGTCTTCACCACCAGCGACCCTTCCTGCTTCAGGCCCTGGACCAGACGTTCGGAAGCGCGGCTGTGGTCCTCGTCCACGACGATCACTTTGATCTTGGGCGTTGAGTCACGGCGCCCGCCGAAGATCACGGCAAAGATGCTGAAGAACACGACCGGCAGGATGAAACTGAGCGCGAGTGCACCACTATCGCGGCGCAGAGAAACAAAGGCCGTGCGGATGATTGAGATCAATCGCGCAACTCCCTTCCAGTCAAGTGCAGGAAAACCGATTCCAGGTTCGGCTTGCGGAGCGAAACATCCACGAGTTCGAAGCCAGCCTTGGCCGATGCTTCGAGCAAGCCGGCAATCTCGGTTGGGTGCTCAATCGTAAACTGCGCCGATCCGTCCACCGCATGCCCCCCGCGCTCTTTGACCCAGGCGGCGACGCGCTCATCTGCGCCCGCAAAGCGCGCCAGTACCTGGCTGCGCGAACTGAAGGCATTCTGCACCAACTCGGAGTTCGTGCCGAGCGCGATGATCTTGCCATGATCGACGATGGCAACACGGTCGCAGAGGCGCTCGGCTTCTTCCATGTAGTGCGTGGTGTAAATCAGCGACATGCCTTCACCGTGCAGTTTCTCGATCATTTCAAAAATATTGTTGCGCGATTGCGGATCGACGCCCACGGTGGGTTCATCCATCAGAACCAGCTTGGGCTGATGAATCAGGCCAGCGGCCATGTTGAGGCGGCGCTTCATTCCTCCCGAGAGATTCTTGACCAGTTCCCCGGCGCGATCGGTCAGGGTCGCCCAGCCGAGACAGCGCTCGACCGCCTGCTCCAGCGCCGCGCCGCCCATCCCGTGATAGCGGCCAAACGACTGCAGATTTTCGCGGCATGTGAGCCGCGGATAGAGCGCCAATTCCTGCGGGATCCATCCCAGATCGTTGCGCGCCGCCATCGAATCTGCAGGAGCGCCGAAGACCGAGATCGTGCCCGCGTCAGGAATGACGCGGCCCACGATGCTGCGAATCAACGTGCTCTTGCCTGCGCCATTGGGGCCGAGCAATCCCAGGCACTCTCCGCTACGCAGCTCCAGGGTGATGCCATCCACGGCAGTCACCTCGCCGAAGCGTTTCACCAGCGCGGCAATGCGCAAAGGTGGACTCGACGTTGGAATGGTTCCCGAAAGGGCCGACACGGACGGCAATCACCTCGCAGACTGCCAACCATATTAGCGGATACGGGTCCGGGCATGTATTTCCACTTAGGGCCCGTTATTCCTGCCAATTCTCCTCGAGCCGGGAACTTTTCGCTTCACTTGCACGTTGTATAAGCAGCCCTTGAGTTCGGAGGATACCGATTGAAGTTAAGCATTGAGCGGGTGAGCAAACAGTATCGCGGCAATCTGTGGGCACTTCGCGACTTCAGCCTTGAGTTGCGGCCCGGCGTGCTGGGCTTGCTCGGACCGAACGGTGCAGGGAAAACCACACTGATGAGCGTTCTCTCGACCATCACGCGCGCGACGAGTGGCCGGGTGCTGTGGAACGACACCGATCTTGCGCAAAATCCCAACGCAATTCGCAGCGTGCTTGGGTATCTGCCGCAGGACTTTGGAGTGTATCCGAACTTGAATGCGGTGGAATTTCTGGAGTATCTTGCCGCAGCTAAAGGGCTCGATGCCCCCACCTCCCGAAGGCGAATTGATGAACTGATCAATCTTGTTAATCTCAACGACGTCCGAAAGCGCCCGCTCGGCGGCTTTTCTGGCGGCATGAAGCAGCGCGTCGGGATCGCGCAGGCGCTTTTGAACGACCCGCAACTGCTCATTGTTGACGAGCCGACCGCCGGCCTCGATCCCGAAGAACGGGTGCGCTTCCGCAACCTGCTTTCTGAACTCTCGGGCGAGCGCATCGTCATACTCTCGACGCACATTGTTTCCGACGTGGAAGCAACCGCCACCGATATTGCTCTCATCTCGGCCGGGACGCTGGTCGCGCACGCGACGCCGGAAGAACTTCTGCGTCAGGTCGAAGGCAAGGTCTGGGAGGGCGTTGTGCCGAGCAGCGAGATGCAGACCATCAAGCAGCGGTATTTGATCAGCGGGACTGCCCGCCGCAGCGATGGAGTCCACGTCCGCATCCTGGCGGCCTCTGCGCCGAACGGGGCGCAACCGCTTGTGCCAACCCTCGAAGATGCTTACCTCTACTGCCTCAACACGCATCGCGCCGGGGCGGCTGCATGAACCGCACACGAGTTCTCTATCACCTGGTGCGAGCCGACTTCCTCGAGCGTGTGCGCCGCTACAACTTTCTGGTGACGCTGGCGTTTGCAGTCTATCTCGGCTATTGCTGCGTCACGGGCAAGGTGGTAATCCGGCTCGACGAATATCGCGGCGTCTACAACTCCGCCTGGGTTGGCTGCCTGATGGCACTGGTTGCCACCATGTTTCTGAGTCTGATCGGTTTCTACATTGTCAAAAACACGATCCAGCGCGATCAGGAGACGCGAGTCGGACAGATTCTTGCGACCACGCCGATCACGAAAAGTTTTTATACCGTTGCCAAGATGATCAGCAATTTCGCCGTGCTGGCCGCGATGGTCGCGGTGATGGCGATTGCTGCAGTCGTCATGCAATGGTTGAAAGCGGAAGATCCCCACGTGCACCTGTGGGAACTCCTGTCACCTTTTCTTATTTTTGCGTTACCGGCTGTGGCATTCACTGCAGGACTGGCCGTGTTGTTTGAGAACCTCCCGGGCCTGCGCGGTGGAGCGGGCAATGTCATCTATTTTTTCGTTTGGACCGCGCTGCTGGCCGCGCCGGCAGCCACACTCGACAAGGGAGGAAGCGTGAGTGAGGCGATGTATTTTCGCGATTTCAGCGGAATTGTCTCGGTCATGAGCCAAATGCAGCAAGACTTGCGGAGCATTGACCCAGCATATAAGAACGGCGCGGCCCTTACGATCGGGGACACGGCAACGAGCAAAAAGTTCTTGTGGCGCGGATTGCGCGGAACGCCAGCCCTTTACTGGAGCCGCGTGACTTGCGTCCTGGCGGCAATTGCGATGGCCCTCCTCGCGGCAGTCTTCTTTCACCGCTTCGACCCAGCACGCGAGTGGCGGCTGAAAAAGGTACCGGCAGAAAACCATGCCGCCGCGAATCTGGAAGCGCTGGCACTCCCAGCACAAACAGCGGTGCACTTGACTCCAGTCCAGCACACAGCCACGGCCACTAGCCTGTTGCGACTCGTCCAGGCGGAACTGAAGTTGATGCTGAAAGGTCATCGCTGGTGGTGGTACGCCGGCGCCGGAATTATCTTCGTCGCAGGCATAGCTTCGCCCCTCGATGCTGCGCGCGGAGGAGTCGCGTTGGCCGCTTTGATTTGGCCCGTGCTGGTGTGGTCGCAGATGGGAACACGGGAAGCACGTTTCAACACGGCGTCGTTGGTGTTCTCCGCAGAGCACTCGATTCATCGACAGTTGCCGGCCATCTGGATTGCCGGAGTCGGGGTTGCGGCCGTCACCAACGGCGGCCTCGCCATTCGCCTGTTAATTGCGGGTGATCACCAGGGCCTTTTGTCATGGATCGCTTGCACTCTTTTCGTGCCGTCGCTGGCGTTGGCACTCGGGCTATGGAGCGGCACCAGCAGATTCTTCGAAGCTGTGTACACGGCATGGTGGTACATCGGACCGGCTCACCACACCCCCGGTCTGGACTTTCTCGGCACCACGGCCCAATCGGCCCGACCGGAAACTTATCTATTGATGACGGCGGCGTTGGTCGTGGCTGCATACCTGGGACGACGGGCCAAGCTCGCGTACGCCTGAGAAGGGTTGCCGCCAGAACCGGCTTCTTTTCAAGTTTTGGTCCCAACATCAATGCTCCTAACCCTAACGGGAAGAACCGCTTCCAGCAGGTAACCAGCAGCGAGAATCGAAGGGAGCATGTGACCGACGCCCAAGCTGCTCCTTTCGTGATGTACCTTTTGGCCCCTGCCCACGCCCTTTCGAAATCTTCCCGCCCGCCGAAATGCCTGCCAGAATGGTCTTTTGAAGGAGTCATTCCCCCTGGGACTCATGTCAACATCGGCCACTACAACCGCTGCCCTGCACGCTCACCGCAAATCCGCGGCTCGCGTTGCGCTATTTGAACTCGCGGAGGCGCCTCGAAACCTGCTCACAGAATGTTTCCGGCAGTTTGCGATCGAGACGCTTTCCCTGACACGTCAGGATGCAAGCCGTCTGCAAAATGAAAAGTTCGAGGCCTGCGTGCTTCCTTTGGAACCCACCGCCGGCAGCATCATCGAATTGGCGCGTGAATCGCCCTCCAACAGCCGCATGGTGGTCTTCGGATTAGGGGGCAGCGCGCAGGATGCCATGCGCTTTTCGAAGCTGTGCATCAATGCCGTGTTCCACGAGCCATTGGAGCGCACGGCGGCCATCAAACTCGTGCGCTCGACGCGCATGCTCGTCATGCATGAGTTCCGGCGCTACGTGCGCATTCCGGTCATGACCGAGGTCGGCATCACTACGGCCGACGGCGGGCGCTTGACAGCCACCAGCCAGGAGATCAGCTCCGGTGGAATGTCGCTCAAGACCAGTCATCCGCCCGAACCGGGGAACATGGTGGAGGTGTCATTTTCTCTGCTGACGCTACCTCGTGTCTGGGTGCGCGGAAATGTCGCCTGGAGAAAGAACAACAAGACCTTCGGAATTCGTTTCGACACCACCGACGACCGCCGCCAGCGCCTGAAGGAGTGGATCACGGGCTACCTGGATACGTAGAGTTCGTTGTACTGAGGGCAGCGCGCGAGGCCCGCTACACAAAATTTGCCCCGCCATCAAGAGCCGTTCCGCTCCGCCTGCCTTTTCTTCCCGGCTACAATGTCAGCGTGAGTTCTTCCCGCGTTGCCGGTGACCGGGTATCTGACGATGCGCTTGACCATGATCAGCCGCCGCGGGCAGAACCGCGCCACTTCTCGCTCCGGCAGAGAATCTCTCTGTGGCTCATCACCTGGGCGAACTACCTGGCGATTCGTTTGATCGGCCCCACCCTGCGCTATTCCATTTCGTGGGAAGAGCCTCCGTCGCCTCCCAACGCGATCTTTGAAAAGCCCGTGATCTATGCCTTCTGGCACCGGGCCGTATTTCCGAGCGCGTGGCTGTGGAGAAACAGCGGCATTGCGGTCATGGTAAGCCGCAGCTTCGACGGCGAGTACATCGCCCGCATCATCGAGAAGCTGGGCTTCGCCGCCGTGCGTGGTTCAAGCAGCCGTGGCGGCGGACCGGCTTTGCTCGGAATGAAGAGGCATCTTGAGAAAGGCTTGCCCGTAGCGTTCACGATTGACGGCCCGCGCGGTCCGAAATATGTGGCCAAGCCCGGGCCGGTTCTGCTCTCGCGCGCCTCCGCTCTGCCCATGGCGGCCTTCTATGTTGCCATTGACGAGGCTTGGGTCCTCAATACCTGGGATCGGTTCGTGATCCCGAAACCGTTTTCGAAAGCGCTGGTGCGGGTTGGTGCCAAAATGCGAGTTCCGGCCGCCGCCGATGTCGAGCAAATGGCTGACTTCCACCGGCAGTTGCAAGCCGCGCTTGAAAGTGCGACAAGCTTTGCCGAAGCAAACGTCGCGCGCGTAGGATCGCCCGAGTTCCCTGTCTTGGGAAAGAGCTAGCGGGCAACGGACGGCGATCCGATTCGCGCGCTCTCCGTCAGATCTCAGGCGGCACACGCAAATGTTACGGGGCGCTGCCGGCCGCAGTTATTAAACGCCATTAACGCAGCCAGGTCACGCGCGTTCACCGCAAGCTCACAATCAGCCGGAGCGATGTCAGTTCGCCGGCGGTTTGTCGGTGTCTTTCGTTCCTGGTTTCGCTTCTTCCTTGTCGTCAACGGGCTTGGAGGGATGGAGTTTGCTTATCTCTTTGGCTCCCTTCTCGGGATCCACAGGCTCGACCTTGATTCCAGTCGCAAAGGCTCCGGAGGTCCATTTGAAGTAATAGGTTTTGCCCGCCTCCGCCTCAAACCGTGCCCGCTCGTTTTCCTTCTGTCTGGCTTGATTGGCGGCCGCCGCGGCCGACATGATGACGCTTCCGTAGTACTCCTTGGGCAATCCGGAAATCACAACCGTACCCGGTGGCACTTCCATGAATGCGTATTCGCTGTTGAGGAGTTTGGCGAGATGCGTGCCGTTGACATAAAGCTCGTCGTGTGCGGACGAACCGGTAAATCTGTACGTGCGGTAGATACAGACGATGGCTTTGCCGCTGGATGGCGCGGGCAGTGCGGCGGGAGTTTTGGAATCCTGTGCAACGGAGATGGGCCCGGTGAAGAGAAACACCATCGCACTGAATGCGAGCAGAAGGCCTGCGAGTGAGCTGCAAGCTCCCCTGAGGCAAGACGCTGTGACGCCACTGAAAACATCGTTACGCATGGAAGCGCTCCTTTTCTTAGGTTCGGAGTCTGGTGACGTGCTTCGCGGAATGTGCAACTGACAAGCGATCTTCATTCCCAAGACAACTAGAGATTCCTCGTGACGTTTTGTCAGTGCGGCGAGTCACCTGAGAATGTGATAGGAAAGGGCGATCTGCCTCCCCCGGCGAGCGACGGTGGGAAAGAACCGTTTTTCGTTTCCGCGTTGACTTGCCCGCTGCCTGCCCGGTAGATTTGGCGGGTTGCTGATTTTGTTCTTTGGTAATCTCGATCTTTCACAACCTAGGTTCGCGCATGATCGTAGGCCGGCCCCGTGCCGGCGCTATGGGAAGCGGGTGCAAATCCCGCGCTGCCGCGCAACTGTAAGCGAGGACAATGGCGGTTTGTTCACTGGGAATTAGTTTCTTGGAACGCTCTGAGAGGAACGTTCCAAGAAACCCTGGGAAGGACGCCGCAATCGGCCGGACTCATATCGAGTCCTTACTCGCAAGCCAGGAGACGGGCGCGAACCATCACCAATAACCCTTTCGCGTGCAAAGGAGCATGGTATGCGTTCATCGGTCACGGTTTTTCTGGTTTTGCTTTTCTCCGCCACGGCTTTGGCCACCGATCTCAAAGTCAAAGTCGTCGATCCCCAATCTGCCGCCGTTGCTGGCGCACAAGTTTCGTTGTCTTCAAAATGCTCCGAGACGGCCTGGCAGGTAACCACTTCCTCCGCCGAGGGCATCGCCACCTTCGCCGGCTTGAGGGTTACCGACTCGCCTTTCCCGGCCTGCTCACTCCACATTCAAGTGCTGGCGCCAGGATTTGCCGCCGAATCGGTTGACGTTCCATCCGAGCCCGAGATCACGGTGAATCTGAGATTGGCTACGGCCTCGGAGACGGTCGTAGTCAGCGCAACCCGCACTCCCGTGCCTGGAGAAGCAGCGGGCGCAGACGTGGAAACTCTCAGCGGCGCACAACTGACCACCATGCAGCCGATTGCCGCCAACGACGCCATGCGGTTTCTGCCAGGTGCCGTTGTGAATACGGCGGGCCAACGCGGAGGCTTGTCGTCGTTGTTCGTGCGCGGCGGCGAATCCAACTACAACAAAGTGATCGTTGACGGCGTTGCTGTGAATGAACCGGGCGGCACGTTCGACTTCGGCACGCTGGCGCTGGCACAAGCGGACCGCCTGGAGTTCGTTCGCGGCGCGCAGAGTACGCTCTACGGTTCGGATGCCATGACCAGCGTGATTCAGGTCTGGACGCGCACGGGGAGCACGCCGATTCCAGAGTTCCGCGTCGCCGCCGATGGCGGTAACTTTGCGACCGCGGCCGGTCACGCTTCGTTGGCCGGCGCTCGCGGGCCCCTCGACTACAACTTGTTTGGGGACCAGTTCAACACCAGCGGCGCAGGTGTAAACGACAATTACTCCGACTCGCTGCAAGGAGCAAATGTCGGGTCCGTTCTTTCCGATAATGTCTCGCTCCGCGCACGCATTCGCCACTCTAACAGCCGCACCGGCTTGCCGGGCGAGTGGAGTTTCAATGGCTACGATCCGCTTGTTCCGGTCAATGGCTTTAACGAGCCTTATGAGCCACTGCCGCCCAATCCCTTCCACCACTCCCGCCTCAACAATCTTCTTGGCAGCGTGGAACTGGTGATAAGGGAGCCTCACCGGTGGCAGCATCGACTCACGGCCTTCGACTACCTTTACCGCTACAATGAACTGAATCCCTATCCCAATGGCGATCCGGCGCGAGTCGACCTCTCGGATAATCCCATCGATTACTCCTCCCATGAAGTCGACCACATCAACCGGGCCGGCTTCGAATATCAGGGTGATTACTCCGAGCACACCTGGGCCCACACTACCTTCGGCTACCGCATCGAGAACGAGAACGGATTTGTAGGAAATCTTGCCTTCGGCACGCAGAATCACGGCCAACGCCTGAACCAGGATACCTATGCGCAACAGGAGTTGACGCTCGGGCGTCTGGGCGTGATCGCCGGAGGCCGTTTTGTCCACGACAGTGCCTACGGCAACACCGGCGTTCCCAGAGTCGCGCTGACGTTCCTGGCATTTCGTGGAAATGAGGCTTTCTCAGGCACTCGCCTTCGATTCTCTTACTCCACCGGATTCAAGGAGCCGCGGCTGGAGGAGACCTACAACGGCCTGCCCGGCCCGGATCCCTACAACATCCCGAACCCAAGCCTGAAGCCCGACCGCGTCCGCGCTTTCGAAGCTGGCTTTCAGCAAGGTTTCCTGAACAACAGCTACGAATTGAGCGCCACCTACTTCAACAATCTCTTCCGCGATCAGATCAACTATGTGACCATGAATCTTCCGCCCTATTACCCGGGCGAATACGTGAACGTGAACCAGGCTTCAGCTCAAGGAGCGGAAGTTGTACTGCGCGCAAAGTTAGCAACGAGGATGCTGCTCAATACCGCTTACACCTATACGTCATCCGAATACCTCGATAACCCGGAGCCGTACGACGCGGTGTTCAATCCCGGCCAGCCCTTGTTACGCCGTCCCAAACATTCCGGAACGACCGCTCTCTCTTACCTGGGCACGCGCTGGGGCGCAAACCTGGGAGGCAGTTTCGTAGGCCGGCGATCCGATTCCGACTTCTACGACTTCAATATCAACCACGCCGCCGGCTACGCGCTGGTGAGTCTCGGCGGCTGGTATGCCATCAACTCCCGCATTACCGTCTACGCCAACGTCGAAAACGTGCTCAATCAGCACTACAACGAAGTCGTTGGCTATCCTGCGCTGACTGCAAATTTCCGGGCTGGGTTTAGGCTTCGAATCGGAGGCGAAAAGTAACAGATTGAAATGGGAAGCGGTGTGGGCAGGCAGTTGAATTACCGCTGGCTGCTGGCGGTCTTCTCCGCCTTGCTGTCGGCTTCGAGGCCGTTGCCGCCAACGGCCTTGCGCGTTGGCACCGAGTGGTTATAACGCTGACGAACTTCGTGGAGTTTTTCCACTTCTTTTTCGCCCAGCGGCTGAGCCTGGCCGAGCGTGTGCGTTACGAGCGCGATCTTGGCGAAGTGCTCCACGGTTTCCATTTTCATGAAAGCGCTTTCGAGCGACGAGCCAAAGGTCACCACACCATGATTGGCCATCAGAATTGCGTCATGGTTGGGAATGAGTGGTTCGAGCGCGTCGGTCAGTTCCGGCGTCCCGGGCGTTCCGTAGCGCGCCAGTGGAATCGACCCCAAGCCCACTACCACTTCGCAAACCAGCGGGCTGCTCAGGCCAAGCCCCGAGGCCGCGAAACCGGTCGCCGTAGGAGGATGCGCGTGCACGATCCCCTGAACTTCCGGGCGCAGGCGATAAATCAGCAGATGCATGCCAATTTCGCTCGACACGCGCCGTGTACCCCGCAGACGTTTTCCGTGCATGTCCACGACGACCATGTCGCCGGGGCGCATCCGGCCTTTGCTGATGCAGGTAGGAGTCACCAGAACCCGTTCTTCGTCCAACCGGACAGACAGATTCCCGTCCGTTGCCGCAACAAACCCGCTTGCGTGCAACAGCCTCCCGAATTCGACAATGGCGACGCGATGCCGTCGGTCGCTCGACATAAGCACACCCTGTTTGGTCATGGTACCGCACGGCTCTAACAGGTGACAACCAATCTTGTTCCTTTGCTACACTTTCGATTGCATCCCCATCCAACGCAGAACGCCCGGGGAACGGTTCTCGGGAAAGGAGCACCATGCCGGAAACGCCGCAGTCCTACAGTCATCACACCCGCTGGGACCCGCTTTTTCACTTCTTCGTACTACCCATATTTTTCCTGGCAGCCGTGACCGCGATGGTCATGCACCTGTTCGTGCACCGCGGGCATCCTCTGCACGGCGTCCTCATCACCCTGTTCGCCATCGCCGCTCTGATTGCGCTCTTTAAGATCCGCCTCTACGCTCTTAAGGTGCAGGATCGCGTGATTCGCCTGGAAGAGCGCCTTCGCCTGGCTACCCTGCTGCCCGAAGGCGTCCGCTCCCGCATCCCGGAGCTGACCGAACGCCAACTGATCGCCCTGCGCTTCGCATCCGACGGCGAATTGGCCGGCTTAGCGCAAAAAGCACTCAACGAGAAGCTCTCGCCCGACGACATTAAGAAGTCAATCAAGAACTGGCGCGCCGACAACTGGCGCGTGTGAACCAAATCCTGATGCTCGTCTCCGATTTTCACTATGACCTGCCGCCCGAAAGTATTGCCCAGGAACCACCCGCCGACCGCGCTTCCTCGCGGATGCTTCACCTGATTCGTGAGAGTTCGGTCCGCTCCTCGGAGACTTCAACGGCTGGACGCTGGCAGGACCGTCAGTTTCGCGATTTCCCCGACTTGCTGTGTCCCGACGATTTGGTGGTCGTGAACAACACCCGCGTGTTTCCCGCCCGGCTCTACGGCCACCGCAGCGGCGAGCGGGCCCACACCGTGAGTTCGCACAATCCGGCAGCCCGCGATTTTCTCCGCGGCCGTGTTGAGGTTTTGCTGACCCATCAAATCAGCGCCGATCCAAATGAGTGGGAGTGCCTGGTTCGCCCAGGCCGAAAAATTGGAATGGGAGAAAAGCTCTTCTTCGGTGATCTTGACTCCCATGAAAAACCGAATGCCCCGGCCGAACTAGAAGCCGAAGTCACCGCGCGCGGCACTTTCGGCGAACGCCACATCCGTTTCCGTCCCGTCCCCGATTTCTTCGCTCGCATCGAGCGCCTCGGGCACGTGCCACTGCCGCCCTACATCGATCGTGAGGACCGGCCCGCGGATCGCGATCGCTATCAGACCGTCTATGCCAGCACGATCGGCTCTGTGGCTGCGCCCACCGCCGGCCTGCATTTCACACCCGCAATTCTTGACCGCATTCGCAACCGCGGCATCGAAATCGCCGAGATCACCCTGCACGTAGGCCTGGGCACATTTCAGCCAGTGCGAGTCGAGAAGGTCGAAGATCACAAGCTGCACCGTGAATCCTACGAAATTTCCACCGCCGCCGCGAAGGCGATCAACAGGGCAAAAATCCAAGGCCGCAGGGTAGTCGCCGTCGGCACGACCACTGTGCGTACGCTGGAGTTCGCCGCCATGCAGGCCAGCAAGATCGACGGCGAGCAAGTCCTCACCGAAAGCAACCAGGGCCTGAGCCCCGCCGGTCGCGTCGCCGCTGACAAGCATGGCCGCGTCGAACCCGGCCGCGGCGAGGCAGACATCTTCATTTACCCTGGGTACTGTTTTCGCCTCGTGGATGCGCTCCTGACCAATTTCCATCTGCCGCAGTCCACCTTGCTGATGCTGGTATGCGCAATGGCGGGCCGGGAACTCGTGCTGCAGGCCTACGGTCACGCTGTCGAGGCGGGCTATCGCTTTTTCTCCTACGGCGATTGCATGTTCATCGAGTAAGACCGCCGCATCCAATGAAAAAGCAGCCCAAGGAATCCGCGCCGCACACTGTATACTCAATAATTTGCCAAGGACCACATAGAGACTGACTCAAGGAGGGATCGTGAGGAAATGCCTGGGAGTATTGGCCGTGGTCGCCTCGCTGTGCGCGATCGTATGGGCGCAGGCCCCGGACCAAGCTCCCCCTTTAGACGCGGCGCAAGCCCCGGCCGCAGCGGCCCCGCCGCCCGCCGCAACTTCGGCGCAGGCGCCCGCCGCGAATGCGCCGCAGACTCCCGCATCGCAGCCAGCTCCCGCTCCGGCTCAGACTGCTCCGGAATCAAGTCCCATCCCCACTCCCGCGAAACCGCCCGCGCCCAAGTATCCACTCACGGAGTTGTTCGTGGGCTATTCTTTTGCGCAAGCCGGCTTTTTCAATGCCGGACACTGGGCGCAACTAAACGGGTGGAACGCTTCTTTCGGCCTGAACGTGACCAGTTTGCTCGCGCTGGTGGTGGACGGCGGCCAGCTCTTCGGCAATACCCAGATTCCGGGAGCCGTGCCCGCGCCATTTCCCGTGAACCTGGGGCCCTATTGCAGCACCGGCCCAGCCTGCACATTCAACGCAGACACGCGGGAATACAACATCCTTTTCGGCGCGCAATTCCACTACCGGAAACACCAGCGCTGGGAACCCTTTGGCGAGGTCTTGGTCGGGCATGACGGTATCCGCGGTATAGCTCAAACCCAGTCCTCAGGTGCGTTCGTCGCGGAGGTCAGCTCGGGCATCGCGCTTGTGGCCGGCGCAGGTGCCGACCACAAAATCAGCGATCGTTTCGCGCTGCGCATCAAGGCCGACTACCTGCAGACGCGCACCTCGTTCGCAACCATCGGCAGGGCGAAGCAGGACAATCTACGGCTCTCGGTTGGGCTCGTCATCCGCAGCGTGAAGAAGAAGAAGCGCAGACTGGAAGACGAGACGGAACTGGAACCCTAGGGAGTCGATTGAGTGTGGCGCGGACACTCTTGTCCGCGCAAAGGCCAGCGTTTGCAAGGGTGCCGGTCGCAAGTCCGTGCCTGTTCGGAGTTTCGTTAGTCGCTGGCAAGACCCGCCGAACGACCGCCGACTAATGACCAACGACTATTTACGACCGTCGCAGATAATCGCCAATCGGCTCAGCCTTCGAGCGTAGTTCGTCTGCCAGGTCCGCACCTTTGTCGACCGCGTCCTTGATCTTGCCGCGCGCGTCATCGGTCCAGTCCGAAACCGTTTCCACCGCGTCGTCATAGGAGCGCCGCAGGTCCTTCCGCAGTTGCCGCCCGGTCTTCGGAGCCAGTAACAGGCCAACCGCAGCGCCAACGCCAAGACCGATTAGCAGAAAAGCAATCGCAGTCCCCGCGCCACTGTCCGAACTTTCATACTTGCCGATGCGCATAAGAAACCTCCACTCTCATTCTATTCCAGTGAACCGCCTGCCATTCATTTTGCCGCCCGACCCGGGACCCTACGTTGCCGTTGGCCCCAGACCGAAGTGCAGCATCGATGCGATGTCACACGTTAAATATTGTTAAATCATTGACTTCCATCTCAAGCAAGCACGCCACAATGTGGCCTGATCGGTCCATTGACACTCTAATCCCCGGCTGCTAGCGTTCACGTAGATAGGACTGAAGATCGGGCTCAGGATTTTCCCGGTCCCAACCCGGGTCCCCCTCTGTAACAGTCACCCGAGCCGGAGTCCTTCGCTAACCAAGCTGTTAGGCAAGATTTTGCTGTTCCTCTCCCATAGGTAGGCTAAGAATCGGAGAGTGTGTGCCATGAGTAAGCCGATAAGTCTCAAGCCAGTTATCTCAATTGTTTCTATACTCTTGGTGGCGATTGCTATTGAGTGTCTGCAGATCCCGACTGTGTTCTCAGCGTCTAGTGTGGCGTATTCTCAATCATCGCTCAATCGAGGTTCGGTTCTACCGCTGCCGGACTTGCGCAAAATGGCCGCGCAAGGTGACGCTGAAGCGCAATGGCGGCTTGGAATGCTCTATCTCAATGGCGACGGCGTCCAGCAGAACGACGCAGAAGCAGCCCAATGGTTTCTGCGCGCCGCCGATCAGTCTTACGTTCCAGCGTTGACGGCGCTCGGCTCGCAATATTGGGCGGGCAGGGGCCTGCAGCAGGATTACAACAAGGCATACTTCTGGTACGACTTGGCGCTCGCCAGGGGCGACCAGAACGCCCAGTCGCAACTCGATGACCTGGCTGCGGAACTCACTCCAGATGAACTGGCCACGGTTCACGAGCAGGCCAAAGTCTGGCTGCAGGAACACGCTTCAACGAATGCACGACCATAGAACTCGGATGGGCGTTCCCAACTATTCACATTCGTTAGTGACTTATTGAGGCGCGCCTTGCCGGGTCTTCCGACGGCGCCATCCACGCAGCTTTGCATTCCCCGAAAACCCTCACCCTGTGTAAAATAGCTTTTTACTCTCAACGTGGCGGAAGCCCTCGCCTCCCGCCGCCGAAAATTCCTCCAAGAGTGAAGGAGATGTAAACCAGCAATGTCGATTCCCGCAACCCAGCTCCGTCCCGGCATGATCATCAAGCACAACAATGATCTGCATTCCGTCTTCAGCGTTGAGCACCGCACGCCCGGCAACCTGCGCGCCTTCATTCAGGCCAAGCTCCGCAACCTGCGCACCGGCGCCATGTTCGTGGAACGCTTTCGCTCTCCAGACCCCATCGAGAAGGTCAACGTGGACGAGGTCAACATGGAGTTTCTATACGCCGATGGCGACAGCTACTACTTCATGGACACGGAAAATTACGAACAGACCCACCTGACCCGCGAAACGCTCGGCGACGCAGTCGAGTACCTGACACCAAACCTCCAGATCAAAGTGGAGTTTTTCGACGGAAAGGCCGTAGGCATCGAGTTGCCGCAGACCGTCGTGCTGACCATCGTGGAAGTCGAGCCCGGCCTGAAGAGCGCGACTGCGTCCAGCGTAACCAAGCCCGCCAAAACAGAGACCGGTCTCGTCGTCCAGGTCCCCCCCTTCATCAACGAAGGCGAAAAAATCAAGGTCGACACGGCCGAAGGAACGTATCTGTCGAGGGCGTAGAGTAAGGTCAGAGGTTAGAGGTCAGATTGCAGAGGTAAGAACCGGAATCTTTGGCGTGTGGTTTACGAAATGGGATTTTCACCTCTGCAATCTGACCTCTGAACTCTGCAATCGAACGATGGCTTCCGCAAAAGATCAATCTCCCACTCTCGCCCGTCGCTTTTTGGTTCGCGGACGCGTCCAGGGCGTCGGCTTTCGCTGGTTCGTCGAGCGCGAAGCGCACATCCTGCAGATCGCAGGCTGGGTCTGCAACAATCCTAACGGCACCGTCGAGGTGCTGGCGCAAGGAACCCGTGAGCAGCTGGCGGGCCTGCATTCACGCCTGCGCGAGGGCCCGCGTGCGGCACGTGTAGATAACGTGGAGGTTTCCGATGCCGAGCCCACGCCCGGCCTGGCTTCATTTCAGATTCGCGGCGGGTAGGCAAACGTGCTCAAAGATCTACGGACCCGCACCCGCTAAGTCTTTGATTAATAAAGACCGCCCCAGGGAGGACTCGACTCGTTTTGCCTCCCAAGCTTTAACAACACGCGAGACGACAGAGGAATCGAAAATCAAATGGCAACCGTAACCGCTGCAGAATGCGATGCACTCAAAAAGCTCATCCGCGAAGTACCCGACTTCCCCAAAAAAGGCATCCTGTTCTACGACATCACCACGCTGCTCAAGGACAAGCTCGGCTTTGCCCGCCTGATTGACGCGCTCTCCGCCAATTACATCGGTAAGGAGATCGATCTCATCCTGGGCATGGAAGCGCGCGGCTTCATCTTCGGCCCCGCGCTCGCTTATCGCCTCAACGCCGGATTCGTTCCAGTGCGCAAGCCAGGCAAACTTCCAGCCGAAACCGCGAAGATCAGCTACGACCTCGAATATGGATCGAACGCACTCGAAGTCCACAAGGATGCTATCCAAAAGGGCCAAAAGGTCTTGATTGTCGACGACTTGCTGGCAACTGGAGGCACTGCCGTTGCCACCGCGAAACTGGCAACCGATCTCGGCGCGGAGATTGCTGGACTCGCGTTTGTAGTTGAGTTGGATTTTCTGAAAGGGCGCGAGAAACTCGCGAACTACGACGTCTTCTCGCTTCTACACTACGACCGGTAATCGAGCACCGGAAGAGCGGGCGTCTCAGCGCACCAGATACTGAACACCGCGGACAATGCCTGTCCAAAACGCCAAGCCAACCGCCAAAGACGCGGCATAGGAGAGAATTGCGATCCAGTTCGAATGCGCAACAGGGTCTTCTTCATGGAAGAACATGGGGGAAGGCTCCTCCGTAACCGTCACTCCCAAGCAATTGTCCGACCGATTTCCATCCCTCGCAAGTAGTTGAAAACGCAACTTGCCGTTTTGCAGCTTTGGTGGTGTGCTAGGTCAAATTGTCTAATGCCCAGGAACTTTCTTCATGCTCGCGTTCCGGCGCTCGCGGCGATCTACGATTGGTTGGAGCTTTGGGATCGTAGCGCCCCCCATTGCCCCTGTTCGTTAGTCCACCATCGTCCGCAGTAGTACAATCCCGCCATGGGCGGACTGCTTCAGCCGAATGCAAATCCCACCAACGAGGCAGAGGAATCGAGCTTGCGGCCCATCGTGATTGGGCTAGCGATCGTTGCGGTTGTTGTCGGCATTGTCGTGCTGATCCTCCGGTCCGAGCAGAAACCACCTGCCGAACCTCCGGCATATGCTGCCAACCTGAAGTTCTCGGATCTGAAGACCAGCGCCGCGCAAAACTTCGTCGGCGCAACTGTCAGCTATCTTGATGGGACCATTACCAACACCGGCAATCAGACTGTAATCCACGCTGTTGTCGCAGTCACATTTAAAGACGATATGGGCCAAACCGCACAACGCGAGGAGTTGCCGATTCACGTTCTCCGCACGGGCGGTCCGTACGACGAAGCGGTAGACCTAAACCTCTCGCCGCTTGAGCCAGGGCAAAGCAAACCCTTCCGCTTGACCTTCGAAAACATCTCCGCGCAATGGAACCATGCGTATCCGGATTTGCGAATCACGCAGGTCGCAGTGAAATAGCTGGGCACGGCGACGTTCAACTTATCGAGGGCTTTCCAGAGCCGGTTTCGACCGCTTAGCCTGAATCAATCTTGCCGTTTTGAAAAGTGGAACGAGGGGGGATGGATTTTCTCGCGGCCAGCGATTTCTTCTCTTTTTATTCGCTAAACATATTTTTGGCAGGGCGGAAAACCGGCGAGAAAATCGCGGAAACGCAGAAATTTAGCTATTGATCCATAAGGACTTGCGAGCGAAAACGGCGAAAGCATGGGTTGTCAAGTACCTTTGCAGTTAGCGGCCGCGCGGTGGAAAATATAACTTGTGAGTTACTACAGAACGCTACAATGGCCTCGTGCCCGAGATAAAACCATTCCGCCTGACGGAGTCGGTCAAAGCCGCGGGTTGAGCGTCCAAGCTGAGTCCGGCGGTGCTGGACACGGTGCTTGGGAAATTAGCCCGGCAACATGACCCGAATGTGCTGGTCGGCTTCGATCATGCCGACGACGCCGGCGTGTATCAACTCACGCCTGAGACGGCGCTCGTCCAGACAGTCGATTTCTTCACGCCCATCGTCGACGACCCCTACATCTTTGGCCAAATCGCCGCCACCAACGCGCTCAGCGACGTTTATGCCATGGGCGGAAAGCCGCTGACTTCGCTGGCGCTGGTCTGTTTCCCAGATAAAGCCGATATCACGATCCTCGAGCGCATTCTGGCCGGCGGCCTCTCGAAGATGATCGAGGCGGGATGCACGGTGGTCGGTGGTCACAGCATCCGCGATGAAGAAACAAAATTCGGCTACGCCGTAACCGGCATCATCCATCCGCAGCGCGTACTCGCAAACCAAGGCGCGCAGCCCGGCGATAAACTCCTCTTCACCAAAGCGCTTGGCACAGGCGTGATTTCGACGGCCATCAAAAAAGGCACCGCCAAGCAAAGTTGGATCGAGGCAGCCGTACAGTCGATGACGACACTAAACAAGATTGCCGCCGGAGTACTCACGGGCAGCTATCAGCCATCAGCCGTCAGCCATCAGTTAAACCCTGTGCATGCGCTCACGGATGTTACGGGTTTCGGGCTAATCGGCCACGCCCGCGAAATGGCGCTGGCCTCAAAGGTAGGTCTGGTTTTTGACTCGGCTAAAATCCCCATCCTCGAAGGCGCGCTCGATTGTATTCGCGCCGGCTTCATCCCCGGCGGGTTGAAGGCGAACCGCGATTTCGCCGAATGTCTCGTCGGCTATGCCAGCACGGTTCCCGAAGAAATCCGCACGCTCCTCTTCGACCCGCAAACCGCCGGCGGATTGCTGATTTCCGTCGCCGCGGCTGATTCTCTTGCCCTTTCCGAAGCACTGCAGAAAGCGGGCGTGCCCGTGGTTGAGATCGGCGAAGTCGTGGCCGCAAGCAAGCCGCCGATCTCGGTCCGCTGACTTACCGTTCCATCAATCGTGGATTAATTCCCAGATCATCGCGAGATGGTGGTCGTCATGTTCCGCTACAAAAAACAAATGATCGACCAGCCGCATCGGCGCCTTGAGGCGCGGATGCTGAAGAACGCGCGCACATAACGCCGCGTCAAGCTGCTCCAGGCGATCCACCATCTGCAGCCGGGCCCGGCGAAAATCAGCGAGAATCGCGCCCAAAGCCTGCGTATTATACCGAGCCTCATCCGTGGAGCGATTGTTCAGGTCGGCCACTGTGAGTTCACTTCCGCCGGCAACAAAGTCCTCGACGCGGGCGAACCACAAAGGCTCAAGGTTGAGCAGATGGCCGGCGTGCTCCTGTGCCGACCACTTCCCTTGAGGCGCACGCAGCATGCGCTCGGCAGGGCATCCACGCACGGCCTCTTCGAGCCGCGCTGGAGTTCCACGCAAGCGCATGCACAGGTCGGGATACAACTCGACCGGAAATGAAAATTCAAACTTCCGCTCAAACCAGTTTGCAACTCGCGTCATATAGACGTGAAACCTCCAGATTGGCTTACCACGAACGAACTCATCCACAAGAACCGCGACCCTCTTCCGCGTTATCCTGTTTTACAGGAGTTATAGATGAAAACAATCGAGCTGGGTCGCAGCGGCCTGAAGGTTTCGGCGCTCGGGCTGGGCTGCATGGGCATGTCGGAATTTTATGCTGGTTTTGATGACACCGAATCGGTCGCAACCATTCATCGGGCGCTCGAACTGGGCATCACCTTCCTCGATACGGCCGACGTCTATGGCCCGCACAAAAACGAAGCACTGGTCGGCCGCGCCATCAAGGGCAAGCGCGACCAGATTGTGCTGGCGACCAAGTTCGGGATCGTGCGCGATCCGGCGAAACCGCAGATTCGCGGCGTCAACGGCAAACCGGATTATGTGAAGAGCGCGTGCGATGCCAGCCTCAAGCGCCTGGCTGTGGACTACATCGACCTTTACTACCAGCACCGCGTCGATCCCAATACGCCCATAGAGGAAACGGTGGGCGCTATGGCTGAACTGGTGAAAGAAGGCAAGGTGCGCTATCTCGGGCTCTCTGAGGCGGGAGTGAAGACGTTGCGGCGTGCCGTGAAGGTACACCCGATTGCGGCGCTACAGACCGAGTACTCGCTGTGGACGCGCGATCCGGAAGCTGAGATCCTCCCCACCTGCCGCGAGTTGGGTATTGGTTTTGTCGCCTACAGCCCGCTCGGCCGCGGCTTTCTGACTGGCCAGTTCAAGAAATTCGAAGATCTTCCCGCCGACGACTACCGCCGCTTCTCGCCGCGCTTTCAGGGAGAGAACTTCCAGAAGAACCTTGATCTGGTCAATCGAGTCGAGGACCTGGCGCGTGAGAAAAACTGTCAGCCGTCGCAATTAGCACTTGCGTGGGTGATGGCGCAGGGTGGCGACATCGTGCCGATCCCCGGCACCAAGCGCCGCAGGTATTTGGAGGAGAATGCCGGAGCCCTCAACATCGAACTCTCGGCTGATGATCTGCGGCGTCTCAACGAGGTTTTCCCGTTCGGCGCCGCCGCCGGTGAGCGATATCCGGAGCACATGATGGCGCTGGTGAATACGTAGGCGGAGATGCGCTCCGGGGACAGCCGAGGCGGCTGTCCCTACGTGGGCATCGGCGCTCCAGACTTTTCTAGCCGCCGAGCAGCTTGTTCACTTCCGCGTAAGGTACGCCATTCGCAATCGCGCTGTATGTGCCTGCGGACTTGAGTTCCTCGGCTGCTCGCCGGAGCAGGCCGAGCGTCGCGCGCATGAAACCCGAACCCACGCTCACCCGCGCCACTCCCAGTTTTTCGAGTTCCGCGATGGGCGGCGTTCCCGGCCCCGCAAGAATATTCAACGGACACTGAACACTCTTCACCAGGCGGCTGATGGTGTCGGCATCTTTCAGTCCCGGCGCAAACACGCAATCGGCGCCGGCATCGCGAAACGCCACCAGCCGCCGCACGGCTTCCTGAAAGTCTGCATCGGGATTGCCTCCAGGCAACAGGTAAATATCCGTGCGCGCATTCAACACGATGGGAACCCGCAACTGCGCAGCCGTGTCGCGCGCGGCCTTGATCTTCTCTACTGCCCGCTCAAGGGTCAGGAGCGGCTGATCCGCCCGGCCGGTTGCGTCTTCGAGGTTCATCCCGACCGCTCCCGCCTCGATCACTTCCCGAGTGGTGCCAGCAACCTCCTCCGCGGTTGAACCATATCCCCATTCGATGTCGGCAGTCACGGGTACTTTCAAGGCACGCACAATGCGGCCGATGCGCGCGATCATCTCCTCGCGCGAGATGCGCTGGCCGTCCGGGTATCCGAGCGAAAAAGCAATGCCCGCTGAGGTGGTGGCGATGGCCGGGAAGCCGGCTTCCTCGAAGATGCGCGCGCTAACCACGTCCCACGCATTTGGAAGAACCAGCACACCAAGCCGATGACGCTGGCGGAATTCGATAGCCTTTTCGATTTGAGAAGTCATATTCATGGACGTAGAGACGCGGCTTGCCGCGTCTCCGTTGCCCGCGTGCGGAGCCCCGCAAGAACCAAGAGAGGCAAGCCTCGTCTCTACAGGTGATCTCTCTGCTCTCGTTGTGCCTTGTTCCGCATACGAGCTACGAACGTGGGCACGTGTACTACCGCCCGTCCCACCGTGCCCCGTCCGATTTCCTGCGAGCCGTCGTGCGCCGTCACGCGCATGGTGTAAAAGCGCCCGTCGAACGACTCCAGTTCTGCCACCGCGCGAATCCGCATCCCAATTCCGCTGGCCGCCCTGTGCTCCACATGAATCAATGTACCCACGGTGATTTCACCCTCGTCGCAGAACGGTTGCAGCGCGTTAAAGGCAGCCGTTTCCATCAGCCGAATCATATCGGGAGTCGAGTACACCGGCGGGAGTTCCGAGTTGTAACCGGTGAGCGTGTGCTTCCGTTCCACAGTCTCTTCGGCTTCGCCGCGCACACCAATGGGAATAGGCCGGGCCATCCTGGTTCCTAGGTTGCTCTCAGTGGAATGCAGTCCTTATCGAGCGATTCTGCGAACGATGGAAAAGGGCGCTGTAACCGGAAGAGCGGGCTCGTCTCTAATCTGACATCCTTGCTTTCCTACGCCGCCGCCATGCGCCGGGCCTCGATTCCGTTAAGCGCTTCCCAAAGCTTCCGGGCTGCACCCTCAGCGGCAGCCAATGCTTTCTCCGCAGTTTCGGGATTTGCCGCGACGCGCTTTTCCAGTTGCTTACGCCATACCTGCGAGTGATAAACGTCCGCAGTCATGTGCAGGACAAAATACGCGCGTGTTTTCTCGTCGGCTCCATACAGCTCACGCAAACCCCGATTTTTCTCTCCCGCAATGCGTGGCACCTGCGATTCGTAGGCGTAAAAGGCAGCGAGCGCTTCCTCCGGCGTGCCCTGGCTGGCCAGTTCGTGAAAATATCCGATCAAATCCGAGATCTCGCGGACATCATGCCGCCTCGAAGTGCGGCCCCCGCCCATACCCTCCACAAAATCCAGCCAAAGTTCTGCGTGCGAGCGCTCCGGCCTGCCGAAAGCGTCCTCTCCGCCCTTTTCATCGGACATATTCGCCAGCACGGCACGCCGCAATTCGCCGTCCTGCAGGCGAATACCCAACTGGGCAAGGTAAGACGGGAACGCTTCCACGTGCGGGTAATAATCTTCGCTGTACTCGCGCAGATCCTCGTGCGTTAACTTCCCGGCAGACCATGCCTGGTAGAACGGATGGCAAAGCAGATCGTATCGTGCGACACACTCATCGAGACGCGACAAAAAAGAGTTGATCTCCACAGCGTTCATCTCCACACCTCACCTCGGGACTTTCACTATACGGATCGAAGAAAAACTTGACAAGGCCGCAAGTCGGATCGAGTCGCCTGACTTGTTACAATTCAATGAGAAGTTTCCCGCCTGGCTTTGGGGCTTTGTCGAGCTGCGCAAATGCAATCGTTCAACGAATATTTCGACGTGGTGGTGGTCGGCGCCGGCCATGCCGGGTGCGAAGCCGCAATGGCCGCCGCGCGCATGGGCCTGAAGACGGCTCTTTATACGCTTAACGTCGATCTAATTGCGCAAATGTCGTGCAACCCGGCCGTTGGCGGCATCGCCAAAGGACACCTGGTCCGCGAGGTCGATGCGCTCGGCGGCATCATGGGCGAGATCACCGATGCGGTAGGAATCCAGTTTCGATTGCTCAATACTTCGCGAGGCCCGGCAGTCTGGTCGCCCCGCGCGCAGTGCGACAAACAGGCCTACCGCCTGAAGATGCGCGAGGTGCTTGAATCGCAGCCGAACTTGAAGATCAAGCAAGCGGAAGTGGCGGATGTGATTTTGGAGAAGCAGTCGTTGGTCGATAGTCGTCAGTCGTTCGCAGGTTCGGATGAGAATTGTCATTCCGACCGAAGGGAGGAAGCCGTTCTCGCCGCCGACCAACGACCATCGACTATCGACTGCATCACCGGCATCCTTCTTCGCGACGGCCGCCGCGTCTCCGCCCGCGCCGTCATCATCACCACCGGCACCTTCCTCAATGGACTCATCCACTGTGGCGAGCAGCAATACCCCGCCGGACGGTCCGGAGAACCGGCCGCCGTTCTGCTCGGTGAAGCGCTGAAGAAACTCGGCCTGCGCGGATGCCGTCTGAAAACGGGCACCCCCCCGCGCCTCGACGGCCGCACCATTGACTGGTCGAAATTCGAGAGTCAGCCCGGCGACGCCGACCCCACGCCCTTCAGCTTCCGAACTCGCCAGGTCGCGCATCATGACAAGCAGGTACCCTGCTACATCGCGTTCACGACGGAGGAAACGCATCGCATCATCCGCGAAAACGTGCACCGCTCGCCGATGTACAGCGGACAGATTCAATCCATCGGCCCACGGTATTGCCCGTCGATCGAAGACAAAATCGTCAAGTTCCCCGATAAAACGACGCACCAGCTCTTCCTTGAGCCCGAGGGCCTGAACACACATGAAATCTACGTCAACGGCATGAGCACGTCGCTGCCGATCGACGTGCAGATGGCGATTCTCAAGTCGATCCCGGGACTCGACCAGGCCGAAATGATGCGCCCCGGATATGCCATCGAATATGACTCGATCGATCCGACGGAGCTGAATCGCACGCTGGAGACAAAGAAGATTGCGGGCCTTTTTCTGGCGGGCCAGATCAACGGGACATCGGGTTACGAGGAGGCAGCCTGCCAGGGCATCATGGCGGGGATCAACGCAGCGTTGAAAGTAAAGAACGAGGCGCCGCTCGTGCTCGACCGCACCGAAGCCTACACGGCGATCCTGATCGACGACCTGATTTCCAAGGGGACCAGCGAACCTTACCGCATGTTTACGTCGCGCGCGGAGTTCCGCCTGCACCTGCGTATCGACAACGCCGACCGCCGCCTGACCCCACACGGCCGCCGCGTAGGCCTGATCAACGACGGAGCCTGGGGCGCTTTCCAAGCCAAGCAGAAGCGAATGGAAGAGATAAAGCAGTTACTGGATCGCAAGAAACTGACAAGCGCAATGCTGGAGCAGATCGAACCCGCTCAAAACGACGCGGCCAACGACGTATCGTCGGCTCTAGGGCAGCCGCTGTCTCAATTTCTGAAGCGCCCCGAAATAACCATCGAACAACTCGTCCGGGCGTTGCGCGAACTCGTTCCGGCTTTCTTCCACCGTTCCTCTGACCACCAGCCACCAACCACTGCCCACTTGTCCTCCGAGATCCGCAACGAACTCAAATCCATCGAGACCGAAATCAAGTACGCCGGCTATCTCGACCAGCAGCAGAGAGCCATAGACCGCCTGAAAAAAGCCGAGCAGCGCCACATCCCCGAGTGGTTCGACTACCACTCCGTCAGCGGCCTCTCGCGCGAAATGCAGGAAAAGCTGCGTAAGGTGCAGCCGCAGACCATCGGGCAGGCTTCGCGTATTCCGGGAGTCACGCCCGCCGCGGTTTCACTGATCAACGTCTATATCGAGATTCAAGCGCGGCGGCGGGAGCAGGCCGCGACCATCTAGAGGCTAGTCAGAAGCAAAAACGGCTAACGAGCGGCCGCCTTCTCCACCGCTTCCCGCAACTCCTCATACCTCAACGCCCCCGGATGGTACATCGCAACCTGGCCGGCGCGATTCAGTAGCACCAATGTCGGCGTCGTGCTCGCCCCGTAGACATTGAAGTTCTGCTTACTAAGCGGGACCGGCATAGCAAGAAGACTCGAGTAGTAACGCTGCCGGACCGCCTCGATATAGTCGCGTTCCTGAGCGGGCGTCGCATCGTTGCCATAGGCGGCGTAACCATAGAGTTGCGTCGGACCGATCACAACCAGACCTTGCGGCGCAAACTCCTGCCACAGGCGCGCAATCACGGGTACTTCGGCCTTGCAGTCGGCGCACCAGTGCGCCCAGAAGAACAACAGCACGGGCGACCCTTTGAGCGATGCAAGCGTGGGGAGCTTCGGCCCAAGATACTGCGTAGCCTGCAACGCCGGAGCCGGATGGCCCACCAGCGACAGCAAATTCAGATTCTTTTGGAGGCGGGGTGCAATTGAGGTCGTTCCGTAGCGCGCCAGCGCCGACCTCAGCAACCGAACGGCGGCGGGGCCTTGCCCCTTTTCTGCCATCCTCTGCGCCAAGACTTCATACGCCGCGCCCAGAGCAACCGGCAGATGCGGTTCCGCGTCCAGTTTGCGTTTGGCAAGTTGCTGCTCGCACAGGGTACGAGTCTCGGTCGCATAGGAAGCGGCCTTATCCCATTGCTGGCTGGCCGCCGCTCCGCGCGCCATCCACGAGAGCGCCTCTAAGTACTCCGGCGTCACTCCCTGACGCGACTTGTAACTGGAGAGCTCAGCCTCGGCTGAAGAAACGGCATTCCGTGACAATTGTGTACGCACATCTTCGATCAGGTTAGCCTGAGCCGTTAAGGCCATGACACCGAGTAAGACAGCTGCCATTAACCAGGCCGATTTCCCCACCCAGATTCGCATAAGTCTATGATGAATCAGGCTTTAGAAAGTTGCAAACCGAGGGCATGGCCTCCGGGGACAGCGACCGGAGTTACCTAGGTATGGGCAGAACTGGCTAGCATTGGGCCGTCGAAGTTCGGTATACTCTACTTGCGTTTGATCTTTGCGGTTGTAAGCAGTACCCCGCTCTACAGCGTGACCTGCCTGCACTATCCAACAAGCTTCAGCGCACATTTCAACACAAAAGGAACACAGCAACACCATGGAAACAGGAACAGTAAAGTGGTTTAACGACGCTAAGGGTTACGGGTTTATCAGCCGCCAGAACGGCGAGGACGTGTTTGTGCACTTCTCCGCCATCCAAGCCAACGGTTTCCGCAGCCTCCAAGAAGGTCAGCAAGTTCAGTTCGACGTAGTCAAAGGGCCGAAGGGCTGGCAGGCAGAGAACGTCAAGGGCGCCTAAACCACCATCAAAATTCGAAACATCCGAAGGGCGGCTCAACAGGCCGCCTTTCTTATTTCTACACGGCTGCCTGCTCCGCTTCTTCCACCGTCCCAAAGAACCGGAAAAAGTTGTCCACCCGCGTCACTTCGAGCGCCTGGTGAATCCGCTGATTCACCCCCACCAACCCCAGCGACCGGCCGTCTTTTTGCCGGCTGACATAAGCCCCCACCAGAGCTCCAATTCCCGCCGAATCGGCCAGCGGAACCGCGGTGAAGTCGAGAATCAGCCCGCGCGAGGTGTCAGCGCGCACCTTCGTCTGAAAGCCAAACACGTTCGTCAGCGACAGTGGCCCCGAAAGACGCATAATACGAATCCCTTCTCGCGACCCGGGGAGCTCTTCAATTTGCAGTGGTTGATCAGGCATGGAGGAAATGTTAACGGCGAATGACAGCGCCATCATTAAAACCGTGTTAATTTTCAGCCACGCTGACTGCCTTTGACCGCCCCCTAGCCGATGTGCATTGCTGGGGAGGCACAGAGCCTGCAGCAATCTAGCTCGCACGCGCGCCTAGAATCGTCCCCGAGCACGCGCCTAGCCCAATTCGGCGGAAGCCGTCGCCTTCGCAATATCCGCGCAGAATGACCTCGTCGCCATCTTCCAGAAATCTTCGCTGCTCTGCGCTCGGCAGTGTGATCGGATCCCGGCCGCGCGAAGTCAGTTCCAGCAGGCACCCGCGTGCGCTCTTGTCGGCGCCCGACACCGTGCCACTAGCCAGCAAATCACCGGCACGCAGATTGCAACCGTTGCTCGCGTGGTGCGTCAGCAGTTGTGCCATCGTCCAGTAGAGATCGCGGAAATTGCTCCGGCTGAGGATTACGGGAGGGACGTCCGCCTCGCGCATCCGCACCGACAGCAAGGAGACTTCTAAACTTAGGTTAAGCCCGCCATACTGCTGATCGGCGGATTCGAAAAGGTAAGGCAACGGAGCCGGATCGCCTGCCGGACGGGCAAAAGCAGGGACGCGAAACGGAGCCAACGCTTCCATCGTCACCACCCAGGGCGACAGCGACGTGGCGAAGCTTTTTGCCAGAAACGGCCCCAGCGGCTGGTATTCCCATGCCTGCATGTCCCGCGCCGACCAATCGTTCACCAGGCAGATCCCAAAGATGTGGTCCTCCGCGTCGGCAATGGAAATTCGCGTTTCCAGTTCGTTGCCCGCGCTCACGAAAAAGCCGACTTCCAGTTCGTAGTCGAGCGCTTTGCTCGGCCCAAATTGCGGCGCTGCTTCTCCGTCCCGGGTTTGTCCCAACGGGCGCCGGACTGCCCTGCCACTCACGACCAGTGACGAAGCGCGTCCGTGATAACCGATGGGAACGTATTTGTAATTCGGCAGCAAGGGATTGTCGGGGCGGAACAATTTGCCGACGTTGGTCGCATGAAAGATGGAAGCGTAGAAATCGGTATAGTCGCCAACGGCTGAAGGAAGAAGCATCTCCACTTCGGACTGCGGCACCAGATGGCGCGCGACGGCCTCGCGATCCGAAGGCAGCGCATCGTCGCGCAACAGAGCGTGAAGACGACGACGCAAAGCGCGCCGGGGCCCGGAGCCGAGCGCCATTAGCGCATTCAGTGAAGCGCCTCCGGGACAATCCGCGCCACACGCTTCGGCTGCGGCGTTCACGTCCGCCTCGGCGAGCAACCCTTCGTTTCTGACCCCAGCGATGTCTAAAACCCGGTCGCCGATGGCGACTCCAACCTTTGCATCCGCGCCTTGAGCACGGCGTCGAAATACTCCAAACGGTAAATTCTGGACCGGGAAATCGGACGCGGCGGCATTCGCCGATTCCACCCAGCTTCGCGCTTTGGGATCGTGGGTCTCGTCTAGCAAAGGTTTCATAGAAGATGGAGAGAGCGTAAATCGTCGATCGGTTCCGTAAATGAGCAGGACCCGAACGAGACCGCGAAATCCCTGCGGGCCAGAAAAACATCACGTGCGCCGAGGCGGTGCCCGCGCCAAATGATTTCATCGGAACCAAAGTGAAATGCCCCGGCTTCCTGTTCCTTGAGCAACTCAACCGCAGGCCCGGTTCCCATGCCAGCGCGTACAAACGCCGCGGCAAGAAAAACATTCAGGAAGCCGTGCATGATTCCGGAGGGACTCTCGGGCTGATATGTGAAACGGCGCAGCGAGCGCAGAGGGTGATGCAGGCCAGCTGTCGCCTTGAACGGCACGCCCGCCGCCGCGCAAAGCGTAATGAATTCGAGCACGCTCTCCGGAGAGGGAAACTTATCCGTCGTCTCACCGCCGGTCCGAATTTTAGCGCGCCGCCGGCAAGATGCCACCGCTGCAACGCAGTCTGGTGTTGCCCCGCCAGTCCACGGAATTTCAAAATACGTCTCCAGTTCAGCCGGGATCATTCGAGAAAGACGCTCGATCTCCTCCGGGGTCGTAACCCGGACCTCTACCGAGTCGATCTTCCCGGCCAGCGGGCGGCCCCCAATTCCGCACCCATTGAAATCGCGAATGCGGGCAAGATCATCCGCTACATCTGCGCCCAGTAAGGCCGACACGCCCCATCGCGATTTCGATTCCGCGCCGGAACCCGGCAGCCGAAGCAGCACATCCTCAAACTCGCTGAGTCGCGCGGCCGGAACAATGAAGCGCCCGAGCATCCAACTGAATTGTGAACGCGAATATAAGTAATAATTCGCTACCGCTGGAGCCATCCCCAGCGACGCAGGAGGGAACAGTCCCGCGTAGTCGATCAGATTTCGCAGCAAGACTGACACGGGCTTAGCCGTGCTCGCCGCGCTTCCGATCGTCTCCTGCGACTTGACCTGCATCGAGCCACCTTTAAGCTCCATCGAACTTCTTCCGCAACCCTTGCCAACACTCGAAATATTGATGATCGAGTTCAGAAGTCTCCAGCGCGAAGCGCGTTGGCCGGCACACAAAGCGTGTTTCGAACATGAACGCCAGCGTGTCTTTAATGGCAACCGGCTTTAGTTCGGCGTTGCTGGCCTTTTCGAATGTCTCGGTGTCGGGACCGTGGCCGGCCATGCAATTGTGCAGGCTCGCGCCACCCGGCACGAAGCCTTCCGCCTTGGCATCGTACTCCCCGTAGATCAGTCCCATGAACTCGCTCATGAAATTGCGGTGAAACCACGGTGGGCGGAAGGTGTGCTCGGCCACCATCCAGCGCGGCGGGAAAATCACAAAATCCAGATTTGCAGTACCTGCAATCTCAGAAGGCGAAGTGAGCACCGTATAGATCGAGGGATCGGGATGGTCGAAGCTCACCGTGTTGATGCAATTGAAATTGGCCAGGTCGTATTTATAGGGGACGTAATTCCCGTGCCAGGCAACCACATTCAACGGAGAATGATCAATCGCCGCTTGCCAGAGGCGGCCCTGAAACTTGGTCACAATCCGGTAATCGCCTTCACGATCTTCAAAGGCGGCAACCGGAGCCAGAAAATCGCGCGGATTCGCCAAACCGTTGGCACCAATCGGACCGAGATCGGGCAACCGAAGCAACGCGCCATAGTTTTCACAAATGTATCCGCGCGCCACATTGTCGAGCAATTCGACCCGAAAGCGAATACCCCGCTGAATCACCGCAATCTCGCCGGGCGCGGCTTCGAGGATCCCCATCTCCGTGTGCAGCAGCAAACGCCCCATCTGGGGCACGATCAGCATCTCGCCGTCAGCGTTGTAGAAGAAACGATCCGTCATCGACGCATTCGCAACGTAGATGTGAATTCCAACTCCCGAATGCGTGTGCGTGTTGCCGTTGCCGGCCATGGTGATCAGGCCGTCAACAAAGTCGGTCCGATCCTTTGGAATTGGAATCGGAGCCCAGCGCAACTGGTTCGGCGGCGTGGGTGCCTCGTCAAACGGTGCGCTGCGCAGTTTGCCCTGCTCGATAGGCTCAAATGGCTTATGCGCCACCGAAGGCCGGATGCGATACAGCCATGTGCGGCGATTGGCGACGCGTGGCGCGGTGAATGGAGTGCCACTTAACTGCTCGGCGTATAAACCGTGGGCGACCTTCTGCGGTGAGTTTTGTCCGCGCGGCAGTGTCCCGGCAACGGCCTCGCTGGCGAACTCGTTGCCGAAACCCGACTGATAGTTCAACTTCGTCGTCTTGTGTGTATTCGTTCCGGCTTTCGCTGCTTTTGTGCTGGCCATCGTCTAAAGATTCCCTCGCCGCCCCTGCTCCAGTTCGATCGACTCAAATAAGGCCTTGAAGTTGCCTTTTCCGAACCCGCGGCTTCCCTTGCGCTGAATGATCTCGAAAAATACCGTCGGCCGATCTTCCACCGGTTTCGAGAAAATCTGCAGCAGGTAGCCTTCCTCGTCGCGGTCCACAAGTATACCGAGCGACCGCAGCGTGCCGATTGGTTCCTCCAGCGGTCCCACGCGCGTGGGCAGCACTTCATAGTAAGCGTCCGGCACACGCAGAAATTCGAGTCCGTTGCGCTGCAGCTTGCTTACGGTAAACAGGACGTCCTTGCATTGCAGAGCGATGTGCTGCGCCCCCGGCCCGCCATAAGCCTCCAGATATTCCTGGATCTGGCTCTTGTTACGCGCAACCGCCGGCTCATTGATTGGAAACTTCACCGAATACGAGTCGTCTGACATCACAATGCTCATCAGGGCGCTGTATTCAGTAGAAATATCCTTATCGTCGAATGTGATGTAACGATGAAAGCCGAACACGCGCGAGTAGTATTCCGCCCAGTGCTGCATCTGCCCCAGTTCCACGTTCCCCACGATGTGATCAATGCGCAGGATGCCGCAGTCATCGCCGGCCACCGGAGCCGCCACAAAGCCGGGCAAAAACGGTCCCTTGTAATCTTTATACGAAATCAGCGAGTGGATCGTGTCGCCGTAGGTGTGAACCGCTGCGCGCCGGATAGTGCCATGCCCGTCACTTAGGTCGTGCGGTTCCTCCGCCGGCTTCGCTCCTCGCCGCACCGCCTCGGCAAACGCCTCGTCGGCGTCAGCCACTTCCATCGCAATATCCCGCACACCGTCGCCATGCTTCCGGATGTGCTCCGCGGCCGGATCGTCAGCAGTGAGTGGCGTCGTCAATACAAAATTCGCCTTGCCTTGGCTCAATGCGTACGACGTGCGCTGGCGCTGCCCCGTTTCCAATCCGCTGTAAGCAACCTGTGAGAATCCAAAGCCCATGCGGTAATAAAAAGCCGCCTGCTTGGCATTGCCAACAAAGAATTCAACGTGGTGAATGCGTTTCAGTTTGAGAGGATTTTCCATACCTTCCCCACCCGGCTCCATCTTCGCACACTTGCGTAGATGCAATGTAGTGGTGCAAAGCGCGCTGCAGACTAACGCAATTCAATCGATACCACTTCGCCAGCATGCCTGCCCGTCGCGCGGTAGTTCACCGATACGGGACGGTTTTTCCAGTCGCACGAAAACTGATCCTCGCCGATCACCAGCAGCGTTTTGTAGTCGGAAGCGTGCATCGTGTACGAGGTCATTCCGCTAATAATCGTAATCAATACTTCGGGAGGCTTGGAGCAGTCGCTCTGAACGATTTTCCCTTTCAAATTTTCGACAGGCCCAGTGCTACCGGGCTTAGGCGCCGCCGGCTTCGAGACGGCAGAGTCGGACTCCTCACCAGATGCATTTTCCGCCGAACCAGCGGGCGCTTCGGCCTTTGCAGCTTGTTGCGAACGGATCCCATACTTCTCGAGAGTGGGAAGGTCTTCCAGTTCTTTCTTCGCCGCCGACGCCGCTTGCCGATCCGGTCCTTCCTTCAAGCGGGTAAATAGCTCCCGCGCCTGGTCCCATTTCTTGGCGGCAACGTAGATTTGTCCAAGATTGAATTGATACTCAACGTTTCGAGGTGCAAGTGCGATTGCCTGCCTTTGCGCCTCCAGGGCGGATTTGATTCCGCCGCCTCCCACTCGCGCCATTCCCAGCATGTTATAGGCGTCGGCCATCTCCGGATACCAATCCACCACCGCCCGCAGATCCTGCATCATGTTGGCCAGCCCGCGCATCTCTTGCCCTGCAGCCTGCGCCGCACGATACTTCACCACCGAACGGTAATACCAAACCCAGGGATCGCGCGGATTCAACTCTGTAGCCTTGTCCAGCTCTTCCGAAGCCGCGTCAAAGAGCTTCTGCTGGATATGATCCCGGGCCAATCCGCGGTGCGCCGTCTCATTGTCTTTCGGGGCCACCGTCAGAGCCTGCAGATCGCGCAGCGCCTGATCCCGATGTTCCGGAACCCGCGCCATCATATCGTCGATCATGGCCTTCGCGTCTGCCTCTGCCACCGGGTTCACGGCCACGCCAAGATCGTCGCCAGTGATCGGTACCGGAAAGTGATTGGGCTGCTGAATATCCAGGGGATCGACGGTTGGTTTCTTGGACTGATCGACCGCAACGCCCAGGTTGCCGAGCGAATTAAAGTAGGTCCTGACCGCTTCTTCCATCTGCGCCGGCGACAAATCAAACGCCTGCACCATCGCTTTATCGACTGGTACTTTTTGATTCAACACGAGATCGAAATAAGTCCCAACTTCCGGCATTTTCTTTTTGTTGATCAGATAGTGCACTACCATCCACGATTGCGCGTAATAGAGCGTGTGATGCGATCCCTCACGCAGGCCGGAACCGTCATGCTTCATCGTGAACAGATCCACCATCGCGATCCAAACCGGCGAACTCACTAACTGCGTCAGCGATTGCGGCGTCTTCGCGTCACGCGCCATGTTGTCGAAAATATCTTCGTGCCATTCCGGGGCCAGTTCGGGATCTCCTCCAATGTTGACTTCTTTGCCGATCTCGACCGCGCCGAAATATTCCGCCATCCCTTCATCGAACCAGCCTTGCGTGGGCGGATAGTTGTAGTTCAGGAAATAATGTCCCAGCGAATGCGCGATCGCGCGCCAAGGCTCCATTTCAAAAAGGTTCAGCCCGATGTAGATGCGATCGTAACCAGGAACGTAAAAACCACCCGCCATGCTCTGTTTTGCCGGAGCCACTTCGCCATACTGTTTATCGCTCTTGAACGCGATCACAGTGATGGGAACGGACATTTTCAGTTTGTCCTTCATCAGCAGTTGCCCGAAAACCGCCCGCATCTGCTCCATCCGCAGGGCGACTTCGCGCCCACGCTTTTCTCCCCCATCGGTCAGCACGGAAAAATGCGCGCTGTGTACTTCAATCCACTTGGGCTCGTCCTTGGCGAACGCCACACCGGGAAGAAAAGCGGCCAGCAGCAGGCTGAGAACGACAACGCCGATATGTAAGGAAGACTTCATGGAGAACATGTGGACTAACGGACCGGTCTTGCAAAAATGCTAGCACGCTTGGTCCGTTAGAGGCGCAAACTCAAAATTGGCGATTAAGCTCTGGGTGACCTTTGCTTTCCCTTGGCCCGAAGCCTCACCGCACGTTACACTTTCGCCCGTGACCTCGGCCCCCTCTTCCCGTCTCGCCTGGATTGACTGGATGCGCGGGCTCGCCTGCGTGCTCATGTTTCAGACGCACTGCTACGATTCATGGCTCGGCGGCGATGCGCGCAACGGTCTGTTCATCAAAGACTCGCAGCGCCTCGGGACGCTGCCCGCGCCGCTCTTCCTTTTTCTCGCCGGAATTTCCTTCGCGCTGGTGACCAGCAAACTGGTTCGGAAAAATGCTACGCCCGGTCAAATTACGCGCACGATGGCGCGCCGTGGCGCTGAAATCGTCGGCTTCGGCCTGCTCTTTCGCCTGCAGGAATATCTCATCGCCTGGGGCTGGGCGCCGTGGACCGATCTCTTCCGCGTCGACGTCCTCAACATCATCGGCCTGTCGATGATCATGATGGCGCTGCTTTGCGGTCTGGTTCTGCAAATTAGAGCCCTCCGACTGCGGACCCCGGGCCTCGCCGCCGATCCCGCACGTGGGCCGCGACCAGGTTCAACCGCAACCATGCCGGTCGCCACAATCGCCACAGCCGCGCTCGGCGTCGTCGTGCTGATTGCTCTGGTGACGCCACCGCTATATACCACATGGCGACCAACATGGCTCCCGTGGCAGATCGAGTCCTACATTGACGGATGCCACAACCTCGGCGCGCCTCAGCCCTGGCTGTTCTGCATTTTCCCCTGGACCGGGTTCGCCTTTGCTGGCCTTGCAGTTGGCGCGGTTCTCTTCAGCGACTGGGGCCGCGACCGCACAGCCCAAACTTTGGCGTGGCTGGCGGCCGTGGGGACAGCAGCAATCCTGATCGCTTTCCAACTGGACAATTCCACGCTTCAGCTCTACGCGACCTATGATTACTGGCACACCAGCCCCAACTTCTTCATGATGCGCGTCGGCATGCTTCTTCTAATCGCTTTCCTGACCTATGCCTGGTGCCGCTGGGGCCTCGCCACGCGCGGTTCCGGCGTCTGGAGCTTCAGCCCGTTCATCCAACTGGGCCAGGCTTCACTGCTCGTCTACTGGGTGCACATCGAGTTCGTCTACGGACGTTTTTCAATCCTCCCCAAGCGCGCCGTAGGCATCGCAACCGCCACCCGTGGCCTCGCCGAGATTTGCCTGTTCATGCTGATCTTGTCCATGCTTCGCACCCGCATCGACTGGAGGGCACTACGCCTAAATCTGCGCGCTCGAATCTCGCAGCCCGCGGGGTGAATCGTTCCCGCCGCCTAGGCAACGACCGTGAACTGGCTTCCGCTGTGACAGGCGACCTTTCTGTCTTCGCTAAATCGTGATGCAATAGTTCCCGGAGAAAAGAAACAGCATGCAGCCAAACGTTCCAAGTACACGCAGATCGAACATCTCGCGCACAACCGCCGCCCTCCTGATATTTGCGCTCGCATTTCTCGCCGCCTGTCATCGCCCCATCCCTCAGCGACGCTACTCGATGACGGGCGAGATCATCGCCATTGATCGTGCGACCCACCAGCTTATCGTCCGCAACGAAGACATTCCCAATTTCATGAAGGCGATGACCATGCCTTTTACAGTCAAAGACCCTGCCGTGCTTGACCACGCACAGATAGGCCAGCGAATCAAAGCAACTTTAGTCGTCACCGACACTGAATCGTGGCTCGAAGAAGTCCAGGTGACCGCGCAGGCGCCCGCCGATGCGACACCGCATAGCGAGCTACAGATTCCCGCCGAAGGCACACCCGTGCCGGATTTCGCCTTCACCAATCAGGATGGCAAACGCGTGCACCTCGCCCAATACAAAGGCAAGGTGCTGCTGCTGACGTTTATCTATACGCGCTGTCCGACGCCCGACTTCTGCCCGCGCATGATGAACAACTTTCGCGAGATCGAAAAATCTTTAAAGCAGGATCCGGCCGCATACGCCCGCACTCACTTGCTCAGCGTGACCTTCGACCCTGACTTTGATACGCCCACCGTACTCCGCCACTATGCCCTCTCCACAACTTCGATGCCCGCCGACGACCTGTTTAAGCATTGGGAGTTCCTCTCCCCGCGCTCGCAAGATCTCGACGCGATCGCGCACTTCTTCGCGCTTTCTGTGTGGAAGGAGGGTGCGGGGAAGGAGAAGGGACAAATCACGCATTCGCTAAGCACAGTGATCATCGACAGCAACGGCAAGCTTTACCGCTGGTACCACGGAAACGATTGGAAACCGGAGGAACTGCTGCGAGAAGCACAAACCGCGGCGGGCGCGAACTAAGTTCCAGAAAATTGTTCGGGCCGCGTAGACAACTGAATGATCGCGTTCTCCAATAACGTCGTTGCAGTCGCCCAGTTCTTCCGCGCAGCCGATCCGTCGCCGCCGTAGCCGCTCGCATACACAGTGAAATAGAGCCCCTCGCCGATTTCTGCCGCGTCGCCGAAAAAGCAGCGCCGCACGCAAACCTCGACCGCCGCGCCGATTTCAGGCGCACGGCGCAGCAGTTCTGTCAGGTTTCGAGCAAAGCTCTCGTGAAGCGGCAATGACCGGCGCCGTCCAATATCGGAAAAGACAAGATCGACGTAACTGGCGAACTTGTGCGAGGCGTTGAAAATCTCTTCTTCCGCGCTCAGTTCCGCCGTCGCCCAAACATCGCACTTAGCGCTCTCAACCGCGCTGCGCGCCGAGTTCACTGTCCTCAGAAAGTCCGCCAGTTCCGGGAACTGCCTTGCCTCTTCGACCTTCGCGATCAACTCCGGCCGCCGCTTCAAATCGAAATACGCAAGCTTCCCCGACGGATCCGTCCAGGGAAAATCCAGCACCGGATCTTCGCGTCCCAATTCGATCGAGAAATCGGCATCCATCAGAAATCATCGCCCATCCGGCAGAGGTCGCCGCCATCAGAATTTGCACAGGAAGTTCACGATCGCGTTCTCGGCCCAGTACCCGTCGTCCCGGTTGGCATCATCAACCCCCGTACCGTTTCGCGCCCCGATAAACGCACAGTGCCCACCATCCTCGGGTTCAATAAACGTGATGTTAGGGTTGGCCAGAATCTTCCGCCGCGTCTCTGGAGTAATGCGGATAAAAGGATCGTTCGCCGCATGCAAAACCAGCGCCGGAACGGCAATCTGCCCAATCACATGCGCCGCCGACGCCCGGTCATAGTAATCGTCGACCCCGGTGAAGCCGCAATAGTAGGCCGTAACCTTGTCGTCAAACTCGCGCAAGCTGCGAATGCAGCGCAGCCGCTTAGGGTCAAAATGTTCGGGAAATAGCCGAGCCTTGCGAAGCATCCTCCGCCGCAGCGCCCACAAGAAATAAGTTTCGTAGATCCGATTCGCCGGTTCGTGCAGAGCATCCGCCGACGCCGCAAGATCCAGCGCCGGACAGCATGCCGCCACCGCGCGAAACTCTGGCGGCGCCTGCTTTCCCCATTCTCCCGCGAGTTTCAATACTAAATTGCCGCCCATCGAAAAACCCGCCAGCGCCAGCCGCGAAACGCCATCCCGCGCGATTAAGTCGCGTGCCACCGCCGCCACATCGCCCGACAACCCCGAGTGGTAGAGCACCGGCGCCAGCGCCTCCGTCCCGCCGCAGTTGCGCTGGTTGTAGCGGATCACGTTCATGCCGGCGCGGAGGCCTTTATCGGCAATGCCGAGCGCATATTGCGAATCGCTCGACCCTTCCAGCCCGTGAACGACGATGACCGTCAGCGCTTGCCTGCGGTCTTCTTGCCAATGGCAGTGGCACAGCACGCGCACCCCCGGAGCTACTTCAACGAAACGCTGCTCCGGTTCGGGCAACCTCAAGCGTCGCTGGATCAGAAAACTGGCGACGGTCTGCACGTGCCCGCCCCGCAAAAAGCGCCGCGGCACGAAGGGTGATGGTTTTTCAGGTGATTGCGGAATACCCACGTCCTGATTTTAAATAGAAAGAGATCTTCTCACGGAGTTGCTTCATGCCCATCTTCGAGTACGTCTGCAAGGAATGCCGGCACCAATTCGAGGCTCTCGTCTACGGCAAAGAAAAAGCCGCGTGCCCGAAGTGTGAAAGCAAGCAGCTTGAACCCAAGCTATCCGTGTTCGCAGTGTCGGCCAAAGATAGCGCCGGTCCGTCCATGCCGTCGGGCCCGTGCGGATCGTGCGGCAACGCCGACGGCCCCGGCTCCTGCGCGTGGAAGAATTAGGCGAGTCCCCGACTGGTAACCACCTCCGAATAACTAACGCGATCTTTCCCTCATTTCGCTTCCGTCCTATGATCGCGTTGGATTAAGTAAGCATGGACCGGCGCAAAGAGCCGCGGCTTAGGGTCGAATTTCCGGTGCGCATCTGGGGGGTTGACCGGATGGCACGCCCGTTCGCGGAGGTCGTGCGGGTAAAAAACGTGAGCTTGAGCGGCGCCATGCTGCTGGGAGTACATGCCAAGCTTCGCGCCGGCGAACTCCTGGATGTGCAGCATGGTTCACAGCAGGCACAATTCCTGGTTGCATGGGCCGAATCGGGAGAGGTTGGTATTGAATCTTTGCCCTACGAGCCCTGCATCTGGCAAATTGCGCTACAGAAGACGTCTGACATGGTGGGGACCGGATAGGCCATACGCCGAACGGCAATAATCGGCCAACTAACGTGGATTCACGTGGCCGGTTCCCACTTTTACTTCCTCCGTGGTCGTTTCGCCGAGAAATTTCGCAAACACCTCATTCGATAACAAACGCCCGCGGCCGGTAAGACGCACCTTCTCGCCCTCCCTGTCCAGCAGCCCTTCCCGTTCACATTCCCCAATCGCCGGTTCAAACGGCGCAATGGCATCCGCGGTGAATTCCGCCCGAAGCCGCTCCAGATCGACGCCACGATTCAGCCGCAGGCCAAGAAAGAAACTCTCTTCAATCGCCGCGTGCGCGGTAACCGCAGTAACCGTGCTCGCAGTTTCATTCATGTAGGCATCAAGCGAGTCCGGTGTGGCAAACCGCACCGTCTCGATAGTCTGGTTTTGGGTGGCGCAGCGCTTTAGCGCTGCGATTTGACCGGTTTCTTGATCGCCGGCTTTCGCCGCTGAGGTCACCGGCACTCGCAGCATTGAGTGCGCATCCACGCCGAAGCCTAGATACGGCTGCCGCGTCCAGTACTTCAAGTTGTGCCGCGATTCCGCGCGCGCGCGCGCAAAATTCGATATCTCATACTGCGCAACTCCAGCGGCATTCAGCATCTGGCACGCCTGAAGGTAAAAATCCGCCGTCGCGTCATCATCGGGCACGAAGTGCGCATGGTAACGCGTGCCTCCGGCAATCAGTTCCCGGCCCAGGCGCGAGTCTTCATCCACTTCCAGCATGTAAACACTGGCATGCGGCACGCCGAGCGCAACTGTTTCAGCCAAAGAGAAAGTCCAACTCTCCGCCGTCTGGTGCGGCAGTCCGGCGATCAGGTCAACATTGATGTCGTCGATACCGGCCCCGCGCAATCGTGCAACTTCCTCGATCACCGTCGAGCGCGTGTGCAGCCGGCCGACAGCTTGCGCCTCCTGGTCCACAAACGACTGCACACCCAGACTCACGCGATTCGCACCGCACTGCTGCAAGGTTTCAACAAAAGCGGAACTCAACGTTCCAGGCGCGCACTCGACCGTGATCTCGGCATCGAGCGCCACGGCAAATTGCTCGCGCACTGCGCTAAAGATGCGCAGCAGTTGCGCGCCATCGAGGATAGACGGCGTTCCTCCACCCAGATAAATCGAGTCAACGTTCTCATCCAGCGTGCATCCAAGTTCCGACGCGGTTTCGTGCGAGCGGGCGATATCCTCAATCACGCGGGCGACGTAATTCTCATACGCGGATTTCGAGAACACGTCCGAAGCGAAGTTGCAGTAGCTGCATTTAGTCCGGCAGAACGGCACCGAGATGTAGAGGCCGAGTGACACGCTGCAGATATTGTATGGGCAACCGCAAGCGCTGCGACGATAAGTCTCGCTTAGAATGATAATCAGGAGTTACACCAGAAGAAAATGAGCGCCGAGAATCTCGACACCCTGTGCAAACATTGCGGCCAAGCTCTTTCAACCTTCCTTCATCAGATGGAGCACCACAACGCCGAAGTCGTTTGTCCCACTTGCGGTAAGCCCCAGGGCGAAACCACGTCGCCCGGCGAAGCAGGAGAGACACCGAAAAGCGTGAGTAGCACCAACCCGGCTCCAATCAAAAAGCGTACGAGGAGCACGGCCCGGACGCGCTCTCCAATCAAGCCCTAGACAGGGGCCGTCACTCCCGTACGCGCCACGAGCGCCGCGATCGTGCGGGCGCAGATCTCGTCGGGCGTTCCTGTGGCAGGCACGGACAGCAGTAAACCAAGCGACTGGTAGAACTTGATGAGCGGCGCCGTGCTGCTTTCATAAGCCGCCATCCGCACTTTAATCGACTCCGGACGATCGTCCTCCCGCTGAAACAGCTTCCCTCCACAGCGGTCACATACACCCTCAACCTTCGGCGGCTGGCCCGTAATGTGGAACACAGCCTTGCATTTCTCGCAGGTGCGCCGGCCGCTCAGCCGCGCCACGATTTCCGCCAGCGGCAATTCATAATTCACGACTGCCGTAAGCCGAATTTCCTCGCCCGCCATGAGCTGTTTGAGCGACTCGGCCTGGCCGAGCGTGCGCGGAAATCCGTCGAGCACGAATCCTCCCGAGCAGCGGATGCAGGCTGCGCGCTCGCGCACCATATCCCACACGGTTGCATCGGGCACCAGTTCCCCGCGGCGCATGTGGTCCATCGCCGACTTCATCGCCGGGCTCAGGTCGCACTCGCTTTGCTTGGAAGCCGCCCGGAACAAATCGCCCGTAGAGAGATGACAGGCCTTCAGGCGCTGGTTCAGCAGATACGCCTGCGTACCTTTGCCCACGCCCGGCGCCCCCAGCAGCACCAACCGCCACGGCGTGACGCTCGGCCGGAGAGCGTCTGTGCATTCCGAGGAAGCCCCCTGGAACCACGTCCCACGCTCGTCTTTGGTTTGCTTTGTGCTTTGGTCTTGCAGCTTCTCGGATGCGGCCATGGCATCTCCTCCCGCCGTCAGATCATCGTCAGACGGATACGGACGAATGTAGGCAAACGCCGCACGGGGCGCGGTGACGGCAGTCACATTCTTCTGTTCAGAAAGCATCCGGCGAAGATCCGTACCTGGGTGCCGAATCGCCCAACTTTTCCATCCTCGGCGCTCGTTTGGTTATCTATTTAAGGTAGTCTTTAGTCGTTAGCGCGATCTCGGCGACGAATGGCCTCCAATCAGGAAGAGGAAGTATTAGGCAAAGCGTATGACAGCCGGCTTATGCGGCGGCTGCTGCGCTACCTTTATCCCTATAAATGGCACGTGATCGTCGCATTGGCGGCCATTGTTCTGAAATCGTTTGCCGACGTGCTCGGGCCGCTCCTCACCAAGACGGCAATCGACAAATACCTGACGAAGTCGCCCAACGCGCACTCATGGATCGGCGACCGCCTGAGCAGTGCGCCGATGACTGGCATCGCACAGATCGGCGGCCTTTACGTCGCACTGCTGGTTCTCACCTTCGCCCTCGAATTCGTCCAGACCTACCTGATGCAGTGGACAGGCCAGAAGGTCATGTTCGATCTCCGCAGCCAGATCTTTCGCCATTTGCAGCACATGCACGTTGCCTTCTTCGACAAGAACCCGGTTGGCCGTCTGGTCACGCGCGTCACCACCGACGTGGACGCGCTCAATGAAATGTTCACCGCCGGCGTGGTCTCGATTTTCGAGGACGTTTTCGTCCTCACTTTCATCCTCGCCATCATGCTGAACATGAACTGGAAGCTGGCGCTGGTGACCTTTGCCGTCCTTCCGCTGATCATCTATGCGACCAAGGTCTTCCGCGACAAGGTGCGCGATTCCTACCGGCGCATCCGCACTGCGATTGCGCGCATCAATTCGTTTCTCCAGGAAGCCGTCTCAGGCATGCTGGTGCTGCAGCTATTCAACCGCGAAAAGCGCGCCCACGACCGGTTCTCCGAGATCAACGCGTCGCACATGGAGGCCTACAAAGACGCGATCCTCGCCTATGCCGTCTACTACCCAGTGGTCGAAGTCCTGTCGTCGATTGCCATAGCCAGCATCATCTGGTTCGGCGGCGGCGAGATCCTGCGCCACATGACCGTTGCCACCGCGTCCATCGCTATCCCGCGGAACAGCCTTCCCATCGTGCGCCTCGTACAGATCTCGATGACGCTCGGCACGCTGGTGGCTTTCATGTCATACGCGCAGCGCTTCTTCCGTCCCATTCAGGACCTGAGCGAGAAGTACAACATCCTGCAAGGCGCGATGGCTGCGGGCGAACGCGTCTTCAAGCTGCTCGATACGAAGGTTGAGATTACATCGCCTGCTATCGCGAAGAAAGCAACGGGCCGAGGCCGCATCGAATTCGATCACGTCTGGTTTGCGTATAACGGCGTCCAGAGCGAACTTGTGGGGACGGGCATTTTGCCCGTCCAGGGGGGGCAGAGCCCCGCCTCCACAACCGACTCCGCTCCTGACTGGGTCCTGCGCGACGTGACCTTTGCCATCGAACCGGGCGAGACCATCGCCGTTGTCGGTCATACCGGCGCAGGCAAAACCACTCTGATCTCCCTTCTTATGCGTTTCTACGACGTGCAACAAGGCGCGATCCGCATTGACGGCGTCGATATCAAGGAGATGAACCTCGACGATCTGCGCAGCCGCTTCGGCGTCGTGCTGCAGGATCCTTTCCTGTTCACGGGCACGGTCGAAGGCAACATCCGCCTCGGCACGGCGCGCATTCAAGACGAAGACGTCGAGCAAGCCGCCGAAGACGTGAACCTCGCAGACTTTATCCGCACCTTGCCTGGAGGCTTCAAAGAAGAAGTCCGCGAGCGCGGCTCCACGCTTTCCACCGGCCAGAAGCAGCTCATTTCGTTCGCCCGCGCGTTGGCGCACGACCCGAAGATCCTCATTCTCGATGAAGCCACCTCGAGCGTTGATACCGAAACCGAATTCCGCGTGCGTGACGCACTCAATCGCATGGTCGAAGGCCGCACCTCGCTGATCATCGCGCACCGCCTCTCAACCATTCAGCGCGCCGACAAAATCATCGTCATGCACAAAGGCCAAGTCCGCGAAATGGGCACACACCAGCAGTTACTCGCCAATCGGGGCATTTACTACAAGCTGTATCAGCTGCAATACAAAGATCAGGAAATTTCGGTCAACAGCTCGCAAACCTCGCAGTCAACGGTTAGCGCAGACGACTGAAATCGTCGCGGACTCCCCACCTGGCGATCTTTTAGAATCAGAGATTTAGCGATAATTCCCGCTAGATCTCTGAATAATAAGGACTTACTTGTAAAATCTTGAACGCGTTGAGCTTAGGTCCAACTTCCAGCGATTTCTCGTCTAGCTTCCCGAAGGCCACCGGAGATCCCGCTATGGAATGCTGCCCGTTTTTGTTATACGCGGTACATGTATTTGTTGAACCGTTCGACGCTTTGTTCCCAAAGTCTGTCCCCGTCGTCGCAGATAAGACCGGCACTACAGACGGGGCACACCTTCTCGTGAGTTTCCTTGTACCACGCAACCGGTCCAAGACTTACGCACTTGGACGCAATCTGATAACCCTCGGGACACTTCGGAAACCCTGGCTTACATCCTTCTGTGCACTCGCGCTGGTGCAATGCGTATGATCCTGCCCAACTCTCAAATTGCTCCATAGTTATCATTGAGTTCACCCTTTCAATAAGATTTAACAAGCCTGAGGCAATTTGAGGTCTAGGTTCCCGACGCCGCATTTGCACCAGGTCAGAAATATCTGCACGCTCCCGTACAATTGCCGACGTGCGAATCCTGATCTCGGCCGGCGAGGCCTCCGGCGAAATGTACGGCGCGCAGCTCATTGAATCCCTGCGCCGCCGCAATCCGTCCCTAAGCTTCTTCGGCGCGGGCGGCGAGCGCATGCGCGCTGCTGGTTGCGAGATCGTCGTTGACGCCAAGGACCTTGCCGTCGTCGGCATCACCGAAGTCGTCAGCCATCTCAAGAAGATTCTCGGGCTCTACAAAAAGCTGATCCGCGCGGCTGACGAACGCTTGCCCGCGCTCGCCGTCGTCATCGACTCTCCCGCTTTCAACTGGCGCGTCGCCCGCCAGATGCGCAAGCGCGGCATCCCGGTGGTCTATTACGTGTGCCCGCAGTTTTGGGCCTGGCGTCAAGGACGCGTGAAGCTCCTGCGCAAATACATCGACAAGGCGCTCGTTATTTTCCCGTTTGAAGAAAAGTTCTACCGCGACCGCAGCGTGGATGCGATTTTCGTCGGCCATCCGCTGGCCGATCTTCCAATGCCCGCAATCACGCGCGAAGACTACGCCGCACAGCATGCGCTTGACCCTGCCAAGCCCTGGATCACGCTCATGCCCGGCAGCCGCCGCAAGGAAGTGCGCATGAACCTGCCGACGATTCTGGAAGCGGCCGAGCGCCTCGGCTCGGGTTATGAAGTCTTGCTCCCCGTGGCGCGCACGCTTGAGCATTCGTTCCTCCAGCAGCTCACGGGCGACCGTAACATTCACCTCGTCCCAGACGCGCTGCCGGCCCTTCGCCACTCGCGTGCTGCAATCGTCGCCAGCGGAACGGCCACGGTTGAAGCCGCGCTCATGGAAACACCGTTCGTCATGGTCTACCGCGTTTCACCACTGACCTATGCGCTGGGCAAGCCGCGCGTAAAGGTTCCTCACTTTGCGATGGTCAACCTGATTGCGGGAGAAAGAATCGTCTCCGAACTCGTGCAAAAGAAGTTCACGGCCGACAACATCGTTGAGGAGTTGCGCAAGATTATCCCGGACGGCCCCGCACGGGAGGCCATGATTTGCGGGCTAAAATCCATCCGAGAGAAGCTGAAGAAGCCGGAGGGCGCCGAACATACCGTCGCCGGCCCCGCGGCTCGCCCGGCCGACCGCGCCGCGGAGATCATCCTGAAAATGTTGAAATAGCCGGTGGTTTTCGTTCGAATTGCACGCTTCGCCAGGTTCTGCGGTAAAGTAAAAAAGATGTAACCCTTGTCCCGCCAGCATCTTTTGCGGGAAGATCAACATCATACAGATTGCTGGATCAGATTCCGTGAGCCCCCAGGAGAACCTGCTGATGCTCTTCCACTCTCGACCAAAGGGTCGGGTGCGCCGTGCCAATCTCATTGTTTTGCTTTTGATGACCGTGGCCGCAGCCGCCGCGCATGCGGCTGAAAAACCCCGACTGCACGTCGATGACTACCAGATCGCGGTCGAACTCCTGCCCGAAGCGCACAAGCTCAGCGCCCACGCCACCGTCAAAGTCACGGCGCTTGAAGACATCAGCGTGGCCACGTTTCAGCTCAATAACGCGCTGCGCGTCACCAAGTTGGTTGACGCCAACAACAAGCCGCTGAGCCCGGAACGCGTTACGCAAGATTCCACGATCCGCTTTGGACTGAGCAGCGGGCTTGCGAAAGGCGCCAGCACCAGTTTCACCTTCGACTACGAAGGCACGCTTGAGAATGCCGATGACAGCCCGATCCAGGGTCTGAAGCTCGCCTATGTCGGCCCCGACACAAGCTATCTTCTCTACTCTGGATTGTGGTTTCCGGTCGCGGGATATGGCGTCAATCGATTTACCGCTACCATCAGCGTCACTGTCCCGGCGCACATGGTGGCGATTGGAAGCGGCAAAGAAGCCGCGCCTGCAGCGACGAAAAAGACCGAGCTTGCCGCCTCCAAGACGTATACGTTTTCCTGGAACAAACCGAGCTTCCCTGGCACGATTATTGCCGGCACATTCGAGGAACTGAAAAGCGACGAAGCCGGCATGGACCTGCACGTATTCTTCAAGCCCACGCACCAGGCCCTGGCCGCCGAGTACGCTGCGACCGCGGTCAAAGAGTTCACGTTCTTTGTGACGCAGTATGGGAATGCTCCATCGACGCGCCTGCAGGTCGTTGAAATTCCCGACGACACGGTTCCCTCGGCCTACGCCCCGGAAATCGCTGCCATCGCCAGCCGCGCCATCAGCGAGAAGGTCAACTACCGTCTCCTCGCCAACACCATCTCCCATCAATGGTGGGGCGTTTCCGTGAGCCCGGCATCCAAGAACGACTGGTGGATCAGCGACGGCTTCGCGCGTTATTCCGAAGCCCGCTACGTAGAGACGGCCGCTGGACAGGCCGCGCTTGAAGACGCGGTCAAAGAGATGTCGGTGCGCGCGCTTGCCTATGACAGCGTGCCTCTTTCGAGCGCCGAAAAACTCGATTATTTTTCGCCCGAATTCCAGTCATTGATTACCGACAAGGGCGCCATGATCCTCCACATGCTGCGCTATGTTCTTGGAGAAACCAAGTACCTGAAGGCGATGCGCGAGTTCGCCACGCAATATGCCGGCAAATCGGCGAGCACCGACGATTTTCGAAAGCTCGTGGAAAAAGTGTACGGGGAGAAGCTCACCTGGTTCTTCTCGCAATGGATGGATTCGACGAGCGCGCCCGAATTCAAGACCAAGTACACGGTCTACCGGCTCGGCAGTAACAAGGGCTTTCGCATTGTGGGCGCGATCACCCAGGATCTCGATCTTTTCCGCATGCCGGTCATTCTGCGGGTCGACACCGACGGACGCACCGAGGAGAAGCACATTGAGGTTGTGGGCACCGATTCGCCATTTTCGGTGGAGACCTTCGGCCGCCCGCGCCGGATCTCGGTTGATCCCGACAACCACGTGCTGACCAATTCGAAGGAAATCAAGATGCGCTCGTCGATTGTCCGCGGCCAGGGCCTGACGCAACAAGGCGATCTGGCCGGCGCGCTCAGTGAATTCAACAAGGCGCTCGAGGTCAACAAGAACAGCTCACTCGCCCACTACCGCATCGCGGAAGTGTTCTACATGCAAAAGAACTACCAGTCTTCGGCGAATGCCTACCGCGAATCGCTGAATGGAGATGGCGATCCCCGCTGGACCGAGGTTTGGAGCCATCTGCAACTGGGCAAGATTTTCGATATCACCGGCCAGCGCGAGCGCGCAGTCAACGAATATCGCCAGGCGCTGCAGACCAACGACAATACGCAGGGCGCGCTCGATGAAGCACGCCGCTACATGCAAAAACCGTTCGAGCGCGAACCCGGTCCCGAAGCCGAAAAATAAGCGGGTGTGACGCAAGAAAGAACGGCCCGTTTCCAGCCCCGAGGGATTGCTTTCCTGCAGTATTCTGGTAGTATGATGGTAGTATGAAAGAGAAGACATCGATCACACTATCGACTGACGTGCTCACAGGCATCGACCGTCTGGCTGGGCCCCGGCGCTCGCGTTCCGCGATTATTGAGTACGTTCTTCGCCGCTACTTGAGCGAGCATGCACGCGCCCGCATTCAGGCCCGCGATCTCGACCAACTGAATCGCGCGGCTGACGTTCTCAATCCCGAGGCGGCTGATGTGCTCGACTACCAGGCGTCCGAAGAGTAACCACCGATGCAGCGCGGCGAACTCTATCGCGTGCGGAAGCCGGGCGGCGACCCCAAACAATCGCGCGTGTTCGTCGTGGTCAGCCGGCAAGTGCTTCTCGACTCCCGCTTCTCTACAGCAATCTGCGCGCCGGTATTTTCCAGCGGCCAAGGGCTTTCGACTCAGGTAGCGGTAGGTTTAGACGAAGGTTTGAAACACGAGAGTTGGGTCATGTGCGACAATCTCGTTTCTCTGCGCAAATCCGATTTGACCCAGTTTGTCGGCACAATCCCGCGCATCAAACTCGGGCAACTGAATCGGGCACTGAAGAGCGCCCTCGATCTGGAGTGACTTATTAGCTCCCACCGCCCTCAAATCCCTTCCGTCGCTGTCGCGGTGCAAGGCGTCTTCGAGAATCGGATACGCTATCGGTGGCCCGGCTTGCAATGAGGGCTTAAGAGCTGCAACCCGGTCCGCGAGCGGCACACAAACCTTGGCCGCTCGCGAACCGGAAAGAAAATCCTTAGGGCCTATTTGTAAGTGGCGTTCGTCCGCACCAGATTATCGCGGTGGGGGGTGAAATCCACCATGGAGCCGAATGCCGGACCATTCATCGGGTTGGCTTTCATCGTCTCCCGCAGCGCCGCGTTGACCTTATCTAGGCCTTCCGCATTCGCGGTGATGTAGAAAATCCAGAAGGTGCCGGGCGCCTCGGTGTGAATCGCTTCCGTGTCGATTTCGTACTCGTGGAGGGTGCCATCGGCAAGCAGTTTCTCCATCAGAGGGGCGATGAAATTCGCACTGAGTTTGTCCACGGCGTCGTCGGGCGCATCCGCCTTCAACTTATAGGATGACCCATGCGTGTAGGCGCCCTTCCACGATCCCGAATGCCAGTTGTAGTACCGGCTGACGTAAATGGCATCCGAATGCTTCGTGGCACTCGCGAGGACGGGGGTTACCGCGCTGCCCGACGAGTAGAACTGATCCAACACGTTCATCAGGCCGGCCATTGACATGGACGACCACCACTCGTCGTGGGTAAAGCTGTCAGGTTGGTGAACCAGATTTACATCGTTGCCGTATCCCACAAGGGCTCCGCTGGCGACGGCCTTGTCCAGAATGCTCTGGTCGGCCGCATCCGCCTTTGCCATGTCTCCCCACTGACCGCGCGGAATATTCCACAGCGAGACGTACGAGTACATCGGCGGTTTTTCTTTCACTTCCGACATCTGCGCGCGTGCCGGCGCCGGCGTGACAACCGATGCTGCGAGCAGACACACTCCTGCCACAACTCCCCACAAGCTTTTGTTCATGTTTGTTTGTCCTCGAGGCTTACGCCAGGATTTTGATCGTTCTACCCTGAGCGCGATGAAGTGTAGCACTGAAGAAGTCTGAACCGTCTGAATCTATCTGAAGAAAAGAGAGGCAGTTCCTCCGGGAAGATAGCCTTGCTCAGCGTCGGTCTTGACCGGGGTTGCGGCGGCGCGTAGAGTTTTTAAGCAGGGGTGAAGCAGTTTTATGTCCAGCGAAAGCGCCAAATATTTCAAGTTCGGCTCGGTCACCGTGCTGATTATCGTCTCGCTCGGCTACCTGGCCTATACCGGCGTCCAGGACAGCAAGAGCTACTACGTCACCATCAAAGAACTCAACAAGATGGGCAATGAGGCCTATTCCAAGCGCCTGCGCGTGGCTGGCAACGTCGTCCCCGGCTCGATCAAGCGGACTGGCACCAAGGTCGACTTCCTGCTGAAGGAAGAAGAACTGACTCTGCCCGTTTCCTACACCGGAACCGAAGCCCCGCCCGACACTTTCAAAGACGACTCCCAGGCCCTGGCCGATGGCAGCTTCGGCCGTGACGGCGTCTTCCACGCCAAGCAACTGCAGGCCAAGTGCGCATCCAAGTACGCGCCGAAACCGGGCCAGCCCGGAGCCACTCCAGCCAGCGAACCCGCCAAGAGCATTTCGCAAAACAATGGTGCCGCTTCCGGCATGGGGAACTAGAACTGCCGACTAGAGTTCAGCGCCCTGAATTACAATCCAAGCGATTGACTGACAACGTCCCCGTAATCGCCGTCACCAACCTGATCAAGCAGTTTGGCCGCTTCGCCGCGCTTCGCGGCGTTACCGCGGAATTTGCGGGCGCCAAGCTCTATGCCATCCTCGGAGACAACGGCGCCGGCAAGACCACGCTGTTGCGCACGCTCGCCGGCCTCAATCATCCGTCCGGCGGCCACGTCACCATTCTCGGAGCAAACCGCTTTCATGACGTCTGCTATCAGGTCGGCTATATGGCACACCCGTCTTTGCTTTACGACGAGATGAGTGGCATGGAAAACCTCGCCTACTTCGCGCAGCTATATGGAATCACCGATCGATCTCGTGGCGCCGAAGTGATCCGCGCCGTCGGCCTCGATCCCGCGCTCGAGCGTCCTGTAGGCCAGTATTCCCAAGGCATGCGCCAGCGCATGTCGCTCGCCCGCGCCCTGCTCAACGATCCAAAGATTTTGCTGCTCGATGAGCCGTTCTCGAACGTCGACCTCCATTCCGCCTCCGACATGGTTCGTCTGCTCGCCGGATTGCGCGACCAGGGCAAGACGATCTTTGTCGTCACCCACCAGGCCTCGCTGCTCGAAACCGCCGCCGACGAGTTCGTCTGGATGGAATTCGGAAAGATCGTAGCGCGCACGCGCGACTTGAAGCGGCTGGAGAGCGCACAATGAGCGCATCATCTGGCATCACGCGCGCCACCCTGCTCAAAGACCTCCGCCTCGAATGGCGCTCGAAAGACGCCATCAACTCGATGCTTTTCTTCTCGCTGCTGGTGGTGGTCGTCTTCAGCTTCTCGTTCGACCCCAGCGCAGAAGAATCCCGCCAAATCGCCGGAGGCCTCATCTGGGTGGCATTCTTATTCGCCACCGTCGTCGCCCTCAACCAGACCTGGGCTCGCGAGCTGCGCAACCAGGTGCTCGACGCCTACCGCGTCTCGCCCGCTCTTCCCAATTCCCTTTTCGTGGCCAAAGCGCTAGGGAATTTTGTCTTCGTCAGCGTGCTCGAAGCGCTCATGACGCCGCTGTTTATCGCGTTTTATCGCCTGCGTTCGCTCGGTCCGGCCTGGCAATTAGTGGTCGTGGCCGCGTTGGGAACGTGGGCGCTGGTGGTCAACGGGACATTCTTCGCCGCCATGTCCATCCGCACCCGCAGCCGCGAAATCATGCTCCCGCTGCTCTTGTTCCCGATTTCCATCCCCGCCATCCTCGCCATGGTGCAATCGACCACCTCGATCCTGAACGGCGAAAGCGCCCGCTTCTGGATCGTGTTGCTTGTCACCTACGATCTGGTGTTTACTACGAGCTGTCTGCTGTTGTTTGAGACGGTGCTGAACGCAGAATAGCTACGAGCCACGAGCCGCGAGCTTCGAGCAAGCAGGGCTCAGGTTGCTCCCAGCTGAAGCTTTTGAGCTGCTTATGAAAATCGTTTTCCCCATCTTCCTTATCGTGACAGCCATTCTGCTCTGGTACGCCGGATCCGTAGCGATGAACGAGGTCGTTCATATCGGAGGAGTTACGCTCAACGGCGCGCCCACCGAACAGACCATGGGCAACGTGCAGCGCATCTTTTACTACCACGTACCTTCGGCCTGGACCGCGTTCATACTCTTCTTCATCAACTTCGGAGCCTCGATCTATTACCTGATCAAGCGCTCCCCAGCCGCAGACATCGTCGCGCTCGTATGCGCCGAAGTCGGCGTCGTTTTCTGCACCATCGTCCTCATCACCGGCCCCATCTGGGCGCGGCCCGGTGTGGGGCATCTGGTGGACCTGGGACATGCGCCTCACCTCGACGCTCGTCCTCTGGCTGATTTATGTGAGCTACCTGTTCCTGCGCCGTTTCTCTTCGAGCGGCCAGACGCCTCTGCTCGCGGCCGCGCTGGCCGTCATGGGCGCGCTCTGCGTCCCCTTCGTCTACTTCTCGATCTGGTTCTTCCGCACCCAGCATCCTCAACCCGTCATGGGAGGCGGCGGTTCGATCGACCCGCGCATGCTGCACGTGCTGCTGCTGAACTGGCTGGCTTTCTCCTGCTTCGCCTTTATAGTCTGCTGGTCGCGCTATCGCCTGGAGAAGCTACAACGCCAGGTCGATGAAGCCCACGCCATGCGCTCATTGATGGACGAACCGTCGAGTCAAGGGGGGAGGGCCCGATGACAACTAATCCCTATCTGTTCGCCGCCTACGCCGTCACCTGGATCATCCACATCGTCTATCTAGCAACCATCATGTCCCGCTATTCGCGCCTCAAGCGAGAGATTGACGAATTGAAAAAATAAGTTCAGTCCTCCGATCGGAGACCTCGGAGACCGCAGATATCGGCTCTCGCCGCAAATGAGCTTTTCCTAACACCTGAGACCTGACACACCTGCCACCTAAAGGTTCTGCCCCTAGCAACCAATCCGCCCCTTTCGCGCTTCTCATTAGGCGGCGTCAGGCGTCCGCTCAGCTTGACCAGCCTATCCCTTGGATGTAAAAGTATTCATTTGCTATTAGCCCAGTTCTGTTGACAGGTACGCACCGGCTCGCTGGGGCGTCGTCCCAGGCGGTGTGCGTGTCTTTCTTCTTCTCACCCACAAGATTGGGATATCGGAGGAGTTCGTGAATCGGAATTACCATGCGTCGGCAGGAAATGCGGTAGCGGGAAGTCCAGTAGGAGGTTCGGTGAGACATTCACAAACAAATTGGGGAATGAAGGCCGCGTTGCTAGCCGTCGTCATCATGGCCGTCGCAGGCATCGCCTTCCGCCTCGCCGCCATGAGGAATCTTGGCCTAACCGCCGCCCAGCCATCCGCTGCGCGTTCAATCGCCACCCCTCCACCAATTTCCGCCCATTCCCTGTCGTTGCCGCTCTACTTCGAGCCCAACCAGGGCCAGACCGACCCCCAGGTCAAATACCTGGCTCGCGGCGTCGGCTACGGGCTGTTTCTCACCGCCAATGAGACCGTACTCAATCTCCAGCGGCGCGCCACCAAAGATCAACCCGCCACCGGCAGCGTGATCCGCATGCATCTCGAAGGTGCCAGTGCCGACGCACGTATTCAGGCCGCGCAACCGCTCCCGGGCAAAAGCAGCTATTTCATCGGCAACGATCCCGCCAAGTGGCATCGCGATATTCCACAGTTCGGCCGCGTCGAATACCGAAGCGTCTACCCGGGAATCGACCTCGTTTACTACGGCAACGACCACCAGATCGAATACGATTTCCGCCTTGCGCCCGGCGCCGATGCCAATCAGATTGCCCTCAGCTTCGAGGGTGCTTCCGCCCGAGTCGACTCTGGCGATCTTGTTCTGGCCTCAAACGGCGGCGACGTTCGCTTCCACGCGCCTCACATTTATCAATCGTCGGCGAACCACCAGCCAGGCGCGCAACAGCAAACCGATATCGCGGGCGGCTTCCGCCTGCTCGCCGCAAATAAGATCGGCTTCACCGTCGGCCCTTACGACCACTCCCGTGAACTCGTCATCGACCCGGTTTTGAACTATTCCACCTACCTCGGCGGCGCAGGCACGGAATCGCTGGTGAAAGTTGCCGTGGACACGGCCAACGACATTTATCTCGCTGGCTCGACTACCGCGCCCATCTTTCCTTCGACAACCTTGCCCGGCGCACAGAACATCTTCATCGCTGTATTGAGCACGAGCAACCCGCCGCAGTTGTTGTACTCCATCTACCTCGGCAGTTCGGGAACGGACAGTCTGGCGGGAATCGCCGTGGACGGGGGCTTTCGAATTTACGTCGCGGGAACAACTACTTCAGCTGGCCCGACTTTCTTTCCCACCACCTCGAACGCCTTCCAGACCGCCGTGTCCGGAACTCACGGATTCGCCAGCCAGCTTGTTCTTGCAAGTGGCGCCTACACGCTGAACTATTCCACCTATCTTGCCGGCAACGGGGCCGACACCGTCACCGGAGTAGCCGCTGACGCCAGCCAGAACATCTACGTCGCCGGCACAACCACCTCGACCAACGATCCGAGCAACGATTTCCCCTCCAATTCTTTTGCCTATCAGCCCTGCCCCTTCGAGCCCAAGACTCAAAGCGGTCAAACCGGCTGCACTATCACCAGCGGCCCGCCCCAGTTCTTCGCGAGCAAGATCAGCACCAATACAGCTCTGACCGGCGCCGAGGGCATGCTCTACTCCACCTACTTCGGTGGCGGTAATCCGGCGAATGCAACCTCGACCGGGGGAGGCGTCGCCGTTGACACCAGCGGCTACATGTATTTCACCGGCACCACCACCATGCAGAACTTCACCACGACTGGACTTGGGGCGGCTTACCCTATCCTGAACGCCTACCAGGCTTGCCTTAACCAGCCCGGCTCATCGCAAGGAACCGTCTGTAGCCCGGCGACCAACCCAACCGTCAGCGATGCCATTCTGGTCAAGTTGAATCCCAGCCAGGGCGAACCCGGGGCTCCCCCGTTCTTCTCTACCTACCTCGGCGGCAGTTCCTAACGACGCCGGCCTCGCCGTCGCCCTCGATGGTGCGGACGATGCCTACGTCACCGGCTCGACCAGTTCGGGCGACTGGAGTTGTCCAGGCTGTCTGGCGCCGGCGCCTTTCACCTATACCGACACCACCGCGACCAATGCGTTCATCGCCGAGATCAGCAACCAGACCGCGACCAACACCATCTTCCCACTGAGCTATTTCGCATGGCTCGGCGGCACGACTGCAGATGGCGACCAGACTATCGGTCAAGCCATCGCGGTTGATCTAGTGGGGAACGTGCACGTCGCGGGGCAAACCTTCTCCCCCAATCTGCCCTACAATTTCGCTTTCGGCACCTTCCAGAGTTCCAGTTATCCGAATTACCTTCAGACCTACCAGGGGAACGGCGACGCCTTCGCCGCCCTCGTCACGCCCTCCGCCATTGTGACGGACGGGGACTACGTCACCTATCTCGGTGGCACCCGGTTAGACAACGGCACCGGCATCGCCTTGGATTCCAGCAATAACACTTACGTCGCGGGGACCACCCTTTCTCCCCCGTCGACACCTTGTAGTCCGCCGTGCAGCTCCCAGATCACCGGCTTCCCCATCACCACCGACGCTTACCAGCCTTCGTTGGCCGGGTCCAACCCCAACGCTTTCGTGACCGTCCTGGGCAGCAGCAGCGACGTCGTAGTTACGGCTGCCAGCGGCAGCCCGACTCCCAGCCCCGCCAACGCCGGACTGGGAGCCACGTTCAGTTTTAACGTCACCAACAACGGCCCCAACCCAGCCACCAACATTAACTTCAACGCCTACATTCCCACCGGCTACACGATCAGCCCGACCGCGAACGTCCTTACCGGCAGCGGGAGTTGCAACAACAATTTGTCAGCGGGACAAACTTATATTCCGTGCCAGATTACGAACCTGAATGCCGGAGCCACTGCCGTGGTGCAGGTGGTGGTAACTCCGCCCACGCAGCCGCCCCCTCCACAGATTTCTGTCTCCTGCACTTTCAGCGTCAACAACGGCCCCACCACGAGCTGTCCCAGCGCTGCCGATCAGACTGACAACGTCGTCGACTTCACGATCAATGCGAATCCCCCGAGCCTGACCGTCACCAACGGCGATCTTGCCAGCTTTCCCATCACTGTGGCCCCGTCGAACAGTCTGGGCTACAACGGCACCATCACGTTCACCCAAAGCACGCAGCCTGCCATCGTGACCACCTCCAACTCCAATACCGGCTTCCTCCCCAGCGCGACCGTTACGCTCGTCGGCACTGGGTCGCAATCGGTCACGCTCAACATTCAGACCGTAGCCCGCCCGGTCAACACCGGCAGCCTGTTCCGCCGAACCTCGTTCTATGCCACATGGCTGCCCATAGGAGGCTTAAGCCTCGCCGGACTAGGCATCGGCGCCGGACGCAAGCGCCGCCGCTGGATCGCGGGCGCGTTACTCGGCTTGGTCGCAGGCTTGATCCTGCTGCAACCCGCGTGCAGTTCAAGCAGCAGCAACGTCTCCACCAACCAGGGCACCCAAGCCGGAACGTACCACATCACCGTCACCGGATCGTCGTCCACCAATGCGTCGCACCAGACTCTCTTGACGTTGGTCGTGCAGTAACAACAACTGTTTCGACTGGCATTTCCCAACCAAGCCTCCGCATCAGCGGAGGCTTTTTCTTTCCTATTAGCAGCGCAATCGCCCGGAGCTTTCTGCAGCGGTAGCGGTGGCCCGCCGACGGCGATGAATGTAGCACGCCGCTAAACTCCGGCTGTAAGCCATTCAAAAACCGGCAGATCCAATCCTTGACACATATTACATATTGCGATATTGTTATTGCGATTTGGCATATGACACTCGGCGAGAAAATCCGTTACCTGCGCGAAGTCGAAGGCTCGCTCCGCAACCTGGGCCGTCCCATGACCCAGCAGGAGCTCATGAAATCGATTCGCAAGGAGACCGGCAAAGCCATCAGCCAGTCCTACCTTTCGCAGATCGAGGGCGGCAAGCGCCCGCACATCACGCAATCGACGCGCACCTTGCTCGCCCGCTTCTTCAAGGTCCATCCCGGCTTTCTCGTGGATGACCCCGAGGGTTACCACACCGAACTCACTTCGGACCTGCGCACAACCGAAGGCCAACTCGATGTCTGGCTGCTGCAAGGTTCGGAACGATTCGCCAGCGATCCGCCGCTAAGTGAAGCGCTAGTCAAGGCGGCGCGCGAAAAAGACACGCGCCGCGCGATCTTGCTGCTCGGGGAGATTCTGAACACGCCCGATCTCGCGAACCGGTTATTCGAGGCACTGCGGCCGGAATTAGCGCGAACCGCAAGCCCGGCAAGGAGGCGAAACCTATGACTTGGTCTGATTTTTACTTAATCTGCTTCGCCGTCGGATTTCTGCTCAGCGCGATTTCTTTTATCGCCGGCGGCCTGCGCTGGCATTTGCCGTTCTCTCCAGACGGAGGCGGCCACCTGCACGTCCACATGGGCGACACGCACGGAGGCGCTGGTGACGTTGGCAACGGTAACGGAGGTCATGGAAACGGCGACAATGGGAAAAGCGTTCACGGCGTTTCCCCATTCAACTTCATCACTCTGACTGCATTTCTGGCGTGGTTCGGAGGAACCGGCTTTCTGATCACCCGCTTTTCGACTATCTGGGCGGGGCTGGGTCTGTTGCTTTCGATCACTACCGGACTCGCAGGTGGAGGAATCGTCTTCCTGTTCCTGTCTCGGGTGCTAGTCCATCCCGAAGAGAACATGGACGCCGCCGACTACGAAATGGTCGGCGTACTCGGGCGCACGTCGCTGCCCATCCGCACAGGCGGCACCGGCGAAATCATCTATTCGCAGGCCGGAACCCGCCGCACCTGTGGCGCACGCAGCGAGAATGAATGCGCCATCGAAAAAGGCGTTGAGGTCATGGTAACGCGTTATGAAAAAGGCATCGCCTATGTACGTCGTTGGCAAGAAATGAGCGGGGAGTAAGAGAAGTTGATTTAGCTCGTAGCTCGTGGCTCGAAGCTCATACTGGTTTGTGATTATGAACAAACGTCTCTTCCAATTCGCAATCGTCCTGCTGTGGCTGGCCCTGCCGCTGGTCGCGCTCGAATATCGCCAGGCGTGGGACCAACTGCCCGTACACATGGCCACGCACTTCAACGCCGCCAATCAGGCGAATGGCTGGATGTCGCGCGAGGTGTCGCTTCACTTCATTCTGCGCATGATGGCCATTGCGCTGACGGTCAGCACCATAGTTCTGGTAGCGGTCTCCTGGCACAAGATCGAAGCATTCACGTGGGCGCTACTTGCTTTTTTGCACTGGCCATCGGATTTCTGATGTCGGTAAACCATGCGATCCTGAGCTACAACCTCAATGCCACCCCAGTGCATCCCGAGCGCATGCTGGTGCTGCTTGTGCTGGCCGTGGTCGCCCTGATCGTCATTTACATCGCCTCGCATCGTCAACCAGAGCTGCCCGCCGGCGAGACGTTGGCCGTGGAAACGCACGCCAGCCGTCTCTGGGGCGGCATCATTCTCGTGGCACTGCTCGGGCCGGCGCTGGCGGTGGCGCTCGTTCCTGTTGTGCCCGCGCGTTTTGCGCTAGGCCTGGTAGGTTTCATCGGCGTTGGCGCTTTCTTGATGGCTTGGAGCGGCTTTCAATATCGCTTTATGCCGCATGGTGTCGAAATCAGCATGCTCGGCTTCCGCCTGCGCTCGATCCCTCGCTCGGCCATCTTGAGCTACGCAATCGAGCCCTGGGCCTTCATCCGCGGCTACGGAATCCGCGGCATCGGCAACACGCGCGCTTACGTCTGGTGCAACAAGGTAGTCCATATCCGGATGTCAAACGGTGAAGTGTATTTGGGCCACGACGATCCCGAGCGCGTAGTCCGCGATCTGGATCAAATGATGGGGGTCGTAAGTAGAGGTTGAAGAGTGCGAAGCGCGATACAAAGCGGTTTCGGTTTTGGTTCTAGCTCGTAGCTCGTAGCTCGTAGCTCGTAGCGATTCTAGGAGGCGATATGGTGTTAGGCATTGCAATTGAAATCTGGATCATCGTGGGTCTGGCCGTTCTGGCCGTCCTTTTCCTGATGAGCATGCTGGCCCGCTTATACCGCAAAGCTGGGCCGCATGAAGCGCTGATCGTATATGGCTTTCGCGGGACGCGCGTGGTGCAGGGCCACGGCACGGTCATCTTTCCGATGGTCGAAAACTGCCGCGACCTCTCGCTCGAACTGATGTCGTTCGACGTAGCGCCGCAGCAGGATCTTTACACCAAGCAGGGCGTCGCCGTCACGGTCGAGGCCGTCGCTCAGATCAAGGTGAAGTCGGACAAGGAATCGATTCTCACCGCCGCCGAGCAGTTCCTCACCAAGAGCGACCAGGAGCGCGAAAGTCTGATCCGCTTGGTGATGGAAGGTCACCTGCGCGGCATCATCGGACAACTCACGGTTGAAGAAATCGTCAAGCAGCCCGAGATGGTGGGTGATCGCATGCGCGGCACTTGCGCCGACGACATGAACAAGATGGGCCTCGAAGTCATTTCGTTCACCATTAAAGAGGTCCGCGACAAAAACGAATACATCACCAACATGGGCAAGCCCGACGTCGCCCGCATCAAACGCGACGCCGACGTAGCCACCGCCGAAGCCGAGCGCGATACGGCCATCAAGCGCGCCATGGCTACACGCGAAGCCGCAGTGGCCAAAGCGCAAGCGGATCAAGAGCGCGTGCTCGCCGAAACGCTCTCCCAGGCCAAGCAGGCTGAATCCACGCGTGACCTTGAGATCAAGAAAGCGCAATACCTCGAAGTCACGAAAAAGCAGCAGGCGCAGGCCGACAAGGCGTATGACATTCAAACCGCCATCATGCAGCAGCAGGTGACGACCGAAACCGTCCGCGTCCAGCAGGTGGAAAAAGAAGGACAGGTCAAGGTGCAGGAAGCCGAAATCAACCGCCGCGAGAAAGAATTGATTGCGACCGTGCTCAAGCAGGCTGAGATCGAGCGCCAGCGGATCGAGACCTTAGCCAACGCCGAAAAGGCGCGCCTGATGGCCGAAGCCGAGGGCCAAGCATCTTCGATTCGCCAGCAAGGCGAGGCCGAAGCCGAGATCATCTTCAAGAAGGGCGAAGCCGAAGCCAAAGCGATGAATGTAAAAGCCACGGCCTATCAGGAGTACAACCAGGCCGCCGTAATCGACAAACTGTTCGCAAGCATGCCGGAAATAGTTCGAGCGCTGGCCGCGCCGCTGGCGAACGTGGACAAGATCACCATCGTCTCAACCGGCAACGGCGACGCCGCCGGCATGAACAAGATCACCGGCGACATTACAAAGATGGCGGCGCAGGTGCCGGCGCTTTTCGAAACGCTCTCAGGAATGCCGCTGGGCGAGTTGCTCGGCAAAGTCCGTCAGATTGGCGACAAGTCGGCAAAACCACCTGCTCCGGAGAATGGTGCGAAGTAACAGCCGTCAAGTCGTTGGTCGTTCGTCGGCGGTCGTTCGGAAAGTGGGAACGATCCACGAATCGCGAACGACCAACGACCATCGACTACCGACCGAATTGAGGAGGTTCCCGTGCAAGACGAAGTACATCACGCAAGATCGCTGGGCCTGTCCGTAGCCCTTGGAGGCGCGATGGGCGCCGCCATCGGCGCGGCCACTGGCCACATGGGCATCTGGGTCGCCGCCGGAATTGCAGTCTACATCGCGATCACAATCGTAGGCGGCGCCTGGAAGGCAAACCGTAACTAAGGCGGACTCCGCGGCATCAATCTGCGCGGAACCGCGAACGACCAACGACCAACGACGAGGTGCTTTATGGCATTACTGGAGCGAGTTTCCACATTGGTTCGGGCCAACCTCAACGACCTGATCGACCAGGCCGAGGACCCGGAAAAAATGATCAAGCAGGTAATCCTCGACATGCAAAACCAGCTTCTGCAGGTCAAGACGCAAGTCGCGATCGCCATCGCCGACCAGCACCTGCTGGAAAAAAAGAAACAGGAGAACGACGTCAAGGTGCAGGAATGGATGCGCAAGGCCGAGCTCGCTGTCGACAAGAAACAGGACGACCTTGCCCGCGCCGCCCTGCTCCGCGTGGAAAGCTATCGCGATATGAGCACCAGCTTCCAGCAACAAGTCGAGGATCAAACCGCTCAGGTTGAAAACCTGAAATCAGCGCTACGCAAACTGGAGCAGAAACTAGCCGAGGCCAACACGAAGGCCGATCTGCTGATCGCGCAGCACCGCCGCGCCCGCGCCGCCAGCAAAGCCACCGATGCACATTCGGGCATGAGCGCGAATTCCAAGTCGGCGACGTTCGACCGCATGAAGAAAAAAGTTGCCCGCGAAGAGGCCGTAGGCCAAGCCAAAGCCGAACTGCTCGCCGACGACGTAGAAGACCGCCTGGCCGCACTCGAAAAAGAAGACCGAATCGAGCACCTGCTGGCGGAACTGAAGACGAAGCGGGGTGCGTAGCAGGCCGTGCGCTCCAATAGTGCTTGCTAGGGGCAGACGCCCTCGTCCGCCCTGCTCGGCACATGAAGAACGCCACCACAACGAACGCTTGCCACGCCGGACAGCGGATCTGGTCGAGACGCAGTGAGAGGATCTAAATGGCTGCCAAGGAAGTACACAAAGCAGGCAATCGCGAGCTCACGCCGCCGTATGCCCGGTTCCTGGTTCGACTGATCCGTCCTTTTCCAAATTTTGATTTCTTTTTTGTGAAGTCACTGCGGCGGAAAGCCACTCGCCTTCTGCAGCTCAAACCCGGCGATCGTGTCCTCGATGCTGGATGCGGGCCCGGAGGTAGCTTTCCCTATTTGGTGGATGCCGTCGGTCCGCGAGGCGAGGTAGTTGGGGTAGAGATCAGTCCCGAGACCGCCATCAACGCGCGCAAGAGGATCGTTACGAATGCATGGAACAACGTTCAAGTAGTGGTATCCGCCGCGGAGAAAGCCCCGCTGGAAGGCGCATTTGACGGGCTGCTAATGTTTGCCGCACCGGACGTCTATGCTTCTCCTCTGGCTCTGGCCAACCTTTACCCCCATCTGAAAGACGGTGCCCGCGTCGTTATCTTCGGAGGCAGGCTCTCCCGCCATCGCTTCAGAAGAATTCCCAATCTGTTGTTTTCCACGATGTTCTCGAGGCTCACGTTTCCCTCGACTCCTCGCATGGACTACGAACCCTGGGCACTTTTGAAGAGCCGAGTCCATGACCTCCATGTAGAAGAGTTCTTCTTTGGCTGGATGTTCCTCGCGTGGGGTTCGCTCCATGCGAATGGTAAGAATCCTGAGCACGACGGGTAAGATGGAATCGAGCGCCGTATGAAAAAGATCTTCCACTTCGACTCGCCCGCCGACCCCTACGTCGCCGACGCCGCCGTGCTGTGCTGCTTTGATCACCGCATCGGTACCGCCGTGCGGAAGTTCCTGAAGAAGCAGGGCATCGAGCGCGCCGACATGATCGTCGTCGCCGGCGGCGCCAAAACTCTCGCCTCCCCGCGCAACGATTTCGAGCAGGATTTCATCCTCGAACAGGTCCGCATGTCGATCCGCCTGCACAATACCAGGCGCGTCCTCGTGATGAGCCATTCCGACTGCGCCACCTACGGCGGCCTCGCCCACTACAAAGGAGACCGTGCCGCCGAAGCCGAGCATCACCGCACGGAACTCGTCCGCGCCGCGGAATTGCTGGCCAAGAACTTTCCCGGCATCTCAATCGAACCCTACTTTGTAACGTTTGATGGAATCTGGGAATTACGCGCGGCGGACGATGGAAAGTTCACCTTAGAACCTGCAAAGCGGCTGCGGGTTGTCCCCTAACGGCCCGTTCTTTCCCTGATTTTGTTAGCAACTCTCCGCGACATCCCGGGTTTATTCCCCACAACGAACGATCTTCCAGAAAACCGGCCAGGCGAAGCTCGCCTGGCCGCAGTGAAGATCTTTTGGTTGAAGCCGCGATTCACAGGAGAGATTCATGAAACAAATCGGAATAGTAGCGACCCTAGTCTTTGCGCTCGTCACGGGAGGCTGCGGGATGGGCCACGGCGGCGGCAATATTAACGGAAATTGGACGGCCACACTGATGAACACCACGGGAACGCCGACTTTCGCGTTCACCACATCCTTCACACAAAGTGGCGGTTCGGACTTGAACGTAGTGAACTTCACATTCACCACTCCGGGCACGTGCTTCGATTCGCAGCAAACGACCGAAACCGGATCGTTCTCGCTCACCGGGAACTTCAACGGCCAAGTGTCGGGCAGCTTTGGAATGACGATCAAGACCACGGGCGCAACCGACGACGTGCTCACGCTTCAAGGCACCGTGCAAAACGGCAGAATCACGGGCACGTGGACCCTGACGGGCAGCACATCCTGCACAGGCAACGGCCACTTCACGATGGCGCCAGCATAGGTTCACGGCTATCTTGAAAAAAGTTCCTCAGAGTTGAGGAGCGAAGCCGCGTGGCGCTGTGCTCAAGCGCTACGCGGAAGCTTTGTCAATCAGCGGCAGCGGCTTCTCCAGCGGCAGCGGCTTTTCCTGGGGCTGTGCGGCATCCAGTTCCAGTTGCTCCTGCCCGCTCAGCGCCGTGACCTTGCCGCGATATGTCTTCAAGTGCCGTTGCGCCGTTTCGAAGGCTTCCTGCGCCTTGTTCAGATTCTTGCCCACGTTCTCGAACTGGTTCTGGAAAAAGTCGAACGACTTCTGCGCCTTGGCCAGCTCCGCGCGGCTCTTCTCAAAGCGGCTGGCAACTTCGTACCACTTGTGCACCAGCGCGATCGTTTGCAGCGTCATCATCAAAGTGTTGGGCGAGACCGGAAACACGCGCAGGGCATTGAGCGCATCGCCGATTTCCCGGCTCCGTATCACTTCCATATACAGCGTCTCGCTCGGCAAATACATCAGCGCGATATCGGTTGTGCCGTTCTCCGGCTGAATGTACTGCTGAATGCGCTTGCCCTCCGCCTTCATCACACGCAACAGCGCCACGCGCGCCTCCGCGATCTCCGCCTCGTCGCCCTCTCCAAACAGCGCCAGCACTTGCTCGCGCGGAAACTTCGCATCGATCGGCAGCTTGCGGTCGGGAAAGTAAATCACCGCATCCGCCCGCCCTCCGCCCTCGCCCGGCGACGCCTGCAGCGCAAACATATGCGCCGGCAGAAAATCCGAGAGCAGCCGCTCCAGGCTGGCCTCGCCAAACTGCCCGCGCAGATGCGGCAGCTTCAGCAGGTTATTCAAATCGTTGATCGAGTGCCCCAGAGCGCCTACTTCGCGGAGTTGCTCTTCCGCCGCCTTCAAATGCTGCTGCACTTTTTCAAACTGCGCAAATCCTTCCTTGATGTTCTGATCGAGCTTCGTCTGCACCTGCTCAGTGATCGCCATCAGCTTGGCATCGACGCGGTCGCGAATCCCGTCCAGGCTCTGCGCCGTCTGCTGATTCAGGCCCTGAAACTCCACCTTGAGTTCTTGGGTTGTAAGTAGCAAAGAGCGGGTCAACTCGCTGCGCCCGTCGGCCAGACTCCGATTCTGCTCGTCCCGGCCGGCTTTGAGTTGGTCCTCGACCGAGCTGCGAATCTCTGAAAACCCTTGCTGGATGCGGTCTGTCACCTGCTGCCGCAGGTCCCCTTTAGTCTGCTCCAGCCTACTGGCCATGTCGGCAGTGCTGATACTGATCTTCTGGCCCAGTTCGCTATTGAACCTTTCGAGTGCCTCCGCAACTTCCGCCTTTACATCCACTTGCGAGGCTGCGGAAACACGCCGCAGCAAGGCGGCCGAAAACCCAAGCAGGACAAGGGTTCCCACGAGAACGGTAACCAGCAGTAAGGTCTCCATAGTAAGTAGCTGAGCTGAATTCTAGAAGCTAGCGTGGGACTTGGAAAGCGGAACTTTCAAGGGGCCTGGAATCCAAGCACACGCGATGAAGTGGCTGATTGCGACGCTCGTGGTGTTAACGACGATCTCGGGCTTGAGTTTCGCGGCCAACCCTCCCGCAGAAGCCGCACCCAGCATCGAAGTCCACCCCCAGTCCTCCCCCAACCTAAGCACAGCGGCCCCCGATGAAGACAGCGCGGCCGAAGCAGCCCTCCTCGAATCTGTGAATCGCAGCCGCAAGCAAGCCGGCGTAGCGCCGGTGCGGATGGAAGAAAGCCTGCGCCAGGCCGCTCGCCTCCACGCCCTCCGCATGGTCGCCAAGCGGCAGCTCGAACATCAATTTCCCGGCGAGCCCTCCCTGCTTCAACGCATTGCCGACGTGAGTTCCCTTCCCCTGGATCGCGCCGGAGAAAACATCGCCGACGTAAGCTGCCCCGACGATGCCCATGCCCTGCTCATGCACTCGCCGCCCCATCGCCAGAACATTCTCGACCCGCGCTTTAACGTAGCGGGCATCGTAGCCATCTGGAGCCACGGCCGCCTCTACGTCGTGCAGGATTTCGGCCACGCCATGCCCTCGTACTCGGCACGCGAGACTGCCCGGCGCGTAGGCGAGGCCCTTAACGAAGCGCGCGCAAGCAACGGCTTGCCGGAGCTAGCTCCGTTCTCACCGCCGCATCTTGACGAAGCCGCCTGCGCCCTTGCGACCGAGAATCACCCCAACGCCCGCATGGTCGCCGCCTCCTATACCAACCGCAAAGTCATCACCTACACGCAGAGCACCCCTGACGTCTTGCCACCCTCAGCTTCGGGCGTTCTGGAAAATCCTAGTCTCCGCCATTTTGCCGTAGGCTCCTGCTACGCCAGAAACGCCGCCTATCCCACTGGAATTTACTGGGTCGCGATTCTCCTCTACTGATTGTTGAGCCTGGACTGGCTGAGGTTTCCTCCGTGTACCTCTGTGTCCTCTGTGGTGAACGCTTTTTGACCGTTGCGCCCGAGCTCGTAGCCCCCGGTCCTGTGCTACTCTGCCAGCATCTGGCCCGCCCGTATGGAACAAGCCCCGCGAATCCGCGTCGGCACCGCCGGCTGGTCCTACAAAGATTGGGACGGCATCCTCTACCCGCCCGAAGTCACGCGCAAGAAAATCCATCCCGTCGAATACCTCGCCCGCTTTTTCGACGTCATCGAAATCAACACTTCCTTCTACGGACACATCCGCCCCGAGCTGGGCCGCCTCTGGTGCCGCAAAGCGAAGGCCGTCAATCCAGATTTCGTTTTCACCGCCAAGCTCCATCGCTCCTTCACGCACTCGCCGCTCGCCGTCATGGAGCCCACCTCCGCCGCCAGCATCCGCCCCAACGACCAAGATGAACGCCATGCCCGCGAGGGCCTGGAATCGCTGGCCGCCGAAGGCATGCTGGGCGCGCTGCTGATCCAGTTCCCCGTCTCCTTCAAAAACACCAGCCTCAATCGCGAATACCTGGAGCAGCTTCTCCGCCAGTTCATCGAGTACCCGCGCGTGGTCGAAGTCCGCCACGAAAGCTGGAACCAGCCCGAAACCCTCGCCCAGTTCCTGCACCACAACGTCGGCTTCTGCAACATCGACCAGCCACAGCTAGGCCGCTCGCTCGCGCCCACCGAGCACGTCACCTCCAGCGTAGGCTACGTCCGCCTCCACGGCCGCAACTATGAGCATTGGTTCGAAAGCGGGTTCGAAAGCGGGTCCGGCACCGACAACCGCGACGACCGCTACAACTACCTCTACAAGCCCGCCGAACTGGAAAAGTGGAAACAGAAGATCGAGATCATCGCGCAGAAAGCGCAATCCACCTACGTGATCGCCAACAACCACTATCAGGCGAAAGCCCCAGTCAACGCGCTGGAGTTGCGCCACATGCTGGAAGGGAAAAAAGTCCGCGCCCCAGAAACTCTGGTAAAGCACTATCCCGAACTAAAGCCAATTTCAGAAACCGAAGACGCCACCGGAAACTATTCCCTGCTGGCGTGAATCGGAGGGCAGCGTAGGGGTCCCGAACCCGCTGTGCGCCCGAATACGGCAATTTGAGTGTAACCGCGATAATTACGTCAACATCCCTTGGAAACGACCCCACAGCGACCTTTGCGGTTGAAACATCTCCGGTGCCCAACTAAAATGCCGCCAGTCAGCATCAGCGGATGGAGCGTGCCTATCGCAATCTCGGCTATGTCCTAATTGCTCTTCTGCCGATCTTCATCGCGGGGTTTTGGATTCCTTATTTGTCCGAAATCCCCCACTTCGACCAATCCATCACGACTGCTGTTCACGTTCACGCGGTACTGCTATTTTGCTTTCTCCTCCTGTTGATCGTCCAGCCGCTTGCCATACGCTACAAGGCATTTTCGACCCATCGCATTCTTGGAAAACTGTCGAACATACTCATCCCCCTCGCTCTCGTTTTCTCCGTCGCGATGTTGTGGAAGGAATATCACGAGCATTTGAGCGACGGCGCGACGGCTCACATGGCTCGCAACGCCGAGTTCCTTTCCGCCGCCCAGCTTCTGCTTTTCGGCGCCTTGTACGGCGTTTCGAGCGCATCTATACGCCAGCGCGATGTCGCGACGCACATGCGATGCATGATCTGCATTACGCTGGTTCTGTTGCCGGCGGGCCTGGCAAGAACTCTGGGATACTGGTTCCACGTTCGGCAATCTTCGTCCCAGACTGTCTGCCTTGTGTTGATCGATGCCTTGCTGCTTGCCCTAATCTCGTTTGACAGGCGTCGACGGTTGGCGGGGCGTCCTTACATTCCGGTTCTCCTGGCTTACGTCATCATCGAAGCTTTCTGGATCGCCCTCGGGCGCCCCATCTAGGACTCAGATCACTTCCTGTAATCAGGCCTTAGCGCTCAAAACATCGCCAATCGCCTCCTGTTCCCGTCGCCCGCCGTAGTTTAAGATTCCCTGTCGACACCACAACCCAATGCTAACCCGCATAGCGACCGCCGTAGTCCTGATCCCCCTGGTTCTTCTCTTAGTCCTGAAAGCCCCCGCCTATCTGCTGGTCGTGGTCAGCGCCGCCGTAGCACTCCTGGCCATCGCCGAATTCCTGAAGCTCACCACCCACTACACCGTCCAGCCGCTCTCGTCCCTCACCTACGCCTACGTAGCCATCTTCTTCGTCTTCGAAATCGTCGCGACGTCCAACCGCACGCCGCTAGTCGAAACCACCGCCGCCATCTACGGCATAACCCTGGCCGCCGCGCTCGCGCCCTTCATCTTCTCTAACCGCCGCCATGCGCCGCCCGCCCATGAGCACCGGCTATCCCGCCGCCGCCGCATCCGTCTTCGCCTTCGCCTACATCGCCATTCCCATGGCCCTGCTCGTAGAAATCCGCCGCCAGCCCGCCGGCGCCATCTGGGTCATCTACACGCTGCTCGCCGTCTGGGCTGGAGACATCTTCGCCTACTTCGTCGGCAAATCCCTGGGCCGTCACCGCATGTCGCCCAACGTCAGCCCCAAGAAAACCTGGGAAGGCGCAATCGCCTCCGTCGCCGCCAGCATGATCATCGGCACCCTCTGGATGCAGCACGCCCCCGCCATCAGCGCCGCTCTCCTGCGCGTCGGCCTCATCGAGCGCCGCGACGGAATCTTCGGCCTTGAGCAGCCCCAGCTCTGGCCCATCATCCTGCTCTCCGCCGCCGTCAACATCGCCGCGCAGCTCGGCGACCTGGTCGAATCGCTCATCAAGCGTGGCGCGGGCGTCAAAGATTCCGGCTCTATCCTCCCCGGCCACGGAGGCATGCTCGACCGCATCGACGCCATGCTCTTCGCCGTCCCCGTTGTCTGGGCCTTCCGCGCCTGGCAGCTGATGCAATAAGTCCAAGCACCGCCCGAGTCTCCGCCAACCGTTACACATTGCGCAACTCGACAGCCTCACGCTAGTATTCTTGCCTCGGCGTAGGGGATCGGGGTCAAACATCGGGGGATGAACCCCCGCAAAGCCGAAACTAAGGAGGAACATATGGGGTTTTTAGCTTGGATTCTGGTCGGGCTCATCGCTGGCTGGCTCGCCGGTCAGTTGATGAAGGGCGGCGGCTATGGCGTCCTCATGGATATCGTGCTCGGCATCCTCGGCGGAATCGTCGGTGGCTGGCTCTTTGGCCTGGTCGGGATCTGGCCTGCTGGCGGCATCATCGGCTCCATCATCGTCGCCTTCGTTGGAGCAGTAATTCTTGTCTGGATTACCCGCTTGCTCAAAAAAGCCTGAGGCCATCAAGCGCGGCGCCGGTGTCAAAGATTCCGGCTCTATCCTCCCCGGCCACGGAGGCATGCTCGACCGCATCGACGCCATGCTCTTCGCCGTCCCGATAGTCTGGGCCTTCCGCGCCTGGCAGTTGATGCAGTAGCACGTCAGCGCATCCCCGATAGCAGCCCTCTGGCAACGTTCCCAAACTAGCCTTCCTTCTTAAAAGGTCAGCTATACTGTCCCGACTCAATTTCCAAAAAGGAGAGCGAATATGCTACGCAGCATTTCGTCGCTTATGTGTCTGGTTCTCGCTTTGTTGGCGGTCGGCTGCTCGAATGCCCCCGCCCCAGCCGCTGCCCCTGCTGATACCCGCGCCGCCGATGTGCAAGCGGTGAAGGACATCGAGGCAGCCTGGGTGAAAGACGCCAATTCCAAGGATGCCGACAAGTGGGCTAGTTACTTCACCGAAGATGGCAGCGGACTTTACCCCGGGGCCGCGACCCTGAACGGCAAGGCAGCCATCAAGGCGGCAATGGTGTCGTACATGAGTGACCCCAATTTTTCGCTGAATTTCCAGTCCACGCGGGCGATGGCCTCTAAGAGTGGTGACATGGTCTATTCGCAAGGCACCTACACCATGACCGCGACCAATCCGAAAACCAAGAAGCCGATGACGGACCATGGAAAGTATCTGACCGTCTATACCAAGCAAGCCGACGGAAGCTGGAAAGCCGTCGCCGATACCTTCAATTCCGATTCGACAATGTAAGCGTCATGATTCGTCGCAGCGCCCGCTCTCGGGCAGGAAAACCTGGAGCGGGCACCCGGCAGCCAGGATCTGTCGCCTAGGGTATCGGTTCAGACGCCACCCCTTTGACGATCCAGTGAGCCATTGCGGCGGCCGCTATCAGCCCGCCTCGCCGCCAACCGAACCACACAGTGAGCATCGGCACCCGCTAATCGACAACCTGGCCCAAAACCGGAGACGTGCTCTGGGCGTTGTCAGCATCCCCTAAGTATTCCGCTGTGATCGAGTGCGCGCCCACGCCGAGCTTGGACGTGGTGAGGGTGGCTACGCCTCCGCTCAGCGTCACCGTGCCGATCCCCTTTGTTCCATCCTTAAAGCCGACTCTGCCGGTCGGTGCCGGCCCCGCCGATGTAACCGTCGCCGTGAACGTCACTGCTTGGCCGTGGGTGGAAGGATTCGCGCTCGAACTCAATACCGTCGTGTTCGGGTACTTGAGGACTGCTTGCCGTATGTGCCCGGTGCTGGATTTGTGCCATGTATCCCCGGAGTACCTCGCTTTAATGGAGTGGTTTCCCGGTGGGAGAGACGACGTCGAGTACGCCGCCGCTCCGCCGGCCAGCGGGACGAACGCCAGCGGCTTGGCTAAATCGTAGAAAGTTACGATCTGACCGTCTGGGATCTTTGAAATCGACATGACGGAGGCGGTGAAGGTCACCGATTGGTTGACGAATGACGGGTCAAGCGCCGATGTGACCTTGGTGGTACTCGGGGCCGTAAAGTCGTTCAACAGCACGCCCACCACATTGAAGACCCAGTTTGCCACGAAGTTTCCCACAACAATGTCTGGTTTGCCGTCGCCGTTGAGGTCGGCGAGCGCGATAGAATCCGCGTCCCCCCCTGTTGAGGGGACGCCGGATCCGTAAGTGACGGCCGCTTGGAAGGTTCCGTCGCCATTGCCCACAAGCACGCTCACATTAGCGCAACGGCCAACCCCATTCCCACCCACCACCAGATCCGGACGACCGTCTCCATTCACGTCTGCGACTGCCACAGCAAAGGCAGGAAAACCACCCGACGTTCGGCACCCTGTGCCGTAGTGCACAGCTGGCTGGAAGGTTCCGTCGCCATTGCCCAGCAGCACGCCTACCGTGCCAACAAGGCCCGTCGCCACAATGATGTCGAGCTTGCCGTCCCCGTTCACGTCCGCGATCGCCACCGATGCAGACTCATTCACATCGCAGCTGTAACTGACGGGGACTCGGAAAGTTCCGTCGCCATTGCCCAGCAGCACGCCTACCCCGCCTATGAGGTTCGCCACCACGATGTCGGGCCTACCGTCGCCGTTCACGTCCGCAATTGCGACAGACGCCGGGTAAGCGCCACCCGAGCTGTAGGTGGTATATGTTTGAAAGGTTCCGTCGCCATTGCCCAACATCACGGCTACCACCCCCGCAAGGTAATCCGTCACCACGATGTCGGGCGTACCGTCGCCGTTCACGTCCCCAACTGCGACGGATGCCGTGTAAGAGCCGTCCAAGCCGTACGTGACCGCTGTTTGAAAGGTCCCGTCGCCACTGCCCAGCAGCACGCTCACACCGCCGGGATCGGCCACCACGACGTCGGACTTACCGTCCCCGTTCACATCGCTGATCGCAACTGAAGTGGCGTTTCGGCCGGTGCTGTAACTGACGGGTGATTGGAAGGTGCCATCGCCATTGCCTAGCAGCACGCTCACACCGCTGTCGGCCACCACCAGGTCTGGATGGCCGTCGCCGTTAAGGTCCCCCACCGCAACCATCACATGCGTCCAATACCAACTTCCACCCGGGGGGTACCCCACCGCTTTCGCAAAGCGTACCGCTGCCGCTTGCGACGCTGCGGGCAGGGTAGCCAATGCCATCAGAATTGCCGAAAAGAGGAAAACAACGCTGAGACAACGATTCCGACTGAACTTGTGCGTCATACAAAACCTCCGTCATGAACGGAAGCGGGGCCCGTGGTCGAAATCGGCCATTCCGCTACCAGCGTTCCAATCTCGAACTGCGCAACCCCACCCAGAGAGTCGCACCAAGGCGCCAGTTGCTAAACAGGCCGACTTTCAGCGCGCTCGCCTCGGGGGGTGTGCATATCGTGTGGGCTCTTCGCGGGAGGCGCGACGTTGCGCCGTTACCAATAGCACGCGAATGTGCTCGTCTTGTCAGTGAAACTGGTCACGTCTCGCTGTGACTAGACATGACGGATGAACTCCGCGAAACTCCGATCAAAATCCAGTCGTCCCCAGTGTCCTCTGTGCCCTCTGTGGTTCAGGCTTTTTTTCGACGCTTAATCAGAACCTCTCCAAATTCCCTTACAATAGAAAACGCCCTCACGCCAGCGCATGAAACGTATCGCCATCCTTGGTTCCACCGGCTCCATTGGCCGCAGCACCTTGAGCATCGTCGAAAGCTATCCCGACCGCTTCCAGGTAGCAACTCTCGCCGCCGGCAACAACACGGAAGCCGTCTTCGAGCAGGCCCTCCGCTACAAGCCTCAAGTCGTCTCCGTGGCCAGCGAAGCCGCCGCCGACTCGCTCGGAAAGAAACTCCGCGCCAACGGACTCACTCAGACCGAAGTCCTCCACGGCGCCCCCGGCACCGTCCGCGTCGCCACTCATCCCGATGTCGATTTCGTGGTCAGCGCCATCGTAGGCGTCTCCGGACTCGAAGCCACCTACGAAGCCGTGCGCGCCGGCAAGTCCGTGGGCCTGGCCAACAAAGAGTGTCTAGTAGTAGCCGGCGAACTCATCACCGCCGAAGCCCGTCGCCAAGGCAAACCGCTGCTGCCCATCGACAGCGAGCACAACGCCGTCCACCAATGTCTGCGCGGCGGCCGTATCAGCGCAGACGGCTCTATAAACGAGGTTGAACGTATCTGGCTCACCGCCTCCGGAGGCCCGTTCCTCCGCACGCCCAAGTCGGAATTTGCCTCAATAACGGTGCAACAGGCACTCAACCACCCCACATGGAAAATGGGCAAGCGCATCACCATCGACTCCGCTACCCTGATGAACAAAGGTTTCGAGGTCATCGAGGCCTGCCGCCTCTTCAACGTCCCCCCAGAAAGCGTGCAAGTCATTGTGCATCCACAATCTACCATCCACTCCATGGTCGAATTCGTGGATGGCAGCATACTTGCTCAGATTTCTGTGACCGACATGCGCCTGCCGATTCTCTACGCCCTGACCTACCCCGATCGGATACCCTCCGATCTCCGTTTCCCGGTCATGGACCTGAGACACCTCGACTTTAGCCCCCCGGATATGGCTAAATTCCCATGTCTGGGTCTAGCTTACAAAAGCTTGGCGGACGAGGCGGCTGGCGGAGGCGGTTCAAAGACTATCGCTCTCAACGCGGCCGATGAGGTCGCTGTCGCCGCATTCCTCGACGAGCAGATCGCCTTCGACGATATTCCCCGTATCATCGAAGACGTTATGGCTGCAACGCCGCAGGGTCATTTAGAATCTATTAAGGCAGTGCTTAACCTGGATACCGAAGCCCGCCAACTGGCATGCGAAATCGTAAAAGAACGCAGCCGGAGGGATTCGCCCATCCGAGCTATTCCTTAATGCATAGTACGGAGTAACCTGATAGTTTATGCCCCAAGTGCTTTCCATCCTGCAAACCGTTTTCGTCATGGGGATTGTCCTCGGATTCATGATTCTGATTCATGAATTCGGACACTATGCCGCCGCCAAATATTTCGGCGTGCGCGTCGAAGTCTTCTCCATAGGATTTGGCAAGCGCCTGCTCGGCTTCCGCCGCGGCGACACCGACTATCGCGTCAGCGCCATCCCGCTCGGCGGCTACGTCAAAATGTCCGGCGAAAATCCCATGGATGAGCGCACGGGCGATCCCGGCGAATTTCTCTCGCACCCGCGCTGGCAGCGCTTCGTCGTCGCCCTCGCCGGTCCCGCGATGAATATTTTCCTCGCCGTCGCGCTGCTCACTTGCGTCTACCTGGTGCACTACGAGTATCCCGCCTACATGGATGGACCGGCGATCGTCGGCTGGGTCAACGCCGACAGTCCCGCCGAAAAGGCCGGAGTCCAGATCGGCGACAAGATCGTCAGCATCGACAACGTCGCGAATCCTACCTGGGACCAGATTTACGCCAAGGACGCGCTCAATCCGAATCAGCCGCTGAGCTTCTTCATTGAGCGCAGCGGCAAGGTGTTCGAAAAGCAGCTTACTCCTGAACCCACCGGTCCCAACGAGTATGGAACCACCGGCATGGTTCCCAAGGACCCGAACGTAGTCCTGACCGCGGTCGAGTCTGGCATGCCCGCCGAAAAAGCCGGAATGAAGGTTGGCGATATCATCCTCACCGTCAACGGCAAATCGATTCCGCACATCACGGCGCTGGTCGAAATGCTCACCCGCACCAAGGACCAGCCTCTTCAGATCGTCGCGCTCCGCAAAGTGGAGAGCAATGGCCAGACCAGCGATCAGAAGTTGACGTTCAACGTGACGCCCGTGTTCGCTCCGAGCAATCCGTCTGGTGAGCCGCGCTATCGCATTGGCGTTGCCAGTGAGCCGCCAATGAAGGTTGTTAAGCTCAGCTTCCCGCAAGCCGTCGGCCGCTCCATCGATGAGAACAAAAAGAGTTCTTTCCTGATCCTCGAGTTGCTCCGCAAGATGGCCGAGCGCAAAGTTTCCATGCGCCAGGTCGATGGCCCTATCGGCATCGGCAGCGCCGTAGGAGCGGCGGCTCGCGAAAAGGGATGGTCACCGCTGTTCCTGATCACCGCCGCCATCAGCCTCAACCTCGGCATCATGAACCTGCTCCCCATCCCCATCCTCGATGGCGGAGTCATCCTGCTGCTCTTCATCGAAAGCCTGATGCAAAAAGACATCAGCCTCCCAATCAAAGAGCGCATCTACCAGGCGGCTTTTGTTTTCTTAGTCCTGTTCGCCGTAATGGTCATCTACAACGACATAGTCAAGACGTTACCCGGCCTGACCCGCCTGCCGTAAAGTGCGCACCCGACTGTTGCGCCGCGGTCTCGGCGGCTGTCCGGCGGGCGCCATCGCCCGCCGACCGAAGGAGTGCGCAGTGATCGCGAATTCAAAATCGTCATTTTGAGCGCAGCGGAAAGTTCACGAAGCGAGCTTTCCGCGGAGTTGTCCTATTCTTTCCACACCAGCGGCGAAAAAGAGCCCCGCATTTCTGCGAGGCTAGCTTTCGGCAGCGGACCGATTCTAATCTCCGGTACCAGTCAAACTCGCTGTCTGCGGACTGTTGCTGGCGCTGTCTTTCACGCTCAGTTGCCCCGTCCTCGTCCCGGTCGCCTTGGGCGTGAACGTCACGCTGATCTTGCATTTCCCCTTGGCTGCCAGGCTCGTCGTGCATGTTTTCGCCGAGACCGCGAAGTCTCCGGTCGTCGAGATCGCGATACTGGTTAGCGCCACGGCCTGATTATTGGTGAGAGTGAACGTCTTCGCCGCGCTCGTCGTGCCTACCTTCTGCTTAGCGTAAGTAGCTTTCGCCGGGGTTACCGTCGCGGGCTCGACGCCTGTGCCGGTGAGCGGCACGGTTTGCGGACTGCCGGCCGCATTGTCGGTGAACGTCAGTATCCCCGTCACCTTCCCCAGCTTTGTGGGCGTAAAGGTAACGCTCACCTTGCAGGTTTTCCCGACCGCCAGCGTGCTTCCGCAAGTATTCGCGGAAACGGCAAAATAGGTGCTCGGCACAACGCTGGTGATATTCAGCGTGGCCGTACCCGTGTTCTTCAATGTCACCGCTTTCGCGGCGCTGGTCGCGCTGAGCACCTGGTTGCCGAAGTTCAGCGAGAGTGGGCGTGAACGTGACCGCTGGCGAACCCGTAGCTGTTCGGCGTAAACACGAACCCATGAAACACGTCGTTTGTGTCTGCATAGCCGCCGGCGATCACCCCCGAGTCATTGATGCTGAGTCCCGCGGTTCCCTCCATCGCGCCGGTGCCTGCGCCTGAATCGTCAAGCGGCGACGTGATCTTGCTATCGGAAGTGCGAAAGAAACCGTGCGCCACTTTGTTATTGTCGGTGTAGAATCCCGCAACCGTCGCCGCCGTGTTGATGCTGCCCGCGATGGTCCCGTCAATGTGGATCCCCTTGCCTGAACCCGGCGGCGTGGTGCTGGCGCCCGGGGGATCGAAGGAACTTATGGTCCCACTGGCAGTCCGTACGAAGCCGTGCATCAATCCGGTGGAATCGAGGTAGGTTCCCGCTATGTCTCCCGCCGCGTCAATACTGGCCGGAAACGTGGCCACCGAGTTTGTAGGGTCGATCGGATAGGTAAATGTGGTGCCGTTGTAGATAAAGCCGTGATGTACGCTGGCTGCGTCCCGATAGGTTCCCGTGATATCGCCAGCCGAGTTGATGGAGCTGGGCTGAGTTCCCTGTTTATCGCCCGCACCCGCGCCCGGCACATCAATGGGATAGGTCAGTGTGCCACCGGTAGAGCGTATAAAGCCGTGATACACCGAGGTGGTCGTGGAACTCCCGGTAACGTAGGTTCCCGTGATGGCTCCGCCGTTAATGCTGATGGGCATCGTTCCCCGATGTCCGGACGTCCCAGCGGCCGCGACATTGAACGGGGTAATCGAGCCGCCGGAATTGCGGACGAACCCGTGGTACACGTTGTTGGAATCCGCGTACATTCCCGCGATGTTTCCATCGGCATCGATGCTGATCGGGAAGGTTCCCTGATTGTTGCTGGTTCCCGCCCCGCTTGCATCGAAAGGCGTGATCGCTCCAGTGGACTTGCGCTCAAAACCGTGCGACACATTGCCTGTGGTTATGTAGATTCCTGCGATATCTCCGTTGGCATTGATGCTGGTAGGAAACGTTCCTTCGAGGGCCGTGGTGCCTGCGCCCGTGACGTCGAAGTTGGAGAAGGTGCCAAAGCTCGCCTGCGTCTGCGCAGGTTTCGCCGGCGCGCCCTGCCGACCGCAGCTCCGGCAATCCTGGGCGCTGGTGATCGATTCCCATACCCGTGAAAGCGTACCTGTCTTCAGGCGGACGGCCCCTATGGTCAGCACCGCGAGGCAGACGACTGCCAGGACCACAGGTCCCGACTTTCCCCGCCCAGCCAAAAGATTGTATAGCGGCGCGAAACGCAATCTGAACGCGGAAAAATCGACTGGCAATCTACGCTTGGTCATTGCTTCCTCCATACAGCTCTCTGCAAGAATCAACAGGAATTGCCGGTAATGCAATCGAAAAAAGAGCCCCCACGCTTGGTGAAACCGATGTGGAGAGACAGGCTTGCCCGTGCAGTCTCCGGGAGCGGGCGCGTGAGACGAAGCTACTCCCGCGCTTCCGGGAAGGCGGTGATGCGGCTCACACGAAATCGTGATGAATCGGCCAAATCCCGGCGAACATACGCCCGCTAAGATGTTGATTACAATAAACCTACTGAGAACGGACAACCGGGAACTGCCTGCAACCTGCCAACAACTGCTAAAATTAAACCTCCCATGGCTGAAATTCATCGTAGAAAAACTCTGACTGCTTCCATCGGTACGGATCGCACGGACAAGGTTCGCGTCGGCGGGAATGCACCAGTTATGGTGCAGTCCATGACTAACACCGACACCGCGGATATTCCCGGAACCATCAAGCAAGTCTCCGCTCTTGCGCGCGCTGGCAGCGAAGTTGTTCGGGTTACCGTTAACAACGACGATGCAGCGAAAGCAATCCCGTACATCGTCGATGGCTTGGAAAAACAGGGCTGTCGCGTGCCCATCGTCGGCGACTTCCACTACAACGGACATCAGCTTCTCATCAAGTATCCCGAGTGCGCCGCAGGCCTCGCCAAGTACCGCATCAATCCCGGCAATGTCAGCGTCGGCCGCAAGAACGACGACAACTTCCGCACCATGATCGAAGTCGCCGTGAAGTATCAGCGTCCCGTGCGCATCGGAGTAAATTGGGGCTCGCTCGATCAGTCGCTGCTGACGAAGATGATGGACGAGAACTCCAAGCTCGCCGAGCCGAAAGACGCGCGCGAAGTCACGATGGAAGCGATGGTCGTGAGTGCGCTCAACTCCGCCAAACTGGCCGAGCAGACGGATTGCGCGCCGACCAGATCATCCTCAGCGCCAAAGTCAGCGGCGTGCAGGATCTGATCGACGTCTATCGCCGCCTCTCCGAGCGCTGCCAGTATCCGCTGCATCTGGGCCTGACCGAAGCTGGAATGGGCGCGAAAGGCGTAGTCGCGTCCAGCGCTGCGATGGCTGTGCTGCTCCAAGAAGGCATTGGAGACACGATCCGCGTCTCGCTAACGCCCGCTCCCGGAGGCGATCGCACCGAAGAAGTTCGCGTAGCGCAGCAGATTCTCCAGTCGCTCGGAATTCGCAGCTTCACCCCGCAAGTAACAGCCTGCCCCGGCTGCGGACGCACCACCAGCGACCTTCTTCCAGGAAATGGCCGCAGCAGATCCAAACCTACCTCCGCGAGCAGATGCCGTCTGGAAGGGCCATTTCACCGGCGTAGAAGAGATGAAAGTAGCGGTGATGGGCTGCATCGTAAACGGCCCCGGAGAATCGAAGCACGCCAATCTAGGCATCTCGCTGCCCGGAACATTCGAGGAACCGAAAGCGCCGGTCTATGTAGATGGCCGTCTCTTCACGACGCTGAAAGGCGACAAGATCGTCGCCGAGTTCACGAAGATTCTGGATGACTACGTTGAGTCGCACTACGCAGCAAGAGAGAAAGAGGAAGTGGTAGGGACGAAGGGGTAAGGTCGAATCGGGATGGGTTCCCTATGCCAGCTCGACAATGAGCTCCTTGGAGGTTTTCGATGAGGAGTGCATTGGAGATTCGGAAGGAACACAAAGCTATCTGCGCGAAGCTAGAGGAGCTGGAGCATGTAGGAGATGAGGCTGGGTGTGCCGGACCGCGTCCTGAGGATATACCACTCTATCTTCGCCTGCACAGCATTCAACTGACGTTGGAATGGGTTTATCCGCGCCTGATCAAAGTACCCAAAGGCGTCTCCCACCAGCAAATGCTAGTCGGCCACAAATTCTATGTCTTTGGGCCGTTGATAGCGACGCTGTACCCATAAGAGCGGCAAGATTCTCTAGAACATTAAGGAAGGCGTTGTTTTCGAGGTTCGCGTCGCTCCTCGGTAGCAATTTGTCTGGCGAGTAAGTCCCACATTTGCGCATTTTCTTTCTCCAGCGAATCAACCGGCTCGGCGAGATCAGACGCGACCGAAGATGCCTCCGAGCCATGCGGAGATCCCTCCAAGGCTTTTCCGATCGCAAGGCACATACCAAACCAAGACATCATCTCGTGCTCAATGGCAACGCCAGTACGAACAAGATGTAGCATCTCTGATGCTGGAATGCGTTCGTACTTCAGGATGTGAGCAGTGAGAACCTGATCCAGTTTTTCCTCGGCGTTAAAAGTGCTGTCCTCGTAGCAGTAACGGTTCGCTCTAACCTGCAATTTGTTGACACCGTCAAGGGCAAGTTTCATCTGCACGGCCACTGCTGTCACCTCGCCCTTAGCGACAGGAATTGGTTTCAGCGTCCTGAGATCAAACTCCGGGGTGGGCTTCGCGGTCTGCTGTTTGGAGCTGGTCTGCGAGGCTGAGGGCAAAGCCGAAATCAGCCCGACGGAAATACTTATGAACCAGACACACGGCCATTTTTTCATGTGCGGATTATAGAACGTGGCCCGGGCCCCTCAAAGAGATGGTGGGCGGCTGGCCCACTCAAACCAACCGGTGGTGTTTAGTCTTAGTGGGGATTTCCGCTTGCGGCCGTAATGCCTTGGTAATGCATAATGGTCACTAGGGTGACCACATGAAGATCAGTACGGTGCTCGAGTTTCGGGACAACGCCACGGGCTACCTGCGCTCCAAGGATCCAATCCTTGTCACCCGGCGCGGACGGTTGGCGGGAGTGTTTTTCCCGCGTCCGGAAGCGAGTCTTCCGATTGAATTCAAACGTGAGTTGTTCGAGGCTTTGAGTTCGGAGATCGCGCGCCAACTCCAGAGACGCGGACTCAAGGAAGACGAGATCGTGTCCGACTTCCAATCGTGGCGCAAGGGTAAGACTAAACGTGAAACTCGTCGCCGACGGTAATAGGCCGAGTTTCGTTGACTTGACATCCTGGAATCTCGGCCCTAAGTCCTATGGAAGTCCATCTCAACCCCGACCTGCAAGCGAAGCTCTCTCGCCTCGCCGCCCGGCAAGGCCGCAATACCGACGCGCTGGTTCAGGAAGCCATTGCACGTTTTGTCGAGTACGACGAGTGGTTTATCCGTGAAGTGGAAAAGGGCCTAGCGTCCGAGGCGAGCTTCTGACGCACGAAGAAGCAGGCGCGCGGCTGGAAAAACTCATTGCCGAAAGCAGGCGCACCGCTAAATGCAACTGCGCTGGTCGGAAGAAGCGGCGAGCGACCTGGAACGCATCACGAATTATTTGTTCAAAGAAACACCACAACACGCTCCAGAGCTGGTGCCCCAGGTTCGCGCCCGTTCTTTGGGCGCCAACCTGGGTGGAAAGCACTTCGCGCGCACTTTGCGAAGGGCGGAATTCCACACCGCGGGGAACCACTGCGTTCCTTCCAACTTTTTTCATCACATTTTTCTCGTACGCTCCTCACAGACTTGCACAAGACTCGATGAGAAAATACCTCGAACCGTGCACCATCGAGAACTGCGCCAATCTCCAGAGACAAACGCATTTCCGGCCGCAAACTTTTCACCGCTCTTTGACAGCTTATGGCCCCGGTCAGCACACTCGCAAGTGCACGCCAAACAGCAAAATTCGACGCTAAGTCCCATCTTTTGAATACTTTGCCTCTAACTATTTTACTATCAATGACTTAACTCATTTTGATAGGGGGGGTACCCCCCCACAGATTCTGCTCTGCGAGATTCACCGGCGCGGGCGGGATGGCAGCTTCAAAGCTTGCAGCAGGGACTGAAAGTCTGCGGGCGGTTCGCAATCGATGGACACGTTTTCTCCCGTCCGTGGATGAGCGAACTCGAGATGCGCGGCATGCAGAGCAACGCGCGTAATACGCCGCTCCGACGCCTCCTCGGGATGGTACTTTCGGTCGCCGATGACGGGATGGCCGAGCGCCGAAAGCTGGACGCGGATCTGATTCTGCAATCCGGTTACGAGCGAGACCCTTACAAGCGAAGCGCCGCGGAGAAGGCGTTCGACCGAATAGCGAAGTTCCGCTCGAGCCGCTTTCGGGTCGCGCTCCCGGGTCAGCTTCTGGAACATTCCTTCCTGGCGGAAGTGGTGAACGAGCGTGCCGTCTTTGTCCTTGAGGTGCCCACGCACGACGGCGAGATACTGCCTGACCGGAGTATGTTCGAGAAACTGCCGGACGAGTGCTTCGCGATCGGGCCAGGTCTTGGCGAACAGCAGGATTCCGGATGTGTAGCGATCGATGCGATGGACGACAAAGGCGCGTTGCCTCTTTTGTTTTAGCTCCGCGGAAAGAAGAGAGAGGGCGGAGGGCGCGCTGGAGTTCTCCGCGGGCACGGCCAGCAGTTTGGCGGGTTTATTCAGGGCTACGATGGCATCGTCTTCGTAGAGGATGGAAAGGTCGCGCGAGAGGCGGCGATTCTGACTTCCCTGGTATGGACCACGATGGCGGGGGAGCTTCTTCATGGCGTCGATTCGCTGCTTTGATGCTCCCGCCGCCGGCGGCTTCTTCGCGGTCGCGGGGCCCCTCTTATGATGAGGGGGCTCGGCGATGGCAGTCAATGGAGGAAATTGGGTAACGGGCTACTTTGAAATCGCACAATTACGGGGCGGTCTTAAGGTCAGGCGCAAGGAATTCCCGGCCATTCATTTTCGGCCTATGACTACGGGACCGTAGCTATAGAAAACCGATTGAGTAAGTGCAGTGGAAGGCCCTTAGGGTTTGGCGGGCAGCGGCTGCCAGAGCTCAATCTTATTCCCATCCAGGTCATAGATCCAGGCAAAGCGACCGTAGGATTCATCCATTCGGTTGGGGTCGATCTTTACTCCCTCTTGTTTTAAGCGGTCGAGCAACGCATCCATATCGTCCACGATGTAGTTGATCATGAACGGCGCGGGGCTGGGATCGAAATACTTAGTGGAGTTGGGAAAAACAGTCCAAACTGTAACGTGTTCCTTTTGCGGGTCGTCGTGTTCGCGCCACGGAAGCATCGCGCCCTGGCCTTTGTCAGTGAGTCCAAGATGCTTCGAATACCATTCGCGCATCTGATCGCGATTCGTGGATTTGAAGAAGACACCGCCGATTCCAAGGATGCGCCCGCGCTGCTCCATTTTGACGGGCGGCTTCGACTTTTCAGGTTGCGGAGATTTCACTTCCTGTCCTCCTGTTGAGCAGGGCGAGATGAGCAACAGCGAGCCGAGCGCAATTGTGCTCCAGGGTATGGCTTGCATCGGCGGATTATACACAAGTTTCGATTCGAATGGCGAAAACGGTTCGGTCGTCGTTCGTCCGGGGTTCGCTGCGATTCACCCCAATTCGGCGAACAATGTGACCCTTTTATTCGTATCCTCAATTGGCTAACGCTTTTCGCTGCCATCTGTCCAATCATCGGGAGCAGGATTTGAACGTTCTGGAGGTGCTGCGGCAAACGGCTGGTTCCATTGCGGCGCACAAACTGCGCAGCTTCCTGACCATGTTCGGGATCATCTGGGGAATTACTTCGGTGATTTTGCTGGTCGGCCTGGGCAAGGGATTCAGCCGCGATCAGAAGGATCGGTTGAAGACGATTGGCGTTGACCTGGCAGTCATCTGGGGCGGGCGAACCAGCGAGCAGGCTGGCGGATATGCCGCTGGGCGCGTCGTGCGGCTCTCGGTTCGCGATGCCGAATTGATCAAGCAAGAAGCCTACCTGATTAAAACCGTCAGTCCAGAGTTACGGCGGAGTGTCTCCGAGGTGAGCAGGTACAACGCGGCATCGCGCCCGGTGCGCGGCGTTTGGCCCGACTATCAGCGGTTCCGCTCGCTCAAGGTGCAGGAAGGGCGATTGATGACGGACGAAGACGAGAACGAAGGCCGCCGCGTGGTTGTGCTCGGCGTGGAAAGCCGCGACCAGTTGTTTCCCGGCAGGCCGGCGATCGGAGAAACGCTGATGATGAACGGATCTCCGTATACGGTGATCGGGGTTCTCGAAAAGAAGAAGCAGAATGGCAGTTACGGAAGCGGGCCCGATAATACGCAGCTCTTTGTTCCGTATGCATCCATGGCGCGCGATTATCCGCCGGCGGAACGGCCGGGCATATTTAAAGGATGGATCAACAACCTGGTGGTTGAAGTCGGTGACCCCGCTCACCACGAAGAGGCGCTGCGGCAGGTGTACACAATTCTGGGACGGGAACATCATTTCGATCCGAATGACAAAGACGCACTCATGGTGTGGGATACGCTCGACGGATCGCAACTGGTGGAGCGGATCTTCGACATCATGACGATTTTCTTCGGCGCGGTCGCGCTGATGACGTTGTCGCTCGGCGGCATCGGGGTGATGAACATCATGCTGGTTGCGGTTACTGAGCGAACGCGCGAAATCGGCGTGCGGAAATCGCTGGGAGCGACAGCGGCGGACATTCGCAACCAGTTCTTCGCGGAATCGGCGGCGTTGATGACGATCAGCGGCAGCATTGGACTGGCGATTGGCGTGGGCATCTGCCTGGTGGTGCGCAACATCGAATTGCCGGACATCGTGCCCCATCCCATTGTTTCTGTGGGGGCGATTGTGGTTTCGCTGCTGACGTTGGGGATGATCACGATTGCGGCGGGAATGTATCCGGCGCAACGGGCGGCGGCGCTGAGTCCGATTGAATGCCTGCGGCACGAGTAGATTGCGGAGCAGGGTGTGCGGCTTAAAGAGCTAATCCGGCAAAGCTGGGATGCGCTGACTCGCAACCGGCTGCGGTCCATCCTCACGATGATGGGCATCGTGTGGGGACTGACGACGGTGGTGCTGCTGCTGGGCTACGGACAGAGCGTGAGCGCGGGTGTTCTCAATGCTTTTCTTGGTATCGGCAATAACGTGATTATGGTCTGGGAGGGCCAGACCAGCATGCAGGCGGGCGGAGAACGCGCCGGCAAGCGCATTCACTTCAAGTACGACGATATCGAGGCGATTCGCGAGGAAGCGCCGCTGGTCCGGCTGGTCAGCGGGGAGTGGGATGACACTTTTCCATACAAGTACGGCGATCGGGTCGTCAGTGTGTCGTCGAAAGCGGTGCAGTATCCCTATGGCGAGATGCGCAAATTGCATGTCGCGGAAGGCCGTTACTTTGAAGACGGCGATTTCACGGAACATCGCCACGTGCTGATCGTGGGGCCGAATGCGGCGAAGAAAGTTTTCGGCAATCGCGATCCGGTCGGCGAATTCGTGACCGTCAACGGCGAGAGCTGGGAAGTGATCGGCCTGCTCCGGCTGAAGATCCAAGATTCGTCGAATAACGGGCCGGATAACGAAAATTTCTTCATGCCGTTCGAGAGCATGGCCGACATCAACGACAAACGGGACCCGGAGATGATCGTGTTTCAGCCGGTTCGGCCGTTCGAGCACAAGGCAGCACTGGCGCAACTGCGGGAGGTGCTGGCACGGCGGCACAATTTCAATGCCCGGGACGACAAATCCACGCCGGAGTGGGACACGGTGGACGATACGAAGGATATTCAAACCTTCGGGCTGGCGTTGCAGGTCATCCTGGGATTCATTGGCATGCTGACGCTGGGAGTCGGCGGCGTGGGCGTGATGAACATCATGCTGGTGAGCGTGACCGAGCGAACCAAAGAAATCGGACTGCGGAAAGCGCTGGGTGCACGGAACCGCGATATCGCATGGCAGTTTCTGGTGGAGGCGCTGGTGCTAACTTTTGCGGCCGGGGCGGCGGGCATGCTGGTCTCGATCGCGCTGGCGCACACGATTCCGCCGATGCCGCTCTACTCCGCTATGTACAAAACGGCGAACCACGAGGGCGACATTTTCCTGAGGACATCGGGCAGCGTAATGCTGACGGCGTTTGTGATACTGGCGGCCGTCGGGATTACATCGGGCCTGTGGCCGGCATGGAAGGCGGCGCGCATGGAGCCGGTGGAAGCGCTGAGGTATGAGTAAGGGGCCGGCGACGGTGGGTTTCTATTCCCCTCGATTTCTATTCCCAAAGAGCGGTGGGCCTATACTGATTCAGATGCGGATTATTTCTGTGGTGCTGTTACTAGTGTCGTCATCATTCGCCAATTCCGCCGCAGGGTTGACATGGACAAAGCCCAAGGGATGGCAGACAGAGGCTGCGAGGCCGATGCGAGCGGCAACCTACACGATTTTGCCCGCTCCTGGAGATGCGGCGAGCGCAGAGTGCGTGGTGTATTTTTTCGGAGCGGGACAGGGCGGGAATGTGCAGGCAAATCTGGAGCGCTGGAGAGGACAGATGCTCGACGGGGATGGCAAGCCTGCGGAGGCTAAGATCGCAAAGCGGACGATTCACGGACTGGCGGTGACAACCATTGATGCGTCGGGCGGCTATACGGGAATGGGCGGACCGATGGCGCCGTCAAGATCGGTGCAGAATAATTACCGTCTGCTGGGCGCGATTATTGAGGGACCGGGCGGGAATGTGTTCATCAAATTTACCGGGCCGGCAAAGACTATCGCGGCCAGCCAGGCCGACTTCGAGCAGTTGCTGAGTTCGTTCGATAAAGAGAGAAGCTATGCAGGACTCAATCCCCACGCTCGGGGCTCGGCGAGGAAGATGGGAAGCACGGCAGGGGCGGTTATTGGCCAGTCACCGATCAAGAGCGTGAGCTAAGGTCTGTGGAATTTGGGGGGAGCCGCGTTGGGAATCGGAGTGGTACTTTATCCCGAGCGGAAGCACTGGCCAAAGCGAGGACGGCAAGCAGTTCGCGGCAGTGCAAATAATTTCACTGCTACGGTTAATTTTTCGTTTGCGCCTTGACAGACGATTAGCACTCCTCTACTATACCGGCCATCACTATCCCTGCCATTTAGGGTTGCAAGTTTCCCCGACCCGTTGTTAGTTGGTCTTCAGGACCGATCGCAGAAAGATGCAAGTCAATAGGGTGACGAGTATGCACTTTGCGAACGTTGGAATAAGTTGTTCACCCGTGGCTGCTGTTGAATCGGAACTCAGCTCGACGAAAAGACGCCCGCCGCCCTCGCAGTTAGTCTGCCCGGAGCACGGGATTCTTGATGCTCGAGGTAGGCTCTCTGGTGGTGACCTATAATAGGTCGGCCCGCGCGTATTTATTCCGGCTTAACATTGGGGCGGTAGGCTGCGGAGCGTTCCACGGGCGGCGCTCAAGAGGTCGAGAACCACTTCTGACCGTACTATCGTACTTTGCCAGACATTGAATTCACAGGAGGCTGTATGAAGCTGCTTCGTTTCCACTCGGTATTTGCGACTCTTCTAATCGTCGTGCTGGCGTCGGCAGTTGCCCATGCGTTAGCGCCGGTTATAACCTTTGCTCCCGCCAGTACACCGGGCTACGACTCGGGCGGCGTCGGGGGCAATCAGGTGATCATGGCGGACCTTAACGGTGATGGCATCCCGGACATGGTCGTTTGCAACACCGACTCCTACAGCATATTACTGGGCAATGGCGACGGCACCTTCACGTTCAACAACAACTACCCATCAGCCGGGACCGGGGCCAATCACTGTGCCGTGGTCGATTTGAACGGGGATGGCTTCCTCGATATCGTGGCCACCACCAACACCAACGCCAATGACACCGGTGGCGGCGTGGACGTGCTGCTGGGCGTTGGCGACGGGACATTCACCGGGCCCACCAGCGTCTGGGCAGAGGGGTTCGAAACCTTTGCCGTCGCCGTCGGCGACGTCAATAAAGACGGCTTCCCGGATCTGGTCGTGACCAGCAACTGTCAAATTGAAACCTGCCTCAATGGCACTGTGACCTTGCTTCTGGGCAACGGCAAGGGTGGCTTCGAATATCCCATCATCGTTACTGCGGCTCTTGGCGGTCCGGTCGCGCTCGCGGACATGAATGGCGACGGCAATCTGGATATCATCTACAGCGGCGGCGTCCTGCTTGGCGACGGCACCGATGACGGGGTTTTTACTCCAGTTTCCGGCGGTGAACTCTCGGGCGGGGCCGCTGCCATCGCGATTGCCGATGTGAATGGCGACGGGTTTTTGGATGTGGTCGAGGCCAGCAATAACAATCAAGTCTACGTCCTCCTGGGCAACGGCGACGGCACCGTGCACCAATACGCGCATTACAAAACCGGCGGGTTCTGGCCGCTGTCTGTCGCCCTCGCGGATGTCAACGGCGACGGACTTCCCGATGTGATCGTGGCCAACGAGTGTCAGTTCGTGCAGGCGGGAAGCGGCAAGGGAAGATGCAACTCGATCGGGCAAGTAACCGTGCTCACCAACAAGGGTGGCGTCGGTCCCGGATTCACCGGCCTCAACGCCGCCCGTACATTCGCTACGACAGGATATGAAGCCTCTTCGGTGGCGGTGTCGGACGTAAATGCGGATGGCAGGCCTGACTTGGTCGTATCGAACGTATGTACCACTCCTAACATTAATACCCCTTGCTCAACCGACGGCTGGGTTGAAGTGCTGCTTAACACCACGTCTTTCACCACAACCACCACTCTGGTGCCTGCGCCCAATCCATCGCTGATCAATGGGTCCGTCCTCCTCACGGCCACCGTAACCTCCAGCGGCGGCGTCATTACCAACGGCGACACGGTCACCTTCTACGATGGCACGAATCCGATCGGAACCGGCACCACCACGACTGGAGTCGCGACCCTGCCCTGGACGTTCACATCGGTCGGGAAACACTTCCTGAAAGCTGCCTTCGCCGGAGATGTTTGGAACGCTCCCAGTTCCGGTCTGGCAACGCAGGTAGTCAATCTCCTTCCTTCGGCTACCCTGCTCAATTCGAATCTAAACCCCTCGACCTTCATGGGCAGTCTGTAACGTTTACCGCGACTGTCAGTTCCGCCGAGGTTGGCGGCCCGACGGGAACCGTAACCTTCAAGAACGCCATCACCAACGCAGGGTACGGAACTGCGACGCTGAGCGGAGGAGTCGCCACTCTGGTCAAATCGAATCTGGCGGTGGGAAATTACAAACATCACGGCAACCTATAACGGCGATTCGCAATCGGCCAAGAGTACTTCGGCGCCGATAACGCAGGTCGTAAACTAAGGCGCGACAAGGGAGGACGATGGCGAGTTCTTTTCGCCACGTCCTCCTCTTCTTCTTCGACGCACGCGCAACCGTTGTGCATGCGTCGTGGCGGGTTGAAAGTGGCAGTCGAAGCTCCTGGGGGGCTTCGGGCGGCCACGTCTTGCCAATCACGAGCCCGGGTTTACAGCATTCTCTTCTCTTAGGGCCCCGTACGAGAACGATCAAATCCAAGAAAATCAATATGGAGGACGTTATGAAAACGACCTTAACGAGCTGTATTCTGGCAACCGTGTTGCTCCTGGCAGCCTCGCCGGCGTTTGCCGGCAACCTTGCCGTAGGCCCTCAGAGTTGTGAACCGAACTTTACACATTTCACCACCATCCAGGCTGCTGTGAACGCGGCCCCGCTCACCGGCACTACCACCATCAATGTGTGCCCCGGTACTTACCCCGAGCAGGTGCAGATTATCGGAAAGAAAATTACTTTAAAGGGAGTCTCGTTCGGAGGTTCCGATGCCGCAATCATTGAGCCGCCGGTTGGAGGCCTGGTGCCCAATGCAACCAGCACCTTCAGCGGAGATCCGATTAAGGCGATGGTGCTGGTGCAGAACACAACCGCCGCCATCATTGAAGATCTGACGGTGGACGGAACCAACAACCTTACGACTTGCGGTGACGATCCCATTGGCATCTTTTATCAAAACGCCTCCGGCACTATCACGCGCAATAACGTTCTGCATATTCAGGTTATCGGCGCATTTGGCTGTCAGGGCGGCCTCGGCATCTACGTGCAGAGCGGCGCAACAACCGGCCCTCCCAATCCCTCGAACGAAGCCAATTCGACCGTCGCCATCACTTTAAACAACGTGCATGATTACGACAAGAACGGGATCACAGCGGACGGCACGCTAACAGGATTGACAAGCAACGTGGGAGTAACGATCAAGAGCAACACGGTAATCGGAGCCGGTGCAACCGATGGGAATGCGCAGAACGGAATTCAGATATACGGAGCAAACGGCACCATCACCTCAAACATCATCGATGGAGATTGGTATACCGGTCCTGTCTATGCTGCCACCGGCGTACTGGTCATCCAATCGACGGCCCCCTTCGTCGAAAGCAATATCATCAGCAACACGAACGTGGGGATCTACGTTGAAAGCATCAACCCCGATGACACCGACAACGCGACGATAAGCCTCAACACAATTACCGCGACGCACGAATACGACGGAATCGTGCTGTGCGCCAACTCCTCTACGGCGACCCGCAACATCATCAACGTCGCCGATGAATCGGGGATTAACGTGGCTGCTTGCGCTGAATCCGCACCCACGGACGCCGTGACATCCAACACAATCAACGGCGCTTGCGCGGGCATACTTGTCTCGCCTCCGGCGTCTGCCACCACAACACCCGACACTTACTTTAATGTGGGCACGCCGGTGTTAACAACCAATACCGACACCTGCGCGACGCCATTGGTGAAGAAGCGGAACGGTAGTGGGCCTCACCGCGCCGTCGCAAGTCCTGCAAGAAGGAAATTGTCTCAGTAGCGACACGAGGCGCTCACTTCCGCAGCAGGGGGCAAGTGAGCGCCTCCGTTAATTTTTGGCTGCGTTCTTCGTCAATTTCTGCCTTCGTTAATCTTTGGTCTTTGGGGTGGGAGACGGGAATCGAATCTCACCCCATAAACTTACAGCGCAGCAGACGGCCCGATTTACCCTATGTCAGGGAATCGTGACGTTTCCATCCCCATCGGCAGTGGGCTTCGTGTCCGATGTGACTAGTGAGGCCCCAGTACAATGGACGGGGTGCCCAGCGACCACGTTGTCTATGCTTCCGTTGTGCCTTTCGGGCTTTCCCGCAACAGTCTGCGAGTCATTGAATAGGACCTGCCAATTGGCGGTGTCGGCAACGAGGTTTCGTACGGTCTGGAAGCAGCTGATGGCATCCTGGTTATGTTCATCCAAGGTTTTTCGGTTGGAAGCGAAGTGCAGGACAATGCTGTAGCGCACGGGGTCGGCGCCAATCGCTGTAGGGTGAATGTCTAGCTTAGTTCTGTCTCTGCCCGCCACAAACGCAACGGCGTTCGAGTCCACACTTATTTCGGGAAGGGCCGTGCACTTGTTGTAAATAAAGCGCAGGCCACGAGCCCGCTTCGCACTTGCAACATTTTGATTGTCCGAGTCGGGGTTACTGATCCATGCCGTAGCTCCATTCCTTTGAATCCATATGTCATCAGCTTGCAGGCCTGAGATCGCGTCAGGGGGCGGGGCGGTCATAAGAAGGTGAGTGGTCTGCTGGGGAATCGGGACCTTGCATGCCTGGTCCACTACCAAGACGTCGGGACTGATGGTGCATGGAGCAACATGGCATCGCTTGGGATCGAGCTTGGGATCGAGTGCATAAATGCGTCCTGCGAAGGTCGGCGCGGACAGGCCGTCCACGGGGATATCGTCAAGATCCGTAAGGATGTTAGCGAAATGATCCGCGCACAGGGGGGCACTGATTCTGACCTGCCCTTTACAAAAATGCACGACGAACGGGCCCATAAGATCGAACATCAGGGGTCCAGGTGTGAAAGGCTGTTTTGCCATAGCTCCTCCGTTGAAATGTGAACTGATTGGATTACGAGTTACCGAAAACAGCAAAAGACGCCCAATAGTACGGGTGCCTGTACTGGGGAAGATTGCGAATGGAAACCGATGCCGCCCGCAGCGAATCGGCCGCCGATTTTCCCGCCATGATGTTCGCGTAGAACTCGACCATCAGCTGCCGCGTTATGGCGGAATCGACATGCCAGCGGCTGGCCACGATTTCGGGCACGCCGGCGGCCGCCAGGTTGCGGGCGATGCTGTCCACGTCGGCGTTGGTGCCCTCACCCCCGTTGGCAGAATCGCAGGCCGAAAGAACGGCCAACGCAAGGTTGGGACGGGCCGCCAGGGCGAGGTCGCGCGCACTGAGCAGGCGGCCGTGACCGAGAACCAATCCGACCCGGTCGGCGGCGGCGATGGCGTGCCCGGCGAAATGAAAGACGCGAACATTTCTCAAGATGCGCAGCAGGTCCCGCGGGTCCTCTTCGGCTGCGGAAACCACCACGGTTGCTGCGTCAAAGTTCGCGCTAATCTTCTTTCCTTCCTCTGCCGCGTCGGGCAAAGGGGCAAATGATGAATCTTGAGGAGTGGCAGCGACGACAATCAACGCACTGCTGGCACGCGACAAGGGGGGAGGCACAGCCTGCCGGTTCCAGGGGTTCTCGGACGCCAATCCTTGCGCGAAGGTAATTTCGAATTGATCCCCGACCAATGGCCCGTTTTTGCCGTGCATCAGGCTAAAGGGAACTTTGTCCAGGATGCCATCGGTTTCGACGTGAAGTTCGGAGATACCGGCCAAGTCAGATTCCAGCGGCGCAAAAAGCATATCGTGAAGGCGCAGGCCCTCGGCGTTCAGGAGATCATTGTCGGTGGAGGGATCTGAGCAGTTTTCCAGAAAATGCTGCACGAGCGAGTCGAGGCTGGGAGGCAACGGCAGTTCGCGGGCTGTCACCACGCCGTCCTTCAGCACAAAAGCGACGATCGAGCGATTCAGCACGGCATACGAAATCAACGCACCGCCGCGACGAAACCGGTTTGTGCGCGTCAAGGCCGACTCGAAGGAGGAGAAATCGAGGGTCGACTTACCGGCGTCGCGATTGAGCGAAGCGCGAACAGACGCGCTCTTGTACCACTCCCACCAGGCGAATGCCTGAGCCGGGCTTTCCGCCTTCAATCGGATCGAGAGTAAGTCGTGATAGACCTGGGACTCGGCTCGGCTCCAGGCGAGTCTGTCGGGTTCTTCGCGCAGATTCTTCAGGCCGGTTTCCGTTTCCGCGAGAGCAAGCTCCAGATTGATCCGAGCGTCGGAGGTCTCACCCAGAGCGAGGTACGCTTCGCCTAAGGTTCTGTAGTACAAGGCCTGAAACAGTCCTGCGTTCGCGTTTTCAAGTTGCCCGCGGAAGGGCGCGAGAGCGGCGATTGCGGCACGGTAGTTGCCGAGATGCAGTTGAATCTCGGCGCCTCCCAAGGCGATTTCCGCCTGCCGGGGCGCGACTACATTGTCTTTGGGAAGCCCGGCGATCGAAGCCGCGGCGCTGGCAAAGCTCTTTTCCGCCGCTTCGTAGTCCCCACTTCGTTCTTGCGCGCCGGCCAGGAATTCCAGATCGAGAGCCCGATCGAGAGGATTATTGCCAGAGAAACGGGCCAGTAGTTCCTCATATACGAACCCCTCGACGAAGGGCCATTGCCTGGCGAATGCAAATTCGGTCAAAACCGCATAGAGGTTCCCGCCAACGGATTCCGAGCCGCCCGATTGCCAGTAAGCGGAGAGCCCGAGTTTCAATTGCTGCAAAGCTCCGGGTACATCGGACATCGAGCTGCGGTAATTGGCGCCGAAAGCGACGGCGCGCAGTTCCAGGTCCTTATAGCCATAACGGCGCGCCAGTTCATACGCATGGCCATTTTCCGTAATGGCTTGTTGGAACTGAGCGGTGCCCGCCAGGCATTCTGCTTCTTCGATGAAAGTGGCAGATTGCAGCCAGTGAAAGCGCATTTGCGAAAGAACCGGCAGAAGAGCCTTAGTCCCATGGAGGCAGCCCGCGAAGTCAAGGGTGAGCGCCCTGGCATAAACAATTTCGTATTCTGCGCGAAGAATGCCGGCCTGGTTTCCTGCGGCGCGGAATTCTCGTGCGGATTGTTCCGCGAGCTCGACAGCGTGGCCGTAGCTTCCGCTGTAGGCTGCATCGTCGGCCGCAATGAGTATCCGCAAAGCCTCGGCTTCAGCAGGGGATGGAACGTTCTTGAGGAACTGTGCGAGCCAGTTATCGTTATGGCCGCTCTCGAGGATCTGGCCGAGACGTTGAAGAGCCCGACGTTCGTCTTCGGAACTTCCGCCGGAAAGGTGGTCGTTGGACAGCGCCGCTGGCAGCCAGGACTTGATAGCGACCCTCGTGTAACGTTCAATCTTGTTGTCGATCACCTCGAAATTTTCTGCTGAACGGGCGGCAGATACTTGCTTCGGAGTCAGCAGAGGTTCGGCCATGCTCTGGTCGTGCCGGTTGACGTTCTGCTGAACTGTTTGCAGCCGTTGGCGCGCTTCTTCCGCCCATTTGCCTTGCGGATCCACTCGCAGGTAATGTTCCCAGTCGTCGACCGCCTGTTTGTAGAGGAACATCTGCTCGCACGCAAGCGCCCTGTTAAACAGAGCGATCGGATCGTCAGGTCTTTTGGCCAGTGCTTTGCTTAGCGACTCGATTGCATTGCCATAGTCGATGGCACGATCTGTTGACTTCGCACGCAGATAATAGGCAGAACCCAGGTCGGTGAGGAGATCGGGAGAGTCCGCCTGCGATTCCAACGCTCTCTGCAAAGTCTTGATGGCTTCGTCATAGGCGCCATCGAGCATTTCAGCGCGCGCCCTGGCGTCGAGCCAGGCTGGATCGTTGGGCTGTTTTGCCAGGTTTTCGCTGACGAGGGCTTCGGCCTTGAGCAGCGATTGGGGCCTATCGAAATTCGAGTTCGCGCCGCTGCGCTCCACGCGAATGGGAGCATACCTGGCGCCGCTGATTCGAACGTCCATGGTTCTTCGGTCTGTGTACGCCTGGGCGATCAGTTGTTCGGCAGATTGTGGATGCAGCGCATGCACGCCGATCCACACTGCGGCGACAATAACGGCCACGCTCACAGCCACGAACGCGGGTCGAAGCCAGTAAGAAAGGCTTCTCCAAAAGGAGGGAACAGAGTCCTGCGGATGCCGAAGCTCGGCTGCACCTCTCAGCGTCCGAGCCATTTGAGTTTGCCAGTCTGTCCGCGCACTGCCGAGGCTGGCGAGTGCGGCCTCCTCGTCGGGCGTAGTGTCGTCCGACAAACTCTTCACGGCGGCCTTGAGTAGCGGCGCACAGTGCCCGCATTGTGACGCGTGGTTCATGCGTTCTTTCGCGTTGCTCTCTTCAAGCAGCCCGGCCGCTACCTGTACCCATTCGGTCTGGTCCGAACAGTTCGGACCCCTAGCCGCTTGACCGCTTAACGCGCGCAGAGAAATCGCCCTTTGCGCGGATCTGTGCATCTGCACCTTCCGATCACAGTCCTGGCAAGACTCGACGTGGCGCTGGGCCTCCCGAACGGCCTCCTCCGGGAGCCGCCCTCCACCAGAGACACCCGGGGCGTGCGAGGTAACCAGGGCATCCAGCTCGTCGCCGTCAAGATGTCGATCTAACGGTCGTGTCAAAACCTGCTTCTCCTTACTAATACGATTCTGCCGAGAGAAACTCTTTTTCTCCCGGCAGCGCCTTCGAGCCGATCTGCAGACCCACCATCCGCTCGCGGAGCAGGCGGATCATACGGAAGATTACGCTCTCCACGCCCTTGGTCGACAATGCGATAGTGGGCAAGGCAGCAATGTCCTTAGCCGTCATACCTTGTTGGTAATACAGCCAGAAGACTGTGCGATCCCGGTCCCGGTCCGGTCCTTCGAGGCAAGACTCGATACACTCATCAATTTGCTTGAAGAGCACTTCGCGCTCCATGGCGGTTTGCCCTCCGGTCTTGCTCGCCGCGGCTGTGGCGTCGGACTCTTCTTTGATCTGGCTAATCGCTCCTGAGCCCCTTTTTTGGGAGTGGAGTGACTTGAAGTGATCGTGCGCGACGTTCACAGCAATCGTCTTTATGTATCCCAGGATCGCGTCTGGATGCTTCGCGGCAAATTCGAGAAGCTGGCGGCACCTGTTGCTACAGAGCTTAAGGTACGTGTCTTGAACCAGGTCATCCACGACCTGCTGCGGAATCTCGCCCCATTGATAGGCCGCTCTAATGACGGAACGGCTGATAGGGCGGTGAAAACGCGAGACGAACTCATTCCAAGCTGCGCCGTCGTTACCCTCGGCGCAAGCTCGGATTAACTCCTCCCCCGACATAGACGAAGAGGGTATCAATAGCACCCCAGGGCACAGCGGCTAGGATTCTACACGATTCGATGACTTTGTCTGAGATTTCTGAAAAATAGACATTAGCTGCGATCGTCATTAGATATTCTAAGGATCGAATGCAGGTGGTTTAGGTCAGACGTATTCGACGGTAACAGCTAACTTCTTGCGATTCTTAAAGCGACCGTCACAAGGATGAGGAGGGTTGGACTATATCTCGGACAACCTAGAAGGCCAGGGATTTGGCCCCCAGCAGGGTTCTGACCGATTGAAAGACTGGGGTGGGAGACGGGAATTGAACCCGCAACCGTCGGAGCCACAGTCCGATGCTCTACCAAGTTGAGCTACTCCCACCGCAGACGATCATTATAGCAATAGCGGGGAGAGAGCGGCTCTAGGCTGAGGGTTGTTTCTACCGTCCCACGCCCATGTACTGGAAGCCCATGGCACGCAGGCGAGAGGAATCGAGCAGATTCTTGGTGTCGATGATGATCGGGCGCTTCACCAGGTGGCGAATCTTGGTGAAATCGAGCGTCCTGAATTCCGGCCAGCCGGTCGCCACGACAAGCGCGTCAACGCCCTCGGCAACTCCGTAGGCAGACTCGCAGTACTTGACGGTGCCATTCAACTGCAGGCGCGCATCGGGAATGGCCACGGGATCGTAGGCCTTCACGCGCGCGCCCTTGGCCAGCAGATTCTGCGCCAGTTGCACCGAGGCCGAGCCGGCAACCGAATTCGTGTTGGGCTTGAACGCCAGGCCGAGAATGCCTACATCCTTGTTCTGGACTGTATCGAGTGCGGCGGATACCTTTTGCAGGAGCCGATTCGCCAGATCCATATTTACTTCGCGCGCCGCATTCAGAACCTTGAGGTCGACGCGGTTTTCCCGCGCCAGGCCGGTCAAGGAATCCATATCACTCTGGGCAAAGATTCCGCCCATACCCGCGCCCGGCTGCAGACAGCGAGGAGCGATTTTCTTGTCCAGGCCCAACGCCAGCGAGAGGCTTACAGCATCGGCGTGCACATGCTCGCACAGGCTGGCAATCTCATTGATGAAAGAAATCTTCGTCGCCACGAAAGCGGTGGTCGCTTCGCGCGCCAGTTCGGCGGTCTCGTAATTCGTAACCAGCACAGGGACGCCGCGCATAACGAGGGGATGGAAAATCTGCTTCAGGGCGGAAACGGCCTCGCTTGAAGGCGTGCCCAGAATGATGCGGTCGGGCCAATTGAAGTCTTCGACGGCGCATCCGTTGGTAAAGAACATGGGCTGGCAAACCAGCAGGCTGGTGAGGCCATTTGCTTTCAGCGCCCTTTCGATCAGAGAAGTCGAGCCCACCCGCATGGGCGTAACAATGGAGAGCACCTGAAATCGCCCAGCCGGCCGGGCGAGCCGCAACACCAGATCTTCCAATCCTTCGGGAGAATCTTCCGCCAGAAAAATAACCTGCGCCTTGCGCGCCAGATCTTCGGGATCGGCCGAATACACCAGGCGGCCGGAGCGAACGTTCCGGCGAATCACTTCCTGCAGGTTTTTTTCGAAGAAAGGAATGTTGCCCTTGGCCACTTCCATGATGCGCGAGCCGTCAGCATGGCAGCAGCAAACGGGTGTGCCGAAATCGGCAAGGCAGGCAGAGATAACTGTGGCAAGGTATCCGGATCCGTAAACGCCAATCTGCATATATGCACTCTTCCGAATAAACCCGCAGCCTGGGATCCGGCGCTTGGTCTCGAGCCAGTAAATCTATGGTAATCCGGCCGTGGGACTTAGCAACGGGCGGAAAGTACATGTACCGCAGGACCGTGGGATGGCCCATCTGTTGCGGGTTTTAGGGGGTTTTGGCGGAATGGCTTAGGGGCACGGAAGCGGGCTCAGGATTTCGATGACAATTGGCCGCGTCCTAAAGGCAGGGGCGCAACATCCTGCCAAATACCATCCGTTTCGCGCACGAACATCAGTTCATCGACATGAACCTGGCGTTTGCCGTCGAATTTTTCCCAGCGCTCTTTGGCAACGATAGCGGCTCCGCGTGCCTGCTCGTCATGCTCGGTCTTCATGATCGTGAGATGCGGAATGTAGGGCCAATTCTCCTCACAACACAACGCTTTGCCGCTGAGCTGGTCATGGAGCTCGCGCATGCGATAAGCGGCGCGTTTTACCTGGATAAATACTGTCGGAGTGGTGGGCAAGAAGGTTTCGACCTCGCCGAGTTCTACGTCGAAGGGCACCACGCGGTTGCAGGTCTCCTCAAGAAATTCCAGCGCAGCTCGCTCGGTGCCGAGCAGATCGCGTGGAGGAAGAATGGTAAGGTGAGCGGGCATATGGGGCATGGTCGGATGAAGCTCCCGGCGCAGCTTCTCGATGAATTCCCCAACTGGACTTCGGACGTACGTCACCAGCGCGTAACGTGAACTCGACATGACTTTCGAAGGAAATTATAACTGAGCGCAGCAAAGGCCACACGGCACGTTTGGGGAGTGTCGACAGCGTAACCCGCATCCCGTTCATTTATAATCGAGTACAGTCGGGGCGTAGCGCAGCCTGGTAGCGCACCTGCCTTGGGCGCAGGGGGTCCGCGGTTCAAATCCGCGCGCCCCGACCAATTCCCATCGGTCCAACCCGGAGACATGGGTTACAGAATGTACAGGCTACATAGGTGACAACCTTGGGCCGAACGGGTTGTCGAGGGCTCGCCGGGCGCGGGCTTCGAGTTCGGGAACGGCGGCGGCGAAAGCGGCTTAGGCCTTTGTTCTCGGTACAGGTCCACACGGGCAGTCGCCGGCGCGACTTGTCTGCGGTTGCATCCGTCCTTCCGAGTGCGGTTTCACACTATCGGCGAACAGCGGGATTCGTGTATGATCGGTGCCGTTCTTGGTCTAATTAAGGAAATTCTGCTTGATTTCTTAAGGAGCGTGCGATGGCAAACTTACCTGGTACTCATCGAAATCACAGCGTCAACTTCTTGCGAAGCATCTTGAGAACAGCGAAGGCACAGTCCAATCCATTTTTTGCGGTCGCGATTCTGTGTCTGATTGCGTTCGCAGCGCTCGCGGCGGCTCAGTACCCCAATCAGGAACGTGAACGTGACCAGGATCGCGACCGTGACCGCGCCTTCGACCACGGACCGGTTCGCGTAGCGCACGAGCGCATAACCGCCGACTTCGGCGGCGGCAACGGCGGCCGTCCTTCTCCCGATGCCTTGTGCGAGGAGAATTTCGTAGCCGTCGGATTCCACGTGCAGATGGGCGAGTTCTTCAACAATGCGTGGCTCGATTGCGTCCACGTTCGCCGCGATGGCGACCTGGGAGAAGAAGTCAGTATGACGGAGCGCACGGGCAGCCCCGGCGGGAGTGCGGTGCAAGACGCCTTCTGCCCGCGCGGCATGGTATTGCGCGGCCTTCGCGGACGCGCGGGAGGCTCCATCGATGAGGCCGCCGGCATTTGCAGTCCGTTCCACGAGATTGCCGGGAGAAGAGAACGCATTCGGACGGAACTTACTCAGCCGGTGCTGCGTCCGCATGCAGGTGGACATCCGGTAGAAGCTGAATGTCCGATAGGCTCCGTCGTCACCGGCTTCCACTCCAACAGCGGCGAATACATGGACCACTTATGGGTTCTCTGCTCGGAACTGCGGCGCGGAGAGTAAGTTCACGTCATCCTGCACACTAACAGGCTGCGGAAAAGATGTTTCTGCCCGCTAAAGGCGGCCGCAGGCGCTAAAGCGCGAATCTGTTTTCAGCCACTTAGCGGCACGACCGAGGTCGTGCCCTTCCCTTTTTTCTGCGTCGGTTCGTCCCTGCGGGACTGTGGGTTCTTACGCACACGGTGAAGCGCTGCGGCACCGAAAATCAAGCGCCGACTCGACTCCCCATACTCAGAACGTCAGGCGCAGGCCGAGCTGAATCTCACGTTTCGGGAAATCGGAGGTGAAGGCCAGCGGCGTGCTGGAACTCACCGTCCCGCCGTTCAACTTTGTTCCGGGCGCGATCCCATGCACGTTGAAGGTCGTATAACCCGACCCACCACCCTCAGGTACCACGCAAGATGGCGGGAGACAAATTCCCGTGGGAATCGCGAACAGCGGGCCCACCTGATTGTTCACGCTGCCATAGTTTGTCCGGTTGGCGATGTTGAATCCCTCTGCCGTGATTAGGAGGGTGCTTCTCTCGCCCACTTTGTGATGCCAGCTAATGCGCGCGTCGAAATTGGCGTAGTTCGGACCAAGACCCGAGTTGCGCGGGGCCCCGATGGGGCGGCCATTGGTGGGGTGATTGCTACCATCAGTGGGCTCCCCGCTCAGCAGATTGAAGGGATGCCCGCTGTTGTAATTGAAGATGGGCGCCACTTCGAAGCCGGACAGAGCGCCTCTCCATGGGCTGTCGAGGACACCGGCGATGACCACTTTGTGCCGCTCATCGAAGTTGGACGCGGCACGTTCCGCGTTCAGGTTCAGGTTGTCCTGTGGTCCGTAATCGCTGTTGAAATCCGTGGATGTGTCGATGGCTTTGCTGAAGGTGTAATTCGCCATGATCGCGGTGGTCTTGTTGAACTGCTTTTTGACTTCGACGATGCCGCCCTGATAAAGGGCCGACCCCGCCGAGGTGTATTGGTTGTTTTGGGCAATGAACGGGCTGTAGAAACACTTGAACGGGGCGTTGGTGCCGTTAACTCCATTAACGTCGCAGGTTGGAGTGACCTGGTAAAGGGGGTCAAACTGCTTGTATGAGTTCCAGTCCCGGTAAGAGACCGTTTTTCCGTTGGCCAGGGTTGCGGTCACAAGACCCGGGTCCTGCAGGTTCGTGTCAATCGCCACGGGGAGATGGACGGTGTGGGAATAGATGTAGCTGACGGAAACCGAGAAACCAGGTCCGAGCTGCCGCTCAATGCCAAACTCAGCTTGTTGTGAGTAAGGGCTCTGGTAATTAACCTGGTTGCTGAATAACACACTGAGACCGGGAACCTGGCCGCTATTGCTGGGGACGAAAAGGCCATTGGATGCCGCCGTGAGGTCACTCGCGGTGATGCAACCATAGCTCCCGGGGGGCGGCGTGGTGCAGCCAATCACTCCCCCATTATTCACGCCCCCGCTAAATCCTGGATTTCCCTGGGCGAACAGGTTTTGGAAGATGACCTGGGAGTTGGAGAGAGGCGTCCAATAGGCGCTGAGGAGGGTATGTTCATTAATCGGATCTATATAAATACCTACTTGCCGGTTGCATGGGCTGGAGCCGTTGCCGGGGTAGTTGGGAAGCGGCCTACCACCGATTTGGATGCCGCAAGTGGCAAGCAGGTTATTGACCTGACTGCCCGGGTAGCCGCTCGCATAGGGCAAGTTGTTCTCAACCGCTGTGCGATTCTGGTTCAGCACCCCCAGCGCCAGATCCACGCCGGGAATGGAGTCGTAAATTTGTCCATAGAATACCCCGTATCCTCCGCGGATCACGGTCTTGTGGTCGCTGAAGGGGTCCCACGCGAACGAAACACGGGGGGCAAAGTTGTGCCAGGGAGTACGCAAAGGAAGGTATTGCGTATCCAGTTCATAGCGGATGCCGTAGGTGAGAGTGAAGTTTGACTTCAGTGCCCAGGTATCTTGCCAATACGCGGCGGTGAATGGTCTGGTCTTGGAGTAGGTGGGAGTTCCGATTCCGTCTTCAAAGATAGTGGGGAATTGCAATGAGAAAGCTTGCAGCGAGCTCAGGTTGGCACCCGGCGCGTTGGTTAGACCGCAGGGATTCACGGGGGGAGTGTTATTAAAGGGAGGAACGGATGCCCAACTGGGGAGGAAGCACGGGGACAATACGCCTCCCGTAATGGGCCCGGTTTCAAAGCGGCCCGGCATAAAGACGTCGGTCTGAGTGTGATTGCCCCGAAACAGCTCTTCCCCGCCGAGTCGAAAGGTGTGATGGCCCTTGGTCATGGTGAGGTTGTCGGCAAAGTCGTAGCGCCGCAACATCTCATAGTTGGGCAGGAAAATGTTCGTTCCCAGATTGGCGACGCCGAAAACGTCAAGTCCCACCTCGGCGGGCTCGTTGGGAATCACGTTGACATGGTTGTAGCTGGCTTGGGCGCGAACTTCGTTCGAGGTACTCGTGCTGAACAAGTGGAACCATGAGGCAAGTAAGGTATGGTTATAACCCTTGACCGCGCTGCCACGGGAAAATCCGGTCAGGGACTGCACGTCGGGAGACTCCTCCAGGGCATGCCCGTAGTTGTAGCGCAGGAAGACCTGGTCGTTCTCGCTGATGCGGTGGTCGAGGCGAACCGACGCCAGGTATTGGCGCGTGTCATAGGGAAAGACTCCACCGTTGTTCTCAAGCTGGTTTACGATAAAGCCCTCCACCAATTGGTTTTGCTTGGAAAGGAAACCAGCATTAGGGTTGACTGCCAGGAAGTCCTGGAGTAACTGGGCGCAGGAGGCCGCCGGTATAGAGGGCCCGGGGGTGCCGTCGGGGTTGGTTGTACAAGGTACCGAGGACCCGAAACCGAGGTTATAGAGTTGCTGAATAACCTGCTGCTGCGCCAGCCTCGGGTCGCTCGATGGAAGGGCAGGCAGGGTATTTCCGGTTATGGAAGGTCCGGCGAAGATCGAGCTGTCGGTGAGGAGGGGAACGGAATTCTGCGAATTCTGCCGCAGGCCTTCGAAAGAAGCAAACAGGAAGGTCTTGTTTTTCGTGACGGGGAAGCCGATGGCGCCGCCATATTGCTGGCGGCTGAGCGAATTCTTGATGGGAGTGCCGACCGAAGCGGTGTTGAAATTAGAAAAGGTTGGGTCTGGTGCCAGGGCCGAACTGAAGGCGAACGGGTCGCGTGCATCCATGGCGCTGTCACGGAAAAAGCCAAAGGCGCTAGCATGCAGGTTGTCGGTGCCCGACTTCGAAACAATGTTGATGGTGGCGCCGCTTGCACCTCCCATATCTGCGCCATAGTTGCTGCGGTTGATCTGGAATTCCTGGACCGCGTCCTGGCCCAGGGTCAGGCGTACGCCGCCTTCATCGTCGTTGGCTTCTCCGCCATCCACCGTTACGCTGTTGCCCCGGCCGTTGCTGCCGTAGAAGGAAAGTCCGCTGCTGCTGAACTGCTTGACGCGATAGTCCGAGTCGTCGGCCAACCTGGTGGAGTTGGAAACGCCGGGCGCCAACAAGGAGAAGGTCAGGTAGTCCCGGCGGTCAATCGGCAGATCCTGGATCATGACCTCGGTCAGGGTGTTCGATTGGCTGGATTTCTCGGTATCGACCGTTGGCGGCGCGGCCGAGACTTCGACGGTTTCCTTTACGGACGCCACTTTCAAGTGGAAATCCAGAAGCGCCGTCTGGCCCACGGTGACGACGAGGCCCTCCTGGATCTCGGTTCCAAAGCCGGAAAGCTCTACGCTGACGTTGTAGGTGCCCGGCGGCAGTCCCGTTAACAGATATGCGCCACCGCTGTCGGTAACCGCGTTGCGCCGGATGCCCTTCTGGGCGTCCTCTGCGACCACATTTGCCTTGGGCAACACACCGCCTGAGGCATCCGTGACCGTCCCTTTTATGCCGGAAGCCGCGCCTTGAGCATGTGCCGTACTTAGCAGTCCCAACAGCACCAGCAGGCATCCCAAACCCACGCTGGCGGAACGGATCAAGACCTTGGCGTTACTTATGAACATTGCAGTCCCCCAAATTTGTATCAACAATAACGACGCTTCATCTCGACTCTGGTCCGTTCTGGCCGTTAGCGGATCGAACCTTGTCCATGGCGCCCGAGGTGCCTGTTGGACGCAACACGCTTATTGCTTCAATTCAAAAAGAGTTATTCCTCATCAGCATTGAGTATGCCAACACAAACGCGAGGGCGGGAACGCAGACCGGCCCGCGCGCCGAAACCAAAACGACCTCTTTGGAGCAACTTAAAGGCGTCTTGCAGAAGAACCTCAAGACGTTGGTCTACCTGGGCGCGGCAACGCTTTCTATCACGGCGGCGCACTTCAGTTCGTCTGGGAAAAAGACGCCCATCCTTCGCGAAAACACGCGAAGGATGGGGCACTTGGTTGTGCCAGCGGAAGGGTGGCCACCCGCCAGGCCAGTCCACTACTGCAAGAAGTATCCCGAGACGTTATCACCAGGGTTGGTTACGATCCACAGGGCTTCCTTGCCTGCATTTACCACCACGGTGTCGACATTGAATGCCTGTGACAGCGCTGGTACCGTAAGGACCCCAGAGCCGGTACAGCCGGCGCTGATGGAAGAAGTTCCGTTGGCCGGAACAATAAAATTCCCCGCCCCGCCAAGGTCAAGGGTTACGGTCGGGACGGCATTAAACGTTGCTCCGGTCGTGCTGAACTTGATTTCTCCCGTACCGGTGACGAGACCGCCGACTGCTGGGATTTGGCCGTACGAATAAAGGGAGAACAGCTTACTCTTGAAAAGCGCAGTGCTGCAAGTGTGTGATGCTCCCGGGATTACTCCCTGCGCGACCATAAAACCGGCTTGCGTGTAACCGGGGTCGACTTGAACTATGGTGCCGCCCTTGTTGGCGTTGTTGATAGCGAAATCGAAGGTTTGAGTCGTGGGGCTGGTGACGTTGATGGTGCCCTGGCAGTCAGATGCCGGCGTCACCATAGCCCACGTGCCTGAAATCGTTGTGGGGCCGCTGATCGTTCCAGCGACGCTCTCCCACTCGAGTTCCGGTGAAAGTGCCCGAAACGAAGGTGACCTGCATGAGGTAGTTCGTCAGCCCGCCGGGGCCTGAGCCCTGGGATTCGATTCCCCAAATTCCGGGCGCAGTTGTAAGGGTGGTAGCGGTGCAGGCGGCGAAGCTGGCCGTGCCCGCTCCGAGTACGGTGATCAGCATCAGGACTGCATACAAGCTAGGTTTTTTCACGTATCCTCCGAAATTGGTGTTTGAACTTTGGATGCTCGCACAGACTGCGCGATCGAACTGAAGACGTGCCCGCGAATTATCTTTGGCGGTTGCCGCTTTGTCAAGTGATAAACATCACTGGCGCATAGGGTGGATGTCACATATGTGTGTGATGCGAATTGCCTTGTGGTTGGCGGGATTTGCCGTGTGCAAAGATTTGCGTGCGGGTTGGGGAGACGCCGCTCCCCCATCCCCGGTTCGCAGGTGGCAAGTACGGACTACTCTTGCTTGAAGTTGCCCGCCATCGACCAGCCCAGTTCCACCCACGGGGCTGCATTGACCATGGGTTTACGTCGAGCAGAGGAAGATGAGGCCTTCCTACTTGCTCCCTGCGACGGGTTTCAGCACCGCTGTATTGCGCTCGTCTGCCGCGATCATGCGGTAAAACTTCTTTAACTCATCCATCTTGTTGACGGGCACGCTAAGCTCCTTGATTTCCAGGCTGCGCGAGTAGTGCAACGTGTGCCCGGTGGATTCGGTTTTGCTGTGATAACTGGCAAAACTGTAGTCGGCGTCGATCGGCGGTGGCAACTCGTCGACGCTATAACCGGCGGGCAGTTCGATGTCGAAGGAATCGGTGTCGCGCAAGGGGCCTTCAAATTCGTAGGGATACTTGCGTGGCTCTTTCGTTTCCAGCACTCCCGACGACTTTGCGCCCAGCACCCGTGGCCGGACCAGCAGCAGATTACCCGCAGGTTTGGCATAGTTGGCCGACTGGAAGCTGTAATTGAAGCCAAAGGGCTGGTCGGTCTGCTCGAGGTTGACCAGGCTCGCTTTTACAATTTGAAAGTTGGGAAGCGAAGCGGCCAGCAGATCTTCGATCGGCTTGACGCGATCGGTGCTCTTGGTGACCGTTCGAATCCGCCAACGTTCTTCCGAAGCGCGATCTCCCAGTCTCGTATTCCCTGACATCGCCGATCAGCGTGCCGTTGGCATCGAGCGTCAGTTTCCCGACGCGCACAATACCGTTCATATTGGAGGGTTGTTGCGGCAACTCCACTAACTCACCGCCATCGGGAGTAACGAGCAGACCATAATTTGCCTGCAGATAGCCGCCGATCTGTCCAAAGGGTATCGTCACTTCATTGGTCGGATCAAAGAACAGGAGCCGGCCCAGCCTGGGATGCGGGATGACAGCAATGAGCGAGGGGGCCTTAACGTCATCCGGTAACTTGATGGCAAGAATCGCGTGGTTGAACGCACTGTGAGCGGCGGTATCACGGGTAACGCCGCCGCGTTCCGTGTTGATGACTACCAGGTAGGACTCGACCCCAATCTCGCGCAGCATGGTGTGCATCAGCGTCGCTTTGTCTTTGCAATCGCCATAGTGGTGCGAAAAGACGTCGGGAGCGGCATGCGGTTGCCAGCCCCCGATGCCCAGTTTAATTTCGACATAGCGAATGTCGTGTTGCAAGAATCCGGCGAGGGCTTGCATCTTCGGCAGGAGAGCAGGCTTTCCTGCCGTCAGGCTGTTTACCTCTTGTCTGATGGGTTCGGACGCGTCATCCGTCCGCTCATCAGATTCTGGTACCACGTTCCCATACCCGCCCAACTCTGCAGCTCATTCTTTTCGACGTTCCACCCGACGGGAAAAACGACACAATCATTTGCCCTGCCAGGGCCTCCCATGGCGGCATGTCCGGTTCCTGCCTGATCCCTTTCACGTCGTTGACTGCCCATTGCAATAAGCCACTCGATTCCTCTGGCTTGATTTCCCCATGCGCGATCCACGAGGCCTTAAAAACCCAGCCGGGAGGAAGTTGGAGCGAATAGTGACTTTCCCGTACTGGTGCTGCTTCCTGGAAGCGCCAGATACTCCTGCAAGAAAAAAGGCCGCTCCTCTACGTCATACTCGTAACCGATGATGTTGCCAGGATCGGGTGCCGGAATGCGGAGAACTTTCCCCTTCACGTCAGAATAAACTTCATATCCCTCGGTCGGCGGAGGTTTCGATTGCGTCTTTCTCTTTCACCTCGTAGTCCTTGCCTTGTGCCGGAATGCACCATCCATGCAGGATCGTGATCTTTCGGCCCGGATAGAAAGTGACACCAACGATCCCGCGCTGCCGCCCTTCGGGCCGGAGGATCTTGTATGCTTCGCGCACATGAGTGCGGACTCTATCCTCCGATAGACACCGTAACGTTGGTGTCGGAGTAGAGCAGGACGGCATCGGTCTTCTCGTCGTAGGAGGGAAGGCTGGCGCTGGTGAGGGCGTGCATCCACGGTGGAGCGTCGCCACTGGCCGCGGCTTGGGGCACAATGGCACCGCACCCAGAGCCAATCCAGAAAAAGAGCTGCAAGGCCATCCGGCCAGCCGTTCGCCTAGTTACTGCGCATGGATCTCTCTCGGGCCGCAAAACAATCTGCGCTCCATCGGCCGTCCTCACTACCTTGGAAGAAATTCCGGAGAGCCGGATAGTACTTAGTTTGTCCAAGAGCGTAATGTCGATGGACAACATCCTTTTCAGCGCACGTTCCCGCTGTGGGGTCCACCTTCAGGACATAGTGAACCACATGAGCTTCTTCGTCCTGTCGCGCGGGGGCACGCTGCTCACTTGCCACCCGGGCGGTAATCGCGATCGTTACGTCATCCGCTTTTTCGTGCGGGTAATGGAAGTAGATAGGATGGACGCGATTGGCATGATCAAACAGACTCTTCTGCCAGCGCGTGAAGATGGCGGCAGGGATGACGGTCGCGACTTGCCTGCATTGGAAGCCCACCCCGGAAGCTTCAGTTTAAATTCCGCGACCAGCGGGGCTTCCGAGCTGGCCCAATCCGGTTTGTTAGTCAGTTCCGCTTCCGCGGTGCCACCCACTCGTGAAGTTGCCCGCTCCTCGAGGTACTTCTTGCGCTCCACGTCGTCCGCGTGCCGTTCTTCGACATCGCTGATACATGGCTTCCAGGCCCGCTGTAGGTTATGGTCAGTTTCCCTTCCAGATCGCCTGAGTCCGAAAGTGTGAGTTTGCCCACGCGTTCGATCCGGGACTCAGAGGGTTGCGGAAGGTAGTCTTAATCCAAGTGCCGCCGTCCTTATCCAGCCGTAATCCCGGAACCCCGGTTTCCGGCCATTCCACCAACCCGAAGGGCGTGAAAGCTCCTCCTGGATCGAAATACAAGTCCTTTCCATTCAACTTGACGAGCACAACATTGGAGTTCAACTTCGGAGCCCTGCATGGTGACTGGGCTAAAAAAATACTTGTTGCGGGCGGAAACCCAGCAACCGTAGGCCTCGAAGCCCGCAGCGCGGGCCAAAGCGAGGAATAGCCAGGTCAACTGGACGCCGTTGCCATAGCCCTTCTTCCAAAATTCCTCCACGTTGTCGAGCGGCTTCTCTTTTTCGCGCTTGATCTCCTCCTCGGTTTTCCGCACTTCGTAGGACTTGTTCCTGATCTGTTGGACACGGTCATAGATCTTGCGGAGTTTAACCTCCTGCGAGTCGCTTGCCGTGACAATTTGCGCGAGGGCCTCTTCCATCGCCTTGCGCTTTCCGACAAAGTGATTCCAATTGTCCGTTCTTCTTCTTTCCCCACTCCCTCCAATAGCTGGCCTGGTCCTTGTCGACGTAGCCCTCTTCGTAGATAAAATCCACCCGCGACTTCAATTCATCGTTGGCGGGGCATGTAGTCTTCTATCGGGAACGCAGGTATGTTGCTGGCGTCCATCCGAATGGTATCGTTCGGTCCGTCTTTCGGGGCTCACTGCCGGTGGGAGACGATTCCAACTCCAACGCACGAGTAAGGCGGATACATACCTCCGCCTCGGAACGGCTTCAGCGAGAATTGCGCCTTCTTTGTGAACAATTCATTGCTCAGAAACCAGTGGGATCCGAAAAGCCGATGCTCACGAAAATCTATTGTGAAGAAGTACTCGATGATGCACCCGACCTGCACATCCGGAAGAGTGAAGGTTTTGGCCAGATACTTCTCTCCCCTCCCCTTGACCAGATCCTTCTCGAAAACTTTGCCCTCAAACTCCGCAATTGATCCATCCGGCCGGATGGTACGGGCCTTACGTTGACCACATGTCCATTCCCCTTGACGAACGGGATTTCGACGTTGGCATGTTTGCGCCCTTCTTCGGTCAGAATCTTGATTCGAACGTAATTGTCTTCATGAGGCCTGTGGATGTTGTCGTCCCGATCCACCTGCCGAAACAGAATGATCGCAGGAGCGCCGGGCGCCAGGGGTTCGCTGGTCATCTTGAGTTCATCGGGCGAGACCGGCTGAAACCCTATGCCTGCTGCAGCCAGCGTCACCGTCAACATGCAGAACGCAAATCCTAATAAGAGCCGATTGCACAACCTGAACATAGGTATTTCTCCCTAGGAAAATGTAGGTCTAACAAAAGTCTTGAGCCATCCGATTCGGAGCCGGCGGGAATAGCAAGGGGACCCATGTAGCGCTTTCTCGGCGAACAGCAATTCCGCCTCCTCCGAACTCCGGCCCCCTCAAGTCAGAATTCGGGATTTGCAGTAAACGGCTGAGTATAGCTGGAAAGCGCCCTCCGTCAAGGACGCGAATCACACAGTGCTGTATTGGAGAAATGAAAGCGAAGTAAGGGCAATGAACGCTGCCCTCGGTTCTAGAGGTCGTACTTCTTCATCAGGTGCCGGAACGAACGGTAGGAAATTCCCAGCACATCGGCGGCCCGCACCTGCACGCCCTGCGTTTGTCCGAGGGCCGATTGCAACAGCGAGCGCTCGATCTGGGCCAGGTAGACTTCCATGTTGATGCCTTCCGGCAAAACTGCGCCGGTTGAGGTGGGACTGAAAGAGGTTTCCGCACCGGCCGCAACTGCCCGGGCTTTGGGGCGCTCGGCGGGCAACTCCACGTGCAACTCGTTCCCCATCTCGAGGGCAACCGCCCGCTCGATCGTGTTTTCCAGCTGACGGACGTTGCCGGGCCATTCGTAGCTGGTAAGCGCTTCGAGCGAAGCCGCGCCCAGTCCGTGAATACTCTTTCCGGCCCCCGGCGCATATTTCTTCAGGAAATGATTGGCGAGCAGGGGAACGTCTTCGCGCCGCTCGCGCAGGCTGGGGACGCGGATCGGAATGACGTTGAGCCGGTAATACAGGTCCTCGCGGAACGTGCCCTCGCTGACCTGCTTGTCGAGGTCGCGATTGGTGGCGGCAATCACGCGAACATCCACCGCGATTTCGCTGGTGCCGCCCACCGGACGCACCGTGCGCTCCTGCAGCACGCGCAGCAGTTTGACCTGCATCGGCATGGTCATTTCAGCGATTTCGTCGAGGAAGATCGTGCCCTGATCGGCCACTTCGAACAACCCGCGCCGGTTCTGGTTGGCTCCGGTGAAGGCTCCTTTGACGTAGCCAAACAGTTCGCTTTCGAGCAGGGTTTCCGGGAACGCGCCGCAGTTGACCGAGACGAATGCTTCAGCGGCGCGCGGCGAACAGGTGTGCACGGCACGGGCAACGAGCTCTTTGCCGGTTCCGCTTTCGCCGTAAACCAGGATTGTGCTGCTGGTGGTGGCGACGGTGCGAATCGTCTGCTTGAGTTTTTCAAGAGCCGGGCTGACGCCGACGATGTTATCCAGCGAATTACGCGCTGCGGCGTCGCGGCGCAGAGCAAAATTCTGCCGGGTAAGAGTGACCTTGGCCAGCGAGCGCGCAATCGCGAGTTTGACCTCGTCGACCAGTCCCGGGCTCTTTCGGATGTAATCGGTCGCACCCCCGGCTTTCACCGCCTCGACAACCGCCTCGTAGTCATCCACGGCCGTCATCAGGATCACCGCCGACTCGGGCGAAACCTGATGGGCGTGACGCAGTACGTCGACTCCATTGACACCCGGCATCTTGATGTCGGTAACGATCACATCAAACAACGCGCTCTCAATCTTGCGCCTGGCCCCCTCGCCGTTCGTGACGGTCTCCACCTTGTGGCCGTCACGGCGCAAGGCAATGTCGAGCAGTTCGCAAATCGAGCGCTCGTCGTCGCACACGAGGATATTACCCACGCGTTTTTCCTCCTGTGCTCATGAGGCCTCCCGTGCCCATGCGCGCGCCTTCGACGGCATTCGCGCTTGCGGCCGGAGCGCCGACTACAGAAGACTGCAAACGCCGCAGACGCAGCACAAAGCTGGTGCCTTTGCCCGGTTCGGATCTGGCCCAGACCTTGCCTTCGTGCGCCTGCACGATCTGATAGACGATTGCCAGGCCCAGACCGGTGCCCCCTTCAAAGCTCGACTGAAATGGCTCGAAAATTTTTTCCGTTTGCTGCGCCGGCATGCCAGGGCCGGTGTCGGCAAAAGTGATTTCCCAGTCCGCGGCCCGCTCGCCCAAGGCTATTGCCAGCGTTCCGCCGTTCTTCTGCATGGCACGCACTGCGTTCTCGCAGAAGTTCCAGAACACCTGCTTGAGCTTGTCGCCGTCGGCCAGCACCCATGCTTCCCGGACCTGAAAGGCGCGCTGGACGCGAATTCCAGCGTTCTCGGCGTTGAGGCGATGTTCCAGCAGCGTGAGCGTGTCCTCGAGGAGCGGAACCAGGTTGACGCGCTCGAAGCGGTATTGCTTGCCCCGGGAATAAGCCAGGAAGTCGGTGATGATCGCGTTCAGGCGATCGGACTCGCGGGTGACAATTTGCAGAAGATGCTTCTCTTCCTGGCTCAACGCCGGCGTATCGGAAAGCATGCTGACCGAGCCGGCAATGGAGGTGAGAGGGTTCCGGATCTCGTGGGCAATCGCGGCCGCCAACCGACCGACCGCAGCCAGACGGTCCTGCATGCGCATTTCACGCTCCAGGCGGCGAATCTCAGTAAGATCGTCGAAGGTGTAGACAAATCCGAGGTCGCCGCGCGCGGTGACGTTGAGCACGGAAACCATCACCCGGAATGTTTTGCGAAAGGCATTGGGACTAGCGTAGCGGACCTCCGCCCCGCCCCGGCCGGCGCCGATAGCGGGCAGTGGATCCTGAAAAAGCTCGGCCACGGAGCGGCCATGCAATTCAATTTCGGAGAGTTCCAGCAGTTGTTGGGCAGCGCGGTTCACAAGCGTGATGCGGCCGTCCGGCCCGGTCGTAATCACGCCGCCGCTCATGGACTGGACGATGTTTTCGTGCAGGGCTTGCAGGTCTTCGAGTGCGCCGCTGGCCGTCTTGAGCTGCACATCCACCTGGCGGAGCTTCGTCACCAGCAGGCCGGCCAGATAGGCGATGGCAAAATAGGCGAACAGATTTACGAAAATGACAACCTGCAACGCTTTGAGCTTCGGGTGAGAGCTCGCATAGGAAGGAATGAACCCATAGTAATCGAGCTCCAGGACAGCTCCGAACAGGATGAATGCGAGCGCCGCGCTCAAATACGCCCAAGTGCGCGGCAAAAGCATCGCGGCGACCACGATCACCAGCGGATAAAGAAAGTTGAGCGAGCTATCGATGCCGCCGGTCAGGTGGACAACCAGCGTAACCATGCCCAGATCGGCCAGGACTTGCAGGATGGCTTGCAGGCGATGCTCGTTCCACACCGAAACCAGGAAAAGGAAGAAGAGGGAAAGCACGAACCAGAGCACCATTCCGGTGAGAAAGGGCATGACAGGCACGGGGCTGGGCGTGAGGCGGATGACGGCCAGTTCGATGGCGAGCAGGACCGTCAGGATCAGGACGCGCACCTTCACCAGCCAGGTCAGCCAGTTCCGCTCATCGGAGATGGAGTGCATGGAATTCGTCGTTAGTCGTTGGTCGCTAGTCGCTGGCGTTCTCGCGCTCTCCGAGACTTAGGGCAAAGGCGCCGGTAGTGGCAGGTTTTGCCGAACGACCAGCGACTAACGACCAACGACGGGTTTCCTATCCCGCCAGTTTGCCGATCATGGAGAACAGCGGCATGTAGAGTGAAATCACGATGCCGCCAATGCTGACGCCGAGGATTCCGATAATGACCGGCTCCAGCAAGGCCAGCATGTCTTTGGTGGCGGCGTCCACTTCGTCTTCGTAGAAGTCTGCGATTTTCTGCAACATCGCATCCATGGCGCCGGTGGCCTCGCCGACGCCGATCATCTGGGTCACCATGTTCGGGAAAACACCGCTTTCGCGCAGCGGATCGACGATGGTGCGGCCTTCCTCGATCGCTTTGCGCACTTTCATCAGCGCTTCTTCAAGCACGGCGTTGCCGGAGGTGCGGGCGGTGATCGCCAGGCCTTCCAGAATCGGAACGCCCGACGTAATCAGCGTGCCCAGGGTTCGCGTGAAACGCGCGACCGCGATCTTGCGCAACAGAAGGCCGATGATGGGCATCCTCAGCAGCATCGCGTCAAAGTAATAGCGCCCACGCGGATGCTTCCGAACCTGCTTGATACCAATGACCAGTCCGACGACTCCAAGGATGAAGAACCACCAGAAATGTTGCACGAACCCGCTGAGTCCGATCACGATTCGGGTAGGCAGGGGCAGATCGACACCCAATCCCACAAAAAGGTTGGAAAAGATGGGCACCACCCACTTGAGCAGCGCGCCGACGATCAACATGGCGAGTGTGATCACCGACACCGGATAGATCAACGCCGACTTGACTGCGGAACGCAGCTTCACCGCTTTTTCGACGTAAATGGCCAGGCGCTGCAGAATGATGTCGAGAATACCGCCGGTTTCGCCGGCCTCGACCATGTTCGTGGTCAGGTCGTCAAACACGACCGGATATTGCCGCATGGCATTGGCCAGCGTGGAGCCGCCTTCGACGGTCGTCCGCACGCCCAACAGCGTTTTCTGGAAACTCGGATTCTCCTGGTTGGCGCCAAGAATCTCCAGGCACTGTACCAGCGGCAGTCCGGCATCGATCATGACGGAGAACTGGCGGAAGAATACCGCGACATCCTTGACCTTGACCTTACCGCTGCCAAAAGTCGGGAGCGAGAATTCCTTGCCCTTCTCCCGGATCGAGCTGGGCGTGATGCGTTCTCTCCGCAGCTGGGAGGCGAGTCCATCCTTGTTGGTGGCAACGCGTTCTCCTTGTACTTTTTCGCCCGAGGCTGTCTTGCCTGAAAATGTGAAAACCGGCATGGCTGCTTTCTCCTTATTTCTGTTCCTTCGTCCAGAATCGCCGCCGTAGCAGCAACCTGGATATTCCTGTCACTCGAACCGGCGTGCGGCCCGAGGGTTACCTTTCATCTCTTCACTGGCGCCGCGCCCTTATTCGCCGGGGCACTGGTCGACCGGTTCAACAGGCTTGCGCCACGCGAAATCATCTCCTGCAGTTCGTCCTGGCTGCTGGAGCGGGCGAGCGCGGTTTCGATGGTGATCTGCTTCTGGAAATAGGCCGTTGCCAGCGCCTGGTTGAACGTCTGCATGCCGAACTTCTCCTGGCCCGATTGCATGGCAGAGTAGATCTGGTGAATTTTGTCTTCGCGGATCAGGTTGCGCACGGCGGCGTTCGGCACCAGGACTTCCATGCACATGGCGCGGCCCTTGCCATCGCCCCGCGGTATCAGGCTTTGGCACATGATGCCTTCCAGCACCAGCGAAAGCTGGGCGCGGATCTGCGCCTGCTGGTGCGCGGGAAAGACGTCGATGATGCGGTTGATGGTCGAAGACGCCGAGTTGGTGTGCAGCGTCCCAAACGTCAAGTGACCGGTCTCGGCGATGCGGAGCGCCGATTCGATGGTTTCCAGATCGCGCATTTCGCCGATCAGCACCACGTCCGGGTCCTCACGAAGCGCGGCGCGCAGCGCGTCGGTAAAACTCTTGGTATCCGAGTGCAGTTCGCGCTGGTTGACCACGCAGTTCTTGTTCATGTGAATGAACTCGATCGGGTCCTCGATGGTGAGGATGTGATCGTGGCGCTCGGTGTTGATCTTGTCGATCATGGAAGCGAGCGTCGTCGACTTACCCGAGCCCGTCGGTCCCGTCACCAGCACCAGCCCGCGCGGCTTGTCGCACAGCTTGCTGACCACGGCGGGAAGCCCCAATTGATGGAACGACTTGATCTCGAACGGGATGAGACGGAAGACGCAGGCGGTCGCGCCACGCTGGTTGAAGACATTGGCGCGGAAGCGCGCCAGCCCCTTCAATCCGAACGAGAAGTCCATTTCGAGGTTTTCCTCGAAGCGATGCTTCTGCGAATCGGTCATCACGCTGTAGGCCAGTTGCTTGGTCTCGGCGGGCGTCAACTGGGGCAGATCGAGCGGCACCAGGTGGCCGTGCACGCGAATTTGCGGCGGAGAGTTGGTGGTGAGGTGGAGATCGCTTCCACTCATTTCCAGCAGGCGCCGGAGCAGATCGCTTAATGTCAGTGCCATAGTTGTTTTTTCCTTCCGCCGTTTTCTAGTGGATCGTTTCCCGAGCCACTTCTTCGAGTGTGGTCATGCCGAGTGCGACCTTGGTCAATCCGCTGCGGCGCAGCGTGATCATGCCGCGTTCAATTGCCTTCTTCTTGAGTTCGAGCGCCGAAGCGCCCACCAAAACCAGCTCTCTGATCTCGTCGTCCACTTCCATTACTTCGTACAGACCGGTGCGGCCCTTATACCCGGTCTTGTTGCAGGTGGCGCAGCCCTTGCCTTTCATGATCTGCACCGTCTTGGATTCTTCCGGCGTGTAGCCTTCATCGATCAGCGCCTGCGGGGGCATCTCCACTGGCTCAGCGCAGTCCTTGCAGATGCGCCGTACCAGGCGCTGGGCGCAGATCAGGTGCACCGAGGTCGCGACAAGAAACGGCTCGATGCCCATATTCATGAGGCGGGTGATGGTTTCCGGCGCGCCGTTGGTGTGCAGCGTCGAAAGCACCAGGTGGCCCGTGAGCGCAGCCTTGATGGCAATCTCCGCCGTTTCAAAGTCTCGAATTTCGCCCACCAGAATGATGTTGGGGTCCTGCCGCAGGAACGCGCGCAGAGCGGCCGCGAAATTAAGGCCAATCTGCTCTTTCATCTGCACCTGGTTGACGCCGCCCAACTGAAATTCGACCGGGTCCTCCGCCGTCATGATGTTCGTGTCCGGCTGATTCAAGCGCGAAATCGAGGAGTAGAGCGTGTTCGTCTTGCCCGATCCGGTCGGTCCCGTGACCAGCACCATGCCGTAGGGCTTCAAGATTGCTTTCTCGAACTTGATCAGCGATTCCGGCTCGAAGCCAAGCTTGGTCATATCGAGCCGCAGATTTTCCTTATCGAGCAGGCGAAGCACGATCTTTTCGCCCCAGAGCGTGGGCAGCGTGGAAACGCGGAAGTCGAGTTGCTTCTTCTTGCCGGCGATCTGCATCTTCAGCATGATGCGGCCGTCCTGGGGCAAGCGCTTCTCGCTGATATCGAGCTTCGACATGATCTTCAAGCGCGAAGTGATCGCGTCTTTCAATTTCAACGGCGGATTCATGATCGACTGCAGCACGCCGTCAATGCGGAAGCGCACGCGGAATTCCCGCTCGTAGGGCTCCATGTGGATGTCGCTGGCCCCGCGCTTCACGGCATCGGTCAGCACCAGGTTCACGAGCTTGACGATGGGAGCTTCATCCGCGGCTTTTTCAAGCTCCTTGAGCGTGATTTCTTCCTGCTCGCCCTGGACCTCGATGTCGCCAGCGTCGCCGCTCTCGTTGATCGACTGCATGACCTGCTCGAGCTCTTCTTCTTTCGAAGTGCCGTAGGCCTTCTCGATGCCTTCAACGATGGAGCTTTCCGAAGCCACGACCGGTTCGATGTTGAACCCGGTCATGAACTTGATATCGTCCATGGCAAAGACGTTGGTGGGATCGACCATGGCGATGGTGAGCGAAGCGCCCACGCGACTGAGCGGCAGAATCTGATAACGCCGGGCGGTTTCGAATGGAATCAGCTTGACGACAGCAGGATCAATTTCGAAGTAGGACAGATTGATAGCGGGGACGCCATACTGGCGCGAGAGAAAGTTGGTGACATCCTCGTCGGAAAGGAAGCCCAACTTCACCAGAGCCGAGGCGAGCCGGACGTGCGTCTCCTTCTGAAGCTTGGTCGCCTGTTCCAACTGCTCTGAGGTGATGACCTTTTCTTTTACGAGCAGGTCACCTAGCCGCTGAGACATATCTCTCCTGTTTACCGCTGACGCGGGAGATGCAAAACCGCTGATTTCCGGGGGGATTCAGCGGGAGTGTTTTGCACTGACATAAATTGTCAACCCAACGGGCATTCTGAAAAAGTAACTTAGGTACTTGTACTGACCCGCGGTACCGGCAATGACTTTCCCATGCGCTCCATTTGCGAACATTTGTGAATAAAAGTCGAGGTGTTGCGAAAAATCACTCCGCAGTAGGCCATGTTCTTCGGTGTAAGAATGAAGTGACGGCTGGCCTTGCCCTGTTGACGAGTTCCAAGGAAAAACTCTGACTCAAACAGGGGTGATGCGTGGTCGCGCCCGCGTGTACCCTGTAGTGGAAGCTTTTTGCGGGCACCTGATCAAAGCTGTCCACACTGAAATAACTTCAGACTATCGGCGAACAGCGGGATAGGTATATGATCAGCGCCGTTTTTTCACCAAATTAAGGAGATTCCGGTTTACGGGAGATCTCATGAAGATTCGCCTCAGCGTGTCGCCGTTATTTGTCGTGTTTCTAGTCTTCTTACTAGTCTTCTCGATGGGAGCCTGGAAGAAATCCCCTGCCACAACGGCCGTCGCCGTGGGAGCCGATTGGACAATGTACGGAGGGACCAGCGACGAGCAACGCTTCAGCCCTTTGAGCCAGATCAACGAGCAGAATATTGGCCAACTCGGGTTGCTCTGGGATCGGGAGCTCGGCACGACGCGAGGCTTGGAAGCAACACCACTAGTCTCGAATGGCGTGATTTTTACGACCGGAGAGTGGAGCGTCGCGTACGCACTGGACGCAAAGACGGGTGAGATCCTCTGGACCTTCGATCCCCAGGTGCCTCGTGCACGCGTTCGCACCATCTGCTGCGACGTTGTCAATCGCGGAGTAGCCCTTTACAACGACAAGGTCTATCTCGGCACACTTGACGGGCGCCTAATCGCCCTGAATGCCAAGTCCGGTAAACCCGTCTGGGATGTCATCACCGTTGACCAATCCAAGCCTTACGCGATTACTGGCGCTCCGCGAATCGCCAAAGGAAAAGTCCTCATCGGAAATGCCGGCTCAGAATTTGGTGTGCGCGGTTATATCTCCGCTTACGATGCCGAGACCGGCAAGCTCCTCTGGCGTACCTTTACCGTTCCCGGGGATCCTGCCAAAGGCTTCGAGTCCAAGGCCATGGAGGCCGCAGCGAAAACTTGGCACGGCCAGTGGTGGATTGCGGGGGGCGGAGGTACGCCGTGGGACTCAATCGTCTACGACCCTAACCTCGATTTGGTGTACACCGGCACCGGAAACGGAATCGCATGGTTCCGCGATCTCCGCAGCCCCGGCGGTGGCGACAACTTGTACCTCGCTTCCATCCTGGCATTGCGCGCGAGCGACGGTGAGCTGGTTTGGCACTATCAGGTTACGCCCGGAGATAATTGGGACTACGACGCCACGCAACCTTTGATGCTCGCGGATTTGCCGATCGGCGGCGGTACGCGCAAGGTCATTATGCAAGCCTCGAAGAACGGATTCTTCTACGTGCTCGATCGCCAGACCGGCCAGTTCATCTCTGCAAAAGCGTTCGTCAATGGCATCACTTGGGCCACGGGGATCGATCCTGAAACTGGGCGCCCACAGGAATCGCCGAGCGCTGACGATGGATGGCAGGCCGTACTCGTATCCCCAGCGCCCGGTGGTGGACACAACTGGTACCCCATGGCGTTTCATCCCGCCACCGGCCTGGTCTACGTCCCGGCAAGAGAAAACTCGGTCTTCCTCGGTGCTCCGGACAAAAACTGGAAGTCGAACCCCACACTTTGGAATCGCGGTGAGGATGCCGCCTACGATGGACCAGTCAAGCAAAAAGCACTAGCTTCTCCACCCATGACGGGCCATCTAATCGCCTGGAATCCGGTCGAACAGCATGAAGCGTGGCGCGCCGATCTTCCGCTGGTCGAAAGTGGCGGCGTACTGGCGACTGGGGGTAACCTCGTTTTTCAAGGCAGATCGGACGGAATCTTCTGCGCCTATCGCGCCACGGATGGCAAGAAGCTTTGGGAGTTCGACGCAGGGACGGGCATTATGGCTCCGCCCGTCACCTACCTTCGCGACGGAGTTCAGTACGTGACGCTGATGGTTGGCTGGGGAGGAGCCGCGGGACTAGTCAATCCCCCCGGCAGCGGCCCGGTGAAGCGGGGTCTTGGCCGTGTACTAACTTTTTCTCTTGGCGCCAATGCAAAGCTGGAAGTTCGGCCGTTCGGACATACCGGGCCTCCGTCGCCCGCGATCCACATGAACGCCACCGCCGCTGCGATCCGCGAAGGCAGCATTTTATTCCAGCGCTACTGCTACTACTGCCATGGAGTGGGCGCTGTCTCGGGCTCCAGCATTCCTGACCTGCGCTATGCCACCGCGGAAACACATCACCAATTCCAATCCATCGTGCTGGGCGGCGTTTTCGAATACTCCGGCATGCCCTCGTTCAAAGACGCGCTGAAACCGGACCAGGTGCAGTCGATTCAAGCATATGTTTTGTCCCAGGCAGCGGCCGCGTCCAAGCCCGCACCCAGCAAAGCTCCTTGAAAACGGCTTCTCCGGCTACAACGGTTGCCGACTTCGTGTCCCGAATCGCAGAGATCAAGAAAGAACATCTATCGCATGGGAATAAGTCCGAACTTCTTTTTCGGGGTCAACCGTGTGATAAGCCCCTGCTCCCCAAGCTTGGGCGGATCACACCGAGGGGAAAGCTCCCTAAGATTGAAAAGCTGCTATAACAACCTTGCCGCCTGACGACCAAATCCGCCGCTACTTCGACAGGCTTTACAAGTCCTGGGGGCGCCAACACTGGTGGCCAGCTCAGTCTGCGTTTGAGGTTATCGTCGGCGCCTACCTTACTCAAAACACGTCCTGGACAAATGTCGAGCGTGCTCTAAGCAGCTTGCGCGCCGCACGGGTTCTCAGCATCAGAGGTATTCGCCGCACGCCTTTGCCAAAGTTGGAACGCCTGATCCGGTCCGCCGGGTATTTTCGGCAAAAGGCGCGCCGGATCAAAATCTTCGTGAGCTTCCTCGACGGGCGCTATAAGGGCTCCTTGGCGCGCATGTTCGCCCAGCCAACTGCCAGGCTGCGCGAAGAGTTGCTGGGCCTGGAGGGGGTTGGGCCGGAAACTGCCGACTCGATTCTCCTTTACGCGGGGAATCATCCGGTCTTTGTGGTCGATGCTTACACCCGCCGCATTCTGGACCGCCATCAACTGGCCGGCGCTCGCGCGAGCTATGAAGAAATTCGGGAGCTTTTCGAAAAGGCGCTTGGTTTCTTGGCGGAGAAACCGATCGAATACCTCAGCGCTGCGTCTTCAAGTACCGGCGAGCCACGCGGCTACTCGCACCCTCCATCGCGCATGAGCATCGCCAGACGCACCGTGTCGGTTCAGGTCTTGAACGAAATGCACGGCCTGATCGTGGGCGTGGGAAAGAGCTTTTGCAAAAAGTCACAACCTGAGTGTGAGCGGTGCCCTTTGCAGAAGTTTCTTCCAAGCGCAGAGTAGTCCGAGAATGAGCCGGAACCCCAAAGCCCGCATCCTCCTTTGCCTTTCCGCTTTCTGCTTCGCATTCGCCGCGCCGCCCGCTCCAGACTCCTTGCGCGAAGCGGCCCGGCAGTCCGGAATGCTCATTGGCGCGGCGGTTCGTCCCACGCAACTTTCTGAGGCAGCTTACGCCGCGACGCTGGCGCGCGACTTCAACATGCTCGAACCGGAAGACGCTTTGAAATGGGAGGTGCTGCGGCCTGGTCCGCAGTCGTTCGACTTCTCGCAAGCCGATCAGATCGTCGACTTCGCCGCCCGTCACAATATGAAGGTGCGAGGCCATACGCTGGTATGGCACCGGCAAAATCCAGTCTGGCTCACAACGGCGCACTACACTGCCGAACAAATGTCAAAGCTGCTCGAAACCCACATCAGAACCGTGGTCAGGCATTATCGCGGAAAGATCTTTGCCTGGGATGTGGCCAACGAAGCCTTCGATGAAGGCAAGAACGCAGGCCAGCTTCGCAGCACGATCTGGTACGACCAGCCCGGGATTGGCTACTCCGAGAAGGGCTACGCTTATCTCGCGCAGTGTTTCCGATGGGCGCACGAAGCGGACCCTCACGCGTTGCTGTTCTATAACGAAGCCGAGGCCGAGGAGATGAATCCGAAATCGGATGCCATCTACGCCATGGTCCGCGACTTCAAACGCGAGAGCGTTCCAATCGACGGCATCGGACTTCAGATGCACATCGCCAATCTGCACGTGAATGTCGCCTCCATCTCCGCCAACATCGCCCGCTTCACCTCTCTCGGACTCCAGGTCCACATCACGGAAATGGATGTCGCTCTCCCTGTCGATGCCGCCGGCAATGCGAGCGCCGAAGATCTAAAGCGCCAGACGGAGATTTATCGTCAGGTCGCCGAAGCCTGCGTTTCTCATCCCGGCTGTACGGCCATCCAGACCTGGGGGTTCACCGACAAGTATTCGTGGATTGGATCGCATTCGAAGCACACACAAGGCGCTGCGCTGCTGTTCGATCACGACTACCACCCCAAGCCCGCCCGCGACGCGATACGCGATGCGCTCGACAGCCGGCGTGCTAGAACGCTTATTGACCCGTGACCAGGGTTTTGAGTGCAACGGCGATTTTTCGCCAACTATCGGCTGGAGGTCGAATGACCTCGGAAAAGTCCTGGGGTTTCGTGTAATCCCGTGGGAAGCTCGAATAACGATGGGCTCAGTGGTGAATCCGAAAGTTCCTCGACCGTTTTTTCAATCGTAATCGTTCGGCCCTGTTTGCCGTCTTTGGTCACTGCGTGTTTGTCAGTGAACTTTGATATGACCATCAACCCTGTTGGCAACGGGCCGGTGTGGTGGAACTGTGCAATATCGGGGTAATCCACAAGTGCTGCCCCGATCACATAATACGGTTCGCTGCGCACGAAATCGGGAGCACAGTTGCGATCTGGAAGTTCATGGTCGATGTACCAGCCATCAACAATCTCCTCTCCACCCTGACCATTTTCATCTGCCCTCTTTGTGGTCGTGATTAGGTGCCTTGCCGAATGCCCAAAGAACACCCTCCGCTCACCCGTATCAACGGTTTTGCTCTCGACTTGAATCGCCGTTTTACCTGTCTTCTGCAAATACTCATCGCGCTGCGCTTCTGTTGCGAACCTCGGTAGATTGTAATTTCGATATTTGTGTGCGTTCGGGTCGATTAAGAAACCAGTCTTTGTTTCGCAGTTCGCGATCTGTTCGATTGAAGGTCTGGCCTCAGCGCTGAGGCTGTCTTCTCTGCGCATATTTCCTTGTCGGTATTGAACATTTCGGGTGACTTTTGGGTTCTCGACATTCGACTTCTCGTCGGAATCTGTAATAACTGTTCGGGTCTTCATCATGGTGTCGGCTCGACCCACGACAGAAAGCCCGCTGAGGAGCACGATGGATAGAAGGCGAGTGCAAGGTTGATTGATCACAATAGATGTAGGGTAGTCCGATTTGGGACGGTCATCCAGATTACTGCCGTTTAGCGCCACTTTCCGAAACACTGGGGCGTAACTGGCGTTATCAGCGCTTGCACTCGAACAATCAGCCGCCCTCCCCGCAGTTCTATAATGAGTCGAACTTCCGGCCTCACTTGCCGGCATACGCCTTGGCAGCTCCAAACCCAATTCGCGAAGCTGAGACCGGGACCTCCAACCGGTGGAAGGTTGTCGTCGCGCTGGCGATCGGCGCCTTTCTGCTTCTTGCTGTTCTGGTCGCGCAAGCCTCGTTCAACCTGAAATTCATCAGTCCCGACAGCAACCAGCAACTCTTCTTCTTCGCCACCCTGACGGGGACAATCTTCTTCACTTTTGTCGCTCTGTCGCTGGTGCTGGGGCGCAACCTGCTGAAGCTCTACACCGAACGCCGCCAGGGCGTAGCCGGATCGAAGTTCCGCACACGGCTCGTGGTCGTGAATCTGCTGTTGTCGTTCTTGCCCGTGATCGCGATGTTCTGGTTCTCGTACGGGCTGATGAACCGGTCCATCGACAAATGGTTCTCGCAGCCGGTCGAGGAAGTGCGCGCCGACACGGCTGCCTTGTCCGCCCAGCTTTACGACTACGCCGGTTCGAATGCCACGTCGGAAGCGGTGTCCATTGCGCAATCCGAGGAGTTCCAAAGACCATTCGCCTCCGGAAACTTCAAAGCCAGCAATGAAGAATTGCGGGAACACGTACCGACATTGCAAGGCGGATTTGTTGTGACCCTGTCCGGTGGGGAAGCCGTAGCGACGTTGAACACCCCGGCTCCCTGGGCGGAAATCAAAGAGCGCTTTCCCTTGACCCAGGCTCTGCGCGGAGAACATCCGCAATTCCGGTGGGGCCAAATCAGCTACATCGTGGGCGCAGCTCCATCCGGCGGGGGAACGGTTCTAGTGGCCATGCCCCTTCCACCCAAGTTCGCGGAGACCGCCCGGCAGATTCAGGATAGTCAGCAACGCTACATCGAACTGGCGCGCGAGCGAAAACTGGTCCGCCGCGTTTACCTGGGATTTCTTCTTCTTCTGACGGTGCTGGTGTTGTTCGCTTCCACGTGGCTTGCGTTGTTTCTTTCGAAACTAGTCAACCGCCCCGTCGCGGCAATTGCCGCCGGTACCGAGGCGATCTCCAAGGGCCAACTCGACTACCGGGTCGATATCCGTGCCACCGACGAACTGGCGGAGCTGGTGCAATCGTTCAACAGCATGGCCGAGCAACTGGAATCCAGCCGCCGGCAAATCGAAGCTTCGAGCCGCGAACTGGGCGCCGCCAACGAGGCTTTGGAGGGCCGGCGCCGCTACATCGAGACCATTCTCGAGAGCATTCCGACCGGCGTGGTTTCGATCGATGGGACGCGCCGGGTTACTCTTGCCAACGCCGCTTTCTGCCGAATGTTCCATCCCGATCACCCGAAGTTTGCCGCTCCCTCCGCGCTCGCCGGCGTTCCTTTGACCGATCTTCTGCCCGCCGACGTTCTGGACGAACTGGAATCGCTTCTGCGCCGCGCCGACCGCATGGGTCTCACCGCATCGAGCATGGAAATCAATCTGCCTCACGCCAAGTTGAATGCCGCTGTAACGGTGTCCGCGCTGGAATCCCCCGCGAAGCGCTCGGGCTACGTTTTGGTCTTCGAGGATCTCTCCGACTTGCTGCGGGCGCAAAAGCAGTCGGCATGGAGCGAGGTGGCGCGGCGCGTTGCACACGAAATCAAGAACCCTCTGACCCCAATCGCCCTTTCTGCCGAACGCATTCATCGGCATTTGACGCGAGGCACCGCTCCCGATGCGGCCTCGCTCGAGGTCATTCGCACGTGCGCCGACACCATCAACCATGCGGTCCAGACCGTGCGTGCCCTGGTCGATGAATTTTCCGCCCTCGCCCGATTCCCGGCTTCCCACCCGCATCCGGCCAGTCTGAACACATTGGTCGAAAGCGCGCTCGTCCTCTTCAACGGCCGCCTCGAGGGCATTCGCCTGCACACGGCTCTGGCTCCCGATCTTCCCGACGTCATGGCCGACCCGGAAGCCATCAAGCGCGCTGTCGCCAACCTGGTCGACAACGCCGCCGAGTCCATGCAGGACGCGATTCATAAGGAGATCACCATCTCAACCGCGCTCGTCGCCAGCCGCGATGCCGTTGAACTAGCGGTCTCCGACACCGGCCACGGCGTTTCGCGCGACGTGAAAGAGCGATTGTTCCTCCCCTACTTCTCGACCAAGCAGCGCGGCACCGGTCTTGGGCTGGCCATCGTGAGCCGAATCGTAGAGGATCATAATGGCTCCATCCGGGTGGAAGAAAACAAACCCGTGGGCAGCCGCTTCGTAATTGAGCTGCCGGTTGCGGTGGAAACACTCTCCGCCCCCGCGGCAAGCTGATATGACCAACATCCTTATTGTTGACGACGAATCCGCGATCCGGAAATCCCTGCAGGGCGTTCTCGAAGACGAAGGGTATACAGCTTTCGTCAGCCCGAGCGGTGAAGATTGTCTCGAACAGCTGAGGAAATCGAGCATCGACGTGGTTTTGCTCGATATTTGGCTGACAGGAATCGACGGCCTGGAAGTCCTGGAAAAAATCCGGACGCTTGAGGACCCGCCGGAAGTCATCATGATCTCCGGCCACGGAACTATCGAGACCGCCGTGCGCGCCACCAAACTCGGCGCCTACGATTTCGCGGAAAAGCCGCTCTCGCTCGACAAGACTCTCATCCTCGTAAAGAACGCCCTCGAAGCTCACAGGCTGCGGCGCGACAATCGCGACCTGCGGAAGCAGTTGCAATCGAAAAGCGTGATCGCCGGCGACAGCGTCCCCATGAAGGCCCTGCGCCAGCAGATTGGGCTCATGGCTCCGACCAATGGCCGCGTTCTCATTTATGGCGAATCGGGCACCGGGAAAGAACTCGTAGCCCACGCCATCCACCTCCAGAGCCTGCGTAAAGACGAGACGTTCGTTGAAATCAACTGCGCCGCACTGCCCGAGGATTTGATTGACAGCGAACTCTTCGGGCACCGCAAGTCGTCATTCCCAGGTGCGACCTCCGATAAGGAGGGCAAATTTCAGAAGGCGGATCGCGGAACGCTCTTCCTCGATGAAGTCGGCGACATGAGCCTGAAGACGCAGGCCAAAGTTCTGCGCACGCTTGAACAGCAGCGCTTTGTACCCGTCGGCAGTGACGATCCGGTTACGGTCGATGTGCGCGTAATCGCCTCCACGAATAAAGACCTGGAAGAGGAAATCGCCAAGGGGAATTTTCGCGAGGACCTTTTCTACCGGCTGAACGTAATCCCGTTCGTTGTGCCGCCGCTGCGCGAACGTAAAGAAGACATTCCGTTATTGGCGCGCCATTTTCTTAAGGAGTTTGCTTCCGCCTACGGCCGGCGTCCCCGCGACATTACCGACGATGCCATCGAATCGCTCGCGCGCTATTCCTGGCCGGGGAACGTCCGCGAACTGCGCAATGTGATCGAGCGCATCGTGATCATGAATCCCACCACCTTGCGCTTCGAACGCAAGCATCTTCCGCCGCTCTTACACCGCGATGGCAGCCGCCGCGTTGCGGGAGGGGAGGGTTCTACTCTGCACCAGGCACGTGCCGCTTACGAACGAGATTTCATTCTCAAGAAGCTCGATGAGAATCATGGCAACGTCAGCCGCACCGCCGAAGCGCTCGGCCTGGAGCGCAGTCACTTGTATCGGAAGATGAAGAGCCTGGGGATTGCCGCGAAAGAGTAAAAGCCTATTACTTCTTGATCATATGAATCTCGGTCCCATTCTTATGGAACCGGACTTCATCCATCAATTGATTGATCAGAAAAATTCCACGCCCATGGTGAGAATAGATATTTTCGCCGGAACAAGGGTCGGCAATCTGGGAGGGATCAAATCCCGGGCCAGGGTCGCGCACTACGATCAGAATCGATCCCTGCTGATTACAAGCCACATCGCATTCCACAGTTTTTGAGGGATCGCCCTTCGCGCCATGGACTACGGCATTGGCAAGCGCTTCTGCAAGCGCGAGTTCGATATCGTCTTCGCGGCCAGGAGAGCACCGGTTGTCGCGCACCACCTCCATGACGCTCCGCACGACCTGATCGACCGCGTTGCGATCGGCGCTGAGCGTCACACTCAGTTTCAGCTCCAGTTTCGCCGGATCGAAATGGACGGGCGGTTGAGCGCCGTCGGGCGGAGGGGAAGAGTCAGTCATAGACAGCCAGGTTTCTTTCAGCTCCGTAAGTCAGTTGTTTCCGCCACCCCTTAAGATGCGCGAAGGCGTCGTCAGATTCTAGGGATTTCTGGCCGGAGATGCAACAGAGTTTCTTAGCAACATAAATTTCAGAGAAATTAGCAAGGTTCGCAGAGAAACTCTTCGCACTGGGAAGCATCCAACTCGCGAGCCAGCTAGTCCCTACGACTCTTCAGATCGTTCATCGGCTGCAACTGGCGGCGCCAGTCCAGTTCTTCCACAAACTGCCGCGAATCGCGCCATCCGGGCTGAACTTTCACAAACAGCTCCAGAAAGACCTTGGTCCCAACCATTTTTTCGATATCGAGCCGCGCCGCCGTGCCGATCTTTTTCAGCATCTGGCCGCCTTTGCCCAGCAGGATGGCCTTTTGCCCATCGCGCTCGCAATAGATGACGGCGGCGATCCGAACCAATCTCGGACTTTCTTCGAACTGCTCGATCAGAATCGAGACCGCATGCGGCACTTCTTCCTGCGCGTACATCAAGACATGCTCGCGGATCAGCTCCGACGCCATGAAGCGCACCGGCTGATCGGTGATCTGATCCTCGGGAAAATAGCGCGGCCCATTCGGGAGGGCTTGCACCACGCATGTCAGCAACTCGTCGAGCCCTTTCTTCTTAAGAGCCGAGATCGGAACGACCTCCTGAAAATTGTGCAGCCGCTGAAGCTCTACGATCAGCGGGAGCAGATTCCTTTTGTCGGCGAGCAGATCGATTTTGTTGAGCAGCAGAAATACCGGAGTGCCCGATTTCTTGACCAGGTCGAGAACATGAGCGTCGTCAGGATCCCACTTCCTTTTTGCATCGGCGATCAGCAGAATCAGTTGGCAGCCTTCGAGCGCCTCGCGCACCTCCGCCATCATCTTGCGGCCCAGCGACGAGCCGGACTTGTGGACGCCGGGCGTGTCGATGAGCACGATCTGCCCGGGCTCGCATCCTTTTTTCTTGGGGACATTAATGATCCCCAGAATGCGGTTGCGCGTGGTCTGCGGCTTCGGCGAAATAATCGCCAACTTCTCGCCGACCAGCGCATTCAGCAAGGTGCTCTTGCCCGCATTGGGGCGGCCGAGGATGCAGACGAATCCGGAGTGGAAGGACATAGATACAAGCTACTAGCTTCTAGCCTCTAGCTGCTAGCGGACCCGCATGGCTACGGACGGCGCGCCCTCTTTAGTTGGTAGTGACTCCGTTTGAATTTGCACCTTAAAATGGCCTTTTCTTTTTCCCGCAACCTGTTCATTCGATTATGGATGTTTCGCCCTGTGCTTGATTTGTGGGGGGGCACCCCCCCTCCCCTAAATCGGTTAAGTCACTGAAAATGCGGTGGTTATCGGCAAAGTATCCAAACGATAGGACTTAGCGTCGCATTTTGCGGTTTGACGTGCATCTGAGAGGGTGCGCCGGGGGGCCATATTTGTCAAAGAGCGGTACTTTTTTCTGTGCTTTCTTTCAGCGATCAGGGGCAGGAATGCGTTCGTCTCTAGAGACGGGCATAGTCCCCGATGGTCGACTGTCGAGGTATCTTGGCACCGACTGGGGTACAAGTCGGTGATGAGCGTACAGGAGAAATGTGATGAAAAAAGGATGGTCCCCGCTCTGAACTGCCCCCACTCAAGCCGAAATCAGGCCTGAGTGGCCACCCGCCAGTTCATCGGATGACGTGGATGCGCACGCCGACTTTCAGATTTTTCCATGACCGGTCCGCTGTGTAGACCGGGGCGTGGAGGGAAATTCCGAGAGCCAGGCATGCTCGGTCTCCGAGCGACAAACCGAATGCGCTGGTGTGAGCGACGAGATCACCCGCGATTCTCGCTTGCTCCTCGTCGAATGGCACAGCCTGCTGAATGGCGCTGAGCGCGTCTTCCCAAGCCTCATCGGGATCGCCTCCGCGGAGGACCAGTTTGGTGTGAACCTCGGCCAGATTCACCGTACTGCCGACAGAGTTATTCAACATCTGCGGAGTCAGTTTCTCCGCACCTGGTTCCTCGTTCAGCAGGGCAAGCATGGCAGACGCGTCCAGTACGATCGTCTTCACTCTTCGCGCTCGCGTTTCGCGGCCTCGCGACGTTCAGCAATGAGTTCGTCTGCGAGCGATAGGCCGGGCTTTACATACTTCCGGACGTGCCGCTGGGCGCGCTCAATTCTGCGCTTCATCGTTGTGATCCGCAGTTCGTCGTCTTCCATGCGCAGGATCACTTCGTCTCCGGCCTTGACGCCGAGCGCTTTGCGGTAGGAGGCGGGGATGACAACGCGGCCGTTTTGGTTGACGCGAGTGCGGGTTTCGGTGGTCATGTCTCAGTCTCTATGAAATGACATTATATCACAGTTATGTCATATATTTGATACAGTGACGTTGCAATGGGTTTGTGACTGCCCAAAGAATGGCGTGCCGAAAATCCAAGCTTGGGTGGGGCCACCGTCGTGGGCGAATTTGAATGCACCATGCTGGGTCACTGACCAGGCGGGACAAAATGGCCCAGTTCTTCCGCCGCAAGACAACTTGGCTCGGAACAACTCGGGATAAACACGGAACATTCCTTAACCATTTCAGTGACTTGGGCGCGGGTTGATTGGCTGTCCCCGTGCAAATCAGGCTGTGGACCGCGAGTGTGTGTGAACGTCAGCCGCTCGTGGGAAGGAGCAGTCGAAGCATGAAGTACACGAAAGAAGCACCGAAGCCAGCTCAACGGGGAGAGCGACACGGCGCCACCTGGGGCAAGACCCTGGCGTTGCTGGCGCTGATCCTGGCCACCGAGATCGCGTTCGCACAGGCGTGGGCCGGAGCGGAGGAGCAGCGGATACCGCTGTCGCCGCGGATCACCGCGGAACTGAACAGCGAACTGGCGCAGGCGCGGCTCGGCCAGGGCGGGAACAAGAACGTGCGCGTCATCGTGCAGTACAAAGAAGCGCCGACAAAAGAGACCCTTGCGCGGCTTCAAAGCAAAGGCGGGCAGTTGGCGAGCAAGCTGGAGCTAATCCAAGGCAGGGCATTTTCGGTGCCCGTGAACGCGCTCGCCGCATTGGAGAACGATCCGGAAGTGGCAAACGTCAGCGTCGACCATCCGCTAAAAGCGATGGACGAGTACACAAACGCAGCGATGAACGTGAGCGCGGCCTGGAACGCGGGATACAACGGGACAGGGGTTGGGGTGGCCGTGATCGACAGCGGCATCAACCCGAATCACGTCGACTGGTGGAACATGTCCGGCACCTTTAACCGCGTGCTCTATCACCAGGATTTTACGGGAGCGAACGAATACAATCGCAGTGGCTCGCTGGTATATGACACCTACGGACATGGTACCCATGTTGCGGGCATCATCGCCGGTACCGGCAGCATGTCGGGCGGGCAATATGCCGGGGTCGCGAGAGACGCGAACCTGATCGATCTGCGGGTACTGGACCAAAACGGCAACGGCAGCGATAGCCAAGTGATCGCAGCCATCCAGCAAGCGATTGCGCTGAAGAGCAAGTACAACATCCGAGTGATCAATCTCTCGCTGGGGCGGGGAATCTTCGTTCCTTACGCGCAGGATCCGCTCTGTCAAGCGGTGGAATCGGCCTGGAAGGCGGGGATTGTCGTGGTCGCCGCGGCGGGCAACTACGGCCGGGTGAGTTTGAATGGCAGCAACGGCTATGGAACCATCGCGGCTCCCGGCAACGATCCGCTGGTGATCACGGTGGGAGCGATGAAGACGGAAAACACTCTCACCCGAACCGACGATCGGATTGCCAGCTACAGTTCGAAAGGGCCCACAACCTTCGATCACGTGGTGAAGCCGGACCTGGTCGCACCGGGCAACGAAGTCGCTTCTCTGGCTGACCTGACCAGCACGCTGGCCAACAACTATCCGGGCAACATGATGCCGGGCTACTCGAACGACTACTTTATGCTGAGCGGCACCAGCATGGCGACTCCGGCAGCCTCGGGTGCGGCCGTTCTGCTGATCGCTGCGAGCCCTTCCATGACTCCGGACCAGGTCAAGGCCCGACTGATGAAGACTGCGTACAAGAGCTTTCCGCAGTCGACGGTGGCCGCGGATCCGACAACCGGACAAACCTACACTTCGTATTACGATGTGTTCACGATCGGAGCCGGCTACCTGGATTTGCAGGCCGCGCTGGCCAATAGCGACCTGGCGCCGAAGAATGTGGGCGCCGCGTTGTCGCCGTCGGTGTCGTACAACTCCAAGACCAAGACCGTCACGCTCGCCAACGGGAACTCGTGGATCCCAGCCACTTCGGTGGTTTGGGGAACGTCGGTCGTTTGGGGAACCTCCGTGGTCTGGGGGACCAATGTGGCCGGCAGTTCGGTGGTTTGGGGAACGTCCGTAGTCTGGGGAACCAGTTCCAACACCGGCTTCAGCGTGGTTTGGAGCACGACCGCTTCCTCCGCCAGCAGCGTGGTTTGGGGCACTTCGGTGAACAACACCGACGAAGCCTTCGTGCAGATCGTCGGAGAAAAATAACGCAAGGCCCCATTCATCCGCGCGAGATCGGGATGAGTGGGGCTCTTGATTTTCTCTCTTTTCTCAATTCAGCTTCATCGGCTTTGGTTCGCCTGTCGTTATCCGCACGCGCTCCACGCGGCGGTCGGTTGAGTCGAGCACTTCGAACTTTAGCCCGTCGTCTTCGACCACTTCGCCCTTCTTCGGAATGCGGCCGGCGAGTTCGCTTACGAGGCCGGCGATGGTTGACGATTCGTGGCCTTCGGGGCGGCGGCCGAAGAGTTCGTCGAGGCGGTCCACGTCCATGTTTCCAGTCACGATGTAGGAATTTTCGTTTTCCCGCACGAGCTGGGCTTTTTCGTGCTCGTCGCCAATTTCGCCGACAATTTCCTCGACCAAGTCTTCGATCGTCACCAGGCCCGCCACGCCGCCGTATTCGTCGACCACGATTGCCATGCGTACGTTGCTTTTCTGCATTTCGCGAAGTAAGTCACTTACTAACTTGCTTTCCGGGACAAAGTAAACGTCCTTGCGCATCACGCTGGCAACGGTACGGGTGCGCGCCTCAGAGTCAGGCACCTGTAATACATCCTGCGTATGCAGAATTCCCTTGATGTTGTGAACGGAGCCTTCGTACACGGGAATGCGCGAGAAGGGCTTGGTCCGCAGCAGTTCGACCACCTGCTCGACCGTGGAATCGGCGGGCACAGCGACCATCTCCGGGCGCGGCTTCATCGCTTCGCGCACGGTTTTTCCGCTGAACTCGACCACCGACTGGATCAGGTCGCGGTCGCCTTCCTGAATAATGCCCTCTTCCTGCCCGGCCTCAATGAGGGCATCGACGGCCTCGGCGGGCGTTTCCGGCTCCGCGTCCGCGTGCTCGCGCGTGAGCGCAGCTACCGACTGGCAGAATCCGAGCGCCAGCGTGACGGGCAGGACGGCGTAAATGAGAATGCGTAAAAGCGGCGTCCAGCGCGCCAGCCAGCGTCCTGTAGTGCGCGAGAAGAATACAAACGGAAGCAACCGATTAAAGAAGAGAATGATGAGAATGAGGCCGAGCGTGGCCTCCAGCACTTCATAAACGCTCCAGGCGCGGTCGCGAAAAACGGTGAAGCCGACGATCATAGCGATCGCCGCCGTGACCAACTGGGTGAGCATCGCCATCGAAAGCGACGCGCGCTCGCGCGATACGCCGAGGTGCGGTTCCACTAGCTGCTCGAAGGAATCGAGGTTGTCCTGGAAAGCGCGCGAAAGGAATTTTCCGATCTCCTGATAGAGACGGTCCACGTAGGAGACCAAGGTCAGGAGGCCGAAGAGCAGGATAAGAGCGATGCTGGCGGTGATCATCGCGCGGCCTTCCTCGGGGCGCGCCGGCCATCTTGTTGTGACTTGTTAGGCGCGGTCATGTTAGCCGCGTTCTGGGCGGTCCCGCCTCGTTTGCCGAAGGCTCGCTCGATCAATCCATCCGGCAAGCGCAACTGGGCGCGTAATTGCCTTTCGCGCCGCGCCATTTGGCCGTGGTCCCGCTCATGATCGTATCCGCGCAGATGCAAAATGCCGTGCAAGACGAGAATCTTCACTTCCTGCGCGGCGGTGTGGCCGAGAGCGTGCGCATTCTGCGCCGCAATCTCGGCTGAAATGGCAATTTCGCCCGCCAACTTTTTTCGGAGGCTGTCAGGCGGCGCCGTGAACGAAAGCACGTCGCTTGCTTTGTCTTTTCCGCGAAAGCGCCGGTTCAACGACTTCATCTCTTTGTTTGTGGTCACCAGCACATCGACCGTGCCCTTTAAGCCGGCGGCGCGCCGGGCGCTCGCCGTAAAGCGCGAGAGCACCAACTCGGTCAAGCCCGCCACGCTCTTTTGAAAAGTAACCAACTCATCGGCTCCCGATTCGTAACATCAAATCCAAAGCGAAAGGAGGGATGCCAGATCCCTCCTTCAGCGTTTCCGCACAGTTTAATTATGTGTGCGCGGCTCTTCCATCGATGTTCCTTGGGGCTCAGATCTTGCAGCCGGGCTCACGGCACCAACGTTCGCGTTCACGTTGTTCGCCGACCGGGCTTGCGGGGCGGACTCTGCGGCTCCCGGCTTCGCCTCGAGCAGGGACATTTGCTGCTCCGCCAGTCGCGTTTTGTGCTCGTCATAGGCGCGGATGATTCTCTGCACCAGATGGTGGCGCACTACGTCGCTCTCATCGAAGTGCACGAACGCCAGGCCATTCACACCCTGTAAGATGTCGATCGCTTCGAGCAAGCCGCTGCGGCGCGCATTGGGCAAGTCGATCTGCGTGATGTCGCCGGTGATCACGGCTTTGGAGTTGAATCCCAGGCGCGTGACGAACATCTTCATCTGCTCGGAGGTCGTGTTCTGCGCTTCGTCGAGAATCACAAAAGAATCGTTGAGGGTGCGGCCGCGCATGAATGCGATGGGCGCGATCTCGATGATGTTCTTTTCCAGATAGCGCTCCACGCGCTCGGCGTCGAGCATGTCGAAGAGCGCGTCGTAGAGCGGGCGCAGATAGGGGTCGATTTTTTCCTGCAAGGTTCCGGGGAGAAAGCCCAGGCGCTCGCCGGCCTCGACCGCAGGCCGCGCCAGAATGATGCGATTGACTTGCTTATTGAGCAGCGCTGAAATCGCCATCGCGACGGCGAGGTAGGTCTTGCCGGTGCCGGCCGGGCCGACGCCGAACACCATGTCGTACTGCTCGATGGCTTCGAGATAGCGACGCTGGTTGGGACTCTTTGGCTGGACGGTGCGGCGGCCGAAAGAGCGCTGGCGTCCGGCTTCGGCCAGGCCGCGCAGCGTGACATTCGGGTCGCCGACGACGACGCGGAGCATGCTGTTCAGGTCGCCGTTCTGAAACTGGTAGCCGGACTTCCGCAGGTGCTCGTAGTCGGCAAAAAGCTGCTCGGCACGGGCTACGTCGCGGGGCGCGCCCTCCAGTTCAATGTGGTTGGAGCGCAGGTCGATGTTGATGTTCAGGCCGTCTTCGAGCACGTGCAGATTTTCGTCGCGCGTGCCAAACAGGGTCTCGATATTCGGGCTGAGTTCAATGCTCTTCTTCATTCGGTTTCATTCGGAAGGACAACGTGCTGCCTCCCGCAGCTTTCTGGGGGCCCGGTTGGGATGGTTGCTCGCTGATAAACGGAGCGAGGCGTCCGGTTTTTGCGCGCAAGAATTATCTCTGAAGTGGAGCATTCCGGAACGCGCGCCAGCGTGGCGCGGACAGCCATCATTGTGATGTAAGCGTAGCGCGGGCGGGGAGGGGAGTCAATGGCATGTGGACAGTGCGCATCCAGGTCCGCGGTCAGGCTAATTTCCACCTCCAACGGGCAACTCATAAGGAGCACAATGGAGTCGTGACTTGGACGCTATCGGAGAGATGCCGGTCCGTGGCCCTCACTGGCCGGTGGGGATACCGATTGCGACTCTCCTTTCTGATTCTGGCAGCGTGTCTGGCAGCAGGCAATCTGGCTGCTGCGCAGTGGATGGGAAAGCAGACTGGTTGCTACGCAGATTCCTTGGTCGCAAACCCGAACCGGCCGACGGTGGCGAACCCTGCGGATATCACCCAGTACGGAGTGCTGGAACTGGAATATGGATGGGATCAGATATGGCCCGCGGAGGATGTGCGGCAAAGTTCTGCCGGCGGGCTTTTGAAGTTTGGGATGCTCTGCGACGTTGAATTGCGGTGGAACACAACGTCGTTTCGTGTCACAGACGGGCGCGAGCGGCACCCAGCGCGGGTTTGGAGACAACTGGCTGGGACCGCAGATTCGGGTTTACCGGCAGACAAAATGGGTGCCAACGCTTTCCGCCAGCTACGCCGTCAAAATTCCCTCAGCCAGCACCGAGAAGGGCTTGGGAACGGGGCGCGTGGATCACGCATTCGGCTTTCTGGCGAGCAAGGATGTCGCGCATTTTCATCTCGACTTCAACGTCACCCAATTCCTCGTTGGACGTCCGGGCGCGTCTGGCTTTGACACGAATCAGCAACTGAACCTGGCATTTTCACGCAGCATTTGCGGCGGGCTGCAATTTACGGGGGAATTCTATGGGGACACGCGCCTCAACCAAGCGACGGCCGGATTCGCTTCTTCGCTGTGGGCGCTGACGTACACAGTCGTTCCCCGGCTGGTGATTGATAGTGGTTTTGAAGCGGGACTCAGTTCCGGCGGGCCGCACCGGCACGCGTTCGTGGGCGCGACCTACTCGATCGCGAATCTCTATCCTGGATGGAGACGCAGGCGACGGGGCGGTGCGGGGGATCGATAGGAAGCACATGGAAAAGATGGCGATCCCCAGGCCCACTGCTCGGCGATCTCCTCGGCACGCGTGACTGGCAGCAGCACTTGCGTGGTTGCGCTCCGTGCTAACATTTCTGTCGTGCCGATCACCGATACCAACCCGGCGGCGCGGGCTAAGCAGGATGAGATTGTGCGCGCGATGTCGGGCGAGCAGCGGATGACGCTGGCTTATGAGATGAGCATGTTCGTGCGCGAATTGATGAGGGAAGGCATTCGGCGCGATCATCCGGACTGGACGGAGGCGCAGATCGCGCGCGAATTATTGCGGCTGGCATTTCTACCAGCGCCATTGCCGCCCGGGCTTAAATGAGCGTTGCGAATCCTGAGACTCGCTATTTGAAATACGTCAGAGCTGGAGGCGCTTCAGTTCGTTGACGCCACTTCGCAATGAGTCGATGCAGCGGCTAGGCGGTTCAGTATCTTGGTGAGTCCATTCAAGCATAGTCCCCACCGCTTGCGGGATCAGGTCGTTCCAGTCGTCCCTCGTCTTTTTGTAATCGGCTCCCTCGTTCACCTCATGCCCATTCAGACATAGGATCCAGGTCTCGACATTGCGTTTTGGAACCAACCGGGCAATTTGCTCGTGTTGAACATCAACGCGCTGTTTTCCAGCTTCCTCAATGGCCCCATCGAGCTGCTTCCATCTGTCTTGGACGGTATGAGCGTCTGCATCGACAACTACAATCAGCGCAGTCTTGGCATGCCGACTACGGTACACATTAACTTCCTTGACAAACGTTTCCCGCACCCACCCTTCGGCGTTCCCCCGGCCCGATGGAGACCGCTCAATCCTCATCTCGCGCTCTCCCATTCCGCGCTTTTTGAGATATCTGCGGACCAACATTTCGTGACGAGAGTCTTCCAGAACCACGATGACATAAACCCGCGATGATTTAGTCATCCTCCTGTCCTCGCGCGATCAGCTCCGATGGCTGTAAATTCCCATCCGGGTCTGTCTTGAATCTCTCAGTGCGAACGTGGCCGTTGTCCTCACGAAAGAAACGCAATCCATGCTCTTGAGCCCATTGATTCAGAATTTCCGGATGATGGGAGATGAGGATGAGCTGTCCCTGATGGTCCTCGACCGCTTCCTCAGCGGCCAAGAGCCACGGTTGAATTTCGCGTAAAGAGATGAAGTTGTCCGGTTCGTCGATAAATACCGTGTACCCTTTCATGATCAGAAAATGCAGGATTGCATATAATCCGATTAGACGTTGTTGGCCGTCGGAAAGTTCAGAAAGAGAATAGTTGACCCGTTCGCCGGTTGACGCTCTGAAGACCGCTCTAAGACGTTCGGCACTACTTCCACTGGAATAAAATCTCAATTCTTGAAATTCATCCAGGACCTGCTTTACCGCTGTAATAAAATTTACGTTTTCAGCGGGTTGGCTTTGAACCAAGTAGCGGTACCAGCTAGGAAAATTGCCCAATTCAAAGTTCGGTTGGTTCTCGCCGCTATCAACAGGCTCGTCCATCGCATCGAAATATGCGTCGATCTCAAAGCAATATACTGAGTCTAGCCATCCCATGAAACGTCCCACCTGAGGATTGCTTAGCCGAGACAGATATAAGGCTGACCTCGCATCGTCCGGGGGCTTGGCTACATCTTGGGTACCCGACTGCAGGAAAAAACGAAGCTGTCCGTTTGCCCGCTCAAACGAAGTTGCCCCAGAAACTTTCAGAGTTTCCAAATTCACAGAAGGCTGTTTAGTCTCCAGTTCAAATCGGATCTCAATTCGATATTCATACTCCTGCCCATCCAAGAGCGCTTCGATCTCAATCACCTGGAGAGGTCTGTCTTGCCAGCGAGTACGCGTCAGTGGAGTAAAAGGATTATCCCCTTCCGCTATGAACGACTTGACGTGACGAATCGCTTCGAGAAGTGACGACTTGCCGCTGCCATTGGGGCCGAGCAGTAGTTGCTTTCGTTCTGGCTTGTACTCGAAGTTGACAAAGCTCCGGAAGTTGTCGATGTAGATTCGAGTCAGCATGTCTTCATATTATACGGAGAGCGCTTGTAGGCCAGCTACTCTCGAAGAGGCGTTAACGTGCTCCCATGCACGCTACCCCTTCACCTCCGGCGCGCTGGCCCACACCGCCCGGTCCTTTGCCCATGCGCGCAGCTCGGCAATCTCTTCGGCGCGGGTGATCGAGAGCGGCACAGTGGACGACAGCGCCGTGAGCAGACCTTCGCTGCTCAATTCCTGCTTGCGCGAAAAGGCCGCGTACATCGCGCCTTGGACGGCGGATTCGATTTCGGCTCCGGAGAAGCCTTTGGCGGCTTCGGCTATGCGATCCAGGTCGTAGTCTTCGGGCTTGCGTTTTATTTTTGTTAGTTGGATAGAGAAGATTTGTTTGCGTTCGGCGGTGCACGGCAGATCTACGAAGAAGAGTTCGTCGAAGCGGCCTTTGCGGATCAGTTCGGGCGGCAGGACCGTCACGTTGTTGCACGTGGCGGCTACGAAGACGGGGGCTTTGCGGTCCTGCATCCAGGAGAGAAACGAAGCCAGCAGGCGCGCCGACACGCCGGCGTCGGCGGAGGCGGAATCGGGGTTGCTGCCGGCGAATACTTTTTCCAGTTCGTCAATCCAGAGGACGCAGGGTGCCAGGCCTTCGGCTACTTTGAAGACCTTCTGAATCCGCTTTTCGGTTTCGCCGATGAACTTGTCGTAGACGGCGGCGGTGTCGAATTTGACCAGCGGAAGCTTCCATTCTCCGGCAACGGCGCGGGCGCAGAGGCTCTTGCCGCAGCCTTGCACGCCCAGAATGATCACGCCTTTCGGCGCTTCCAGGCCGAAGTCGCGGGCGTGGTCGTCCCAGGCTCCCTGGCGTTGGCGCAGCCAGTTCTTCAGGTTTTCGAGTCCACCGACGCTGGCCATATTGTCTTTGGCTTCGACGAACTCGAGCATTTGCGAGCGCTTCAGCAGAGATTTCTTGGCTTCGAGCACATCGGTGATGCAGTCAGGCGAAAGCGCGAGGTGCGCTACCAGCGTTTGCGAGATGGCACGGTCGGCTTCTTCTTCGGTCAGACCGCGCAGGTTGGCGGCCATCGCGTCCACACCGTTGGCGTCGAGTTGGAGCTTGAGGGTATGGGTTCCTGCAAGCCGCGTGTAAGTTTCGCGGATGATTTCGCGCAGGCGCGGCTGATCGGGCAAGGGCAAATCGAGAAACTCAACCAGGCTGGCCAGTTCGGGCGGCATTTCGACCGACGGCGCGGTCAGCACCAGCGTCCGCCGGTTCGCCGAAAATTTCTGGCCCACATCGCGCAGGCGCCGAACCACGACCGGGTTATCCATGTGGCGATGAAAATCCTTGAGGATGAACACGGCCTCGACGGTCATCGTTTCGAGATTGGCGAGGGCCTGAACAGGGTCGGTGGAATTGTAGACGGAGGACTTCTGCGCGCTTGCAGTGTCAACGGCGAATGACGTAATCACAGATCGCGCCAGACGGTCGCCTTCGCTGTTGCCTTGCGGGAGTGCGGCCGCTCGGGCGTAGGGCGGCGCGGGAACGGACGCCGCGTTCGATCCCGAACGCACCAAGCCGTCGGCAATGGTCCATTCGAACACGGCCATATTCAGCTCGGAACAGGCGGCGCGCACGAGCGAAACGGCGCGTAGTTCTTCGACCGTTTCCATGATGACGATGGGGGTGGAGGAGTTGATGAGGACTTTAAGCCGTTCCAATGGATTCATATCTATTTGACCCGCCGCAACTTGCTCCCGTACAATCTTAGCTTCGGTTCCTACCGGAATATTCTCCTGGCGCATCCAGGACAAACAAAGGTAATCAAGGCTCATGGCCAATCATTTTTCGGCGCTGAAGCGCGCCCGTCAGACAGAGAAGCGAACCGCCCGCAACCGGGCCAACGCGTCGCAACTGCGCACCGCTCTACGGAGCATGCGCGAAAGCCTGGAAAAAGGCGACAAAGCCGGCGCCGGCCAGGTTTATCGGGAAACCGTGTCAACGCTCGACAAGGCGACCAAGAAGGGCATTTTGCACGAGAACACGGCCTCGCGCTATAAGTCCCGTCTTTCGACGCGGTTAAGCGCGCTCAAATAGGGCATCCGAAGGGTCAATCCGGGGGGTGAAAATTGTTCTTGACCAGCCCCGCTGGCTTGTTATACTGAGGCGTTCCTTGGGTATCATTCATTTTCCGAGCCCGGGAGAGCCCTCTGTCCGCTTAGTTGTAAGTCCAAAGAATTGAGCAACTTTCGAGTCGGACAGGGCATCTATTTAGGGTAATCTGGCAAATCCTGTCCCATCCAGCCTGATAGCTTTGGCGTGGCCGTGTGGCGGCCATTTACTGGCGGAACGAGAGGATTGACGCCTGAAAATTTCCAGAAGGAGAACGAGCGAAATGCGCTCCCATCGCGTTTTTGAAGCGTTACATACTTTGCAGAACCGGTACATGCTTTGCCAGCTTGCCTCAAAGGCAACGCGCAAATTCCACAAGCCGAACACCCGCATCCAGGAAACCATGAACGAGGTTTTCGACAAGATTGCGGATGCCGAGCGGCACGACGTATTAAGTGAACCAGAGAACTTTGCCGAAGCGCAACGGCGGGCTGCCTAAGCAGCTCCGCCGTGTGCCCACACGGCGGCAAAACTTCCCCGAGAGAATCCCTCCCGAAAAATCCAACCGTAGGTGAATATGACCATCGCAGAACTGAAAGAAAAAAATATTACGGAGCTGACCAAGATCGCCCGATCCTTGGAACTCCCCGGCGCCAGCGGACTCCGCAAACAGGACCTCATCTTCAAGATCCTGCAGGCGCAAAGTGAAAAAGAAGGACACATCTTCGCTGAAGGTGTGTTGGAGATCCTCCCTGACGGCTACGGCTTCCTGCGCTCGCCCGACTACAACTACCTGCCCGGGCCCGACGACATTTATGTGTCGCCGTCGCAGATCCGCAAGTTTGACCTGAAGACCGGCGACACTATCAGTGGCCAGGTTCGCCCGCCCCATGAGGGCGAGAAATACTTTGCGCTCGTCAAGATTGAGGCGGTCAACTTCGAGTCGCCCGACGAGGCGCGCAACAAGATTCTGTTCGACAACCTGACGCCGCTTTATCCGCAAGAGCGCTTGAAGCTGGAGACGGTGCGCGAGAACATCAGCGCGCGCGTTATGGATCTGCTTACGCCGCTCGGCAAAGGGCAACGTGGGTTGATCGTTTCTCCGCCGCGCGCCGGCAAGACCATGCTGCTGCAGAACGTGGCGAATTCGATTACGACCAATCATCCCGAAGTTGTGCTGATGGTGCTGCTGATTGATGAGCGGCCGGAAGAAGTTACTGACATGCAGCGCTCGGTGAAGGGCGAGGTTATTTCTTCGACGTTTGACGAGCCCGCCGCGCGGCACGTGCAGGTTGCGGAAATGGTGATTGAAAAGGCGAAGCGACTCGTCGAGCATAAGCGCGATGTCGTGATTCTGCTGGACTCGATTACTCGTTTGGCGCGCGCTTATAACACGATTGTTCCGCCCTCGGGCAAAGTGCTCTCCGGCGGCGTCGATTCGAACGCGTTGCAGAGGCCGAAGCGCTTCTTCGGCTCGGCGCGAAACATTGAAGAAGGCGGCTCGCTGACGATTATTGCCACGGCTTTGATCGACACCGGCTCGCGCATGGACGACGTGATCTTCGAAGAATTCAAGGGCACGGGCAACAGCGAAATCATCCTCGAGCGCAAGCTGGTCGATAAGCGTACGTTCCCGGCGATTGATATTCAGCGCTCGGGCACGCGTAAGGAAGAGCTGCTGATTCCGAAGGAAGACCTGCAACGCATCTGGGTCCTGCGCAAGGTGCTGAACCCGCTATCGCCGGTCGAGGCGATGGAACTGCTGATTGATAAGCTCAGCAAGACCACCGCGAACAGCCAGTTCCTGTCGAATATGAGTTCGCTGTAAAAAGTAGCGCCGGCGACTCGCTGGCTGTTCGGACGGGCGCCCTCGCCCGTCCGAATCCGCAGAGCAGGCAGTCCGGCTAGCATTTATGAAGACCCCTGAAGAGGACGCCATGAACCGCTTAATTGAGGAGAAGCGTCAGGAACTGGAGCGTGTGTGCCGCCGCAGCCGGGTGCATCGCATCGATGCTTTTCGGCTCTGCTGTCCGGCCGGATTTCGACCCTGCGCATAGCGACCTGGACTTCCTTGTGAGTTTCCAGGAACTGGACCTCGATCAATACGCCGATACTTACTTCGGCCTGCTGGAGGACTTGCAAGGGCTGTTTCAGCGCCCGGTTGATCTCGTAGTCGCTTCCGCCATTCAAAACCCATATTTCCAGCAGGCCGTCGATTCCAGCAAGACACTTGTCTGTGCGGATTGAATCGCTGTTTGACGGCGCGAAATAAAGCGCTACAATTGGCCTCAGGGACGGTACCTAGGCATGACGATTGAACTTCCAGACAAACTTGAAGCCGCAATAAAGGCCCAAGCCAACGCACATGGCATTACACCCGCCAGTTACGTTTGTGAGGTTCTGGAGCGCAATCTCGCGTCGGTGCTGCCAAACCAATTCCCTGAAGGCAAGTCATCGGATGGTAAGCCGGGAGTTCCGTTCAAAACGGGACGCGGTATGTTTGCCAAGTACGGACCGGCTCCCTCCGCCCATGAAATCGACGCGAACCGAGCCGATATGTTCCGGAACTTCGGCGAAGACTTCTGATGATTGCCGGCGTCGCCGATACCCACACAGCCCTCTGGCATTTATTCGACGACAAGAGACTGTCCGCTGCTGCCGAGGCTTTTATCAACGAAGCGGCGGTCGCTCGGCGCGAGATTGCCATCTCGACCATAAGCCTGGCGGAGGTGGTCTATTTGATCGAAAAGAACCGTCTGCCGCCTTCGGCTTATGACGAACTGACGCAAGCCTTGGCCGACCCCGAACATGTTTTCACGGAGGCAGTTTTTACCGCCGCCATTGTACAGGCCATGCGGCAGGTGTCGCGGAGCGAAGTGCCGGACATGCCAGATCGCATAGTGGCAGCCACTGCGGTCCATTTCAATGTACCCGTCATCAGCCGCGACAGCCGCATCCGCGCAGCCAGCCTGAAAACAATTTGGTAAACGAAGACGACGCGTTGGCCAACTATTCGGATTACCACTGACAGGCGTTTATGCGCATGCACAATCCGCCACATCCGGGAAGAGTTCTACGAGAGTATTTGGGGACGCGGTCGGTTACAGACACAGCCAGGCACCTTGGGGTGACCAGGGTCGCCTTGTCGCGCATCTTGAATGGCAGCGCGGGAATCTCGGCGGACATGGCACTGAAGCTGTCGGACGCCCTGGGCACCAGCCCCGAACTATGGATCGGCATGCAGACCCAGTACGATCTATGGCAAGCATCCCGGCAGCGCCGCAAAAGGGTGACGCCGTTCTTGGTGGGAGCAGGGTACACGGCAGTATCTCTAAAATGACACGACAGTGGAATCCCACTCATCGCACAGTACGCGATGAGTAGGGCACCCGACTGGGTCACCCGCCTGAAATTCCTACTTCGAAGTCATTCTGCGAACCAGCAACCAAGTGAGCCCGACTACGCCGCCGATGCTCCCTCCGAGAAGGATGAGCTTCAGTAGCGTGCCCCAGATGAAGTTCCGCCACGACCATGCCTGCGTCGTTCTTCCCCATTCGTTTTGCAACATGACCCTGACCACGCTGAGGTGAGCCAACGCCTTCTTCCATGCAGGAACAGCCTCAAGAACTGCCAGGGCTTCAGGAGAAACGATTTCTGGATGCTTCAACGCCATCAGCAGGTAGGTCCCATGAGCGGCCTCTACATTTTCCAAGGCCTCCAAGTAGTACTGCCCGCAGGCTGTAAGGCCGTAGCGTCGTATGCTGCCATCCATCGGTAGCGGGGAGCAAATTGGGTAGCAATGAATGAAACTCAGTCCCTGTGGTCGTTGAATTCGGGCTGGGCTGGGACCGGGTTGGAGAGCATCCTGAAAAGGGGGACAACGACAGAGAGTTTCAAGCTGAGCCCATACGACTTTCGTCGTCCAATCGTTGGCGATTACCACTCTCGAGGGATTAAAATCCTCGCCAGAATGGTCACGAATCCAGCGAAGAAGAGTGGTGGAACCAACTTGAAGTCTCGTTGGTTTCGGCTCAAACATGGAGCCCGCTCCTGAGTCACTGCTCTTTGTCTAGGGTAATACCTATCGGAATATTCTTCCCATCAGGCGTAAGTGTCTTCTCGACCTTTTTGTAGCCTGCTAACTTGATAGTAAGGACGCGGGGATTGTCCCGCCTTAGCAGTACAAATACAAGGGGCGTCACCCCCAGCTTATTCCCATCAACATACACTTCCGCACCTGCGGGTGTAGTGATTATCGCAGTCTTAGATGCTTGCCCCTTCTGTACAAGTTGAGCCATCTCTTCCGGAGAATTTATATGTCCGTCTTGAGCTAATTGAGCGGCGGCGGCGGGCGACGTTTTACTCGCCTCCGAGTTTTCGGTCAGCTTCTTTTGGAGGGCTTCCGGCATCCACCCCGTGCGGCTCGCGACGTCCCTAATGGATGCCAAATTATCGTCGGTCAGTGAGAACTCAAACAACCCGATCTGAACATCCACCGTCTTAGCTCCCGCCAGTTTGGTGAGCAAGTCGAGGCTGATGGTCATGTCGTTGTACTCTACTAGGTTCTCAGCTCCAAGCACTTGACCGTCCCAGTCCGATTTGCCCGCAGTGACCGGTCTGCCATCGACAAGAAGATTAACCACATGCTTTCCGTTCATCGCCCAATCAGACGTATAGCCCACAAAGAGCAGTTCTACTCCCGCAGGTTTACAGTTATCGACTTGCCCTTCGCAGGTGAAACCGATGACCATGCCCATACGATGGATCAGCAAGGACGCGTCTTTGCCGCCATCGTAGGTTACCTTACTGGCTTGAGTTTCCCGTGCCCGGAAGTGTGTAGTGTTCTTGAATTTGTCAAATGTCGTCTCGGTCTGTGCCAGCGATATGGCAGACGCTAACAGGACGAGCGGTACGAGTGCGACTTGTTTCATGGAACGTGCTCCCTGTAATTCACATAACCCGGGCCCACTTTAACGACGAAGTATAACGCGCGTCTGTCTTCTTAGCAGTGATCGAATTAGCCAACCGGTGGGGCCGGGTGCGCCACTTCTCGCGCTTTTCGGGAAAGCCTGCCCTCGGATAGACGAGGTTCCCGCCGCGCCGTCGCGGATTCCCCTTGATCTACAGTATTGTGTATTGATACACTTTACACATGCTGAAGAGCTATCGGCATAAAGGCATCAAGCAATTTGCCGAGACGGGCTCGAAAGCTGGTATTCAGCCAGAACATGCAAACCGGCTCAGGAGGCTGCTCTCCGCACTCGATGCAGCCACCAGCCCGGCCAACATGAATGCGCCCGGCTACGGTCTGCACCCGCTCAAGGGCGAACTGGCGGGGCACTGGGCCGTACGGGTGAGCGGCAACTGGCGGCTTACGTTTCGGTTCGAAGGAGAGGACGCGGTCCTCATTGATTACCAGGATTACCACTAGGAGCTAAGTATGATTTTCCATCCATGCCATCCCGGCGAAGTTTTGAAGGATTACCTGGGCGAAATGACGGTGAAGGAAGCCGCCGAGCGCCTTGGGGTAACCCGGCCCAATCTCTCGCGAATACTCAACGGCCGCGCCGGCATTTCAGCGGAGATGGCTGTGCGTCTGGCCAAAGCGATGCCATATACGTCTCCCGAGTTTTGGCTGAAGATGCAGCTCAATTACGATCTTTGGAAGGCGCAGAAAAACAGGCTGCCGAAAATCAGGCCGTTCCCGGCCCGGCCGCAAGAAAACCTTGTCTCAGCGTGATTTGATATATTATCCCTGCATGGCGAAGGCCCGATACCACTACAACATCATGCTCCGCCCCGAACCGGAGGGCGGCTACACCGCGCTGGTTCCGGCGCTGCCCGGGTGCGTGACCTACGGGCGCACCGTGGATGAAGCGCGCGAAATGGCCAAGGACGCCATCTCTGGCTACATCGCCAGCCTGCGCAAACACAAAGACCCTATCCCCTGCACAACATCGTAGACCTCAGGGGCTAAAGCCGGCTTCTCCAGGCCTCTGGGCGGCACGGCTAAAGCCGTGCCCTTCCCCAAACCTCTGCTCTTCCCAAACCTTGAATGATCGAACCAAAGCTCCGGAGCCTGCAGGTCTCCCAAAACAAAACGCCATCCGGCAAGCCGGATGGCGTTCTTACTTCAGGCCGAACTACAGCACTACTCCGATCCAATCCGCATGCCGTAGAACGAACGGTAGACGAAGATGAACGAAACCAGGAAGAACGCTATCGCCAGCCCGATCGTCAGGCCGGTTGCTTCACCATTGGGTTTGAGAGTTTCCGCCAGTTCGACGGCCAGCAATCCGAACAGCGTGGTGAACTTGATGACCGGGTTCATCGCCACCGAAGACGTATCCTTGAAAGGATCGCCCACCGTATCGCCGATCACGGTTGCATCGTGCAACGGTGTTCCCTTCTGCTTCAGCTTGGTTTCGACGATCTTCTTGGCGTTGTCCCATGCGGCGCCGGCGTTGGCCATGAAGATGGCCTGATAGAGACCGGAGATCGCAATCGAGATCAGGTAGCCGACGAAGAAGAACGGCTCGACGAAGGCGAAGGTCAGGGTTCCAAAGAACACGGCGAGAAAGATGTTGAACATACCTTTCTGCGCGTACTTGGTGCAGATCTCAACCACCTTCTTGCTGTCTGCGACCGATGCCTTTTCCGATCCCTCGAGTTTGATGTTGGCTTTGATGAACTCAACCGCGCGATAAGCGCCGGTAGTCACGGCCTGTGTGCTGGCTCCCGTGAACCAGTAGATCATCGCGCCGCCGGTGATCAGGCCCAGGAAGAATGGAGCATGCAGCAGCGAGAGATTTTCCTTGTTCACGGTCAGCCCGTGGGTAAGAGCCATGATGATCGAGAAGATCATCGTGGTTGCTCCCACGACTGCGGTTCCGATCAGCACTGGTTTCGCCGTCGCTTTGAAGGTATTGCCGGCGCCATCGTTTTCTTCCAGCAAATCCTTGGCGCGGTCAAAGTTCACGTCGAGACCGAAATCCTTCTTGATTTCCGCCTTGACGTTGGGTACCTGCTCGATCAGCGACAGTTCATACACCGACTGCGCGTTGTCTGTGACCGGTCCGTAGGAATCGACCGCAATCGTTACCGGCCCCATGCCGAGGAAGCCGAAAGCGACTAGACCGAAAGCGAAGACTGCGGGAGCGAGCATTCCGGCTGCGCCCTCCAGACCCATCGTGCTCATGTAGTAAGCGACCGCCATCAGGCCCATCATCGACAAGCCCAGGTAGTAGGCGGAGAAGTTGCCGGCGACAAAACCGGAAAGGATGCCGAGCGATGCGCCGCCTTCCTTGGCTGAGGTCACCACTTCGTTCACGTGGCGCGAGTTCACGGAAGTAAAGACCTTAACCAGTTCAGGAATCAGGGCCCCTGCCAGCGTTCCGCAAGAGATGATCGTGGCCAGTTTCCACCACTGGCTGGTGTCGCCGTTGCCGCCCAGGCTGGGGATGATGAGATACGAAATAAAGTACGTGGCGATGATCGAAACGATCGAGGTGAGCCAGACCAGCGAAGTCAGCGGATGCTCGAAGTCCATTTTCTCGGCATTGGCGTACTTCGCTTTCGCCACGGCACCATTGACAAAATATGCCAATGCGCTGGAGACAAGCATCATGATGCGCATGACGAAAATCCAGACCAGCAGTTGAACCTGGATGGTCGGGCTCTTCACGCCCAGCAAAATGAAGGTGATGAGCGCGACGCCGGTTACGCCGTAAGTTTCAAATCCGTCGGCCGAAGGGCCAACCGAATCGCCGGCGTTGTCGCCCGTGCAGTCGGCGATGACGCCGGGGTTGCGCGCGTCATCTTCTTTAATCTTGAAGACGATCTTCATCAGGTCGCTGCCGATGTCGGCAATCTTGGTGAAGATGCCGCCCGCGATACGCAATGCTGCCGCGCCCAGCGACTCGCCGATGGCGAAGCCGATGAAGCAAGGGCCGGCATAGTCAGCCGGAATGAACAGCAGGATGAAAAGCATGATGAGCAGTTCGACCGAAATCAGCATCATGCCGATGGACATGCCGGCTTCGAGCGGGATCTGGTACACGGGATACGGTTTGCCGGGCAGCGATGCGAAAGCAGTGCGCGAGTTGGCGAACGTGTTCACGCGAATTCCAAACCACGCGACGCCGTAACTGCCGGCGATTCCCACCAGACTGAACAGCAGGATGATGGGCAGCGTCAGGGCGACCGATTTGCCGGGCACCGGCTTCAGCCAGCCAAAGTAAGCGGAAATAATGACCGCGATAAAAATCCACAGCAGCATCAGGAACTTGCCCTGCGTGACCAGGTAGGTTTTGCAGGTCTCGTAGATCAACTCGGAAATTTCGCGCATGGAGCGATGCACGGGCAGATTCTTCAGGCGCATAAAGATCGCCATGCCGAAGCCAAGGCCGAACACGCAGAACAGAAGGCCAATCAGCAGCAGTTTGTGCCCGTCAATGGAGTTATTAAGAAAGCTGACCGACGAAAGATCAGGAAGTTTAAGAGCGGCTTCGCCGCCACCAGCTTCTTCAGCGGGCTGGGCAAAGCAGGCGGTCGTCACAAACAACAAAGCCGCTAAAGCGGCGGATGCTTTCGCAATCCCGCGGCTCGCGGACGCAACATGGGCGGTCAAAGTGCGTATCATAATTTTCCTCAGAGTCTCTCTTCAGGGTTACGGTGTGTTTTGCTCTGGAGGTTGAACCGCCCAGCGCGTATCGCAAGGCAAGCCAAGCCACCGGAGTTCCGACTACGCTTCCACCGCAACGCATAAAAACTAGGAATGCTGATTTGGCCGCGTCGGAATACCATTTGTGCCGCCGCCCCAGCCCTGTAAAGGACCGCGGGACTCCAGCACAAAGCACATGTTTATAACATCTTGCACAAATGCGGTCAATGACGTGGCTCACCATACATCTGTCTGCCAGATTGGGCCTGCGCTACACTGCCCTATGCTCTTCATGGTTATCGAGCGCTTCAGGCACGGCGACCCGACGGCGGCGGGTGAGCGCTTCAAGGCGAGCGGCCGGATGCTGCCCGACGGCGTTACTTACCAGGCCAGTTGGCTGGATGAGGCGGGCTCGCGGTGTTTTCAGATTATGGAAGCTCCGGCCCTGGATGCACTCAATGTGTGGGTCCGTCGCTGGGACGATCTGGTGGAGTTTGAGATCACGCCTGTTCTCACTTCTGCCGATTTCTGGGCCCGCAGGCGAGTGAAGCCTTAGCAAGCAGAACGGACGAGAGCGCCATTCATTCCCCATTGGCATAGGGGATTCGCATGCCCTTCCGTATAATTGGTGCTCTGTAGTATGCCAGCCTCCTCGCTCGATTCCATTGTCGCCGCCGCCCGCCAGCGTCTCTCCCAGAGGCGAAAGAGCGCCGATCTGCACGCCTTGGAAAAAGCTGCTGAACAGCACTGCCCGCGCGGATTTCGTGAGCATCTTGGCCGCGCTTCGCAGGAAGGCATTGCCGTAATCGCTGAGCTGAAGAAAGCCTCTCCTTCGAAAGGCTTGATCCGGGCAGATTTTCAGCCGACCGCGCTGGCCCGCGAGCTAGCGCAAGCCGGCGCAACCGCACTCTCCGTGCTCACCGACGAGCAGTTCTTCCAGGGCTCGCTGGATTATCTGCGCGAGGCGTCGGCTGCCACTTCTCTTCCCTGCCTGCGCAAGGATTTCATCGTCGACGAATTCCAGATCGTTGAAGCCCGCGCTCACGCGGCGGACGCCGTGCTGCTTATCGTAGCCGCACTCGAGCAGCGAGAACTCGTATCGCTCGCGCAGTGCGCCCGCTCAAACCAGCTCGACGTGCTATGCGAAGCGCACGACGAAGCGGAGATCCAGCGCGCGCTCGACGCAGGCTGCGATCTGATCGGCGTCAATAGCCGCGATCTGCGCACCTTTGAAGTGAATCTCGCAACTCTTTTTCAGCTGTCCGAAAAAATTCCTGAAGGCTGCCTGGCCGTAGCCGAAAGCGGCATCGGTTCCGGCGCCGATCTGGCGCGGCTGCGCGCCGCCGGGTATGAAGCATTTTTGATCGGCGAATCGCTGATGAAGGCGAAACATCCGGGCGAAGCGCTCACCGAGTTGTTGGAAGAAGCAAAGGCAATAGTCAGTGGCTAGGTGATTTTACTGACGACCGAAAACTGATAGCTGACAACTGTTTTTATGACGTGGGTCAAAATCTGCGGAATCACGAACCTCGAGGACGCGCTCGCCGCCATCGACGCGGGCGCGAACGCGATCGGCTTCGTCTTCTCTCCAAGCAGCCCGCGCCACGTCACGGCCGAGACGGCCCAGTCCATCGCCTCCCAACTGCCGCCCGGCATCGAAAGAATCGGCGTCTTTGTCAATCAAACCGTCGTTGAGGTTCAAAGCACAGCTAAGACCGTGGGCCTGACTGCGGTGCAGTTGCACGGCAGTGAAGACAAGCAATTTTCCGTTTCGCTCTTTAGAGCTCTCTCCAACGGCATCAGCCGTCCGACCGTGTTTCGCTCCTGCCCGGCGCAGATCTTCGACAAGCCGGACGACGAATCCGTCGGTTGGGATCCGGTCAACGTCGGCCTTATCGAGCCCGATGAGGCGTACAAGGGCAAACGCGTGCACAAAATTCACGTCGCCCAAAACGGCGACCTCTTCCTCGAAACCCATGGCTTTCGCCCCGGCGTCATCTTTGGCGTGTTGCTCGATTCCTCCACCGCGACCCGACCCGGCGGCACCGGCCGCACCTTCGACTGGGAGCGCGTGCAGCCATGGGCCGCGATTATTAATAGCATCAGCAAACTGATCGTCGCCGGCGGGCTCCATCCCGGAAACGTGCAGAACGCGATCCATCTTCTGCATCCCTGGGGAGTCGATGTCTCTACCGGCGTTGAATGCGAGCCGCGCAAAAAAGACCACCGAAAGATCCGCGCCTTTATTCAAGCCGTGCGCGCGATGGACGAGGCCCACTGAAATCATGGCGACGACTACTCCCAGGCTGAAGACCCGCAGCAAAGTTTCCGGCCAATCGAAGACCGACGTCTCCCCCGGCCGCTTCGGCCCCTACGGCGGACGCTATGTCCCCGAAACGCTCATGGCCGCGCTGCAAGAACTCGAGCGCGAATATGAAAGAGCCAAACGCGACAAGAAATTCCAAAAGCGCCTCGATCTTCTGCTGAAAACCTACGCCGGACGTCCCACGCCGCTCTTCTTCGCCCGCCGCCTGACCGAAAAACTCGGCGGCGCAAAAATCTATCTCAAGCGCGAAGACCTGCTCCACACCGGCGCGCACAAAATCAATAACTGCTTGGGCCAAGGCTTGCTCGTCGAGCGCATGGGCAAGCGGCGCGTCATTGCGGAAACCGGCGCCGGACAGCATGGCGTCGCCACCGCCACCGTCTGCGCGCTGCTCGGCTTCGAATGTGTCGTCTACATGGGCACCGAGGACATGCGCCGCCAGGAGCTCAACGTCTTCCGCATGCGCCTGCTCGGAGCCGAAGTCCGCGGCGTCGAGTCCGGCTCGCGCACCCTCAAAGACGCCATCAACGAAGCCATGCGCGACTGGGTCACCAACGTCCGCACCACGCATTACCTGCTCGGCAGCGTGCTCGGAGCGCATCCCTATCCCACCATGGTCCGCGACTTCCACCGCGTAATCGGACGCGAAGCCCGCGCCCAAATCCTCAAAGCCGAAGGCAATCTGCCGAAGGCAATCATCGCCTGCGTAGGCGGAGGCTCGAACTCCATCGGAATTTTCTACGACTTTATTAAAGATAAGAAGGTTGAGCTGATCGGCGTAGAAGCCGGAGGCCGAGGCGAGTCTCTAGGCGATCACGCCGCCCGCTTCCGAGGAGGCTCGCCGGGGGTATTGCAGGGAACGTTACTCGTATGTCTTGCAAGATAAGTCAGGCCAGATAGCCCTGACGCATTCCGTCTCCGCCGGCCTAGACTATCCGTCAATCGGCCCCGAGCATGCCGAACTCCACGACACCGGCCGCGCCGAATACGTCCCCGCAAGCGATGCCGAAGCGCTGGAAGCCACGACGCTGCTAGCCAGAACCGAAGGCATAATCCCCGCCCTGGAATCCGCCCACGCCGTAGCCGAAGTAATCAAGCGCGCCCCGAAGATGAAGAAATCGGAAGTAGTAATTGTAAACATCTCCGGCCGCGGCGATAAAGATATCGGGATCATGCGGGAGAATTTGAAGTTGGACTGATCATGCGCGGGGTGACAGCATCGCGGATGAAATATGCACACCTCCCCGATGACCCGGCGACCCGTTTCTCCTCAACAGGAGCTTCTTATAAATGATGGATCTCAAATTAATAGATTATGTGTCAGAACGCGATATTGACTTCCTCCTCTTTGAGGAGCTTTCGGTCAACAACGAGTTCTGCGACTGGTTCACGTCGAGACTGTACAAAAAGCCGATCTTCAAGTCGACGATCGGCGCGTGGCATTCCGTGACCGGCAAAAAAGGCCGGGAATCCGACATTGTGTATTTGTTTAAGTCAGACGATGACGGTCGAATGGCTGTGCTCATTGAGAACAAAATTGATGCTCCGCCGCAGCCACAGCAGGGCGTTGACTATCGCGAGCGAGGCAGAGAGGGGCAGCAGAACGATAAGTGGGACGATTTTATTACTTGCATCATGGCTCCGGCACAGTATTTAGATTCTGGAAAGCAGGCTGAGTCCTACGATTGCCAGGTCAGCTATGAAGAAGTGCTGTCGTTCTTTGTCTCCCGGCGGGTCCGTGACCCCCGGTATCTCCACAAAGCACACCTAATGCTGGAAGCCATTGAGAAGAACCGCCGCGGTTACCATGCCGTACCGAGCACCGAGATGACAAACTTCGTCAGGGAGTACGTCGAGTTTGCCGCGCAAGTCGCTCCCTCTTTGCGCGTGGAGGAAGCGAAGTCGCGCCCAGCGGGCAGCACGTGGATCTCTTTTAGACCTGCGGGCATTCCAAAGAACGTGAGTCTGGCGCACCAACTAACCGCGGGATTCTCAAAACTGTTCGTGGCGAATGCAGCCGAGCAAGTGGAGACACTCAAGGCGCGCTTCTCTCCGCACCTGACACCGGACGTGGAGTTCGGAGTGTCCGGCAAGTCAGTCACGCTCAGCGTCGTGGTGCCGAAGATTGATCCATTGGGGCATTCGTTCGATGAGGAAAAACCCAATGTCAGAAAAGGTATCGAGGCAATTGACTTGCTAACAAAGATCTACCAGGCGGGCGGCCCGGCCTAGCGCATAGAAATCACTCACGAGGGTGCCGGGTGCCCCACTCATTCGCGTTCTGTGCGGATGAGTGGGTGATTGGGCGGGGATTTCAGTCGTACACCTCTCGCCGATGTGCGATCCGAGTCACGCTGACAAGCTTCGCGCCATCGTCGATTATGTACAAGATTCGCCAGTCGCCCACTCGAATGCGCCAAACATCTGTGTATGCCTTCAGTTTCTTGCAACCTGGCGGCCTCGGGTTTTCTCCAAGCACCCCCATTTTGCGCACTACTCGTGCCAGGACGTTATTGGGCAGATCTTCAAGTTCCTTCCTGGCGGAAGGTTTTACCTCGATGACATAGCTAGCCACGCAGTCGCCCGCGCTTGATCAGGTCGGCCTTGACTTTTTCGAAAGGGATGCCCTTCTCCTTCCGCCGTTTCTCCGAGACGAGGCCGTCCCAAAAATCTTGCAGCCTGGCTCCATGCTTTTTCAGATCAATCAGAACCGCGACCTTGCGGCCCTTGTCATCGGTAACGAACTGGACTCCAGTCATAAAATCATTCTCCGTCAGGAAGTACGTTCACTGCAATACGATCCTCTCGTGCATGCGCCGCCACGTCGACTCGTCACGCGCGCACCAGATCGCGTCGTTCAAGCCGTGGCAGAGCCTGGATGGATTTCCCTGACTTCTTCTGAGCAAGCCGCAGGTCGTAGAGGCTCTGGAGATTCAGCCAAAACTCCGCACTTGTACCAAAAAAATGAGCAAGCCGCAGAGCGGTATCGCCGGTGATGGCGCGAGTTCCGTTCAGTATCTGCGTCACACGATTGGTCGGAACGTCGATCTTACGTGCCAGCTCAGCCGCGCTCATGTTGATTTCTTTGAGTTCCTCAGCCAGGTGTTTGCCAGGATGAATCATATAAACTAAACGCTCGTGAGGCGCTTCCTCATTCGTACACCTCGCGCCGATGCGCAATCCGGGTCACGCTGACGAGCTTCGCGCCGTCGTCGATCAGGTAAACGATCCGCCAGTCGCCGACTCGAACCCGCCACTGATCCTTGTAGCCCTTCAGCTTCTTGCAGCCTGCGGGCCGCGGGTTATCGCCGAGAGATTCCATCTTGCGTACCGCGCGAGCCAACACACTATTTGGCAAATCTTCGAGTTCTTTCTTGGCCGAAGGCTTTACCTCGATGACATAGCTAGCCACGAAGCCGCCCGCGCTTAATCAGGTCTGCCTTGATCTTTTCGAGACGTATGCCCTTTTCCTTGCGTCGCTTCTCGGAGATGAGACCATCCCAGAAATCTTGCAGCCTGACTCCGTGCTTTTTCAGATCAATCAGAACCGCGACTTTATGGCCCTTTTCGTCGGTCACGAACTGAATTCCAGTCATGGTAATGATTGTCTGTCAGGGAGTGTGTGGATTGCAATTAGCGGTTTCTCGAATGCAATGCCTCCAGAGAGATCCCTCGCATGGCTCGGGATTTCGGCAGCGGGCTCCCGCTTCGCTCACGCCCGCTAAGCGCCTCAACTTCTGCAATCCGACCTCCGCAATCTACAATTGATCCTTCATGCCCTTCCACTTCGACCGCAAACCGACTCTCGTCGCCTATGTCACCTGCGGCGATCCCGACCTTGCCACCACGCGCGAAGTCGTTCTCGCCGCCATCGAAGCAGGCGCAAGCATCATCGAACTCGGCGTTCCTTTCAGCGATCCGCTCGCCGACGGTCCCGTCATCCAGCGGGCCAGCGAGCGCGCTCTCGGGCACGGCACTCAGTCTCGAGCACGTCCTGAAACTCGCCGCCGAAATCCGCGAGCATTCGCAATCTGTCGGCCTCGTCATCTTTTCCTATCTCAATCCGATTCTGCGCATGGGCCTCCCGAAGTTCTGCCACGTCGCCCGAGCTGCCGGAATCGACGGCACGCTCATCACCGATCTCCCTATCGAAGAATCGGCGGAATACCTGCGCGAGGCGCGCAAGAACGATCTCGCTACAATCTTCCTCGCCGCGCCCACTTCGACCGATCAACGCCTCAAGCAGATCGCGCAGGTTTCGACCGGTTTCGTCTATGCGATTTCGCGCACTGGCGTCACCGGGGAAAGGCAGAAGATGTCCTCCGATGCGCGTGATCTGGTCAAGCGCATCCGCCGCTTCACGAAGCTGCCGGTCGCTGTCGGCTTCGGAATTTCAACGCCCGAGCAATTCGCCGCCATCGGCAAGTTCGCGGAAGGCGCTGTCGTGGGGAGTGCAATTGTTCATGTCATCGAACAAAATCCCGGACGAGAAGCCGTGTCTGTGGCAGAATTCATAAGACGGCTATCAGCCATCAGCCGTCAGCCGTCAGCTAGAAGCGCAAGATAAAAGAGCCACGCTGGACTGCTGCATTCGACCAATTTAGCCGGTCTGGCCGCGCCCGTGCTCGACCTGGTGGCTGAGGGCTGATGGCTCAAAGCTCCATGGACATTTCGGATTGGCGCAGGAAAGTCGACGAACTTGACCGCAAACTGGCGGCCTTGCTCAACGAGCGCGCCAGCGCGGTCGTGGAAATTGGACGGTTGAAGCGCAATACCAACCTGCCCATTTACGAACCCGACCGCGAGAAAGAGGTGATCGCCAATGTGCAGCAGTCGAACAAAGGGCCGCTGGCGGCGCGCGATCTGGCGCGAATCTACGAGCGGATTATGGATGTGATGCGCAGCATTCAGAAACACGAGATCGCTCCCGATCCACCGAACAGCGGACGCGAAACGGAATTCGATTCGCGGATTGAGGATTGAGGCTTGCGCACGGAGCGGAGAAGAGGGAGATCCTTCGCTTCGCTCAGGATGACAACTCTTCGTAGCGGAAGAGCAAATAACCGATTTGTTGGATGGTAAAAGAGCTAACTCATGATCGTAGCAATGCAAGATTCCGCCAGTGAAGATCAGATCCAGCATGTGATCGATCAACTGGTGCAGATGGGATTCGAGGTTCACCGTTCCACCGGCGTGCGCCAGACTGTGCTTGGCGGCGTGGGCGCGCGGCCCGACTTCGACGTGCGCGAAGTCGAAATGCTGCCCGGCGTGCAGGAAGTCCACCGCATCACCTCGCCCTACAAGCTGGCTGGGCGCAGCTTCCGGCCCGAAGGCACCATCGTAAAGTTCGCGAACGGCCTCGAAATCGGCGGCAAAAGCATTGTCGTGATGGCCGGGCCGTGCTCGGTCGAATCGCGTGAGCAGCTTTTCACTGTTTCGGAATTGATCGCAAAAGCTGGAGCACGCGTGCTCCGCGGCGGCGCTTTCAAGCCCCGCTCTTCTCCTTATTCCTTCCAGGGACTCGGCCCGGAAGGGCTGAAGCTTTTGCGTGAAGCTGGCGACCGCTTCAACCTCCTCGTGATCAGCGAGGTGATGGAGATATCGCAAATCCCGATCATGTTGCCCTACGTCGATATCTTCCAGGTCGGCGCGCGCAACATGCAGAACTTCAACCTGCTGCGCGAACTGGGGAAGATTCGCAAGCCGATTCTCCTCAAGCGCGGCATCGCCGCCACGCTCGAAGAACTGCTGCTCTCAGCCGAGTACGTGCTCGCGGGCGGCAACTACGACATCATTCTGTGCGAGCGCGGCATCCGCACGTTCGAGACCTATACGCGCAACACCATGGACATTTCGGCCATCCCGATCATTCACAAGCTCTCGCATCTGCCCATGACTGCCGACCCCTCGCACGGCACTGGGCGCCGCGACAAGGTCGCTCCCATGGCCCGCGCCTCAGTAGCTGCAGGAGCCGATGCCCTGCTGATCGAAGTCCATCACCAACCCGACAAAGCGCTGTCGGATGGCGCGCAGTCGCTTTATCCCGAGCAATTTGCGGAACTGATGGACAGCATTCGGATGATTGCCCCTGCCATCGGACGCCAGATCGCATAAGAGAATTTGTAATTTGTGATTGGTAATTTGTGATTTTGTCTTGCGATTGCAAATTACAAATCACAAATTAAAATGGCCTTCAAGCAAGTCACCATCATCGGAACGGGATTGATCGGCGGGTCACTGGGGCTTGCGCTCCGCAAGCGTCATCTCGCCCGGCGGGTCATTGGGTGCGACCGCGCGCCGGTTCTGGAGCGCGCACTCGAGTGCGGGGCTATAGAAGCGGGCTCGCCGAATCCCGCCGATGCCGTGCGCGGCAGCGATCTCGTCGTTCTGGCAACACCCGTCATTGCCATTCTCGACTTGATCGAACGTCTTGCACCCTCGCTGCCGGCGCGCACACTGGTCACCGATGTGGGCAGCACAAAAGCGGAAATTGTCGCGCGGGCCGCCAAATCGTTCGGCCGGGCCGCCGGGCAGCGTTTCCTGGCCGGCCACCCCATGGCGGGCAAGGAACATGCGGGAGTCGAATTCGCCGACGCCGATCTTTTCGAGGGCGCCGCATGGCTGTTCACGCCATTACCACGGCAGAATCCACACGCAGGAGTTTGCGGAGAGTTCGTCTACTGCGCGGAGAAGATGGGCGCACGCGTCGCCATGCTGAATCCGGCCGATCATGACCGCATCTGCGCCTGGGTCAGTCATCTTCCGCAGATGATTTCGACCGCGCTGGCAGCCACGCTGGTGGATGAGTTCGGGCCAGATGCGCCGCTCCTCGATATTGGCGGCCGCGCGCTGCGCGAAATGACTCGTATCTCCGGCTCTCCGTATTCCATGTGGCGCGACATTGCCATCACAAACAAGAAGAACCTTGGCGAGGTGCTGCATAAGCTGGAGCAGAGGCTCGCGCACATCCGTGAAAATCTCGATTCGAAAGAACTCGCGGGCGAATTCGAGCGCGCGCACCAACTGAGAAAAGGTCAAAAGCGAGAACTCAAATTGAAGAAGTGAAGGCCGCTGTTCGCTTCTGCAGGCCTTCGTTTTTCCGTTCGACTTCCGACTTTTTGGCTTGGGCCCTCTCGGCCTCCGTGGTAGATTCCGGCGCCATCCGTTAGAATTCGCATGTCATGCATAAGGTTGTCGGCAGCGCCGAAGAGGCGATCCAGGACGTATTCGACGGCGCCACTATCATGGTGGGCGGGTTCGGGCTGTGCGGTATGCCTGAGAACCTGATCCGCGCGCTCGCCGCCAAGGGTGTCAAAAACCTAACCACCATCAGCAATAACGCAGGAGTCGATGGCTTCGGCGTGGGCATGCTTCTCGCCAATGGCCAGATGAAGCGCCACATTGGAACCTACGTCGGCGAAAACAAACTACTCGAACAGATGGTGCTGAATGGCACCGTTGAGCTCGACCTGGTTCCTCAGGGCACGTTCGCCGAGCGCATTCGCGCCGGCGGCGCGGGCATTCCGGCGTTCTTCACGCCCACCGGAGTTGGCACCGTGGTAGCCGAGGGCAAAGAGGCGCGCGAATTCGACGGTCGAACCTACATTATGGAACGGGCGCTCAGAGCCGACTTCGCGTTCATAAAGGCGTGGAAGGGCGACAAATGGGGCAACCTTGTTTATCGCAAGACCGCCCGTAATTTCAACCCGATGATGGCAACGGCTGCCAAAATCACGATCGCCGAAGTCGAACATCTGGTGGAACCGGGAGAACTCGATCCCGACATGGTGCATACGCCCAGCGTGTACGTGAAACGGATCTTTCAAGGTCAGGTGTACGAGAGGCGTATTGAAAAACGAACGGTAAGGAAGGAAGTCGGTGGTCGTTAGTCGTCAGTCGTTCGGAATGCGGCGATGCTGGCGTACCCACGACTTCGGAACGACCAGCGGCTACAGACCAACGACTTTGGTCTAGCAGGCTGCGGAAAGTCGCTCTAAGCAGCGAGCGGTACTTCGGCGGCTAAAAGCGATACCCTGATACAAAGCGGCGCTTTTCAGCAGACTGTAAAGCATCACTCACAACAATGCGGTTACCGCAGCGCGAAGCGCTGCACCACCCAAATCGTCTCCGTACCTTGCAATTCGCTACCTTGCTGGCTCGCGCTCGTTCCTTAAACCCGGAATGGTGCGCTCAACAGGCGTGCCGGAAGGAAGATCACAGCGCGAACTAAGGCCAAGACTCCGTGGACGGCAATTCCCACCAGGCGGAACGGGATCAATAAGAGCCACACGATCGGATAGAGCACCAGGGCAAGGAGGGCTAGTGGCCAACAGAGAATGAACAGTAAACACCAGAGCAGGAATGCCAGCACAGGACACCTCCATGGCTAAAGTACGGATTTCCGCGGGAAAAGTTCCGTTGTAGCCAACATCCCATCCTAACGCTTCTCGCCGGACCTCGCGCCTTAATTCATTGGGCGGGCTGCGAATCGCGCTTGGCTCTTAGCTCACCTACGATTTGCTGAAATTCCGGATCTTTCCGAAGAGATTGGAGATTTGCATCGTTGTCGATGGAGTCGGGGTTTTTCAATCCGCACTTAATGGCATCCCGAAGTTCTTTCTTGGCGCGCTTGTTGTCGCCACGGACAGCTGCGGTTTCGGCGAGCAGAAGATGTGGCCAGGGCTCGCTGGGAGCAACCTCGCTTATCAGATGAAAGTAAAACTCCGCTTTGTCGAGACGCTTGGCGCGTCCTAATTCAGCCTGACCGGCCTCGATACCCTGGACCCACAGAGCCTGGTAGGCGCGGATCGAGATCAGGCGTTCGTCTTCGCTCTTGGCATGATCGGCTTTGTATTTGAGCGCCGTCACTCCGTCAACGATGGCCTTGCGCAGCGACGTTTGCAGATCCAATGTGGCGTCAGCAGCCCGGGAAATGTCGGATGAGAGTTCTTGCGTGAAGGCCTGTTGCCGGTCGATCGCATTTTGCTGCTTTCTGACCGCCTCCTTAAGTTCCGGCGAGTTCTTGAGGGCGGTGAGCCTGGCTTGGAATTGAGTAACGTCTCTTAATCCACTGAAATCCAACACCAAAGAGCGGTACGCATCGAACTCGGCGATGATGTCTTTGCGCCGGGCGGAGTCTTCGGCGTCGCTTTGGGTGCGGACGAACTGCTCATCGATAAATGAGGAATTGCGGGGAATGATTTCCGTTTGCATGGCTTTGAGCTGGAGCCATTGCAGGGCCTCGGCGAAGATGGCGGGCGGAGCCCATTCGTGGTCGCCTGCGAAGACTCGCAGACGGTAGGGTGCGGACCATTCTTCCTTCTTGCGGCGGAGTTCCATGATTTCGGGCCAGTTGAAATCGCGATCTCCGACGAAGGCAAAGTAGGCGAAGCGCTCTTTGTCGGAGGGTGGAAAAGGGTAACCGGCCCCGTGGGAAATGACGCCGCCGATGGCGCAAATGGCGCACTCGACAGCGAGGGTGGTCGCAACGCGGGCACCACCGGAAAGGCCCATCGTGTAGATGCGGCGAGGATCGAGACTAAGCCGTGCGTGCGTGTCGTCCCAGAGGGCACGAGCGGCCCGGGTAACGTCGCTCTGAAAATTCCGGGAGTTATTCGAGGCGGTAAGGATGAAGCCATATTTCTCGGCCGCATCTTTATATAAGTTTACGGAAGTTCTTCCGTGGCCGAAGGGATCGAAGGTATAGATGATGGGCCACGGCTTCGCGGAGGTATAAGCGGAGGGAAGGTAAAGCGCGTAGGTTTCAGTGGAATCGCTGGCGCACGGAACGGCGTTGACGACTTGACCAACGGGGAGCGGATTCGCGGCAGGCAGCGATTGCGTTTGTGGTGCGACGTTCGGCTGGATTTGTGCGACCGCCGGCATCGCCAACACGATAGAGGTCAATGCAATAAAGAAGGCAAGATGTTTATGTGGCAAGCGCAACATAGGGACTCTCGACGATGATACGTCCTGGACACATTGGCGACCGCGATTATTCGCAAGTCGAGGGCAGATACCTTTGCAGAAACTCCAGCGCGCGGGGTCCCGCATCGCGCCAGACGTCGTTGTCGAATCCGTGGCCGGTTCCGGGATAGATTTTGATTTCGCAGGGAATGCCTTTTTCTTGCAGCAGCCGCTGCAGGTTGTAGGCTTCGCTAACCGGGATGGTGGAATCGGCCTCGCCGTGCAGGATCAGCACCGGGCAGAGGCGGCGCATGAAGAGCTTCATTTCTCGCGGCAGGCCGCCGAAGAATTCAACGACGGCTTGCACACGGTTATCAATTGACGCGTTGGCAAGCGAGAGATAAGCGCCCAGCGAGAAGCCGAGGAGCGCGATGCGCTCACGATCCACAGCCGGTTGCTTTTCGACGAAGCTGAGGGCATCCCAGAGCGTCTTCATCCAGATGGGAAAGTTGCGCAGAATGGTCGCCTTGTCGGCGGACTCAGTGTCGGTGCGGTCGAAATAGTGCAGGACGTAAACTGCAAATCCCTGTTCGGCAAGTAGCATGGCGGATTGGTCCATTCCCTGGACGTCGCCGCCCGCGCCATGAAGGGCGATGACGGCGGGGAGGGGATTGCCGTTGGTTGCGGGGATATAGGCATCGAGGCGGATGGGTTTGCCGCCGCTGTCGAAAGTTAAGTCGGCTTGGGAGATTGTGGGCATCGGCGAAAACCTCCGGGCCTTGCCCGGCTGGACAGCCGAGGGCGGCTGTCGCTACGCAGGCGCCTCCGACAGGTGCTTTAGCGATTCCGTGTAGGGCGCCCGCGCCACTCCGCGTTCGGTGATGATCGCCGCCACGTATCTTGCCGGGGTCACATCAAAGGCCGGGTTTTCGATTTCTACTCCATCCGGCACCATTTGTTTCCCCGCAATATGCGTGACCTCTCGGGCATTGCGCTGTTCGATCGGAATCTTGCTGCCATCTGGCGTTGCAAGATCAACGGTCGAGATCGGCGCGGCCACGTAAAAGGGAATGCCGTGCTCTTTGGCCAGCACAGCTACCGTGTACGTGCCGATTTTGTTGGCCACGTCGCCGTTCGCGGCGATGCGGTCCGCGCCTACGACAATGGCTGCGATTTTGCCTTGCTTCATCATCGCGCCCGCCATGTTGTCGGAAATCACCGTCGTGGGGATGCCGTCCTTCATCAGTTCCCACGCGGTGAGGCGCGAGCCTTGCAGAAACGGACGCGTCTCGTCGGCATAGACGTGAATTTTCTTGCCCTGTTCGACAGCCGCGCGGATGACACCGAGCGCGGTGCCGTAGCCAGCCGTGGCCAGCGCTCCGGCGTTGCAATGCGTGAGAACGCCTCCACTGGCGGGCATGAGCGCGGCGCCGTGGCGGCCCATGGCCTGGTTGGCGGCAATGTCTTCGGCGTGCATGCGCTGCGCCTCTTCGATCAGCGCCTGCTTGATCTGCGGGATAGGACGGATGCGGAGGATGTCAAATTTCTCCTGCATGCGACGAATCGCCCAAAATAAATTGACAGCGGTAGGGCGCGTCTGGCGAATGATCTCGCAAATCCGGTCGAATTCTTTCTTGAGGTCGGCACCGTTCTCGGCTTGTGAATTCTTGACGCCGAGCGCAATGCCCATAGCCGCAGCCACGCCGATGGCGGGCGCTCCACGCACAACCATGTTGCGGATCACGTCGGCGACCTGCTGGTGCGTGGTGCAGGTCACGTAGGTTTCTTCAGTGGGCAGCTTCGTCTGATCGATGAAGACTACGCCGCGGTCGGTCCATTCGAGAGTTTGGATCATGAATTCGGTCGTTGGTCGTTGGTCGTTAGTCGTTGGTCGTTCGCTGGTTGGTTGCCAGATGCTGCTTTCTTACATCGTTCGCTGTGAAGATCGCAACGAAGGGCGCACCTGCAGCGGCCTTTTCCACATTCGAGCGGCCATGAGCCTCTTCGCGCTCCACCAGGCAGATCACGCCGGCGATCTTGAATCCAAATTCGCGTGCGGCTTCGATGGCCTGCACCGTGGAGCCACCGGTGGTGCAAACATCGTCCACGATGACGACCCGCGCGCCTTTTTCCCGAAAGCCCTCGATGCGCTGGCCTGTGCCGTGTTGCTTTTCGGCTTTTCGGACCAGAAACCCGTGCAGCGTGCCACTCGTGACCGCCACGGCCACAACGATTGGATCTGCACCCATCGTTAGTCCGCCAATGGCGTCGGCGTGCCAGCCCTGTTGGCGCATTTCCTCAAGGAACACCTGGCCGACGAGTTGCGCGCCGCGCGCATCGAGCGTGGTGGTACGGCAGTCAATGTAGTAGTCGCTGGTCCCGCCGGACGACAGCTTGAATTCGCCGAGGCGAAACGACTTGCGGGCGAGCAGTTCCAGAAGCTCTTGGCGCGGTGTAGACATTAAGGATCAGACCTCAGGTGTCAGGTCTCAGGGTATAGCGAACAAGCGACTAGTGCCAACTCGAAGTTCAAGCGGCCGCGCGATGAGTCACAATTGCGGTTGGAGCTAGCACCTGAGGCCTGAGACCTGACACCTGAGACCTGAGACCTTCATTTTCACTGATTCAGCTTCTCCAGATGCCGAAATCCGTCTGTGCCCACGAACATCAGGATCGAAAGCGTTCCGTTGTACGCGACGTGGACAAGAAGACCGGCGGCGACAGAGTTTTTGTACGCTCGCACCATCGTAAGGACCGTGCCTACCAGGAAGATGACGAGCACCGGACCCCAGGAGAACATGAGCTGCGACCCATGAAGCAGCGCGAAGGCAAATCCAGTAATAAAGATGGCGGCCGTGAAGCCGATGCCGCGCGCGAGCACCGGATAAAGAAATCCGCGAAAGAAAAGTTCTTCCATCAAGGGCGCCAGAGTAATGCCGAAAATCGTGAGCGCCCAAGCTTCGGCCGGAGTGCGGAAAAACAAATCAATCGGAAGATTCTTCGGCATTGGCAGCACGTGCGCCAGCAATTGCAGAGTGAGCGAGAGCACGACTCCACCGCCTAAGTATGGCGCGACGTTCTGCGGCCAATTCCAGTGGATGGCAGCGAGAAAATCGGGCCGGGCGCGCTCGCGTGTTACCAGGACATACATGTAGGCGAGAACCAGAACGTACGCAAGCGCCTGTCCGGCCACCACGATGAGAGGGACGCGAGCCAGGCTGACGAGCGAGGCGTGAGGGCGCATCCAAGTGCGTGCGGCAAAGAGGACAGTGAACATTCCAATGAAGAGCGCGATGACGGCGATAAAAACCAGCCGCAGTACGTCGAGGCCCGACCATGCGGGATCGCGCGGTGGTTCGAGCACGGGAGTAATCAGCGCGGCCTCGACAGTCGCGCCTGGCGCTTCGGTCAGCTCCGTTGGCGAGAGACCCACTACAGCGAGACCGTCCGGAGGGGCGGCGGAATGTCCAGTGCCCTCGTGAGCGCTGTTTTCGCGCTCGGGACCGCCGGCGCTATCCTTTTGCTCCGGCTGAATGGGAGGCGCCGGGATTGGATCGTCGCGGAATGCGTTCACGCGGATTCCTGTCGGCCGGTCTCGGAAGATGAATTCCGGGCGGAGTTGCTCACGGTGGCACCATTCAGAGCAGAGCCGTTGAAGTAAGAAGCCAGCTCCTGGCCAGTGTACGACTTCTTCACGCGTGCGACCTGCTCGGGCGTGCCCTGCGCGACGATGCGGCCGCCCTCCGCTCCGCCTTCGGGGCCAAGGTCCAGAATCCAGTCGGCGTTGCGGATCACATCGAGATTGTGCTCGATGATAATGACCGTGTTGCCGAGGTCAGTCAGCCGGTGCAGCACGTCGAGGAGTTTGCGCACGTCGTCGAAGTGCAGGCCGGTTGTGGGCTCGTCAAGCAAGTAGAGAGTCTTGCCCGTCTGCCGTTTGCTGAGTTCGCGAGCCAGCTTGATCCGCTGCGCCTCTCCTCCTGAAAGCGTGACCGCAGATTGACCGAGATGAATGTATCCGAGGCCGACATCGACCAGCGTTTGCAGCTTTTGGCGAACCTGGGGAATGTTTTCCAGAATCTGGAGCACATCACTGACCGGCATTTCGAGCAGGTCGGCAATCGAATATCCATTAAAGCGAACCGTGAGCGTCTCGTGATTGTAGCGATGGCCGCCGCAAAGTTCGCATTGCACGTAAACGTCGGGCAGGAAATTCATCTCGATGCGCCGCTGGCCTTCTCCCTGGCATGCTTCGCAGCGCCCGCCGGAAACGTTGAAGGAAAAGCGTCCGGGCTTGTAACCGCGCTCGCGCGCTTCCGGCAGCATGGCAAAAAAGTCGCGGACGAGCGAGAAGATCCCCGTGTAGGTCGCGGGATTCGAGCGCGGCGTGCGCCCGATCGGCGACTGGTCGATTCGAATTACCTTATCGATCAGCTCGCTGCCGGTAATTGACTTGTGTGCGCCGGGTTCCTCACGCGACCGGTAGAGTTGGCGCGCCAGAGCGCGATACAGAATGTCGTTCACCAATGTTGATTTGCCGGAACCGGAGACGCCCGTAACCACGGTCATGACACCGAGCGGAAACACGACGTCGAGATTCTTAAGATTATTCTGGCGCGCGCCGAGAATGGTAATGGCTTTGCCGTTCGGGCTGCGGCGCTCCGGCAGCATGGCAATGCGCTGGCGGCCCGCCATGTACGCGCCTGTTAACGACGATGGCGTATCCATGATCTGCTGGGGCGTGCCGCTGGCGACGAGCGCGCCTCCGTGCCGTCCGGCGCCGGGGCCAAGATCAATCACGTAGTCGGCGCGGCGGATGGTTTCTTCATCGTGCTCAACGACCAGCACCGTGTTTCCGAGATCGCGCAGATTTTCAAGCGCGGCCAGCAAGCGCCCGTTATCGCGCGAGTGGAGCCCAATGGACGGCTCGTCGAGCACGTAGAGCACGCCGCGAAGTTTCGAGCCGATCTGCGTGGCCAGGCGAATCCGCTGGCCCTCCCCGCCGGAAAGCGTGGCCGCCGACCTCCCGAGCGACAGGTAGCCGAGGCCGACCGAATTCAGAAACTCGAGGCGCTCGACGATTTCGTGGAGAATCCGGGCGGCGATGGTCTCGTCGCGGCCTACAAGCTTAATTTTGCGGGCGGTTTCGAGCGCGCGCGAAATGGGCAGGCCGGTGAAGTCCGCAATCGAGAGACCACCGACTTTGACAGCCAGGCTCTCGGCGCGCAAGCGTTGCCCCCGGCACGACGGGCATTCGGTGGCCGACATGAAATCCATCAGATAATCACGGTAGGTATCGGAGGTCGAGCTTTCGGCGGTCTGCTTGAGATGGCCGATCACGCCGAAGAAACCTGTTTTCGAGCCTCGCGCCTGCTCGCCATAAAGCAGCAGGTTCTGAATCTTCTCCGGAAATTTTTCGAATGGCGTGGCGAGGTCGAGCGAATACGCCTCGGCAACCAACTGTAGGCCGTGAATCAGATTTTGCGAAGCCGACCCCGGACCAAGGCCGCCGTCCAGCAAGGGCTTCGACCAGTCCACAATGACCTTGGCGGGATCGAAATCGTAGCGGCTTCCCAGTCCGTGACACTCGGGGCACGCTCCATAGGAACTGTTAAACGAGAACGAGCGCGGCTCCAATTGAGGAACGCTGACACCACAATCTGGACAGGCCAGCACCGAGGAGTAAAGCGTTTCCTCTCCATTGACCACTGCGACCAGCACCAACCCCCCGCCGAGTTTCATCGCCAGCGAAATGGAAAGTTCAAGCCGGTGCTCGATGCCGGGCTTGACGAGCAAGCGGTCCACGACCACTTCGATGGTATGATTTTTGCGCTTATCGAGTTGGAGATCGTCTTCCAGACTGACCAGTTCACCGTCCACCCGCGCGCGCGCGAAGCCGTGCTGGACGAGCTTTTCCATCTCCTTCTTGAACTCGCCTTTGCGGCCGCGGACGATCGGCGCCATGATCATGACCCGATCGTCGGGGGTAAGCGCCAACACCCTTTGCACAATCTGCTCCGCGGACTGGCGGGTAATCGGCTTGCCACATTTCGGACAATGAGGCAACCCAATCGACGAATACAACAGTCGAAGGTAGTCGTAGATTTCGGTGATCGTGCCGACGGTCGACCGGGGGCTGCGGCTGGTGGTTTTTTGCTCGATCGAGATGGCCGGGCTCAACCCGTCAATCGAGTCGACGTCCGGCCGCTCCATCTGATCAAGAAACTGGCGCGCATAGGCGGAGAGGGTTTCGACATAGCGCCGCTGGCCCTCGGCATAAATCGTGTCGAACGCGAGCGAGGATTTACCCGACCCGCTCAGGCCGGTGATGACGGTCAAGGTGTTGCGGGGAATCTCGACGTCAATATTCTTCAGGTTGTGCTGGCGCGCCCCGCGCACCGAGATCTTAGTGATGGCCATTTGCGAAGACTGTTTTGGACTTCCGTAATGTGGACGGGGCCCCCAGAAATGTTGGAGAGTAAGAGTACGCAGTACGACTCCGTATCATAGTTGTTAACAGTAGAAGGGGTCAAATGCGGGTAAATTAGGTTATTTGTGGCCTCAAGTAAGAAAATAACATTACAAGGGTAACAACAAACGTGGACGCACTTTTCGCAGCTTTTCTAATCAGCAGTACGGCAATCTTATCCGTTGGCCTAGGGGTTTTTGGGGCATATTACGCGATCACGGCGATTCTGGCAGTCTTTGATCCAGCTCGACCATCCCGATTCCTGCCCCCTTTAGCGCCGCAGCAGAGCCAGGCAAGCGGCGACTAGGCCAAATTCTCGTCGATTATTCAGCTTCGTTCGTGTCCAGCGGAACCGGGCTTGCGGCATGCCTGAAGGCATGCCCCGATACGAATCCTGCTTTCACCAAAATGCTGCTCAGATAGCGCCTTCCCTATCCGCCACCCTAGTTACTGAGGAGGCGTGGGCGCTGGAATCATGCCGGGCGGCCCCATGTCTGGCTGCTGACCCTGGCGCATCATCTGCAGCAACTGTTCCGGAGTTCTCGGCCCCGCATTGGGCTGGTTAGGATCGGTTGGCTGCCCAAACGGAGCGTTTGCGGCGGGCTGCGCTACGCCCGGCTGAACGGGCTGCGATTGATCGGAATCGTCTGCGGTGCTGTCGTCAGTTTCGTCCCCAGTGTTGTCATCGCCATCCGCAGCAGCTTCGGGTTGCGGCGGAGCGGAAGCAAGCACCTGCTGTCGAAAGGGCTGCACAGGCTGCGGGACTGCTGGGTTCATAGCCTGCGTGCTCTGCTGAAAACCACCGCCGGTCGCCTGGCCATCCACGGAACCGGGTTTGGGCGTCAGCAAAATAGACTCGACGGCGGAGGGATTGGAAGTCGACCCTAACATCACGTAGTTGAACTGCGTTCCGTTCAGAAGAACAGCCAGCACATCGCGAGGAGCGCCAGGCCCAATCTCGGTCACGACACGCTCAGGGGCGCCGTTGGCAGGAAGGTCAATCGATGCCCCGGTTAATTGCTTGACCTGCTTCAGAATCTCGCCCAATGTGGCATTCTGCGCCAGGATCGTGAGCAAGCCATTCTGATACGTCACCTGGGGCGCGCTTTCGGGAAGCTGCGGAAGAGGAACCTGCTGCAGAGGACCAGCCGGCAAGGGCGGAAGTACAAGCGGAGGGGCGTCTTTCTTCTTGTGGGTCCGGTGGCGAACGGCGGGCGCAGTCCCCGGCTGGGACGCGGGGGGATCGTCGGCCCGGGCAGGCGACACAAAAGCGGCCAGCAAGAGTGCGGCGACCAGCGATACGATGTATTTGCTTCTGCGCAGCATTAGAGATCTCGCCTATCCGCCAGCGGCAAATACCACTGTGCAGATCGGCTCAGTACCCCAATCAATTTTACCATTGCTATAGGAACGAGAAAGCAGGCCAATTCTTGCACGTTTTTCGCGCCGGGAAACGACAATCGTTTACCCCTCCCATGCCGGGGTTGGCCGGTTTCGGCCGCCGCAGGAAGGATCCTACCCCATTTAGACTGCCGGACCATGATCACGGCGCGTAAAATGCGGACGGAGGCTTCTCTTTGAGGAATGCTTGTCGAAGCAGTCTACGAAAACAGAACCTCTGGGCCAAATGCCGAAAATTTCGCCAGGCCCGCGCGCACCACCCCATCGTGAGAACTGTAGTCGCGATGCTGCTGTTGACTGTCCCCGTTCTTGCCCAAACTTGCATGAGCGCGGCCGATATGGAACCTTCAGTCCGCACGGCATTGGAAACCGCCGCGAAGCGCTTTTTCGATATGTCCGCGCGGGGCGATGCGGCCACTCTCAAGCAGAACTCCGTTTCCTCTCTCGCGGCAAGTTTTGCAGGCGTCGAGTCGGCCCTTAAGGACAATCAGCCTGCTTTCTCCGGCGCGAGCGCATCTGTTCGTCCGCCATTTCTGCTGAACGCGGAGGGCGCGGGACCGCTGGCGCACGCCGAGTTCTTGTGCGGAGTTTTCGGCCCCTCCGGCCAAACCAGCCACAGCGCTGTGTTCGTCTTCAACGATCTCCCTCCGGGCAAATATGCCGTCACCATGCTCGACGTAAGTGGTGGGAAGAAGCCGCTCACGCTGACGCTCGTCCTCGAGCAGATCGGCACCGAATGGAAACTGGCCGGCTACTATGCGCGCTCGCAGCAAGCCTGCGGTCATGATTTCGCATGGTTCGCGCAACAGGCGCGCGAATTCAAAGCCAAATCGCAAAACCATAACGCCTGGCTCTATTACCGCCAGGCCATTGCGCTCGCCTCACCCGTCGATTTCATGAGCACGCAAGCCACCGACAAACTGTACGACGAGGTTCAGTCGGTCCAGCCCGCGGATATGCCCACCGACGGCAGCGCCCTCGATTTGACTGCCGGAGGCAAGACCTACCGCTGGACCGCAATTTTTGCGTTGCCGGTGGGTGATGACCTGGACGTGGTAGTGAAGTATGCGACCGCTGACATTTCGAACACGCAAAAAACGTTCGAGGAGAATACGCAGGTAATCAAGGCCCTGGCAGCAAAGTTCCCCGAACTGAAAACAGCATTCGCGGGGGTGGTTGCGCGGGCGGTAGCGCCCTCGGGAGAAGACTACGGCTCCCTGCTGCCGATGAAAGAGATCAAGTAGCGAGCGCTCTGCAAGGGCGCGGCCCCGTGTGCCCGCTTTTGGCGTGCTGGGGAGACACCCGAAGACTTCCAGTTAACAAACAATCAGAGATCCCAAATCCAGTCGCTATCTCGGGGCCGAATCTTCGGAACTTGCCAACTCTTCCCCCGCGTCGGTCGAAGTTTGGACAACAGCCGCGCTTAGGTACTTTTTCATACAACGCACGCAAGGGGCATAGCCTTCCCGCATGGCCTCCCGGGCCGAGATGGTTTGCAGCCTTGCCTTGTCGTGGATAAACGTGCACCCAGCCACGTGAAAGGTCTTCCCATCTTCCGCCACCACCACCATCATGTCCAGAGGTATGCCAACGGCTGTCTGAGCTTGTTCTGAGCGCAGGCCGGGCTGATTTGACCCAAACGAACGCGCCACCTCGAAGGCTCCAGCCACAAGAACGGCAGCCGCCACCGCCACCATCCATCCGAAAAAGCTTCTCCTGCTGCCGGATATGTTTTCTTCCAACCTCTTTTCCAGGCGTCGGCTGAATCCCAGTGGCACTTCGAGCATTCTCTCGTCTCCGTACAACTGGATCACGTTGCGAGTTCCATCCAGGACCGCGGCACATTGCCTGCACCCACGAACGTGTTCTTCCATGGCAGCGCGCAATCCGGGTTCAACTTCGCCATCGAGATAGTTGGAAACTTCGCGCCACACTTCTTCACAGTTCACTACCATGGCTTCGTCCCCTTTGAAAAAGACAACGAGCTGCTCCAGGCCCCACCGAGCCCCGGCGCCAGTAGGTCGCGCAGCATGAGCCGCGCGCGGAGCAAACGGGTCTTGACTGAGGCGGTTGAGATTCCCAGGACCTTGGCTGTCTCCTCAATGCTCAACTGCTCCATGTCGCGCAGGACAAAAACTTCCCGGTAAATCTGCCCCAGCGAGCCGAGCGCTTCCGCCAGCTTCTCCCGCACTTCTTTCCGTTCCAGGGTCTCGGAAGGGATCTCCCGCCAGTCGGCAAAGTCGCGGGGTTTGTAGCTGCCCTCTTCACTCTCGCCGTTGGCGATCGGCTCCATAAGGCTGGCGTGCTCCTTCCTTCTTCGCATGCGCGCTTCATTGACTGTGATCTGGATGAGCCAGGTACTGAACCGGGCCTCGGCACGGAACTGCCGGATGTGTTTGAAGGCCTTTAACGCTGCCTCCTGCGCGGCGTCGTCGGCATCGGCTTCGTTGCGCAGGATGGCAAACGCCGCCGCGTAAACGCGCCGCTCGTAAGGCCGGATGAGCTCGTAAAAAAGCTCGTGCTCGCCGTCCCGGATGCGCTGGATCAGCTCCCTTTCGCGAAGTTGTTGCGCTGGATTGTCCAGCGGAGTCACCTCTGCAGCCATCGCCCCCCACCGCAACCGTGAAGTCACTGCCACCGCAAATGACCGCTACTTCGCGACGTATTCCGGATCTTTTTTCCATCCCGTCAACATGGAAACAAAATTATTCCAACCGTGGAGCACTACCATGACGAGATGTCCAAAAACGAATGCGAGCATGGCCCACATGATAAGAAAATGCCAGAGGCGTGCCAGATGAAAGCCGCCCATCATCCAAGCCAGCCAGGAGAACTGGATCGGTTTCCATACGGCGAAGCCTGTTGCCACTGACAGCACACCCAAGACAATCACAGAGGTGTAGGCATGCTTCTGCAGAGAGTTATAGGCTTCTTTTACCGGAGGCTTCGGCCCGAAGAAGAAGTAGTGGCGTACCATGGGCCACACTCCGGGAACATCCTTGGGCACGAACAGGACTTGCTTGTAGTGGCCACTGAAAATCTGATACGCGAGATAGAGCAGGCCCGTGGCGATGTAGATCCACACAAAGGTCAGGTGCCACTGCAAGGCCCCACCCAGCCAACCACCGATGGCGAACGATTTGGGCCAGTTGAGCAAATCCTTCTGAGGAATTTTTGCGCCAAAGCTGGGAAAAGCGCGGAAGATTTGCAGGCCGCTCCCCGCCATCACGAACAGCGACACCGCGTTCACCCAATGGCAGAGGCGGATCACGAACGGGTGCTCGTACACTGCCTGAATCACTTCGCCGGTCTTTGGGTCTTCGATTGTGAGTGCCTGGGGCGACATGAATGTGCTCCTCGCCATTTACAGTCCGTAGAACTCCGAGTAACCCTGATCCTCCCAATAGCCCACTTTCTCGAGCACATTGGTCACTTTTAAATCGGTGAGGTATTTGGCCTGCTTGTAGCCGACCTTGGTCGGGATCTGGAGGCGCAGAGGGGCTCCGTGCTCACGCGTCAGAGGCGCGTCGTACATTTCATAGCAGAGGAGGGTTTGCGGATGGAGAGCGGTGGCCATATCGAGGGATTCGTAATAGTCGTCGGCGCATTCCACGGTGATAAAGCGAGCCGTTAAATCGGCCCCGATCATCTTCAGGAAATCGGAGAGCCGTGCGCCGCCAAAACGTCCGATCACGTCCCAACCTTCGACGCAAACATGCCGGGTGTTCTGGGTGATTTTGGGAAGCGCTTGAATCTGGGCCAGTGTGTAATCGCCGGGTTTCTGCACAGCTCCAGCGACCGTAAGAGTCCATCGGTCGAAGTCAACCTCTGGATCTGCGACATCGTAGCCGTTTATCGGGAACTTTTCGGCAGGAGTAAGCTCCGAATCGGCAAATGTCGTTGCCAGATGGCCGGGGCGGAAAAGTTTCGCCGAAAACCAATCGCTCAATCCCAGGCCAGCCTTGAGGAGCGGTTCCTGGAGCTTGGGGATGGCGAATGCGCCCAAGGCTACTACCGGCGTAAGTTTCAGCAATTCGCGCCGGCTTATGCTTTTAAACTTCCGGCTGCTAATGCGGGAGTCCATGGAATTTGCTCCTGGCGGACGCTAACTTGGTCACAATCAGATTCCTGGGCTGCGGAAAAGTTACACTGAACGTGCACTTGGCGCCACACTGGATCATTCCGGATTCGCCCAACCCCACGGTGGGCTGACCCATATCTCCAGTGGCTAAGTATAACGCGCCGAAGAGCGCAGCCACTGTGCTGGAGATGAGCGGCAATACACACCAACGAAGTGCCGCAATAAAGCAAGGAGCCTTGAAATGAAGTTCGAGAAGATCCGGCTGGAGTGGACGCATGACGAGCGGGTCGCGCGCATCACGCTGGCTGCCCCGAAGCCGAATATTGTCGATCTCGCGATGACGCGCGAACTCGATGCGGCTTTTGGGCAGTGCGCGGGACGTTCATTGAATGCCATCGTGCTCTCCGCCGACGGTCCCCACTTCAGCTTTGGCGCGAGCGTGCAGGAGCATCTTCCCGATCAGATTGGCAAGGCTCTACCAGCGCTGCATGCCTTATTGCGGCGGATTCATGAAACTCCTGCGCCGGTCATTGCGGCAGTTCGCGGTCAGTGCCTGGGCGGCGGATTCGAAGTGATGCTCGCCTGTGACCTGGTGATTGCCGACCAGACCGCGCAGTTTGGATCGCCAGAAATAAAGTTGGGTGTTTTCGCTCCGGCCGCCTCTGCCTTGTTGCCAGTTCGCATCGGGCAGGCAGAAGCTTCAAAGCTGCTTCTGACGGGCGCTTCCATCACGGCCGGGGAGGCCGCTCGCTGCGGACTGGTCGCCAAGGTCGTCAATGACCTCGACGCTGGGCTCAATCAGTGGCTCGAATCGGATTTTCTGCCGCGCTCGCCTTCGTCGCTGAACTACGCCTGCCGGGCCGCCCGCCTGTCTTTGGAGCGCGCGTTTACCGAAGATCTGGCGCGGACGGAACATCTTTATTTATCCGGCCTGATGAGCACTCCGGATGCCGAGGAAGGTATTCGCGCCTTCATCGAGAAGCGTCCGCCGCAGTGGGCTCCCCATCAGCGCGGCAAGAATGCGAAGCTTGTGCAGACGCAGGGTCGGCGGAGAGACAATTCCCCCGGAGTTGATTGAAAGCGACCCAAGATCGACCGAGGTAGAGCGGTGTCTTTTGACGTTTGACATGCACCCGCAATAGGCCTATGGTCATGATTGAGCGCTCTTTTTCTTCCGCTCCGTCAGATCTCCTGAGCTAAGTCAGCGCATCTGAAGTACTTCTCTCTTAGTGCGGAACCAACCAGAGAATCCCGTGGGTTTCTGGCGTCAAGGTGACTATGAATAGGCGACAGTGTTTGGAATGCGGTGGCGAACTGGTAATGGCGTTCCATCCCAACGACGGCGCCAAACTCAGCTCAGGCGCGGAAAACCGGAGGCCAAGTTCGACGTGGAGATGCGGTACATGCGGGCATGCCTTCACCGCCGAACAGCTTCGGGAAGGCAGACGGGCAAGCGAAAAAAACGTCGGCGCTCCATCGTATTGAATGGCATTTCTTTAGCGTCAGGCTGAGCAATTGACGAATCCAGCACAAGGAGAATTACTGCATGGAGAATGTAGCGGAACCAACACCTGCAACGGAAACAAAGCCACCAAGCCCGGTTTCAAATGAGCCCATCCATAAGCTCGCGGCCAACAGAATGGCCAACAAGCAACGGAAAAAGAGGGCTCATCGGCGCAAGCTGCGACGGTCCAACACGAAGGGGTAAGGAGTGGCTCTAAACGGGCATCTGTGCGGCGAAACCGTTTCTCCCAGTACGCTTCGTTCGCTAATGCACGCTGAACACGGCGAGTGTTTGGGCCGGCATTGAGACATGCACGTTCCCAGTGAGAAGTTGCGCCGTGTTTTTCCCAAAGACTGATTCCAATTGATGCGCAGTCTCCAGCGGCGTGTTGTCGACGGGGATATTGAGTTCGACCGTCTTCGGGGCGTTGTTGTAGATCACCAGCAGTTTTTCTTCCGGCAACTCACGCAGGAATGCGTAGTAGGTCTCATCCCATCCAATGTGCCACTGCTTGCCGATGCGCAGAGCGGCATGATTCTTGCGCAGCGCGAGCAGGGATTGCACGTACGCGAACACGTCTTCCTGTTCCGGGGTGCGTCCGGCGGGGGTGAAGGCGATGCGCGGGTCGCCGGGGAATCCTCCCGGAAAGTCGCGGCGATTGTCGGGATCGTCGCCGCCCGACATAGCGATCTCGTCTCCTGAATAGACTTGCGGAATGCCGCGCATGGTTAGCAGAAGTGAAAACGCCGCCTTGAGTTTGGCTGGGCTGCTGTCCTTCTCGCCCAGGAAACGGCGGTTGTCGTGATTTCCGAGAAAAGTGACCAGCATCTCTGGGTTCGGATATAACTCATCGTGCTGCAACACGGTCACGATTTTCTGCATCGAGTCGCCCTTGATGATCACATCGCGCAATGCGTTACAGAGTGGAAAGTCGAAAACTGTCGAGAGACCGGTATCGATGCCGTCAAACTGCTTTCGTCCGCCTTCGAAGAACGCGATAATCGAGGAATCCGGGTCGGACACTTCCCCCACATCATTGACTTGCGGATAGATCTCGTGCAGACGCGCATGCCAGCCACTCCAGAACTGGCGCGACGAATAAGGAAAGGTATCGAGGCGGAAGCCATCGAGTTGCGCGATCTCCGTCCACCACATCGCGTTTTGCGCCAGGTAGGTGGCCAGTTCGGGATCGTCCGGATTCAGATCGGGCAACTTGCCTGCAAACCAGCCATCAAGGGTGTTGAGATATTCGCGCGGCGAAGCATGCGGATCAACCAGCCCCGAAAAATTGTAGGAAGGCTCCAGATGATGCGCGGGCGTTCCGTGCAACCACGCCGGAGTCGGTGGATCGTTGGCCCAGGGATGGTGCGGCCCCGTGTGATTGACGACGTAATCGATGAGCACCTTCATGCCCAACTTGTGCGCATCGGCCACCAGTGACTGGTATTCCTGCATGGATCCCATGTGGTCATCGAGGGCGTAGAAGTCGACGACGTGATAGCCGTGGTAATCGGAGTCGGTGTTCTTCCACACCGGGGTCAACCAGATCGCGGTCACACCCAGATCGTGCAGATATCCCATGTGCTCGCGAACACCACGCAGGTCGCCGCCATGGTAGGCCTTGGGCTGGCTGCGGTCATAAACGCCATTCGAGCCTGCAGGGCGGTCATTCGACGGATCGCCGTCGGCGAAACGGTCCGGCATGATCAGGTAAATCACGTCGTCGCGGGAAAAGCCCTCAAAGTGGCCATGGGAGTCGGCGCGGGCAAGCATCGGAAGTTCGATGGATGTCGATCCGCCGGTCGACAACAACCGCAAGCCGAGGGTTCCCGGTTTCAGGTCGGGGCTCAAGCGCAGATGGACGAAACAATAGTGCCCATTTGCAGACGCATTCGAGCCGAGAACCGTGGCGCCGGTGGTCGCGCTCTCGACGTGAGCGGCACCGCCCAGGTTTTCGCCAGTGAGAAGCAACGTGAGCTCAGGCGTGTAATTGACCCACCAGTTCGGAGGCTCGATCTTGTTGACGAGTGGCGCAGGCTGCGCCCAGGCGCCAACGTTCAGGACTGCGAGAATAAGGACGAAAACACACGCCTGCCATCCACGCCTGCATGGATTCATGAGTGCGAACCTCGAAAAGAGCACGTAGAAAAGGGGACAGACGAAATCTGTCCCCCGGGTTGGTCAAGCGAATGGTTAAAAGGTGAAGCGGGCCACCAACTGCACGTGCCGCTCCGATGAGAAGCGCGCGCTGTTGCTAGCATTGGGACCAAGCTGTCCAAAGTTCCCGTCAGTAACCCCGCCATCCGGATTCTGGAAGAGCGGATGGTTGAGGGCATTGATGGCTTCCAGGCGAAGCTCCATCTTGTAGCGCTCGGTGAGCGCAAAGGTTTTGAACATGGACGTATCCCAAGTCCTAACATCCGGACCATGGAAGTAGCCGCGAGCAAGGTTCCCTGTTGGTGTCGATAGATGAGTGAACGCTCCGGCTGGACAGCTCAACCAGACGAATTCCGACGCCCCAGTGGAACAGCCCCCGTTGTACTGGGTAAAGAGGAGCCCGCCGTCGTTGACATTCATCGGCGCACCCGTCTGCAGCGTGAGAATGTTGTTCCACTGCCAGCCACCGATCAGGTAGTCAAGGACCGTGGGGGCATTGGTCATCCAAGTACGGCCCTTGCCCCAAGGCAACTCATACAGCGCCGCACCGACGAAACTGTGCCGGATGTCGTTGTCCGCATTGCCGTAGTTGTGGCCCAGGAGCGCGTTGCCGGAGTTGTCCACGATGATTGCCGTGTTACCACCGTTATTGCTGAAAGTGCTGGCGGCGTTATCCAGCGTGTGTGACCACGTATAGGACATTGTGAACTGCAGGCCACGCGACGTGCGATGTTTCAGGCTGGTCTGCAAACCATTGTAGTTTCCACTTCCAATATACCCATACTCGGTAATGCTGCCGACGGTCGGGATCCAGTGCGCTCCACCCAGAGTTGGATTGTTGGCATTGAAGGTAGTGGTGAGATGGCTCATCTTGGTCCCAACGTAGCCTAGATCCAAAACAGTGGCGGAATTCAGCTGGCGCTCGATTTGGACGTTCCACTCCTGCACCCTGGAGTTTTTGCTGTCCTTTGGGTAATAGATCACGTTGGCCGCAGTCGTGAGGTTCAGCGGGTCCACCGAGGATGCGCCAGACGGCAGCGCGCCGGTGGCGCCCACCGGGTTGTTGCTGCTGGAGAGGCCGCTCAGCGTGACGCGGACGCCGTTCGAGCACAGGGACGTGGTTGCGTCGGGGCAGGCGTAATAGCTGGAAACACCGTTGAAGTTGGCGTTGTTCGCCAACTGGTTGCCGACGCCGCCGCGATCGAGGAAATAGAATATACCGTAGCCGCCCCGCAGGCTGGTCTTGCCATCCCCAAAGATGTCATAGGCAAAACCGAGACGCGGACCGAAGTTGGACTTATCGGTGTTAATCAGCGAGCGATTGACCGCATTCGACGCGTTCGCATTAATCAGCGTCACAGTCGTCGGGTCAAAGTTCGACTGCTGGTTGTTCACTTCGTAGGGCCAGGTGTAGAGGTCATAGCGCAGGCCGAGGTTGAGGGTGAGCCTGGGGCTTATGCGCCAGTCGTCCTGGCCGAAGTAACCGGTCTCCCAGCTTCTGGTCTGGCTGTAGCCGTTAAATCTTCCGATCTGGTAGCCGGACGTAAAGCCGGCTTCCAATTCGGACATGGTGTTGCCGGTAAACGTGCCCAATCCCGAGGTGCCGTTGTTCGGCTGGCCGCTCCAATTTGTCTGGCCGCCATCGGTCACCCAGAAATAACCCTTGGCGTCGTTACCCTGTACGAAGTCAACGTGCCGATTGATGAGGTTGGCGCCGAACTTGAAAACGTGCCGGCCGCGCGTCCAGCTTAGGCTGTCCAGATACTGATACGACTTCTGCGGCACTTGGTAGATTCCACCATCGCCGGTGTACTCATACTGATCGTTGCCTGTCCAGCCCCAACCACCGATGAGGGCGATGCCGCCCAGCAGCGGCTTGCTTGGCATCTGGATACCCAGCTTCGCAGATAGGTTGGTGCCATTCTGGGGGTTCTGGTACCCGAAGAACGGACGGAGATAGCCGAAGCGGAATTCGTTGATGACGTTGGGGCTGAAGGTGTGGTTGTATCCAACTGCGAGCCCGCGCGGATGGTTGAAGTTGGCCCCCGAACCAAAGCCCGAGGGAAGGTCATGGCTCGCGTCCACTAGTCTGTCAGTTTCATTAAAAACATCGGTACCGGTGCTTCCACGGACAAAGACCGTGTCCTTCTGGGTGATAACGAAGTCCATGCGAGCGTCGTAGTCATCAAAGTTACGGATGAATTTGCGGTTGGCTGCGAAGTTGGCGACGTTGATTGGAACCCCCGGAATATTGGGAAGCGGGTAAGCATTAATCAAATTCATGCCCGCCGCGTTCTGGCTGGTTGTGGGAATCATGTTTGTGCCCACGGTGCCGTTCCATCCGAAGGGAAGACAGGTCTGCGGATCGTAGATATAGCCCTTGTTGGCAAACGCGGCGAGAGGAACGCCGCCAGAATACAGACTCGGACATACCTGAGCCACCGGTATCGTGGCCATGCCGGTGGAGCCAGGATAAACGTAGCCAGTGTCTCGTCTCGTATAGGGTCCACTGGTGTTCGCAGGTAGCATTAGCTCGGAAAAGTCGCCGCTGTGTTGTAACGCGGTCGGTACAAAGGTGTACTCGGTGCCTGCAGGTGATTTCTGTCGCAGGCCCTGGTAATCCGCGAAGAGGAAGATCTTGTTTTTCCAGACCGGACCACCTATGGTGCCGCCGAACTGGTTGCGATGCTGCGGCGTGAGCGGGCTGTGGTATGCATGGGGGTTGTACGCCGACTGCTGGTCGAAGATGAACGCCGAGCCGTGAATCTGGTTGGTTCCCGACTTGATCTGGGTCTGTACGATGGCGCCGCCGGCGCGGCCGAACTCAGCCGGGGCGACCGAGGTGTTGACGCGGAACTCCTGGATAGCCTCGGCAGGTGGGAAGAACATGATAGAGTTCACCAGCGCCTCGTTGTTGTCCACGCCGTCGAGGATGAAGTTGTTGGCCTGCGAGCGCAATCCGTTGACGACCAACGATTCGCCGCCGGTATCGGCGTTGCGGAAAGTCTCCGCCGCCGATCCGCCGGTACCGCCCATTGAGATGTCGCCATAAGCGCCGCGGGTGACGCCGGGGGTGAGCAGGGCTAACTGTGTGAAGTTGCGGCCATTCAAAGGAAGCTCGGTGACCTGCCGGCCCTGAATAACCTCGCCCGTGCTCGAGGTGGACGTATCCACGAGCGGCACTTCGCCGGTCACGTCTACTGTCGTAGTCGAAGAGCCCGTCTCCAGTTTCAGGCTGAGTTCCAGTACCTGCGACGTTTCAAGGGTAAAGTCGGCGGCTTCGGTCTTGAATCCGGTTTGCGAGACCTCGGCGTGGTACTTTCCCACGGGGAGCGCGTTGATGGCGTATTCGCCAGCGCCGCCGGTCTTGACGGTCACAGTCTGGCCAGTGCCAGCGCTGGTGACCGCGACGGTCGCATTGGGCACAACCGCGCCGGTTGGGTCAGTGATGGTGCCAACGACACGCGCGGTATCGGTTTGCGCCAGCACGAGCGTGCTTAGGCCAACCACCAGGACGAGTACCAATAAAAACCTGCTCTTCATATTTCCTCCAATTCGGCGACGCGGCAAAATCACTTTGTTCATGAGTGCCGGAAACCTTGATTTCTCGATTTGCAAATTGCGTCGGCAAGAAGCCACGTGCGGAGATGACAGACTACGACCACGGGACGCACGGAACCCCTGCGCAAAACCTTGTATACTGTGCAAGTCTTAGTACAAATGGATAATAAACGGATGTTTCACTAGGTTTTAAACGGTTACTGAAGTAAAATGTTGGCTTGCAACAGGATACGTTCTCTGTTACGTCGTTGTTAAATGACTGTGACACGCACTCTCGCCGCTTTACCCGAACAATTCTTCCAACAAATAGATCGCATTACCAAAAGTCATAGTCTCCGGTCCTCGGAATCCCTCTGCAAACTGTTGCTTTATCTAGCAAAACAATCGCTGGAGCATCCCGACGCGCCCCTCAAGGAGTATCAAATCGCAACAGAGGTCTACGGGCGGAAGGCGGATTTTGATCCGCAGTCGGACTCCACCATTCGGGTGCAAGCAGGACGGCTGCGTCTCAAACTGGCGGAATATTACGCCACCGAAGGAGCGGACGACCCGATTGTGGTCAAAATCCCAAAGGGGAGCTATCACCTCGTATTTGAACCTCGGCCCGCAGCGCCGCAGCCGCAGATTGTGCCGGCCAGGGAGTTTGCGATCCCGGTTGCTCCAGCGCAGACGGTGCCGGCAAGCTGGCGGATCGCGGTCTTTGGACTGCATGGCTTGCCTGATCGTCGCCGTCGTGATTCTTGCAAGCCTGCTCAGAACGCGGAAGCAGGCTGACGCGGCAACGGGGAGCGACTACGTGGCCGCGACGGCAAATGGGCCGCTCGCAGAATTCTGGAGGCCGTTTACCTCGGGCGCTGAGGAACCGTGGGTCATCTTCAGCAACGCAGCCTTCGTCGGCCGCCCTGAGACAGGCATGCGGTACTACAAGGCTCGAGAGGATTCGAAAGCCACCGTGTACGACCACTACACGGGCGTGGGCGAGGTACTGGCGGTGCACGCGCTTGACGAAGCCTTCGCTACCCTGGGGCGACGAATTCGAGTGAAGCGCGGAAGCCTGTTCTCGCTCGACGATGCCAGCAATACAAATCTCATTTTCGTGGGGTCGCCATCGGAGAATCTCTCGCTGCTCGATATACCCGGCACACAGGAATTTGTGTTCCAGAGGGTGGCCTCGGGCGGCCGCCAAGGCGATCTTGCCATTGTCAGCCGGCATCCGAAACCGGGTGAGGCGACAAGTTATCTCGCGAGCCCGTCGAGTTCGGCGCTGACAGAGGATTACGCGGTAGTCGGGTTGGTGCCGAGCATGACTCCCAACCGTTTCGTGATGATTTTGGCGGGTACAACGACGTTTGGCACGCAAGGCGCTGTGGAATTTGTTTCGCGCCCGGACTCGGTCGAAAAGTTGTTGCAGGAAATGCCGGGTTCCGCCAACGGGATGAAGCCGTTCGAAGCGCTGGTGAGAGTGAAAATCGCCCGCGGTGTGCCGCTGGAGACCGAACTCGTTGCGATACGTCCGCGGTAAGCCGCTGACGTCGCAGGTTCTTGAACTAATGCGGTCAGATCTTGGCCGCGACGGCATCGCCGGGAAGCGGACTGCTTCTCTGACGCGCGTCGTACACGTCCTCGACTCGCTGCGTCAACACTGCCGCCAGCAGAAAGAAAACTCCACCCGCCACCACCGCGGTAAGACGGTTGTTGTTCAGAGGTGGCCCATCACCCAGCCGAATCCAAGCGATGCGGTGATCTCCGGAATCACAATGAAGAAGTTGAAGATGCCCATGTAGACACCGGTCTTACCATGCGGCAGCGACCCTGCGAGGATCGAATACGGCATGGACAGCGTGCTCGCCCAGGCGATTCCGACTCCGGTCATGGAGAGCAGTAGCAGATATTTGCTGTGAATCACGGCCACGGAGAGCAGGCCCAAGCCGCCGCAGATCAGGCACAAGGTGTGAGTGGCCTTGCGTCCGTACTGACGGGCCAACGCGGGCAATAGAAACGAGAATCCGAAGCAGACGAGAGAGTACATTCCAAAACAGACTCCGGCCCACTCGACGCCCACCGAATACAGTGGAGACGCCGTGTCGGGCGCGCCAAAGACATTGCGCGCTACGGCTACCGGGAAATACAGCCACATGCAGAATAACGCCAGCCAGGTGCAGATCTGGACCCATGCGAGTTGGCGCATGGTCCGGGGCATTTCACGAATCGAAACCAGAATCTGGCGCGCGCTTGCGGCCAAGCCGGAGTGCTCAGCTTTCTGCTTCTGAAACTCTGCCAAGTCGTCGGGCGGGTATTCCTTGGTAGTGAAAATCGTCCACAGCACCGCACCGAGAAACGCCGCCGCTCCGATGTAAAACGAAAGACGAACGGTGAACGGAATCGTCCCAGCGCTCGCAGCTCCTGCTACGTGAAAAACGTTGGTGAGGAGGTATGGGAGCGCCGAGGCAATTACCGCACCCAGCCCGATGAACAGACTCTGCATGGCAAAGCCGCGCGTGCGCTGAAATTCCGGAAGCAAGTCGGCGACGAAGGCTCGGAACGGTTCCATGCTGATGTTGATGCAGGCGTCGAGCACCCACAGGAGTCCGGCGGCCATCCAGAGGGCGGAACTGCGCGGCATGAGAATGAGCGCTGCCGAACTGAGGATCGCGCCCACAAGGAAATATGGCCGCCGGCGGCCGAGCGGGCCCCAGGTGCGGTCGCTGGCGTGGCCGATGATCGGCTGCACGATCAGTCCCGTCAGTGGTGCAGCCAGCCAAAGGATGGGGATCTGATCGGCCCGCGCGCCCAGGTATTCGTAGATGGCACTCATGTTCGCCATCTGCAATCCCCAGCCGAACTGGATGCCGAAAAAGCCGAAACTCATGTTCCAAATTTGCCAGAACGTGCGCGGTGGTTTGTCCATAAGTTTTTTCAGCCGAAGATTCTCTCTACCGATCGTACAGCGTGACCAGGGTTCGGAGTCGCGCACTCAGTTCGTCGCGCAATGCTCCCGGCTGGTAACGCCATTTCCAGTTTCCGCTCACACGGCCGGGAAGATTCATGCGCGCTTCGCTGCCCAACCCGAGCACATCCTGCAGCGGGACAATCGCCACATCGGCGACCGATGCCAGCACCGCACGGATCAAGACCCAGTTGATTTCGGAATCGTCATCCTCACGGGCGCCGAAATTGAGATACGCGCGCGCGAGGTCGTGTTCTTTGCGCACATCTTCGGGAGTGCGAGTACTGTCGCCCGCGCCGGAACTCGACCACCAACCCACCGTCGTGTCATTGTCGTGACCGCCGGTGTAAGCGACCAGGTCGCGGCTGTAATTATGCGGGCGGAACGATGGGCCCTGAGGGTCGGTGCCGAAGGCGAATTGCAACAGGCTCATGCCGGGCAAGCCGAACTGTTGCCGCAGCTTTTCTACCGGCGGAGTAATCACGCCCAGATTCTCCGCCACGATCGGCAGCCCGCCAAACGCGTTCTGCAATGCCGAGAGGAAATCTTCGCCCGGCCCTTTGATCCAGCGCCCATTGATTGCAGTCGTTTCGCCGGCCGGCACTTCCCAATAAGATTCGAAGCCGCGAAAATGATCGAGGCGCACCATATCAAAAAGCGCGAGCGAGGCGCGGAAGCGCTCAATCCACCATCTGTATCCGTTGGCAGCGAGCAAGTCCCAGCGATAAATAGGATTTCCCCAAAGCTGTCCCGTGGCGCTGAAATAATCCGGCGGCACGCCGGAAACCACGGTCGGGCGGCCCTGATGGTCGAGATAGAACAGGTCGGGATGGGCCCAGACGTCGGCGCTGTCGTGCGCGACATAGATCGGAACATCGCCCATGAAACGGATTCCGTTCTTCTGGCAGTAGGTCTTGAGACGCTCCCACTGCTGGAAGAATTCGAATTGCCAGTACTTGTAGGCCTTCAGTTCCGGCGCCAGCTTCTTTGACCACTCGCTCAGTGCATTCGCGTCTCGCCGGCGAATCGCGGCGTCCCAGGAAGTCCAAGCCACTCCCCGGTGTGCATCTTTGCAAGCCATGAAGAGCGCGTAGTCGTCGAGCCACGGACTGGCGTCTTCGCAAAAGCGGTCAAAGGCCGCGCGGTCGGCGCGCGAAGCATCGGCAAAGAAAACCTGGGCCGTCCTGCGTAACGCGGCCATCTTGAACTCGATTACCGGCCCATAGTCCACATGATCCACCGGAAACGCCGGCGATCGAGCAAGATCCGAAGCTTGGAGCAATCCCTGATCGCGCATGCGCTCCAGGCTGAGCAACATCGGGTTGCCGGCAAAGGCGGAGAAGCATTGATACGGGGAATCGCCGTATCCGGTGGGATTCAGCGGCAACACCTGCCACAACTTCTGTCCTGCGGCGAAGAGGAAGTCGGCGAATTCGTAGGCACAGGGGCCTAAGTCCCCAATGCCATAGCGCCCTGGGAGAGAAGTAAAGTGCAGCAGAATGCCGCTACATCGCGGGAATTTCACTTCGTAACAATACGCAGGTTGGCAGCGTTAGGGCAAGGCGCGGATTTAATCGATCATAAGAATTCAATCCATTCACGGCTATGCGCCGTCATCGCCATTGTTATTCCCTCTTGATGTAGCATCTGGGCGTGGTTCTTCCAAGGAGTTATTCCTAAATGATCCGATCCCTCGGAATCACAAGCGTCATGCTATGGTGTTTCGCATTCTGCTCGGCCGCACAGGAAATAAGCGCCAAAGCACAGGCCGATTGCACCCATACCATCACCGGAGAAGTGCAGACCTTCGAGCTACCCAGCAAGATCTTCAATTACACCCGAACTGTGCGCGTGTTCCTGCCGCCCGGATACAGCGACCTCGAAAATCGCGAGCGCAAATATCCGGTACTCTACATGTTCGACGCCCAAAATCTCTTCGACGCCTGCACCAGCCACGGTGGACAAGAGTGGCAGGTTGACGAAACCGTCACACGCCTCGTTAAAGAGGGTGCCATCGAGCCGATGATCGTCGTCGGCATGGATCACGCCGGGGTAAATCGCGCCTATGAGTACCTGGCTTACGCCGATGACATCCAGAACCCAGGCAGCCCCGCCCCTGAGGGAAGCCGCCTGCCCGAGTTCCTCATCAAGGAAGTCATGCCGGTGGTGGAAGGAAAATACCGCATCGCCAAAGGCCGCGAGAACACCGGGATTGGCGGGTCAAGTTATGCGGGCTTTGCCGCCATCTATGTGAGCGTGCACGCGCCCACCGTCTTTGGCAAAGTGCTGGCCGAAAGCCCGGTGTTCTGGGTGGGGAACGGCGCGATTGTCCGCGAAACAAATAATCTGGCCATGGCTCCGTTGAAGGTGTTCATGGCCTACGGAATGAGAGAGTGGGACTTGCCTGGCGCCAACGAAGGTGAAGTCCAGATGATTCGCGAGGTTGAAACGAACCTGAAGTCTGCACTGGTCTCGCCCTCTGACGTAAAGATTGTCATCGAGCCAGACGCCCGGCACAACGAACAGGCATGGGCAAAGCGGCTACCAGAAGCACTAGCGTTCCTGTTCCCGGCGCGACACTGATGTCCGGCATTTGGCAGTTGGGGGCCAGAGAGAAAGTTGTATCCATTGTCCATCACTCACTGAGACACCTCCGCGATCAGGAACCCGAAGGGTTCGAGCGTAACCTCCTTGCCATTTGCCCGAGCTCCGGAGGAGATCAGGGTTTTCAGAGGGGCCCGGCCGAGTCCCTGTTTGGAAAGATCGAAGTTCGGTTTTTGCGGGGAATCCGACATGTTCAGCGCTACCAGCACCGCTTTTCCCTTATAGCTGCGCAGGTACGACAGAACGTTAGCATCCTCCTCGTTGAGCGTGGTGTAGCTGCCATCGAGCAAGGCTTGGTTTGTGTGGCGTAGCGCGAGAACTTTCTTGTAGAGGCTCAGAACCGAGTTGGGATCTCTTAGCTCCGTCGCCACATTGTGAGTCTGGTAGCTCGGCGGCACGGGTAACCATGGATCGTGGTTGCTGAATCCGGCGTTGGGCGCGGTGTTCCACTGCATGGGTGTGCGTTCACCGTCACGGCCTTTTTCTTGCGGCCATCCGGTGCGTCCGATGGGATCCTTCACATCTTCTTTGCGCGTGGGGTCGTTATTCTCCATCCCGATTTCTTCGCCGTAATACATGATGGGCGTGCCGCGCAGAGTCAGGTAGAAGGCGCCCATCATCTTGGCGATGGCATCGTTGTGCTTGCCGTCTCCGTAGCGGTTATAAGAGCGGACGATGTCGTGATTGCCGATGACAAATACCGGCCACCCGTGCGCGCTCTCGACGGCCGCAATCTGTCGCCGGAATTCCGGCGGAGAAAGTTTGTTGATCATGGTGAACATGAAATCCATCGGCATCTGCAATTCATTGCCATTCTGGCCATAGTAGCGGTCAAGCTCAGCTACATTGGAGGTCCAGGTTTCGCCGATGAGCACCGCTCCCGATTCGTCGGCCACTTTGCGCAGCTTCCGTAGCTCCTCATGAACCTCGGGAAAATTCGTGTTGTACTTGTTCTCCATCCTGGGATCGCCCTGCGCGTTCGTACCGGGAAGGAGAGGATTGTCGTGCAGTTCAGGATCTTCAAACAGCGTGTCAACGGCGTCGAGGCGGAATCCGGAAACGCCGCGCTTGTACCACCAGCTAGTGGTATCGAGCATTACTTTCTCGACCGCAGGATTGCGCCAGTTCAGGTCCGGCTGTTGCGCGTAGAAGAAATGATAGTAGTACTGGTTGGTGGTGGGATCGAACTTCCACGCCGAGCCGCCGAAGATTGAGATCCAGTCATTGGGAGGCTGGCCGGGCGCTTTGCCGTCACGCCAGATATACCAGTCACGATGCGCCGCGGTACGGGAAGACTTCGAATCGAGAAACCACGGGTGCTGGTCGGAGGAGTGATTCGGCACAAAATCCATGATGATGCGCACGTGATGTTTCCTGCCTTCGGCGACCATGCCATCGAAGTCGGAGAGGGTTCCGTACATGGGATCAATATTCCGGTAGTCGGCCACGTCGTAGCCGAAGTCGACTTGCGGCGAGGGATAGCACGGAGTGATCCAGATCGCATCGACACCCAGGTCGTGCAGGTAACGCATTTTGGAAGTGATCCCATTGAGGTCGCCGACGCCGTCATTGTTGCTGTCCGCAAAGCTGCGCGGATAAATTTCGTAAAACACGGCGTGCTGCCACCATTGATGTCCTGCCGCATCGACGGGCTGAGCCTGGGCGGCGGCAACAAAGGGAAACGACAACACCAGCAGCAAGGGCAGAATCAGCGACGGCAAAAGCAGAAACGATCGCCTGGACATGAACTTTCTCTCCTGCCAGAAACATAAAGCGGTCGCGCAAACTTAGCAAATGGATACGCCCGCATACTTCCTTCTTCCATCTCCCCCTGTGAATTACAGTTTTTCGCTGTAGTTCCACCTTTGTTGCTCACAAACCGGTCTGCATTTGATACATTGCAGCCATGGAATCGCCGCAATCTGAAGCGGAACTACGAACTAGTCAGGCAGGAGCACAGGGAACAAGCAGCGGATTCGTTTACGTTGCAGCTGTCTTTGCCGCGCTGGGTGGACTGCTGTTCGGCTACGACACCGGCGTGATCTCCGGTGCTGTGCTCTTCATCACAAAGCAATTTGCCTTGTCGGTGTTTCCGACGGAACTCGTGGTAGCCGTCGTGTTGCTGGGAGCCGCGGCGGGCGCGCTCAGCGGTGGCCGCATCGCGGATTGGCTGGGACGACGGCTTACGCTGCTCATCACGTCCCTGATTTTCATTGCGGGAGCGATCGTATGTGCCTTCGCCGGATCGCTGCCCGTACTGGTTGCGGGCCGGCTCATCGTGGGCCTGGGGATTGGATTGTCATCGGTCGTCCCCGTCTACATCTCGGAGATCTCGCCGGCGAACGCACGCGGCTGGCAGGCGTCACTGTACCAACTGGCGATCACCATCGGCATCCTGGGCGCGTATCTCGTGGACTATGCGTTTGCCGGCAGCGAGAACTGGCGATGGATGCTGGGCCTGGCCGCGATACCGGGCATGCTCCTGGGCTTGGGCATGATTGCATTGCCAGAGACGCCGCGCTGGTTGCTGGAGCGAGGACGGGTGGATGACGCCCGCAAGGTGCTGCGGCGAATTCGTGGAAACGCAAATATTGACGCCGAATTTCAGGACATTCAAAACACTCTTTCGCTGGGCAGTGAGCGCGGAAGATTTTCCGACCTCTTGACGCCGGCGATTCGCCCCGCTCTGATCATCGGCATTGGGTTGGCCGTTTTCCAGCAGGTGACGGGCATCAATACGGTTATTTATTACGCTCCCCACATTATTCAGGCGGCAGGAATTTCGTCGGCTTCCGGAGCGATTCTTGCGACCGCAGGCATTGGCCTGGTGAATGTCATCATGACCGTCGTTTCCATGCTGCTGATTGAGCGCGCCGGGCGACGTCCGCTGCTGCTGACGGGCATCATCGGGATGATCATCAGCCTTGGCGTGCTGGGGTTGGCATTCCAGCTTTCGATTCGAAGCACGACTCTAGCCTGGGTGGCGGTAATCACGCTGATGGCATACGTGGCTTCGTTTGCTATCAGTCTGGGGCCGATCTTCTGGCTGCTGATTGCAGAAATCTATCCGCTAAGAATCCGGGGCTTGGCGAGTGGCACTGCCGCTACGAGCAACTGGGCGTCAAATCTGTTGGTTTCTCTGACTTTCCTGTCGCTGGTGCAAGTGCTGGGGCCCAGTTGGACCTTCTGGCTCTACGGACTGATGGCGATCGCGGCCTGGATATTCTCTTATTACCTGGTGCCGGAAACCAAAGGCCGCACTCTGGAAGAGATTGAGGAACATTGGCGAGGCCAGCGTCATGCCCGTACCATGGGGCGCTGATTTGCTGCACGGAATCCCCGGCTGATTCGAGGCGACGTACGCGGCCCTGAAGGGCCGCTCTTCCACAATAGCGCTAACATTCGTGACTTTTTCCGCAGGCTGTAAACCGATACCCGTGATAGAAAACCGCGTTTTTCAGCAAACTGCTCGGAGAGGAGTTCGATGAGCGGACAGGGGCGTAGCGTGTTCATCACCGGGGGAACGGGTTACATGGGACAGCGGTTGATCCCGCTCTTGCTCGAAAGGGGTCATCAAGTGCGGGCGTTGGTGCGCCGCGGCTCGGAGAAGAAGTTATTCGCGGGATGCACTCCGGTGCTTGGCAGCGCGCTGGATGAAACCAGTTACGCGGGACAAGTGGCTCCCGCCGACACGTTCGTGCAACTGGTGGGAGTGGCGCACCCTAGTCCCAGTAAGGCTGCGGAATTCCGTAACGTGGACCTGGTTTCTGGGTTGGCGGCGGTGGCCGCAGCGAAGACGGCTGGCATTCGTCACTTCGTCTACCTCAGCGTTGGCCAGCCCGCTCCTATGATGAAGGCGTACGTCGCGGTGCGGGCCGAGTGCGAGGCGGCGATTCGGACGGCGGGCCTGAATGCGACGATCCTCAGGCCTTGGTACGTACTGGGTCCAGGGCACCGGTGGCCATATCTCTTGATACCAGCGTATAAACTCGCGGAGTTATTGCCACCAACGCGCGATGGCGCGCTGCGGCTTGGCCTGGTGACTTTGGAGCAGATGACGCTGGCACTTCTGAGGGCGGTCGAGAATCCTGTGCAAGGGACCCGGATCGTAAGCGTACCCGAGATCCGTACGGTGTAACCGTCCAGCTAAGTGTCCTTTTTGTTTGCTTTCCTGGAACCGCTGGAGGTCACTTGTTGAAGATGTTACAAGAAGGGCGGCTACTTTACTAAGCCCGGTGCGTAGCGGGAGCTTCCCTTCTCCCGCTACGTTCCAGATACCACACCTGCTGCGTAGCGGGCCTTCCCCTCCCGTTACGCCCCAGATTCCCAATAACTCGGATCGCGGCCGGTTCGATCGGCGGCTCACTCTCCCAGGCTCGTTACCAAACCGCGCTTAGAATGATTTGTACTCAACGACAACTGTGCCCGTAGCGTTTTTCGCGAGTTCCATGTCGAACTGCGCAAAAATGGAGCCATCGATGTTTTGCTGCGGTGCGTAAACTACATGCGTGAAGATCTGGCACGGGTTGGGGCCACCTGGAATGATTTGCGCAAACCCTCCGTTGAATGCAAACCCGGAAAGGAACTTTATCTGCAGCCCGTAGCCCGCCTCGTTATATCCGTACGCCGTGCGGTACGTGAAATCGAAGTTGTTCGAGGTGGATCCTTGCGCATCCACATCGGCATAGCGCAGCAACCCAACGTGGTGTGATACGCCGGTATTGTTTTTCAGGGCCATGGTGACTTGGGCGAACGCGTTGGGCACGTTCTGCGCGATGGTCTGCGTCAGAGTGTAGATGCCGTCCGTCGTCTTTCTTGAGATCTTCACGCTGGTGCCCGACGAACTCACGGTGACGGGCGCCTGCCAGTTGCCGCTATCCCCATAACCGGCATAGTCGTAGTACTGGGTGGCGGTGTCAAAATCGCAGAAAGCATACCCTTCGCCAATGGGTGAAGTGGCGATATATTCTTGGCCGGACGGGCTCTCGAAAGACACGATGTTTCCGTTGAGGGTGACGCAATACTTCAGGTATTTGTTCCCGGTGCCGGATGTAAACGTGTACTTGCAGGTCGTCGTCGCATCCGGACTCGCCGCGCCGACGTACTGTTGTTTGGCTTCGATGGCGGCCTGTTCTCTTGCCGGATCTAGATGGCGCGCGGCCTGGGCGCGGGTTGCGGTTGCGGACGCCGCGGATGACGTCGACTGTTGAGCATTCAGTGTCATGCTGAGCGCGGTGATGGCGAACCACAAAAGGAGTGACTTTTCTGCAAACTTCATGACGCACCTCGTCGTTTGAATTTTTATTCCCCTGCCACGCTGCTGTCTTCTAAACGGCCGCGCGCAATGTGAAGATCTTTCTTGCCTCGGCGATCGACGGCGCCCCAAACCCGAGCCATGAAATATGTGTCTCGGGAGCGCTAGAAGACCCGCTTGTCCCCTGTCTCTAACAGCGCAAAACCGAGGCAAATCTGATCATCGGCGTCAAAGATATTTTCGGGGAGGCCAAAAAATGGTGTAAGTGGCCAATTCTTCAACCAGTTCCGATTGACATCCGGGGAAACCATGGCTACTCTAGCTACCCAAGCGCTTTCCCTTCCTTCTAAGGTGACTTCGTGGGGCACGAGGCGGCAGGAGAGATCACGCAGCTTTTGGAGGGCTGGCGGGGTGGTGACCGCAAGGCCTTGGACGCACTATTGCCCATTGTCTACAAGGAATTGCGTCGTCTCGCCCACTTTCAACTGCGCCAGGAACGTCCCGATCACACACTCCAAAGCTCCGCACTGGTGAACGAGGCGTATCTGCGCCTGTTGGGGCTGAATGCCCCGCACTGGGAGGGCCGTTCCCATTTCTTTGCCATCGCCGCCCAACAGATGCGCCAGATTCTTGTCGACTACGCCCGCCGCCACCGTGCCGGGAAGCGGGGAGGAGGGGTTGACGCCCTTTCATTAGAGGATGCGGCCATGCTGTCTCCAGGCAAGGAAAAATCCCTTGACGTGGTAGCCCTCGACGACGCGCTCAAAGGTCTGGCGCGAATCGATCCCCGCAAGGCACAAGTCGTCGAACTGCGCTTCTTTGGAGGATTGACTTTTGAAGAGACGGCCGACGTGCTCAAGGTGTCGGCGGTAACGGTGGCGCGCGACTGGAGCACAGCGCGCGCCTGGCTGCACCGCGAGATGAGTCGTGGAACCTCCGATGGATGCTGAACGCTGGAAACGAGTGGACGATCTGCTGCAGCAGGCACTTGCAGTGCCGGAACGTCAGCAGGAGGAATTCTTGCGGCAGGCTTGTGCGGGTGACTCGGAGTTGTTGCAGGAAGTTCGGTCGCTGCTGACGGCCCATCGAGAAGCGGGAAGTTTTCTGGAACCACCAGAGGTCGATGACTCCAACGCCCTAACGCAGACTTCGGTTCTCGCCGCAAGGCCAGTATTGGGACCATCCATCTCGGGCCAGACAATCTCGCATTATCGCGTACTTGGCCACCTGGGTAGCGGAGGCATGGGCGTCGTCTATCAGGCGGAGGACATCAAGCTGGGGCGGCGAGTGGCCATGAAGTTTCTACCCGGGGAGGTAGTCAGCGATCGGGTCGCTTTCGAGCGCATGCAACGGGAGGCCCGCGCGGCGTCGGCGCTGGATCACCCGAACATCTGTTCGATCTACGAACTCGGCGAAGAAGCGGGGCAACCCTTCATCGTGATGCAGTTGCTGGAAGGGCAGACGCTGCGGGAGTGGATCCTGAGATCCGCGAAGCAAGAGATGCAAGCGCGATTAAGCCAGATGCTGGATCTGTCGATCCAGATAGCCAACGGGCTGGAAGCAGCGCATCAGAAGGGCATCGCTCACCGGGACATCAAGCCCGCCAACGTTTTTGTCACTACGCGGGGAGAGGCCAAGATTCTGGATTTCGGTCTGGCCAAAGTCCTGGAAGACCATATCTCGCCGGAAGGCGCAGCCGACAGCACGGCCACCCACACCAGGGCCGACGACGCCGATCCCGCCGACTTGCACTTGACCCGGACGGGGACGACGATGGGCACGGCCTACTACATGTCCCCGGAGCAAGTGCGCGGAGAGAAGCTGGATGCGCGCACGGATCTGTTCTCTCTGGGTTTGGTGATGTATGAGATGGTGACGGGGCAGCGCGCCTTTGCGGGCGAAACCGGGCCTGCGGTTCACGACGCAATTTTGCACCGGGATCCGGCGCCGCTACGGCAGCTGAACCCGGCAGTCCCAGCCGAGTTGGAACGAATCATCAACAAAGCGCTCGCGAAGGACCGGACTCGCCGATATCGATCCGCTCAGGAAGTGGCGAGCGATCTGCAGAATTTGCGCGAAGAACTGCGTCCGGCGATTTTGTGGCGGGGCCGAAAATGGATGGCGATCACCGCCGGCGCCATCTTTGTGGCACTCGCAGTCATTCTCGGCGTGCTGATCGAGCGATCCTGGCAACCCGTTCCCCGTGAAACGGTACAGGCTCACAAACCACGCAAGTCTGTCGCGGTTTTGGGCTTCCGCAATCTCTCGAACAATTCCGGCGAGGAGTGGATTTCAACGGCGCTGGAGGAAATGGTAAGCACGGAACTGGCCGCGGGACAGCAATTGCGAATCATTCCAGGGGAAAGCGTCGCGCACATGAAGCTTGACCTCGCGCTGCCGGTTGCCGGCGGCTACGGGCGGGATACGCTGAAGAAGATTCGCAAGAATCTGGGGACGGACGCCATCGTGCAGGGTTCGTACCTGGTATCGCCCGGGAGCATTTTACGGATCGATTTGCAAGTACAGGAGGCTGAGGCCGGGGACACGATCGCGACGGTGTCAGAAAACGGTAGCGACGCTCAAATCGCCGACTTAGCGTCACGGGCGGGCGCCAGTCTGCGGCAGCAGTTGGGAATTGCCGCCATCCCCGACGGGGACATGGACAAGGCTCGGGCTGCGCTGCCGGCAGACCCTCGGGCCGCCCGGCTCTACTCCGAGGGCCTGGCTAAATTGGGTGTGTTCGACGCCCTGGCGGCGCGCGATCTGCTGACCAAGGCGATAGCCCTGGATCCGAATCATGCGATGTCGCATTCTCTGCTGGCGGAAAGTTTGTCGGCTTTAGGCTATGACGCGAAAGCGCTGGCGGAAGCGAAGAAGGCGTTCGAACTGTCTCACAGCCTGCCGCGCGACAACCAGTTGCTGGTCGAGGGGCGCTATCGAGAACTGTCGAACGATTATCCGGCGGCGATCGAAGCCTATCGCACGCTGTGGAAGTTCTTCCCGGACGATCTGGATTACGGGTTGAAACTAGCTGCCGCACAGGGCATGGCCGATCTCCACAAAGACGCACTGGAGACAATCGCGCAACTGCGGCGACTGCCGGAACCAAGTGGTAACGATCCGCGGATCGATGTGGCAGAAGCAAATGCGCGCGAAGCTCTGGGAGATTTCAAGCGGACACAGGAGATCGCGAGCGCAGGCGCGGAGAAAGCCAGGCTGCAGGGAAGCCGGTTGCTGCAGGCACAGGCAAAAAACAGCGAGGGCCGTGCCTGGGATCGCCTGGGAGACGTCGATAAAGCCACCGCCGCGTATTCCGAGGCGCACGACCTGGCGCAGGCTGGAGGAAATCTCCGCGCGGCAGCAAGAGCCTTGAATGGAATGGCGAATGTGCTCTACGACAAGGGGGATCTGGACGGTGCTCGCAAGTTGTATGAGGATTCGCTGCGAGTGGGTCGCCAACTGGGTGCGCAAACGGTAATTGCGGCGTGCACGAGCAACATCGGCAACGTCTATTACGAGCAAGGGAAATTGGCGGAGGCGCAACGACAATACCAGCAAGGCCTGGAAATCGATCGCCTGATCGGCAACAAGCATGGAGTTGCGAGCGACCTGGGCAACCTCGCCAATGTCGTGCAAGGGATGGGGGACTTACCCGCGGCGACTCGCATGCAGGAGCAAACGCTACAGGCGTTTCGAGAAGTAGGAGACCGGCGCGGCGAGGGCGACACGCTGAATAATCTTGGACTTGTGCTTGCCGATCGTGGCGAGCTGGTCGCTTCCCAGAAAAGGCTTGAAGAAGCAATTGCGATGGCGCAGCAAATTGGTTACCAGCGTGGACGCGGGCGATCGATGAAGAATATTTCGGAGGTTCTCCTGTTGCAGGGCAAGGCGTCGGAGGCGCGGGCTTCCGCGTTAGGGGGTCTGACGATCCTTAAAGAACTGAAAGACGACTTCGGTGTAGCAGAAGGGCAAGTGCATCTGGGAGAAGTTGCGTTGGAGCAGGGGAATGCTGCCGAGGCCGAAGGTCTGGCGCGCGGCGCGGCAGAAGAATTTGACCGGCAAAAGGCAGCCGATAACGGCGGCTGGGCCAATGCAATTCTCGGTCGAGCCTTGCTGGCCCAAGGCAAACTTAAGGAGGCTCAAACTGCCACCGATCTTGCGGTAGCTCTGTGCCAACGCGGCCAGGATCGAGAGGCATGGTTCCAGGCCGCAATTGCCAGTGCTGCGGTAAAGTTCAAAACGGGAGGAACAGAAGAAGCTCTCAAGATGCTGGAGAAGGTGCGTGCCGAAGCCGCGCGAAGTGGTTATGTCGCTTACGAACTGGAGAGCCGCCTTTTGATGGGAGAAATCGAAATCAATTCCGGCAGAAAGGCTGCCGGGCGGTCGCGACTGGAAGGCTTGCAGAAAGATGCTCAAAGCAAGAGCTTTGGCCTTATCGCTCGTAAGGCACGGACCGGACTGAACGACGGTTCATTTGAGTTTTGACGCCTCGCACCGCATCGCCGCTGGCGAAAAAGAGTCTATGTAGATGGGTCTTTCTTTCGGGCGTAGCGCCAGCAGGCTTGTGGGGAGCCACTCCGAAGCGGGCGCATCGGCGATGGCAGCGACTCGCCGCCAGCTTCACCGTGTCAGTGCGATCTGCGTACTCCGGGCAGCCGCGGTGGGGCAATGGCTGCACTTCGCCGCACAGCACTCACTCCATCTGGACGGCATCCTCGTGCGGCCAAACTGTTTTGGCCTATGTCTTGCGGACGGATATGACGGAGGCGGTGTAGCGGTCAGCCCGCAACATCGAGACACTGTATTCAATGGGGACGCGCTGCACATCATAGGTCGTCTCCTTGATGGACAGGAGAGCGCTGCCGGGAGACGTCTGCAGGATGCGCGCGTCCTCTTCGCCGGCGGTGACCGCGCCGATCACTTCTTCGGCCCAATGGAGCTTTCGCCCGTAGACCTTCTCGAAGACATGGTAAAGGGATTGCCGGGCTAGATCTTGTTTCTCGATTCCGGAAAACAGGCGAACCGGCAGATGGCTGGTAACGACGGCGACCGGTTTTTTGTTCACGAAGCGAAGGCGCCGCAAGCAGTAGGTTTTTTCGTCGGCATCGAGTTTGAGGGCTTGCGCCGTTTCAGGATCCGGCTCTTCCACATCCAGCGCCAGGACCTTGGCGGAAGGGACCAAGCCGCGCCGGAGCATCTCCTCGCTGAAACCCCGCAGTTGCTGAAAATTCCAAGGAACACGTCCGGAGCCAATGATGGGCCGCTTCCCTTTGGCCATGATCAGCAGACCTTCAGAGCGCAGCTTTTGAAATGCCTGCCGGACGGGCATCTTGCTGATACCGAGGGTGCGGGCCACGTCACCCTCGGAACAGAAGATCTCGCCCTCGTGGAGCACGCCGTCCTTGATCAGATTGCGTACCCGATCGACGATCTGCTCGTAGTAGGGGACAAAGCTACTGCTGTCGATCATCAGGCCCAAAGACTCAGGCTTGGGCGCAATGCCAGGCGCGAGATGAGGAGCAACGCGACGAGCGCTCATAGATACATAGTATACAACGTGCACATGTTATGCGTAACAAGATCCGCGCGGCCTCATCGATGATGGTTAAACCAGTCTCGTTAAATGGTAGTAAGCACATTATTAACAATCATATACACCGAATAGACGGCGGGTTTCGCGAGGTCAAGCCGCGGCAATTTCAAAAATATCGATTGACAACATATATACATATGATGTTTCCATGCACTCGTAGGAGCGAACTGGATCCTTTTTTCGCCCGATCGCCCATTGGAGGGCCTGATGAATCGGATTATCCGCGGTGGTTCGAGGTTGCGATGGCTGACACTTCTCGGCGGCGCGATGGTCATCCTTGGATCCGCCTTGCAGGCCCAGGTGGAGTCGGGAAAGATTGTCGGCACGGTGCGCGACGCTTCCGGAGCGGTGGTAGCGGATGTGTCCGTGACGGTCGCCGAAACGGAGACGAACGCCGAGACCAGAAGCAAGAGCAATAGTGCGGGTGAATACGTGGTCACCGAACTGAAACCCGGCACCTACATGGTGAAGGCGGAACGGGAGGGTTTCAAGACGGCGGTGGAGTCCGTGTTCAAGCTGGACATCAACCAGGTCGTCCGTGTGGATTTCACTTTGGTTGTCGGCTCAGTCCATGAACAGGTCATAGTCACGGCCGCCGAGCCATTGGTGGAATCGGAAACGTCCTCAATCGGACAAGTAATCGATGAGAGCCGGGTTCACCAGCTTCCGATCAACGGAAGAAACTTCATGCAACTCGCTTATCTGAGCCCCGGCGTCAACAAGGGACCCGCCAGCACGGGCAGCACCGGAAACGTGCAGCAGGGGGAGATTCCTGAGGACGAGCGTGGGAATGGTTCGATCCAGGTGAATGGACTATGGGCGACCAACAACAATTATCTTTTGAACGGATTCGACAATAACGAACAACAGATTGGTTTTGAACTGATCGAACCTCCCATTGACGCCATCCAGGAATTCAAGGTTCAAACCAACAACTTCGGCGCCGATATCGGGAAGGGCGGCGCGGTGGTGAATGTCGTAACCAAGGCAGGCACCAACAAGTTCCACGGGAGCGCCTTCGAATTTCTGCGCAACTCCTCCATGGATGCAAAGAATTTTTTCGATGACCCGGCGCACCCCATCCCGCCGTTCAAACGGAATGAATTCGGGGGGTCCTTCGGCGGCCCGATCATTCGAGACAGGACGTTTTTTTTCGTGGACTATCAAGGGCGGCGGATCCGGACGTCCGACACGTTTCTTTCCACGGTCCCCAATCCGTCGGAGGCTGGCGGGAATTTTTCCGATCTTCTAGCCGGATCATCTCCGATGATCATCGTTGACCCGGCGACGGGCAACCAGTTTATGGGCAACGACAATGCGAGTCCGAACGTAATTCCGTCGTGCCCCAGTCCCACAGGGGGCGCGTGTCTCGACTCTGCGGCGCTCAACGTTGTAGCGCTGTTTCCGGCACCGTCGCCCGATCTCGCCAGTCAGAGCCTGTTCCGTTACAACCCGGTTGACCGGAACAATCAGAATTCGTTCGACATTCGCATCGATCATCAGATCACGGCCAAGAGCAATCTGTTTGCCTTTTTCAGCTATGGCAATGTTGACGACTACAAGCCCGACCCATTTCCGGGAATCGCGGGTGGCGGTTCATTTACCGGCAACATCACCAACAAATCTCTGCTCGGGGGCCTGAGCGAAGTTCACGCGTTTTCGGGCAACAAGATCAATGAACTGAAAATCGGATACACACGCTATGTGGTCGAGGCCGTTCCTTTTTTTCAGGGCCAACAGCTCGCGACGCAATTGGGAATCCCGGGGGTAAACGACCCTAATAATCCCATCACGGGCGGGCTGCCCAATATACAGATCGCAGGCCTCAACAGTTTGGGCAACGGCGATTATTTCCCTGAGACGCTGCATGAGAACAACTATCAACTGCTCGATTCCTTCACTTATATCCGCGGCAATCACTCTTTGAAGATGGGAGGCGACCTGCGCCGGCGCATGCACGGCTTCTATCAGGTGCAGAACCCTCATGGCGACTTCTACTACACCGGACAATTTACCAGTCCCGACAGCAATACTTACACGGTTCCTCTCGCGGATTTCCTGATTGGTTACACGCAGGGTCTTTTTCGCGACGCGCAAACTGGAACGTATGGCATGCGCTGGTGGGAGTTTGGCGGATATCTGATGGACGACTACCGCGTTGGTTCCAAGCTCACCCTTAACCTTGGCGTGCGATATGACCTGTACACACCGATGGTGGAAGAGCACAACCGCCTGGCGAACTTCGACTTTAACACCGGCTATTTTGTGGCTCCGGGAATTACCACTGGCACGAGCCGCTCGGGAGACGTGGCCACGAACTGGAAGAACCTTTCTCCGCGGATCGGATTTGCATATTCGGTTGACGGCAAAACCGCGGTGCGCGGCGGCTACGGCATCTTCTACGATCTGCAAGCCGACCAGAACGATACCGAACTCGCCTACAACGACTTGCCCGGCGTCTATGGCAGCCAGTCATTCACTGCGTCTCTGGGACCCACTCCGGTCATGATTCTCTCTCAGGGTCCGCCGCCCATTATTTTCTCGGATATCACCAACCCCACTGGGCGTGCCAGCGCCGCCTACTTCCACAATCCCACGACTTACATCGAAGAGTGGAACCTGAACATTGAGCGCCAACTCGCGAAAGACACCGTGCTGCAGGTCGGATATGTCGGGACGCGGGGTGTACATCTGACTTACTTAAGAAACCTGAACCAGGCTACGACACCGACCTGGCAAAATTTCTCCGGCCCGACAGGAAATGAAGGGCGGCCTTACGTCAACACAGTTCCTAACATCGCTGCCATCCGAACCGAAGGGCATGACATCAGCTTGATCAACCATGGATTGCAAGTGCGTTTTGAAAAGCGGTCAGCGAATGGCTGGAGCATGCTCAACAGTTACACCTACCAGCACACCATCGGTCAGGCCACTGAGAGCGAGACACCGAGTGCCGACGTGGAACCGCAGAATACGTACAACCTGCGCGGCGAACGCGGAAACGTTGCTCCCGACTTTCGTCACCAGTTCACTTCGGCGTGGTCGTATGAACTCCCGTTCGGCCCTGGCAGGCACTACCTTAAGGCCTCAGGTCCGTTGGGTTTGCTGGCTGGAGGCTGGCAATTGAACGGCATTATTTCGCTTTACTCCGGACAAGCTTTCACGCCGCAGTTGTCGCAGGACTACAGCAATACGGGTTCTGGAGGCATGAGGCCCGACCGCGTCTTTAATCCCTATGATTTCTCCAACGCTCCCTGCGGCACCCACCAGAACGTTAACTGCTGGTACAACCCGGCAGCTTTCGCGATACCAGCGATTGCTCCCGGGCAACCCACCAATCCAGCCGGATTCTACGCCACCATGTTCGGGAACGCGGGCCGCGGCAGCCTGCGCGGGCCCGCGTTTTACGACACCGATTTCTCCATCTTCAAGGATTTCAAGTTGCGCGAGCGAAGCCAACTCGAACTGCGGGCCGAGATTTTCAATCTCTTTAATACGCCGCAGTTTGCGTTACCCAACCCTCAGGTCGACACTGACAATGCCGGGCAAATCACGAGCACACTGCACGAGTCCCGGCAGATCCAGGTGTCGGTGAATATTTCGTTCTAGCCGGTCATGGCTCACGAAGGACGCTACTCAGGTTGAAACCTGTTTGCGGGCAATAAAAAAGTGGAAAGGAAGGATGACATGCGGCGTCCGTTGGCTTGGAGGGTAGCTGCGCCGGCGATCATCATCCTGTCCTGTTTGCCAGTGCTCGCCCAACATTGCTCGGGCCCTTCCATTCGCGGCTCGTTTCTGCAACCAGCGCTCGGTGACGCGTGGACTTTAATAGAATGGCGCGACGAGTTCCACTACATGAGGAAAGCGGGACTCGACCAGATGGTGCTGCAATGGACGGCCGACAGCAGGGAGAAGACCACGATCTATCCGTCCGGGATCGCCGGTTATACGCAGAACACGAAACATGACGTAGTCAAGCGTGCCCTTGATGCGGGGGATGTCAGCGGTGCGCAAGTGTATCTGGGGCTGCAAATCAACAACGACTGGTGGACGAAATACATAACGGACAGGGCATGGCTCGAGAACGAGGCGAAGGCCGCGAATGCATTGGCCGATGACCTGTGGACGCGCTACGGTCAGCACGGGTCACTGACAGGGTGGTACCTTGCGTTTGAAGTGGATAATGCCGCCAGCACTCCGGCAGAGTGGAACAATCTGGCGACGTTCTACCGGACGGTTGGGAATCACCTTCATAAACTCACGCCCGGCAAGCCGATTGTGATTGCTCCTTTCTTCAATCCAAAAGCAGACCTTTCCCCGTCGCAGTGGGAGACCATGTGGGAGTACGTTCTGAAACGGAGTCCGATTGACGTGCTGGCGCTGCAGGACGGAGCGGGTGCGTCGCACGTGAGGACGGCGGAACTACCGGTGTGGTTCAGCGCCGTCCGAGAAGCGATTCAGGCTTCCCGGCCGGGGATGCAGTTCTGGGCTGACACGGAGACGTTCGTATCGGGATTTGAACCCCGGCCAATTCGTTCCATCGTGAATGACATGTGCGTGGTCGAGCCCTACGTCAGCAGCTATCTCAGCTTCAGCTTCAATCACTACATGAGCCCGCAGCAAGCGAATCCGCTGTACTACCAGACATACATGGATTACCTTGCGACCGGAAAAGTTGAGCACGTGCGTCCGACGACGCCGCCGGACTTAAACAGTGCGGCCGTCGACTCCCACACCATTCGCCTGACGTGGACCGCCGCAACGGATAACGTGGGCATCGCCGGCTATGACATCCGCCGCGATGGGCGGCATGTGGCCAGCCAGCGCGATGGAACGAGCACCTTTCTGGATGAACAACTGGAACCCGGAATAACCTACAAGTATCAAGTCGTGGCGTTCGATGCCGCGGGAAATAAGTCGGGCCTAAGTAATCTAAGTGCGGCGACGACGCCGGAGCCACATCTATATCCGACCAATATTGCGCTGAACAAAGCTTACACGGCAACGATGCCCACGAGTCCGAGTTATCCCGACACGGGGGGCGTCGAACTGACCGATGGGATATTGGACTCAACCGATTTCACCGATCCGGCGTGGCAGGGCAGGGCTACGACGGAGGTCTACTCGTTCACCATCGACCTCGGTTCCGAACAGGTGATCAAGGAGGTCCGCAGCAATTGGCTGCAGGACAAACTGCCGGGGATCCTTCTGCCGAGGCAGGTCAGCTGTTTTGTCTCTGACGACAATGTGAACTTCACGCCGGTGGGGACGCCACAGAAACCGTCACTCGGCGACGGCACGCAGACGTGGTGGTACACGTTGACGGACTTGAGCAACGTAAGCGGGCGGTATGTGCAGGTGCAAGTGAAGCCGGGATCCAACGCGGGCTGGACTTTTGTGGACGAGATCGAAGTGCGCCAGTAGAACTGCGCGCAGGAAGCAGGAGGCAAGCACGGTGCAGAAGATGAGAGCGCTTCGCTTAGCGGGAATTGGAACAGTCGCTTGTTGGGCCCTTCTGTCATTGCAGACACGGCCCAGTTTCGGTCAGCAGGCGAGTGCGGCGGCAACTGCAACTACAACTGCGAGCGTGAAAAAGCTGGCGCCGGTTCATCTCGATGGCCAGTACTTCACCCGCGAAGGGAAACGCTTTCTGCCGGTTGGAGCGCATTGGGTTCCGGCGAAGGCGGCGATGCAATGGCCTGTGCAGTGGGATCCGAAAGATATCGAAGCGGATTTTGCGAAAATGCACGAACTTGGCTACAGCATAGTCCGCTTCGACATGATGTGGGCATGGTTTGAGCCCCGTCCGGGAGACTACAACCCGGTTGCATTTCAGCAACTCGACTACTTGGTTTCGCTGGCGCACAAATATCAAATCTATCTGCACCCATCCTTATTTATAGGGGGAGAGGTGGGGGAGGCGTATTGGGACGTTCCGTGGCGGCAGGGGCGGAATCCCCACACCGATCCGGAGATGCTGCGACTGGAGACGAACCTTGCCACCGAGTTTGGCCGGCGCTACGGCAATGAGACGGCGATCATTGCCTGGGACCTTACCGATGAACCTCCGTTCTGGATTGTGCCGCAGACCAGCGATGCCGCGGCCATCAACTGGACTCGCCTGATCGCCGGTGGCATTCGCCGCGAAGATAAACTCCATCCCATCGTGGTCGGAACCAGCGGAGAAGAAATCGGTCATGGGCCGTTCCGTCCAGACAACATCGCGAAGGAAGTCGATTTCTTCAGCGTCCATCCCTTCACGATATACAGTTCCGATCTATTTCCCGATCCCATGCTTTCCGAACGCGGGACTTATGGCGCGGCTTTCGAGGTGGCGTTGTCGAGCGGCGCCGGCCATCCGGCCATGATCCACGAAATGGGAGGCTCAACGGCACAGTATTCACCCGAGAGAGTGGCCCTCTACGACCGCCTGCAGATGTATTCAGGCCTCGCTGCAGGATCGATCGGCGTGGATCTCTGGTGCTACACCGACGCTTCCCCCGAGCAATTTCACAAGGCGCCATATCTGCGGACGCCACAGGAAACGCGATGGGGAATGACGACGTGGGATCGTCAAGACAAGCCACTCGCCACCGAGTTCAGGAAATTTTCAAGGATCACAGGTCAACTGGATTTGACCGACATAAGGCCTGCTCCGGCCGAGGCCGCCATATTGATCCCTGGCGAATGGGCACGAACGCACGGAGACTTTTCGCGTTTCGGTCTGACCGGTCCCGAGGTAACGCCATACGTTTCCACGTTCGACGGCGATGCCGTTCCCGGGCAGGCGCCGCCGAGTACCAGCGCCGACAACCAATGGCTGATCAGTTCGGCGCTGAACTCCTTCGTGCTTGCGCATCGTGCCGGATTAAAAGCGGATTTCCCGCGCGAGTATGACGACTGGGCGAAACGGCCCATGCTGTTCATGCCTTCTCCCCTGACGAGCACGACCAGCGTCATTGCCCACGTTCATTCGGATTTCTATGAGAAGGCGAAAAAATATGTAGAGGACGGCGGTTTTCTCTACGCGTCGGTGGCTGCCGATGCTGCCATCCCGGACATGGAAACGATTTTCGGCGCGCGACTGGTTGATACCGTGGTGGCCTCAGAAGTCACGCTGAAAATCGTCGAGCCCTTTGGAGGACTGAAGCCCGGAGACACATTCCACTATGCCGTTCCGGGCGCAAACCCGCGGGTGTGGGGCGCATTGCTCGATGTGAAGGGTGGAAAAGTGATCGCGGTCGATCAAGACGGGCGGCCAGCTCTCATCGCGAACACAGCCGGCTCAGGGAAGACGCTGGTCTCGGCGTATCCGATCGAAACGTATCTGGCGAATACTCCGGCGGTGTTTGAGAAAACGGAAAGCACACATCGCATCTATGAAGCCTTCCGCAACTGGACCGGGGTGAAAACGGCTTTTCAAAGCGACGAGCCGTCGGTGGAAGTGACATCCCTGCGCGGAGACCACCGGGGATATGCCGTGGTGGTGAATCACGGTGGGCAGGCTTACAAGGTGACGATCTCGACGTCGTTGCCGGTGAAATCGCTTCGCCAGATCGGGGCTGACACTTCCAAAGCGATCCCAATGGAAGGCTCCACCTGGCAGATGAACCTGGAACCATACGAAGCGGCAATTCTCGAGTGGAAGTAAGGCATGGCCGGGAAGAAACAATCATGATTGGCGCAGTTGACATCGGGGGTACAAAGATCGCGGTGGGACTGGTCGATAGTGATGGCCATGTACTGTCGCGCGTGGAATGTCCGACGGATGCAGAGCGCGGATATGCAGAGGCCCTGGTGCGCATTGAGCATTTGCTGCGAGCCTTGGCGGCAGCGTCCGATGCCGAACTGGCTGGCATTGGAATCGGAAGCACCGGTCCCGTCGATCCCTTCACCGGCGAGTTCGGCGACGTGAATTTCTTCCCCGCCTGGCGCGGCGAGAATCCGGTGGCTGATCTTGGCCGCATCTTTGGAGTGCGCGTCGCGATGGAGAATGACGCCGACGCGGCGGCCCTCGCGGAGGCAGCGTGGGGCGCGGGAAAAGACAGGAAACGTCTGATCTACGTGACGGTCGGCACGGGTATCGGTGCTGGAATTGTTCTGGACGGCAGTCTCTATCGCGGGGTGGATGGCGCTCACCCGGAGATTGGCCATCATGTCATTGACGCTTCCGGGCCGCCATGTTTGTGCGGTTTTCACGGCTGCTGGGAATCCCTGGCTGCGGGTCCAGCGATGGTCACCTGGCTGGAGAGTGTGATGCCGAAAAACTACCCCTACCGCGACCGTCTGACGGCCAGGCGGATTTGTGAACTGGCGCGAGAGGGAGATGACTTAGCCCGGCAGGCCGTCGAACGCGAAGCCCATTATCTGGGACTTGGCTTGGCCAATCTGGTCACGCTGTTTGCGCCCGATAGCATCGTGCTCGGGGGCAGCGTGATGAAAAGCGCGGTTCTTTTTCTGGAAGAGATTCGCAAGACCATATGCCGGTGCTGCCGTTTTGTTCCGTACGAGAAAGCAGATCTGGCCCTGGCTTCTTTAGGCGAAGATGCAAACCTGATCGGCGCTGCGCGCGTGTGGCATCACCGCTTCGCGCAAGAAGGAGGACACCATGCCTGAATATCCGGCGATGATCGAAGGGGAATATCTGCGGGACCTTCTGCATCAGCCCCAGGCTCTGGAAAACACTCTTGCCGCACTGGAAACCTCGAAGCCTTTGCAGAATGTGGCCGCGCGACTGAACCGGGGCAAGTTCCACAGGGTTGTACTTACCGGCATGGGCTCATCGTTTCACGCCCTGCATCCGCTGAACCTGGAACTTATCAGCCATGGATTTACGGCCCTCATGGTCGAGACCTCCGAACTGGTGCATTACAAGAATCGCTTTTTTGATCCGAAGACTTTGATCGTCGCGGTATCGCAATCCGGGCGCAGCGCAGAGATGGTGCGTCTGGTGCAAACGAACCACAAGTGCAGCACCGTAGTCGCGGTGACGAACACGCCTGACAGCCCGCTGGGCAAACACGCGAATGCGGCGGTGTTTACCCAGGCGGGCACCGAGTTTTCGGTGTCATGCAAGACCTATGTAACCGCGCTCATGGCGCTGCAATGGCTCGGAGATGTCCTGTGCGAGCGCGACCTGCGCCGCACCCGGCGCGAGTTGAAGCATGCGGCTCCGGCGGTGGCCGCCTACCTTGCCGATTGGAAGGACTATGTTCACACGCTGGCCCAGGCGCTCAACCATACCCGTCACCTGTTTCTGGTTGGGCGCGGCGCGTCGCTGGCGACGGCCGGTACGGGCGCGTTGATCGTAAAGGAGTCCGACCATTTTCACGCGGAGGGCATGAGCAGCGCCGCCTTCCGCCATGGTCCATTTGAAATGCTGGGGAGCGAAACCTTTGTGTTGGTATTTGGCGGCGACGCCAAGACGCGGGATCTGAACCAGCGCCTGCTCCACGACATCCGGCAGCAGCAGGGACGGGCCGAGTTCGTGGACAAGGATGGTTCCTTGCCTTGCTGTCGTATCGCAGACCGCGGTCCGAGCGTGCGGCAGATTCTGGAAATTCTCCCCGTGGAAATGATCACGCTGGCGCTGGCGCTGCAGGCGGGGCGCGAGCCGGGACGCTTCGAACTGGCGAGCAAAGTTACAACGACAGAATAAAAACGGCAGGAAAAGGATTTGTACCCATGGCACGGAATCGCTACATGGTTGGCTTGGTTTTCCTGACATTCTTCGTGATGTCGCTGCTGACCAACATCCTGGGGCCAATCGTGCCCGACATCATCAGCAGCTTTGGTGTGAGCCTTACGGCTGCGGCACTGTTGCCTTTCTCCTTCTTTATTGCCTATGGAGTGATGTCAATTCCAGCGGGCTTCTGGGTGGAACGCTTTACCGAGAAGCCAGTGATGATCGCGGCATTTCTCGCCGGAACCATCGGGTCCCTGGCCTTCGCTCTGTTTCCTACCTACCATGTCGCGGTCGGCTCATTGTTTGTCATGGGCGCGGGCATGGCGACGCTTCAAGTTGCCATCAATCCGCTATTGCGGGTGGCGGGAGGCGAAGAACACTTTGCCTTCAACTCCGCATTCGCGCAGCTCATCTTCGGAACCGCGTCCTTTGCCAGCCCGCGAATTTATTCCTATCTCGTCGAGAATCTGGGCAATGCTTCCGCCCGGAGCAACCTGCTGCTGCAGACTCTCGCCAGGCTCACCCCGCCGGCACTCCCCTGGGCGTCGATGTACTGGATCTTCGCGGTATTCACGGTGCTGATGATTGCCGTCCTCGGTTTCACCCGCGTCCCTCGAGTTGAACGCACGAGCGATGAGGCGGCCGGTTCTCTCCAGATGTACCGCACGCTTCTTCGGAAGCCGATGGTGTGGGCGTTTTTCCTCTGTGTGTTTGCCTATGTGGGGTGCGAGCAAGGGACTGCCGATTGGATTTCGAAATTTCTCGCGCAGTATCACGGCTACGACCCGCATACGACCGGCGCGACCGCGGTCTCCTGGTTCTGGGGAATGCTCACGGCCGGCTGCTTCGTGGGCATGGGACTGCTGAAGTTGTTTGACAGCCGCAAAGTGCTGATTGGGTTTTGCGTGGGCGCTCTGCTTTGCCTGACCGCCGCGTTGTTTGGGCCAGCGCGCGTGTCGTTGATCGCGTTTCCGGCCATTGGCCTTTTCGCTTCGATCATGTGGCCGGTGCTGGTTTCGCTGGCATTGAATTCGGTTTCGGAACACCACGGCCCGTTCGCCGGAATCCTGAGCACGGGAATCATGGGCGGCGCGGTAGTGCCGGTGATTATCGGCCGCATCGGAGATGTCGCAGGTCTCCGGGCTGGTGTCGCTTTTCTTTACCTGACTTTCGGATGCGTCCTGAGTGTTGGTTTCTGGGCGAAGCCGATCATCACCAACGCGACGATTCTGCATCGCGAGAATGCAGTCGAAGCCAGTTAAGAGACGTGCGGTAATCAGGGCTCGCTTAATCTCGGGCAAGGCTACAGGAGGAGAAATGGTTCAACAAACGAAGCTGGCGCCGGTTGTCAGGGCATGCCTCCGCCCCGCGCTCCTCTCGTTTGCACTGTGCGTGTGGTGCGGCGCGCAGCGCTTGATTCCTCCCCCGATTCATGGCGTCACGGCTGACGATACCCACGACGTTCGGGATAAAACCTTCCTTTCAAAGCTGCTGGCCTCGCTGAGCCACCTGTCCGTCCAGCCGACAACCCGGATTGTGTATACGCCCGGCGATGGCAGCGGGTACTACCCCGCCAGTTCGTACCTCGACGCCACTACCCAAATTCAGGGCACCGGCTACGTTATGGCCGAGCCCGTCGACTCTTACTACATGAAGTGCTTCACGCGCGAACAACACTTGAACCGTTTTAAGGATTATGTAACCACCATGGGGAGCGCGGTAGACCTCTGGGAGATCGGAAACGAGATTAACGGGGAATGGCTCTTTGGCAAAACAGGCGGGTGCGCGCCCAAGGCAACAGTGAGTTCCACGTCGCAGGCTGACGTTGTTGCCAAGATGACGCAGACCTACGACTACGTTAAGGCGCAGGGGAAGGTTACCGCGCTCACGCTTTACTACAACACCCCTTGCAGCCCACCGCCGGCAAGCGAAATGTTTTCCTGGGCTCGGAGGAATGTTCCCGCCCGCATGAAGAACGGGCTCGACTATGTGCTGGTGAGTTATTACGAACTCGACTGCCACGGGTATAAACCCGATTGGCGGAGCGTCTTCGAGCGCTTGGCGGCCATGTTTCCGAATTCGAAACTCGGCATCTCGGAATTCGGCTACTCCGGGACGAGACCTCCCAAGGTTGCCCTTGAAGACTTGATCGACCGTTACTACGCCATCCATCCCAACGTTCCGAACTGGGCAGGTGGCGGCTTCTATTGGGAGTTTGCCATCGACATGGTGCCGTATGACCCGTCCGCGGGATCGTACTGGTCCACTCTGAACACGGCTCTCTCCAACCAGAAATGAGCGGCAAATGCCGAGCGTGAATAGATTCGCAATCATGCAACAGGAGAATGTATGTCGAACTCACAAGTAACTGGTTTAAGGTTTCGAGGATCTGCGGCGGGAGTGCTCTTTGGATTGGTTCTTGCCGCTGCCGCTCTGGCGCAGACTGCGCCGCCCAAGAGTGTTCCTTACCTGAAACTCACCACACCGCGGCATGTGCTCCCCGACGCCCAAAAATGGGAGAAGAACGAGTTTCCCCACACCATGTCGGTGCTGGAGTTGAAGCGCGACGGGTTCCGCTATTGGGGATGGTATGGGCTCAATGAAGGCGAGGGCATCGGCCTGGCGCGCAGCAATGATCTGGTGAACTGGACCAAGTATGAGCAGAACCCCCTCTGGACGAACGCTCGCTGGCCCTCGGTTCTCGCCGAGGCCGACCCGAAGCACAAAGATGTGCTCCACTTCGCGATCACCCGTGAATACGACACCACGAGCAGCCACATCGTGCTCGCCACTTCGCGCGATGGAATCCATCTGACAGAGGAAAAAGTGCTGGTGGCGGGTGTTCCCAACCAGCGCAACCAGAACCCCAACCTTTTTCGCGATCCGCGGACGGGCCTTTTCTACCTGACCTTCTACCGCGGCAACGACAAGGATCACTTCGAGATCATCAGCAAGAGCGCCGCTTCCGTCGTTGACCTGGACAAGGCTAGGGAAAAGATTCTGCTCAAGTCCGAAACCACGGTCGCCGCGCCCACCCTGCTTTACGTCCGAAATGCAAAGGCCGCGAACGGCAAGGAAACCGGAATCTACTATCTGGCCACCGAGATTTATCCGCACCGCTACACCGAGGATCCAGAAGGCGAGTGGCAAGTGAAAATCTTCGCCGCCGATTCACCCGATGGCGATTTTCAGCCCGTGGAAGGAAATCCCATCCTGCGCGGCCAACGCGCCTGCCTGTTCCAACACATTTTTAACGATCGATTTTATGGCTATGACTGTCATTTGGAAACACCCGATCACTGGGTACTTGAGGAAGTCGAGGCGCCTTTGCCTTGAAGAACTGCCCGCGTCGCATGTATGAGCGGCGCGCAGGCAAGAACGGATTTGGAGATTCAAGGAGACTGCGATGACTGAATTCACAATGTCCAATGGTGTATCCCAGGGCGGCAACCGCAGAGCATCTATTGTTGGAGTTATCGCCAGCGTATCTCTGTTTGCGTTCCTGGTTGTATTCGCGTTAACGGCTCCGGCCGAAGCCCAGCTTTATGCCGGATCGGTTACTGGTGTTGTCAGCGACCAGTCGGGGGCGATGATCGCGCGGGCCGACGTGACGCTGGTGGATGCGGACAAGGGTTTCACTTTCAACGCAAAAACCGACGAGAAGGGGCGCTATCTTTTTCGGTCGGTGCCCCCCGGTATGTACAACCTGTCGGTCAAAATGCCCGGCTTCAAGGACCAGGCGCGCAGCGGAATCAAAGTCGACGTTAGCCAGAACATTGGCGCGGATTTCGCCCTGTCCGTTTCGGGCGCCCAGGAAACAGTGAATGTCTCGACGGCCGCTCCCGCGCTGGCCACCGAAGACGCAGTCACTGGGCAGGTAGTGGATCGGAAGTTCATCAACGACCTCCCGCTCAATGGACGGGACGTGTGGAATCTGGCGTTTCTTGCTCCCGGAGTTACTGAGGTGGATGCGGCATGCACAGGCTGCTCCGCCAACAACTTTGTTTCCAATGGAAGCCGGAATGCCACCGCTGACATTCTGATGGACGGCGTGACGACAACGAACTATGAGCAGAACAGCGGTATTCGCGTGGATACCTACACGCCATCAGTAGATGCTGTCGAAGAGTTCAAGGTGCAGGAATCGAACTTCAGCGCCGAATACGGGTTTAGCGGCGCCACCGTCATCAATATGGTTACGCGCTCCGGCACGAACAGCTTTCACGGAAGTTTGTTCGAGTTTCTCCGCCACTACAAGATGGACGCAAATAGCTGGTTTAGCGACAATCAGGGAATTCCCAAGGCGCCTCTGCGGCGCAATGACTTCGGTGGCACCATCGGCGGACCGATTTGGAAGAACAAAACGTTCTTCTTTTTTGACTATCAGGGAACTCGAATCACCCAGTTAGCTGGGCCGACCTTCTATGGAGTGCCCAGCGATCTCGAACGCCAAGGTAATTTTGGCGAGGTTTGCACTGACCAGGGAGGATCGTTCGCTACCAGCGGCGCTTTGGCCGGTGAATGCACCGACGGAGCGGGAAACATCTTATACGACGGCCAACTCTGGGACCCATATGCCGGAATTTATGATCCGCAAGTGGGCGGCGCGAGACGCAATCCAAGTGCGTTCATCCCGTACAACAACCTTGCGACCTACACCAGCACGGTGGACGCGCACCATCCCGGCAATAAGAAACTGGTTGGCACTCCTTATGCGCTCCCGGCGGGCCCGGGAAACTTGATTGACCCGGTAGCCAAGGCACTGATGCAGTACTTTCCGAAATCGAATTTTACCGGTCCCGGCTCTGGCCCAACTATCAACCGTGTGGACGCGGGGTCGACAAAATCTAACGATAATCGGTGGGACCTGAAGATTGATCACCGCGTCAGCCAGAAGAATCTGCTGAGTGCCAAGTATTCGCACGATTACAATACTTCCACATCGTTCAACTGCTTCAACAACGCGGCCGACCCATGCAGCAGCGGCCCCAGTAACGGCAGCGCGCATCTGTTCGCCATCAATGACACCCACACCTTCAACCCCACAACCTTGCTGACGGTTTCCTACGGATTGTCGCGGGGCACTTATTTCTACCCTGGCGTTGCCAGCGCCTACCCGAGCGTTTCACCCGTGGACGCGATCGGGGAACCGCAGTACATGAAGGACTCGGGTTACAACTGGTTTCCCGCAGTTGCCATCGGGGAATATACGGCCGCGCAAGGCGGGTCTTACAACATTGGCGGGAACCCCTACAGCTATGCCCGGCAAGGACAGGAAACCCATCATCTGATCGGAACGCTGAGCCAGGTGCGGGGCACGCACGAGTTCAAATTCGGCGGCGAAGGCCGCTTGCATCGCCTGAACTACACGCAGCCCAACTACGCGCCTGGCGGGACGTTCTACTTCGATCAGACCGGAACGGCGAACTACGATCCGGCCTGTGACCCGGCCGTCCAGCAGTGCCTGCCCCTGGGCGGCGATGGCATGGCTAGTTTCCTGATCGGCGCCCAACCCAACGACTGCTGCGGACAGTACGAGATTCCGAACTCGGTGGCCAGCCAGAATTTCGAATTCGGAGGATTCGCTCAAGACAATTGGAAGAAGACGGAGAAGCTGACTCTCAACCTTGGCCTGCGTTACGAGTTAGTCCTGCCGCGCACCGAGCGGCGCAATGAACTGAATTGGGTTGACCCCAATGTGCAATCCCCAATTACCTTGGATGGCAAGAATCTTACCGGCGGTGAGATCTTCGCCAGTTCTGGCGACCGCCATTCGTATGCTCCAGACTACAAAAACATTCAGCCGCGCTTTGGTTTTGCTTACCGGGCGATCCATAACACGGTTGTTCGCGGCGGTTACGGCATCTATTTTTCATCGTGGAGAGGAGCGGTGGCTGGAACGTCGGGCGTCGGACAGCAAGGCTTCGATCAGTTGACGAACCTGGTCGCCTCATTCGGGGGAGATGGAGCCACGCCCGCCGCGAGGATGAGCAATCCTTATCCCTACGGGCCGATCAAGCCTCCGGGCGGCAGTCTGGGCTTGTTAAACGATGTTGGTTACACCGCCTATGGGCCGATCCGTGACATCAGTAACAAGGTGCCATACGAGCAGAGTTGGAGCTTTGGCCTGCAGCACGAGACCAGGTGGAATCTTGTTCTCGACGCGTCCTACGTCGGCAAGAAGGGAACGCATCTTTATTTTGCCAATGCAGGAAATTACAGCGTTCTGGGACGTGAGATCGAGCACTTCAGCCCGACTCAGATCGCCGATCTGAACTCGTTTGTGGACAACCCGTTCCTCGATCCCGCCCAGTCGAACGCATCGCAGATCATCACCGACCCCAACAACCCTCTGCTCGCCAATCCGCAACTCCAAAAGCTGCAATTGATGATGGCGCATCCGCAGTTTTTTGGATTCGCTGGCGATGAGCCTCCGATCGCCAACTCGATTTACCACGCACTACAGGTTCGAGCGGAGAAGCGCTTCTCAAATGGACTGGAGTTCCTGGCCACGTACACCTTCTCCAAGTCTATCGACGACGCTTCACTGACCAGCACCAACAGCGGGTACCTGGGTAGCTTCGCCAGTTTGCAGAACCCCAATAATCCTGGAGGCGAACGCAGTCTCTCCTCGTTCGACATCCCCCAGGTCTTGCAGTTCAGCTACACGTATGAGCTTCCCGTGGGACGAGGCAAGTGGATCGGTGGCAGCATGAATCCGGTGCTCAACGCGATCGTGGGCGGATGGCGCACCAACGGCATTTGGCGTTTTAACAGCGGCCGCCCCATCCAACCGATGCTTTACGGCGATTTCTCCCAGCCTCTCCCAACTTACGGGGCGCAACGCCCCAACCTCATCGGGACGCCACACCGCAACCGGGCGAAGGACTCGGTCTGGATCAACCAGTACTTCACCACCGCGGACGGCAGCGATTTCCTGGCGGCGCCGGCCCAGTACGCGCTAGGCACAGCGCCCCGTATGTTGGGAAAGGTACGAGATCCGGGCGCCGCCAACGCGGATCTGTCGCTGTTTAAGGAGTTTGGGCTAGGCTCGATTCGCGAAGGAATGCGATTCGAATATCGCCTGGAGACCTTCAACACCTTCAATCATCCGCAGTTCTGCCCGCCCGATGTGACACTGGGTGGCCAAACCTTCGGCCAGATCTTCTACACCTGCAACGCGCCTCGGGAGTTGCAAATGGCGCTGAAGCTTTACTTTTAGGGAGGAAAGCTCGCTATGCCGAACCCTCACTTCGTATTTTGACTACGATCGTCGCTGTGGGACGCATCTCTGTTTGGGAATTCGCGGCGAGGCCCGGGTGGTCGAGGCAGAAAAGTATATATCCGGACTAGAAGCGCAGGGCTGGGATATCGATTCGGCATTGAAGAAGAAGGTGGGCCTCTGCGCCACACTGAAAACCATCACCCGACGAAGAGGTGAAAGCTGACCGAAACCGACGAACGGTCTCGGCCAGCGGAAATCATTGTCTCAGCTCGCAGATGATTCTCAATCTACTTTCTGTCTTCTCTTGCTTCCGCGATGTGAGCCTGGTGCCCGGCTTCGGACACAGCCTTTACAAATGCGTCCCCGCTTGCAGGAGTTGACACCTTGCCCGAAAGAATGTTGCGGAACATCATATGGTGGCCATAAACGGCGCGTGTCGAATCATTGTCCTGTTCCACTACCGCACCTTCCAACGTCAAGCCGGCGAATACGCCTTTTGAGCGCGAGTAGGTTAACACTTCAGTGTTCATCAATATGTCCGTTCCGGCGGACGTGTGGCGTCCTACCGGGCCCGCCGCTACCGATCCTTCACCGGTGAGTTCGAACTTACTGGAAAGCAGATGCTGCAGACCGCGATCGTTCATGACCAACATGACCAGGTCGATGTCTTCAATTCCGATTTGCAATCCCCAACTCCCACCGCCAACGGAGATGAATGCGGGAGCGCTCCAACCTGCAGCCGTGCGGCACGTTGCCACTCCACGGCCGTGTTTTGCGCCAAAGACGAAGCCACCTTTGATTAGGTCTGGCACGATGACGATGCACTTTGCACCGTTCAGCACTTCTTCAGGGATACCTTTGTCCGGTGTCGACATGATGGATTGAAGAACATCCACGGACTTTTGCATGCGGTCGACCGTGTCTTCACGATTCGAGCCTGCCCACGCAAAGGTTCCAGCCAAGCCGATCAAACTCATCAACAGCAGTGACATTACTTTTTTCATAAATTTTCCTTTTGGAATCTGCGAAACTAAGAGGAGAGGACTTCAGATGGGCTGACTTAGCTCAGAAAACCTGAAAGAGACAGAAGAAATACTCGTCTCACTTGTCATGGTCGCAGAGCGGACAGGCGAACGTCTGGTCTGTATTGCTCACTTCCCGCCAGCCTATTGCCCGGCCCCGCAATTAGCTAGTGATCTGTCGATTTGGCAGCCGCGGTGAGCAATCTTGCTCAGAATAGCTGGTCCGGACGTGTCATCTTTTAATGTGGCGGACGAAGGAAAGGGAGAAAACTTACATCGCTAATGGGACGCACTCTTCATGAACTCCGCGCCGATGTTCGTAGGCGGGTCCTGAGAATCGCTAAGTCGTTATCGAAGCGATTGGAATCACTCAAGCCCCCAGCACGCGATTTCGCGTCGCAAAGGGTGTGCCCGTTTTGCGGGCTAATTACACCGCGGTCCGAATACTCTTGTCTGGAGTGTGGGAAGTTACTCGTCCCTGCAAGATAGACGATTTTTCGAGAGCGCGTTGTTTGTGCTCCGGATATGCACGAAGGAGATCAATATGCTTTGGACAATTTTCGTAGTGCTTCTGATTCTGTGGCTTCTTGGTTTCAGCCTGCACATCGCCGGCGGTCTGATTCACTTACTGCTGGTGGGGGCGCTGATTATGCTGGTGATTAACCTGGTGAACGGCCGGCGATTCGCGTAAAGCCGCACCGGCCAAACTAGTCGTGTAGGACTACGCTGAGCAGAGAGCTGTGGACTTGCAAGCCGCCCTTCGGTCCGCCGGAGTAGTTCACAAAACCCAGTTTCCGGAACCGGTTCATAAAAAAACTAACCCGTGAGCGAGTGGTTCCAACCATCTCGGCCAGACTTTCCTGGCTGATTTTGGGGACCACTGTCTCTGGCACGCCTTCCTTGCCAAAATGAGCGAGCAGAAGAAGGACTCGAGCCAGGCGCTTTTCACTGGAGTTAAACAACTGGTCGACCAGATCCTCTTCGTAGCGAACATTCCGCGCCAGTAAATATGCGACGAACAGCTCGGAAAACGTCGGTTCGCGGTGCAGGGCATCCATCATCGCTCTCTTGTCGATCCGCTGAATTTCACAGTCCGTCATGGTTGCGGCAGATCCCATACGCAGGGCCTGACCGGCCAGCGCTCCTTCGCCAAAGAAGTACCCGGGGCCCAGTACGCCCAAGGTCGCTTCTCGGCCCGCTCCGGAGACGACCGTGAGCTTCACTTTGCCTTTTTGGATGTAGAAGACCGCATCCGCTGCATCTCCCTGCGCGAACACCGCCTGCTTCTTGGCGAATGTCAGGTTCTTCCTGCCCTCGCCAATGGTCGCAAGGAACATGTTGGGATTAAACTCACGGCTCTTGTTCGCCAAACCAGGGGAAGCCATTGGCTTTTATTGTAAACCTAATTGTTGAGCCTTCGAGGGTGCGAGATATTGTCTTTTCATGGGGATTCCTTCCTAAGCGAAACTGCCGTGAAATAAGGACCAGGTTCAGCCCGTGTGCTTGACGTGTTCGTGTGAGTTCTTCGCCGTTGTCGACTTTAAGCTGGCTTGAGGGCCTCGCCGCACTCCATGCAACAAGTCTCGTAACGAGGCGTGATAAGTCCACAAAATGGACAGATCCGCTGAGACGCAAAATCGCCGTCGTGCGCTTCCATCCGAAGTAGCTTCCTTAGCGAAGCAGCTATGAAGCCACGCAGACCGCGAACACGGACAAGCAGCGGATGCAGGAGAGGATCCATAGTCAAATTCCGCGTTTCCCTAAATCTCTAGCCCTACGGTTGAAAGTGTTCTTTCAAGCTCTATGCTTAACATTCGGCAAGGTGAATTCTCCTCCACAATCAAAGCAGACCCGGTACGTCCGTTTGTTGATGGTGAAGATGCGGCTCAGGTGACGGTGATGGCATCCGAAAGCAAATCGGAAAATCCAACGCAGCGGGTTCATCGGCCCTGATCTCGCCTGCGTTCACAACTTCCATTGGCGTCCAGCCACGCTAGCAAAGCACGGACGCTGGCCCGAGCCAGAGCGATGGAGCAGTCGGCCGCACCGTAGTAGATGTTGACGGTGTCCCCGTCCGCATCCATGGTATAGCCGCAAGGAAATACAACGTCGTCGACATCGCCATGCCGTTCATAATCGGCCTCTGGCCCAAAGATCCACGAATCGCCTCGCATCAGGCATTTTTCCGGATTGCCCAGGTCAAACAGAGCCAGGCCCAATCGATACAGGCAACCCGATGGCGTGTGCCTTACTCCGTGGTAGAGCGTCAGCCACCCGCTGGAGGTCTCGATGGGTGGCGGCGACAATCCAATCTTGTTTGCGTCCCACCATGCGCCTCGGCGCGCCTCCAGGATGAGCCGATGTCGTCCCCAATGACGTAAGTCCGGAGAGTAAGAGATCCACATGTGAGACCCGAGCGGCGTCATAGGCCGGTGGATCAGCGCCCAGTAGCCGTTAATTCTTCGCGGCAAAAGTGCGGAGTCTTTGTCATCGGGTGGCATGATAACGCCGTAGCGTTCGAAGCTGCGGAAATCCTTGGTCAGCGCCAGCGACACTCCCGGACCACCGCGGGAATAGGAAGTGTAAGTGACAACGTACTGCTGTAACTCGGGGACGAAGGTGATGCGAGGATCTTCAATGCCCCAGATTTCTTCGGGATAGTCCTTCGGGCTGGGCATTAAAGTCGGTTCGCTATCGATCTGCCAGCCGTCCACGCCGTTTCGCGAACGGGCAGCACAAAGGTGAGATAGACCACGCCGATCTTCAACACGGCAGAGCAGCAGCGTTGAGCCATCTTCGAGCAGTGTCGCCCCGGCATTGAAAACACTATTGATTGGGTAGGGCCAGTGCTTGCCGGTCAGGATCGGATTAGCAGGATGGCGAAGGAGCAAAGGTTCGTGGCCCGTGACCGCAGCAACGCTCATAAGGAGCTCTCGCAAAGCAAAGAAATAACTTCAAAGTACATGTTCGGGGACCTCGTCTCTGTTGCTGCTAGTTCTGACCAGTGCTGGACCTAATCGTGGATTACCGACTTCTCCAAACAAGCGCATTTCGACTTGCGCCATCAGGAACGCCAGGGTCGATTCCGCCCCCTGGTTCTCATTCACGCGTTCCGGATGCAAACCGTCTCGACAACCACCGGTGGTGGGATCGTACAAGGCAATCTGCAAATCGTTATTTCCCAGGAACCAGTTGAACGCCGACCATGCTTCCTTGCGCCAACGATCATCTCCCGTTGTGCGATAAGCGTCAAGACAAGCGGAAACCGCACCGCCCGCTTCGATGGGTTGTTGATCGAAGCGTGCTCGCTCGCCTCCCTTCCGGTAAAACCCTTGCGAACCGATGGGCACGAAGCGATCGTGCCCTTCAAAACGCTGTATTTCACTAAGCCAATTCAGGGCTGCAAGGCCGACGGATATCATCTCGTGATCGGCGGTGCGACGTCCGGTGGCCAACACGGCCTGGGCCAATTTGGCATTCGAGTATGCCAGAACGTCTTCAAACCATCCCCAGCCCGGTGAATGGTTCGCGTTGTAGAGCTTGACCATCCGGCTGGCCAGAGTCGAACTTATTTTTTGAGCCTCCCTGTCGCCCGGAAAAGAACTGAGGTACTCGTCAATTCCCAACAGCGCAAAGGCCCATGCACGCGGGCTGCTAAAAGCAACCACCGCCGGAACAGCGATTTCGAAGAGATGGCCAGCTGCGCCTCTGAGCGACTGATCTCCAGAGTGTCCCAAGACAGCACCGAGTGCCCACAATGCACGCCCGTGACAATCTTCCGATCCTTGAACTTCAATCCACGTACGCGCATAACTCAGGAAGTTTCTAAATCGCCCGCTGGCGGGATCGAGAGCATGCCCCAGAAAAGCCAAATACCGCGAGGCCAAGTCGCCAAGTGTGCCCGATCCGGTTTCGCCAAGTTGCTCGAGGAGGACGGTCAGAACCAGAGCGCGCGCGTTATCGTCGGTAGTGTAGCCCTCCGTATAGTTGGGCACGGCAAAGGTTGCGTGCTGGAAAATGCCCGTGCCATCCGTCAACCGCTGCAGGTGATCCAGGTTCAGCGCTGGCAGCTTGTCGAAACACTTTTCGACGCTGTCGTCTGCGAGCATCACCCGGGGTTCCCGCATCCGGTCACTGCGCGCCCGCCCAAAACTCGCCATGTATCCCTGGGCGACTTTCTTCCAAACCATTTCCCGTGAGTAGAGATAAGCGCGTTTCCGCATCGCGTGACGTATTGCGGGAGTATCCAGAAGTTCGACTGTTTTGCGCGCAATTGCCTCTGGGTCCTGGAAAGGTACCAGTGCGCCGCGGCGGTCGTCTAATAACTCAATGGCGTGCCAGTACGGAGTTGAGATAATCGCCTTGCCCGCACCTAGCGCATACGCAAGCGTTCCGGAGACCACCTGTTCCTCGTAGCGGTAAGGAGTGATATAGATGTCCGCCGCGCCAATGAACTCGGCCATTTCACCGGGACTCGCGAAGCGATTGTGGAAGAACACATTCGATTCCACGCCCATTTCCTTCGCCAAAGCCTGCAAGTGCTCGCGATAGTGATCGCCTTCCCGGCGCAGAATGTGAGGATGCGTCGCGCCCGCGACGATATAGACCACATTCTTGTGCTTCGACAAAATGTGCGGCAGCGCCTGAATCACGTTCTCGATACCCTTATTCGGCGAGAGCAGGCCGAACGTGAGGAGGACGGCTCTCCCTTCTACGTCGAAGCGATCTTTGTAGAAATTGGGGTCGAGGAATGGCATATCGGGAACGCCATGCGGAACCATATCGATCTTGCGGCCCGGCACCTTGAATATTTCCTGGAGAAACTGGGAAGACAGCGTGCTCATTACGATCAGGCGATCTGAGAGGGTGGCGATCTCCTCCATCACTCGCCGTTGGTCGGGATTTGGTTCGCGAAGAACCGTATGCAGAGTAGTGATGACCGGCATCTTGAGCCGCCGGAGGAGAGCCAGGATGTGACTGCCCGCCGGGCCTCCGAAGATTCCATACTCGTGTTGCAGGCACACCAAATCGAAGTTCGTGAAATTCAGAAAGTCGGCGGCCTGCTCGTAGGAAGACAGATCGTCCTGCGCAAGCGTCAGCCTCACACGCTCCGGGTAGGCATACCCGGACTCCATGTCATTGACCGGGACCGCAAACAACTTGGCCGCGCCACACTCAGCGGAGATCGCGTCGCACAAGTCGGTGGTAAAAGTGGCGATCCCGCACTGCCGCGGAAGGTAGTTGCCAACCACTGCGATCCGGCTCGGCATGCCCGCACTCGATTGCAAGCGAATGGGCGCTGCGGGCGCTCGCTGGGATTCCCACGGGCGTTCGTTAGCAAGCTCGATCATTTGGTCCGAAGCTCTTGCTTCTGTTACTGACATCAATGTCCTGAAAGACTTGGAGTGCCTTTGTGTGAAAGGGCAGTTCTCCCTGTGATCAGTATTCGCTTGTTGCAGCAGAACAACTGGTCAAAATTGACCAGTCTGCAATTGGGGAATTCGTCTAAGGTGTTAGTTAGAAGCCCCATTCGGCATTGGATCGGAGCATATTTCCATGACGCCAACTGTTCAAGTCGGTACGGTTCTGCTTGGCGAAAAGTCGCCGCGCATGTCCGAAGTCCTGGCTCTGCAGAGTGAACCATACTTCAAGAATTGGAGCGTGGTGACGGTGCCGAACGGCTCTACTCTCGACGACAAGATTCGGGCTGCGCGGTGGAACTTCTTTTTCCTGGCGGACGAAGTCAAGGCGCATTTCTTCGGGGCGATCGGAGCGGTCAAGATTCAAGGGGCGTTGCAGCGAATCGCTCGTAAAGTCAAACTGCAGGAATTCAATTGCCTCGAAGTGACCGGCATCGTGGCGAAGCGCTTTCTTGGTGTGCCCTATGCAACCGTCTCCGCACATTCGCGCCATATCCAGCAGAGTTGCCAACTCGATAGCTTCGAGAGCAGGCAAAACGGTCGGCGAGACGCGGATTGGGCCAAAGGTTAATCGTGTGTAAAACGACAAGCAGGACCGCTTCATGCGGGAGGCGGTCACTGGCGAAGTAAAAGAACCACATCCATCGGCACGCGTGCGTCTGCTGGAAGATTGAGGGATAACTATGGATTACTCAATCTGCAAGGATGTGGAACGAACCCTTGAATCTGGGCGTGGAGCGCGCCAAGAGCAACTATACATCTCCATAGATCTGCGCAATCGTGTGACGTAGGGCCATCAGATTACTACGCGAAGATTCGGTAGCGGGACTGGAAGGGTCACTGGCAAATTCTGCCTGGTACAGCCTCAGCAGCAAGGCGCTTTGCTTCCTCAAACGTTCAATTGTTCCCAAATGGAGTTGTTGTTCAGACTGCATACCCAATTGTACAGGTTTTTCGAGGCGGGCGTAGGTTGACAACGGTAACGCCGAAGCCTAGCATTTTAATTGAGCAAGCTACCTTTTCTTACTCTTTCAGGTTCTCTGAACTAAGTCAGCCCATCTGAAGTATTTCCTCTTAGCTTCCCACTGAAGGAGGAATTTGTTATGACACTATTGACCCGTTGGGAGCCTCTCCGTGAGTTTTCCGCCATGCAAGACCGCATGAACCGCATGAATCGTCTTTTTCGTGAGTCGTATAGCCCTGAAGGCCCGGAAGAGGCGCTAACAACCACAACCTTCGCACCGCCGGTGGACATCTACGAAGACGAGCACACCATTACTCTGAAGATGGAAGTCCCGGGCATCGACGAAAAAGACATCGATGTCCGCATCGAGAACACCACCCTCACCGTCCATGGCGAGCGCAAGTTCGAAAAGGAAGAGAAAGAGGAGAACTTCCGTCGCGTTGAGCGGCAGTACGGAAGCTTCACCCGCTCGTTCACGCTGCCCAGTTCCGTCGATACGGGGCAAGTGAGCGCCCACTATGACAAAGGCGTGTTGAAGATCAACCTCGCCAAGAAGGCCGAAGCCAAGCCCAAGCAGATCAAGGTCAATGTTGGCAGCGAGAAAACCCTCGAAGCCAAGGTTCACGGCAAGGCCGCATAGAAACCAGCCTTAGTTGCCGTAGCGAATGGTAATGAAAGAAATGGGAGGCGGCTTATCTTGCCTCCCAGTTATCTATCATCCGAAGTGAGAGGAAGAACCATGAAAAACACGAAATTTGTTGTGAAAGTGAACCGTGGCGGTCTCGGCGCTGCATACGTGCAGCGCATCGATCGAACTCCAATACAGACAACCACGAACCGCAAGCTGGCACTGATTATGGGAAAGTTCACAGCCGAAGACGCTATCAAGGCCATCCAGACTTCGCGGTGCAGTCCGGAGTTAGTTTCCGTAACGGTTCCCGCGTAGGCTGGGCATCCCACTCACACGCTCGCCAGCGGGGCTAGCCTCTTTTCCTGAAAAAACGAACTGCCACGTAGAGCACTGCTACAAGTATTACGGCCTCAATTAAAAGCCTCATTTTGCAGCCCTCCTGAGCCCTTGAGAACATTGTATGGAAATCTAATTGGAAATTATAGTTTGCAATTAGATTGATATGGAACCTGTTGCACGCTCCTTGTTGAAAGTTGTTGATTAGTGTTGAACGTTGAAGCTCTGACCGCCACAACATCGTCTACATTTTTCAAGTGAACAAAACACGAATCGACGGAAGCTAGCCAGGAAGTCCCCGGCGAAACAACAAGTGTGAGTTGAGTAGTCGCCGGACTTTCCACCTGAGAGACTGAAACGGCTGGCTCCGGCTAGCCTGCCGTCTGTTCATACTTACGAAAGCACATCTGGAACCCGCATCTTTCACTAAGGTGGTCACTGGCAGACCACTTTCTGCTGATTGAGCCCGATGATCGTTTTCTCCAGGAGGGCGGGCTGAAAGAGCGAGTAAACGACCGAATAAGTCTCAGTGTTCTCTCCCGCTCTACCCGAGCTTCCAGTCACAGAAACAGATATGGTCCCTTCGGCGTTGTAAAAGGTATCTTGGGAGCGGTTGGCGGCATAAGCGTGCGTTCTCTTGAAGCTGGGAAGGTGAGCACCATACCACAATAGTGTGGCGTCCACCTTGGTGTCATAAACCGTATAGAAGTCCGCTTGCATTTTGCTCTTACAGACGTTCGACTCGGGCAAACGGGTGGGATCGTTTCCCAGATGAAGACGAGAATCGGTGGCTGGATAGAGAGGAAGATTTGTCAGTGGGTCCGCCGTCAGGAGTTTCGTGCTGCCGCCTGCGATCAGCGCTAAGCAGAAGCCGAGTGCGATTGAAAGAATGACTGACGGTTTCATATTTCTTGACCTCCATCGGCCATGTCAACAAGGGTCTTATCGCTCGCTATGCGAGGAGCATCTGTGCCCTGTGATGGCATGGTTCTTCTGGCCCGGATCTTAGGGGTAACACTTGATTTCAATACGAAGGTCGGGAGGCGCGTTGGGTACAACAGCGGGCGCTTCCAGGATTTCAACGGCATGCATCGGTTCGGGCTTCATCCACTCTGCGCTCCATACACCGGGATGAATTGCCTCGTCCGTGCTCGGAATGTCCCGAACACTCCCGTCGGCGCGACGGTAACGAACGTGTGGTGACTTGCCGCCTGTATCCCAACTGAGAAGGAGACTCGGCCAACGGTGGTGATGCATGGGCACCGTCGTACCGGGCGATACACTGACTTCAAGCACGCGCACAAATGCGTTTTCAAAAACTACTTTGTGGCTCTTGGGCGCGGCTTGCACAGCGTCGAAGCCGTCGGGGAAATCCGATTTGTCTTGTCCGTAAATGTAGAAATATTTCGCGGACAGCACAAAGGAACACACGATCAAAACGGCGAAAAACGTTCGCTTACGTGTATCGAACATCCTTTTAGTGTTTTGCATTGTGGTGTCTGGCTCCATCACTGAGTATTCTCGGCGCAAGGCCGCACGACTGAAGTCGTGTCCTTCCCGAACCCTCGTGCGCTTGCCGGGTGGGGGCGAACTTTGCTCGCATGGACAGCCGGGGGTCGCGTCCCTACGCCTTTGCGCACGCCTTCCGAGTTTTCCCGCAGCCTGTAAAGCCGTGCTCTACCCCAACCGCTATTTTTTAAAACCGGCGTGGCATAGTTTCTATTGCATAGTCTGCGATAACGTGCCGCTGCTCCCTGAGAAGTTTGCCGAGCCGGCATAAGTCGCCGTCAAGGTGTGGCCTCCCTCGGACAGGAGCGAGGTGCTGATTTGCACCTGGCCATTCACCAGGGAGGCCGAGCCCAAGACCTTCTTGCCGTCCTTGATGGTCACGTTGCCGGAAGGTGTGGCGGGCGCCGCCGACGTTACCACGGCAGTGAAAGCAACCGTCTGCCCGTAAGGTGCCGGATTCAATGACGACGTGACTATGGTTGTAGTGGCGGCGGGTTCCACGATCTGGAAGACGCTGGCGCTGCTAGGCCCATAACTACTGCTGCCGTTGTACAGCGCTTTTATTGTGTGCGTGCCGCCATTCAGAGTACTGACGGCGTAGGTTGCCTGACCGCCGCTCAGCGCGACCGTACCCAGAACCGCCGACCCGTTCTTGAAGGTCACGGTGCCGTCCGGTGTCCCGGCCGTGGAACTGACGACAGCAGTGAAGGTGACGGTCTGCCCGTAGGTTGAAGGCTCGGTGTCGCTCGTGATTGTCGTTGTGCTCGATGCGCCCGTAACAACCTGGACCAACGAAGTCTTAGCCGGACCGTCGGATAAGTCTCCACTGTATTGAGCTGTTATGGTGTGCTTGCCTGCGGCCAGCGTCGTCGGCAAGGCAATCTGCGCTACTCCTCCACTGAAAGTAACGGTCCCGTAGTAAGCGCCCCGCTCCGAGAAAACCACGACGCCGGTGGGGACAGAGCCGGCGGAATCCGTGACCGTTGCCGTCAATGTCACGGCTTGGCCATAGCCAGCCGGATTCAACGAGGAAGTGAGTTGAATCGAGCTCGCGGCATCGCCGACTTTCTGCTTCGTGCTGCCGAGACTGGTGGTGAAGGATGAATCGCCGGAGTAGTCGGCCTGGATCGTGTGCGCGCCTAACGTGAGTGACGATGTATTACACGCCGCCTGCCCGCCGCTGACGCTGGACGATCCCATCGGATTGCCATCCGCGTAAAACTGCACCGTTCCCGTAGGTTGACCGGAGTATTGAGGATGAACCGTAGCCGTGAAGGTCACGCTTTGTCCCAATTTCGACAAGGGCGCATTGGATGTGACCGTGGTCGTCGTCGAAGCGGTGCTGACCGTAACTAGAACGCGCTGTGACAGGCTGCCGCTGAAGGTTCCATCGCCGGTGTAAAGCGCGGTGAAACCGTAAATCCCGACTGACGTGGGTGCCGATAATGTTGCTTGGGCGACACCGCTGCTCAGCGGGGCTGTTGTCTGGGGAACTCCCGCCTGTTTGAATGTAACGCTGCCCGTGGGTGTGCCCTGCTTGCTGGTAACCGCTGCCGAGAATGTGACAGGCTCGCCGACAACGACCTTGGCGGGTAGTTCGGATAGAAGGGTACTGGTTACCTTGAAGCTGCTCTTGTTGAGCAATATGGAGACGGTACCAGCATTAAAATCCAGGAATGCAACATCCGGCGATCCGTTGCCGTCAAAATCGGCGACAACCGCGTCACCTTCGCCGAACGGAGGCAACGATATTCCAGAATCTACGAACGTGCCATCCTGTCCAAAAAAGACGTTCAGCGGCGCACCAAACTGGGGTGTCGTAAGCAGGTCCGGGACGCCGTCCCCGTTAAAATCAGCCAGGGCTTTAGGGTTTCCGAACCGGTCGACAGGAAGTAAGAACGCTTCGACAAATGTGCCGTCCCCGTTGCTGGAGATGAGCTGCATTGGGGGATATCCAGGGTCGTTGATGAAATCAGAAAGTCCATCGCCATTGAAATCACCGGTCAGTCCACCAATCCAGCCCGTGGACAATGTTTGGAAGCTTCCTGTCCCATCTCCCAAAAGAACCACCCCAAGACCTACAACCAATAGGTCTGTTTTTCCGTCGCCATTAAAATCGCCCGCGCGCACTCCAGTAATAGGGTAGCCATTGTAAGGAAACCCGAGGTCGTTACCGTCCAGATTGGTCACGCTCACATAGGATGGGCTGGCGACTATGAGGTCTGGAATTCCATTGCCGTTGACATCCGCGGCAATCATGCGTCGAATTGCGGCGTCCGGATCGTAACTTTGCTTTAAAGAAAAACTGCCATCTCCGTTGCCCTGGAACAAGGCCACAAACGACGCCCCCGCCTCGGACTCATTGCACGCTATTGCGAGATCGGATGTTCCATCTCCATTCATGTCAGCGGCCACGATTTGAAGCGGGAAGAGTCCGGGGCCCGACCCACAACCCGGAAAGGGATTCAACACCTTGAATCCGCCATGGCCGTCGCCCAGGAAAACAGTGACGGTGCCGTCCCCGTTCAGTACCGCCAAATCCGGGATTCCATCGCGGTTAAAGTCTCCGCTTGTGATGCTCCAAGGACCCGTGGGCACCCGATACGTTCCAGCGCGCAACGTGCCATCGCCGCCGCCGAGCAAGACTTGAACATTGTTATCGGCGCTATTCACCACGCTGACATCAAGTTTGCCGTCGCCATTCAGATCCGCCAATTCGAGATCAAACGGTCGGCTTCCCACCGGGTAAGTAGCGCCATTCGTGAATGTTCCGTCGCCTTTGCCGAGCAGAACCGAGACCGTGCCATCCTTGTAATTGTTGGCGACCAGATCGATCTTGCCATCGCCGTTAAGATCGCCTGCCGCCAATCCAATGGGATGGTTTCCCACTGCCTGACTGCCCGCCAAGGTGAAAGTCCCGTCGCCATTGCCAAGACAAATCGCAATCGAGTTTCCAGTACCGATCGCCACGGCGACATCGAGCTTGCCATCGTTATTAAAATCGCCGACTGCGAGTGAAACTCTTCCTTGCGCTCCCAGAGTGCATCCCACTTCCCCCTTGAAGCCCCCGGACCCATCGTTCACAAGCGTTCCGATGAAACTGCTTCCATTCACAGTGGTATAAATGACCAGGTCGGGTTTGCCGTCTCCGGTGAAGTCGCCAATGGCAAGCGATCCCACCCCGATACCAGTGCCAAAACCATAATTCTTGACGGTTTGAAAGGTGCCATCGCCATTGCCTCGCATAACGTTGGCGGACAGGTTTCCGTTATAGTTGTCGATCATGGCGGCGAGGTCCAAATTGCCATCTCCATCGAGGTCGCCGACAACGATCGCTTCGGGGCCGATCATGGGGTAGGAGGCTCCGGTTGCGAAGGTCCCGTCGCCGCGGCCCAATAGAATCGAAACACTTCCTCCATGGGAAGGGTCGCCATAGTTGGCCACGGCCAGATCGAGATGACCATCGCGGTTAAAATCCCCGGCCACGATCGCGGTCGGGCATTCCCCCACCGGGTCAGTGATCGCAGGCTGGAAGTTGCCGTCCCCGGTTCCAAGCAAGATGGAGACCGTGCCGCTCGAACAGTTGGCTACCGCCCTGTCTGGGAACCCGTCGCCATTGAAATCGCCGCTTGCAATCGCCACTGGCTGAGAACCCACCGGATTCAGTGAGACTGTTGTAAAGAGACTGTTGCCCTGCGCGGCGGCGGACGCAGACCACGCCAGCACTGTAACCAGGGCCAGCCATAAAGTAGCGATTCGATTGCGTGAAAACATATTCACTCCTTGTTTACCGATCTGCATTCGTAGAGCGCCGGGTGAGCGGAATATTGCGATTGCGAGATAGAGCTCCCCTGCCCGGATCCAATTCGAGGCGGCCCGCGAGCGTCACTGCGCTACGTAAAATATGTACTGATAGTTTTGCAGCGAGAAGCCAGCGATACGGGTGAAATCGACCGCAAGCCCGCCGTTTCCCTCAGCCGTGAGATCGTCGTTCGCCCAGGTTGTTGTCGTGGGCTGGAAACTTTCGTAGATATGCTCTCCGGATTCATAGAACACGTGAACCAGGTTATTGGGAGTGGTTGCGTAAGCGAGAATCGAGGTGCCGCCGTCGGGTTTCGGTCCCTTTGACTTCTTTGTCAAGTCCGCAGATGTCCAGGTTTTACCGTTGGCTGAGGCCAGTTGCATGATGTGGTCGTTGTCATCGTTAACGTAATAGATCCGCATCTTCTTGGTGCCGGGGATCACAAACGCAGCCTCGCCATCGAGCGACGGCCGCGCGGTCTTTGTCAACACCGTCAGGTCGGTGTCGGACCAGTTGGCATTGTTGTAATTCAATTGGTGGAGGTCGAGACTTACCTTGTCCTGATAGTAGACATACTGCAGGTTGCCGATATTGAATCCAGACCAGAGGATGTAAGGCTGCGGGGCCCCCGTGAGCGTGGTTAGATCCTGGTCCTGCCAGGTGGAGCCATCGGTGGAGTAAAGCTGATGGATGTCCCCGATGGGGTATTGCTGGTAGTAAACGTGCAGCGCCGGCGACGTCGTAAAGGCAACCAGCCCGTAATTGTTGATCGCCTGCACTTTTGATTTACTGAGCACAGTCAGATCGCTGTCGACCCACCCGGCGTTGTTGTAGAGGAGTTGGTGAACGTGCTGCGGAGCTTTCAGGGAAACGTAGTAAACATACTGGTAATTGCCCACCGAGAACCCGCTTACCTGACCGCTGGCCGCCGGACCGCCAGATAAAACAGTCAGGTCGTCGTCCGACCAGCTCACTCCGTTGTAGAAGTGCTGGTGGACGTGGCCGTCGGTCGCCAGAAAGTAGACGTGCGGCTGGTTGTTTGGCGTCGTCAGGAATGCGGCGATCGGGCCGTTCGAGATCGATTGCGATCCGTTGAGGTTCTGGTCCGTCCAGTTATTGTTGTCGTAGAGCAGTTGGTGAACCTGCTGCTGTCCATAGGCGGGCAGGGCGGCGAGCGAAATCAGAAGCCCGAATGCACAAACCATATGACGCATGTGGTTCAGGGTGTTTTTGCAGCTGGTTTTGACGGTCATTTGAATTTCTCCTTCAGAGTGGCGTTCCAGATTGAGTCCCCAGTGACGATTTCGATTGATAAAACCCCCATCCCCGCGCTTCCCCAACGCGGGGATGGGCCCTCGTAAAACCTCTACGGCTTCCAATTGATGGTCGCGATGCCCGCGCCAGCCGGTATATCGCAAAGCAGAGATAGGCTGTTGCCGAATAATGCGCTCGTAAACGTAATAGTCTCTGCGCCATTGGGATTGAAGGTTGCGGAGCTTCCCTCTTCGCCGTTGCGGTCGCCGTCATACGACCACACGAAACATGTGGCTCCGAACGTTCCCGTCCCTGCCACGTAGTTCTGGACCTTAATCGTGTGAACAACCTTATTGTCAACGGGCAGGTCGAAAGACACTGAGACGGTGGCGGGGCAATTATTGACCAGAGCACCGTAGCTCTCGGCGAGACAGTTGGCCGAAGCGGCGGCACTGGAACGGACGTGAAACGAATTGAAAGCCGTCGTGGTGTGCGTCGCAAACGCAGGAGCGCCGGCAACGAGGGTGGACAGCAGAACGCAGATGCCGAAGTACAGTGATTTGAGGTTCATAATAGTCTCCTTGAATTTGGCACCCTTGGTGCCGGTGTTTCGTTCGGTTGGTGTGATCCCCGTCCGGTCGGAACAGTCCTTTCAAACAGGGTATTCATTTCAAAGCCTCATCCAGATCGGCTCGACCCCACGTGAACTTCCGGTCGACGAGCGTGAATCTGAACCAGAACTCACGCGCGGTCAATGAAACTGGCTTTTAAGTCTCCCTTAACTAGAAAGCACTATCGGCACAATAACTTAGGAGTCAGTATTAACTGGAGGCCTGGGTCTGTTGGCTGTGCTACCATCTCTGAACTTAGGGAGGGGCATGCCGGGGCTGGCGCCAAAGGGGACTCGTTACCGCTTCGGACCGTTCGAACTGAACACCGGAGAGGAATCGCTTGCGCGGAATGGTACCCGCGTGAAAATCCAGGATCTCCCCTACCGCCTCCTTATAATGCTGGTCGAACGGCCCGGAGAGATCGTGACCCGGGAGGAAGTCCGGCAACGGCTGTGGCCGGAAAATACCTTCGTCGAGTTCGACAACAGCCTGGGCGTGGCCATCCGAAAGGTGCGGGACGCACTTAACGATGATGCCGACACGCCGCGCTACGTTGAAACCCTTCCGCGGCGTGGATACCGCTTCGTGGCCCCGGTCACGGTTCTGGGTTCCGAGACCTCGATTCAGGCAAAGCCGCTGTCGGAAACTCTGACCACGCCGCCGCTGGAAACGGCCAGCAACGCTGCAAGCCCCGCGCAAGCCAATTCTGATAATCACCGCCGCTACTGGGTCGCGGTTGTCTCCTTGGTCCTCGTTTTGGCTGGAGTTGCGATCTATGGTCTACGTTCCCTGCCGAGGCGCGCGTCTACCAAAGTCACGTCAGATGGTTCTGTGCCGTCAATCCGGGCGCGCCGCTCGGTTGCTGTCCTTGGCTTCCGTAATCTGCCGGGAAAAACGGAAGACAACTGGCTGTCGCCGGCCTTCTCCGAAATGCTCAACACCGAGTTGGCCTCCGATGGCGCCCTTCGGATGGTGCCGGGTGAGGACGTTGCCCGCGTGAAACGCGAATTGCCCGTCGCCGATGAAGAGAGTCTGGCGAAAGCAACATTAGAGCATCTGCGTATCAACTCTGGCGCCGATGTCGTCGTCCTCGGTTCCTACACCGCGCTTCCCGGCAACGGGGACAAGCGCATCCGACTGGATGTGCGCGTGCAAGATACCGTCCGCGGCGAGACGATTTCAGAGCAATCGTTCACCGGCAGCGAGGGGAACCTGTTTGAACTGGCCACCCAGGCCGGTCAGGCGCTTCGGCAGAGCCTGGGAGTAAGTTCGGCCTCCGCGCAAGCCAGCCTTCAAGCTCGTGCCGCTCTTCCATCCAATCAAGAGGCAATACGGTTTTATACGGAGGGCCAGGAGCATTTGTGGGCTTTCGACTATGGGCACGCGCGCGATCTGCTGACGAAAGCCGTCGCTGCCGACCCTGGCTATCCGCTGGCGCACGCTGCTTTGGCAGATGCATGGAATCATCTGGGCTACTCGTCGAAAGCTCGCGCAGAAATCGAGCGGGCACGCGCTCTTTCCGCGCATCTGGGGCCGGAAGATCGTCTGCTGATTGACGGTCAGTACTATGCCACGATCCAAGATCGGACGCGAGCCATCGATGCCTATCGGCAACTGTTTACCCAGTTCCCGGACAATTTGGACTACGGTCTTCGACTCGCCGACGAACAACGATGGGTGAGTCCCGAAGACGCGCTGCGACACCCTGGAAGGCTCTTCGGAATCTTCCGCTCCCATCGAGGACGATCCACGGATCGACTACATCGAGGCACGTTCCTGGGTCAATAACGATTTCGTCAAGGCGCAGGCTGCCGCGACGGCGCGCTGTCGAAAAGGGCAACGCCGAAGGGTTCGCGACCTTCTCGTTGCGCGAGCCTATGGAATTCTCTGTCAGACACTGCGGCAACGGCAGCTCCACTGCCCAAGTCGTCCAAGACTGCGATAATGCTCGGCAAGAGCTACGCCGCGGCTGGCGACTCAGACAACGCAGCTCGCACCACTGAGCGATTTCGCCATCCATCTACTATCAAACAGGGCGACCTGGATCGGGCCGAGGAGATGTTCCGGGAAGCGATCGTGGTCTTTCGTCAGATCGGCGATCATCGAGGGCATTACAACCGCCTCTGGTAACCTGGGCGATATTTCTCTGGCTCGCGGGAATCTGACGGATGCGGCACGCGCTCTCTCGGACGCGCTCCCGGGCTACAAAGAAATGGGAGACAAAGACGGCGTCGCGCTAACACTCGCCGATCTTGCCGAGATTGCGAGACGGCGGGGTGACCTGAAAGCGGCCCTTGCTGGTTATAAGGAGGCCCGAACCATCGCGCAGGAAATTGATGACAAACGTGCCATGGCCTATGCACTGCTGGAGCCGGAGACGTGCTTGTCGATCAAGGGGATTTGCAGGCAGCCCGCAACTCTTACGAGGAATCGCTGGCTCTCCGCAAAGAGACTGGAGATAAGCAAACGGTCGCGGAAACGGAACTCGCCTTGGCGCGGCTGTCGCTTGAGGAAGGGCATGCCGTCGACGCCGAGACTGTGATCCGAAAGTGCAAAGAGCAATTTCATCAGGACGGTCAGGCCGACGATGAGCTTGCCGCCAGCGTCACTTTGATAGATGCGTTGCTGGGCCAGGGCAAGTTCGTGGAGGCGGCCAAAGAGAAACAAGCGAACCCAGGCGCTGGCCGCGAAGAGTACCAATCAACTCAACCAGCTCCAATTCGATCTTGTCTCTGCGCGTATCGAACTGGTGAAGGCCATCCCGACGTCTTCCCGCACCCATCTGGAGAGGAACCTTCAAAGCGCCCGCGCTCATCATCTGCTGGGAATCGAACTCGAAACGCGGCTCGCCCTTGCGGAACTGAAAAAGAAGGTAGGGCAGAGAGTCGGGGCGCAAGCAGATCTCGTCGCATTGGAGAAACTTGCGCGCGCCAAGGGATTCGGCCTGATCGCCGCCAAAGCCCTGTCCGTCCGCAACAATGGCGAAAAGAAATCTATGTAAATCGGTCTTTCTTCCGAGTATTGCCGCTCAAGGGCTCAACTTGGGCGCGGGGGGTACTCTGCGTCTTCGCCCCGGTTTCTCTAAAGTTTCCTGCCCCGCTGAATGCGCCACATCCACACTGCTCCCCCAATCGTCATGAGATAGCAGAGGGTGTCTAATAGAATCAGGCGGGCAGGATACTCAGCACCGTGTCCTGTCGAGTAATCCGCGAGCCCAGCAAGTGGAGCAGTGAAAGAACCAAACAGTTCCGCGGAATCAAAATACCTCCACTTGACGAAGTGGGCGCTTGTCAAGTACGGCCGCGATCAGACAGTACCCAAGGTACCCGAGGAAGCCACCCACAAATATTGCGAGGAATCGCCGGCGCGGCTTTTGCATGATCCCTCCCATTCCTCAGTGCAAGTTCGGAGCAGCCTGCTCATCCTTATTGACGAAGGTGTTGAATGCACTCGTCATCTGTTCTTGAGTCATGTTACCCGCGTTCTGCATCATCTGAAGGTAATCAGTGGACGCATTGATTGCACCTTGAAACTGGGGAGAGTTCGCTCCGTTCACCCGTTCGGAATATTCACAAGGGTGAGACCTGATAGTGATGCGGATACAGTCCCGACTGTGAACGAACGGGATCCCTACTTCAGAAACTGTTTTACGTCATAGTTCGCGATGGAATTAGCGAGATCGTCGGGGGAAACCCCGTGCTTGTTCTTCAAGTGCTTGTCCGCCGAGTGCGCAAGCAGCAGCGCAATCATCTCGCCACGAATCTCGCCACGGACCTTTGAATAGAAAACAGCCGTCGATAAAGCTGTGTTGCCGTGGATATCCTGAGCGTCAACATGGACACCATGTTCCAAAAGGAGCCTGGCAGACGCTATCTGATACTCCCGGGCTGCGAAATGCAACGGGGTTTCGAGGTTCTTGTCTTGTGCGTTTACGTTCGCGCCCGCCTTGATGAGGTCAGACGAAATGTCGAGTCTGCCATCCTTGACCGAGATGAACAATGGCGTCCTTCCATCGCGATCAAGGTCATCGATATCATCGCCTTCCCTAATTGCCTCGCGGACTCCGGCCAGGTCTCCCATCATGACCGATTGATGAATCGAACTCAGGCTACTTTTCTTTCTTTTGCTCATACTTGTGACTCCGGTTTGACTTCGGGTCTTCAAGCTGGTACTTGCTGGGATCGTTCATCCGGTCCCTAAACTGTTTCCGAGTTAGGCCCTCTTTTGCCGCTTTATCTCTTTCGCGCCAAAATTCGTTGCCTGTTTTATGGCCCAGATCCGGCTTACCATTGATCGGCTCTCGTGTATTGGGGTCGATCGCCCTCCCATCTGCCGTCCTGAATGCCGCATCGTCAACAGCTTTTTGGGTGCTTGTCCTAATATAAACCCGCCCACGCAAGTCATTGAGGGCATCGCGAAACTTAATTTCCTGTTCAACCTTTGGGTCAGCAAAGCATGGCCTGTTGGCTGGATCCAGGTTGGCCTCTGGCGGGAGCAGTGGCGCGCCATGGGCCATCATTGGAGGTTCGGCCTCGGGCTCCTCCTCAATCGGTTTTATAGCCCGGTTCCATTCAGCGTTAGGATCTATCTCCCCGGTTTCCTCGTTCCTCGGCGGCCCAACTCCCTCCACCTCTGAGTCTTCTGTTGGGTCTACCGCCTTTTGGTGCCCGTCTGGGTCGCCGACTGCGGTGGGGTTGTTCTCGTTGTAGCTGAAGAGATTAAGACTCTGCGGATTGTCCCGCTTCGCATACGGTATCGGTTCTTCTTTCAGTGCTCCAGTCGGGCGACATGAATCTGCCCATTTGGCTGCTGTAATATCTCGCCCCAAAGTAGTCGTTGCCGCTTTCCGTATCCCGTTCTTTGCCGGTGAAGTGGTGTTCGGTGGCGTCGGTGCCGGTGCCTTGGGGGACCAGATAGCTGCCGAAGGGGTCGGAGGCCCAGGAGTTCAGCGTAACTGCGGCGTTGCTGGCTTGGAGGCGCTTGGTACCGAGCCAGTCGGCGAAGTTGAAGTTGAACGTGGGCGCGGTTGAGGGGGTGGCTCCGGCGTCGTAGGTGACAGTGAGACCGCCCGCGGCGAAGACATTGGTGTGACGCCAGTTGCCAGTGCCGTCGAGTTCCGTGTCCTGGTCGCCGTGCAGACCACGCAGATAGAGGGCCGCGCCCGTTCCGGCGAGAGAAAATCCGTTGGCTGCGGTGGGAGCGGCGCAGGTCTGGCCCGCCGCCGGCCAAGTGGAGATGGTGCCTTTGGCCACGCGGCGTCCCTCGGCGTCGTAGACGTACTGCGTCATGACCGAGCCGTTGGCCACGTTGCGTACCGCGCAGATGCGTCCTTCGAAATCATAGACGTACTGATTGACGCCATCGTTTAAAACGTTGCCCGCGCCGTCATAAACATAGGTTGCTGTTACCCCCGGCGCTGTGGTCTGAGTAACGCGATTAGACACGGTGTACGTTGTCCACGAGGAACGGGGGGCCTTCGAGAGCGGGCTGGGACAGGTTGTTTTCGCGACCACTTCGCCTTCGCCGGTACGGTTACCGAAGCTGTCGTAAGTCCAACACTGCGTTTTGAAAGTGCCCGAGGGCGTGACCACTCCGGCGGTGGTGGCCTGTGCCCTTGTAAGGCGATTCAGAGTGTCGTAGGCATAAGTCCAATTGCCAATGATGGTATCGGAAACGGTGGAGACGTTGCCGTTGGGTGCATAGGCAAGTGCGTAAGAGTAGGCAATCGTGTCCTTGTCGCCAGTGAGCTTCGCGCTGGAGGTCGTTGCAGTAAAGGTCGCGCCGCTGGAGACGCTCGCCGAAAGTGAAGCCTCACCATCGGCACCGTAAATGAGCGAGGTGAGGGTGACCACGTACTTGGTGCCGCTCGGTGCGCTCGTGGCAGTCGCCGTCATGCCATCCGTGGAGTTGATGGCGCTAACCAGATTCGTTGCCAGCGCGGACAGAGTGGTCCCGGTGACGAGGGGGGTGGAAACGCCGCCGACTGTAACGCTGACGCTGCCGCTAAACGAAGGACAGCCACTCGTTATGCAAGCAAGCGTGACCTTGGCCGAGGGCAGAGGTGTACTCGACGAGTAGACAATGTTATTTGTAATGCGCAAGCGGTTGTCGTAGGCGCGGCCGAGATCCATGGGGGTGGCGCCAGAACTTCCATAAGAGGCGCTGAGCACGCCCGCTGGCCCATACTCGTTGGCGGTGTAGAGTGTGGACGGAAATCCCGTGCCGGTCCAGGGCGCGCCGGTGGGTGTAGCGGCAGTGACGGAGGATAACCGGGCTGCGCCGTCGTAAGTGTAGCCAATCGTAATTGGCGTGGAGGTTAGACCGTTGGTTGTGCTGAGAACATTCCCAGCATAGTCGTAGCCATAAGTAAAAGGATACAGTGCGGCGCAACTTCCGAAGGCACACTGCTGTTCCTGCTTAAGACGTTCCATCGTGTCGTATTTATAGGGGCTGCGCTCCCATACGCTGACGCCGGCAGTGTACTGAATCTCGTCCGTGAGCTGGCCGATCGGGTTGGAAACTCCGCTGATGGAGGATGCGTCGTAGGTATAGGCTGCGAGCAGATTCGTGGCGGCGATCTGCGAGGGGGTGCAATTCAAGATGGGCGATCCGGTGTACTCGGCCGTTTTCCGGTTCAGTGCGTCGTAGCAGTAATTGAAGGCCTGCGTGCCGGTGGTTGCATTGACCAAAGGTTCGGAGCGGGTCAGGAGGTTGTTATCGAGATCGTAGGCATATCCCGTTGTGCCAGGGGTGTAAGTGGTGGATACGCTCGCCGGGCAAGCGGCGTATGAGTTTTCGGGATTGCTCGCGCACACCAGGCGCGAGAGAGAATCGTAGTTGAAATTGCGCGCGGCGCGTGGCGTATCGGTGCCATAGCCCGTTTGCGCAACGGTCAACAGGTTGCCGAGCGCATCGTAGGTGTAGGAGGTTGGCATGGTCGGGGTGGCAGTGGTACCGTTCGGCTCCATGACACTGGTCAAACGACCTAGACCGTCCGAGGTGCGCTGCCAGTCGTTGCCCGATTCATCCTGAAAGTCCACCCAGCTACTGGCGCCGGTGGACTTTTGCGCGTTGCAGTTGGTCTGACCGTTGGTCTGCTGCCCCGTGTAGCACCACTGCTGCGAGTTGCCATCCGGTTGCTGCTGGATGGCCTTTCTCCCGAGCGCATCGTAGGTGAACGCGGTCAAGCCATAGGTAGGATCGAGTTTGGAGCGGTAGGGATTGCTTTGCGTCGCCACCCGGCCCAGATTGTCGTACTGGGTATCGGCATAGATCGTCCCGTACGGGTCTGAATTAATCTGGGTCTGCGTCTTTCTGCCGAGAGTGTCGGCTAAGCCGGTCTCGGTGTAAGTGGAAGACGAGTTGTTGAGTAACTTCGTAAACACGTAGCTGGGCGGGGTAGTGTCGGCGTATTGGAATTGCTCCCATCCGCCGTCGGCGGGATAGGTCGTCAACGTCAGGCGACGCATGCTGTCATACGCGAATGTAGTGGGGTTGCTGTTCTCGTCCGTATGCGACAACAGCTCGCCCGTATTCTTGTCGTAGGTAAACAACTCGATATGCGAGACCGATCCCGTTTTCGGGTACGTGATCTTGTTGGGATATAAGTATGTGCTGTCATAGCCGATCAGGGTTGGGTTTGTGAGTGGATCGATCTTCTTAATCGGCATTCCATAACTGTTGTAAACGGTGCTGGATACCGGTGAAGCACCCGTATTCAGCCAGCGTGTCACCGCAGTTAGATTGCCCAACGCACCCGACGGGCTGGGGCTTTGGTCGTACGCATAAGCCGATTGCGACATTTGGGCTGGCGGGGCGCCTGGCGCGGTGCAACTTGACTGCGAACCCGTGTAGTTCCCGGAAAATACCGTGTCCAGGCAAGGCAAATCGATGAGGTTCACCGCATAGTAGTTCCAGGTCGACTGCCAGAGCTTGGTATGCAAGGTGGTGCGCAGAACCGGGCCCGGGTTTCCCGCACTTCCCCAATCCGATTCTGTCAGAGAGAGCAGCTGCCCGTAGCTAAAGGGATGGGTATTTCCGATGTAATCCTCATAGGTGCCGTATGTGGAGTTTTGGGCACCGTATATGGAATCATAGATGTAGTTGTCTCGTCGGGTGATAGGTCCAAGCGTAGCGGTAACTTGTTGCGGAAACACGCCCACCGCAATGTAATTCGAGAAGTTCGTCGGGTTGGCATAATCGGTGCCCGTGTTGGAATAGGTTGTAGCGACTGTTTTGAGCAGTGTTCCCGAGGTGTTATAAGACTGCGTCAATGTCTCATAGGGTCCACAGGTGGATTGAATAGACGGACTAATGTTTTGAAGTTTGAACGTGTGCACCGTAACATTACCGTCAGGAAGTCCAAGATAATAGTCAGGATCTTGAACCGTAACTGTTCCCGCGTCCGGGCTGCCCGCCCATCCCGATCCTAAGGTGCTGGCATAGGACCATACCTTCGGCTGAGAACCATCGTTCAGGTTCAGCGTTCGGCTGGTTACCATCCTGGTTGACATCAGATTGGAGTAAGGCGAAACAGGAATCCCCGTAGGCGGAATCTGTCCCGGCGGATTACCGCACGCTTCACGGGTGGCGTAAGCATACGTTACCGTCGCTCCGGTCGGCATGGTGACAGTCTGCACTTGCCCAAAGCTGTCATAGTGAAATTTCCAATACGTCGGAGTCGGAGTCGGAAGCTGAACGCTTGTCAGCACCCACCAGTTTTCATTGATCGCCCCGTTCTGGGAAGTGCACGACCCCCCGGATACCGTCGGAATACAGACGTTGACGGGAATGTAGTCGTAGCAGAAGATCAGCTTGACCTTTCCCCCTTTCTGGCCGGGAAAGTACACCGTGTCGCCAAACTGCGTCTGGCCAGACTGGCCAACCCCACAGTCCTGTGAATCAGGCGTTTGTGCGTGATACGACGCGTCAAGATCGACCAGACAGCTATATTGCGCCGTCGGAGGCAGATAGCTTGGATTAGGAATGATTCTTCCCACGGAATCTACGATCTGCGTCGCCGAGGCCGTTCCATAAGCATTGCCTTCCCAGGCCGCCAGGCTGGGATTGAAGAAGTCCCCGCCACCGGCGGGCTTTACGCATGGCCCTTGCAACTGAATTACATTGCCGTTCGGATCGATGAGGCCACCGATATTCCCTTTGCGATCCACCAGCAGCGGCCCGTTGTTGCCGCTTGCCGGCCGCAGCATCAACCCGCTGCCGTCAACGCTGTACATGATCCCGGGCACAAGCCCTTGAACCTTGTTCGCGATCGCTCCACCGAGCGAGTGGGTCGCCCCACTTTCATCGGTCGCCACAAAACGAGTCAGGTACTCCGGCCCGCCGCCCGGTCCCCCGTTCGGGGAAGTAACAATTCGCTCTTCTTTCCAATACAAGCCGCCGGGGCCGATCGCCACGTGAGGTTGCCCCCAGGGCGCCCCGATCACACCCGACGCGACTTCATGCTGCTTCGTATCTTGCGGCCCATTTTCGAACGGGGGCTCCGATTGAAATGTGGTCGAATTACTGCGAATGGAAATGACCACCGGAGGAAGGCCGCCTCGCTGTTCATACGACAAGAGCGGTATGTTCAGAACCAGATTTCCATTCGCCAGATTCACAGAATCGAAATCGGAACCATGATAGGACTGATACGCCTGAAATCCCTTTTCGAAATCCGCTTGCGCCTGGACAACAGTTGAGGCCAGCATCATCGCCGCGATTGCGACCATCGCGGGCAACACGGGAGGAACCATTAATAATGCCTGCAGCTTCGACGCCAGCAACCTTATATTCGAGTTCATGATTCCCTGTCCTCTCAACGGTCTTGCCAATGAAAAATGAGTAATTTCGGACGAACCGCTGCCACTACCTCGCAGATGCACTGGCAGGCATAATCGCCCGCCAGTGCATCCGCCATTCCCATGTTCGTTAGTTTGTTGTGGCTCCAAAGGACGCCGGTGCGAAGCCTTTCGTGTCGGTTACCGTCACCCCGAACGAAGGAGGCGTCTCGGGAACGCTCGTAAGCGTCACGACGGCCCCGCTTGCGCTCGCTTTCCAGTACGCTCCGGCCAACTTATTGATGGATGCTGCGAGAGCCGTCGCCAGCGACTGCGGAGTGCTCTTACTACTCCAGCCTGCTGAAGCAGTTACTCCGGCGGTCGTGAAATCGACGGTTCCAGCGTCATATACCGTCTTGGTGGTTGCGTCCTTGCCGCCCGTTAACGTTGCGCCGGAAGCGACAAGCTTAAAATTCGCATCCCCAGCGGTTTTGAGGGCAAAGTTTGCCGCGCTTCCCGTGGCAACGCTCTTAATGGTGACGACATCGCCATTTCTCGTGGCCTTCACTGGCGAACCTTTGACATTCAACGCCGCAACCATGGCTTGCGCCGCGGTATCGCCAGTAGCGCCGGCGCCGTAGGATGCAGTCGCCTTGAAAGAGCCCACTTTTGCGGAAACGGATCCCTTGCCAGAAGACTGCGAATTCGCTGGCTTAATAGTAATGCTCCCTTTGGCATTGGTAGCGGGGATCGTCTCCGTTTTGTTTTGTTCCGCTCCGGTGACGGTGACTTCTAGAAGGCCGCAGTTCCTGGTGCACTCGTGGTACAGTCCATGATAGTTGGCTTTTGCCGAGTAGTTTGTGGATCCGTTCGTTCCAGTTACTGTGAGGATGCCACCACCGTTAGTGTCACCATCATATTCAAGCGTTCCCGTGCAGGATTTGCCCGCCAGTAAAGTTCCTCCCGAACAAGTGCCCGGATACCAATAAAAATCAAGGGGGTTGCTTAGCACCACAGTTAGGCTGCTAAGCGTGATGGACAAATTGTTGGTGATCGTTACACTGACGGGATTTCCATTCAAGGAATATATATACTTTGGTGAAATGGAGATAGGGCTTACCGCCGTTCCTGCGGCAGCCGCAAATGCCAGGGGGATCATGCCCGCGGGTGTGCCCGGAGGCGGATTCGTCACTGTGCCCACGGCGGTTATCTGGCTGGTAAACACTCCCGATGGCGGAGCGGCGGTTACGGGCACAAATTGCAGCGTGAAGGTGCAGGTTTTTCCCGCCGCGAGGCTCGCCCCAGAGCAACCATCCAAAATATTTCCTTTACTATCTTTGTAAGGAACGGTGAAATCTGCGCCATCCGTCACGGTGATGTCGCTCGGGGTGGAGGCAAGAGTCACATTTGAACTGTAGTAGTTAGTGAAGGTAAATGTCTCCAGTTCTGGGGGCCCCGTAAACAACGCAAAATCATAGACATTCGGTTCTGTGGGATCGTGGATCGTTGCCGGATATAGAGTCGCTCCCTGGGTAGTAGTGCCCACCTTTGCCGTGCCCGAGACAGGCGCCTGATTGGTCACCAGAATATTCTCGTAGGAAAAGGCATTCTCCGTCCCTGCGGCGATCAAGGTCGCATTCACTGGATAGGCGGTTCCAGTGAGCGTGTTCGGCGCATCCGCGAGAGGGGGAGCAAATATGATCGCAATCTGACACATGTACACCGGAAGATTTTGGGCATTGAGGCCCGCTGTGCCATAGGGCGGAAGCACTTGATTGGAGCAGTGGTCGCTGCCGTCGTTGAGAACATTATTTTGAATTTGGAATCCCGGATCGTTGAAGGTAACGGCCGGCCAAACCATGGTGAGCGGGTAAGGGGAATTGTTCGTCAGGTAAGCGGTTTCCCCATAACCGGAGGTGGGAATCGGCGATGCCGTTACCGTCCCGAAACTCGGAAACGCCACGGAACCTGTCGAACTCGACGAGATTCCTATATTGCCCAGAGCAGGCTTCGGTTCGAGGTTGGAATAAAAAGCGTAGGTCCCGTACACGTTGTCCCAGTAAACGTTATACGTCGCCGGTCCCGTGTAGTTGTCGCTCAATTGCGGCCCCGTGATGGAGTACGCCGCCGTCGTGGTACCCGTTGTCGAGTTAATGACGCTGTTCTGCTGCTGCCATGTCTGGGAATTGCTGTAACCGTTACCCATCCCAATATTGAAGTCGCCGATAGGAACGGCAGTGTCACCGACTGGAATCACGAACGAAAAAGTGAACGAGTCGGTAGTGTTGTGGCTGTAACTGGTCGTGTGCGAGTCGACCGCGGTCTGCCCCGTTAGATTTGTCGTAGACAAGGTAAAGCTCCCGCTGTATGTCGAAGGCAAGCCATTCGGGCCGGGCTCGGGATATTCGACGGTCCCATAAGGCTGGAACCGGCTCATCGCAAAGGGCTGATTGACGCCACTAATGACAGGCTGACCGCAGGACTGGGGAGCAATCCCAACTGGATTCACCTGACCAGCCTGAAGGGGAAGAGGAGCGTTAGCTGGGATCGTCTCCGGATCGTTTGGATCCAAGTCCGGGCCATAGGTTGGATGACAGACATTCACCGAATTGCCGTTGAGCGCCACAAACGGGTCGGCTTGAAGAATGTCCGCATAGTCCTGAAGAGTCAGTCCGGGGGAAATCGGGGTCCCGCTTGAGTTGAGCCAAAGCGAATCATCCCAGGATCGCGAGGTGTACTGAAGCCATTGCGCACAGCCTTGTCCCGGCCAGTAGGGGTTCTTTAAGCACCACACCGGAATTCCGACGATATCCGGGTATGGGAACTGATTGGGATCGCACCCGCTCGCGAACTGATAAAATGTTAGGGTATTGACGCTATTGGTGTCCGTAAGATCACACCCGTTCGATTGCAGCCCGGTCCAGTTGAGACCTATTACTGCTGGATTTGTCTGAGTTTTTGGCGTGTAGCTGGTAACTTGCGTCAGGACCACCGGATTCAGCCAGATATAGATAATGTCGTTGTCGTGGTTGACGCCCAACGAGGAACTAATCGGCCCCATCGTGGATATGGAATTCCCGTTCGTTGTCTGAACCGCAACCGACGAAGTGTACTCTTGAGTCGTAGTCCAACCGTCACTGTTGGTGTCTGTGGTCGTGGAGCCAAACCCAAAAATGGAGAATCCCGACGTGTCCGACGTAGAATTAATGCTCGTATACGAGTTCATTGTGGTCATGGAATGGCTGGTGCCGACCAGAGTGCTTTTCCCGTAAGTCACGGAGCTCGACGAGCCCGGCGGAGCGTAGACCACGCCCAGCACCTTGTACTTGGGGAAAACAGGGATAAGGTATGGCGTCGGCTCTGTCTGTGCGTAAGCGAGGTTCAACGACGAGGCCACGACACAGAACAATGTCAGGCAGGATGTTAGCAGCCACCGCAGTGTGTGTTTCACTGAAATTCTCCTTTAGAATCTGTTGTTCGTGACGCTCGCAGTCAGCACATCTTCAGGGCCGAAGCATTACCGGCAGCGCAACGCGCTGTGACGCATGTCCGCCAAATGCCTCGCCGTCCGCAACGGAAGTCAGTAGGCCCTTTCCGACACGACAAAACAACTGTCAAATTCTGCTGTTTATTGTCAAAACGCGCTGCGCTGTGGAAAGTGCGATGCCGCGGAGTATGTCTGTTAGGTGACTATTTGTCCGCAGGTATCACTTAGCACGAAGAGTGTTCTTCCTTCTGGTCATACGCGGCTTAATGCGGTGCTGGACAGGAAACTCAGAGTCCCAGTTTGCGGTCATAAAGAGCCACAAGGGATCGAGAGGATTTTAGACAGTTTGTACAATCTCGAAATGGTTCTCGGGACTCGGAGAGTTCTACTAAGTGTTGAGCACGCATCTGCATTGGAGTCTGCGCGTGCACCTTCCTGAAGTCTCTATAGAAATTGCTGACATCGTGATAGCCGGACTCAACGGCTATCTCCTTTATTGAGAGCGTGTGGTCAGTAGAGAGTTTAGCGGCCCGACTCATCCTTACTTTCAGCAGGTACCGCTGCAGCGCCACGCCAACTTCTCTCTTGAAGAGCCGACGCATTCGTGGTTCGGATAGGCCCAGCGACCTGCTCGTCGACGCCAGAGCTGATTCGATATCGCTTACTCCTTCTCCTACGATCCTAAGCACGATTTTGATCCGTGGGTCCATGTAGTTTCCTATTTGCTGATGGCATCGCGTGCTTGAGGCCCGGAGGTTCGTTGTTTGTGCAGGCACGAATACAACCAAACTCCTCGACGCCTTGGGGTAGAGCGCAACTTATTGAAAATGAAAACGCAATAATTCAATGCGATAGCCGCCAAGGGGCGGAATGGTAATGGTCAGACCGCCGGAGCCAAACAGAAATGTTAGGTGACCTAACAACGATGTGAGGTCAAGCGGATGCCATAGATGATCTTTCTGGGGCCTTTTTGCCCCAAAATCCCCGCGTACTGTGCAGACGGTTCATCGCGTAGGGTGCGATACGGCAGTGCTTTACTCTCGATCGAGTTGTGGCTCGCCAAAAATAGATCGTCAAATGCGAACGAATGATTTTTGATTTCCAAAGGAACCGCCAGCTCAATCCCGAATGAGAGGTTCGCGTGGCCGGTCATGACGACGATTGGAATGGACGGATTCCACTAGTGTGTGTCTGGGTTTCATACACCTTTTCCAGTTATCGGTCGGTTCCACGACAAAACCTCACGGCGATAGAAATTTCTAAACTCCTATAAATGATAGAGATCGGAGAGTTGAACCGTTACGGCGCACCAGTTGCTGTGGGTAGACCTCCCCCAGTTTTCGGAAGGATTAATCAATGAGTCGAAGGCGGATTACGAAAAGTGCCAGGACTCTGGCCCATCGAGTGACTGGGGTGTTTTTCATTCCCTCCGCTGCCCAGGCCGGGACCGTCGCTGGCAGCTACGGCCGGACGGGGATTGGCTTCGCCTATGACGCCGCCAAAGATCAACTGACTCAGCGCGACCAATGATGAACCTTGGGAAAAGCAACGCATTCGCTGTAATATTCGCGAATTGGCACGTTCGGTCCGCACCGCTGGCTCTATCGGTCCTGACCTGTGTCTTGTCTTGTAGTGCGGCTGCCAGCGACGCCAACGGCTCGTCTCGTCTCCCTACATATCGCAGTGCCGTCTCCGAAGTACGGGTTACATTCTTCGCCACTGACCAGAACCATGATCCGCTCGAAGCCCTGACGGAGTCAGACTTTGCGGTGGTCGACAACGAACGTGTGGTCCGGAATTTCCGCAGCTTCACGCATTCCGATGAAACCTTGCTCGACGTGGTTGTGGCAGTGGATGCAAGTGAGTCGGTGGTGCCGCGCTCTCAAGTTGCCGTGAACGCGGTGCGCCAACTGGTTGAGTGGGCGCAGTCGATCCCGGACAATAAGATCTCCGTGCTGTCTTTTGGGGGTACTTCTGGTGGAATGGTTGGCGGAACCTCTGTCGGATCGCCCTCGGTCGTCTGCTCGAAGAGTTGCCACGCTCCGGACTCCATGAACAAACTTCATGCGGCGAAGGGTGGCGGCACAACGCCGTTGTTTGACGCTTTGATCCTCGCAGCTGATTTCATCTCGCAAAATCGCCGAGCGGATAGCCGCAGCAACGTGCGGACTATCCTGATTCTATTCTCGGACGGAAACGACAACTTCAGCCTGCATACCGCCCAAGAGGCGCTGGAGGCGGTGCGAACCGCTGGCGCCCTTGTCTATTCGGTCGATCTCGGAACTTCACGGAATCAATGGTCGAACTGCGACACAAGCAGCGCTTTCCTGCAACAGGTTTCGCATGCTACAGGTGGGCGCTATTTCTCTTCCTCTCCTTTTTCGCGGCCAGATAGCACCACCGCAGTGCTCAAAGCCGTGCTGGATGATCTGCGCGCCTCCTACGTGGTGACCTACGATCTGCCCAGCCACCAGGCTGGGTTTCATTCGCTTCAACTCTTACCGACTCGCAATCTCAACCTCACATTCCATAGTCGCAACGGCTACAACTACGAGCCCGGCGGTAATTGATTTGGGGACCGCTGATTGGAAACTCATGAAATCCACGTTGCTTTTGACGCTTCTATTAGGCAGCATCCGAGTTGGTCTCGCGGCACCGATCGGTACCTATCAACATGGAACCGTGGTCCGTATGCACATGGGCGCCTGCATGCTGATGCACGGGACCTTCATGAGCCGGTTTGGGCCCCCGCAAGCCGCCGCAGTCGAGGAACGTTGCCCGGAATACACCTTAATGAGCGATAAGGTCGTATTTGTCATAGTTGGAAAGTCATCCAATCAACTGGTACCGCTCGCCGAAGTCATCGATTTCCGTTTGGCGAACAAGGAATTAGCCGTCCGCGTCGACGACGCCCGCAGCGAATCCAAGTTCGCTATCAAGGAAATGACACTGCGCTCGGAATGGGACCTCATCCAGACGCATAGCGAACAAGAACCCAGTGGGCCGCCGCAACAGTCCGGGGATACAACGCTGGCCGCTAGAAGGCGGCAGTGATCTGACTGGGGGCTTTGCAGCGCTTTCACATCCGAACTGAAGCTAGGTGGCGGGATGGTCTCGAATAACGAAAAACATAAGCCATGCCGCACCAGGCCGATGCGACAGGTCGAAGCGCGCGAGTGGTGGCTGTGGGGATTTGCCGTCACTGTCACGTTAGTGTTGACGACGGGCATCGTGTCTCTGGCCTTCTCCGGTCCGCACCTTCTAGCGAACTCCGAGTGGCTTGATCTCAAGGAGTGGGTACGCGGGCTGGCATGCCTTGTACTCCTATTCGATATCTACACCATTTATCAGCAACTTCAACTGCAGCGATTCCGTCGCGAACTCGCCCAGCGCAATCAGCTTTTTGAAGTGATCACCGAGAACACAGCCGACATGATCGCGGTCATCGATTGCGCTGGGAATTGGCTCTATAACAGTCCTTCGTACCAGAAAGTTCTCGGGTATTCGTCGGAAGAGTTGAAGGTGACTTCACCTGCGGAGCAAATCCATCCCGAGGATCGGCAACGGGTACTGGAAGCCGCGGAGAGAGCACGACTTACGCGACAAGACGAACGGATTGAATACCGCATACGCCATAAGGATGGGACGTTGCGCATTTTGGAATCAGTCGCCACCGCGATTCCAAACGAAGAGGATCGGATTGAGAACCTTGTCATCGTCAATCGCGATATCACGGAGCGGAAGCGGGCGGAAGAGACAAAAAACCGGTCTGAACAATTGTTCCGCTCCATCGCAGAGAACAGTGCCGATCTGATTGCCGTTGTCGACAAGACCGGCCACCGCATCTATAACAACCCCGCGTATGAGCGTCTACTCGGCTATACACAGGAAGAACTGAAACACACCATTTCTTTCCAGCAGATCCACCCCGACGACCGGTCCCTGGTGGCCCGGGCTGCTGAGCAAGGTCTCAAGACTGGCGTTGGCCAGATAGTCGAATACCGAATGCGACGAAAGGACGGAACCTACGTCACCCTGGAATCCCATGGCAGTTTCATCCGTGACTCTCGCGGCGAGATCGAGGCCAGCGTCATCTCCGCTCGCGACATCAGCGATCGCCGGATGGCCATGCAAAATGAGAAGCTCTCCGCTATCGGACAACTTGCTGCCGGCATTGCCCATGAAATCAATACGCCCGTGCAATACGTCTCGGACAACATTGCCTTCCTGGACGACATATGGAACCAGCTCGACGCCGCCATGGCCTTCTGCCTGACTCCGGCGCACGCCTCTAACACTTCCGATTCTCGCCTCTCGGGAGCCGTAACTTCCGCCCGCTCCCCCGAGGAGTGGGATTGGCTCCGGCAGGAAGTTCCCAAGGCCATCGCACAGTCCCGTGAGGGGATCCGACGGATGAGCAAGATCCTCGGTGCCATGAGGCGTTTCTCCCACACCGGCGGTGGAGAACGAGAGCAGGTCGACCTCAACGAAGCGCTCGACGCAACCCTCATAATCGTCCAGAACCAGATCAAGCATATCGCTGATCTTCAAACCGATTATCAGCGCAATCTGCCCCGCGTCGAGTGCTACGCCGACGAGATGAATCAGGTTTTTCTGAACCTCATTGTCAACGCTACGCACGCTATCCGTGAGGCCTCGAAGAAGCAAGCACGCCAGCGCGGCAACCTCACAATCCGCACTCGACAAATCGACAATGATGTGCAGATCGAGATCCAGGACAACGGGACTGGTATCCCGCTGTCTGCCTGCGCCCGAGTCTTCGACCCCTTCTTCACGACTAAACCGTCTGGAGAGGGTACCGGCCAGGGACTTACCATTTGCCATAGCATCGTTGTGCAAAAACATCACGGAAACATTTGGTTCGACACCGAATTAGATAGAGGCACGACATTTTTTATCAGAATCCCGATCCAGTTCGATTCTGATACCGGAGGCTCGAAGTGACGTCCGATACCGCTGCCATCCCCACACGGAGCGAGAAACCCAGGGTCCTTTTCGTCGACGATGACCCCCTTGCACTCCAGGGTCTATCCCGATCTGTCTACCGCGAGTTCAGAGCCGACCTGGCCGAAGGACCCGAAGCGGGACTGGAGAAGGTCAAGAATGATGGTCCCTACATCGTGGTGGTTTCCGACATGCGCATGCCAGTCATGGATGGCGCCGATTTCCTTTCTCGAGTGCGCGCCCTTGCTCCCGATTCTATCCGCGTCATGCTCACCGGATATGCCGACGCGGAAGCCGCCATGCGCGCCGTTAATGAAGGCAGAATCTTCCGCTTTCTCAACAAGCCTGTCACCGCAGAAGACTTGGCACTCACACTTCGAGCCTGTGTTACCCAATATGACCTGATGCGCCGCGAAAAAGAACTGCTTGAACAAACTCTCGCAGGCACGATCCGGGTTCTGAGCGAGATGCTCCACCTGGCTAATCCCGTCGCTTTCAACAAAGGCGCTCGCATCTGTCAGTACGTGCGTCACATTGCAGGAAAACTTTGCCTCTCCAATACCTGGCAATACGAAATCGCAGCGATGCTCTCCGAACTCGGATGCTTGACTCTCACTCCTGATCTACTGGAAGCCATCCATGCCGGCAAACCGCTCACTCCCGAACATGAAAGGAGCTACTCGCAGCATCCCCAGATCGCCCACGACCTGTTGACCAGGATTCCACGACTCGATCTGGTCGCTGATATGATCCTCCAGCAGAAAGAAGTACCCTCGGAATTTCCACGGTCCTTGTCCCCCGACGCAGAATCTGTCCGCCGAGGGGCGCAGATGTTGAAGGTCAGTCTGGCTTTCGACTGTCTGCTCAGCACCGGGTCGGAACGACAGGAGGCTCTGCTGGCGCTTAGCCGAAATCCTGTCGACTACGATGCCCAAATGGTCGCTGCCCTCGGAGACTTTAGGCTCAGTCGAGGGCCCACTGAACTGCGCCCCGTTGACGTCCGTGACCTTCGCACTGGCATGATCTTGAACCAGAACTTGCGCTCCACCACTGGGATGCTTCTCGCCGTCAAAGGCCATGAAGTCTCACCCGCTCTACTAAAGACCGTTCGCAACTTTGTCGAAAGCGGCACTGTAAGTGGCACGGTACTGGTAACGGTTGGAACGGACGAAACCTGGGTCGCGAAGGCCGCTGCGCGCTGAGTTTCCTTTCCTTATCTCGGGCGGCATGCTCGCCCCACGCGACCGAGCCGGAAGTTCCGCAAATTCCAGAAGCAACCAACGGAGACCGTCATCTGCGTCCACCGGGCGATTCCCGCCGATTCGGAACCTTCGTTTCAGCGGGTGTGCGTCTCAACTGGCGGGAACGGCTCTTCGGAGAGGCGAAACGATTCCTCGCCAATGAGTCTACTTCTATGGCTAATTTCTCCAATAGGCAGGCATCACCCAGAAAGGCCGCTTATCTATTTGAAAAGATTGGTC
>CAWFUA010000003.1:0-138428 GCA_963818945.1 uncultured Acidobacteriaceae bacterium | reverse complement strand
CTCCCGATCCGGAATACTCGGAAGAAGCCCGCAAGGCCAAGTTCCAGGGAACTTGCGTGCTCTGGCTGGTCGTGGGTCCGGACGGCAGGCCTCGCGATATCAAAGTACAGCGCACGCTGGGCCGGGCCTGGATGAAAAAGGCGATTGAAGCCGTCAAGAACTGGCGCTTCGAGCCGGCCATGAAAGACAACAAGCCCGTAGCGGTGCAGATCAACGTCGAAGTGAGCTTCCGGCTGTACTAAATTTCAGACAAAGTTAGGAGCCCGAAGAACGGCCGCGAAAGCGGCCGTTTTTGTTTTGGGAGCTGCTAGCGACGAGCTACGAGCCTCGAGTAACCAAAGAACTGGTTTGCTCGCGGTTCGACTACTCTTTCAAATCCACATGCTGGACGTCTTCTACGGCGAGCCCTAAGAAGCGCGTGCCCATCTTCTTGAATTTTTCAGCAGAGTCGGTTGCGAAGAACTTGAGACGGGGGGCTATGCGCCGCTCCGCATCCTTTGAAGGCGGCAAGGGATGAATCTGGAGTTGGCAGGGAACGTCATGCGCCGTTGACTCGGCGGAATCGACGATGGTGACGTGTGCCGGCGCGATTCGGCGCAGCAACGGCTTGAGGAGTGGATAGTGCGTGCAGCCCAGCACTAGAACGTCGGCGTCGCGCGCGGCGTCGGAAAAGGCCTCGTCGAGATAGATGCGGGCAACCTGCTCGGTTACGGGATGGTCGATCCAGCCTTCTTCGACCAGAGGGACGAATAGAGGGCAAGCTTTTTCTTTCACCGCGACATTCCGGGTTTCGAGGGCGCGACGATAGGCGTGGCTGGAGATGGTGGCGTCGGTGCCGATGACAACGACTTGCCGGGTACGACTGGCGGAGGACGCGGCGTTTGCCCCTGGTTCGACCACGCCGATGACCTCTACCTGCGAGGCGGCGCGGATTTCGTCGAACGCAAGCGCAGTCGCGGTGTTGCAGGCGATGACGAGCAGTTCGGCTCCGCGCTCCTGCAGATGGTGGATGGCGCCGACGGCGTAGTGAGCGACGGTGGCGGCTGACTTCGAGCCATAGGGCAGACGGGCCGTATCGCCGAAATACAGGTAGTCGGCGTCCGGGATGTGGTGGACGAGAGCGCGCAAGACGGTGAGTCCGCCGACGCCGGAATCGAACACGCCGATGGTCGGCCGGCGACGGTCTGTCGCATGAGTTTCTGGCCCGCGAGTGTTGGTCACGCCGCCTGCGCTCAACCTTCCGCCGTGGTCGGTCCGATTATGGAACGGACCGCCGAGATGCGATTGGCCGGGAACCCTCCCTGGCGGGCGTGTTCGCGAACGCTTTCCTCGTTGGGCGCGATGTAGATGCAATACACCTTGTCGTCGGTGACGAAGCTCTCCAGCCACTGCACCTGGGGGCCGAGGTTGCGGAGAACGCCACAGGATTTCTGCGAGATGGCTTGGAGTTCTTGTGGTGAAAGCTTGCCGGCGTTGGGGATATCGCGTTCGATCACGTATTTGGGCATTGTCGCCTCCTGGTGAAGTTTTGGGCGTGGTCCGGCTGCGCACAAGATTCTAGCATCCGGGCGCGGTTGCAGTATTGAAGCGCGGGCCTTTATCCTTTGTCGCATATGCCAAGCACTCTTGTGGAATGTGTTCCTAATTTTTCCGAGGGCCGCGATAAGGCCAAGGTTGACGCCATTGTCGAGGCGATGAAAGTTCCCGGCGTTTTTCTTCTCGATCGGGAGATGGATTCCGACCATAACCGCTGCGTGATTACGCTGGTCGGCGAGCGCGAAGCGATTCAGGAGGCGGCGATTCGCGGGGCAGGGAAGGCCGCCGAGTTGATCGATCTGACCAAGCATCAGGGCGCGCATCCGCGCATGGGCGCAACCGACGTCGTACCGTTTATCCCGATTGACGGAGTGACGATCGAAGACTGCGTTGCCATGGCGAAGCACGTGGGCGCGGAGATCTGGAAGCGCTACCAGATTCCGGTTTATTTGTACGAGGCGGCGGCGAGCTCGCCGGAGCGACAGGGATTGGAGAACATTCGGCGCGGGCAGTTTGAGGGCATCCGGGCAGAGATTGCCACAAACCCGGCGCGCAAGCCCGATTTCGGCGAGCCACGTGTGCATCCCACGGCGGGCGCGACCGTGGTGGGTGCGCGCAAGTTTCTGATCGCCTACAACGTGTTCCTGAACACGCCCGATGTCGACATCGCCAAGAAAATTGCAAAGGCTGTTCGCTTTTCCAGCGGTGGGCTGCGCTTTGTTAAGGGCGCCGGGTTTCTGGTGCGCGGGCTGGCGCAGGTTTCCATGAACCTGACGGATTTCGAGCAGACCCCGGTTCACCGCGTTTTTGAGTACGTAAAGCGCGAGGCGGCGCGCTACGGCGTCACTCCGGTGTCAAGCGAGATCGTTGGCTTGATTCCCAAGAAGGCGCTGGAGCAGGCGGCAGAGTGGTTCTTGCAGGTGGAGAATTTCGATTCTTCGCTGATTCTCGAAAACCGGCTGGCCGCGGTAATGGGCGGGAAGATGGCCGTTGGCGGTCTGCGGGCGGGAGTCGAGCCGTTTATCGAGCAACTGGCGGCGCCGACGGCGACTCCGGGGGGAGGCAGCGCGGCGGCGGCCAGCGGCGCGATGGCGGCCGGACTGGCAAACATGGTGGCTGCGATGTCGCGCGGGAAGAAGGCTTACTTGCAGTACGAAGCTCCACTGAGCGAGGCGATTGCGCGGCTCGGCCAGCTTCGCGAAGAACTGAAGGCGGCTATTGACGCGGATGCCGAGTCTTACAACCTAGTGATGAAGGCGTATAAGGCGGCGAAGGAATCCTCGGATGGCGACGGCGCGGGTGCCATTAATGCCGCGCTGAAGCAGGCGACCAGCGTTCCGCTCGGCGTGGCAGAGCGGGTCGTCGAAATTTCGGGGATAGCGAGCAAACTCATCCCGATTACGAACCCGAATATGAAGTCAGACTTGGCGACGGCCATCGCACTGGCAAAAGCCGCGCTGGCCGGGGCGCTGGCGAATGTGGAGATCAATTTGGAATCGCTGAAGGATGAGGCGTTCGTGGCCGCTACCAGGCAAAAGGCCGCGGCGCTGCAGGAGTGAGGCTGTTTTCGAGCGCAAATCGCTTGTCTTCCCACGTTCTACCCTCAGCCGGGGGAATGCACTTTGGTACCGGTGTGCCTTGCGGAATCAAGACTAGAATAGAAACTAAACATCAGTCGGTGGGTTTAGATGCATCTAAACGCACAGATTCCCCTTTGTTGAGGAGTGTTATGAAGAAATTGAGTTTGGTGGTGTTGGTATTGTGGACGGCGGCGGCCATGGCGATGCCGATTGCATCGTCAGCGCGCGCTCTGGTGCCTTCTGAGATTCAGCAGTTAATTGGTGTGGATTATCGTTCGCTGAAGGACTCCCCGACCGCGCAGAAATTGAAAGACCAGGTCTTGCCGCAAGATCTGAAGGATTTCGAGGCTTCGCTCAAGGGAGTGGGAATCGATTCGGAAAACGATCTCGACCAGCTGAACTTCATCTCGTTCCGCACACCCAAAGTTGGGATTCAGACGGTTTGCGTGGCGCAGGGTTCATTTTCCGCCAAGGCTGTGTTGAAGAAGCTCAAAGCGAAAAAGATTGCGCCCACGAAGTACGGCACGACCTTTGTCTACCCGATGGGCAACGGATATGTGATGACGTTCCTCGACGACAACACGATGGCGTTCGGCCAGGAGGCTCCGCTGCACAGCGCTCTGGATACGCGCGACGGCAAGCGCGCCTCGCTCGATTCGAATCCCACCATGTCGGATCAGATGTCGGCCGTCGATGGTGCGCCCGTGTGGAGCGTTCTGGACCAGCAGGGAACACAGGCGATGATGCGTTCCGCGATGGGCGACGCCGCCAAAGTGGCGGACTATGACACGGTGAAAAAACGCTTGCTGGCCTCGCATTATTCGATGAGCTTCCAGAGCGGGGTGAATTTTGACCTGAGCGTGCTGACGGCGGATTCGATGACCGCCGGGACTATGTCCTCGCTGATCAAAGCGGGCATCCTTTTCAAAAAGATGAACGCGACGCCCGCCGAGAAAACGGCCTTCGACGCAACTACCGTGGATTCCGACGGGTCGAACCTGCTGCTGCATTTCAAAACGGACGATCAGAAATTCCAGGCGCTGATGACGTCACCGCTGTTTGCGGCGGTATCGCACTAGCGCGCTGTTCGCCGGTCGTCGTTCGCATGGTGCCACACCAACTGTTCGTTAGAGCAATCGGATTTCAATGAGCCCCGGATTTTTCCGGGGCTCTTCTTTGTTTTTGGGTTCATGGTTAGCTCTGGATCGATTTTCGGGCGCCGCGCTTAGCGGCGGCCCAGCCTTCCTTGACGGTCTGGCGGGCGCGGCCCAGGGCGAGCGCATCTGCGGGAACGTCGTCGGTGATGCAACTGGCGGCAGCCACATAAGCGCCGCGGCCAATTTTCACGGGTGCCACTAGCGTGGAGTCGCTGCCGATGAACACGCCGTCTTCGATGGTTGTTTTGTGCTTGTTCACGCCATCGTAATTGCAGGTGATCGTCCCCGCTCCCACGTTGACGCCGTCTCCAATCTCGGCGTCGCCGAGGTAGGTCAGGTGATTGGCCTTGGAGCCCTTGCCGAGCTTGATTTTCTTGGTCTCGACGAAGTTGCCAACGTGTGCGCCTTCTCCTATGTCGCTGCCCGGGCGGAGGCGTGAGTACGGGCCGATGATCGCGCCGCGGCCAATGCGGGCGTCATCGGTGACGGTAAGCGGATTGACGAGCACGTTATCAGCGACTTCGGAATTCTTGAGGATGCTATAGGAGCGGATGCGGCAATCGGCGCCGATTCTTGTTTGGCCGAGCAGTTGGACGAAAGGCTCGATCACACTGTCGGCTCCGACAACCACGTCGCTGTCAATCACACAGGTCTGCGGCTGGAAAATGGTGACGCCTTCGGCCATCAACTGATGGCACTTGGCGAGGCGCAGGCGAGCATCCAGATCGACGATTTCGGCGCGCGTGTTGCTCCCGAGAACTTCCGCGGCGTCGGCAGTCTTGATCGCGACCACATTCTTGCGCGCGCGGTGAAGAACTCCCGCCATATCGGTCAGGTAATATTCGCGGTGAGGATTGTCAGTGGAGAGTTCGCCGATGTGCTGGTAGAGCGAGGGCACGGAAAATGCGTAGAAACCGGAATTGATTTCGCGAATCTTCTTTTGTGCCGCGTTGGCAGCCTTTTCTTCTATGATCGCCTTAACCTCCGGGCTTTTCGCACTCTTGCGCAGCACGCGGCCATAGCCAAAGGGATTGGCAAGATCGGCGGTGAGCAGCGTCATGGCCGCTTTCTGGGCGTTATGGAAGGAACTCAGCTTCTGAACTGTAGCGGAGGTGATAAGAGGTGCATCGCCGGAAAGGACAATGACCTGATCGTAGGGTGTGAGAGCTTCGCGTGCCACCATGAGCGCGTGTCCCGTGCCGCGCTGCTGGGCCTGTAAAACAAAGTTGACGCCCGTGCCGCCTACGGCTTCACGCACGCGCTCGGCCTCATGGCCAATGATCACGAAAATGTCGGCTGGGGCCACGACCCTGGCGGCGGTTGCAATCACGTGCGCGAGGATCGGCTTGCCGCCGATCTCATGCAGCACTTTAGGGTGCCGCGACTTAAGGCGGGTTCCCTTTCCGGCTGCCATGATGGCGATGGCGATGCGGTGGGGAGGAGATGATTCTGGATTCTTGCCTGGACGTTTTGGCATGCTTAGTCAATATAACGCGCTCGACGCGTTCTTTACGTTGACTGGGTTGAGGCAGTTCAACGCGACGTGGCGTGGCGGTCAGGAGCCTGCGCCATCAACGCCATCAAATCATGCGCCACGCGTTCGGTGGCATGGCGGACTACGACACCCTCATCCAGATAATCCCCGAGGACCGGGCATACGCCGAGGGCCTCAATGGCCTCCAAGTCAACCACGATTTGCGATGCTCCCTCGAGAGCGTACTTGGCCTTCATCTCCGGCGACGCCGGCTTCTGGTTGATGAGCGCGTAGTCAAACAGTTGGGCGTGGGCGTGTGTGTTGAGCGCCCGGATATGATCCGCCGCACTTAAACCTAAACTTTCATTTGCCTGCGTCATCAAGTTGCAAATATAGATCTTGACGGCCGGTGAATTGACAATAACATCCACGATTCCAGGAACCAGCAGATTGGGAATCAGGCTGGTAAAGAGCGATCCCGGACCAATTGTAATCAGGTCGGCAGAAGAGATCGCTTCCAGCGTTTGAGGAAGAGGTTTTACGCCGGGAGGGATCAGAAACAGCTCTCGAATTTTGCCTTTGCTGGCGGTGATACGAGTCTCACCGCGGACGCGCGACCCATCCTCGAATTGAGCTTCGAGTTCAACGTTCGACGTTGTCGCGGGATAGATATGTCCGCGGGTGAGCAGAATTTCGGAAGATAGACGAACGGCCTCGGCAAAATCTCCGGTGATGGAAGTAAGCGCGGCCAGGAAGAGGTTGCCAAAGCTGTGGCCCTCCAGCCCCGAGCCTTTTTGAAAGCGGTGCTGAAACAGACGCGACAGCAGCGCTTCATCTTCGGATAGGGCGACAATGCAATTGCGCACGTCGCCGGGCGGGAGCATGTTGAGCTCCTTGCGGAGCCTCCCGCTCGAACCACCGTCATCGCTGACCGTGACTACGCCCGAGAGTTCGCGGATGGCAGTCTGGCCCGAGGCCGCCAGCGCAGGGGTCAGAACATAGCGCTTAAGCCCCTTCAGAAGAGTAGAAAGACCAGTCCCGCCTCCGATTGCGACCACACGCAAGTCATGGCTCACGTCGTCAGGTTCAGGCGAATTCGTGCGCTGGTGGGGGCCCATACCGCCTCAAGTCGCCGCTAATATGCGTTGGTCTCTTCTCTTGATGCCGCCTCTTCTTCTACGCCGGGGTCGGGATAGAGAAGTTCGGTGAATCGCGGATCTTCCGCCAGATTCTGGAAGTCGATATCGTTGCGGGCCTGGAAGCGCAACGCGGGGTTTGCCTGAATGGCCTCGCCGAGCGTCCGGAGCGAATCTTCGATATGGCCGGTCAGGCAGTGCAGTGCGGCCAGCCCGTAAAGAAGATAGTCGCACTTGGGTTCCTGCTTCAGGAGCTTATCGAAATGCTCGCGCGCCACGTCATATTCGCCGGTGTTCATCAGCGAGATCGTATAGTCAAAGTGCTCTTCGGATGTCTTGAAGTGCAAAGCAGGCGTTTCAAGATGCTGGTTACACGTTGCAATGTGAACCTGGGCACGGTTGACAATCGACTTGTCAGGCGCACCAAGCACTTTTTGCAAGCTCGCTTTGGCTTTTTCGAATTTGCGTTCCTGCAGGGCGCGGATCCCAGACTCGTAGTCCTTCACCGCCTGGGTATGGCGCGGATCTTCAGCAGCCTGTTTCTTCGGTACAGCCTTGGGTGCCATTAAGAGCCCTCATTTCGAATTGAAGTGAAAGTGCCGCCACGGAAAATCCATGGCCAAAAACCGATGCGGATGTGTCTACTGAATGCTGGCGGCCTTCTCCAAATCTACCAGCTTCCAATCTCCGTTGATAATCCCAGCGCGGATCTGGCGCGCCGTCTTGCCCCGCTTGTACATGGTGTAAGTGTAATAAAGCTCCTTCAAGCAGGTTCCGCACTCGGCGCCATGAGTTCCAGAAAAGCAGCTGTGCAGGCTGTTGTGTCCCATGCTGCGGTCGCAATAGCAATAGCAAGGCTGCTGATAAAGCACCTTGGGAATTTTCGCGGCCAGTTCGTAGGCATGGGTTTGATAAGCGTACCGCGCATTCGGCCCTACCAATTGATCTTTGGTGAGGATAGGCGGCAGCTTCTCGCTTTTTGCGGGAGGAGCCGCGTTGAAATGAGGCGTTCCCGGGCTCGATTCTGATTGGAGCCAAGGGGCCGACACCAGCGCGACCATCACAAAAAGCGCCGCCGAAGCGGCCAAACGCGTGCGCATACCTGGGAATACCTCGAAGGGCTATTCTAACCGAAACGAGGCGATTGGCGGCTGCCGAGACGGTGGGAGGACCGGGTAATGCACCCTCTCTACTCTTGGATCTTGATGTCTCTTGGATGGAGCACGATCAAGTCGGGGATCTGTTTGAAGTCGTCCTTCTCATCGAAGGTCAAGATTTGGGAAATGCCGTTGTTCTTCATGACCACACTATGGATCACGTCACCGACCCCGGAGTGATATTTCAGAATCCCCTGTTTCACGTGATAGAAAAACTCAGCGAAGTCGTAGTCTCGCTTGGGACTCACTTCGATGATCTGTATTTTTAAGCCCTTTAACCTCCTTCTCGCTTACAAGCTGACTTTCAATTTCGGCCACGACTCCGCGATCAAGATTTTTTCGCGAAACCAGGATATTCACCATCTCCGTGACTGCCCACATGGAGGCGCAAAGCTGGATGTCCTTGAGGTCCGCAAAGACAGCAAAGGACTGTTCCACCGCCTTCTTCTTCGTCTCTTCAGCCCTATCGGAGGAGTAGTAAGCGATTAAGACGTTGCTATCTAAGTAAATGCGGTTCATCGCTTGGCTCGAAAGCGAACAACTCGCTTTTGAGCAGAAGTCTTGACAGCCCGGAAAGAAACCGTTTTCCCCGACTTAGTCTTGAACTTGATCCTCGCGGGTTTCTTCACAGTCTCGGTGGCAACGAATCTAACGATCTTCCGGGTCATGAAGCGATGATAGCACTGTAACGTTACGCAAGGGATAACGGCGCCCGTCCGTGCACAGCACGGGCGCCTTCGCCGCTGGTCTAGAAGGGCACTTATCCGCCCAACTTCTCGAAGAACAGGCAGATGGTTTCAATTCCACGGTGGAAGTTCGGAATATGGAACTTCTCATTTGGGGCATGCAAGTTGTCGTCGGGCAACCCAAAGCCCATCATCACGGATGGAATCTTGAGCACATCCTGAAAGTCGGTGACGATTGGAATCGACCCGCCGGAGCGGATAAAGACCGTCTCTTTCTTGAACGTGTCATGGAGCGCTTCGGTCGCCGCCCTGATGAAGTGGTTGTCCGTCCCGACCACGCCGGCCGGGCCTTTGCTGTGCACTTTGATTTTTGTCTCGATGCCCTTGGGCGTGAACTTCTTTACGCAGGCGGTAAAGCGCTTGAGGATGTCGTCCGGATCCTGGTTCGGCACCAACCGCATGGATACTTTCGCTGCCGCTTTGGCGGGAATCACGGTTTTAGCGCCCGCAGCAGTGAAGCCTCCCGGCATCCCGTGTACTTCAAGGGTAGGCCGTGCCCATGTGCGATAGAGCACCGAGAAACCAGGCTCGCCGGTCAGCACTTTCGAGCCCACTTCGGTCTTGCGATAATGCTCCTCGTTGAAGGGCAGCCGCTTCCAGGCCTTCAGTTCGTCCTTGCTGGGCGCTTTCACCTTGCTGTAGAAGCCGGGGATCAGCACCTTGCCCTTGGAGTCCTTCAGCTTGCTGATGATTTCAATCAGGGCGAAGAACGGGTTGGGAGCCGCGCCGCCGTAAACGCCGGAGTGCAGGTCGGTCTTGGCTCCGTAGGCTTCGATTTCGGTATAGACGAGGCCACGCAGCCCGACGCAAAGGGTCGGGAGATTGGGCGCAAACAATTCCGTGTCGCAGACCAGCGCAAAATCGGCTTTCAGCCTGGCTTTCTGCTTGCGGACGTATTCGGCGATCGCCTCGCCGCCGACTTCTTCTTCGCCTTCGAAAATCACCTTGACGTTAATGGGCAGCTTGCCGTCATGCGCCTGGAAGAGCGATTCGAGCGCCTTCACTTCCATCCAAAGCTGGCCTTTGTCGTCAACGGCACCGCGCGCGTAGATGTTGTTGTTGCGCTCGGTGGGCTCAAACGGAGGCGTGCGCCACTCCTCGATTGGGTCGGCCGGTTGCACATCATAGTGCGCATACATCAGCGCCGTGGGCTTGCCGGGAGCGTGCAGCCAGTCGGCATAAAGCAGAGGATGTCCCTTGGTGGGAATGATCTCCACATTGTTCATGCCGATGCGCCGGAGTTCATTGGCCACAAATTCCGCGGCCTTCTGTACATCGCCTTTGTGTTCGTCGAGGGTGCTGATGCTGGGAATGCGGAGCAGGTTTTTTAGTTCATCAACAAACCGCGGTTGATTTGACCGCGCAAAATCTACTGCTGGTGACGCCATAGTTCTGCCTTTCTGGCGCTGCGGGAAGTAAATGATGGATTGGAGAGCGCCGAAAACGTTTCAGTATATACCTGATCGGTGGCAAAGGACGCTACGGCCGCCCGAAGCGCAGAGGACCGCATGCAAAAGACTGAGCTTCGATACCGTTTTAGTCCGACGTTGTGTTTGACTGCGGCGGCAAGGCAAACTTCACCTTCACCGTTTTGATCTCATAAGGCCTGGTATGAACGGTGAGGGCGCCACCCTGAAGCGACGCCGCGCCAACGGCTGATTTGCCGAGCGGATGTTCCATCAGATCCGTCTCCTCCGCTGATTGCGCTCCAGTTGGCAGCACAACCTCGGCATCCACTTCCTTGCCCGCCCATTCGTAGAACCGCAGAATCAGTCCATCGCCTTGTTCAGCCTCCTTCACCGCAGTAAGCACAAGGTTTTCCGGCTCGACCTTGACGAATGAATGCTCCGCCGCAAACTGGCCCTGGTGTTTGGAAGCAGACGTGGACAGTAATTTGTAGTTGAGTTCATAGCCGCGCCGAATCGTCTGCGCATCGGCCCAGGTTCCGCCATGCGCATAGAGCGAATAGGTGAACTCATGATGACCTTCGTCGGCATGAGGATCAGGCCATTCCGGCGATCGCAGCAGCGACAAGCGCAACACGTTGCCCTTTGCATCGTAACCATATTTGCAATCGTTGAGCAGGCTGAAGCCGTGTTTCGCCTCCGAAATGTCGCCCCAGCGCTGCGCCGGAACCTCGAACTCGGCTTGTTCCGCCGGAGTATTGCGAGTCGTGGGCCTCTGAATCGAGCCATAAGGAATCTCAAACGTGGCTTTGTCGCTATGCGCGCTGAGAGGAAACGCCACCTTCAGCAAGATGTGTTTCTCGTTCCAGTCAGCCGTCATCTTTACGTTGACGCGCGGAACGCCCGCATACATAGTGATGTCGCGCACGAACGTTGAGTTCTGAAAGTGGTTCTTCACCCGAATCACGGCGCGCAGCGGCCCGCTTTCCACTAACTCGACCTCGTCTGCCGTGTCGAGGTCCCACTTCTTCTGCTCGAAGTCGGCATCGATGTTCCAGGCATCCCACCTCTTTGGCTTATCGACAAACGCCTGCAGGAGGTTCCCGCAAACTCGATCTTTCGGTCCTCCGCTGTCGGTCTCTGCTGGAGCCAGCGCCTCTGTTTGACTACGCTTGTCGAACAGGCTGGTCATGCATCCGGTTTTCGGATCGATCGTGAGGCGGATATATTCGTTCTCGAGACTATCGGAAGAGGCCTTCAACTCCGGCATCGGACTCGCCGCATCCGAGGCGGCGACCGCACGCACAAAGTAGAGCTTGTAGCCGACGGCGGGAACATGCGCAAGCACTAACAAGCGAACGCGGCCAGTCGCGGGATCGTAGTCCGAGAGCTGCGATGGCACTTGCTTTCCCGCTGCATCGAACACGCGAATGTTACCGGTCGGCTGTGTGAGTTGAGCGGAGATCTCGGTCACTTCGGTTCGAGGCCAGGACAGGGTATTGAAGACCACCACAGGGACCCCGTCCCCAAGGGTGTTGATATGCGCGGAGATTTCGTCGGTCGCGGAGTTGGTGATTTCGGTGGTCGAAAGCTGAACGTCCTCCAGATTCCGTTTCGCGTCGAGATAGTTCACGGCAATGCCGCTGCCGGGCATGATGTCGTGAAAATGGTCGAACAGGAGGCGCTTCCAGTCGCGAGTAAGCTGCTCGTGCGGATACGGGCGGCCCAGTAAGTTGGCCAGCGAGGAAAGCTGCTCCGCATTCAACAGGTTCTCCTCGCTGCGCCGGATGCGGCGCTTGGTTTCGGCCTGAGTGGTCATCACCCCGCGGTGATATTGAAAATAGAGTTCGTCGTTCCAGGTCGGCACCTGCAACGAGGCGAGCTTAGGCTCGAGCTCCTTGAAGAACTCGCCGGCCGTGCTGAACTCGAACTTGGGGTAGACCTCGTGGGGCGCAGTCAGCTGCGGGACATTGTCGAGCATGGTGCGCGTCGGCCCCCCTCCGTGGTCGCCCACCCCATAGAGGTGCATCATCGTGGGATTGTTGCCGGTACTCGAGCCATAGATCGACGGCGCCCAGATCGACAGGTCCTTTGCCATGCTGTCCACTTCTATGCCACCCGCATAATCGTGAGGAAAGTAAGTCAGGATGCGGCTGCCATCGGGCGATTGCCACCAGAACAACTTGTAGGGAAAGGTGGTGTATTCGTGTGCCCAAAGCAACTTCTGAGTGACGAAGTAATCCATGCCCGATTTCTTGTAAATCTGCGGAAGTTGCCAGTTATAGCCGAAGGAGTCGGGATTCCATCCGATCTTGGGGTCTACTCCGAACTTCTGCTGAAAGTACTGCTTGCCAATCAGGATTTGGCGCACCAGCGACTCGCCCGCAGGCATGTTCAAGTCTGGTTCAACCCACATTCCGCCGACGATTTCCCAGCGCCCCTCCTTCACGCGCTGCTGAATTTCATGAAAGAGGTCGGGATATTTTTCCTCCATCCACTCATATGTGCGGGCGGACGACATGGTGAACTTGAAATCCGGATATTCGCGCATTAAATCGAGCACGCTGCGAAATGTATTCCGAACCACCTCGACTGTTTCAGTCCAGGGCCACAGCCACGCCATATCAATATGAGCGTTGCCGACGGCGCGAATCGTGAACTGGCGGACCCAGGGCTGCAAGGCCCCGAGCTTGGACTGAGCCAGACGCAGCGATGCATCAAAGGCCTTCTGGTCGCCTCTGTCGAGGGGCCTGAAATCGACGGCTTTGACGGCTTCATCGAGAATGCGCTGGCGCTCAGCTTTACCATCGGAGTAAGCGGCGATCAAGGGCCGGGCAGCCAGGATCTCCATGCGGAGAACGCTCGGATCGGGCCTATTGGCCGGCGCTTCGAATGTCAACTGAGCGGTGTCGAGCCTGACATCCGCATCGGCTGGGTCTAGGCGGGCGGCAATCACGAACTGCTGCCCCGGTTCGGCATCTTCGGTGAGCAACACTGGTTGCTGCGTGTCTTCATCCCCGCGGGCAATTAACGATCCGTTGGAAAACACAGCGATGAGGATCTCGCCCTCGCTTCGAAAGGCCAGATCCAGCTTTACGCGATAACCGCGAATGTCGTAGCCATTGACCTTCTCAGGGATGGCGATGCGGCGCCGAAATACGCGAGGTCCTTTCCAGTGGTCCTTCACTTTGATCGTTTGCCAATCGGCGTCATTGAGCAAAGGGAGTTCGGGGTGCGCGATGTCTTCATGAATCCGCCATTCCGGCTGGGGCAACAGAGTCAGCGACTCCAAACGGTCGAGAGTAGGTTTGTAGGGGTCGTCGGCTTTCTGCGCTTGGGCGTTTTGCGAGAATGCGGTGGTTGCAGCAAGCAGAATGAGGAAGAAGGGAAGTGCCACAGATCGCTTCATAGGTTCGGGGCGTGGTCCGTTTTCGTGCTCCGGACGACGTCATGCCTATTCTAGCGGCGCCGAGAAAATGTTGAAGTGTGGAGCAGGCCGCTGTGCAAACGAACTCTGGTTGCTGAAGAGTTGGTGGAGGCGGCGGGAGTCGAACCCGCGTCCGAAAATGTTACTGGCTAGGAGACTACATGCTTATTCCGGTTCATGCCTTGGGCATTACCCCAAGACGTTCGCGCCGCCGGCTCAGAACGGACAAGAAACCGGAAACGCTAGCCTGAGATCTTAGCCTCCCGCCCCAGACGTAGACGGGAAGAGCAGCCCTCTGTGTGACGCTCGCTCACCGCCCAAGGGCGAAGCGGTGGAGAGCGGCTGCCTAACTAATTAGGCTGCGTATGCCATTTGTTGATTGGCAATTATCATTTTGCACGCGATTGACGGGTGTGTGCACCACGGCATGCCTCCTGGCCGCAAGCATCTCCGTCGAATCCGGGACGCCCCCACTGAGGGAAGAGCCAGCAAAGAACTGTCTCTATGATAACACTCCGGCACCCGCCTCTTAAGAACACGTCAGCCTGAGCCACACCAAAGAAAATGGCGCACTTTCGTGCGCCACGTTCCGAGTCCATCGTGCGTGAACGTTCGCGTTCCGGCGCGCTACTTGGCGGCTGTTGACGTCTGAGCAAAAGCCTCGCTGAGCTGATTGGCGTCGGTCTCAATTGCCAGGGCGCGGTTGTTGTCGATCACATAGTAGGTGTACTGGTTGGCAGTTACCGCGTATCCGAGTCCCCCGATCGTGCCGGTGAGGATGTTGCCGGCGCCGCTGGAGGTTCCGCTAAGCGAGACATCAGGCGTCGCGGAGCCGGATACCACAGGGTTGGTCAAGACATTCAGATCGGTAAAGCCAGTTGCCGAGACGCTGCCGGCAGAGACGCTGCCGACTGCACTCCATGGATACGTGGTCGTAAATGGAGTGTTGTTGATTGTCGTGGTGATGACGGCGGCTCCAGAAGCACTCAGGGCATAGGACCCGGAGACGGTGGCGCCGTCAGTTTGCTGGAAAGCGGCACCAGCGGTGACGTCACTGACGTCCATGGACACCACGAACGTGTTGCCATTGCCATCGAGGTAGAACTGCAGAGTGGCCGGTGTGTTGGGGTTGGCGGTCGACAAACCGGATGCCGTTACGCGACCGGTCGGGTCTACCGAATAGGAGGCCCCTGCGCCCAGGCCGCCCTCGGCAAGTTGCGTATCGATGTCGTTGAAAGAAACCTGTCCTGTCAGGGCTCCGGCGCTGAAGGCGAGCGCGCCGGCAAAGTTCAGGTATCCGGCGCCCACGACATAGCCCGTGCCAGATTGGCCGGTGACCTTCTCCTGGCCCTGGCCACCCGCGACATAAGTGAATCCAGAGAGGCTGGTATTCGAGAAGGTTCCGGCGTTGCTGCCCTGGCTGAGGGCGGTGCCCCCCAGAGTGCCGAGGAGGCCGTCTCTAGTCTCTACCAACTGAATGGTGGTTGAATCGACGACGTAGCCAACCAACTGGATCTGGCCGATGCTGGTATTGCCCGGATTGAGTGTGAAGAGAAGGCGTCCGAAAGAGTCGGCCGTGCTCACCGCGCTGGCGGAGAGGGCCTGTGCGGCAAACAGCCCAAGGGTGGGCGCGTTGTTGAGATCGAAAACGCTGCCCGCACCCGAGATGGTGCCGGCACCGTTCAAGTTGTCGACGTTGAGAATCCCACCCATGGCGAGCGGAAGGGCGTTGGTGTCCACGCCGGCGGCAAAAAACGCGTAACCCCCCGAAGGCTGTGCGACGCCGGATTGGAGATCCAGGCTTCCGGTTCCAGAGGCAAATCCGTCGAACTCAGCGATGCGCGCGCTGGAACTGGTGACGCGGGCGGCATTGATGGTCTGGACGCCGTTGATGCCCACGCCTTCGAGGCCCGTGTTCAGCAGGATTTGCAGATTTCCGTCCGTCGTAATAGCGATGCTGCTGCCAGTGGCCTGAATTGCCAGGGTGTTGAAGACGCGGTAGTAGTCGATGTAATCTTCCTCGCCTGCGGTGATGGCGCCGCCGGAAACGGTGAAGGCTCCGGCAGCGAAATATGGAGACGTCTTTTGCGAGGACGAGTAATAGTCCTCACCCGCCAAATGGAAAACATAAGTGCCGTCGGCCAGCCCGTTTTTTAGCGATGAGGAATTGGAGCTGCCGCAGGCGGTGAGCAGGACGGCCCAGCAAAGAGCTAGCAGTATGGGAGCAAGTCGGCGGGAGGTCATAATGCACCTCCCTTGACGATGGCGTCGGAAGCCAGGAGCGAGCCTCCGCCAAGACAGGCGAGTGAGCAAGCACTTCGGATACAGTTGCAGGTCATTTCAACCTCATTGAATTGTGAGTCGTCGTGCCGGGAGGGGCCAGGGGGCTCCTGAACTGACCTTTCCCTGAATTTCTTTTGTACGCGAGGGTTACAGATTCCAAGGGTAGCAGTCAAGGGCGTGGCGCGAATTCCTGCGCGATCGCTGGCTAATCGATTTCGCACTAGGGGCACGGACTAGCAGGGACGGAGCCATGCCCCGTCCCTGCGGAACTCACTTGTGAGTTTTCGCGCGCGGTCTTGGTGCTGACGGCGCCTGGAGATACAGCAGGCCCGTTTGGATATTTCCGGGTGGGATGCCAGTCTCGATGCCGAAGGCACGGAAGTCGTCGATGACATAAAGGTCAAACGTGTCGGACAGGATTGGCGGCGTCAAAATGGTATCTGCGTCGAGCCCAGTAATGGTACCGCTCGGAGTGCTGGCGGTACCGGTGAGAGCAAGATCGGCACATGTAGGTCCGGCGGTTACACATTCAGATGCGGGCAGTGTCGCTCCGAAGTAGTTGAAGTCAGTGAAACTGCCTGAGCCGATGGTGCCGCTGCCGCCGATAATGATCGGCCCGACGGCGCTCCAGGTATTGGATGTATCGACAGAGAAACCAAAACCGCTGAGGGCGTAGCTGCCTGAGAGGGCGCCGGTGGTCTGCTGGAACGCGGGCCCGGCGGTGATGTCATTTGTGTCCATGGACGCAACGAGTGCGTTGCCGTTGCCGTCAAGGTAGAACTGGAGGGTGGCCGGGCCACTCGCAAGGTTCAAGTCCGTTCCGGTTATGTTGGTAACCGTCGCGCGTCCGGTCGCGTCTACCGTATAGTCTCCAGCAGTCGCGGAGAGTTTAGATTCGAGTGTGAGGTCGTTGAAGTTTGTAGTGCCTGACACGGTTCCGCCGGACTTGAAAGTGAGAGATCCCACGAAATCAAGAGGGTCATTGGGATCCTGCCCTTGGGCGCCGACGACATAGCTGGAGCCGGACAGGCTCGCGGTGCCAAAGTTCCCGGTGTTGGACTGACCCTGAGCCAAAGCCGTTCCGCCGGTGGTGCCTTGGAAGGCATCACTGGCTTCGACGAGTGCGATGGTGTGGGAGTCGACGATATAGCCCGCGAACGCGACTGTTGGAACTACGGGGTTGGCATTTGGATTCAGCGTAAAGACCACTTTTCCGTACTGGTCAGGCGTAGACGCGACAATAGGTCCGGCGACCGTGCTGGCGGCGAGTGGTTGATCTGGTTCGGGCCCCGGAGCTCAGAACCGTCGTTGATATCGAATATGCTGCCGGCGCCCGAGATGGTGCCGGTGGTGCCACCGAGGTCATCGACGTTGACGATGCCTCCCATCGCGACGGGGGCGCCATCGACGTCGTCACCGGATGTGACGAACGCATAGCCATATTTTGGCAACGTTTGGGCTGCGGCCGCATCCTGAAGGGCGATGGTTCCGCTGCCGGCGGCAAAGCCGTCAAACCAGGTAACGAGGCCCGTAGTGGGCGTCACCAGCGCCACGTTGAGAGTCTCAAGACCGCTACCACCAACGCCGATGCTGGTGTCGCCAGTGTCTAGAACAATTTGCAGGTTGCCATCAGGCGTGATGGCGATTGTGCTGTCGTTCACAATTCCATCGTTCCCTTGCAAAGTTAAGTCCACAAAATCCTGCTCCCCACCGTTGATCGCGCCGCTTTCGATGGCGAATGCGCCGGCGACGTAGAAGGGGGATTGCCCGTTGTTATCCTCGCCGCTCACCTGGAAGACGTAAGTGCCATCCGGCAGGGTGGTCGTCGGCTGGATGATGGTAATGGGCGCAGATGTCACCTTCTGGTTGAAATCGCTGACCGACGTGGCTGTGATGGTCACGGTATTTCCGGTGGGAACGGTCAGAGGAGAGGTGTAGGTAACCGGGACGTTGTTGAGAGTTGGCGTCGTGGGAGCGAAGCTTCCACATGATGCGCTGCCACAAGTGACAGACCAAGTGACGCCGGCGTTAGTGGGATCGCCGGTCGTGAAGGCTGCGACTTCCACCTGGGTATTCGTGTTCATGGAAGACGGTGGGAGAAACGTTGGAGTAAAGGCGACGGTGATATTGGATGTAATGGTGATGGTCGCCGCCGCGAACTTGGTGTTATCGGTGACCGAGGTCGCCGTGACGGTCACGGTATTTCCCGCGGGAACGGCCGAAGGAGCTGCGTAGCTGGTGGCGACGGTACTTAGGGTAGATGTGGGCGTGAAGGTTCCACATAATGAGGCGGGCGTGCAAGACCAGGTGACGCCGAGATTGTTTGGATCACCGGTGATAGTCGCAGCGAGGTTGGTGTTGCTGTCAATGAACACAGAAGTAGGCGGCGTGGAGGTGAAGGCGACGCTAACGCTGGATGTGATGGTGATGGTGGCCGTGATGAATTTTGTGCTGTCGTCGGCCGAAGTCGCCGTAATCGTTACCGTACCGCCCGTGGGAACGCTGGTGGGGGCGGTGTAGGTGGTGGGGACGGTGCTGGCGGTCGATGCGGGATTAAAGCTTCCACACTGGGCGCTGCCGCACGAGACGGTCCAGTTCACTGTGGCGTTCTGTGGACCGTTCGTAATGGTGACGGCGATGCCAGCGGTGCCACTGATGATCATAGAAGTCGGCGGCGTGAAGCCGGCGGTGAAAGCGAGGCTGATGCTGGCGGTAATGTTGATGGTGGCCGTGATGAATTTTGTGCTGTCGTTGGCCGAAGTCGCCGTAATCGTCACCGTACCGCCCGTGGGAACGCTGGCGGGGGCGGTGTAGGTGGTGGGGACGGTGCTGGCGGTCGATGCGGGATTAAAGCTTCCACACTGGGCGCTGCCACACGAGACGGTCCAGTTCACTGTAGCGTTCTGTGGGCCATTGGTAATGGTGACGGCGATGCCGGCAGTGTTGCCGGGAGCTGCCGTATTCAGGGATGTGGGCGGCATGAAGCCGGAGGTGAAACCGAGGCTGATCGGCTGTGTTGTTGAACTGGAACTGCCGCCGCAGGCGGCGAGCATGGCTGCCAGGGTGGCGACGAAGATCAAAAGAGCAGCGCGGCGGAATGTCATTGGGCACCTCCGTTTACGGTCGGCTTGCTGTCGCGGGTAGTGCGGCGGGCGGCGTGCTCGCGGACGAAGAACCCGCGCTCATTGCGCACGGTCACCAGGCGTCCGGCAAAAATCAGTTGGCGTGCAAGAATGACGTCCTCTCCGCGGATGCTGGTGCTGATGCCGACGATTTGCACGGACTGACCGGAAACGAGCGCTTCCTGGTTCTGCTTGGACAAGAACGGCCCCAGATGCGCGTCGACCGTCTTCCCAGAAGTCGAAATGAACAAATGAAAACCTGCCGGGCCGCCGGAAGCCGGATGCGTTACTAGTCGCTCAACGGTGCCGACAACGGTGACTTCTTTCGTCTTGTCGAAGGCGAGCGCAGAGCCTTCGCCGCTGGAAGATGATTGAGGTGGGTTTGCAGATGCTGCGGCCATCGCGAGCAACATGGCGGCGACGAGCCAGGCAAACACTCGCACGGGTTTACTGTTTGGTTTTCCAATCATTGCGCACTCCTCGAAAATTGTCAGATTCGCAGGCAGCAAGGCAGTCCACAGCCCCGAGCCGCGTGATTATGACGACGAACACGAAAGACAGCCTGTAATAGATGATTTGAGCCGAGTCTAGCACGGAAAACTGCCACCGCAGCGAGAGTTAGTGCGACCATGTACTTGAAATATCAATATGGGAACTATGAGTAGAAACCGTACTCAGGTTTCCATAACGTGACAGGCAGGGAACTGTCGCTCGGCACCAGGCCAGACCGAACCTAAAATCCCCCTAAGTTCGGTGTGGTGCGCGCGCCTCATTTCCTTTTTCGCGTCCGGCGAGCGAAAATCGCTACATGAAAATCGAAAAGATGCTGAAGCGCTATCGCGTGGAAGACGGGAAGCATTTTCGGCTCAAGGAACATGACCCGGCCGACACGCACGGGCTGAATTCGGAGTTCAAGAAGGAAGCCAAGGATCTGCTGGCCAATGGCGTTCAGGAATTGAGCCGGCTCCAGGACATTCTGGCGGCGCAGGACCTGTGGGGCCTGTTGGTCATTTTTCAGGCGATGGACGCCGCCGGGAAGGATGGAACGATCAAGCACGTGATGTCGGGAGTGAACCCGCAGGGCGTGCAGGTGACTTCCTTCAAGGTGCCGACAGCCGAAGAATTGAGCCACGGCTATTTGTGGCGCACCAGCCAGCAGGCGCCGGCGCGAGGCCGGATCGGGATTTTCAACCGGTCCTACTACGAGGAGGTGCTGGTGGTGCGGGTGCACCCCGAGGTGCTGGCCAACGAAAAGTTGCCGAAGCAACTGATGACCAGGAAAATCTGGGAAGAGCGCTATGAAGATATCAAGAATTTCGAGCGCTATCTGAAGCGAAACGGAATCGCAGTGGTGAAGTTCTTCCTGAACGTTTCGAAGAAAGAACAGAAGCGCCGGTTTCTGGAGCGGCTGGATACGCCGGAGAAGAATTGGAAATTCTCGGCGTCAGATGCGAAGGAACGGCAGTTCTGGGACGCGTATCAGGAGGCCTACGAAGATGCAATCCGGGAGACGGCGAGCGAGTTCGCGCCCTGGTATGTGGTTCCGGCCGACCAGAAGTGGTTTACCCGCCTGGTGGTGGCGCAGGTGCTGGTGGATGAGTTGAAGAGTCTGGATTTGAAATATCCCAAGGTGGGCGGAGCGCAGAAGAAGGCGCTCGAAGAGGCACGGCGGGAATTGGAGAAGGAGTGAAGTTCAGTCGACAAGTACTCCGTAGCGGCATGAGCGGAGGTCGCTTTCCGGGTGGGATAGGGATCCTTCGACTGCGCATCTGCTGCGCTTCGCTTGCAGCCGCTCCGCTCGGGAAGAGCAGTGGCCGGTCAGCAGTTACTTGCAGCACGATCGGCAAGGGCTGATCGTAGGGCTGAATGGTTACAGCCAGCGATTTGCGCTGGTCGAAGGCTTCTTTGGTAACAGGGAAGCTGACGATGATCGTTCCTCTTTTTTCGGTTCCGGGTTGAAGCTTGGTCTCAGGCGAGAGAGGCGGCTCGGAACTCTCCTTTAAAGTCGGGAAAAGCTGGAAATAGCGGTCGAGGTCGACGGCGGAGGCGGCTGCGTCTTCGTAGGCGTGGCCGTCGGCGGCGGTGAACTGCGCTTTCAGGGAGCGGATCCAGAGCGACTTATCGGCGGAATTACGCAGGGTGAAAGTGATGGCGGCGAGGACGATATTTTGGCCGGGGACTTCAACGCCCGTCACAAAATTGATGGAGCCCATCCCCTGGGGCTTGGGGCGCTCGCGGAAAGCGATGATGGCTAAGACGATGGCGACGATGGCGATGGCAGGGAAAACGATGCGCAGTGGTGGAAGATTGCGCTTAGCGGTGCCAAATTCATCGCCGATGTGGAAATCCGTAACGGGCTCAGAGGGCGCTGTGGGAGCCGCGGAAGCAGTGAGTGAATCAGGTGACGAAGGCGCTGGCGTAGCGGCCGGGCCGGGCATTGGATCTGGATCGAGACTGGAATCGGGCCTTGGATCGGGCATGGGGTGATTCTAGAAGTTCATGGCCGGTTGGAGAAGGGCAATCCGACTGGAGGCGTAGAAAGCAGGCAGACATGGGGCGCCGGCCGTCGGGATTACCAACTGGCAGGCCAATGACTTTGGTTACCTTGCCGGGTATGACGGGGACTGGCACGATGCAGAGAGAGTTCCCTTGGAGGTAATCTGCGGTGAGACGCACAAACATCTTTGCGGCGCTGGCATGCGCGCTTCTGGCCATCGGTCTGTTGGGTTGCGGAGCGACCAACAATCTCCAGTCCATTACGCTTAACGTAACCTTGGTCAATGGCGTGGCCCCTACGGGGCAGAGCGGCTTCGTCAATTTGCAAGGCAACGGCGGAACGATTCAACTGCAGGCTATGGGCAACTACAGCGGCAGCAAGTCCAAGGATCTGACGAAGGCGGTTACATTTACGGTGGTTGTTGACCCGGAACACAATGTAGATGCGTTCGGCAACACGCTTCTTCCTCCGTGCCAAGCTCCTTCGTGCCCAGCTCCAGCCAATCCGCCCTACACCCAGGGCACCGTCGAATATAGTCCCACTGGTTTAATCACGGCAGTTGAGCCGGCGACGTGCACGTGGATAGACACGTCATCGGACCCGACAAAGCCATCATGGTTCTACGTCGGGGACTACGTCGTGACAGCTACGTATAAGGGCGTCACATCCCAGCCCGTGTATATTCCGGTTGCATCATCGGGCGGTGTGCAGACCACTGGCAACCCCAATGGGGTATGCGACGCACCTACTTCCTAGAACGACGAATCTGGCGACAAGCCGGGAATTGAGTTTGCGGGGACGGCTGCAAAGCAGCCGTCCCCGTTGATTTGTTGCCTGTTCGAAATTCCTGCTTTTTGGCTTGCGGTTGGAGTGCCAGCCCCAAACCCCGTATAATCCTCTGGCTTTGCTGCCACCCTCTCAAGCACGCTATGCTGATCGTAATGGCCACGGAAGCGGAGATCCGATGAAGATTCGCGCCGGAATTGAAGTGTCGGGGCAATCCGATATTGGCTGCATTCGGAAGAATAACGAAGACTCCATGGGCTATTGGGAACCAGAAGAAGACGAAGACTTCGCGCGCAAAGGGCGGCTGGCGATTGTGGCGGACGGCATGGGCGGGTATGAGGGCGGCCAGGAGGCGAGCCGGCTGGCAGTGGATACACTGGTCGAAACCTACCGCGACTACGATGGCAACGATCCGCAGCAGGCCCTGATCGAGGGGATGCAAGCGGCGCACCATGAAATTCGACGCTACGGAATGGACCATCCAGCGCTGCAGGGAATGGGCACGACCTGTACCGCAGCGGCAATCGTAGGCGGCGCCTTGCATTACGTGCACGTGGGGGACACGCGGCTGTACCTGATTCGCGGGGGGCAGATTACGCAGGTAACGCGCGACCACTCGTATGTGGGCCGGCTGGTAGAAGCGGGAATGATCACTCGCGAGGAAGCGGAGAGACACCCGCAACGGAATATTTTGACGGCGGCGGTGGGAACCATGCCGGAACTCATCATGGATTCGCCCGGACGGCCCGAACCATTGCGTCCCGGCGATGCGATCGTGATCTGCACCGACGGTTTGTGGGGGCAGGTACAGGACCAGGAAATCCTCGAAGCGGTGAAGAAACAAAGCGCGGAAGGCGCGGGTCACGATCTGATCGAACTGGCCCGGCAGCGCGGTGGGCCGGACAATATTACGGTCAACATCCTGCGCCTGGGCTAAAAGGCCGGTTTGCCGGCCCGGAACTGCCTGCCGAGCAGGGTCCGATCTTTCCGAAAAGTGCAAACTCTTGCAGTTGAAAGCGGAGTTCCTCCGTGTATTTCCATCCGTAAATCAATGAAATCACTTGCGGGGCAGGGCTTCTGACATTTTGTGCTTTGGCAGAATTCGTGCTGTGTCTATAATGTCGATGGGTTCCATAGACATAATGGGAAGCAATCAATCATGAAAGTTTCGCAAAAAGGACTTTACGCGTTGCAGGCGATGACGATGCTGGCGCGACGCTACCAGCAAGGCGCCATCCGGATCCGTGACATCGCCTACGAAGAAAGCCTGCCGGAGAAGTTCCTGGAACTGATTCTTCTTGAGCTGAAGAACGCGCGCATGCTGGAAAGCGCGCGGGGCGCCAAGGGCGGATACCAATTGCGCCGGCCGCCATCGGAGATCCGGTTGAGCGAAATCATCCGCTTGATCGACGGACCGCTCGCTCCATTTGGGGATGCGGAACAGTTGCGCTCGCTGATCGGCCGCAATGACGACCACCGGGCGCTCTACAAAGTTTTTCTGGATGTGCGCGATTCGGCCGCCAAAATTCTGGAGGGTACCTCGCTCGCCGATCTGGTGACGAACGGTACTCCTACTGCGGAGAAGGCAAGAGGCGCCAGGAAAAGGAAAACGGATGCGGCAGTGTTGCCGATGGCGGCGTTAGCCGCGGGACAGCAGGGCCATGACTAAATCAAGCGGCGTTTTTGGTTTTTTCCTATTTGCCTTCGCATTGACTTTGAGCATCGGCAAACCCGCTTTGGGCCAGACCGTAATCCACGTCGGTGCATTTCCGAATATCACGCATCCGCAGGCGATGGTAGGCAAGAGCAACGGCTGGTTCGACAAAGCCATGGGCCCGCAGGTGAAGATCGAGTGGAAAAGTTTTAATGCCGGTCCCTCAGCGATTGAGGCGTTGTTTGCCGGGGCGATTGACATGACCTACATCGGGCCGAACCCGGCGATATCCGGCTACGTGCGGTCGAACGGCGAGGCGCTGCGCATTGTGGCGGGAGCCACGAGCGGCGGGGCGGCGCTGGTGGTGCGCAAGGACTCGGGAATTCAGAAGCCGGAGGATTTCCACGGCAGGAAAGTGGCGTCGCCGCAAATGGGCAACACGCAGGATGTGGCGCTGCGGGCGTGGTTGATCGCGCACGGCATGAAGTTGACGGACAAGGGCGGAGACGTGCAGGTGATTCCGCTGGCCAATCCCGATCAGCTGACATTGTTTCTGAAGAAGGAACTGGATGCGGCATGGGCTCCGGAACCCTGGGCCACGAGGCTGATTCAAGAGGGAAACGGAAGACTTTTCCTGGATGAGCGCACGCTCTGGCCGAATGGGGATTTCATCACGGCGCACCTGATCGTGCGCACGCAGTTCTTAAAGGAGCATCCCGATCTGGTGAAGAACTGGATCCGGGCGCACGTGGAATTGACGGAGTGGATCAACGGGCACTTGCCGGAAGCGAAAAAGCTGCTGAACCAGCAGATCGCGAAGGAAACGGGCAAAGCGCTGCCGGATGCGGTGCTGGAGGAATCCTTCGGACGGATGAGGGCGACCTATGATCCGCTGCGGCCGTCGCTGATGAATGCGGCGAAATCGGCCTTTGACGCGGGATTTCTGGGGCGGCAGATGCCCGATCTATCGAGTTTGTACGATTTGTCGTTGCTGAACCAGGTTCTCGCAGAAAAAGGAAAGAAGGCCATCCAATGAGCGCAAGCCCACAGAGTTCTTATCCATCGATTATTCCACCACCGCGGCGGTCGCTGGTGCATGGAAGCGTTGTTCACGGAAAGCCGGTGTCATCGGTGTTGGAAGTTCCGCTGCCGGCGGCGGACGTGGTGGTGCCGAAAGTGGCGCTGGACAACATTTCGCTGAGCTATCGGACGAGCACGAAAGGGCGGCTGATCGCGCTCGATAACATCAGCCTGGAAGTGAAGGCGGGGGAGTTTTTGTGCGTGGTAGGGCCGTCGGGGTGCGGGAAATCGACGCTGCTGCATTTGATTGCCGGCTTGCAGCCGCAGACTTCGGGCACGGTGCTGGTGGATGGAAAGCCGGTGACTGGGCCGGGAACGGATCGGATTCTGATTTTTCAGGAGCTGGGATTGTTTCCCTGGCTGACGGTGGGCGGGAACGTGGAATTCGGCATGAAGATGAAGAACGTGCCGAAGGCTGAGCGCAAGGAGAAGGTGGAGCAATACCTGCGGCTGGTGCATCTGTCGAAATTCCGCGACAGCTACATCCACCAGCTTTCGGGCGGGATGCGGCAGCGGGTGGCGCTGGCGCGGGCGCTGGCGACGGGTCCGGATGTGCTGCTGATGGATGAGCCGTTTGCGGCGCTGGACGCGCAGACGCGCGATCTGCTGCACGATGAACTGGAGCGGATCTGGTCGGAGACGGGCTGCACGATTATTTTTGTGACGCACAATGTACGCGAGGCGGCGCGACTGGGAGATCGAGTGGTGCTGATGACGTTCCGGCCGGGACGCGTGAAAGAGGAGTTCCGGGTGAATCTGCCGCGCCCGCGGCACATGGAGCATCCGGATGTGACGCGGATGGCGCGCACGGTGCTGGAATGCCTGCGGGAAGAAATTAATAAGAGTCTTGAAGCGGAGTACACGAAATGAAGAAGCTGGCGAAGCAATTTGTTTTTTACAGCGCGCTGATTGGGATTTGGGCGCTGCTGGCAAAGCTGCACATCTGGCCGCCCTACCTTTTTCCTCCGCCATGGGGAGTTGCACAAGCGTTGAGGGACGGTTTCGCCGATCACAGTTTCTGGATCGGAATCGCGGTCACGATGAAGCGGATGCTGATCGGCTACAGCTTATCGGTCGCGCTGGGCATGGTGTTGGGGCTGGGCGTTTCGAGCAGCAAGTTCCTGGAAGAAACGCTGGGCGGCCTGCTGGTGAGTCTGCAATCGCTGCCGAGCATTTGCTGGATTCCGCTGGCGGTGCTGTGGTTTGGGCTGACGGAGAAAGCGATTCTTTTTGTGGTGCTGATGGGGTCGCTGCTCTCGGTGACGATTGCGATGGAAGACGGGCGCAAGCAGATGCCGAAGATCTACGGCATGGCGGGACGGAATCTGGGGGCGCGCGGGTTCCGGCTGTTTTGGTCGGTGCTGCTGCCGGCGAGCTTGCCATTCATTGTGAACGGCATGAAGCAAGGCTGGGCGTTTGCCTGGCGCTCCCTGATTCAGGCAGAGATGATTTTTCTGAGCCTGGGATTGGGCCAGTTGCTGATGATGGGCCGCGACCTGAGCGACATGAACCAGGTGCTGGCGGTGATGATCCTGATCATCGTTCTCGGCTATCTTGTGGATGGCTTGATCTTCCGCACCATGGAACGGAAGCTGCAAGAGAAGTACGGGCTGGTGGCGGCGTGAGCTGCTCGCTTCCAGCTTCTGGCTGCTAGCTTCTTCAATGATTTTTCGTTTAACTTCTCTCCTTGCATAACTGCCTACTGGAGACGGGGCAAGCCCCGTTTCTACTCAGCCTTTCACTTTCCGGGAAATTCATTTCTAATTGCTCCCGCTATGATGCGAATACTGGGGCTTTTGGGAATCGCTCTTCTTTCGTTGGTGGCGTTCGCCGCTGACAATGACGCAGATCGTGCGAATGCGGATCGTCTGATTGCGGAGGCGCTGAAGGCCTCTGCGCTGGAAACAAACCTTCGGCGGTTGGCCGATGAGGTGGGCGGGCGTGTGCCGGGCACTCCGGCATTCGAGCGAGCGGTAGCGTGGGGCGAGGCGGCTTTCAAAGAAGCGGGCGCGGACAACGTACATACTGAGGAATTCACAATTCAGAACTCGTGGGCGGAAGGCGCGACAGAGATGAACGCGTCGATCGATTCTGGCGCCAGCTTTCGCGTGAAGGCCGTGTCCGTGGCGTGGGCGCCGGCGCTAGCGGCGGTGAAACGTGTGCCCGCGGTGTATGTGGGGATGGGCACAGCACCGGAGTTCGCCAAGGCGGGAGATATGGCGGGGCGGATCGTGCTGGTGGATAGCAAGGTGCTGGCGAGCTGGGACGATCTTATGGGGGAATACGCCCGGGTCCCGGGAGTGATTGACCTGGCGATGAAGGGCAAGGCAAAGGCGATTGCGTTCATGGCGACGCGGGAACATGGAATTCTGTACCGTCACTCGAATTCGGTGGCGGGCGAGATCGATCCGATTCCGCAGTTGATTGTGGCGCGCGAAGATGGAGAGCGGATGGTGCGGCTGCTGAGAGCGGGAACCGCAGTGTGGGCGGATCTGGCGATCCCGAACAAAATCGGCGGGCCGATCAAGACATGGAATGTGGTTGCGGAGATTCGCGGGCGCGAGAAGCCGGACGAGTTCGTCGTGCTGGGCGCTCATTTGGATTCGTGGGAACTGGGGACGGGCGCGCTCGACAACGGCTGCAACGCGGCGCTGGTGATTGATTCGCTACGGGCCATCAAGGCGTCGGGACTGAAGCCTCGGCGGTCGATCCGGTTCGTCCTGTTTTCGGGAGAAGAAGAGGGAATGATCGGCTCGCGTGCGTACGCGGTGGCGCATCGCAGCGAACTGGATAAGGCGGCAGGAGTGGTGGTGTTCGACGGCGGAACGGGGAAGACAACAGGCTTTTCACTAGGCGGACGGAAGGATGTGGTAGGCTCTGCGACAAAACTGGTTGCGCCGCTGGAACAGTTCGGCGCGAACAAACTGCTGACGACCGCCGAGTCGGGCACGGATCATTACGACTTCATGCTGGAAGGCGTGCCCACGTTTGTGGCGGAGCAGGATGAGGCGAATTATCTGGAGAATTACCACGCCACGACCGATACGCTCGACAAGGTCGACTTCCCACAGCTTAAAAAGCATGTGGCTGAGGCAACGGCGCTGACGTTTGCGCTGGCGGATGCGGAGGACCGCGTTGGTCCAAGGCTGAACCGCGCCCAGATCGAGCAAACCATGCACGAGACTCATCTGGATGAGGAGTTGAAGCAAATGGGCATGTGGGACGAGTGGGCGGCAGGGAAGCGGGGAAGGGTGGAGTAGAGCAGGTTTCAGGCGTCAGGTCTCAGGTCTCGGGTCTCGGGAAAATCACGGAACGGCGGAAGGAAGGGCATGAGGAAAACCGCCAAGGATCAAACGATCGCGAAGGAGGCTCGGTTGAGTTTCCTTGATGACAATTGCCACCAAGGGCGCTTCCTGCGACCTGACAGCTGACACCTGAGACCTGTATCGTAAGATTTCCTGTGCTCTTCTTTTGGATTTTCTTCAATCTGTTCATCATCGCGATGCTGGCGCTGGATCTTGGCGTGCTCAGTCGGCGCGCGCATGTGGTCAGGCTCCGGGAAGCACTGGCGTGGTCGGGGGCGTGGATTGCGCTGGCGGCTGCATTTGCGGTTCTCGTGTTCTTCTGGCATGGCCGCGCCGAAGCGCTGCAGTTTGTCACCGGCTATGTGATCGAAATCTCGCTCAGCGTCGACAACCTCTTTATCTTCCTCGTCATTTTCCGATATTTCAAAGTTCCCGGTGAGCATCAGCACAAGGTGCTGTTCTGGGGGATTCTTGGGGCCCTGGTGATGCGCGGATTATTTATCGCGGCTGGGGTTGGGCTGATCCGCCGCTTTGACTGGATCACGTATGCGTTCGGAGCGCTGCTGATTTATTCCGGATTCAAGTTGCTCAGGCAAGGAGATCAGCAGATTCGCCCGGAGAAAAATCCGGTGCTGCGGCTTTTCCGGCGATTTTTCCCCGTCACCGATACGTATGAAGGTGGGCGCTTCTTCACCCGCAGAGACGCTCTCTATGCGACTCCGCTTTTTGTCGTGCTGCTGGTGGTGGAGACTTCCGACATTCTGATTGCGGTGGATTCAGTCCCGGCCGTGCTGGCGATTACGTTGAATGCGTTCATCGTCTATACGTCGAATGTTTTCGCCATTCTCGGCCTGCGCTCGATGTACTTTGCGCTGTCGGGGATGATGGATCGTTTCCATTACCTGCACTACGGGCTGTCGATGGTGCTGATTTTGGTTGGGCTGAAGATGATCGGCGCCCATTACGTGAATGTACCGACCGAATGGGCCCTGGGGATCGTGCTGCTGGTGCTGGCATCGTCGATTGCCGCCTCGTTATTGATTCCGAAGAAAGGGGCGATTGTGTGAATTGTTGCCTGCAGGCAAGACTGACGCGTCGAGATGAGACTCTCTCACCATACGCTATGATGAAACCTTCATGATTCGCATTCCAGTGACAACGCCGTCGCGCTCCTATGAAGTGCTGATCGGGAGCGGTCTGCTCGCGCGCGCGGGCGAAACGCTCGGAAATCTCTTCGGGAGCAAGCGCGCGTTTGTGGTGACGGTGCCTCCGGTGCGGAGGCGGTGGGCCAAGGTGCTGGTGCAATCGCTGACGGCGGCAGGAATTGAAACGGCGCTGCTTGAAATGCCGGACGGAGAGCGCGCGAAACGGCTGGCAACGCTTGAGAAGTTGGCGGAGAAGCTTGTGCAGGAGGGAGCGGATCGCGGTGCGACAATAGTGGCGCTGGGGGGCGGTGTTGCCGGAGACGTCACCGGGTTCCTCGCGTCAATTTACATGCGAGGCGTGGACGTGATTCAGGTTCCGACCACAGTTGTGGCCCAGGTGGATGCGGCGATTGGCGGCAAGACGGGCGTGAATCTGGTGCCGGGCAAAAATCTTCTGGGAACGTTTCATCAGCCGCGTGCCGTGCTAGTGGACCCGGCAGTGTTGAAGACACTGCCCGAGCGCGAATATCGGGCGGGACTGTATGAGGCCCTGAAGTGCGGCATCATTGGCGATGTGGGCCTGTTTCGGCTGTTTGAAGAACGGCACAAGGAAATTCTTGGGCGCGACGAGGTAGTCGTCGAAAAGGTGATTGCTGACTCGGTGCGGTTGAAAGCATCAGTCGTCAGCGCGGACGAGCGCGAGGGCGGGTTGCGCCAAGTGCTCAACTTGGGCCACACCATCGGGCACGCGCTGGAGGCGGAAACGGGCTACAAGCTTTTGCTGCACGGAGAGGCCGTGGGATGGGGGCTTTTAGCGGCAACTCACATCGCGCTGTCAACGGGCAAGCTCGACAGCGTGACGGCGGGACGAATCATGAATGCGGTGCTGGGATTGGGCGAGTTGCCGCGTATGAATGTGAAGACCGCGAGCATTGTGAAGCGCCTGAAGTTCGACAAGAAGACGCGGCAAGGGGTAGTGCACTTCATTTTGCCGCGAGAAATAGGGAAGGTAGAAATTACGAGCGACGTGGGCGAACTGGTGGTGCGCGCGGCAGTAGAGGAGATTCGGAAGCTAGCGCGGAATTAAAATCCGACAATTGAGGCGAGGATCGTTTCCACCGGCAGAGATCGCCGAGTGCGCAGAGAGAGCGGATTCCTCCCTTGGGTCGGAATGACAATGTGAGGGAGTGAGGAATCGCAAGTCAGGAATCTACTGCGTGTTGACGGATTCCCACATCCGTTGCTTCTCTGCGCACCTTGCGGTCTCTGCGGTTATCGTTATCTGGACGGAATAAGTCGTGATGAATTCAGTGGAAAAGGAAAGAATCGTAGGCGCGGCGCCAGTTGGCGCTTCGGACCGTGACTCGGCGGCGAAGGCCGTCCGGGAGATGTTCACCTCGATCGCTCCGCGCTACGATCTGCTGAATCATGTTCTTTCCTTCAATATTGATCGGCTGTGGTGGTGGCGGACAGCGCGGCGCTTTGATGCGATTCTGAAACGGCCAGGGGCGCGGGCGCTCGATTTGTGCTGCGGTACGGGAGATATGGCATTCGCGTTACGGCGGCGGGCCGGATCGGCGGACGTCAAGATTCTGGGAGCGGATTTTTCGCACGCGATGCTGCAGCGCGCGGCGCAGAAGGGAAATGCGGCGACTGCCGGGAAGGAGATGGGGCAAGCCCCGTCTCTACGGTGGGTTGAAGCCGACGCTCTTCGCCTCCCGTTCTCGGATGGACATTTCAACCTGGTGACGTCGGCGTTCGGGTTTCGCAATCTTGCTGACTACGATGCGGGGCTGCGTGAAATTGCACGTGTGCTGCGACCGGGCGGGGAATGCGGCATCCTGGATTTTGGAGAGCCGCGCGGGCTAATCGGCGAGGTCTATCGCGTTTATTTCAAGAAAGTGCTGCCGGCCATGGGGACGCTGATTTCGGGAGTGCGCGGCCCCTATGCTTATCTGCCGGCGTCGGTGGAGCGCTTTCCTGCGCCCGATGAAATGATGACGCGCATGAAAAAAGCCGGGTTTACAGAGGCTTCATGGACTCCTTACACGATGGGCGTGGCAGGCTTATATCGGGGCGTGAAAGCGCTTTAACGGCAGAGTTCGCTGAGAGCGCAGAGATTCGGAGGCTTGGGATCGCGTGCCGCTTCCTCCGCCGCGGGAACGAATTCTGGTCGCTCAGGATTTCACTGGAGCAGCGGGAACGAATCCATGAAGGCGTCGAAACTGGTTTTCGTGATCACGCGCTCGTAATCGCGGCCTAGAAAAGTTCTGAGCTTGTCGGTGTTCATGATGTACTGGCCGCTCATGTAGGGTACGGCGGCAGGCGGGATCGCCGAGATCTGGCGGTTCCAGAGGATCTCAAGGATGCGGCGCATAAACCATCTGCCGGGAACGCGCACCAGCTTGGCATGGGCTTCGTGAATGCACTGGGCGAAAGTCATGGGCTCGCCGCGCCCGGCGACGTTGAGGATTGTGAGCCGCTGCGCTTCCGGTTCCCGCTCTAAGAACCACGCGATCAGGCGAGCCATGTCGTCGACGTGAACGAACTGGATTTTGTTGTCCAGATATTGTTGTCCAAACGGCAACATGCAGGGCAGGCGTTTGCCCTCCTGGCGCATGCGAGAGGCGAGTTTGCCTTTTCCGTTCGGTGTGCCGCGAAACGCTCCCATCAAATAGTTTTCGACCGTAGCGCCGGCAAAAATGTGCGGACGAAGAATGAACACGCCGCAACCGCGCAGCGAAGGGGCACGTTGCTGGACGACGAGGTCGCTTTCCTTCTTGTGGATCGCGTAGGGCAGAGTGTGGGCCTGCAGGGGCGCCTCTTCGGTAACGGCTTCCGGCATATCGGAGCCGTAGGCGGAGACGCTGCTGGGAAAAATGAACTGGCGAACGATGGCTCCCGCGGTGCGGTTGGTCTCGGTGATGGCCTCCATCACGCGCGCAGTGCCGGCGACATTGATTTGCCACATGCGATCGACATCGATGACCCCGGTGCGCTGGGGATCGATAACAAACGCGAGATGGACCACGGAGACAGGCTGGACTTCGCGCAGCAGCAAATGCAACTCGCGAGTCGATTCCTCGCGGCCGAGGTCGAGCGAGACAAAACGATCCAGCGGCGCAGTGGGGGGCGTGAGATCAATGCCCACCACTGCGTATCCGGAAAGATGTTCGAGAAGCCGGCGGCCGAGATTGCCGGAAACGCCGGTGACCAGGATCGTTGGCTTCGCCATATCCCCTTAGTCGCGGTCGTTGTCCTTCGCAGGAGCGCCGGGATTGCCTCGTGGAGGCATCGGCATGCCCGGACCGCGCGCGGACCCGAAGTAAGCGTCATTTAACTCCGCCCCGCTCTGGAAGTGCTGCATGGTCTCGCGATAGCGCTGGGCGGAAAGCTGGTTGTGAATTTCCGTTTTTACCGCATCGACAGGCAGAGTTTCTTTGCTTACCAACTTATAAATGTAATTTCCGCTGGCGTCGGAGATGACCTGGGAGACCTCATCAACCTTAAGCTCCATGGCGGACTGCTGCGATGCAGGAAGGCTGGTGCGGCGGACTTTCTCCATCTTTGTAGGGGGAGGATTGCCAGGAAGTCCGGCCGCGGTGAAGGCCGCCTTCTCCAGTTTGTCCGGGTCTTCGCCCTTCACAAGACGTTCCCGAAGAAGAGACGCTTCCTTTTTCATCGCTTCCGCGCCAGCTTTTTCCTGCTCTTCCGGGCTGAGCTGTTTGGCCGCAGGCTTAGCGGCGGCGGTTGACGAACCGTCCTTGGCAGCAGTCTTGGCGGGCGCAGGCGGCGGAATGACCCGCTTGGTGTGCGGGACAAAAATCTTCACGAACGTGGCTTGTTCGTAGTTGGCGAGATTCTTCTGATAGTAATCCTGGACGTCCTGGTCGCTGACGTTGTTGGCATCGGCCTGGAGCGACTTGGTCAGTTCCTGAGCGAGAATCTGCATGCGCGCCAGGCGCAGCGAATCCTCGAAATGGGGAGTCTTATCAAGGCCGCGTTTCTCGGCTTCCGACGACATGGTCAGCACCTGCGAGTAGCGCGTGGCGAACTGCCGGCGCATCGGGGCGGCCATTCCCGGCTGGATCGAATCCGCCAGTTTTTCAAATTCGGCTTTCGTGATCACCGTTTTGCAGGCATCGCCCTTTAGAGTGGAATCGGCGCAGAAACCCTTGATCGTAATCACAGGGTCGTCAGCATTGACCTTAGGGGGTTCTGGCGCCTCAGGCGCGTTGGCTTGCGGAGCCGCGCCGGGCGCTGTTCCGGCGGGAGCCATGGGAGACGGGGGTTGCGGGGTTTGTGCGCAAACCATTGCTACGAGCGCAAGGCACACGAGTAACTGAAGACGCATGAGACTGGATCCTCCGAAAAGAATTGCGACGAGCAGAGAATCATAGCATGGCGAGTCGGGAGTAGTGGAGGGGCGCGAGGGGTTGGCGAGGTTCGAATCCAAGGCGATAATGGCGGATATGCAAGAAACCGACGCCACATTCAGTTCTGAGTCGATGCGCCGGGAAAAGCGCGCAGTCGCTGGGAACTCAGTGCTGGCAGCACTCGTGATCACGGTGCTGAAAATTGTGGTGGGACTCGCGACCCGTTCTCTGGGAATTCTGTCGGAGGCGGCGCACTCGGCGCTCGACCTGGTGGCGGCTCTGGTCACATTTTTCTCGGTGCGGGTTTCGGACAAGCCGGCCGACGCGGACCATCAGTACGGGCATGGGAAAGTGGAGAGCTTTTCGGCGTTCATTGAAACCGGTCTGCTTCTGCTGACCTGTGCTTGGATCGTCTATGAAGCATTTGAGCGGCTGTTCTTTCACAGCGTGGAAATTGAGCCGAGTCTGTATGCGTTCCTGGTGATGCTGCTGTCGATGGGAGTGGATATATGGCGATCACGCGCGCTTGGAAGGATGGCGAGAAAATACGACAGCCAGGCGCTTGAGGCCGATGCGCTGCACTTTTCCACCGACGTCTGGTCGAGTGCGGTCGTGATTTTGGGGCTGGCGCTGGTGTGGGCTGGACGCAGCTTCCACGTGGAATGGCTGCGTCAGGCCGACCCGGTTGCGGCTTTGTTCGTCGCATGTGTGGTCGTAACCGTGAGTTGGCGGCTCGCGCGGAGAACGATGGATGCGCTTCTGGACGCCGCGCCCGCCGGCGCCCGCAACCGCATCCAAGACCGGATCGGGACCGTGGCTGGCGTGCTGGAAGTAGAGCGGGTGCGGATTCGCAAATCGGGAAGCCGCTATTTCGCGGATGTCTCGTTGGGGCTGGCGCGCAATTTGACGTTTCAACGGTCGGAGCAAATTTCCGATGCTGTGACGGCGCGCGTGCGCGAGATTCTGCCGGATGCGGACGTGATGGTGCATTCGGTGCCGCGGGCCCGACACACGGAAAACATTTTCGACCGGATTCGGGCGGTCGCGGCACTTCACAACTTCAACGTGCATGACATCAGTGTGCAGGACCTGGCCGGAGAACTTCACGTGGAGCAGCATCTGGAACTGGATGAGCGGCTCAATATGAAGGAGGCGCATGACGAAGTCACGCGCCTGGAAGCCGAGATGAAGGCGGAGATTCCAGAAATTGCGACCATTCTGACCCACATTGAGAGCGAGCCTGCGACCATTGAAACCGGCGAACAGATTGTGCGCGAGCCGGGGCTCGAAAAACGCCTGCGCGATGTGGTGAAGGAGTTCCCGGAAGTAAGCGACATCCACGAATTCCAGTTCAAGAGGATTCGCGGTCGTCTGTATGTTTCCTGCCACTGCACGCTGCCCGACGATATGCCGCTGTCGCGAGTGCACGATGTGCAAACGGCGCTCGAAATCCGATTCAAGCAGGACGCCCCGGAATTGTTCCGCGTGCTGATTCATCCCGAGCCCGTAACGGACAACCGGCGGTAATGATGCAACAAGACAAGGTGAGGCCTAATGATTGAAGCAGCCGTGAGATGGACGGATGACGAGCGGTACCTCGGAGCTGCGAGTTCGCGACACGCGGTCGTGATGGATACCGCGGGCGACAAGACGGCCAGCACGCCAATGGAGTTGGTCCTGATTGCGTTGTGCGGCTGCACGGCGTCGGACGTAGTAGGGATTCTGCGCAAGAAACGCGAGCCATTCACCGGCCTTGAAGTTCGAGCCAAGGCGGAGCGAGCGGACGGCCATCCGGCGGTGTACACGTCGATTCACTTAACTTATGTGGTTCGCGGCGAAGTACGCAAAAAAGCCATGGAAGACGCGGCGCGGCTTTCGAATGATAAGTACTGTTCGGTTTCCGCGATGCTCGAAAAGACCGCCAAGATCACGTACACGATCGAGCATGCAGCGTGAGGCCGGCGCCACATCCACTGCGGGGCTACCTCTATATCGGGAGCGCGGCTCTGTTTTGGGGAATCTCGGCGACACTGGGGCGAGCAGCGTTCACGGGGCATCTATTGCCCGGAGGAACGTCGCTAGGAAAAATCGATCCGCTCATTCTGTCACAGAGTCGAGTGACGATTTCGCTGGCGGTGTTGTTGCCTCTGCTGGTTGCTCGGCGCGGAGCCGCTGCGTTGAGTGTTCCGCGAGGCGACCTGGTGCGGCTTTTTCTGCTTGGTGTTTTTGGCGTAGCGGCGTCAAATTTCTTTTACTATCTCGCAATTCAGCGAACTAACGTCGCAACGGCAATTATTCTGCAATACACCGCTCCTGTGTGGGTGCTGCTATACACGGTGGCGCGCGGAGCGCAGCGTCCGACATGGCGGCGAAGCGCAGCAGTGGGCTTGGCGGTTGCAGGCTGTGCACTGGCTGTCGGGCTGGTGGGTTCGGGCGGCTTTCGCATGGATCCGCTTGGCGTGACCGTGGCGTTGCTGGCCGCGTTTTCCTTCGCGCTCTACAACGTTGGCGGACACAGCTTGCTTAGGCGCTACGACCGGTGGAAAGTGTTGCTGTGGGTTTTGGTTGGGGCAGCGGTCTTTTGGATCGTGGTCAATCCTCCATGGAAGATTCTGGCGGCGCACTATGGGCGCGAGCAGTGGGGATTCATGGCTGTGTTCTCGCTGCTTTCTGTGCTGCTGCCGTTTTCCTGTTATTTCGCGGGCCTGCAACATCTGGAGCCGACACGCGCGATTGTGGCTAGTTGCCTGGAGCCTGTGTTCAGCATTCTGATTGCGGCCGTGGCTCTGGGTGAACTGCTGCGTCCCATGCAGACTGCTGGGATCGTGCTGGTGCTGGTCGCGATTGTCCTGATTCAGTTGCCGGAACGAGCGGCGCACGGAGAAGGACTGGTGGTTGAACCGATGGAGTGAGAGCGAGTGGTTGGTCGATAGTCGTCAGTCGTTCGGGGAGTGGTTTGCCAACGACCAGCGACTAGCGACCGGCATCTCTAATCGAGACTCCTCCCCTTCGTTTCCGGCAGCTGCGTCGCCATCAAGCTTGCCAGGAGGAATGCCGCTGCGCAAAGGTAGAAAGCCGAATCCAACCCTTTCTTGTCGCCGATCCTTCCTATTACAAATGGGGCGACGCAGCTCATGGCTCGTGCGCCGGTGTAGGTAAAGCCTAAGCCGCGCGCCCGCAATCTTGTGGGGTAGATTTCGCTGCCGATGGTGGCGCAGCCGGAAAACCAGCCTGTGCCGAAGAAGGCCACAACGGCTCCGAGGACTAGCAGGGCGGATTGCGAACGTGCCATGGCATAGAGCGGGATCAGAAGCGCGGCGACGAAAAGGTAGAGCATGAAGGATCGCCGCCGCCCAAGATAGTCCGCTACCCAACCGAACGTGACGTATCCGGGGAACATGCCGAACAGGTTGAGGACAAGGAGCAGCGTAGTTGTGCCCATGATTCCGAAGCCTCGGCCCCCGTGCTCGACGGGCAGCGACAGGTAGGCCGGGATCCACTGGAATAATCCCCACCATCCGAACAATCCGAAAAAATTCAGGAAGAGCAGGGCGAGGGTGCTCTTGAGGTAAGGGGCAAGGAAGATAGCAAAGAAAGATTCGTCCCTCTGTGTTCTCTGTGACCTCTGTGGTTCAAGCTCGTGACTTTGGTCGCTTCGTCCGAGCCGGCGATGCTCTTTCCACATCTCGGATTCGGGGACGCGATTGCGAATCCAGAGCGTGACGGCGGCGGGCAGGATGCCGACGAAAAATACCGCTCGCCAGTTGGCATAGCGCAGGACGATTCCGGCGACCAGCGCGGCGAGGGCGTATCCGATGGCCCAGGAACTCTGCACGATCGCCAGCGCCTTGGCGCGCAGTTCGTCGGGCCAGGTTTCGGCGACCAGCGTGGCGCCGGTGTTCCACTCGCCACCCATGCCGAGGCCGAGGATGAAGCGAAACACCGCCAACATAAGAATGGAAGTGGAGAGACCCGACGCGAACGAGCAGACCGAGTAGGTCACGATGCTGAGCATGAGGGCGCGCTTGCGTCCGACGCGGTCGGCGAGGAATCCGAAGAGAATGCCGCCGATGCCCGAGGCGAGCAGCATCAGCGTGGAAAGCAGGCCGGCCGTGCCCTTGGTCATTCCCAGATCGCGCATGACGTGGGCCAGCACGAGCGCGTAGAGCATGGCGTCAAACGAGTCGAGCATCCAGCCGAGCGCGGCCGCGAGCAGCGTGCGACGCTGGCCGGGAGTGGCTAACTGGAGGAGTTGGATGGGGCCGATGGCCATTGGGGAGGAGTGTAGCAGGGGGGAATGGTCGGTAGCCCATTAGTTGGTGGGCAGCCGGACACACTGTGATTTCCGCCGCCGCGTCAAGCTATTTGGAAATTTAACTTTGGAAGGATTTGCGATAGATATGGTTAAGACTCACAATAACACTAGAGGCTTATCTGTATGATTGGCGAAATTCCGATAGTAACTTTCGACACCAATGCTCACAATCGGCTCGTTGACGATCCTCGCTCCGAGTCGGTATTGGCTGAGATGAGGTCAATGTGGTTTCGTTTCGCCGGACTGAGTATTGAAGAGTTGTTTGCGGCTCCCTCGTGTCGGCGCAATGATTCTCTTCGCTAGCTGCCGTAAGATTCAGAACGGCTCGAATGAGTGTTTCCTTCCCAGTAATCTTCTGACGGAACAGTTGATCTTGGCTCACTCCAATGATCCTGCTGCCTTCAACTGGAAAACTGTGGATGTTAGATGGCCGGATTGTGACAGGCAACTTCGCAATCCCGAGTTCTTCGCTGACGAGCAGGTCTCGAAGGAGCAGCGCGAATTTCAATGGGAGCGAAGACAGTCAGACAAACAGCGGTTTGTTGAGCTCTTACGTCCGAAGCTCCAACCGATCTTCGAGCAGCGCGGCGAGGCGCCGCCAACTACTTTTCGGGAAGCCATCTCTCGGCTAGATAACGTCGAAAACGGTGCGATGTGGTACAAGGCGCAGTTTTACTACGATCTCGTCACACCGATGGACTCGACCGACGAAACCGTCAAGGAGTTCGCGGCTGTGTGTCTGCCCCGTTTTTGGCGTTGATCTACCCAGTATTCCTGCCGTGGTATAACAATCGCGCTTCGTGACCCCAATACCGGAGAGCGGTGTGATCGCGGGCCAGCAATCGATTTGTACATGAGCGTGTACCTGCCTTACGTTGACATGTTTGTGACGGCATTCGACGCCGACCAGGAAAAGGCGTCACGTGAGGTTGCGCGCCTCGCGAAGTTGGAGACGAGAATTCTATCGTATGACGACTTTTGCTCCACTCTACCTGTTTCCGTCACGAGACAGCAGGGAAAGGTCCGGGATCATCCATGTGGGTACAGCATCGAGAGGTTCGACCGACGGAACCTTGATCTCATCGCGCAGACGCCTCCCGAAATAGTTGCTCAATGGTTTCGATCAGCATGAAGAGCCGGTTGGGATGATCGGGAAGGGCGATGAATCCGTAACTCAGGTGGAAGCTTCTTGCCTTCTCATCTTTTGCATCTACGACAACCGCCAGCGAGGCGATGTTCCTGCTGTGTAGCAAAGCCTTTTCGAGTGCCCCCGTGAGCAGGATCTCTCCGAGTCCGGCTCCTTTAAACTCTTTACTCCTCGCCAGCCTTCCCAAGAGTGTTGCCGGCAATTTGTCGAGCTTTTTATCGTACTCGGGAAGGCGCAAGCGTTTTACGGCTTCCTCCGGCAATTCGCCGGGCTCGATTGTGTAGTGGGAAAGTGTGTAATAACCGGCGATGGTTTTGCCGTCCGGCGTAAGAACATAGACGGCGGCCACTCGCTTCTGTACATCCTGACTTGCTTTTTCCTTTAAGTAGACATTGAGCGCTTCGTGCTCGCACGAAAAAGCCGCTCGGTTATGTACCTTTTTGTCGAGCGGCTCGAATCTGAATTGTTGCTTTTCTTGATCCGCCAACTAGGCGATCTCCCGCTTCAATCGCTTTGCGGCTGCGATAGCTTTCTCATTCGGAGCCGGCGGATTCAGGAGCGCTTCCACAAAAACCCGTCTGGAGCTCTCGGTAAGAGTCAGGGTTTCGTGTTCACGTATTGTGTTAAGAGCAGCTTCCCTTGCGACCATCCTTAGGAAATCCGAAGCCGAGGTGCCACGCAGACTGGCGGCTTCTTCGATGATCTTTTTTTCTTCGCGAGTTACTCGCGCATCGAGTCGTTCCTTGCGCGTTGCGGATGCGGTTGCCACGGCTCACCTCTGTTACCAATGTACGGCAAATTGCCACACAATGGCAACATTAAAGCACATCGTCCCAATCGCCCTTTTGTTCGCTATATTTTCGCCTAAAAAAGAAACACCGCAACCACAGAGTCGGATCGGGTGACGGGCTGAAAAGGCCCGTCCGTAGCTCTGTTTCGGCTGACGTAGGGGACAACCAGGGCTTCACTTCCGCAAGCCGCCGTGCGATACTACCGACCGGGGCGGAATGCCTCACCTCCGGCGCAAGCTGGTAAGCCCCAAGAACGCCTTTCCCAGAAGCGTTCGGATGCTGAACCCACAAACTTGGAGATTTTATGCAGAGACCCGCTGCTCACACGCACCAGATCAGCCCCGTGCGTCGGACGTTAAGCGCCGACAGAAACACCGCTGTTCCTAACCAGGCCCTCCGCCATAACAGCAAGTTCCTGCCAGGCTGCGTCTGTGTGGCCCTCCTGTTCGCGGCTCTGGTGGCGCAACCGGTCCAGGCAAAGGTGATTTCGCGGTACGCCTACGTGGTGGACCCTGGCGCAGGCCAAATTCTTGAGTACTCGATCAATCCCACCAACGGCGCCCTCGTTCCTATCAAGGGGTGCGCGAGCACCGCCGATCCTAATGCCCCAAGTGCCGCCATCGTCGACAAGACGGGCAGCTTTCTTTACGTCGCTAACACAGCAGCGAACAACATCTGGGTCTATGCGATCAATCCAGCGACCGGCTGTCTGGTCACATCGCCGGCGCCTGCTTCCTATCCGACAGGGGGCACCGGCCCCATCGCCTTGGACATTGCGGCCCACGACGGAATTCTGTTTGTTTCCGATAGTGGCAGCGGCCAGATTGACGCCTTCTCGATCACCAACGGGGTATTGGCACGCATATCCGGTTCGCCGTTTACGGCCTGTACCAACCCAGCCGGAATTGCCGTGGATTTAATCGAATCGTATGTTTACCTCGCCAGTAATGTTTCCAGTAATGGAAGTGACAGTGGAACCGGGACTATATGTGCGTTCGGATACTCCTTAAGCGGGAAGCAGTGGATGTCCGGCCCAACCTCCTATGCCACCACTGGAGCCTATCCGACGCGGGTGGTCTTTGATTCGGTTGGCCAATTTCTGTATGTAACCAACTCCGGCGCAAGTACCGTGGAGTCGTTTTCCGTCAGCACGACTGGCGTCCTGACGGTCAATAACACGGTTGCAACGGGCGCGAACCCGGTGGGCGTGGGTGTGAATCCCTTCGGTCAGGAAGTTTATGTCGCCAATAACGGAGCGAACTCCATCTCTTCCTTCCAAATAGGGCTTCCTCCTGCATACGGGTCGCTCAGTGTAAACGGCACAGCGGTGGCCACCGCCGGTGGGGGTGGGCCGACAGGGCTGACTGTCGATCAGAGTGGCAAGTACGTTTACGTTGCCGAGAGCAGCGGTTTCATCTCGGGATACTCCATCAACCCTTCGACCGGAAAGCTGACCGCAATCAAAGGTTCCCCTTGGGCGACGACGGGTACGGGCACGTCCCCGGCAGCCATCGCCATTCATCCGTAGCCAACGACTAGGCACCAGGCGTTATCCGTGCCAGGCGGCGCAGGTATCTCTGCGCCGTCTGGACATCGCGCCCGATCTGCTCCTTCAGAGCTTCGATTGACGGAAACTTGATCTCGTCGCGCAGACGATCTAGGAAATGCAGTTCGACTTCCGTGTCCGCCGAAAGTTGGAGGGGATGGAAGTTAAGCAGGTGAGACTCGATGGCAAAGGAATCGGCGCCGAAGGTTGGGCGGTTGCCGACATTGGTCACCGAGTCGAAACATTCTTCGCCGATACGCGTGCGGGTAATGTAGACGCCATCCTTGGGAACGAGTTCTTCGTAGCGCGCCAGGTTGATGGTGGGGACGGTGTATTTTGCGCCATAACCGCGTCCGCGGCCGGGGGAGGAAAGAATGCTGAAGGGGCGGCCGAGCAGGTGGCGCGCGCGGCTGGCGCGGCCTTCGGCGAGCAGTTTGCGGATGTGGCTCGACGAAACGCGTTCGCCGCGCAGGCGCATTTCCGGATAGTCATGCACGTCGAATCCCATCTCACGGCCAAGCTCGCGTAATACTTGAATGTTTCCTGCTGCTTTATTTCCAAAATGGAAGTTGTAGCCTTCGTGAACTTCGCGGGCGTGAAGATGGCGCTTGAGAATGTCGTGGGCAAACTGGTGCGGCGTCATCAGGGAGAGGTCGCGCGTGAAGGGAAGCAGGAAAACCGCGTTGACCGCGGTGGTCTCGAGCAGGCGCAGCTTTTCCGGAGTAGGGCTCAAAAGTTTGAAAGTGTGATCGGGGCGGAGGATGCGCGCCGGGTGCGGCTCGAAAGTGACAACTACGGAACGGGCATGCGCGGCCTGGGCGCGGCGGACAATTTCGTCGAGCACGGCGCGGTGCGCGCGGTGGACGCCATCGAAGTTGCCGACGGTGACGATGGTCGGACCGAAGTCGGGGGGGATGTCGGCGAGTTTGTGAAACGTGAGCATCGATAGTATTTTTCACCGCCGAGACGCCGAGAGAACCGCAGATTCCTCGCTTCGCGCGGAATGACAATTCACAACTTGTTTTGGGCAACGATCAAATTTCAAACTCCAGTTTCATTCCGTCGTAGGCCAGCCTGACCTCGGGCGGCAATTTCGCATTCGTTTCTTCGTGAGGGAGGTCGTGACAGATGTGCGTGAAAAACGCGCGCTTCGGCTTGACCTCGTTCACGATGGCCAGCGATTGCTCGACGGTGGAATGCGTGGGATGCGGCTTGTAACGCAGGGCATCCAGGAAAAGCACATCGAGATCGCGCAGCTTGTCGAGCGATTCGGGCGGCACCGAGCTGTGGTCGGTAAGGTATGCGCCGGACCCGAAGCGGAAGCCGAGAATGGGCGTCTCTCCATGGATCACCGTCACCGGTTCGAAGCGCGCGCCGTAGAGTTCAACCGGCGCTTCGATGGGCCTAAGCTCAACCAGCGGCAGGCCTCCAAATTTGTAATCGGCTTCGAAGATGTAGCGGAACATGTTGCGCAGGAATTCGCAGTTGCGCGGCGTTGCGTAAAGCGGCAACTTGCCGGGCTTGTGGCGATAGGTGAGCGGGCGCAGATCGTCGATTCCGAGAATGTGGTCGGCATGGGTGTGCGAGTAGAAGACGGCGTCGAGCTGAGTGATGTTCTCGCGCAGCGCCTGCTCGCGGAAATCGGGCGTGGTGTCGATCACCACGTGGCGGGCAGTGCCGTGAGGGGCAGGGTAGCTGAGCATAATGGAAGGCCGCGTGCGGCGGTCGCGCGGATCGCTGGAATGGCAGACGGCGCAGTCGCAGCCGATGGTGGGAACTCCCATCGAGGTACCGCTGCCCAGAACCGTTAGAGTCGCATGCATCGTAGGAAAATCTCAGCCGTTGGTGCCTGTGCTGGGGCCGGGGGCCTGGGGAGCGCGCGCGAGGGCGTTGGTGACTTCGACATAAGCCATGCGCAGCTCGTAGAGGCAATTTTGCAGGAAGCCCTGCTCTTTCAGCGTGAGATTGCCTTTAGTTTTTTCTGCGAGCATGCCGAGCGTGTCGATGGTCTGGCGGGCACCGATCAGATCGACACCGGGTTGGCCGCCCTGCTCGTGCATCAGGCCAAGCTGAACCATGGCGGTCATGTAGAGGGATGCCATGAAGCGTTCGAAGCTCACTTCGAGTTCTTTGGAGGAATGGCCGCTCAACTCGACGCGGCGGTCCAGATCGCGCGCCGACTCGCGATAGGCGTCGTGTTGCGCCTGCTGCTCGGAAGCGGTTGGTGGTTCGGGGATGTCGGGATCGGGCGCGGCGGAATCGGGAGCCGTTGCTGTGTTTTCAGTGTTTGCAGTCTTTGCGGTGGCGGGCGGTGGGGCGGCAGTCGCTGCCACGGCCACAGATGGTGGTTGGTCGGGCCGCTTGGGTTCCGCAGCCTCATCCTCCGCGGACGTACGCAGCTCTCCGTCGGAGGTAAACAGGCGCCGGTCGCTCACTTTGAACTCGGCTTCTTTTCTTTTATCGGCCATATGCTTCTTCTCTTTTCCGGATGTGCGGCATGATTCTCACTGCATCGGCATCTGCCCGGGCGTCAGCTTTGCCGTGCCCGCGCGTAATTCCTTGCCAACGGCCTCGCGCCGCAGGTACCCGAGCGCAACAGAGCGGTCGCCCGCGGGCAAAGGCAAATTAGTGCTGCTCGTGATCTCGCCCACACCTTTTTCGTCCGCTTGAATCTTTGTGCCGGGCGCGGGCAACGGGCCTTCGACGAGGAAGGCGGTGAACTGGCGGTGCACAGCGCCGCGCGAGCGAATGCGCTCGACGATCTCTTGTCCAAGATAACAGCCCTTGGTGAAATTCAGGGCGCGCATCTGGCCGGTTTCCTGCGGCAGGTCGCGCTCACGGATGTCTACACCATACCGCGGGATGCCCAAGCTGATGCGCCTCCGCTCCAGTGCGTCAGCACCAACGGCAGTGGCACCGGCGGCAAGAAACGCGTCCCAGGTGGGTTTCATCATGCCGGGCGCCAGCCAGATTTCGTAGGACGAACCAGGATCATCGCCCCGCACGACAGTGCATTGCAGGCATCCGCATGCGCAGTCGCAAGTCGGTGTGCACAGTTCCAGCGGAGCGAGGTCGGGCACATGAATTCCAGCCGCGCTCAATACTTCCTTTGCTCGCGGCCCAGCCACACCCATTCCCGCAAGCGCTGCGCTTACGTCCGTGACTTCCACGTCGTCCATGATGATGAACTTGTCGAAATGCGCAAGAACGACTTCGCGCTGTCGGGCGTCGATATCCAGGAGCAGCGAGTCCCCCGTGTTGTAGGCATAGAGGTCGGCCTGGATGTGTCCTTGCGCGTTCAGAAGGAATGCATAGACGCCGTGGTTGAGAGCAAGATCGCGGATGTTATTCGTCACCATGCCATTCAGCCAGCGCACGCGATCGGCGCCCGTAAGGCGAATTTTCGAGCGGCCCCTTAGGTCATACACTCCGCAGCCGGAGAGCAAGGCGAGGAACTCGGCGCGCACGTCGCCGGCGGCAGACGGCGTGCTCGCGCCTTGAATTGAACTGGCTTGTAAGGCGGTTGTCATCCCTGCTGGCTTGATTATAAAGGACACTGGGATGCAGAACATCCATAGTCGACGAGTCGGGCCGAGCGGGTGAGGGATAAAGAAAGATCGCTCAGTTTGTTTTTTGCAGCCTCGAGATCAGCTTTTGTGCCAGGTTTTCTTCGGATTCCGACCAGAGCAACCGGCCGGTTGCGCCGGAGTTGCTTTCCATCTTCGCGGTAAATTCAACTAGCCGTTGCACATTAATTCGAACGCGGTCTGCGGTCTCGGAGGTGAAAGCGACCTCTTCATGGAGGAAAGGAGTATCGAGACCGAAGTCAATTTGGATGTGGCCGGCAGCGGCGGACGCCTTCTCTTCGAATTCGAGACCGTGGGCAATCACGCGCACGAGCGAGGGCTGGAGTACCCATGTCTCCCCAGTCTCCTGCGGCGTCCAGAGGTCCCAGTAGGCCTCGAAGACATAAGCATAGTCCTCGTGGAGAAGGTCGGCGGCAATCGCCACAGCTTCCTCGGGCGCAAGACCCGGCGCAAAGCGGCGCTCAAGAATGGTGGGTTCGTTCCATGAAACCGGATGAATGGCGGCGTAGGTAATGCCCGGCAGCGCGGCCGAAAAGGGAATTTGCCGCAAAACACTGAGCGTGCGAGTAAGGATGTCGGGCAAATCAAAGTCCGGAAACCAGAGGCTCAAGTAAAGCGAGTCGGCCATCAAAGTATTTTAATGGTTTCCACGGCCAATTGGCCCGCGCTGGTCAGTTTCCATGGGCGTGTGTTATTCTCAATGCGTTACGAAAACGATAAGAGACAGGAGTGCAACAGGTTAGTGCTAGCCAGAGAGCAAAAGCAATCCGTCGTTGACACGTATCGCACGCACGCTACCGATACCGGAAGCCCTGAAGTTCAGATCGCGCTATTAAGCGAGCGCATCGGTCAACTCACGGAACATTTCAAAATGCACATGAAGGATCACGGCTCGCGCCGTGGGCTTCTGATGATGGTGAGCCGGCGTCGCCGCTTGCTCGACTACCTGAAGAAGTACGACTCGGAACGTTACAAGGCCGTGATTACGAAGCTCGGCATCCGCAAGTAAATGTGACCGGCCCAGTGTGGGCCGGCTTGAACACCGAGAGCCTTAGCAAAGTGCGTTTTCCCAACCGCGACAGCCACTGGCATTCGCCTATTTGCGAACTCCGCATTGGCGCGCCGTGCGCTCCTGCCCATATGAGGATGATCTATGAAACCTGAACCGATTACAGTTTCCGTCGAAATCGCCGGCGGAAAAAGCATTTCCTTTGAAACCGGAAAATTGGCCAAGCAAGCGCACGGCTCCGCCGTAGTGCGCCTGGGAGAGAACACAGTTCTCGCCACCGCCGTTGCCAATCCTGAGCCGCGCACCGGCATCGATTTTTTCCCGCTCACCGTTGACTACCGCGAATACACCTATGCCGGCGGCCGTATTCCCGGCGGCTTCATCAAGCGCGAAGGCCGCATGAGCGAACGCGAAGTTCTCACCAGCCGTCAGATTGACCGGCCCATCCGCCCGATGTTTGCCGAGGGCTTCAAGTGCGAGACGCAGGTCATTGCCTTCGTTCTATCGGCCGATACGGAGAACGACCCCGATGTCGTGGGCATTAACGCCGCTTCCGCCGCGCTGACGGTTTCCGATATTCCATTCCTGGGCCCGATCGGCGCGGTACGCGTCGGACTGGTCGACGGGCGCTTTATCGCCAACCCTACCTACACGGAAATGCGCGAAGGCCTGTTGAACATTATGGTCGTGGGCACGGCCGACGCGATCATGATGGTCGAGTCGGGCGCGAAGGAAGTGAAAGAAGAAACGGTGGTGGATGCGATTGAATTCGCGCACGCCGAAATCAAGAAGATTTGCGCGGGGATTGAAGAGTTGCGGCGCAAGGCCGGCAAGCCGAAGCGGAAGGTCACGCCGCCGGAATTCGACCAGGCCTACTACAAAGCGCTGGAGTCGAAGATTGGCGCGCGGCTCGCTGATGCATTGGACACGCAAAAGCATCCGAAGGCGGAGAGCTATGAACTCGTCCGTGCGCTCGGAAAAGAGTTGGCAGATGCGCTGCCGGTAGAAGATATAGAAGGCAAGGCGAAGGTCAAGGAATATTACGAAGTTTTGCGCGAACGCATCTTCCGCGACCAGGTGATCAATAAGAAGCATCGTCCCGATGGGCGCGCTTTCGACCAGATTCGTGAAATCTGGATCGAAGCCGGAGTTCTCCCGAGAGCCCACGGAAGCGCGATCTTTACCCGCGGCGAGACGCAAGCCCTAGTGACGACCACGCTCGGCACCAGCGACGACATGCAGCGGCTGGAAGGTTTCGAAGGAGAAGCCAAAAAGCGCTTCATGCTGCACTACAATTTCCCGCCCTTTTCCGTTGGCGAGGTTGCGTTCCTGCGTGGAGCTGGCCGGCGCGAAATTGGGCATGGGGCGCTGGCAGAGCGCGCAGTCTCGGCCGTGCTTCCCACCGAAGACAACTGGCCTTACGCAATGCGCGTCGTGTCCGACATTCTGGAATCGAATGGCTCGTCGTCGATGGCGACGATTTGCGGCGCGTCTCTCTCCTTGATGGATGCGGGTGTTCCGCTCAAAGCGCCGGTGGCCGGTGTGGCCATGGGTCTGGTGAAAGAGGGCGATCAGTACGCCATCCTGACCGATATCGCAGGCGCGGAAGACCACTACGGCGACATGGACTTCAAAGTTGCCGGAACCAAGGACGGGATTACCGCGCTGCAAATGGACATTAAGGTCGGCGGCATCACGGCGCAGATCATGCGCGAAGCGCTCGCCCAGGCGCAGCGCGGACGCATGTTCATCCTCGAAAAGATGGACGAGGTTCTTACTTCAGGACGCGTCAAGGTTTCCGCTTACGCACCGCGTATCTACACCCTGCAGATTCCGGTCGACAAGATTCGCGACGTGATTGGGCCCGGCGGCAAGATGATTCGCTCGATCATCGAGCAGACCGGCGTGAAGATCGACGTCGAAGATTCGGGCAAGGTCAATGTTGCGTCGAACGACGAAGTTTCGGCCAATAAGGCTTTGCAGATTATCAAGGACCTGACGGCCTCGGCCGAAGTAGGGAAGACCTATCTCGGCAAAGTGAGCCGGCTGGCGGATTTCGGCGCGTTCGTCGAAATTCTGCCGGGCCTGGATGGCCTGCTGCACATCAGTGAAGTGGCCGAGCACCGGATCAAGGATGTTCGCGACGAACTGAAGGAAGGCGACCAGGTGCTGGTGAAAGTACTGGCCGTCGAGGGCAACCGCATCAAGCTGTCGCGCAAGGCAATTCTGAAAGAACAACGTGCGAAGATGGGTGGCGGTGGTGCGCCTCCGCCTCCGGAAACGGACGAGGCTGCTGAATTTGAGCCGTCGGCGGCGCCCCTGACACCGTCAGCGCCGCAAGCCGCGCCAACCACTGTAATTGAAGGTGGCGCGCAGTTCGATGCGGATGACGAGCCGAACTTCAACCGCGTGGATGCACCAGTCGGAGTAGAGCCTGCAGTCGCAGGACGTCCGGAAGGTGGACGCGGTGGTGGAGGCGGGGGCGATCGTGATCGCAATCGCCGCCGTCGCGGTCGCGGCGGCCCCGGTCGCGGACCGGGAGGCGGGCACGGTGGGCACGGTGGTGGCGGAGGCGGACGCGGGAGAAGGTAGAATAGTAACCAGTATCCAGTTGTCAGTTGATTAGGGTCGCAGAAATGCGGCCCTTTTTCTTTGTCTGGAGACGATGGCAGGCTAGAACGACAAGCGCTTGAACAGAGTTTCTGGAATATGTTCGACGGCGGCCATGACGTAGCGCCAGATTTTCGGCGTGTAAAGAACATCGGGCGAGCGGCGATCGAGTGCGCGGACGATATCGCGGGCGACCTCCTCAGGCTCCGCGAAGCGCGCGGCGTTTGGCAGATGGTCGGTCATCGGCGTTTGCACGGGGCCCGGCTTGATCGTGATCACTTTGACTCCGGCGGGATGAAGGCGGCTGCGCAGACCTTGCAAGAACAGAGATAGCGCGCCCTTCGCCGAGCCGTAGACGTAATTGGAGCGGCGTCCGCGATCTCCGGCGACCGACGTGATCGCCGCGATGCATCCGGTTCGGCGTTGCTCCAGGTCGGCCGCAAAAAGCGTTAGCAGCGCGGCGGCGCTTACGTAGTTGACATGCAGTTCCGAGAGCAGGACGTCGACCGACGCCTCGGAATCCTTTTGATCATGCATCGCGCCATATGCCAGCAGAACTGTGTCGTAGCCGGGAAATGAGCGGCGGACAAAATCGAAGATTCCGGCATGGTATTCAAGCGCCGCCAAATCGGCCGCGCAGGTAAGAACTTGCCGCGCACCGCGAGCCAACAGATCGGCCTGTACTTCGGCCAGGCGTTGCGGAGAGCGCGCCACCAGCAGCATTTCGCATCCTCGCCTCGCGAGTTGACGCTGCACTTCGAGCGCGATTCCCGAGGTTGCTCCAAGGACAACGACTTTCTTTATTCCCGATTCTGTGGCGGGGGCGGAATGCCGCCCGGTATCCTCCGAGCTGCTCATTGCTCCTCCGTGACGCGCCGCCAGAACGACGAAGACATTTTCGGATCGATGCAAGGCACAAAGCTCTGCCAGCGCGGGAACGAGGCTTCGAATAGAGTGGGACTCATGCGTGCGTCTTTGGCGGGATAGAGAGCCCCGCCGCTGCGCAGGACTACGTCGTCGAGCGAGCGCATAAGCTGCAATGTCCGCTCACCGCGCATTGCGAAGTCGAGCGCCAGCGTTAGCCCTGGACGCGGGAATGACAACATCCCGGCGGGAGGCGCCGATCCAAACTGCTTCAGCACACCGAGAAACGATCCCATCCCGGAGCGCGCGATGCGATCGAGGAGTTCCCCAAAGGCATCGACGTTCGATTCCGGGATGACGCACTGATATTGCAGGAAGCCTTGCTTGCCGTACAGCAGGTTCCACTGGCGGACGGAATCCAGCGGATAGAAGAACGAATCGTAGCCCACGAGCGCCGTTCCCTTTTTCGCCGCGTGGGCGCGGTAGTAGACGGAATTGAAAGCCCGCACGCTGTGGCGGTTGAGCAGCCACGCCGGCAAAGTGAAGGGAAGCTTCGGCCCGCGCTTGGGGCGAAACTTCCTGGCGCTCTCGGCGGAGTGATTTCCACGGAAGAAGATTCCGCGCGGATTTCGTCCCGCGAAACAATCGAGCCATGCCACGGTGTATTCGAAGTGCCCATTGCTCTCGCGACTCTGGTCGAGAAAACCAGAGAGGGACTGAAACGGCACGAGTTCCGCCTCGATCCAGGGACCAGCCACGCGCCGCAACTGAATATCGGCCCACGCGATAACGCCGGTCAAGCCGAGACCGCCAATGGTGGCGCGGAACATTTGTGGATTTTCTTCGCGGCTGCAGACGACCAGGCCGTCGTTCGAGCGATGCAAGCCAAGTTGCTGGACATGATCGCCAAACGTTCCGGCACAATGGTGATTCTTGCCATGAACATCATTGGCGATGGCGCCCCCTACCGTCACGAACTGCGTGCCGGGCGTTACCGGAAGAAACCATCCCTTGGGAAGGAATACGTGGATGATATCGGCGAAACTGACGCCGCTTTCGCAGCGCAGCACGCCCGTTGACTCGTCAAAACCAAGAAGGCGATTGAGGCGGCGACAGTCGACGAGTTCACGATCCATGTTGAGGCACGAGTCTCCATAACTTCGGCCTAAGCCATAGGGAAGCAGCGAACCCGGCGACGCGGCTTTGAGAATGGCGGCAACTTCGTCGTTCCAGGCGGGCTTGTGGACAATAGCATGCGTCCCTTTGGGATACCTTCCCCAACAGGCAAACCGATCAGTTGACGCGGCGACCGACCGTTTAAGGACCGGTGCAGTTGCTTGAGCAGGCATTATATTTTCAGCGCCGATCTAGAACCTTAAGTGGATCATGCTCGCGGCAATTACGGCCGCCGACGCCAGCGCTACCGCGTAACTAACACGGTCGCGGATGGCAAGAGTGACCGGATCTTCCCGCAGTTCCCCGCGATGGGCTAACAGCCAGGTTCGGCTGAGCCAATAGAGAACGATTGGGCAAAGCAAGAACAAATATTCGGGCGACAAATAAAGCACGCGCACTTCCGGGCTGTGCACATAAAGGCTGAGAATGACGACTGCCGAGAAACTGCTGCCCACGCCAAGCGAAAGCAGTAATTCGCGGTCGTCCACGCGATACCCGCGGCCGGAGTTTCCGGAGGCGACCAAATCATTCGCGTGGAGCAGTTCCGAATAGCGTTTTGCCATCGCCAGGCTCAAAAAGAAGAACAGCGAGAAAGCGAGAAACCACTGCGATAACGGCGTCGAGGAAATCAGCGCTCCAGCGAGAATGCGGAAACTGTAAAAGCTCGATAGGACGAAAACATCGAGAAGGGCGATTTTCTTCAGATACAGCGAATAAAGCATCGTGGCCGCCGCGTATCCCAGCAATGCCAGACCAAATTGCAGATCGAGCGTAAAGCCAACACCCAGCGCAAAGCACAGAAGCACGAACGACGCGGCTAGACCCTCCGGGATTGAAATTTCGCCGGTCGCGAACGGGCGCTCCTTCTTCCACGGATGCTGGCGATCGGAATGCAGGTCGAGAAGGTCATTGAGAATGTAAATGCCCGACGCGCAAAAGCCGAAGAGCACAAAACCGGCAACCGTCCGCACGATAGGCGAGACGGTCAAATTGTGGGACAGAGCGAGCGGCAGAAATAGAAGCAGGTTCTTCGCCCAGTGTTGGCCTCTTAGAGCGTTTACCCAGGTATGCCACGATGCGCGCTCGGTGAGAATGTTGCCCTTGAGCACAGTGACCGCGGCCGCCTGTTCCGCGCGGGCTGGCGTGCCGACGACATAGGCCCCGCGCGCCTGCCGCCAAACCGCCAGATCGGAAGCCGAGTCACCTATGTAGTCGAAGCCGCAAGCGGCAAAGCGCTCTGCGAGAAACGCGGCCTTGGCCCGCCCTTTAAGGTTAATCCGGCCGTCACTGCCGTGGGCCTCGTCGAAGAGCCCAATATAGGTCGAAACCGACTCGGCGAGGGTGTGGTCCGCTGCTGTTACGAGGGCGATACGTCGGCCGAGGGCTTTTTCTTGTCGGAGCAATTCAAGAACCTGATTACGGTAGCAAAAGCGCGAGGGGTCGAGATGCACGTGGGCAGCAAGCTGGCGCTTCAAGAACGCGCGTCCCTGAAGGAGCCACACGGGCAGCAGAAGCAATGTGATGGGACGAACTTTCAGAAGTGCAAGAACGCATTCCCAAAGGAGATTGCCGCGGATAACCGTGCCATCCAGATCCACGCACAACACGGGCGGCGCTTCTCGAGCGATCTGGGTTCCTGCGGATCCCATGAAGACAATGGTCGCAAAGGAACGTGCAAAACAGGGGAAGAACTGGGACACGTAGGTAACCTGAGTAACATGCGCAGAGCCGGAACGAAGGGTAGGATGAACGCAATCCGAGACGCCTTGGCAGACCGACAAATATGTTACTAAAGGTCAGCTACTGGGTAATAAAGTGAAAGCGATTGAGACATCCATGAATCGGGAGCCTAGCGCAAGTGAAACGCTGGCCAAGCACTTGGGGCGCCGTAGCCTTCTGCTGTCACTGTTGGGAGTGACCACGCTTGTCCTCTACAGTGGTGCGTTGGCGTTCGACTTCGTCTGGGACGACGAGGAGCAAATCGTAAATAGTCCCATTCTTCGAAACTGGCACAATCTGCCGCGAGCCTTTACCAGCGATCTGTGGTATCACGTCGCGCGGCACCAGGTTTACTATCGGCCACTGTTTGTCGCGTGGTCCATGCTCAACTACGCATTGTTCGGCTTGCGGCCATGGGGATGGCACCTGGGCGCGATCCTACTGCATGTTGCTGCGGTAATGTCCGTGTTCTGGCTAGCGCGCAAGCTGGCGCTCGAGTATTGGACGGCCGCGCTGGCGGCGCTGATTTTCGCGCTCCATCCTATCCACGTAGAACCGGTTGTTTGGATTTCCGCGTCGTCGGATACGATGGTCACGATCTTTGTCGCTCTGGCCTTTGTCGCCTTTCTGAATGGACGCGATCCCTCGCAATCAAAGAAAGTGTCGTGGTGGCTGGCATCGTTGGCCATGTTGGCGTGCGCGCTGCTGACTAAGGAAATGGGAGTTACCTTCTCTGCCTTAGTCGCAATCTATGCATGGCTGCACCCGGTATACGGTAAACATTTGTGGGCACAAAAAGTCTTTGGAGCCACGCTTGAGGCGACTCCCTATGCAGCTGTGACGGTCGCTTATGCCTTGTTGCGCAAGCACGCTTTGGTACACGCGACCGGCCAGTTTGACCCAAATCACGGCTTGCTCGACGTCATCGGCACCCTGCCGTTGGTCCTAAGCGTCTACGTGAAGAAGATGTTTGCGCCCGTAGGACTTACCGGCCTCTACTACACGACATACGTCACCGGCCAAGTGGTGATGCAAGTCGCTGTGCCGGTATTGGCGCTGGTGGCCCTGGTGGGGGGATTGTGGTATTGGAACCGGCGGGAAGGGAACTCCGCAGTTGCCTTTGCAGGCTTCTGGTTTCTGGTTGGCCTGGCGCCGGCGCTCTATCTGCGCAACTTCGGGAATGGAGACTTCGTTCGCGACCGTTATGTATACCTGCCGTCGATAGGATTTGCGATCTTGCTGGCGTTAGCCTGCCGCCGCCTTCCGGCAATCAACAGATGGAGTGCTCCAGTGGTGCAGGCCTGGGTGGTAGCCGTATTATGTGTCGCCTATGTAGGCGCCTCGGTGGCGCAGCAGGTGTACTGGGCAAACGATCTGATGGTTCTGGTGCGCGGGCAGGCGCTGTATCCCGGAAATCCGTTCACCATGGCATGGCTTGCTTCGGAGTACAGCCAGCGCGGCGCTCACGACCGCGCCATTCAATTGGCAGAAGAAGCCGCGATCAAACATCCGGAGTACCCGTACGGAGCGCTTGCTCTGGCGGAAGTGTATATCCGCGCAGGCCGCTTCGACGAAGGCAGAGTCTGGATGCAGAAAGTAAGTGCGGAGTACATACAATCAGAGACCGGAATGGCGAAGTTTGCTGGATTGTACGGCCAGATCGGCGAGTACGACAAAGCGCTGGCACTTTGTTCAGTAGTTCTTTCAAAAGAGCCAGATCTTTACTCAGCGATTTATAACTGCGGCAACATCCACCGGATGGATGGCCAGTACAAAGCCGCCGAAAAGTTGTTGGCGCGGGCGGTCGAGATGGCGCCGGAGCAAGCTGCTCCAAAGCACTATTTAGGCAGAGCTTTTCTCGATGACGGCCGGAACGATGAAGCGCAACCTTACCTGCGTCAGGCTGTAGCTCTCGACCAAAGCGTCTGGGACTACCATTATTGGCTGGGCGTGTCACTGGAGAAGAGCGCCAATGTGGCAGCCGCGCGGGCCGAATATCGCCGAACCGTGCAATTAAATGAGAGCAGTACAGACGCGAAGATGCGGTTGGCGGCGTTGGAGATCAAGTGACAGATTGCGGGGAGAGAAACTCGGCAAGGCAATCCGGCATTGCTTCGAACGCAGGCAAACTCGGCATCGAGGTCCGGATACAAGAAGGCAATGACGCTGGTCAGCCTTCAGGGCCGCCTAATGGCGCCAAGGCCGCAATGATTCGCTGGAGTGTCCTTGCGGCCGTCTTGCTGGTTGCAGCGGTGTATGCCGGCTCCCGGTTGGGCGACGGATGGGTGCCAGCCGACGATGGCCTGCTCGCACAGGGCGCACTGCGTGTGTTCCAGGGACAACTTCCTCACCGTGACTTTGCCGACAACTATACGGGTGGCTTGAGCATGATTCATGCGGCCGCCTTTCACGTCTTCGGCGTGAGGCTGATGTCTTTACGCTTTTGCGTGTTCGCGTTCTTTCTGGCATGGGTGTCGGCCGTCTATCTCATTTCACTGCGCTTTACTTCCGCACCTGCTGCCGGCCTGGTCACCCTTGTGGCGGTCGCGTGGAGTTATCCTAACTACCCCGCCGCGATGCCGTCCTGGTACAACCTGTTCTTCGCAACTTTCGGAGCACTCGCATTACTACGCTACCTGGAAGTACGAAAATGGCACTGGCTGTTCATGGCCGGAGCGTGCGGCGGCCTCTCTCTTCTGATCAAGGTGATCGGAGCCTACTATATTGCCGGGGTATTGTTATTTCTCGTATTTCTCGAGCAGAGCGAAGAGAATGGTGTGAACCGCGGCGACGAGGGAACGCGTGCGGTACCCTATAAGATATTCTGGGCGGGTTCGCTTCTTCTGTTCTTATCAACGGTCATTTACCTTTTCCATAAACGCCTGGGCGCAGGGGAACTCTACGACTTCGTGACGCCAGCAGTTGCGTTAGTGGCCCTTATCTTTTCTTACGAGAGTTCGGTTCATTGTACGCGAGCGATGGCGAGATTCCGAAGATTGCTGGAATTATTGGTTCCATTTGTGGCGGGCGTGATCGCGCCGATTGTTCTGTTTGTGATCCCCTATGTTCGCTCCAGAGCAGTAGGAACGGTTCTCTCGGGAGTTCGCGCAAGTGTGCTTGAGCGCTCGGCAGGGTTAGCAGTGATTCGTCCTCTCGGTGTCGAAAGAGCTGTATACCCGTTGGCGTTAATCGCGCTTGTGGCGGCTGCCATGTATTTGCGCGAATTCCAGGGAAAACTTGTGGGCGCCTGCATGGGCCTTGGATTGGGCGCAATGCTGTATAAGTCCAACCAAGCCATCTTCTCGGGGGTGTGGTGTTCGGCGGCGCTGATTACGCCGCTCGTGGTTTGCTCGGGTGTGGCGATTGTGCTGCGGGCTAAATCGGGCGCTCTGACGCGTCTTCAACAGCAGCGGATCGTGTTGCTGATTGCGCTGGCTGGCCTCTGTAGCTTTGTGCAGTACCCGTTTGCCGCGCCGATCTATCTTTCCTACTCCATCCCGTTAACGGTGTTGGCGGCAGTAGCCATTGTCGCGACGGCAAAGCAGCGCCCTGGCACGTTCGTACTGTCGTCAGTCCTGGGGTTCTACTTACTGTTCGGAGTTATAAGTCTCGTTCCGGATCACACCTATGAGCTAACTCACACGGTCGGAACCCTTAAGGAGTTGCAACTCGAGCGGGCGGGCGGGATTCGCATCGAATTTGCTCCGGAGTGGGAGAGCCTTATTCATTTTCTGCAACAGCACTCGCCGAACGGCCTAATGTATGCGGGCAATGATTGTCCCGAGTTCTATTTCCTGACAGGACTGAAGAATGTGACGCGGGTGGACGGAGGCGCCCCGGCCGAAGACGTACTGCAAGCACTTCAGTCGAACGACCTGAAACTGGTTGTCATTAACGAGGGTCCATTTTTTCCGACTGCGCGGATGAGCCCCGCGGTCAGGGCCGAAGTCGCTCGCAAGTTTCCGGAGCAACGCCTCATTGGGATATACCGCGTGTTCTGGAGACCGTAGTCTATGCAGCGGAAGTAGCGTCGTTAGACCCTCAGGGCCGCGGGCAGCACTTCTCGCTAGCCACGCTAACCCTGTAGATTTGACGTTCCTCGATGACGCCATCGTCGTACGTTCCCACAAGGCTTAGCTTGGCACCGTCCATCTCAAGTTTCTTGAGGAGCCACGTGTCGGGATGGTTGTAGCCGCCCAGCACCAGAAACTGAGCATGCTTGCGCAGAAAAGCGCAATATGGCTCCACTTCCCCGGAGATGGGGAACGCAGCCTTAACCCGCTCGTAGTGGTCGAAGAGGGTAGCGTGCGTAATTGTTGATGCAGCTTCATGATTGGTTAGCAAGTAAAGGCGATGCGTGAGTGCTGCATCTTGATATTGGTCCAGTTCAAGAAAGGTTGGGGCATTGCCAGCCACCAGCGGGAGGTCGGGAGCCAGCGTCTCCAAACGCGATACAGGTTGGAGCGCGCCCAGATCTTTTTCCAGGTAGGGAGGTACGGGACTTTTCAGAGCGGGTGGCCCAACCGGGGGGAGTGCCGTGAAATAGAGAAGTCTTCCAGCCACGCTAGGTGGAGCGATTCTGGAGAACTGCTCAACCAGCCATGCCTTTCCAGAAGTGTTGAGAATAATCAGGACACCTAGCAGAATAGCTAGACCACTTGCCACTAGCCGGTTGCAGTGTGTGCGATAACCCAAGAAAAGCGCCGGAAACACCACGCAGGGAAGAATAAACACCGTCCCGTAGCGTTCATAGAACGGAGCCCCATTTCGCAAGGAGAGAGCGCCCATCGCCAGTGGCACAAGAAACAGGAATATGAGCAGCGATCGCAGGGAAACACGGGCCGCCACTGAAGGACGATGAAAGGTCACGTCTCGCTGTTGTCTAAACAAAGGCCATGCGACCGCGATGAGTGCGATGATTGCCCAAGGGGTGACCAAATATCTGAGACCTTCCCAATAGCAGGCGGCTAACCTCCTGGGGGTTACTTGAAATACTTCCGAAAATGTCACTTCATCCCGGAGGCGAATGAGGGGCAGGTAACAGAGGATAGACACAAACGGTACGACAAACGCGATCCACAAGCGCCAATCGGGCTTACGCCGAATCCAGAGGCGGACAAGTTCCGCGCCGAAGAACGCAGCGTAGGATAGGACTCCGAGCATGTGCGAAAGCAGCAGACCGAATCCGCTGACCGCGATAAGCGCGAGCGCCCAGTGGTTGCTGCTCAGGCCGTCTTCATCAACGATTCGGGACCAGCCTACCAACATAAGCGTCGTAAAGCAGAGCAGTAGGGAATAGGGTCGCGCCTCGTTTGCCAAATGGGCGTAAGGAGTACTCCACACTAATAAGACGGCAATGAGTCCGTAATGCGGGGACAGCAAGCGGGACAGAAAAGAAAAAAGGAGCGCGGTCGCAGCGAGAAAAGCCAACAGCGACGGCAGCCGGCAAGACCAGGAACTAACGCCGAAGACCGCGAACGACCATCGGGTTAACAGGTAGGACAGTGGAGGATGGAGGTCGATGGTGTGGGTCAGTCTGAGCAGTTCCTGGAGCGTGTGAGCCTGCGCGATATAGAAAGTGAAAAGCTCATCGTGGTCCAGATGGCGCGAGGCCAGGGTGTTCATGCGGCCCCAACCAAAGAACAGTGAAACACTCGCAAACGCAACCCAGTAGTGAGTTTCAGTGAATCGTGCAAGCGCCTGAAGGAGCCGAACCGTAATGAATCGACTTGGGTGATGGGCGTCGGGATGGACGCCGATAATCGGAGCTTGTGAAAGTGAACTCATTGAATCTAGAAAACCGTTTCCCAGGTCGTTCTTCGAAGTGCGTCGCCTCTCGTGGAGGATGCATTGAAACTAGGGGATGCGTGTCTCACCGTCCCGCAGTCGCACCCAATGCGGTGGTTTTGTGCGGCCGGGGTTCGCCAGGCTCGTACTGGAAGTTCAGCCGGTCGCGTTCGACCACCAGTGGACGGTTGTGCACCTGGGTGTGAATATTGCCGATGTATTCGCCCAAGATGCCCATAAAGAGAAGCTGCAGCGATCCTAGAAAGAACATCCCGATGGCGATCGGCGCGATGCCGACGGTGAAATCGTGCCAGAAGAACAGCTTGTACGCGAAGTAGACCGTTCCTCCGAACATCGAAAGGAACGATCCAAGAAATCCCGCAAAGGTCACCAGTCGCAGCGGAACCTTCGACAGTTTGGTGATGCCCAGCATCGCGAGGTCGTAGAGCGTGTAGAAATTGTTCTTCGACTTGCCGCTTTTTCGCCGTTGCTGCTCGTAGCGCACTTCGGCGTGCGGTAAGCCGATTTCAGCGATCATGCCGCGAAAATACGGATACGGATCGCCAAACTGGCGGACCAGATCGATGACCTTCCGGTCGTACAAGCCGAAGCCAGTGAAGTTCTCGTAGGTTTCGATATCGTCAGAAAGCCGGTTCACGAGGCGATAGAAAAGTTTGCGCGCGTGGAACATGGGCGCGGCTTCACGGCTCTCCTGCTTGACTGCGATCACAATCGGAAATCCTTTTTCCCACTGCTCGATGAGCTGGCCGAGAATCTCCGGAGGATCTTGCAGATCGGACATCAGCACGGCAACCGCGTCTCCCTGGGCCTGAAAAAGCGCGTGCATGGGCGAGCGCACGTGTCCGAAATTGCGCGCGTTGCGAATTACTTTAACGTTCGAATCCGATGCCGCAATTTCCATCAGAAGCTTGAAGGTGTCATCGCGGGAGGCGTTATCGATGAAGATATGTTCGTAGCGATAACTCCCCAGGTTCAGCATCAGCGTGCGCACTCGCTCGTAGACTTCGCGAACGTTGCCTTCTTCGTTGAAGCAGGGTGTGACGACGCTGATGGTTTTCATTATCTGGGCTCCCTTACTGCCGCCCGCCCGCCTTAGCCGCCAAAGCGGCGGGTTGCGGAGCAAGTCCACGGTGATAGATCAACTCGGTGAGGGACGGGATGTTCGCGTATGGACTGTCAATCGCGTCGATCATAACTGCCTGATCTTTAGCCACGGCTTTGCGGATTACCTCGCCGCGCATGAGTTCACGGCAGGAAATCTGTCCCTGTTGCAGCGGCACCGCAAGGTAAACGTCCGCGTCTTCGAGCACATGCCCAACCGGGAGATCCTGTTTGGCATATACGCCCCGCACCAGCGCATCGAGATAGGAAATCTCCTTTTGCGGAGGCAGGCGCCTTTGTGTTCCCGGCGCCCCGCACATGCGTTTGGCGCGGTGAAATGCCTTGAACCACGCATCAATCTGCTCTGGCACCGAGCAATAGGGTGAGACCGTCATGCCCTCGGTTTGTATGTCAATGTGCCGCTCAAACGTGCGTGCGCCCTTGGCATAGGCCATGAGCATGGAGGAAGTCCAGTCATGATATTCGTGCGTCGAAAAGCCGATCGTGTGGCCTGGATAGCGGTTGCGCAAAAAGTCGAGCTGGTTGAGTTCGATATCGGAGTCTTCCGACGGATAAATCGATACGCAATGATTAATGGCTAGCGGAATGTGACGGTTCGCGAAAAACGTCACCAGGTCGTCGATATCTTTGAGCGACGATCCGCCAGTGGAAACGATGGCTGGTCTCTTGGTTTTTGCGATCTTCTCGATCAGAATCCAGTCGTTGCAGTCCGAGCTCGCAATCTTCAGGATTGGAATTCCGAGTTCGCAGCAGAAATCGACCGAGTTTTCGTCAAATGGAGTTGCCATGGGGATGCAGCTGGCATCGCGGATCGCTCGCACCAGGGTGGCGTAGTCTTCCGGCCGCAAGCGCGTGTCGAGGGTTTTCTTGATGTACCGGATGTCATCCCGATGGCGAAAGTCTTTGTGGACAAAGGTGTCCACGTCGCGGAGCTGCAGCTTGATGGCGGCGCGCACATTGTTGAAACGCACCACCTGCGCGTAGTCGTTGATAATCTTAAGCCCACGCTGCAGGTCCCCGAGATGGTTATTGGCCAGTTCAAGAACAAATAAGTCGTCGAATATGTCGTTTCCAGTCATGAGTCCAGTCGCCCGATACGCGTCATTAGTCGTCGTAACATGAATGCGTCTATTGATATCGTAATGTCCTTATTCCCGAATCACGTTGTCCATTAGTTCAGTCTCGTCCAGGAATGGGTACATGTCCTCCAGATTGGGTGAAACGATGCGGCCATCCGGTAGTTGACGTGCCTTGGACCGCGGTTCAAATTCCTGGGTGGGGTCGAGCACAATATCGAGAAGCGCGGGGCCGTCCGCGTTCAAGGACTGTTCCACTTGTGAAAACTGCGAGTCCCGGTCAATGCGGACGGACGGGATGCCGTAGGCGCACGCAACCTTAACCATGTCTGGGAACGAAACGCCACTCGTTGTCCCCTCTCCCATCAGCCGTCCGAAGAAGCCGGATTGGGTCATCCGCATGGAGAGATAACCGGAGTTGTTCAGGACGAAAATCTTGAGCGGCAAGTGATGGTGAACCGCCGTTTGCAGCTCCTGGATGTTCATCTGGATACTGCCGTCCCCCGCAAGACAAATAACGCGTTTCCCGGGCCTCGCAAAAGCTGCGCCGATCGCAGCGGGTAAGTCATAGCCCATGGACGCCGATCCGGAGTTAGAGATCAGACGCTGCCCTTCCTTTAGTCGGAGCGCCTGGAACGGAACAATGCATGCTGTCGCGTTACCGCAAATGACGACGTCATCTTCAGCAAGCGCGTTTGAGAGCCGGTCGATGAAGGAATACGGGTTCAAAGGCGGTCCGGGGAGGCGTTGGCGCTTCTGGATTGCTGGATAGCGCCGTAACCGTTCGCGGCACCAATTGAGCCATTTATCGTGGCGGCCCGCATGGTAGTTGTCGGCGTCGCACTGTTCGAGCATGTCCCGGAGGAATACTTTCAGATCGCTATGGACGGCGATGTCTGGCCGCACAGTCGGCTTCCTGAACTCGGCGGCGTCGATGTCGACTTGAATTTTGAACGCATTGCGAGCAAACGAGTGCCAGTTGTAGCTGGTCTGGCGGATCGTGAGCCGCGATCCCAGAATGAGCAGAAGATCTGCGCTTTGTACGGTAAAGTTCCCGGCGCGATCCCCGATCGTGCCCTGGCGCCCACAATAGAGCGGATCGTCCGAGGCGATGAGGTCGTGAGTCCAAGCCGTTGTTACTGGTATTCCAAGGCGGCGAACGAGCGTGCGAAATTCTGCGACTGCGTGGGCGGCCCGGACGCCAGTCCCGGCAAGAATCACCGGACGTTTTGCTGCCTGCATCCGTCCGAGAATCTCCTCGCATTGCGAGGACAGGAGGGTGTGATCCCAAGCGGCTTCGTCTTCGGCCGGATCGTACGCGCGCAGAGCCGAAGGATCGATAGACGCTCCCTGCACATCCACCGGGATGTCGAGCCAACACGGTCCCGGGCGTCCAGCTTGCGCCAGGTGCCACGCGCGCTCAAGGTGATAGCGAATGGAGCGCGGGTCGTCGATGAAGGCCGCATATTTGGTGATCTTGCCCACCATGGCAATGATGTCGGCTTCCTGGTCACCGAGCTGGCGCAGTCCGGTCAACCCCGTGGAACGCATGCAAGTTTCGCGCTTCACTTGCCCGGAGATCACGAGCATGGGAACCGAGTCGGTCCAGGCGCCGAACACGCCATTGAGGGCATTAATGCCGCCCGGGCCTGTAGTCACGTTGACCACGCCCGGCTGTCCTGTGATTCGCGCGTAAGCCTCGGCAGCCATCGCCGAAGCCTGTTCGTGGTGATTGCACACGTAGCGGATGCGTGTTTCTTTGCCGATCGCATCGTTAAGGTGCATGGCGCCGCCGCCGGCCACAAGGAATATGTGGCGCACTTTCCAGTCCGCCAATTGCTGCGCGATGTAGTCGGCAAGCTTCATCACGAACGCACCTTGGCGCGCGAAGCAGGCAGCAACTCGAAAACCGGGTTTCGGAGCCCGACACGGCGTATCTGGCTGACAATCTCCCCGGTGTGCAACAAAGTACCGATGACAATCGGCTCGCTCATGCCCGCGATTTCCTGCGGGCCGAGAACAGGCGCGCGTCCGAATCGCTTGCCTCGCAGGATGGGATTGCTGTCTACAAGCGCGCATATCTTGGTGGACCGAAAGCAGGGAAGCGCGAGAAGCTTCATCGCCAGCTGACCCGCGCCCCACAGCATGATGCGAGGCTGGTTTGCAAGCTGCGTTTTAAGATGACGATTGATGCTTTCCATCTGCTTGGCGGATAGCCGGATGTAATCGTCAATGCGTTCCGGTAATTGGTGGTCGCGGACAGCCGGGTGGTCGTTTGTGGAATTGCCGCAGTCGCGGAAAACTCCGAACACAGCCGGGTAGTTCGTGTCTTTCCCCGTCTGGAATACTTTTTTCTCCACCGAGACGGCCGCAAAGCCAAAGCGCCGTGCGGTGTTCTCGAGTGTCTGCCGCGAGAAGTGATTGATGTGCTCGGTGTTGAACTCCTGGAAGGGGGCGTAAAGATAATCCGTGTAACAAGCCGCGTCGGGCGTTTCGATATACAAATAGCCCCCTGGCGAGAGAAGGCCTCGCGCCGCGTCGAAAAATGCGGGGATATCGTAAACGTGTTCAAGCACGTGACTGAACACGACGCAATCAAACTTCGGCATGTGCGCCGGAGCCGCCGAGGTCGAACCCACATAGGCCTGGAACCCGCGTTCGCGGCAGGCGGCGGCACAGCGCGGCGATGGATCGAGTCCGGCGACGGCCGTGAAGCCAGCCTCGCTCAGTGCAGTCAGCAGTCCGCCGGTGGCACAGCCCGCATCCAGAATGGTGGCCGCCCGCGACGGCAACATGCGGGCGATGTCGCGAGCAGTCTGCGTAAGTCGAGCCGCGTCGTACCCGGAAAGGCCGCTCCCGGTGGCCGTGGTGGAGTCGTCGTATTTCGACCACTCACAATAAAACCGGTCGTAGTCTCGCTGCGTGGCGGCTGGGTCGGCATAGACAAACCCGCAAGTCTGGCACACGACGACGTCATATTCCGCGGGCAGCGGATATCCCTCGGGCACCGCAAAGATCTGGTGATGACAAACCTTGACTCTGGAAGCTCCGCACGCCCCGCATGCGCGATGTGCAACTCGACCGGGTTCCGCTGCGCTATGCATGTGAGCCTCCCGCGACAGCCGTTTCCTGCAACGATTGACCGCTGGACCCTTCGGCCAGGGCCCAGGCATGCGTTCGGCGAATCGCTTCTCGCAGTGGGACTTCAGCGGAGAGACCTAACTCCTGGCGCGCTCGTGCTGTCGATGGCGCATAACGATGAATGGGTTGGTTAGCCGCAGGAGCCGAGGCGATACGGACTCGGGGCGTCCCGGGCACGGCTGCCGCCACTTCGTGCGCCAGCGCCGCAATGTTGAGTGCATCCTCGGAACCGACGTTGTAGGCGCGGCCGGAAACGCCCTTGAAGAGCATCGTCCACAGCCAGACCGTGAGATCGGACGCATAGAGATACGAACGAACTGCAGATCCGTCGCTCTTGACCTGAATGGTTCCGCCGCGAAGCGCGTTCCCAATAAAATTACCGATGGCAAAGTGCGCGTTGAACTGCATGTAAGGACCGACGAAGGCGAAGCATCGCGCCACCGTCGTATTCAGGCGCGGCGAAGAGGTGAGGACGCACAACGTTTCAGCAGCGCGCTTGCCCTCCGCATAGGCCGAGGCTCGATCAAGCGGATCCAGTCCACCAGAAAACGATTCGCTGATGTGCGTTAGCCCGGACGGTTGTGTTCCGTAAACCGCACCGGAACTTACAAACAGAAATCTGCTCACCGAACTTGCGATGGCGAACTGCAGCGTCCGGCGCGTGCCCTCGACAATGGTGTCAAACATCACCAGTGGCATTTGGCGGTTCAATTCCGCGCTGGCATCGGTGGCCGCATGGATCACGTGCGAAAACCCTCCGCCCGGAAAATCACCGTCGCGAACGTCCGCGGCGTGCAGCGTGATGGCTTGATTGCTGGCCAGGTGCGGCGCTTTCTGCGTGAGTTTGCCGGGGTTCCGAGATAAAGCAACGGCCTGCGCTCCGAGATTAAGGCGCTGGTTCGCCCAGGCGAAACTCTCCAGCAGCCAACAACCGAAAAAGCCGGTGGCGCCGGTGATCAGGATGCGCTCGCCACGCAACGCGCTCCAAAGCGATTCTGTGCGGGCGAGGATGTTGTCGAGTTCGTCGGCGAGCCGGTTCTTCATAGTCGTTCGGTTCCTAAGCTCCTTGTGCTGCGCTCTTGCGTACCTGATGAAAGACGTCCACCATGTAATCGACCATTTGTCTTGTGATCCCCGGATAAAGGCCCACCCAGAAAACGTTGTTCATCACGAAATCGGTGTTGGGTAGATCCCCGATTTCGCGTCGGCGGATCCCGCGGTAGGCCGGCTGCCGCAACAGATTTCCGCCGAACAGCTGCCGCGTCGCAATCTTCTTCGATTCGAGAAGCTGCACGACCGAGCTGCGGGTAACAGGCGAATCCTCGCGCACCGCGATCGGGAAGCCGAACCAGCAGGGATTGGACTGCGCCGTTGCCTGTGGCAGCAGGAAAATGTCGTCCATATCTTTAAGCGCCGTATGCAGTGCCACGAAGTTTTCTCGGCGTGCCGCGATGAACGCAGGCAACTTCTTAAGCTGCGCCACGCCAACCGCCGCCTGCATGTCAGTCGCCTTCAGGTTGTAGCCGATGTGGCTGTAAATGTACTTGTGGTCATACCCGGCCGGAAGATCGCCGAGTTTCCAGTCGAATCGGCACCCGCATGTATTTGATTTACCGGGATCACACCAGCAGTCGCGTCCCCAGTCGCGGAACGACTCGGCGAGCTTCTTAAGCGCCGGGGACTGTGTCAACACACACCCGCCTTCGCCCATCGTGATGTGATGCGCGGGATAAAAGCTGGTGGTCGCAAGGTGGCCGAATGCTCCGACCGGCCGCCCTTTGTAGGTTGACCCCACCGCATCGCAGCAGTCTTCGATCACCCAGAGGTCGTGCCTCCTGGCCAGGGCCATTACCGCATCGAGGTCAAAGGGATTACCCAGAGTGTGCGCGAGGATGATGGCGCGGGTGCGCTCCGACACCGCAGCCTCAAGTTGCGCGACATCCACGTTGTAAGTCGGGAGCTGGACGTCAACGAAGACGGGAACCATGCCGTTCTGGATAATCGGGTTGATTGTCGTCGGAAAACCCGCGGCGACAGTGATGACCTCATCACCCGCGCGCAGCCTGCGATCACCCAGTGACGGAGAAGTCAGACACGAAAGCGCAACCAGGTTCGCGGAAGATCCTGAGTTAACGAGCGATGAGCAACGTACGCCCATAAAAGCCGCAAAATCACGTTCGAACTCGGCAGCAAAGCGTCCGGTGGTCAGCCAGCCATCAAGCGAGGCTTCAACCAGTTGCTCCAGCTCGGATGAATCCAGGACCTTGCCCGAAACAGGCACGCTGCTTTGGCCGGGCACGAATGGCATTGGCGCCATCGTGACCTCGGAGTATTGACGCACCAGTCCAGCGATTTCGTTACGAAGTTGGGAGGGAGTCTTGCCCATGGTGGCCTACCCCTCCGCCTGCGCCCTGGCCGCGGGCGATCCCAGCAACTCTCGATACCAGGCGAGGGTGCGCTCGAGGCCGACATCAAGCGTGAATTGAGGACGCCAGTTGAGCACAGTGCGAGCGCGTTCGGCGCTCAAGTACTGGTGACGAATTTCGTTGCTGGCATGGTTGAGAATCTCCGGACGGAGCGACGATTCCATCTTTTGGAGAATCCGATCCACCATCTCAAGGACGCTGACCTGGCTTTCGTTGGAAAAATTAAAGGCTTGTCCGCGCAGCGCGGTATCGGAAGCCAACCGCTCCGCCAGCAACATATAAGCTGCCGCTCCGTCCTCAATGTAAAAGTAGTCGCGGACGAATTTGCCATCGGAACGAATCACTGGCCGCTCGCCACGCAAAACGGAACGAATCGTACCCGGCACAACCCGGTTCCAGTTCAGGTCGCCGCCGCCATAGAAGTTTCCGCAGCGCGTGATGGCCACGGGCAGCCCGTAGCTTTGCGCATAGGCCTGCGAAATCAGATCCGCGCACGATTTGCTGACGTCATACGGATGACGGCCTGCCAGAGGCATCGTCTCGGTGTAGGGCAAATGTTCCTGATCGCCGTACGCCTTGTCCGACGAAGCCACGACGATCGACGAAACCTTCGGTGACCGGCGGCAGGATTCCAGCAGATTCCAGGTGCCGCCAATATTGGTGGAGAAGGTCGAGATCGGATTACGATTAGCAATTCCCACGATCGTCTGCGCGGCCAGGTGAAAGACAACTTCCACCTCGTATTCGCCGAGCGCGCGCTCCAGCAGGTCGCGATCTTCGATACCTCCGCGAACCGTGGTCACTTGGCCAATTCGGCGGCTGCGCACCAGTTCGCTCTGCGGAACCCAATCCCGCACCAGGCAGACGACGTTTGCCCCGCCATCAATCAGTCGCGCCACCAGCCATGAACCGAGCAATCCCGTGCCGCCGGTGACCAGGACCGTGCGATCTCTCCAGAATGAATTCATGCTGGCCTCGCCTTCCAGTGGGTCTTGGGGGTGGGACGGAGTCCTCCCGCGCCGCGGAGACGGGTGTCAAGTCCACCACACAGAACGGCAATCTTCATAGATGGGTTCCTTGCCGTGGCCCAAGACGAAGAGCAGGATGCTCCACGCTGTCGGACCTATTTCCGGACCTGGGCTTACAGAGGTCGCGATTCAGTTATCCCACACACCCGTGGGGAAGACAGTATTACGGAAGTCACCGATCGACCCTTTAGCAGAGCGGGGAAATGAGACGAACGTGTGCATCTCGGTGGAACAGTGGCCTGACAGGGCCGCGGAAGGTCGCCAAGAATCATGAGGGCTTTAGCCCCGAGGGCCGCTCTGGCGCACCACCACGCTAACGCCTTCTTCCGGAGATTGTTTTTGAAACGCCTGGTGCCTGAATAGTCACCGCAGAAACAGCCGCAGAGTGGGGATCAGTTCGGATCAGTGCGCTCTTCTGAAGGTTACGATGGTTACCAGAAAGGAGCCGTTATATCCCCTGCGCGCGCCGTTTGGGAAAGATGTCTCCGACGCGACGGATCTCGGCGCCGACGCCTTTCAGCTTCTCTTCGATGTTTTCGTACCCGCGATCAATGTGATAGACGCGGTCGATAATCGTCTCGCCATCGGCCACCAATGCAGCTAACACCAGCGACGCCGACGCCCGCAGATCCGATGCCAGGACCGCCGCAGCGCTCAGCGGCGTTTTGCCCCGGACAATGGCGCGGCGCCCCTCGATCTTGACGTTGGCGCCCATGCGCACCAGTTCCTGCGCATGCATGAAGCGGTTCTCAAAAATATTCTCGACCACTATCGACGTACCCTCGGCCTGCGTCGCCAGCGCCATATATTGCGCCTGCATATCGGTCGGGAAGCCCGGGTATTCCTCGGTATTCATATCCGCCGCCTTCAGCGGATGATCCCCCATCACGCGCACTGAATCCGTTTTCACGGCGGTCTTCACGCCGGTTTCTGCGAGCTTTTGCAAGACGGCGGTCAGGTGGTGCGGATCGCAGCCCGTTACATTGAGGTCTCCACCCGTCAATGCGCTGGCGACGATGAAAGTGCCGGCTTCGATACGATCCGGAATGATGCGATGCCGTGCGCCGTGCAACTTGTTCACACCCTTTACCAAAATAGTCGACGTTCCCGCGCCCTCAATCTTCGCCCCCATCGCGTTCAACAGCGCCGCCAGATCGGCAACTTCCGGCTCGCGCGCGCAGTTCTGCATCACCGTTTGGCCGTCGGCAAGCGCGGCCGCCATCAGTAGATCTTCGGTGCCGGTAACGGTGATTTTGTCGAAGACGATCTCGGTGCCTTTCAGGCGGTCTGCTGTCGCTTCGATGTACCCATGTTCCTGCGTAATTTTCGCGCCCAGGCGCTCCAGTCCTTTGATGTGCAGATCAATCGGGCGCGCCCCGATGGCGCACCCGCCCGGCAGCGATACGCGGGCGCGCCCGCAGCGTGCCACCAGCGGCCCCAGTACGAGCGTCGAGGCGCGCATGGTTTTGACCAGTTCGTAGGAAGCCTCGGGCGTCGCAAGATTCTTGGCGCAGATCGTAGTGCGATGCTGGGCGCGGCCATAGCCCAGTTCGACCTCCGCTCCCATGGCGGCCAGCAGCTTGCGCGTGGTTTCAATGTCGCGTACGTGCGGGATGTTTTCCAGAATGACCGGCTCTTCGGTAAGCAGGGCGGCCGCCATGCAGGGCAGCGCGGCATTCTTGGCGCCGCTGACGCGGACCGTGCCCAGCAGGGGATTGCCGCCGCGGATTACGAGTTTATCCATATGTAATGAAGTCCGAGAAATTCAAGCCAGCCAGACCCTAATTCATTCTAGCGGCGGAAGGAGATAGACGCTTGGGCTAAAGTGTTAATCCCAAAGGCATGGTCAGATTCAGCGATGCCCTTCCGTTTGATACTGCTTCAGGATTTCGCGCAGAGCGGCTGTTTGCTGACGAGTGAGCTTAGCCCCCAGCAGTTCCACCTCCATAGGGAAGATGGACCCATACTCCGCCTGTTTGTCCTCTGCTGGATACATAGCTGCGATGTACGCATCGCGGTACGCAATCCACGCCTTCTGTGCCGCTTTAATTTTGTCCGTGGCAAGCGCGTCGTCACGAACTTTTGTCAACAACAGTTTGTAAATCCGATTCAACTCGTCGTCCGCTCTTTTTGCTTCCTCGTTTGCACAAACATTCATTGCGTACTGCGTGTTTGCCTGCTTGCTGCAAGCGCGATACTGGGGCGAATCTTGTGCGAAGCTCAAGCAGGAAGCTAGAAACATAAACAGGTGGCAACAGCGCTTCATGGCCTTTCCTCCCGCGCCTTGGCCAGCGCGATGGCTCTCCTGACGTGGCCTTGAACCTGTTTGAGCGCGGCAAGCGCGCGGGTGCGCGTGACCCCAGCCTTCGCCATGACCAGCGCTACCGGCACGCTGTTGTGAGCCGAGCGCAGAAGCTTGCGTGCCTCGGCGCGTCCACCCCCGACAGCCTCCTCCAGTATCCCCATGCCGCGCTCGGTCAACTTGTCGTTCTTCAAATGCAGATTGACCATCAGGTTGCCATAGACATATCCAAGGCGCGTCATGGCGCCGGTGGTCAGAATATTCAGAATCATTTTCTGCGCCGTACCGGCTTTCATTCGAGTCGAACCGGCAACCACCTCCGCGCCGACATCGGCCACAATGGAAACGTGCGCGGCCTTTTCGAGCGGGGAGTTGTGGTTGCAGACCACAGCGACGGTTTTTGCGCCCTGCGACCGCGCGTAGTCAATCGCGGCAATCGTGAACGGAGTGCGCCCGCTGGCAGCTACGCCCACCACGACGTCGACGCTGCGCGGCTTCTTCTTCGCCATGGCCTGCCGGCCCAGCTTTCGCGAATCTTCGCTCGCTTCACTCGCCTCAGCCAAGGCCTTCGCGCCGCCCGCAATAATGAACTGAACCATCTTTGGATCAGTGTCGAACGTTGGTGGACATTCCGCGGCATCGAGCGCGGCGATGCGCCCGCTGGTGCCGGTGCCGACATAAATCAGGCGTCCGCCCTTGGCGAGCGCGGCCGCAATCCACTCAATCACCTGCGCAATCTGCGGCAGAGACCGTTTGACAGCAGCCGCGACGCGAGCATCTTCGGCGTTGATGATGCGCGCGATCTCCAGCGATGAGCGGCTGTCGAGACCGGCCGAGGCCGAGTTCGGCTGCTCGGTTTCCAGGATGCGGAGGTTGATGTTCTTCCCTTTGGGCGTCACTGCTTCGCGCTTCACGCGTTTCTCTCCGCCTGTAGTGCCTCGACAACGGCATCGTGAACTGCGGGCCGGACTTGCTTGATGGCCTGGTTCCTGCAATCGGGCCAGGTGCGGTTGGTGAGGAAAGCGATTGAAAGATGGCGCTCCGGATCGATCCACAGCGAAGTTCCGGTATAGCCAAGATGCCCGAACGAGCAGGAAGAAAAATATCTGCCTGATTGCGACGGCGCCGAGCGGGTATCCCAACCCAGCGCGCGCGAAGTGCCTTCCGGCGCCGGTTCGCGGCGGGTAAAAAGCTGGACCGTCTCCGTGCGCAGGATCGGGTATCCGCCGTTGAGCATGGTGTGGGCAAAACGAGCCATGTCGCCCGCGCTCGAGAACAGTCCGGCGTGTCCTGCCACCCCGCCCAGCACGCTGGCGTTCTCATCCTGCACTTCGCCCTGAATGATGAGTCTCCGGAACGTGCGGTCATCGGCAGTGGGTGGAATGCTTTCGCGCAACGCCTTTGCCGGATTGAACGTCGTGTGCGACATCGCCAGCGGGCCAAACACTTCGCGCTGGCAGAAGGTGTCGAGTGGTTCATCCGCCAGCCGTTCGAGCGCCACTCCAAGAATGATGAACCCGATGTCGCTGTAGTCGGCGCGCGTGCCGGGGTCGGCGGTCAACTCCGTCGCAAAAGCCGCCCGCAGCAACTCCTCGCGAGTCTTGGAGCTTAGGAAGAGCTTCTCATACGCCGGCAGCCCCGAGCTGTGCGCCAGCAGCCTGCGCAGTGTGACCTCGCTCCGCCGGGAATCGCCGGACGCAAACTCAGGCACAACGGCCGCCACCGGAGCTTCCAGATCGAGCACACCGCGTTCATAGAGGATCATGGCCATCGCAGTGGTCGCAACCACCTTCGTGACCGAGGCGAGGTCAAACAAGCTGTCTGCCCCCACCGCCAGAGAAGTCGGTTCATATGTAGATCGGCCCAGAGCTTTGTGCGCGACGAGTTCTCCACGATACGTGACCGCAAGTGTGCAGCATGGGAAGACGCGTGCCTCGATGGCCTGGGCAAGAAGATCGAAAGCGCCGTGGAAGCGGTCGTCCTGTGCGCCTGTGTTGCGCACCAAAAAGGAGAAGCCATCCCGCAGCGAGTTTGAGGCCGAGGTCAAGAGCAAACTCAGTGTAGCGCGGACACTCCTGTCCGCGCAGACTGCCTCTTTGCTAAGTGTTGCGTTCCAAGATGCCGCCCTGGGAGTAACCAGAGTTATCAGGAAGGCCCATGCAGCTTGAGTGCGGTCTCGCAGGTCGTGTAGAGTCAAAGCAACCGTGAAATTCAGGCGTGTATCTTTACTCATCTGGTTGTGCAGCGCGATCGCTGTCGCTCAACAATCGTTCGATTCCCGCCTCTCCGTCCTCGATCCCATCGTCAACGATGCCATCGCCCAGCAGCAGATTCCCGGCGCTGTCCTCATCATTGGCCACCACGGCCAAGTCGTGTACCGCAAGGCCTACGGCAACCGCACCATCGTTCCACGCCGCGAGCCCATGACGCTCGACACGATCTTCGACTGCGCTTCGCTGACGAAAGTGGTCGCAACCACAACCGCCCTCATGCAGCTTTGGGAGCAGGGTAAATTTCGCATGGCCGACCCGGTCGCAAGGTACCTTCCCGAATTTGCGCAGAACGGCAAGCAGGACATCACCATCCGACAGTTGCTGGTGCACTACTCCGGTCTGCCTGAGGACCTCGATCTGATAAAGAAGTGGGAAGGTAAGGAGACCGCGTATCGCATGGCATTTGAGCTGGCGCCCGATCGGCCTCCGGGCTCGGCGTTCGTCTACAGCGACGTCAACTTCATCGTGCTCGGCGCGCTGGTCGAAAAGTTATCTGGCCAATCGCTCAACGAATACGCCGCCCAGCACGTGTTTGCGCCGCTCGACATGAAGGAGACACGCTTCCTGCCACCTGCTTCGTGGCTGCCTCGAATTGCGCCGACGGAAGACGAAAACCATCGCCCGCTCCACGGCGTCGTGCACGATCCCACCGCGCGTCGCATGGGCGGAGTTGCGGGACATGCCGGCATGTTCTCAACCGCCGATGATCTGGCAATCTTCGCGCAAGCGCTGCTCGATGGCGGGCGCGGCGTGCTCACTTCGCCAACGATTGCCAAGATGACGGCTCCGCAGCAACCGGCAACCGGCACAGCTCTGCGAGGCTTCGGATGGGACATCGATTCTCCCTGGTCGACCAACCGCGGAGAGCTGCTGCCGGTGGGCAGTTTCGGGCACACTGGATTCACCGGCACTTCGCTCTGGATTGATCCAGCGACCAACACTTATATCGTTCTGATGAGCAACGCCGTCCACATGAACGCCGTCCCGGGGCATGAAAAGGGAAGCGCAGTCTCACTGCGAACCAAAGTTGCGACCGCTGTCGCCGCAGCGTTGGCGCTCGATCCCACCGACGCCGAGAAAATGCGCATCGCTTCCGTCACCGGCTACAACGAAATGCAGAGTGCGGCGCGCAAGCTGTCCGTGCGCAATGGCGCGGTGAAAACGGGAATCGATGTCCTGGAAGACTCACACTTCGCCGCGTTGCATCCGTCTAAAGGCGGCAGCCCGCGTAGCATCGGCCTATTGGCGAACCAGACCGGGATCGATGCCGAGGGCCGCCGCACCATCGATGTGCTTGCGAAAGTTCCCGGCGTTTCGCTCGATGCTATTTTCAGCCCGGAACATGGCGTGACCGGAGCGCTCGATACCACGCACATCAGCAACACAAAAGACGCCGCTACCGGGGTCGCTGTTTACAGCGTATACGGTGGCAGCGACGCTGCCCGTCACCCACCTCTGGATATTCTGAAGCGGCTCGATGCGGTCGTGATCGATCTGGCCGATGCCGGCGCGCGCTTCTACACCTACGAAACCACCGTCGGATATTTCCTGGAGTCGGCCGCCAAGGCCAACATTGACGTCATCGTATTAGACCGCCCTGATCCGGTCACTGGGTCGTTCGTGCAAGGGCCGGTCTCCGACGAAGGTCGTGAAAGTTTCACCAACTACTTTGCCGAGCCGCCCAGGCAAGGCATGACGATGGGCGAGCTTGCCCGAATGTTCAATGCCGAGCGCCATATCGGTGCCCGCCTCGAAGTAGTTGCGATGGAGGGTTGGCAGCGCGGAGATTGGTTCGACTCCACCGGCCTGCCCTGGGTGAATCCCTCCCCCAACCTGCGTAGCCTGAACGAGGCAACGCTGTACACAGGAGTCGCGCTGATCGAGGGCACAAATGTCTCCGTCGGCCGCGGAACCGACACGCCCTTTGAAGTCGTCGGCGCGCCGTGGGTCAAGGGCAGGGAACTCGCCGCTTACCTCAATGCACGGGCGATTTCAAGCGTTCGCTTCGTCCCTGTTGTCTTCACTCCGTCGTCGGGCACCGCGACGGGCGAACGATGCGAGGGCGTGAATCTTATAGTGTTGGACCGCAACACGCTGGACGCGCCGGAACTCGGGATCGAGTTGGCGTCGGCTATGCACAAGTTGTATCCGGCTGATTTCAAGCTCGAGCGCATGGGCGATCTGCTGGTGAACCAGTCGGCGCTTCAGGCAATTTCTGCCGGCGACGATCCAAGGCGCATTGCCGAGGAGTGGGAAGCGGGTTTGCAGCGGTTTATTGAAATCCGGAAGAAGTACCTTCTCTACTAGTGCCGTGACCACATGATTTGTATCACGGAGAGTAGCACCGTCCCGACTACCTGCCCGAACGATGCGTGACCCAATCGGCGCGCTCAGCTACAATTTTTTGTCATGCCTGAACCGCTTTCCGATCTCAGCCCGTTCTACCGTTGCTCCGGCCCTAATTGCGGCGTGCTGAAGGGCGCGAGCGACCGCTGGTGGGTCATGTGGAGTTCGTTCGACGATCACGAGGTTCCTGTGATGCATCTCGCGCCCTGGGACGAAAAGCTGGCTGCTTTGGAAGGCGTTCTGCATGTCTGTGGCGAAGGATGCGCCCAGAAATTGCAGTCACAGTTCATGGGTAATTTGCTGACCAACGAGAGACAGCGAAAGTAGCCAGGTTGCAGGAACAGATTGACCGGTCCAGATAACTGTCAGGCCAGTCTTCGGCATCTGAAATCGTAAACACGTTTTAATTGTTCTGGAAGGTAGGCCGTCGATGAATATCCGCTATGTTGCTGCGTTAATTGTCCTGCTCGTGGCTGTTGCGGCGGCCCAGTCAACTCTCGCGCCTGATCCGGCCGCGCCTTCCGTGGAGTCCGAGAAACGCAAGCTCACGATTCCTGCGGGGACGAAAGTTCCGCTTTCGCTGAAGCAGGCAATCTCAACGAAGGCCGCCAAAGAAGGCGACCCCGTGTACGCGGAAACCGCGTTTCCCTTCGTTCTCAATGACCGCATCCTCATCCCCGCTGGTACGTATATTCAAGGAAAGATCACGCGCGTGGAGCGGGGCGGACGCGTTAAGGGACGCGCCCAACTCCTCATCCACTTTACTTCGATGATCTATCCGAACGGCTACACCGTGCTGCTTGGGGGCTCGGTCGAAAATGCGCCGGGCGCCGATAAAACATCGATGAAGGATTCGGAAGGAACTATTCGGCAGGATAGCGACGCCGGCCGCAAAGCGAAGGATGCCGTCGAAGCGGCCACTACCGGAACGCTCATCGGAGCGATTAGCGGCGGCGCCAAGGGAGCCGGCATTGGCGCAGGAATCGGCGGAGTTGCGGGCATCGCTATCGCATTGCTTACGCGCGGTTCCGATGTCCGGCTCGATGCCGGAACCTCGATCGAGATGGAAATCCAGCGCGAAGTGACGGTGGACGCAAGCCGCATGCCGACCGAGACCAGTCAGAACAAGGCGGAGCGCTAACCCACATAAAAAGCCTTCCGGACTTTCCGTTTCGATTTCCCAACCGCATTATTACTTCAACGTGAACATCGCGTTCACATGCGCCGTCACCGTCACGTTCTGCGGACTGAATTCTTCGGTGGGAGCAGGGGTCGGCGCCATCGCAGCCATAGCTCTGGCACGGGGCATGGGCGCCATCACGCGAATGTTCTCAAACGTATCCACCGAAGCATAGGTGAGTTCGCCGAGCGTCCGTCCGCTGGCATTGGCCAGCGATTGCGCCGACGCCCTAGCCCGCCGGTAGGCGTCCGCGACCGCTTTACTTTTGGCTTCCTCCGTCGAATCGAGGATGTAGCTCAACGACTGGCTTTCGCCCACGCTGGCGTCGGCTAGTTGTTGCGTTACCGGGCCAATCTTGGAGAAATCCTTCAGCTTCACGCTGACGCTGGTTGTCACCTGGTAGCCGATGATTCTGTGCTTTACATCTTTCCAGTTGTATTGCGGGTTCAATGAGAAGAAACCGATCTCGGCCGACTTGGGATCGATGCCGTTGGCGCGCATGACCTGCCGCGTGGCTTCGGCCTGCTTGGATGCGAGATCATAGGCATCTTTGGCGGTGTCGCCTTGCGCCGAGATGTTGAATTGAATCAGCGCGGTATCGGGCGCAGTTTCGAATTTTCCATCAGCCCCGACGTAAATTGTGTTGGGTAGGGCCGTCACCGACGGGGCTTGGGCGTGCAACACAGCACACAGACTGAGAACGCTGCACAAAGCCACAATGAACAATTTCATGAGAGCTCTCCTCGAACGCGGGTCAAGTTCCAATCCGTTATACGCTTCTTAATGAGAACGTGGGGAATTGCGGATGTTGCGAGAGAACCGGAGGAAAAGCCGCCAACCCGAGCGCTAACTACTCCAAGCCGCCACCGGCGGCTGTCGAAAGATCGTTAGAGGCGTTAACGTCCTTCCGCAGACCTATCCAAAAGGCGGCGGGCATTTCGAGGAATACTGTGACGATCTCGGGGTCGAACTGGGTTCCTGAGTAACGGCGGATCTCGCTCTGCGCGGCTTCATAGGTCTGCGCGGGCCGGTAAGGGCGGTCCGAAGTAATAGCGTCGAGCGTGTCCGCGATGGAGAAGATGCGGGCCCCGAGTGGAATTCCGTCGCCTTTCAGTCCGCGCGGATAACCGCTCCCGTCATACCACTCCTGGTGGGAGTAAACGATCTCGGCGGCGTCGGCCAGAAACGGAATCTTGCTCAGAATGTCAAAGCCGTAATAGGCGTGCTCGCGCATGATGGCCGTTTCCTCGGGCGTCAGCTTGCTTGGTTTTTTCAGGATTCCGTCGGGGATCGCCATCTTGCCGATGTCGTGCAACCACGCTCCTTGGGCAATGACCTCAATGTCCTCCTTGGGTATTCCCATCTTGCTCGCGATGGCAATGGCATAGGCCGTGACCCGTTTGGTATGACCCAAGGTCTCGGCGTCCTTGAGTTCGAGCGAATAGCCGAAAGCCTGCAGCGTGATGTTGTACGATTTCTTGAGTTCGGCTATGGCATTTTTCCATTGTTGCGTGCGGGCCGCGACCAGAGCTTCCAGATTCGTACGATAGGCATCATTTTCGCGCTTGAGCCGCCTGTGTTCGAGAGCGCGGCGAACGGTCGCGAGCAGTTGATCGCGTTCGAAAGGCTTCAGCAGGTAGTCATACGCGCCATTCCGCAACGCCTGCAGAGCCACGGAAAGATCGTGCACTGCGGTGACCATAACAACGGGCACGTCCGGGAACCGTTCTTTTGACTTCTCCAGAAGGTCATTGCCGTCCATCTCGGCCATCATCAGGTCCGACAACACGAGGTCGAATTCCTCGCCCGATTCAAGAATCGACAGCGCTTCCACGCCGCTGGCAGCCTGGCGCGATTGGAAGTTCGCGCCGCTCAACATCGAGGACACAATCTCCCGGATTGTTTCCTCATCATCTACTACGAGAATTCTTTCGTTCGGCATGACCCTATTTTGTATGTATCGCTTATCTTAGGCTCTCAGTACACGTTCCGAAAGTAACCAATTGGACGCGGAAATCCACGGTCGCAGCTACCGGGCATGATATCTAGAAGACTGGGTATCCGTGCGTCTTAACATGAGTCCTGCCGGGCTACTTCGGAATTCGGTGGGCACGCTTGCCGTCCCCTGGCTGACGGAGCGGGAAACCGCCGCCATCATCCTCGTAGCCGTCAGTTTGCTCTTTTTCCGGGCGTTTCGCGAGCGCTTTCTGCTGGTTTGGGCCGCGGGTTGGACGACGTACGGCGCATTTCTGGTATTGCTTCGAACCAATGGCCTGTCTGCGTGGAAGCCCATGGCCGCGCTGGCGCACGCGGATTTTGTGCTGGCGATAGCACTGCTCGCCTCCGCAGCGTTGATCTCCGCCCAATCCTGGCGTGCTCTGACGGCCTTGATTGGCGTTGCGTGGGTCGCCATGGTCTGCGCCGGAATGCAGCCGTTCTACTTCTCCGCGTCCGCTTCAGCCAGCGTCGCTTTGGAAATCGTCTGTCGGCTGCTGGCTGTCGCCGCGGCTTTCGGACTGGTTCGCTCCCGCCTCGGCCGCATCGGAATTGGGCCATTCCTGTTCGCGGTCGGACTGCTGACACTCAATTTGAATTGGCCTCCATTCACGGACCGCATTCCGCTTGAGGTGAATCTATTTGCCGAAATCTTGCTCGGGTCGAGCATGTTGCTGGTGGCGCTCGACGACTCGCGCGCGCGCACGCACCGCATGGCTGTGCTGAACGAACTGGCGGGCACAATCACTCGCGGGCAAAGCCACGGTCCGATCATCCAAGTCGCGCTCGAGAAACTCAAGCAGGCGATTGCGGGCAAAGCGGCATGGTTTCGGCTCATGGAGGAAGGCAATCTGGTGCCCACGCAGCATGTAGGGGTTTCGCCGGAGTTCCTGCGCGCTATCGGCCAAGTCGGCATGGATAACACCCTCGCCCACACTCTCGAAGAAAAGCGGGCAGTGGTTGTTAGCGTCGGTCAAACGCCGCAGGCGGTAGACGAACAGTTCCGCAAGTACGGGCTCCAGCACGTTATCCTGGTCCCAGTGTCCGGCAAGAAGTCCGTGATCGGCATGCTGTCGTTCGGCTGCTCCGGATCGCGGCGTCACAGCCGCGAGGAACTTGAGTTTCTGGAAACGGCGGCGCAGAAGATGGGGATTGCTGTCGAGAACCTGCGCTTGCTGGAACAGGTGATTCGTTCGCAGCGGGAGTGGATGAGCACCTTCGATTCCATTCAAGACCCGATTCTGGTGCACGACACGGAATTCCGAATTCTGCGGATGAATCAGGCGCTGCTATCGCGTTTGGAAAAAGCGCCAGCGAACGTTCTGGGCAATTCCTGTGAATCGGTCCTCCCAAGGAACCACCCGTGGAGGGATTGTCCGTATTGCGAGCGTGGCTCCGGACTCACCGAAGGCTCGGACCTCTGTTTCGGCGGCCAGTCTGTCGTGTCGACATCGTCGTACAACGAACAAGGAGGCCAGCAGAAGGGCACCATCCACGTTGTGCACGATTCCACCGACCGGCACGCCGCCGAAGAAAAGTACCGCATGCTGTTCGAACAGGCGCAGGAAGGCGTATTCGTTGCCACTCTGGACGGCGATCTGCTCGACTGCAATGACGCGTTTGTGACCATGCTCGGGTACAGCAACCGCGATGAGTTAATGACTCTCGATCTGGGCAGTGTCCTGGGTGCAACCGAGGAGGAACGCGACGCCTTCCGTCAGGAACTCGAGAAACACAACTACGTCCGCAGTTTTGAAATGTCCATGCGGCGCAAAGACGGCACGGTGCTGACGGTAGCGCAAAACAGTTTCGCTACCCGCGGCGCAACCGGCCTGATTGAGCGCTACCAGGGTTTCGTTCTCGACATCACCGAGAAGAAACGCTCGGAAGACGAGATGCGCCGGCGCAATCGCGAGCTCAACGCGCTCAACGCAATGGCCGTGATCGCGACGCAATCGTTCGATCTCGACGAGATCCTGAACCTCACGTTACGCCAAGTGATCTCGCTATTCGGTGCGGACACCGGGTCGGTATATCTTGCCGCGGAATCGGCAAGCACCTTCCGGCGGCGTGCCGGATGGGGCCCCAGAAGCGAAGCCCGTGCGCGCATGTCGGAAGTCTCGTTCCCTGATGGCATGGGCGATCTGGTGACGCGCTCCCGTACCGAAGTGATTACGCACGATTTCCTTCCGCATCTCCCGCCCGCCGTGGTCGAGTTCATCTGTTCGGACCGCTTGCCGTACTGGATCTGGGTGCTGCTTTGGAGCAAGGACAAGCCCATCGGAATCATGGGCATTGCCAGCAAGGAAGACCGGTGCTATTCGACCAACGACGAGAATCTGCTCGTCGCCATCAGCCGCCAGTTGGCCACCTCAATCGAAAAAGTTCAGCTCTACGAGGAAACCTGCCGCGCTTATGAAGACCTGCGCTGCACCCAGGAACAGCTCCTGCAGAGTGAGAAGATGTCGGCGGTCGGCCAGCTGATTTCCGGGGTCGCCCATGAATTAAACAACCCGCTCACCGCCATTCTTGGCTATGCGCAACTGCTGGAGGGCGCGAACCTGGATCGCAACTCGGCCGATTACGTCCGCAAGCTCTTCAAACAGGCCCAGCGGACTCATCGTGTGGTGCAGAACCTGCTTTCGTTTGCCCGTCAGCGCAAGATGGAAAAGGTGACTGTGGATTTGCTCAAAGTGCTGGACGAGATCATCGCTTTGCGCGAATACGATCTGAAGGTAAACAACATCGTCCTCGAGCGCGAGATTCCCATAGACGTTCCTGCGGTGGTCGCCGATCCCCATCAGTTGGAGCAAGTTTTCTTGAACATCGTCAACAATGCGCTCGATGCCATGGGAGAGGGAAGCGGCCCCGGCGTTTTGAAAGTGCGGGTTTCCACAAAGGATGCTTTCGTCTGCGTGGAATTCGAAGACAACGGTCCGGGCATCAAGGATGTGAATCGAATCTTCGATCCCTTCTATACCACCAAGTCGGTTGGCAAAGGGACCGGGCTGGGCTTAAGCATCTGCTACGGCATCGTGAAAGAACATAACGGTGAAATCGTGGCTCGCAACCGCGATGGGGGAGGCGCGTCGATCGAAGTGCGTCTGCCGGCGAGCGAAAAAGCGACCGTACCGGAGACCGTGCCGGCTCCACACCGGGAGTCGATTCTCGCCGGACGCGTGCTCCTGGTGGAGGATGAAGAAGCGGTTCTTGAATTTGAACGCGACGTCCTGATCGGTGCCGGAGCCGATGTCACGACTGCAATGAGCGTGGACGATACCAAGGATCATCTACGCAAAGGCGGCTTCGATGTCATCGTAATGAATGGCCGCATGCCCGGTGGCTTCACCGTGCAGGAGATCTACCAATGGATTGCGGCCAACTGCGCGGGCATGGAGAACGCCCTGCTCTTCACTTTCTCCAGCATGATGGACGCGGAAACTCGCTCGTTCTTGCAGGAGCACAACGTGCCGTCGCTGGCCAAGCCGTTCGAGGTTGCGGACCTGATTTCGCACGTTCGTGCTCTTGCCCACAAGCAAGAAAAACCCGCTCCCCAAACAGCCGAGCCGAAAGCAAACTCCGCCACCGCCGGCGTCTGAAGTTCAGAGTGGTTCTGATTTTGGGAGGCGCGGGCTCTACAGCTGCCCTTTCAGTTCGCGCACCATCTCTGCAATCAACCTCTCATTCCGCCGGTACCAGCGCCAATGTCCCTCGCGCTTCGCCTCGACCAGATTCGCCTTCACCAGAATCCGCATGTGGTGAGAGATCGTCGGCTGTGCCAGCTCTACACGCTGCTCAATATCGAAGGCGCAGAGACCAGTTTCTTTCCCGATCGAAGAGCCGCCCTTTTCCTTCAGCGCGCGCAGAATCCGGCGACGCGTCGGATCGGCGATGGCATGCAGAAAGCGGTCGAGTTTGGATCCAGACTCAGCCATGGAGAAACATTTGGTAATTGTGTAATTTGTAATTTAGATAATTTCAGAATCCCACTGCATGCGATTTTCAAATTACCAAATTACAGATTCCAAAATTACGAAATGCGCTCTATTTTTTCAAAAACGGATTGTAACCATCGGCGATCAGCCGCGCCCGCATCGCCTCAGCGTCCTTAAACGCCGCGTAAGGCCCTACCTCCACGTGGTAGTACTTGTCCGAAGGGTTGTTGGCTGCAAACGCCGGATACTGTTTCTTCTTCAGCGCCTCCACCAGTGCCTCGGCATCTTCCTGGCGGCTGACCGCGGCCACCTGCACAAAGTAGCCGCCGCCAGCGGGTGCGGCATTGTTCGCGGGAACTGAGGAAGCCGGTGCCGCAGCCGGCGTGCTGGCAGGTGCCTGCGCATCCGGGGCCGCAAGTTCCGTGCTGGCGCCGCTGGTTCCAACGGACTTGTAAAAGCTGAAATCGGCAGGTTGCGAGACCGGCTTCGCAGCCGCATCTTTGCCGCCGGCAGGCCGCACACCCGACCCCGGAGCCCCGGCCGTGGCGCTTGCCACATTGCCGGCCGCCGCCATCGTCGTCTTTCTGCCCAGCGAAAATCCGATCGCGAAAAATACCGCGCACACCAGCACAATGGTGAAGAAGAGCGCCAGCATCCGGCCGGCGCCGAGCGTGATTTCGGTGTCCTTTGACGAAGTGGGCATGAGCACCATAGCGCCAGCGGCCCGCCGGCTTTAACTCCCCGAACCCGCGGCCGGAGCAGCCGTGTTTGGCTGCGCGCCAAGCAGCTTCTGAATTCCCGAGAAGAAGTCTACCGGCACCGGGAAGACTACCGTCGTATTCTTCTCGACCCCGATTTCCGTGAGCGTCTGCAAATAGCGCAGCTGCACGCTGACCGGTTCCGTTGCCAATAAATGGGCCGCATCCACCAGCCGCTGCGCCGCCGAGAACTCGCCCTCGGCATGAATAATCTTCGAACGCTTCTCGCGTTCCGCCTCCGCCTGCTTAGCCATGGCGCGCAGCATCGACTCCGGCATATCTACCTGCTTCACTTCCACGTTGACCACTTTCACGCCCCACGGAGCGGTGTGCGTGTCGAGAATGCTTTGCAGGCGCAGGTTGATCTTTTCCCGGTGTGCCAGCAATTCGTCAAGCTCCTGTTCGCCCAGCACCGAGCGCAGCGTGGTCTGCGCAAACTGCGAAGTCTGGTACACGTAGTTGGAAACCTCGACCACCGCCTTATTGGGATCGATTACGCGCAGGAAGATCACGGCGTTGACCTTCAGCGTGACGTTGTCGCGCGTGATGATGTCCTGCGGCGGCACTTCCAGAGCCTCCTGCCGTAGCGACACGCGCACAATGCGGTCGATCGGCACAAACACGAGAATCACGCCGGGACCTTTCGCGGTTCCCAGCAGCCGGCCTAGGCGGAAGATGACGCCGCGTTCATACTCGGCCAGAATCTTGATGGAACTGAGCAGGTAGATGATGAAAATAACAACCACAATGGCAAATACAGGAAACCCAAGATCCGGCATAAGTGCCTCCCGGCAACTGATTATTCGCGATTCAGAACCTTCAGTGTCTATGCGGATTGTAGCGCAAGCCGGCGATTACAGGCCGTGAGGAACGTACCAACGCCCTTGTTGAGGAAGATGCGGGGTACGATTTCCAACTCGAGGCTGCCCCACCCTTCGTTCCCTGAAGGGTGGGATTCCGCATCCGCAGAAACCCCGGCTCCCCCTGAAGACAGCGGCTGAAAGAATTGAGCAAATGGCTCAGCGAGTAGTCTGGTCGCCAAGGGCTCTGGCCGATGTCGTCGTGAGATAAATCTTGGCGTCAACGCGAGCGCTCGCCAATCTTCCATTCTCGGGAAGGATGGTGCCTGAGATTGATGACGAGAATCTACGCGAAGTGTTTGCCTATAGCTAGCAGTGATCTATCGCGTGGAGCAAGGTGCGATAGTCGTTGCCGCCGTGACTCACGGCAAGCGGATGCTATCGACTTGAGCCTCGACCCAACTTGTGTTCTCATAGAAACTGCGATGGGCCGTGGGGGCCCGGTTGCGTGCAGAAAGTTTCGCGGGCGAGGGCGCCCGCGCCACACTTCAACCTTCAAACCACGAATCCCTCTGAAGGAGAAAATCATGAGCAAAGTGCCGTACATTCCTGAAGGCTACAACACCGTCACACCTTACCTGGTCATCAAGGGCGCCGCGCAGGCAATCGAATACTACAAGAAGGTGTTTGGCGCGACCGTAGTCGTCCGCATGGATGGGCCGGATGGCCGCGTCGGGCATGCTGAATTGCAGATCGGCAACTCGCGCATCATGCTGGCCGACGAGAACCAGAGCATGGGCGCGACCAGCGCAACCACAATCGGCAATAGCCCGGTCAGCCTGTATTTGTACCTGCCCGATGTCGACAAGGTAGTTGATAAGGCCGTCGCCGAGGGCGCCAAAATCCTGAAGCCGGTCCAGGACCAGTTCTATGGAGATCGCTCGGGCTTCCTGCAGGATCCGTTTGGACATTTCTGGGGAATCGCAACTCACGTTGAGGATGTGTCTCCCCAGGAAATGAAAGAGCGCATGAAGAAGGTGATGCAGGCGGCATAGAATCAGCTCTCAGCCGTCCGCCATCAGCCGTCAGGCAAATCTAAATGGTTTTGCCAGATGGCTGGAGGCTGATGGCAGTTTCTCGAAAGGACTCTTTTATGCGTTTAGCGGGCAATCCCTTCCCGGATTTTTCACTGCCGAATCAGGACGGCAAGACTGCCAAGCTCAGCGATTTCGCGGGGCACTGGCTTGTCGTTTACTTTTATCCCAAAGACGATACTCCAGGATGCACCACGCAGGGCCGGTCGTTTACCGCCAGCAAGGCCGACTTCGACGCCGAGGGAATTAAAGTCGTGGGCGTGAGCGCTGACGACGTCACTTCGCACAAGAACTTTCACCACAAGTTCGCTTTCAAGATTGACCTGCTTTCGGACCCCGAAGCTTCGCTGATGAAAGCTCTCGAGATCGGACAGTCGGAGTGGAAGGGAACGAAGTTCTGGGACCGCACGACCTTCGTTGTCGATCCGCGTGGCATCATTCGCAAGGTCTATGAGAAGGTGAATCCGGAAGGACACGAAAAAGTTCTGCTCGACGATATTCGAGTGCTGCAGATGAAGGCAGCGTAGCCGCGCGCCCCAGCGGCTTAAAGCCGAATCACACGCAATGCGCTTACCGCAGCGCTGAAGCGCGCGCCACCCAGAATCAAGCGGTGAGTTTCGCAAACCAGTTACTCAGCTCCTAATCTACAGACGGGGTTGGAGCGAGGCCTCCTCCGCTACTCCAGGGGCGGAAGAGTGTCTTGGCCAGTCCTTCGGCCATCACCGTGGGAAGAATGCGATAGAGGCGCGCTTTCAAATCGCGGTAACCCTGGATACCGGCGAAGAGATCGCTCATCAACTCGCGAAACTTGTCGCTTTGCGATGTGAGGGCAACCATACGCTCCGGGACGGTGTCGCCGAAAACCTGCCCGCGATAAAAGCGCTCGCACACGCGAGCGGCCAGCCGCAGTTCGGGAAGGACTTCTTCTTCCAGCCGCTGCTTGTAATCCTGAGGCCGCGCGGCCATCAGAGCTTCCGCGCACAATTCCGCGGAGCGCAGCGCATAGTAGAGGCCTTCTCCGGTGATCGGGTCGACTAGTCCCGCGCTGTCTCCTACCATCGCCCAGCCGTCGCCCGAGACCTCGAGTGCTTCCATGGTTTGCGCGCGCAGAGAAGGCAGTATGTGCGAGTAGAAATTCGCACCTTCGCGAAAAAAACCGTTCTGGTCGAGCCACTGCTCCAGCGTACGCCGCAACGCCCGAGTGGAATTTTCTCCCATCCTTCCGGCGATACCGGCCGAAACATGGTCTGGACGCGGGAAGACCCAGATATAGCCGCTGATGCCGGTCAGGAACTGAATCTGCATCAAGGACGTGTGCATGGGGATGAAGTAGCCGACCGTCGCCATCAGGTCATCTGGCGAAATGGGCGGGGCGAACTGGCCGCGAAAAGGGTTTCGCGCGCCGGTTGCGATGACGAGATACGATGCGTGGCACTCGCCGTGCGGAGTCGCCAATCGCCAGGCTCCGGCTGAGCCGCCGATGCTGGTGACGCGCTCGCGGTGCACATTCGCGCCAGCGAATCGCGCGCGATCGAGGAGCAATCCATTCAGCTTGAGGCGGGAGAAGACGGCGACGGGATGCTGCAAGCGCAAGCGGACGCGCTGGCCGGACGGGCTGATCAGTTCGCAGTGCTCCACCGCCTTGCTTTGCGCGCCGGCTTCGCCGAGAAAGGGATATTGCTGGAGAGCCTTCCATGTCAGTCCGCCGCCGCAAGGTTTTTCCCACGCCAGCTTTTCGTCAAACAGGGAAACGTCGCGTCCAGCGGCAGCCAGCAGCGAGGCAGCGAGGGCGCCCGCCGGACCACCTCCGACGATCGCGATGGAGTGCTTGGACTTCATCTCTGATTGGATTTTGCCACAGATGGGGAGGGGAAAAGAGAGCGTGTTGAGATTTGTTGAACGCAGTTAGCAGACACGAACCCGCTGCCGCCGTGCCTGCGGTGATCTTATGGAGAGAGAAGTCAACTGCGTTTCTGCAAGTCTGCTGGCTAAAGGTCTACTGCGGCGTCGTCGCCATGTTGAGTCCCTGGTAGATGAACAATCCAGCAATGACGAGGAGCATGACTCCCGAGAGTGTGCCGAGAATCTTGAGGATGGGAGTGATCTTCCTCATCTTGTTGAGGACTTCGGCGTGATCCTTCTGCATTTGCGATTCGGTTTCATTGAGCACGATCGAATCGTCCTCGTGCATCGAGAGGGTGCTCTTGTAGATCATCAAGATGATCAGAATTCCGGTCAAGATACCCCATGCCACCAGCAGCCCGAACATAGGAGTCATACGTCACCTCGGAGCTGAAATCGGGCCAACTCCCGTTGCCATTCGCTGCCGTGACGGCAATATTGCCGTCCGGCGGTTCGGGCCAGGCCCCTACTGCGCACGATTATAGACCCGTTGGCAAGAGGGTGCGACTTTGTTGTTTCGGAGGCATCTAATTTGTAAGAGAATTACGGCCCAAACCTGCCCGAAAGTGCGGGGCGAGCGGGTGGGACGCTCTGCTATAATCGCGTATTAAAGGAGATATCGAGAATGGCAACGACCACCACTACACCTGGAACCCAACCGAAAACCACCGGACCGGCGCTGACCCCGAGTGCAGTCGCAAAGGTCAAGGAAATCATGGCGCAACAGAATCCAGTTCCGGCGGGACTGCGGCTTTCCGTGGTCGGTGGCGGGTGCTCCGGCTTTCAGTATTCCATGGCGTTTGAGAACGGCGCCGGCATGATGGACAAAGTTTTCGACTTCGACGGCTTGAAGGTTTACGTGGACGCGACTTCCTTGATGTATCTGGGCGGCGCGAACGTGGATTATGTCGAGACGCTGGAAGGCGCTGGATTCAAGTTTGAGAATCCGAACGTGAAGAGCACTTGCGGTTGCGGCTCTTCGTTCAACGTTTAGTTTGGTTGGAGTTTTGCGAGCCCCGCGTTCCAGCGCGGGGCTTTTTCATTGCTCGTTTTGTTCGGGGGGAGTCCCACCAGGATTCGGCTGGAATTGCTGGTTTGGTGGGGTGGGGCTTGGCGACTGGCCAAAACCACCGGACTGGCCAAAACCAGAGCCGGACTGAGGAAGGCCTTGTCCGAGTCCGCCGCCGGGCTGGCCGATGGGTTGTCCGATGCCGCCGCCCCCAATAGTTATGGGCTGCCACGGCCCGATCAGCAGGCCCCCGCGATCAGAGTTCGGATCATAGATGAAGTACCAGTCGGTGTAGCGAGTCTTCTTGTTGAACTCATGGATGGACTTGTCTTTCTTGTTCGTGCTGGCAACACCGATGATCGCACCGCCGCCGAATACTTGCCCATTAGGTCCGGAGGCGCTGGCGCCAGAAGCTGAGTTGGTTGTGCCCGGGGAATTATTGGAATTCGGCGATCCCGACGAATCTGAGTTCGAGTTTCCTTGCGCATTACCGGGATTGGAAGAACCGGAGCTATCGGTGTTGCCGGGGTTATTGGCCTGACTCTGTTGGTTCGTCTGTCCGAATGTATTCTGAAAGCCACTTGAGCCTTGCGATCCGAAGCCTTGCGAACCACCGGGACCCTGAAGTCCTCCCGGCCCCTGCGGTCCGCCGGGGCCCGACAGCCCACCCGGACCCCCGCCAAGCACGGGTCCATTATTGAGCATGACATCCTGCACGTGCAGGAGCTTGAAATCGCGCTCCTTGTGCGCCTGCGGATCCCAACTCATGGGATCCTTGTAGCGTTTGCGGAGATAGCGGATGTGGTTACTATTTTCCAGGTCGCTGATGCTTGTCGGGTAGCGCCCCAGTTTCTTGTAGTAATGCTGAATGGCGCGCATGTACATGGTGCCGCGATGGCGCAATTCATCTTCGCGGTCCCGCTGTACCTGCTGCTTCACGCTGGGCAGGACGGCCAGCAGGGCGACCGCCATCAGCGCAAAAATCAGCATCAGGCTGATCAGCATGTACCCGCGCTGGGAATTTTGCAATTTTGCAATCTTGTAATTTTGTAATTTCACACTGCGCATGACATTACCCACAATTACCAAATTACCCGATTACCAATTTACAAAATTACCCTTGTGTCAGCGGAATACTCTGCCGGTTGTTATTGAGCACATCTTCCATTTCCACGGCCGTGTTGGTGATGTGCAGTACGCGATAGCGGCGGTCGACGATATCGCCTTCACCGGCAATGAAAACGTCTTCGCCCTGCACCAGAAAGACTCGTTTCGCTTCGCCCGGTTTATTGGCAAAGCCAAAAAACTTCAAATTGATGGGCGGCGGCGGAGGAACGGGCGGAGGCATGCGAATTTCAGCCTGCTGATTCTTGTCGGTGACTCCAGTCCGCTTGGGCTTGTCGATGGTGGGGAGCGAGCCGGCGGCAAAAATATTCCTTCCGTTGCCCGCGTATTTAATGTCCTCGCTCAGCACGAGCAGGTTCAGATCGAGCGTAGGATCGAGTCTGGGTTCGACGATGGGCACCATCTTTCCCGACGGCAAACGCCGCATGGCGGGACGCGCCGCGGCTGTGGAAGTGGCTTGCGTGGGCACGGACGCGGTCTCGGTCGAGGCGGGCCAGAACTGGTAGGCCAGCGAGAGCAGCGCGATTCCGCCCAGCACCGCGAGGGCGATCAACTGCTTCCGGTTTTCCGTTCCCAGTTTCACTCAGGCGCCCCGCAAATAACTGTGTAGCATGATCGACAGGTGGACGGGCCCCTTGCTTTCTCCGGCCAGGTCCACACCGTCAACCGTGAAAAACATTTTTGAACGTTCTACGGTGTTGATGAATCGCACCAGTTGCAGATAGTCTCCCGCGAAACTGCCTTGAATTTCCACCGGCACGATGCCGGAAGTCTCCGGGTCCTCTTCCTTGTATTTCGCCGACAGGATGTGGATTCCGTTCTCGGCAGCCAGTTTGCCCAGTTCGGTGGTCAGTTCGGAATCTTTGGCGGCAAACCGCTCTTTATAGAAGTCGCCAATCTGATTCTTCGCGAGCACAACTTTCTGGGGCATACCTCGCAACGGTTCCACGTCCCGTGTCTTCCTACGGTATTCCACGAACATTTGGTTGAGTTGTGCCTGACGCGACTCGGCCGAACCCACCAGCGGAGAGAACAGAACTCCCACGGCCACCACGTCGGCTACGATCATGGCGGCAACTGCGATCTTCAGATTGCGGCGAGTGCTTTGCAGATCCGGCATTACTTTCCGCTTCCTTTCGCATCCTCCGGGATATACGTCGCAACCACCTGGGCGGTCACGCCTTCGGTCGATTCCGATTCTGCCATCAGCTGCGCATTGCGGAAACGGGAGGAGCCCTCCATGCGATGGACCAGGTCCACGGCCGCAGAGCGGTTCTGTCCGAGAACCCTCATGTCGAGCAACATTTCATTTTGCTCATTGAATTCCGGGCGCAGGGATACGACGTGGAGATTGGGTGGCATCACCTGCTCCAGGTCCTCGAAGACCAGCGTCCAGGAGAAGGACTTCCGGCGGATCAGGTTGTTCAGGAACTGCGACTGGTCGCGCGTGCTCCGGTTGGAGCTCATCTCGAGAAATGTTTGCGCTTCGGATCGTTCGTGGTCGCGCCCGGCGATCATCTGCTGAAGCTGCGCGATGTTGTGGCGGTCTCGTCCGGCGACGATCCAGCCGCGCACCGTCCAGCCGAGCAAGGCCACGGTGAAGACGGCCAGCAGCGCCACGGCCACTCCCCAGCGCATCCAGAATTCGCGCGCATCTTCGTAGGGGTGAGTTGCGAGATTGATGTTGATCCGCATATCGCGAAGTTGTTCTCAGGGATCCGTTCTCAGGAAATTAGCGCTCCTACCACGCCCGCCATGCGCCAGCGCGGGACCGTGCCCGTGGTGGACCCGATTTGCGTTGACGTGATCAATTCTTCCACCTGGGCGCCCGACTGGCTCTTGAGCGCGATTGCGGCGGCATTTGTTTCGGGCAGGCCGGCCACGTACACCCGCTCGATATTCAGGTTGTAAGTATCCTGGAAGAAGACAACCGACGGATAGACTTCCTCGGCCAGCTGGTCTCCGGTAATGGTCACGCCGCGGACGTTTTCGAGGGTGCGAATCAAAAGCAGGTGCTCCTGGTCGAGAATTGCAATTCCGATCGTGCGCGCATCCACCTTGACGACCAGCGTCGGCCGCTCCGCATCCGCGGCACCGAGGGCGGCCAGCATCGAAGGCATGACGACGCCCGGGCTGTAGCCGGCGTCCCGAAAAGCCGATTCATATTCTTCAAGCACGCTTTTCAGCACGACTGCGGCTACGACTTGCATCGCCTTGCCGATTGTTTGCGGGTGATAGGAAATCCGGGCATCTTCGGGATCGAAGGGCAGCGATTTCTTGAGGCGGAAGCGCACCACGGCTTCCGCTTCCTCGGCCTTCGTCGGCAGGGTTTCGAAATCCAGCAGCACCACGCGCACTGAATTATCGGGCAGGATGGCAATCACGTCGCGGGAACGCCCGCCAACACCGTCCAGCGTGCTGGCGATCGCCTGGCGCAGGGCGTCGCCGTTGCGCAGATTGGGTTCCATCAGATCCGGGATAACGGTCCCGGGCGCGAGTTCGCGCGCCGACGACACTTCCACCATGCGTCCCTGATCGGCCGCGCGCCCAGCCAGAACGCGATCGGCCGCGACTTCGCAGGCAAGCGTCGGACGGCGTCCGGATTTAGAAGAATTCATCATTGCTCAGCGTGGGCCAGATATTCCGTCTCGGAAATTTCACGAACCATGACGTAGTTCATCGCAATCCCAATATTATCCCCTACATTGATGTCGCAACAGTTACTTCCGCGGATGCCCGGACGACATTTTAAGGCAACCGGCGAGTAACGCCGACTCAGCGCATGGTCTCGATAAAGGTGACCTTGTTGATTTCCTTCAGCGTGGTGAGCCCTTGCCGCACTTTATCGAGCGCCGATTCGCGCAGGAAACGCATGCCCTCTTCGCGCGCGGCGCGCCGAATTTCCGACGTGGGCTTCTTCTCCAGAATCATTTCGCGGATTCGATCGGTCAAATCGAGCAGTTCATGAATCGCCGTTCGGCCACGGAACCCTGTGCCGGCGCACTCGATGCAGCCCTGGCCTTCATAGAGCGGAACCTGCGACCACTGCTGCGGGTCCAGACCACTTGCCTCCAACACTTCCGGCGGGTAGTGCACGGCGGTCCGGCAGGATTCGCAAATCAACCGCACCAACCGCTGCGCCAGAATGCAGTTCAAAGCCGAGACAAAATTGTAGGGCTCCACGCCCATGTTCAGGAAGCGGCCGAGCACGTCGACCACGTTGTTGGCGTGGACGGTGGTGAACACCAGGTGGCCGGTAAGAGCGGACTGGATGGCGATCTGCGCGGTTTCATTGTCGCGGATTTCGCCCACCATGATCTTGTCGGGGTCATGGCGCAAGATTGACCGCAGGCCTCGGGCAAAAGTCAGGCCCTTCTTTTCGTTGACCGGAATTTGCGTGATGCCGCGCAGTTGATATTCGACCGGGTCTTCAATGGTGATGATCTTGTCTTCGTCGGTCTTGATCTCGTTGACCGCGGCATAGAGCGTCGTCGTTTTGCCACTGCCCGTCGGGCCGGTCACCAGCACCATGCCGTAGGGTTCCTTAATGTAGCGCCGGAAGCGCCGCAGGTCGACTTCGTCAAATCCGACCACGTCGAGCGTGAGTTTCTTGAACTTTTCGCTCATCGACTCTTTATCGAGCACGCGGAGCACAGCGTCTTCGCCGTGGATCGACGGCATGATCGAGACGCGGAAGTCGATGGCGCGTCCGTTGTACTTCACCCGGAAGCGGCCGTCCTGGGGCACGCGCCGCTCGGAAATGTCGAGTTCGCTCATGACCTTAATGCGCGAAATGATGGTGGAGTGGTGCTCTTTGCCGATCGGCGCCATGGCGTTGGTGAGCACGCCGTCAATACGAAACTTGATGTACACCGAGTCGTCCCGCGTCTCGATGTGAATATCGCTGGCTCTCCGCTGTAATGCTGTGAAGATCGTAGTGTCGACCAGGCGGATGATCGGGCTCATGTCCGCGCCCGCGGTCGCCGTCAACTTGTCGATCGAAATGGTCTCATCGTTCCCGGCCTCGTCCTCGCGGATCACGTCGAGCGTGAATCCCTCGCTCGCGTCTTCCAGCACGCGCTTGGACTGCTCGGTCTTCTGAAGAATGTCGGAGATCTGCTTCTCGGTCGAGACCTTGGTGATGATGCGCTTGCCCAGCAGCAGGCTAATTTCGTCGATCATCATCAGCTGGCTGGGATTGTCGATCGCGATCACCAACCGCCCGTCCGCCGTCTCTTCGAGCGGAACGAACTTGTAGCGGAACATCAGGTGGACGGGAATCTTTTCGAACAGGTCGTGGTGGAGCTGGAAATCGGTCAGATCGATGAACTCGCAGCGATAGCGGCGGGCAATGTCGCGCGCGCGCGCCAATTCGTCGGGAACCGTTGCCGGTTCCGGTACGTGCTTTCCGCCATTCCCCGGGTTGACCACCACTGTTTTCTTTTCCGCCATTCCAATTCCAGTTCTATTCGTAAAGACGCGGCTTGCCGCGTCTGGTTTCACCGCCGGAGACGGGGCAAGCCCCGTCTCTTCGATGTGCGTTAGTGCACACCCGCTCCCAACGTAAAGATCGGCATATACAGGGAAATCAGGATGCCGCCAACCACCACCGCCATGACGATCAGGATCAACGGCTCGATCAGGGCCATAGCCGCGCCCAGAGCCGTTTGTACGTCTTCTTCGTAAAACTCCGCCACCGAACTCAGCATCGCGGGCAACGCGCCCGTCGATTCGCCGACCTCCAGCATTTCCACCGCGAGATCGGGAAACAGCTTTTGATCTTCCAGGCTCTTGGCCAGCGCCTGGCCTTCACGTACGCGCGCCGCGGCGGTCACAATTCCATTCAGCATCTGCCGGCTGCTCATGGAGGCACCTGCCGTTTCCATGGCTGGCACCAGAGGCAGACCGCCCTGCAGCAGCGTCGCCAGGATGCGCGAAAAATTTGCGACCTGGTACTTCAGACGGATTTCCCCGATCAGAGGGAGCGCGAGCATGATTTTGTCGATAGCGGCCGCGCCCTGATCGCTCTGCTTCCATCGCCAGGCTGCGAAAATTGCAATCGCGAGCGCGAGCAGGAAAATCCAGCCATATTTCTGGGCATGCAGTCCAATCGCCAACATGACGACCGTGATTGCCGGCAACTGCGCGCCCATGTTATCGAACAGGTCGGCGAATTTCGGCACCACGTAGGTGATCAAAAAAGCCAGCATGATGGTGACGACCGAAACCAGCAAAGCCGGGTACACCAGCGAGACCAGCAGCTTTTTCCGGAAGGTCTGCACCATGCGCTGGTAGGCGATGTAGCGGCCCAGAACCTCTTCCATGCTGCCGCTCTTCTCGCCTGCCATGAGGGTGGTCGTGTACATCTTGGGGAAGACCTGCTGGGCCGCGAACGCATCTGACAGCAATTCGCCGCCCTTGACCCGGTCGCGAACATTCTCAAGCAGCCTGAGCAGCGTCTTATCCCGCTGGCGCTTGATGAGCAGGTCGAGCGCGGTCAGGATCGGCAGGCCCGCCTTGATGAGGGTGAGAAATTGCTGGTTGAAAATCAGGAAAGTCGCTTGCCTGATCTTGCCTTGCTTGCCGAACTTGCCGGCTCCGCCACTGAGCAGCGTCCTCGGCTTGACCCAATAAACCAGGTATCCCTGCTGCGTGAACCGGTCATGGATCTCCGCCTCGGAATACCCATGTTCCACCTGCTGGCGCATGTGGCCTTGCTCGTCCGCGACTTTGACCAGGAACTCTGCCATGGGGCGATGATCTGATTTTGGGTTCTTAGACCAAGTGTAACATTGTGCTGTGCAAGCGCTTACGCGCTCGCCTCGGAAGGTGGTACACAAGTAACCACCCTTCCGTTTCCTCCTACGGGCTAAACGCTCCTTCTACCGTTTCGACGCCTGCCGGAGGATCAAAGCGGAACTGACTGTCGGCCATATCCACGTTTTCCTTCCATCCGGAAAAGCGGAATTCCGTTGTGCCGCCGTCCGGCTCCATCAGAACGATGCGCACGATCTGATGGGCGGGCGTGACCTCGAGTTGCACCTCACTCAGGCTCTCAGCCATCGCTTTCGGCACGCCCCGGAGCAACGTATCTCCCGGGGTCATTGGAGCCTGATCTGGAGCTTTCGAAAGTCCTTGTAATTCATTCTCCAGCTTGGTTTTGCCAAGCAAGAAGGCGATGGGGGAACGGACATCGTCCAGATGCCGAAAGTCCGTCTTCCGAAGCTGCTTCTCCGCCGGCAGGTAAAACCACACACTCTGGCCGTCGCTGACAAACAGCTTCACTCTTGGAGAACGGTACTCCCATCGCATCTTGCGAGGCTTTTTCAGCCACAATGTACCCGATTCCTCTCGTTCGGCGCCCGCGCCGCGGTAAATTTCGGTAAAGTCAGCTTCCAGGCTGCGCAGATGGTTGTAGTGATCGTCGACCGCTTGAGCTAATTGATGGACGTCCGGTGGGCGCGGGTCCGCTGGATGAACATCCAGCGCGACCGCGCAAACGACTGCTCCCAGCACCGCCAGGGCGGCCGGCCAAAATGCGAAACAACGGTTCAATTCGGGGACCCCTCGCACGATTTTACACTCGGATTGTAGAGTCCGGGTTACCAGGATATGGAATGCCCCGGTGCTGTTGGTGTCGTCGTTGGGTGATGCCGGAAGCAGGAGCGGATTGGCGGGCGGACAGTGTCCGATGTCACTGACACCGAACAATTGCACAACTGACAATTGCCCGGAGGTCGATCCATGGAGCCGAAGCAACATCGGTGCGAGACGTGCCGCCTGCGCGCGCTGGCGGAGAAAAAACCACAATCCTTGCTTGCGCGTCTTTGGCGCTGGCATACGGGGTGGTGTCCGGGCTGGAAGTCGTACCAGCGCTCGCTTGCGGAAGCCGAGAAACGCACGGCAGCGTGATGCCGGATCATCTACTCCGCTTTGTACAGTGAGTACTGCGCCTTCCCGCTCAATCGCTGTAGCCATGGCGATTCTGCGAGCGCACATTCCAGCACCGGGTTGTGATAGACGATCCAAACCGGCCGCGGAGCTTGCCTCCAGGATTCCTCCAGATTTCGAAGGACTTGCCGCAGCCCTCCCTCGGGCAGGGGATTGAACAAATAAAGCACCAGTGGCGTCGCGGGAAAGACGAACTCGCGCGCATCCATGCACACCGATTCAATCGCGATGCCGGGTGCGGCCGGCGCTTGCGCCCGATACGCTGCTATGTTCGACTCCGCCGCCCGGTGGAGTTCGGCAACCAACTCCACGCCCACAATCTTCCGAAACGGATATCCTGACGCCATCAGCAGCGTTCGTCCTTTGCCCGACCCGATATCGATGAATGTGAACTCGCGGAAATCGATGGGCAGCGCGGCCATCATTTCCCGAAATGCGGAGGGATCGGTTGGTTGATAGGGCGAGTGAAAAATCCCAAGCAGCCGTTCGCGCCAGCCCACGGTTCCGCTGGTCGTGTCGACGCGGTGCTCCCAGTCATAATCCATGTCTCCGTAGCGGGAGCGGCGCCGTTCCGGCGTGGAGTCGCGGAGGAAGCTCCACAACTCGGCGAGCAGAAGGGAAGCGGCGCCTGGAGCGCCCTTCGCTCGTGCGTGGTCGCGCCACCAGCCACTGAACGCCATGCGAAGCTGTCGGGGGAAATCCGCTGGCACGAGAGGATGCTACCAAAACCGAGTGTGCGTTGTGTCAGTGACCACTGCGGTCTGGAGAATTGTCGGCGATTACGGCCTTGCGCTCTTGTCCGTCGGCAGGCCCTTCGTGATGTAGAGAATGATGCTTGGATCCTGCACTTCGATCCGTCCATCGGGCATGAGCTTGTAAGGCTTGCCATTGGGATCGGCCGGTTTTCCGCGGATAAATCCCGCTCGCTCCAGGTCGCTCATGGCCGCGGGCAGGTGTCCGGTCTGTTGCCGGTATTTGTCGACCAGTTGTTCGAGGTGCGTCACGTCTTCATCTACGCGCAGCGCGACCAGGTGTTGAACCGCATTGTATTTGATATCGGGTTGGTTGGTGCTCTGGTAAGTCGTATACCAGAGCATGCGCGCAGTTTCGAATTCGCCCGCATGCTGCGCCATGCGAGCCGCCAGAACGGGCATAAATTGATGGGTTCCCGGAAGCCGCGCCCCAGCCCAGAACGCCTCGGACGCTTTGCCGTAATCCTTGAATTCGGTGTAATACAGAAACCCGAGGTCGTAGTAAAGGCGCCACTGGTCGGGGTTGTGCGCGATTCCATATTGCAGGAGTCGCAGCGCTTCATCCGGCGATCCAGCCCCATTGGGAGGTTGCGGCGCCAGAAAGTTGGCGCCCAGTTGATAAGGGGGAAGCAGACGAGGATCCAGTTCGGTGGTCACCTGCAGTAGCGGCGCGAGCAAGTGGAAGTCCCCGGACCGCTTGTGGTGCTGGTAGCCAAAATACTGAACCGCCCGCGTCCAATAGATGTCGGCCAGCAAACCGGTAAAACCCAAAGACATTCGACGCAACGTTTTGGGAGACCGAACGTAGAGGGTTTGCTGCGCTTGCGATTGCAGGCCAAGGCGATCGATCGCATGCAGGGTCGCGACCGCGCAGATCATCGAACCGAGCAGTACGCTCGTCGCAATCCTGCTGATGCGCCGCGAGGAGTTCATTTCAGGTTCCGGCGCTGGAAGATGAGCACCGCTCCCGAAATGGCGATGGTGGAATACAGCAGCGCATAGAGCGTGTTATAGAGAATCAGCCGCCCGGGCACACCGTCGCCGTGCGCCGCCTGATTGATGATATTGAACGCGGAAAAATTCGGCACCACATAGGCGCAGACGGTTAGAAACGCGCCTTGAAGACCGGTTGCCACACGCGCAAATCCCCGCAGATCGTCCGACAGGCTGCCCACTGCAAACAGGGCAAAAGTGAAGAGCGCCGACATAATCGGGGTTGAAAACGAGGAGAAGAACAGCGCGAGGGCGCATACCACCAGGAACTCAAGCACGATGAAATAGAGCGCGGCCACGACCGGCAGGTCCGCTTTTCCAAGGTGGCGGGCCACATACAGCAGCGCCAGAAACACACCTATCGCCATGAAAAACGTGTTCACGACCAGCGTTCCAGTCAAGCCGAAGAACTTGCCCACCACGAACTCCCAACGGCGCACGGGCCGCGAAAGCACGGTGTAGAGCGTCTTCTTATCGATTTCCTTGGAAACCAGTCCAATGCCGATGAAGATCGCAATCACCACTCCGAACAGGGAGACCGCGGTTAGTCCGAGGTTGATGACAATCAGCCTCTCGACATCGATCGAAATCTCACCTACCAGAATGGCGGCGGCCGAAATCAGGAGCGCAAAAGCGATCAGGTTGTAGAGGACGCGGTCGCGCACCGCTTCCCGAAAAGTATTGAAGGCAACGAAAGCAATCCGCGAGTTCATGCGCCCGCTCCCTTTCCGCTCTCTTTCGGCCGGAGTTTCTCCATGTAGTACTCCTCGAGTGAACTACGCACCGGGGTCAGGGAGATCAGCCGGATCCGCTCCCGCCGCAAGATTTCCAGAACCGCTTCCTGCTGGTCCTGTGGAATCACCGCGTTTACCATATCGCCGCTTACGCGCGCCTCCGTGCCCAGGCTGCTCAAAGAGGCGGGCACGCTCGCGGCGCAAAAGATGATCTCTACTTTGCCCTGCGATTGCGGCGTCAACTCGGCGACTGCGCCCACTCCCTGTAGCTCTCCCCCATGGATAATCGCAACGCGATCGCAAAGGGCTTCCGCGTCGGACAGGATATGGGTCGAGAAAAATACCGTCTTGCCTTCGCTGCGCAGATGCTGGATCAGTTCCCGGACTTCGCGCCGCCCCATCGGATCGAGTCCCGACATCGGTTCGTCCAGAAAGACAACTTTCGGATTGTGCAGGATCGCTTGCGCCAGCCCCACCCGCTGCAGCATTCCTTTGGAGTACTTGCGCAACTGCACTCCCGCCGATTCCGCCAGTCCTACACGTTCCAGCATGGCTGCCACGCGCGCCGACCGTTCCCTAGCCGGAACACCCGAAAGCTGGGCATAGTAAGTAAGCAGCTCGCGCGCCGTCAGATGGTCATAAAAGTAAGGCTGTTCGGGAAGGAACCCGATCTGCGCCTTTACCCGAGGGTCGTCAATCTCCATGTCCAGAATCCGGGCCGTTCCCGCTGTAGGTGGTACCAGCCCCATCAGGAGCTTGAGAGTTGTGGTCTTGCCGGCGCCGTTCGGTCCGAGGAAACCAAACACCTCGCCCTGCTCAATGGTCAGGCGGAGCGGACGAAGGGCCAGTTTTCGGCGACTGTGCCAAAAGCCGATGCGATAAGTCTTTTCCAGATCCAGGATTTCAATGGCTGCCATGGCTAGGCGTTCTCAGCTGTGGCCTGTTGAGTTTCCATAGAAAATTATAAGAGGAAGGCTCGGGCAGACAAGGCTGCCGTGATGCGGCGGGAGTTACGAAGGTAAGTCGGCTTGGAGGCCTTGCTTCACCCGGCGCCGCGGTTCGCCGTGGTTTATTGCAACGGACCGACCGTGCCATCGCAGGTCGGAATCGTGGTCGTGCTGACGCGCGTCACTGCATCGGCATAGGAGCAGAAGTAGCGCATGCCGTAGTAGTTGAACAAGATCGGAACGGCCATAATCTGGTAGGTGGGGTTCGGCGGACTGCTTACGCTTGTCGAGGGAATACTGAAGCTATAGCCGCTCTTGGTGCCAGCGGCCAACGACGAGTCGATCAGGCAAGCCCCGGTCGAACTTGGGGGATTGCAACTGCTGCCGCCCAGGGTTGCCAGCGATCCCGCATATCCCACGGAGGGATACGCCGAGTTGTAGGTAATCTGCGCGCTGTTCACTACCCGGATCGAGGCCGCTGCGCCCGCTTCGTCGGCTGCTATGCGCGAGCGTAGCAGGCTGGGAATTGCCAGGCCAGCAATGATCAGCATGATGGCCACGACAATCAGGAGTTCGATAAGAGAAAATCCGTTCGTTCGCTGCATCGTATCTCTCGGGCCGACGACAAACTCGGGCTTAAAGTCACTTCATCGTTCCGCACTTTTGATGCCGGAACCGGGCCCGCAACACCAGCTTGTAAGTGATTGAGTCTGCGGCGAAAGTCTGAGTTGCTGCTGTATGTCCCCGGTCTTGTGCCATTCCGTAGCGCCGGAAGTGACAATTTGTGTCACGATTCCGGAGTAGAGGCGACTGGATGCTTAGTAAAGATCTAATCGCGTGTTAAGAAGCACGCGGCAAAAGAAAAAGGCAGAGGATTTCTCCTCTGCCTTTTCCGGCTTGTACCCTCCCCCAGGTACTTTGCCAAAATTCAACTTATTGCAGCGGGGTGCCGGTCGATTGGCAGTTGTTATTGAAAACCGACCCACCGTAGCGCACGACACCGTCAGACGACCCGCAGAAGTAACGGACGCCAGTCTGGTTGCTGGTAATTGGCTGAGCTTCCAATTCGTACGCGCCCTGCGGCGTGCTGGTGGAACCGCCGTTGGTTAACGTGAACGAGTAGCCGCTCTTGCTGGGGGTGTTGCTGCCACCCAAAACGTTATCAATCAAGCAAGCTGACGTCGATGTTGGCACGGTGCTGGTGCAGTTTCCGGCCAGGCTGGGCAGCGTAATCGCATAGCCCACCGTCGGAAACGCCGAGTTATAGGCAACTTCAGCTGTGTTCACCGTTCGCGTGGAGCCCACTGCGGACGATTCGTTGGCTGCGATACGAGCGCGCAGCAGGTTCGGGATAGCGATGGCAGCGATAATCAGGATGATCGCGACCACAATCAGCAATTCGATCAGTGAGAAGCCCTTCTGTTTCCGCATTGATATTTTCCTCGTCTCCGTTTGTACTTTTTCGGTTGGATGACCAACTCGGCTCCTACTGTCGCACTCCAGATGCCACGGGCCCAAGTGACGTAAGTCAGATGTCCTTCTGGGGCAAGTCTGTGCTTTTTCAATCGCTTTCTACATGGAAGTCACCATGACGTAACGGGCGATTGCTCCGATATGACACTTTGAGAGAGCCCGACTGACAAATTGTGTCAGTCGCGCTAACGGTCCAAACGGGCCGCCAGCCGTGGCAATGCGCCATTACTCACATTAATCCGTCTCTAATTTCTCCCCCGGCCGCCAGTTGCTAACTGAATGATGTGCGGCAGAAAAACTGTCGCTTGCCCGGGATTTCAGCGGTGATCGACGTCATCTGTGCGATGGAAACTATCGATCAACTTCCACCCGATCGTAATCTAGAGCCTGTGTGTTATCACGCTAGAATCGTGACTGGCGCCAGCACAGAGCTAACTTTCGGGAAACACCGCCATTTACACCCCACATCCATCTCGATCGAACGATCTGGCCGGTCCTCAGCGGCACACGGGAGTCCTGTGCCTGCTGTTAATGGCGGGCACCTTGGCTTTTTACAACCCGATCGGCCATAACCAGTTCATTGAGTTCGACGACTCGGCCTACGTCGTTGCCAACCCCGAGGTGCAGCAGGGTGTGACATGGGACACAGTAAAGTGGGCCTTCACGACATTTCACGCGGGATACTGGCATCCTCTAACCTGGCTCTCTCACGCCGTCGACTGCCAGCTATTTCACCTCAATCCTGCCGGCCATCACTACGTCAATCTACTATTGCACGCGATCAATGCGGTGCTTTTGTTTCTCTTGCTACGAAGCGCGACCGGATCGACTGCGGCCAGCTTTGTGGCGGCAGGGCTGTTTGCTTTGCATCCGGTGAATGTGGAGTCCGTTGCCTGGGCGGCCGAGCGCAAGAACGTGCTGAGCATGTTTTTCTTCCTGCTCGCGATGCTTGCCTATAACCGCTATGCGCGCACGGGCCGAAGATCTCTGTACCTTTCTGTGATCGTTTTGTTTGCGCTGGGCCTGATGGCGAAGCCGCAGATTGTCACTCTACCTTTTGTGCTGTTGCTTTGGGATTACTGGCCTCTCCAGCGAATGGCAGCGGAGGTCGATGGCTTTCCGAAGCCCTGTCCTTCGCGCTCGTTCCGCTTACTGCTCGCGGAAAAGATTCCGCTGTTCCTTCTTGCAGCTGCCGATTCACTTGTGATCGTGATGGCGCAGCGCGCCGGACATGCAGTGCGCACCGCGTCGGAGGTTTCATGGCCGGCGCGTCTTGAGAATGCCGTCGTCTCCTACGTGCGCTATCTGGGAGAGGCGTTTTGGCCGTTCCGGCTTGCGCCCATGTATCCACGTTCAGCGCATCCGCTGCCGCTTTGGCAGGTAGCCGGAGCGGCTGCGCTGCTAATTGCTCTCTCGGGACTGGTGCTGCATCGGCGCGAGCGACGTTATCTGACGGTCGGCTGGCTGTGGTTTCTTGGTACGTTGGTGCCAATGATTGGAATTGTCACGGTCGGCGAGCAGGCGATGGCCGACCGCTTCGCATACATCCCGTTTATTGGCTTGTTTGTGGCAGTCGTTTGGACGCTGGATTCGTTGACATCACAGCTTCGGATGGCGCGCGTCTGCGGTGCTGTAGCCGCACTTGCCGCGCTTCTTGTCTCCGGATGCCTTACCTATCGTCAACTCGGTTATTGGCGTGACGATGAAACGCTCTGGCGCTACACGCTGAGCGTGACCGATGACAATTACATGGCGCACAATAACCTGGCGTTTGCCCTGGCCCACACCGGGCAGACCGATGAGGCCATTGCGCATTTTCGGGCCGCTCGCGCCTTGCACGAATATCCGGCCGACCAGGTCCTGAGGCTCGCCCATTATGAGGTTAGGATGGGATATCCCCAGGACGCGCTGGACGAATCTCGCGCTGCTCTCGCGGCTTCGCGGGACCCGCAACTGCAACAGGCCGCATTTTGCGAGATGGGGCGCGCGCTCCTTGGATTGCGGCGGTACGACGAAGCGAGTCGGAGCTATCGCGAGGCCTTGCGCCTGGCGCCCGATAACAGCGACGCTCTGGTGAACAGCGGCTTGCTGGCGCTGCGCGCGGGCGATTCGAACCTGGCAATTGCCTATTTTGGCCACGCAGCCAAAATCAATCCCAATGACGTAAACCTGCTTCTGCTTGCCCAAGCCCTTGACCGCGGCGGCCGGACCGCCGATGCCGGGCGCGTGCTTGCGCAAGCGCGGAAAGTGTCTGCCGACTTCGCCCAGTCTCAGCAAGCCGTTGCGCAATTCCTCGCTCTGGCTGAGATCAAGCCTTTGTAGCGCACGCCAATGTCGCCGGCCGATCAACCGCGCTTCAAAAGCAGGCAGGTGATGTCGTCGTGCTGGGGAGTGTTTCCGACAAACCCGTCCAGGGCCGTCAGCAGATTCTTCAGCAACTCGGCAGGTGGCAGGGCCGCGCCGCGATCGATCGCCCGGATCAGTTCCGGTTCGCCGTATTCGTCACCTTTCGCGTTCATCGCTTCGACCACGCCGTCGGTAAAAATCACAAGCCAGTCACCGTTGGCGAGATTTGTTGTTCCGACCTGATAGCTCGCAGTGGCCAGCACGCCGATGGGAATGCCGCCTTCCTCCGGCCGATAGACTGCTCCGGAGCTTCTTCTCAGGATCGGCACATTGTGGCCGGCGTTCACATACGAGATATCGCCGGTCTCCGGATTGAGCTCCGCCAGAAAGGCCGTCGTGAAGCGCGCTCCGCCTTGGCTATTAGAGCAGGCATAGCGATTCAGTTCGACTGCGATTTCCCCAAGTGCAGCGCCGCTGGTGGCCAGCGTTCGCAGACTCGCCTGAAATGTCGCCATCAGCATTGCCGCCGGAATGCTTTTTCCGGCCACGTCAGCCACTGCAAAGAGCACGCGATCCTCGCCCGGCATTGCCCCGGGCCGAAGAATCACGTCGTAATAATCGCCCGCGACAGTGTTCGCCGGCCGCGTCGCGTAGGCGATGCCGTATCCCGGAATCTGCAGGGGCACGCCCGGCAATAACCAGCTCTGTATATCCTTGGCGATTTCGAGGTCGCGCTTCATTACCACCCGGTCCGCCAGTTCCAGCAGCAGCACCGCGAGAATCAGCAATGCACCCCAGAAATGCATGTCCATTTCTTCCACGCGGACCTCGCCTGAACTGCCGTGGTAGGTGAATTCGAAGGAAGGAAAGAACACAAAAAGCAGCCCCAGCAACAGCAACACCCGGCGCGCCGGTGACAGCTTCTCAATAATTGCCCAGAACAGTGTCTTGAACAGATACCACGCGCGCTGCCACCGCGATTGTCCGGCCTCGCGCTCGCCCACCCCGGTCGAGTAAAAGCGGTAGCTTGAGCGTGCGTCTTTGGCGAGTTGCCCCCAGAGCTGATGCACCTCCATGCCATCGCTTACGCGTTGCCAGAAGCGCGCAGCTCTCGTCTTCAGACTTGGTTGTCGCGGAGCTGGTTGAGGATACCCGGCCATGGTGAACGATCATTATAGGGGACTGGCTCACCCAAACAGCGCCATCTGCTCGTCCGCCAGCGGCGGATGGGTACGCCGGCTCATGCCCCCGCGCTCGGCGCCGAAGCCGTACTTTCTTCGGAGCCCCGCCATCAGCCGCGACAACCGCTCGCCATACCCCTTCGGCAGGAACGCCCGCTCCCGATAGCGCTCGCGATAAACCTCAACCAGAGCAGGGAACTGCTCTTCCAGAAACGGCCAGAATACTGCCGCCGAACAGGGCTTCAAGAAAAGTGGATTGGCAAACACATACTTTGCCCCCGCCTCGCGAGCCGCTTTCACCAGAGCTTCCAAATCCGCCAGCCCGTCGGTGATGACGGGCAGCACGGGAGCGCAGATCACCCCCGCATCCACGCCAGCGAGGTTGAGCTGGCGAACCGCCTCTAGCCGCAAATCCGGACGTGGCGCCCTCGGCTCCAGCTTCCGCGCCAGATTCGTATCGACGGTTGTGACCGTCAGATTTACAAACAGGCTGTTGTTGGCGGCCACGCGCCGCAGAATTTCCGCATCGCGCAAAATCAGATTCGACTTTGTGACAATGCCCAGCTCCAGTCCGGTGTGCTGCGCGAATTCCTCAAGGATGGCGCGCGTTACCTCGTAGCGCTGCTCGGCCGGCTGATAGGGATCGGTTGCCGTCCCGATGGCAATCTGCTCGCCACGCTTGACCTTCTTTAGTTCCCGACGCAGCAACTGCGCCGCCTGCTGCTTGACGAAGATCTTGCGCTCGAAATCGACGCCGTCACGCAACTCCATGAACTCGTGGGTGTAGCGCGCATAGCAGTATTTGCAGGCAAACTCGCAGCCGCGATAGGGATTGATAGCCCACGAAAACGGAAGGGCGCGCCGGCTCACAACCCGGCTGAGAAGCGAGCGCGACTCGATCGTGAAGTATTCGACGCTGTGGCCCTCACGCAAAGATTCACCCTCGGCTGCGAGGCGGGCGATGCCCAGCAATTGGGGCTTGGTGCTGCGGTCGTCGAGGAGGGGGAAGGAGGCCATCGGCGTACTTCGCTATTTGTTCGCCTACAATAGCGCAAGGTTCGACGCCGGTCAAGCGCGGTGGTGGGAAAAAGGCCGTGACGGGAAGAAAGAAAGAAGGCGCGGAGGATATCCGCGCCTGTTGGATAAAAATCAAGTGACTGCGAACTGCGCTTACTGCACGGTTAAGTTAAAAGAGTTGGTGGTGTTTTGAGTCGGACCCTCGGTGGCCGTTACCGTAAGTGGGTATGTCCCAGGGACGGACGTGGGTGTGATCGTTACCGTCGCCGTCGCGGTCTTGGAGGTATCGGCCTGGGAGGTCGCCATGATGGTGGCGCTTGCCGGGAGCCCTGCCGCCGCCGTGGGAGCCGTATAGACGCCAGCCGAAGTGATCGATCCCCCGTTTGTCGTGGTTACAGTCCAGTTTACGCCCGTGTTGTTGGTATTGCTGAGCGTTGCCGTAAAGGTCGCCGTTTGAGGTGGCCATGCAGCTTCACTCGCCCACACAGTCGCTCCGGCAGGACTTACGCTAATGGCTACCGGCTTGGTGTTTCCGCAGGCTAGCAGCAGGCCGAGGAGCAGCAGCGAGGCGCAAAGGCCCGCAATCGCGGAATACCTGGAGATTCTCCGCCCAGCTAACCCGACCATGACGATACCCGCCAGGGGCAGTGTCAGTGGGAGCCACGGCGCACGATTGTCAGCGTGATTGCGGCGGACGCCAGATGACGCCGTATTCGGACCCGAGGTCGTAATCGTGAGGGTCTCGCTAGTTGATCCAGCGCCAGCCGGGATGGGATTGGTGCTGAAACTACAGCTAACGGTTGTGTCGGGAAGGCCGCCACAGGAAAGGGTAACGGCGCCACCAAACTTTGTGACCCCTGTTCCAGTTGGCGTCACGGTGAACGTTGAAGTTGTCTGCAGCCCAGCGGCTACCGCTGCCGGGGTAGAGGGGGTGGATACGTTGAGGGTGGGGGCATTGACCACCTGCGTCAGGACAACAGAAGTGCTGGTTCCATTACTTGTGTCTCCGGCATAGACAGCCGTGATCGAATGCGAGCCGGCAGCAAGCGAGGAAGTGCTATACGTTGCCACCTGAGAACCACTCTGGGTGCTGAGGCTACCGGTACCTAACGCGGTCGTGCCATCGTTGAACGTGACGGTTCCGGTGGGCGCGGTCGTGCCAGCAGTCGTAACCGTGGCAGTGAAGGTTACGGAGTCCCCGAAGTTCGCTGGGTTATCGTTGGAAGTGACAGCGGTGGCGGTAGTGGCAAGCGCGGCCGCGGCCCAAGCGGTAAAGAGCTTGCTGACGTCGACCGAGCCGAGGCCGGTGACAAGGTTGTAGTTGGTGGTGGCGTCAGAATCATAGGTGTTAAAGCCGAGGAATCCAGCATTCGTTCCAGTGCTCGGACATTGCAGAGCCGTGGGCTGAACGGACGGCGTTCCCGCCGTACAGAAAGCGCCGTCTGAATAGGCGCCGGTGTTGGCGGTGATTACGGGATTAAAGGCTCCATTCGAAGGAGTGGCCGCTATTTGGTAGAGAAGTGGGTTGATATTACCGAGGCCGGGAGTGCTTTGGATGCCATTCGTGACTGCGTATTGGTTAAGCAAAGTCACGATGCCGGCGAAGATGGGAGCTGCAACCGAAGTGCCTCCCCAGCTAAAGCCGTAATTGGTCTGGTCGTTGACAATTCCCTGCGCGCCGCCGGGGGAGCAACTGCTGGTAGTGTCGGAACCTCCCAGTTCGTCCGCCGCCGTGCAGAGTAGATAGCCAGGCCAATAGATGGAAGACAGCAGCGAAACGTCAGGCGAGTAACGCGCCGGGGTGTTCGTAACACCGAAACCGGAAGGGTTGATGGCGCTGGCACTGATGCCAGCCTGCCAGGACGGCTGCGCGAAACCGCCCTGGCATGCCCCCGTGGTTGTGTTGATGCTCGTACAGTTGCTGACTCCCCCACCGCTGGCCCAAATGCCGACATAGCTTTCCTGTGCTGTGAGCCAGTCGTTTAGTCCGGGGTTGTTCACGCAGACTTTGGCAGTGGAGTTGTTTGTGCAGTAAATGCTCCATTCCTGCGCGTCGTTCCATCCCTCCTCTTGGATATACTTCTTAGCCGAGCCCCCGTCAGGGCCGTTTGTCGTATTCCAGTAGGCAGAAGTGTACTCAGTGTAGGGAATCAGCGTGCCACCGACACCGGTAACTTCCGGGCTGCTGGCGGGATAGCTTACGGCGTATCCATTGACCGCAACGTTGGCTCTGTAGTCGCACAGAGCGGCACCTTGGTCCGCCGAGGAGTTCATGAAGGTGATGCCCTCGGAGTTCGCCTGCTGCAGTTCCGCTTCATCGGACAAAAAGGTGAATTCGCCGGTCCCGGAATCTTGGGCCTCCGCGAGTTCGCAAAGGCCATAGCTCAGAGTGATGACGGGCGCGACCGTATTGTCCACGGCGTAATACCAGGAGTCCCAGACCCCGCCGCCATTGGGATCGGGGGCATTGACGTAGATGATCAGTGCATTGCGAGCAGTACCGCTGGACCATTCGAGGTCAATGTCGGCCTCCGGTAGATCGTCTCCAATGCTGTTGGGCGCGCCGGGATCGGCGATCGTGTCTATATACACGTACTGGAAATTGGTGGTATCGCAGGCGGTGATGACGTTGTTGCCATTGGTGGTGCAGCTAGTGTACCCCGACGTTGAGAGGCCGAAGCCGGAACGGAAGTAGACCAGGTCGTTCAGATAAACGTCCGTCTGCCCCATCACGGCAAGCTTCTGTCCCCCACCGTCGAAGCCGTTATTGTAAAGCGCATTGATGTCGTACATGGTGGCGACGTCGCCCGGAGCGATGTAGTGCAGGTCACCGCCCGTGACCGGGAAGGTATAGCCGGGCTTGGAGCGGTGGGCATACGACTTCGCGCCAAAATTGCTCAAGCCGCGGACCCCGGTGACGATTCCGGACAATGCCGCTGGAATGGCAACTGGGGTGGTGTTGGCGAAGTGTGTCTTGCCATCGACGTCAAAACCGTGGATCCGGGTCTGGAATGCTTTCTCAACCTGCGCGGCGGTTCCGGTAAAGACGATCCAGTTCCGTCCGCGCGCGGCGCTGACGACCGTGAACCCCTGCGATTGAAGCCATGTTGCGAGCTTCCGAATGTCGTTTTGGCTGAGGCCGAATCGATCGGCGTACTGCTCAGGTGTAAGCCACTTGTGGTAGTAGGCCGAGTGGGGATCCTGTTGCTGTGCCAGCAGGCGGGTGAGCGCCTGTCGCTGAGCGGCGGATGGCACGGTGAGAAGCGTCATGTGCGTGAGCTTGAACGAGGGATCAACGGCGCCCTGATCAAACTCGGATCGTGCCTGCAAGGGAACCCCGGCTGCAAGCCGTACTGTTTGCTCCGCCAAGATCGGTCCGGTGATGCGATCGGGCGGAGCTGCGAAGCAGATGCTGGTGAGGGCGAGAGTTGACAGGATAGCGAGGATGGATGCGTATCGAAGAGTTCGCATAAGCGCTCCAGGGCCAATCGTGAGTTTGGGGATCGGCCCATTGTAGGGCGTTTCCCGATTTTTCGATGAACTTTTTTCGTTAAAGTGTTGTAACGGAAAGCACCCGTGTTAATCGCTTTTCGGGCAAGATCGATGCCGGGGAGAGAGCGGGAGGGCATACAGGCGAGTTTCGATCACCCACTGACCCGAGCCCGCGCGGCTTACACTTCGGCCAGCTCTTCTTCGAGTAACTGCTTGTTGTAAAGGTTGGTGTAATAACCGTTTTGGGCAATGAGTTCGTCGTGGGTGCCGATTTCCACGATGCGCCCTTGGTGGAGGACGGCAATCCGGTCAGCGTTCCGGACGGTGGAGACGCGGTGGGAGATGAAAATCGTGGTGCGTCCCTGCATAAGCTCGCGAAGGTGGTTGAGGATCTTGTCTTCGGTGTGAGTGTCGACGCTGGAGAGCGCGTCGTCGAGGATGAGGATGCGCGGGCTGCGCAGCAAGGCGCGGGCGATGGCGGTACGTTGCTTTTGGCCTCCCGAAAGCGTGATACCGCGTTCGCCGACCGTGGTGTTATAGCCGTCGGGGAAGGACTCGATGTCAGCGGCAATATTGGCGGCTTCGGCGGCGGCTCTCACTTCATCTTGCGTGGCTTGGGGTACTCCGAAGGCGATGTTCTCGCGGATGGTGTCGCTGAAAAGGAACGTTTCCTGCGGCACGAAGCCGATGTTGCTGCGAAGGGTGTCAAGCGGAAAGTTGCGGATAGCGCGGCCGTCGATCAGGACGGAGCCGGGCGCGGCGTCGCAGATGCGTGGAATGAGGCTGACCAGCGTGGTTTTGCCGGAGCCAGTCGGGCCGACAATGGCAAGGCTCGACCCCGCCGGGATGCGTAAGTTGATGTCGTGAAGAACCGGAGTCTCGTTGTAGCTGAAGTTGAGATTGCGGAATTCGATTTCGCCAATGACCTGCTGGCTACGAGCTTCGAGCTGCGAGCTTCGAACAACCGGCTCGCTCGTGGCTCGTGGCTCGAAGCTCGCAGCTTGGTTTGCGATCTCAGGTTTCGCCAGCAGAATCTCGTTGATCCGCGCTAACGACGCCGTGCCTCGCTGGAAGATATTAATGACCCACCCCAAGGCGATCACGGGCCAGGTTAGCTGGACCATATAAGTGTTGAAAGCAACAAAATCTCCAATGTTCATTCTGCCCAGCAGGACCTGACGTCCCCCGACCCAAAGCACGATGACTACGGCGGCTCCCAGCATGAGTTCCAAGGTCGGCCAGAGCATGCCCATCAGGCGTACCAGGCCGAGGCTGCGATGGATGTATTCCTGGTTGGCTTTTTCGAAGGAGGCGATTTCGGCCTGCTCCTGGACATAGGCACGGATGACGCGGGCTCCGGAGAAATTTTCCTGGGCGCGGGCGGAGATGTCAGAAAACATGGCCTGGATGCGTTCGAAGCGCTCGTGAATGCGGCGGCCAAAGTACTGAATAATGACGCTGGCGATGGGCAGCGGCAGGAACGCGATTATGGTGAGTTTGGGGCTGATGGCGAGCATGAAGGCCAAGGCTCCGGCGGTGAAGACGAGAGTATTGGCCGAATACATGATCGCTGGGCCAAGCAGCATGCGAACAGCGTTAAGGTCGTTGGTGGCGCGCGCCATGATGTCGCCGGTACGGTTGCGCTGGTAGTAGGAATACGAAAGACGCTCAAGGTGGGCGAAAAGGTCGTTGCGAAGATCGAACTCGATGTCGCGGGAGATACCAATAACGACAAAGCGAGTGAGGAACTGAAATATGCCTTTGAATAGCGCAATCGCGACAATGAGCAGCGAATACGTGAGCAACTTCTGACGGGTGACTCCGGAATTGAGATCGTTGATGGCGCGGCGAATGACTTGAGGAAAAAGGATCCAGACGCCGTTATTGAATAAGACGCAGAGTCCGCCCAGAAACAGGCCGAGCCGGTGCTGTTTCAGGTATGGGATGAGAGGACGCAAGCGTTCGGGAAACATGACTTTTTGTAGATGCGATTGTAGCAGCGCGGGGTGCGGATTTTGCCGCGCATGCGGTCACGAACGGCGCGAAAAAGAAGCAGGCGGCGGTGCAGAGCGCGGCCGTCCAAAGCGAGAGCAAAACGGCAGCAAGCAGTAATCCTGAATAAAGCAGGTTGACGCTTTCCATGAGGAGCTCCGTTTGCCGGGGTGGTTTCCCGTGCCTTGGAGGTCGGTGACGTCTCTACAGCAAAAAATGCCGGGCGGGAAATCGGTTGGAAGGCCTACCCCGCCCGGGGCTAGGAGAGAGACAACTACACTTGACAGATGCGGATTATTCCTCAGGCGGCGGAGGCGGCATGTGCTTTCCCATGCGGGTCTCGTGCTTGGCCTCGAGTTGCTGATATTTGGTTTTCTGGTCTGCGGTCAGAACCTGCAACATCTGCGATTTCATGCGCGCATGCTCGACCTCAAGGGCGATGGTGGTCTGCGCCTGCTGCGTAGCCAGAGCCTGCACTTTGGCCTCATCGAATGTGCCGCTCTCTACGAGGGCATTCATGGCTGCGTGGTTCTGATGCATCTGCTGCATGAGAGGCTTCATTGTCGGCTTCTCTTTTTCCCAGATAGCCTTGATCTGATCCTGTTGTGGGCTGGTCAAATCAAGAGCATCGGAGTAGAAGCCGAGCATATGATCGAACCCGCCACCTGGACCGCCATGGCCGTGCATGCCTTGAGCAAACAGGACTGCCGCGCCTAGCATGAGCGCAGCGCCCGCGGACAGGACGCGAATGTGAATCGATTTCATCATGATCTCCTTGGTGTCCGGGAGGCAGCCCGGAGAACTTCGATACGTGAATAAGAACACTTTTCCAGCGAAAAGGGAGTAAAGAGTCGGTCAAGCGCGGTAAAGTTTTGTAAAGCAGTTGTCAGTTCTCAGTTTAGGAACTCGCAGAGTCCGTCATTATGGCTCAAGGGCGACAACTGAGAACTGACGGCTGAGAACTTGACTTCTATGACCCGATCTCAACAAATCACAAATCTTTACGGCCGGTCAGCGGATAAAGGTGTTACATGAATAGAAGAATGGAACGCATCTTGGTCGTGGATGACGACGTGGAGTTGTGCGGGCTGGTCGAGGAGTATCTGACGACCGAGGGCTTCAACCTGAAGGCCGTACATGATGGGGAAGCCGGCCTGCAGCAAGCTCTGACGAATGAGTTCGCCCTGGTTGTCCTGGATGTGATGCTGCCCGGCATCAACGGATTCGAAGTGCTGCGCCGGATTCGCAGCGTATCGAAAACGCCCGTGTTGCTCCTGACCGCCCGGGGAGAGGACGTGGATCGAATTGTTGGCCTCGAAATCGGCGCCGACGATTATCTTCCTAAGCCATTTAATCCGCGCGAACTGGTGGCGCGCATTCGCGCAATTTTGCGGCGCACCAAACCGGCGAAAGCCGCAGATGCGGTGCCCGAGGTGCTGAATGTCGGCGACGTGGAACTGGATCCGGCGACGCGAACCGTTCTGCGCGCAGGGCAACCGGTGGATCTGACTTCCGTGGAATTCAATTTGCTTGAAGTTTTATTGCGTGAGGCAGGGCGCGTGGTGACCCGCGAGCGCCTGGTGAATGCCGTGCTGAGCCGCAAGTTTATGCCGTTTGACCGCAGCATCGACATGCATGTGAGCAAGGTGCGGCGGAAGCTCGGTGATTCCGACGAGAACGGCGACCACATCAAGACGATTCGAGGCGTGGGCTACATGTTTGCGCGTCCGGCAACAAAGGCAAAGAAGTGAAGGCAGATTCAAGGGAACTAAGGGCTAAGAGATGAGAAGCCTGTTTGTCAGAATTTTCGTGTCGTTCTGGGCGGCGCAGGCTCTGTTCATCGTCCTGGCGATCCTGGTGACGATTGCGCTGAATCCGTCGCGGCACGGGATCGAGAACCGCGGCCCCGAAGTGCTCGCCGAGGCAGTGAACGCCTACCAGACCGGGGGCGAGCGCGGGGTGCACGAGTATCTCGACACAATCTGGCACGCAGAGCATATTCGCACCTTCCTGTTTGATGCGACCGGAAAAGAGTTAAGCGGGCGGCATGTTCCGCCCTGGATCGAAGATTCGAGGCGCGGCATTGAGTTCAATCGCGGATGGTTCCAGGGTCTGATGCCGGAGCGTATCAAGCGCTTCGCGTTGACGCTCGATGGAAAACGCTACACGCTCGTCATGGAGTTGCCGCCTGGACCGAGGCTCTTTTTCGGTCCCCATGATATTCCGGGGCTGGGAATCGCCATTGCGGTGCTTTCCTCGGGGTTGGTTTGTTATCTTCTGGCTCGCTCGATGACGCGGCCGGTAACACGGTTGCGGCAGGCGGCCCAGAGCCTGGCAGCGGGAGACTTGGCAGCGCGCACCGGGGCTCCGGCAGGTGGCCCGCGCGGCGAAATGATCGAGTTGATGCGCGATTTCGACCGCATGGCCGACCGGCTGGAAACGCTGGTGGAATCGCAATCGCGGCTCCTGAAGGACGTTTCGCACGAATTGAGGTCGCCGTTGGCCAGATTAAGCGTAGCGCTGGGCCTGGCTCGGCAGCGGGCCACTCCCGAGATCGAGGGCCAGTTGGACCGGATCGAACTCGAGGCAGACCGGCTGAATCAGTTGATCCAGCGGCTGCTGACGATTTCACGGCTGGAATCGGGCGCGGAAGGCATTCATAAAAGGACTTTGTCGCTGCGCGAATTGGTGGAACAGGTGGCGCACGATGCCGAATATGAAAGTGCTGGACGGCGCTGCCAGGTCATGGTGGATGGGGACGACGAGTTTATTGTAGAAGCCGATGCCGATCTGCTGCGCAGCGCCATCGAGAATGTGGTGAGGAACGCGACGCGGTATACGGCCGAGGGCACGGCCGTCAATGTGCAAATGGACCGCGAAAACCGCGCCAATGGGGAAGAGATCGTAATCCGTGTTTCGGACTCGGGTCCGGGAGTTCCCGACGAGGCGCTGGCGAGAATCTTTGAGCCTTTCTACCGGCTGGACGACGCGCGCAACCGGCAGACGGGCGGGGCTGGGCTGGGGCTATCGATCGCCGACCGGGCGATCAGGCTGCACGGGGGGCAACTGCGCGCATCCAACCGGAAAGAAGGCGGGTTAGAGGTGGAAATTCGGATTCCGGCAACTCCCGGATTTCCACCCCAGAACGGCAAAAGCGGCGGTTCCGGGGACCCCGGGTTTGCTCTTCCCGCTCATTCCTGATAAACAAATATATTTCGGGAACAACTGATCAGGCCATATTTGGATCGGGTCATCCGGTGATCGGGTCATCGGGCCATTGAAGATCCAGTCGAATCACGATTCTCAATCACCCAATGGTCTGATCACCGATAACCCGATGAGTCTAGGAGAGTAGATGTCAAAGAGAACCGGTGGAGTGTTGGCGCTTGTGGGCATGTGCGCCCTGAGCTTGCTTTTGTTGAATTGCGGCAGTTCGTCGAACCGTCCGGCAGGGTTGTTGTACGTGATCAGCCAGGCGGAGTTCAGCGTCGCTTCTTTCTCCATCGATCTCAAAAGCGGGGCGCTGACGTTCGTCAATTCGAACGCGACGACGTGCTCGACACTGACAGGGAGTAATCCGGTGAGCTGCGGGCTGGCGGTGAGCATGCTCCTCGATCCCACCGGGGCATCGGCTTTGGTGCTGAATCAGGGTGTACCCAACGGCCTCACCACGGTGACTAGTACCTGCCTCTTTCCCCCCTGCGGCATCCTGCCGACAATCTACCCCTATAGCGTGAACTCGGATGGAAGTTTTGCCGCGCCCGGTGCGCCAGTGACGTGGGTTGACCAGCAGGACAACGACACAGCAGCAGTTATGGTGAGCGATCCGGCAGTCAATCTCTTATTTGTTATGAATCAAGGGACGACTCCGTCGCCCGCGAACTGTCCGCATCAGCCAACGCCCATCAGCTCGCAAAATCCGAATGGGGATCCTAATGATGCGTGTCCGTCGATTTCCGTCTTCACTACCCAGTCGGGCTCAACCAGTTTGGCCTTGACGGGGAACAACTGCGCGGAGAGGAATGGACCTTGCCCCTACCGGCTCGATCGTTTTCCCACAGCGCTGTCCGTACTTACATTTGCACCACCGAACGGTGGTACAACGCAGACTCTTCTATTCGTGACCAGCAACAAGGACCTGACCTCGAATCACAACGACAACGAACTCAGCGTGTTTCTGGTGGATTCGTCGGGTAACCTGACCCCGCAGCTTTCGCCCTCCAACCTGCCCTACACGACGCTGCCAAACCCGGGAGCGGTGCAGGCAGTTAGCACGTTCGCGCCGCCGCAGACTACAGGCGGAGTGTTCGTTTATGTGGGTAGCCAGGGGTCGGTGAGCGGCTCGGTCAGCGCGTTTGCGCTTTGCACGGTGGTGGGTAGTCAAGGCAACGGCGGCAATAATTGCACGCCACAACAGGTGAGTAGCAACCAACTCCTATCGATCGGCACCCCCAGCAATGCGGGTAACACTCCGGCGGCGATGGTGGTCGATCCGACCAACAGTTTTCTTTATGTCGTGAGCTCCGGTTCGAACCAGCTTTTCGCTTACCAGATCTCGACCGGAACGGGAACGTTGAAGCCTCTGAGTCCGGCGAGCCTGCCGACCGGGGGTACACCTGTCGCACTGGCCATGCAAACAAGTTTCAACGCCCTGAATAACTTCATCTACACCTCGAACAGCCAAGGCGAGAGCATTTCGGGCTTTGCCGCAAGCACGACCACCGGGTCGCTGAGTACGAGTACGACCACAACCCTGTTTACGCCTGGGCTGCCGAGTGGCATGGCAGCAAGGTAGACCGTAGCACCGGCCATGTTGCCGGCTGTCCCGAGAGCTTGCCCTGAGCTTGCCGAAGGCCGCGGCAATGATCTCCCGGTCGTCCTGCTAATTCATACGATTTCTCGATGGCCCGATCGCCCGATGACTACGTCGGCATGCGGAGGATTAAATAGCCTCCGATAAATCCGAAGACAAGGTTGGGCGACCATGCGGCAATAGTCGGCGGGAGCTGGCTGAGATTGCCCATCGCCTCGAACAAGGCTGAGATCATCCAATAGAAAACACCGATGCCGATGGCAGTGGAGACCCCCGCGAGGGTGCCGCGTTTCCCGGTAGAAAGAGCGAATGGGATGGCGAGAACAGCCATGACCAGCGTGATCAGCGGATAAGCGATTTTCTTCTGGAGCTGCACGCGCAGGCGCACCACGTCGAAGCCGCTCTGCTCCAGATCGTAGATGTAGCGGCGCAGTTCCTCATAATTCATTTCCGACGACTGCTTCACTTCCTTCTTGAAATACCCGGGCGCCTCGGTGAGTTGCGGAAACGTGGCGGCATCGAACTTGTGATAGTCCTCGATGGCGGAGCCTTTCAGCCGGCGCTCCCACCCTTGCTCGTACACCCACCGGCCCATGGGAGAGGACCAGCGAGCGCGCTCGGCGGTGATGCGCTGCGTGATCTGGAAGGTCTTGGGATCGAACTGGAACACGGTGATTCCGCCGAAGGCGTCGCGATCGGGGTCGAACAACTGGTAGTAGTAAATGTCGGAATGCTGGCCGAAAATCCACTTGCGGTCGGGGCGCAGGTAGGTTTGCGCCGGCTTGCCTTTGATGCGGTTGCGCAGTTCGTCTTGCCGCTTGTTGGTGTAAGGAAGATAGAACTGATCGGAGGCGAACAAAACGCCCGCGACCAGAGCCGACGCGAAGAGCACCGGAATGACGATGCGGTAGAGGCTTATGCCCGCAGCTTTAATGGCTGTGATCTCGTTCGAGCGCTGCAATAGTCCAAACGTGACCAGCACAGCCAGTAGCATGCTCATCGGGGCGATCGGGTAATAAAGGAAATATGGGGTGACATTCAGCAGGTACTCTCCCACGATGAGAGCCGAAATGCCATTGCGCATAATGTCGCCGAGCAACTCGAAAAGCGTGAAGACTAGCAGCAGGGTAACGAAAGCCCCGCCGATCATGAAGAGATAGAGAAGGAAGTCGCGGAGAACGTAGTCGTCGAGGATCGTGGGGAAGCGGAGATGCAGGAAGCGCCGCGGCCTTGCAGCGCGGCTGGCTGAAGCCGCGATCGAAATGCCGCGGCCGGTCGAAGTCGACGGCGAGGCGAATCCATTCCTGACAGACTGCGAAGCCGCCCCATTGTCGGCAGGAAGTTGCGCCTTCGAACCTCTGAACCAAAAGCTGATGGGGCGGCGTTCGGATTGCCAGAGCAGAAAAGCTCCGCCCAGCAGAAAAGTAAGATCTGCCAGCCACACTCCCTCCGCGGGAGACAGACGCGACTGCCGCGCTAGTGACACTCCAATCAAAGAAACCGAGTAATAGAGGAAGACCAGCAGAATCGTGAGCACGAACCCGCTCGACTTGCCGCCCTTTTTCGAAGAGAGACCCAGCGGAACGCCGACCATGGCGAGCACCAGGCAAGCCGTGGGCAGCGCGAAGCGGCGATGAAACTCGATCAACGCCCAGCGGCGCGACGTGTCATCGGCGGTGCGCGCGCTGTTGAGTAGTTGACCGACACTCATCTCGCTCAACGTAGCGGGTTCGCTCTGCTGATGGTTCTGCGCGGCCGGAACCTGGATTGGAATGTCGGTGACTTGAAACGTTGAGATCTGATACAGATCAGGATTCTTCGGATCCGATTCGTGGGTCGAACCGTCGGTGAGGTGCAGGTCGAGCCGGTCCGCACCCTGGCTGACGAGCAGCCCTTCGCGAGCGAGCGTGACGCGGGGCGCCGCCGGATCGGAAAGATCGGCCAGGAACACGCCTTTCCAGAGCGCGCCGCCCGCCATCGTCTTGACGTCTTGCACGTAGAGAATGATTTTGGGGAAGCCTTCGTAAAACACGCGCGGCTGAACTTCGAACGAGGCCTGGGACGACTGCAGCCGGTTTTGCAGGTTGGCAAGAGAAGCCATCGAGCGCGGAGCGACGTAGACGCTGTTGGCCAAAGCAAGCAGCCATGCGCAGACGACAAAAATTGAGCAAATGCGCAGAAAGCTCCAGACGCTGAGGCCGCTGGCGCGCATGGCGGTCACTTCGCTATCGGCGGACAGGCGGCTGAGGCCGATCAGGATGCCCACCAAAACGCCCATCGGGATGGTGTACGTCAATGCGACGGGGATCGTATAAAAGAAGATCTCGGCAATACTCGGCAACGGAGCGCTATTGCGGACGACCAGTTCAAGAATGCGGCCGAGGTCGCGCGTGAAAAGAATGAACGTGAAGACGGCGGCGCCGATCAGCGCGTGGGAGGCGACTTCTCCCAGAATATAGCGGGTGAGGATGCGGATCCGCACAATGCACAATAGTGGCTAAATGCGAGTCTAGCACGGAGTCGCGAGCAGAGTTTGCTTTGTGGCGCGTGTTCATGGAGAATTCGGAATTTGCATGGAGGAGAAATGAATTTGGCGCGTACGCGTAAGGTTGTGAGCTTTCTTGCGGTGCTGGCCATCGCAGTCGCGGGTTGGGCACAGCAACCGGCGGAGTTGAAACCGCGTCACCGACCGACTGGCATCCTCGATCTATGGCGGCCCTTCGATGACCACGTTGGGAGAGTTGACGGACGGAATCGGGGGAAGGCTCACGGGTTCTCCAGCCTATGTCCGCGCTACGGAGTGGGCGGCGGCGAAAGTTCCGGAGCTATGGCATTGAGAACGTGCGGCTGGAGCCGTTCAAGATCGACGCTGGCTGGCAGCGCGGAACCGCGAGCGGCGCGATGTTGAGTCCGCTGGCGCGGCCGCTCTATGTGGCTTCGCTCGGGTGGGCGCCTTCGACTCCGCAGGGAGGAGTGGAAGGTGCGGTCGTATTGGTCTCCGACATTTCTGTGGAGGCGCTTCAGGCGCGGGCCGACGAGCTTCAGGGGAAGATTATTCTGCTGGACAGCGTCAAGCTCATGGCGGAAGGCTACGGCAAATTGCTTCCCAAGCTGGAGGCGGCTTTTCCGGCTTTCGCCAGCGCGGGCGTGCTCGCGGTCATGATGGAGGATCGTGCGCCCAATAACGTAATCAATGCGCATGCCAGTTTGTGGGGAGCGAAGCTCGTTCCGCTGCCGGAAGTCGAGCTTGGAATGGAAGACGCGAAGCTGGTTCGGCGCGAACTGGAACGCGGTCCGGTGACGGTGCATTTGACAGTGGAGAACAAGACATCGGGGGAAGAGACCGTGAACAACGTGGTCGCTGAGATTCGCGGACGGGAGCGGCCGGAAGAATGGATCCTGATCGGCGCGCATCTGGACTCGTGGGACTTTGGCACGGGCGCGCAGGACAACGGAACAGGCGCGGTGAGCGTGCTGGAAGTAGCGCGCGCGATTGCAGCTCTTGGCAAAGCGCCGCGGCGCAGTGTGCGGTTCGTTCTGTGGGGCGGCGAAGAAGAGGGACTGCTCGGATCGTATGCTTACACGCAGGCGCACAAAGGCGAGTTGGCGAAGTGCGTCGCGGTTCTCAATACGGATAATGGCGCGGGACATCCGAAGGGATGGAAAGTTGAAGGGCGCGCTGACTTGAAGCAGGCGATGCAGCCTTGGAGCGATGCGCTGCTCAAGGATCTTAGCGGCGGCGATTTGTCGCTGGAGACGACTTACGATACCGATCATGGGCCGTTTGTGTTGCAAGGAATTCCGGCGCTCGATCTGTGGGTGGATATGACAAAGTATTTTGACATCCATCACAAGCCGAGCGACACTCTCGACAAGGTTGACCCGCTGGAATTCAAGGCGGGGACGGCGATAGTGGCAGCGACAGCTTATGCGATTGCGGAGAGCGATAAGCCGATTGCGCCGCACATTGATCACGCGGCGGTGAAAGAAATTCTGCGCAATGCGAAGCTGGAAGACTTGGTGGAAAGCGCTGGCGTGTGGAAGCCATAGCGAAGGCTTGCGCACTTACCGGAATTTATTTCCATCATCCGGCTGTCGGGACCCCTTAATGCTGACTCCAAGATAAGAGCGGAGACGATCGTATGCGGCTGACAGCCATCGCATTTCTACTGACGGTGTTCTTCGTATCCGTTGCTATTGCTGCTGCGCCACCGGTGGCTTGGGTGGTGCCTGTTCTCCAAAGGATCGAGCCCAATTCGCCGTCGAAATCCGGAACCGCTGCGTCGATCGAGGCGGGGCGCGGGGAGGTTGCATCTTTTCAGATCGCGGTGCAGGCGCCGGGCGCAGGCTTGACCGGTCTCGGTTTTGCGGTTACGCCGCTCTCGGGACCCAACGGCGCGCAAGTTGCCGCCACCGATATTCAGCTTTACCGGGAAAACTTTGTGACCATCAAGCGGCACAGCCCGGTTTTCTTTCCCCGGCCCAAAAACACGAATTACCCGCTGACAACCAATACCTTCCCCGATGCCCTGATCCCGTTCATCGATCCGATAACCGGGAACCCGCCGCTGCCCGCGCAGTATGTGCCTCAGCCCATCGATCTGGCGGGCGGTACAGATACGGCTTATTGGGTCGATGTGGAAGTGCCCACCAACAGTCCGCCCGGGAACTACTCCGGGAAATACACGGTCTCGTCGGACCAGGGAAGCGTAACCGGCAATGTGCGCTTGAAGGTGCTGCCGTTTACGGTCCCACTCACGCCGACGCTGCACTCGACGATGAACTCGGACACTGTCAACCCACCGGGCGAAATCGACGAACTGCTGCGCAACAAACTGATGCCCGATGTCGTCCCGCTCGCCGATGAAAGTTACTTGATCAACATCTTTGGTCTGGCGAGTGAAGATCTGGGATTCTCCAGCGGCGCCTATTACGGCCATTGCAAGATGACCGCGCCGCCGAGCGTAGAGGCTTTGACTGCGGCGCGTGAAACTCACGATCCGCGCCTTCTTCTGTTCGATTACTCCGCTGACGAGATTGAAAACTGCAAGCAGGATCTTCCCCGCGTCAAGGCGTGGGCGCGCAATCTGCACGCGGCAGGCGTGCCCAACCTCATCACCATTCCGCCCGTGCCCGATCTTCTTGACGACGGTTCCGGGACCGGGCGTTCTGTCGTCGATATCTGGACCGTGTTACCGGTCGAATACGTGACGGCGCAATCCTACAACCCGCCGCGAATCACACAGGTGCTCCAGAAGGGCGACTCCGTCTGGTTCTACACAGCGCTGGCGCAAGACGATTACTCTCCGAAGTGGGAGGTAGATTTCGCGCCGCTGGATTACCGCATCTCGACCGGTTTTTTGAATGCGAGCCAGGGATTGACCGGCGTCCTGTACTGGAGTGTCGATTACTGGTCAAAAAAACCCTGGACCGATATCGAATACCCCGGTGGCTGTTCAGGAAGTTACTGCTGGAGTTACCCGGGCGAGGGCGTGCTGGTCTATCCCGGCACCGACGCGGGATTAGCGGGGATCACTCCTTCGCTGCGGCTCAAATACATCCGTGACGGCGTGCAGGATTTCGAGCGGATCGCGATCCTTGAACGCTGTGGCCACGGCGACCAAGCGGTGGCCCTGGCACAAACTGTGGGCGCTTCCTACGAATCGTGGACACGAAACGACTCGAAGCTGCTGAATGTATCTCACCAGTTAGGCGCACTTATCGCGCGGTATGGGTGTTCCCCTTAACTCGGAGTCGGCTAACTTCTCTTCAGGAACAGCGCGCCCAGCGGCGGCAGCGTCAGCCGCAGCGAATACGGGCGGCCGTGCGTGGACTCTGGCAAGGCCTCCGTACCTCCCATGTTACCCATACCGGTTCCGTTGTATTCGCGCGCGTCGCTGTTAAGTAACTCCTTCCAATAGCCGCCGGTGGGCACGCCTACCATGTAACCGAGCCTGGGGACGGGGGTGAAGTTACACACTACTAACATGGTGTCGTCGGGCGATTCGGTCTTGCGTAACAGCGAGATGATGCTGGCGGGGGCGTCGTTGCAATCTACCCATTCGAAGCCGCGCGGGTCGTTGTCGAACCAGTGCATGGCGGGCTCGCTCCTGTAGAGGTGATTGAGTTGCGCGACGAAGGCCATCAGGCCGCTGTGCACGGGGTATTGCAGCACGTTCCAGTCGAGGCTGCGGTCGTGCGACCACTCGCTGACCTGGCCAAACTCATCGCCCATGAAGAGCAGCTTCTTGCCGGGCTGGGCGTACATGTAGGCGTAGAGCAGGCGCAGATTGGCGAAGCGCTGCCACTCGTCTCCGGGCATTTTGCCGATGAGCGAACCTTTGCCGTGCACGACTTCGTCGTGGCTGAGCGGCAGAACAAAATTTTCGTGCCAGGAGTAGAGCATGCGGAAGGTGAGCTTGTTGTGGTGATACTGGCGATGAATGGGATCCTGCTGGAAATACTTGAGCGTGTCGTGCATCCAGCCCATATCCCATTTGAAGCCGAAGCCGAGACCGCCGAGATGCGCGGGTCTTGAAACCATCGGATAGGAAGTTGATTCCTCGGCGTAAGTCTGAATGTCGGGATGTTCCTTATAGGCTTCGAGGTTGAAGCGGCGCAGGAACTCGATGGCCTCAAGATTTTCGCGTCCGCCGAATTGGTTCGGAATCCACTCGCCCTCGTTGCGCGAGTAATCGAGATAGAGCATGGAGGCGACCGCATCCACGCGCAGGCCGTCGATATGATACTTGTCGAGCCAGAACATGGCGCTCGACATGAGGAAGCTGCGCACCTCGCTGCGGCCATAGTTAAAGATGTGAGTCTTCCAATCAGGATGAAAGCCCTGGCGCGAGTCGGAGTGCTCGAACAGGTGCGTGCCATCGAAGAAAGCCAGGCCGTGAGCGTCGGAAGGGAAGTGCGATGGCACCCAGTCGAGAATCACGCCGATGTTGTGCTGGTGAAGATAATCGACCAGGTACATGAAATCCTGTGGCGTGCCGTAGCGGGCGGTAGGAGCAAAGTAGCCAGTGGTCTGGTATCCCCAGGAGCCATAGAAGGGATGCTCCATGATGGGCAGCAATTCGACGTGGGTGAATCCGAGGCGGTTGACGTGATCGGCGAGGCGGGGCGCAATTTCGCGATAACTCAGCGGCCGATTATGCTCCTCGGGAACGCGCATCCAGGAGCCGAGGTGTACCTCGTAAATGGAGATAGGGGCATGCGTGGTGTTGGCCGCGGCGCGGTTCTGGAAATAGGCTGCGTCATTCCATGTGTAATCCAGATCCCAGACGACCGAGGCGGTGCGCGGGGGCTTTTCGTCGAGGATCGCTATCGGGTCGGCCTTTTCGGCCCGAAATCCGTGTTGCGCTGAATCGATATGGAACTTGTAGAGCGCGCCCTTGGTGACACCCGGGATGAAGCCTTCCCAGATTCCTGAAGAGCCCCGCGGCTGGAGTTGATGGGACGTGGGATTCCAGTTGTTGAAACTGCCGATGACTGTGACTCGGCGGGCGTTCGGAGCCCATACGCCGAAGATGGCCCCGGCGATCCCGTTGGACTCGATGAGGTGTGCGCCCATTTTGTCGTAGATGCGGTAATGGCTGCCCTCGTTGAAGAGGTAGAAGTCTTCCGGGGTCAGCAGGGAAACGTCGAAATGAACGGGAGAGGCGTGCTCGGAGGTCATTTTCGTGGTCATCGGTTTCCGGATTAGTGTAGTCCAATCTGGGGCGGGATTCGAATCTGGGGGCTGGATAGCGCCTGCCTTATGCCATACTAAAATCTTGCCGATCTAGAAAAAGGGAAATCAAGAAAGATGGCTCAGGTACGGGTTGTTCTTCTCTGGCACCAGCACCAGCCTTTTTATAAGGACCTGGTCACGGGGCGGTATCGTTTGCCTTGGACGCGGCTGCACGCGTTGAAGGACTACTACGGCATGGTGAAGTTGCTGGACGAGTTTCCGCAGGTGCATCAGACGTTCAATCTGGTGCCGTCGCTGATCTGGCAGATTCAGGACTATGTTTCGGGAGAAGCTCAGGACCCATTTCTGCAAGTGGCCAGCCGGCCGGCCAAGGATCTGACGCAAGAAGAACGGCGGTTTGCGCTGCAGTATCTGTTTCAGGCGCATCCCGCCAACGTGATCGGGCGCTATCCGAGATACAGGGAACTGTTTGAAAAGTTCCGCAGTGCGGGGAGTTCGCCGGAACACGCGGAGAAATATTTTCTGCCGCAGGATTTTACCGATTTGCAGGTGCTGTCGCAGATTGGATGGTTCGACGAGTTCTTTCTGGAGGAGAAAGACATTGCGGAGTTAATCCGCAAAGGCAGGAATTACTCGCTCGAAGATCAGCGGCTGGTGATGGCGCGGGAACGGGAACTCATGGCACGCGTGCTGCCCGCCCATGCAACAGCGGCCCGCAAAGGGCTGATCGAGATTTCGACTTCGCCGTACTACCACCCGATTCTTCCTCTCGTTTGTGACACGCAGATGGGCGCGGTCTCTACGCCGGGCCTGCCGCTGCCCCAGAACCGCTACCGGCATCCCGAGGATGCCCGCGAGCAGTTGCTGCGCGGACTGGACTTGCACGAGAAAGTATTTGGCGCGCGGCCGACAGGTGTGTGGCCTTCGGAGGGAAGCGTTTCCGAAGAGGTGCTGGGAATCGCGCAGAAGCTTGGCGTCAAATGGATGGCGACCGACGAGGGCGTACTGGGACGAAGCCAGGGAATTTTCTTTGCCCGCGACGGAAGTGGCTATCTGAACTCGGAACTCGCCCACCGGCTCTACACGATGTATCGCTACGAGAATGCCGGGACGGAAATGAATCTGCTGTTCCGCGATCACACGCTCTCCGACCTGATCGGATTTGTGTACTCGGGCATGCCGCCGCAGGACGCTGCCAACAATCTCATAACGAAAATCAGGGATTCGGCGCGGCCACTGACACAGAGCGGCCATGATGCCATCATCCCAATTTTTTTGGACGGCGAAAATGCCTGGGAATACTATCCGAAGTCGGGGCGCGAGTTTTTGCGCAGATTTTACGATGCACTCCAAAAAGATCCCGGAATCGAAGCCGTGACCGTGACTGAGGCGATCGCGCGCCACAAGAACAAGGGACAGTTGAAATCGCTGGTGCCGGGATCGTGGATTAACGCGAACTTCAACGTTTGGATTGGCGCTCCGGAGGATAACAAGGCCTGGGACTATTTGTATGGGGCGCGCAATTTCTATGCGCAGGCTGCGCCCGGTGCCTCGGAGGAGCAACGCAAGCTGGCGTGGGAGGAGATTTTGATCGCCGAGGGCAGCGACTGGAACTGGTGGTACGGTCCCGAGCATCACTCGGCCAATGACCGCGATTTCGACGAATTGTATCGCAAGCACCTGTCAAATGCGTACCAGGCGCTCGGCGGAACGCCTCCCGACTATCTGGCGCAGCCGATTACCGGCGGAATGGGACGGCCTGAGTTTGTCCCGCAGACCGCATACATTCATCCGCGGGTCAGCGCCGACATGGTGCGCTATTTTGAATGGATGGGCGCGGCGCGGTATACCGCCGATCACCGCTCGGGCTCGATGCACGGCAAGCAGTTTTTGCTGGATGGCGTCTACGGTGGGATTGATGAGCACTATGTGTACGGCCGGCTGGATTTCGCCGGCAACGTTCCCACAGAGGCGTTTGAAGTCGTTGTGAATATAGAGTCCTGGACCAACCATGGGGGAAGTCCGCGGCGCGAGCTTCGCCTGGATGTTGCGGCGGAGGGGCAGCGAATTCAGTCGTGGAAGGTGACCGAGGCCAAAGACGGGGAACTGGCAAAGTCGACCAAGCCAAACGAAGCCGTGCGCATTGCGCTGGCGCGCAACTTCGAATTTCGGTTGCCGCTACAGTGGTTGCTGGCCGCACCGCTTGAACTGGAGAAGGTGCGCGGGGCGCAAGGCTCGGAACTCCTCACCACGCGACTGCGGCTGCGGTTCAGTTTGTGGAAAAACCGTTTGCCGGTCGACGCGTTGCCGGTAGAGGGCTGGATCGAACTCGAACTACTGGCCGAGGATGACCTGCTGGCCGTCGGAAAATAAGCGTCGTTCGTCATCCACTATTTGCCTTCGCGCTAAGAAGCAGCGGTTTTGGCAAACGACGAATGACGAACGACGAACAGCGCGGTTTGCTATTGCCCGGTCGCGGCGCTCATCATCATCAGGGGGCGATTTAATTCCATCACAAGTTCGGTGCCCGCCGGCAGCGTGGCCGACCGATGCTTCCCGAGCCAGTGCGAAACGGTGACGGTTGCGCCGATCGCGCCGCCGATTACCAAGCCCTTCGCTCCGCCGATCAGACCGCCGAGCAGCATTCCGCCGCCCGTGCCCATGCCAATTTGCGTCAGGTCGGTGCCATCGTGGCCGGCACCTTTGAACTGGCCTTCGGTGTTGACGTCGGCGCCGTGGCGGGCGTTGGTGTCAACCAGACTGGCGTTGAGCGTGAAGCGGTCGCCGTTGGGGAGCACCAGATTTTCGGGAAAGACGGCAATCGTCGGCTTGCCGGCAATGCGGCGTGGCTCGGTTGTTTTGGTGACACGGCCTTCGACGGTCGCGCCGATGGGGATCACGGTTTTGCCGTCGAGAACCACGGGTTCGGTGACTCGGGCTGAGAAGGCGTCTCCGGTTTTTGAGCTGAAGGTGGTTAGCGTGGTGTCGAGTTTCATTTTGACGGCAGTGCCGGTGGGCAGGGAAGTCTGCGCCAGGGCCAACGCTGCAATCAGAACGAAACTTGCGAGGACGATGAGTCTTTTCATGGAACCTCCTAAAATCGAGTTCAATTTCGAAACTTAATCGCTTCTTGCAGCACCTCATCCAGTGGCGCTCGGTCATTCTGGTTGTCGCCGCGATAGAGGTAGCGCACGACACGTCCCCGATCAATCACCAAAGTCGCGGGATGCGCAATGTTCACGGCATCGGCGCCGAACGCATGGTGCAGTCCATAGAGCTTGGTGACGGCACGATCCTCATCCAGCAAAAACGCAAACGAGATCGGGTGCTTCTCCAGGAATTTCCCCGGCTTCCACACACCGTCGCGTTTTTCGGCTGCCAAAAATGCCACTTGCGCTCCGGCCAATTCGATTTCCTGTTTTCGCGACTCAAACTGAGCCGTGCGCTTCACGCAGTTCGGTCACCAGGTCCCGCGCAGAAACTCAAGAATCAAAGCCCCATGCTGAAAAAAACTGCCGAGGCTGAACATGCCCTCGCGGTTCGCCGCACCCAAAGAAAAACCTGGCGCCTGCGACCCAATTTCCAGAGTCTCGGTACGCGACTGCATCTTGTGATCGACTCTAAGGCAGGAAAAATCTGAGAACAATAAGGGAAAGTGCAATGGAACCACAATAGGTAATGCGCTCGGGAATGCGTGGCATTGAAAGATGCCGAATCGTCGACACACACTCCGCGAAAGTTCAATCGACACAAAGCTGATGGTCGCCGCGCACAGCGCCGCTCCCGCCGCTCCGCTATAATCGCCCCTTTCGGAGAAGGCTCGGGCAAGATTTACGCCGGCATCGGCTATCTTACGGTGCACCAGCTCACCTTCCGTTCCGATCTCCCGATCAACCGCAGCGCAGTGCGGGTGGATGACGATTCGCGAACTATCGATTCAGATGTGCATAAGAAAGGTAGAAAACACATGACAAACATCGGAGCAATCTTCGGGCGCGAAGTGCTGGATTCGCGCGGCAATCCTACAGTGGAAGCGGAAGTAGTGCTGGCAAGCGGAACCGTAGGGCGCGCAATCGTCCCGAGCGGTGCTTCGACGGGCGAGCATGAAGCGGTGGAGTTGCGCGACGGCGACGAAAAGCGCTACAAGGGCAAGGGCGTGCTCAAGGCGGTCGAAAACGTGAACGGCGAAATCGCCGAGGCCTTGGCCGACATGGATGCCGCCGATCAGCGCACGCTCGACGCCAGGATGATTGAGCTCGACGGCACCCCGAACAAAGCTCGCCTCGGAGCGAATGCGATCCTCGCGGTTTCGATGGCGGCGGCGCGAGCCTCGGCCAACGAGTATGGGCTTCCGCTCTATCGTTATCTGGGCGGAGCGGGCGCCAACACGCTGCCGCTGCCGATGATGAACATCCTCAACGGTGGTGCCCACGCGGACAACAACGTCGACTTCCAGGAATTCATGGTCATGCCGGTAGGCGCGCCGTCATTTTCCGAGGCGCTGCGCTGGGGCGTCGAAGTCTTCCACACGCTGAAGGGCGTGCTGAAAAAGCGCGGTTACAACACCGCCGTGGGCGACGAAGGCGGATTTGCGCCGTCGGTAAAGTCGAATGTCGAGGCGATCGAAGTCGTGCTCGAAGCCATCCAGCAGGCGGGTTACAAGCCGGGCGAAGAGATCGCCATTGCACTCGACCCCGCGGCCAGCGAGTTCTTTCAGGATGGCAAGTACGTCTTCAAGAAATCGGACAAGTCTGCAAAGACTTCCGACGAAATGGTGAAGTATTGGGCGAAGTGGGCGAAGGATTATCCGATCGTCTCGCTCGAAGACGGCCTGGCCGAGAACGATTGGGAAGGCTGGCAGAACCTGACCAAAGAACTGGGTGGCAAGATTCAACTGGTTGGCGACGACATCTTTGTCACCAACATCGAGATCTTCCAGAAGGGCATCGAGAAGGGAATCGCCAATTCAATTCTGATCAAGCTCAACCAGATCGGCACGGTCAGTGAAACGCTCGACGCCATCGACCTCGGCCGCCGCAACAGCTACACGTCGGTGATCTCGCACCGTTCGGGCGAGACCGAAGACACGTTCATTGCTGACTTGGCGGTTGCGACTGGCGCAGGCCAGATCAAGACAGGCTCAGCCTCGCGCACGGATCGCATCGCGAAGTACAACCAGTTGCTGCGGATTGAAGAGGAGTTGGGCGGCGCGGCGCGGTTCCTGGGGATCAAGGCGCTGAACTACAAAGGGTAGCCAAACTGGCGGCAGAGCATGAATTCTCACGTCGATATTACGCGGACCAGACTTATTGCCGCTAAGCTCCTGCTCGTCTCGTTATTGGTTTCTGGGACTGCTCAAGGCCAATTGCCAGCCGGTTTTCACTGGGTTGACTTCAAAAAGGACGCATCCACAGTGTCCAAGGTTGAGCAGGCTCTTAAAACTGAGAATTACACAGCGATAAGGGAGATAGGGCTGGCGGATGGTTTTGCGGTAGTGATGACAGTGCAGCGCGAGTCCGGACAAGCAACACCTGACGGCGATCAGTGGTTTGTGTACAGCGTTTCAACGAAAGATTGGAAAGCCCGAACCCTGCTGGCCGGTTACAACCTGCAGATCAAAGACTGGATTGGTTTGCAGTCGCGTGACAAGGAGGACCTCGGAATTGTGTATAGGGACTGTTGGGAATGTGAGCCAGCTAGCCTGTTCACCGCTCTTCATTACAATCCTCGGGAAGGATGGCGGGCGCGATGGGCGAACGAAAAAGACCCGCATCATCCTGGAATCGTATTCCTGATCACCGATGTCGGAGACCCTTACACGAACGAAGACGTAGACCAAGTCTTCGCGGTGCTCGCGCCCGAGGACGGTATTGCGACCGTCGGCACGTGGTACCACTCGCGAGATCTAGCTACGGGAAAGACCAGTGATGGCGTAGCCAAGTTCTCCGTCGATCCGTCCACTGGGGAAGATAAATCCGCGGTCCTCACAGGATCGAAAGCGAAAGAATGGGAATTACAGCTCTGCAAGGCTAGAGATTCATGGTCGAGCCCTGCGATGGGTCAGTCTAGTCGAACCTGCAAGGGACTATTAAGCGCGACACGAAAGACGCCAAAGTAGAGGCTCGGCTCTGCCAATATTGACTTAGCTAAGGACTTAGTCTATTATCAATTTATGGAAGTCAACATCCACGAGGCCAAAACCCATCTTTCCAAGCTCTTGGAGCGGGTTGCCATGGGCGAGGAGGTCATCATCGCCAAGGCCGGGAAGCCGGTGGCGAAACTTGTGTCGGTCGAATCAGAAAGACGACGCTTCAGGCTAGGCTCGGCCAAAGGCGAATTTGTGGTTCCCGATGACTTCAACGATCCTCTACCCAAAGAGATCGAAGATCTCTTCTACGAATGAAGATTCTGTTGGATACGCACACATTTCTGTGGGGCCTGAGCGACGTATCGAAGCTCTCAGAGCGTGTGCGTAAACTGCTTCCAGCAGCAGAGACCTGCTTCAGCGTGGTGAGCCTTTGGGAGATTCTGATCAAAAGTCAATCTGGAAAGCTGTCGCTGCCGCAACCGGCCGGGCCTTATGTGATGGCAAAGCTCGCATTCAATGGCGTGAAACTTTTGCCTATCGTACCGGACCACGCCCTACGGGTCGAGTTATTGCCCATGCATCATCGCGATCCGTTCGACCGAATGCTCATTGCCCAGGCTCTGGAAGAAGGCCTGCCCATCGTCACCGCCGATCCCTGGTTCTCGCGGTATCCTGTCGAAGTAATTTGGTGACCGTCTTTTCGCCGTGCCTCCGTGGTGGATTTTCTTTGGAAGCTAAGAGCCAAAAGCTAAGAGCTAAAAGCTAGGAGCTGAATTTGTCCCGTCCGAAACCTCTCGTTCTTATCATCCTCGACGGCTGGGGATACCGCGCCGAAACCAAAGCCAACGCCATCGCCCTGGCGCGCAAGCCGACTTACGACCGGCTGCTGCGCGACTATCCCAACACGCTCATCCACACCAGCGGCCCGTTCGTCGGCCTGCCCGAAGGCCAAATGGGCAACAGCGAAGTCGGCCACCTCAATATCGGCGCCGGCCGCATCGTGCACATGGATATCACGCGCATTGACCTCATGGTCCAGAACGGCGAACTCTTCTCGCATCCCGTGCTGGTCGATGCCATGAAGTACGCCCGCGCCAGCGGCCGCAAGCTGCATTTGTTCGGCTTGCTCTCCGATGGCGGCGTGCACTCGCGGCAGGAGCATCTGCATGCGCTGCTGAAAATGGCGAAGCAGCAAGGAGTTGACCGCGTCTTTGTGCATGCCTTCATGGACGGCCGCGATACGGCGCCCACTAACGGAGCGGGCTATATCGAGTTACTCCAGCAGAAGATGCGCGAGTATAACTCCGGCAAAATCGCCACCGTCAATGGCCGCTACTACGCCATGGACCGCGACAAGCGTTGGGAGCGCGTGGTTAAGGCCTTTGACGCGATGGTCTATGGCAAAGCCGAAGGCGGAACCTACGCCGATGCGGTCCAGGGCATGAAAGAGTCCTACAACAAGGGCGTGACCGACGAGTTCGTGCTGCCATTCGTTTGCACGGATGCCCGCGGCGAGCCGCTCGCCAAGATCGCGGACGACGATGCCTGCATCTGCTTCAACTTCCGCGCCGACCGCGTGCGCGAAATCACGCGCGCCCTCTGCCGCAACAGCGGCCTGAACAAAAAAGGCGGAAGCGATCTGCCGGGCGCGGCTGAACTTGACTCGACGATTTCCCGCGACCGCGCGCCGAAAAATCTGAAGTACGTTTGCATGACGCAATACGACCAAAACTTCAGCCTGCCGGTCGTCATTCCACCCGAATCGCTGACGCACATCCTCGCGGACGTCATGGCTGGCCTGAACATGCGCAACCTGCGCGTGGCCGAGACCGAAAAGTACGCGCACGTCACCTACTTCTTCAACGGCGGAGTCGAACAGCCATTTCCCGGCGAAGATCGCGTGCTGATTCAATCGCCGAAAGTCGCGACCTACGATTTGAAGCCGGAAATGAGCGCTGCTGGCGTGGCGGAAGCCATCGTCAAAGCAGTCAACGATAACGCGTTCGACGTGGTCATAGCGAATTTCGCCAACGCCGACATGGTCGGGCACTCCGGCAAGCTTGAACCCACGATCAAAGCCATCGAAGCGGTTGATGCCTGCCTGGGCGAGGTCGAGAAAGCCGTCCGCGCCAAAGCGGGAGCCATGCTGATCACCGCCGACCACGGCAATGCCGAGATGATGATTGATCCCGTAACCGGAGGTCCGCACACCGCGCACACCACCAACCCCGTGCCGTTCATCGTGATCGCCGAAAATGCCAAGCAGTACACGCTGAAGCCGAACGGCTCGCTGCGCGACATTTCGCCAACCATCCTAGGCATGCTTGGCATCACCGAGCCGAAGGAAATGACGGGCGCCGACCTGCGAGTGCCGCTAAAACCTTGAAACCCCGGCTAGTTTTGCGGACCGGGTATTCGAACGAAACAACCCTGATGTATCATTTGCGCCTCGGGAGGTTCTATTCACTATGTCAAGCGCCATGCCATCCGGAGCTGAAGAAATGCTCGCGGGACGTTTCATTGCCAGTTTGGGTACGCAGAACGAAGACGGCTCCGTACACCTTACGGCGGTCTGGTATCTGTTCGAGCATGGTCGCTTGTATGTGGCGACGGCTTCGCGGAGTCGCAAGGCTCGCAATGTAGCCGCGCGGCATAAAGCCTCGCTCATGGTGGACAGCAGGAATCCCGCATCCGAGCGAGGTTTGGTGGCCGTTTGCACCACCGACATTATCGAAGGCGCGGGCTCGAGAGAAATCAATGCTCGCATTCATGGCCGCTACATGAGCGCGGCAGCATTGGCCGACCCTCGAGCGGGCGGCACGATGACGGCGATGGACGACATCACCCTCAGGCTCACCCCGACGAACTGGTATGCATGGGACATGCGTGAACTCGACGCGGCCGTCTTCGGCGGAGCTATGAAAACGCCCGGCTATCTTCTTCCTCTTGATTAATGGACCACGTCCGTGCACGGGAGGCCGCGCCACTATTCCCAAACCTTAGCCGAGGACGCCGAGAGAGCTGCAGATCGCACGATGACGCAACTACCCGATGACCCGCTCCGCAAGTTAGTGATTTGCGTACACCATCCTTTTGATCAATGGAACGCTCCTTCCTCATTCTCCGAAAACTTGCGGCGTGAATTCCCGCAGGTTGCAATCGTCCACCTTCCCGATTACAAGCGGCTGGACACAGAGCTTGTGGACGCGGAAATCCTTATCGCGTGGTCTATCCGACCCGAGCAGGTCAAGGCAGCACGCAAGCTGCGCTGGATTCATTCACCGGCCGCTGCGGTGCATCAGTTGATGTTTCCGGAGTTGGTGGCTAGCGACATTGTTCTTACCAACGCCCGCGAGGTTCACGGGCCGGTTGTCGCCGAGCACGTGCTTGCGCTGATCTTTGCGCTGGCCAAGAAGATTCCGGGCTCGGTCGAGCTGCAGCAAAAGCATATCTGGGGACAGCAGCTTTTGTGGGATGAAACTCCGCGCGTGCGCGAAGTAGCAGGCGCGACGCTGGGGGTGGTTGGGTTGGGAGCGATCGGGCGGCCTTTGGTTCGCAGCGCGAAGGCTTTGGGTATGCGCGTCATCGCCGTGCGCGAGCACCCGGAGAAGGGAAGCGACGGCGCGGATGTTGTCCTCGGCTCCGCTCAGATCAACGAGGTTTTCCGCGAGTCTGACTACGTGGTTCTCGCCGCGCCCGTCACCGATAGCACGAAAGCAATTGCGAACACGGAGCGGTTGGCGCTGATGAAAACGACCGCGTGCCTGATCAATGTCGGCCGCGGCCCGTTAGTGGATGAAGCCGCACTCGCAGCCGCTTTGCGCGAAAATAGGATTGGCGGCGCTGCCTTGGACGTATTCCCGAAAGAGCCGCTCGCTGCCGACTCTCCGCTGTGGGATGTGCCAAGTCTTCTGATAACTCCGCACACCGCAGCACTTACCGACAAGTTATGGGACCGGCATTACGCGCTCTTCTCCGAGAATCTCCGCCTCTATCTTGCGGGCGAACCGCTGCTCGGCCTCGTCGACAAGCAGAAAGGCTACTAGTAGCCGCAATGGAACTCCCCAGCGTTTCAGCGTAAAGTATGAGCCGTGAGAAAGGTGTCAGAAAAGCACTATTCAGGGTGGTTTGCCTCGTGCCGATGGTGGTGCATTTTGTTCCTGGTGCTGCCTCTGGCTGGCTGCAATCGAGATAGCTATTTCAAGATGCTTGGCTATGATCGGGCCAGTCTCCTGAAGAAGTGGACGCCACGAGATGACGAGCTGTTGGCGGTGCACTACACCGATTTGCTTAGACAAAGCCAGTTCGAGCAGATTGAAGACCGTCTCGATCCCAGCATCAAGAATGCCGAAACGCGCGACACGCTAACGGCAATGTGGTACGTGATTCCCAGTGGTGAACCAACATCGGTCAGAACTGTCGATGCTTCAGTGCTGCATTCAAGGGACGGCAGCTCATTAACTACTATTTCGCTGGAATACGAATTTGCTCCTCGACTATCGTCAACAACTGACACTGCAGACTTAGTGCCCGGGAGCTGGGTCATCTCCCAGGTTTCGATACGCACGAGGGGCGGTGTCAAAACTATTACGGGGTTTCATGTCACGCCGACTTCGAAATCCTTTGAAGAAATGAATGAGTTCACGTTCCGTGACAAGGGTCTCTCCCAATATGTAGGGTTACTGCTTGCTCTGTCTGTTGTGGCTCTCACCCTGTACGCTTTTGGGTTGTGCGCCATCACGAAGATCGGACCTCAAAAATGGGTTTGGCTGATCGCAATAATGGTCGGCGTTACCCAGCTCTCAGTGAATTGGACCACCGGAGAGTGGTCCTTTACGCCCTTAGCTTTCTTCATTCCATTGTCTGTGAACCTAAGGTGTTCGGCATATGGGCCGTGGATGCTACAGATATACTCGCCCGTCGGGGCGCTTGCCTTTCTGCAGTTGAGAAAGCGGCTCGCACTTAACGGAGTGCCACTTTCCGTAATTCCCCAAGAAGGGGCGGCAAACGCGAGTTCGGCTCAGAGCTAACGATAAATCCCGAAAACGAGAACGCATCTCGACTCCTACCCCTCTCGCACAAAGTGCGGCAGCTCAAACGGAATTTCCAGCGACAGTTCGACGAATCCGCGATACGCGCCCTTCTTATACCACGGAGACTGATAAATCAGCTTCTTGATTCCCTTCTTCTCGATGGTATAAACATTCGCCTGCCCCGCCGCCAGCAACTCCTTCAACTTTGTGCGCGAGGGTTCAGGGTGGCAATCGAACAGGTTGGAACCGATCAGCGTGGCGCCTCCGCTCGCCTCGAAAGTCCGAGCGGATTTCTCATTCATTGCCAGTATGATTCCGTCCCGGTCGCACACGGTCACCGCGCCGGGAAATTCTCGAATCCATGCAGACGCTTCATGATTGGTCATTCCGTTGTCTCTTACGAATGCGGTCAGTCAATTCCGCGAACCCTACCGCGTATCCACGCCGAACCCCAAAATCGCGTCCACTTCCACCGGCTCATTCCCGCGAAATGCCGGGCGGAATTTCCAGTTCTGCAGCGCCACCAGAAGTCTCGATCTTATCTCCGCGGTCGAGTTACCGGCCTCATATACTTTCAAATTCTTCAAAGCCCCTTCGCGATCCAGTATGCAGGTGAATTGCACGCTCGTGGGCCGCATGCCCTGAGGAAGTTCTTTGCGCATCGGCTCAGGCGCGGCGAGCGCTTCCTTCGACGCGCGCGTGGCGGAGGCAGGATCAGCGTATTGCATCACCGCCGTGCCGATCGAAGTATCGATGTAGATGGAATAATTGCGGTCTCCGCGCAGGCATCCGTAGCAGGCGAAAACGCCGCCCGAGCGCGGCGTTGCCTCGATCGTAATACCGGATCCTTTGTGCAATCCGGTCGAAGAATGGCCCGGGCCATTGGAGGGATCGTTGCCTCCTCCTGGGTCACCGAAGCTTGGGAGCGTGACGGTCGTTGTGCCGCCTTCAACTGACACGCCAGCCATGGCGGGTGCGTGGGCGCCTGTGCCTGCTCCGCCCGGACCTGGATAGGGCGAGATTCCGCCGTGCGCGTTCGGGTCCGATCCGTGGCCTGTGCCTTCTTTCCCGGCTCCTGAGCCTTCGCCGCCTAATCCGCTGCCTGGACCTCCTGCGCCTTGGCCAATGCCGGCACCTCCGCCGGTGCCGCCGAATCCGGTTTTGGCAGTGCCGGTGGGCGACATGGCGATTGCGCCTCCTCCGTCTGATTTAGGCAAGCCGACGTTCCTTCCTGGATTGGCGGAGACGACTACGCCGTTGCCCGCGCTGCTTCCTCCCGCGCTCGCGGGCGGAGCGACCGACGAACCCAGGTCGAACGCACTTCCTGCTCCAGTGCCTTTGGTGCCGCGTCCGTTTCCGGTTAACGCTTGTCCTCCGCCAACTCCGGGCGGAGGAGGAACTACTGTGGATGTGAGTTGCGTGTTGCGTCCGCCGTTGGAGACCGTCGAATTGCCGCCGCCGGAACCGAGTCCGTTCACTCCAGCAAGACTGGCTGGAGGCGGAACGACTTGCGAACCGAGCGCTCCGCTGCCCGAGCGGCTGGGCGATCCTCCACCAGCAGCGGCAGCATAAGACGGGGGAGGAGGAACAGGCTGCGAGTGAATCTCTCCGGTGCGCGAGCTGCCCCAACTGTTCAGGTCGCGGCTGACTTGCGATGGCGGAGGCGCAATCACGGCTTGCTGTGGCAGCGCGAGCTTGGGCGTAGCAAACACGTCGCGCGCGGGCGCGGAGACCGGCGGTGCAATCACGTCTACAGCCTGCGCGACGGTGGCGCGCGAGCTGGCCAGATCATGCGGCGTTGCCTGCGGAGCGGGAGCGACCACATTCATCGCGACCGGATTCGCCGAGCGCAGCTTGTCACGCGAGACGTCGGGTGCGGGTGCAACCAGCGTGGGATTCATCGACGGCGTGTTGCGCGCGCTGGCATGAGCGACTTCGGGCGCGGGCGGAACGACGCTGGTCGTGAGGCTGTGACCGCGGCTTTCCGAGTTGCGCAATTCCGGCGAGGGTGGAACTGGATTCATGGGCGGAAGCAGCGGCGCGCTCAGCTTCGAGCGCATGCCTTCGGTTGGCGGAGGTCCCGGATTCGGCTTGATGGCGAGCAGGTTCGCGACCGCGGAATCGCTGCGCGGGAGATTGATCTTGGGCGCGTCGACGACGGTTTCGGTCAGGCGCTCGCCGCGCGCCACGCGAATGGCCTGCGAGCGGTGATGCGCCTGCTGTCCGCCAGAGTGTCCGGATTTACCGGTTTGCGCTCCGCCTTGATCGGCGGTTTGCGGCAGCTCGTCGCCGGAATAGTAGATGACATCCCAGGTTGGCCGCGGCGGCAACTGCGCCGGATTCAGAACGGCAAGCTGGTCGGGAAGGAAGATGACGATGATGACGAGAAGGCACTCGCCGAGCCATGCTAGCAATAGGCCGCGATAGGGGAAGATGCCGACTGGGGCTTCTCCGGCGAGCGCTTTGGTGGAGCGCTTGAGCGCGGGGCGAATTGCGGTCTTGAACTCCTCCCAGGGAGACGACCACTCGACCAAAAAGCGCGGCGGATCGGGCCATGGGGCGGGAACGACTTCCGGACTGGTATCGACTTCGATCACTGTTCCTGATGTTGGGCGTTCGATTCGGGGATTCTTTTGATCTTACCGTGAGAGGAGGGCTTGAGGTTGTGATTTTTCTGCTGCGCAGAAATCAAAAGTTTGAGTGCGGGAAGGTATTTATAAATCAATGAGTTAGGGTGCGTTTCCGGCGTGTTTTTGGGCTGGGTTCCCGCCCATTTTTTGAGAAATAGATACTTTGGCGGGCTGACCCGCTCAAGTGGACTGGAGGCTTGACTGGGCCGCCGGGCTTTATGCGTATACGGACCTTAAGTCAGCCTGAGGGACCATGTACCTGGCGGCGGGGCGGGAGAGTGTTCCACGTGGAACAATATACAGTGTCTATTTGTACGTACATTTGTTTGCTTGTGTACGTATAGTGGTGTATGTAATGTCGCGGTCGAAAATATTTTTTGGCGATTACTAACGGAGTAATAATCAGAAAGTACAATAAAGGGCATGTTCGGCACGGAACGCCGTAAGTTATTGATTTTGTTGGGGTGGGGTTGGGGTGGGGTGCGTGGCTCGGGCAGGGCAGGAGTCTGCGCGTGCCGGTTCAATATGAGTTGTGAAATCAATGGGATAGGAGGGGACCGCGAGGACGGCATGGCGGCGCGGGAGGTCTGATATATCATGCCTGTCAAGGGGTATTTTGAAGAGGCTATTTTTGCCGGTTTATTGGCCGAAGGCTCGTTGAATCAATGGGGTGGAGCGAAAATGCGAGGCAAAATCCTATTAACTATTTAATTAACGGGAGGGGAAGTCGGTGCGAGCTGCGAGCTTCGAGCTATGAGCTTCGAGCTTGAATCGTGTGGCGCGGACACTCCTTTCCGCCCGAAGTGTGAGTCGTCAGGGAAGAAGTAAAGACCGCCGCGCGGAAGAGCGCGATGTGTGGGGTACGGGCCATATGAGGGAGGCCTGGTAACGTTCCGTCTGTCCCCGGATTCGTCGTGTCCCGGATTCGTCGGCCTGGAACGTTCCGCTGCCCCGGATTCTGCAAGTCCACCTGACTCGCGGGGCTTTTGGATTTTCCGAAAATACGGCCACGATCTCCAGAAGATGCACAGTGGAATTCACTCATCGTAATTAACGCGCGAGACTGGAAGTCCGGCAGCTCGGCAAGGGTGTGCGAGCCTGAGCTTCGAGCTTGAATCGTGTGGCGCGGACACTCCTTTCCGCCCGAAGTGTGAGTCGTCAGGGAAGAAGTAAAGACCGCCGCGCGGAAGAGTGCGATGTGTGGGGTACGGGCCATATGAGGGAGGCCTGGTAACGTTCCGTCTGTCCCCGGATTCCCATGGCCGAAGTCTCGTTGAATCAATGGGGTGGAGCGAAAATGCGAGGCAAAATCCTATTAACTATTTAATTAACGGGAGGGGAAGTCGGTGCGAGCTCCGAGCTTCGAGCCGTGAGCTTCGAGCTTGAATCGTGTGGCGCGGACGCTCGTTTCGGCGCGAAGTGTCAGTCGTCAGGAAGAAGTAAAGACCGCCGCGCGGAAGAGCGCGATGTGTGGGGTACGGGCCGTATGAGAGAGGCCTGGTAAGGTTGCGTCTGTCCACGGATTGTCCGGATTCCTCCCCCCCTGTCCCCGGATTCCCCCGGATTCCTCTGGTAACGTTCCGTCTGTCCCCGGATTCCTCGTCGTCCCCGGATTCCTCGTCCCCGGATTCCTCCCGGATTCCTCGTCCGGATTCCTCCAGCTTCCAGGTGCCGGAAACTAGGTGAACGTCCCGTCTGTCCCCGGGTTTATCAAGGTGCCGGGGGGGAAACTAGGTGAACGTCCCGTCTGTCCCCGGGTTTATCCGTCCGTCTGTCCCCGGATTCGTCCGGGAGAAATTTGTGTTACTCGCCAAGAATCCTGGCCGGGGACATTGGCGCAAGGACTTACCGAAGAGCCGGTAAAGTTTTTCCCGGTTTATTCCTACCTGGTTGTGTAACGCCCTGAGACCAAACCCCTGCAAGTTTGCCATTCTGCACGGGCGGTGGGACGTGGAGCGGGTTCTTCGACAGCGGCAGTAACAACATGGGTGGAAACGTCGGCAGGAAAAACAAAATCAAAATCCCGAGATGCATGCGGTGGGGCAGCCGCGAGCTTCGAGCTACGAGCTTCGAGATTGAATCGTGTGGCGCGGACACTTCGTTTCCGCGCGAAGTGTCAGTCGTCAGGAAGAACTAAAGACCGCCGCGCGGAAGAGCGCGATGTGTGGGGTACGGGCCATATGAGGGAGGCCTGGTAACGTTCCGTCTGTCCCCGGATTCCTCCAGGATTCCTCGCCGGATTTCTCCGACGATCAGTTTTTGGGCTGGCTTGCGAAGCGTTCGGCGTTGAGTTGGAGGAGGCGGGCCAGGATGTGCTGATCGGAGATGTCACGCGG
>CAWFUA010000002.1:0-858504 GCA_963818945.1 uncultured Acidobacteriaceae bacterium | reverse complement strand
TTCGCTGAGTGGCTTTTCTAACTGCGCCACATAATCCGGAACCGGAACTTCCGCCGAAGTCGAATCCATTGGATCGCGCCCTGCAATCATCTGTAACATCAGCGCCGCGTCTTTCACTGTGTTGGCAAACGGGCCGATGTGATCGAGCGACGACGCAAACGCAATCAGCCCATAGCGCGAGACGCGGCCATAAGTCGGCTTCAGTCCCACCACGCCGCAAAACGAAGCAGGCTGCCGAATCGACCCGCCAGTATCGGAGCCCAAAGTTGCGACCGCCATTCCCGCCGCGACGGCGGCCGCCGATCCGCCCGACGAACCTCCAGGCACGCGCGTCTTGTCCCGCGGATTGTGGACAGGATGGTAAGCCGAGTTCTCGTTCGACGAGCCCATGGCAAACTCGTCGCAGTTGAGCTTGCCGAGCACGACCGCACCCGCCGCTTCAAGCCGCGCAACCGCGGTGCAGTCATAAGGAGGAACAAAATTCTCCAGGATCTTAGACCCAGCAGTCGTGCGCACGCCGCGCGTCACCATCACATCTTTGATCGCTATAGGAACGCCAGCCAGCGGAGGCAACGGCTTGCCCTCAGCCACCAACGCATCCACGCGCTTAGCTTGCGCCCGCGCCCGCTCCTCGGACAAAGTCAAAAACGCGCCAATCCCCGCATCTTCTTTCTTTATCCGCGCGTAGAACTCATCGGCCAGCGCGACAGCCGTCGTTCGGTGTTCCGCAATCGCGCTGCGAGCGGTTTCAATCGTAGGGTATTTTGTCTCGCCCACCGTCATTGCGCTATCTCTCGATCACCTTCGGCACCTCGAAGAACGTCCCATCTGTCTCGGGGGCATTTTTCACCGCCTCTTCATGCGGCAGCGACGGCCGCAGACCGTCCTTAACATCGTCACGCGCCGCGTAGGCGAAGCGTTCGCTGCCCTTTCTCGACACGTCCACTCCGTAGCGGTCGGAAACTTGCGCCATCGGCTCGACGTTATCGGTATTCAGCTCACCTAGCCGATCCACATATTCGAGAATTGAATTCAGGTCGCGCAACATGCGGGCGCGCTCGTCGGCGGTCAACTCAAGGTTGGCCAAGTCGGCCACATAGGCAACGTCTTTGTCGGAAACTTTCATGGTTCGCCCGCTCGGTCGGCGTCCTGCCAGGCCGGCTTACGAGTTCAAGCTGTCATCCTGAGCGAAGCGAAGGACCTATGCATTCTTCGTGCAGCGCCAAATTGCCTTGAAGCACGGTGCTGCCTCAGCCTCAACTCGCCTGCGCTACATCGGCTTTCGTATCATTTGTTTCAGCAGTCCGCGCAGCCGCTTTTTCGCGCTTCTTCTTCAGCTTGCGCAAATGTGATGACGAATACAAACTCCCGCGGCATCGCCTTGCCCCGCACATGCACGGAGCCTCATCCTCTCCATCGTACAGGTTGTAGTCATAAGTCAGCTCCTCTCCCGGCTCAATGTCGCGCAGCGCGATGATCCACATCTTGCCCGCGATCTGATCGGTCTCGCAGTTCGGCTTGCACGAGTGATTCACGAACGCGGCTACACCGTAGCCGTCAATAATGCGCTTGCCGCCATCCAGCCCGAACAAGTATGTGTTCGGGAACTCGTCGTAAAGGTCGTCTGCTTCTTCGTAGCTCAGGTGGTCGCCCACGTACTCGACGATCAGCGTGCCCTTGTGGATGTGCTTGGTCGTGTAGCATCCGAAGGAATGAATGGCCGACTTGCGGATCACGAGCGTCATAAATATTTCACTCCACCTCACTCAGGGGACCAAAACAAAATCTACCACGGAGCCACTGAGACGCGGAGAAAGATCAAGAAAGGTTTTCTCAGTGCCTCCGTGTCTCCGTGGTGGATTTTCTGTCGCCGCGACTCGGCAAACCTCGTAGCCCCTGCTAACATCTCTCCGGAGACTCCCATGGCACATAATCATCCTCCGCGTTTTCTGAAAATTGTTGACGACGCCCGCAGCCGGGTCCGCGAAACCACCGTGGACGAGGTCAAAGCCCGGCTCGACCGCAAAGACAAGTTTGTCCTGGTAGACGTCCGCGAAGACCGCGAGTTCGATGCCGACCACATCCCGGGCGCGGTCCATCTCGGCAAGGGCGTCATCGAGCGCGATATCGAAGCCAGGTATCCCGTTCTCGATACCCCGCTGGTCCTCTATTGCGGCGGCGGCTTTCGCTCCGCCCTCGCTGCCGACAACCTGCAGAAGATGGGCTATAGCAACGTCATTTCCATGGACGGCGGCATCCGCGAGTGGCGCGAGAAGGCCTATCCGCTGGAAAAAGGGAAGTAGTTTGGGCGATTCCATTGCATCCCCACTGCATCTCTGAAAAAATAGGCGCATCGGGGATTTCATCTTTATGGCTCAAATAGGAAGCTTTGCGCTTCTGCTGGCACTTGGCCTGAGCGCGTACTCGTTTGGCGCCGGCCTGCTTGCGCTCTTCGGGCGCGACGCGGTCTCTGCTCGCCTGGGTGAAACTGCCCGCCGCGCCGGAATCGCCGCTTTCGGCGCCGTCGTGCTTGCTTCTTTCGTGCTCGTCTCGGCCGCGTTCGCCGACGACTTTTCCATTGCCTACATCTACCACCACAGCAACCGCGACCTGCCCGCCGCCTATAAGTTCGCCGTGCTCTGGTCGGGGCAGGAAGGCTCTTTGCTGTTCTGGTCGCTGCTGCTTGCCGGGTATGGATTCGTGCTTCGCCTGCGCTACAAGACCGATCAGCGGCTGTTCGCGTACGCTTCGGTCATCATCGCGTCGGTCCAAGTCTTCTTTCTTCTGATTCTCAATTTTGCCGCGCACCCCTTCGCCATCGAGCAGGGAGCCGTTCCCGCCGACGGCACTGGCCTGAATCCTCTTCTGCAATATCCCGAGATGGTCATCCATCCCCCGATGCTCTATTTGGGATATGTCGGCTTCACCGTCCCCTTCGCCTTCGCGCTCGGCGCGCTGATCATGCACTACCCCGGCGAAAAGTGGATCAACATTACCCGCCGCTGGACCATGGTCACCTGGTGCTTCCTCACCGTCGGAGTCTTCCTCGGCGCCCACTGGGCCTACGCCGTCCTCGGCTGGGGAGGCTACTGGGGCTGGGACCCCGTTGAAAACGCCTCGCTCATGCCCTGGCTCACGGGCACTGCGTTCCTGCATTCGGTGATGATGCAGGAAAAGCGCGGCATGCTGAAGGTCTGGAACATGGTGCTCGTCTTCGCCACGTTTCTGCTCTCCATGCTCGGGACGTTCCTCACGCGATCCGGCGTCATCAGTTCTGTGCACGCGTTTGCGCAATCTTCTATCGGAACCTGGTTCATCGTCTTTATCGCGCTGACGACCGCCGTTTGCGCCTTCTTCCTCGTCAAGAATCTGTCGCATCTCAAGAGCGAGCACAAACTCGAATCGCTGGTCTCGCGCGAATCGAGCTTCCTGTTCAACAATCTGCTGCTGCTGGTGGTTTGCTTCACCGTCCTGTGGGGCACGTTCTTCCCGATCCTTTCCGAATGGGTGCAGGGACACAAAGTCACGGTCGGGCCGCCGTTCTTCAACCGCGTCGCCGTACCGGTTGCGCTGCTCCTGATGTTGCTAACGGCCGTTGGACCGCTGCTGGCGTGGCGCAAAACTTCGCTTGAGAGCCTGAAGCGTAATTTCCTCTACCCCGCCATCGGCTCGATCGCGGTTGGCCTCATGATGATTCTTTTCGGCGTAAGGCCGTGGGAGGATCCATCTTATTTCTATGCGGTGATGGCCGCGATTCTCTCCGCGCTCGTCATCTTTACCATCATCGCCGAGTTCGTACGCGGAGGCCGCGTCATTGCCGGCAAGAGCGGGCAGAACATTTTCGCCGCCATGCTCCAACTCTGCCGCCGCAACACGCGCCGCTACGGCGGATACATCGTCCACTTCGGTGTCGCGCTCGTGATCATCGGAATCCTCGGCCAGCCCTTTAATAAGGAAGTGGAAAAAGAAATGGCGTTTGGGGACAAGATCAACATTGGCCCCTACACGCTGGTTTGCCAGTCCTACACGCAGGACGACAATCCCAACTACGCCAACGAGTGGGCGATCATTAACGTCTTCCGCGGCGGAAAACAGATCACCACCATGTATCCCGAGCGGCGCTTTTATAAAGCCAGTGGACAGCCGCAGACGCTGCCGCGCATTTATCCCAGCTTCCGCGAGGATCTGTTTCTCGTGCATGATCTCTATCTCGTCTACGAAGGCAAGAACGAAACCACCGGCCGCCCCATCATCAAGGCGCACATGAATCCGCTCGTGCCCTGGATCTGGATCGGCCTGATCATCATGGTTTTTGGAACCATCGTCGCGCTCGTGCCGAACTACGTCCCCGTGACGGTGACGGCAACCGTGCCCGTACGCGAAACCGTGCATGCAGGAGCGGGGGACTGATGAAACTCTCGATCAACAAACGGGAAGGGCATGACTTTAGTCGTGCCGGAAAATCGGCCGAAATCCTCCGCGCTTCAGCGCCTGAGGTTCTTCAAGCGAAACTCGTCCGCCGCGTCTTCCAAGCCCTCGTCCTCACCTCCGCCATCTTCCTCTTTGTCGGCGCCGGCCCAAGCACCGATGCTCGTTTCAAAGACCTCGGGCACCGCATGATGTGCACCTGCGGATGCGGCCAGGTGTTGCTCGAATGCAACCACGTCGGCTGCCAGTCTTCCGACAAGATGCGCAACGAGCTCATGGCGGCGCTCGACAAGGGCGACAACGACGACCTCATCCTTCAAGGCTTTGTGCAGAATTACGGCCCGACCGTGATCGCCGCGCCCACCGCGACCGGCTTCAACCGCGTGGCCTGGATCATGCCTTTCGTCGCGCTAGCGGCGGGCATTATTTTCGTCACCTGGCTGGTGCGCGCGTGGAAGAATCGCCCCGAGCCCGCTCTGGCCGATGGCATCACCATCCCGCACGGCGGCGAGCTAGACCAGTTCCGCGCCCAGGCGCGCAAGGAGACCGAACAATGAGGTTCTTACTGAGAACTGAGAACCGGGAACTGAGAACTTTATGTCGATGATCATCTTCGTCTGCGCCGTCTTTACCCTGGCCGCGCTCTACTACGTTTTCTTTTTCCCCGGCGAAGTGTACGCCGGAGAAGAAAAGACGCGCCTCGGCTATCTCCACGAACGCAAGGAATCCGTCTATGAGAACCTGCGCGACCTGAATTTCGAATACAAAGCCGGCAAGGTGCCCGACGCCGATTACCAGTCCATGCGTGCCTCCCTCGAAGAAGAAGCCGCCGCCATTATGGCCGAGATCGCGCGGCTGGAGCAGGCGGCGGGGCAGGCGGCATAGATTGGCTGGCTCGCGACTATGATCAGTTTCCGGATGCTGCGCTGTGGGCAACTCGTCGCATTGATCGTTGTCGCTATCCCGTTTGTAGCTACATTTGTTTCGGCTCAAAAAGCGTCTGAGGATTGTTCGCGGACGCGATCCATGCGTGTTTACTCAAACGCATGGCTATCTAAAGAGACAGGCGATCTGAATGGCTTTGAGCTAGCGCTTAAGCAAACTGCGGATTCCAAGATTGACGCGCTGTTATACGTATACGAGGGAGGGCTATCTGACGGCATTCCACTGCCTGGCGGTGCTTCGGGCAATAATGTAACGATTGAAGGGGCTTGGGTTGAACATCTCGTTGAATACCCCTCGAAGAAAGAAATCATCCAGACGCATCAAGTCACAATATTGGGAATATGGGATTCGAAGTCGTTCCGAGGCAAACTTACAATCAGAGATCTGTCGGTGGATGAGGACATAAAGTTAAAACGGGTGGGGAACACTTGGCCGTGCAAACGATAGCCGCAGAGTCTCCGATTTGCTCTTGAGTTGTCATCCCGAGCGAAGCGAGGGATCTGTAGTTTGCTGCGAGCGAAGACACTGCAGATTCCTTGCCGCCTGCGGCTCCTCGGAATGACAAACGTGAAAGGGTTCTTAACGCGCGTAAGCACTCGATGAATTGAGGAGCACTTTTGACCAAACTAGCAAAGTCCGTCCTACTGGCAGCGATCTTCTCGCTCACCATCGCCTCGGCCGCCGCCCAGACCCTCTCCGGCACCGTCACCAACGGCACCACCAACAAGCCTGCTGCCGGAGACGAGGTCATCCTCATCAACATCGCCAATGGCATGGACGTCGCCGGCAGCACGAAGGCCGACTCGGCAGGCAAATTCAGCTTCAAGCTGAAAGATGCCGCAGGCCCGCACCTCATCCGCGCCGTCCATCAGGCGGTCACCTATCACCAGTTCGCCCCTCCCGGCACCAGCAACGTGGAGCTCAAGGTCTATGACGTTGCCAAGAAGGTCGAAGGCCTCAGCCTCACCGCCGACGTTATGCGCTTGCAGGCCGACGCGACCAGCCTGCAGGGCATTCGCCTGTTCGCCGTCGACAACAATTCGTCGCCCGCCGTCACGCAGATGAACGACCACAGCTTTGAGTTCTATCTGCCCGCCGGAGCCAAAGTCGAGCAGGTGCAGGCGAAAGCGCCCAACGGGCAGCCCATCCCGGCCGAAGCCGTGCCGCAATCCGAAAAGGGCCGCTACGCCATCGCGTTCCCGCTGCGTCCGGGTGAAACGCAGTTTCAGCTTGAGTTCACGCTGCCCTACAACGGCACGGCGAAAATTGATCCCAAACCGCTCTATCCCGCCGAGCACTTCGTAGTCGTGTTGCCCAAGTCCATGCACTTCGCCGGCGCCGACTCGTCGCAGTTCAAATCCATGCAGGACCCCAACCAGAGTGACAGCGTGGTCCAGGTTGTGCAGCAGACTCACGTAGGCCAACAACTGGGATTCACCGTCACCGGCACCGGCACGATTTCCGAGCAGGCGGGAGGAGCCGGGCAAGCAGGTCCCGCAGGCGGTGGCGCGCAAGGCGGGCCGATGAATGAGAACCCGCAGGCGGAAAGCAACCGCCCCGGCGGAGGCCTCGGCGCTCCCATCGACGCTCCCGACCCACTGGAAAAATACCGCTGGCCGATCATTGGAGCCTTCGTAGTGTTGCTCGGCATCGGCGGCTGGATCGTGACCAAGCGCCAGGGCGGAGTCTCGGCCGCGTCCGGAGGAGCCGCCTCCATGGGAGCCCGTGGGCCGCTCGCTGCTTCCATCACGGGTCCAGGAGCTCGCGCCATCTCAGGCTCCGCTTCGCCCACGCCGGACGGACAGACTGCAGCCCCTCCAGCCACGCCTGCCTCGAAGTCCGCGACGCTCTTGGAGGCGCTGAAAGAAGAATTATTCCAACTCGAAGTCGAACGCAAGCAGGGCAAGATCACGCAAGCCGACTATGAAAAAGCCAAGGCCGCGCTCGATCAGACGTTAGAACGAGCCCTCAAGCGCCAAAGCTAGCCCGTGTGGCGCGGACACTCCGGTCCGCGCAAGTCGCTGCCTAATAAACTGTTGCTTGGGTCCGCCGCGAGGCTGTTAAGACTTAGAGATTCATCTTCCGTGTTCCGTAGGGTCCTCGGTGGCGACAACTCTGCCCAAAGCTAAAGTATTTATTTCTCAAAGACTTGGCGGGAAACGAGCCCAATGAAGAGCCTGAAATGCGTGTAAGCTATTGATTCATAAATACTTTACATCTAAGTCCTTGTTTCTCAAAGACCTGGGCCCACGGACGGCGCTAAGTCTTTGATTCTTAAAGACCGCGACCAGTGGGGTCCCAAGCCGATTCCTGCCGTTTGAGACCGGTCTGAACCCTCCGCATCCAATACAATGTCTCCCCGAGGAAAATGGAAATGGGTAACGTCTTCAAAACTACTTTGCTGCTTACCGTCATGACCCTGCTGTTTATGCTCGTCGGAAGGGCTCTGGGCGGCCAGAACGGCATGTTGCTGGCGCTCGTCTTCGCCGCCATTATGAACTTCGTCTCTTACTTTTTCTCCGACAAGATCGCGCTCGCGGCCTATCGCGCACAGCCTATTTCGCGCGACGATCTGCCGCGTGTTTACAACATTGTCGAGCGCCTCTCGCAGAAAGTCGGCTTGCCCACGCCGAAGGTTTATCTCATTCCCACCGATTCGCCCAACGCCTTCGCCACCGGACGCAATCCGCATCACGCTTCGGTCGCGGTTACGCAGGGCATTCTCGGCCTGCTCAACGACGACGAACTCGAAGGCGTAATCGCGCACGAGCTCGGGCACGTGCGCAATCGCGACATCCTGATTAGTTCGATCGTCGCCACGCTCGCCGGCGCAATTACATTGATTGCTCGTTGGGGGATGTTTTTCGGAGGCAGCCGTGACGAACGCCGCGGTGGTGGCATGGAGGCGCTACTGATGCTGTTCCTCGCACCCTTCGCCGCGATGTTGATTCAGCTCGCAGTCTCGCGCTCCCGTGAATATGGAGCGGACGATACTGGAGCGCATTGGACTGGCAATCCCTACGCGCTGGCCAGCGCGTTGGCGAAGATCGATGCCTATTCGAAGCAACGGCCTCTGCTCGCAAGTCCCTCGACTGCGCACCTGTTCATCATCCAGCCATTTTTGGGAGGCTTCAGCTTCGGCAATCTGTTCTCAACGCACCCGCCGACCGCAAAGCGGATTGAGCGGCTGACAGGAAGGCCAGCGGAGTTATTCCAGTAGAGACGCGGCAAGCCGCGTCTCCACTGGTGACATCCGTAACCGTTTTCCCCACGATCCACATAGTAGAATTTAAACAATGTCAGCACACGCAGCTAGCGCCGCATCCAGCCGCGCGGCCCAACTGGAAGAGTCTCTGCGCACGGTGATTCGCGGCAAGGATGACGTCCTCCGCCTCGCTTTGGTTTCCGTCTTCGCGCGCGGCCATCTGCTTATCGAGGGCGTCCCGGGAGTCGGCAAAACCACGCTCGGCCAGGCGCTGGCCCGTGCCATTGACTGCTCGTTCCAGCGCGTGCAGTTCACCAGCGACATGCTGCCTTCCGACGTGCTCGGCATTTCCATCTACTCGGCGGTTGAGCAGAAGTTCGAGTTCAAGCGCGGGCCGGTTTTCGCCAACGTCCTGCTCGCCGACGAAATCAACCGCACCACGCCCAAGACGCAATCCGCCCTGCTTGAGGCGATGAACGAAGGCCAGGTCACGGTCGACGCGCATTCCTACCCGTTGCCGCAGCCGTTCCTTGTTATCGCCACGCAGAATCCGATCGAGCATCACGGCACCTATCCGCTGCCAGAATCACAGCTCGACCGCTTCCTCATGCGCTTGCGCATGGGATATCCCGAAGGCAGCGCCGAGCGCGAAATCCTGCGCGACGAAGCCGGTACCGCTCAGCTCGAAAAGCTGCGTCCTGTGCTCAATGCGGCTGATGTGCTCGAAATCCAGCAGGCGGTCACGCGCGTTCACGTCGACGATTCGCTCATCACCTATGCGCTGGCGATCGTCGCTAAGACCCGTGAGTCGGAATATCTCTCACTCGGCGTTTCTCCGCGCGGCTCACAGATGTTCTACCGCGCCGCCCAGGCTATGGCTTTCATCGGCGGCCGCGATTATTGCACCCCAGAAGACTTCAAGCCGCTCGCGGTTCCGGTTTTCGCTCACCGCGTGGTGGTAAACGCGCTCTACTCGTCAACTCTGAGAAAGTCAGAGCAATCCGACCAGGTGCTGCGAGAGATCGTGGAAAGCGTTCCAGTCCCGGTGTAGTTCTTCGCTCTCCGGACCTTCAATTTTCCTTTGTCGAATTTCTGGCTGACCAGCTCGTCTAGGCATGCGCGGATGGGAGGGCGGAGTTGTGTGCGGAGGGTAGGCTCCGAAGCCGATGCTGCACCAGAAACGCATAGTGCACGGCCGAGACGATGGTGAAGAGAAACGTGGCGCGAAGGAAGGTCGTGCGGGCAATCCAGACCCATTGCTGGGGCACAACGAGCAACAGAAGGACAAAGAAGATCGCGCCCACCTGTGCCGCCGTATTGGCCTTGCCGAACATGCTGGGGCGGAAATCGCGCAGGCCGGCAATCATGAAAAGCACGCCACTGATGATCAGGATGGAGACATCGCGGCTGAAGACCACGATGGTGTACTTCCAAGGAATCCGGTGCTCGATCGAGAGTACGAGAAACATTGTGCTCATGAGCAGCTTGTCGGCAATAGGGTCGAGGTATTGCCCCAGCACAGTTTGCTGATGAAGCGTGCGGGCGAGAAGGCCATCGAGTCCGTCGCTGAGCCCGGCGAGAACGAAGAGCGCGAGCGCCCACTTGAAGTCGTGCTTGACCAGATTGATCACGATGAAGGGCAGGAAGATCATCCGCAGCAGAGTGAGCTGATTAGGCGCGGTGAGAATTTGGCGGAAGTTCACCGCGACTCTCCCGAGCCTGTCCCTGAATCGCCCGCTTCGTTGCCCTCTTCCTCCCGGTCCGTGACCGTTCCCGCGCGCAATTCTTCTCCGTTGCCCGATGCCGCTGGAAGAAATTCACTTACCAGCATGGGAGCAGGGTCCATTCCGGTCTTTTGCGCGAAGCGTTGCGCGAGCGAGGGGAGCGTGCCCTCGGGCAGATCGAGTTCCAGGCGCTCGATGCGGTGCATGGGGAAGAACATCGCTCCGGCAGCGAAGGGTTCGCCATCGCGGATCTGGGCGATGAAGGTCTCGAAGGAAGAAAGATCCACGCCGCGCATGCTGAGGCCAACTGAAGACAGTTGAAGGATTGCGCCCCAGAATTTCTCTCGGGGATTCGCGAGGATGGCGATGACGATGGCGCCGGCGCGGAAGGGACTGGCGGGTTCGGGTTGGGGAGTCATGAGGCTCAATGGGATTGTCTTATTGGATGCGCTGGAATGCAACTAATCCCGACTCCCACTGTCATTCCGCACGGCTTTCAGGTCAATCCCCACCTGCTCGGCCTTTTTATAAAGATGGGATCGCTCCAACCCGAGCGCTCGCGCTGTGTTCGAAATCTGGTTGTGGTTGCGCTTCAACTCGGAAAGGATCGTCTGCTTCTCGAAGGCGCGCACGCGGTCGGCTAGCGGGCCTGAGGCGGCAAATGCTGATTCGGGTCCTGCCGCGGATGTCGGCAGCGCCAGCGCCACGGTTTCAGCTGTCACTTCGCTCCCGGTCGTGAGCAGCATCACCCGCTCGACCGCGTTGCGCAGTTCGCGAATGTTGCCGGGCCATGCATGTTGCTGCAGAGCGGCAATAGCATCGGCGGTAAAGGAAATCGGTTTCCATCCGTTGGTGGCGCTGACCTGGGCGGCGAAATGCTCGACCAGCGCTGGAATATCTTCGCGACGCTCACGCAGCGGCGGCAGGCGCAGGGGGAAGACGAAGATGCGGTGGAACAGATCCTGGCGGAATTTGCCGTCGCGCGTCAGCGCCTCGAGATCGTGATGAGTAGCGACGACCACGCGCACATCGACGGCAATGGCACGATTGCCGCCAATGCGCTCGACTTCACCTTCTTCAAGCACGCGCAGCAGTTTGGCCTGCATGGTGAGCGGCATGTCGCCGATCTCGTCGAGAAAGATGGTGCCGTGTTGAGCCTGCTCGAACTTGCCGAGATGGCGCGCTCCGGCGCCAGTGAACGAGCCCTTTTCGTGCCCGAACAGTTCCGATTCGATTAACTCGGCGGGCACCGCGGCGCAGTTGAGCGTGACAAAGGGCGCGGCGGCGCGCGGGCTACGCTCGTGCAGAGTGCGCGCGACGAGTTCCTTCCCCGTGCCGGTCTCGCCGAGGATCGCCACGCGCGTTTCGCTCGCGGCGACCCGCTCCACCTGCGCCATCACGCGGCGCATGGTTTCGCCAGTCCAGATGATTTCGTGTTTCCCCAGCCTGCGTTCCAGGTCGCGGTTCTGGCGCTCCAACCGCCCGAGTTTGAGGGCATTTTCTACCGTGAGCAGGAGCTTCTCAGTCGAGATCGGCTTTTCCAGAAAATCCAGCGCGCCCAGCCGCGTGGCGCGCACCGCCATTTCGATGTGCGCCTGGCCTGACATCATGACGACAGGCGTGGCCACGCCCTGAGCCTTTAATTCTTCGAGCAGCGCCAGGCCGTCTTTGCCCGGCATGACGACATCGGAAAGGATCAGGTCGAAGGGCTGCGTGGTTGCCAGTTCAAGTGCCTTCGCCGCGTTGTCGCAGACCGTGGCCTCGTGACCTTCCAGGCGAAAGGCGCGCGAAAGTGAGGCCAGCGTATTGGCTTCGTCGTCAACAATGAGCAGGTGCGCTTTTTGCGGCACGATTATGGACCTCACATCCCGTCAGTTGAATTGCAAACTAAATCTATCGCAGAGTCGCCGAGTACGCCGAGGAAAGGCGAAGGGGCCCCGGGAGGCTCCAAGACCGCCCTCCGCGGCCGGCGCGCGGCGAAGCCCACTCATCGCACAAAACGCGATCAATGGGGCACCCTCGGTTGATCTGGTTTCTCATGCGGGTAACTCGATCTGAAATGTCGTTCCCTTTCCTTTCGTGCTCTCCACAGATATTTTCCCGCCATGGTCGCTTACCACCGACTGCACGATCGCCAATCCAAGCCCGGTGCCGTGCTGCTTGGTCGTGTAATAAGGAGTGAACAGCCGCGCGCATTCTTCCGGCGTCAGGCCGGAGCCGGTGTCGGAAACGGAGATGGTCACGCCAAGTCCAGGCTGATCAGAGCCGGCGACGGCTGTGCGCAATGTTAGCTCTCCGCCCCGCGGCATGGCGTCAATGGCGTTAAGCACAAGATTCGACAGTGCGCGATGCAGCAAATCGGGATCGGCGGAAATCTCCGGCAGGGCGGCGGCCAGGTCGGTGCGGACGGTAATGCGATTGTTCGTCTGCAATTGCGCCTGAAACACCCGCAGCACGGATCGCAGCACATCGTTCACTTGAGTAGGCCGGCGCTGGGGCTGCGGCATTTTCGAAAATTCGCTGAAGCGCCCGATAATTGTCTTCAGATTATTGATCTCGGCGAGCAGGGTTGCGGTTCCTTCCTGGAAGACCTCCTCGAAGATCTCCGGCGACTTGATTTTGGCGCGCATCAAATTTTCGACTGTCACTTGCAGCGGGAATAGCGGATTCTTGAGTTCATGCGCCAGGCGGCGCGCGAGTTCGCGCCAGGCCGCAACCCGCTCCGCTTGCACGGCGCGATCTTTCTGCTGCAGGAGATCTTCGGTCATGCGGTTGAAGGAAGCGGCCAGCTCGCCCAGTTCATCGTTCGATTCCACCTCAACCTTGGCGGCCAGATCCCCAGCCGCAACACGGTGCGCAGCCTCGGCGAGTGAAACCACCGGTCGCGTTACGCGCGCTCCAAACCACAAACTCGCCAGCACCGCGACCAGAATTCCCAATCCGCCGACCAGCATCGCAGTCGAGATGACGCGCCGCTGCAATTCGATCAGCGGTCGCCGGGAACTCCCGACCAGCAAAATCCCCATCAGTTGTTGATTCTGCCCGGCCAGAGGAATCGCGTGAAAAGTCTCCGCGTCGGCGGAGTCGGCAGTCCAGTAAATCACGCTCGTGAGTTTCCTGGCCCGTGCTGGCGTACCTTCTCAATCAGTAGCGCGATGCTTTCGGCGCCGGCTGCCGGGCCGTTCAAATCAAGCAAAGACTGCGGACTCCATTTCGCGTCGAGATTCTGATAGAGCAGCACACGCGTGCCGGCCGGAATATCGAGCGTGGAAAGAAATCCCTGGTCGAGCCGCTCGCCGCCGATCACAAACAGAGGCTGCTCGCCCATGTGAACGGCGCGCACCGCGAACAGCCCGAGCGTCGGGCCATTCGGCAGATCTTCGCGCTTCAGGAACGCCCCGGCCGGGCCGGGCGAGGAAGCAATCGCAGGCTCGGGGTATCCAAACTTGGCCTGCCACTGCGCAGAAGAAAGGATAGTGCCCTGACGGTCTGCGAACTCCAGGAAATCAAGTTGTTGCTGAGTGGCCAGCGCGCGTGCTTCGCTCGGATAGGCGTTCGTATCTCCGCCGCCGGAGGACGCGCCACGATTGATTTCCAGCGCAATGCGCTGCAGGGTTTCGTTCGCCGCGACTGACTCGACCTTACGCTCCACTTCCTGGCCGCGCCGCTGGAACTCCGACCTGAACTGTGCCGCCACCGAACTAGCGCGGTCCTGATTGGCCTGCTCAAAAGACTGCCGCATCGTGCCATAGACCGAGATCGACATCACCGCCACGCACAGCAAAATAGTTGCGGCGAACAGAAGAAGGAGCTTCTGGCGGAAGCTCATCGCGAGTCCTCCAGCCAAACGTCTGCGAGGTTCCATGCGCCGAGCCGGTCTGGAGCCCAGTTGTGTACCCGCGGCCCGGCCGCGCTGGCGACCGGCAAATGGAAAAGCGGGATCACGTTGCCGCCCTCGAGCATGGCGCGCTCGGCCTGGTAAAGATCGTCCACAGTGTTGCCGTGCAGCACCGGCTGCGGAAGTGCTAATTGTCGAGCCATCTCGCGCAGCGCGAGGGCAGGGTCAGGGCTGGGCAGCGTAATGCGTACCAGGCGAATGTCGTCGGCGCCGGAAAGCGATACCTGCACCGTAATCGCGGCCTCGCGCGCATTCAGCGCGATTCGCTCGGCAATGAGTTGCGCCTGCGGATCGCGCGGATCGTAGCTGAGCGTCAGCGCCGGCAGGCGCGAATCGGCTAGCAGCGCTTTCGCACGCTGGACGTTTACTTGGGTTGAAAATGCTGCGCTGTAGCCGGCCATCCAATTTGGCAGAATGCAGGCCGTCGGTTCGCCCGCGCCTTTCAGCAGCACGGACTGAATCGGCTTGCGATCAATCGAGAGGGCGAGGGCCTGACGCAGATGAAGATCCTGCGCCTTGGAATTTGTTGTGAAGACGAGCGCCATCAACTCCAGGGGCAGAGACGATGCTGTGCGAATGCGGGGTGTCGCGTTCGTGGCCTGGGGCGCGGCTTCGATCACATCGGCACGACCCAACTCGAGCGCGAGCGCCTGGTCGCGCAGCGACTTTCCAAATTCGATTTCGATCGCGTCAAGAAACGGACGGCCTGCCCAGCTATCCTCGCTGGCGGCGAGCTTGAGAGATCTTCCTGGCTGAAACTCGACAACCCGAAAGGGGCCGGTGCCGACGGGCATGCCGCTCGCGTTGCGCGTCACGATCAGATTGCGCGGCAACGCCAATTCGGCGAGCAGCGAAGTAGTTGGGGTCTCGGTATCAATGGTCAGGGAGTCGCCCGAGACGCGAACGTTCCAGTCGGCATGGAGCGCGCCAAGAATCTGGGCGATGGCCGCAGCCGAGGCCGGGCTTCCGTCGTGAAACTTCACTCCACGACGAAGCGTCAATTGCCAGTGGCGCGCAGTTGAGTCATGCTGCCACGCGACGGCGAGCGCGGGCTGGGGACGGTCTTCGGCGTCAATCTTGACCAGGTTGTCGCCGACCAGTGACAGCACCCGCGCCATGGTCCAGTATTCGGTGGGAGCGTTCAAGCCCGGCACTTCGAGCGTTGCGGGCGCCGATTGCATGGCAACACGCAACGTCCCGCCGTAGTGCGGACGGGTCGCAGCCGTGGCGGCGCATGCCGCGCTAATTAGCGCAAGTAATAGAAATGCGGTTTGCCTCATACCCACCTGCATCTTCGCGTTTCACAATGGCCGTGGCGCTGGTAAGCGTAGCGTCGGGCCAGAGAGCAGTGATCGGCCCATCGAACTCAAGCGGGGAACTGACGGCAACTGGCTCGCGATCGGGAATCTCGTAGGCGCGCAATGTATCATGCTCCGGGTCGCCGCTTTCGGAGACAAGAACCTGCGTTCCCAGTCCGCAATTCGAGCGCACTGCTGCCAGATCGCTGCCGGTGTGGCCGCCGCGCATAGCCTGGTCCGTGAAGCCGTCAACCAGGTGAACGGAGCCGTCAACGGCGGCCAGCACCCAAAGAGTGTAGTTCGAGCGGGGAACCGCAGCGGCGCTATAGAACGACGGAACGTTTTCGATCTTTCCGATACCGGGCGACAAGGTTCCTGTGAAGAAATTGCGCGCGGGGGCAAAGAAGGCGCGAACGACAGGTAGATTCGCGCTACCAACCACGGCGTCTTCGGGTGTGAGCGGCCACGGGTCGTCGCTGGCCACGCAATCGAGGCGGAGCGGCGCGGCCGCGCTCGACCGGCAGAAGGTCCCCGGCAGATAAACGTCGAATAGATGATCGCGGCGGAGCAGCAGGCGGCCGCGCGGGTCACGCGGAAACGTGCGTGTGGGCGGAACCGGCAGCGCCATCTCCAGTTCCCAATGCCCGGATTGCTGGCGATACGCGGCCACCCGCGTGGCATCGAGCACGAGAAGTCGAGCGCCTCCGGGCATATCGACCAGCGAAGCGTCGAGGATTGGCTGTTCTTGGACGAAGAGGAATGTCTTCTTCAGCGTGACCGGTAGTGCCGATGATTGAAGTGCGGTCGAATGATCGCGCGCCAGCGACATGAGAGCAACACGCGGCTGGTCGCTGCCGATAGCGACCTCGGCCGTCCAAACATACTCCCGGAGGCTTTCGGAGAGAACGACGTTGACACTTCCCATGGATTGATCGGCGGCAACCGTCCGCACGCCTTGCACGCGCAGTTGAGCCTGGAGCGCGCTGCGCACCTCGCGCACAGACTTGTCGTCGAGCGAGGAGCGGTTGGTGACCTCAAGCGACAGCGCCCCTGGCCCGCTAACGGCGGCGATGCGATCCGCCAGTTGGCGCGCCGCGTCGCCAAGATTGGAAGCGAACAACGAAGAGGGGAGAAGCAGCGCGCCAAAGAACAGGGCAGCCATCCTCAGCAATACCAGAAAGTGCGAATGCGGGAACCCAATTCGCAGACCGCTGGACGCGCGCGCAAGCATGTGCCGGATGCGCTGATTATATCGCGGGATGTGTGGAGGGCTTGGCATGGTGTGCCTTTGTGGTTCATTCCTAAATTCGCTGCGCCGTTGTCGTTCCGAGGAGCGAAAAGAGGAATCTGCATTTCGTGACTCCGGCCAAGACTGCAGATTCCTCTCCTTCGCTCAGGGTCGGAATGACAATTCACTGAGGGCGTCTTTCTTGCGACGCTATTCGCTGATTTCTTCGTTGCTCCTGTTTACTTCTCATTCGGTTCCGCGTCTTCCGACTGACTCACGTGGTTGGCCGGGTTCATGCCGCGCAGCACGTCGTTGGTGAAGAAAAACTTGCCGTCGGCCGGCACCATCATGATCTGCAGTTTGTCGGAGAGGCGTTCGGCGACAATCTTGTTAATCAGCAGCGGATTCTGCTTCAGGATCGTGCTTTCACTTTGCATGCGCTCGGCATCGGCGGAGGCGGTGAGGCGGATGCGCTCGGCCTCTGCCTGCGCCAGCAGCTTGCGGCGTTCCATCTCGGCTTTGCTGTCGATCAGCTTGGCTTCGCCGGACGCCTCGGCATTCTTCACCGTAGCTTCCTTGCGGGCCTCAGCTTCCAGCTTCGATTGCTGAATTTGTTTTTCTTTCAACGGCAGCAGGTACTGCATGGCATCCGACTCGCCCTTCGCTTCCAGCACGCGCACGGAAGCCTGACCCTCGGCGTGTTTCACTTGCTGCACCTTCTGCGCCTCGGCGTCGGCGTCGGCGATCTTTACCTGCTTCTGGTGGATCTCCGTCTCGACCGCCATGCGGTCGTTTTCCTGCTCCTTGATCAGCAATGCCTCCAGCCCCTTGGCATATTCGGGCGGCAATTGGATATCGCGCAGCATCACCTCTTTCACGTTTACGCCGTCGGCGGTCAGGCGCTGGCGAATAGCTTCCGCCGAGCGCTGGCGAACCTCTTCTCGTTTCGACGAAAAGAGTTCGCGCACCGTGTATGAGGGAGCCATCTCGCGGAACACCGTCGCGACGATGGGCGGCACCAGTTCCTTTTCCAGTGGCTGCGGCAAGTGCGCTTCAATGTAGTCGAGTCGCTTGGGATCGACCTGGTAGCGCACCGTAATTGCCAGGCCGAGCGGGAGCCCTTCCTTGGTCTGGACGTTGAGCGGTTCGCCTTTCGGCGTGCCCTTGGCGAGGCCGTCCTCGGCAATGCCGGTGGTGAACAATTGATCGCGGGTGTTAAACAGTTCGACGTGCTCGACCATCGGCAAAACAAAATGAACCCCGGGATAGAGAGTTCCGGCCATTGTGCCCTGCGTCTGGCTGACTCGGATGCCCGCCATTCCGGCCGGAACGATTATGATGCCGGCCGAAACCAGCAGCGGCGCCCAGGCCAGCATGAACAGCGCGACAGCGGTGCGCCAGCGCACCGGTGGTTGCGGTCCGGCGGCGATGCCTTCCGGCGACAAAAGGCGGCGCCGGTAGGCGAGGAACAGGTAAGCGTCGTAACTGAGAATTGCGGCGGCAATCACGAACATCGCGATGCCGGCCCCTAGCAGCAAATACTTTGCGAAAAGCATGGTGGTGCTCCTTTTAGTGGTGTTCGATTCGGGCAGTCCCAGTGTTCTGGTACTGCGTGGAATTCGTTGGGCGGCGTTCGAATGCCAGCCGGACGATGCGCCCGAAAATCAGTTCTTCGATCAGGAGCGATACTGCGAGTGAGAAGGTAAGCCCACCAACGATCACCAGCCCTTGCATCATCGTGTCCATCACTTGCGTTTGCATGAGGTGCCTCCTTGATCGCCTTGGTTCTGATTGCGCACGCTCAGGAGAAAGCATCTGGGAGGCCGCAGGTAGCGCATTGAAAACAAGCGGGTTAGGCGGCTCTTAAGTGTGAGTTTTGTGTCTCGGCGAGTGCGCCTGTGTGCGGAGAGACACGACACAAAATCTGAGCGCGCTGTCGTGTTTATGCCTTCGCTTGTGGGAGATCGAGCCGCGAATTTCTCTTGCCCGGGAGCGCGGAGCGCGGAGAACCCCGAGGCAAATGTGGACTGCCTTGGCCTCTTGGCGAGCAGGCGGAATGTGCAAGCCTACTTGGGCTGTGACGGGCGAATTGCGAACGACCACCGACGAACGACCAACGACTTTGCTCTTACCATTTAAGCAGCAAAAACTCCGAACAGAACCCCGGCCCCATGGCGGCCAGTATGCCGTAAGTGCCCGGCTCGGGACGGCGGTTCTTCATTACCTCTTCAAGCACGACCAACACCGAAGCCGACGACAGGTTGCCGGTGCGCCGCAGGCATTCCCAGGAGGCGTCGAGTTGGCCATCTTTCAGTTCAAGCGCGTCGGCCGTGGCTTCCAGAATCTTGGGGCCCCCGGTATGCAGAACCCAGCTCCCGATATCGGCTCGGGTAAGCCCGCGCGTCGCAAGGAAGTCGGTGACGTTTTGGGCCAGGTTTTTCCGCACCAGGTTCGGCACCTCGCGCGAGAGCACAATGCGAAAACCCTTTTCCGAGATGTCCCAACCCATCATCTCCTCGGTGTCCGGATAGAACACCGACTGGGTTTCGACGATAGTCGGCCCTTCGAGGCCGCAATCGGCGCCCGCGACAATTACGGCGGCAGCTCCATCGCCGAACAGTCCCGACGAAATAAGGTTGGCCATTGAGAGGTCTTCGCGTTGAATCGTGAGGGAACAAAGCTCCACCGAAAGCAACACGGCGACTTGGCCTGGGTGAGCCTTTACGTAGTCGGCTGCGCGCGAGATGCCGACCGCACCCGCGACGCAGCCCAATCCGAAGATCGGGAGGCGCCGGATATTGCGGCACAACCCCATTTTGTTGATCAGCAGCGCATCGATCGAAGGACTCGAAATCCCGGTCACAGAGGTGAAGAAGAAGGCGCCGAGGTCTTGCGGGCGCAAACTGGCGCGGGCGAGCGCGTCCCTTACCGCTTTCTCGCCAAGCTCTGTTGCCACGCGAATCCAGTGCCGATTGGCCTCTCCCCAGGTTTTCATGCGCAGGTACTCGCTCTTGGGGAGCGACAGATAGCGGCCATCGACGCCGACGTGGCGATGCAGACGACGCAGCACCGCGGGATTCTTGATCCGCTCGCCCCAGTATTGCCGGAGCTCTTCGACCAGTTCCTCTTGCGGATAGTAGTGTTCGGGAAATGCGCTGGCTGTGCTGACGATTTGCATGGTTAGATTCGAGTCCTCATCTGCGGTGTGCTGGTTCGGGCACGTGGAATCCACCCCAAATAGCATAAGGCCGCCGCGCTGGAAAGCTGTCATCCTGTTGTAAAAAAACTATCGGGCCTTATTGGAACGCACGCTTCACTTTGGATGCAGGTTTCAGGCTTAGGTTACCGATAGGAACGTCCCATCTGCTCCCCACGCACCCGCTTTGGATGCTAAAGTATTCAAACCTTAGAAAGGATGGGCGAACCTTTGAAATTCATTGCGGGACTGATCCTTGGAATCCTTCTGGTTCCGGCGCTGATTTACTTTTACCTCACGGGCGGCAGCGCGCCGGTGGCGACTACCGACTCGGATATGCCGTTCGAATCGCTGTTGGCACGGAAGGCGCAGCATGCGCGCATCGACAAGGAAATGCCCAAGAACGTCCCCATTCAGGCGACAGAAGCGAATTACCTGGCCGGAGCGGACCTTTACAAGCAGCACTGCGCCGTTTGCCACGGGCTGCCGCTTGCGCCAAAGACCGCGATCGCCGCCGGGATGTATCCGCATCCGCCACAGCTCCTCCAGGGCAAGGGCGTAACCGATGATGAGCCCGGCGAAACCTACTGGAAGATTTTCAACGGTTTTCGCTTGACCGGCATGCCAGGCTTCAGCAAGTCGCTCAATGAAACTCAGATGTGGCAAATGGCTCTGCTGCTGGCCAATGCCGATAAGCTGCCGGCTTCGGTAAAGGCCGCTTTGGTCGCGCCGCCCGCACTACCGGCGGCAGCAGCGCCAGCGTCGACTCCGCCAGTGCCGGCGACCACAACTCCGCCGGCGGAAACACACTAGCAAGCCGGAGAACCGGCGCAGTCGACGTTTGGTTATCTGCAAGGCTGCGCCGCTGACAACCGCTTCGCACAGCGCTATCGTGTAGACATGGCGTTTGGCCGTCCGAGAAAGCTATTTACCGAAGCGGAGCTGTACGACTATGCGATTGGTGCGCTTGCTCGCCGCAGCCGGTCGGTCGCCGAGTTGAAGCGCCTGCTGCGCAATCGCGTGGAGGCCGACACCGAGTTTGGGAAGACCCTGGTCGAACTGATCATTGTCCGCCTGAAAGACCACGGCTATTTGAACGATGCCCGTTACGCGGCAGCCTATTCGTCGTACCGGCGCGACACGGAGAAATTCGGCCGCATGCGCGTTGTGACCGATCTGAAAGCGAAGGGTGTGCACGGTGACGTCATCGAAAAGGCCGTTGCCTCTGTCTATGACGGCGTAAAAGAAGAGGAGTTGGCGCGCGCCTATCTGCGGCGTAAACGCCTCGAAAAACCCAAAGACCAGAAAGGGGCAGCGCGCATCTTCCGCAACCTCATGCGCGCCGGGTTCGGATCAAAAACCATCTTTACGATCCTGAAGAAATGGGATGTGGAAGAGGAAACGCTGACCGAATTGGAAGAGGAGATTCCCGAAAACTCGTCGTGAAATTGTGCTCAGCATCCCGCGTAGGCGTGCATCTGGTTGTGACCTTCTGCTACTCTGATAAAACTCTGCCAAAATGATTCTGTAAACTTCTGGAGGAACTATGAAGACTAGATTCTCGTTGACGCTGGCTGCCCTGCTGCTTGGTTTGGCTTCCTTCGTATTCGCTCAGGTCGGAACCGATGTGAAGAAGGCCGCCGACGACACTGGCAAAGCGACTGACACGGCCGCAAAGGATACGGGGCACGCCACCAAGAAAGCCGCCGTAAAGACCGGACACGCCACCAAGAAAGCCGCGGTAAAGACCGGCGACGCCACAGAAACGGCGGCGAAAGACACCGGCAAAGCAACCAAGACGGCCGCAAAAGACACCGGCAAAGCGACCGAGAAGGCCGCCGACAAAACCGGCGATGCCACCAAGACCGCTGCCAAGGATACCGGCCACGGCGTCAAGAAGGGCACGAAGGCCGTCGGCCACGGCATCAAGAAGGGTGCCAAGAAGACCGAAGACGTGGCGAAGTAAAGCCACAAAGTATAGTCTGCGCCAAGGCGCTGGTGGTTAGGTTCGACCTCGCGTGAGTTGTCATCCCGGGCGACGTGAGGGATCTGCAATCTTGAGGCGTACGGCAGGTTCCTCGCGGCGCTGGATGGCAATTCCGTGTGTCCCCCGTTGTTCCCTGTGGTGCAAAGATTTCTCTGCTCTCTCCGTGGTTGGAGGTTTTGACCTCTGCAATCTGATCTCTAACCTCTGCCCTTCCCGGCAATCATTTAGAATCTAGGTTTCCATGCTCACAGGCTCCCAGATCCGCCGCAAATTCCTCGACTTCTTCATCGAGAAGGGGCACCGCGAGGTGCACTCGTCGTCGCTCGTTCCGGCCAACGACCCGACGCTTCTGTTCACCAACGCCGGCATGAACCAGTTCAAAGACGTCTTCCTTGGGCTGGAGAAGCGCGACTACTCGCGGGCCACCACTTCGCAAAAGTGCGTGCGCGCCGGCGGCAAGCACAACGATCTCGAAAACGTAGGCTTCACCAACCGCCATCACACGTTCTTCGAGATGCTGGGCAATTTCAGCTTTGGCGACTATTTCAAGAAAGACGCCGTCGCCTACGCCTGGGAGCTAATCACTTCGCCCGCGTGGTTCGGGATTGCGAAAGACAAGCTCTACGTCACGATCTTCAAGGGCGAGAACGGAGTGGAGCGCGACTCCGAAGCCTACGATTTGTGGCTCGGCCAAGGCGTGCCCAAAGAGCGCATCTACGAATTCGGATCGAAAGATAATTTCTGGCAGATGGGCGATACCGGCCCCTGCGGGCCGTGCAGCGAAATTCACTACGATATGGGCGTTGTGGCAAGCGATCAGGGCCACGGTACAAGCGCGCCCGCCTGCGAGTTCGGTTGCGATTGCGGCCGCTACGTCGAGATTTGGAATCTTGGTATTCATGCAGTTCGACCGTGACTCCAGCGGCAAGCTGACGCCGCTGCCCAAGCCATCGATTGATACGGGCATGGGGCTGGAGCGACTGGCGTCCGTGCTGCAAGGTGTGATCTCGAATTACGACACGGATTTATTCACCCCGCTAATCAAGCGGGCCGCGGAGCTAACTGCCTCCGGTTCGCGTCATCCTGAGCGAAGCCCGAGCGTCAGTGAGGGCGAGTCGAAGGACCGCCTATTCACCAGAACGGTCGTCCGGGGAAAAACAACACGACACCGACGCACGGTGCTGCTTCCCTTCGAGTCATCGCCGATCACGCCCGCGCCGCAACATTTCTGATTTCCGATGGCGTAATTCCGTCCAACGAAGGCCGGGGCTATGTCCTGCGCAAAATCATGCGCCGTGCAATTACGCACGGACGCTTGCTGGGACAGACGAAGCCATTCCTGAGTGAGATGGTGTTTGCGGTGCACGATCTGATGCAGGATGCGTATCCGGAACTGAAGGAGTCAGCGGATCGGGTGTCGAAGGCTGTGCTGGCAGAAGAGAAGAGGTTCAGTAGCACCATGGAGCTTGGACTGGCCAAGCTTGAAGAGGATATTGCCCCCTTGATAGCGGCGAGAGAGGAGGCGCGTGCCAGCAGAAAAGCGCAAGAGCCCGTTCCGCTGGAAAAGCGGAAGTGGAGCGACGTAGATCTCGCCCTTTCCCCGGTCTACGACGGGCGTAAGGCTTTCAAGTTATATGACACGTACGGACTGCCACGAGACTTTATAGAAGATGCTTGTCGCGATCAGGCCATTACGCTCGATGAGAGCGGATTTGAAATCGCCATGGCCGGGCAACGCGAACGCGCCCGCGCCTCATGGAGAGGCGCGGTCAAGCAAACCGCCAATCCTGCTTATCAAAACCTGCCAACATCAGACCTTTGAGGGCTACCGCCAGACTCGCTCCGACAACTGCGAAGTGCTTGCCATCATCAACGACGGACAGGGCGCGCAAGAACTCAAGCCTGGTGAGGAGGGCGAGATCATCCTCGACCACACGCCGTTCTACGCCGAATCCGGCGGGCAGGTCGGCGACCGCGGATGGCTCTACTCTGACGACCACAACACCGTGGTCGCCGAAGTGACTGGCTGTTATTACCCGATTCAGGGAGTGCGCGCCCATCAGGTCGTCGCCAAACAACCGATCCGCGTCGGCGACAAGGTGGATGCTGTCGTGAACACCGAAACCCGCGCGGCCACCATGCGCAATCACACGGCTACGCACTTGTTGCAGGCGGGACTGCGCGAAGTTCTTGGTAAGCATGTGAAGCAGGCTGGCTCGCTGGTTGCGCCGAACCATCTGCGGTTTGATTTCTCGCACTTCACTGGAGTCGCCGAAGAAGAGTTGCAGGACATCGAAGACATCATCAACAGGGAAGTGCTGCGCAACGAAAAGGTCGAGATCGTCGAGAACGTGCCGATTGACGTGGCCGTGAACGAATATCACGCCATGGCGCTGTTCGGCGAAAAGTATGGCGACAAGGTGCGCGTCATCAAGATCGGAGACTTCTCAACCGAACTCTGCGGCGGCACGCACACGCTCGCGACCGGCGAGATCGGCCTGATCAAGATTCTGAAAGAGGGCAGCGTGTCGTCGGGTGTGCGGCGAATCGAAGCGGTTACCGGCGAAGGTTCGCTGCGCCACTTCCGCAAGGATCACGAACTGGAAGGCGTGGTGGCGTCGTTGACAAGCAAGGAAGCTGAGTCACCTGCCGAGGCCTTGCGCACAGAAATAGAACGCCGTGATGCCGAAATCAAGCGTCTGACGCGGGAACTCGACCAGGCGCGCATGAAGTCGGCGTCGTCGAGTGCGGCCAACATCGGCGACAAGATCAAAGAGGTGCGGGGCATCAAAGTGCTCGCGCACCGGGCCGATAATCTCGAGCGCGCTCAGTTGCGCACGCTGGTCGATCAACTGCGTGAAAAGCTGGGGTCGGGCGTCGTGGTGGTCGGATCGGCCACGGATGGCAACGTCTCGCTGATTGCCGGCGTCACCAAGGACCTGACCAGCCGGGTGCAGGCCGGCAAGATCGTCGGCAAAGTGGCGGAGAAGGTAGGCGGAAAGGGCGGCGGCCGTCCTGACCTGGCCGAGGCTGGCGGCAAAGATGCCGGAGCGCTCGATTCGGCACTGGCCGATGTGTATGGCGTGGTCGAATCGCTATTGGGATAGTCCTGTGTGTTACGCTGTGTCCCCAGTGGTTGCCCCTCGTGCTCCCCAACTACAGAGGAGGCAGGGAAAGCCAGGAGAAACGCCGGCGCAAAGCTGGTTAGGTCCAGATTTTTGGTGTTAAAGGGGCGAAGACGTTCATGGATGACCGCGTCCACTTCTTCGAGCACAAGGGTAAGCAAATCCTGTTGCTTGATTTTTCGCACGCGACCGCGCACCAGATGCAGCTTTTGTTGGAGCACGTGCGCGTCATGGTGGCGCAACAAGCGCGCGAATCGGTCCTGACGCTGGCCGATTTTGAAGACGCCGAAGTTGACCATGGCGTCGCCACCAAGATCAAGGAAGTACTTACGTTCGACCGTCCTTTTGTGAAGAAGACCGCGTGGATCGGGACCGGGAGCATTCCCCACGCCTTCTTCGAGAACTTCCACAATTTTTCCCAGCGCGAAATCGTGACCTTCAAGACGCGTGAAGAAGCGATGGATTGGCTGGTGGAAAACTAGTTTCACGGTTCCTGGTAGTACGAACACCTCGGCCGTCAGCAGCCACACTCCCAGCCATCAGTCACTCTTTCTTGACATAGCTATCTTAGATAGCTATCATGGTTACATGCAGGTTAACGTAGCCGACGCCAAGAATAAATTGCCGGAATTGATTAAGGCAGTCGAAGATGGTGACGCGGTGACCATCTGCCGGCGTGGAGTGCCCGTGGTCGACATCGTCCGCACCAAGGAACCACGGCGCAAAGAGCGGATGCTGGGCACATTGAAAGGCAAGATTCAAGTCCTCGATCCCGACTGGTGGAAACCGATGACAGACGACGAGGTGGAAGATTTCCTGGCAGGGCGCCACTGAAGTGCGCCTTCTTCTCGATACAGCGGTTCTTATCTACGCGGTGGAGTCGCCGGAACGGCTCAGCAAGCGCGCCAGCGTTGCCTTGCGCAACCAGGAGAATATTCTCGAGTTGAGCGCAGTGTCTCTGGCCGAGATTGCAATCAAAGCTGCTCTGGGTAAGCTGGCGATCTCGGCTGCGGTTGCACGCCAAGCGATCGAGGACCTTGACCTCCGCGTGCTGCCTTACACGGCCGAGCATGCCTTGAGCCTCTTTCACCTGCCGCTTCACCACGGCGATCCCTTCGATCGCCAGATCATTGCCCAGGCGCTAAGCGAGGGTATTCCCGTCGCGACACCGGATCGGAAGTTTGCTCTCTACGAGGGCCTGAAAATCATCTGGTGAAAGCGGCGCCTTCAGCTCTTCCACCTCAGCGTCACCGGACCGCTCATTGGATGGCGGAATTCTCCGCCACTCTTCTTCATGTCCAGCATTGCGTTCTTCAACGCGAAGTACCACTTCGCGGGGCGGTCGGCGTCGTCGATCAGCATCAGGTGCGGGTTATGCTTCAGGCCTTCGGACTGAAGTTCCATCGTGCGCCGGTCCTGCTCCACGAATTTTGCGAAAACAAACTTCAGCAGTTCGGCTCCGAAGGGAATCCACTGGAATAAGTTCCAGGCTGCAACCACGTCGATGCGGCACTGATTGCGCGTAATGGGAGTGACCGTGGTCAGGCTCGAGAACCAATATTTGCCGGCGCGGATGATTTCCGACCGCAGATTGGGAAGGGCAAAGTCGATCGTTGTCGTGATCGAATCGGCTTTGGCGTAGAGACGAAGCAGCTTGTAGGGCGCGCTGTTTGAGCTTGGGGTATGCGCGCTCATGCGGAAGCCATAGGGAATCGGCTCAAAATTCTTCTGCTTCTCATGGATCGAATGCCGCGTGCGCCACCACCATGCCTGGTGGACGAAAGGTCCGTGAGCCGGGTCCATCAGCCCAATGATGCCGTGATCGACGGAGCAGGGAAGATCGGCGGTGAGATACGCGAGCTTGTACTGCTCGCTAAATTTCGGAATCTCAGGTGCAGGCGTGGGCGCAGGCGCAGCCTTCGTAAAGCCGGCGCTTGCCGGGCTGGGGTCGGGGACGAATACCCAGATAAAGCCGTCGCGCTCTTCGCACGGGTAGCTGCCGGCATAGATGCGATCGACTTTGATCTTCTGTTCGGCGACGAGCGACGGAATCAGCGTGCACTGGCCCGAGTGGGCGTCGAATTTCCAGCCATGGTAGGGGCACTCGACTTGCTGCCCGTCGAATTGCCCGTAGGAAAGCGGCATGCCGCGGTGCGGGCAGGCGTTACGCAGGGCAAACGGCTTGCCTTGAGCGTCGCGGCCGATGACTAGCGGTTGTTCGAGCAGCATCGTCGCTTGCAACTCGTTGCGGCGGATTGTGTCGCTAGCGCGCGCACGATACCAGAAGCCGAACAGCATGAGTGCGTCGGGCGTTTGTTGCTGAAGTGGATAGTCGTCGGGCATTGGACAGGTGAGGATACCGCAAGGTTTCAAGGTTTCAAAGTTTCAGGGTTTCGAGGTACAACCTGTGAAGGCACGCTGAAACCTCGAAACCTTGAAGCTTTGAAACCTGTGTTTATCTCAGCCGCGTTTTCAGATGAGCGTAAACGTGGCTGGCCGCGCCCGGCTCTTCGAGGTGAGCGAGAAACAGACGGCGGAGGGCGGCCGGGCCGATGCGGCCCTCAATGTAAGCGTCATAAAGATCGTTGCCAAGCAGACATCCGAGCCGCTCGGTTAGGTATTCCCACTTCCGCCCGGTGAAGGCGAGTGCGCGAGTCCAATCCGGACTTGCCGGCCGCAAGCGGTGCGCACGGCCCGACTGCCGATGCCATGCCAGGAAGTCAAGAACTTCAACCACATCGGAGTAGGGAAGAGAACTCTGTTCTTCGAGGTCGCCCCGCGTCAACTCGTACAACTGCTGTAAATCGGTGTCGCGGAATGCCGGACGCGCCGGATAAAGGATGCGGGATCCAAAGCAGGCCAGGGCATTCTCGATCGTGGCGGTGAAAAAAGCATCCTCCGGTCCGCGAGGCGCGGGTGCTTTGCCGTTGACACGATCGGGAACCCCGCGGCAGGCATGATGAAGGAAGCGCGTGGCATCCTCCGTGGCTGAAATCATTTCGAACTTGCGAATATAAAAAGCGTTGAGCGGCGCCAGATACGTGCTGCCGCGTTCGCGAACCCGGCGCAGCAGCGAGCGCCGTTGGGCTGCCGGGAAGCCCTTGCGCGAAAGCAGCCGGCGCAAAAGCGCATCCGAATTGCGGGAATGTACTTCGGGCATCAGATCCACTAGCATCTGAGGCTGCGTGGTGTTATGCGCGGAGTAGAGCTTAATCCCAAGAAAGCGCACCAGTCCATCAATCAGGTTAAATACTGTTGGAGCCAGGTCGGGCGCGCCGCTGCCATCCCGCACACAACGGTTCAGGTAGAGGCGGTAGTGCTCGTACTTTTCCAGTGGCGTCGCATTGAAAACGCAAAGAACGTCGTCAGCCACCCGGACTGCCTCCACGTGGTCGAGCTTCTCGCCCGCAGCTCGCCAGTAGAGTTCGTCCACGTTTTGGAGAACCGTCAGTGTTCGATCTTCGGGCAACAGGCTGCGGACCTGCACGGGCAAATGCCTAGGTGCAAGGTGCGACTCGCCGAAAAGCACCATGACCAGCGCATCGGGATGGCGCCGGCGGATCTCTGCGATCTTGTCCGCGGCATGCCGGTCGCGCGCTCCGATCTTCCTCAAATCGTCGCGCGGCATGCAATCCAGACCGTACAGACCCACCGCGTGTTCCCGTGCGGCCGAGAGCACTTCATAGAACGGAGCCCAGTCATAGCCCCAGTCGAGGTCAAACCGGATGCGCTGGCGAAGCTCGGCTTCATCGATTTCGCCGCGCCACCACTCATCGATAATGTGCTGGTCGCGCGAAAAAATCGTTTCCAGGCCGACGACTACCGGACGCCGGCGAACCTCCGCATCGCGGATTAGAGACGCCAGGTAGCGCTGCGAGCTTGGCAGCGCGTGGTAGTCCGCGATAAGCGCGATTTCGGCGTCAGAGATGGCCGCTCGCACCTGGGTCGAGTCGAGTACTGTTTCGTAACAACGGTAGGCGTCGTAGAAATCACGCAGGTATTTCCGTCCGCCGGCCTGGTCATAGGAGCGAATTTCGCGTTCCACGCTGGCGGTTGCGTGGAGCTGCGCCACACTGCGTCGTGATCTTAAAATGCCGGTCGTCGCCATCGAATCAGTGCCGATGCCTTCCATGTTCGCCGCGCTTCGCCGGCGGCCCACCAGAGAGAATCCGCATCGTCCCAACGCTCCTTGACTTGCCTTGGATGCGCCCCTATGCTCAAACGTCTTGAGGTTACTCAGCCATTTCTTGCATTAGGGGGCATCAATCTTGCCTGTACTGCCGCCGGAGAACCTGACTATCGCCACGACTGGTGCCAGCGGGTCCATCTTCCTGAAATACTTTCTACTTGCGGTCGAACGCGATAAACGCGTCAAGACCGTCAACTTCATCGCCTCCGACAGCAGCCTCCGCGTCCTGGCCGAAGAACTATCCACCGAAGGCCGCTCGGATCTCATACGACAAATCATCGGCGCCGCGTCGGCGAAAATTCAGGTCCAATCGAACGCCGATATCGGCGCGAACGTAGCCAGCGGGTCGTATCCATCGGACGCCATGGTCGTGATTCCCTGCAGCGTGGGCACCCTCGGCCGCATCGCCAACGGCATGGCTTCGCACCTGATCGAGCGCGCTGCGGACGTAACCCTCAAAGAGCGCCGCCCGCTCGTGCTCTGCGTGCGCGAAACCCCGCTCAACAAAATCCACATTCGCAACATGTCGCTCGCCGCCGACGCGGGCGCCACCATCTTTCCGTTGATCCCGACGTTCTATAACCACCCCTCAAGCGCGGATGGGATGGCCCAAGAGTTCGCAAACCGCGTGCTCGCCCACATCGGACTTTCCCAGCCGAACGCCTATCGATGGAAAGATAATGGCTAGCCGTCGGTGGCTGGCGGTTATGGACCCGAATCGCGTCCGTGCAGCATTCGAACTGGCACGAAAGTCAACGCGGGTTTTTGGCCGCTAGTCACTAAACACGGCTACGGGTTCAGTCTAGGGACGAAAGGGTAACGAAGGTAGGTATCTGCCGGGCATGTACCGCGAGTTGTCGGGAGGGAGATCGGGCTTTTCCAGTGTTTTCTTAGGAGTTCAGCTCTGGGAACGGGCCCGTGAAGTGCTGAATTAGATCTGCGGCCGTCCGGCGCTCGACCTTCCTTCGAACCTCTGAGGTTCGCCCTCGGGTTCCGTATGGCGCGAACTCCCGAGAATCCGGCAGAACTCCTGGTACGTCAGCGAGCGCGCGCTCCGGCGATGATATAATCAAAAATTCTTCACACCCCGTAATCCACTCGGGCGCGTAGCTCAATTGGCAGAGCAACTGACTCTTAATCAGTAGGTTGTAGGTTCGATTCCTACCGCGCTCACCACTTTTCAAGCACTTACCGGAGTTGGCGTTTTGGGTGTGCCGTAAACTCAATCCGGCTATGCCCGTTTCTCTACTGCTGTGTCATGATCGAGCGCAGTGCGCACGATATCTAGCTCGGGATGCTGATACTGCATGGCAGTCTTCACATCCTTGTGGCCCATGGTTCTCATGACGGCAGCCAGGTTCCCGGTTCTCTTCAGAATCCGGGTGCCGTAATCATGCCGCCCACAATAGAGGACAAGATCTTCGGGAAGCCCAGCTTTGACCCTGGCTTCGCGAAATCTCTTCGCCATTGTGGTGAGATGAGCAGACTCGGCGCGTTTCGACGGGAAAACCCATCCTTCGCGTTTTTCTCCGCACCGCTGTTTAAGAACGTCAAAGACGCGATTGCTCATCGGCACGCGTCTCCTTCCCTCTTCGGTTTTGCTGTCGGGGACGAAGATCACTCGGCCTTCCCAATCTAGGTTCTCAATGCGCATCCGGTAAAGCTCTCTTTCGTTCCGCATGCCGGTATCGCGCATCAAGATGATGATGTCTCGGAAAAGTTGAAGGCTGCGTTTCCGCCAATTGCAGGCGGCGGCGCCCACCAACAATTTCTTTTCCGCTTCATCGTCAAGCCTGAGTGAACGTGAACGTCCGTATTCCTTCATCAGTTTCAGTTTCGGAGCGTGGCGAATCAGTGTCCACTCCTCCGCCTTGTGCAGCATCCTTCTTAACGTTCTCAGCGCGCAATTGGCATTTGAGGACGCGCCCGAAAACCGCAAAGTTTCGATAACGTCCCTGGTGATCTGATCCAATCGCATATTCACGACGGTCGTCGTCTTGAGGAGTCGCCAGCCATCGCGGTAGTAGGTTTTGGTTTTGTCTTCCAGTCTGACCTTGTCCAGCCATTCTAGGAAGCGCCGGGAAAACTCCAGCAACACAGGAGCTTTTTGGGGAAGCGGATCTGTATTCTCGACTACATGCGCGAGTTTCAGACCAGCAACCTTTGCTGCCCTGGCCGCCTTTGTTTCGTTGGTTGATCCACGGAAGCGCTGTCCCCGCACCGTGAAGTCATACCAGTAAAACTTGGACTTCGCTTTCTTAAACAGCTTCACGAGCTTATGATGTGGCTGCTCTTTATCTTTCTCTTGCCCTCTAGCTGACGGAATCATCAGCCACTAGCGTGACGTTGCCGGACGCCCTATCATTGAAACGTGCCCGCTGCGACCCTCCGGATACTGGCTCGAAACATCGAATCTGACGGATTCACGCCGATCCCGGCGGACGCTTTCTCTGCGCAGAAGGTCCAGTTCTCTGACTTCTCGATCGAACTCATAGACAAGCAAAGCAGGCTTACGTACGCTCGGAACTTCTTCAAGGATGCGATGCTCGGAGAGTGCCTCGTCGAGCGCGATTACGAATCCATCCCCCCGGCACCAGTGGCGGAGGATTACGGTGAGTTCGGCGGGATCCCTTGGGATGCGGAGGATCTCCTCCTTCTGCTCCGCCTCTTTCGCCCTGGTGCTCTGGCCTTCGTCTCCTTAAGTATGCAGAAGCCTTGCGGTCATCTAACAAAACTGTACCCCTACCGAGTGATCTCGGACGCCAATCACAGCTCTACGCGGCCGTTTCGGATCGATAGCTCCGACGTACCTAGTTGGGAAGCCTTCGCGAACTCGGCGAAGTCTTCTCCAGCTTGGAATTCTTCCTGGTTTCGCGTAGCTAGGCGGTGGTTCTTGTACGGCGGCGCAAAGGAGTTCAACCCTAACTCTGAGGATGCCGTTGACCGCGTAGCTGATTACGTAGCGGCACTCGAAGCCGCCTTGATACCCGAGAGTGATTTGCACATTCAGCGTCGGCTCCGGGAACGAGCGGTTCGGCTGCTCAGCTTGAACGATGGGGATGCGTCGGCAACAAAGAAGATCCTTACCCGATTCTACGGGATCAGGTCAACACTGGTGCACGGCAGTCCGCTGTCAGACAAGGAACTGTCGTACTTGCGGGATCGCCAGCGATGGTCAGAATTTGAGCAGCTCGTCCGAAACCTGCTCGTTGCTGCTCTCAGGCGCGTTCCCATGGAAGACAATGCTCGCGTGTCATACCTCGTCGGACTCTACGAGCCCGGTGACGCAGAACGTGGAGAAGACTTCGCTAAGAACTTCAAGACGATTAAGGATCGACAGGTAGGAAAAGAATTACTTCTTAAGCTACTTGGTGAGTTGTGATCGAGAGCGCTTAATGCCGCGAACAAAAATAGTTGAGCTTGGCAAGCTGACCTTCCTCGACGACGGGGGGCTGGTCTGTTCAGTCACTCTGGACGAACCGCCATCGCTTGACGCGTCTCCCCGAGCGGCTTCGTTTTACTGGGGATGTCCCAATCCAAGTGGACTAGCTGTCGGAGACCTAGTCGCACATTCCGAACACGGTGTTGCTCGTTATCGAGGCCGCGAGCGTGTGAACTCTGGGAAAGGAAAGCGCGACTTCTTGGTGCTCAAGTTTGCCCACAGTGAGCGCCTGTACGTGGGCGATGATCGGAGCCATCTGATTCAGAAGCTCAGGAGTACGGACCGTCAGTTGAGTTCTCTGCGCGCGAAAGCTGGCAAATGGTCGCAGCCTTATTGTGTAGAGGTGCTGCCAAACGCCTATGAGTGGCCCGGCATTGAGGCGTTTCCTCGGCTTCCAAGGGAATCCACGCCTGAAGTCATGGCCGAATGGCGTCGAGCCTGCGAGACTTACGAGAAGAACCTCCACGCAAACCAGAGCTATCGGCTGGCAGCTAAGGATTACTTCGATCTGCAGAGCCACGAGCCTCAACCCTTGCTCAACTGGTGGGTCTACCGAGCGATGGCCCTTCGAGTGGGGCAAAACGTATCAGCCAATGCCCACGATCGCGATGAACACCTTCTGTTGATCAAGCAGTACGTATTACGCCGTGGGCGGAACGTCGAGAAGATGCGGCGTGAAGTGGAAGCTCTGGAGAATTGCGGAAGCCTTGAGGGAGCGGTCCGCGAACCAATTCCCGAGCATGTGCGGTTGTTCGTTTGGCGGCGGGACAAGGGCCAGTGTGTCCGGTGCGGTTCCCGAGAACGCTTGGAGTTCGATCACATCATCCCGGTCGTCGCTGGTGGCAGCAGCACGGAACGGAACATCCAACTTCTGTGCGAGTCGTGTAACAGATCGAAGAGTGCAACGGTGTGACCGCTACTTGTGACTGATCTTGTCGTCGGTCTTCCGACCTCGCGCTTTGACCGACTGAAGGCGGATTCCACAAGCTTCAATTTCGCGCCGTTGCAGTCTGGGTTCGGACACACATCGCGCACCAGCGAGAACCGGCCGTCACACTTGGGGCACTTCATGTAGCTCTTCCGAGTCGCCATAGGGCGATCTTCGCGCTCTGGTCGGAGCTCGGTCAAGAGCGTTCTTCGTGAGGTGCGCAAAACCGGCTGACGGTCGAGTTGCAGAACGGCACGGAACGAACCTACGATCCACGCCGACAGCAGGGCGTCTCGGTCTTCCACGAGGAGATGCGGAGTTTTTCAGTGGGCGACCGCATCCAGTTTCACCGTGCCGGCCAACGAGCTAAAACTTGCCAATCGAGAGTTGGGGACAATCGAGAGCATCGAGGAAGATGGGCGTCTGCACCTGAAAATGGACGGTGGCCGGACGGTCGAACTCGACTCACGCAAGCATCCGCATCTCGACCACGGTTATGCCATGACTAGCCACTCCAGCCAGGGACAGACTGCCGACCGTGTTCTCATTCACGTGGACACCGAGTTAGGCGCTAAGGATCTGCTCAACAGCCGCATGGCATACGTTTCTGTGTCGCGTGGACGCTATGACGCCCAGATTTATACGAACAACGCAGAGACGCTCGGGCAAGAACTCAGCCGCGACGTGTCCCATTCTCCGGCGATTCAGCAAGAGCCAGGAGCGCATAAGATGGAACCACAAACCACGCACACAAATCAGATCAGTCAGGGTTTCGGTCTAGGTCTGTGATGCGGGATTCCCAAATGACATGCCCCGGATAGCCAGAGCGTAGCCGAGGCCCGGCCAGTGTCAAGGCCGCGCTTCGCGCGCCGCGTTCGCGGTCCAAGAGCTTTGACACTGGCCTTTGCGCCTCGGCTTATTATTCAGCTATCCGGGGGATGTCGGATTTCTAGTTCTACGAAACGGGCTCCGCCCAGGTTGAATCGCTGTTGATGGCAATTGTCCTCTCACACATCAAGACATCGGAAAGAACACCGTCGATCTACTTCCTCGTGGCCAGAGCCACTTTCAGATCATCATGCTCAAACGCTGACGCCACGCGGTCGATCTCGCTTTTCGTCAGGCCATGCCGCGTGGCTTCATTGCGCCACTTTGAGACAGCCTTGCCGACCTGTTTTGCTATGTCGCGCGCTTGGCCGTCGTCCAGTTCGAAATATCCCGCCACCTCTACCGCAAGAGCGAGCGAGGCCGTGGTATCGTCTTCGTTGATCGCGGTGCTGAGAATGCGCGGTTTGATGTCGGTCGGCACCGGGTTGAGGTCGTAAGCGGGCGAGAGGCGCCAGCCCGCCTGGCCTTCGTACAGAAAGCCGTGATTGCGCAGGTGGTCGTCGGTATTGGAGATCAGTATGTTGAAAACCATGCGCCTCCACAGCGCTTCCATGTCGGCTTTCGGTGCAGCACCGTGCTGGCGTAGCGCGTCAACAATTTCCAGATAGCTTCGGGTTTCCTGGTCTTTCGATCCGAGCATGCTCATCGCGGAGAGGAACGGGACACGCCGTTCGCCGTCGCGGTCGAAGCGTCGCAGGAGGAGCACAGGCTTGCCAGCGATTTTCTCGACGCGAGATCGAGGAACCGGGATGCCAGATTTTTGCGCGAGGGACAGTGCGACTGCCTCCCAGACCACCGTGTTGATTTCATCGTCCTTGCGTGGGAATTTTGCGATGGCAAGACGGCCGTCCTTTTCCCTGATGGAAGCCTTGGGCCTTGCGCCGCCCAGAGAGGAGCCGGGCGCAAACAGCATGCGCAGTTCCTCCTCGGTGTCTTTCTCCTCCATCAGATGCTCGGCCGCGGAGAGCAGTTTCGGGAGATCGATGAGTGGGGGGATGCGCTTGACGCCCTCCTCCCGCAGAAAGGGTCCGCCTTCTTTTTCCGCAAAGCGCAGCGCGCCCTGACGTGCCTCGTCGTCCACCAGCAGCAGGAAGTCGATTTCCTGGAGCGTGCGCGGCGCCCCGCCCTCGCGCTCCGCGCGCCTGCGTTCCATGCGGCGCATGAGCGCTCGCCCCCAACGGTCGGGCGCGGAGTCGCCGATGGCGCCGAACATGGGCGTGTCTGCCGGTGTGTGAAACGGACCGGGACCAACCTGCAGGGCGGGCTCCAGAGAGAATCGCGCGGGATTTTCCAGCCATGTCTTGTCGTATTCGAAGGTGGCGCTTTCCTTGTTCTTGCGCGTACGGGCCCACAGACGCCCCATCAGGTGCGGAACGCCGTCGAGATCCACGTAAACGAGAGCCTCTCTGTCCATCACTTGTCTTTCGTGCGTTTCGGCCTGCGCGGCACGCGAATGCGCTGCGGCAGGTTTTCTTCTTCGAGCTGCAGGCCCACGGGATCGTTCTTCGGCGCGGCGAGATCACCCAGCCGATCCGCCAAGCCCAGCACAAAAAGGACCGTGGCGTATATGCCGATTGCGACGCCGGGATCGCCCTTTTCAATCTTGACGAGAGTCGTGCGGCTGATCGAGGCGCGCTGCGCCGCGATGGCCGCGGGGATGCGCCGCCGCCGTCGGGCGTCACGGATGTCGCGGCCGAGCTTGCGCAGGGCATGCCCTACCGGGAGTGGCATTACGACGGATGATCGGCTGGTCCTCATATTTAATGTCCAGAATAATGGTCACTAATTCACATAACGTACATTAATATGAACGTTATGTCAACGCTATTCCTTGGATGGCACCCTTGGAACGGATCGCCTGAACTTTCTGAGCATGCGCTTTCGATTTTCAAACGATCCAGCGAGAGGAGCTCTGTGCTGATGGCCTCTTTGACCAAGCTTCCCAGTCCCAGACTCAGCGTCAGGAGCCTCTCGGGAGAGTGATACGAGCAGGTCCGCCACTGTTGTGCGACCCGAACCACAACATGAGCCATGACATGACCGAGTTGAGTCTCTTCAATTGTTCCGCGCAATCTATTTCGAGCTGATATCGGCATTGTAGTGATTATGAAATGGCAGGAGCCAGGGTCTGAATCTTCGAAGACTACCCGATTCCCGCCAATGCCCGTCGGACTGTGCTCACCCACAGAGGCGGATCATCTGCCCGTAAATTGTAATCTGCTCCGGTCACGTCTTTGTCGCGCTGTCGAAGGGACGCCACAATGGGAACTCCTGGCAGGGTCTCTCGGAAATGAGCGGCAAGGTTGCATCGTTCTTCCCAAGGCGCTCCGTGACCGATCAGAACGACACCCACTGATTCATGGGAGAGATCGAGATTTCGCGCAGCGCGCGAGCCGAGAGCAGAGATTACGGGATGTCCAAGCGATTGGAGGATCTCGTCGCGGATTGACAACAGGCTCTCGCGAAATTCAATCTGCACTATCGTCGTCATGGTTCTCCGGAGTGTTTGCCCTCGGAACAATCTTGCGCCGAGACTCGGCGCAACCTTGGCTCCTTCAGGTGGGAACCCCGAGTTTTGGCAGTAGCCATTGCGTCAAGATTATGTAGCCGACAAGGAATGCCACTCCCCAAACCCAATTAGGCATGTTCACTCTCCCCTTGCCTGCCCACTCCGAGTTTACGCAGGAATGTCATCATCGGACACCAGTTCGTGAATCCAGACTGAAACAGATTCAGGCCAACAAAAGCCGTGAAAAGGTACCAGTACGGGCTCACGTAGTGCCCAAGTGCCAAGGACAACAGAATAAAGATGCCGGCAATCAAACGAAGTGTTCGTTCTACAGTCATAGCAGTTCTCCTTCAAAACAAGTTGGTCCTACGCGATTTCGCATTGCGGTGTTTCGCATTCAGCGACATTTTCCGGAGAATGCGGGTGCATCGGTGGAGGCGAGTTCCCCCTCTGAGAGAGGTAGTAAAGGACCGGAACTGCCATCCGCGACAGGACGGTAGACGCGACTTCTCCCGCCATCAATGACAGAGCCAAACCCTGGAAAATTGGATCGAACAGGATGACGCTCGCTCCAACCACCACGGCGGCTGCGGTCAGCAGCATTGGGCGGAAGCGCACCGCGCCCGCATCGACGACGGCGTCCTCCAACGACATTCCCTGGGAGCGGCGAAGTTCGATGAAGTCGACGAGAATGATGGAATTGCGAACAATAATGCCGGCTCCAGCGATGAAGCCGATCATCGAAGTTGCGGTAAAGAAAGCCCCCATCAGCGCGTGCGCGGGAAGAATGCCAACCAGCGTGAGCGGAATGGGTGCCATGATGACCAGCGGAGTCACGAAGGACCGGAACCAACCCACGACGAGCACATAGATCAAGACCAGGACAGCCGCAAAGGCGAGTCCCAGATCGCGGAAGACTTCCACCGTGATGTGCCACTCACCATCCCACTTCATGGAGAAGTGGTCGGTGCGCTCAGGCATGGTCGTGCCCTTGTATTGCTTTACACCATAGCCGTCGGGCAACTTGATTTTGTCGATGGCTTCGCTCATCTTCATGATGGCGTATACAGGGCTTTCTTCTCCGCCCGCCACATCTCCCGTCACATAGACAACGGGCTGCAGATTCTTGCGATACACGCTGGTATCGATTGTCGTTTGTTGAAGGCTCGTCACTTCCTGCAGGGCGATTTGCCCGCCGGAAGGCGTCGGCAGCTTCAGATTGCCAAGGTCTTCGATCCCAGAGCGATCCGGGCGCGCCAGTCGCACTTCGATAGGGATGTCTTCTCGTGAACGGGAATCGTGAAGCAATCCCGCGTTGGCTCCGCCGAGACCGACCTGCAGAGTGCGCGTTACGTCGGCGGGGGAGATACCGTGGAGCGCTGCCTTGTCCAGATCCACTTTCATGTCGTACTTGATTTGCGGGTCTTCGACGTACCAGTCCACGTCCACGACTCCTGGCGTTTGCTGAAAGATCTTCTTGACTTGAGCGGCCAGTTCAATTTGCCCCTTATAGTCAGGCCCGTAGACTTCAGCGACCAGTGTTTGCAACACGGGCGGACCAGGCGGGACTTCCGCTACCTTGATGCGCGCACCGAAAGGAGCGGCAATCTTGTCCAACTCAGGCCGCAGTCGTCGTGCGATCTGGTGGCTCTGCGCCTTGCGATCATGCCGTGAGAGCAGATTCACCTGGATATCAGCCTGATTGGGTTGATTGCGCAGGAAGTAATGACGCACGAGCCCGTTGAAGTTGTAAGGACCGGAGGTCCCGGAATAGATCTGATAATTGATGACTTCGGGCTGCTGGCCGAGATACTGTCCCAAGGCTTGCGCCACGCGGGTCGTCTGTTCCAGTGGCGTGCCATCGGGCATGTCAATGATGACCTGGAACTCACTCTTGTTGTCGAAGGGAAGCATTTTTACGCGAACCCACTTTAGCGGGACGAAAGTCACCGCCGCGAGGAGCAACAACACGACACCACCAAAAAACGTCCAGCGGCGGCGCGCGTCGCGGATGAGCGGGTTCATCATCCGGCGGTACAGTCGGGTAGTCCAACCTTCGGTCTCGTGCCCGGAATGGTCGCTGCTCGCATGTTTCCTCAGCAGCCTCAATGCTGCCCACGGCGAAACGACGAAAGCGACAATCAGCGAAAACAACATCGCCGCCGACGCTCCCACTGGAATCGGCCGCATGTAGGGACCCATCAGGCCGCGCACGAAGGCCATGGGAAGGATGGCGCCGATTACTGCGAAAGTGGCAAGAATCGTGGGATTGCCAACTTCGTCCACCGCCTCGACCGCGACTTCAGATAACGATCGCCCTCGGCTTTCCGGCAACCGAAAATGGCGCACGATGTTCTCGACCACAACGATTGCGTCGTCGACCAGGATGCCGATGGAGAAGATCAGAGCAAATAATGTGACCCGGTTCAGGGTGTAGCCATACAAATAGAACACGGCGAGTGTAAGAGCGAGCGTGACCGGCACCGCCAAAAGAACGACGCCCGACTCCCGCCAGCCAAGGGCAAGTGCAATCAGCAATGTGACCGACAAGGTTGCGATCAGGAGGTGTTTGAGAAGTTCGTCGGATTTGTCCTTCGCGGTCTCACCATAGTTGCGCGTGACCGTGATGGTCAGATCATTGGGAAGCACATAACCGCGGAGAGCATTGACCTTGTCCAGCACGCGCTCGGAAATGTCGGTGGCGTTCGTACCTTTGCGCTTGGAAAGCGTAATGGTTACTGCGGGATATTCTGCGCCAGCAGTCTGTCCTGCGCCGCCGCGAGCATTGGCAAACAGGACGTAGGTGTTTGCTTCGGCGGGGCCGTCCTCAAGCTTCTCAGCTACATCACGCAAGTAGACGGGACGTCCGGCATGAACCCCGACCACGACCTGACGCAGGTCTTCGAGACTCGTGAAGAAGGTGCCTGCTTCAACCTGAAACTCGCGATTGTCACGCGCAAAACTACCGGCTTGGCCACGGCTGTTCGCGTTCTGGAGTTGGCCGACGATTGCGCCCGGTGTAAGGCCGTAGGCCGCAAGCCGTTGAGTGTCGAGCACTACTCGTATTTGCCTCGGCTGCCCCCCGATGATCTTGGTCTCAGAAACGTCGTTGAGCGGCTTGAGTGAGTTTTCCAGCTCACCCGCGATTCGCCGCAGGCGATAAGAGTCATAGTCTTTTCCCCACAACGTCAGGGCCATGATCGGAACGTCGTCGATCGAGCGGACCTTGATAATCGGTTGTGAGACGCCGGGCGGAATACGATCAAAGTTGGAGTAAAGCTTGTTGTAGGTCTGTACGATCGCATCTTCTTCTTTGGCACCAACGTAGAAACGCACAACCAGCATGCTCACGCCGGGATGGCTGATCGAGTAGATGTACTCAACGCCAGGCACTTCGCGCAGTAACTTCTCCATGGGAAGGCTGACGCGTTGTGCCACCTCGTCAGCCGACGCACCCGGCATCTGAACAAAAACGTCGAGCATGGGCACGACGATCTGGGGCTCTTCCTCCCGTGGGGTCTTGAGAATGCTGAAAGCACCCAGAAGGAGCGCAGCGACGATCACCAGCGGTGTCAGTTTCGAATCAATGAAACTGTGGGCAATGCGACCGGCCAGGCGCAACCCTTTCGGGGGCTGCATCACCGACTTGGATTTGCTATCAGCCATTACTGGACCTCAATGCGCTTGCCGTTCAGGTCGACTGCGCCCGGTTTGGCCACAAGCTGCTCGCCATCCTGGAGGCCCGCCAGCACTTCGACTTTGGCCCCGGATGGCTTCCCCAAAGTGATGTAGCGCAAACTCGCAACCTTGTTTTGGTCGAGCACATAAATGCCCTGCAGTTGGCCGCGTTCGACGACCGCCGAACGCGGAATCAACAGTGCCTGCCGCTCGCCGCGAGAAAACTGGGCCCGCCCGAAGAGCCCCGAACGCAAATGTGTGTCTGTGGTCAAATCGATCTTCACCAGGAACGTGCGACTCGCGGCGTCCGCGGCTGGAACGATTTGCACTACCTTACCTTTCAGATTCGCATTGTCGAGGGCGTCGATGACGACCGAAACCTGCTCTCCTGTTCGTACGTACTGGAGATCGTTCTCGTTGACCGTGGCCTCCAGTCGATAGTGGCGCACGTCCTCAACCGTAAAAATCGGCATGCCGGGTGAAGCCAGCGTGCCGGGATCGGCTTTCTTCTCCGTTACCACGCCGTCGAATGGCGCCCGAATCCGCGTGTAATCCAGAGACGTGCGTGCTTGGCTCAATGCTGCCTGCGCCTGGGCCTGCCCAGCCTTTGCTATATCGCGACGCGCGAGAGCTGCTTGTTGACGGGCTTTCACCTCGTCGAACTCCTGCGGACTCACCGATTTCTTTTCGAAGAGAGTTTGGTAACGCTTCAGCGTTGATTCCGCCAGGGTCAGGTCGGAATCTGCTCCGACCAGTTGCTGTTGGGCGGCAAGGTCGGCTGCGGTCGAGCGGTCTACTGCGGCTCGCGGCTGGGAGTCGTCGATTACGGCGAGCACTTGACCGCGCTGAACGTGGTCTCCTTCGTGAGCCCGGATCTCGACGATGTTTCCCATCATTTGGCTGGAGGCGTCGCTGGTCTGGGCGGCACGTACCGTCCCCACCGCTTCTAGCAAATCGGGTACGTTGGCCTGCTGCACGGCGAGCACGGCAATGTTCCGCACGGCGTCCGGCGACGGAGTCGTGCGGGTTTGCTCGCTAGAGCAACCGACGAGGCTAAACACTGCCGGCAGCATCAGAAAGAGAAAACTGAGTCGGATATTCATACGATTCATGGCATCACCACGGGAGATTGCGGATTCAAGCTGCCGCTGGCCAACTCCAGGTTGGCGTAGCTGGTCTGGAAGTGATAAATGGCTTCCCAGTAGTCGGTCTGGCTACGCCGCGCCGCATCTTCAGCACCCAACAAATCGGTAATCGTGGTCAATCCGCTGTCGTAGCGGTCCTGGTTGATGCGTAGACTTTCCTGTGCCTGGGCGATTGCCGCTCGCGCCACTTCGATCTGTTGTCGGCTAGCATCCGTCTCATAGTAGGCTCGTCTCACTTCGAGCCTGACTGCATCGCCCGCTGCCTGCTTCATTGCCACAACCTTTTCTTCGAGGGCCCGCTGCTTGGAGAGTTCCGCGCGTTTCGCTCCCCCTTGAAAGATGTCGAATTGCACTTCGATCCCGCCCAGCCAGTTGTTGCCGCCGCCACCGGCGACGAACGTAGGGTTATCCATTTCCCAGCCTGCAAAGGCGTTCACCCGCGGACCGAATGACGACTTAGCAATCGAAACGCTCTGTCGTTGAGCGGCCTCCTCGGAGGCTATGCGCTTCAAGTCTGGACGATTTGTGAGCGCCTGCTTTTCAAGATCCGGCATGGCCGGAATCGAAAGTGTGCGCTCAGCCAACAGTTCGGTAGTCTGGAACGGAGAATCGAGCGGCACACCCATCACCGTGTTCAGCTGTGCCCGCGCCACTTCCAGATTGTTCCTCGCGCGGATCACTTCCTGCTGTCGCGCCGCCATGCGAACCTTCGCTGTCAGCAGATCTGACTCTACAGTCAGCCCGCTGTCGAATCGCGCCTGGCTGCGGTCCATGATCGACTGGGCAGTTTTGGCCGACTGCTCGGCAACCTCCAGTTCCTTGGCCGCTAGCAGAACGTCGTAGTAGGAACTGACCACCCGGAAGACAATCTCCTGATCCGTGCGGTCTAACTGGTGTCCGGCAGCCTCGTTCATTTGTTTTGCCTGATTGATGCCGTGCCAAGTGGCGAACGAATCAAACAGGTTCCAGGTTCCCCCAAACCGCGTGCTGAAGTTGCCGAAGGGCAGAGGCGTGTTGAGCTTGTTCAGTGTGAAGTCGGCCTGGGTAAAACGCTGCTGTCGTAGCTTGCTCCCGAACACGTACACGGGGTCATCACCACGAGTCGCCGTTTCCAAAAAACTCAAGTGCGGCATGAGGAAGGAACGCGCGGCGCGAACACCCGCAGAGGCCACCTTCGTATCCGCCATCGCCACCTTACGCAGTGGATTTTTCTCCAGCGCGATATTCACCGCCTGCTGCAGAGTGAGGGACGAAGGCTGCGCCTCCTGTTGAGCTGAGGCTGCCCCTAATGACACCCACGCAACAGCGACGCTCAGAAGCGCTTTGAATAGACCTTTCAACCTTGCACTCCCGCGGCTTGAGCTGACTTCATCCATTCAGTCTTGTCTTCAACGATTTCGTGAGTGGTATGAAAACTCGCGGTCTTCTGCACCATCGCCCCAACCGAGCAATACTTTTCCTCGGAGAGACGGATAGCCTCCTCCAGTGCCGCCGCGTCAATTTCAAAGCCGGTGACAACATGGTGGATTCGCACTGCCGTGAACACCTGGGGTGGGCGTTCCGCTTGATCGGCTTCCACCCGCACTTCGTAACCGGTGACTTTTTGGTGATACTTCTGGCGGAGGACGGTGACGACATCGAACGCCGTGCACCCGGCCAATCCGGCGGCGATCAGTTCAATCGGCTTTGGGCCGGTACCTCCGGCTGCATCGTCCAACAGCAGGTGATGGCCGCTTCCGGTCTGGGCCACAAATTGGCGCTGCTGCTTAAGTGGTTGAGTCAGTTCGACTTTGGCTGTGATCATGATTGCCTCCTGCTTGGCTCCATCGATAAAGCACACGAATAAATGCAGAAAGTTGGATTTTGTTACAGAAAAAATCGGCCGAGAGATTACGGCCTTAAGGAGGGCTACAGCTTTGGTCTGACCGCCGCGAGGGCCTGTTCGTAATTCTTCAGCAGTTGCTTTCGGAGCCGGACGGCCTTTTTACTTGAAGGACACTCCGCCGGGGAGGTTCGGCACTGCTGAATCGTTGCTTCGAGACTGGAGAGGAACACCTTGCACGGTTCGCAACCGCCCATGTGCCGCTCCAGTTCTTCACAAAGCGAATCATCCAACTGCTCGTCGAGATAGTTCGAGAGCTCCGCAAACATGGCCTTACAGCGGGCAGGTCTGGGTTGTTCGTTGCCTAGCCGTTCTTGGGAAGCCGCCCGCTGAGCGACGGCTGCTCTCCCGGAGCGCGGCTTCAGCCCTTTCATCAATTCCTTTCGCACGTACAACCGTGCCCGGTGAAGACGAACCCGCACCGTCCCAGAACGCAGGCCGGTGATCTCGGCCACTTCTTCGTCGGTTAGCCCTTCCATATCGCGCAGCACCAAAACAATTCGGTACTGTGGCGGCAGCCGCTGAATGGCGTCTCGCAACCGTCCCGCTTCCTGACTCCGGATAGCGAATGCCTCAGGGTTGATGCTGCCATCGGTCCCCAGTTGCTCAAGTTCCTTCCGATCCGGCATGAGTTCTTCCAGAGAGAGATCTGGATTGGGAGCAAACTTGCTCCGGCGCCGACTCATCAAGCAGCGGTTCTTTGCCACCTTATAGAGCCACACCACGAGGGCTTTGGGACTGTCGAATTTGGGCAAGTGCGGAACCGATTTCAGCAGCACTTCCTGCATCGTATCTTCCGCATCCTGGCGCTGCCCGCAGACACGCATACTGAAGGAGAACACCGTATTTTGGAGCAGAGCCAGAGCCTGCTCCAGCGCCGCATCGTCACCCCGCTGCAGGAGCTGCACGGCTTGTTCAATCTCAGAACGCATTGCCGTAAATGTAGCACGGCAAACTTTGGGCGAGCTCGGTTCGGAGTCAACGTAGGCACCAGTTCCTCGCGTTTCCTAGGACGGAAAACGGATGGACAGAATCGGAATGTGGTTTGTGGGGTGGAATGACAGTCGTGGCGATTTCGGAACCCGCCGCGGAAACGGTCAGAAGGTGAACCGACCACCGATCGCCGGAGCAAAGTTGTTGTTGGAGTTATAGGGGACGCCGGGGCCATGAGGAATCGCAATGGCGAGTCCACCGCTCACCCATGAATACGCAACTCCGGCGAAACCGTCGAAACGCTTCGTGAAGTGATGATCCAGATAAAGAGACCCCTCGTTGAGCGTGCCCGCGCAGGAGGCGCGAAAATTTCCGGGCACGCAGGTCGGTGGAACACGGAAGGTATCCTGCCGCTGTTGATACCAAGAGACAGTGATGTCAGTTTTGCTGCGGTAGGTATACTTCCCGCCTGTCCACCAGATGTTCACCAACTTTTCGTGATCGAGATTGTTGTCTTCAACTCCGCTCATGCGATACCCCCCCTGGTCCGAGGCGCCAATGCCTAACGGGTTCTTCGGATTATTCATCCAGATGTATTCATACCCGGCAAAAAACTTGATCGGATCCCAGGCATACTTGGCAGCGACGATTATCCCGTAGTTGTCGGTGACGATGCCGTACACAGTGTCACTCGGGTCGACCATATTGGTCCCGGTGATTTGGTTTGTATTGATGCTATTGACGGTGGACTGATAGGGCTGCGTCAGACTTTGAGCCCCCAGTAACGGGTTCAGCACGCTGATCGCCTGGTTGTAATGTTGAGGGACAATGTCGGCGGAGAACTTGCCGATGTTTGCGCCGAGGTCAAATCCATAGGCGTTGTTATGCGCCGATTCAGCCGTACAGGTTGCTGCCGTCCAGCCTGCGGCAGTGGAGTAGCAACCGCCGGAACCATCGGCAAATTTATACATTGCTCCGAAGTGAATTGGGCCATAGGCGATGCGATACTTCACGGCGTCATCCCAGCGGCTGTTTTCGGTATCGCCGCCGCCTGCCATCGTGCCGTTGTACCCGATGTACGAAAACGCGTAGCTCCCGCCGGCCGGATCGTATTGGAGCATCGCATCGGTACCCAGAGAACGCTCACGACCGAAGGTCAATGTGCCGAAATTCTCCGACGATATACCGGCATAGATTTCGTCATTGAAGGGCTGACCTGCGCGCGCGCCATCGATGGCGTACGAATAGCTGCTCCTGGGAAGGCCGTTGTTAATGATGTCGGTCTTTGATGCGTTGGCGAGCAGGCCAGACTGCGGATTGATTCCACTAGAAGCGTTGAACACCACGGACCATCCAGGCGCAAACTGTTCCTTGCCCCGGATGCCGATCCCCGTTTGCTGCAGGTTGTTCGGTGCAACAAGGAATCGATGTTGAAAGCCGTTTCGGTTGACCAAAGACGCGCCTTCATAGTTATAGCCGTTTTCTGGTAGGCCGTGACTGACCCAGCCGACACCGATGTCATACGCGCCGTACACCGTTATGCCGTGCCAGGTCAGCGCGCAGTCCGTGGTGGCGAACTCGTGCCCGCTCGTGCAGGGGTCGGGGGTCGCCGTTTGCGCCCAAGCTGGGAACGCCCCCATCGCAACCCACAAAATCAGCAAGAAGGGTTGGACCAGCCGCAGTGAGGCAGCCGCTGGAATGTAGCCGGCGCGCGTCAAAGTTTTCAATCGCCTCCCGAACCTCATCTGATCCTCCGTCTCTCAAAAACGTGGGACAAGAAATCGAAGTGTATATATAGTATGCTTTTATTGTCCACTAATAGACGGATAACATCGCTTTAGTGCGCGGTTGACCACGCTCCTTGCTGACGGTAGGATTTCGTTGCGATGCCAGTCCGCCGCCTGACCCGCCGGAAGTCCGAAGAACTGCTGATGCTGCGCGACGCCGCTTTACAGCTCGGGGTCAGCTTTCCAACCATCAAACAATGGATTTACAAGCGGAAGATCGGCAGCGTCCAAACCGCTGGAGGCCACCACCGCATCCCGCAAAGCGAAGTGGACAAGCTGCTTTTCAAGACTCGCGGCAGAACGAAAGAAGAGCGGAAGGATGTGATCCGCCGCGTGAGCGGACGCAATCAACTCGTCGGACGAATCGACGGAGTCCGCATAAGCGGCCTCATGGCGGAGGTCAAAATCTCTATAGGCGATCAGCAAATCACTTCGATCATCACGGCAAGCTCGGCTCGTGAAATGAACCTCAAGCCAGGCCAGACCGCAGCGGCTCTCATCAAGGCCACTGAGGTGATGATTTTGCGCGTGTGACGCGAAGGTGAGTTTCTTCCCGCTCCTCGGGGACGCTGGAACGAAAGCCCTCCCGGCAATTCAGGAATCCGATCTACGCGGCGAGGACCTACTTGGCTGCGGATTTCCGTTCGATGGGCGAGCGATCTGCTTTTCTTTTCGCGTTGCGCTGTTTTGCGATGATGTCGGCGACTGTGGTGTTGTCTAGTATTCTTACCGCGGAATCTCGCACGTCCAGGAACACTTGGTACAGTGCGCGGTGCTCAGCATCCCCTGCGATCAGAATCCGCAATTGATCAGCGTCCCCGAATGGCGCGAGCGGCCCGTCCATGATGCGAATGATCTCGCTGAGTCGGATCTCGGATGGGGCGCGCCGCAACCGATACCCGCCGTTACTGCCGCGCACGCTCTCCACGATCCGAGCATGCTTCAATTCGAGCAAGATCAGACCGAGAAATTTTACCGGCAGGTCACTTTCAGAAGCTATGTCCCGAACTGTACTGGCTCCTTGTTGGTATCGTCGTGCAAGCGTCATCAAGGCGTGCAATGCGTATAGTCCTTTTTGAGAGATTTTCAATCCCACCTCGTCCGTTGCAATCCGTGACGTTCTCAGGCCCTTGTCTTTCCCGTAGCTGGCCAGTGTACACATCTCGCTCGTCCGCCCGCTCCCAAAAAGGACGACAGCACGGTGTTGTCTCGCAATCATGTGTGTTGCCGGCCTGACTGCTGAAATGCTGAATTCGGCGGTTACCGAGGTTCTAGTACGTTGACAGGGTTAAGTTGTTATAATTCGCTGAAGGGTGATCTTTTCAGTGCCACATTCAGAGGACTTGCGACTCCAGAATCACCAGCATCCGCGCTGGTATGTCCTCGTTGTCATGGTGGCGATCTGCGGGTTAACCGTTAGCTTAGCGACTCGCACCTTCCGACTGACGATTTCTCACGGAGTCACTGCCCAGAGCGCTGATTCACATGCCATGCGACAGCACATGGACCGTGATGCTGCTCAATGGGCGCCTCCTGTTCCAATCTTGACCACTCTGCAGGCTCCGGTGTTCTATCCGCGTGTCGCGCCAGCGGGGCCCCCAATGCCCAGTGTCCTTTTCGACGAAAGTCTCTCTAATCGTCCGCCTCCTACCTGCTAGTTGTTTCATTCCCGTTTGCAGCTAATCAAGAACTCGAACTCCACTTCGGTCATTGACTGAAGCGAAACAGCTCCCATGCATTTTGAGCGAGCGTTTCGCGGACCAGGACAGTCGGAGGTTTGACGAGAAATGCCGAACATAAAAGGTTAAATCGATGAATCGTAAGCAGAAGTTTGTGAGCATTGCGGTAGTCGCAGCGGCGGTGTGCCTAGTCGCGCTGCTGCGACTTCCGGCGAAAACGGCGAAGGCCGATCCGCACGAAGACGCTTTGCTTCGTCCGGTTGCGGTCGTTCTGGCTAAGCGGAGACCCGTTGTGAACTCGCTCACTCTTTCGGGAGCCTTTCGCCCCTATCAGCAAGTGGATGTTCACGCCAAGGTGGCGGGGTTCATCCGAAAGATCTACGTGGATGTCGGGGACCATGTGAAAGCGGGACAAGTGCTAGCGGTCCTGGAGGTCCCCGAATTAAGCGCCCAGGTCGCGGGAGCGAAGGCGGACATACAACGTTACCAGGACGCAGTTCGTCGTTCCGAAAGCGAGATTCAGCGCGCCGAATCCACGCACGCTGCTTACCACGCTGCCTACAGCCGGTTGAAACAGGCTTCGGAATCCCGACCAGGTTTAATTGCAGAGCAAGAGCTGGACGATTCCATGGCGAAGGACAAAGAAACCGCAGCCCAGATCGAGAGCGCACGCGCTGCGCTAGCCGAGTCGCAGAGCCAACTGGTGTCAGCTCGGACAGACCTCGACCGATTGTCAGCTCTCGAAGCATATTCCCACATCACCGCGCCGTTTGCGGGTGTTGTGACCAAACGCTATGCGGATACCGGAGCTTTGATTCAGGCTGGAACCGCTTCCGAGACACAATCAATGCCGGTGGTGCAGTTAGCGGAGTGGTCCAAATTGCGACTCGTCGTACCCGTTCCGGAATCAGCCGTGCCTCAGCTCCAATTGGGAAGCACGGTGCAGGTTCATGTTTCTGCGATGAACCGCGATTTCGAAGGGCGGGTGGCTCGCTTTGCAGATGCGCTCAATGACGAAACACGGACCATGCATACCGAGATCGATGTGCAAAACTCCGACGGCACCCTCAAGGAGGGCATGTATGCCGAGGCGAAGATCATCCTGAAGCAGCATATCGATGCGCTCACGATTCCAATTCAAGCTCTGGAGCGGAACAATTCCGGAGGCACCGTTTTGATCGTGGATGCCGAGGGACGCGTGGAAGAGCGGCAAGTGAAGTTGGGAGCTGAGTCTAGCGATCGAGTCGAGATACTCGCAGGACTGGCGGAAAACGACCGAGTGGTCATCGGCAATCGCGGCGAATTCCGTGCCGGAGAAAAGGTACGGCCGAAACCCGTCAACGAGAATGCACGGGAATCTGGGGGGACTCTCTGATGTCCGGTTTTGCCATCCGTTATCCCTTTTTCATCATTGTTCTCTGCTTGATGGTAGCGATCGTGGGCACGGTGACACTGGTGCGCATGCCGGTCGATTTGTTTCCCACGATCAATATCCCTGTGGTCGTGGTGGCAACGTTCTATTCGGGGATGCCTCCACAGCAGATCGAAACCAACATCACCAATCCGTTCGAACGATTCTTTACGCTGGGGAGCGGCATTGATCACATAGAGTCTCGCTCGCTGCCGGGCGTCAGCTTGATCAAAATCTACTTTCAGCCGGGCACCGACGCCAACTCCGATCTCAGTATCATCTCGAACCTAGCCATGGCGGATCTCCGAAGGCTTCCGCCTGGCACTCTGCCGCCGGTGGTGCTCAAGTTCGACGCCTCCAGCTTGCCCGTCTGCCTGATCACGCTCAAAGGTGAGGGCCTGAATGAAACGGAGTTGCGCGATCTGGGCCAGTACACCGTTCGCAACCAGATCGCTAGCGTGCAGGGGGCATCGGTGCCGCAGCCTTTTGGCGGTCGGTACCGTCAGATCATGGTGTACGTCGACCCCCTAAAACTGGATGCGCACCAGTTGTCGGCGATGGATGTGGTTCGCACCGTCAACGACAGCAATCTGATCCTGCCCGCCGGGGACGTGAAGATCGGGCCAATCGACTACAACCTCTACACCAACAGCCAGGTTCCCACAGCGGAGCAGATTAATGACATGCCGATCAAGACGGTCGGGCAGGCGTCCGTGCTCGTGGGTGACGTGGGGCGGGCGAAAGACGCGCAACAAATCCAAACCAACGTTGTGCGCGTAGATGGGCAACGGTCGGTGTACCTGCCCATTCTGAAGCAAGGTGGTGATAGCAACACGATTGCGGTCGTCGACGGAATTCGCGATGCCCTCTCTCACCTGGTCGATATTCCGAAACAACTCGTAGCCAAGGTTGTCTTCGATCAATCAGCTTTTGTGAAAGCGGCGATTGAGAATCTGCTTCATGAAGGAGCAATTGGCCTAGTGTTGACTGGCCTCATGGTGCTTCTGTTTTTGGGAAGCATGCGCGCCACGGCCGCGGTTTTTCTTTCCATTCCCCTCTCTGCTCTGGCGGCGTTCATGGCTATCAGCGCGGGTGGCGGGTCCGTGAACACGATGGTGTTGGGAGGTCTGGCGTTGGCGTTTTCCCGCCTGATCGACAACTCCGTGGTGGTGTTGGAAAACATCTTCCGTCACCTGGAGATGGGCGAACCGCCCGAAGTTGCCGCGGAAAAAGGTGGGCAGGAGGTTGCGCTCGCCGTTCTTGCGGCCACGCTGACCACAGCCATCGTCTTCTTCCCCGTAGTCTTTCTGTACGGGGTTAGCCGATTCTTGTTTGTCGCGCTAGCCATGGCAGTGGTCCTTTCTCTGCTAGCTTCCTACGTGGTCGCCATGACTGTGGTGCCGCTGTTCTGCGCCAAGCTCGTCAAAAAGCATCAGGCAGACGAAGAGGTCGGGCAAGGGTCAATCGGTGCCCGCTTCGGCGTGATTGCCAAGAAGTTCAACATCCACTTCGAAAGAATGCTGGGGAAGTACGATCGATCACTGAGCAGCGCGCTTCTACGGCCGGCCGGAACCGTAGTCGGGTTGGCCGGCGTTTCCTTACTCTGTCTCTCGATGTATCCGCTGCTGGGAGTGGCGTTTTTCCCGCGCACGGATCCAGGTCAATTTGTCGTTAATTTCAAGGCTCCATCCGGAACTCGGATTGAACTCTCGGAACAATACGCTAAACAAGTGGAAGATATGGTGCGCAAGGTTGTCCCAGAGAATGAGCTGGGGATGATCGTTTCCAATATTGGGATCACGACGGATTTTTCTGCCATCTACACCCCGAACTCGGCGCCCCACACGGGTTTCCTCCAAGTAAGTCTCAGGGAGGGACACAAGATCGGCAGCTACGAATACATGCGGCAGGTACGAGAGCGGTTACGCGAGGACTTGCCGCAATTGAGCACGTATTTCCAGTCAGGCGGGCTCGTGGACTCTGTGTTGAACATGGGTATGCCCGCGCCGATCGATGTTCAAGTCAGCGGTAGCAGCTTGAGAAAGAGCTACGCGGTTGCGTCTGAAATTGCGTCGCAAGCCCGTGCGCTGCCGAAAGTCAGCGATGTCTTGGTGCCACAGGACATCGACTATCCCGCTCTGGAGCTCGACATTAACCGGGAGAAAGCCAGCCTGGTCGGACTCTCTCAAAAAGAAGTTGTCGACAACGTGATCACCGCCCTCACTTCGAATGGCATGATCGCACCCAACTACTGGGTCGATCCAAAAAGCGGAAACCCTTACATGCTGACTGTGCAATATCCGGAAGATGCGGTGAAAACGATCGAAGACCTGAAGCAAATTCCGGTGCGCGGGTCTGGAAGCAAAGAAACCACCATGCTCGACACGGTGGCGAGTGTGAAAACGATTCCCACGCCCACGGAGGTTGACCATTATCAGCTATTCCGAGTCATCGATGTATACGTGTCGCCGAAGACGGAAGACTTGGGACGGGTCAGCGCTCAGATCGACAAGATTATTGCAAATACGAAGCTGCCGGAAGGCGTGCGGGTCAACCTGCGCGGCTCGGTGCAGAACATGAGATCGTCATTCAGAAGCTTCGGCATCGGACTGATACTGGCGATTGTTCTCGTCTACTTGATCCTGGTAGCCCAGTTCGCCTCGTTTCTTGATCCATTCATCATTCTGCTGGCCGTGCCCCCAGGACTTGCGGGTGTGCTGGTGTTCTTGCTGGTAACGGGCACAACGCTCAATGTCATGTCATTGATGGGAGTGGTCATGATGGTGGGAATCGTCGTGTCGAACAGCATTCTGATCGTCGAATTCACGCGGCAGATACGTCACCAGGGCACTCCGCTCAGGGAAGCGGTGGCGACAGCATCGCGGCAGCGGTTACGCCCTGTGCTGATGACGTCGCTGGCAACGCTACTGGGCTTGATACCCATGGCACTGGCGCTTGGTACTGGGAGTGAAGCGTACGCTCCGCTGGCCCGCGCAATTATCGGTGGGCTCCTGGTGTCTGTGGTCGTTACGGTTTATCTGGTTCCCGCTGCCTATCTCTGGTTCCACCGAAGCGAAGAACTGCCCACGCAGGAGGTGTCGGCATGAGTAACCGAGTCGCGAAGCTTGCGTGCTTGATTAGTTTGTCTCTAACTTGCGTCGGTCAGTCGACATTGGTACTCCAGAATCCAACCGACGCGCCCCTCGGGGCGCTTGCGAGCTCGCAAAACGACGACGAGCAATCGCAGGCCGCACAGGACCACGCTGGTCAGCAAGGCCCGAAGGTCGTGATTCACCTTTCGGTCAAGGATGCAGAGGCCATCGCGCTAAAAAACAATCCCGCAATCTCAGTCGCCCGACTGAATGCATTGGCTTCGCAGCAGGTGACGCGGGAAGTACGTTCCGCGTTGTGGCCACAGGCCTATGCCAACCTGACGGCTGTTGATGCGCGCAACAACAGCCGCATCACTGCCGGAGCCTTGAACAATCCGATCATATACACGAGAGCCGCCGGAGGTGGAACCGTAAGCCAGCTCATCACAGATTTTGGTCATACCACGAACCTGGTTGCGAGCGCACGCCTTCAAGCCAAGGCAGACGAGCAGAATGCGGCAGCGACCAAAGAAGACGTGCTGGTCGCCACGGACCAGGCTTTCTACAGTGCTCTACAAACCCATGCTGTTCTCAGGGTGGCGGAGCAGACCGTCGCCTCGCGGCAGTTGCTCGCCGATCAGGTATCCGCACTCACTAAAAGCAAGCTCAAGTCGGACCTAGATTTGAGCTTCGCTAACGTGAACCTTGCTCAGGCCAAGCTCTTGTACCTGGATGCGCTGAACAACGACAAATCTGCCGTCGCAAGCCTTTCGGCGATTCTCGGCTATCCGACGCTTGAGAATTTCGAACTGATGAACGACACCGAGGCGTTGACTCCACCTCCGGCGGATGTAGATCCGCTGATTGCCGATGCCTTCTCCAAGCGGCCCGAAATCTTGGCTCTGGAGTTTGAATCGGAGTCTGCCGAGAAGTTGCACCAGGCCGACCACGACCAAATGTACCCGACAATCAGCGCACTCGCCGCATACGGCGATTCTCCGATTCGAGATGATCGTGTCTATGGTCCGTATGGAGCAGTCGGGGTGAACGTCCAGATTCCCGTATTCAATGGATTTCTCTTTTCTTCCAAGTCGCGCGAAACCGACCTTCGGGCACAGGCCAGCCGACAGCGCCTGATGGACCTGCGCAACCGCATCTCGCGAGATGTTCGGACAAGTTGGCTCACCGCCACCACAGCGTTCGATCGCGTAACCGTGAGCGAGCAACTGCTGGCGCAGGCGAACCTGGCTCTTGATCTTGCGCAGACACGCTATAAACTTGGCCTCAGTTCGATTGTTGAATTAAGCCAGGCCCAGCTTCAGCAAACACAAGCCGAAATCGGAAACGCCCAAGCTGGATATGAGTATCGCCTTGCCTTATCTGTGTTGCGCTATCAAACCACCGGTCTCTGACACGGGACAGGAAGAGCTGGATGAAGCTCTGGTCGTTCGTTCTCGTATTTCTCACAGCGTGCGCGTCAGCCCAAGAGACGATTGAGGTGTCGGTAGCCAACAATGTAGTGCTCGTTCCAGTATGAGTGAATGACCGACAACTGCTCTTCGTGCTTGATACAGGAAGCGAGAGTTCAGCGATTGATGCTGCACTCGTGGCGCCTCTGGCTTTGAGAGTGATTGGCGATGTGCAGATTCTGAGAAACTATCGGACGCAAGACGCCAGCGCAGCAGAAGCCAAAAGTCTAGGAATCGGCAAACATATATTCGAACGCCCTCTTTTGACTGTCGTTAACACGGAGGCTCCCTCTCGCGCACTTGGAACCAAGGTGGACGGAATCCTGGGCAATGACATCCTCGGAGAACTCAGCTTCAAACTGAATTACTCGGAACAGGAACTTGTTCTGGCCCCACTACCTCAGCTCGGAAATCTCGCCGCACCGGTGCAACTGCGCCGATCTGGCAATCAGTTTTTTGTTCCTGTTCAGACCATGTCTCTGCCCACGGAACTACTGCTGGATACCGTCACAAATTTGACGAACCTTTCTTGGAGAACTTGGCAACAGCTAACTCAGAGATGGACACCTACCTCGATCATCGATGGTGTCGTTCGCGCGGGTGTTCCTACACCGCCAGCATTTCTAGTTTGTCTGCCCACTGTCTCAATCGGGAGCCTCGCGATTGCGGATCACGTAGTCCGGATACAGCGCCCGGTAGAATCCGGTGCATTTTCAACTGAGCAGTTTTCCGGAATCTTGGGTTCCGAAGTCCTACGCGAGTTTGAAATTACATTCGACCTCAAGCACGACCGTGTTTTCCTCAAGAAAGACTCTCACTACAGACCCGACCCCTTTCGCTATACGACCATCGGCATACAATTCGCACGAAATAACCAAGGCGAATATTCCGTGATGTCTGTATGGAAGAACTCGCCCGCCGACGAAGTAGGAATGATGATCGGCGACCAGATCAAAACGATCAACGGCGAGGCCGCGGGGCCCATGAGTGCCGAACAAGTATCTGGCGAACTGCACGGAGCAGAGGGAACTCGTGTAAACCTGACCGTCGAACGCGACGGGAAGCCCTCTGCACTGACATTGCGAACACGCCAACTGCTCTGTGGGCACACGAGCGAAAACCACGCGGAAACCACCTCGCCCAAGTAGCGCGACATATGCGGCTGCCCGAATGAAAGCTTGTAAATGAGATCGAGGCTTTTCGCCACAGCGACGACACGGGGCCAGTTGCGCAGACAGAGGAATCCCACAACGCCCGTTCTTGCCGGCGTGGACTAACGGGAGAGGAGAGATCGATTTCCGTTTGGGAGGTGCTTTGTAAGCATGTGCGATGCTGGGCAGTGTTCGTCGCCACCGAGAGGGCACGACACTCCGTCACCCAAAGAGGTGTGCCATAAGTGTGCCGTACCATTCGATCCCATGTGCGCTAACTTGCGTCTTTTCAATACCAGTACAAAGCGCTTCCGTGCGGGCTTGGCTATCGGCAAGTCATTGATTCTTCAGTGCGAAAGTGAGCGCTCGACGGTTTCGGATTCACCTACTCTTAATCAGTAGGTTGTAGGTTCGATTCCTACCGCGCTCACCACTTTTCAAGCACTTACCGGAGTTGACGTTTTGGGTGTGCCGTAACTCAATCCGGCTATGCCCGTTTCTCTACTGCTGTGTCATGATCGAGCGCAGTGCGCACGATATCTAGTTCTGGATGCTGATACTGCATCGCAGCGTGAAGATGTGGTTGCTGCGAAAGCAATGGATCTGAACTGGCGCCTCAATGACGGTATTTCGAGCCGGTCTCATGAGTGATTTGTTCAGCGGTCCCCAGTTCAGGGTATCGTTTGCGATTGAGAGTGGCTCGGGATGAGGAGAGTAAAGGCCTTCCGGCCTGAGCACAACCATTCCGGTTGTGGAAATGAGGGCTACGTGGGTTCTTTTTTGTAGTGGCTGGTCATGTCTAGTGGTTTATCGTCATCCCCAAACTCCTGCCGCGGTGGCCGCTCCTTCTCCAGGCCTGGGCAGATGGCCGGTGCGCTGGGCGTCCTCAAGCACAAGGTGATTGAGTTCACGGGCCTCCTTACACCGGCGCCAACCCGTCTTGGACCGACGAGTTCAGAACATCGTTGTAGTATCCCGCCCACGCTCTCAGCCCGATCCATGCATCTCTTCGGTCACACCTTCTTGAGCCACGGTTGGTGGAGTCTCATGCGACCGGCCTCATCCCATTTGACGATCGCATCGTCTTCGTTAGTCTGCTCAACTGTACCGAATTCCCCAGTCGGCTTTCCGAAGTTGCCCAACCCTTCAACGCGATCTCCGGGATTCAGGTTCTGGTCGTTTGCCGGTGGCTCAGCAAGACGTGGCTTCTTGGCACGGTCACAGTCTGAAGCCGCGCCGGGGTATGACAGTGGCGGTTGCGGAGCTTTTCGCAGTTTGGATATCGGATTGTCCGTAATATGGGTCATCATCCATTGCTTCTTTCCAAGAGGCCAGAGCAGCGCCCTTCGCCGCGACCGTTCATCTTTCCCGATCAATTCAGCATAGGCTGGGAAAGAATGGCCCGACTGGTTCAAACTGCTCAGTTCTGACAATTAAGTTTGGCTAAATGCGGTAGCCTAGGTTTGCTGGGTTGATGCAAACGGGACAGCGGGAGGTCCAGAACGCTGGATGCGGGTCTCCGGCGGACTAGTCGTGGAGAATGACACTTAGAAGTGAGCTATGAACTTGCAGCCCGCTCTCGCCATAGTTAACGAACCCTAACTTTCTGAACCGATTCATGAAAAAACTGACCCGCGAGCGGGTTGTGCCCACCATCTCCGCGAGCGTCTCCTGACTGATCTTGGGAACTACAGTCTCAGGCACACCTTCCTTACCGAAGTGAGCAAGCAACAGCAGAGTCCGGGCTAGTCTCTTCTCGCTGGAGTTAAAGAGTTGGTCAACCAAGTCCGCTTCGTATCGGATGTTCCGTCCCAACAAATGTGCCGTAAACAGGTCGGACAATGTATGTTCCTGGTGAAGCGCACGCATCATTCATTCGCAGCGAGCTGCGGAAATTCGTTTGGCTCCCAGAACTTCACGATGTGAGTTGCACCCTTGCAACTCGGCGAGATTCGAGGTTTCGCGTTTGCCAGTGTCAGGGATGCGTTCTCGTCGCGCACACGAATCTTTGGCTGGACGCCGCTGATACCGGAAAAGACTGCAAACTTCTCAATGAGGTAACGAAACAAGTCTCCGTCGCGACGGCTCGCTCAGATCTCGTCTGCCGACTGCGCACAAAAGGCCATGGCGTTCTAAACTTGGCGCAGGAGGTTCGGGCCATCGGGCTGGCACACAGGAACTCTGGAGACGCGAGATGAAGCTGCTGGTCGTGGAAGATGAGACCCGTATGGCAGAGCTCCTGCAAAAGGGTCTGACTGAGGAAGGTCACACGGTGGTGTGCAGCCACGATGGAGCCGACGGTCTGGCGACAGCGAAGGCCTACGAGTTCGACGTCATCATTTTGGACGTGATGATGCCCAAACTCAACGGCTATGAAGTCGCGAAACGTCTGCGTGCGGAGAAGATTCGCTCGCCGATTTTAATGTTGACCGCGCGGGATTCAGTGCCAGACATCGTTCGCGGGCTGGACTTGGGTGTAGACGAATACATCACCAAACCGTTCTCGTTCGAGGAACTGCTGGCCCGCTTGCGCGCTGTGCAACGGCGCGCGGTAGCGACCATGCAAGTGACCCTGCGCGTCGGTGACCTGGCATTTGATCCCGCCAGTCATGAAGTCGCGCGCGGCGGCGAGAGAATTTCCTTAACGCGCACGGAATACAGTCTGCTGGAGCGGCTGATGTACCGGCCGGGCCAGGTGGTGCCCCGGCGTTCGCTTATTGAAGCGGTGTGGGGATTCGACCGCGAGATTGAAGAAAACACGCTCGACGCATTTATGCATCTGTTACGCGCGAAGGTGGACCCGCCAGAAAAAACGAAGCTGATTCATACTGTGCGGGGCGTGGGGTACATGATCCGAGCGGACGGCGCGGCATGAAAAGATTCTCGATCGGAGTTCGCCTCACATTATGGTATGTGACGATTTTTGCGCTCGCGCAGCTGGTCTTTGGTTTTGGCATGTGGGTGGTGCTCCAGCATTATCTGTACGACCTGGTGGATGACGATTTGGAAAGCCAGGTGGAAGATCTGCAGAAATTCTTTGGAGCGCAGAAAGACGACTCTCTGGCGCGGCTCCAAAGCGGCTTTGCGGAATCATATGCGGATCACGCCGGCGACTATCTGCAGGTTTACGCCGGCAATGGCAATTGGATTTATCAATCCGCATTCATGAAGACGCATTCGCTGCCTCCGGTTGAACCAGCGCAAATTTCGGGGCTCATATTCGAGGACCACTGGATGGGGGGCAAGCCGTTACGGTTTGCGACGCGGCGCTTCGAATCGAATGGCCATTCTTATGCAGTGCAAACGGGCGTGATGATTGCCGACGTAGTGGATACCTTGGCAATGTTCCGGTGGTATCTGCTTATGTTCGCACCGTTGCTGCTATTAGCGGCCGCGACTGGAGGCCACTGGCTGAGCCAGCGGGCGCTGGCCCCCGTGGACGCCATCGTTGGAACCGCGCGTGAAATTGGCGGCACGAACCTCGGCAGCCGTCTCGAAAAGCTCGACACCGGGGATGAATTGCAGCGGCTTTCCGACACCTTGAATCAGATGCTGGATCGAATCGAGAGCGCGTTCCGGCGCGTGACCGAGTTTACGGCCGATGCCTCGCACGAACTCCGTACGCCGGTTTCGTTGATTCGAACCGAGGCCGAACTGGCACTGCGGCGCTCGCGCGGAGAGGAACAATATCGGGAGGCCCTGCAGCACATTCTGCGCGAGGCCGAGAGGACCTCGGGGTTGATCGAAGAACTGTTGGCATTAGCGCGTGCCGACTCGGGGCGGGAGTCTTTAAAGATGCAGGTGGTTAATGTCCACTCGGTGTTGCGGGAGGCTGCGGACGGCTGGCGTTCCGTCGCCCAGATGAGCAATCTGGATTTTCGTGACGAACTTGGCCCCGGCGAGCTATTTGTAAGGGCCGATGAAAACGCGCTGCGCAAGGTCATCGACATCTTGCTCGATAACGCCTTCAAGTACACGACATCACCCGGGACGGTCAGCCTCGCACTCGAACAAAAGAACGAAAAGGCAGTGATTGCGGTTCGTGATACCGGTGTCGGCATTGCGCGGGAAGAACAGGCGAAAATCTTCGAACGCTTTTACCGGGTGGACAAGGCTCGAAACCGCGAAACACAGGGAGCCGGGCTGGGGCTCTCGATCGCACAGTGGATCGTGCAGCAGCACGGCGGCGTGATTTGGGTGGAGAGCGAATTAGGGCGCGGGGCGGCCTTCTACGTGGAAGTGCCCGCAATCGCGATGCCGGTGCGGAATCTGCTGAGCGTCCAGGCCGCTAACCTCGGCTCAGGTAGTAATGGACCGCCGGCGTGATGACAAGCGACAAGACCATCGACACGGCGATTCCGCCGATCACGGCGATGGCCAGCGGCTGGAGCATCTGCGACCCCGCACCGATGGCAAGTGCGAGCGGCAGCATTCCGGCAGCCGCGGCGAGCGCAGTCATCAGGATGGGACGAAGACGGCGGCGGCCGGCCTGGATCATGGCGTTGTAAGCGTCAAGCCCTGCGGCGCGGAACTTCTGGTTGGCGTCGAGCAGCAGGATTCCATTCTTGGCGACGATGCCAATCACCATAATCAAACCCATAAATGAGGCGATATTAAAGGCCGTACGCGTGACCAGCAACGCAACAAAGACTCCCGATGTCGAGAGCACGGCCGAGGCCAGAATCGAAACGGGCGCGGCCAGGGTCCGGAATTCGAACAACAGCACGAGAAACACCAGCACGATAGCTAGAACCAGCACCAGGAGGAGATCGTGGAACGATTTCTGCTGCTCGGCGTAAGTCCCGCCGTACTCGATGCGAACGGAAGGGGGAAGATGGAGGCCGTCCACCGTCTGCTGCACGGCCTTGATCGCAGTGCCCAGATCGCGACCCTCTAGCCGGGCGGTTACGGTCACATCGCGCTGCAGGTTCTCGCGGCGGATTTCGTTCTGGCCCGGCAGTTCGCTTACATCGGAGAGCGTGCCCAAAGTCGCCGTGTGTCCACTGGAACTGTTGAGGAGCGTGTTGCTCATCGCTGATAGCGAACTGCGGTTTGCATCCGGATAACGCACGCGGATGGTATACGGGATGTCGTTGGCGATCACGGGAGTTGCGGCCGGCTCCCCTTCGAGGATGGCCGAGGCATCCACGGCAACTTCCTCGGGCGTGAACCCGGCGCGAGCGGCAACCGCGGGGTTCACGCGGAACACCGTCGCGGGGTTGCTGAGCGTGTTGTCAATGCCGTTGAGGATATCGACGACGCCCGGAATCTTTCCGATGGCATCGGCTACTTGCGGCGCCCACTTGGCCAGCGTCGCCGGATTGTTCGAGAACATCTTGATTTGCACCGGCTCAGGCGCGTTGGAGAGATCGCCGATCATATCCTGCAACACCTGAACAAATTCGACGTCGAGGGCCGGCTCCTCCTTCTTGATTTGTGCTCGCAGATCCGAAATAACCTCATCCACCGCGCGATCGCGGCCGGTTTTCAATTTGATGGCGATGTCGCCGGTGTTGGCTTCCGTCACCGCCGCCAGCCCCAGTTGAAGCCCCGTGCGGCGCGAGTAACCTTCGACTTCGGGCAGCTTGCGGATCATCTCTTCGACGTGACCGACCACGCGATTAGTCTCCGCCAGCGAGGTTCCGGGGGGCATGATGTAGTCGACAATGAATCCGCCTTCATCCATCTCGGGAAGCAGATCCGTCCCCAGGACGCGGTAGCAGAAGAAGGACGCCACCACGATCACACCGGCGAAGGCGGCCATCCAGCGCGGACGATCGAAGGCAAACCGGAGGCAACGCTCATAGAAATCAATAACCGATCGAAAGCGCCCGCCAATGGAAGCGTCTTCGGCAGCCAGTAGCCGGTCGGCGGCGCTGAGATTTTCGCCGTTCTCCTCACTAAGGGGAAGGGCGCCATCTTTTCGCGCGCCAATGAAGTACTGGCTGAGTATAGGTGTCCAGCTTAAGGCGAGCGCCAGCGAAGTGAATAGAGACACGCCGACCGTGATAGCGAGCGCGCGAAAGAACACCCCGGTGACGCCGGTCGTCGCAACGAGCGGGATAAAAACAACGATAGGTGTAATGGTCGAACCGATCAGTGGGACCGTAATCTCCTTGAGCGCGCTGCGTATTGCTTCGAGGCGGCCCTGGCCCGCGCCGCGGTGGAGGGCGACGTTTTCGACAACCACAATGGCGTCGTCAATCACCAGGCCAACGCCAGCGGCCAGGCCCCCCAGCGTCATGAGATTGAAACTCTGGTTCAACAGCTTCATCACGATGAAGGTGACGACGACGGTGGCGGGAATGACCAGGACGGCAACGATCGAAGTGCCCCAGTCGCGCAGGAACAGCACCATGATCAGCGAGGCAAGGATGACGCCGATCAGAATCGCGTCCCGCACGCTTTTGATGGCCTGGGTGACGATTTCCGACTGATCGTAAAAAGGTGCGAGCTTAATGCCTGGAGGGAGAGTCTTACGGATGCGCTCGATTTCATCATGGACTTCGTTCGCAACATCGAGCGTGTTGCTGTCGGGTTGGCGGCTGACGTTCAGCAGAATGGCCGGCTTGCCATTGGCAGTGACGACGGTATAGACGGGTTTGACCGCGCGCCCGATGGACGCGACGTCGCCGATGCGCACGGGAATTCCGGCGGGCGTGCTTTTGATGACGATCTGGCCGATCTGGCTCGCGTCCGTTACCTGCCCGTTGACAAGCCCCAGATACAGTTGGTGGTTCTGTTCTAGCAGGCCGGGTGATTCGATGAGGTTGGTGCGGCGAACGGATTCGAGAATCTCCGTGACCGTCACGCCTGCGGCCACCAGCTTGGCGGGATCGGGGGTGATCTGGAATTCCGGTTCCTGGCCGCCTTGCACGATCACTGTCGCCACACCGTTCAGGCGATTCAGGCGCGGTTTGAGGTCGTAATTGGCCATCGTCCAAAGGTCGGTCTGAGGAACGGTCTCCGATGTCAGGCTGTAACCGATGATCGGAAAGCTGGCAAAGGTGAGGCGATGAGTCTGAATCGTCGCAGATGCCGGCAGGTCCGTGCGAATGTGCGACAGCGCGGCATCTACAAGCTGCAGGGTAGTTACCATGTCAACGTGCCAGTCGAAGAAAAGGTCAATTTCAGCCGAGCCCCGGCTGGTGATCGACCGCACCTGCTGCAGTCCGGGCACGCTGTTGACGGATTCTTCAATAGGACGCGTGATGGTAACCATCATCTGGTCGATCGGCATTACGCCGTTATCCACGCCGATGACGACGCGCGGAAAATCCGTGGTAGGAAAAACGGAAATCGGAATGCTGAGGGCGAGGTAACCGCCCGCCAGTGCAAGAACGACAACGAGAAAGACGACCGGCTTCGCGTAGCGCGCGTACCAATAGTTGTTGCCCCCTGGGCCGGTGCTGCCCACACGTTCAAGCAGAGTTTGCCAGGGCGATGACATGATTCAGTCCCTGCCCTTATCGCTCGTTTTGCCGGCGGGCTGATCTTTATCGCCTGCCTTGTCTTTGGAATTGTCCGAAGCCCCGCCCTTTTCGCTGGCGTCCGGCGGAGAGGCCGCGACAAGCGTGTACTTCGTTTTGTCGGGGACTCCATAAGCGCCGCGAACAATCACGTTCTCGCCGCCGCCCAGACCCTTGGTGATCTGTACGCGATCGCCTTCTCGAATTCCGGTTTCAACGCTAACTTGGTGCGCAAGACCGTCCTTGCCCGCCACCATCACGATGGTTTCGCCCTCTGGTGTTTTCAGCAGCGCCGCTGCTGGAATCAGGATGGCGTCCTTCTCCGCGTGCTCGGCAATCTGGACATTCACCGTAGAGCCCGGGCGCAGAATACCCTTGGGATTGGTGGCCTCCACCCAGATTTCAACGGTAGTACTGTTGCGCGTCGAGGGCCGGGCTGACGACGGTGACTTTGCCGTGGATCTTGATGTCGCCCGGACTGGAAATTGTCGCGGAATCGCCACGTCTGATGCTCGCGGCAGCCTCCTGTGGCACGTGCGCCCTCGCGATGACCGTGGATGTGTTCATGACCACGATCAGCGGAGATCCTGCTGGGGCCATTTCGCCGGGATAGAGAGGCCGTTCGGTGACCACGCCGTCAATGGGACTGTGAATCTCCGAGTAAGAAAATTGCGCGGCTGCCCCTTCGTACTTCCCCTGAGCGGAAGAGAGCTGCCCTTTGGCTGACTTGATCTGGTCTTTCTTGCCGGCTGCTTCGAGCGCGGCCATGTGCTTTTGCGCGATCTCGTATTGCGCCTTCGCCTGGATGACTGCCACCGCCGCCTGGTCGAAGTCTTTTCGCGGCAAGGCTCCTTCTTTGTACAGGGTCTGGCGGCTCTCATACACCTTCTGCTCGGCTTCGTAAGCTTGCCTGGCAGCCTGCAGATCGTAGTCAGCCTTCTGCCACTCTTCCGGAAGGGCTGATGAAGTCTCGATGTTGTACGCCGCCTGGGCTTGCTCGTATGCGCCCTTGTTTTCGACTTCGGCGGCAGCAAGGTCGCGGTTCTCCAGCACGGCCAACAACTGGCCGCGATGCACGCGGCTGCCGCGATTGACGTAGAAGGCTTTCACCGGCGCAGAAATCTTGGGTGTGAGGGCGGCTTGGTCCTTCGGAAAAAGAATCGCCTCGACGTTGAGAACCTGCTGGATTTCGCCGCGCTCGACCGGCGTGATCTGCACAGCTACCACCGGTTCCTGCTCTTTTTCGCCTTTTGAGCAGGCCACCGTCAGCAAGGACATCGCCAGCGCCAGCGTTGCAATCAGCATTCGCGAGGTGCGTTTATTTTTTATTGGCTGCAGGACGAAATGTCGGATTTGGAGTTTGCGATGGGAAATCATGCTAGAAGTTCCCCGTCAGTGTTTGCAAGTTCGCCATCGCCACCTGGAAGCGCAGTTGTCCCTCATCGAAGGCGTCGCGCGCCTGTGTGAGCGTATTCTGCGCATCGACAACTTCCAGCACTGACGATTCGCCGGCCTGGTAGCGCAGCGTTGTGAGCCGCAGGCTGTCGGAGGCGAGTTCGGCGGATTGATTCAAAGATTCGAGTTCCGCGCGGGCGGTTTCGGCTTCCTCGTAGTATGAGCGCATGTTGGCCAGCAACTGGCGCTGCGAAGCGCTGAGCTCCACGTGCGCCTGCCGGCGGCGCAGATCAGCCTGCTTTACCTTGCTGTAGCCTGAACCCCAACTCCAAATCGGCAGTTGCAACCCGGCGACGGCGGAGTAACCGACGTTGCGCAGGTGCTCGGGACCAGGACCGCGCACGGCAAATTGGTTGGCGTCAATGCCGTAAAAGTAGTCGGCGGTAAGCGAGGGGAGCATCGCCGTCCACGCGACCTTCACTTGCTGATCGGATTCACGCAACGACGCAAGCGCAGCCCGGATATCGGGATTATTCTTCATCGCGGAGGCTTGCACCTCACCAAAAGGCGGGATCGGATCGGGCAGGCGCAGGTCATCCACCACCGTGAAATTCTCTTCAAAGTTGGGGAACAGAAGAATCGCCAGATCCAGCCGTCTCTTGTTCATCGCGAGACGCGCATCCTGCAGATTGCGCTTTTGCTGCTGCGTCTTGAATCCTGGCCTTGATCACGTCGGAGTTGGCCACCTCGCCACCGGCTTCGAGTTTCTGGCTGATTTCGAGGAAACGTTCCGCCTCTGCCGCAGCCTTCTTGCGCCGTCCCATACTTGCGCTGCGCAACGACGTAGCCATCATAGGCCTGCACGACGGTGACGACGAGGCCGCGGGCGGCGATTTCCGATTTAGCGCGGGCCAGCGCCTCGACTGCTTCAACCGCGCGATGCTGCGCGAGCATTCCCGGAGACAGCGCCTGGTGAACGTTGCCTTGCGCGATGTACTCGTGCTGCCCGTTATTAGCGATGTAACGAGTGGTTGGAGAACTCGTAAGAGTGCCGCGGTTCGTCTGCGTGTAGATGTACTGCATGTTGTAGCTGACGTTCGGCAGCAGACCGGCTCGGCTTTGCACGACATCCTGGTGCGCGACGCCGAGGTCGGTGACGGCAGAACGGAACTGTGGATCGTTCGCTTTCGCGCGAGCAACGGCATCCTGCAGCGTGATCACTAGCGGCGCATTACTCATCTCCGCCGCAGGCTCATCGCTCGTGGCCCGCACACCAGATTTTTCCTGAGCAGCACCAGGAGACGGGAGCGCAATCCACAAGCAGAGGGCAATCCACAAGCAAAGGATCGCTTCGCGACGGATGGGACCATGTTGTCTTCCCGACAAAAACAGCTTCATACGAATTTCCCCCTACCGCGTAAGACTTCGTGCACACGCTGCGGCGGCCAGCAATCGTGTGCCGGCAATCGCTCCGAATTAGGATTTCACACCAACCTGAAGATCATCTGAAACTCAGTTCCCAATGTTTGGGGTATCTCAGTGGTGGACGCAGAGTTCTGCTCAACTGGAACATTTCATCCGACGTTCTCACAGCCACCCTGACGTGAGCTGCTCAGCTATACGGAGGAGTTTGCGATCGTATCGCTCTACGAGTTGCTCGAAGGCAGATACATCTCCGTCCTGGGTGGCATGGACGAGGTCCAGGCCGTCCTTTGCGACTGTATTCCCTGCGGATTGTGCAACTCTGCGGTCATATTCGTTCAAGACGCTTTGGAGAACGACAGTTTTGCCGAGGTAATTGACGATGCCGGGAACGAAAAGCCGTTTCCGTTTCCACGCCATCTAGAAGCACCGCGCGATCTCACTGCACCACGACTTTTCCGGTCATCTTCGGGTGGACCGAGCAAAAATAGGAATACGTTCCCGCCTTGGTGAATGTGTAGGAGAACTGTTCGTCCGTATCCCGCACCTTGGACTTGAACACTCCGTCTGTGCTCACCACCGTATGGGGAATGTCGTCACGGTTTGTCCACGTAACTGTAGCTCCGGCGGGTATCGTGAGCGTCTGCGGGGTAAAACTGAAATTATCGATTTTCACCTCCGCATTGGACGCTGAGGGCTGATCATTTGCCGCGACGTTCGGCAATCCCGCGAACAGCAGCATCGTCGCAATCAATAACGGCATCGCCAAACCTGCAATCCACGCATTTGTCTTCGTCATTTTTCTGTTTCCTTTCTAAAGTTGATCTTCTTGCTTGGCCCGGATCCTTGGCCGACTACCCAAGGCTTGAGTCAACTATGGCCAGGGAGTGCTGGCCCTGGACGTAATTCACATCGGTAACTCCCAGCAACGTCCGCAACTGCTCTGCCGGCACTTTCATTGGTCCGGGAGAATCGGCTTTACCCGGCTGCGGTTGCGGAAATGCCGTTGACATCGCGGTATGAAAGGCCACATTTCCTTCGACCTTTTGCATCGTCTGGTGAATGTGCCCGTTCAGCACGGTCACTGAACCGAACTTCTTCAGGCAAGCCAGTGCCTGCGCGCTGTCCTGCGTGCCCCAGCCCCACTCCGGGTACACCGACCACAAGGGGATGTGCGCGAACACCACGATTGGCGTGCTGTGGCTGAGATGCTTGACGTCCTTTTCCATCCATTCGAGTTGCTCGCCGCCCAGCGATCCCAGTCCACCCGCCTTCAGGTTCAGCACGTTCACCAGGCCAATGAAATGCACGCCCTTCTTGTCGAAGCTGTACCATCCAGCCCCCTGGGTGTTCTTTCCATAACGTTCGAGATACGACTTCCCGTTGTCGTCCAGCACGTCGTGTTCGCCCGGCACAAAGAAGACGTCTTTCGCGCTCGCGGCTTTCAAAACCTGATCGACCGTATCGAACTGTTCGGGTCTGGAGAGGTGGCTGATGTCTCCCGTGTGCAGCAGGAACTCGGGCTTGTTGGGCAGTCCGTTGATCTTGTCCACCGCCGCCTGCAGGGTCGCAACCACATCCGGATTGGCCGGCTTGTTGAATCCCATGTGACTGTCGCTGATCTGAGCAAAGCTGAAATCCCTGTCCTTACTGGCATTCTTCCCGTAGCTTTTGGCGAAGGCCCGAGACACTGGGATGCCGCCGCTCATCGTCCATACCAATCCGGTCCCGGCCCAGGCCATGCACCTTAGAAACCCGCGACGATCGACTCCGTCGTTGTTGAGGTCTTGCATTCCCTGGTCGATAAAATCTTGCTTTTTGTCTGTCATCTTGTTCTCCTGGTGTGTAGCGTTCTGACTTGATAACTGGTGCGAGACGTTTTTATTCCCAGCAAGATTCATGCCCGGCGTTTTTGCAACTGAAACTCAGCGGCGACATTAACCAGGACCGTTCACGCCACTAAGAAAGCCGCCCAGGTACCCAGTGATTGCGATGATGCCGGCGCCTGACAACTCAACCACCAGGCGGTAGCCCGGCAAGGCCGCTGCCCGCCTCCCGCGGTAATGCACCCACCAGACCAACCAGATCATCACGCTTGAGACGCATCCCAGGATGAGGTGCATCAGAAGAATCCCTTTTAATTCTTGCCCCTCCAGCGCCCAGTGCCACGCCGCAAGTCCCGACGCCACTACCGGCACCGTCGAAATCGCGGCTAACAGTAAGTTGAGATAAGCGGCGGCGGCCAGCGTCTGGCTCTTCCTCCATTGCGCCAGGCAATCGAATGCCACCGCCGTGATGAACAGCGCGATTGGAAAGTGGATTAGCACGACATGTTGGGCGTGCTTTGCCAAGAGTGCGGTTTTTGGATCGAACGGATTTACCATTGCCTGCTCCTTCTTGCTCTCACCCTCTAAGGTCGTGTCCAGTGGCCGTTTTCCCGGGAAAACATAGTTGTGCGAGGGACGGTCCTGTTCCGGTTTGTGATCGCCTGTGCCCGAGTTCATATCGAATAACCGATCGGACAGGGTTTTATTCCCACCGCAGGAATTGTTGCGAAGCGGATGGAATAAAAATTTGGATGAGTGGAGAGTTGTTTCGCCTCTGGCAGGAATCGGTTGACTGCAAGTTGCTCAACGCTATGATCCCAGGCGGGACCTTGCGTGTGCCGAGAACCACGAGTCGTTAATTTGGATTTTGGGGAGCGGTTCTCGCGGTAGTCGGAAAACTGAGGATTGTCCTTCCCGGCTGGCTAGTGATCAACGAGCAGGATAAGCCTGAGTCATGTGCAATGGGCGTCAGTGAGCGGTATCACTGGCACCTATGCGCCGAGGTTTTCGCTCGGATGTCGTGCGGCACAGTAAGAAGATGGATCGCAACCCGGCTCGATATGCCTCCTTCACTTGCCGAACCCCGGCAGATCTACGCGTTTCGCAATATGATCCTTGATCCAATGATCATCCCACCATTCCTTCGGGTCGATCTGTATGCCATCGAGTTGCATAGCGAAATGGATGTGGTCGCCTCCGGCCATTCCCGTCTGGCCGCTCGTTCCCATAACTTGGCCTCGCTTCACCATGTCGCCTTCGTGCACCTCAATCTGGCTAAGGTGCCCGTAGATCGTCTGTAGCCCGTACCCATGGTCCAGCACGATGCAATTGCCATAGATGCCGAGCGGGGCGGCATACACCACCCGCCCATCGTTGGACGCCTCCACACCAACATGCTGCGTAGCCGCAAGATCATATCCAAGGTGCACTTGCTGATCGATCTTCGTTCCTTTGTAGATATAGTTTCGCGTGTCCGCAAAGCTGGCTTCCGCCTGGGAATGAGACTGCCGCAGGAAAGGCTGCGACCAGAGAAACTTGTCGGCGGTCTTGAGGCGCAGGTCCGAGAGGACCTTGTTATTCGCCCGCCGCATTTCGCTATTGATCTTTATAAAGCGCTGCACCGGATCACCCGACCCATTCGGATCAAGCTCGCCGATTACCTTCTGCATGAACTGCTCGCTCACTTGCAAGTCGTGAACGGTGTACTTCGGCTGCTCCTTCTTGGGAAACTGGAACACGATCGGGCTGGTGACGTCATTCCCAGCGCCATTGGAGGCGTAAACCAGAGGAGTTGTGCCGGACGGCATATTCCAGGCGAAGGCGAAGAGCGAAAAGAAACCAGGCTTGCCCCCGGGCATGGGCCAGGCCCGAAATGTCTGATCGCCCACCCGAACACCACCTTCTGCCCAAGTGCCAGATATATTGAAGGTCGCCAGGTCAGCCATGCCCCGGTATAGGTAGTGCTGGTCCGAATCGACACTGATGACGGGAGGTCGCGTCACCACCGTCACCTCGCCCTCCCAGCGTGCTGCCTTCCGAAGCAGGCCGTTTGAAGTGGCCAGGAGGATCAGTTTTGCTTTGCCGTCCTTGAGCTGGGGCGTGGTGTTGACGCCGGCCGTAAAGGTCCATGTGCCATCCGTCACGGGCAAAGCTTGCGTGGCATCCCAGACGCGATACTCGACCCCATTTTGCTCGACAACGGCAGCAAGGCTACGAACTCCACGCGGATCACGAACGTGGACAGTAATTGTAGTGGCCTGGCCTAAAGCCTTGATAGGAGATGGCAGATCCACAACGGGTGCCGCTTGTCGTGCCAATAGAATGGCAATCGACCCTAAGACTGCGATACCGATTACGACGAGAAGAATTTTCCGCACAATTTTATTGTAGCTCCCAGTGTGGGCGGTACAACTACGAGCCGTCCAGGGATTCCCGGCTTCGCGCCGTTGCCTGGCGCCGCCAGGGAAAAAAGTCAGGCTGTCGTCCCCGATCAAAGCGCAGTTAGCGTGAAATCAGGCTCGGCCCGCGAACTCCCGCGTCTCTGTTGATACTTTGATTGTTTCACCCTGTTTGATGAAGAGGGGAACGCGGACCTCAATGCCAGTTTCCAGCTTCGCTGGCTTAGTCACGCTGCCGCTTGCCGTGTCGCCGCGGGCGCCGGGCTCGGTATAAGTAACCTTTAGCGCCACATGGGCTGGCAGCTGCAAGCCGATAGGATTGCCGTTGTACTTATGTAGCTTGATAATTGCTCCTTCCACGATAAAATCCACTGCGTCGCCAACCATCTCGCCGGAAAGAGTGTGGGTCTCGAAGCTCTCCTGATCCATGAAGTGGAAACCGTCTTGGTCGCCGTACAAGTAGGATGCCTCGACCTCCTGGAGATCCGGCTCCTTGAATTTGTCACTGGCCTTGAACGTCTTGTCAAAAACCGCGCGGGTGAGTAGGTTCCGCATCTTGAGACGGACTAAGGTCTGACCGCCCCGGGCGGTAGGAGTTGAAACCTCCACTTCCAGGCATACAAATGGGGTGTTGTCGACCTCGAAAAACATTTTGCGCTTTACGTCGATGGCATCGATCAGTACGGCCATGATTTCCTCAAGGAAAAGTTCCACGTGGAAGTCCAGCGGGATTCTTCTGGGCATTCCATTAGATGATGGATGAACCGCCCATAGGATAACAGGCGGGTAATCGGTACATAGATTCGCACCCATTTCGCACCCGTTTGCGCTCCGGCGAATATTCAGCGTGAACCGGACCGCCGGAAGGCGTATACCAAACCGCCGAGTCCTGGCGTGGCAAGAAGGGCTCCGAGCCGATCATTGCGCGCTGTAGTGGTGCTGCGACTTTCAGGAATATGCCAAAACGAAAGCCCGATCACCGCCGCCGCAATCGGGAGGTTTATGGTGTCGAGGCAACGGCACGTATGGATTTCGAGGTCGCGCGGCTCCTTGGTCCAAGACAACTACACCCGGCGCCGCTCGCTGCCCCAACGACAAGGATGCAGGTTTACCACACGTGGCACGCGTTCTGGCGAACCATGGGCTGACCCTGCTTGCAGCCAAAGGCCTGCTGGAACTCCGGCATATTGGAGACCACGCCGTTCACTCGAAACTCTGGCGGAGAGTGCGGATTGGATTGGGCCAACAGCCGAAGGACCTCCGGGGTCATGTTGTTGCACCAGACCTGGCCGAAGGCGATGAAGAAGCGCTGCTCGTCAGAAAAACCGTCCGATTTCTGAGCGGCCTTTTTGTCGCTTTGGCCTTCGGCGTTGAGAGTATCTTTCAGCGCCATTAGAGCGATGCGCACGCCCCCATTGTCGGCGGTATTTTCGCCCAACGTCAGCTTGCCATTGACCTTGACGCCAGGCGTTGCCTCAAAACCGGAATACTCGTCAGCAACGCATTGCGCGCGGCGATCGAACTCTTTGCCGTCCGCCTCGGTCCACCAATCCCGAAGATTACCGTTAGCGTCGAATTTTCGTCCCTCATCGTCGAAGCCGTGAGTCAGTTCATGGCCAATAATGGCGCCGATGGCGCCGAAATTGACGGCATCTTCCATCTGTTTGTCGAAGAAGGGAGGCTGGAGGATGCCCGCCGGAAAATTGATGGTATTGAGTTGGGGATCGTAATAGGCGTCGACGGTGGGCGTGGTGATGCCCCATTCGGCGCGGTCCACGGGCTTGCCGATCTTGGCCAACTGGCGGGCGAGTTCGAATTCGCCGCTGCGATAGGCGTTGCCCACGGCATCGCCGCGAACGATCTTGAGGCTCGAATAGTCGCGCCACTGATCCGGGTATCCGATCTTGTCGGCGATCCCATGCAACTTCACGATCGCTTCTTTCTTCGTAGCCGGCGTCATCCAGTCAACCTGCTCAACGTCGGATTGCAAAGCGGCTTCCAGGGCGTGAACCATCTTCAGCATGCGCGCCTTGCCATCCGCTCCGAAGGTGCGGTCGGCATAGGCCTGCCCGAGCGCCTCGCCCAGATCGCGATCTACATACACTGCACAGCGCCGCCAGCGCGGACGCTGCTGCTTCTGGCCGGTAAGCTTGAGGCCGTAGAAATCGAATTTCTCGTCCGTAACAGACTTGCTCAGAACACTGCCCGAATCGTGCACCAGGTGCCAGCGAAGATAGACTCTCCAGTGATCAAGAGATTCGCTCGTAATCAGCTGGTTGACGCCTTTGAAGAAGTCCGGCACGGTTACGAGGTAATGAGCGGTGGGCGGAGCATTGACGGCCTTGAGGTAGTCATCCCAGGAGAAAGCCGGCATGAGCGCTCGCAGTTCCTGCGCGGAGAGCTTGTGGTTCAGGTTGGCCGGATCGCGCCGCTTCACGATATCCATGGACGCCTTGGCCAGCGCCGTTTCCATGGCGACAGCCACTTTTGCGTCGGCCGCGGCGGTAGCCTCGTCTTCGCCGAGCAACAGAAATGTCTTACGGATGTGATCCACGTATTGCTGGCGCAATTCGACGGACTTGGCGTCATCGCGCAGATAGTAATCGCGGTCGGGAAGGCCGAGTCCGCCCTGGTCGGCGAGAGCGACCACTTTCGTGGCATCGTCGAAGTCCTGGCTGGAACCGAAACCAAATACCGCGGTGGAAGACCCGGAGTCGCTGCCGGGGGCCAGTTGAAATGTGATCGCGTGCAGGTGCGCGATGAGGCCGCCTAGTTCGGAAGCGCTGTGAAGAGCACCGATGCGCTCGAGTTCGGGTTTGAGGGCGGCGATTCCCCTGGCGTCCATGGCGGACTCATCCATGCAAGAGGCATAGTAGTCGCCAATCTTCTGGTCGACCGCGCTCCGGCCGGGAGAATTGGCGGAGGCTTTTTCGAGCACATCACGCAGCACGAACTGATTCCACAGATTGAGCTTGGCGCCGTGTCCCCAACCTGCCTGATCCGGAGGGATGGGATTAGCCGCGATCCATTTCTTGCACGAATACTGATAGAAGTTGGTGCAGGGATCGACGCCCGGATCGACAGCGTCCACGTTGAAATGATCTGCTTCCGGCATAGTTGGCGCCGTTGACGGCGTTTGCCCAACGACCGAACCCTGAATAAGGAGCACGAGCAACGCTATGAGAGCGAGAAGAATCTTGGGAAAGGACACAGAGCATCTCCGGTGCATTGACGATGGGCCTGAGAACTCCGAAAGGATACACGATTCCAGGGACGGCGTGGGGCAGGCAGAAAGAAGAGTGCAAAACTGCGAGCGTGTCGCAGTCTTGCGGATGTCATTGAGCGCCCTTAACTATTTCGCCGTCACCAGTGAATGCGTGATGGCATGCACCGACAACGCAATGCGGTTTTGGACACCGACCTTGCGCATCAGTTTTGCCACATGGGCCTTGACGGTCCGTTCTTCGATGCCGAGAGCCGAGCCGATCTCCTTGTTGGACCGGCCTGCGACCAGCATCTCAAGAACCTCTTTTTCGCGGTCCGTGAAGGTGACGCGCCCGGCCGGGAATATTCTTCCGGGCGAAGCGCTGACGCGTTCAATAAAAGTCGAGAGCACGCGGCGCGGGGCCCACACGGAACCTTGATGAACGATACGCAGAGCCTGAATGAACTCGGCCGGCGAGGCGGCTTCATCGACATACCCTTTGGCGCCCGCGGCGATGGCTTTCAGAACGCTTTCGTCATCCATGCCGGAGCCGGTCACCAGAATGCGCAGGTCGGGTCGCACGGCCTTCATACTGGCCATGATGTCGTAGAGGTTCTGCCCATTGCGGTTGCCGAGCAGGACCAGATCGATGGCGTTTAGCTGCCCAAGATCTGCCAGCGAGGCGGAGACAAGCTCCAGATCCGGCTCGGAATCGAAGAGGGCGCGAAAGCCCACAAACCGTAGCGGATCGCTTTCCACTACGGCTACACGAATAGTAGGTTTTCTAGCGACAGCAGCTTTCATTAAGGTTTCCCTGTTAGGATTGCATCCTGTCCAAGCTTGCCTGAATTAGGTGGGAATTGAAACGATTGCAAACCGTGTCCAATTACGGCGGTAACCCCCGAGTAGGTGGAGCGGTGGAGGGATCTGGTGTGATCGGAAGACGACAACAGCGGTTTTATACGTGGTTTCTTGCGGTCGGGATGCTGGCGACTATGACCTCGTCGCCGGTTCTGGGCCAGGCTCCGGCAGGAGCGCCCGGTGGTGCATATCAGCCGAAGTTTGCCGGCGATCCGGCACGCTCGGAGTCAGAGGCCCTGGCTCTCGCCTACATGCGCGTGGTGTTGCGGGCGCAACGCGATTACAAAAAACGACACGACAAATACGCCGATTCGCTACCCGCTCTCGCCGGAACTGGCTCGTTTACCAAGCGCATGGCAAGTACGACAGATCGCGGCGACTACTCGGCATCGTTCCGTCCGCACAAAGAAAAAGACAAGGACGGCTTCGTGCTCACGATGACTCCCAAGCAGATGGACAGTGACCACCGTTCCTTTTACGCCGAGGAAGACGGCGTAATCCACGGGGACGATCAGAAGCCGGCGGACCTGGATTCGCCGAAGGTCAAGTAACCTCAGGAACTGCGGTTTGCGGGCGGGCCGTCGTCGCTCTCTCTTTGCACGACTGGTGCAGGCGGCGCGTTCGGACTGCCTCGGCCGGCCTCGGTCGCGTCCGCTGCGTTCAAGCGGCGAAGCTCCTTCAAAATATCGTCGCGGTCCCGGGCACCGTAATCATGGGCGAAGCGGGTGAGGGCTTCGCGCAGGATTTCGTGGTGGTGCAACTTATCCAGACCCGGTTCCCGGGTTATGTTCAGCCACAAGCGGTGCAACAAGAGCACATCTTCATCCTTCATGCTCGGCGAATGAGGCCCGATGCGGAAGGATTCGACGTGGTCGTCAGGATAGATGACCTGAAAGACGAATTGACGTTTGGGCTCCGGCAGGGCTTCCCAAGCCCGGCCCAGGTTGAAAGCCTGCTCCGGCGGACTCATCTTGCTGGAAACGCCCGCGACTACCGCGGATGATTCCAGATTATTGGCCGTCTGCACGATGGCCGCCCACACATCGCCGGCGGGCACCACCAGTAGAGAGACTTTCTTGCCAAAGCTTTCCGCCACCGCCACGGCGCGCGTGAACAGGGTTTGTTCGTAGTCGCTGAAGATTTGTTCCGGGGCGAGATCGTAAGCGGCCGCGCCAAAACGGCTGATGCGGGCCGACATGACGACGACATCCTGCTCCAGCGTGTCGATCTTCTCCAGCGCCCAATGCAGGTGCGTCAAAGTGTTGTAGTCGCGCACCGGCACGAGAATATTGCCGGGGTGGATGTTGAGGCTTTCCCGCTCCACCGTGTCGCGCTGCAGCAACTGGAACTGATCGTTCTGCTGCTGGCCCTTTGCGTGCTTCTTCCGGTTGGCATATTCCGAAAAAGTAAAGATGACGAAGAAAACCGCGGAGAATGCGATGCCGCTAACGGTGGCGACGGATTTAGTGAAGAGATTGATGAGCGCCGTGGCCAGCAGGACCATGGTGATCGAGGCCATGCCGAAGGGGATTTCGTAGGGCCCGATGTGGAAATTGATCGGCACTTTCCAGCCGCGCTCGCCCTTGTACTTGAAACGAAGCACCAGCATGGCCAGGCCCTTGAAGGCGAAACTCCAGATCACGCCGAACGCGTACGCTTCGCCCAGGGCGTAAACATCGCCGCGGCTGGCGATGATGGTGAAGATCTGAAGTCCGACGATAAGGTTGATGATGCGATAGCTGGTGCCGTATTTTTTCTGAGGAAGGCGAAACCAGTCGGCGAGCACGCCGTCTTCGGAAACGCGGTTGAGCACGCCATTGGAGCCAATGATGGCGGTGTTGACGGCGCCCGACAAGATCAGGAAGCCGACCACCACGACAAACGCGCGGAACGCCAACCGCAACAGTTCCGGGCCCCACAAATACATGGCGAGGCCGGCGATAAGGTTGTCTTTGTAGACCGGGACCCGCACCGAGTCCGGAATGATCATGACGAACAGCAACGCCGTGAGTCCGGTGAAGATGAAGCTGTAAAGCGCGATGACGATCGCCGCCCGCTTCAGGTTCTTCAGCTTGGGATGCGCCAGTTCGCGATTGACCTGCGCCAGGGACTCCTCGCCGCTCATGGCCAGAACCGAATGGCCGAACGCGATAAGGATGCCGAGGATGCCGAACCTCTGCGCCAGACTTTGTTCCGGGAAGCGGTGGTGCAGGAAGCCGAGCGATTCCTTGGTGAGATGGAGATTGGCCGGCGTGGGCAGTGGGACGCTCTGGTATCCGTGCTTAAGAAGGGTGATGGCCGACCAGCCCAGCAGCATCACGACCATGACCGTCGTGATCTGCATAACCCAGAGCGCTTTTTCGCTCGACTCGTGGATGCCCTTAATGTTCTCCCACCAGTAATAAACGGTGACAATCAGGGCGAAGACGACCGACGTCCAGTTGACGTTGAATTGCGGCGTCCCGTTGAACATGTGATGCATCGCACGCGGAATCCATCCGTGTGCGTCCGCGGTCACCAGGATTTCGTTGAGCAGTCCGACAATGTATTGCCCGGCGGATACGCCCGAGATGGGGCCGGTGAGGACGTAGTCGAACATCAGCGCTGAAACGCTGAGCTTGGCCAGCGTGCCGCCCAGCGCTTCCTTGACCACCCTGTACACGCCGCCCCGTACGAACATGGAGCAGCTTTCGACATACACGGCACGCACCGTGAAGGAAAACAGCATGACGCCGAGAATGAACCAGGGAGCCGATTTGCCGATGGCCTGCTCGGCGATCCCGCCGGCGTAGTAGGCCGAGGAAGCCAAATCGTTGAGCACGATGGCCGCGGCACGCCAGTAAGAGATGAACGTCAGCATCACCGACGTGGCGACGACGATGCGAACTCGATTGCCGGGTGCTGCAGGCGGGGGAAACGAGGCCATTTACGAAACGGAGCCGCTCAGGAGTGGCCCTTGTCCTCCAAATCGAATAGCGTCTCAGCATCTTCGACAAAGCTGATGAGAAGAACGCCGAGCGAGCCGAGGAGACCGACCAGAAACATCGCCTCCAGAGTGCGCGCAGCGACTGTGATTATGAAATCCATGAAGTAGACATAGTATTCGATACGGGGAAAGTAGAACAGGCCGAAAATCGGGCGGTGGCCAGATAGTGCGCCGACTTTGCTATCCTTGCGACGTGCGAAGCATCCATTCCAGCGCCTGGTTTCTGGTTGTGCTGTCGGCGGTGCTGCAGGTCGTTATTTTTCCGCTGGCGGATTTGTATTGGCTGTCGTGGATTGCGGTCACGCCGCTCGTGATCGCGCTCCTGCGGGCGCGCCCTGCGGGTGCGCTGCTACTGGATGCACCGGCGAAGCTCGTGCCCGCATCGCCGTGGCAGGGGTTCCTGCTGTCCTACCTGTGCGGGGTCCTTTGGTCGGGGGGAATCTGTTATTGGGTCTTCGACACGATGCACCGCTATGGCGGTTTGCCGGTCCCGGCTGCGGCATTTGTTCTTCTGCTGTTTTGCCTTTACATCGGGTTGTATCACGGGCTGTTCGGATTGCTGGTGGCGCTGGTGGCTGCGCCTCGCGGGTCTTCGTTGCGGCGGCCTTTGGTCGCAGCTCCATTCCTGTGGGTCGCGGTCGAGTTGGCGCGGACGCGCATTACGGCGTTTCCCTGGGAGTTGCTGGGCTACGCGCAGACCTCGAATATTGCGCTGACGCGCATTGCCACGTTCACTGGCGTATACGGGCTGTCATTTGAGATTGTGCTGGTGAACAGCGTTTTTGCCGCGGCATTTCTAGTGGAGAAGCAACGTCGTAAACGGCTGCTCCTGGCCGCGTTCGGTGCGGTACTGGCGTTGCAGGCCGGGCAATGGACGATGCATCCGCCTCCGTCAGCGGCAGACCGGGAAGCGCTTCTGGTGCAGCCCAATATTCCGATCGTGGCGGAGTGGACTTCTGAGTACTTCCAGCGCACCCTGCGCGATCTGACGACGATCAGTGTGTATCCGGAAAAGCCGGGGCGTTACGATCCCATCGTCTGGCCCGAGTCGCCGTCCCCATTTTTCACCAATGATTCCCGGTTTCGCGATCCGGTTAGCGCCGTGGCCCGGCAATCCGCCAGTTGGGTGATTGCCGGCGCCATCGGCATTGCACCGCCGGCCGGCGGAAGCGGACGTTCTCAGATATTTAATTCGGCGGAATTGGTGAGTCCGCAAGGCGACTGGACTGCTCGCTACGACAAGGTTCATCTCGTGCCCTTCGGCGAATACCTGCCCTTTCCACAGGTGTTCGGCTTTGCCGGCGGATTAACGAGAGAAGTGGGCGAATTTCAGCACGGCAGGTCGCGCGCGCCACTCGACGCGGGCCTAGCACGTCTGGGAACTTTCATTTGCTACGAGTCCATCTTTCCGGACGAAGTGCGGCGCTTTGCGCGAGACGGCGCGCAAGTCCTGGTGAATATCTCGAATGACGGCTGGTACGGCGATAGCGGTGCATGGAAGCAACACCTGCAGCAGACCCGAATGCGCGCCATCGAGAATGATCGCTGGATACTGAGCGCGACTAATACGGGCCTGACGGCGTCGATTGATCCCTGGGGAAGAGTGGCAGCCGAAGTTCCCCGCAAGGAGCGAACCGCGCTGGTCGCGCCGTATGCGCTGGTATCGGGTACCACGTTCTACACGCGGCACGGGGATTGGTTTGCACTTCTCTGTGCGATAATTTCCTTGGGCGCGCTGCTGGCGCGCTTTCTGTTCCCCGGAGTGAGCGACAAGAATGTTAGATGAACTCGAACAGCAATATTCCTCTCTGAAGACCAAGGTGCACGACCTGCGGGAGTATCTTTGACGCGGGTAAGCTGCGCCAGCAGTTAGTCGAGATCGAAAAGCAAGCGGCGGATCCGGCCCTGTGGTCGAACCAGGCAAAATCTCAGCAGGTCATGCGCGAGCGCAAGCGCCTGGAAGGCGTTTTGTCGCTGGAAGGCGACCTGGCGCGCCGCACCGACGACATCGCCGCCTATTTTGATCTGGGCAAAGAAGGCGAGGACATTGCCGCCGATCTGCAGCGCGAACTTGATTCGCTGCGCGAACTGGTTGACCGCGTCGAGACCGAGACCCTGCTTTCCGGCGACAACGACGCGCGCAATGCCATCGTGACGATTCATCCGGGTGCGGGCGGGACCGAGTCGCAGGATTGGGCCGACATGTTGCTGCGCATGTACCTGCGCTGGGCCGAGCGTCAGGGATTCAAGACCGAAATGTACGACTACCAGCCGGGTGAAGAAGCCGGAGTCAAGTCGGCCACGTTCGCCGTCAATGGCGACTACGCGTTTGGATTACTGACCAGCGAAATCGGCGTGCATCGCCTGGTGCGCATTTCGCCGTTCGATCAGGCCAAGCGGCGGCACACTTCCTTTGCCAGCGTGTTTGTTTCTCCGGAGATTGACGACAGCATCGAAGTCAACATCAAGCCAGACGACATTCGGATTGACACCTATCGCTCCAGTGGCAAAGGCGGGCAACACGTGAACACGACCGACTCGGCCGTGCGCATTACGCATATCCCCACCGGCCTGGTTGCAAGTTGCCAGAACGAGCGTTCGCAGCACAAGAACAAAGACAAAGCCATGAGCATGCTGCGCTCGAAGATTTACGAGTTCGAGATGGAGAAGAAGCGCGAAGTCACGAAGAAGATCGAGGATTCGAAGCTGGATATCGATTTCGGATCGCAGATCCGCTCCTATGTGCTGCAGCCTTATCGCCTGATCAAGGACCACCGCACGAAATTTGAAGTGGGCGACGTGGACCGCGTCATTGACGGCGATCTGACGCCATTCATGCGGGCGTACTTGCGCATGCGGCGTGGCGAGAAAAAAGCATGAAGCGCGGAGCGGGCAAGGTAGCGAAAACAGGCACCGGCAAGCGAGGCGGTGTCCGGCCTCCGCCACTCGGTCCGCGCCTTCAGCGTGCCTTTCGCTATGCCGCGAAAAAACACGAGGGGCAGACGCGCAAATCGACAGCGGTCCCTTATCTTTCGCACCTGATGGCGGTGGCGTCGCTGGTGCTCGAGGCGGGCGGTGACGAGGACATGGCCATCGCTGCGCTCCTGCACGATGTGGTGGAGGACTGCGGTGGAATGCCGCGGCTGCGCGAGATTCGCCGGCAATTCGGGCCACGCGTGGCGGGGATTGTTGAGGGCTGCACGGATACGTTCGTCGAGCCGAAGCCGGAATGGGTGGAGCGAAAAAAGGGCTATCTCGAAGAAGTGAAGCATGCCAATGACGAGACGCGCCTGGTTTCGGGCTCGGACAAGCTCCACAACGTCCGCACCATCCTGGCCGACTACCGCAAGGATGGCGAGGCGATCTGGGTCCGCTTCAATGGCAAGAAGGAAGGAACGCTCTGGTATTACCGCGCGCTGAGCGATGAGTACGCAAGAAAGCCAAACCGCATCACGCGCGAACTCGAACTCGCCGTGCGGGAACTGGAGCGCTTGTGTGGTGGCGGGGCTTCGCCCCGCCAAAGACGCGGCAAAGTCCCGTTTCCACACTCTGCCACTTCCTCTCGCAGGAACATTGGGAGATAAATCATGCCCCGAATGCTTGATTTGATTCGCGACTCAAAAGTCCCTGCAAGCCTGATGCACGCGGCGGCGCGTGGATCACTTTCCGTTCCGCCCGCTGAGACCATCGAAATCCTCGTCTACCTTGCGCTTCATCACAAGGGGCTTGGCGAACAAGCGCGGCTTACGTTGGCAGGATGGGACGAAAAGGCCAGCATGGCTGCGGCTTCGGACTCTGCGGCCAGTGCCGAGGTTCTTGGGTACTTCGCTTCGTTCGAAAACTTGAGAACGGAACTGCTGCCGGCGCTTGCGGAAAATCCGTCGGTAACCGTAGAGGCCCTGAGCGAAGTGGCGAACCGGGGAACGCGCCCAATGGTCGAGGCGCTGCTGAAGAGCCCACGGGTGTTGAATTCGCAGGTCCTGCTGATGGCCCTGCAATCGAATGCCGGCCTGCATCCAGATGAACTTGCCGAAGTGGGACACAAACTGGCGGCGCTTAGGGCGAGTGCAGCTGCCGCGACGAACGCAGAAACAGAAACGCCGGACGCCGTGGCGGAAGAAACGCTGGTCAGCTTTTTGAAAGAGAATGCCGCCGAACTGGAATCGGAAAAAGACAAACCATTTCATCCCATCGGGGGGATTCATGACGAGTCGGGTATGGAGCCAACGGCAGCTTTGTCCCCGGTGCCGGCCGCGGCCATGACTGCGGTATCAGCCGCGGGCACCGCCGCGGAGGCGAGAGCTACTCCGGGGACGGCCGCGGCCATTGCGGCGGCGCATGCCAAGCAGCAAGCGGGGCCGGGCCACGTGGAAAAGCGTGACAGCACGTTGCAGAAGATTGCCAAACTCGACGTCAGGGCCCGGATTACGCTTGCGGTTCGTGGCAGCAAGGAAGAGCGCTCCATTCTGATCCGCGACGGCACCAAACTGGTGGCCCTGGCCGTGCTCGAGTCGCCCAAGGTCAGCGACGGCGAAGTGGAAGGGTTTGCCCTGCAGAAAAATGTTCTCGAAGCCGTGTTGCGTCAGATTCCCCTGAAGCGGCGGTTCGCCAAGAACTACAACATCATGCGCAATCTCGTCTACAATCCGCGAACCCCCCTCGACCTCTCGCTCGGATTGATGAAGAATTTGCTGGTTCACGACCTGAAAAATTTATCGGGAAATAAAGAAGTACCGGAGACGATTCGCAAGCTGGCGCTGCGCATGTTCAAGCAGAAGGTGGAGAAGAAGGGGCATTGATCGGCGATCGGTGGTTCGTGGCAGTTGGTTATATTGAGCGCGCCAGCACGTATTTGATCGCTTAAGCCAGCAAGCAATTGCCCTTGGAGTCGTACCCTATGACGGACGAGTCAACGAAAAATCCCGATCCGATTCGCGAACTGCTGGCACGCGCGAAGACAGTCGCCGTCGTCGGCCTCTCGGATAATCCCATGCGGCCCAGCCACGGCGTATCGGCTTATATGCAACGGCAGGGGTACAAGATTATTCCGGTGAATCCGCAGATCGCAGAGGCGTTGGGGGAAAAGGCGTATCCGTCATTGCCGGATGTGCCCGAAAAGATCGATCTCGTGGATGTCTTCCGGCGCGCGGAGTTTGTAGACGAGATTGTGGAACAGGCGATTCAGCTGAAGATTCCAGCGATCTGGCTGCAGGAAGATGTAATCAATGAGCGCGCGGCCGAAAGAGCACGTAAGGCGGGGATGTTCGTTGTGATGGATTTGTGCATTCTGAAGGAGCACCGGGCGAGATTTGGGTAGCCGTAATTCGAATTCTATTCCGGCCGCGTGCTTACCAATATTACCGTCGCATCGTCCCGCAGGCCCGCTCCATTCGCAAATTTCCTGACGTCTGCAATCAGGCTCTCCGGAGAAAACTCCGGCGATTGCATGTGGGCCAGCAGTCGCTCTGCGCCGTATTCCTCTCCGGACTCCAACTCCGCTTCGGTGATGCCATCGGAGTAGAAAGCGACGCGCGAATTCGGATTTAGCTCAATTTCAGTTTCGGAGAACTTCGACGCCGAGACACCCAGCGGCAGCCCTTGCTCAGTTTCAATCCAGCGATAGCCGGAAGGCTCAGACGCATCGACGAAGAGCGGCGGCAGGTGGCCGGCATTGGCCAGCCGCAGCGTGCGCCTTTGCGGGTCGAGTTCGGCGTAGACCATCGTCACGAACCGTCCGTCAGGAAAATCTTCGAGTAACAATTTATTCAAACGCGTGAGCACTTCGCCAGGTCCGGACGCGCTGGATGCGAGAGAGCGCATCATGCCGCGCGTCGCCGACATCAGCAAGGCCGCGGCTGTCCCTTTGCCCGAGACATCGGCCAGCACAAGTCCCCAACGCCCATCGGGAAGCGGAATGAAGTCGTACCAGTCGCCACCCACCAGGCCCGCCGGAACAGACAGACCCGACACGCAAAAACCGGGAATCACCGGCGACCTGCGCGGCAACAGCGCCTGTTGAATCGTGCGCGCTTCTTCTGCTTCGCGCGTCATCCGTTCGCGCTGCTTTTGCTCGCCGTGAAAGCGGCGCGCGTTCTGCACCGCGACGGCTACATGCGAGCACAATCCCTGCAGAAGGCGGAGCTGCGCCGGGCAGAAGGCATTCACCTCCCGATGCGACGCGCTGAAAACGCCCACCAGTTCGTTATCGACCTCGAGAGGGATTGCCACCTCGGAGCGCGTCGCCGGCTCGCACGCAACGTAATACGGGTCCACTCGCACGTCGGGCGCATAGTGCACCTTCCGGGTAGCCGCGACGTGCCCCACCATTCCTGCGCCTTCCTTCAGCCGATGACCGCGACAGTACATCGTGCACCCGCAAACCCCCGCCAGCACAAACTCGTTTCGCTCAGGCTCGTGCAGATAGAGGTTGATCTCGACCGCGTCGAGAGATGCGGAAACTTCATGCACAACGCGCTCGACGATTTCGTCGAGGTTAAGGGTCGACGTGATCCGCTGCGCGGACTTCTGCAGGCGAACCAGCTCGGAGATCCTTAGCGTGACAGGGGTTTCGGCAGAAAACTGGCCGGAAAGACCGATTTCCGCGCGCGGAGCCGTAGCCATGGCGAAAGCCTCCTGAGATGGGCAACTGACGGGCAAACTCTCTTCATCAGATTGCCAGAATCAAGTTGACGATTCTCTTTTTGTTCGATTGGGAAGGTGTTCGTTTGGAAGGTCGGCGTCGCGGGCAGGAATGCAGAGCGTAAGCGCGTGATAGAGGCAGTTGGGCTTTTTCTTGCGGGCCCCGGTGGGAGCGGGGCCCGAAGTAACGGTCTTGTAGCAGTTCTAACGCGCCGCTTTACGAGCAGCCAGTTGCAAGCGTGGGCACGTTGTAGATCTTATTGGTGCCGATGGACGTGCCGGGAAATTGGTCGAATCCAGTGCCGGGACCACCGTTCCCGCCAGAAGCGCCAATAGTGTTGCCGGACACGGTTGCAGTGACGCAATCGAACTCGATTCCGATGTCCTCCTGAGAAATGAAGTTGTTTTTTATGGTTGAGCCGGGAACAGCGATAACGATCCCGAAGGTGCCATAGGAGATGTGATTCGAGGTCGCCGTGGATGCGCCATCCAGCCAAATGCCGGCTCCTGCTCCAGTGACGGTGTTGCTGGAAACGGTGACGCCGTCACCTAGAAGGAAGCCGGTTTCGCCGCCGTTTATGGTATTTCCTTTGGCAGTGATGCCGGCTCCCCCCAAGGTCATGCCGCGGGCCGTATAGATGGCATACACGACATTGTCAGAAATGGTCATGGTGGCATGGTTGCCGTAAATCCCATAGCCACTGTTCTGGACTATGTAGTTGTTCTTAATGGTGGCATTCATTGATTCCGTGCAGCACGCGCCAATACCGGCATAGCTGCTGAAGGTTGTATTGCTGTTTTCGATGGTGACCGAGGTCGAGACCTGGGATCCGTTCTCGGCGAAGATTCCTACGCCAGCACTGTTGCACTCCTGAAATTGTGTTTCTACCTCGTTCAGCGTGCCCGAGGAGCCGCTGGCATAGAAGATCCCGATGTCATAGACAGCTGGACAGTTCGAGATGGTCGCGGTGCCGTCGACGGTGATGCCGGTAATGTTGACTGGCCCGGCGGTGACTTCGAGCTGCGCGGCAACGGTCCCGAATACGATGCTGGTTGTCGTCGTCAGCCCGGTAGCAGGCATGGTGATGATCGCCTGAGACGAGCCGCCGCTCGCGACACCTTGCAGAGTCAACGGCTGCGAGATGACAACCTGCTCGGGATAGGTACCCGGACACACATCGACGATTGAACCAGCGGGCACCGCGGCCACGGCTGCGCCGATGGTGCTATACGCTCCCGTCTTGCAGCTGCCAACATAGTAGGTTTTGGCCAGAAGCGGCTGCGCTACGAGCAGGACGAGGGCTAACAGAGCGAAGTGAAAACGCCGCATACGGTTTTCTCCTTTGACCCGAGTGGAATACTGAACCGGTCGCCTCAAGGGGGGTGCGTCTCAGCGTGCGGGAACTGCACTTCGAAGAGGCCAAAGAATTTATCGAGAGAAGTATTGGCTCCCGCTTACGCGATGTCAGTGAACCGGGTCACATTCGAATGTTCGGTCGGATGGCGGCGAGGCAAAATCCGCGGCGCTCCCCGCTTTGAGAGATGCCGTGTGGGAACCGGTCCTCGCCTCGCCCAGGTGCGACGCAGCCTCGCTTTCACCCCCGCCGGATACCGTTTCCGTGTCCTACGCCAGGTTCCCGCTCCCAACTCGCTAACCCTCCTCCAGTCTCGCTCTAACCATCGCCAAGAGCCATCTCGTTTTGTCCAGCGTCAGTGGAGGCTCCTCTAGAAGATAGTTATTGATGTCCTCCGCCAGGCTGAGTTCGTTATTTCTCCCCATCTGGTAGCGCTCGCGGGCCCACTCCGCCTCGCGCTTCAGTTTCATTGCCAGTTCGCCCTGGAAGCCGGTTTCGATGTCCTCGATCTCGTGTCCTCCCTCTTTCCTCGACCAGGGGGTCATCCCCAGAGGCGTCCGCCCCACTTTCTCCGTATCCACCACAACCTGCACCGGCCGCGGCTTTTCCGCCTCCATGCGCTTCAGGTTCGCCGACGCGATCTGCAACGCATACAGCACCGTCCCCGCTTTCTTGGTGTCGATTTTCCCCTCCAGCACCAGCATCACCACCTGCCGTACCATCGTCTGGATCGAGCCCGCGTCCTCGAACACCGGAACCAGCACCTGTCCGCATGCCTGTCCGTTTTCCCCCCGCACTTCCACCCGCTCCGGCCGCGATTCACGGTGGTAGTAACACAACGCCTCATGGCGCAGCGCCGGCGACCCGCACTGCGTCCCGTTGCCCTTAATATGCTGGCACCGGCGGATTCCTGCCTGCTTGCCCTTCATTCCATCCTCCAACCCGGAAACCAAAAATAAAAACGCGGCCCCAAGGCCGCGTCGTGTCTTTCTTTGCTCTATATACTTATTATCTCATTTTCGAACTATGAATCCGCCAACTTACAGATAAATATATCTTACTGCCCTTCACTTACTTGTAGCAGTTTGGCCGGTTTCTGCCCCTTGACAAAATCTCGCTTCAACTCTCTTCGAACAAGTCCTTATTCCGCAAAGACTTACCCGAAAATCCCCGCCAAGTCGTTGATTCCAAAAGACCGCATTGCCAGGCGATCCAGTACCAATTAGTAAATAAAGCTCAGCCTTCGGAAAACTGCCTTCATCTCAGCCGACTAACCTTCAACCCACAAGCAAACAGAAATTGGCTTACAAGAACAAAATCCGCTACAAGCTAAGAGCTAAACGCCAAGAGCCAAAAGCTGGCAGCTACTAACTCCCCTCGCTCCGCTCGCCGTGATGCGACGACTGTTTGATTCTCTTGTTCTCTTCCAGGCGTTCCTTGATTCGCTTTTCCACGCCCTCGTTCGTCGGATGGTAGTAAACGCGATTACGCAGGCTGTCTGGAAGACATTGCATGTCAGTCACTTTCTCTTCCACATCGTGAGCGTACTGGTAACCCTTCCCATAGCCCAGGTTCTTCATCAAGTTGGTCGGCGCGTTGCGCAGGTGCAGCGGAACGGGATCGGCTGCGGTTTGCTCAACATCCTGTTGCACGGCTCCATACGCGGTGTAGAGCGCATTCGATTTGGGAGCGGCGCAGAGATACACCACCGCCTGCGCGAGAGCAAGATTTCCTTCGGGCATGCCGATGAAATCGACCGCGTCGCGCGCGGCCATGCAGAGCGCGAGCGCATTCGGTTCGGCGAGGCCAATGTCTTCGACCGCCATGCGCACCACGCGGCGAGCAATGTAGAGAGGATCTTCTCCGGCTTCCAGCATGCGCGCGAGCCAGTAGAGAGCGGCGTCGGGATCGCTGTTGCGGACGGACTTGTGCAGCGCGGAAATGAGGTTGTAATGCTCTTCGCCGGTCTTGTCGTAGAGCAGCACGCGCTTCTGCAGCGCCTCGTGCACGATTTCGTCGGTCAGCGTGTCTACGCGTGCCTGCTGGGCAATCGATGCTGCCACTTCGAGCGCGTTGTAGGCGCTGCGGGCGTCGCCGCTCGAATACGAGGCAATTTTGCGCAGAGCCTCATCGGGAGCCTGCAGGTGAAGTTTCCCAAGCCCGCGTTCGCCGTCGGCGAGCGCGCGGCGAAGCAGCAGGACAATCTGATCTTCCGCGAGCTGCTGCAGCACGTAGACGCGGCAGCGCGACAGCAGCGCGCCGTTGAGTTCGAAGGAGGGATTTTCGGTCGTGGCGCCGATCAGGCGGATGCTGCCCTTTTCGACGTGCGGGAGGAAAGCGTCCTGCTGGGCTTTGTTGAAGCGGTGGATTTCGTCGACGAAGACGATCGTGCGCGTGCCGTACTGGCGGGCGCGCTCGGCATCGGCCATCACCTGCTTGATTTCCTTGATGCCCGCGAGCACCGCGGAAAACTCGATGAATTCGGCCTTAGTGAGGCCGGCGATAATTTTTGCGAGCGTGGTTTTGCCCGTGCCGGGAGGCCCCCAGAAGATCATGGAGCCGGGATCGTCACGCTCGATCTGCACGCGCAGAGGCTTGCCCGGACCGACCAGGTGCTCCTGCCCGACGAATTCTTCAAGCGTGCGCGGACGCATGCGGTCGGCGAGCGGACGCGCGCCGGCGGCCGACAGGTCATCGTTCGGGATGGGAGCGAAGAGGCCCATAGAAGGTTAGAGGTCAGAAGTCGGATTGCAGAGGTGAAAGCTTTACGACGCGTGCAAACGATTCCCACGCCAAGGTGTTGACCTCTGCAATCTGACCTCTCACCTCCGACCTGCCCTTGCCGCTTCGTACAGCACAATGCTCGCCGCCACACCCGCGTTCAGCGATTCGACGGGCGCGGCCTGCGGGATCACGACGGTTTCATCCATCTGATGCAGGATTTCGTGCGGCAGACCGGAGCCTTCGTTGCCGATAAAAATGGCGAGTGGTAAAGCCCAATTGGCTTCCGAGAGCGGCGTTCCCTTGTGCGAAGAGGTCGCCAGCAGACGGATGCCACGCGCCCGCAGATCCGGAATCAGTTCTGCCGACGAAATCTGAAGAAATGGCAGACGGAAAATCGAGCCCGCCGATCCGCGCAGGACCTTCGAGTTGTAAGGGCTCACGGTGCCTTCCGTAAGAAAGATTCCGGCAGCGCCAAAGGCTTCGGCGGAGCGCAAAATCGTGCCCAGATTGCCGGGATCTTGCAATCCGGCGGCAACTACCAACGGTCCCTGATTCGCGCGGTCCAGCAGTTGGGCAGCCGAGAACGTCCGCAGCTTGAGCAGGGCAGCCACGCCCTGCGGCGTCTCACTGGGCACAATCGAGTTGAAGAGCGCTGTAGGCAGGACCAGTGTCTCTGTGCGCGCGCCGATCTGGTCGAGAAGTTTTTCGGCGAGTGGCCGCGCGGACTCGCTAAAGAACACAGTGTCGAGATGCTGGCCATGGCGCAAGGCTTCTTCGAGCAGCTTGACGCCCTCGATGGCGCATTCGCCTCGCGCCGTCAGTTCCGCCCGGCGGAAGGCGAGGCGCAGATCCTTGAGACGCGCGTTGTGGCTGCCGACGGCGCGCAGACGGGCGGTCTGGGCGGTAGGTCGTGCGGCCTTAGTGTCTTGCTTCATGTGTTCTGCTGCCAGGTCAACAGGATAATACGAGTAATGGGTACGGGCTTCGGCGGAAGCCCGATGTATGGTACATTTCAATGTTTACGCCGACAACCAGAGAGGGATCGTGTGCGCGCGGAAATCCTAAAAATTCATGCCGAAACGCCGGAAGCTACGCTTGTGAAGTACGCTGCCGAACAGATTCAGGCTGGCCAGGTTCTGGGCATGCCCACAGACACCTTCTACGGTTTGGCGGCTGATCCGTTCAACCTGCGAGCGGTCGAACGCGTCTATGAAATCAAATCGCGCTTACGGCATAAACCGCTTTCTTTGTTGATTGAACACGTCGACCAGGCGGAGGAATTTGCCCGTCCGCTGCCCGATGATTTTAAGCTGCTGGCACGTCGTTTCTGGCCGGGCCCGCTGACCATGATCGTGCCCGCGGCATCACATTTGCCTTTGAAGGTGACAGCCAATACCGGCAACGTTGCGCTGCGTGTGCCGGCAGCCGAAATTCCGCTGGCCGTCGTGCGGACGCTGAAGATTCCGATTACCGCGACCTCGGCGAACCTGAGCGGTGCCGTCGAATGCACTACGGCCGAGCAGGTGAGGGAACAGTTGCAGGATCGCATCTCGCTGATTGTGGATGGAGGGAAGTCTCCGCGCAGCGCGGCTTCCACAATTGTGTACTTCAAAGCGGACGGCAGTTGGCAGATTTTGCGCGAAGGCGCGATTGCCGCATCGGATATCGTAGAAGCCCTCTCCTGAGAGGGATCTGAGATGGCTGAGTCCCATCCATCCAATCACGAAAAATCATTTTGGCTGCGGCCTGTCCCGCTAGTTTTTTTGGCGCTCGCGGGAGCACTCTTGTTGTTCTTGGGAGTGACCGGGTCGCGCATTGTTGGCGCCGCAAGCGAGTCACCGGCGGCCAAAGCAGACGCGATCGTCATATTCGGAGCCGCACAGTATGCCGGACATCCTTCGCCGGTATACAAGGCGCGTCTCGATCATGGCTACGAGTTGTTCGAGGAAGGGATGGCTCTGATGGTGATTACGACCGGAGGAGCAGGGCAGGATCCGGAATTCAGCGAGGGCGGAGTTGGGCGGGATTACCTTTTGCGGCGCGGAGTGCCTGAGAAGTCGCTGATTGCCGAGACCCAGGGTTCGGATACGGCGCAGTCGGCCGAACGGGTCGGCAACATCATGCGCGTGAATGGAATGCACCGCTGCATTGCGGTGAGCGACGCTTATCACGTGTTTCGCATCCGGGCTTTGCTGGAGCGCGAGGGCGTTGAGGTCGAGGTAGCGCCTCGGCCGGAATCGCGCCCGCATTCGCTCCGGGAGCGGTTTTGGGCGGTGATGCGCGAGGCGGCGAGCTATCTGGCGTGGAAGGCGGGAATGTCGTAGAAGCAGCTCCGAGCTGCGAGCTTTGAGCTTCGAGCAATCGATTTTCGAGCGGCAGAGGGATGATCTGTTTTGGATCGCTGCACGTGAAGAGTTCGCTTGCAGCTCGTGGCTCGAAGCTCGTAGCGCTCTACCAACTCATCTTCTCCCGCAGACTTGTTACATGGGCCACGTGATGGCGTCCGTGCCAAGAGTAGAGGGCGAGGTTTTTCTCCAGTGGCATTGGGCCAAGCTCGGGATGGCGGAACGTGCGTTTCCAGTCGGCATCGCTCAGGCTTCGCAGGAGGATCGTCCAGCGGCGGTGCAGGGAATCGAGCATGACGAGCGAGTTCTCGATGGGCTGGCGTGAGTCGGACAGTTCGGCCCAGCGGTCTTCCAGGTAGGGCTTGATGGTCGGGTCATCTTCGGTCAGCGCGAGCTTGAAACGGATATAGGCATTCATGTGGCTGTCGGGAACGTGGTGCACAACCTGGCGGACGGTCCAGCCTCCGTCGCGGTAGGGAGTGTCGAGTTGAGTGTCGGAAAGTCCGCGGACGGCCTCGCGCAATCGAGTCGGGGTTTGCTCAATGTTGTCGAGGCACTGCTTTTTCTGATTAGTGTCGAGAGGGCCGGTGTAGGAAAACTTGCCGATGGGGTAATGGGGATCGCTCATGGTAGCTAGATGGCTGGCGGGGAGTAAGAGTCGCAAAAAGGTCTCAGGTGTCAGGTCTCAGGAAAGGCCGCTGGTCACGGGGTGAGGTTCTGAACGCTAAGGCCTGACTTAAACAGTTCGCCATACCAAGGTTGACCGCAATCGGTGTACAGTGCTGGCATGAATCCTCACGAGTGTGCGTTTGTTCAAGAAGTTACTTGTCAGCCGGAACCGCGCCTCGCGCAAGAGCGCGCGCTTCTGCGCTTCGCGGCCGTAATGGCTGTTGCTATGGGGATCAGTCTGGCTACCTACGCTCAAGAACCATCCTTCGAGGTTGAATGTACGGTGGTCGACGAGGTGGGGGCCGTTATCCCACATGCGGAAGTAGCGTTTAAGGGGCAGTCCGGCACGACCGTTTCACAGGCAGGGCCAAACGGCGTTGCGACTCAGAAGTTGCGGATAGGAAGGTATGTTGTCTCGGTTAGTCAGCCTGGATTTGTCACGACTATGCTGCCTGATTTCAATGTTACGGGCACGACTCGACCGGCCTGTCGTATTGTCCTTAGAGTGGGTGCCAGACCTAGCGATGGCCCAGACAGGCGACCTGCCGAACACATCGAGTTCCCTCAAATCAAAGCGTGGAATTCCCTGAGAATGAGTCTACGAAGAACAGGTTGTTATGGCACATGCCCTTCGTACACCCTGACGGTTTTGGGAAATGGAAGCGTGATCTACCGTGGCGACGCTTTCGTACATTATTGCGGGGATTACCATGGAGAAGTTTCCCAGCAGGCTGTGCATCAATTGGTAGATGTGTTCAGAAAAGCCGATTACTTCAGACTCTTCAGTCGATACGTTGCGAGCGCAACGGACCTGCCCACCTACATTACTTCAATTACCTTTGATGATAAAGCGATGTCGGTTACCGACTACTGGGGTGTCCGAACGGGAATGCCCGACGTCGTTACTGAGGTCGAGAATACAATTGACCGCCTTGCTGGCCCGAAGGTTTGGGCAAAGGGTATGGACTCACATGTGGAATGCGAACACTCGTTAGTTCCGACAACGACTTCCGATGTTCCAAATAAGATTGACGTGAGGAGACCCGACTGACTGGCGAAAAATCTCGATAATGCTCATTGACCCATTGGCCGAGTCGCGTGCTGCTATCGCACCATGGCGAGCACACGGACGGGGGCGGCGCGGAGCTTGCCTTTGGCCGGAGCTACGATGATGAGCGAACCGGTGGCGGGGATTCCGGCTAGATGCGAGGCGCCTTCGACCACGTAGTTTCCGTGTAATGCGATCTGACGGGCTAGAGCGCGGTCGGATTGCAGGTCGGCGGATTCGTCAATGGCAAAGCCGGTAGTGTAGCGCGCGTCCATTAGAAATTGCGCGGCGCCGTCCGTGATGGGCATCTCGCCAGGTGATTGCTGCTGGCCAGCAGGTTGACGGATCGCTACCACTGCTCCTTGCGGCACAGCGCCATGCTGCGTTTCCCAGGCGGCGATGTCGTCGAGCGAAATCTGCGCGGGCGGGGCAACGTTCAGATCCATTACTACCAGCGGCGCGATCAGGCGCTCGGGTGGAATCTGGCCTGCGGTCCATGTGCCGGGTATGAGCGAATCGGGTGCGATGATGCGGGTTCGGGAGTCGGACGCTGTATTTTGACCGTGCGGACTTTGTCCGTCACTCTGCCCGTCACTCTGTGCGTCGGTGAGATCGACAATATGCGAATAGCGATCCTGCTGGGCAGGATTGGGCCGCCGGTCCGCGAACAGGACGATGGCGAGCACAAGAGCGTAGGCGATGATGAAACTGCGAATTCGCATGATTCAGGTCTCAGGTGTCAGGTCTCAGGTCTCAGTTCTCAGTTCTCAGGGGTGCGAATGCGAGCTTGAATCCTCACTTCTGTTTTCTAAGACGTTACCCCAACTCGTATTGTTGTCCCTCGTGACAACAAGTTCAATCCTCGGTCGGACATGGCCCCGCGAGTGACGCTATTCGGACCAAATCTACAAGATTCGACTGGCAAACTTTCGTTTACGGTTCAATATTTCGGGCGCGGCGAACCACGGGTTACAATGAAGTTAACCTTTCAGCAGCTTTTCCCGGGGAGCGTCGTGCATCGGCACAATTTGAGTGGGCCGAGAGCGATCGTTCGTCGGCTGGGCGTGTCTCGCTCGAAATGAGTCTTGCTGAGACTGAGGATTGATGTTCGGCCGCGAAGAAAAAGTCTCCGCCTATCGGCTCACCGCCGTGCAGTACGTGGTTCTGTTCATATTCCTGCTCCTCGCATACGGCTTGTGGCGGCTGCAGGTAATGCAGAGCGGGAAATACTCGCTGCTGGCGGAGCAGAACCGCGTGCGCAACGTGCCGATCCTGGCGCCGCGGGGAAAAATCCTGGACCGCGAAGGCCGGATCATCGTCGACAACTATCCTTCGTTCTCGGCGCTGCTGCTGCGCGATTCCGCGCGCGACTTGAACGCCGATGCGGACGCGATTGCCAAGGGACTGCACCTGAACGCTGACGAAATACGACAGCGCATCCACCGCGCTGCCTGGATGCCGCAATATCAGCCGATCTACCTGAAGGAAGACATCACGCCCGACGAACTCGCCTTCATCGAAGCGCATAAGAACGAACTGCCGGAACTCGATACGATCATGGCGCATCGGCGCCTTTATCCGCGCAACGGGTTTATGGCGCACCTGGTCGGCTACGTGGGCGAAGTCACCGAAGACATGCTCAATCAGCCGCAATTTGAGCTGTATAACCCGGGCGATGTGGTGGGCGTGAGCGGGGTGGAAAAAGAGTACAACGGCGTGCTGATGGGCAAGAACGGATTTCGGCGGGCCATCGTCAACAGCCACGGGCGCGAAATGGGACGGTTGGACGAGACTCCGGCAGAACCCGGCAAGCAACTCAAGCTGACGGTCGATTTGGATCTTGCAGATTGCGGCCGAGCAGGCGCTGGAAGGCCGCAATGGCGCGATCGTCGCGATGGACCCGCGCACAGGCGAAATTCTCGCGATGGTCAGCAGGCCTACGTTCGACCCCAACGACTTCGCCGTGAAGATTTCGCGGGGCGAATGGAACAAACTGGTCACGGATGAAAACCATCCCCTGTTGAACAAGGCGATTCAGGCACAACTGGCGCCGGGCTCGACGTTCAAAATCATCATGGCGACGGCCGGCTTGCAGGAAGGCATTGCGCAGGATATGCACGTCACCTGCAATGGCGGCGCTTCGTTCTATGGGCGCTACTTCAAATGCTGGGTTGTAGCCGAGCATCGCACGCATGGAGTGGTGGAGATCAGCAAGGCGATCTACCAATCGTGCGACGTCTTCTTCTATACGCTGGCCGAGAAGCTGGGCATCGATCGCATCGCGAAGTGGGCGACGGCTTTGGGCTTGGGGCAGAAGACGGGGATCGATCTGCCGCAGGAAGTCACTGGCGTGATGCCGTCGGAAGAATGGAAGATTAAGAACTACAAGCAGAAATGGTACGCGGGCGAAACCATTTCTGTGGGCATTGGCCAGGGCGCGGTCGCAGCGACGCCGATTCAGATGGCGCGCGCGATCGGTGCGATTGCGAGCGGCGGGCTGTTGGTGCGGCCGCATGTGATCAATCCCGACCGATCTGCCGGCGAACGTGATTCCGGCGTCGAATGTGCCGGCCGAAAGCCGATTGCCGATTGATCCGCAGAATTGGGAGATCATTACCGACGCGATGGCGGCGGTGGTGAATCCCGGGGGGACAGCGCCGAGTGCGCACTTGCAGGGAATCGATTTCGCCGGGAAAACCGGCAGCGCCCAAACCATCAGCAATGCGCTCAAAGCCAGAATGGGAGCGGCCGGCAAGGCCATGAAAGACAACGGATGGTTCGTTGGCGTCACACCACGGCGCAATCCCGAGATCGTTGTCTGCACTCTGCTCGAAGAGGGCGAGCACGGATACCTGGCGGCACGCACGGCTGCGCAGGTCATCAAGGCCTACGTCGAAAAACAACGGCGGCAACCCACGAAGGTTGCGGGCTCAAAAGATGGAAAAGTCGATGTCGGTGCGGTGTGGAGCGAACCTGGCTCGGGGCTGGGTGAGAGCGACCATCTGCAAGCTGGCCGCTTTTTCGTGGATGTTACAGCCAAGCACGCGCCGCTGGCGGTGGCCGCTCCAGGGATGAATCACTGATAGCGGTTCTTCATCAAGCCCATTTCTGAATAATGCCGCGCAAGCTGTGCGCGCTCTGAAACCACCCTTAGCGCAAACCCTTCTCCACGTCCCTAAGTCCGTGTACCACGGGCACTTCTCCGCCGTCGTTCCATGACCTACGTAACCTTTGCACGCTAGATATCGGAGTGTAATCTCGGCTTTAAGTGGTGCACTTACGCATTCACGTGCACGGTAGAACGGGAAAGGTTGTCTGTGTCGGACGCTAGCAAAGAATCCGCAGTTGAAGTCGGCAAAGGCGCCAAGGGTTATGCCGACGTACAGGGTGCACCGCGCTTTCCCATCAAATTGCCGGTTGCGATGAAGTCGGGCACGGCGGCGAACGCGATCGAGACCGAAAATATTTCTGCCAACGGTGTGCTTTTCCGCATGGATGCCGATGTACCAGTGGGGTCGGCGGTGGATTTTACGATTTCTCTTCCCGCCGATGTGGTGGGCGCAGAAGCCGACGTTCAGGTGGATTGCCGTGGGCGCGTGGTACGCAGCTTCGAAGAAGATGGCGGCCGCCGCGGTGTGGGCGTGGTGATTGACGAGTACAGATTTGAGCGCAGGTAGGGCGCAAAAGAGGACGGATGTCGAGCACTTCGGTGAGCGTTGAGTCCGGCGACAGCCTTCAGGCTGCCGACGGCAAAGCCACAATCCGCGTGATCGTAGCGGATACACAGGCCATTTTCCGGGCGGGGCTCCGAAAAGTCTTTGCGCTCGAAGATGACATCCGAGTCGTTGGCCAAGCCGAAAACCTGCCGCAGACGGTTGCGGCGCTGCAAAAATTTTCCGCGGACGTTGTGGTCCTGGAAGCGGCGCTGACTACCGATCCGCCCGACACGGTTTCCGATCTGCTGCGGCAAAATGCGAACTGCCGGCTGGTCGTCGTACTGCAGGAACCGGACCAGGAGATGACGCTCGAACTGTTCCGGCGCGGCGCGCACGCCGTTGTTTCGAAGGAAGTGGAGCCGGAAATGCTGGTCGATTGCCTGCGCAAAGTTGCCCAAGGGGAGCCGTGGCTGGAGCCGCGTGCGGTTGCGTGGGTGCTTGATGCCTTTCGTACGCAGGCCATGCGTCCCGCAGGATCGCGTCCCAAGGTGCAGTTGACACCCAAGGAGTCTCTGATCGTTTCCTGCGTAACGCAGGGCATGAAAAACAAAGAGATCGCACTGCGCGTTGGCACGACCGAGCAGGTTGTCAAGAATTATCTGCGCAAGGTGTATGACAAGCTGGGTGTCGCTGACCGTCTGGAACTAGCCCTTTATTGCCTGAATCATCGAGTGGTTGAGAAAGACAAGAGCAACGACAGCGCCGTCAAGGCCGTCGTGCCCGCCAACGGGCAGGCTGCGCAGGTTGCCGAAACGCCGAACGCTGCGGCTGCTACTGCCGGCTCCCGCTCCTGATTCGTCTCTTCTAGTACAATTCTCTATTCGCCAACGTCGGTCGCACGATCGCAATCGTGCGCTGAACGCTCCGCGGCGAAAAGCCCGCCAGTTCCGAGAGACGGGCTTTGAAAGGAAAACAATGAAGGGTGACGCAAAAATCATCGCGATTCTCAACGAAGTGCTAAAGGCCGAGCTGACGGCCATTAACCAGTATTTTCTGCATGCCGAGATGTGCGAGAACTGGGGCTACGAAAGGATGGCGAAGCACACGCGCAAGGAATCGATTGAGGAAATGCAGCACGCGGAAAAGCTGATGGAGCGCATTCTGCTGCTCGATGGCGCGCCCAACATGACCGACTATTTCAAAATCAACATCGGGCAAACGGTGAAGCAGCAGTTGCAGAACGATCTCGAGCTCGAATACGGGGCGGTGAAGCGCCTGAACGAAGGCATCAAGGCCTCCGTTGCCGCCGGAGACAACGGCTCGCGCGAGCTGCTGGAGAAGATTCTGGTCGACGAAGAACACCACATCGACTACCTGGAAGCCCAGTTGCATGCGATCAAAGAGATGACCTACGAGAACTATCTGGCGCAGCAGTTAGGCGAGGGCGAAGAGAGCTAGTACTCAGTTCTCAGTGGTCCGCGCGCACAGTTTGTGTGAGTCCGCGGGAATCCGGCTCTGCTGGCGGCGCTGCTGGAATCTTGAGATGTAGTCGCTTCGCATGGCGCCGGCGAAATGGCCGATCCGGATCGGCGCAGCATCAACCGGAGTCGTGTACGCGTCAGCGTCGAAACCGAGGCGCACGGTTAGATCGGAGCGAGACAACAAGTAGCAGCTCTTGCCTATCCGCTCTCAGCTCCCAGGTCCTTTCGTTCTCGCCAGAGTTTGGGATGCGTGCGTGGCCTTGCCAAGGTTTGACAGGGTTTCAGGAAACCAGGGAAATTCGGTGTTGCACCGGGAGCCGAATTTTTTCAAGGCCGCTTCGTTTTCCTTGGCTCAGTAACACGGCTAAATCTATGATAGCAGGGGAGCTGGGCTGGAAAACTCGATATGTAATTGCCGCCTGCATGTCAGCACCGCTACTGATTTACCTCGCACTTACCAGCGGTCAACAGTGGGTTTACCTACTGGTATCAGTCATATTGCTTTATGCCAGTAATCACCGTTTGCTAGCACTAGCCGTGCTGGCTACTGCCACGGTGATACCCCTGAGGGTACTTCCAGCAACTGTGAATTACCTACCGCATACTTATGACGCTATGCTATGGGAGTTAGACAGCTTGCTTGGCGTCAACTTACAGCCCTACGCAATGATGACATTGTATAGTTCACCCATATTGGGCGGAATCTCAAAGGCCGTATACGAAGCTTATATTTTGGGCATAGTGCTTGCAGCGATGATCGGCAGCAACCCGGAGCGTTTCTTAGGAAAGGTAGCGGCTACGACAGTAATCGGTTCGCTGTTTTATTTTGTTGTTCCCGCCTGCGGGCCGTACTTCTACCTAACCTCGACCGCTACTGCGCCCCGGAACTGCATGCCGTCGCTGCATATGACGTGGGCGCTGATGGTTTGGTATCAGGTACGGGGAAAAAGCCTGCCGGTTCGCCTCGCGGCTGATTTGTTCCTGTTGTTCAACGTGATTGCAATGGTTGGCTTCGGTGAGCACTATGTCGTTGACCTGATTGCCGCTGTTCCATTTTGGTTTATGATGGAATGCGCTTTTACTTCCAGCTATCTCAACAAGCGGTTCCAGCAGGCTCAGCGGGCTCTTGCTTACCATTCATGAGGAAGGGAGGCACATCTGCCCAAGACTGAGCATCTGCCCAGGCTTCTTGCGATGGCGACTGCGAAGGCAGCCAATTAAGGGCGTGTACCAGGAAACTGTGGAAGGTGATACATTTTTCACGTAGAGGCGTTCGCGGATCAATACTCCGCGAATACTGGCGCTCCCATGGCTCGGATAGAGCTTGGGAGGCACATCCGCATAAGCTGTTGATTCGCCGGAGAGATGGCCGAGTGGCTGAAGGCGCACGCTTGGAAAGCGTGTTTAGGGGAAACTCTAACGTGGGTTCGAATCCCACTCTCTCCGCCAGTTCTAAAGCACTTAACTGCCTTGCGCTCTGTTTGCGCACCGTTAAGCGCCAAGCCCACTACCTTTGTGTGCGCTTGGGCCATCTCTCGGTGATCACATCCCCGTAAACATTGAGTGTGGTCCTGATATCGCTGTGTCGCATCAACTTTTGCTGAACAGCGATTCCGGTGCCTACTGCGTCCAACCATCTGCGATAGGTGTGCCTCATCGTGTGCGTGGCTAGCTTGCCGATCTGGGCGGTCGCGGCCGCCTTCTGAAAAACACGCCAGAGCCACGGATAAGACCAAGGCAGCGTCCCAAGCTGAACGGGCGAAGCAAAAATCCAATCCTCATCGGTAGAGAATTGACTAGTTTGCTTCCATGCCTTCAACACTTCCAGCATCTCCGCATCTACCGCCATGAGCCGCCCAGAGTAGATTGTTTTGACTTCACCCACTTGCTGACGAACAATGCCACGTTCTACGCGGAGCTTGCCGTCAAGCCAATCAACGTCTGATCATTTCAGAGCTAAGCATTCACTGATGCGAAGCCCAAAGCATAGGCAGACCAATGCGAGCGTGCGGAATGGTTCCTCAAGGTGCCGTATGAACCTTTGGAACTCTTCCACTGTGAGGCTTCGGGGCTTGCGCGTGCGTTTCGTTGCCCCTCTGACCGTCACCAGTTCCATCGGATTACGCTCGACAGGCACATGCCCGGCCCACATTGCCAAGTCCCACAATTCACGAATCAAAGTTTTGATGTGGACGCGGCTTTCGGAGACACGCCAATAAGATGTGATTCCTAAACCACGAGTTGTAAGCGAGCCGTTTCGGCAAGAGGAGGTCTGATGATTTGGGCTTGTCCTTGCGAAGGCACGCGACTATGACCCGGCAGAAGCGTCCTGAGCAGCAGCGTCGAGCTTGTAGTGCTTGAGCTTGGCATATAGAGTGCTGCGCGCGATGTCGAGCCGTCTGGCGGCCGCTTCAATGCGACCGCCTTCGGCTTGCAAGACCTGGCTGATGTGGTCGCGCTCCATCTGTTCCAAGGTCTTGCCGAGGTTGTCGGTCGTGGATTCGGGCCAGTCGTTCTGGTCAAAATGCAGATCCTTCTCAGCGATTACCCGATGCCCACTTAACAGCACCGCTCGTTCGAACACATTCCTCATTTCACGGATGTTTCCCGGCCATGAGTAGCTTTGCAAGCGACGCATTGCCTCCGAGGTGATCTCCACCTTGCCACAGCCAAGTTCTGTAGAAAGTCGTTCGAGCAGGTGGTCTACCAGCATGGGCATATCCTCGAAACGCTCGCGAACGGGGGGCACGGAAAGGGGAATCGTGCTGATGCGGAAGAACAAATCGCTGCGGAAGCGATTGTCTTTTATGAGCTGGCCCAGGTTCTGGTGTGTGGCAGCCACGAGCCGGATGTTGACCCGCCTGTCCCGTACATCTCCCAACCGCCGAAATTGCTTTTCCTCCAGAACCTTGAGAATCTTGGCCTGAACCTGCAGGTCCACATCGCCGATTTCGTCCAAGAAGAGAGTTCCTTTATGGGCAATCTCAAGAAGTCCAGCCTTAGTTTGGACCGCTCCGGTGAAAGCGCCTCTTTCATGGCCAAAAAGCTCCGTCTCGAGAAAATCGCGGGTAAGGCCCCCGCAGTTAAGGTCCACCAGCGGTTCTTTGGCACGGGTGCTATGTTCGTGAATCCAGCGGGCGAGCACACTCTTCCCTGTACCGGTTTCTCCGTGGATCAATACCGGGCTTCCTGCGGAGGCAACTCGGGCGGCGACTTCTGCTAACGCCCGGATGGCCTTGCTGGTTCCAAGAAACGGATTGATGCCGTCGCGGTTGCACCGGGCCTGGCTGAAAGCCTGTTTGCGGCGGTTCCTCTGGTTTTCCAGGCTTCGCTCCAGCATCACCACCAGCGTGGGCAAATCCAACGGCTTGGTGAGAAAATGCTCCGCTCCCATCTTGACGGCCTGCACCGCTAGTTCGATGGAGGCGTGGCCGGTCATGATGATGATTGGGATGGAGGGATCGAGTGCGTGCAGGCGGGGCAAGGTTTCGAGGATGTTTCCGTCTGCCATGCTGTAATCCAGCACAGCGGCATCCGGTTTGGTGGAAGCGAAGATGGATTCGGCCTGGCGGCAGGAACGGCCGGTCAAGACCTCAAATCCACGTTCTTCCAGGTAGCCCTGGACGGTAGCGAGGAAATCGGGCTCGTCATCAACCACCAGAATGCGAGTGTCGCCCATGACCGCCCCGGACCTCCCCAAGAGAACAGTTCTAATGCCGCCCGACATTAGAAGTCTCTAAGTCATTGTAGTTTTTTCGGACGGGGGACCTTAGCCCTTTGTCGCGCTCTTTGTTACTGTCGTAATGCGGAGAGGAAAGTTCCGAATCTGATCCAGTCCCCGTAGTGACTCTATGCTGCGGCATTGTTTAATGCCCATCAGCTCACTTACCAAGGCCTTTTTGGGGGAGCGTTACGATTGCCCGCCGATGAGAGGGAACCGGTATTATGAGCCGACCGCACCTCTCGCCCGTTTATCTCGATCCAGAGTTTCGCGCACTTTGCGCAGCAACAGATCGGAATCAAACGGTTTGGTAATCAGGATGTTTCCGCTGGCAAGCACCGGCTCGATCAACTTCTCGCCCGCGTAGCCGGTCATAAAGAGGAGGCGAATGTCCGCTCGGATGGCGCAGACGGCGTCCGCGAGTTGCCGCCCCCCCATTCCTCCGGGCATAACCATGTCAGTGATAAGCAAGTCGGCGGCGCCGTTGACGGAGTCCAAAAGAGACAGAGCTTCAGCGCCATTGCGCGCGGCGAGTACGGTGTATCCGGCCTTCGTGAGCACGATCCGGATCAGGTTCTGGAGTGCCGGTTCATCCTCAGCAACCAGAATGGTCTCGGTACCTCGCATGGATGCGGGCGGCGCTGTAACTTCCTTGGTGATAATCCCTGCGGCGGTGACTGGCAGGAAAATTTCGAAGGTCGTCCCGCAGCCCGGTTGGCTTTTTACAAAGATGTAGCCGCCGGACTGTTTTACTGCTCCATAGACAATGGACAAGCCGAGGCCGGTGCCTTTCCCCGGCTCCTTGGTTGTGAAGAACGGTTCGAATATCTGCGGCAACGTCTGGCTGTCTATCCCGCAACCTGTATCGGTGACCGACAGCAAAACATAGCCCCCGCACTTCATGGGAGGGTGTTCTTCGGCACATTTCTTGTCCACCTGGACATTCGAGGTTAGGATCGAGAGTCTGCCACCGCGTGGCATGGCGTCCCGAGCGTTAACCGCCAGGTTCATGATGACCTGCTCCAGAAGACCTGGATCCGCTTTGATTCGTCCCAGGTTCTCTCCGGGAGCGAAGATGAACTCAATGTCCTCTCCGATCAGGCGACCGAGCATTTTGCTGAAATCTTCGATCAGGGAATTGAGGTTGAGCACATGGGGGAGCGCAACGTGTTGCCGACTAAAAGTGAGCAACTGCCGCGTCAGGTTGGCTGCTCTGAGCCCCGCTTTCTTGATTTGGCTCAACCCCGTCATCCCCGGATGTTGAGGCGAAAGTTGGGTTTCGAGGATATCGCTATAACCAAGAATGACGCCCAGCATATTGTTGAAGTCATGGGCCACGCCGGCAGCCAGGCGGCCAACCGCCTCCTGTCTCTGGGCTCCGCGAAGCTGGGCTTCGAGCAGCCGTTTCTCGGTAACGTCGCGCATCGCCCGCGTAACGCGAAGAGCACTTCCGGAGCCGTCCCTTCCAATGTAGGCGTGATCGGAGATGTCGGCCCACTCCCCGTCATTGCGGCGGCACCGGTACTCGCAAGCCCAGGAGGTTCCCCGTCCCTGAAGGACTTGGTGAAAGGCGTCGATAACGCGCTCCCGGTCCTCGGGATGGAGGCGGTCATTCCACCATTGCCAGGGATCAGCTTTGCCTTTGGGGCTGCCGAACAGTTTGACGAAGGTCGCGTTCCAGTGGACGGTCGCTTTCTTGAGATCGACGTCCCACATGGCATCGTTGGCGGCCGTGATGGCTAGCCGGTATCTCCGTTCGCTCTCCCGCAGCGCTTCTGCCGCCCGTCTCTCGTTGGTGACGTCGGTGACAATCCCCAGAGCGTAAAGCGGCTTCCCGCTCTCATTGTGGACTACATTGGCCGCAATCTTGACGGTGACTGACTCCCCGTCCTTCTTCAGATAGCGCTTTTGCCATTTATGAGCGGTGATTTCTCCCTTGGCGAATCTCTCGGTTGTCCGGCGATCCCGGTCCCGATCTTGGGGATGAGTGATGTCCGTGACGGTGCGTGCCAGGAGTTCCTCTTCGCTGTACCCAAGCATCCGGCAGAATGCCCGGTTCACTTTGAGCAACCGCCGATCTGCACCGACCGCAATAATGCCCAGCGGCCCTTGTTCGAACGCGAAACGGAAGCGTTCCTCACTCCGGCGCAATTCTTCCTCGGCCCGCTTCCTCCGGGTGATGTCCTGTTTGACGGCGATAAAGTGGGTGACCGTGCCTGCTGGGGATCGCAGCGGGGTGATGGTCATTTCCTCGACGTACAGGTTCCCGTCCTTGCGGCGGTTCTCCAATTCGCCGTGCCAGACGTCACCGGAGCGTATCGTATCCCACAGATCGTGGTAGAAATCGGCGCCTTGTTTCCCCGACTTCAGCAAGCGCGGATTCTGACCGGCGACTTCACTTAAGCTGTAACCGGTCAGAGTTTCAAACGCGGGGTTTGCCCACTGGATATTGCCGAATGTGTCGGTGATAACGATCGTGTTAGCGGCTGCGTCCAGAGCCCCAGCTTGCAGATGTGACACTTCCTCTACGCGTTCCAGGTTCGTCACGTCCTGGAAAACGACCACTGTGCCAGTAATCTGTCCCCCGTCACGAATCGGGCTGCTGACGTAGTCGGCGAGAAAGCACGATCCATTCCTGTGCCAGAAGGCTTCACTCTGGCCGCGATGGACTCCGCCATCGGTAAAACTCAGACAGATCGAGCATTTGTCCTGCGGGACGGGATGGCCACCGGCGCCCGTGCGGTGCCAGATGGTATGCGCCGACTGGCCGATCAATTCCTCCGGGCTATAGCCAAACATCCGGCCAGCGGCGGCGTTCGCAAATGTATGCCGGCCGTCTTTATCCAGACCCAAAATCCCTTCACCTGCTGACTCGAGGATCATCGAGTTCTGCCGGCTGATTTCCAACAGCTCTCTCTTGACCCCGGTGAGTTGTGCGATGGTCCGGGCCTGCCGGTTCTGCGTCAGCGAGAGCCGAAGAGCGTACAAGAGGAGCGCTATTGCCATGACGATCCTCCCAGTGGTGGCCTGCCACCCGCCGAGTGCAACGATCATCATAGCCACGCAGACAACGGCGAGACTCCACGCCAGGTTCTTAACCACCACCCTGCTGAGACTCTTGGCCGGGAGAGCCTCCGGCGAGATCTCCGCCGTCGCTGGCGTGGCCCATCTCACCGCCACGACCGCTGCCACGCAGTAGGGGATTGTCCAGAACAGATCCATGCATGCGGCCAAAGCGTTCTCCAAATGCTGGCTAACGCTAAGGTAGTTGCCGACACCGGAAATTACGAAGTAAACGAGCAGGAACAGGAACAACCTGCGGAACAGGCGTCGTCCCACGGGAGAGCGGCTGAGTCTCCAGCGAAAAGCGGCCGCAAACGTCAGAAAGGCATTTTCGGCGTTAGCGAGCGTCGCGGTGTTGGCAACCAGTGCAGTGCGCATGGAGCCGGGCGAAGGGGAATACAGCGCCAAGTACAGCGCAATAACAACAATGCCGGCCTGGGCGGAATCGAGAAGGGTTAGGGAATCGTTGTATTCGTCACTCTCGCTCGCGAGAAGAACGAGAACGATTGGAACGCCATAGCCACGATACAAGAAGGCGAATAGTGCGCTGGTATCCGGGTTGGTATTGTAACCCTCCCCGCCTAACAGAGTGGTGGCAACGAACGCGACATTCGCGGCCGCCCACAGTGCCATGGCAGTTGTGAAAAGAAACCAGAAGTAGCGCGTGAAGCCGCTGGAACGCCGGAATGCGCGGATGGTGCAGGCTACGGCAATAAGACTTGCCGCAAATTGTGCAACCTGTGAACACAGCCATCCCCGATGATTAATCCCGAGCCACAAGAAGCCGGCTGCTTGCGCAGAGATGGCGAACAACAGCGCTGTAACTACGATACGGCTGCGGCTTTGCACAGAACCAACATCGCTGGGTGCGACTGAGCCCTCGGCAGCCATACAGTTCTCTCCCTTGCCACGCTCGGGGGGAGCGTTATTACACCTACCTTGAGGCATTGGGAGTAGTCAGCGGGGGAAATAGCCAGCCTTGCTGATGAGGAGGGCAGCCTTCTCAAAGTGTGGGTCAAGCAAAGCCCGACTAAACTGGACCATTGCATCCATCGTGGTTACAAGTCTTTCACGATGTTACCGTATAAGTATTAAACACGTTATCAGGGCTGGCGTGTGATTGCCATCACATTGGCTTGTGACCAAAGTACTCAATGCGACTCTTACCGCACCTCGCCTCTTGGGAGCAGGCAAGCGTGTCGCTGAGCCCACTTTGCGCTTATCAACCACGTTGAGAGCAGTTCAAATATAGGCACAAACCCGATGCCAAAAGCGAGCGTCATCGGGCGCCCCCAGTAGCACCTGCGGATCGTGCACCGGCAACCTCTTCGACGGTTTTGATGAGAAGCTCTGCATCTTTGTCCAGGTCCAACGCCGATTTCTCGAGGTAAGCCGCAGCCCCCGCACTCTTTAATTTCTCCTCATTCCTTTGTGACAAAGAAGTCAGCACGATCACCGGAACTGTTGCGGTCGAGGGATCATTTTTGAGCTCTTTCAGCACTCCGGTTCCGTCCAATGCAGGCAGCATCATGTCCAGCAGGATCAACTGTGGAGACTCGATGCGCGCAGCGCGCAAGCCCGTCTGGCCATCGGCTGCACCAGTTACCTCGTGCCCGCACTTCTGCAAGACCTTCTCGATTGCCAGGCGCAGGAACCAACTGTCTTCAATCACCAGAATTTTCATCGCTTTCCTCATTCAAAGCCTATTGCAGGGCGCTGACGCTGCCATCGCAGGTCGAAATCGTCGAAGCAGAGACGCGCACTACGGCGTCCGCAAACGAGCAGAAGTAGCGGACGCCAGTTTGGTTCGGCGTGAGCGGCATAGCAATAAACTGGTAGGTTGCGTTCGGCGTTCCCGAAGTGCCGGTCAGCGAGAATGAATACCCGCTCTTGCGTCCCCCTGCCAGCAGCGTGTCAATCAGGCATGCTCCGTTTGCTCCCGGTGGCGTGCAATTGGTTCCCGCCAGCCCCGAAAGCAAGGTCGCATAGCCTACAGTCGGATAGGTGGATTCGTAATTAATCTGTGCGGCATTGAGCGCGCGCAGCGACCCGACTGCCGAAGCCTCGTTGGCCGCAATGCGTGCTCGCAACAGGCTCGGGATCGCAATTGCAGCGATGACGAGAATAATGGCAACGACGATTAGCAGTTCAATGAGCGAAAAGCCCCTAGGATCACGCATCCTGGAATCCGCCGCCCGGTTTAGGGACAACTGTACGGACGGGAGGAATCTGTCATTCCCCCGGAAGGTACGCCTTCGTTGGCACATGACTTGTCTTCTCCTTTAACGTGTCATTCTCGGCGGGCAGCTCCGCATGTTCCAGCTTGGCCAGCTCGGCCGCCAGCCACTTCTCAAGGACGCTGAGATCTTCTTCGGGGATGCAGGAAAACCGGAGTCCTGCCCGGCCCGTGGCATTGGCATTGACGACCTTCCCAGCCACACGAATCAGACTATCGACGCCTGGAAGCCGGACGAGCACGGACACTTCGCGATCCACCTGCATTGGTTGGTTGAACTGCAGAGCCAACCCACTGACACTCAGGTCGCTGATTCGGGCCTCCAGCGTCCCCAAATGCGAGACGCGGGCAAAGACGGGGATGTCAACTGAGACGCGCGCCGCGCGTCGCCGCTGTTGCAGCATGGTTCCGTAAGCGGCCCGCATGCATCGCCGGGCGTGATCCAGGTCGACGGGCTTGTGAATCATGAAATTCGCTCCCACCAAAAGAGCGTGAGTTTCCGAGTCCCGGTCTACCATGGCAACGATCGTCGAGTCGCTGTTAGGCGATGACTTGCGAGTGTCGCGCACAATACGAGTCGGGTCCTCACCACTCCAGTCCACGATGATTGCGTCAAGCCGTCGGTGCGTTACGGTATTAAGAGCCGATACGAGGTCCGGGCACACCTCCGCCTCGATTGCAAAGCTATTCAAAATCGGACTCATAACGTCGATAACGTGTGCATCTCTGCTGAAAAGCAGGCCATCAAGCCTAACTTGTTCTTTCATAAAATCGCCCATGACCATTAACCGGTCACCCCCTGACCAACGGGCATGTGAGAGACCAAACTGAATCGCTGGTCCAACTCATTGGCACACTCTCACTTGAGCCCTCCGAAGTGTTCGCGATGAGGTTTAGTAATGTGCGAATTCTAGATTTTTGTCTAATTCACGGACACTGCATCGCACGAAAAACGCGGAAGACAGACTTCCCATCGTGCACTCATTGCCCAGCCAGATGCACGCAGGAAGGCGCAAATGTAGCGAAAGACAAGGCGCCTGGCGGGGTTCGACGGTGACGGTCCAGTCACTCGCGGTTACGTCTGAGAAACGCGCGTAGTGTGGCGCCCAAAATGCTTGTGTCCCATTGCCAATAGAATTCGCGCTGGGCTTAGGGGTCCGACAACATGACTGAAGATATGGCGTTTGAATGTTTACTTGTTTCTCAGGATCCAAGCGTCGTGAGCATTATTGACAAGCTGATGGGGGACCTAGCCATCTCCACGAAGGTCTTACCGACTCCAGCAAGAGCAGTTGAGTATCTATCGGAGGATATTACGGACTTGGTCATTGTGGACTGGCAGAAAGACTCTCCGGAACTCTTGCAACACATCAACCGATTTGGCCGACCGCAGAAGCCGACCGTCATGGTTGTCTCTGACGTGCCGACTCCCACGCTGGGCACTTATTCACTTCTTCCTAAGCCGATAACCGTTGGATCCGCTGCGCAATCGCTGAAGCAAGCCTATTCGAAGTTGCTACAAGATTATCGCCAACATACACGGTGTGCCGTAATGAGGTCGCTCATCGCCAAGAATCAGTACGGTCGCTCCGTGCCAATAATCGTCGAGAATATCGGCGAGGGGGGCGTAGGACTTAGCGCTAGAGAGTTCCTTTCACTAAGGGACGTGTTGTCATTTCGCCTGTTATTGCCTGGCACCGAAATGCCTATTGATATTGAGGTCAAGGTCCTTTGGTTGCGGCAGTATGGTGCAGCCGGGTGTGAATTCGTAAGTATTTCGCAAGCTGATCGCTGCCGCCTGCGCGACTGGCTGGAGCAGAAATGCCCGGTCAGGAAGCCTCCGGTCAAATTGTGAGGCGAGAGCAATGATCGATGTAAGGCATGCCGAAATGCCATCGTATATGTCGCGTCCTACAGTGAGTAGGCAACTTCCACAAACGGGACCTACGGATCCCCTTCGACGCATGCAGCAGGTCGAAGGCCGCGAGTGGTGGCTGTGGGGATTCGCTGTCGTCGTCACCCTGGTTCTGACCTTCGGCATTCTCTCTTTAACCTTCCCGGGCTTTCACCTGCCTACCGACGGGCTCTACACGCTCAGCCTGAAGGAATGGGTACGGGGGCTAGTCGCGCTGGTAGTGCTGTTTGATATTTACACGATCTATCAGCATCTGCTGCTGCAGCGCGTGCGACGCCAGCTTGCAGAAAACAACAAGCTCTTTCAACTGATCAGCGAAAACGCGGCAGATATGATCGCGGTAGTGGACACGGATGGGCACCGCGTCTACAACAGTCCCGCGTATCAGCGGATACTCGGGTATAGCCCCGAGGAATTGGCGGCGACGCTCGCCACGCATCAGATTCACCCGGACGATTGCGCCCGCGTGTTAGAAGCGGCAGAGAAGGCCCGGCTGACCGGCATCGGCGAGCGGCTCGAATATCGCATTCGCCACAAGGATGGGTCGTGGCGGGTGCTCGAATCCACAGCCAGCGCAATTCGCGGCCCGAACGGCGAGAGCGAAGGTCTGGTGGTAGTTAACCGGGACATCAGCGATCGTAAACGTGCCGAAGACCTGCTGGTGCACAACGCGTTTCATGATGGGCTGACGGATCTTCCGAACCGCGCGCTATTTCTCGACCGCTTGGGGCGGGCGATTGCCGTCGCACGGCGCCACGCCGACTTCAAGTTCGCAGTTCTGTTTATTGATATAGACGGGTTCAAGGTTTTCAATGACAGTCTCGGGCACGCGACGGGAGACGCTCTCCTGATCCAGATCGCGCACCGGTTGACCGGGTGCCTTCGCCGGGTCGACACAATCTCGCGGACGAGATTCGGCGATAGCCTGGAATCTCCGGCGAGCGAGAACACATTAGCCCGTCCAGGAGGGGATGAATTCGTAGTGCTCGCCGAGGAACTTGGCAACCCGAGCGACGCCATCCGAGTGGCCGAACGCATTCAGGAAAAGCTGGCTGTTCCCTTCTCGCTGGGCAGCCACAAGATCGGCGTCACAGCGAGTATTGGAATCGTCTTTAAAGGCCACATAGGTAACGACGCTCCGGAGGAATTGCTGCGCGACGCGGAAATCGCGATGTACCGCGCCAAGCATTCAGGGAAAGCCCGCTGCGAGGTTTTTGACAACGCAATGCACGCCGGCGCTCTCAAGCGTCTGCAACTCGAAACCGACATGCGCAAGGCGCTGGAACTGGGTGAGTTTCTCGTCTACTACCAGCCGATTGTGTCGTTACGCAACAAGCAGATTGTTGGCTTTGAGGCTCTCACGCGGTGGCAACGCCCGCAGGGGATCGTGATGCCGAACGAGTTTATAGCGGTTGCGAATGAGATCGGTGTCATCGTATCCATCAACCAGCAATTGATGCTGGACGCATTCCGGCAGTTGCGGCGCTGGCAGGAGATTTTCCCCTCCGATCCTCCTCTGACTATGAGCGTCAACATCAGCCCAAAACAGTTCCAGCAGGCAGATCTGAGCGCGCAGATCGGCCAGATTTTGCAGCAAAGCGGGGTCGATCCAAACTGCGTGAACCTGGAAATCACCGAAACGATAGCCATGGCTGATGCCGAGAAATCCGCCATCGTGCTCCAGGAGCTAAAAGCGCTGGGCGTGCATCTGGAGATCGACGACTTCGGGACAGGCTACTCGTCCCTCAGCCGACTGCAGCGCTTCCCGGTAGACACGTTGAAGATCGACCGCGCTTTTATTTCGCGGATGGATAGCGACCTTGAGACCCACGAAATCGTTCGCACCATCGTCATGCTCGCTCAGAATCTGGGTCTAAAAGTTGTGGCCGAGGGCGTCGAAACCGAAGATCAGGTCGAGATGCTGAAGCGGGTCAGTTGCAAATTGGCGCAAGGCTACCTGTTCTCAAAACCTGTCGCCCCGCATGCTGTCGAGAAACTGCTGGAGTGTAACAGGAGCCGTGCCACGCCCCTTCTTCGAGCGAAAGCAGCGGCCTCGATCGCCGGGTGATCGGCTGACAGAGGCACATATCACTGACGTATTAGTTCCAAATGAAAGGCTGGGTTTGCAATTGCAACGAGTGCTGAAAAAGGAACAAGGAGAACTTAGCCAGATACAAGTGCTGGTCGCGGAGGATTCGGCAGTTTACCGGCACCTCCTGAGTTCTCATCTTCAGGAGTGGGGTCTTCCATTCCTAATCGCGAAAGACGGGTCTGAGGCCTGGAGGTTTCTGCAGCGCCCAGATTGCCCTAAGCTGGTTCTCTTGGATTGGGTGCTTCCAGGTATTGACGGTGTCGAACTTTGCCGCAGGATTCGACTCGCAGACGCAGAAAAGTCGTACTCGTATGTGATCCTTCTGACTGGAAAAGGCGCCAAGGCAGACTTGCTGGAGGCGATGCAAGCCGGGGCTGACGACTACCTGGTTAAACCCTTTGATCAGCTGGAATTGAGAGCCCGTCTTCTGGTAGGCAAGCGCATCGTTGAGTTGCACGAACAACTCGTGTCGGCGAAGGAATCGCTACGCTATTCCGCGACCCACGACTCCTTGACCGGCATACTGAATCGCGGCGAAGTCTTCGATTCCCTCCGTCGCGAGTTAGACCGAGCCAAGAGAAGCCGTAAGCCGGTCAGCATCATCCTGGCTGACGTTGACCACTTCAAGGATGTGAACGACACACTCGGTCATCCTTTCGGAGACGAGGCCCTTAAGGAGATCACCAGACGATTACGGTTGAAACTGCGCCTGTACGACAGCTTGGGGAGATATGGCGGCGAAGAATTCCTCATAGTCTTGCCAGACTGCGATCTGCGGTCAGCGATGGTCAGGGCAGACGAGTTGCGGGCCAGCATTGGCAGCGAGCCGATAGTCTTCTCCGGAACATTGCGAAGCATCACCGTGAGCATGGGAGTGGCACTTTCAGCTGACCAGGCAGCTGACGACATAACTGCGCTGCTCAACCGGGCGGATCGGGGTCTCTACCTTGCTAAGCAGAATGGCAGGGATTGCGTGGCCCATGTCGACAATGCACCGGCAGAGCCTGACAATCAAATCATCGAAAAGACTAAGTCCGCCGGGAGGTTGGAGCTGTATCCTCCTCCCCGCTCGAAGATAGGATGAGTATACGATTATGAACATTTTCCAAAATACTAACATTCCTCAGCCAATAACACGCTTTCCTGTCACTTCGGTTTCTGACGGCGGGGATTCTGAGCAATGGGGACTAAATTGACTTTGCCCTGTTCACGCAAGAGTACTGCACCGCGCAAAGAAAGGTACGAACCATGATTAATAACTACCCGAATAACCGCCGCGAATACGCGCGCATAACAATGAGCGTGCCGGTCGAAATACAAACTGACGCTGCCGACAGCCCGATTCGTTGTGCTACTGCAGATCTGAGCTTGGGCGGTTGCTACATCGAAACAATCTTTCCATTCCAAGTCGGGACTAACTTGGATCTGCAGCTTTCCCTCGGAACCATCGTTTTGATCGCCGCGACCGTCGTTACCTGCGATCCACAAGTGGGGAATGGCATAAGGTTTATGAGAATGCTCCCCGAGGATCGCGAGACGCTTGAAGCCTTCCTGCAAACTGCTCAGCAAACTCACGAGTCACATTCCTGGGCAGCCGGCGCGTGAACAGTTCAGACCGACGAACCTTGCCTTTGCGAGCTTGCCGATAGCCGGCGTCCGATTACTCTGACTCTAGAGCCATTCCGTGTCTATACATCCCCATATCAGAAATGTTGTCTTAGGACAGGGTTGTCTGGATTTCATACACGTGTTTCCAGCGATAACTCATCCTCTACAACTGACCCTTCGATAGTGCAATGCTAAGTACCCATGTTTGATAGAGGTTAGATAGGGAATCATTAAGGCACGCTAATTGCTGTAGTATCTGCAGCATTTAGTCCATCGGGAGGGGATCAATGGATCGTTCAATGTCGTCGCCATGGAGGCATTTGATGAAATTCCATCGGTTGGTCCTTCTTTTGGTAAGCATCGCAATGACGGCTCTCCTCGCCGGCTGCGCCGGATTGGGCTCAAAACCGCCCATCTCCGTTGCCTTCACAGCGGGCTTGACGCCGCCCACTTCCATGGACGCCAGTGCCAACATCAATATTGCTGCTACCGTTACCAACGACCCAGCACGCGCCGGCGTAAACTTGACCGTCACCTGCGGCAGTGACCAATGCGGATCCTTCGACACGGCAAATCCCGCTGCCAGCGGTTCTCCCGTAACCTATCACGCCCCAGATAGTGTCCCCATCGAAAACACAGTGACCCTGACGGCAACGTCGGTCACCGATAACACCAAGTCCGCCTCCGCTACTGTAACCATCACATCGAACCCCAAATAGCGGTGGCTTCGTCACGGGAGGCCAGCGCGCCCTCGATGATCGCGGGTGAAGAGAAGGCATGGCTATATCGCATGGCCCGTTTGACGGTCGTCATCTGATTTTCGATAGCTCTCAAGTGCAGAATCGTGTTGGTAACTACGCTTACCGCCACGGAGCCGCCGAAAGCTCTCCTTCCACTTCTCCCTGAGGCTCCGAATTTGGCACTCCACAAGATGACTGCACTTAAGAGGGAATTGCGGCGATTTCCTGCCATTACCAGCGGAATTCAAGCTGATTTCGGTAACGTTTCTGCAATCCCGTGAACGGCCGGACGTGTGCGACTAATACAGGGAGACTGTTGCAATCCCTTGCACACTTGCGGCGATCTTTCGTGTCTAACACTTGTCGAATGAAAGGACTAGAATTGGTCGTGGGCTTGCATATTTTTGTGCATTCCCCCGCCAATCCAAGGTGTCCTTTCGACGCCTTAGTAGGCGCCTCCCCCGATCGCGGGCCCGCGTGCCTGGACTGAGCAGCCAGGCCACTGACTCGCCAATCAGAAACGTGAACTTCTTAGGGATCAGCGGGCTTGAAGCTTCGGTTTCGTGGAAACAGAAGCAATGGCCGGGGTTGGACCCGCGGGAGTACCGCATCTCCCAGGGCCACGATTCCGCTGCCGCTCTTATTGTCGACGGCGAATTAGTTGCAGCCGCCGAGCAGGAGCGTTTCAGCCGACGCAAACATACGGGAGAGTTCCCCATCGACGCGATCCAGTTCTGTCTTCGCGAGGCTGGCCTTGCGCTCGAAGATGTGGATGAAATCGCCCACGGCTTTGACTACACACCTTTCCGGCCGCTCTACTCTCTCGATCTCGATTCCACCAGGCTGTACGAAGAAGTGTTCTCGACAGAAGCGCTGATCCGGCAAGTACGTCGGCACTTTCCTGAGTTTCCGGAAGAAAACATTCAGCCAGTCAATCATCATCTCGCGCACGCTGCCAGCGCGGCTTTCACCTCAGGGTGGGACCAGTGCCTGGTGGTGGTAAACGACGCCATGGGCGAGGTCCAGAGCCTTAGCGTATTTCATTTTCATGATGGCGAATTCAAGAAGCTCCGTGAGATTTCTGCCAACGATTCCATCGGCATTCTCTATTCCCTGGTGACGCTGCACTTGGGCTTTGAGTTCAACTCGGATGAGTACAAGATCATGGGGCTAGCTCCCTACGGCGATCCCGCGCGGTTCCAGACCTTCTTTGAGAACGCAGTCGAATTGCGGCCTGACGGCTCAGTTCGAATTCCGATTCTGCGGCTCAACCGGTCGCGCGAGGAACGGGAGAATTACCTGGCAACGCGCGCTTATCTGGACGAGCATCTGGTCGCGCGCAGAGCGCCCGATGCGGAGATTACGCAGGAACACAAGGATGTAGCCGCCGCGCTGCAGGAATGTCTCGACCGGGTCGTGCTGCACGTCTGCGGACACTTTGGGAAGCAAACTGGACTGCGGCACGTTGCTCTGGCGGGAGGCGTCGCTTTGAACTGCACGGCGAATAGCAAGCTCATTGGCGCAGACCTGTTCGACGAGATTTACATTCAGCCCGCCGCGGGAGACGACGGCACTGCTCTTGGTGCCGCCCTGTATCGCGCTTCGCTGCGTAGCCGAGTCCGAAATAAACGCATGCCAGTACCGTTGCTCGGACCAGCCTATGCGCTCCCGTGCGTCGAGAACGCAATCCAAAAATATGCCGACCGGCTTGCGGTGACCCGGTTTGCTTCGGTCGACCAAACATGCGCCGAAGCTGCGCGGCTAATCGCCGAAGGACGAGTGATTGCGTGGTACCGCGGCCGCATGGAATACGGTCCGCGGGCGCTGGGCAACCGCAGCATTCTCGCCGACCCCGGGCACCCGGCCATGCGCGATCGTATCAACGCGATGGTCAAGATGCGCGAAGCGTTTCGCCCGTTCGCTCCGGCCTGTTCGCTCGAGGAAGCGCATCGCTGGTTTGACGTCGCACCCGGCACAAGCATGCCATACATGATTACGGTCGTGGACGTGCGGCCCGAACACAGGTCGTCGCTTCCCGCTATTACTCATGTGAACGGAACGGCGCGGCTGCAAACCGTTTCCGAATATGACAACCCTGTTTTTCATCGGCTGCTGACCGCGGTCGGGAAAACTACCGGCCGGCAAATGGTCCTCAACACCAGTTTCAACGTGAAAGGCCAACCAATTGTTAATACGCCGGAAGAGGCGATCGAAACCTTCCTGCGTACTGGCATTGAGTTTCTTTTCCTGGAGAACTGTATCCTTGCTCGCAGAGACCGCTGAAGGCAAGAGCCTCGACGCCAACAACCTGTGCGCGAGCACGATCGCACAGCTGTTTGAGCAGCAGGCGGCGCGCACGCCGGGCTCAATCGCCGTGATTTCTGCAGGTCGGAGCTTGACCTATCGCGAACTGGATCAACGTTCCAATCAGCTGGCGTGGCATTTGCGTTCCCTCGGAGTAAAAACAGAAACGCTGGTCGGCATCGCCGTAGAACGCTCCGTCGCCATGATGGTCGGCATGCTCGCAATCCTCAAGGCGGGTGGAGCTTACGTTCCCATCGATCCCAGCTACCCGGCGCAGCGCATCGCGCTGATGATGGCGGATTCTGAGGCCCCGGTCATTCTCACGACCGAGAAGACCAAATCGCGTTTGCCGCAAACCAAAGCGCGCATCGTCTCGCTAGACGGCGAATCGGCGACCATCGCCCTTTGCCCCACCTATGCGATTCCTTCCCCTGCCAAGGGAGCAAATCTCGCCTATGTCATCTACACCTCGGGATCGACGGGAAAACCCAAGGGCGTAATGATCGAGCACCGCAACGTGATCAATTTCTTCAGGGGCATGGATCAGGCGATTGGGCCCGAATCGGGAGTGTGGGAGGCAGTGACCAGCATTTCTTTCGACATATCCGTGCTTGAACTGTTCTGGACGCTGACCCGGGGTTTCCAGGTCGTGATCCATGGCGACGAAGGCATCCAGACGATTCCGGAGGAGATTCGGAAATACGGCGTCACGCACATGCAGTCGACGCCTTCTCTGGCGCGGATGATCGCAACGAATCCCCAAGGGCTCGCTTCCCTTGGCCAGTTGAAGAAGATTCTTCTTGGCGGCGAGGCTCTGCCGCCAACGCTGGTTCGTCAGTTACGGCGTGCATTCCGCGGCGAGATATACAACATGTACGGACCAACTGAAACCACAATCTGGTCCACAACGTGCCAGGTTTGTGGCGGCGGTGAGAGCGTCACGATCGGCAAGCCGATCGTGAATACTCAGGTGTACGTACTGAAATCGGATTTGACGCCAGTGGCCGAGGGTGAGGCGGGCAATCTATTTATTGGCGGCGACGGCGTGGCGCGCGGCTACTGGCGGCGGGACTCGACGGACGAGAAGTTCCTGGGCGACCCCTTCCTGCCGGGGAACCGCATGTACCGAACGGGAGACATTGCGCGTTTTCTGCCCGATGGAAACATGGAATTTCTGGGACGAGCGGATTTTCAGGTGAAGCTGCGAGGTTTCCGTATCGAAATCGGGGAAATTGAATCGGCTCTCGAAAAACAGGCGGGGGTGAGCGGGGCGATCGTGGTTGTTCATGAGTTCAAAACCCGTGAATCCATGTTCGAAGACAAACGCCTGGTCGCTTATATCGTCTCGCAACCGGGAGCAACACTGAAGATGGCTTCTCTGCGCGCGGCGCTCGCGTCAGTTCTGCCCGAGCACATGGTGCCGTCGCGGTTTGTGCCGCTCAGTTCCTTCCCCCTGACCCCGAACGGCAAGATTGACCGCAATGCACTGCCCGACCCCGCAGCGCTGCCGGAGAAATCTGGAGGGCCGGTCGAACTGCCGCGGAATGAACTGGAGAGAGTGATCGCCCAAGCGTGGAAGGATGTGCTCGGCGTAGAGCATGTGGGACTGGACCAGAACTTCTTCGATCTCGGCGCGCATTCTCTGATGGTCGCTGAGGCGCACATGCAACTGCAGCAATCGCTCGGCCGCGAGATCTCGTTGGTTGACATGTTTCAGTTCCCCACAGTCCGCATACTGGCAGGTCATCTCGGGGAGCAAGACACCCCGCCGCCGCTCGCGAACAGGGCAGAGCGCAGACTGGCCGCACGTCAACAACGGAGACGATGAAGATGAAAAGCGCAGCGATTGCGATTGTCGGTATGTCCGGCCGTTTCCCTGGCGCGCGCGACGTTGACCAGTTTTGGTGCAACCTTCGAGATGGGGTGGAATCGATTCGTCCGCTGAGTGACGCGGACCTCCGGGCAGCGGGAGTTCCCGCGGATGAACTCGCGGACGCCGATTATGTGAAGTCGGGCGTGGTGCTCGAGGATCTGGACATGTTTGACGCCGGCTTCTTCGGACTCAGCCCGAAGGATGCGGCGATTATGGACCCGCAGCATCGCATCTTCCTCGAATGCGCATGGCAGGCGCTAGAGAATGCAGGCCATGTGCCCGCCAGTTTTGGCGGATCAATTGGAGTGTTTGCCGGGTCGGGCATGAACTCCTACATGATCCACAATCTGCTTACCAACCGGGCGTTGATGAACAGCGCCGGATTGTTCCTGATTCGGCAGACCGGCAACGACAAGGATGTGCTGGCGACGCGCCTGTCCTACGAGTTGGATCTTCGTGGGCCGAGCATCAACGTACAGACGGCTTGCTCCACGTCGCTGGTTGCGGTCCATCTCGCGTGCCAGAGCCTGCTTAATCAGGAGTGCGACATGGCCCTGGCCGGCGGAGTCACAATTGAATTTCCGCACGGACACGGCTACTTATACCGTGAAGGGGAGATTCTTTCGCGCGATGGCCACTGTCGCGCTTTCGACGCCGCGTCCAGCGGAACAGTGTTTTCCAGCGGCGCGGGCATTGTTGTATTGAGAAGGCTAAGCGATGCGCTGGCTGATCGCGACAACATTCACGCGGTGATTCTCGGCACCGCGATCAACAATGATGGTTCGCGCAAGATCGGCTATCTGGCGCCCAGCGTTGAAGGGCAAGCGGAGGTCGTGGCCGAAGCCCTGTCCGTGGCGGGTGTCCGCGCCGATGACATTACCTATGTTGAAACTCACGGCACCGGAACCAAGGTCGGAGATCCGATCGAGATCAAAGCTCTGACCCAGGCGTTTCGCCAAAGCAGCTGTGGCGCGAACTACTGCGCTATCGGATCGCTCAAAACCAACATCGGGCACCTCGACACGGCCGCGGGTGTCGCGGGTCTGATCAAAACTGTGTCGGCGCTGAAACATGGAAAGATTCCGCCCAGCCTGCACTTCCGCAAACCCAATCCGCTTATTGATTTCGAACACAGTCCGTTCTATGTCAACACCGCGCTGAGGGACTGGAGTCTGGAGCGTGGGCCGCGTCGCGCTGGTGTCACCTCTCTGGGCATCGGAGGCACCAACGCGCACGTGATTTTGGAGGAAGCGCCGCCGATAGCAAAACGCACGCCCGCGACCATTCCGCCTCAGCTTTTGGTGCTTTCCGCGAAGACGGCTTCGGCGCTAGATCAGGCCAGTCGAAACCTCAGTTCGCACCTGCAGGAAAATTCCGGCTTGCGTCTTGAGGATGTCGCCCACACGCTGCAGTCTGGCCGAAAGGTCTTCGCGCACCGCCGCGTCCTTTCCGCAGCCACCATCGAACAGGCTTGTGGTCTGCTCAGCAAATCTGAACCCAACCGGGTCTTCACCGGTCAGGCCCCAGCCACCGCGCCGGGCGCAGTCTTCATGTTCTCCGGCCAAGGATCGCAATACGTGAACATGGGCCGTGAGTTGTACGAAACCGACGCCATCTTCCGCACCCATCTCGATGCTTGTGCGGACCGCCTGAAGGCTGATCTGGGTTTCGATCTGCGGACGCTGTTGTACCCACCGGCACAGGACGCCGTCGAGGCGAATCGAAAGTTGGAGCATACCAGTTTCGCCCAGCCCGCACTGTTCAGCATCGAATACGCGTTGGCTCAGTGGTGGCTGGCGCACGGTGTCACGCCCACTGCCATGGTTGGCCACAGCATCGGAGAATATGTGGCCGCGTGTTCGGCGGGCGTCTTCTCCCTGGAAGACGGTCTGCACTTGACCGCGATCCGCGGCCGTTTGATGGGACAGATGTCGAGCGGTTCCATGCTCGCCGTGTCCGCGGCTTCTAGCACGCTCGCAGTTCCGGAATCATTGTCGGTCGCGGCCATTAACGGACCCGAGCAGTGTGTGCTTTCCGGGCCCACCGACAGAATTGAAGGCTTCGCAAGCGAACTCCAGAAACGGAACATCTCCTGTCGCAGGCTGCATACATCGCACGCCTTCCACTCGGCCATGCTGGATCCCATGCTGGAAGCCTTCCACGACCATCTCGCCAAGGTAAGCCTGTGCGCTCCGAAGATCCCTTATCTATCAAATGTTACTGGCACGTGGATCACAGCCGCCGAGGCCACTGATCCCTCTTATTGGATGTGGCACGTGCGAAATACCGTACGCTTCTCGGACTGCCTTACTGAACTGTTTCGCGATTCGGCGAGGGTATTTCTGGAAGTTGGGCCAGGACAGGCACTCACATCCCTGGCGCGCCAACACTCCAGCAGGCCTAAAACCTCGAAGGTCGTGTCGTCTATGCGGCACCCACAGGAGCAGACCTCCGATTTCATGTTCCTTCTGAATGCTGCGGGACAACTGTGGATCGCAGGGCAGGCAATTGATTGGAAAGCGCTACATTGTGGCGAAGACGTGCGGAAAGTTCCACTCCCCACGTATCCGTTCGAACGCCAACGTTACTGGATTGAACCTGACGGCGCACTTACCGCGAATAAACTGACTACTCCTGCCGCCGCTCGTGAAGCGGAAAAGAGCGAATCATGGTTCCACCAACGGGTTTGGAAAAGGCTTCCTGCCGTGGCTCCGACTACCGCCCATCCGGAGCACTCCCGCTGGCTGGTCTTCTGCGATGAGGGGGGCTTGGGTGTTGAGGTTTCAAAACAGCTCAAGACCGCTGGACACGAGGTGGCACAGGTCACTGCGGGCCTTGAGTACAAGCGCGCTGACAATGGGTCGTATGTAATTCGTCCGGGTGTGCGAGACGATTACGACCGGTTGTTAGCAGACATTGAAAAGTATGGGCATCCCCCGGCAAAGATTGTGCATTTGTGGGCGGTCACTGCGTCAAAAGCGGATTCAAAAACCAGCTCAGCCAGCGACTTAGCCACGAACCGTTCTCTAGACAGAACACTGGACCTGTGTTTCTACAGCCTTCTGTTTCTGGCGCAGGCCATGGGGGATCAAGACGTCGGGGCTGCAGACATTGTATGCGTCTCCAACGGATTGCACTCTGTCTCCGGAGAAACTGTTGTCGAACCCGCGCGCGCCGTATTGCTGGGACCGGTCCGGGTAATCCCAAAAGAACTGCCAGGCATCTCTTGCCGCAATCTCGATCTCGACGGGGAGATTGGCGATTTCTCTAACGTTGCGAGCGACATTATTGCGGAGTGCTCTCTGCCCGCTGAAGCATCCTGTGTGGCATTTCGGCACAGGGAGCGCTGTGTGGAAGGCTTCGGAGCCGCGAGTCTTGCCATTCGACCGGCGGCGGCTCGACTCAAAGAACGCGGAGTATATCTGATTATCGGCGGCTTGGGAGGGATTGGATTAGTGGTCGCCGAACACCTCGCGCGAACGGTTCACGCCCGGCTTGTGCTGGTGGGGCGTACACCACTTCCGCCTGCATCCGAATGGCGAGCATTGATCGAGAAGGCGGACGCGACGAACGGCAGCCTGCAGAAAATCAGGAAACTGCGCGAGTTGGAATCTGTTGGAGCCGCGGTTCTCACGATTGCCGCGGACTCGACTGACCGCATGCAGATGGAAGAAGCGGTGCAAACCATCCAAAAGCATTTCGGGAAGATCGACGGCGTAATTCAAGCCGCAGGCCTCATTGAAGACGGACCGCTGCAAATCAAGACGCGTGAGAGCGCCGCTCGCGTTCTTGCCCCGAAGATTCAAGGCACGTTGGTGTTACAAGAGGTGTTGCGTGACTCCACGCTCGATTTCTGGCTCCTGTTTTCTTCCATCAGTTCCCTTGTGCCGCCTCCCGGTCAGGTCGATTACGCGGCCGCGAACGCTTTCTTGGATGCATTTGCCCTAAGCCAACCCGGACAACCGATTGCATCTGTGAATTGGGGGATGTGGGCCGGTGTGGGGATGGCGGGACGAGACCTGGCCGGCAACCATCCCATTGGGGGACGCCGTCTGGTTAAGACTGAAGTCGAGACGGTTGATTCGGTCCAATTGAGCTGCGGGAAAAACTGGCTGCTGGATGAGCACCGTTTCAAGAATGGCTCCGCTCTGGTCCCAGGAACGGGCTATCTCCAACTGGCGGCTGCGGCGCTAGTAGGGGACCGCTTCGAACCAGGTGTGCAATTTGAAGACGTGTTTTTCCTGGCGCCTCTTTCTATTGCGCCCGACGAAGCAAGGGAAGTGCGCGTTCGTTTGCGCCGCCAGAGTTCAGGGTTCCGCTTTTCTATCCTGTCCCAAGGCAAGGAGTGGACCGAATACGCGTCGGGGCAGATTGCCCGCAACGGGCAGCCGGCTCCTGCGGATGGGAACGTCGAGGCAATTCGCGCGCGGTGTCGTTTGCGCCGGATCGATTTTGGCGATCACCGCACCCGCCAGGAGCGCTACTTCGACTTCGGACCTCGCTGGCGGAACCTCCAGAGTCTTCACATAGGAGAGAACGAGGCAATCGCGGACCTGCATCTGGGACAGGATTTTCTAAACGATTTGAAGACGTGGTTTCTGCACCCCGCTCTTTTAGATCTGGCAACCGGGTCGGCGCTTTATCTCATTCAAGGATACGAGGAATCCGAGGCTCTTTATCTTCCGCTGTCGTACAAGCGCATAACGTTCTATCGTCCAGTACCCGCACTGTTTTACAGTCACATCCGTTCCCGGCAGACAACGGCCGCGCAGAGAGAGACCGCGGCCTTTGATTTCACACTATTCGATGCCGATGGGCGAGTTATTGCGGAAATTGAGGAATTCTCTTTGCGGCGAATGGCGGCCGTGACTGACGGCACCACGCCTGCGTTGCTTCAGCAGGCAGCCGGGGCCCACCTCGATCCGATGGATTTGATCGTGGATCAAGGGATTTCATCGGTGGACGGAATCAGAGCGCTCGACCAGATCCTGTCTTCAAACATGCCCCCCAGTATTGTCGTAGTTCGAGGCGGGCTCACGGCCCAGACAACGACCGCCCCTTCGACCGGATCTTCCGCCAGAACCACTGCAAATGTGGACGGTGAAGTCGAAAATGTCCTCGCCGGGTGGTGGGAGGAACTCCTGGGAGTGGAAACAGTTGGCCTTGACGACGATTTCTTCGACTTAGGCGGGCACTCGCTGATTGCCGTGCGTCTGTTCAGTAAGATCAAGAGGACTTATCAGCAGGATTACGGTCTTTCCACGTTGTTCGAGGCGCGCACCGTTCGTCAATTGGCCAACCTGATCCGGAAGGCGAGAACTTCGAGCGTTGAAGAGGGGGCGCCGTCGTCCATCGTAGTTGCGGTCAACCGCCAGGGTACGCGCTTGCCGCTCTTCGTGGTCTCGGGCGTATTCGGACACGTAATCACCTTCAACGGCATCACCCGCTACCTGGGAGCGGACCAGCCGGTGTTTGCTCTGAAACCTCGGGGTCTGGATGGCCGGGAGCCTTTTCTCACGCGGGTCGAAGATATGGCGGCTTACTATATCCGCGGGATTCGTGAGGTCCAGGCGCACGGTCCGTACTGTTTGGCTGGATACTCTTTTGGCGGCTTTGTGGTCTTCGAAATGGCGCAACAACTTCATGCCGCGGGAGAAACAGTGGCGCTGCTCGGACTGCTCGACACGATCGAGTGGCAATACCTGCAACGGTATCGAAGCAGTTCCAGTCTCCGCCAGCGCTTTGCGAGGAACAGGCTGCGGTTCCAGCGCGTCTTCAATTCCAACAACGGATTGGGAGACGCGATCAGCCGCGTGACCGGCATTTTCACCAGAAGGATTTACCAACTCCTAAACAGTACTCGCGTCTTATCTGCTTCGAGCATTCCTAATCTGGAAACGATTAATCGCATCGCTGGATCGATATATCGCCCCAGGGTCTATCCGGGCCGTCTCACCATCTTTCGGTCAGTGAGCCGAACCCTGCTTGACGGAGACGATGGCCTGCTCGGCTGGGGAGGATTGGCGGCAGGAGGAATCGAGGTTCATGATGTCACCGGGACTCACATGGATATGCTGAGTGAACCCAATGTGCGGATGCTGACGGACAAGCTGCTCGCTTGCCTGGATCGGGCGCAGGAACTGCGCATCCAGGACCATCTATCCGACCCCTCAGTCAAAGTGCTGGAACTCACGCACCCTCTCGGGTGATCTTAGAAATAACGCGAGAGAGAGACATGCGGTCCGCTTGAACAGTTCGCTCTCAATCGGCGATAAATCCCGTGGGTGGTGGAAAAGCAATGGCCATGGCGCAAGTTGGGTCTTGCTTGGCGATGTCGGTGCCCTCGTGATGAATGGCATGCAGGCAAACCCTGCCGCAATGGATGACTTGTAGCGCCGGCATCTTGCCGGCTGTCCCGAGGGCGTCTCGCCCTCGGCTCGGCGGGGAAGGGACGCCCGACGGACAGCCGCTGAGACGGGCGGCGCTACCCCGAGATTTAGGCCCCTGGGCCCATTCCACCCCGTCTGGCCGTGTTCTTCCGTGACCTCGGAAGCTTTGCCCCCAGTTGCTAAGCTCAACGTGGAGTCCCAAGGGAGGGCCCGTGCCCGCAACTGCTGCAAAGACTGGTACTAAACCTACGATCAAGATCCTCTGCGCCGAATGTGACGAAAAGGTTCTAGCCAACCATGCAGATGCCATCCAGAAAGCTGGACATCACGTGACCATCGCACTGGGTCGCCAAGGCGTAATGGAAACGCTGCGCCGCGACGCGTTTGATCTGGTCATTCTCGGTTCGACCATGTCGAAGGATGATCGCCACCACCTGCCATATATGGTGAAGAAGGCGCACGAAGGAACCAAGGTGCTGGTAATGCACGCCGGAACGCACCACCACGAAGTCGATGTCGCTGTGGATTCCGGAATCAGCATGGTGCTGTTGCTGGAAAAGATCGCAGCGCTGCTGCAGCCGGTGGGCGCTCGCTAGCCGGTTAGTTTCCCGCGAAAAAAGGGTCTGGCGGATGGAGAGAGATCGCGCCAGACCATGTCCATAGCATCGGTGTTCCGTGGTCGGCGCTAGCGGGGAGGCCCACGCCGACTGTCCACATTTTCGAGCCTGACGCCGCTGGGGTTGTCAGAGCCTTGTCAACTAGATGTCACATTTCCGCAAGGTGTTCCAGGCAAACCCGAAAACCGTTTTGAGAAATTAAAATGGGCCGCCAGCCAAGAAGCGGTGACGTTTCCTTGGCTATCGGCCCATTCGATCCGGAAAGGGATCGGAGGTGATACCTACATGGTAAACCTCGCGAGTCCTTTGTCAAGAACAAGTTTATTCCGGCACAGGGGTCAGGAATTTTCCGCCTGGAAGTGACGAGGATCGTTGACACACGTTCGTATGGGTGTTAGTTTAGTTGGTTTTATAAACCGCTCTTCTAGCAGGAAAAGCCGGGATTTAATCGTCAGAATCGCTTCGATCGGAAGAAACTTCGATCACATAAGCTTAGACTGAGAGCCAATGGAGCAGACACTCCGACAACTGGGCGAATTACTGCTCGGAGCCGTGCCAACGGTCTTCCTGCTGGCGATCCTCTATCTTCTTTATACCTTCCTCGTGTATCGGCCGCTGACCGCAGTGCTCGCCGAGCGCCGAAGCCGGACTGAGGGCGCCATGGAAAAAGCGCGCGCCGACATTGCCGCAGCCGAGGCTCGCACCGCCGACTACGAACAGCGCTTGCGCGAAGCGCGCCAAAAGGTTTTCAAGAATCTTGAAGCCCGCCGCCAGCAGGCCACACAGGCCCGCGGCGAGGTTGTCAATCAGGCCCGCGTCCGTGCCCAGGATCAGGTGAAACAGGCCCGTTCTGCTATCGAGCAGGACAAACGGGGCGCGATGGCGAAACTGGAAACCGACGCCGGAAGGTTGGCGAGCGACATCGTGCGAACCGTGCTGCGCCCGGTCGCCGCTCCCAGCCAGGTGGGTGGATGACGACCATGAAAGCAATCATCCGATCGTTCCTGATGCTGGCGCTGGTTTCCTGTCTGTGGTTCGCTTTCGCCGCGACAACCTTATCTGCCCAGGAGCAGCCTGCTCAGTCCTCAGCGCAGAATTCGTCCGGAAAGTCCGGTGCCGAAAAGCCTGCCCAGCCCGCCGATCAGGCCGCTCAGCCGCAATCGCAGCCCACAAGCGTGGGCGGAGAGCTTGCGAAGGAAACGCGCGAAGCCGAGGGCGAGGAAGAGAACGCCAACCTGAAGCACTCTGCCATGGTGCAGAAACTGGCCAATCTCACTGGCCTCAGTTTGCATGGCGCCCACCTGCTGGCGCTCGGCTTGAACTTCGCCATCATTGTGATCGTGGTGTTCTGGGCGGTACGCAAGAGCGTGCCCGGCATGCTGCGCAAGCGCGGCGAATCCATCCAGCACGCGCTGGAAGAAGCCCGAAAAGCCAGCCAGGAAGCAAACAAGCGATTAGCCGACATCGAAAATCGCCTGCGCCAGATGGATGTAGAGATCGGCAGAATGCAAGCCTCCGCCGAGAAAGAGGCCGAAGGCGAGGAAGCCAGAATTAAGCAAGCTGCCGAGGACGAGATTCGCAAGGTAGTGGAGGCCGCCGAGCAGGAGATCGTCGCCGCCGCCAAGCAGGCCCGCCGCGAACTTTCGACACACACAGCGGACTTGGCCATCGCCCTGGCCCGCAAACAGATCAATGTGGATTCGAATACCGACCAGGTGCTGGTCCGCGACTTTGCCGCCAAGCTGGCGAGCAAGCCTTCTTCGCAGGGCGGCGGCGGAAAGGACGGCCGTTAAACGTGGCTTCCGTCGTCGGCACCTACGCGCGCGCATTTGCGGATGTGGTAATGACCAGCAAGGCCGACCCCGTGCGCATGCTCGAGGAACTGCATTCCATGGTGGCGCTGCTCGCGGAAAGCGACCAGTTGCGGCGGGTCATGGAAAATCCCTCGATCCCCGGCGAACAGAAGCGCGCCGTGCTCGATGCGGTAATCCAGCGGACAGGCGGTTCGCGCCCGGTACGGAATTTTATTGCCGTCGTGACCGATCACCGCCGCCTTCCCCTGTTCAGCGAAATCGTGAAGCAGGTGGAACAGGAGTTGAACGAGCGGCTGGGCTTTGTGGAAGCACAAGTGACAAGTGCGCGCCAGTTGAGCGATCCGGAGAAGCAGATTCTGGAAGCCGAAATCGTTAAGCTGACCGGCAAGAGTGTGCGCGCCCGCTACCAGCAGGATGCAGCGCTACTGGGCGGAGCAGTCGTGCAAGTCGGCAGTACGATTTACGACGGTTCGGTGAACGGCCAGTTGGAAAGGATTCGAGAGCAGTTGGTAAGTTAGCCATCAGCCGTCAGCCATCAGCCATCAGGAGAACCGGCGAACCGGTCCCGGAGGCGATACCTGGCTGAGGCTTGCAGAAGGCTTTAACTGATGGCTGACGGCTGATGGCTGAGAGCTTCTTATGGCACAGATAAAAGCAGACGAAATCACGCAATTAATCCGCGAGCAGATCGAGAACTACGAATCGAAAATCGCGGTCGACGAAGTGGGCACGATCATCACCCTCGGCGACGGTATCGCGCGCGTCTACGGCCTCGACAAGGTCATGGCCGGCGAACTGCTCAGCTTCCCGCACGGTGTTGCCGGCATCGCCATGAACCTGGAAGAAGACCAGGTCGGCGTCGTGATCCTTGGCGAATACACCGAAATTAAAGAAGGCGACGAGGTCAAGCGCACCGGTCGCATCATGAGCGTTCCCGTGGGCGACGCATTGATCGGCCGCGTCGTCAACTCGCTCGGCCAGCCCATTGACGACAAAGGTCCGATCCAGACCGACAAGTTCATTCCGCTCGAGCGCATCGCACCAGGCGTCATTGACCGCCAACCCGTGCGCGAGCCCATGGCAACCGGCCTCAAAGCGATCGACTCGATGATTCCCATCGGCCGCGGCCAGCGCGAACTCATCATCGGCGACCGCCAGACCGGCAAAACCGCCGTCGCACTCGACACCATCATCAACAGCAAGGGTAACAATCTTATTTGTATCTATAACGCCATCGGCCAGAAGCGGTCCTCGATCGCGCAGGTTGTGAAGATTCTCGAAGATGCCGGCGCGATGGAGTACACGATTGTGGTCGCCGCCTCGGCCTCCGAGCCTGCCCCCATGCAGTACATTTCGCCCTACGCCGCCTGCGCCATGGGCGAATACTTCCGCGATACCAAGCGTCACGCGCTCTGCATCTACGATGATCTTTCCAAGCACGCCGCTTCGTACCGCGAGATTTCGCTCCTGCTGCGCCGTCCGCCCGGCCGCGAAGCTTATCCTGGAGACGTCTTCTATCTCCACTCACGCTTGCTCGAACGCGCAGCAAAACTGAGCGATAAGAACGGCGGGGGATCGCTGACTGCGCTCCCCGTAATCGAAACGCAAGCTGGCGACGTCTCGGCCTACATTCCAACGAACGTGATTTCCATCACCGATGGCCAGATCTATCTCGAAACCGATCTGTTCAACCAGGGCGTGCGTCCTGCCGTCAACGTTGGATTATCGGTAAGCCGCGTCGGCGGCAGCGCTCAGATCAAAGCCATGCGCCAGGTTGCCGGCACGCTGAAGCTGGAACTAGCGCAGTACCGCGAACTCGCGGCCTTCGCGCAGTTCGGCAGCGATCTCGATAAGGCCACGCAGCAGCAGCTCAATCGAGGCCAACGCCTGGTCGAACTCTTGAAGCAGGCGCAATTCTCGCCCTTGCCGTTCTCCAAGCAGATCATCGCTATCTTCGCCGGCACGAGCGGCGCGCTCGACGATCTGCCGATCGATCAGGTGCGTGATTTCGAAAAAGCGCTGTACAAATACGTAGACACGGCCAGTCCGGCGCTGCTCAACACGATCATGGAAAAGAAGATTCTCGACGACAATCTCAAAGCCGAAATGTCGCGAGTGATCAAAGAAGCAAAACAGCAGTTCGTAGATTCAAGACAAGCAGTAGCGAAGTAGCAGTTCTCAGTTCTCGGTTCACAGTTCTCAGCAGGGACTGGGGTCGAGGCGGATTTTGCTGAGAACTGAGAACAGGGAACTGAGAACTCTTTCATGGCTAACGTTCTCGACATCAAGCGCCGTATCCGCAGCGTGATCAACACGCGGCAGATCACCAAGGCAATGAAGACCGTCTCGGCGGCCAAACTCCGACGCGCGCAGGAAGCTGCGCTCGCGGCTCGGCCGTATTCGCAGATGCTGACCAACGTTCTGAAATCGCTGGTCTCGCGAGCCGATGCCTACGATCCCATTACCGGCGAACCGCGCCACCCGTTGCTGGTCGAGCGTCCGGAAAAGAACATCCTGCTGATCGTCGTCACTGGCGACAAGGGCCTTGCGGGGGCTTTCAACACGAATATTCTGAAAGTGGTCACGAAGTTTATCGAATCGAAGCCCGAGCAGAACATTGACGTCGAATGTATCGGCCGCAAAGGCCGCGACTTCATGCGCCGCCGCTATCCGATGGCTCCGGCAAAAAAGTCCCCAGAAGGTGGAGAAACGGGCGCCTCGCCCGTTCAACACGACTCTGAGGGAGGATCGACAGCCGCCCCGCGCGCTGGCCGCGTGCAGATCGACGGCGAGTATGTCGGCGTTCTCAGCAAAGTCGAGCATAACTTCGCTTCGAATCTCGCCCAAAGCATCATTGAGCGCTACAGCGATGGCGAGATTGACGGCGTCTACATCCTCTACAACGAATTCAAGTCGGTCATCGCGCAGCGCTTGATTGCCGAGCACTTGCTCCCCATTAAAGAAATCGGCGCCGTCGACGTGCGCCTGGCCGAGGAAGCGGATGAAGAAGAGCGTAAGCGCATGCTGGAAGCAGCCAAGTCCGCTGGTGTAGGCATCCGCCCTGTTGATACGCACGCGGTAGATGAGGCGGCCGAGAAGTTCGGCGTCTCGCAGGTTGACTACATCTACGAGCAAAAGCCCGATCAGTTGTTCAGCGAAATTCTGCCCAAGTACATCGGCCTCCAGATTTACCATGCGTTGCTCGAATCGGTGGCGGCGGAGCATGCCGCCCGCATGACAGCCATGGATTCGGCAACCAATAACGCGTCTGACATGATCGATTCGCTGACGCTGATAATGAACCGCGCCCGCCAGGCCAAGATCACGAAAGAAATTATCGAGATCGTAAGCGGCGCGGCAGCGCAAGGATAGGAAAGCTATTAGCTGTTAGCTATTGGCTCTTAGCTTAGACCGCTAAGAGCTAAGAGCCAAGAGCTAGTAGCTAGCAACTGAGGATTTATGCCAGAAAATATCGGACACGTCATTCAAATCGCAGGTCCCGCCGTGGACGTGCAGTTCGTTGAGATTTCCATGCCGCCCATCTATCAGGCGCTGCGCGTCGTCAGCGACGGTTTCACGGTGCCCACGCCCATCGACGTCATTCTCGAGGTGCAGCAGCACCTCGGAGAAGGCCGCGTGCGCTGCGTTGCCATGCAGCCCACCGACGGCATGGTGCGCGGCATGAAAGCGATCGACCAAGGCGGCCCCATTTCCGTTCCCGTTGGCCGCGGCACACTCGGCCGCGTGATGAACGTGATCGGCGAACCGGTAGACAACCTAGGCCCCGTCGCTTGCGACAAGAGAATGCCGATTCACCGCCTAGCCCCAGCCTTTGACGAACAATCCACCACCGCCGAAATGTTTGAAACCGGAGTGAAGGTCGTTGACCTGATTCAGCCCTTCCTCAAAGGAGGAAAGATCGGCCTGTTTGGCGGCGCTGGTGTCGGCAAGACTGTCGTCATCATGGAACTCATCAACAACGTCGCCAAACAGCACGGCGGTTTCTCCGTGTTCGCCGGCGTCGGAGAGCGCACCCGTGAAGGCAACGATCTGTGGCTGGAAATGTCCGAGTCGGGAGTTATCAAACCCGGCAAGCCCGACGAGTCCAAGGCCGCGCTGATCTATGGCCAGATGACCGAGCCTCCCGGCGCGCGTCTGCGCGTTGCGCTGACCGCACTAACGGTCGCCGAGTACTTCCGCGACGAACAGGGTTCCGACACGCTCCTCTTCATTGACAACATCTTTCGTTTCACGCAGGCCGGCTCCGAAGTTTCGGCGCTCTTAGGCCGCATGCCCTCCGCCGTAGGCTATCAGCCAAACCTCGCCACTGAAATGGGCGAACTGCAGGAGCGCATCACGTCTACAAAGAAAGGTTCAGTAACATCGGTGCAGGCCATCTACGTGCCCGCCGACGATCTTACCGATCCCGCGCCCGCGACGACTTTTGCCCACTTGGACGCCACGACCGTACTTTCGCGCGCATTAACCGAAATCGGAATCTACCCGGCCGTCGATCCTCTGGCTTCGACATCGCGCATTCTCGATCCGCGCATCGTCGGCCAGGATCACTACGACGTTGCGCAGATGGTGAAGAAGACCCTGCAGACTTACAAAGACCTGCAGGACATCATCGCCATCCTCGGCATCGACGAGTTGAGCGAAGACCAGAAGCTAACCGTCGCCCGTGCTCGCAAGATTCAGAAGTTCCTCTCGCAGCCGTTCTTCGTGGCCGAGCAGTTCACCGGCACACCGGGACGCTATGTGAAGATCGCCGAAACCGTGAAAGGTTTCCGCGGAATTGTCGAAGGCAAGTACGACGACATCCCCGAACAGGCGTTCTACATGAAGGGAACGATCGAAGAAGTGCAGGAAACGGCCGAGAAGATGAAGGCAGTAGCCGCGTAAAGAAGGTTGTTGGTCGTTAGTCGCTGGTCGTTGGCAAGAGCACGACAAAGTGTAGCGGACGACGAAGAGCGAACGACTAGCGACGAACGACCAACGACGAAAGACAATGCCCGACACTTTCCAACTCGAAATTGTCACTCCTGCAAAGCAGGTGGTGAAAGACGTTGCCGCAGAGGAAGCGCAGATTCCCGGCCTCGACGGTTATCTCGGCATTCTTCCCGGCCACGCCCCGCTCATCACCGAGCTAAAGGTCGGCGAAATCACCTACCGCGCCAATGGCGCTACGCATACGCTCGCCGTCGCCTGGGGATTCGCGGAAGTACTCCCGGAAAAGGTTACGATCCTTGCGGAAACCTGCGAGCGTCCTGAAGACATTGACGTGGCCCGCGCGGAAAAAGCGAAGACTCGCGCCGAGGATCGCCTGAAGAGTAACAATCCGGAGATTGACTACACCCGCGCCGAAGATTCGCTGCAGCGCGCGGAGACACGCATCAAAGTCGCTTCCGAAAAATGATTTGGATTCGCCGGACGCTTTCGAAAAATCTAGAGTCTTGCTGCCGCCAGTTCTTTGCGGATTTCCTCGTTGCTCATCAAAGCGGCAATCTTCCCCTGCATATAGCGAAGTGAAACTTCATGGTGCTCGCGATCATAGGAGTCGATGCAGTCCGCCGCCAGTACGACCGGCCAGTCTCTCTGATAAGCGTCGATTGCGGTCATCCGAATGCACGCGTGCGTATTGATGCCCGCAAGGATCAGAGAGTCCGGTTTTAAGCGGGCCAGCGTTTCGTCGAGAACCGTGTTGTAGAAAGCACTGTAGCGCTTCTTTATAACCACTCGGTCGGCCGCATCAACCACCAACTCGGCCACAATCTCGCAACCGGGCGTTCCCCGGATCGTGGTGCGAATCCCTTTCGCCTTCATCTCTGGGAAGGCATCCCGCAAGTCCGGTTCAAATTCCTGGCGAACCCAAAGGACGGGCCGCCCGAACTCCCGCATGATGTCGGCAAGGTCATTGATGGAGTGCGTGAGTCGCTGTCGTGACTCCAGCGGCCAGCGAGCCATGAAGTCGTTTAGCATGTCGATGACGATCAGCGCCGGCTTTTGCATCCGACAAAGGTATCAAAAGGCGTGAAGGCCTCAAACTGCCCCCAAAGTGCCAGTGGGCCGATCTTGGCCGCCCCTGGAGAGACCGCTCACTCTGTTAAACTCTGAGGTTTCCTTCTTCAGGAGCGAGGCAATCATGACCATCCAGCGAGTAGGTGTGATCGGTGCTGGCACGATGGGCAACGGCATTGCCCACGTATTTGCGCGGTGCGCCTTTAATGTTGTTCTGTGCGATGTAGAACAGCGATTCATTGATCGCGGCCTTGAGACCATCGGCAAGAATCTCGATCGCGAAGTCGCCAAGAATAAGATCAGCGCCGATGATAAGTCCGCAACGCTCGCCCGCATCGCGCCCGTGCTCGATCGTGCGCAGCTTGCCAATTGCGATCTGGTTGTCGAAGCCGCCACAGAAAAATTCGACATCAAGGCTGAAATCTTCCGCGACCTCGATCGCATCCTGAAGCCAGACGTAATTCTGGCATCCAACACGTCCTCGATTTCAATCACAAAGATTGCAGCCCTCACCAAGCGCCCAGAAAAAGTCATCGGCATGCATTTCTTTAATCCTGTTCCGGTGATGAAGTTGGTTGAAGTGATTCGCGGCCTCGCGACCTCGCAGGCGACATATGAAACCGTGCGTGACCTGGCCATGAAGCTCGAGAAAACACCGGTTGAAGTGAACGACGCACCGGGTTTCGTCTCCAATCGTGTGCTCATGCCCCTGCTCAACGAGGCCATGTTCGCTGTCATGGAAGGCGTGGCGACCCCACAGGCGGTCGATGAAGTTTTTAAGCTGGGCATGGCCCATCCGATGGGTCCGCTGACGTTGGCCGACTTCATCGGACTCGATGTCTGTCTCGACATCATGCGCGTGCTGCATGATGGGTTGGGCGATCCCAAATATCGTCCTTGCCCGCTGCTCGTCAAAATGGTGGATGCCGGCTGGCTCGGCCGCAAGAGCGGCCGCGGCTTCTACTCGTACGCGTGATCCTAACCAAGCATGATCTAAATCAATCGGGTCTAGATCAACCGCGATCTGAATCAACTAAGATCGTTCCATGACGACTTCCGTCGACCGCCTCATTCCCGACCGCAAGCGCGGCGGCGATGGCGTCCCTTATGCGCTCGCTGTGATCTTCGGAGCCGGGGCCGGATGGATCGACATCAAGGTCGGCGATCTGCTGCTGACCGCGATGGTCGTGCTCGCCTCCTGCATGCTGCTCGGCTTCATGAGCCCGCGCAAGCCCTGGCGCTGGGTGCTGCTGATCGGCGTGTTTATCCCGGTCGTCGAATGGCTCGCCTACTTCCTTCTGTCGCAGAAGCCCGATCGCGCCCAGGTCTACGAATCCTTTCTCGCCTTCGTTCCCGGAATTGCCGGCGCAATTGGCGGAGCCGTGGGCCGCGGCGTTGTCGACAACCTGTTTCCGAAAAAGTGAAGACGGTCGAAGGCTACCTGATGACATTCCAGCCACAAAGAGCGACCGCTCGCGAACCGCCGTGCCCCCGGAGGTGCCGGGATGCCAAAAAATCCTCCTCTTCCACAGCCGCGGAAGGTAAGCTAGCGCATATGGCAGTGTCGGTGTCGTTGCTGGCCAGCGGCAGTCGTGGGAACTGCGCGCTGGTAACGAGCAGTTCAACCCGCATCCTGGTAGACGCCGGTCTCTCCGGCCGCGAGACCTTCAAGCGCCTGCACGCACTGGGGGAACGCCCCGACCAGATCTCTGCCATCCTCATTACCCACGAGCACTCCGATCATGTTGCCGGACTCCACCGTCTGGCAACCAAACTGAAAGTCCCCGTATTCATAACTGAGAGCACGCATCACGCATGGAACCGCGCCATGCGCGACGAGGAAGGGAAGATTCCGGAGCTGCCGAAGGCCGAGCATTTTTCGGCCGGCCGCAGCTTTCGCGTGGGTGACATCGAGGTGTCGCCCTTCACCATCCCCCACGATGCCGCCGACCCGGTCGGCTTTACGTTTCGCGCCGAGGGAATCAAGATCGGTTTTGCCACCGACCTGGGATACATGCCGGTCAGCGTCCGGAACCATCTGAGCGGTTCGACCGTATTAGTGATGGAGTCGAATCATGATGTCGAGATGCTGCGATCCGGTCCTTATCCGTGGTCGGTGAAGCAGCGCGTCATGAGCCGCGTGGGCCATCTCTCGAATGACTCGCTCGCGGAATTTTTCTCCGGCGACTATGATGGAAGTGCCGAGTATCTGGTTTTGGCGCATTTATCTGAGCAAAACAACCATCCCGAAATCGCGCGGGCATCGGCGGAAAATGCCCTGCGCAGCCGCCAGGGCCTGTGGTCAAACCGAGTGCTGCTGGCTGCACAGGGCGAGGCCACTGCGCCCATTCGCCTGTAAATTCGTATGAGAGACTGTATCGAACCGATCGTGGGGAAGATCCTTGCGGGCTGGCGATATGACATCTCCGGCTTGGCGCCGGAAATGCGCGAGGACTACGAACAGCATTTTGCCGAGTGCGAGCGCTGCCGCAGCCGGCAAAAGCTGCACCGCGTCATCGACATTTCCCTGATCGTGCTGGCTTCGGCCTCGGCTGCCGTATTTCTGCTGGCTTTTGCCGCCATTCGTTACTTCGAGCCGCGCCATGCGTTCTGGCTGGAATTGGGCGCCCTCGCCGGTTTTGCCCTATCGGCGCTAATCTGGTTGGTCGTGGCCGTGGCGACGCCCGCTCCAATGGTGGTGGTCGATGCGGCCAAACTCGGCGCACGCCACGTGCATGATCGTCTGCCCGCTGAAATCCGCCAGCGCCTGCCGGAAGAATTGCGGGTTAAGATCACGGGGTCGTAGTCTGACGTGCGAACGCCGGTCATTTGGATCGTCATAATCAGCGTTTTTTGTTCCCTCGCGATTGCCCAAAACCCCGTCCCACCGACCCAGAGCCCTGACCAACAAAATCCCCCGCCCCACGACATGAGCAACATGTCCGGCATGAACATGTCGCCATCGGCGCCGGACTGGATGCCTTCGGCTCACCTGAGTTCCGGCACGGGTTGGCAGCCCGCCGCAACCACAAGCCATTCTTGGATGAGATCGCTGGGTATCTGGGAACTCATGGCCCATGGAGTTGTCTTTGTCGATTACAACCAGCAGGGCGGTCCGCGGGGCGAAGGCAAAGCGGAATCGGCGAACTGGCTGATGTTGATGCAGCAGCACACTGCCGCCGGCGGCACGCTGCTTTTCCGTGAGATGTTTTCCGCAGAGTCGCTGACCGCGCCGCACCCCGGATTCCCTGAGATCTTCCAGACCGGCGAGACTTACCACGGCCAGGCGCTGGTTGACCACCAACATCCGCACAACGTATTCGGCGAATTGGCCCTCGACTACAAGCATCCCGTCGCCAACAGAGTTTCATGGCTGTTCTATGGAGGCCCTGTCGGGGAGCCGGCGCTCGGGCCCGTGGCTTACATTCATCGCGCCTCGGGTGCGGGGTTGCCGCTGGCGCCGTTATCGCACCATCTGCAGGACTCCACGCACATCAGCTTCGGAGTACTCACAACCGGTCTGGCTATATATCGTCTCAAGGTCGAAGGCTCGCTGTTCAACGGCCGCGAGCCCAACGAGAAACGCTACAGCATTCAATTCGCGCCCCTCGACTCATGGTCAACCCGGCTGAGCATCGCTCCCTCTCGAAATTGGACCATGCAATATAGCTACGGACGACTGGAGCATCCCGAGGCCTTGGAGCCAGGAAGCCAGCGTCGCCAGACCGCTTCGGTGGAATATGTTCGCCCGCTGGCGAATGGCTCGTGGGCGACGACGGCCGTATGGGGAAGAGTGCACAAGGAAGCGGACGGCCACAACCTGAACGGCTACTTACTCGAGACCACGCTGAACTTCAAGTCAAGTTACTATGCGTTTTCACGACTGGAGCTTGTCGATAAGGATGAGTTATTCCCCAGCAATCCCACGCTTCCGAGTTTCCGCGTTGGCGCGTATACGTTCGGGGGCGAGCGCGATCTGTTTCAGCGCCGGCTCTGGCAACTGGCTTTGGGTTCGGATGTTACATTCTATTCGAAACCGTCAAGCCTGAACGCTGCCTATGGAGCCAATCCCATCTCGTTCCAGGTATTTATCAGAGCGTGCCCCGCGCGGAGCCATCACCGGCACTAGCCCGATTTTCACTGCCGCGCCGCGGAATGGCAGCCCTCCTGGCTCGCCCGGCCCGGACCCCTCAGGTTGAGCCTCCTAACTACTTTGGAGTAGGGGCTTCGGTAGTTGGCGCTGGTGTGCTGGTCAGCCTCCTGACGTCATCCACAAGCTTTGACATTGCTTGGTCGAAGTTCTTGCGGCCTGTCGATTGCCGGTTCCACGGTTGCACTTCCTCCGCGAAAGTCCAAAGGACGACATGCGTCTTGGGATCGAGGACTACTAAGCGAAGCTGCGGATTCAACAAGATCACAAAATTGATGTTGAAGATCAACTCGGCGTCGGCGGGAGCCCGTACTAGCTCATACTCGCCCCAATCCTTCATGTGCTCGTAGAGCACGTTGTAAGTCAGATTCGGCACTCGAAATATGATATCTGCCGTGCTTTCGCTATTCGAAATGAACACTTTCTTGCCCGTGAGAACTTGTATGGGAATTGGAGCGCTGGGTGGATCCGCCACTTTCTTCGCAGGTGCAATTGGGACGGTTACTAGTGCGGTGGCAGCGATCAGACAAATGGCTCCTATTTTTGCGATTCTCGACATAGTTGCTCCTATCAAAACGTGATTCAAAGAGTCAAAACCGGTCCCGAATCCCGAGTTCATTGTGAGCGCGCGAAACCTACCCGTGCGTGATGCTCTGATCAATGGAACACTGAATTGGAAACCATGTTCTTTAGTATCTTCGATTCGCGCGTAAAGTTCTGTGAAGATTGTGAAGTCATTTGTCATCGGTGGCATCACTCCATCTATCCCAAACGCCCCTCAGTGCGGTAGCCTCTATTCACGGTCTACTTATGAAAGGGGTCGAGCCTTGAGCATCCAGGATGAGCAGGAACTGCTTTCTCTAAAAGCTGCCGGGCGAATCGTGCGCCAAGTCCTCGACGCCATGAAGGCGGAGGTCCGGCCCGGCATCTCCACGCAGCACCTCGATGACGTCGGCGCTCGCGTGATGACAGAGAACGGCGCCCGCTCCGCTCCCAGCATGGTTTACAAGTTCCCCGGTGCCACCTGCATCAGCTTGAACGATGAAGCGGTCCACGGAATCCCCGGAGATCGCCAGCTCAAAGAAGGCGATCTTGTGAAACTGGACGTCACTGTCGAGAAAGACGGCTATATGGCCGACGCCGCCGTGACTGTGCCCGTTGGGCGCCTCGGCAAGCAAGCCGAGCAATTGATGCTCTGCGCCGAGCAGGCCTTCCACAAAGCGATGCTGGTAGCCCGCGCCGGATTCCGTATCTTCGAAATTGGAGGTGCAGTGGAACGCGAGGTTCGCCGTTCAGGCTTTACGGTGATCCGCGAACTCGGCGGCCACGGCATAGGCCGCACCATTCACGAACTGCCCCACGTGCCGAACTACGCCGATCCGCAGGCCCGCCAGATCATGAAAGAAGGCCTCGTAATCACCGTAGAACCAATCATTTCCAGCGGATCGGGCCGGGTCGTTACCGACAAGGACGGCTGGACCCTCCGTACCAGCGATCGCGCGCTTTCTGCCCACTTTGAGCACACCTTGGTCATTACGTCAGGCTCGCCTATCCTGCTCACCGCCGGTTAGTGCATTGGCCGTTGACCACCGGCCAGCTTAGGGGTAAAGTTGCTTTTTAGGGCCTGTACTCTCCCCCCACACCCTGACCCAAGTGCGCTTCGCCTACTTCAAACTCGCGATTTTGGTCCTAGCCGTCTCTAGCATGGCTTGGGCCGCTCCGACCCGGTTTTCTGCCCAAAGACGAATTGGTCTGACCATCGGCGACCAATGGGAGCCCGCCGCTGCCGCCGACGCTTTCGGCCACATCTACGTTCTCTATCCGCAGTACGGACGCGTGCCCAATTGTAAGGATTGCCGCATACCAACCATGCTCCTGCTGGTCAGCGCCGACAACGGCAAGACCTGGCAACCTTCGCACGTCATGCTCGAATCCGGTTCCGGCCAATTTGATGCGCAGCTTGCCATCGATCCCGTCGACCATCGCACTCTGGTTGCCGCGTGGCTCCAGAATGGTAAGCGGGACGTCATGGTTGCCCGGTCCTCCGACGCCGGCACCACGTGGACATTTGCGGTCGCAGCTCGCGGCAACGTGCAACTCGATAAGCCTGCACTCGCCGTCCGCGGCCAAAACGTCTACGTCGCCTTCAATCACGAAGAGGAAGTCTGGGTTGCCGTGTCGCAGAACGGCGGCCGCACCTTTACTTGGGCGCGCGTCAACACGGAGAGCCGTCCCGGCTGGTCACTGCTCGGCTCGGCCACCGTGGATCCACTCGGCAATATCTATCTCGGTTGGGCCTCCTATTCGAAAGCCGGAGGAGCCCGAGGCTCAGTCCAGCTTTACGTTTCCAAGTCTGCCGATATGGGCAGGACTTGGACGCAAAAACTGCTCGACGTTTCCGCCGCCTCGCCCGACTGCAACGATGAAGATTGCGGCGAAGGCTATCTCGGGGCGCAGATCGCGCTCACCTCCGATAGCGATGGAACTCTGTATGCCTTGTGGAACGCAGGCCCAAACCCAAGGGGATCGCAGCAGATTTACTTCTCGTCATCCACCAACGGAGGCGATAACTGGCTTGCGCGCCAGAATGTATCTTCCGCCGAAGCCTCGGTCGAGCACGCCTTTCCAGCGATCGCGGCGGCAAGCAACGGCGACGTAAGGGTCGCCTGGATGGGTTCAACGGCATCGCCGGATTCCCGCAAAACGCCCTACTGGAACACTTACTACCGCAGTTCCTCGAACGGGGGAGCCACCTGGTCCGACGAAGTTCGCGTGTCCGGCTACGTGCCGGGTTATAAGTACATTGCGAATGAAGGGTTTCGCTTCCCCTTCGGCGATTATTTCGGAATGACCATCGACAACCACGGCGATACCCACATCGTCTGGGGCGAGGGCCTGAATTACCAATCTCCCGGCTCCATCTGGCACGCCAGCGGACGATAGACGACTAGCCCCGACCCCTCATTTTTGGAGTGCTCTACGAGTGTTCCACGTGGAACAATCTACAGTATTATTTGTACGTACAATTTCTGGAGTTGAGGCGAAGAAACCACGAATCTGACGGGGCGAAACTGAAGTTGAAGAAAGCGAATGATGGGCGAACAAAATAAAGTTTGGAATACAACAACGTAAGTACAGTCCGCGTACGAATAACAAACTAAAATGGTTTAGGCACTTGCAACGGGTGAAAATGGGGCTTGACAGGGTGTGATATATCGCGCGCTTCCTGCGAGAGGGACTGACTGGTTGTGGCTTACTTCGCTTTTCGTGGCATGGGGGTGGCCTGGGGCTGGGTTTTGTCAAGCTGACAGGACGTGCTATGGGACCGAGATTTGGGAAGAACAGCGCGAGGCGGCGTAGGACCTCGGACGTTCGGGCCGGAGGGGGAAATTGGGGAGTGTCCCGTCCCCGGGTTTTCCCTGTCCCAGGTTTTCCCACCCCTTCGACAGGCTCAGGGCAGGTTCTAAATTTTGCGAAGAACGCGAAATTTAGAATGGGGCACCCGCGCGGCTATTATTCTGAAATGTGACTGAAAAGCCAGACACACACCCCAAGACACCGCTTCGCAAAGATTTTCTCCGATCCTTTGTACGATGGCTTGTCATTGGCGTGGCGCTTGTTTGGTCGCTTGCCGCGCTGATCCTGCTGGCCGCGCGGTGGATCGACCCACCGACAACCGCGGTGCACATCGAGCGCCGCTTGCAGGCCGGGATTCACCACACGCCGTATCACGAACGTTACAAATTCATTCCGCTCGGCCAAATTTCGCCCGATCTCCAGCACGCTGTTATCGCCGCGGAGGACGCGCGCTTCTACCAGCACCATGGGTTCGATTGGCACGAGGTCCAAATCGCTGCCGAAGACGATTTGGAAGGCGGCCGCAGTCGCGGAGCTTCCACCATTACGCAGCAACTTGTAAAGAACCTATTTTTCGGGACGAGCCGCTCTGTCCTCCGTAAGGGTGCGGAGTTCACACTGGTACCGGTGGCCGAATTCGTCCTCGGCAAGCGGCGCATTCTGGAGATCTATCTCAACGTGGTTGAATGGGGCCCTGGTATTTATGGTGCCGAGCCGGCGTGTCGCTACTACGACGGAACCGCGGCCCGGAATATCGGCCGGCAAGAGGCGGCACGGCTTGCCGCGATTCTACCGGCTCCCCTGAAGCGACGGCCCGAGCGGATGAATAGCTACAGCGCTCTCATCCTTGAGCGAATGCGCCAAATGGGTTGGTAATCGCGAGTATCACACCCGGTACAAATTAGAAACTGTCGTCTATATGAACCGAGCGAGCGGCCTTCGCAAAACTCTGTTCAATGCAAATGGCGGCCCAGCGCAGGGAGAATGTTGCGAATCCCTATCGTTGAAGCGGCTGCGAGCGCCGGAGTGATTACGGCCAGTGACCACACTACCCAGCGTTGTTTCGGGAGATAGCCGTAGAGGAAGGCTAGAATCCAGGGTAATACCGGCAGCGCAAAGCGCGGGAACTCGGCGCGCGCCCACTCTTGTGAGCTGTACCGCAAAAAAGAAAACGCGCGCAGCCTTTTAGGCTGCGCGCGGGTGAAAAGGGTTGGTTTTAGCGGCTGGCGGCCATGGCGAGGGCTTTGGGCGCGGTCTGTTCGGTTTGGGCTACAAACATCTGGTACGACTTGTAGACTCCGAACAACACCAGCATCAAAGTTCCCACCGTGACCATGCCCGCGACGCTGCCGAACAGCGAAGCGATGGCCGTCAATCCCGCACCGATGACGTAGTTCGGGAACGACCACATAAAGACCTTGTGCCAGATGGCAAAAGGACTGTTGCTTTCCGTCAGTCCGATGATGCCGGCGACGGGCGCGGTGTTGGCCAGGAAATAGACCGCCGCGGAGGCGACCAGCGAGAGCGCCGTTCCGTTGCCGAAACCAGCCAACAGATGGCTGTGGTACACGGCATAGGCGAGGGCGCTGGCGTTCATCAGAGTGCAGGTGTTGAACAGGAATTGAACCGGTTTAACTTGTTTGCCGGAACCGAAGGACTGCGCGACGGCTGCTGTGAAGGCGACCAGCAGGCTCGCGAACAATCCCAGTTGTGTGACTCCCAGAAGAATGACGGGCAAATTGCCGGACATCGTGCTCGTCATCCCAGGCAGCTTCACTTTGAGCCGCGAAGTAAGAACCGCGGCGATCAGGAGAAGCGCGAACTGGGGCCAGGCGGGCATGTGCCAGTTTATGACTCCCAAGGAGAGGGGGCACAAACTCGCGACAGCTACCATTCCGATCATGACTTTGGCTTGATTGGGCAGTGTGTTTGTCATAATGATCTCCGAATATGGTTTCAGTCGGTTGGTTAGTTGTCTCCTGGGTCGCCATCGCTAAGTGCGTGCCAGCGAACTGGCGAGCGATTGGAAGTAGGAACCCCAAACTACGCTGTTACCAGTAATCGAAGTCTGACCCCCAGACAACGCTGGTCGCTCCCCACACTACCGAAGTAGCGGAAAGGGCATTCGAACCCCAAACCACTGAGTTACGCCCACACTACCGGAGTTGCACCCCAAACCACGCTGCTGCCAGCGAAAACGGAATCAGGAGTGGTGTTGGTGACCGTAACACTGCCAGTGCCCATGACCGCGGTCGGGGAGAGGGCCACTCCCGTCGCGAGGTCGGTGTTGCCGAGCGCTGCGTTGATGTCCAGATACCCTGCACCGTAGGTGAACAGATCGTATTCGTTGTTGTACATGTTGCCGCGGCTATCGTGCGAGTACGTGTACTGTCCGATCCCTCTTCCACGCCGTCTTCATCAAGCGCGCTTTCACCTGATCGGGAGTCAGCGTGGGAGTCTTCTGCAGCATCAACGCGACCGCGCCGCTGACTACCGGCGTCGCCATGCTGGTGCCGCTCAACACGAAGTACTTGGAAGTTCCGCTGGTGGGCGTAACTTCATATTGTGGATAGAGGGTATCGAGCGTGCTGCCCGCCACCCGCAAGGAGACTTGCGCGTTGCCGGGCGCAACCAGGTCGGGCTTCACGATGTGATCGACTGAGGTCGGCCCCTTGGAGCTGTAGCTGGCGATCTGGTCGTCGACGCGGGTTGCGGTGCCCTTGGTCATGGTCGCTCCCACGGTGATGACGGCGGGATCGTTGGCCGGAACACCGATCGTTGCCGAAGCCGTTGGTGGCGGCAAAGCGGCCGTTATTACCGGCAGCGCAAACCACCACGATGCCGGCCTTCCATGCAGCTTCCACAGCCTGGTCAACCGGATCGAGCGTGTAGCTTCTCGAATATCGGACGCCCCATGCGACATGCTGATGACGCGGATGTTGTAGGTGCTCTTCAGAGCGATCGCCTGCTGAATGGCGGCGATCACCTGGCTGTCTACGCCGATTCCATTCAGGTCGAGCACGCGCAGGTTGATGAGGTTGACGTTGGGGGCGATCCCGGCATAACTTGCCGCATAACCATTGGCGGTGCCGGAACTGGCGCCGTTGCCGCCGATGAGGCCGGCCACGTGGGTTCCGTGACCGTACTTGTCGGAAGTGGTGGTGTCGCCTGGCGACAAAGCTCTGGCTATATACGACACGGCTCACGCTGCTCGCATTGTTCAGATCGGAGTTAGCTGCGATTCCGCTGTCAATGACCGCGACGCCGATGCCGGTGCCGTTTACGGCATAGGCGGAGGCGGCGATGTCGGCTTCGACTGCGGTGACAAACTGCTCGGTCGCAGGATTGGCCGTCATTTTCTGGACGCGATCGGGCGTGATGTAAGCGACGTTGGGATCCTTCGCCAGTTCCTCGACCATGCTGGCGGGAATGTGCATGGTGACCGCGCGGATGCTGTTGAACTTGGAGCGGATAATGGCGCCCCGGCCCTGCATGTCTTTCAAGTGCGCGCTGGCGGGCATCTGGCGATGTTGGACGATGACCGTGACCATGCCATCCTGGCCGACGTGGTCGTTGAGGTCGGCGGAAAACTTCGACGTGGCCGCAGCGGCGCCGGTGGTTATCATGTTTGTAACGGTGGTGACGGGCGTCAAATGGGTGCCCCAAACCACCGATTCAGAATTCGGCTGGTTAGCAGCGGCGGAAAACTTCGACGTGGCCGCAGCAGCGCCGGTGGTTATCATGTTTGTAACGGTGGTGACGGGCGTCAAATGGGTGCCCCAAACCACCGATTCAGAATTCGGCTTGTTAGCGGCGTAGGACGGCATGGCCAACGAAGTCAGCAATACCATTCCCAGAACGCGGCCCCAGGCGGCGCTAAACAGCGCCGGACGCAAGCTGGGCTGGCGTCGGGACGTTATCTGTGATGTGTTGATCTCTCTCATAAGTTTGTCCGGCGAGTTGAGGGACGGTTAAGACCGCGCCCTTCGCGCCTGCCCTTAATGGGCAATCCGGGAGCCAATGAGAGGTCAATAAAGGCAATGCAATCAGCACGTTGCAGAGAGCTGGAGAAGTTGTGGAAAGGGACAACTTGGCGCACAAAACTGCCGGCGAGACCGGCAAAACAAGCTAAGTCTTTCAAAATAAGCAACTGACAGAACGGACTGGCACCATCAGGCCATACGGGACAAAGTGTCCCAACGCAGCGGCGGCGAACTTCATTCAGCTAGCGGTGGCTGTTACTAGAGAGTTAATAAGATTGTCGAGGCCCGGAATTCACACAGATATGGAGACGAAGTCTTGGAGTGATTGAGACCCAAAGTGATTGCGAGGAAAGCGTCAGTCCGTAATCAGGCCGCCCGTTAACTCACTGAGCCGCTCAATCCGGTGCTCGCGGCAATATGCGGTCAGGTCTTCGACTAGCGTCTCCGTGGCCACGGGATCAAAGTAACTCGCGGTTCCCACCTGTACTGCGCTCGCGCCTGCCAGCATGAATTCCACCACGTCCACTGGCGTCGAGATCCCGCCCATGCCGATCACAGGAATCTTCACCGCGTGCGCCGCGTCGTAAACCATGCGCAGCGCGATGGGCTTGATCGCCGGACCTGACAACCCCGCCGTCACGTTGGCAATGCGGGTCCGCCGCGTTTCGGCATCGATCGCCATCGCCAGGAACGTATTCACCAGCGAGATGGCGTCGGCTCCGGCCTCCTCGGCCACGTGCGCCATCAGTGCAATCGAAGTCACGTTCGGCGAGAGCTTCACAATCAGCGGCCGCGCCGCCACGCGCTTAGCTGAGCGTACGACTTCATCGAGCAAATGCGGATCGCTGCCAAACTGCAAGCCTCCGTGCGCGGTATTCGGACAGGAGACATTCAGCTCGTAAGCGGCGATGCCCTCGCCCTGATTGAGAATTTCAATCGTGCGCTCGTAATCCGCGCGCGTGTAACCGAAGACGTTGGCGAACACGACGACGTTCTTCTTCGCGCGCAGCACCGGCAACTTTTCGTCAAGAAATGCCTGCGCTCCGACGTTCTGCAAGCCAATTGCATTCAGCATCCCGGCCGCAGTCTCATACAGCCGAGGCGGCGGGTTTCCCGTCATCGGCTCAACCGACAGCCCCTTGACCACGAGTCCGCCCAACCGATCCAGATGCACGATGTCTTCGAATTCGACGCCATAGCCGAACGTCCCGGAAGCCGCAATGATGGGGTTTTTCAGCTCAATGCCGGCGACATGAACGCGCAGATCGGGAGCGGCCGGGGTCTTGCCAGAGGTATCGCGCGGGAAAGCGGGGCTCATGGTTTGCTCCCAGCAGGCGCGGCAGCATGATCGTCCGTCAGGGCGCGATGCGGCGCTGCGAGCGCTTCGGTGAGCACTCTTCCCGTGGCTTGCGCCGGAGCGTTGATCCCAAGCAACGAGGCCAACGTGACGGCTAAATCCGTGGGCTCGGCGTGCGTGCGGTAGATTCCTGGCTGAAACGCGAGACCGTAAAAAGCAAGCGGCACATGCGTATCGTAGGAAAAAGGAGTGGCGTGATCCGTACCTGCCGTGATTCCGACCTGAAAGGGCCTGGGCACGCCCAGCACATACCAGCCGCCTTCAGGAGAATAGCTGTGCGCATAGCGCCGGCCCAACTCGGTGTTCGGAACCTGCCCGCGCGCCAGTTCTGACTTCGTGAAGTACCCCGCCAACCCAGCCTGTTTGAGGGCTTCACCGGCGTCGCTCTCTGCCTCAGCCTCGTGGCGCCTCGCCGCGGTGAATGCCTCCTCGTTTAACCAGGCATCGGGATAATCCACTTCGAGAATGTAGTCCGCCTTCTTGTCATACTTTTTCGTCAGGAGGGAATTGACCTGCTCCCGCATCGCTTTCGCATCGAGGTTCGCCGCAGGCAGTCGCAGAGTCTTCGCGAAATCCGGAAGAGGCGCAATGCCGTGATCGGCCGAGAGCGCCATCCAGACGTTTGCCAGTCCCACTTGGTGGCCAAGAAATCCGATGAACTCGGCCAGTTGCCGATCCAGTTCCAGCGCCATACTCCGCATCTGTGGAGAGTCCGGGCCAACGCGATGACCAAGAATGTCATTCGCCGAGAGGCTGATCACGAGCAGGTCCGTCGCCGGCCCCGCGCCCAGCTTTTCGTAGAGCACGAGTTCTTTGGCGAATTCGAATTGATATTCATTGGCAAAGGGCGTGGCGCCAACGACCTCATAAAACCCCGCCGGCTTGCCGTCCCTGCCGTTGCGCGGAGCAGTCGAGCCCAGCATGTTGCCGTCGGCGTCTTTCCATTCCCGGTTCCAGAATTTTTCCGGGCGATGGCTGCCATTAAAATTGCGCGCCCAATCGGGCAAATCCTGGCGGTAATAAGTTGAGGTCATCCAGGCGCCACTTTTCGGATCGATCCAGTAAGCCGCGTCACCCGAAAATCCGGCCGGCAGTACGGCCGCGCGATCCTTGAGGGACACCGCAAATACGCGGGCCTTGCCGCCGGTCGCCAGCTTCAACTCGTCGCCCAACGTGTCACTCAGCAGATTGTGTGGAGATGCCCCCGGCCCGGGCTGGTCGACGCCCACTAGCTTGACGGCATCGTCCTCTACCGAAGTGACGGACTTCTTCTTCTGCGGATCCCACCATTCGTTCGCAAGAATGCCGTGTCCGCTGGTGTAGCTTCCCGTGAAAAGGGTGGCGTGTCCGGGAGCCGTGCGCGTATTGGCGTAGTCGTAGTTGCAATCGCTGAAATAAGCCCCGTGATCTAGAAAAACGCGGAACCCTCCCTCCACAAACAGGTCGTGGTACCGCTCCAGATAGTCGCCGCGAAACTGATCGATCACGATAATGACAATGAGCTTGGGGTGGGCGTTATAGGCTGTCGCAACGGCGTAAGGAATGCACGCGAGCAGCAAGTCCAGCCACGCGAGCGCCACACACAAAAAACGGGGAAGTCTCATCGCGAGCTAGTTTACAGGAGAATCCGAAGGTGCACGGAATGACGGTTTTCAATTAAAGTTAATGCAGAATGCTTGATCTCAATTTCGTTCGCGAAAATCTCGCGCTCGTCGAAGAAAAGCTGCGCCAGCGCGGAATGAACCCCACTGAGGTTTTGAAGGATTTCCGGTCGATTGACTCCGAACGCCGCCAGGCCATCACGCAAACCGAAACCCTGCAGGCACGGCGGAACAAGGCTTCGGAAGAAATCGCCAAGCTCAAAAAGAATAAGGAAGACGCATCGGCACAGATCAAGGAAACGCAAGACCTGCGCGGGCAAATCCAGGAAGGTGACAAAAAAGCGGCAGATGCCGACGCGCGCATGCGCGAGATTCTGACCGCTCTCCCGAATCTTCCTCACGCCAGCGTGCCGGTGGGCGCGAGCGAGCAGGCCAACGTTGAAGCGCGCCGGTGGGGCACACCGCCGCAGTTCGATTTCACTCCCAAGCCACACTGGGAACTCGGCGAGCAACTCGGTGTGCTGGACCTGGAGCGCGCGGCCAAGCTCTCGGGCGCACGCTTCGCTGTCTATTGGGCGCTCGGTGCGCGCCTCGAGCGTGCCATCGCCAACTTTATGCTCGACCTGCACACGCGCGAGCACGGCTATACAGAGGTTCTTCCGCCCTATCTGGTGAATTCCGAATCCATGTACGGTACCGGACAGTTGCCGAAATTTGCGCAGGACTTATTTCGCGTTCCGCACGGCGAAAAGGACCTCTGGCTGATTCCGACCGCCGAGGTCCCCGTCACCAATCTCTATCGCGACGAAGTTCTCGACGCCGCCAAGCTCCCAATCTGCCTGACCGCTTATACGCCGTGTTTCCGCAGCGAAGCCGGGTCCTACGGCAAAGACGTCCGCGGCATCATACGCCAGCACCAATTTCAGAAAGTGGAACTGGTCAAATTTTCGCGCCCCGAAACTTCCTACGACGAACTGGAAAAACTGACGCACAACGCTGAAACTGTCCTTCAGAAACTGGGCCTGCATTATCGCGTCGTGACGCTGTGCACCGGCGATATGGGGTTTTCCGCAGCCAAGACCTATGACATTGAAGTCTGGCTGCCGGGCCAGAACCTGTTTCGCGAAATTTCTTCTTGCTCGAACTTCGAGAATTTTCAGGCGCGCCGCGCCAACATACGCTATCGTCCGGAAGGGAAGAGCAAGACCGAACTTGTGCACACCCTGAACGGGAGCGGACTGGCCGTGGGGCGCACCTGGGTCGCCATCGTGGAAAACTACCAGCAAGCCGACGGCAGCGTGCGCATCCCCGACGCCTTGCAACCGTACATGGGTACGGACTGCATCAAAGCGAGGAGCATGTGAACTACGCGCTTATGAACCGCAAGCCGACCAAAGCATGTTTCATAAACGGACCTTCGTATCCTACAGGGGAGGTCCCTCAGCGGCTGAAGCCGCGACAGATGAGGCTTGCGGGCGGCACGGCTGAAGCCCTCCACCCCAGCAAGCCAACACCGGGCTTGCTGGGGACCCCGGCCGTGCCCTACCCAAAACCGATTTATGAAACACGCGCCAGCCATCAAACTAACCAGAACGAGCCGCGCCCCGCTGCTCCGGGCGGCCTATTTGCCATGTCATGAATTCCCAAATAAACTTGCAACAACCCGAAGCAGTCTTGACGGTGCCGAAAGTCCCCGTCTCTCCCATGGGCGCAATCTGGCGCACAATTCGCGGATACATCCTCTGGTCCTACGAGCGCGGCAGCCTGCACTACGACATCATGGTCACGCTCATTCTGCTGTTTGTCTTCCTCTCGCCGCATGTCATCAACTTCAAAGACAAGCCCGTGGAGCGCATTCCGAGTTCCGGCATGCTGATCATTCCCGACAAAGCCGGCGGGTTTATTTATCAGATTCCCGCGGCTGCCGTGAACGCTGGCGCGGGCGCCGATATTTCGGCGCAGCTCGAGAGGATCATCGAACCCATCGCTGGCGCCGTCAGCATCACCAAGTATGAAGCGGTGAAAGATTCTGCCGGCCGCACGCAGAGCTACAAAGTCTGGGTGAACAAGGAATAGGTAAGAGTTGCAATTTCGAAAGACTTGTGGGACAAAGCCCAAAATCAAAATGCGACTTTTAATTTCGCTGGCCGTCATCCTCCTGCTCACCACTGCCGCCCAGCCGCAGATCGTGGGCATTGGTGTGCATGCCGCACGAATGCTCTGGCAGGCGGAATCCTCTCCCCTCGACCGCGTGCTATCCCAAATGGATACGGCCGCCAAAGCCTTCCACACCGCCGAAGCCAACTTCACCTTCAATCAATACACCAAGGTGGTCGACGAAACCGACACGCAAAAAGGCAAGCTCTATTTCCGCCGTCAGGGCAAGGATGCGGAGATGGCCGCCGATTTCAGCGAGCCCAAACAATATGCGATTTACTCCGGGCGGCAAGGCGCAGCTTTACAATCCAAAGACGGATACGGTAAACGAGTACAAAGCCGACAAAAACCGCGCCCAGGTTGAGGCATTTTTACTTCTGGGTTTCGGCGGCGGAGGCCACGACCTGCTCTCCACCTACGACGTGCAATATCGCGGACAAGAGACCATCAACGGCGTGGCCACGGCAAAGCTTGAACTCGTTCCCAAGTCCAAGGAATTGCTCAGTAACATCTCAAGAATCGTCCTGTGGGTCGACCCGGTGCAAGGTGTTTCGCTGCAGCAGCAGATGTTTTTTCCCGGCGGCGATTATCGCCTGGCAAAGTACTCCGACATTCAGCTCAACAAGAAACTGTCAGACAATGTGTTTAAGCTGAAAACCACCGGCAAAACCAAGTTCGTCTCGCCGCAGGGGTAGTTGAAAAGCGGTAGGTGTGGAGCGCCGAGGGGGGATCGGCGAGGGCTAGACGCCCCTTCGACAGGCTCAGGGCAGGCTCTCGAAACATCGTGGCCGCCTGCGACGCTCAAGAATCCGTACCAAGAGAATCAAGCTGAAAAACCCGCCCCGAGACGATATACTGCAAAAAGTCCCTTAGAGCTGACTTCGAATGGCCAGAGTTTTTACAATTCCCGTCCCTCCAGACCTAACCCGCAAGCCTCGTGAACGCACGTCCGATCCCCGCTACGTTGACGGCCAGAAGTTGCTGGTGGAAGCCCTCAAGTACCTGGCGAAGGCCGATCCGGTGGCCAATCGCGGGGCCATCGAACTGCTCTCCGAACACATCCGCACGCGCTTCCGCATGACGGACTCGCCGCTGACCGACTCTCCTCTTACTTAGCCCCGAGGCTCATTGTCTCAGTCCAAGCGTTATCCGTCGCCTCTTAGTCCACGCCCCTTAGAATGTCACGCGCGCTGCGATCTGCAGGATGCGCTCGGTGTACAAGGCATTCACGCCGGTTCCGAAAGTCGTGGTTGTAATCTGACCGAACGTCGGGCTAAAGAGGCCTGTGTCGGGATTGTTGAACTCGCCGTGGTTGAATACGTTAAAAGCTTCCACGCGGAACTCGAAATTCAAACGCTCGGTGATGGCCGTGGTCTTGGCTACCGCCAGATCGAGATTCGTACGTCGGGGGCCGCGGAAGAAGTTGCGCGGCAGGCCGTATCCGTTCCCGGGAACATCTGGAATTTGCGTAAACGCAGCGGGATTGAAATAGAGATTGCCGTTCTTTCTGGGGTTCATGATGGAGATGCTGTTGAACCCAGAATTAAACACGGCATTGGCCAATGCCGAATCGCCGGCTCCAGACGGCCCTGGATCAGAAGTACCACCAGGAAGGGCGCTGCTGATTGTGAGCGGGAACCCTGTCCGCCAGGTGAAGATCGGATACAGGCTCCATCCCCTAACCAAGCGCTTTGGTCCTGACGCCCAGGCCTTATCGAAGGGCAAATCCCAACCGCCGCTGAACGTGATCCGATGCGTAAGGTCGAAATCGGATGACCCTCGGAATTGGCTATGGTTGTAATAGGGAATATTCGAGGATCGATTTCGAAATCCAGAAGCATTATCGATACTGTGGGCGTAAGTGTAGCCCAAAGTGAAGTAAGTGTTGCCAATGTAGCGGTTGTCGCCGTTCTGTTTTGTCAAGGAGGCTTCCATGCTGTTGAAATGGGCAAAGCTGACATTGGCAAATTCCGGCGCACTGGAAATGGGACAATCGGCGGCATAGGGAGAAACCCCGCCGTAGCTGGCGCAAAAGTCGGCAAAACTCGGCTGGTTGGAATTCAAGATTCGCGTCGGATTGGGTCCATTCACCGTGGTCAAGTCGAAGGGATTCACATCGACCAGCGACGTCAGCCCTTTCGAACTGCTGCCCACGTAATTCATCTCAAAGGTCAAGTTCTTCGCGATTTCATTCTGCACGCTCAAGTTGTACTGGTAGGTGTAGGGCGTGTGCAGATGCGGATTCACGAAGTAAATTCCGCCCCCGCCGAAGGGAAGAGAATTGCCGGTCGACGGGTCAAAAGCGCTGCTTGCGGTGGGCGGCTGTGAGGGAAATGGCTGCGAAAGGCCGGCCTGGGGCCAGGGATTGCTGTAAACCGGCGCCCCGTGTTTCTTATAAGGACCCTGGTCATTGAAATAACCATCGACTTCGCTGTAGAAAGGGGGCGCACCGTTGAATTGGAGATTGTCTTCGCCTTTCAGAACGTCGTAGAAAAGGCCGATGCCTCCGCGAATGCTCATCTTGCCATTGCCCCGAGGATCCCAGGCAAATCCGAATCGTGGTGCGAAGTTGTCTCGGTCGGGGAAATTCACGCCGTGAGGAGCGCCAGCATCTCCCGGAAAAACCACTCCGAGCGGCGCGTTGGGAAAGCGCGTGGATTGCGCCCCCGGAACGATTGAGAAAGTTCGTCCCTGGGTGTCGCGCTTGGGAGTGCTGTACTCGTAGCGAATGCCCAGCGATAGCGTGAGATTCTTCTTCACTCGCCATTCGTCCTGCAGGAATCCGTACGTAGCCTTGCTTCGGATGTTGTTGCTTGCGTTGGGTCCCTCAAACAAATCGTAGGGAGTTCCCACCAGAAAATCGGCCAGGCTGTCGCCAGTCCCTCCTGGGTCGAATCCCCCGTAGAAGTCGAAAATACCGTTGCCATAAAAATCATAGGTAGTGTTGTTCTGGTAAGCAGAAAAACCGGCGCCGAACTTCCATGTATTGCGCCCTTTTACCCAGGTCAGCGTGTCCGTATAGGCGAACGTGTTGCCAATCTCGAAAGCGGGGCCTTGCGGGTCGGTTCCGAACTCCAAAGTGTTGTCGAAGTAAACTTGGGGTGGACCGTTGGGTTTGTCGGATTGGATGCCAAAACCCAATTGGCTCGCGGTGGGAAGGTTCGCGGTGGGCAAGCCAAAAGCGCCATTGCGGCGTTGGACAGTCACGAGGAATTCGTTCAGCACGGAGGGCGAGAAGGTCCGAGTGTAACCGATATTCGCAAAGTAACTGTTGGTGTGCCTAAGTTCCCCAAAGCCCAGGATCGTGGAGTTGAAGCCGGAAAAGGGGTCGGTCGTAGGATTGCGGTTCCCTCCCAGGGTAATCGCGAGCTTGTCTTTCTGACTGAAATTGAGGTCGACTTTAACGGTAAGCTCGTTTCTGTTGTCTGTAGCCGGTGCGGACTGTGATATCTGGGCCAAACCGCTGGACGGGTTGATGACGGTTGAGGTTGGAATCAGCCCCAGCTTGATGTAGTTGATCGCGGCCGGATCGAACTTTGCCGGATCGATGATCGCGTTCGACGCGGACCCGCCTGCCGGCAAGAAGTAAGTATTTTTGGTCAGGAATGCGCTGACGAGGGAAGCATCCGGCGCTTGCGAGAAGTCGCCATTATTCAGTTCGTCGGGCGTGAACGTCGCGCTCGTCGAAACCTCGGATTGCGTCAGTCGTTGGCCCTGGTAGGCGACGAAGAAAAAGAATCGATCCTTGCCTTCCAACAGGTGCGGAATTGTTATCGGGCCGCCAAACGTAGCGCCGAACTGATGCCGTTTTAGATCGTTCCTGCCCAGTCCGTTTTGAATATTGAAATACGAGTTGGCGTCGAAGGCGGTATTGCGCGCGAATTCGAACGCGCTGCCATGCCACTGGTTGGTTCCCGACTTGGTTACGACGCTGATGACGCCAGCGCCGTTGCGGCCATACTCCGCTGTGTAGTTGCTGGTAAGAATGCGGAACTCGGCGACCGTGTCCGGATTGGGATTTAGCACCACGTCGTTACCCAACAGGTCGTTGTTCATGCCGCCGTCCAGCAAGAAAGTCACGGAATCGGAACGCCCGCCGCCCACGCTAAAGTGGCCCGCGCTGGTGTCGTCCGGATTGGACTCGCTGACTCCGGGTTGCAGAAGAGCGAGATCCAGCACGTTGCGTCCGTTTAGAGGAAGGTTCACGATGGGACGGCTGGTGACACTCTGGCCGATCGTCGGATTGACTGTCTCGACTGCTTCGGCTTGCCCCTCGACCAGCACCTTCTCGCTGATGGCGCCGATTTCCAGCTTCATGTCGACCCGCAAAGCCTGGTTGATCTCGAGCGGAGCCGTCGTTCTTTCCACGGTGCGGAAACCTTCGTGGCTGGCGGTGATCTTGTAGGTGCCGATGGGCAGATTCAAGACCTGGTAAAACCCAGTTCTGTCGGTGGTTGTTTTTGAGGAAACGTCGGTCGCCGTATTTGTGACTGTGACCTGAACGCCCTGCACTACCAATCCCTGCTGATCGGAGATGGTACCCACGATCTTTGCGGTCGCCTGTTGTGCGGTTGCGCCGGGTGCCAACAATAGGGCCAGGCAAAAAACCGCCGCTCCGGTGAGTACCAGCCCTAATCTCCCTGGGCGGGTCCACATAGAATTCACTTTCTTTGCGAGCTGTGTTTTTGCGCTCGATTTTCGTCTGGTTGTTGGTCTGGTAAAGGGCAGCAAGACAAGGAAAGGGGAAGGGCCTCATGGTTTCAAGCTCCTGGGAATTCGGGCATAACTATTGCACGTTACGCTCCATGTACACAAGGGGTAGAACCCGGCAAAAAAGCAAACGGGGTCAACAAAAAAATCGATGAACCACAAACGATTCCGGGTTCGCCCTCGAACGGCCTACATTATTTGGGATTCCTCTCCCGTAAATTGCAGGTGCCGGCGGAATCAGGCGCCCATCCGCCGTTCCCACTCGTTCCCGAGAAACGCAGCCGCCCACACCAGCAGCACCGGATAGCATTCCAGCGTATAGCGCGGTTCCGGATTCTCGATGGTCCCCAGGAACACACTCCGCAACAGCAAGAAGCCAGCCATCAATCCGAGATAGCGAAGCTGGCAGGAACCTCGTGCTACCGCCAGCAGAGCCGCGACTACATAGATCAGATTCAACACTCCAAAACCCACGGCCAGAGCCGATTCCCGCTGCTCGTCATTGAATTCCCACCAGCGTGGGTCGGCAGGCAAAAGCTCTGTTCGCGGCCGCAGCCACATATCGGCAACGCGCAGAACAGGCAATTCGAGATAGTAGCGAACGGGATGAGTTCGAATCCGTTCCGTGGCCAGCGCCGCAAAGCGCGCGTCCGACTCCGGCGTCAATTCCTGCGACTGGTTGTAATCCGCAATCGCCGCCAGCGTCTCATTCCGGCCAGGTTCGTCGAGCGCGCGCGCCGGCAGTTTCCCAGCGTCGATACTGTCGCCGGGTACATTCCAGTAAATATCTTCCACCGAGACATACTCCGCCATCCACGTCTTCACCCAACGATTAAATCCCCAGGGCGTGAGTTCCTCCGGCTCGTTCGCGTAACGCGGAGCCAGCGGCATAAAGTGGTGAAGTGTTCGAGAATTCCGAATCGTCCAGGGCACCAGTGGCGCCAGCGCAACCGCCGCAATTACGATGCCCGCCACCACGATAGACGAGATGCGTGCCCCTCTCGCCGGTCCACCTCCGGCGGGTGTCCCACTCATCGCGGCTTTTGCAATGAGTGGGTTTCCGCTGCGTCTCAACATCGCAATCGCAAGGTAAATCCCCACGGCAGCCAGCAGAATTCCGCCGTCGGGCCGCAGCAGGATGCATGCCCCAATGGCAGCCCCGGCGGCCGTCCAATAAGCCCAACCAGTCGTAGCTATACCCTCGGCGTTCTCGATCGAATCAAGCCCCGCCACCGCGCAATCCAGAGCAACTGCCGTGAAGAATATCTCCAGAGTTTCCGTAAGCGCGGCCGTCGCGTAGTTCGCCAGGAACGGGCAAGTTGCCGCCAGCGCAAACGCAACTCTGCTTGCCATCCGGTTGGATACCGTTCGCCGCGCCAGGTCCGCGACCACTACGCAGGTAGCCATGTCCAGTAGCACCTGCGCAATCTAGCGCCGCACGAATATTTCCCACGCCAAAAATCCAGAAAATCGCCGCCAGAAAAGCCGGATATCCCGGCAGCCTGGTGTCGACTGGCACAATCTGGCCCGGTTGCGTCTGCCCGTAAACGCCATGCTGAAGCCAGTTCGTGGCCAGATCGATGTACACGCGTGAATCGTCGGTCACCGACGAAGAGTAGACGAAAAAAAACATCCGCAGCACCAGGCCGGCCAGAGCGGCCCAAAGAAAGAATCTCCGATGTTCGCGCAACATTCCGAGCACGTTGGCAATATAGCGCGAATCGCCCGATCACACCGATTGACCCGACGCGCCCCGCCCCTTAGGATGAAGTACACCGACGCGATGGCCAAACAGGTCTTTTACGATCCCCTGCAAGCGCGCTGGAAGCGCATTCGGCGCGTCTTTGACGCGACTGCCATCTTCTTCACTTTGCTCGTCGTCTTTTTCCTTTACAGTGCCCTGCGCAGTGAGCCGCTTCCCGACCTGCCGTGGGGAGCCGAGAAGCGTCCCTATCACGCTCTGAAAGAGGGTGAAAAAGAGAAAGCGCGCGAAAAACGCCGCCTCGCCACCGTTGCCCGCACCGGTCGCGCTCACCAGCATCGTAAGCATCCTTCGCAAATCACGCTCAATTCCGAGGAAGGCGTTCGCGCAGCTTTCTACGTTGCGTGGGACGCGGCCAGCTATTCTTCGCTGCGTGAATATGCTCGCCAGATCGATTTATTGTTTCCCACCTGGCTGCAGGTTCTGAGCGCCGATGGACACTTGCAGGCCGTTGATCCGGACACAAACGCGATGTTCGACGTGGTTCAGGATCAGAAGGTGCGTCCGGTTGACGACAAAGTCATGCCGTTTCTCAAGGCGGAAGACACGAACATGGAAGTCTTCCCCGTGGTCCAGAATTTCGACGGCAACGACTTCAGCCCGGCAGTCGCGGACTTCCTCAACGATCCTGCGGCGCGCGCTCGTTTCCGTCGTGAAATCGCCCTCTTTCTCGCGACCGATCGCTATCGCGGTCTGATGATTGACTTCGAGTCCTTTCCCAAGAAAGGGCAACCCGGCTACGTCGCCCTGTTGAACGAGCTTTCTTCCGACCTGCATGCCAAGGGATTGAAGCTCTACGTCAGCGTTCAGGTGCGCAACTCCGACTACGACTACCAGGCCATTTCCGCCGCCGTCGATGGCGTCGTCATCATGAACTATGACGAGCATTTTCCCGGCGGCACGCCTGGCCCCGTCGCTTCGCAGGACTGGTTCGCCGCCAACCTGAACTTCGCCGTCAAGGCCATCCCCAAAGAGAAGCTGATTTGCGCCATCGGCAATTACGGCTACGACTGGGTGGAGCATCCCAAGAAAGGCAAACTGCCCCTCGACGAGCGGGACAAGGGCGTCTCCGTGCAGGAAGCCTGGATCGGGTCGCGTGATTCCGAGGAAGACATCGACTACGATGACGACGCGCTCAACCCGCACTTCAGCTACCGCGACGACGCCAACTACCGCCACGACGTCTGGTTCCTCGATGCCGTTACCGCCCTCAACCAGATGCGCGCCGCCCAGATGCTGGGCATTCAGACTTTCGCTTTATGGCGGCTCGGCTCCGAAGACCGGTCACTCTGGCGCGTGTGGGATGTTCCCGGCGAAGCGAATGCCCCCGACCTTTTAAAAGATGTGCCGCCCGGCCAGGACGTTGACATGGAAGGCAACGGCGAAATCCTCCACATCGAGGCCAGGCCCGCCGACGGAGAGCGCGAAATCAGCATCGACAAGGACACCGGGCTCATCGGCGACGAAATCTTCAAGACCCTGCCCGAACCGTATCGCGTGGCGCGCTATGGCGCCAGCAAGAATGAACTCGCCCTCACTTTTGACGACGGTCCCGATCCCCAGTGGACGCCCCTCATCCTCGACGTTCTGAAGCGCGAGCATGTACCCGCAGCGTTCTTCCTGATCGGCATCCAGGCCGAGAAATTCGGCGGTATTGCCGAGCGCGTCTATAAGGAAGGCCACGAGATCGGCAACCACACCTTCACCCATCCCGACATCAGCAACATCGGCTCCAGCTACATGCGCGTCGAGCTCAACCTTACTGAGCAGCTCTTCGCCAGCCGCCTCGGCATTCGCGCCATCATGTTCCGCCCGCCTTATTCCGTCGACGCCGAGCCCGACACTGAAGATCAGGTCAAGCCTCTCGACCTCACCCAAAGCCTGGGCTACCTCACCATCGGCAACAAGCTCGATACCAAGGACTGGAGTGACGAGCCACGCCTAACTCCGCAGCAGATTGCCGCCGAGGTATTGGACCATTTGCCCCCTTGCAAACCGAACGATGAAATGCGGTGCGGCAACATCATTCTCATGCATGATGGCGGCGGCAATCGGGAGCGCACTGTGCTCGCGCTCCCACTCATCATTAAGGGCGCGCGCGCCCGCGGCTTTCAATTCGTCCCGGTTTATCAGCTGCTCGGCAAAACCAAAGCCGACGTCATGCCGCCCTTGCCCACCAATCAACTCTGGCTCGCCCGCCTGAATTGGATCAGTTTCTGGCTCTTCAGCGCCACGCTCACGGCCATCACCGTCATTTTTTTCCTCGGCGACATTCTGATGACCGGCCGCCTTGTCTCCGTCGGCTTCCTCGCCATCTACGATCGCCTCCGTGCCCACGTTCCCGGCACGCCCGCCGAGATTGCCGGCTACCAGCCCAAAGTCGCCGTCCTCATCCCCGCCTACAACGAGGAGAAGGTCATCGAACGCACCATCCAGGGCGCACTCGATTCCGACTATCCCAACCTCCGCGTCATCGTCATCGACGACGGGTCCAAAGACCGTACGCTCGAAATCGCCCGCCGCGCCTTCGCCGCTGAAGAGGCTGCCGGCAAGGTCATCATTCTCACCAAGCCCAACGGCGGCAAAGCCGAAGCCCTCAACTACGGACTCACGCACATCGGCGACGCCGAACTGTTTGTGGGCATCGACGCCGATACCATCATTGCCCCCGATGCTATCTCCCGCATGGTCCCGCACTTCCTCAACGCAAAAGTCGGAGCCATTGCCGGCAACGCCAAAGTCGGCAACCGCGTCAATCTCTGGACGCGCTGGCAGGCCCTTGAATACATCACCAGCCAGAATTTCGAACGCCGCGCCCTGAACACCATGGGCGCAGTGAGCGTCGTTCCCGGAGCCATCGGGGCATGGCGCGTTTCCGCCGTAAGCGAGGCCGGCGGCTACCACATCGATACCGTCGCCGAAGATGCCGATCTCACCATGGCCCTCCTCCGCAATGGATACCGCGTGGAGTACGAAGACCGCGCCCTCGCCTTCACCGAGGCTCCCACCAATGCCAACGCCTTAATGCGTCAGCGTTTCCGCTGGTCGTTTGGGATCCTGCAGGCCATCTTCAAGCATCGCGACGTGGTCGCCCGCAAAGGCGCCCTGGGATGGGTCGCGATCCCCAATATGCTCATTTTCCAAATCCTGTTACCGCTGGTGTCGCCGTTCATCGACATCATGTTCGTCGTCGGCACCATCTGGTATTTCGTGCAGAAGTCTTACCACCCGGAGTCCACCGATCCCGCCAGCTTCCAGCGCCTGGTTCTCTTCTTCGTCGCTTTCCTGGTCATCGATTTCATCGCCTCGGCCATCGCCTTCGCTCTCGAACGCCGCCAGCCCGAAGCTCGCGAAGACGGCTGGCTCCTCAGCCAGGTCTGGCTGCAGCGCTTCGCCTACCGCCAGCTCTTTTCCCTCGTCCTATTCCGCACGCTGAAGCGCGCCATCACGGGCCGCCCCTTCGCCTGGGACAAACTCGACCGCACCGCCGCGGTAAAATACACCCCCGCCGAGCGGCGCGACTCGGTCAACGTTTCGTAAGGAAGCGGCGAAGCGGCGGAAGAATGCTGAGGCCGCCATTGAAGACGCAGCGCGTATCGGAGCGTTGACCGCTGGGCCACCCGAAATCAACCGCCCAACCGACTTTTCCGCAGCCTGCCAGGTGTCTAACTTGGAAACGGGGCGAGCGAAAATTCTGTGCGGGCGGTTTGTGGTGAAATAGCATGGGGTTGATAATCTGGCAGGGTTGCGACAGCGCCGCCTTCCGGGGTAGTTTTCGCGGCGAAATGCTCATTGCTTCCTGAACTATGGCTGCTTCAGAAAAATCACAGCACGCGATTCGCCGCAGTACGCGATTGCCGCTGGAAGTGCCGGTGCGCGTTAGCAGCCTGAGTGCAGACTTTTCTTTCTCTGAGGCGTGCCATACGACCCTGGTCAATGCCCACGGCTGCGGCCTGATTTCGCCGCGGGCGATTGCCGGCGGGATTCAGGTTCGCATTGAGATTGTTTCCGCCGGGCGGCACACCAGGGCGCGGGTTGCTGAAGTAGTGCCACTTGGCGGGGAGCCCGAGACGTGGCTGGTTGGTCTGGAACTTGAGATTCCAGGGAATTTTTGGGGAATCGACTATGCGCCTTCGGATTGGAGAGTTGAAGAAGTGCAGGAGGCAGCGCGGCCAATCGCACGAGAGCCGGAGAAACAGGCCGCTGCTGGACGGCGCTGGCGATTGACGGACATCAGCGCGGGGGCGTGCTATCTGGAGTCTGCGGCGCCGTTTTCTTGTGGGACTCCGGTGCTCATCAGCGTGCGCGCATCCGAAAAGGAGTATTTACTGGAGGGAGTTGTGCGCGCTGCGCATCCGCAGGCGGGGATGGCCGTGGAATTCACAGGGGCGACGGGCCACCGGCTGCGAGTGCAGGAACTGATTGGGGAGCTGACGAGCCGCCGCGAGGTGCCGAAGATTTATGTGGGGCGGATGGAAGGGCAGCGGGCGGGGAAGGACTTGGAACATGATCCGTCGGATTCCGGGCCGACCGATTCTGGACCAACGGATGCCGAGTCTGACGATCCGCTGCTTGATCTGGTGCGGCAGGGGCCGGTGCTCGATGCGGAGCAGTTTCTAAGCGATCTGCGAGCGCAGCGGTCGGGCAACCGGCTGGATCCGCGGATGGACATCGCTCTGCCGGTGTTGCTGGCGGGGAGGGACGTGAAGGGACGGCCGCTCGATCAGCGCGTGATGACAGTTAACATCAGCCGGCGGGGTGCGTTGCTGGAGGGAATCCACGGCATGCTAAGCGAGGGAGACAAAATTTCTCTGGCGCGCGGACGCAAGAAGGAAGAATTTCTTGTTGCTTGGGTAGCGGACGATAAGAGCGCCGCTGGAGCGCGGATTGCGGTTACGGCCCTCGATGCGAACTCCTCGTTTTGGGACGATGTGCTGGGCGCGGGCAGCGAGGCGGGATCGAAAGCGGCTGGGGTGCCGGGGAGTGTGGGGGACTAACGCAATGCCCCGGAGATTCGGCATAAGATTCGTGAGGTCAATTTCGAGGAAGCGAGGGATTAAGTGCTGCCAGCAAGATACATAGGTCCCTTCGGCAAGCTTAGGGCAGGCTCTTCGCTTCGCTCGGGATGACAGTTCGATTTATGCTTTGAACTTGCGGATGGCTCCAAGAGCCTAGCCATAGGGACACGTTCTTCACGGAGCTCCTCAGAATGACGAAACGCATTTCCTCTCAACGCAGTGGGCGTCGTCCTCGGATGCGCGCAGCAAGGATTGCGCAGAAAAATCAGCCGTCTGCCGGCCGTCCCTTTGCTCCCGGTTACGGAATTGTGGGACCGCAGGATGGTCTTGGGCTGCTTCCGTGGACGTGGGTTGCACGCAAGATGACCCGCTGTCGCACGTTTTGGCTGGCGACGATCCATCCTGGGACGACTCAGGCGCGTCCGCACGTGATGCCGGTTTGGGGCGTGTGGGTGGACGATGTTTTTTTCTTCTCGACGGGCCGCAAGTCGCGGAAGGGGCAGAATCTGGCGGCCAATCCGGCCTGCACGATCGCAAATGATGATGGGGAAGAGGCGGTGATCGTTGAGGGTCAAGCGCGCGAGTTGGTCGATGTGGATGTGCTGGAGCGGGTCGCGGCCGCTTACAAGAAGAAATACAAGATAGACCCGCGCGCCATGGGCGAGCCGATCTTCAAGGTCGAGCCGACGAAAGTGTTTGCGTTTATTGAGAGGAGCTTTCCGACGTCGGCGACGCGGTGGAAGGTGTAGGGGCGGCGGTCAGGGGCTAACTGAGGAAAAAGTCGTTTGTCAGCGAGAGTCGTAACCGCAGCGGCTGAAGCCGCGTTCAAACAATGCGGCTACCAAAATTTTATGTGTGACCGGGAATCCTATGCGCCACCCAAAATCCTAAGACAAACGGCGGATCAGGAGCATGGTTTGATCATCGGTCTGCTTGCCGAATTTCAAGGTGCGTGCCCGGAGTTCCTGATAAATCTCGGGGAGCGGCTTTTCGGCGCATGCTGCCAGTGCGGATTTGAAATCTTCCATTCCGATCTCTTGTTCGTGCGAGTCGAAAACTTCGGTGAAGCCATCGGTGATCAGGGCAAGCAGGTCTCCCGGGGGAAGGTTGATCTTGGAAATCGCAAACTGCTGGCCCTTGAACATCCCGATGGGCAGGTTGGAGTCGGAGTGTTCGATGACAGTTTTACTTAAATTCTGGTAGTGAAGAATCGGCAGGTGGCCGGCGAGCGCGAAGCTGAGGTCGTCCTTTGCGCCGCTGACGTAAGCAAAAGTGAGATAGTTTGCGGGAGCGGTGACAGGCTGCAAAACGTCGTTCAAATCGCTGAGCAGTTCGGCCGGCTTTTGAATTTTCGTCAACTGCATAGCCGCCGCACTCTTGATCATTGACATCAGTATGCCGGCGGCCACGCCATGGCCGGAGACGTCGGCCACATAGGCGTGCCACATTCCATCGCTTTGGACGATATCGAAGAGGTCGCCTCCGACCTCGCTGCTGGATACGGAACTGCCAAACATTTCGAAGTTGCCGATGGTCTCGTGCTTTTGCGGGACGAGAGTGCGATGGATTTCGCCAGCGAGGCGGACCTCGGTTTGTGTGCGAAAGAAGCGATTGCCTTCGCGGCCGAAGAAGATAATAAATAAAACGTAGGCCGCGACAATCAGAACGAACTCCACCGAAACGGCGAGCACGAGCTTGTGTTTAAGCTCTGGGAGGTTGCTTTCGAGGGAATGATGGCCAGGGCGGAACCGTACGAGAAGGGAATTCACCAGAAGCTGCAGGGGGAACAGTATGGCGAACAGCCAGTATTTTCTGATGGTCGCAACATAGGCGAACAGAATCGCGAAGAACCCGGCTACGACTACCGTCAAAAGCACGTCCACGGCGGATTGGGATTGGAAGCTGGCGTTGCTGGGGACGAGAATCAGCGCGCCGAACAGGCAGAACACACCGGCGTAGAAAAAGATCGAAGACGAGAGCGGCATCGTCTTCCAGGTCTCTGCGCCGGCCTTCCAGGAGCTCATATTTCCTCCGCTGCGAGACTATCAATTTACAGCATGACAGGCCCGAATATTTGTGCACCTGACTGGCCTGGTGGATTTGTCACAGACGCGGCGTGATTTGGGTCATGGTTGCTGCTGAAGCGCCGGGATACCATTTGGGCGTGGGCCTGTGGTGTAACTGGGAACATGATTACCTGTCACGTAATGCGATGCGGGTTCGAATCCCGTCAGGTCCACCGCTGGAAGTCCCAGGATGGAAAGCGGTAGGGATGGTTACCGAGGACAGGCGATAACCTCCCGGTTTTGCTTGACAGATATGGTAAGGGTTGCCGACAATTAAGGAGACAGGTAATCAAGTTTCCGAAACAGGCCCCGAGAAATCGGGGCCGTTTTAGTTTGTGGTGCGTGTCGCTCCTGATTGGTCTTGCTTGCGTCGAGCGAAACGGGCTTGGCGAGTTTTGCGAATCCGACTTATGACCACGCGGCCTTCTCGGCCGACAAATGTGCGCCGGTCAGCAGCAACATTCCCGACAAAAATGCCCAGAACATCAGGCTGACGGAGATGGCGAAGGGGCCATAAACTTCACCGAAATTCAAGAAGGGGAGCGCGAAGATGTAGATGTACTTGAGCGCTTCGGAAAGCAACCCCATAATCACGGCCGCGGGCAGCACGCTCCTGGCGCGGACTTTGCCGTTGGGCAGCAGCCAGTAGACGAGGAAGAAGATGGCGATGCTGGCGGCGATGGAAAAGACCTTCATGGTGACGAAGCCCACCAAGCGCACGTACCAGATGCCATAGCCGTGGAGAGCGCTTTTGAGGACGGCGACGTTGCCGGCGGTCAGGCCGACGGAGAGCAGTGCCAGCGATCCGCAGGCGAAAGCCAGGCCGAGCGAGATCAGTTGATTGCCGGCGTAGGAGCGGTTGTTGGGAAATCCCCAGACGCGGTTGAGAGCGACTTCGAGGGGCATGAAAATTCCGGTGGAGCTGATGAGCAGCATGACCAGCGAGAAGACCTGCGCGCGGTGGTGGGAGGCGACGAGCGCATTCAGGTTGCGGATGACGAACTCCTGGCCGGTGGGCAGGTAGTCGCGCAACAGGCTCTCGACGACGTCATACATGACCTGCGAGTGGATGACTTTGCGGATCAGGGTCATCAGCAGCAGCAGAAACGGGAAGAATGACAGAATGGCATTGGCCGCGACGGAGAAGGCGAAGGTGTGGACCTCGGTGCGTAACAGATAACGCGAGGTGGAGACGAGCACGCTGTGACGGCGCGCGGGTCGAAATTCGGCTGCGCCTTTCTTGTCGGAGAGCCCGGTGGGAGTGATGGAAGACACGCTTATTTAAATATTATCAAACGGTTAGCTGTCGTAGTACGGACCCAACCTTGCGGACACGGTTGGCAAGGCTTTGCGTATCGGACACAGACCGGTAGCCGAACCAGGGGATTTTGAGTGCAATCGAGATGTTACGCCAGTTAGGATCGGGCCGCAGCTTCGCAACAGCCATGGCGATCACCGCACATCAAGACGTGACCCAGTTCACTGACAGGACACACTGATTCCTGTGGCATAGGTATGTCTAGCCTGCCCGGATTTCAGTATCAAACGAGGCTATCCATCATGGCAAAAAGCGTAACAAGCGGGCGGCTTACCCTCCGCGTGCCGATTCTCTGGACGGCATTTTTCATCCTATTTTGTATTTTCTCAACGCCTGCCCGAGCTCAGACGACTGACCTTGTAATTACTCCCGTTGATCCCGCCAGTCACGTCTTGTTACTGGGGCAGCACGCACCGTGGGCGGTGGTGCAAAATCGTCGGGGGTTGATTCCGGGCGATACCATGCTTGAACACTTGACGCTGGTTCTAAAACGCTCACCCCAACAGCAGAAAGCCTTTGAGCGATTTCTCCAGGAACTGCAAGACCCGTCTTCTCCCAAATACCATCGCTTTCTTACGCCCGTCCAAGTCGGGCGAAGGTTCGGCGTGTCGCAGCATGACATGGAGGCGATTACAGCATGGCTGCGCTCGCAGGGGTTGCGCGTCCATTCCGTGGCTAACAGTCGTATGATGATCGACTTCAGCGGGAATGCTTCACTGGTCGGCGCCGCTTTCGCGACGGAGATGAGCTACTACGAAGTCAAAAGCGAGCGTCGGATGGCGCCCGCCGGCGATCCCCAAATTCCGGCGGCATTAGCCGGGGTCATTCAGTCCGTCAGTGGTCTGAATACCGTCAATGACCATCCCTACCACGGCGCAGAAGAAGCAGAGGTTCCCGCGACAGGCGCAGGGGCGGACTTGCCCGCCCTTTCGATTTGCAATGGCGGGAGTTGTACCTACTTCGTCACGCCTGTCGATTTCATCACCATCTACGATTTGACTGATGCTTGGAACCTCGGCTTTAACGGCGGAGGACAGACAATTGCCATCATAGGCCGCGCCAAGGTCTACGATCCCGACATCGAAAATTTTCAGACTTTGAGTGGATTGGCGAAGCAAGATCCAACGGTGATCGTGCCGCCCAACGGATTGGACCCGGGACCACCCGCTGGCGCTGGCGGTACGGCGACCGGCGACCAGGTCGAGGCCACTCTCGACGTTATGCGCGCAGGCAGCATCGCACCCGCTGCCACCATTGATTTGGTGGTCAGCGCTGACGACAATGGTGTCAGCGGATTGCGCATAGCGGCGCAGTACGTCGTCGATACAAACCCTATTTCGGCCCAGATCATGAACATCAGTTTCGGCGCCTGCGAAGCCGACCGGACCCTGGCAGACGTCCAGTTCTGGGATAGTCTATTCAGTCAGGGAGCGGCAGAAGGTATCTCAACGTTCGTAGCTTCTGGGGATGGAGGCGTCGCAGGGCTGCGATGAATACTTTCATACTCCACCGCAAAACCAGATTGCAAGCCCAAATTATATTTGCTCGTCGAGTTACTCCACTTGCGTCGGAGGAACGGAGTTTGCCGATACCGCGGATCCGGCTCTTTATTGGCAGCAGAGTAGCAGCGACGGACCGCCTTACGCATCGGCATTGAGCTACATTCCTGAGGGCGGATGGAATGAACCATTGAATAGCCAGGGCCGCACCCAAGCAGCTTCATCGGGAGGCGGATTCAGCTCCTACATTCCGACCCCTTCCTGGCAAATCGGCACCGGAGTTCCGGGGACGCAAGGCCGCTATACTCCCGACATTGCGTTCACTTCTTCCGCGCACGACGGCTACTTCGGATGTCTGGCCGCATCGGGCGGCGCACACCCCGGAGATTGCGTAGTGCGCAACGGCGGCTTCTACTTCGAATATTTCTTTGGAACCTCCGCCGCAGCGCCCGACATGGCGGGCATTACCGCCCTGCTCAATGAGAAATTCCAATCGCCCCAGGGAGAAGTCAACCAACGCCTTTACTATCTGGCGGCGAACCCCGGTTTGAAGGTCTTTCATGATGTTACGGTGGACACGAGCGGTGTCAGCGGATGCGCAGTCACCACTCCCAGCATGTGCAATAACAGCACGCCCTCGCCAACCGGGCTGACCGGCGGTCTCTCCGGCTATCTCGTGAATCCTGGGTTTGATGAAGTTACCGGGTTGGGTTCGATCGACGTCACCAATTTACTCGCCAACTGGTATGCAGGTTTCCCGGTCACCACGTCCGTTGTTACTTCCAGCATGAACCCGGCATTTCAGAACGAGCCGGTGACCTTTACCGCGACTGTTACTACCGCAGGAACAACTCCGCCGAGCGGTAAAGTAACTTTCTTTAATGCCTACTACGGCTTTACATTCGGAGCGATCGGTACAGGCGTCCTCAGCACGGTGAACGGCGCCCAAGTGGCAACCTTTACAACCTCTACGCTCCCTGTCGGTACTTACGCTGTCACCGCTTTCTACAGCGGTGACGCAAACAACGCCGATAGCATGTCGCTAGCGCTGATGCAGAGCATCATTGCGCCCACATTTACTTGGGCTGCCAAGGGCAGCAGTTCAGGCAGCGTACTGGCGGGGCAGTCCGCCACCTACAATTTCATTGCAACCCCGACCGGCATTTCAACTTTCTCCCTTGACGTTTCTTTCGGCTGTACCCAGTGGGCAACCATCACTTGCAGTTTTAGTCCAGCGCAAATCGCTGCAGGTTCCGGACCCACGCCGGTTCAATTGACCATTACCACGACTGGTCCCAATCAGGCTGCGGGAAGCCATGTGCAGCGCAAGGCCGAAAGCCGCTCCCCGTGGCTGCCGCTGGCATTGCCGCTCACTGCGATTGCGACGTTGGGGTTCGCGCGGCGAAGAGTGTCGAAACGCTTCGCGATTGCCGGTATGTCTTTGTTGCTTGCGCTTCTGGGTTTACTGGTTGCCTGCGGAGGAGGCGGCGGCAACAGCACATCACCGCCGTCCATACTGGTCACAGTAAGTCCGGGGGTACCGGCAAGTCTGTTCCCGAACAATGCCGCCGACAACTGGCCGCTGCAAACTGCGCAGTTTACAGCGACGGTCACCAATACGAGCAACGACGCCGTAACCTGGTCCGTGGGGCCGTCAAACGTGGGGACAATCGACGCGAACGGCCTCTACACAGCACCCACTGCGACCGCCGGTCTTCCGGCGACAGTGGCCATCATGGCGACTTCGGTAGCCGACCCCAACAGATTCGGCCAGGCCACCGAAACACTAAAGCCGGTCACCATCCCTACCCCACCCGGGCAACCCTACACCATCTACGTTTACGCGGGCGAAGGCACTACCTTAAATTCTGTTCCAGTAACTTTGGCAGTGCAGTAGAAGCTACGCTCAAAAACTCTGTTTACGGCCTGACAAGTCGCGACCGATCCGACAGGATGTTGTGCAAGGTCAAGTTCTTCTGTCCCAGATTAGCATTAGCCGAATTGGGCGCTGGCGTTCGACCCAGGGGTGCGGCTTGCAGGGTACGCCAATCTGCGTGTGTCTCATCGTGAAACAAGGGCTCCTCCACCCGGCAGGAGCCTCCGTCCTTCGGTCATATTCGAGGCTCGTATTGATGGGCATCAATTTCGTACTTGCCATCTGACATCTTCCTGCTATTATCTGGTGCTCGTCAGCCGAATTGGCTGGCGATGAAGCATCCCGGTTGACGTTTCTGTGTGGGCAGTTCGATATTTGCGCCATTGTGTTTGCGGCTCCGTTGCGTTTTGTCTCGGGTTAAAGGCCCGGGCGAACGCGGGGAGCCGTTTCTGCTGATGGGGTGAATTTGACCATGCGGCAGCGTTGCCGATTATCTTGCGTCGTTTGAGGGGGCGTTCTGCTTTTCGCTTGCGAGGGGCGGGACGAACAGACAAGAGACGCGGGAAATTTTGAAAATGAGGCGAAAGGAGTTTTTTGTGAGAGAGAAGGGGACTGTGAAGTGGTTCAACGGGGCGAAGGGATACGGATTCATCCAGCGCTCCACGGGTGAGGACGTGTTCGTGCACTTTTCCGCCATCCAGGAGAACGGTTACCGTTCGCTGAACGAAGGGGAGACGGTCGAGTTCGACCTGCTGAAGGGGCCGAAAGGCTTCCAGGCGGGGAACGTGGTGCGCGCGGCGTAACGGATTCTCCAACCAGTTCGCAAACCCTCTCGCTGGCAGAGAGGGTTTTTTATTGACGGCAAAGATAAGCGTTACCCGCCAGCCGATCGATGGAGAGGCTCAGTGCCGCAAGGACGCAACCAGGCCGATGTACTGCTGCTTGGCATCTTCTGCAGTGGTGCCCTTGATCGCGCTCCAGGCATCGAATTTGGCGCGGCGAACGAAGTCGAAGCTGCCCGGTTGCTCGCCCGTGGCATCGCCTTGGGTCGCCTGTTTGAAGAGAGCGTATAGCTTCAGCATAGTGTTGTTATCCGGGCGTTGGGCAAGAGCGTTGGCATCCTGTTGAGCTTGTACAAATCGAGCCTGCAAATCAGACATACGCCTCCTTTTGAACTGCGTGGTGCATCCACGGAAACAGTGTAGGAGGAAGGGGCTGGTGCGCAAGCACCGGCATCACAGGCGGTTGTTTTTTGCGGTTTGACTGGAAGGCTTTTTTCGTGGAGATGCTGACGCTGCGGCATACGCTCGCATGTCTTTTGCGTTACATCGTCTTCACATCCAGGCTCCTCCACAAATACCAGCAGGCGATGGAGCGATAGGGGGACCACGGCCTGGCGATTTTTTCCATGACGGCGGGCTTGGGCCACTTGCGTTTCTTGTAGTGTTTCTTGACGGCCGCCTGAATGCCGTAGTCGCCGGTGGGGAGAATATCGGGGCGGCGGAGGGTGAACATCAGGAACATGTGGGCGGTCCAGACGCCGACACCTTTTACCTGCGTGAGGTGGGCGATGACTTCGTCTTCGGTCATTTTCGGCATGCGTTCGAATTCGAGCAGGCCGGCTTTCGTTTTCTCGGCGAGGTCGCGCAGGTAGGAGGTCTTTTGGCGGGACAGGCCAACCTCGCGCATCTGCGTGTCGGTCAGCTTCAGAATTCCCGGCGGCGTCAGAGGATCGCCGGCGAGAGCGGCGAAGCGGTCGAAGATGGTGGCCGCGGCCTTGCCGTTCAGTTGCTGATAGAGAATGGATTCGGCCAGGCTGCGAAAGGTAGGCTCGCCGAATTCGATGCGGCAGGGGCCAATCTTCTTGATGATCGCAGCCAGCAGCGGGTCTGACTTCTTCAGGTGCAGGATGGCTTTGCGGTAGGGGTTTGCTCGGTGTCCGTTCGCTTTGGCCAAGTTCTCCTCCTCACACAGGGCGGGAGTTTATCATACAGGCGAAAATAAAGCGAATACATGAGTGCTTGATACGCTGTTTCATCCCCCGGCGCAATATGTGACAATCTCCAGCCAGCGATTTCGAGCTGTTCGATACTTTTCGAAGAGGCGAGGTGCCGATGTCTGACCGACCTGTTGCAAACCCACTGACATTTGCTGTTGAACGAAACGGCGACGAGACCATGGTGCGATGCAGCGGCAGGCTGGTGGCGGGCGTGAGCGATCGCCTTTACCTCGAGATCAGGGAGTTGATTCCGGGCTCCAAATGTATCGTGCTGGACTTTACAGAACTGACCCACATGGACAGCACGGGACTGGGCACGCTGGTTCGGCTGTACGTTCATGCCAAATCGGCAGGATGCGTTTTGCAAGTCATCAACATGGGGAAATCGATTCGGCAGTTGCTGGGCGTGACTCACCTGCTTTCAGTACTCGAAGCGGTCGGCAGGCACAACATCAGGTGCGGATGAACGCCTGCCCGTCGGCGTTTTGACTTTCCCACTGGTATTCAGGACGGGAAATGAAAATGCACGTCCTGGTGAGAGGCCACGGGTGCGCCATCCAGAGTGGCGGGTTGGTAGTGCCGCCTTCGGAGGGTAGCTTCAATTTTTTGGTCGATGCCGGGGCCAATCGATTTCACGACCTTCGTGTCGATCACGTTGCCCTCGGAGTCGATGGTGACCTCGATCACAACATCCCCTACGAGATCGCGAGGAAGGTTGGCGCGATCGACCTGCGGCTCGGGATACACCGGAAGCGCGATGTGGACTTCATGGCCGGTGATGGGGCCGTCAACGACTATGCCGAGAGGAGAGCCGGCTTTGGAATTGACGCTGGCTTCTTCTGAGTTCGGTTCGGGTGGACGAGGTCGCTCGGCGGGCTTCGGCTTTCGCGTCTGGGGCTGCGGACGCGGTTGAGCGGGATGCGGCGTCTTGGGCAAGATTAGCTTCGCTTCGTTCAGCGGTGTTTCCGCGTTGCCGGTTGGAATGTAGGTGATGTGGTAGGTGTGCGCGGAGTCTCCAAACGCCAGCCAGGTGGGAGCGAGTCTGTACGATTCGCGGGTTGTGGAAGACGATCACGGCGAGCACAGTCAGGTGCGCAAGCACCACACACGACGGCACGATGGCGTCGGAGCCAGGAGCGCCGGCCCCAGGAACCCGGCGGCTGCAATCCGAAAAACACACTTTTACCTTACTACGGTTGCTAGACGTGCACGAAGAGGAAAGGTCGCATGAAGCATGGCCGCCGTGCGGTCCCCGGGTTGCCGCTACGCCCCGGCCTGTTTCTCTGCCATATCGCCGATCACGGGCAGCTTGAACATCTGGCCCTGGTAGGCCTTGAGGACCATGATCAGCCATAGAATGAATCCCGCCAGACTTACCAAGGGCCAAAGCAACAAAGTCGCCCATCCCAGGAAGGGAATGTGGCCGATAAAGGCGAGGACGACCCAGAGAGCGGTCCAGGCGACGGCGAAGAAGATGCACTGGAAGGAATGAAAGCGGATGAAGCGCTTTCGGTTGTAGGGTTCCAGGATCAAAAACACGATGGCCGGGATGATGGTGACATAGGCGAGGGCTCCGGCAACGTTATCGGTGAGTCCTCCGGCAGCGGCAGTTCCGGCACTGGGCGCCGAGGCGGAGGCTCCGGCACACCGCGGACAGGTCGTTCCTTCTGCGATTTGGGTACCACAGGCTGGGCAGAATGACATGAGGCCTCCTCGTGAACGATGGCACGTTAACAGAACCCCGGGCGGCGCGCAATGGCCGATTGACGCGCCATGCAGGTTTGCCTCTACGGCTGCAGTGTCCGATTGCTCTCAAGCGTCTTCCCCCTCGAACTGCAAGGCGCCCTTGAAAAGCAACCGGACACTCGCCGCGCTGGCACCACTACGAAAGGGCCCAAGTGGCGCCGGCAAGGTCTACCAGTGCAATACTGCTGCGTTCAGGAGCATGGGCGCGAAGCCTCGCCTTCAATTGCCTGCAGAACCGCAGCAATGGCGTAGTTGGCCTCGACGGGATTGTCAAACCCGCAGGCCAAGATCGCGTTGGAGATGAGATCGCTGAGTTCTTTTTGCGGCACTTCTTCCAATCCGGCGACGGATCGGTCGAGGCGCTCCAAAACGACCAGCAAGCGGGCGATTCGCTCGTCCGTAATGTGGAAGTTGGATCCCGTAGATAGAAAACTGTTGCCGTTTGCCTGTAAGTTGTCGTCAACTTTGGCCATAAAGAATGGGTTACTTGCTTTATCCATTACTGTTCGTCCCTTTACGCCTGCGCGCGCTTATCTGAGTCGTGAACAGACGCGCGGCGGGTGTCGTGTCGTTCCTGTGATCGCCTATCGGCTGAATCTGTTGTGAAGAGCCCACGCCAGTTTCTGGCCGCATGCTGTCCTGGATTTCTGGGCCCGCGTTGTCTGTAGGCCAAAAGCCCAAGTCAGGCCGAAGGAATGCTGCGGGGAAGAATCAGATGAGTAGCGTGCAGAAGAGATGCTGGAGAGAATGCGAATCGTGCCGAGCGGGTGCGGTGGTCAAGAGCGTGCCGTGAACAGTGGTACCGACCTTTCTATCGGCTTCCCTCGTTTTTCTAGGGAGCACGCTCGCAAGGATCGGAGGCCGTGAGAAACGAATAGCGATTGCTTCCGGACGAATCTGATTGAGAGGCGTGTCCGTTTCGTCATAGGAGGTTTCGGGCCGGTCGGTTTGTGGAATTGCAGACACACCGGCAACGGCTGCTAGTAAGAGCAGAACGAAAGTACGAGCTACTCGCCTCACCGACCCCTCCTCATGGCTGTAACGATAGCGAGGCATTCGGGTGTTTGTCAATGAAGTATGACTAACTGCGATGGGCGCTAGTTATGGCTCCCCGGGCGGCATCTGGAGCCGCCGCCGACTTTCAGAGTGCAGGGCGAGGGGAGGGAAAAGCCCGCCAACGGCTTTGCCCGATCTGCCGGCTTGCCACTATGATCGGAAGGGCCGCGATGGAATTCTCCCGTCGTCCTGTTGTCACTGAGGAGAGATCCTGATGATCACAATTGTTTCGGGGCTGCCACGGTCGGGTACTTCGCTGATGATGCAGATGCTGGTGGCGGGCGGCATGACGGCTCTCTCCGACGGCGAACGGAAGGCCGATACCGACAATCCCAAGGGGTATCTGGAGTGGGAGCGCATCAAGCAGCTTCCTAAAGAGCCGGGCCTGATTGCCGAGGCCGAAGGGCGGGTAGTGAAGGTGATTTCGCAGCTGATTTTATCGCTGCCCGACGGGCCGGAATACAGGATTGTATTCATGCAGCGGCCGATGGCTGAGGTGCTGAAGTCGCAGGAGGAAATGCTGAAGCGGCGGGGGACTCATGATTCAGGAGGAAACGCGGCGGCGATTGAGCAGGTATTTCAGCGGCACCTGATTGAGGTTGACAAGTGGCTGGCGGTGAAGCGCCATGCAAAGGTCTTGCGGGTGCCGTACCATCGCGTGCTACGGGAGCCGCAGGCGGTAGCCGAAGAAGTGGCGGTGTTCGTGGGCGTAGCGCTCGATATCGAGGCAATGGTGGGGCAGGTCGATGCGAACCTGTATCGAAATCGGATGAAGTAGCGAGCAGGGCGCGGGCAACTTGAGCCGAGCGCCCTCGCAGCGAAAGAACACGTCTTCCCGATGAATGATTTCGGGCCCCGAGTCCGCGAGAAGCGCGGCCCGGGCGAGCGCGGCCTGACGATCCTTGAGGGCAGCTTTGATTTCGACGTTAAAGGGCATGCGGCAGTATAGATTGGGAGAGAACTATGCCGGTCTGACGCTTGTGGACGGCAATGGATTTCACACCCTGGTTGTTCGACGCTTTTGCCGAGGTCGATCTCGTCCGACCTTCACTCGGCCTAAGCGGCTTATTATCAGAAAGATATATTGGTCCTCATCCACGTGCCGACGGGTGCGGAGATCGCATCCCCCGGTAATCAAATTGCTCGGTTATTAGGGATCGGCAGCGGTGGGAATACCGCGAAAAGGCATGGCGCACAAAGACACTTTCTGGATGGCCTGCGATTCGACTGAGCAACTGCGGGCCGAGTACGGTCCGTTTCATACCCGTGAGGAAGCCGAAGAGGAAGCACGCAAACTGGGCTTCGGATACCTGCTGCGCTATGAACACCTGGTTAGCGACGAGGGAGAAATCGAAGAAGTGCGCTGCGTATTCCTGGAGCTAACAGACGCTCCGGTGGCGGCGCGCTCCGGAGTCACCTTCCACACAAGGTGCGCGACCTGCGGGGAAGCTTCCGCGCACGAGACGGCGTGGCAGGCCGAGGTCTGGGCCGACATTCACGAATTCGAACATTCCCGCCACAAGGTAAGACTGTTCGAGCGCGCGCGCGGAGAGGGCCTGCGGGAGATCAGCGACGGGCGCGGGTTTGCGGCGTAGCTTCTTTCCTCGAAAGTATGCACCCCTAAAGGTTAGTCATTAAGAGCTCGGCAAAATAACTTACCGGCGGCCCAACCTGATATAGAATTCTTCCCGCTCGGCAGTCCTGATTGAAACTCCAAGACTTAGGGGACGTGATGAACCAGAGGAAGTCTTTCTGTCTTTCGCTCGCCATTGCTGTATGTGCCGTGTTGCTTGTGCCGCTTGCCACGGTAGCTCAGGTAACGGTTTCGACCTACCACAACGACAACTACCGAACCGGCTGGAACAATCAGGAAACTCACCTGACGCCGAGCAACGTGGGCAGCTCTTCCTTTGGCCTGTTGCATACCGTCGCTCTCGACGATCAGGTGGACGCGCAGCCGCTGGTTGTGCCCGGTGTGAACATCTCTGGCCAAGGCACGCACGATGTGGTTTATGTAGCCACGGAAAGCAACACGATCTACGCGATTGACGCCAATAGCGGAGCCGTTCTCCTGAGTCAGAATTTTGGCCCGCCGGTTCCATATACGTCATTGCCTGGGGCTTGCAACAACAATGGTCCGAATGTGGGCATCAACAGCACGCCGGTCATCGATACGTCTAGCGGCACGATGTACGTGATTACTTACACGCTAGCAGGCAGCCAGACTTATCACATACACGCGTTGAGCTTGAGCACCCTGACCGATCAAGTTGCCCCGGTTGTTATCAGCGCTTCCCATAAGCTCGCCAACGGGAAGCAATTCTTCTTCAACGCAAGCGTGCAGCGGCAACGGCCCGGGCTGCTCCTGGCTAATGGGAATGTCTATGCCGGGTTCGGCAGCTTTTGCGACATCAACGCCAACCAATCGCGCGGCTGGCTGCTGGGGTGGGCGACGGGCACGCTGACGGCCTTGTTGACGAACCTGCTAACAGACAGGGAGGTTTCCACGTCCGACGAGTTCTTTCTTTCTTCGATCTGGATGTCGGGCTATGGCATCGCGGCCGATCCCAATGGCAACTTGTTCTTTGTCACCGGCAATTCCGATTACTCGGGGACAAGCTACAACCGGGCGACAAATATTGCCGAAAGCGTGGTGAAGGTGAACCCTGTCTTGAGCCGGCTGAACTATTTCACGCCCTCAGACGAGATCTCGCTCGATCAGAGCGATGCAGACTTTGGCTCCGGAGGGATATTGCTTCTGCCGCAACAAGCCGGACCCATCCCCAACCTCGCCGTGGCCGCGGGGAAGGACGGAAACATGTACCTGCTGAATCAAGAAAGACTGGGTGGATATAGTCCGAATGTGAACCACGTCGTGGGTACTTATGGGATTGGCGGTTGCTGGTGCGGGCAATCCTATTATGTGGATCCATCCGACAATACGGCGCGGGTCGTTTCGAGCGGTGGAAATACTGTCGGCGTCTGGAAAGTGCAGACGCATCCTCACGTTGCGCTTGTCGGCGTCTCCAGCGCCGGAATTAACTCGGGACAGGATCCCGGGTTCCTGACCAGCATTTCGTCCAACGGCACTTCTAATCCCATTATCTGGGCCGTGGGGCGTCCTTATAACCGGACCAACAACATTACGCTCTACGCCTTTGATCCCGATCATGGCGGCGCCGGCTCGCTTGCGCAGATTTTCTCCGGAACGGCGGGGAACTGGCCCAACCTTAGCGGCAACGCAAACCTGGTGCCGGTAGTGGCGAATGGACATGTCTTTGTTGCCAGCTACAAGACGCTTGATATTTTCGGCCTGGCGGGGACAGGGAAAAAATAGGGTGCGGCCTGCAGTGTCTGCGTGAGAGCTGGGTCGTCCCTCCGGGACGTGGATCTTTCTTTCCCACTTTTCCCAGGGCCGAGGCGCTGGGCTAAGCTTGATCGTTCCTCCGGGGCTAGTCTGCCAAGGCCTGAGCAACGCGGGCTCTATTTGGGACGGTTGCGATGTTCCGCGGTCGCCAACACTATATTCGGTGCCTGTCCGCGGGCCACTACGCCAGGTAGTGCTTGGCCTTTGGATTCGCCCCGTAATCTGGCAGGGCGTGGAACGCCCGATTTAGGCTACACTTCTGTACGCTCGGCGGCATTCGGGCATCTGGGTGGAACCGTCTTTTCGGGGTGATTTTCAAAGGGGGAACGATGGCGGCCTCGGTCTGGTCGGGTTATTTGACGTTTGGATTGATCTCCATGCCGGTGCGCTTGTTTTCGGGCGCGCGCTCGAGCGGCATTTCATTCAACCAGCTTCATCGCACCGACCACCATCGCGTGAAGCAGCAACTCATCTGCCCGCTCGACAACCAGGTTCTCGAGCGCAGTGAGATCGTCAAGGGTTACGAGTACCGCAAGGACGAGTACGTCATCATCGAACCCGACGAAATCAAGAAGATCGAGCCTAAGACAGCGAAGACCATGGAGATCCTCGAGTTCGTCAAGACGAGCGAGGTCGACCCCGTTTATTTCGAATCCTCTTATTACATGCTGCCCGAGGAAGCCGGCCGGAGGCCGTACGCCTTGCTGACCAAGGCGCTGGAAGAGAGCGAATTCGTCGCCATCGCCAAATTGACCATGCACAACCGCGAGTACACAGTTTTTCTGCGGCCGCACAAGGGCGGAATGATGCTGCACACCATGTATTACGCGGAAGAAGTGCGCGAGGTGGAAGGTTTCGGCGCTCCGGAAGTCGAAATCAAAGAGGCGGAGATCAAAGTCGCGCATCAACTCATCGAGGCGCTGGCCGGAGAATGGGACCCGGAAAAGTATCACGACACGTTTCAGGAAAACCTGAAGAAGCTGATCGAGACCAAACTCGAGGGCGGGGAAGTCGAGGCGGTCGAGCAACCGAAGAAGCTTGCGCCAGTGGTCGACCTGATGGCCGCGCTTAAGCAAAGCCTGGAAAACGCCAAGAAGCCGGCGGCGTCGGAAAAAGATGTCGAGCGCGTCAGCGAGGGGCGGAGAAAAAGCAGGAGAGGGTAGGACGGCATGGTCGTCGGTCGCTAGTCGTTAGTCGCTCGCCCTGCGTTGCTCACCTCACACTGACGGGAAGAGCGCGCAACTCCTCCAGTCGACCCTGGCGGGTGAACGGCGACACCCCATTTCCCCTTCCGCCGCGATTCCCGCTACAATAGCGGTTCCGTGCGAATCTGACCTACTTGATGGAGTTTGAATGAAGCGGTTTCTGTGTCTGGGAGCAGTGCTGTTTCTTGCCGTGTTGTGGGCGGGGTGCGGCGAGGTGTTCCGCCCCATCATTATTCCCAATCCTCCGCAGTTCCCGAATCCCGCAGCCGCCCACACAGTTGTGACCATCAGCAATAACGGAATCACCACTACCGGCGCGGGGGTACCGCCAGAAGACCCTTTGCCGGGCAGCGCCATGGTGATAGATGTTTCCGGCGACAGCGTTGTCAGCATCAAGAACATGGGCCTGAATCCAGTTCACGCGGTTATGCAGACTGGCAATAGCGCGCTGGTTGTGAATCAGGCTGTGACGGGTCTGCCTACGCCGGCGAGCGGTTGTGTGGTGACAATCAATAGTCAGGACTTCAATGTTTGTCCAACGCTTACCCGGTTGCAGTTCAACGGCATTACGATCAATAACACCTCGACTCTGACGCTGCCTACGAATTCGGCTGCCAACTTTGTGGCCACAACCGAGTCAAGCCAAGCTTATGTCTCGCTGCCGAACCTGTTTCTTGATCCTATAGGCCATCCGAACGACGCGACGGTCGCTGTAATCAACACAACGAATAACAACATCACGACAGAAGTTATGGTCGGCAACAACCCGGTTGCAATGGCAGAAACGCCAGACGGGACGAAACTCTACGTGGCCAACCATGGCGATGGCACGCTCAACGCTTTCAATACGAAGCCTTCCATTGCGACACGCACGATCTGCGATCCGACCGGCAAGACCTGTCCCCCGCCGCTCAGTGCGGCGCCGGTCTGGATATCGGCGCGCTCCGATAGCCAGCAGGTGTACGTGCTTGAGAGTAACGGCACGCTCGCTTACCTGAATACCAGTCTCACTGCCGGAGACACGTTTACGGAAACCAGCATCACAGCACAGTTGCCAGTGCCGGCTACGTCGGCCAACATGTGGTACGACACGATTCTTAACCGGCTGTACATTCCGGGAGGCAGCGGGCTGACGATCGTGGATGTTTCCCAGTCCGTTCCTCAAGATCAGACCTTCCCCGGGGCCATTTTCCCGAAGTTTACGGCTGTTTCGCCGAGCGAACGCTTTACGTGGGACCCCTGCTCACGGACCACTGCTCCCAGTACGGTTTCGGTCGTTGCGGCGACGTCACTGCCTGACGGGAGCCGCGCCTATATCGGTTCTTACTACCTGGATGGATCGGGCAACATATGCCCTCAAGTTACGGTGATCGATACGACGAACAACACCATCAAGACGTCGATCGCCGTTCCCGGATTCCCGGATGCTACGAACTCGAGTTCTCCGTATTACGCTCCCGCTTGCGCCAGCGTGCGTTTTCGGTTCACCATGGCCGCGGCGGGCGACAGTTCCCGCGCGTACCTGGCGAGTTGCGATGGAGGCAACGTCAACATCATCTACACGTCGACCGACACGTATGCCGAGAATGCAAGTGCGCCGGCCAGTAACCGCAATCCAATTCCTCCCAGTATCCAGAATCCGCCGCAGAATCCGGCATTCTCGTTCGCCGGCCCCTAACAAGAAGGGCAAACCGAATGCACAATTGACAGTTGGGGGCGAGAGGAATGACCGTCCGGTGGATTTCTAGCGTGCGGAGGTCGCGGTTCCCATCATTTGGTGATGGTAACGAAGCGCCACATTCATAAAAACGCTGCCGCTCTGCGTGCTGAGGCACAGCACCACCGCTTCGGTATCTTCGCTGCTTTTGCTGCCCCGCTCGGAGGTAAGGAGAGTGGGCGGATGAACGCGGAAGTGGAAGCCCTGGTCGTTGAGCACGGTGACGGCGTTGCCGATGATCTGATTCGCCAGTTCACACACTGCCTCGCGCACCATGTCGTTTGCGTCCGGCGCTTCGGGGCCCGCCAGGTGGCGGGCAAAAGACCTGGCCGCTTTTTCGTCGGCATCGAAGATGATGCGCCCTTCAATGTCGCCGGTGAGGCAGACCTCGGCCGCGATCCCTTTGCGCCGGTATGCCTCTTCGTCCATCGTGAGGTTCTCGATGGAAACGGGCGATTCCAGCCCCTGTGCCAGCACGGCATCGGCCGAGTTAATGAAGGGCTGAATCAACTCCATGCGCATGCTTAGGCTCCCGCTCCAGCACTTTGCGCGGCCGCTTGTTCATCGCGCATCACGTACTTGATCACTTCGTAGAGGACTTCGGGCTTTACCGGCTTCTGCACGAAATGCCGTGCTCCGCGCTGCAACGCGGCAACAATGTTTTCCTGGTAGCCGACCGACGAGACCATGACGATGCGCGCGCCCGGATGCTTGCGGACGATCTGCTCGGCCGCTTCGATTCCTTCCATCTGCGGCATGGTGATATCCATCAGCACGATGTCTGGGGTAAGGCGCTCGAATTCGCTGATCGCCGAGACGCCGTCCGCGGCCTCGCCAGCTACTTGGCCGCCAAAGCTTTCCACCATTTGGGCCAGGTTCTTGCGGGCGAACACGGAGTCATCCACGATCAGATAGCGCACCGGTTGTCCGTCTCCGCTTCGTTTTACAGGTGCAAACTTTTCCATGGTACATCTCCCCATCTTTCACTTAAACACGATCTACATACCTTCGGATAGATAACTCTAGTTACTTCCGGCACCAGTAGCCCTGCCTTGATCTTCTTCACCGGCACGGTTATTGTCGGCCACGCACTGGGCCTGCAGCAGGTTGGGCAGGTCATGGAGATCGGCGACCCGCATCACATAGCCGCGCTCGATGGCCGCTTTGGGCATGCCAAAGACCACGCATGTCTTCTGGCTTTGCGCGACCGTCAATCCCCCGGCGCTCCGCACGGCGCCCAAGCCAGCGGCTCCGTCTTCCCCCATCCCGGTCATCAGGACAGCCATAGCCTGGGCCCCAAATTCCTGGGCCACGCTTCGGAACAGCACATCCACGGACGGGCGGTGCCCGTTCACTGGTTCCTCATCGGAGAGCACAGCCACATTGCCCAGGGGAAGTTTTTTGACTTTCATGTGCCGGTTGCCGGGACAGATCAGCGCGCGCCCCGCGACCAGCAGGTCGCCCGATTGCGCTTCCTTCACGCGGATCGGGCAGGTTTCGTCGAGCCGCTTGGCGAACAACTCGGTGAAGCCGTCGGGCATGTGTTGCACCGCCAGAATGCTGCCGGAGAACTCCACCGGCAAGTGCGAAAACAGATACTGCAGAGCGTTCGGCCCGCCGGTGGAAACTCCGATCGCGATAATGCTGGTGGGCGCAGCCGGACTTTGCTTTCTAAGCAATGTGCTGGGAGCTTCCTCGGGCACATACTGAGGCTGAACCATGCCGTTCTGGGCGGCCGCGAGAATCTTCTTGATCAGTTCGCCGGCAATTTCCGGCATTCGCGCCGCAACGTCAGTCGGCTTGGCCACAAAATCGAATGCCCCGAGGGTCAGCGCTTTGAGGGTGATGGACGCGCCTGCGGTGCTGTGTGAGCTGACGACAATCACCGGCACACGGGAGTGCCGTGTGATCTCCTTCAGGGTGTCAAGCCCGTTCAGACCCGGCATCTCCAGGTCGAGGGTGACTACCTCGGGCGCAAGCTCCTTGATCTTTCTCAGGCCGAAATTGCCGTCCATGGCCGTGCCCACGACTTCGATGGACGGATCGCATTCGAGGATCTTTGGAATCAACTTGCGCATCAGCGCCGAGTCATCGATCACCAGAACCCGCACGGTCTTCTTCATGCCCGGCCTCCGGCTGTGCGGCACGCTTTTTCCGGCTGATTCTGCGCGCGGCTTTGGTGCAGGGGATCCAGGTTCGAGAGCAGGCCTACCTTTCGCGAGCCTCCATCGAGACGCCCGCGGGTAAAGCGTTCCACCAGAGCGATGAGGTTGAGAATCAGAACGACGCGGCCATCGCCGAGAATCGCGGCGCCGCTCACCAGGTCGGTCGTGATGGATTGGTCGTCGAGGGCCTTGATCACTAACTCCTCTTCGCCCACCAGTTCGTCCACGATCAGGCCAAACTTGCGATCGCCGTAATTGATGACAAGCACAAAAGCCTTACGCCGGGCCGAATCCGGGCCGGGTTGGGGAGCCGCGCCCAAGCGGAGCAACGGCAAAACGTCGTCGCGCAGTTGCAGCACTTCATAATGCCCAACCTCGTGGATCAGTTGCTCGGTGGCGCGCGTGATTTCCGCCACCGTATTCAGTGGCAGGGCATAGAGCCGCTGCTCGACGCGGAACAGCAGCGCCCGGATAATCGCCAGCGTGAGCGGCAAGAGCAAACGGAAAGTCGTACCGCGTCCGGCCGAGGTTTCGATCTGTACCGTTCCCTTTAAGTGGGAGAGAACGCTCTGCACAATATCGAGCCCGATGCCGCGGCCAGAAAGCTCCGTGATTTCTTCGGCGGTCGAAAAGCCCGGCCGCAGAATCAGTTCCAGGGTCTCGGCTTCGGTCAGGCGCGTCGCGTCTTCGGGGTTTACGATGCCTTGCGCGATGGCTTGCGCCCGCACTTTTTCAATGTCGATTCCACGGCCGTCGTCGAAGATTTCGATTACCACCTGGTTGCCCTGGTGATAGGCGCTCAGGCGCAAGGTGCCTTGCGGCCGTTTGCCCGCGGCCACGCGTTCGGCGGCCGCCTCGATGCCGTGTCCGACGGCGTTGCGGAGCAGGTGCGTGAGCGGTTCGGCGAGCGCGTCGAGGATGCTTTTGTCGAGATCGGTATTTCCGCCCCGGATCACCAGTTCCACTTCTTTGCCGCACTGGTGGGCTACATCGCGGACGGTGCGCGGAAACCGGCGAAACAGTTGGTCGACCGGCACCATGCGAACTTTCATCACCGACCGTTGCAGGTCGTTCAGAACGCGCGCCTGAAAAGCCATGGCGTCGCTAAACCTTCCGCGCAGGCTGTCTTTGGGAAAGCGCTCGCCGAATTCGAGCAGCGCTTGCTGGAGCATCGATTTGGCGAGAATCAGCTCGCCGACCAGATCCAGTACGCTATCAATTCGTTCCGCATCCACCCGCAGAATGTTTTCAGATGCTGTCGTGCTGGCGGGCGGGGCCGCTTCCATGTTGTGCGGAACGTCATCTGCTTCCGCTCCCGCTGGCGCTTGTGGCTGAATCTCCTCTTTTGTTTTTGGCATGCCCGCGGATTCCGCTGGCGGCTGCCGGGACGCTGCTGCTGCCTGCCGGCGCAAGGGAGATATTTTTACGTCCTTTGAAATCGTCGGTATCGTGCATTGCGCTCGAATCTGCTCGACGGATTTCGGCGATGCCAGGGCAGCTTCGATCCTGGTTGAGGTGTCCGTGCTGCCTTCGGCGGGGTAGAGAGCCAGAACTTCTCCCAGGCCAGCGAGGGCCAGCTGGAGCATCTGACGCGCGGCGATTGGCATGCCGCAGTCCGGGTCGAGTTGCAGGACCACATGATGCACGCGCTTTCCGTCCTCGAGAGCGCGGGCAATGGCCAGCTGCTCGTATTCCGACCAGCGGGTGACGGGGCGCGAAGTCTTACCCTTTGTCTTTGTTCGCGTTTTTCTTGGCGGGGCAGAAACTGTTCCGGCGTGTGCAAGCTGGGAGATGTCGTTGCGCAGAGGCTGAATGTCCGGAAGACTCGTCTTGCCGCGATATGCTTCGAGCAGCGCGGCAAACAGATCGGCGGCGCGCAGGGCAAGCTCGGGAACGGCGTGGGCCGCTACCGGGTCGTCAAGCGTCAGCACGTCCTCGAACTCGTGCGCCAGTTCGCTGAGTTCGCGGAAATTGCAGGCCGCCGAGTCTCCTTTCAGCGTGTGAACGGTGCGCCGCAGGCTGCGCGCGCTTTCCGGGTCTCCGGGCGACTTTTCCAGGCGCAAGGCTTCTTCGTTCAGCCTTTGGACGAGTTCCTGCGCGCTTTCAAAGAACAGCTCCCGGAGCTCGCTCATGCGATCGTCGGGGGGGAGCTCACGCATTCACCTCAAGACGCTGATAGGCAGTGCCGGAATTGAGATGCACCATCTGGAACTTGTTCGTGAGCCCGAGCAGGCTTTCGGCGTGCCCGACGAACACGTACCCGTTGGGGTTGAGACAGCGGTAGAACTTTTCCACCAGCCGCTTCTGCTCGGCTTCATCGAAATACATCATCACATTGCGGCAGAAGATGATGTCGTTGCGCTGAGGCAAATACTCGGTTTTCAGATTGTGAAAATCGAAGTGCACGATTTCCTTCAGGCTCTTCTTGACCACGTAGCGCGCGCCCAGCTTGTCGAAATAGCGCAGCCGGAAGCCGTAGTTGACGGGCGACATCTGAGGCTCACTGTAGGAACCTTCCTGCGCCGCCCGCAGGACGGAATAGCTGATGTCACTGGCCAGGATTTCCAGCCGCCAGGGCGGGAGCACCAGCGGCTTGGGCAGCGGTAGCTCCGAAGGCCGGGGATTGCGCATGGAATGATAGGACAGGGCATCGGCCACGAGCATGGCCAGAGTGTACGGCTCCTGCCCGGTGGAACAGCCCGCGCTCCAGATTCTCAAGTTGTGGTCGCGCCGCTCCTTCTTGCGCTGCAAGAGATCGTCGAGCACCTCACGCTGAAAAAGATCCAGCTGCGCCTTGTTGCGGAAAAAGCTGGTCTCATTGACGGTCAGGTTCTCGACCAGCAGAGCCAGCTCTTTTTTCCCCGGCTGACTGATCAGGAGGCGATAGTAACTGTAGAAGGAGTCCATGCCGCACTCTTTCAGCCGGCGCTGCAGCCGGTCTTGCAAAAAAGAGGTACGGCGCTCGTCGAAGTGCATGCCGCACTCCTGGTAAACCAGAGCCTGCAGCAATCTCAGTTCTGCATCTGTTAATGCGGGCGCTTCGCTTGTGTTCATCTTGGCTTGCGATCTCAATATTTTCCAGGCGAGGCGCTTTGCGCCCCGGCTTTGGCACTGGCGGCAACCTCGGCTGCCACGGGAGCATTGGCGAACTCGCGCACCGCCAAAACCTTGTCGATATCCAGCAGAATGATCAGCCGCCCTTTGTATTTTCCAAGGCCGGTGACGCAATCGAGGCCGCTTTCCTGGGCGATGGCGGGCGGGTTCTCAATCTCGCTTTCCGGAATCTTGATGACTTCGGAGGCCGAATCCACGATCATCCCCACCGAACGGCCCCGATGCCCCACCACGAGAATGCGGCTATGCCGGTCCAGACCGGTTGCCGGTTTGCCAAATCGTTTCCGGAGGTCCACTACCGAAACGATCTTGCCCCGCAGGTTGATGACTCCTTCCAGATAGGCGGGCGCGTCGGGGACGGCCGTGATCTCGGGGACCCGGACGATTTCATGCAAGGCCGCGATTGGCACTCCGTAGGTCTCGCGGCCAAGGTTGAAGCCCACAATGTGGATTTCAGGGTTCATAAGCGGCATCCTTTAGTGAGATCCCGCCGCGGCCTGCCGGGCCGCTTTGCCATGCCCGTCGCCCGCAGGCAGCAGGAAGGTGTTCATGGAATCGAGAAGGCCGCGCGACATCTTCGACATCTGGTCCGAAGAAGCCGCCAGCTCGGTCGACGCCGAAGTGGAGGATTGCACCAGATTGCTCATGCGTTCCATGGACTGAACCACGGCGCGCGCGCCCGAGGCCTGTTCCTCGACCGCCGAACTGATCTCATGGGTGATTTCGTTCAGCCGCGTGGTCGCCCGCGCAATCTGTGTCGAGCCGTGCGACTGTTCGTTGGTCGCGGCGCCGATTTCCTGCGCGAATTTGTATACTTCGGTGACCACGTTGGAAATCTTCCGCAGGGCCGCGTTCAGATCCTGTCCCAGATTCAGCCCTTCGTTCACGATCGACGTGCTCTTCTCCATGTTCTCGACCGCTTTCCGGGCTTCCTTCTGAATGCTCTGGATCAATTCGGAAATTTCCTTGGTGGACTGCGCCGACTTTTCGGCCAGCTTGCGCACCTCGTCGGCGACGACCGCGAATCCGAGGCCATGCTCGCCGGCGCGCGCGGCTTCGATGGCCGCGTTCAGCGCCAGCAGGTTGGTCTGTTCGGCCAGGTCGTCGATCACTTCGATAATCTTGCCGATGTCGTCAGCACGGGTGCCAAGCGCATCGATGATTTCGCCCGACGCGTGGATCGTCGTGTTGATCCGGTTCAAGCCGTCGGTCGCCTTCTCCATGGTGCCGATGCCGCTATGCACCTCTTCGCGTGAGCGATTCGAGATATCGAGCAGCACTTTGGCGGTATCCGCGACGCGCTGGATCGAGGTCACCATCTGATCGATGGAAGCCGAAGTTTCGCTTACGCTCGAAGCCTGCGTCTGCGTGCTCTTCACCATGTTCTGCACGTTTACACTCATCTCGTGCATCGTGCTGGTCACTTCATCGATCGCGGAAGAAGTCTGCAGACTGTTCCGAGCCGATTCGTCGGAAGAACTCGCCACTTGCGTGGCCGCGCTGGCCACCTGCGAAGCCGCGTCGCGCACGTTGCGGACGAGCCCGCGCAGGCCTTCCACCATGCGGCGAAAGGCATTGGCCAGTGTGTCGTTCGCCGAACGCGGACGCACTTCCACGCCCAGGTTGCCGCCCGCAATCGCCTCGGAAACAGAAGCCATTTCTTTCAAGTACTTCACCATCGAGTCGAAAGTGCGGGCCAGTTGCCCGATTTCATCGGTCCCGTGCACGTCGATGTTGTGGTCGAGGTCGCCGGACTGCCCGATCTGCTCGGCCACGTGAATCAGGCGGCTCAGCGGCTGGGTAATGCCGGTGGCAGTTCGATACGCGATCACAACCCCAAGTCCAAGGGCGAGCAGGGAACTAAAGACCGCAATCACGATGGTGGCGGTCGCAGCTAATTGGTCGTCGGAATGGCGCTGGTCGAGCAGTTTATGGTTCTCCTCGATAACTTCGTCCAAAACCTCGCTCGAACGCGTTACCCAGGCATTCGGATCCTTCTGAAGATAAAAAATTTGAAGTTCGGCGACGGTCGCGTTCCCGCTGTCGACGCCCCGCCGTTTCTCCGCCAACGGATTGGCAAACTCGTTGCCCCAACTCTGCTCAAGGCCCTGAACTTTTTCGAGGTTGCCGCGCTGCTGCTCGGAATTTGCCAGATCCTTGGCGCGGCGCAGCGCATCGTTCAGAAGGCGCTCGCCTTCGTTCATTTTCTCGACATCCCGCGTGTCGCCGCTCAGCAGGTAGTTCTGCAGGTGCAGGCGATTCTGCATCATGTCGAAGCGGACCATCGAGGTGGCTTCGGTCATGTCGATCGAGCGCTGGGCTGCTGCTTTGGTCTCGTGTTCGCGCCGCACCGCCAGTATGTTGACGGCGAGCAGCACCAGCACGGTCGCAAGGATAATGCCGAAATTCAAGTACAGCTTTTTCCTGATGCTCATGTTTCTGCCTTCCTAGGACGGCCGCGCACCGCTATTCGTCCGGGTTGAAGCGGAATTCGAGGTTCTCCACCGTCTCGTCTTTGCCCGCTTCGTAGCGCCATTGCCTGACCGCGTCCATTGCTGCGTTCGCTAGAACCGGATGCCCGCCCATCAGCTTTGCGTTTTTCACCGTGCCGTTGGGCGCGACCGTGACTTGCACCTTGACGATTCCGGAAATCTTCATGCGCCGCGCCAGTTCCGGATAAGCGGGCGTAGTCTTGCTCTTGGTTTTGCGCGCGCTCTGTTCCTGTCCCCATGCGCTCGGGACGATGTTTGCAGTCCATCCGCCAAGCAACAGCAACCCGATACCAAGGACATGTTTCAAGGATTGAAGAGACATGGCCCCCCTCGTTGAACCGAGCTTCAATCTCCTATTCTTGTCTTGCAGACAGTTCCAGGGAAAACCAAAAGTCGTCTTCGCCGTTACCATAGTGATCGTCAAATCTCCAGAGGACACCACAACGTTCGAAAGGGACCAGTGCGTTCCTGCCGAACCCAGCACACCAAGTCGCAATCGCCTGGCGGCAAGGTCTCATAATGAGATGGGCGGTCTACTCGCGAGACGGTTTCCCATGTTGGCACCACCCCCTTGACTCAATTTGAGAATCCAGCGTAGGGTCAGAATGTAATCCAATTGTTTTCAGCCTCTTAGCCTAGGCGGATGGTGTGGCCTGACAACTAATGTCGGAAATTCCGGCTTCGGGGGAGAGTCTCATTCTGAGGAGGCTTTTCAAAAGCTTCTTCTTGAACTCTCTCGCGCCGCCCACCAAAGCAGCGAACCCAGCCAGCTGACACGCTCGTTCTGCCAACTGACTCGCCGGTTCTTGCGTGCCAGCGGTGCGTATTTCTGGAGTCGCACGTCGCAGGAAGAGCTACTCGCAGCCGAAGCCGACGGCCACCAAGCCCAGCGCTTTCGCGGGACGCGCCTGCGCGCGGAAGTTCCGTCCATTGCGTGGGAGGCGGTAAGGAAACATCGGCCGGTCATTGCCGGTTCGGCGGACTGTGCGCGCTGCCCATTTCTGACAGACTATGGCGCGAGCGCCGCCATAGCCGCGCCCCTGCTGGTGGCAGGCGAGGTGGCGGGCGCGATTGCGTTCGTGCACACAGAGCCCGGCGCCACTTTCGATGAGGACGCCTCTGCCAAAATCTCTATCCTGGCTGGGCAATTGGGTACCGCACTCGAGGCTCTCCGGCTCAATCAGCTTTCGCGGGAGGAACATCGTCGCGCTTCGATTCTGGTCGAGGTGGCGACCGCGCTGCACGGTTTACCCGACACTTCGGCGGTGATGGAAGGCATTGCGGACCGTCTTCGCGAGTTGCTCCATTCACCGGCAGTCTTGATCTTTGTTCAGGGTGAAAGTCTTATTCAGTTGCAGGCAGTTTCGACCGAGGTACCCCGGCTTGCCCGATCGATTCGCGAACGGGCCGGCGAAAGCAACCTGCGCTCACCGCTGGAGATCGCTGCCCGGGCGGTCCATGCCGGCGAGCGCATTACGGTCAACATCGACGGCGCCTCCCACTTCGGCACCGACTCGCCTCCCGGGACTCTCATTGCGGCTCCGTTCCGGACCGCGCGTTCGCACGGAGCGATTCTCGTGTATCCCCGGCTTTCCGCGCCTTTCACACAGGAAGAGAAAACTCTGGTTTCCGCACTTGCCGGATTTGGAGCCGTGGCCATCGCCAATGGAGAACTGTATGGCGTGGCGCGGGCGCAGGCCCTGGAACTGCACGCGATCCTCGAAATCTCGGGCGAACTCAGCTCCGTGGGCAAGCTCGACGAATTCATGCAGAAGTCGGTGGTGCGGGCCGCGAGTTTTCTCGGTTTTGAGCGTTGCTTTATCGGATTGCTGGAAGATGCAACCTTCCATATCCGGTGGGGATTCGAAAACGGCATGGCCCGGCCTCTTGATATTCCTCTGAACGAGGGCGCGGTCACGCGGAACCTCAGGCAAAAAGACGTCTTCTACACCGAGGACGCGTCGCAGGCTCCCGGCATCAATCAGGAGTTTGTTGCTGCTTTTAAGGTCAAGGCTTTTCTAGTCGTCCCCTTGCTCGGGTCCAGTGGCGAGGTGCTGGGGACGTTTGGGGTGCTCGATCGGATCGAGCCCGGACCGATCGACGACGAAGATGTGCGCAGGGCGCGGGCGCTTGCCGCCCAGGTTGCCATTGCCCTTGAGCTGACGCGGAATCTGCACGAAGCCGAGCAGCACCGCCGGCGCGCGGAAGCTCTGGTGGCGCTCGCAGTCGATCTGACTACCGTTCTCGATCTGCCTGCCTTCATGCGGAACTTTGCGTTACGCTCGGCGGCACTCCTGGGCGGACGAGCCGCTGTCCTCAGCCTTTTCGAAATGGCCGAGATCGAAACCGTGGTCATGTGCGGCGCGGCGGAACTCGAGGACAAACCGCTCGTGCGGCGCTTGGCGCAGGCGCTGCGCTCCGCCGTTCCGAAATACACGGCCGATATCGCCTTTGCTGCGGCCGGCGATTTGCTGGGGCCATCCCTCGCCTCCAATTTGGGGTGGATGGATTGCACGTTGATACGGCTGGCGGGAACAGCGGGCGAACTGGTCGGCGTTCTATGCCTGGCCGATCGCGGCGCTACACCCGCCACTGCGGATTATCAGTTGATGCGTGCGATTGCAGGCCATGCGGGCGTCGCCTTGGAGAACGCCCGCCTGTTCACCCGCATGCAGCAGGCGAACCGGCACTGGGTCGATGTCTTTGACGCCATCAGCGACTATATCGTCGTCCACGATGAGCACCACAACATCCTCCGGGTCAACCGCTCACTGGCCGAACTCGTCGGTCTTGAACCGGAGCAGTTGATCGGCATCAACATGCGCGCCCTCGACGCGCTTACCACCGGGTCCGCGCCTCATTCCTGCCCCTTTTGCCGTACCGGAGAAGGTCTGGATGAGTATGTCCATCCGGCCCTCGAGCGCATCTATCTGGTCTCGACCTCACGTATCCACTCGGCCACGCCGCCGTCGGAGCACCCCGGGTTCGGCGAGCAGGGAATGAACAGCGCCCAATTGCAGACGGTTCATGTTCTTAAAGACATCACTGATCGCCGCGAAGCCGAGCGGCGCTATCGCGAGCTCTTCGACAACATTCAGGAAGGGATTTACGTCTCGACGCCGCAGGGCCGTTTTGTGGAAGTCAACGACGCGTTGGTGCGCATTCTGGGCTACGACAGCCGCGAAGAAGTTCTTCAGCTAGACATCCCAACCCAGCTTTATTTTTCTCCCGAGCGCCGGCGGGAACTGGCGGAGCAACTGAAGCAAGCCGGCGAAATGCACAACCACGAAGAAGTCCTGCGCCGCAAGGATGGATCCGCGGTCACCGTGTACATGAATTGCTATGCGATGCGCGACCAGAGCGGCGGTGTGGTGCAACACCGCGGGGTGATGCTCGATATCACGGGCCTGCGCCAGTCGCAGACGGAGTTGCAGAAGGAGCGCGACTTTTCCGGCAAGATTCTCAGCCATACCCAGAGCCTGATTCTGGTCACCGACACAGATGGAATCATCAGTTATGCGAACCGCCGCTGGAGCGGTCTCGGCTTTCAGCAGAGCCAGATCGTCGGCCACCCCTTCCCTGAACTCTGTGCCCCGGCACGCCGCGAGGAACTGCGGCGGGCTTTGGCTGCGGTTGCCCGCGGTCAGCAAGTTGACAATCTCGACGTCCCGCTGGTTCGCGGCGATGGCGGAAGTGCACAGTTCACCGCCAACATGAGCCCGATCAGCGGGGAAGATGGCAAGGTCACCAGCATCGTCGTGGTTATGACCGATGTTACCGACTCGGCGCTGCTGCGCGCCAAGCTTGTACACGCCGAAAAAATGGCCGCGGTCGGACAGTTGGTCTCAGGCGTCGCCCACGAAGTGAACAATCCTCTCACGGCGATTCTCGGATTCACCGACCTGCTCATGGAAAATCCCGAACTCCCGGAGAGCGCGCGCCGCGATTTGCGCGTGATTCTTCAGGAAGCGCAGCGTACCAAACAGATTGTCCAGAACCTGCTCAGCTTTGCGCGCCAGATGCCGCCCCGGCGCCAGCCGGTGCAGCTGAATTCCATCCTGAAGCGGACCGTGCAGTTGCGTTCGTACGATTTCATCAGCCACGGCATCCAAGTGGTGGAGCAGTTGGATGAAACTTTGCCCGACATCGTCGGCGACTCGCACCAGCTGCAACAGGTTTTCCTCAATATCCTGAACAACGCCTACGACGCTGTCCGTGAGTGCGGCCGGCCGGCGCGTATCGAGATCAGCAGCGCGCGAACGGAGACGGGAGTGGAAGTCTCGTTCCGCGATAACGGCATCGGGATTGCCGATCCCGACCGCATTTTTGATCCGTTCTTTACTACCAAGGACGTGGGCAAGGGCACGGGTCTTGGTTTGAGCATCTGTTATGGCATCGTCCGCGAACACGGCGGAGAAATCATCTGTCACAACAATCCCGACTCTGACGGAGCCACCTTTATCGTCCGCCTGCTACTGGCAGCGGATGGGGCTTCGTTCGGCGCGGTCGCAGGAGTCTATCCCAAATGACACAGACTGCCAGCAAGCCAGCTTGTACGCCCGTGCTTCTCATAGAGGACGAACCGGCCGTAATGGTTTTTGTCCGCTCCGCGCTCGAACGCAATGGCTACTCGGTGATGTGCACCGAGTCCGGCGCCGAAGCGCTTCACCTGCTTGCCCGGTGCGATTTTCACGGCGTGGTTTCCGATATGCGGACCCCCGGAGGTGTGGATGGAGCCCAGGTGCATGCCTGGATCGTCGCCCACCGTCCGGATCTGGCTGGGAAAGTTGTGTTCATCACGGGCGACATTGCCAACGAGGAAACGGCGGCGACGCTGCGCCGCACCGGCGCGCCCTGTGTCGAAAAGCCTTTTCGCGTTGCCGATTTCATCTCTGTCGTTGAACAAACGATGGGCAAGGCGGTTCCATGACTCACGACCTCCGGATCCGGTTGTTGATTGTCGATGACGAACAGGCCATTCGCCGGTTGTGCATGACAGTTGGCGAATCGCTCGGGTTTTCCTGCTTTGAAGCCGAGAGCGGCGACGCGGCCATGGCCCTCCTCCAGGAGCAGCCCATTCACATGGTGCTCACCGACCTGGTCATGCCACGCATGACCGGCATTGAATTCCTGGAGCAAGTCAAGCGCACCTATCCGCGCATTGAAGTTGCCGTCATGACCGGACACGGATCGGTCGAGACCGCCGTGCAAGCCATGAAGCTTGGCGCCTATGACTACATCGCGAAACCATTCGCTCCGCTGGACGAGCTACGAATGTTCCTGCGCCGCATGGCGGACAAGGTTCGGCTGGAAGAGGAGAATCTTTATCTTCGGGAGCGTTCGGAAACGGAGACCGCGGTGCACGGCATCATCGGCAACTCCACCAGAATTCAGCATGTGCTGCGGCTGATTTCGCGCCTCAAGGACACGCGCACGCCGGTGCTGATCTCCGGCGAAAGCGGGACCGGCAAGGAACTGGTCGCGCGCGCCCTGCATTTCCGCGGCAACTTAGCCGCCCGGCCGTTCGTCGCGGTGGACTGTGGGTCACTGGTCCCGACTCTTATCGAAAGCGAATTGTTCGGCTACGAAAAAGGTGCATTCACCGGCGCTTTGCGCTCCAAGCAGGGACTGCTCCAGTCGGCCGACACCGGAACCATCTTTCTCGACGAAGTCGGCGAGCTCCCGCTCGAAATGCAGGCCAAGTTATTGCGTTTCTTGCAGGAAAAGGAAGTTCGTCCGGTGGGCAGCAATGAAAAGGTCAAAGTGGATGTGCGCATTATGGCCGCCACTAATCGCGACCTGGAAACCGCATATAAGAAGGGAGCGTTCCGCAAGGATCTTTTCTTCCGGCTGAATGTGGTCACTATTTCTCTGCCGCCGCTGCGCGAGCGCCGGTCCGACATTCCGATTCTCGCCAACTGGTTTCTGGAACGTCTCGCGCCGGGACGCGGCGTCCAGATTTCCGGCAATTCCATGAAGGCGCTGCTCGCCTACGACTGGCCGGGGAACGTGCGCGAGCTGGAAAACTGCATCGAGCGCGCCATCGCACTGACTGACCGGCGCATTCTGGATCTCAACGATCTTCCCGCGTCGATCGCACGAGCCGAAATCGGAGCCGTTCCCGAGCCACACGTCATTCGCGAACTCGCGGCGCAAGCAACCACCGATCTGGAGGACCTGGAACGCGCCACTATCGCCCGTGTCTTCACCGAGGTCAAGGGAGACAAAGTGCGCGCCGGCAAAATGCTCGGCATCAGCCGGGCCACGCTGTACCGCAAACTCAAAAGATATAACATCGGGCTGCGAGACGAACCGCGTGGTCCGGCCACGTTACAGTGAACGGTTTGAGCGGCTGGCAATGACTGCGAAAGTGACTGTCCTTGCCGTTCTTGCCTGTTTCAGTACGCAAACTGAGACATCCGTACCATTCTGAGACGCACTTTCGCCGAGGTGGAGCGCAGGGACCGGTTCCACCCCAGAAAACCACCGTTAACTGCTTTGCTTTCTTGTGGATTACTCTTAAGTGCATGGCCTTGGAGTTTTGGTTGTGGTCGTGCACCTAACAGAGCCGATCCAGCAGAGGCGAGTCCCCCTCGAACCTCTTCTTCAAACTGAGAAGAGGCGACCGCTTCAGCTCCGGAGTTAAAGTTCACCGTGCCATATCAGGCAAGCGCACCAGCCCGCGCACTCGAGGTCGATTTCGTCGGCCAGTTGGCCAAGTTCTTTCCGGAAGCGACACCGGTTCGCATCCCGATTCGCCTCAGCCGTGCCGATAATTCCGAGAATGGCAAAGGCAATGCGACCGGGCATGGCTGGTCTCCGCTAGAGGAAACGGTCATCGAGTTCGGTACATCGCGCGAAATTCTTTTTCTCGTCAAACATCCGCTCGAGTTTGCGGACGCTGTTCTGGTGGAAAGCAAGGACGGCGCGCTGCGCGCCGAAGCCTCCGTCGTCGCGGCCCAATATCACCCGGAACGGACCGTGGTTGCGGTCCGCTTCCTTAAACCTGTTCCCAATTGGATTGTGAAATCATGATTGCATCTGAGTATTCTCCGGAAGCGCAGGCCTCTGTAGTCCAGGCCCTGCACCCCATCTACACCGCACTGGTACGCGAATTCGTTATCGAGGTTCCCGATTGCCCGCATGAGCCCGATGCGGCGCCCCAGGCCAGCGAGGAATGCGAGGCTTGGCTCAGTCGGGTCGACGCCGAGATTCAGGTGCATCAATTGCGCCAGTTTCTTCAGACCACGCCGCTGGCGAGCGAAGCTGTGCTCCGCAACCTGCTTGCGCATCACATGCAGAAACCAGTGAAGTCGGCCGCCGACCGCGACAAAATGGATTTCCTGCTGGTCCAGTATTTCTCATTCTGCGCGCCTTCCGGTCTGGAAGAGTCTGACGTCGATCTCGAATTCGTCGCGCAGGTTCTTGAGCCCGTGCTCGGTGAACAGAAGGTTGAATGTCCAGAATGGCTCGTGGCGCTTGATTCGATTCTTGAAACGGCCACCCACAGCCGCCGCCTCAGCGAACTTTTGCATAGCGGAGTGCTCGACCAGGGCCGCAAGCTCAAAACGCAAGCCGGCGATCGCTTCTACGATCCCGCTGCCATAGTCGCCCTTGTACGTTTCAACTTCATGATCCGGCGCATTTTTTTCCGGCTGATGCATGACGATCTCAACGCCATTCAGGACGGCCTGCGCGAACTGGAACGCCGCGGCGTCACCACCATCGACTGCCGCCGCGCGCAGTTTTCCGCTGACGAGCCGACCAGCCGCCTGCGCATGATTTGCCAGTCGTGGAAAGTCATGTTCCACGCCGAGTATTCCTCGGGGCATCCGCTGCGTATGTTGGTCGATCTCCGTGCTGCCGTGGATGACGCTCTCAAAGGATCGATGACGGCGAAGGGACAGAAGAACTCGCGCGCCGCCGCTGCCGGGGCCGCCGAGTCGGACGGTGGAAGGATTCAATAGAGCCGGCGGACTCCCGCCCGCACCACTTGCCAGGCAACCATGCAACTACGCCGCCCGACCGTTCTGATTCTCTCGACCGACGCCGCTTTCGCGCGCGAAGTGGCGGCCCATTGGCCCTCCGGCGCCAACTCGCCGGAGTTCACCGTGCTGGACGAAAGGCTCTTCCGCGGCCGTGGCGGAAGTTGCTACGACCTCGCGATTGCGGATGCAGCTTCTCCCGAATCACGGCTGGCGCTGAAACAGGCGCTGGCTGCCGCGGGCAAGCCCGCCATCGTGGTGCATCGCGATCAAGCTTACCGGGATACTCTCCATCGGGATCCTGTTCGCCGGGATCATGGTCAAGGTGAGCCGGCGCCTCTCTTTTCGCGCACCGATGGCGCGATCACTGAACTCTATCGAGGCGCCCCGAACAACGAAAGGTCATCCGAATACCAACTGTGGGCGGAAATCGCGGGGCTCATCGGCCGCGAGATTCTGCAGCGTTCGCTTGCGGAAGCCAGCCAGCAAGAAGCGGAATCTCTATGCGCGGCCGTGGAGGCGGAAGCTACCCTGGGACGTTACATGGTGGAGATGCGCCACAACGTGAATAACGCGCTCACTTCAGTTCTAGGCAACGCCGAGTTGCTCACGCTGGAGCCGGGCCTGCCGGCGAACGTGCTGGACCAGGCCGATACCATCCGCAACATGGCGCTTCGCCTGCACGAGATTTTTCAGCGTTTTTCTTCCATCGAAAAAGAGCTCTCAGTGGCGGCGCGAGAATCGGGCAAAGGTCAAGTTCGCGCCTGCGCGGCCGGACGCTGAGCGCGCAGCGACTTTTCCGCGTAGGGGTGCAACTACTAAAGCGATACCCTGATACCTTGGCGCCCTTATCGAGCCCGGCACGAACTCACTTGGCGCGCAGGAATTTACCCGTGGTGGCGTCGATGACGCCGACCCCCTTCGAGTCTTTGGTCGAGCTGCCATAGAAGACGACCCAGAGCAGCGCTTTGTCCTTCGGGTTCCAATCGAGGGTATACAAAACGGGTTGCTGCGGGTTTTTCTCCATCAGCTTCGCTCCGCCCTTCTCCTGCGCAGTAGCATAGGCTTGGTCCGAATCGGTTGTGAGGAGGAAAGACTGAAACATCAGGGCCGGAACGGTGGGTCCGTAAGCACTCTCCGCGCCGGAGGTCACTCCGACCGGCGCTTCATCGCGCAAGCGGCTGCCCGAGCAGGTGAAGACCTTATAGGTTCGGCGGCTGGGCGAGGCGAACATGCCGCGCCAAATCGTCGCTTTCCCGCCCTGGCCGTTACTTTCGTCGTTCAGAGCCGATTCCATGTGAAAAGGAACGGCGTCGGGAGCCCAGCGCGCGGCCATGCCCGTCATTTGTGAAAAACAAGACTTGCCGGTGTACAGCATGGGCTCTTTCTTGGGAGCCGCGGTTGGGGTCTGGGGCTGACTGCTGGCGGATGGCGTAGCGGAGGGCGAACTGCACGCGATCATCAGCGCAGTCATCAGCACGCAGCTCAACAAAACGGTAAGAAGTCCGATCGAACAAATTCTTTTCACTTTTGTGCCTCTCAGTTAAGCACGGTCTGTTGTTCTCCGTGCTGCTTCGTAACCTTAGTCAGGAGGGCGGGGACTCTGGACCATCGGGTGCGCCGAACCTCCCGATTACGGGCCGATTTTAACTCCGCTTCCAGGAATGTGCTGTGACGGGCAACCACCGCAGTGGAAAAACAGGGGTTTGCCAGGTTGGTTCCCCGGAATCTCGGAGCTACATTCTTCCTGCCGGCTCCCGCGCGTTACGGGAGATGAGCGCGTGTTTGAAATCCCGGCGGGCTTCAGCGAGAGACTGCACAAATTCCTGGATGCAACGCTCGCAGGGTGTGAGCGAAGGTAGCTGCCAATCCGTGATCTCTTCCGGTCGGCGATCAAGTCAATTGCTTACGAGTACGCCAGTTCCTTGGCCCGCTGCACGGCCTTTACCACCGCCTTGATCAGCGTAACGCGCAGCTTGCCTTCTTCCAGTTCGAGGATGCCGTCGATGGTGCAGCCCGCCGGTGTTGTGACAGCATCTTTCAGCAGCGCTGGATGGTCGCCGGTCTCAAGCACCACGCGCGCCGCGCCCATCGTGGTCTGCGCTGCGAGGAGCGTGGCAACATCGCGCGGCAAGCCGACTTTTACGCCCGCCTCCGCCAGCGATTCGAGAATGATGTAGATGTAGGCTGGCCCACTCGCCGAAAGGCCGGTAACGGCGTCCATGTGTTTTTCATCGACGATAACCGTTCGTCCGACTGCGGCGAAAAACTTTGTCGCCAGTTCCAGATGTTGCTTCTGCGCAAACTGTCCCTTGCACAGTCCCGTCATCCCAGCGCCCAGCACGCATGGAGTGTTCGGCATGGCGCGCACGACCGGGACATCCTTTTCCAGGCCGCGCTCGATCATGTCGGTGGGCACGGAAGCTGCGATTGAAATCAGCAGATGATCCCGTCTCACGTCGGCGCGAATCTCGCGCACGACATCCGCTACCACCTGCGGCTTCACGCAAAGAAAAATGACGTCCGCATGCCGGACAGCCTCGGCGTTATCGGTGCCGGCGTGCACTTTCAACTTGTCTCGCAGAAGAGGCGCGCGCTCCGCGTGAGCCGCTGTCACCCACGTATCGCTCGCTTTGAGCAAACCGTCGTGCAGGAATGCCTGCAACAGGATCGTTCCCATTTTTCCCGCGCCAAGGATGGCGACTTTCTTGCCACGTACACTTTTTCCCATAAACATTTCTCCCAGCGATCTGTTGTTCGATTTCCAGTCAGACTACACCAGAAGAGGACAACTGCGGGTTCGCGGCCCCCCTTTACCCGCTGTGGTGCAGATTCTTCTCCGCGCCCTCTGCGATGTCCGCGGTTCAAGATTTCATGCCGCGACTACTCCGGCCTTCTTAACCATCTCCACAATCTCCCGCCCAATCGGCAGGGAAGCCGTCGCTGCCGGAGACGGCACATTCAGCACATGCAGGAACCGTTCGCGGGCGACGAAGCGAAAATCATCCACCAGCGTGCCATCGTGTTCGACCGCCTGCGCCCGCACGCCCGATCCGCCCGCGGTCATGTCTTCCATCCGCACCTCGGGCACCAGCAACTGGCACGAGCGCACAAACTCGCGCTTCGACCAGCTTCGCCGCATCTCGCCCAGCCCATTTTTCCAGTGGCGGCGAGCCATCGCCCGGAAGCCTGCGTACTCGATTACTTCCATGGTCTCGCCTAAATCAAAATCCGTGCGCCGATATCCCTCGCGCCGTCCAGCCAGAACCGCGTTCGGCCCGGCATCGACGTTCCCGTGGATGCGGCGGGTGAAATGCACTCCCAGAAACGGATACGCCGGATCGGGCACCGGGTAAATCAGCGCCCGCACCAGATTCGTCCGCGCCGGCGCCAGATCGTAATACTCACCACGGAAGGGAACCAGCATCATTCCCGGATCGTGCCCGGCGAGCTGTGCAACACGATCGCTATAGAGCCCGGCGCAATTGACCACATATCGGGTGGCAAACTCCCCCGCGCGCGTCTTGACGACAACCTCGCTGGCCATGCGTCCGAAGCCTATGACGCCCGCGCCCGTTTTTACTTCGACGCCGCGTGCCATCGCGAGTTGCGCGTACTTCTCCGTTACCAGCAAGTAGTCGGTAATCCCCGTGGCCGGGACCTTGAGCGCACGGACTCCAGCCACATGCGGTTCGATCTCGCGCATCGCCGCTCCCTCTACCAGCCGCAGCCCCGTGAGGCCGTTCGCTTCGCCCCGGGCCAGCAAATCGTCCAGACGCGCCGCTTCGGCGTCGCTTGTGGCTACGATCAGCTTGCCGCACACTTCATGAGGAATGCCGTGCTGCGCGCAGAACTCCACTATCTCGCGCGCTCCCGCTACACATAGCCGCGCCTTCAGCGATCCAGCCTTGTAATAAACGCCGCTGTGGATCACTCCGCTGTTGTGCCCGGTCTGATGCCGTGCCAGCCCATCTTCTTTTTCGAGCACGATCAACCGCGCCCCGGGAAATGCTTCCGCCGCCTGCATAGCGAAAGACAGGCCCACAATTCCGCCGCCGATTACTGCAATGTCATAAGGGAGAGTCATCGTCGTTGGTCGTTGGTCGTCGGTCGTTCGTCGTTCGCGACTGGCAATGGCGCAGCCTGAGACGGACTACGACCGAAGCACTAAAGATCGTACTTCAGACGGCATGCTCCGGAATGTGACGCATAAACAAAAGGCGCAGACATTCATCCGCGCGCGTCAGCCGTTTATTGCCGGAAGGTGATAGCCAGAAGTGAAGCCGAACTGCGAATGACCAACGACCGTTCTACTCCACCGTCAGCGTCACCACATCCGTCTGAGCCGTTCCTCCCGCCGCTGTGGCCGTTACCTGAATATTCGGATAAGTTCCAGCAGGCGTCTGGGCCCCAATCGTTACCGTCGCCGACCCGGGTGTTGTCGCCAATGCCGAAGTCGCCGTTACCGTCACCGCTGCGGGATGAGGAACTGTCGCTGGAGCCGTGAAAAGCCCGGTGGCATCAATGGTTCCGTTTACCGTCCCGCCAGGGACGGCCCAAGCCACGGCCTGATTGCTCGCATTGTTGACTGTGGCCGTGAACTGTTGCTTCCCGTTGGGCGCGACGCTCGCCGAGGACGGATTTACCGCCACCGTGGCAAAGTTCAATGCCACCATGGCTTCGCCAGGGGTTGCCGTCTGTGCCGAAGTTGCAGTCACTGTCACAGACGCGGAATCAATCGTATTGGGCGCCGTATAAAGCCCTGTTTGGTCAATGGTTCCGTTTGTGCTCCCGCCATTCACCGCCCACGTCACCGTCTGACTGCTTCCGTTGATTACGGTCGCGGAAAATGGCAGTGTTCCGCCTGGGACCGAGACGCTGGCGTTCGATGGGTTCACCGCGACAGTCACCCCGCTTCCACCAGCCCCGCTTCCCAGACCTCCGCAGGCCACCATCAGCGCGAGCCAGAGAAACGCGAGCGTGCACGTCGTGATCGCATTCTTCGGAGACGTTTTTCGTCGTGCAAACCCGGAGATCATCGTGCCTGCAATTGGAATCGCGAGCAGCCACACCAGCCCGACACCCATGCCGATCGTCCCAGATTTCGGAGGTCCGCGCTTCTCACTGGGTACTGGATACTGGCTACTAGGTACAGCCCTTCGAAACTCCGTTCCCCGATTCGGCCCGGTCGTTGCAATCGTCAGTGTTACCGGCGTGGTTGGCGCGCCCGCCGGAATTGACGCTGGACTGAAACTGCAGTTGGTCAGTGCGGGCAAGTTCGCGCACGCAAAATTCACCGCCCCGCTGAACGTTCCGCCCCCATCGGGCACGGCCGAGAACGTATAAATTGCGCCCTGTCCTGCCTCGACCGTTGCCGAACTGTTGCCGGTATCGGTCCACTTCACGTCCGTACCAACAGTGAGGCTCACCACCTGAGTGTGCGTGAGCATGCCATCGGTGCCCTGGATGCTGAAGTTAAATGTGCCAGTCGTCGTGTTGCCCACCGTCACCGCAAACGCCGCGCCGCTCGGCGTGGGCGCCAACTGTGAGGGACTCACCAGGCAGGTCCCCGGGGCCGCGCCCACACAACTCAAGCTCTCAGTACCGGTGTAGCCGGAGAGAGCGGTCAGCGTTCCATTCCACGTTACGTTCTGTCCCACCACGGTCGCGCTCGGTGTTGCCGTGACGGCCAGCGCAAAATCCGGCGGCGGCACGATCACGGTCAGTGAGAAGAATTGCTTCTTTGGCCCCGGAGCGCCCACAGCATTCGCCGCCAGCGTCACCGTCGTCGGTCCACCCGCGGCAGTATTCGGCGCTGCAGTCACCGTCATGATCACAGGCGCCGGATTTGCCGCTGTCGGCGTGACCGCGCTAGATGGTGAAAACTGGCATGCAGTTCCCGCAGGCAGGCCGCTCGGACAACTCAAGTTCACTGTCCCTGAGAATGACCCTTCCGCCGAGACCTCAAAGGTTGCGGCATTCGACGTTCCCCCCTGCTCGACCGTGAGCGCATCCGGGCTCGGAGTGGACAAGTCGAAGTCGACGACGTGCAAAGTCGCGGGCGCGTCGTGTGTAATCGCATTGGAATCTGTTCCCACCGCGTGCCCGTTGAAACTGTAGTCGCCAACCACGCCGCCCGCGGTCACTGTGTAAGACGTGCCGGATGGGAGCGGCGTCGCCTGCACCGGATTCGGCGTGCAAGTTGCCGGCAGAATCGGCGCCGCGCAACTCAGGTTTATGACGCTCGTATACCCTTCAAACGCCGTCAGAGTTCCGTTGAAGGTCGCAGTCTGCGTTGGAAAGATCGTCTGCGGCGTGTTCGAGATCACGTTCGTGTAGTCCGGCGCGCTTGTGAGCGCGTATTCCCAGATGCCGCGGCCATAGGTGGAAACCCGCAGCTTCTTAACACCTCCTGAGTTGAACATCCGAATCGCGGTCACCGGCGCATTCGGCAAGTATCCCGTTCCGCCGCCCGGCTCAGAAGGTGTGCCCACTTCTGTCCAGTTCGCGCTCGCGGTCGAACTCGTGAAGACGCCCACGTCGGTTCCCACATAGATCTGCGCCGGAGTAACTGACGAATCCACCAGCAAGGCATTGACGGGCGCATCGGGCAGAGCCATGCTGCCGCTGCCGGACCAGTCGGTCCAGCTTGCGCCCGCATTCGTGGTTTTGAAAACGTGGGAAACGTTGAAGCCCATGATCCCCACATACGCGGTCTGGCCGGTGGAATCGGTCGTATCCATGGCAACCGAAGAAACCGTGTAATTCGACGGATTGATCGCGCCCGTCACTTGCATCATCGCCGCAATTCCGGCATTCGTCGTTGCCCAGACCTCGCCACCTGTGGGCACGGTTGCATTCGGGCCGGTGCCTTCCGTCGTCGCATAGACCGTCGTCGAAAAGCCGCCAGCCGTCGGCCCTCCCTCGGCCAACCCTCTTACCAGATTCACTTCCTCTCCCGTGCAAGTCGCCTGGCCCATCGTGTCGAGATTAACGCTGATCGGGGTGAAGGAACTCGCCGGCACGGTCGGCGCGCCGCGCCAAACGCGGCACGTCCCCACCAGCATTTCCGCTGGATTCTGCGGATCGAGGATGTAGGGCGTATAGAATGCGCCCGTGTCCCCGCCCACCTCGGCGTTCCCCACCGTCAGCGAGAACGCATCGGTCGTGCAATCCATGCCGTTGGCGCAGGAATAAATGTTGACGTAGGTGTTCGCCGTGTACCACTCATCCGGAGACGCGGGGTTGATCGCGTTATACCCGCCATCGCCGCCGTTTACTGTGATCCACTGCGGATTATCAGTAGCCGAACTGGTTGCGGGAGAGCCGTTATCCTGCGTCCCGCCCAGCACGGTGTTCTGGTCCGTGGGATGGAGCGAGAACGCCACGAACTGCGTGAGCGAGCCGATCGTCCCGTTCGCAACTGACGAAGCATTCAAATTGTCGAAGCCGTTCGTCGTGCCGCAGGTTCCAGTGTCGAGCTTGCTGTACCCCTCGATCGTGCGGTAGATTCCGCCGTCGGTGGCGAAATACATAATGGCTTTGCCGCCAGCGATGGTGAAGGCCAGGCCATGCTCATCTGGATGCACGCCCGCGATTGAGCTGCACCCGTACACGTGCGTCAGGTTGATCCACTGGTTCGGATAATTTAAGTCCAGCGTCGAGCAGGTCGTTCCTCCGGTCAGTTCGCACTTGAACAGGTTGACTGCTCCCGCATAGAGGTCGGTATAACCAGTCGCTTGTCCGTCGGGTACCGCTGCGATTTCCAGGTTGTAATAACCCTGATCCACGCCGCATCCGTTGTCCCCCGGATCGCCGCAGTTCGCAATTCCTGTCTCATCAATCTGCGCCCAGCTGTTGCCGCCATCGGTTGATCGCCAGATGCCCTCGTCCACCACCTGCGTGCCGCCGGGCCCCGTGGTCAAACTCACGAACCAGAAATACATTTCATTGCGACCGGGCACCACCGCCAGTTGTCCGCGATATATCGGGCAACTCGATCCGCCGCTCGGAATCTGCGCCGGACAATTGGCCGTGCTCAACTGGGCCGCATTCGGCTGGTTTGCCAGGCGCGTCCAGCTTTGCCCGTTTGCCGACGAGTAAACGCCGTGATAACGGATCGCCGCAAAGAATCTTCCCGCCGTCGCGTTATAAACCACGTCGGTTGCTGAAATCGACGCCGGACTGATCGCCACGCCCGCATCTTGCGGAACTTCAAATGTCCACGTGTGCCCGCTGTCGTTCGAGTAGTAGAGGCCGCGATTCGTAGTGTCCGTGATCGCGCCTTCATCAAATCCCAAAGTCGTTGTCCCGCTGGCGGCGACGACGGTTGTGGCAGGGGAAGTGTCCCAGGCAAATTTCGCAAACCCCAGGCCGGCGAAAGAAAGCGCTGGGTTGTTGCCGGTCGCGGTGGGAATCAGCGTCCAACTCGCGCCATGGTTGGTGGAGCGCAAAATCCCCACTCCGTAATAGCTGTCAATCGGCGCTGTCCGGCTCGCCTGTCCCCACAAGCACTACGGTGCCATCGGGCTTCACGGAAACGGCGCCATTCACGAGCGAGGGTTGCTGATCGGTGAGAGCCGTCCATGCAACATTTGTAGCGGTTGCATTGGCTGCGTTGGTTGACTTCCACACGCCGCCCGATGCCGCCGCAACGTAAACGGTATTGCCCGTCGCATCTGTGGGATCAATGGCGACCGCCGTCGCCCGCCCCGCGACTGGGCCATAAATGTTCCGATCCGAAGCCAGTGGAGCCGGACCCAGCGGGACCCAAGACGTGCCCGATCCAGCGTCTGGTTCTGCTCCCGCTCCAGATCTGTGCGCACTGGCTCTTGCCGCCGCGGCTGTAACGCGCATCGTCATCTTCTTCTGCTGTGCCCGCAGGCGGAGAGCCGCTGCCGATTGTCCCGCAGGAGCCGACCGCCCCCGCATCATCCAGCGGTCGCGATAAGCGGGGCGATTTTTATTCTCATCCTTATCGTTTCCGTCTACCGAACCGAAGACGGAGTGCTGCGTCGCCGCCTGCGCCAACGCCTGCGGACCGCCAGGAGGCGCGCCCAGCAGAAGCACAAAGGCAATAAGAACAGCGGAAGAGAAAGGAAAAGCAAACGAAGATCGACGAAACGAGAAACGACCAAACGGCGAACAACGAAGCGAAGAAGATGGCGCACCACGGCTGGTCATGACGAAACCCACCCTGTGTGCACGTTACTAAATCGCAACCATCGGAAACTGTGACCGCCGGCACGCGCAACCGTCTACAAAAGTGCCCCCAACCTAAGTAGCCAAAGGAACCATTCTTCGTGCCGAATCCTGCACTGTCATTCCGAACGAGGGAAGAATCTGCTTTAACTGAGAACTGAGAGCCAACAGCCCACTTTCCGCTATACTAGAAAAGCAATGTCCGTCATCAAGAACATTGGCGCTATCGCTCAGGGAATGACCATCACCCTGAAGGAAATGTTTCAGCCGTCGGTGGTCGAAAACTATCCCGACGGCCCCGGCCCACTCAAGGGCGCCAAGTTCCAGGAGCGCTTCCGCGGCCAGCACGTTTTGCAGCGCGATGAAAACGGCCTCGAAAAATGTGTCGCCTGTTTTCTCTGCGCGGCCGCCTGCCCCTCGAACTGCATCTATATCGAGGCCGCGGAAAACACCGCGGAACGCCGCATCTCCGGCGCAGAGCGTTATGCCAAGGTCTACAACATCGATTACAACCGCTGCATCTTTTGCGGTTACTGTGTGGAGGCTTGCCCGACCGACGCGATCACGCATGGGCACAGCTTCGAACTCGCAACCTTCAATGCCAGCAATCTGATCTACCGCAAGGAACAATTGCTGGCGGGATCCCCGGCGCACCTGGGGGCGAACGTCGTATTCAATGCCCCAGAAACCGCAGGCGGCGCACCGGCACAAGCAGCTTCCGGGAGCTAGGAAAGCTTTCAGCATTGCAAGATCAATCCAGCGCCGGTCCCAAGCGGGCCGGCGTTTGTGCATGGAGTCACTCGCTGTTCGCTATTCGTCGTTCGCTGTTCGCTGAGGGCTCTTCAATGATTGCAAGCCTGAATCAGCCTGATAATCTGCAAGAATAAGACAAATGTGTGCCAGCAGCGAACAGCGAATGACGCAGGACGAACGACGAACGAACGACGGTGTCTCAGCGACCAGCGACTGACGACCAACGACAATGCCTGATTTTCTCCAAACCGTGCAAGAACGCGTGGTCGTTTACGACGGCGCGATGGGTACCAACATCCAGTTGCGCCAGCCCACGCTCGACGATTACTGGGGCAAAGAGAACTGCAGCGAGGTTCTGGTGCTGAGCCGTCCGGACATCATTCGCGACGTGCACGCCGCCTTCCTCCAGGTCGGATGCGACGTTGTCGAGACCAATACCTTCGGCGCCACGCGCACCGTTCTCACAGAGTTCGATCTGGCCGACCGCGTTCGCGAGATCAACCTCGCGGCGGTCAAACTGGCCCGTGAAGCCGCGCAGCAGTTTTCCACTAAAGACAAGCCGCGCTTCGTCGCCGGCTCGATGGGGCCGACGACCAAGCTGCCCTCGCTAGGCCACATCACGTTCGACGCCATGGTTGAAGCCTACGAGGAGCAAGCCGCCGCGCTCATCGAAGGCGGCGTTGACATCCTGCTGATCGAAACCGCGCAGGATCTTCTCCAGGCCAAGATCGCAACCGTAGCCGTCATCGAAGCCATGCGCAAAGCCGGCAAACGCTTGCCCGTGCAAGTGCAGGTAACGCTGCAGGAATCCGGAACGATGCTGCTCGGCACCGAAATCGGCGCAGCGCTCACCGCACTCGAACCTTACGATGTCAACGTCATCGGCCTGAACTGCGCCACCGGCCCCGCCGAGATGAACGAGTCTGTTCGTTATCTCGCCCTGAACTCGACCAAGCACGTCTCTGTTCTCCCGAACGCTGGCCTGCCGCAAAACGAAGGCGGCCACGCCGTCTACAAGCTCACGCCCGAAGAGCTGGCGAAATTCCACAAACATTTTGTCGTCGATTACGGTGTGCGCATCGTCGGCGGATGCTGCGGTACACGCCCCGAACACCTCAAGGCCGTCGTCGAAGCCGTCGCCAACGTTGAGCCGGCAAGAAGGGAAGTGAAGCCGGTCGGCGCGGCTTCCAGCGCATATACCTCAGTCCCGCTCGATCTCGAGCCCAAGCCGCTGATCGTCGCCGAGGAGATGAACACGACCACGCGTGTCGAGCATTTCCGCAACCTGGTGCGCGCCAAGAAATACGACGACATTCTTGCCCTCGCGAAAAAGCTCGCCAACGAAGGCTCGCACATGCTCGACCTCTGTTGCGCCATCGTCGGCGAGGACGAAAAAGCCTACATTTCGGCCATCCTCGAAAAAATCGCGACGCGCGTGCCCGCGCCCATCCTGGTCGATTCTACGGAAGCCGACGTGGTCGAGGAGGCGCTTAAGCGTATCCCCGGGAAGGCGATCATCAATTCCATCAACCTTGAGGATGGCGAGAAGCGCACGTCGAAGGTTTTGCCTATGGCCAAGCGCTACGGCGCCGCCGTGATCGCGCTCACAATTGACGAAGAAGGCATGGCGCTCACCGCCGACAAAAAAGTGGCGATTGCCCATCGCATCTTCGATCTGGCCACGAAGAAATACGGCATTCGCCCCGTCGATCTGATCTTCGACGCGCTCACCTTGCCCATCTCGACCGGCCAGGAAGAATACCGCTCCGCCGGCATCGAAACGCTGAATGCGGTCAAACGAATTCGCCAGGAGCTGCCGGAAGTAAAAACCGTGCTCGGTGTAAGCAACATCAGCTTCGGCCTCGATGTCTATCCCCGGCGCGTCCTCAACTCAGTTTTCATGCACGAAGCCGTCGAGAATGGTCTCGACATGGCGATCGTTAACTACACCAAAATCTACCCGCTATACAAAATTCCTCAAGAAGAGGTTGAACTAGCGCGTCGGCTCATCTACCGCGATAGGTCGAACGGCGATCCACTTCAGACCTACATGCAGCACTTCGCGGGTACGAAGGGCAAGCCGCAGGCGCAGACCACCGCACACGTGGCAACGCTCTCCATCGAAGACAAGCTGAAGTACGCCATCATCAACGGCGAAAAGTCGGTCGGCGAGGGCGCCACCAAGCGCACCCTTGAAGAATTACTTGAAGAAGCGCTTGTTGGTTATTCTCCGCTGGAGCTGATTAACACGGTTCTTCTTGATGGCATGAAGACGGTCGGCGACCTGTTCGGCGCGCGCAAAATGCAGTTGCCGTCGGTCCTCGACTCCGCAGGTGTGATGAAGCAGGCTGTCGCTTACCTCGAGCCGAAGATGGAGAAGAAATCGGGATCGCAGCAGAAAGCGACCATCGTGATCGCCACCGTCAAGGGCGATGTCCACGACATCGGCAAGAATCTCGTCGACATCATCCTCTCGAACAACGGCTACAAGGTCATCAATCTCGGCATCAAGCAGCCTGGCGACGCGATCATCCACGCGGCCGCCGAGCATAAAGCGGATGCCATTGGCCTGAGCGGCCTGCTGGTCAAATCGACGCTCGAAATGAAATACGTGATCCAGGAGCTCGAGCGTCAGCAACTCGCCTATCCGGTCATCTGCGGGGGCGCCGCGCTCACGCGTAAATACGTCGAAGACGACCTGCGCCGCGAATACTCCAACGCCGTTTTCTACGCTGAAGATGCGTTTGCCGGCCTCCATGTGATGGAAGACCTGGCGTCGGAAAACGGTAGGCGCGCCGCCCGCCTCGCGGAAGGCAAGACTGTGAAGGAGTATTCCAAAGCGGCGGCGGTCGATGAAGAAACCGGCCCCGTCTTCGCCGAGCGCAGCGCGGTTGTGTCCGACGCTCCCAGCATTCCCAAGCCTCCATTCTGGGGCGTGCGCGTGCGCAAGGATCAAGATTACGACCTGCGCGAAATCTTCCAGTACATCAACGACACGGCCCTGTTCAAGAACCAATGGCAGCTGAAGACCGCGTCGCAGGAAGACTACGCCCGCCTGGTCGAAGAAAAATACCGTCCGATCAAAAAGCAGCTGCAAGAAGAAGTGATCACCGCTGCCCTGTTCGAGCCCAAGGTGGTGTACGGATATTTCCCCGCCCAAGCTGAAGGCAACGACGTAATTGTGTACGAGCCAAGTTTGGGGGCGGGGCAAAGCCCGGTCTCTACACAGGCCCGTGAGCTCCTCCGCTTCACCTTCCCGCGCCAGAAGGAAGGCCGCAAGCTCTCCATCGCCGATTTCTTCGCTCGCGCCAACTCCGGCACGATGGACGTAATCGGGCTCTCGCTGGTGACCATCGGCGCCAAAGCCACTGCCGAGACCCAGCGTCTGTTCGAAGCCGGAGAATACACGCGCTATCTCTATGTCCACGGCCTGAGCGTGGAAACCGCCGAAGCGCTCGCCGAGTTCCACCACAAAAAAATGCGCGAAGAACTAGGCATAGCCGGAGAGGATTCACCTCACATCCGCGATCTGTTCCATCAGAAGTATCAAGGCTCGCGCTATTCCTTCGGCTATCCCGCGTGCCCTAATCTGGAGGACCAGACCAAGCTTTTCAAGCTGCTGGATCCGGAAAAGAACGTCGGCGTGCGCCTGACTTCCGGCTTCCTGCTCGAGCCCGAACAGTCCACCTCAGCCATCGTGGTCCACCATCCGGCGGCAAAATACTTTGTGGTGTGAATGCAAGTCTTAGCAATCCCCACTTTGCTCTAGCCTGATCAGATCTCGTCGTTTCGCGGCGTGTTCCCGGTCATCATCTCCAGTTCTTCCGGTGTCCGCGGCCAATCTTCGCGCAGCAGTCGCGAGAGCGAACGGTCGGCCAGCAACCTGCCTCCGGTCTGGCAACCAGGGCAGTAATTCGTCTCATTCGACGCATAGCGGATGCGCTGAATTTTGTTTCCACACCGAGGGCACGGCTGCTTATATCGCCCGTGCACCGTCATGCCCTCGCGGAAGGCAGTGACTCTTTCAGGAAAACCGTCGCCCGCTTCCTGCCGCAGACGCTCCGTCCACTGCTTAAGCGTGCCGCGCACCGCGTGGAACAACCGCTCGATTTCCTCCGGCTTCAGCTTTTGCGTGAGCGCAAGTGGCGACAGCCGTGCCTCAAACAGAATTTCATCCGAGTATGCATTCCCGATCCCACTGAAAAGCCGCGGGTCGGTGAGAGCGCGCTTCAGCGTGTGGTTGGCGGATGTCAGAGCTTTTCCAAACGTGACAAGGCCGGCTGAAAGAACTTCCAGTCCTCCAGGATCGAGCATCGTAAGTCCCGGCTCGCCTGTCACTAGATGGAGCGAGGCGCGCTTCTTCGATCCGGCCTCGGTCCAAAGGAGTGTTCCGTTGGAAAAATCAAACGCAGCCAGGCCGCGCGGTGGTGATACTTTGGCGCCGGGCTTTTTCCAATGCAGGCGTCCGGCGATCATCAGGTGCAGCACGAGCCAAACGTCGTTTTCGAGCCCAATCGCGATGCGCTTGCCAAGACGCCGAATCTCCCGCACGCGCTGGCCTTCCACGCTCGAAACCGGAGGTGCCGCGGTGCGCAGCAGAAATGGACTGGCGATCCGCACCTGCTCAAGAGTTTGCCCAAGGATCCGTTTCCCCAGTGCTTCGACATAAACGGTGATGTCAGGGAGTTCAGGCATTTCTTGGCCAAGCGTTCCGACTTATGTTTCTTCGAATCATCCTACACCGTGCAGAGCACGGTTACATTACGGATCACGGTGCAATGCGAACCCTGCGCGCAGACAAAATGGACGTTTACAGTTCCAAACGAGGAATCGCGGATGACAACCGCCAGGGCAAACATGAGCATCTTTCTTTTGACAGGGAAGTCGTCTCTCATGGACAATACCTTACCTAGCGTCTCGGGAAAAATTCCAAACCTTTGAGAGGATAACTATGAAGAAAACTTTGCTCGCAACAATTCTGTCTGTGTGCTTGTCCTTCGCCGCCGGCATCGCGCTGGCCGAGAAAGTGCATGATTGGGCTGATCTGGAAAGCGCCCATAACCATGTTATGGAAGCCATTAAAGAGCTGGATCGGGCGCGGGCCGCCAACCACTACGATATGGCGGGACACGGCGCGAAAGCCGAAGAACATCTGCGCGCCGCCGAGCGCGAACTGCACGAGTCGATCGAAGCCGCAAAAATGGCGAAATAACGCAGTTTGAAACCGGCAGCACCGTTGTAAAAAAAGCGCGGGCGAAAACCCGCGCTTTCTCATTTTGGCCCGTAGTCCCTTCGGACGTAATGAGGGACGCACTTCCGCCGCATGCTTTGGCGGAGGTGGCCGGCTTGAATCGTGTGCTCAGGCTATCAACGAGATCGGATTAGTCAGTGCGGCGGAACTGGCCGAGCCCGCTGCATCGACGAGAGCGTATTGCTGGAGTTGCTGCGCCAGGCTGGCATAGCTTTGCTGTGCGGTGGTGCTGTTCGACGGCGCAAGTGCCGAAGACAGATCTTGAGTGGCCTGACTGTTCCCCGTGTTGAAGTCCCAACCAGTGCCGACATGATGGGCATGATGCAAATGGTCAGAGAATTCACTCTTTATATCCTGCTGGATAGTGGAGTAGTCCTTCTGCGCGGCTGTGAGGTTGCCCGACTTGAGGTCGCTCGATAATTGCTGGAAAGCCTGCGCCAGCGGGTTTGATGTGGAAGCAGCGGATGCCGACGAAGTCGAAGCGGCGCTCGCCGGTTGCATAAATACCCGCTGTAAAATGGCAAAGTCCGATTGCGCGGAAGACAGATTGCCGCTGGCAAGATCCTGGCCAAGCTGCTGGAATTCCGAACTCGTCAGCTGGTGTTGCGAGCTGATCTGGTTGTTGCCGAAGCCACTGCTGAAAATTCCCGCGACAGACATAGGTATCCCTCGACGTCAAGATGGAAGCGCCTTCCGCGGAGTGCGCGGATACGGGTTCCGAAAGATCACTGAGGAATAGTGCACGCCCGCTTCCATCGCGGGCGCCGGCGCGGAGCGAAGTATTCGCGGGCTTTACGCGCGAAAACGTGGGTGTGATTCCGGCCGCATGCTGCAACTCGGCAAGCTTTGCCGAGTCCGGACTAGGCAAGAATTGCCGAACTGAGGGTGCGGCCGGGGCGAATCGTCTTTACGGCCCGTCGTTGACGAAATCGGCGTGGACGCCGATGATCAACGCAGGAGAGCAACCTCGATGGGAAACAAGGACGCCACCGGCGGGCAAGGCGCTAAATCCGCTGAAGGGAAAAACGGGAAGCCCATACGCCTCGACCGCGACCGGGACTATGAGCAGGAGTTGCGGCGGTTGCAGATCGAGTTGGTCAAACTGCAGGAGTGGATCCGCCACAAAGGGCTGCGAGTCGTAGTGATTTTCGAGGGGCGCGACGCCGCCGGCAAGGGCGGCGCCATCAAGAGAATTACCGATACGCTCAATCCCCGCATCTGCCGCGTGGTCGCTCTCGGCACGCCGACCGAGAAAGAAAAAACGCAGTGGTATTTTCAGCGCTATGTTGCCGAATTACCTGCCGCCGGCGAAATGGTGCTGTTTGATCGCAGCTGGTACAACCGCGCCGGCGTCGAGCGCGTAATGGGCTTTTGCACCGAGAACGAATACATGGAATTCCTGCAAAGCTGCCCGGAATTCGAACGCATGCTCGTGCGCTCGGGACTCATCCTGATCAAGTACTGGTTCTCGGTGGGCGATGAGGAGCAGGAGCGGCGCTTCCAGGACCGCATGGCGGATGTTACCAAGCGCTGGAAGTTGAGTGCCATGGACCTGCAGTCGCGTCCGCGCTGGGTCGAGTACTCACGGGCCAAGGACGAAATGTTCGCTCATACCGATACCAAGCAGGCGCCGTGGTACGTCGTGAATGCCGACAACAAGAAGTGCGCGCGTCTGAACGTGATTCACCACCTGCTCTCGATGATTCCCTACGAAGACCTGACCCCCAAGCCGATGAAACTGCCGCCGCTCGATAAGTCGAAATACGTCCGGCCCCCGATCCACGAACAGAATTTCGTCCCCGAAGTTTACAAGTAGCGTGGAGCGACGAGCGACCCCGCCCGTCCAGGAGACTCTTTCTCGGTCGTGAAGTTTCCATTGAATCGTTTCTGGTCTGAAATCATCTGTTATAACGACTATTATTCTTCCAGAGAGAAACCATGAATCCACATAATGGCGCGCCCCAGCCGTCCGTGTTCGTTTCCCACGGCTCGCCCATGACGGCATTGGAAAACGGCCCGTATGCGCAGGCGTTGGCGGCATTTGGAAGCTCCGTCAATCCGCGGGCCATCATCGTGATGTCAGCGCATTGGGAGGAGCCGGCAATTCGGATCGCATCAGCTCCGCGCCCGGAACTGATCTACGACTTCGGCGGATTCCCGCGGGCGCTGTACGAATTAAAGTACGAAGCGCCCGGCTCGCCCGAGTTGGCGGCCGAAGTTGCGGCTGAATTAAAGCGGGCAGGTTTCGACGCCGAACTCGACCCGCGGCGCGGTTGGGACCACGGCGTCTGGGTTCCGATGCGCCTGATGTTTCCCGAAGCTCGCATCCCGGTAGTCGAGGTCTCTCTGCCGATGGCGCCGCCCGAGGAACTCCACAAACTCGGTCATGCGCTCGGCGGCTTCCGAAAGAACGGCGTGCTCGTGGTCGGCAGCGGTGGAATCGTCCACAACCTCAGAATGATGAACTGGCGCGGCAAAGATGCTCCGGTCGACGGTTGGGCACTCGAGTTTCAGACGTGGGTAAAGCAACGAATCGAACGCGGGGAACTGGCGACTCTGTTTGACTATGAGAAACAAGCTCCCCATGCGGCGCTCGCCGTGCCCACGCCCGAGCATTTCGCTCCGCTGTTTTCGGTGGTGGGGGCGGCAGACCAGTCGGCGAAGCTTCATCCAATCTTCGAGGGCGTTGAGCACGCCAACATGTCCATGTTCACATTCGCCCTGGCTGGCTAGAGGCCATCAAGCCAAGCTGGCCGTGCGGACATAGGTGCTACCCAATCTACCTTCCTGTCTTGTTGAGCGGCGGAGTCGAAACATCCCTACCCACCCCGCACTTCGTCTTCCACGGACTGACTCCCCAGTGGCCCTCCATGCCCCCGATGATTTACGCTTTTCCCTCGGCGGCGAGCATCCAAAATCAAAAATCGAACTCTATGCACAAAAGGAGATTCCTGGCATGGCCCGCAAGTTCAAGGATCTGTCCGAGCGCGAGATTCTGGCTCTAGCCATTTCGCTTGAAGAAGAAGACGGCCGCGTGTATTCCGACTTTGCCGATGGCTTGCGCGAAACCTATCCCGCAACCGCCAAGCTGTTCGAGGATATGCGCGAGGAGGAGTCCGGCCATCGCACTGCGCTAATTCAAACCTATCGCGCCCGCTTCGGCGAGCATATCCCATTGGTCCGCCGCCAGGATGTTCAGGGATTCGTGCAGCGGCGCCCGTTTTGGCTGACGCGTCCCTTGAAGATCGCCGAAGTCCGCAAGCAGGCCGAGATGATGGAATTCGAGACCCGCCGCTTCTACCAAAAGGCGATGACGCAGGTCACCGACGCGGGCATCCGCAAGCTGCTGGGTGACCTCGAAGAAGTGGAGCGCAAGCACCAGGTTGCCGCCGAAGCGCTGCAGGAAAATATCATCACCCAGGACGTCGAGAAGACTGAGGATGAAGCACAGCGCCGTCTGTTCGTGCTGCAAATTGTGCAGCCCGGCCTCGCGGGCCTGATGGATGGATCGGTGTCAACGCTGGCCCCAGTTTTTGCCGCGGCCTTCGCGACACGCAGCAGCAAGGACGCATTCCTCGTGGGCCTCGCGGCCTCCATCGGCGCGGGCATTTCGATGGCCTTCGCCGAAGCGCTCTCCGATGACGGATCGCTGACTGGCCGAGGCCGACCCGTGCTCCGCGGCGCCGTCACCGGACTGATGACCGCAGCCGGTGGAATCGGTCACACCCTCCCATTCCTGCTTCCCAATTTCCACGTAGCGTTCATCGCCGCGGTCATTGTCGTCGCCGTCGAGTTAGGAGTAATCGCCTGGGTCCGCAATAAGTACATGGATACGCCCCTGCTCGCGGCAGCCTTTCAAGTAGTCGTCGGCGGAGTGCTGGTGTTTATCGCAGGCATCGCGATCGGCAGCTCGTAAGAATGCCGGCAGCCAATTGCGCGTGTTTTCACATTTGATTGTGCGCGAAATCTTGATCCCACCGCTCTGCTGCAATACCATTGACCTGAGGTCAGAAATCGACTAAATTGTGGCTCAGAAAATTTGACCAAACGCTGGCAAAAGGCCTGATCAGACTGGTGGCTTCACGGCGTGTCGTGGCATTGACCTAGGGTCAAAAACTCGAAGGAGGCCTCTCTTGGACGGCATCACAACCAATCTGGCAAAACCCCCACAGCTGCGCCGGGACGCGAAGGCGCGGCCGCGATCTGAAGCCAAACGTGGACGCATCGTCGAGGTGGCAATTCGCCACTTTGCCGAGCGCGGCTACAATGCGGCGCGCGTCGAAGATATTGCCGCGCAACTCGGCATCGCCAAGGGTTCGGTGTTCCAGCATTTCAAGAGTAAAGATGGATTGTTCTTCGAGGCCTATAAAAAAGCCGTGCAATCGTTTCCACGCTACCTGCAGGCTCCGGCGGAAGTACGCGCTGGCGGATTCTTTGGAATTCTACGTTACTGGCTCGGACGCACCGAAAACATGGTCCGTGATAACTGGTCCTCTTATCGAATCTACCTCGTGGGCAATTACGGCACCGACCTGGCGCTGCGCCGGGAGATCAATCGTTTTCTGGTCGAAGAAGATCCCTACGGCTGGCGTGAGTTTGTGAACTTCGGTGTCAGCCGCGGTGATTTGCGGACGGACCTGGACGTTGACATGATCGGCTCGATTCTCGAATGGACGATGGACCGCTTTCAAGACGCGCTGCTGACCGAAGAACTGGATCCCGGACTGTTCCGCAAATCGAGTCCGGTTCCCGAGAAAAAGGAAGCGCGCATAGAGCAGTTTGTGGAGTTGCTGCGCCGCGCGGTGGGAACAGACACAGTTGCAGCACCCAAGCCCGGATCGGACAAGCTTGCATCGGAAAGACTGCAACCCGTGGGGAATTGACATGAACAGGGCCATGAGCACAGAGGAAATCATTGCCAGCTACAACGCGAACGCGTCTCTTGCCGAAGCGTCTACTATTCCCGCGCCCTGGTATGTGGATGAACGCATCGCGGAACTGGAGCGGCAAACGGTTTTCTCTCGAACCTGGCAAGTGCTGGGACGCGTGGGCCAGGTCGAGAAGCCGGGCCAGTTTGTAACCACGACGGTTGCCGGCGAGCCGATCGTGGCTGTGCGCGGGAACGATGGCGTGCTGCGAGCGTTTTACAACGTATGCCGCCATCATGCCGCCGCGTTGGTCACCGAGCCTTGCGGGCAAGCGTCGATTCTGCATTGTCCTTATCACGGCTGGAACTATGGTCTGGATGGATCGCTCAAGGGCATGCCCGAGTTCGAGGGTGTAAAAAACTTCGAGCGCAAGGACCATGGGCTGGTTCCGGTGAAGGTCGATACCTGGGAACAATTTGTTTTCGTCAATCTCGATTCGAAGGCCGCTCCGCTGACTGAATTTCTCGGCGGACTGATCAAACGGACGGCGCCACTGGGCCTGAGCAAGCTCCACTACTTCACCACCAAGGTTTATGACATTCACTGTAACTGGAAAGTGTTTGTCGACAATTACCTCGATGGCGGTTACCACGTGCCGCATCTGCACAAAGGATTGAACGCGGTCCTGGATTACAAGCAGTACACGATCGAAAACGGAGACCGATACTCTCTACAATCCAGCCCGTTGGTCTACCCGGATGAGGCTGCCGCCAAAGCCAGCACGCGCAAGGGCGATCGGGCATGGTATTTCTGGCAATATCCAAATTTCATGATCAATTACTACGAAGGCTATTTGGATACGAACCTGGTGATCCCGATTGATGTGGACCATTGCCGGGTCATTTTCGAATTCTCCTTCGGCGATGTGAGTGAGGAAAATCGCGAATTCAACGAGCGCAGCGTTGCGGCGGGAAGCGGTGTGCAGGATGAAGATTTGGACATCTGCGAGGCGGTGCAGAGAGGCCTGAAGTCGCGAGCCTACGGCGCGGGCCGTCTTTCCGTGCGCCGCGAAGCCGGCGAGCATTTGTTCCATCGGTTACTGGCAGCAGATTTGAAAAGCGGCCTTGCGCACAATGCAGCGGCCGCCGACTGAATCCGCTGGTCTGCTACTGATGATCCCGAGGCACCGTCTCCTCCCACGTTTTCTCCTTCACGACTTTGCCATCCTGCAGAAGCTCGCGGACATATTTGTAATAAAAGTTCTTGGCGTCGCTGGTCAGCGTCAGATGGCCGCGCCACGTCAGCGTGCGGTCCTTCAGAGCCATCCCGATTTCTGCCTCGCCGTGCAGCGGAGCCGATCTCGGGATGATTGTCGTCCGCTTCGTAAGTCAGCGCTTCCAGATCAGTTTCCTTCCCCCATGGATAAGTCTCTTCCGACTTACCGTTCCAACTTACTTGTGTCTTCCCGGCTAACTCGTCGCGCTCGGTCTTCCATTCTCCTGGCCACGGGAAACCTGCCGATTGCATGTCCTTGCGTTCTTCCATGGGCTCGGGCGGCGAGAATTCCGGCGCAGCGTACCTCGAAGGCGGAACGAGCGGCAGCACGAGCCGCGATCCATCGCTGGTGCCGAGTTTAAGCGTGGTCGTCATCGCATATGGAGTCGGCCAGGCCATCGGCCAGAGCGCATTCGAGACCGCGAGACGAATGCGATGGCCTTTCGGGAAGGTCCATGTCGTCAGATGCATTTCGATGTCGAGCGAGTAAGTCTTGTTGGGCTCAAGGTCCTTTGGGTCGGAAGCAGAATCGCGCTGTGCGCCGCTCAGCCCAGCGCCTGTCACCTGCGTGACCGTGCCGTCGGGAGCAACGTCGGAAAGCCGCGCGAACCAGTCCGCCAGCGGAGCCGTTGAGCTGGCGCGGAGAATGGCGTGCGGCCGCCCCATAAGCGTGAGTTCTTCATTGAGCGGCGCCGAATCGTAAGTGAGGCTGAAGGCGTCGGCGGGCCGCTGATCCGGCAGCAACTCGCCCCACCAGAAGCCGGCTTCGACTCCGATGGAGGGAACATAGCGAAGTTCGTTCTCGCCAGGCTTGGCCGGCTCGGTCGAGAGCACGTGTGCATCGTATAGATAGAGCGTGGTGTCGCTGACGCCTTGCGGCGGCCACTTCGGTTCGGTGCGCCACTTGCCCGGCACTTCCTTGAGATGCGGATCGGGCGGATGCCACGAACGCATATAGATGGCAAGGGCGCCACCGTCCATGATTCCGCTGTTGCGGTTCTTCAGCCAGTAGTCCCACCAGCGGACCGCTTCATCGCGCCATTCGATCTTGGGGCCGAAGTCGGCATCGTTGGGAAAGCTGTGGTTCCACGGGCCGATGATCGCCTTGAGCGGCGCTTTCACTTGCTCAAACATGTGCGGAATGGAATCGCGGTAGCCATCGAGCAGGCCGCCGATCAAAAAGCACGGAATGTTGATGTCGCTGAGCGGGTGGACGGGAGCGTGCCAGAAATCGCCGTCGCGTTGATGCTTCAGATAGAGCAAAGACCAGGGCGCGGACTCGAAGCGCGGGCCGAGAATCTTCTCGTCGAGCGTGTATTCCGGCGCACCGGTCATCGCTGGCGCAAGGTCCATGTTAAGTTCGAACTCGTCGAAGTGCATCAGGCCGTCGACGTAGTGGATATCGTCGTGAAACAGAGCGTCGGTGGCGTCGACCGCCAGAATCGCCTTGAGTGCCGGCGGATGGCGCATCGCCATCTGAATGGAATTGAAACCGCCCCAGGAAATTCCGAACATTCCGACTTTGCCGTTCGACCAAGTCTGACTGGCGAGCCAGGCGATAACTTGCTCGCAGTCGAGTTGCTCCTGCTGCGAGTATTCGCGGTCAGTGGGCACACCTTCGCTCGAGCCAAAGCCGCGGATATCCACGCGCGCGCTGACGTATCCGCGGGCCGCGAAGTAGCTGTGGACCGGATAGTCGCGGGCCGCGGTGGAGTCGTCTTTACGATAAGGAAGGTATTCCAGCAGGGCAGGGAATTTTTCGCCGGGCTTGGTGTTCTCGGGCATGTAGAGCGTAGCCGAAAGCCGGACGCCGTCCGGCATCGGAATCCACTCCTGGACCATGCGGACCGTGTACTTGGCGCGCGGGACGGGGGACGTCGCCGGGGACGCGTACAGGGTTGCGGAAAAAGCGGCTAGGATGATGAAGGCAAAGGACGCGCGCGCAAATTTCGATATGAAGAGCATAACGGCGCATCATAACACCAAGCCTGAGTCACGCATGCAGGGATTTGCACATTGTACGGTGATGAGTAGGGCATGTTGCTTGGAAGAGTGGCAGTTTAGCGAGTGCCCGGCCCGCCGCCAGGTGGCGGCATGTGGGGTCGTGGGGTTGGGCCGGGCAATGCTATGTACTTCCCGTTGCTTCTATTAGTGTGCTAGTTGTACACGGCAGCGCAGACGAGTCGCTGTGACGCAGGTCACAGATTGCTGTGACACATAGGCTACATAGGCCTGTGATCATGGTCACGGCGCGATGCGCCGCCAGGTCTTAAGTTGAGTGGGAAGTCAGGAAAGGACTCCGAAGAATATGGCGTATGTAATCACCGACAATTGCACCAAGGATCATCTCTGTGTGGACGTGTGTCCCACTGACTGCATTCATCCCAAGACGGATGAGCCCAAGGTCGAAGAAGTAAAGCAGCTCTATGTCGATCCGGTCGGCTGCATCGACTGCGGCGCCTGCGTGCCGGTCTGTCCGTCGGAAGCAATCTTTGCGGCAGAAGACCTGCCCGAAGAGAAAAAAGCTTTTCTGGACACGAACGCGGCTTACTACAACTAAGCTTTTTTCGTGGTTGTTTCCTCCCATCACCCGCGCCCCTCGGGGGCGCGGGTGTCTATTTCTTCTGAAAGCCAGCCGCGCTGGCTAGGCCCGAGCCCTCATTCTGACCCCTGCCTTGACACCACATTCCCTCCTCCTTATCGTTGCTAGCCAACCATGAATATCGTCAAAGCCACAAGAAAGTACGAGGAATGGCTCGGGCATCACGTGCAGATTCTGGAAAAAGACCTGCAGTTGAAACATGAGCGGATGGGGGAATCCGTTTTTTCCTTTCTGCGGGCGACATTCTATCGCTGGTTGCAACTGTGGGAGGAAGTCTGCGCGGATCTGCATAAGGCTCCGCGAATCCTCTCCGTGGGCGATCTCCATGTGGAAAATTTCGGCACCTGGCGCGACACCGATGGCAGGCTGGTTTGGGGAATCAACGACTTTGATGAAGCTTGCTTGTATCCCTTCACGCTGGATCTGGTAAGGCTGGCAACGAGCGCATTGCTGGCCGCGCGCGAAAGCCGCCTGACCATGAAGCCCAGGGAAGCGGCGGATGCGATCGCAGCTGGTTACCAGAGAAGGCTCGAGCAAGGCGGGCGCCCGTTCGTTCTCGAAGAACAGCACACCTGGCTGCGCGCGATTGCCGAGAGCAAGCTGCGGGATCCGGTCGTGTTCTGGCAGAAAATGGAGCGCCTGCCGTCGTGCCGCGGGGAAGTTCCGGAGAGCGCGCGCGAGGCCTTGGAGCATCTGCTGCCGGAGCCGGGGATCGAGTACCGGCTGACGCATCGCGTGGCGGGCTTGGGAAGCCTTGGGCGCGTACGTATCGTGGCGATTGCGGTGTGGAATGGCGGACTGGTGGCGCGCGAGGCGAAGGCGCTGGCGCCATCAGCCGGACACTGGGCCGATGCGCGTGCGCCCCGCGAAATCCTGTATGGCGCGATCTTGCGGCGTTCTGTGCGCTGTCCGGACCCGTATGTGCAACTTCGCGGGCATTGGATTGTGCGCCGATTGTCGCCGCATTGCTCGCGCATCGAACTGGATGCCCTCGGCACAGCCCGGGGAGAGTGCCGGTTACTGGAAGCGATGGGTCAGGAAACGGCCAACATCCACGCGGGTACGGAGGAGAAACGGCGAGCCATTCTCAAGGACCTGCGCACGCGGAAAGCCGGCTGGCTGGTGAAAGCCGCCGAGGCCATGGCCGAACGATTAGAGAAGGACTGGCGCGCCTGGAAGGAGCGCTGACAGAACCAAACTTTGTCGTGACCCCGACTCGGTTCGGGTCTGCCAGCGCTTTAATGAAGGGGTAGTCCGCGGGCCTCGTGAGAAGGTCGAAGAAGCGGGAACTCGGCCGCTAGCGACTGAGCGGGATACTCAATGGGCATGAGAGCGTCAACGATCGCCTCCAGCGTTGCCGGCGAGCCCGTCCACACGCGCGAGAAAGCTTCGCGGAACACGGATAGTTCGCCGACCAGCTTTCCAGATGCCTCCGGGCCCAAATCGGCCTCGTCGGGTCCGGCATTGCTGGTGATGGGCATGAGTTCATCTGCCTGCGGCAAAAGCCCGAGGCTAGCCTCATCGAGCCAGAAGCCAATCAGGATCTTAAGATGGTCTCGCCCGCACGCGCTTTTGAAACCCTGCTGGAAAGCCAGCGACGGATGCCAGGTCAATATCTTGAGACGGTCGAGCCAGCGGTTCTCAACCACCAGGAACCATCCATCGCGGCGTAACGTGTCCAGGCCACAAACACTGCAGGGCGGGCGTTTTGTGACTAGGGGGCCCATGATATCTCTCATCAAGCGGTGCTCGCGCATGCCGCTCGCGCCACTGGCGGATGACGGACGATTCCCGGGCTGATCGGTACGGTCAGCATCCCCAGCGACGCATCGAAGTGCAGAGTGAAGTGAGCCGAGCAAGCGGTGCACAGCCAGAAATGCTCGCGCTTGCGGATCTTGCGCCGGTTGCCATCGAGGCTGCCGTCAGAGTCAAGGGCAAGAGTTTCCGCCAGGAACAGCTTGCCCTCATGGAGTGATCGGAAAGGGACAGTACACCCGGGGTTCGCGCATTTTTGTAACATCGGCTGGGTCCAGTCTTCTCTGCGGAGTATCTTCGGCCAGAGAGATTTCATCTTCGTTGCACGCTTCTTGCCGAAGCCTGTAAGAAGAACTCAACGCCTCTTCCACTCGCAGCCACATAGACTTACCTCACAGGGAAGTTTTCGTATTGGGAAATCGGTTACAGAAGATGACGAAAACCGGTCGCATCGGACGAGGACCCGGCAATCGACACGACAGGGTGTGATCTGAGCAACTAAGTGGAGGTGACCAAACTTCAGACATGGTGGAAAGGTGCACGCAGCTTAGATGACACCGTCCAGGGCGCGCGCCTGACAGGACGCGCAGAGCGTCGATTCTTTCAGGTCAATCCATTCCACGGCATGCGACGGCGCCATGGCGCAGGAGAAGTCTTCGCAATGGGTCAGATCGAACGTGTGTCCGACTTCGTGCACCGCTTCCTTAACCAGGCGGTCCGCCAGCAGCCCCGGATCATGGGGCAGTCCGTAAAACTGCTGAGTGAGCCTGTGGAACGACACTACGGCACAGGGACCGCCCATCTGCGCCTCGCCGAAAACGAACGTCAAAATGGGAATGTAGAGGTCAACGGCGGTCACGCCGAGGACCCGCCACGCGCCATCCGCGGCGTACCGCTGCATAGCCTGGAGCAGCTCCGAGGAATGGTACTGCCCGCGCTCCGGATGAAAGGCAAATCGCGGATCCAGGCCCCGTTCCAGAATGCGGCACGGGACGCGGAAGGAATCCGCGAGCGCGGGCGCTACTGCTCGAAGCAGCCGCGCGTCGAGGTCCCCGATCGGCAGCAGGTCGAGCATCTTCATCGCGTTTCGAGGGGGCGACTCCAACCGTACTTTTTCAGCTTGTGATGCAACGTCACGCGGTCGATCTCAAGGGTTTCCGCGGCCTTGGTCTGATTCCAGCCGCATTGTTCAAGCACCCGCATAATGTGCGCTTTTTCCATGTCCTCGAGCGATTTCGGGCTTCCATTGGGTGTGCTGCCATTGTGCGCCTTGAAAGCGAAATCCTGCTCGCGGATCTCCGGTTCCTGCGCGACCACCATGGCTCGCTCCACTGCGTTCTCGAGTTCGCGGATGTTCCCCGGCCAAGGCTGTTGCTGCAGTAAATCCATGGCAACCGGGCTGACGCGGTTGATCTTCTTGTTCATCTGCAACGAGAACTTACGTACGAAATGGTTGACCAGTGAAGGAATGTCTTCCCGGCGCTCGCGCAGCGCGGGAAGCTCAATACGAAAGACATTGAGCCGATAGAAAAGATCGGGCCGGAATTTGCCTTCTTCGATCAGTTGCTCGAGGTTCTTATTGGTGGCGGCGACACAGCGAAAGTCGACCTTGATTTGCTGCGTGCTGCCAACACGGACGATCTCGTGCTCCTGCAGCACGCGCAGAAGATCGGTCTGGGTTTTCAGGCTGATGTCGCCGATCTCGTCGAGGAAAACGGTTCCGCCCTCGGCAATCTCGAACTTCCCTTTCTTGCGGTATTGGGCGCCGGTGAAGGCTCCTTTTTCGTGGCCGAACAGTTCGCTTTCGAGCAGCGTTTCTGTGAGAGCGCCGCAATGGATTACGACCAGAGGATGAAACCGGCGCGGGCTGGCGTGGTGGATGGCCCGGGTCACGAGTTCTTTTCCGGTTCCACTTTCGCCGGTCACAAGGACGGTAGCGTCAGTAGGCCCGACCGTTTCAATGGCGTGATAGACCTTCTGCATGGCCTCGCTTTCGCCGATGATTTCCTCGGGGCGGGCGACTTCGGCGACGGTCTCGCGCAGGCGAACATTTTCTTCCTCGGTCCGCTTGTGCGCCAGCGCCTTCTTGACCAGGTGCGCGATTTCATCGGGATCGAGCGGCTTGGTCACGTAATCGTACGCGCCATTTTTGAGAGCCGTAACGGCAGTTTCGACCGACGCGTACCCGGTCATCATGATTACGATGAGATCGGGGTTGATCTCGTGCATACGGCGCTGTAGTTCGATGCCGTCGGTGCCGCGCATTTTGATGTCGCACAGCACCGCGTCCCATGATTTTTCAGCCAGCTTCGTAAGCGCGCTGTTCGCATCCTCGGCGGTTCCAACTTCGTAACCTTCTTCGTGGAACCATTTGGCAAGCGAATCGCGCACGCTCAACTCGTCGTCCACGATCAGCAGTTTTGCTTGTTGCGTCAAGGCATTCACCTCATGTTCGTTTCCGTGCTGGCGAGGGAGGGCTCAGGCGTTGAGCCGGAGCGGCCGGGCACAGGTAATGTGATGGTTACAGTGGTTCCTTTTCCAACTTCGGACTCGATGGCTATCTTGCCGCTGTGCCGTTCGACAATGCCCTGGCTGACAGCCAGCCCGAGACCAGTTCCGTGGTTCAGGTCTTTCGTGGTGTAGAACGGCTCGAAAATCTTCGGCAGAATTTCGGGGGGGATTCCGGCGCCATCGTCACGAACAGACAGGGCAACGTGGCTACCGTCTTCCGTTAAATGGGATTCGACCCAGAGATTGCCACCTCGAGGCATAGCGTCGGCCGCGTTGACGATCACGGCCAGCAGTACTTGCTCAATCTTGGAAGCATCGCATTGCAATCGGGGCAGTCCCTCGGCAAGCGTGGGGTGGACTTCGATGCCGGCGTTTTCCATATTGTGGCGCACCAGCAGCAAACACTGCTCCGCGACCCTGTTCACGTCGGTCGGCTGCACATTCATGGGCGCTTGGTGCGAGAAGGTAAGAAGATTTTTTACCAGCTCCCCGCAACGGCGGCTCTCGGAGGAGATCAAGTCAAGGCACTGGACCGCTTCCTGCTTTTTCTCGTTGCTGACCTGGCCGCTATCGACCCATTTCTTCAGGAGCTTGGAGTAGGTGAGGATGCCGGAGAGCGGATTATTGATTTCGTGAGCGACCACGGCGGCCATCTTCCCGACTGACGCCATCGTCTCGCTGTGCAGAACCTGATCGTGAGCGCGCTGCAGTTCGCATGTTTTCTCCTGAACTCGCTCTTCCAGATTGTGTCCCCAGGTGACCAACAGCTCGTTGGCGGCCTGCAACTGCAAGCTCATGGAGTTGAACGACCCGGCAAGATCGCCAATCTCGTCGTTGGAGGCCAATTCGATCTGGTGACCGAGTGCGCCCTCGCTCAGTTTGTGGGTTCCGGCCTGCAGTTGCTGCAGCGGCCGTTCCACCACGCGCCGGACGAACAGCCAACTGAGAAAAGCGATCCAGAGGATGGCCAGCACGTCGCAGGCGATGATCCTCCAGGACACCTCCGCCAGTTGTTGGTCGGTGCGGGCGAGAGAGAGATGGGTGTCGAGCACGCCTAGAATCTGCTGGCTCGCAGGGTGTTCGTGGCAAGCTGCGTTCGCGCATTCGGGCTGGTTTTCGATGGGGGTGATGATTGCCAGTACGCGGCCTTCCGGGCCACGGTAAACGCGGAAGCGATCGGGACGGTTGAGCCGGGTCAGGGTCTGCCCGTGGGCGTGGCAGGCGTAGCAAGCTTCGGCATCCTTATCCAGAGTGCGGTTCACTTCCGAACGATCGGTGGAGTAACTGATGTGGCCTTCCCGGTCAAGAACGCGCACCCGAACCATGCCCGGTTCGTTGGCCATCGCAGACATCGCGCGGTGCAGTCCTTCGCTATCGTTGCGCATCATGTAGTCCGAGGTGTTACGGCGGATGACGTCGCTGATGCGTTCGGCGCTCAGGAGCGTCGCGGCCTCCAGATCCTGGCGCTGCAAGCGAATCGTGAGATATCCGAGGAACGCAAAAATCACCAGCATTGCGCCTAGCACCAGAATGATGAGCTTGGTTCCAAGCCCCCAGCGGACGCGGTCTAGTAAACCAACTGCCGGTTTTTTTTCAGTCTCCTGCATGGCTCAAAACCCCGGTTCCGACGCCAATGTGTTCCGGTTGTTCGAGCTTGTGTTCAGTTTCAGCCTCAAAGATCGGCAGATACCTTACCGCCAATCCGAAGAGTGCGAAGCCCATGGCAACAATCATCAGCGTGATGGAGAACTCGGTCCACTTCGGTGCGTAATGATGCCCGACGTAGGTCTCAAAGCCGATGAGGGCGATGTTCAGCCGGTTGGTGATAAATCCCAGCACGGTAAAGATCGAGGCCAGATACAACCACTGCGGCGATAGCCGGGCTTTCTTAAAGCTGAGTATGGTCATTGGAACGGCAAAGGTCAGCCCCAGTTCAAGCCACAAAAAGTATGCTTCGTAACTGGGGGTAAGGATCTGCCGGATCAGGCCACGATGAAAAAAGTCTTCGAAACGCAGGAGCAGGTTGACCCACAGAGCGACCAGCAAGCCGCCGCCCAGGGTGACCAGAACAGGCAGTTCCAGTTGACGGCCGAAGGCTTTCGCGCTCTGCGTGGATTCGAAGATCGTCATCGCCAACCCCACTGCGACCGCCGAGCCAAAGAAAAAGAACGGCAGCGCCGGCGTGTACCAGAACGGATGCAACTTCGTGGGCATGATCAGATACAGGGATCCCAGGGAACTCTGGTGCAGGGTTGAAAGCAGGATGCCGGCCACGATCAGCACCGGATAGACCTTATTGATGTACTTGATTGGGGTCTTCCAATGGAGGCGTTCGAATACGTTGGGAAGAAACTCGAAGAACAGGACCGTGGTGTAGAACATCACACACATGCCCACCTCGAACATAACCGAGTGCAGGTTGCGGTAGATCATCTGGTGCCAGATGAACCAGGGGCGGCCCAAGTCAAACAACAGTCCGACAATAAAGAGCAGGTAGCCCAGGAACGCCGTCAACACCGCCGGACGCACTACAGGGTGCAGGCGCTCGACGTTGAACAGATAGACTGCGCCGACCATGCAGAAGCCGCCCGCTGCCAGCATCACACCGCACAGGCAATCGAAGCCGATCCAGAGCCCCCAGGGAAACTGATCCGTCATGTTGGAAACCGCGCCCAGTCCCCGGAAATAGCGCACGAAGGAGGAGTACAGTCCCAGCACCATGATCACAATGAAGACAACTCTCCACAAAGTCAGTTTGAATTTCATTGCTTGCCCCCATTTTTGTGCTGTGCTTCAGCCTCGGCTACTTCGTCGCGGCGATGCGAGACCCAATAAATTCCACCCAAAACCAACGTCCAAACCGGGATGAAGTCTGGAATTCTCTCCATCACTCGCCCGGTGTATTCCGGCAATGGGGTTTCGCCGAGTTTTGCCGAAGCTGGATAGCCATAGTCTTCAACATCCGCGGCCGCAATGATAAAGACCGACGTTCCGCCAATTTCGTCAATGCCATAAATGTGCGGCTTGTAATTGGAGGGGTTCTGCCGGAGACGTTCCCTCGCCTCATGAATAAGCTCGTCTCTCTCGCCAAACTTGGTTGCGCCCGTCGGACAGATTTCAGCGCACGCCGTTTGCTTGCCGGCAACGACGCGGTCCGGACACATAACGCACTTTCGGACCCGCGGATTCAGCGCCTGCCATTCATACTTAGGCTGGCCAAACACGCAAGCCACCATGCAATAGCGGCAGCCGATGCACTTCCACACGTCGTACACCACCGGACCCTCTTTGGTCTTGTGGAGGGCGCCAACCGGGCAAACCGACGCGCAAGCGGGCTTCTCGCAATGCATGCAGAGCCGGCGCATGAATTTGTCTTCTTTGGTGAGAACGACGGTGTATTTGTGTGCCGATTGCACCGACTCGGCGGCTACCGTGTCGTCGTAGGGCAGTTTGTTCTGTTGCGCGCAGGCGCCTTCGCACTGCTTGCAACCGATGCACATAGTGGCGTCATACAGAATGGCCTTACTCATGACTTGATCTCCGGGCCACTCCGGACAGGACTGTAGGCGCGCACTACGAGCGTGTGCGCGGATGCGTGGGCTGTGGCGAAGCGGCAAACAGGGGCCGGCTCAGCAGGTCGGCCCGTGTATTAAACAAAAGCCCGGGTTCCGCGCGTTTCGCAGGACCCGGGCGGGCTGTTCCGTATGTAACTGCGAAGGCGTCTCGGCGCTCACTCAGTTTCGGGGAGCCACCGCTAATCCTGGTCGTTCGTCCAGTGCTCCTGGACATCGCCACCATGCGCCTGCGCCAGATGTTCCGTCGCCGTGGGGAAGGGCAAAAACCGGCACGGACACCAAAGCGGAACAGCGGATCCCGACTACTTCAAGCCCTTCACAAAGGCGGCGATCGCTTTCACGTCGTCCGCCGACAGGCTTTTTACCGGGGCCGGATGCTTCGCTGTTTCGGCGATGGCCTTGGTCACAGAAGCTTCGTCTTTTCCAGCGACTGCTGGAATCTTCGCGGCCGGCTTGCCCGCTCCATCTGCGCCATGACACGCAGCGCATTTTGCTTTGTAGAGGGCGGCGCCGTCATCGGCCCATGACAGACTCGGAATCAGAATGAACAGAGCAACCGCGATCGTCAGTACCAGCACCGCGATTTTGGTGGTTTTCATGATTGCATTTCCTCTCGGGTAGTTAAGTTGGCGGGCAAGTTGACAGGCATGGACAGGGGGTGGGGGAAGGTAGCTGTTGCTATTTTCACCATCCGTACCTCCTGGAGCCGCTTTCTTGCCAATCGGGTCTCCTGCCGCGCTGATGCAAGTTTCAACATTGTGGCGAAATGCTGCGGTGACGGTAGTCACGTCCAAGCGTGACCGAGATACGTGCCCCAATGTTCATGGAACACAAGCACTTCCGCCCCAACCCATTCTGCCAGTAAGGCTAGACGCCACCCGTAAAACGCTGCCAAACCAGTTAATCCAGCCTCCTAAGCCCAGCCGCGTCCCAAATGGCGCCAGCCCCGGCGTCTAGGCAAAGTAGCGCCAGCGTCCCGCCGGGGGCCCTGTGCCGCGCGGTTTTCGCGGGCTGGGGGTGGTTGCCGGCTGTCCGGCGGACCTGCCCTCACTGAGCTTGTCGAAGGGGTCCTCGCCCGCCCTTTTTGGCACTCCGCCCATTCAGCCCCCATTCCCAAAACTACCCGCATGTCTCGTATCGCCCATCCATCCGCCTTGATAGAATCAATCCAGCATGCTCCTGCCGTTTGTCCGCGAAATTTTTGCGGAGGTGGAACAACTTCCAGCTTTTCGGCGTGCGTCCTCCCATCTGCGGGAGAGCACGGGGCGGATTCGTGTCTCTGGCCTGTCCCCTGCCGCCAAAGCCCTGATCGTAGTTCTTCTACAGCAACAAACCGAGCGGCCTTTCATCCTCGTTGTTGCCGACAACCGTGCCGCCGAGGACTTGCTTCCCATCCTCTCGGCCTTCGCCGAACTTACCGGCGCCGCCGATCCCGATTCCATCGTCAGCCTGCCCGCGCGCGACGTGCTCCCGTTCCAGAATCTTTCCCCGCACCCGGAGATTCAGGAAGAGCGTGCTACCGCCTTGTGGAAGATCGCCACTGGCCGTGCCTCGATTGTGATTTCGCCGGTCAGCGCGACCACCATCCTTCTCCGCGCCCCCGGCTACTACGCCGATCTCGCCCGCATACTGCGAAGAGGCGAAGCCTTCGACCTGGAGAAGTTGCTCGAGCACCTCAACACCGTCGGCTACTCATCAACTGACGTAGTCGAGATGCCCGGCCAATACGCCACTCGCGGCGGCATCCTTGACGTCTATTCTCCCGAAGCCGACCGCCCCGTCCGCGTCGAATTTTTCGGCGACGAGATCGAGTCGATGCGCAAGTTCGACCCGGCCAGCCAGCGCTCGTCCAATCCGGTTGATGAAGCGCTACTCCTGCCCCTTACCGAAACTCCGATCAACGAAGAACTATTGGGCGCAATCAACGCCCGCCTCTCCGGCAAGCGCATCGAAGGTTCGACCGAGGCGATCGAGCAGGCAGCCCGCGACTCCGGTGCGGGAGTTTTTCCCGGCTGGGAATTCTACGCCCCGGTCGCTGGCGCCGACCGCACCATCTTCACAATGCTTCCCGAAGCACGCGTGATTCTGGATGAGCCCGAGATTCTGGTCCAGGAACTGGACAAGATCTGGTCCCGCATCGAAGAAGCCCACGAACGCAGTGGAGTAGGCAATCTGGTTCGCCCCGCCGATCTCTATCTCACCCCAGAATCGTGGCACGATACAATCGCCGCGCTCCGAGGCGCCGACTTCGAATATCTAGCCATTACCCGCCCAACCGACGCTTCCCCATCCTCTGTCATCCTGAGCGAAGCGAAGGACCCATGCATTTCGCCCTCAGCGGATAGCACGCCGCCTGAGGCAACTGTCGCGTCCAAGCCAGAAGCCGCCTTCCTTTCCCAGCCCGCCCCGCGCTTCCACGGTGCCGTTCCGGCCATGATTGAGGAAGTCAAGAAGCTCACCACCGGCGGCACACGCGTAATCCTGGCCGCGCCCAACACCGGAGAAGTCGAGCGTCTGGCCGACATCTTCACCGAGTACAACGCCAGCTATCGGCTGGGCAGCCGCACCAGAGGCGGCGAAAGCTACGCCGACGAAACCGCCTATTTCGCCGGAGAAGTCTTCACTACCACGCTGCTCAAGGCCTATGTCCCCGACGGCTTCATCCTCCCCGAAGCCCACGTGGCCGTCTTCGGAGCCCGCGATCTTTTCGACGAATCCGACCTCGTAGCCTCGCGCCCCGGCCGCCAGAAATCCAAAGTCTCCGCCTTCCTCTCCGATTTCCGCGATCTGCAAGTCGGCGACTACGTAGTCCACGTCGAACACGGCATCGGCCAGTATCAGGGCCTGAAAGAAATCAACCAGGGCGACGGCGCCGCCGAATTCATGCTCCTCGAATACGCCGAAGCCGCGCGCCTCTACGTCCCGCTCACGCGCCTTGACCTCGTTCAGAAATATCGCTCGCAAGAAGGAGCTAAGCCCACCCTCAATCGCCTGGGCACCGGCGCGTGGGAAAAGACCAAGGCCCGCGTTAAGAAGGCCATGAAAGACATGACCGACGAGCTGCTCAAGCTCTACGCACAGCGCCAATCCGCGCAAGGCCACGTCTTTCCCACCGACACCGAATGGATGAAGGAATTCGAAGACGCCTTCGAATACAACGAAACCGATGATCAGGCGCAGGCCATCGCCGACGTCAAGCGCGACATGGAATCCCAACTCCCTATGGATCGCCTGCTGTGCGGCGACGTAGGCTACGGCAAAACCGAAGTCGCCATGCGCGCCGCCTTTAAAGCCCTAAGCGACAACAAGCAGGTAGCCGTACTCGCTCCCACCACGGTCCTGGCCTTCCAGCATTACGAAACCTTCAAGCAGCGCTTCGCCGCCTTCCCCGTGAAGGTCGAAATGATCAGTCGCTTCCGTACGCCCAAGCAGGTGAAAGAAGTTCTCGAAAGAGTTGCAGTCGGCAAAGTCGACATTCTGATCGGCACGCACCGCTTGCTCTCGAAAGACGTAAAGTTCTCCGACCTCGGCCTGCTCGTCGTCGACGAAGAACAGCGCTTCGGCGTCCGCCACAAAGAACGCATCAAGCAGATACGCACCGAAGTCGATGTGCTCACCATGTCGGCCACGCCCATCCCGCGCACCTTGCACATGTCGCTGGTTGGCCTGCGCGACATGAGCGTGATCGAAACTCCGCCCAAAGACCGGATGGCGATCCAAACGGTAGTCGCCAGCTGGGACGAAAAACTGATTCAGTCGGCAATCGAGCAAGAGTTGGATCGCGGCGGCCAGGTTTACTTCGTGCACAACCGCGTAGAGACCATCTGGGAGATTGCCGCCAAGCTGCAAGGTCTAGCGCCCAACGCGCGCATCACCGTCGGCCACGGGCAAATGGGCGAAGGCGAACTCGAAAAAGTGATGCTGAAATTCATGCATCACGAAGCCGATATCCTGGTTTCCACCACCATCATCGAAAATGGCCTCGACATCCCGCTTTGCAACACCATCGTCATCAATCGCGCCGACCGCTTCGGTCTCTCCGAGCTTTACCAGCTAAGAGGGCGAGTAGGCCGTTCCAACCGCCGCGCCTACGCCTACCTGCTCCTGCCCGCCGAAATCGAGCTGACGCCGATCGCGCGCCGCCGTCTGGCCGCGCTCAAAGAATTTTCAGATTTAGGCGCAGGCTTCAAAATCGCCGCATTAGATCTTGAACTAAGAGGTGCCGGCAATCTGCTAGGCGGAGAGCAAAGCGGCCACATCGAAGCCATAGGCTTCGAACTCTACACGCAAATGCTCGAACGCGCGGTGAGGGAAATGAAGGGCGAGCAGGGAGTCGAAGTCACCGAAATCCAGCTCAACCTCGGTCTCAACATCCGCATTTCGTCCGACTACATTAAAGAAGAAAACCAGCGCCTTCGTATGTACAAGCGAGTCGCCGGAGTGGAAACCGAATCGCAATTGAAAGATGTGACCGCCGAGTTGACCGACCGCTACGGTCCGCCGCCCGCCGCTGTTCGCAACCTGCTCGCCTACGCCGCGCTCAAGCTGCAATCCATGCGCGTGGGCGCAACCACCATCGAGCGCAAACGCGAAATCGTCAACATCAAATTCAGCCCCACTGCCACGATCGACCCCGGCAAACTGGCCCGCTTCGTGGCCTCCCAGCCTAAATCCCAGTTCACTCCCGACGGCACGCTGAAATTCACAATCAAGATAGCCAGCGCAGAAGCGATCCTGGAAACTCTCCGCGACCTGCTGGAGGAATTAGAAGCAAAGGAAGCGCCAGTGCCAGCGACTTAATCCCCGGAGAACCACCTTACCGCAGCAGCCAAGCCGAGCACGTAGCCACCACTCCTCCCGCCGCCAACAGCAAGCCCAAGTGCCAGAATATCCGCCGTCCCGACAGCAAAGTGATCGACGTAATCACCAGCGCGATCTCCAGAAACACTTCTCCCAGATCGAACCGGTCAGCCTTCCGGCTCGCGAGTGCCGTCTCCTGTTCCAGTTCGCGGGCCTTCGCATCCAGCTCTTTCTGCTCCTCTTTATACCGCTCCGCCTCGGACCGGTACTTCTCTCCCAGCTTGGCCATGCCCTCTTCGTCCTTCGTCGCGATCACCTTCGTCAGGTCGGCGAAGAGTTCGTCAGTGTGTCGGCGGATGTTCTTGGCCTGGTAGTAGCTCCACTGGTCAGTGACTTTATTTTGCAGAATGATTTCTTCGGTGTGTGTGCGATGTCCAAGCAGAGACACGGTCGCCACTAGCACCGCAAGCACCGCCATCGTGAGGGTGATCGGCGCAAGATCGGGATGCTCGCGCGCGTGTTCGGCGTGCTCATGCAATTCGTGGATTTCTTCGCTCATAGATTCGGGCTCCTAAAATAAAACACTTGTGTTGAAGTGCGACGCGTCAACTCAGCTTCAAGAGGATACATAAAAGGACCGGCAACCATAACTGCTTATTCTTCAAAGATCTGGCGCGCTTCATCGCAAATTAAGCCAAAACGAGCGGCTAAGTGATTGAAAAATAAATATATTACAAGTAAGTCCTTATTACTCAAAGACCTGGCGAGATCGCCGCGACCGGAACTAGGAATCCAGCTAACTCATTGATAATAAACACCAAAGCTTTTTCCAGCAAATCGTTAGTTTTCAAAGACTTAGCGGAAAACATCATCTAAGTATATGATTCTAATAGACCGCCAGAGAGGGGTGTTTATGACTAGTCAGTAAACACCCAATCCTCCAGAATCCGCTGTCGTAATCCCAACCAAATCAGCCCAGAACCTTCACCCAAAACGCAACTCGCTATTCTCCCATCACTTTAATGAGCACGCGTTTGTCGCGCTGGCCATCGAACTCGGCGTAGAAAATCTGCTGCCAGGTCCCGAAGTCCAGCTTGCCATTGGTCACCGGCACGATCACTTCGTGATGAACCAGCAGCGACTTCAAATGAGCGTCGCCGTTGTCTTCCCCAGTCTGGTGATGCTGGTAATTGCGGTTGAAGGGCGCGAGCTTTTCCAGCCACTGGTCAATGTCTTCAATTAGCCCGCTCTCGTTGTCGTTCACATAGACTCCAGCCGTGATGTGCATGGCGGAAACCAGAATCATTCCTTCCTTGATATCCGCCTTCTTGAGCGCGGCTTCGACCTGCGGCGTGATACGCACGTAAGCGCGCTTGGTCTTGGTGTGGAGAGTGATGTACTCAGTATGGAATTTCATTTGGGTTAGTCCCACGATTGTGAGAACGATCACGCTGCAACATGCCCGATCTCACTGCACGATTTGCGCACCTATTGTAAGCCTTAGCTGTAGGCGTAGTTTCATGGCCGCCACTCGGTTTGAAGAGATTGCGCGCGAACTTCCAGAATTACTCAGCCAACAGATGCAGGCCCTTGTTGGCAGAAGTTTCAACCTCCTCACCAACGACGAAAAGGCTGCTTACGAGGCCCGCAGGCAGAGGATTCGGGAGTTGCGATCGGAACTCGATAAGCTTCGCAAGGCGCGGTAGAAGCCTCACTGGCCATTTCTCTTGTCCGGCTTCCCGCCTCCCGTGCGACGCGTTTTCTTCTTATGGAGATCTCCTGCGGCTTCTTCACACTCCGTCAGCAGTTTGTTCATCGTATCGATGATGCGCGCAAGTTCCTCGGGATCTTTTGAGCGGCGCGCTTGTTCCTGCAGTGCGGCCCAACCAGGCGGGGGAGTAGGAGGCATTTCCGTGGCGAACAACAAAAACTGACTCTAACACTATGTACGGAATCAAGTCCATGCGCCACAGTCGCCTTTAGTGCAGTCCTTGCGAACGTGCCGTTGAAGAGAATGCTGTCTACCGCATCGTTTCCTCAATCTCAGAAATCCAGTCGGGGCGCTTGAGCACCTCGCGCGGCTTGGGACCGTCGGCAGCGCCTACGATGCCATCGCGTTCCATTAGATCGATCAGGTGAGCGGCGCGGCCGTAGCCGATGCGCAAGCGGCGCTGCAACAGGGAAGTGGAAGCCTTACCGAACTCGATCACCAGGCGCACGGCATCGTTGAAGAGCGGATCGTTGTCTTCTTCGGAGAATTCGCCTGCCTCGCCATCGGCTCCCATTCCGCCTTCGCGATCTTCCTGGGGACTTTCGAGGAACTTCTCCTGATATTGCGCCACGCCCTGCGCCTTCCAGAATTCCACGACCGCCGCGATCTCTTTCTCGGTAACAAAGGGAGCGTGCAATCGATGCACGCGCGCGGAGCCGGAAGGCAGGTAGAGCATGTCGCCGCGCCCCAGCAAACACTCGGCGCCGTTGGCGTCGAGAATGGTGCGTGAGTTGACTTTAGTCGCTACGCGGAACGACACGCGGGCAGGGAAGTTGGCCTTGATGAGTCCGGTGATGACGTCTACCGACGGGCGTTGCGTGGCCAGCACAAGATGGATGCCGACGGCGCGCGCCATCTGCGCCAGGCGCGTGATCGATTCCTCGACATTGTGGCCGTCGAGCATCATCAGGTCGGCCAACTCGTCGATGATGATGACGATGTAGGGAATCGGGCCTTCGTCGGATTGCTCGGCGGCAAACAGGCTGGGCGTGTCGTCGAACAGCGCGTTGTACCCGGCAATATTGCGGACGCCTTTCGAGGCCAGCAGTTTTAGCCGCCGTTCCATCTCGCGCACGGCATTGCGCAGCGCGTTGGCCGCGAGTTTGGGCTCGGTGATGATGGGCGTATAGAGATGTGGGACACCTTCGTAATTGCCGAGTTCCAGGCGCTTGGGATCCACCAGCACGAGGCGCACCTGATCGGGTGTCGACTTGTAGAGGATCGACATGATCATGGCGTTGATGGCCACGCTCTTGCCGGTTCCGGTCGAGCCGGCGATGAGCAAGTGCGGCATGCCGGCCAAGTCCGCGACCGCCAGGCGGCCATTGATGTCCTTGCCCATGCCCACTGTCAGCTTCGATTTCGACCCGATGAATTCCGGCGATTCGATGTTCTCGCGCAGCCAGATGATTTCGCGCTCGCGGTTCGGAACCTGGATGCCCACCGTGCTTTTGCCCGGCATGCGCTCGACCAGAATGCTTTCCGCACGCAGGGCGAGGCAGAGATCGTCAGTCAGGCCGACGATGCGGCTGTACTTGATGCCGGCTTCGGGCTTGTATTCGAAGGTCGTGACCACGGGCCCGGGATTGATCTGCGTGACCTGCCCGTGCACGTCGAATTCGGCGTAACGGTTGGTGAGCACGGAGGCGAGCAGCTTGAGCTCGTCTTCATGCACCGCCTGTTGCTCATCGGGACGATGAAGCAGGCTCGAGGGCGGCAGCTTATAGCCTCCCGCAATCTTGGGCATCGTAGTCTTCGCCTTGCGCTCAGTGTCGGCGCGCTCGGTGACCTCGATCTCGGTGGAAGCGGATGTTGTGGGTGAAGGCGAGGGCGCTGAAGGAATCTCGCTGTCGTCTTCCGCGGCCATGCGTTCGATCCCGGTCGGACGCGCTCCTGTTGGCGTCTGAACGCCAGGAATCTGCTCCGCGGGCGACGGCTCAGCGCGGGCAGGTTCTGGCCGCGGCACGGGCGTTCGCGCGGGCACCAGTTGCGTGGTGACCACCGGCTTCTCGGCGCGGCGCTTTTCGAGCTCTCTCTGCTGGCGCTTGCGCTCGCGTTCCTCCTGCCAATCGTGGAACCGATCGCGCAACGCCACGAAGAAGGCAAAGCGCGTGGGAGCCCACACCTGAATCGCGGAGAACGAGAACGCCGTCGTCAGGTAGAGCGCAACAGCAAGGATCGTGGTGCAGACGATGTATGCTCCCGCGACGTTCAGGTAGCGGATTAGCACGTCGCCGACGATGCGTCCGGCAAGGCCTTCAATCGGAATCGCGCCCAGCCAGCGCACATGTCCCGGCAAAATGGCCAGCAGCGCAGGTACGAACATGAGCAGCCAGATTGCGCCCAGCGTCTTGGCCATCGGTGCCTGAACGGCGCGCGAGCGGAACCAGCGCACACCCAACATGCCGAGGAAGACAGGCAGCAGGAACGCTCCAATACCAAGGAACTGGAGAACGACGTCGGCAAGATACGCGCCGAGAATGCCGATCCAGTTGCGGGCGCCGTGCGATCCGGTGAGGACAGATGCGCTATTGAGCGACGGATCGAGCGGCGAATAAGAAGCGAGTGCGAGGAAAAGGAGGAGCGCAGAGATGCACAGCAGGAAGCCGATAAGTTCGTTCAGGCGTCGGCTCCTGGTGGGCAGAAAGATCTTCGAGAAGAATGTCATTGGGCAGCGTTCGAGCGCGAGGGACAAATCTCCCACGCCACATCGTCACGAAGCCAGAGCTTAATAATTATGACAAGAACTGGAGGCCGCGACAATGTTGGAAAGGGTCAGGGGTGGCAAACAAGGTACCCGCAGCCCAAAGCGAGGCATTTCTAGCAAATGTTCACGTTGCATTAGCGCCCAATATAGCCCGCGGCCCAGGCTAGGACCGCAATTCCGATCACAATGCGGTAGATGGCAAAGGGCACGAAACCGTGCTTGCGGACCCAGTTCATGAACCAGGCGACTGCGATGTAGGCGACGAGGAAGGAGACGACGAAGCCGACGGCGAGAACTCCCCACTCGTGCCGGGTGAGTTCGGAGACGCCAATCGGGTTATCGTCGCTACCGCGAAGCGACTTGAGCAGTGTGTAGACGGTCGCGACCGTCATCGTCGGCATGGATAGAAAGAAGGAGAATTCGAGCGCGGCCGAGCGCGACATTCCTACTAATTGTCCTGCGCCAATGGTTGACATGGACCGCGATGTGCCGGGGAAAACGGCGGAAAGAATCTGGCAGGCGCCAATCCAGAGGGCTTGACCTCCATAGATATCGTCCATTTTCCAGGTGTGAATGGGCGAACCGGGCGCGTCGGGACCGGCCTTTTCCCAGGGCGCTTTCATCGCGTCGATGATCCACATCACGATTCCGCCCAGCAGCAGCGCGGTTCCCATGACATAGAGGCTCTCGAGATTCTTGCCAATCACCTTGGTCAGCAGGAACGATGGGATCGCGGTGACTACGAAGGCGATCATGACCAGACTGAGCGGGTGCGTGAGGTAGTCGCAGTCCTTCTTCTCGCCTTTGGGCCAGGTGGAAATGAGCTTGATGATGTGGGCGCGGAAATAGATGGGCAGAACGAGAATTGCGCCGAGCTGAATGACGATCGAGTACATCTTCCAGTATCCGCTCGAAAGCGGAACGTGCATAAGCTCTTCTGCAAGACGCAGATGCGCGGTGGAACTTACGGGAAGAAATTCGGTCAGGCCTTCGATAATTCCAAGCAGGACAGAGAGAAGATAATGGCTCACAGTGCCTTCTCCAATAAGGCGGTTTCAGTATCGCAGAAATCTGTTATGGGGAAGTTAGGAAGTGTGATTCGGGCTGTTGCGTTCGAACGCCAGGAGAGAAAGCGGACTTTGGAAAGCCTTGCCATGTTTACTTACTGGTAATGAATACCCCTCTACTCGGTCTATTGGAATCAAGATTTTAGGAGCCAATCCGGTACTGTCCTAATAGTAGGACAGTACCGCCAATCCCGCCAAGATTTTGAGCGCCAATGACTTAGAGATAAAATATTGATAAATCAAGAGTTAGCCATGATGTTCGGCGGTTTCTGATTGTCAGGAAGCTATACGGCTTCTTCGCGCTCGTTAAAGGTTAACTTTCGCATGGAGTGTCAAGTGGATTTTGCCGTCTCCAGGGAATAGTCGAGATTCGGGCCTTTCTTGTGTTCGGGTTTCCCCGGTTTGTCCCTCCCGAGAAGCGAACAATGAGCGAAAAAAATATTGTTTGGAATACACATATGTACGTACAACATGTGCAGAGCTAACAAACGAAAGGGGTTCGGGGATTTCTGGGAGGCCAAACCGGACTTGACAGGCGTGCTATAGACCGTTTGCCGGGGGGCGCGCGGGTGTCCCTCGATACGAGCGAAGGCGGTGTCGGGCCAAATTATCCTCCTCAGTGCGTGAGCATAGCTTGTTTTGCCGTACCCGGCTGGCTGAATTCCAGATCGGGAGAAAAACTGGGGTACGTCCCGTCTGTCCACGGGTTTACGGAGTGACCACGAAGGCCGCGTTGCTGTACAGTGTGCCGCTCGGAGTCGTCACCTCGATCATGCCTGTGGCGGCGCCCGCTGGTACCGTGGCAGTGATTTCGGTATCGGAGTCAACGGTGAAGGCTGCGGATATGCCGTTAAAGCTGACTTTGGTGGTGCCTGTCAGATTGTCTCCCAAGATCATTACAGTCGCTCCCGCCGTGGCCGAAGCGGGGAGTGTCTTCACGAACGGGGCCAGTCCTATGGAGAGACTGAATACCGTGCCGGCGCTGCCCGACTGCCCACCATAGAAGGTCGTACCGTAAAAGGTCCCGTTGGTGGCTTGCACCAGTCCACTTTCAGGATAGTACCCGTCAGCGCACCCCGATTGAGAGCAGAAGTTGTAGATCGTGGTGAACGTGCCCGCGGTGGTGATTCTGAAGATCGTGCCGCAACCTCCGTTGCAGCCGGTGGTGTTCGTCCCGCCATTATAAGTTGTCCCGTACAGGTTCCCGTCGCTGGCTTGAATCAGTGAGGCCAGGGGATTGGCGCCATCCGTGCAACTCGCCTTGGCGCAGAAGCTGTAAAGTGTTTTGAACTTGCCCGCCGCCGTGATGGAAAAAACCGTACCGCCCCCGAGGTGGGCTCCGCCGGTGCTCGTGGTCCCGTAAAAGGTCCCGTTGCTGGCCTGAACCAGTCCACCGACGGGGTAACCACCGCCGGGCGCGCCGTTGAACTTGTGCAGCGTCTTGAAGCCCTCGTTCTCCGTGACGGCAAAGACCGTGCCGTTGCCCGATACCAGTTGGGCGGTGGTGCCATACAAGGTTCCGTTCGTGGCCTGCATCAGTCTGGCGAAAGGATAGATACCGTTCTTGCCAACGAAGCTCAGGGAAGCGGCATTGGTGCCCGTAGTGGTCATTTCATAGAGCGTGCCATCGGTCGCGGATCCGCCCTGCGATGTGGATCCGTACAAGAGCCCATTGGCGGCCTGAATCGGGGGAGCCCATGGCTTGGAGCCGTTGGTGGTGGTGCCGAAGTCGTACAGCCATTTGAACTTGCCCGCCGAGGTGATTTGAAAAACGGTGCCATCGCCGGGGCTTCCACCCAATGAGGTCGTACCGTAAAACATCCCATTGCTGGCAAGCGACAGTCCTCCAAGAGGCCTGGCGCCGTTCAGGCAGGGCTGACCGTCAGTGCAAAAAACGTAGAGTGTTTTCAGCTTGCCCGCAGTGCTGATTTTGAAAACCGTGCCCTCGGTGCCAACGCTCACCTCGGTTGTTCCGTAGAGGTACCCATCCGGGCCTTGAACGAGATTACCGAAGCCTGGATTCGCGCCGCCGTGCGCTCCCTGTCCGTCGAAGCTGTACACCCAGGTGAACTTGGTTTGTGCCGGCGACACGGTCTGTGCCCACATTGCGACACTGGCCAAAATGCAAACGAAACTGACGATGCTGAGTGAAAGCAGACGAGGGCTGCGCATGGCCAACCTCCAGAGTTTTCTATGACGCCCCGGTTCAATCGAACAGAGAGCCTGTTCGGCAGATGGGCTACATCCTAGGCAGTTCGTCCCAGCCTGTCAATAAAGACTACCGACTACGCTTTATGGCGTAGTACGCCTTCAGCACCACCAGTTTTTTCTCGTTCATCAAAACCGGGCCCTGCTCATAGCAGGCACAGAATCGGTAGCCAGCGGAGCTTCGCTCCGCTGGGCGCCCGGTGGGCGGCTGTCCCTACGTGGCCGGCAGCGGCGGGTATCATAGAGGGCATGGGGGACGAGAACGGCGCCCAGACATTGCTCATCGATGCGGATGACACGCTCTGGGAGAACAACATCTACTTCGAGCGGGCGATCGCGAAATTTATTTCGTTCCTCGATCATCGCGAATATTCGCCCGAAGCGGTGCGGCTGGTTCTGAACGAGGTGGAGCGCGACTCGATTGTGAAGCATGGCTATGGGCTGCACAGCTTCGCGCACTCGCTGGTGGAAACCTTTGAGAAGCTCTCGGTCGAGCCCGTGACTCCCGCGCTGCATGAACGGATTCGGAGTTTTGCGCAGCAGATTGCGGAGCATCCGGTGGAATTGATTGCGGGCGTGCCGGAGACGCTCGACTACCTGAGCGGGCGGCATCATCTGATTCTGATGACGAAGGGCAATCCGGCCGAGCAGGCCAGCAAAGTGGAGCGGTCTGGATTGAAAGAATACTTTGCGGCGGTCGAGATCGTGGCCGAGAAGGACGAAGCGACTTACCGGTCGGCGATTTCGAAGTATGCGCTGGCTTGCGACGAGACGTGGATGGTGGGGAATAGTCCGAAATCGGATATCAATCCGGCGCTGGCGGCGGGGCTGCACGCGGTGTTTGTGCCGCACGACAATACGTGGATCCTGGAGCATGAGGAGCTGGCGGAAGCGCCTGCGGCGCAGCGGCTGGTGGTGGTGGACCGGTTCGCGGACTTGCGGGAGCACTTCTAGTGTCGCGTCAGATGGGGTTCAGTGCCTTTTCGAGCGCCATGGGCGCGTCCCTCAGGGGCTAAAGCCCTGACAGAAAAAGAGGCTTAATCGCAGCGCTGAAAGTGCTGTGCCACCCAAAATTGAGTTTTTCAGGGAACTGTAAAGCCCAGTTCTCAAGTTCGGATTTCGGCGCGGCTGAACAGGCTGCGGAAAGAGTGGTTTCGGGGACTGGCAGTCCCCCAGCGGCTTGACGCCGCGGTTGATTATGGGCCGCTTGCGGCACGAGTGGAACTCGTGCCCTTCCCGTTCGTGCCCACTGCTGAAGTTTTTACGCAGCGTGTGAAGCCGCGCCCTGTCAAAACGCCCCAAAATAAGACACAGGCTGAAACCCGGAATTGCTTCCGGCTCCAGCCTGCGCTTCCTTCAACTTGTGGACCGGCCTAGTTTGCCGGGGTGGGATTGGCGTTGGCGGTGGTGGCTGCCGTCGCGGGCGTCGCCGGCGCGGTGGCTACGCTGCTGTAGCGGGCCAGGCGCGGGAAAAACGGCGTAACCTCGAACGGCATCTTGTCGCGGGCCGAGGTGATGGCAACCGGCTGCGCCTTGATCAGTTCGACTTTGTTATCCCAGGGATTCAGCTTGACGCGGCCGCCCAAGGGCAGCGCGGCAATCTGATCGAGCTTGTTCCATTCGAGCGCCGGGGCTCCATTGGCGAGCGCGGCCATGCGCGTGATGGTGCCGTTTTCCGCCATGCTGTTGCCGAGGTGAGCCTGCAGCAGGGCGGCCAATTGCGGGGCGCGCGCTTGCAAGGCCTTGACGAACAGTCCGGCGGAATCGAGCTTCTGCGCGTAGGGAGACGCTTTCAGCATCTCGATCGCTTTCTTGTCGGCGGCTGTTTCTTCTTCCGGAATGTGTTTGAAGCCGAGGTTGGCGAAGGTGCCTTCGTCGGAAAACAGCATGCGGTCGTTGAAGGCATACATGCTGCCCAGGTTGTGTCCGAGAACGATGTGCGCGAGTTCGTGCGCGAGCACCATGGCGAGGCTGCCCTCATCGGGAAGCACGTCGATCAGGCCGCGGCTTACGACGATGGTGTTGCCGACGCTGAAGGTTTCGAGCGGGGAGGTGGTGAGCACGCGCGTGCGGACGGGGCGCGGCAGGTCGATGTTATTGGTGATCTCGATGTTGTTGACGACGGTTTGCAGAATCTTGTCGACCTCGCCTTCGGGGGCGACCAAGCCAGCCTTCTCGAGGCGCTCGATTACGTTGTCTTCAGCCTGCTGCTGCCAATTGCGTTCGGCCGCCAGAGGCGAGGCATCCTGAGCGGAAGGTGTTTCGTCTTTTACGCTGTCGACATGAATCTGAGTGAGCTCCTCATTGGCGTTGGACGCTTTGAGGTTGTAGCCCCACATGCGGGTTTGAGCTTTGAATGCGAGCTTGTTCTTGGCTCCGGCAGTGAAGTCGCCTTCCTCGCTGTAAATGTAAGACGGGATCCAATAGCCCTCAGTCAAGTTCAGGCGCCAGCTATCCATGTGGAAGAAGAAGGCGTTGCGCGAGGGGCGGGCGTAGGTGCCGTTGAGGCGAACGATGTTGAAACCCTGATCCTCAACCCAGATGCGTCCGATGAAACGGCCGTGGCCGCCGGCGTCCTTCTTGGGGAGGATGTCAAATACCAGGCAGCGCACATCGCCGAGAAATTCGCGGCGGGCGTAGTGAAAATCGTAGTGCTGGCGGTCGAATTCGTTGCGGTCGGCGTAGATCATCCAGGAAAAGCCGAGGGGCTGATACTGGAATTTGAACATCTTGGTGAAGCCGCCAAGAAGACGCCTTTCCATGCCTTCGTCGCTATCCTTGCTGCCTTTGCCCTTTTCGCTAAGGTAGTCTTCGCGGTCGATGGAGTCGCTGAGATCCATGCGGCCGAGGAAATAGTGGTCGCTCTGCGGAATCGGGCCCATCTGCGGATCCTGGGTCAGATCCTGAAGGTAGGTCTCGACGACCGGGGTGCGCGGGGCCAGAAACGTGACCAGAGCTTTCTCGCGCAGGATGACACGGTTGACGACCTGATCCATGGTGGTGGGCGGAGCCATGGGGGTCTGGGCTTGATCGGTCTGAGATTGAGCCGGGGCCACCGGGGCTGCGGGATGTTTCTTTTCGGCAACTGCGGTCATCGTCATGGCCAGCGCGAGCAGAGCCAAAACCGGCAATTTCATATTGCGCATAACTTCATCTCCAAAGTTTCAGTACGCCAGTTGAAATACGACGTGCACAATGGCGGTCGAATCGACCGGCTGCCCATAGTGCATAGCGGGCTTGAAACGCATTTTGTTGGCGGCCGAAATGGCAGCCTCGTCTAGTCCGTGGCCGAGACCTTTGACAACGCGGTTTATGTGCAACTGCCCACCCGCGGAAAACTCGACTTCGAGCAGAACTTCACCTTCCAACTTCAGATCCCTTGCTGCCTGCGTATAAACCGGATTCGGTTTGTAAGTGATCTCGACGGCAGTAACCGCCGGTCCGGTGTCCATGCGCGGAGCGTGGGGCACGTTCTGCGCGATCTGTTGGGTGCCAAAGCCTGAGGTTTGCACCGTGGCATTGCCGCGGCCGCTGCTGCGTCCGTCACCCCGTCCGGGGGTGGCGATACCGTCGCCGAAATCGGCGCTGGCTACCGTTCCCTTGATGCCTTTGGCGCCGCCGGAACCGTTGCCTTGTCCGGGCCCGACCGGCATGTCAAACGAACCCGCGGCGGAAGCGATCAGCTTGCCGTTGGGCTTGCTGTTTTCGCTGGGCTTCAATCCGTTGGGGTCGCCAAAACCGCCCGTCTGCACCTTTTGTATCGGCGCATTGACGGTGGGCGTTACCGAGCTGCCTTGAAAATCACCGGTGTGAATCAAAACCGGGCGCGCGCCACCAGGCATCGGCTTGAGCACGGCGGGAGCGAAGTTATTCAAAGCCACTTTGGGCGGTTCGATCTCTTGTTGGGGCTGCGGCTTGGTGGCGTGGACCTCTTGCGGCACAACCAACTTGGGCGCCTTAAACACCGGCTCTGGCGGCAGTAATTTGGCATGGACTGGCAGCGGCTTCGCCTTGGGCAGCTTTTCGGGCCGGAGCGCTGGCCGCGGGATGAGTTCGGTCACGTAATAGTTGGGCAAGACCTTGAGCGTGTCGGGGATGAAGATGCCAAGAAGCATGAGGAACACGACGAGCGCGGTGACAAGGCCGTAACTCGCGGCGAAACTCCGCCAGTTCCATTTGTTCTCGGGCAACAGGCCGAGCTGAAATTGTTGGTCGGACACAGGCATCCCTTGGCTCCAAATGGGGACCCAAGCATGGGGAGACTGCTCAGGGTTGGAGTCTTCAAGGTAGGGCAGTTTTGGAGGCGGGTAAACGTGCCGCCTGCGCGTGTCCTTTGGTAACCATGTTTTGCGGGTGAGGTGGTTACCTGGTGGGGGAGGATTGTCCGCGTTAGGGAGAGGATTAGAGAGTGTCTCCGCCTCAAAAATGTGGTGTACGGGCGAGGGGCCCGTCGCTCCACGCTATTGCTTCGCTTCTGGAACTCTGGTGCCGCGCCTGCGGGCGAAAAAATAGAAAACGGGGATGCCGGCGAGGATGGCTACACATCCTTCCGCGGAATAGCGCAGATTGTCGGTGAATGTGTAATACAAAAGGATGGCTGAGGCTGCGATGAATAACGCGGGAACGAAGGGATAGCCGGGCACGCGATAGGGCCGCTCGGCGTTGGGATCGCGGAGGCGGAAAACGAAGACCGTGCTGCCGGCAAGCATGTAGAAGAGCCACTCAGCAAAGATGGCGAGCGAAAAGAACTGGCGGAAATTGCCTCCGCCAAGCAAGAGGAGGATGGACAATGCGCATTGGACGACGAGAGACACCGATGGAGTGTGGAAGCGCGGATGGACTTCGGCAATGGCTTTGAAGAAGTATCGGTCGCGGGACATGGCGAAGGGGACGCGGGCTCCGCTCATGATGGTGCCGTTCAAGGTGACGAGCATGGAAACGGCAATGCCGATTGAGACGAGAGTTGCGCCGCCGCGGCCGACGACCAGCGCGACCGCATCGGCCGCCGGGCGCGCGGAGGCGGCGACGGCCGAGGCAGGCATGGCATACTGCACGGCCGCATTGATCAGGATGTAGAGGGCGCCTACCGTGGCTACTCCCCAGACCAGAGAAAGAGGAATGTTGCGCTGGGGGTTCCGAATCTCGCCCGCCACCATGTTGAGATCGTTCCAGCCATCGTAGGCCCAGAGAGCAGCTACGAGGGCGGCGAAGAAGCCGGCGAGCCCGCCTTTGGCAGCGGCGAAGGTGGTGGAGAAATTGGCCCAGGATCCATCCTTGTAGCTGAAGCCCACGGCGACGATGCCGAGGATGATGGCGATTTTCAGGAGCGTGAAGAGGAACTGAAAATCTCCCGCTTTGCGGATGCCGATGTAGTTCAGCCACGTGATGAAGATGGCGGCGGCAATGGCGACGAGCTGGCCATAGGTGACAGAGAACGAGCCCGCAGAGAAGAAGGCGTGCGAGAAGAATGCGAAGACCGGGAAGGTGGCGAGCGTGCGCACCAATCCGGTGGTAACGGTTGCGATCGAGGCGGGCTTGGCGATGAGGAACCATGTCCATCCGTAGAGGAAGGCTGGCAGGGGGCCGTAGGCGTCGCGAACATAGACATATTCGCCGCCGGCTTGCGGCTTCATGGCGCCGAGTTCGGCATAGGTGAGCGCGCCGAAGAAGGAGAGCAATCCGCCTACGAGCCAGGCTAGATAGACGATGCGCGCCGAGCCAACGGCCTGCATCATTTCCTGCGGAACGAGGAAGATGCCGCTGCCGATGATGGTGCCGACCACGACTGCGCCAGCGTGAGAGAGTTTCAGGTCGCGGGCTAGTTCGGGGCGGGGCGATGGTGGTTGCAAAGTCATGACTCGCTGTTACGGCGAGAGAAAGATTTTAACCGCAGAGGGCGCAGAGGTCGCGGACAATAAGAGACCGCCAAGTTCTGCGATTCGGGTTCAGGGGTTTTTCCTCTGCATCGCGCTCGCGAAATAGCCGATCGCAAAGGTCACGCAGGTGCCGATGGGAACCCACCAGGTGAATGCTACCTGGGAATATCTCCAGAGATAGAGTTCGAGGGCCAGGCCTGCGATCATGCCTGCAATGGCGCCGCTTTGGTTGGCGCGTTTGGTCAGGACACCGAGAAGGAATACTCCGAGCAGAGCGCCGTAGGCCAGCATGGCAATCTGCAGACCGACCTCAACTACGCGCCCTACGCGATGGAGGGCCAGTACGGCGAGGCCGAATAGTACGAGCGCCCAGGCTAGCGTCGCCAGCCGGGCGAGGCGCAGACGGCGGGAGTCGTCTGTCTTTGTTTCGGTCTTCGTCTCTGACTGTGGCCGCCAGCGAAAGAAGAAGTCCATCATCGTGCTTGACGAGAGCGAATTCAGAGCCGCGCTCAGGTTCGACATGGCGGCGGCGAGGATGGCGGCAATCAGAAGTCCCGCGATGCCGGGCGGCATGCGGGTGACGATGAAGGTGGGATAAATGCGGTCGGCTCGTCCGAAGGAAGAGGAGGGAAGTTGATAGAAGGCGTAGAGCATTGCACCGACGAAGAGAAACAACGCGAACTGGAAGAGAATGGCGATGCCGCTTGCGAGCAGGGCGGTGACTGACTGGCGTTGATTGCGGGCGGCGAGGAGCCTTTGCACGATCAGTTGGTCGGTGCCATGGCTGGCCGTGGTGAAGAAAGCGCCGCCGATGATGCCGGCCCAAAGCGTGTAGGGCTTGGCGAAATTGAGGAAGGGCCAGTGCGCTGCAATCGTCGGATCGAACACACGAAACTTGTCCAGGCTGGTGGCGATCGCATGCGCTGACGTCCAACCGCCTGGGATCAGATGAAGGATAGTGAACAGGCCGACGAGCGTTCCCCCGACATAGATGAACGTCTGCACTACGTCAGTCCAGATGACCGCGGCGAGGCCGCCTTCAAACGTGTAAATCAAAGTCAGCAGCGTGATGATCGCGATGGAGGTGATCTCGCCGGTCCCGAGTGCGATGGAGACGACGATTGAGACCGCGTAAACTCGCACGCCCTCGGCGCAGGCGCGCGTCACAAGGAAAATCGCCGCGGTTACCGAGCGGAGGTGCGGACCGAAGCGGCGCTCGATGAGTTGGTAGGCGGTGTAGAGGTCGCCTCGAAAATACTGGGGAAGCAAGATGAAACTGATGATGACGCGGCCGATGACATAGCCCATCACGAGCTGGAGAAAAGTGAAGTTGGAATCGTAGGCGAGGCCGGGAATACTGATGATGGTGAGCGTGCTGGTTTCAGCGGCAACGATGGAAAGAGCGATGGCCCACCAGGGGATGTCGCGATCGGCTAGAAAATAGTCGCGCATGGTGCGCTGGCGCTTGCGGAAACGCAGGCCAAACAGCGTAATGCCCGCCAGATACACCACGACGATGAACAGGTCGATGCGATTCAGTCCCGTGTGCATGCTTGTTTTGGGCATTGTACAAGCATGTTCAGGGCGGGAAGGCGGCTGCTGAACCTGTGTTAGAACTAGCGCGATGGCCTACTACTTGGGAATTGACGGCGGAGGAACGAAGACGCGGTGCGTTCTGGGCGGGGGAAACTCCGTGCTTGCCAGGGCCGTGAGTGGTGGCAGCAATGTCGTACGACTAGGCGAAGAGCGGGCGTGCGAGGCTCTGCATGCGGCGATTCGCCAGGTGTGTGCGGCGGCCAAGATAGTTCCGCATGATATTTGTGCCATTTGTATCGGCGCCTCAGGAGCGGGGCGGCAGGAAATCGCCGACAAGATTCGGGCCATGGTTACTGAATTAGATCCACAACTCTCTCGGGCGCGCATCCAGGTAGTGGGCGACACAGTGATAGCGCTGGAAGCGGCGTTTGGGCCCGGACCGGGAGTGATCGTAATCGCGGGCACGGGGTCGATCGCCTTGGGTCGTGACGCCCACGGCCATACCGCGCGGGCGGGCGGGTGGGGGTTCGCCGTTTCGGACGAGGGCTCGGGGCAGTGGATCGGGCGGCAAGCAGTTTCCGCCGTGTTGCGTATTCGCGACCGGCAATCGGAGACGGCGCTCGCCACCGGCGTTGTTGCGGCGAGCCCTCTTGCTGCGGGCATTCTTGAAACCTGGAAGCTTGCCGACTTCGACGCGCTGATCGTGTTTGCCAATTCGACTCCGCCGCCCGAATTTCCGCGGCTGTTTCCGGTGGTGCTGAAGGCGGCAGCGGAAGGCGACTCCGTTGCCCGTGGGTTGCTGGCTTGCGCTGGAGAGGAACTGGCTACGCTTGCATCCATTGTGCTGCGGCGCATTGCGGCCGAGGCACCCTATGTCCCTGTGGCCACGACGGGGAGTGTCTTTCGTCAGTCGGCGGAGGTGCGGCGCGTTTTTTACAATCAGCTCAAGGAGAGTTTTCCGGGGATCGAGTTGCGGGATGATTTCGTGGATCCGGTCATGGGAGCTTTGGCGCTGGCGCGGGCTGCGGCGCGCGGGAATAAGAGTTGAGTTCGCCGAGGATTGAGTCTTAAGTGAATGAGCAGGACGAGCAACGCGTGTTGACTCATGTTTCGGCCGGCACGTCTGCGGTGAACATCTCCGCCTTGCCGCTGGAAGAAGCTGTCCACAGTTCCGTCCGCGATGAATTACTGGGGGCCGCCGCCGATCCCTCGCTTACCGCCGATTTGGCTCTTTCGCTGCTCAAGCGTGCGGATTTGCCGGGCGAGGTGATCGAAGCACTAGGTAAGAACCGGGCGCTGTCCAAACTGCGCAAGGTGAAGATTGCGCTGGTCTCGCATCCGCAGGCGCCGCGGCACGTATCGGTGCCGATGATCCGGCAGTTTTACACGTTTGATTTGATGAAGGTGGCGCTCTCGGCGACGGTGCCGGGGGATGTGAAACGTACAGCCGATGAAACTTTGATTGGACGGCTTAACACCGTCACGCTGGGCGAGCGGTTGACGCTGGCGCGGCAGGGATCGGGGCGGGTTGCGTGCGCGTTGCTGCTGGATTCGGAAGAACGAATCATGCGTACGGCGATCGAGAACGCTCGTTTGACGGAAGCATTGGTGGTGCGGGCGGTGGTTAAGCCGGAGGCGGGTTCGGCTTTGATTCAGGCGGTAGCGCGGCATTCGAAGTGGTGTTACCGGCGCGACGTGCAAATGGCGCTGTTGCGGAGTGAATATCTATCGCTGGCTCGCGCGCTGGCGTTTACGCGCGAGATTACACCGGCGAAACTGCGCGAGGTTTTGCAGAGCTCAAGGCTGCCTGGAAAGATTAAAGAGCAGTTGCTGCGCGAGAACGGGAAGACGAGCGTGAAGTCCTTATCGCGTTCAGCAGGCGACCTCAGGGGCTGAAGCCGCTCATCAGAGTGTTCTCCTGATCGCAGGGCTAAAAGCGCTGCGCCACCCGAAATCGAAATCTCTTGCGGCCAGTTGACCGAGGCTAACGTTGCCGACTCTGCTACGCGCTGGCCTTGGTTTGGGCGTGCAACAGGGCGACAATTTTCTCGTACAGGCGCGCACGCATCATGTAGCGCTCGTTGGCGCTGGTGATATAGCGGACCTGCAACTCCACGGTGGAACCGGTGGGGCGCAACTGAATCGCGGGCGCTACCGATAGCGACTGCAGGCGCTGGCCCGCCGATTTCTGCCATTCCTTTTCAGCCTGAGCAGCGTTGGAGTGCGTTTCTTCCTGCACCAGCTTCTGAATGGACTCCACGAGGGCATACGGATTCTCGCCGGGTGGAATTGTGACTTGCAGTTCATCCCAGAGCCACTGCCCGGTGGTGGAAAAGTTGAAGTAGTGTCCTTCAATGGCGAAGCTGTTGACGAAGGCGACCTTGCGTCCAGTGGGGTGCCCGGTGTCCGTCCAGTTGCCGGTTTCGAGCACGACGGTTCGCAGCAGGCCGATCTCGATTACTTCGCCGACCACGCCGTTGATCTCGACCCAGTCGCCCACGCGGATTCCGTTTCGTCCCATGAGCACGAACCATCCAAAGAAGCCGACGATGAAATCTTTGAGCGCGACGGTCAGGCCCGCTCCCGCGAGCCCGAGCACGGTCGGCATCTGATTGGGAGTGCCGAAGACGACGAGCGCGATGAGCAGGACGGCGACAGCCTGCAAGGCAAAACGCAGCACCGTTCGGAGAGTGACAAGGTGCTTGTTTTCGGCGGTGGCATGGGTGAAGAATCGATCGACCGCGCAACCGGCCATGTAGGCGAGCAACGCGATCAGCAGGATCCAGAGCAGCGACTGCAGCATGGCATGAAGGGCCGAGCGGCGGCCATTGGCTGAGAGCGCGAGCCAGTTGCTGTAGAGGCCTGTAAGTTCCTGCACGTCCTGCAACTGCTTGTTATAGCCCGAGAGCAGCTTCTGGTCGCTGGAAGAATGCTTGAACGATGCGACGGCGGCAGCCACGGCTTCACTGGAAATGGCGCCGTGGGCGCTTTGTGCGCGAAGGCCGACAGCCTGCTGGCGCGACTCTTGGCGCTCTGGCGCCTCGGCTTTGAGGTGCTGCTGGATAGAGTCATGCTGGCTCTGAGTGGTTTGGCCGAGTTCCTGCACCTGCCGCCGGGCCGACTCCAAGCAAGCCTGCTGGCTGCGCCGCCAGAACCAGGCGCGAATCTGGCCCGCAAGATTGGAAGCATTCAGGTCGACCGGCAGACTTTGGGAGGCGGTCGGGTTCTGAGCGAGGTGATCTTCACTGGCTTCGTGCGCCTCGCGTTGCCGCTCGACGGCACCCTCGCGGTCACCACCGGCCCGGACCAGTTCGTCTTTTGCGATTTCCAGGTCATCTTCGTCGGGAGCCTGCTGGGCCTCGAGGAGGGCGATTTGCGCCTGGATGCTTTCCTGCTCGGCGGGCCGGGCGGCGGCGAGTTTGGCTTTCAACTGGGCGAGTTGGGCTTTGTCGTCGTCAACGGTGGATTGTGCGTCGCGGATGCGCGCATTCAGTTCGCGATACTTTGGATCCTTTTCGCTGGTATGCGCGCGCGCTTCGCGCAAGGCATCGGCGAAGGCGAGATCAACCTCGTGATCGGCGACGCGGGCTGCCTCCGCTGCCAGCTTCTGCTCCTCAGGACTCACCGCCAGCGGAGCCAGGGCGCGGGCGGCGCTGAGCACGCTCGTGTCCACCAGTTCCGCTTGAGCGGAGGCGGAAGCCGCAGTCTTCACGGGAGAATTGCTGTAGTCGCCGGTAAGGATGAAGCTCGCCACTGCGGCGGTTGCCAGCGCGAGAAGTACCCCGACAATGAACCACTGCTGGAGCTTCATGAGTAATTAAAGAAGATGATAGTCAGACGAAGCGCGCGAAGCCAAGCTTGTGGCCTGGCTTCTGCACAACCTATTCCACCCAATCCGCGATGAAGACGTTGGTTTCGTGGGGCTGCTTGCCGTTGCGGTGGGAAATCCAGACCAGTCGCTTGCCATCAGGGCTGAACATCGGGAAGCCGTCGAAGCCGTCGCTGTAGGTGATGCGCTCAAGCGCAGTGCCATCGACTTTGATGGTGTAAAGCTCGAAATTGCCCATGCCGCCGGTTGAGCCCACGTTGGTCGCAAAAATGACGCGCTTGCCGTCGGGGAAAAACGAGGGGGCGAAGCTGGCCGCATTCAAGCTGGTGAGCTGGCGCTTGCCGCTGCCATCGGCTTTCATGAGCCAGATTTCGAGCGTGGTGGGTCGGATCAGGTTCTGCTTCAGAAGGTCTTTGTATTCGGCGATCTCGGCGTCGGTCTTGGGATGATAGGCGCGGTAAACGATCCACTTGCGGTCTTTGGAATAGAACGGGCCGCCGTCGTAACCGAGTTCGTGCGTGAGTTGCTTGACGTGCTTGCCATCGGAATCCATCGAATAGATGTCGAGGTCTCCGTTGCGCGTGGAAGTGAAAACGATCTTTTTGCCGTCTTCGGAAATGGTGGCTTCGGCATCGTAGCCGGGAGTGGTGGTGAATTGCTTCAAGTCCGAGCCGTCGAGGTTGGCGGTGAAGATGTCGTACCCGGGATAGATGGCCCACACGTAGCCTTTGGAGTAGTCGGGCCGCGGAGGACAGGCCGCGTCGGCGAGGTGTGTGGAGGAATAAAGAATTTTGTCGCCGCGGGGGAAGATATAGCTGCAGGTGGTGCGGCCCTTGCCAGTCGAGACCATTCTCTGGTCGGAACCATCCGTGTTCATGGTGAAGATCTGGTCGCATTGCAGGCTGTCGCGCGTGGATTGGAAGATCAGCTTCTTGCCATCGGCCGAGAAATAGGCCTCGGCATTCGAGCCGCCGAAGGTGAGCTGGCGCACGTTGCGGAGGTGCTTTTCATCGGGGGTGCGGAGGTCGGTCGAGGCGCTGGGGGCGGATGGATTCGTTGATGGGGGTGCGGTTTGCGCCGGAGCCATCCCCACGATCAGGCTCGCAGCAAGCGTGCAATAGCTGAAGATTTTCGGGGCTTTCATATGGAGAACGAGTGTAGCAGGCTTCGATAGGACAATACCCCGTTGGGTCGGGGAGGATCCACACATCGCAACGTGCGCGATTTGTGGGGGCGCCCGCGCCCCCGTCTACTTCTCCACGGCGCCCAGTACGTAGTCAGTGAGGAGTTTTTCCGTTTGCTCGTGCATGCCGTGGGTGTTGAAGTTTGTGCTCGTGATCACTACGGCCATGTCTAACGACGGGATCGTTACGACCTTGTTGCCACCGTTTCCTGACATGAAAAATGCCGGATAAGCTTTGCCGCCAGCGGAGAACGACTTCAGCCACCACAGATATCCGTACTCGGTCGACTCGTCGATACGCGCATGCGGGGTGGTCGAGGCCTTTACCCACGATGCGCTCACGATGCGCTGGCCATGCCACTCGCCGCCGTTCAGGTATAGCTGGGCAATCTTCAGCAGGTCACGGGAGCGGAGGCGCAATCCACCGCCGGTCTGCGGGACGTTGAGCGGCGAATACACCCATTCCGCATCGGTGATTCCGAGCGGCCCAAACAGCTTTTCCTGCGCATAGCGATGGGTGCGCGTGCCGGTTGCTGTCTGGAGCACTTCACTTAACGTGAAGACTCCGCCGGTGCAATAGCTGAAATTTCGGCCATAGGGCGACGGCTCCTCTTTTTCGCCCAGATGCATGCGGCCGCGAATGGGAAGATCGAGGATGAACTGTGCCCAATCCTCGACCAGATACATGCGCTCTTCGTTGCCGCGCGAGGCATCGTTCCAGTCGTCGCATTCAAGCGGCGAGCTCATGGTCAGAAAATCCTCGATGGTAATAGCTGTCTTGCGCGGATCGGGGTTCTGGAGCTTTTTCGCCCGTTCCGGCAAGAGCGCGAGCACGCGCGCATTGACCCCGCTTAGTTTGTGGTCGTCGATCGCGATTCCGATCAGCACATCGGTGATGCTCTTGGTAGCGGATCGTGTATCGCGGAGGGAGGCGGCATCGCCATCGAAATAGCCCTCGTACACCAGTTTCCCGTGGCGAGCAATCAGTACGCTTCCGATTTTCGCGAATTTCCCTGCACGTATGTCGGAGGCCATAGCATCAAGCTTTGCTTGCGACAGCCCGCTCTCCGAGGCAGAGGCGGATTGCCAGTCGGGTGGTGAGGTCTGTGCTCGGAGTGTGAAGAAAGAAGAAATCAGAATTGTTAAGCCCACACACCGCAAAAAGCGCGATGTATGGGGCACCCGCGTCTGGTGAGCGATCTTCATAGGAGGGGCCTCAGCGATTTGACGACGAACGGACGCCACTGTGAGCGAGGACTCGTTCTTGTAGCCTATTACATCACGCGTTACTCGTTACTTTTTTGCCGCGAGCTTCTCGTCGGCGAGTTCTTCGATTCGCCGGACCACTTCGTCTTCGCTCAGATGAGTCGAATCCACCAACACGGCGTCGGCGGCAGGGACCAAGGGTGAGGCGGCGCGGGTGCGGTCGCGGCGGTCGCGCTCACGGAGTTCGGCGGCCATCGATTCGGCGGAGGCGCCCTTTACTCTCTGCTGATCGAGGCGACGCTGTTCGCGAACTACGGGGTCGGCGTCGAGGAAAACCTTGAGGTTGGCATCGGGAAAGACTTTGGTGCCGATGTCGCGGCCTTCCATGACCACTCCGCCGGCGAGGCCCATTTCGCGCTGGCGCGCCACCATCCATTCGCGCACTTTGGGATGGACCGAAACTTTCGAGGCCGCCTCGGTGACGTCGCGCTCGCGAATGCGGGACGAAACGTCAGATCCATCGAGCAGGACGCGGTTGCCGCTTAGCGTGGGCTCCAGGGCAATGTGCGAATCCTGCGCCATTTTCAGCAAGGCGGCCTCGTCTTCAAAAGAGGCGTCCCATTCAATGGCCTTCAACGCCAGGGCGCGGTACATGGCACCGCTCTCGAGGTTCACGTAGCCGAATTTGCGCGCCACGCGCGCGGCTACAGTGCTCTTGCCGGCGCCGGCGGGGCCGTCAATGGCAATGATGAGCTTTGGTGTGGAAGGGGCAGTCATCGCGCGAAGGGCGATTTTACACGGCTCACAACTGGAAAACTACAGTGAGTTGTTCCCGTGGTGCGTGAAAACGAAGTTAACCCTGCAACCTCGCGGCGCGCGGGCGCAACACAAACGGCTCTTTCCTGGGGGCGAGTTCGAGCAACGACTTGCTGCCCATGCGCGTGAAATCCAGTTGGCGGGCGGCCAAAAGAGCGCGGATTGCATCTTTGACGCGGGAGCGCGGAACGAAATTTGAAAAGAAGCGTTCCACTTCCTCCTGCTCCGCCGCAACGACGCAACCGAGGTACTTCGAGAGCAGCGCCGTGAGCGCTTCGCCGGCCGAGACACCCACACCTTCCCACACCTGGTCGGGCGCCCAACGTTCGAGTTCGTCCCAGACAGAGCCTTCGTCTTCGGAGTAATCGACGCGGGTGACGCGCAGCTTGGCCCACAATTCTGAGAGCGCATGATCGAGGCCGGCCGTGGAAAGCGCGCCCCCCAGCATCTCGCCGAGTTTCACTTTCGAGATCGGGCCGTGGCGGCGGATGATGGCGAAGGCATCGCAGGCCAGCGGGGAATATCCGGAGCGCGCGCTCGCCTTGGGCGCATGCTTGGGATTTCTTTCTCCGACCAGGGCGTAATAAAAAGGAAACACGCTTGACGCCACGAGAAATGCGTTGTTCTCCTCAAACAGCGGGGCCTCGTAGGCCGCTTTATCGCGGAGCGCGCGCACCATGAGGTCGGTCGCTTCCTTGGCGCGCGGATCGGCATAGGCGTGCTGTTGCAGGGGGAGCCGGTCGTCGGCTCCGACAAAGGCGCCGACGAAGGTCGGCACGAGCACGGGCGGCCGCGTGGGATACATCAGACAGAAGCCGACGGAGTCGAGAAAAGCGCGCGCCTGCTCGAGGGTCCGGATAGGTTCTCCCTCGAGACGCCACTTCGCGGTGCGTGCCTGGAGGAGTTCGGCTTCGGTCATGGGTTTGATTAGAACACAGTGTTTGCGGAATCGGGGCGTGAAGGTCGCTGCGCAGAAGCGAGCGACCTGCAAGCTACAGGCTTAGGTTCTCGCTGCCGAGACTTCATCCGAGCGGAACGTTTTTGCTCGCCGTCCGTAGCTCACGGCTAGATTCTCTTGAATGCTTTCTGAATCTCCGTCATGGTGTAGCGGAGAACTACGGGGCGGCCGTGGGGACACGTCATCGGATGCTGGGTCTTGGCTAGTTCTTCCAGCAGCCACTGCATTTTATTGGGCTCGAGCTGCATGTTGACCTTGATGGCGGCATGGCATGCGATCGAGGCGGCTATTCGTGTCCGCACGGCCTCGAGATTTACGGCCTGCTCCTCGCGCGTGAGTTGCTCGAGGATTTCGTGGAGCATGTGCTCGACCTGGGCGGCTTCCACGCCCGCGGGCGCGATTTTGACGGCTATGCTGCGCGAGCCGAAGAGTTCGGCTTCGAAACCGTTGTGCTCCAACTCGGCCGCGATTTCGCTGAAAACGGCCTGCTGCGCCGGAGTCAGCTCGATGAGCAGCGGCATCAGCAGGCGCTGGCTTTCGACTTTCTGCGCGGCCCGCTGACGCAGCACTCGCTCAAACAGGACGCGTTCGTGGGCGACGTGCTGATCGATGATCCACAAACCGTCTTCGTTGACCGCCAGGATGAAAGAATTACGAATCTGCCCGAGCGCCTTCAGCGTGCGCAGCGATTCGAGCGTGGGCGGAGCTTGCGGTTCGGGGTCGATGGGAGGAGCGCAACCACGATCGGGAACAACCTGTTCCGGCACGCGCGCCAGCGAAACGGCCGCATTCGCCTCAACCGCAATTCCTCCTTCGAAGGCGAGGCGGGCAGTGACGGGTGGAATCGGCGGTGGCTGCAAGGCGAAGCCGGGTGGCCCTGTTTGGCCGGACAGCGGCGCAGATCCCGGCGGCACTGGCTCGTACAAACTTCGCCATGGGGCGTGCGCGCCGTCGCTACCCCGCGCGCCGGGTGTGAGGCCGGGACTGGCTGTGGGCTGGGCGGTGATCTCGGACAAGAACTGCGGCACGGGGCGGGCCTTCATCAGCGTGTCGCGCACCGCATCGCGCACAAAATCGTGGACAGCGTTTTGCTGGCGGAAGCGCACCTCGGTTTTCGAGGGATGAACATTGACGTTGACTTCAGCTGGAGGCATTTCCAGAAAAAGCAGAACGACTGGGTAAACCGTTGGCGGCAGAATGTTTCTGTAGGCTTCGGTGAGCGCGTGCTGGATGAGGCGGTCCCGAATCAGGCGGCCATTCACAAAGATGAAGATCGAATTGCGGTTGAGCTTCTGAATCTCGGGTTTCGAAACGAAGCCGTGGAGGCGAAGTTCGCCGGGTTCGGGTTTTTCCAATTCCTGTTCGGGATCCCGCCGCCAAGGCGGAGGTTGCGGCAAGCCCGTGCGCTCGAATGGTTGCACGGCGGCGAACGGAATCAGTTGATCGAGCGTCTCACGGCCGAACACCTGATAGACGCGCTCGCGATGATCGCCTACGGGCGGCGCAACCAGCAATGCATTCGTCGAAGAGTGCAGTTCGAAGTGCTTTTCGGGATGCGCCAGCGCATAGTGAGTAACGAGCGAGGCGATGTGCGAGAGTTCGGTGGATTCGGAGCGCAGAAATTTCTTGCGGGCGGGCGTGTTGAAGAAAAGATCGCGAATGGTGATCGAGGTGCCGAGCGGCAGGCCTGCTTCTTCCACGCGAATGATTTTGCCGCCGTTGATTTCGATGACTGTGCCGGCGGGTTCTTCTTCGGCGCGGGTTTCGAGGTGGAGGCGGGCGACCGACGCGATCGACGGAAGGGCTTCGCCACGGAATCCGAGCGTGGCCACGGTAAGCAAATCGTCTGTGTCTTTTATTTTCGAGGTGGCGTGGCGCTCGAAGGCGAGCATGGCGTCGTCGCGCACCATGCCGCAGCCGTTGTCGATAATCTGAATCAGTTTCTTCCCGCCGGCCTCGATATTGATGCGAATGCGCGTGGCGCCCGCGTCGAGCGCATTTTCAAGGAGTTCTTTCACTACCGAGGCAGGGCGCTCCACCACTTCGCCGGCGGCGATCTGGTTGGCTACGCGTTCCGGGAGGACGTGGATCTTTCCCATGGGATTCGCGACTTAGTGTGACAGAGGCGGGCGGTTAGTGGCTAGTGGTTGGTAATACGGCGGCGGCGCATGGCCAGCGACCGATCGAGTGGCAACTGGCCGGATGATGGGCTAAGGAAGACTCAGGCACGTGATTGCGCGTTTTTGGTTGGCTCCGCCTCCCGCGCTTTGGCACCCGCCTTCGAGCATCTCAAGGTTTGGCAGACCTTCCCATTCGGTTTCACGGTCGCCGGAGCGCACGACGATAAAGAGGGTGGATGTTTCGTCGTGCCGAGCCCGGTTCCACAGCCTCCGCCGAGTGATTGACTTGGGATTCCGCCAGATGACCGCAGGTATTGCCATGCAAACTCCTTCGTGATGCTGTACTGCAGTGGAGTATTGCCCGGTACCGGGAGAGCCGCCGTAGGTGGGATCACAGGGCTATGTGATGAAGATCACAACGGGCGCGTTGGGCAGCGAACTGAACAGCGGCACGCTGCGCGAATGGAACCGCGAATCCAAATTGTAGAAAGGGACTACTGTGCCGGGGCGAGCGTGTACTTCGGCAAAAAAGCCCAGACATCGCAAGAGCGCGACTCACGGGGCATGCGATAAGAATCAGGAAATTGACCACTGGCGCACCTGGAAACCGTACATGTCCGAAGGCGCTCTTTCGCACGCGCCGATTGAAGCCGAGAATTGTCAAGATATGTTTGCTGACCAAAACGCTCGCGCGCAGGCTGGCCGATTTCTGACCATCACCATTCTGTTAACACTCTCACTTGCCGGTTGCGGCGGAGTGTCCTCTCACGGCGGAGGGGGTACAGCTCCTCCTGGCGGCGGCAAGCTTGCATGCAACGGGATGACTCCCGGGCAGACCGCGAGTTTGAACGGATTCGTGCCCTTCAACAGCAGCAGCCTCTGGAACGCGGACATTTCCGCGGCGCCCGTCGATCCGAATTCGGCCTCAATCATGAGCAACTGGGTAGGCTCGGTGAACATGCATCCGGATTGGGGGACGGATCCTGCTTACGGGATTCCTTACGTTGTTGTCGATGGAAGCCAGAATCTGGTCAGTGTGAATCTCGGCGCGTATCCCGGCGAGAGCGATCCGGGGCCGATGCCGGTTCCGGCGAATGCGCCAGTGGAAGGCGGTTCGGGCAGCAGCGGAGATCGACACGTGCTCGTTCTCGACAGCAACAATTGTTTTCTCTACGAACTTTATAACGCCTCGGTAAACGGAGATGGGAGCTGGAACGCCGATTCCACAGCGGTGTGGGATTTGCTGGGCGACGAGCAGCGCCCTTACACGTGGACTTCAGCGGATGCTGCGGGGCTACCGATATTTCCTGGGCTGGTGCGCTATGACGAAGCCGCGTCGGGAACAATTTCGCACGCGTTTCGTTTCACCCTGCCGCGCACTTCGGCGGCGTTCACGCCGCCGGCTTCGCACGATGCCGGGACTTCCAGCGATCCTTCCGCTCCGCCGATGGGCATGCGGCTGCGGCTCAAATCGAGTTATGACATTTCCGGATTCTCAGCCAACACTCAGACAATTCTTACCGCGATGAAGCATTATGGTCTCATCCTTGCCGACAACGGCAGCTCGCTTTTTGTCACGGGAGTTTCCGACAGCCGCTGGTCCGCAGAAATTGACGAGCTCAAGTCGGTGCCCTCGTCGGTGTTTGAGGTTGTCCAGATCAATCCGGTCTATACCAATTCGAATTATCCGGCGGGCGCCGCGCCCACGATTGCTAGCTTCACGTCCTCTGCGTCACACGTTGCTTCTGGCGGAAGCGTCACGCTCTCATGGAGCACGAGCAATTCGATCTATACGATCATTTCGCCGTGGCCGGGCGCGGTGCGCGGCACCAGCCTGACCGTGAACCCGACTGCCACCACGACATACACGCTCTATGCTACGAATCAGTATGGGCGAACGACGGCGACAGTGACGGTTAGCGTGCCGTAGGCGTTTTGTACATATGTGGGGGCCCTATTTCTTCACCACAACCCCAATCCCCAACTCCCGCAACTGTCCTTCCGCAACCGGCGTTGGCGCTTCCATCATCAGGTCTTTTGCGGCGGCGGTTTTGGGGAAGGGGATTACTTCTCTCAGGCTCTCGGCTCCGGCGAGGATCATCACGATTCGGTCCAGGCCCAGCGCGATTCCTCCATGCGGAGGCGTGCCGTACTCCAGCGCTTCGAGGAAGAATCCGAAGCGCGACTTGGCTTCTTCTTCCGTCATGCCGAGGGCATGGAAGATTCGGCTTTGAATGTCCTGGCGGTGAATACGAATTGAGCCCGAACCCAGTTCGGTGCCGTTGAGCACCACGTCGTAGGCTAACGCACGCACCATGGCCGGATCGGTTTCGAGCTTGTCCATGTCCTCCTCGTGCGGCGAGGTGAAGGGATGGTGCGCGGCGACCCAGCGGCGGTCGGTCTCGTCGTACTCGAACATGGGGAAGTTCGTGACCCAGAGGAACCGGTAATCGTTGGCGGGGTCTCCGGTCTTATTGAAAATGCCGTGGCGGTCGGCATATTTTTGCGCGAGCGCGATACGGAGCAGGCCGGCGGAAGCGTAGATGGCCATCTCGGCGGGCGTGACTTTGCGCTTGCCCGCAGGATGCGCGTCGGCGTTTGTGTCGGATTGCGCGGAGCCCACGACCAGCACCAGCAGATCGCCCGCTGCGGCGCCGACGTTCTGGCGGACTTTTTCACGGACCTTCGCGGCGGCCTCGGGGAACTTATTCTCGATGCGCTTGAAGTCCTCGAAAACACGGGCTCCGCCTTTGGAGATGAACAGCGGTTTGATGTCGTCGCGCTCTTTGCGCGAAAGCTCACCCACGCCCGGCGTACGAAGCGCAATCACGGGCAGGTCTTTGTTTATCGCTAACCCTTGAAGCTCTTCAGGCGCAAAGCATTCGCGCACATCGGTGAAGGCGGGCAGGCGGAGATCGGGCTTGTCAATGCCGTACTGGCGGATGGCGTCGTCGTAGTCCATGCGCACAAACGGCGTTTTGATTTCGTGCCCCGCAACTTTGAAAGCCGCGGTGAGAAAGCCTTCCACCGTTTCCCACACGCGCTCGGGCTGCGGGTAGGACATTTCGAGATCGATCTGCGTGAATTCGGGCTGGCGGTCGGCGCGCAGGTCTTCGTCGCGGAAGCAGCGCACGATCTGGAAATATTTGTCGAAGCCGGAGATCATCAGGATCTGCTTAAAGAGCTGCGGCGACTGCGGCAGCGCGTAGAACATGCCGGGCTGCACGCGGCTGGGGACGAGATAGTCGCGTGCGCCCTCGGGCGTCGAGCGCGTCATGAATGGCGTTTCGATTTCGAAGAAGCCCGCCGAGGCAAGATTATCGCGGATGGCGAGTGCGACGTTGTGGCGCAGTTCGATGTTGTACTGCATCGCTTCGCGGCGCAGATCGATATAGCGATACTTGAGGCGCATTTCTTCGTTGGCGAGCACGGTGTCGCCGGGCAGGAAGGGAAGTGGCTTGGAGACATTGAGGAGGCGCAGCTCTTCGACGACGAGTTCGATTTCGCCGGTGGGGACATTGGGGTTGATGGTGTCGGCGTCACGCTTTTTTACGGTGCCGATGGCGGCGATGACATATTCATTGCGCAGTTCTTCTGCCTTGGCGTGGATGGCGGGATCGAGTTCGTGGCTGAACACGACCTGGGTGACGCCGGTGCGGTCGCGGAGATCGACGAAGATGATCTGGCCGAGATCGCGTCGGCGGTTGACCCATCCCATGAGGACGGCTTTTTTGCCTGCGTCAGCGAGGCGAAGAGCCCCGCACATATGAGTTCGCCTAAGATCGCCTAAGAAATCGAGCACGGAATCGCCTTTGCGTAGGAATGCGGAGCCCCACACAATCGGACACAAGGCGATTGCGAGAGATATCCGCTGATGCGGAACCGATGATTATAAATGGCGGGTCCGACTCGTGGCTTTTGTTACTTCTGCTTCGTCTCCTTGCCGTCCATGATGAGCCTCCAAGTAGTCCCGTCTGAGGACATCTCGAACGTATAGCCGTAGGACGTCGGTGAGAGGATCTTCATGGTGAAGCGGCCCTTTATCGTTTGCGGGCCCATCTTCATCTCGTTGACCCAAGTCCAGGTATCGCCGTTGACGGTAGCCTTGGAATGCACGGCCTCGCCCATGCTGTTGAACTCGTCGTAGGTGTAGACCTTATCGTTGGGATCCCAGCCCATGTAGGCGGTGCTGGTGCCGTCACCCATGCCGCCGCCGCTGAACTTCGAATGCAGAACAAGGAAGTAACCGCCGTCCATCCAATCCATGTGATCGTCGGCGTGGAACTTGCCGCCGGGACCCATGGGGCCAGGTTTAACGTCGCCCTCTGAGAGCCAGTGACCGGCGAAGTAGTCGAGCTTCTTGACCTCGGGGCCGGGCTTGGGCGTTTCCATTTGCGCGAAGGCCGCGCCGGCAATGAGAAGTACTCCGAACAGAAGAGTCAATGTGTGCTTCATAGAAGAACTCCTGAAATTGGATTTTTCGCGGGAAGGCTGCGGCTGCCGATGTTAGAAGGACTGGGCGCCGATGTCAAACGGAGCTTCGAGTCGCGAGCTACGCACCCTTTCCCGTCTCCGCAATTCGTTTTGCAAGCTCGCCGCGCGGCACGGTTACTTGCTCGCCCGTCGCGAGATGCTTCAGGGCGAAGGCGTCGGCTTTCACTTCGTTTTCGCCGACGATCAGGATGTAGCGGGCCTTGAACTTGTCGGCCGCCTCGAAGGACTTTTTCAGACGGAAGGTTTCATCGCCGAGTTCGACGACCAGATCTTTGTTGCGGCGCAGCTCGCGTGCCAGGCGGGCCGCTTCGCGATTCATGCCAGCGCCGAGCGGCGCGATGTAAACGTCGGGGTTGCGGATCACCGACTCGGCGGACGCGGTGAGCGAGAGCACGAGGCGGTCTTCTCCAATGGCAAAGCCGATTCCTGGGGCGGCTGGCCCGCCGAGCGCTTCTGATAGCCCATCGTAGCGGCCGCCGCCGAGGATCGCGTTTTGCGCGCCGAGCGCGCCGTGTGTGAACTCGAAAGCGGTGCGGGTGTAGTAGTCGAGGCCGCGGACTAGACGGTCGTTGATTGTGTAGGGAACGGCGACAGACTTGAGAATCGCTTGCACTTCTTCGAAATGTTTGCGGCAGCCTTCGTCGAGGAACTGGCTGATTCGCGGCAGCGTTTCGATGATCGGCTGGTCTTCGGGGACCTTGCAGTCGAAGACGCGCAGCGGGTTGGTGACGGCGCGGCGCTGGCAGTCGGCACACATTTTGCCGACTACGGGATCGAGGGCAGCGCGCAGGGCTTCGTTGAATTTGGCGCGGTCATTGGGACAGCCTACGGAGTTGAGTTCGAGCGTCCAATCTTTGATGCCGACGCGGTCGAGGAGCGTGGCGATGAGTTCGAGGATCTCGGCGTCGCGGGCGGGGGATTCACTGCCGGATGAGGCAGGGCCGATGACCTCGGCGTCAATTTGGTAGAACTGGCGGTAGCGTCCTTTTTGCGGGCGCTCGCGGCGAAACATGGGGCCGATCGAAAAGACCTTGTTCAGGCCACGTTCCCAGAGTTTGTGCTCGATGTAGGCGCGGACGATGCCGGCGGTGTTTTCGGGGCGGAGGGTTAGGGATTGACCTTTGTCGCTTTCGGCGCGCCCGCGGTCTTCCCACGTGAACATTTCCTTGGCGACGATGTCAGTTTCTTCGCCCACACCGCGGGCGAACAGTTCGGTGGATTCGAAGATGGGCGTGCGGATTTCGTGGAAGTTGTAGGCGCGGAAGACGTCGCGGACGGTGTCTTCGACGAAGTTCCAGAGAGCGGTGTCGGGAGGAAGAAGGTCGCGGGTTCCTCGGGGAGATTTGATCATTGGCTGTTCGCTATTTGCTTTTCGCCAAAGTCCTGGCGTGAAGCTGGCTATCCTCGTGTCGTGCGAGCTCTTGACCAGTGTAACGTCGAACTGGCGTTTTGCGGATCGTTGAGGGGTGGATTCGGGCAAATGGACGATGATGTCCCTACGGTTGATACTACTTAGTGGGCTAGCTGCCATGCGACGCGTACAGTTCATCGAATTCCATGAGCAACCGTGGCTCCCCTCGTCGATTCGAGATGAAATCACGGATGCGCTTCAGTTTGGACTCAACATCTCGAAGGCGTACGCGCCCGTTGTCCCCGTGCTGCAAAGCGCACTTGACTCTGTTCGGAGCCAGGCGGATGACGGCCAAAGATCGGGGGGGGAATCGGGTGCTGGTCATCGGGTGGTCGATCTGTGTTCAGGCGGTGGTGGTCCCTGGTTCGACATTTGTCGAGAGCTGAAGCCTCGGAATCCGCAAGAAGACTCGTCCGCTGTGCAGGTTTGGCTCACCGATAAACACCCCAACTTCAAAGCAATCCAAAATGTTCCGGCGGCACTCGGAAAGTGCATCCATTTCTATCCGGGTGCGGTTGAGGCGACCGACGTTCCTGGGGAATTGAAAGGCTTTCGCACGATGTTCACCTCGTTCCACCATTTTCCGCCGGAAGAGGCTGGCACCGTCCTGCAAAATGCCGTTGATGCCGGTGAAGGCATCGGCATATTCGAAATCACGAGGCGGGCCCCGTCAGCGGTCGTCCTTATGTTTGGATGGGTTCTGATGCTGCTCGTCTGCATTCCGTGGATTCGCCCGTTCCGCTGGTCCCGGCTGTTCTGGACGTACCTGGTTCCGATCATTCCTTTGGTTTTGCTGCTCGATGGAGCGGTGTCCTGTCTTCGGACTTATCGACTCGAGGAACTGGGAGAGATCGTCGAGAAACTGGGGGCGAACAACTACCAGTGGAAAATCGGCAAGCTTTCCAGACCGGGTGGGATGATGCCGGTTACTTATCTGGTCGGTTATCCGCGGGTATCGGTCGCGGAGATTCGTCCAGTGACTCTGCGGCATTCAGACGCGTTCTAAGCGGGCCCCTCTCAGCTCGTTTATTTTTCTGTCCTCTCCATCAAATACTGCTTTTTGTAGCCGAGATAATTTTCGGCGTAGCCGAGAATCATGTCTTCGTCGTCCTTGTTTAGGTGTCGCCGGAATTTTCCGGGCGAACCTACCCACAACGAATTCGGCTCAACGATAGTCTTTTCGGGAATCAGCGTGCCAGCCGCGATGATCGAGCCGCGGCCGATTAGGGCCCCATTCAGGATGATCGAGCCCATCCCAATCAGGCAGCGGTCTTCAACCCGGCAACCGTGAAGGACGACGTTGTGGCCGACGGTGACGTAATCGCCGACGTAGACGCCGTACCGTTCTTTCATGCCGTGGAGGATGCTGCAATCCTGGATGTTGGAATAGTGGCCGATGCGAATCTCGTGGACGTCGCCGCGCAGGACGGCGTTCATCCAGATGCTCGAGTGCTCGCCGAGGATGACGTCGCCGATGAGTTGGGCAGACTCGTCTATGTAGCTGGTTTCCGGGAACTGGGGAGTGATGCCTTTGTGTGTGCGAATCATGGCTGAGATAGTCAAAATACCACGACGGGCCCGATCATTGCAGAGGTGAAAACCCGAAGTCAAAGTCAGAAGTCAAATTGAAAAGTGAGGCAGAAACGCTATTCGGCTTGTCGTTACAATGTTGCTTCTTTGCGAAGGCCAAGTTTTTCAATCGGTGCCGGTCGCAGCGGCTTTGGCGGTTGATGAGACTGCTGGTGGTTGAGCAGAAGCAGGAACTGAAGATAGCCGCGCTGGGGAGGGTGATGGGAACTGGCGGGCCAAGCGGACGCCTACACCGATCATTGGCTTCTCTATGGCGTGGTAGAGGAGCACGGGCAGGGCGACGAGCATTGCGACTAGCACCGGAATCTTGAGCGCTAGCGAATGGGAAGCGAGCACGCCGAAGGCGGTCCAGATGGCGAATTGGTGGGAGAGGTAGATGCCGTAGGAATAAGTCGCGATGCGGTTACCGATCCAGCGCAGCCAGGGCAGCTGGATTTCGCGGAAATTCGGGATCATCAATCCGAGGACGAGGCAGAGGAACCATCCAGTGGAGAGAACGGGGCGGATCGCATACGCGACTACGAGCAGAAGAACGAAGACGGGCCAGAGGGCGCTCGAAATGCGCGGGCGATGGGGCAGTACGTAGGCTAAGACTCCGGGGAGGAAGTTGGGGAGAAAGAGAAGGATGGAGAGTCGGCCGAAGTGGGGGATGTGGGGCTGGGCCGCGGCCATTCCGACGCTGGCGATCCAGAGCGCGAGCAGCGGCCAGACGATGCTTCGGCGCACCCCCGACATGGAACTTCGCCGAATCCAGAGAAACAGGAATGGCAGGAAAGCGTACATCTGCAACTCGAAGGGCAGAGACCACAGGACGTTGACGATGGACTTAACTTCGGTGAGGTTCTGCACCAGCAGCAGGTTAGACGCGGCGCTCACAATGCCGGGGAAGTGGCCGTGCGACAGGCCGCGAATGCCGTTGATGTCGGAGTCGAGATGCAGGGCGAGCGCAGTGAGAACGGCGAGGATGCTGAGTGGATAAATGCGGAAGACGCGGCGAGTGGCAAAGTTGGTGAGCAGCGGCCAGCCGGTGAGGTGGCTGCGCTCCATCGAGTACATGAGAACGAGGCAGGTGTGCACGAAGAAGAGCAGGACTCCGAACAGGCCCCAGGACGATGTCGGCATCCATGCGAAGGTTTCTACGCAGTTGCGCTTGGCAAGGTGCTGCGCGAGCACAAGCACAACCGCGATAGCGCGCAGCAGGTCGAGATTGGCGGAGAGAGAGCGTTCCGCGGGATTCATAGGGCGATAGCGTTTGGAGAAGTATAGCGAAGGGACTGCAGATTGCAGAGGTTAGAACATCATTCAGTCGTCAGTCGTGCTCGTCAGGTTGCTGGGTTCGACGGTGGGTCGGCGGCGCTCAGGCAGATGGCTTCACTGTGGACTATGCAGGTATCGGACGGATCGTGTGCGTCCGAGCGCACGGATTTCAGCTTGAATAACGCGCCGGTCGACATTGCTTTCCCCAGCAGTGGTTCGAGCTGAGCGTCGCGCACGCTGGTGCAGGAATAGATGGCGACAAAGCTCGCCATCCTGGCGGAGAAGCCTCCGTTCTGGCGCACGACTTTCACCATGATCCCTTTGCCGAGTCCGGGGCCCATCGGGATGGTGATGGGCAGGAGCAGGCGGCCGCCTTCGGCCAGGCAATTGAGCCACATGGGATGAGGATGAGTGACTCCGGCGTTGATAAAGATGGCATCGCACTGGCCGGGATCGAGGGATGCGCCATCAGCGGCGTGTACGGTCACGTTCGAATATCCGACCAGGTTCTGTTGGGCTCGGGTGGCCAGCGGGGCATCGACTTCGCTGGCAATGATGCTGCCGGTGACTCCGACGACTTCTGCGAGGATGGCGGTGAAGTAGCCGACTCCGCAGCCCAGGTGATAGACGCGGTTGCCGGGCTGAAGGTCGAGCGCGCCGATCCACGACGCCAGCGCACCGGGCTGGCCGTTGCAGAGATTGCGAGATGGATCAAGCGCGATGGTGACATTGTGGTAAAGATGGCGTGGGTCGGCGCTGGCGGTGGTCTGGTAATCGACGGCGCGCCCGGTGGTGAGGTCGGCGACCCCGATCTGCCAGGGACCGGGGCCGAGGAAGTTTTCGCGCGGCACGCGGGCGAAGGCGTCAACGAGCACTTGCGATCGAAGGTTGGCGGCGTACTGGATTTCTTCGGCGTAAAAGCGGCGGCAATCCTCAAGGGTCATCGAATCGGGCAAGACGTTTCGGAGCCAGACTGGGGCGTCACACGGGGCGGTCATATTGAGGGGAGCTATCCTGAGGCGAGTATCCCACGGGTGGAAGCGGAAGGCAAAAGGCAGAAGGCACAGGTTAGAGGTTAGAGGTAAAACCTCTGCCTGATAGGGCATGCGGACCAGGGAGCAAGGACGTGGTTGAAGGCCTACTCATCGCAAAAGGCGCGACGAGTAGGTCCTGCCGCCGTTCATGTTCCTCCTGTACAATTTGTTGCTCTGTGAAATTCCTGCTCAAGATTGCGCTGTTTGTGGCAGCGGTGGCGTTGTGTGCGCCGGCGGAGCCCATTGCATCGCTTCACCCCACGAATTACGTCGATGACTTCGCCGGCGTGCTGGACGCGTCGACCGTGACGCAACTGAACGCGCTGTGCCAGCAGGTGGACGAGCAGGCGAAGGCTCAGATTGCGGTTGTGACGGTGAAGTCGCTGGATGGGCAGGAAGCAGTTGATTACGGCGTGGCGCTTTACCAGGCGTGGGGAATCGGGAAGAAGGGTAGCGACCGTGGAGTGCTGATTCTGGTGGCCACGCAGGATCATAAGTATTGGATCAATGTGGGCTACGGGCTGGAGCCAATTCTTCCGGACGGTAAAGTCGGCGGCTTTGGCCGGGAAATGGTGCCGATTCTGCGCACCGGCAATTACAACGCCGCAGTCACGCTGGTGACGACGCGAGTGGCGTCGGTGATTGCCCAGGACGCGGGCGTAACGCTGACAGGAGTGCAGGAACCGGTGCAGCGCCCGGTAACTTATTCAAAGGGACCTCCGGCCTTTTTCGTCGTGTTCGTGATCATTGTGATTATCGTGATGGTGCTGTCGGCAATTTCCCGTGGCGGCGGGGGATCTCGAGGAGGCGGAGGCGGATCGTTTTTGACGGGACTCTTATTGGGCATGTTAACGGGCGGCGGCGGACGCGGCGGTGGAGGCTTTGGGGGTGGAGGGTTTGGCGGGGGCGGCTTCGGCGGCGGAGGATTTGGTGGGTTCGGCGGCGGCAGCACGGGCGGCGGTGGAGCGGGCGGAAGCTGGTAAGAGCAGTTCCCGGTTTCCAGTTTCCAGCACACGACGCGGAGCTTAAGGCCTCACCGAAGGGCCTCGAATCTGAGAACCGAGAACTGAGAGCCGAGAACAGAAGAATGAAGAGGTGCAGATGGTTCCGGAAAAACTGATTAGCGAATTCGTTGGGCGAGTGCGGGATGCGGTGGGCGGGAACCTGAAGTCGGCCATCCTGTATGGGTCGGCGGCGGCGGGCGATTATGTGCCTGAGCACTCGGACGTGAACCTGCTGTTTGTGCTGGGGGAAACGTCGTTTGCGGCGATTGGGGCGCTGGCTCCGGTGGTCGAGTGGTGGGCGAAGCACAAGCATCATGCGCCCCTCTTGATGACGGCGGAGGAGTTACGGCGCGGGGCGGATGTGTTCTCCATTGAGTTCCTGGATATGCGGGAGAATTACCGCGTGTTGTGGGGCGAGGATCTGCTGAAGGGGCTGGAAATTCCGATGAAGTTTCATCGGACGCAAGTGGAATATGAGCTGCGCGAGAAGACGATCCTGCTGCGGCAGCGGTTGCTGGTGGTGGCGAAAGATGAAGACGCGAAATGGGAACTGCTGGTGCGGTCGGTTGGGGCGTTTGGCACGCTGGCGCGGCATGCACTGATGGCGCTGGGCGAGACGGCGGCTCCGAAGCGGGAAGCGGTTCAAAAACTGGCGGCTCGGGCGGGGTTCGATGCGGGCGCGTTTTTGCAATTGTTTGATATGCGCGAGCGCAAGGTGGATCGGAAGACGCTGAACGTGGACGATGTGTTCGCGCGGTATTTGAAGGCCGTGGAGCGGATTACGGCGGCGGTGGATGAGATGCTGGACTGAGGAGTGCGAGGTCGGAGGTTAGAGGTTAGATTGCAGAGGTGGGGAATCAGAAGTCTTTACAGGTGATTCTTGCTTAGGAGAATGAGATGAAGGCTTTAATCGTGGTGGTCGTGATTCTGGTGCTGGTCGCGTTGATCGGCTTCGGACAGTACGTGGGCGTGCGCAACACGCTGGTCACAAAAGACCAGGCAGTGAAGGCGGCTTGGTCGCAGGTGGATATCGTGCTGCAGCGGCGGGCGGATTTGATTCCGAACCTGGTGGAAACGGTGAAGGGCTACGCACAGCAGGAAGTGACCGTGTTCGGTGACATTGCGAAGGCCCGGTCGGCGTTGCTTTCCGCGCAGACGCCATCGGACAAGATTGCCGCGAACGGGCAATTGGACGGTGCGCTCGGGCGATTGCTGGTGATCGTAGAAAACTATCCGCAACTGAAGTCGAATGAAAATTTCATGCGCTTGCAGGACGAGTTGGCCGGGACCGAGAACCGGATTGCGGTCGAGCGCAAACGCTACAACGACACTTTGCAGGACTACAACACTTATGTCCTGCAGTTCCCCAATAATATTTACGCGGGCTTTGCGGGATACAAGCAGAATGACGCGTACTTTAAGGCCGCCGAAGGATCGCGGGAAGCGCCGAAGGTGGACTTTGGGGCGAAGCCGGCGGCAACGCCAGCGCCCGCTCCGACGAAATAAAAAAACCACACATCGCTAAGAACGCGATGTGTGGGCATCCTGGTTGGGAATGCGAAGACTATTGCAACGGAGTTAGGGCGATACAGGAATCGTGGTCGGCGATGGCGGCGCCCGTCGGATCGAAGTGAATGACGGCATCGTCGGTCGTGCAGAAGCTACGGTTGCCACTGCCCGAGTTGGGCAAGCCGGCGGCGAAGTATGCGGCGATCGTCCCGGTGGCGATGCCAATGGAGCTGAAACTGTAGCCGCTCTTGCTGCCGGAGGCGAGTGAGTTATCGATGAGGCAAGCTGCGGTCTGGTCCGGTGCCGTGCAGTCGGTGCCGCCGAGCGCGGCCAGCGTGGGCGCAAAGCCAACGGTAGGATAGCTGCTGTAGTAGCTAATCTCAGCTGTGTTGATGGTGCGCAGAGATCCAACGGCGGAGGCTTCGTTGGCGGCCACGCGGGCCTGCAGCAGGTTCGGGATGGCGATGGCGGCGATGATGAGAATGATCGCGACCACGATCAACAGCTCGATGAGCGAAAACCCCTTCTGATTTCCCCGGTTGCATTTCATGGGTGTAGCCTCCTCTGGTTACTGAAGTTACTTCCAACCTACTTTGCTTCGGTTCACGTTTCGGTGAGGGGATCGCCCGATGCCTTCCCAAAATGCAACGAGGGGGCCAAATTAATTGCACAGTGTTATCAATTGCTTGCGGTGCAAGGTCTGTTTGCCAAAGTGAAAAGAGTTGCACATGAAGGTGGGGAACCCTGAGGAAACAGCACTTTGCGGGGACGCGGGCCTGGGACGGGGTGGTTACTGTTGGCGAGGATGGAGAATCGCCCCACCAAGAACTAAGGATAGAAAGTGAACAGTTTCTGAGTGCGCTGATCACATCCAGCGGCAGCGCGGTTTGCTATATAGACGTTAAGGACCTCCCGAATCCCCTCCGATTCCGAGTCTTGGACACGAGGGGATTCGCATGCGCCGCTACAGCCGGTTCGTTCAGGCTTCCATTTGCAAGATTTCCCGCTTTGCACTCTTCCGAATATTTCTGTTTCCGCTGAGTTTCGTGCCAGGCGTTCTCGCGCTCGCGATTCTCGGGCTCACGTTTGCCTGGGCGCAGGACGCGTCGACAGGCGCGCTGCGCGGCAGTGTGCTCGATGCGCAGGGTGCGGTCGTAACGAAGGCGGATATCGTCGCGATCTGTGTGGAAACGGGAGTGCGATATCACACGGCCACCGATGTCGCAGGCCGGTTTGTGATGGACCTGTTGCCTCCGGGGAATTACTCGGCGCGCGCGGAAGCGGAAGGAATGTCGCCCCAGATTTCTCCGGTGATTCAGGTGGAAGTGGGCGCAGCGCAACGGTTGACGTTCAAGCTGACGGTGGCGGGACCGAGAGAAACTGTGACAGTGTCAGGTGCGCCACCGCGAGTGGAGACGAATCCGACGGCGGTTTCGTCGGTGCTTGATGAGCAGGCGATTTCGAGCATTCCGCTAAACGGGCGACGATTTACCGATCTGCTGCTGCTGACGCCGGGAGTGACGCAGGATCCGCGCGGCCTGAGTTCGGGATCGAATGGCGATCTGGCTTATGGTGGGATTCGCGGGTACAACACGAGCTACCTGGTGGATGGAGCGGACAACAACAACGGATTCTTCGCGCAGGCGCGCGGGCGATATCGCTCGCCTTACCAGTTTTCGGATGAAGTGGTGGCGGAGTTCCGTGTCTCGTCGAATAGTTATGGAGCGGAGTCGGGACGTTCGGGCGGCGCGGTCGTCAACGTGGTGACCAAGTCGGGATCGAACAGTTGGCACGGAAGCACCTTCTATTACCTGCGCGACAGTTCCATTGGAGGCGCGGCGCCGCCGTTTGCAGGCTTCAACCCGAGCAACACACAGCATCAATTTGGCGGCACATTCGGCGGCCCGATCGAGCGCAATAAGATGTTCTTTTTTGCGGGATATGACCAGCATATCTATCACGTGCCGATGGTGGTGGAGTTTCTGAACGGCTCGACGACGGTGGTGCCGGTGTTTCCGGGGGATTACGAGAAGTTGACGGACTGCGTCAGTCCGGCTATCGGTGGATCGGCCTGCGATCAGGCGATTGTGCCGGGTTGTCCTCCCGCTAGTTTGGGAGGTCCACCTTGTGTTCCGCCGAACGTGCCTTCAGCGGCAGCGCAGCTTTCGACTCAGGGAGGCACGTTCCATTCGAAGCTGCTGGGGAATGCGGGATTCCTGAAGCTTGACCGGGTGCTGAGCCAGCATGAACTGCTCTCTGCGAGGTTGAGCACCTCGCGCTACTACGGGACGAACAATGTGTTCTTCCAGCCTTCGAGCCCCATCACCAACGATGCACTCAGCGGGAATGGCGAAGAAGACGTGACGACGGAGAGCGCGTCAATTTCACTGCTGAGCAGCCTTACGGCGCGCTGGACGAGCCATCTGCGAGCGCAGTTTTCGAGCGACCTGGAGCAGTCTTTCCCGAACACAACGGCTCCGAAGGCGGAAATCTACAACTGGCTCAGCGATATGGGCCAGTCGTCGATTTTGCCCCGGCAGACGCGGGAACACCGTCTGCATCTGGCCGAGACCTTGAGCGCAAGCCGCGGCCGGCACGAGTGGAAGTTCGGCGGGGACTTGATCCGAACATGGGACTACAACTATTTCCCGTCGCTCTATGGAGGCGAATACATCTTCGACTACATTTGCGTCGATGCATGGCAGTTCACGCCGAGTTCAACCTGCGGGCAGAATCTGGAACTGACGCCGCTGCGGGCGTGGGCGCACACGGTGATGCCAAGTTGGAATTTTGACGTTGGGAGTTGGAGCGGGCCGCCAGCGAATCTGGCGCGGTATTACGTGCAGAATTTTGGTAATCCCGTATCGCATCCGGACAGCAGCGATTACGCGGCCTTCGTGCAGGACACGGTTCGGCTGACGCGGCGGTTGTCGGTGAGTCTGGGCATGCGCTATGACTTGCAGACCTTCGTCATGCCGAAAATGGCGAGCACCCCGCTGTGGCCGCTGGCGGGGTGGATGCCCGAGCCGGACAAGAACTTCGCGCCGCGAGTCGGGTTGGCCTACGCGATTGGCGAGCGACGCCCGGTTGTTGTGCGGGCGGGATTTGGGGTCTTCTATGTGCGCCTTCCGCAGATTTATCAGTCGGCAGTGATCAACGACAACGGCGTCACGGATCAGTTTTTGTCTCTCGATAACACGGACTATTACCAGCACCAGGTCTTTCCGGCATATCCGAACGTCGCAGTGAACTGTCCGCGGGGCCCGGTTCGGTGCACCTTGCCGGCATCGTGGCAGCAGTATGCTACCAACGAAGTGGCGGCGTTTGGCCCGAACTTCAAGACGCCGCGCGCGGAACAGGGAAGCCTCCGCCTGGAGAGGGAGTTTGCGGACGGCTTCACCGCAGAACTCTCGTATCTGTATGTGCACGGCGTGGACATGATTCGAGCACGGGACGTAAACCTGCCGGCGCCGACGTTCTACAGCTATCCCATTTACGATGCGACGGGCAACACGTTTCAGAATGCGTTTTACAAGGTGGAGTCGTTTGCGACTTGGCAAAACACAAGGAGCATCAGTTGCCCGTATCCTCCTTGCATTAATCCGCTGGCGCGGCCGATTCTGCAGTTGGGAGCGATTGATCAGTTTGAGAGTGCGGCTTCGAGCATTTATCACGGGTTGACGGTGTCACTGCAGAAGAGGATGTCGCGCGGGCTGTATTTCCGGCTGGGATATACGTGGGCGCATGCGATCGACGACGGGCAGGACGCGCTGGTGGCGGGCCAGCCCGCGACGGTGCAGAATTCGTACGCGGCGAACAGCGAGCGGGGGAACAGCGTGACCGATCAGCGGCACCGGCTTACGATCGCGGCGGTGGAAGAACCGCACCCGTTCGATGCGGAGCACGGGGTTCTGGCCGCGATTCTCGATCACTGGAAGATTTCCGGCGTGATGACGTATGGATCGGGGCGTCCGGCAAATGCGGCGGTATCGGGCGATCCGAATCAGGATGGGAACACGGGCAACGACCGACTGGCGGGTTATGGCCGCAATGCGTTTCTCGGGCCCGACTACGCGACTATGGATCTGCGGGTGGGGAGGAGGATTAGGCTGGGCGGACGTCTGCGGCTGGAACTTACCGGGGAAGCGTTCAACCTTTTCAATCGCGATAATAAGCGCTACAGCATTTCTGATAACGGCTTTTACAATTCGGCGGGGGAGTTCATCAGATACACCCAGTCGCCTCTGGGAGGGCCGTCTTATCCGGCTTATTATCAGCGACCTGCAAGCTTTATGAAGGCGACAGGAGCCTATGCGCCTCGGCAGATGCAAATGTCGATGAGGCTTAATTTTTGAGGCATGAGAGAATTTCATGCACATTCCCCTTGACTTACTAGGGGTATGCTTGCCATAACTAACTGTCCCGTCCGGGCGAGTAGGGAGGTGCGTTCAAATTGGCGGAAGTACGACTTCAAGAGGGGGAATCCCTCGAAAACGCACTTCGCAGGTTTAAGCGGAAGGTACAAACCGAGGACATAATCAAGGAAGTAAAACGTCACTCGTTCTACCTGAAGCCCGGCGAAAGAAAGCGCGTAAAAGAAGCGCTGGCGCGAAAGCGCAGTCGCAAGAAAGCTCGCAAAGAGCAGGATTAGACAAAACAGAGAAGGGGCCGTTACGTGAGGGGGCGGCCCTTCCTCTTCGCTTGAATGTTCCGTAGTGCAAGGCGTTAAAAAATAATCCATGCGTGCACATCGCATGGCGGGCCGAGTCCATGGGTTAGCACGAGGGGGACATTACGTCTCCTGCCCACGACGTGAACCGGTATCCTTTCCCCCGGGTCTCCCGTGTTGTGCAGGGGCAACGGGGAATGGGAGCGCCTCTTCCAATGGAATTCCAAGACAGAATTTTGAAATGCGTGGATTGTGGCACGGAGTTCGTGTTCACAGCCGGGGAACAGTTGTTTTTTCACGACAAGCAGTTCAAGAACGAACCTAAACGTTGCAAGAACTGCAAAACCAAGCGGGTTGCCGTGCTGGGGTCCGGGTCGCAGGGGCATTCGTACGCGAAGACAGAAACGCGGACAAGTTGCTCACAGTGCGGCAAGGAGACGACGGTGCCGTTTCGTCCCACGCAGGGACGACCGGTGTTGTGCCGCGAATGTTTCCAGCAGGCGCGGCGCGTCGCGAGCGCCTGACCAATCACTCCAGGCAGATTGAGAGTCCCGCTGCGCCCTAACCGGCGGAGCGCCGGCGCAATTGCGGCTGCGCCGATGTATTGCGCTGACGAAACTGCTGGCGGTCGGCATGGCTGATGAGCAAGGCCTCGATTTGGCGGATTAGATCGTTGGTGCCCAGAGGTTTTACGAGCATCGAGTCCGGCTGCCCTTCGGTTCCTTGTTCCCCATTGACCTGCTCAGTGGACGGGGGATAGGCCGTCAGCAGGGCGGTCGCTGGATCGTAACTCTGGCGGCGAGCGGCGCGAATCACTTCCATTCCGGCCTGTTCGGTTTCCATACGAAGATCGCTAATCACCATGTGATAGGTGGCGGACTCGAGTCGGGCAAACGCCTGGGCGGTGGTTGCGGCCGTTTCTACTTCGAATCCATGGAGTTCCAGAACCGCCTTGAGGGTCAGAAGGACAGCGAGATCGTCGTCGACGAGAAGAATGCGCCGTTTCATTTTGCACCTCTCTCGGTAAGGTCGAGATGCAGCGTGGGAGCGAGAAAGCGGATAGTCTGCCGGACGCTGCCGGCGCCATCCCTCGGTTAGTATAGGAGAGTGGCGCGGTTCTACATAGAGAATTTTGGCTGTCGTGCGACCCAAGCCGATGGCGCGGCGCTGGAGCGCCAGTTTCTGGAGCGGGGGCTCGAGCGTGCCGGCGGGGCGCGCGATGCGGAAATTGTGGTACTCAATACCTGCACGGTGACCGAGGGCGCGGATAAAGATGCGCGTGCCTCGATCCGGAGGCTGCAACGGGTCAATCCAAATTGCCGGATTCTGGTGACGGGATGCTACGCGCAACGGGCTCCTGAGGAACTGGCCGCGATGCCGGGTGTGACTTGGGTGGTGGGGAATTCGCACAAGCACCAGGCGGCGGAAATTGCGACGACATCTTTCACCGCTAACGGGTTTGTTCCGATCGATGTGCTTTCTGGTGAATCGGACCCGCCAAACAAACCTCTGGGCAATATCGTGGTGGGAGATATTTTTGCCCACACGGAATTGATGGCCGCTCCGGTGTTTGAAGCGGCGAATGAGCGCACGCGTCCCAACCTGAAAGTGCAGGATGGATGCGATAACCGGTGCTCGTTCTGCGTGATCCCGTATGTGAGAGGTCAGAGCCGGTCGCTGCCCTTGGAACGCGTGATCGCGGAAGTCCAGACGCTGGTCGCGGCGGGATATCGCGAGGTGGTTATTTCGGGGATTAACCTGGGGCGGTGGGGACGGGATTTGGAAAACAGTTCCCCGTTCTCAGTTGTCAGCTCTCAGTCAGTCGTTGGTCGTTGGTCGATGGTCGTTGGGGGAGCAGAGCCTGAACAGCTGAAATCGAATCGCGAACGACAAACGACGAGCGACCAACGACTGGTTGGCCTGATTCGAGCCATTCTCGAACACACGTCTCTGGAGAAACTACGGATCAGTTCGGTCGAGCCGATGGATTGGACCGATGAACTCATCGAGTTGGTGGCGGGGTCTCCGCGGATTGCGAAGCACGCGCACGTGCCGATGCAGTCGGGGAGCGATGCCGTGCTGCGGCGCATGCACCGCAAGTACCGGCCGTGGCACTATCGGGAGAAGATTCTGAAGATCCGTAAGGCGATGCCGCGGGCTGCGATCGGAGCTGACGCGATGGTGGGCTTCCCCGGGGAAAGTGCCGCGGAATTCGCCGAAACGCAGCGCATGATCGAGGAGTTGCCCTTTACATACCTGCACGTGTTCACGTATTCGGCGCGTCCTGGAACTCCCGCGGCGGAACAACCGGGGCAGGTGCCGGTGGCGACAGCGCGGGAAAGAAATGGCGTGCTACGCGAGATCGCGGCGGCGAAGAAACAGGCATTCCTGCGGTCGCTGGTGGGGACGGAAGTGGAAGCGATTACGCTGCGGGCTGGCGGGGCGGATTTCACCGAAGCGCTGACGGACAATTATCTGAAGGTGAAGATTCCTGGGCGTTTTGATGCCAACCGCTGGATGCGATTTTGCGTCGAAAGGGTGGAGGGAGAGATGCTGGTAGCGCGACCCTCTAACCCTGAAGTCTCCTTAGTTACTCGGGAGTGTACAAAAGCAAACAGGCACATTGACCTGCAACCGATTGCGCGAGTAACATAAGCCAAAATTCAAAATGTCCATCTCCTCTAGACACATGTCGCGCTCGATGCTGCGCTCAGCGATGAGCTGTGTGCTGGCGGTGGTGTTCCCCGCGCATATGCTGGCTGGGGAATCTCCGTCGGCGATGTTGTATACGAGCGGTTCGGCCTGGGTGAACGGCAGCACGGTGCCGAAAACGGTAGCTATGTTTTCGGGCGACATGCTGCAAACGCGTTCCGATTCGACGGCGAGCATTCAAAGCAACGGGGCGAGCGTAATGGTGATGGCCGACTCGCTGGTGAAATTTGAGGGACCTGCGGTCGAGATTGAGCACGGGGGCGTGCGGGTAAACACATCGCGTGGGATGGTGGCACGCGCCGGGGAAGTAACGGTGAAGCCGGCGGGAGCCTCCTGGACCGAGTTTCAGGTCATCGATGTCGATGGACAAGTGCAGATTGCCGCCAACAAAGGCGACGTTACGGTGCAAGACGGCCAGGGAACGACGACCGTGACGCAAGGCCAACAGACGACGCGGGACGATACCAGCGACAGCGAGAAAAAGAAGAAGAAGCGGCGGCGTGGTGCGGCAGCAAACACGGCCGCCAAGGGCGGTATCATGAGTTCGCCGTGGGCCGTTTATGGCGGGACGGGTGTGATTACCGGGGTTGGACTGTGGGTGTGGCTGCGGGACGAAGGACCAGTCAGCCCGTCTTGCCCGACGAATCCGTGTCAGTGAGTTCTTGCCGATGAGTTCTGGGGTGGGCGACTGAATCGATGTCGCGCTACGTTTCCTACCGAGATTTCGACTGGGTCCTAACGGGCTTCGTGCTGGCGATCTGCGCGCTGGGCGTGGTGCAGATCCACAGCGCGACCGAACATACCAAGTTCGCGGGCGCCCATATCAAGCAAATCTATTGGATTCTTGGCGGGTTGGGAGCGATGTTCCTGGTCAGCCTGCTCAATTACCAAGCGCTGCTGGGACAAGTCCACTGGATGTACATCGTGGCGCTGGCGTCGTTGATTTCCGTGATCCTGTTCGGGCAGAAATACCTGGGGGCGCGGCGTTGGATCAAGATGCCGGGAGGGGCGCATTTTCAGCCGTCGGAATGGGTGAAGCTGATCCTGATTTTGTCGGTGGCGAAGTATTTCTCGGATCTGCAGCAGCGGGAATTGTCGTGGCCCGATTTTATGAAAGCGGGCGCGATTGTAGGATTCCCGATGCTGCTGGTGCTGGCGCAGCCGGATTTGGGTACGGCGTTGACCTATTTGCCGGTGGCGATCATGGGGTTGTTCCTTGGCGGGTTGCGCTGGAAGCAGGCGCTGATCGTGGTGTTGATTCTCGCGTTGCTGCTTCCGGTGGCGTGGATCAAGGTTTTGAAGCCGTATCAGAAAGAGCGTTTAACGAGTTTTCGAGACCCGGATGCGGATCGTCAGGGCTCCGGGTATCAAGTCAATCAATCTCTGATCGCGGTGGGTTCGGGGGGGATCTGGGGAAGCAAGCAGGGCTCGCAGACTCATCTGTCATTTCTGCCGGTGCCGCAGACCGACTTCATTTTTGCCGCGTTTGCCGAGGAACACGGGTTCGTAGGAGCTTTGGGGCTCTTGCTGTTATACTTCATAGTGTTGATGCGTTTGACACAGAATGCGCAAACGGCGCCCGACCGCGCCGGAGCATTTCTGGTCATGGGTGTGGTGGCTGTGCTTAGCTTTCACATCCTGGTCAACGTCGGCATGGTGGTCGGGTTCATGCCCGTCACCGGAATACCTTTGCCGCTGATGAGTTACGGTGGGTCTTCCGTTCTTTTCATGTTTCTGGCGCTGGGGATGGTTATGAATGTCCGGATGCGCCGCTTCGTGAACTGAGACGGTCGGCAGGGGATGGGCGCCTTCGAAAACGGCGCCAAGCGACAAGATTAGCAAGGAACAAGATTACGAAGGCCCTCGCGAAAAAGGAGGGCAGATAACCGGCGCAGAAATGGAAGCCGGACAGGATTGAAGCCGGTCAGGCGGGGAACGGCCCCCTTGGGAGTGGCCACAGGCCTGACAGAGCGGCTCAACGCGATCAGTGCAGAGATTTAAACAAGATTCACTGCAATGCAGTTCCCGACGCGAGCGTCGGGATCTCGCTCGTTCCTACCCGGAGCGACGCTGAACGCCCACAATCCTTCCGTCGGTCTTTTGCTTCTCGTCCGGTGAGCAACAACCGGAGTAGCAATGAACAAGGAATTGTTTGTATCGGCCACACCCCATGAGACCAAAGTTGGAATCACGGAAGACGATCAATTAGCGGAAATCTACCTTGAACGAGAAAACGAGTACACCTTAGCAGGATCGATTTATAAAGGCCGCGTCACGCGCGTGCTGCCAGGCATGCAGTCGGCCTTTGTGGATATCGGACTGGAACGCGATGCCTTTCTGTATGTGTCCGATTTCATGGATCTGGAACAGCAGGACGAAGACCTGGATGAAGCGATCCCGGCGAATCGTCCGGTGAACGGTGGCGGGCAACCGCGCCGGGCGGAAGCGGTTGCGGCGGGCGCGGAGGCGGCGCCTGTTGAAGGTGGAAATGCCTTCGATGAGGGCAACGGGCTCGAAGCTGGAGCGGAGCCGGGGAACGCCGTCGAGCCATCACGCGATAGCCGCGACTTCCGGGGACGCCGGCGTCGTCGTGGACGCCGCGGCGAGATCGGGGATCGCGGACGACCGGCCGGGTCTGACCTCGGCGAAGCCCGAACTGAGCAAAAACCTGAGTCTCGAACCGAGCAAAGAAGCGACCAGCGAACCGAATCGCGAACCGATCAGCGCTCCGACTCGCGCTCCGACCAGCGCAGTGATCAGCGCTCCGATCGGGGGGGACGATTTGACCGCGGTAGCTCGCGCTTCCAGCGCCCGGCTTCGACGAGTCGACCGGGACGCGACTATGACTACGGGCCGCCCCCTGGATATCAACCAATCATCCTGCCCGGCGAATCGATCTCCAAATATCAACGGCAGACGCAGAGTGCGGCTCCGGCGGGCGAGGGAGCGGATGTAGCGGCCGCACCAGCAATCGCAGCGAATTTCCCCGAAGACGAACCTATGTTCGCTGCAGCCGTCTCTGAACCGCTGCACGAACAACACGATCACGTCGCTCAGACGGAGACGGCCGAAGCGGCGAACGCTCGCGAAATTGTAGGGCCAGCAGTCTCGGAGTTCAGGACTCCAGTGCAGACCGAGGCCGCTCCGGAGCGGGACGAGGATGAGACAGCGGAAATCGTGCTTCCGCACGAAGCGGACTTCGCAGCTGCCTTAGGAGTTCCTGAGGGAACGCCGGCACAGCAAGAGACGCAGACAGAGGTCCGATACGATGCGAGCCGGGGCCACGTCGAAGAGCAAGAGATTGAAGAAGAAGAAGCGGACCTGGCGGCCTATGGAGACGACACTGAAGAAGACGACGTCTTTGAGGAAGTAGAAGAAGAAACACACGCGCCTGGAGCCGAATTGCTGACGGCTGCCGCGGCGGAGGCAACTCCCGCGGGCGAGGTTGTCGAAACCGGCGAGAACGGCGAAGTTTCCGAGGCGGCTTTGGAAGCCGAAGAGCGCGAGGCGGAAGAACTGGAACTCGAAGAGGCGCAGGCGGAAGCGGAGGCGATGCTGGAAGCCGAGGCAATCGGAGAGGGCACGGTGGACGCCAGCGCAGAAGTTCGGGCGCCTGCGCCCGAAGCGAGGTTGTTGCAACGAACGCGCCGGGCTCCGGATTTTGAACGGCAGCGCCGCGGCGGACGACGCGGAGGTCAGCGCCGGCGTTTTCGCAGCCGCGAAAATACAGTCGTGCCACAGATCAGCGAACTGTTGAAAGAAGGGCAAGAAATCCTTGTCCAGATTGCCAAGGAGCCGATCGGCAAGAAGGGTGCGCGCATCACGAGCCATATCGCGCTTCCCGGGCGGTTTCTGGTTTTTATGCCGACCGTGAACCACACGGGCGTTTCGCGCAAGATTTCATCCGAGGACGAACGGCAGCGGCTGAAGCACATTATTCAGAGCGAGCGCGAGAACGGTGGCGGCGGCTTCATCGTGCGCACGGCGGCAGCGGGCGCATCCGACGAGGAATTGCGAGCCGACATTCGCTTTCTCAAGAACCTGTGGAATGAAATCAAATCACGCTCGGAGGCAAGCAAGTCTCCGGCGTTGATTTATCACGACCTGAACGTGGTCGAGCGTGTGCTGCGCGATCAGGTTAGTTCAGACTTCTCTGTGATCTGGGTTGACGCCGAGACGGAATACGAGCGGATCCTGCGGTTTGCCAACCGGTTTCAGCCGGCGCTGGTGAAGCGCGTGAAGCTGTACACGAAGGAGACGCCGCTGTTCGAGCAGTTCGGCCTGAACGAGGAAATCAACAAGGCGCTCAAGTCGAAAGTCTGGCTGAAGAGCGGCGGCTACATTGTGATCAACCAGACCGAGGCGCTGGTGGCGATCGACGTGAACACCGGCAAATATGTGGGCAAAACATCGCGGTTGGAAGATACGATCGTGAAGACGAACGTGGATGCGATCCGAGAGATTGTGCGGCAAATACGGCTGCGCGACCTGGGCGGGATCATCATCATCGACTTCATCGATATGGACGAGCGCCGCAACCGGCAAAAGGTGATGCAGGCGCTGGAAGAGGCTCTGCGCGGGGACCGAGCGCCATCAAAGGTGCTGCAGTTCAACGATTTTGGGCTGGTGGCAATTACGCGCAAGCGTGTCAAGCAATCGTTGGAGCGTACGATCGGTTCGCCGTGTCCGTATTGCCAGGCGACCGGTTTCGTGAAGGCAGTGAATACGGTGTGCAACGAAATCTATGTGGAAATGCGCAAGATTTCGCAGCACCTGGAGCACAGCGACGTGATGCTGCGGGTGAACCCGGACGTTGCCAAGGCGCTCAAGACAAACAATGCGCGGCTGCTCAACGAAATGGAAGAGCTCACGAAGAAGACGATTATCGTGAAGTCGGATCCGGCGCTCCACCAGGAGCAGTTCGACATTCACTAGGTGTTTGCAGATTGCGGTGTTGGGGACGGGCGTTTCGCCCGTCCCTTTCTTATTTCAAGTGGAGTTCGGATTTGGGAAGTCTGCTACCCGCCGAAGATAAGCTTTTCAACTTCAATCGAACGCGCGCGGAGCTTTTCGCGCGAAGCTTGCAGGGCTGTGTTGCTTTCATGGGAAGTCGGCGATTGGCTGGTGCTGGAAGTGAGGCGATCCAGCGCTTCGGGCATGCGTATAGCGAGATCGCAAAGGACAGCTAACGCGTCGGCATGGAGTTTCCAAATAGTGCCGGCGTGTCGGGAGCGCTTTAGTTCTTCCATCTCCGTTGTCATGCGAGCGGTCATGGCGACAATCCGCAACGTCATCCGGGCGGCATCAGCCTGCGGGCCGGGATGTTCGAGATAGTCGGCGGTATAAGCTGCAACCTCGGCGGGGCTCAGCATCAGGTTGAAATAGCGCATCGGAACAATCTGGCGAAACTTGGGATCGGCCACGCGCACGAATACGCGAATCGATTCTTCCACGCGGCAAAGTTTGGCTTCCTCGACGGAGAGGGCCTGCGCGGTGATCGCGGCAGGAACGTACCTGGCTTCAAGGGCGGGAGCGGCGGCGGCCCCCCCGGCACCGACAGCATGCGCGGGCCGCGATGCGGCAGGCGCGGCTGAGCGCTGGGAACGACGGATGGGTGGCCTGCGCTCCAACTCTTTTTTCAGGCGCGAAACGCGGCGGAATTTCTCCAAGGCCGCGGCGTAGTCAACCTTCAGCAAGTCTTCCTCGTTCAAAGCTGCGACGTCCTCAACCGTGACTTCGACGCCGTCGACCGTGCTCAAAATGCTGCCGCCCAGTTCCGCGAGCTGGCGGGCAAAATTCTTAATCTCCTCGGCAGCAGCTACAAACTGCGCATGGAAGCGGTCGCCGAAGGCTGCATTGTAAGGAGCGAGCGTGGCCAGAACTCCGGGATGATAGATGGATTCACCGAGCGCGGCTTTCAATTCGCGGACCCGGGAAATGATGCCCGAGTCCATGAGCGTGGAGAAATCCTGAAAGCGATTGGCTTGGTCGAGTAGCGGGCTAAATTCGCGCAACGATTGCACGTGCTCTTCGGGAAGAACCGGCACGTCGGACTCGGAGAGAATCTCGAGCAGAGCAATTTCAAAGGGTGACAGAGGAATGGAGCCATCCAATCCATAGCCGCGCCGCTCCCATTGTCCCGGAACGCGCGGGTGGCGGAAGAGGAAGGTGGCGACGAGATCGGTCTTGTCGCGATTGGAAGCCGAGTCGTCGCGATGCCGGGCGAAGTAGCGGAGCAGAGCCTCTGCAACTTCCGGGTCGAGGTCGGAAGTCAAACCGAGCCGAAGCATGGCAGGAGTGACGGCCATGTCGAGAAGCTGGATCCAAAGGTGCATTTGCAGGAGGGTGGATTGCACATCTTCGGTGTGGCTGATGGCATCGGTGGCCAATTCAGATGGGGCAGGGAGCTGTCCGCCGAGTTGCTCGCTCAAAATGCGCTGGTAAAAGGCTTGCACTGTGGCCAGCAGAGCGAGCTCCCATTTGGGATCCTCAATCAAATTTCGCTCCTTCGAACCGATTGCCGTCGAAAGACAGTCGTCCTTTTAGTAAAGCCGAAAGTAGAGGGCGGCGCAATTAATCATGTGGTTACGGAAGTGAGAGCACCAGTGCGGCAGCGGTCCAGCCGGCGACGCGTGGGTCGGCGCGGTTGTCGAGGAGAATTGGCGCGTTATTGAAACACCACCGTTTTATTGCCGTACAGCAGGACGCGACTCTCGACATGCCAGCGGACCGCACGAGAAAGCACAACCTTTTCAATGTCGCGACCCTTCTGGACGAGATCTTCAACCGTGTCGCGGCGATGGATGCGGGCGACATCCTGTTCGATGATGGGGCCATCGTCGAGCACTTGCGTAACGTAGTGAGCCGTGGCGCCGATCAGCTTGACTCCCCGCTGGAAGGCCTGATGATAGGGTTTGGCTCCGATGAAAGCGGGGAGGAACGAATGGTGAATGTTGATGAGATTTTGTGAGCCCCAGTTCGCGATGAACTCGTTGGAGAGAACCTGCATGTAGCGGGCGAGCACGACGAGATTACAGTTGTGCTCGCGGACCAAAGCGAGCTGCTTCAGTTCCACTTCGCGTTTGTTGTCCTTTGTGACTGGGAGGAAGAAATAGGGAACGCGGTAAAAGTCGGCGATGCGCTGATTGTCGGGATGATTAGAGATAATCAGCGGAATTTCGCATTGTAGTTCGCCGCTTTGATGACGGTAGAGCAAATCCTGCAGGCAATGATCGTACCTCGAAACGAAAATGGCGATGCGGGGGCGGTCGGTGGAACGAGCCAGCCGCCAATCCATTTGAAAATCGCGGGCGATCGGGGAAAAGCACGCGCCGAACTCAGCGAGATTCAATCGGAAATTCGCCACGTCGAACTCGACGCGGGTGAGGAAGAGGTTGGACTCTTCGTCGCCGTGTTCGTCGTTGGACATGATGTTTCCGTTATGCCGGAAAATGAAATCGGAGATCGTGGCGACAATACCTTTGCGATCGGGGCAGGAGACGAGGAGAATGGCGGAATTGTGCATTTGTTGTACAGGTTTAAGTGTAACGGTTTCCTCGGTGTTTCTCGGTGTGCCGTGTGGGCAGTGCCTTTGGTTTCTTGATTCCGCAGGGAGTTAAAGGAGAAGAACGCTGGTCAGGCCTTATTTTCTTATCGCCTTCAAGATCTCCCGCGCGGCATTGGCACCTGAGCCGCCGGTTAATCCTGTACCCGGATGCGTGCCGCTGCCGCACATGAAGAGCCGCTCGATTGGCGTTTTGTAGCGTGCCCAATCAAGCAAGGGGCGCATGGTGAAAAACTGATCGAGCGCCAGTTCTCCATGGAAAATGTGGCCGCCGGTGAGGCCGTAGGTTTCTTCTAGATCCTTGGGCGTGATGATCTGGTGGCGCAGGATGGTCTGTGGCAGATTGGGCGCGTACTGCGCGATGGTTTTCACGACGGTTTCGCCGAGCGCGGTGCGCTGGTTTTCCCAATCGTCATTCTTCAGCTTGTAGGGAGCGTACTGCATGTAGATAGACATCACATGCTGGCCAGCGGGCGCTAGCGACGGATCGGTGAGCGAGGGGAGGGTGATTTCGAGGTAGGGCTTGCGCGAGAAATTCCCGTACTTCGATTCGTCGAAGGCGCGTTCGAGATAGTCGATCTCGGGGCTGATCTGAATCCGGCCGCACAGCAGGTTGGCATTGCCCTTTGACTTGAGAGCCGTGAATTCAGGAAGCGCGGAGAGTGCGAGGTTGACTTTGGCGACCGTGCCCAGGGCGCGGAAGTTTTTGATCTTCTGCACAAAGTCGGGCGGCAGATGGATGGGGTCCACCAGTCGCATCAGCGTGCGTTTGGGGTCGGCGTTGGAGACGATTGCCTTGGCGGTAATTTCCTCTCCGGAGGTGAGCACGACCCCGGTGGCTACGCCATCTTTCACGCGGATTTCCGAAACTGCGGCATCGGTGCGGATTTGTGCACCTGCTTCCTTTGCAGCGGCGGCCATGGCAGAGGTGATGGCGCCCGCGCCTCCGATGGGGAATTGAACGCTCCCCGCTGGCGTGGGATCGGTTGCGGCACGCAACAGGAGAACCAGGGCGCTGCCTGCGGACCACGGGCCGAGGAAGGTCCCGAAGATGCCACGGGCGGCAATGGTGGCGCGCAGGGGCTCGGTCTCGAAAAATTCTGCTACCAGATCGGCGACCGCCATCGGCCCCCAGCGCAGAACGCGGTACAGATCTTTTTTGCCGAGGTTGCGGATGGAGCGGCCGGTCTTCAGCATCCCCCAGAGATCGCCGCTGGAAGGGTTGTCAATATTCGGGGGGGTGAGGGCGAGCGCTTCGCCAATGACCTTACTGATTTTGCCGAGGGCCGCAGCAAATTCTCCGTATGCGGCGGCGTCTCTCGCCGACCACGGTGCGATTTCCGCTGCGGCTTTTTTCGGATCGGAGCAGAGCACGAGCGAGCGGCCATCGGGAATCAAAGAGACCGTGTTGACTTCGGGCGTAGTCAGCTTCAGGCCGTGACGTTCCAGTTGCATGTCGCGGGCGACATCGGCGCGCAAGGGGCCCGATGAGTGCGCTAGCGTGGAGCAGCGGAAGCCGGGATGAAATTCTTCTGTGATAGCGGCTCCGCCAACCTGCGAGCGGCCTTCGAGCACCAGCGGCTTGAATCCGGCTTTGGCGAGGTAGAAGGCCGTGACCAAGCCGTTATGTCCGGCACCGACGATGATGATGTCGCGCGTCTCCGTCATGGTCGTATCGGGCGATCAGGCCGCCTTTCCGTCTTTGAGAATTTCGAGTGCTGCCAAACGTCCGGGTGCGCCCATGATGCCTCCACCGGGATGCGTGGCCGAGCCGCACATGTAGAGGTTCTTGATGGGCGAGCGGAATTGCGCCCACCCTGCGACCGGCCGGAGGAAGAACAACTGTTCGAGCGATAGTTCGCCCTGGAAGATATTGCCCTCGCTCAGTCCCCACTCGCGTTCGAGATCCAGCGGTGTAACAACCTGGCGGTGCAGGATGATGTCTTTGATGTTGGGTGCATACTCGGCGATCGTGTTGACGACGTTGTCGCCGAACTTTTCTTTTTCCGTATCCCAGTCGAGTCCGGGTGCGAGCTTGTAGGGCGCGTATTGTACAAAGCAGGAGAGGATGTGCTTTCCCGGCGGCGCAAGCGAAGTGTCGGTGAGCGTGGGGATCACCATGTCAATGTAGGGATGCGACGACCAGTGGCCGTATTTCGCTTCGTCGTAGGCCCTCTCCATGTACTCGACGCTGGGCGAGATGGACATTGCGCCGCGCAGATGCGCGCCCACTCCGGGCAGGCATTTGAACTCGGGCAGGCGGTCGAGCGCCATATTCACTTTGCCGGACGAGCCGCGGAATTTGTAGCGCTTCACCCCTTCCATGAATTCGTTAGGCAGGTTTCCCGGTTCGATCATCTTTGTGAACGTGAGCCGCGGATCTACGCTCGACGAAATTACCTCGGCATGAATTTCATCGCCGTTTGCGAGCGCCACGCCGTAGGCGCGACCGTTCTTGACAAGAATTTGCGCGATGGCAGCGTCGGTGCGAATCTCGACGCCAGCTTCGCGGGCTGCGCCGGCAATGGCGTTTGAGATGGCGCCGGTTCCGCCGCGCGCGAATCCCCAGGCGCGGAATGCACCGTCAATTTCGCCCATGTAGTGATGAAGTAGTACGTAGGCTGTTCCGGGCGAGCGCACACCGAGGAATGTTCCGATGATTCCCGAGGCCGACATGGTCGCCTTGAGCACGTCGGTTTCAAACCACTGATCGAGGAAATCAACCGCGCTCATGGTCATGAGCTGAACCTGGTTGTATTTGTCCTCGCTCGGCATGCCTTGGAAGCGGCGGCCGATGAAGAGTAACTTCATCAGTTCGCGCGGGTTCAGCGTAGAAGGGTCGGGCGGAACCATGCTGAGGATCGGCTTCACGAAGCGGCACATGGCCTGCATCGCTTTACCGAATTCGTCGTAGGCCTCGGCGTCGAGCCGCGAGTGGCGGGCGATCTCGCGGTGCGTTTTGCCGTGGTCGTTCACACGCCACAAGTAATCGCCGTTGGGCATGGGCGTGAAGGTGCCATCGAGCGGGAGAATTTCGAGGCCGTGGCGAGGGAGATCGAGGTCGCGAATGATCTCCGGGCGGAGCAGCGAGACTACATAGGAGCAGACGGAAAATTTGAAGCCCGGGAAAACCTCTTCGGTGCAGGCCGCTCCGCCGAGGACGTGACGGCGCTCCAGCACGAGGACTTTCCTTCCGGCTTTCGCCAGATAGGCGGCGTTGGTGAGACCGTTGTGGCCTCCGCCGATGACGATCACGTCATATTTTTTCGCGCTTGAGACGGTTGCCATAGATTGACGCGTGCGGTTCGCAAGGTCAGCAGAAATGACGGGCCATTCTATCGAGAACTATTCGTTTTGTCTCTTTTTACGCGCAAAGACTGACTTGCAGTCAGTGTTCGAACTTTGTTGCTGGCTGAAGGCGCGACTGCATATAATCCGGCATTCGGAATTTCAGGTTTTTCCTGTGTGCTTTGTGGTTAGCAAGAAAAGGGATTCCCACAGAGTACACACAGGCACGCAGAGAAGAACCGACCAGCGAGGGTGCCCTTGCCCATTGGAACTGCATTTCACGAGAGAACGTTCGCACTTTGCCACAGCCTGAATTATCGCGAGTGGTCGGGCTACTACACGGTTAGCGTTTACGAGGTGCACCATGAGCACGAGTACAACGCGATCCGCAATGCGTGCGCGCTGATTGATATCTCGCCGCTTTATAAATATCTAGTCACAGGCAAGGATGCAACCAAACTGGTGAACCGCGTTATCACGCGCGACATTAACAAGGTCACCGTCGGGCAAGTGATTTATGCGTGCTGGTGCGATGAAAATGGCAAGGTGATTGATGACGGGACTATTACGCGACTTGAGGAGAATAAGTATCGCTGGACGGCGGCCGACCCGAGCTTGCGGTGGTTCCGGCAGAGCGGCGTGAATATGGATGTTCAGATCGAAGACATTTCCGAGCAGACGGCGGCGCTCGCGGTGCAAGGGCCAGCTTCGGCGAGGCTGCTAAAGACGGTTGCCGACGCCGATATTACTAATCTCAAATATTTTCGGAAGACGAGCGGCAAGATTGCCGGCGTGCCCGTTGATATTTCCCGCACCGGATACACGGGCGACCTTGGTTACGAGATTTGGATCCCGTGGAATGATGCGGTGAAGGTGTGGGACGAGTTGATGGAAAAGGGAAAACAGTTCGATATCCACGCAGCGGGGATGCTGGCGCTTGATGTAGCGCGCGTGGAGGCTGGGCTGCTGCTGATTGAAGTCGACTACATTAGTTCGAAAAAAGCGCTAATCACGTCGCAGAAGTATTCGCCCTATGAGCTTGGTTTCGGGAAGATGGTGCATCTGGACAAGGAAAACTTCGTCGGCAGGCGGGCGCTGGTCGGGGACAACAAGGGTGGCGTGGCGCGGCAACTGGTGGGGCTGGAAGTGGATTGGGTGGAAGTGGAAGAAGAGTTCGACAAGTTCGGATTGTCTCCGGCAGCGCCCAGCCAGGCTTCGCGCGTGGCCGTGCCGGTTTATTCCGGCGACCGCCAGGTCGGGAAAGCCACTACGACTGCGTTTTCTCCGCTGCTGAAGAAGCTGATTGCGCTTGCTAGTGTGAGCACCGAGTATTCGAAGGTTGGAACCAAACTTCAGATGGAGTTGACGATCGAAGCGCAGCGGAGGAAGACGACGGCAACGGTGGTGCCGCTGCCGTTCTTCAATCCGAAGCGGAAGACGGCAGCGGCGGTGTAAAAGTTCTTAGCTCATGTAGTGCGGCCGCTCAGGAGTTCCGACCGGCTCTTCCATTTCCAGAACAGATAGCCTGGCACGCCGGCGGCCACGATCGCTGTGCCCCAGAAAGCCTCGGCAGGGCGTGTGATAACGGTATTCAATGTCCAGGCGGCGCCTATGAGAACGTAGATTCCAGGCAGCCACGGATAGCCGGTGCAGCGATACGGGCGCGGCAGATCAGGCTTTTTCCAGCGCAGCACAAACAGTCCGATGACGGTTAGCGTGTAGGAGAGCACCATGCCGAAGATCACGTAGGTGTAAAGCTGGTCGTAGCGTCCGCTCATGGTGAGCAGCGCTGCCCAGATTCCCTGACCGATCAGGCTGAACGCGGGCGTGCGCCACTTGGGATGAATCACCGCCATGCGTTTGAAGAAAACGCCGTCCTGCGCCATGGCGAGATAGACGCGCGCACCCGAGAGAGTGCAGGTCGCGGCCGCGCTGAAGCACGAGATCGCGATCATGGCCGACAGCCAGACCGCGGCACCCGGTGAAAATAGTGCCGCTGCTGCTGCGTGCGCAATGGTTTCGTACTTCGCAACCTCGCTCAGCGGCATGGCATAAACGTAGGTCATGTTCATGGCGAGATAGATCGCGCCCACCACGAGCACGCCAAGCACCATTGCCAGCGGCACGTTGCGGCGCGGTTCCTTCACTTCGCCGGCGACCCAGGTGATATACACCCAGCCGTCGTAGGCCCAGAAGACGGCGATCAGGCCGACTCCTAGCGCGGAGATCAGTTGGCTGGGGGAGAGACCCATGCTGATTCCGCCGGGCGTGTACGCAGTGAAGTTCGACCAGTGCCCTTTACCGATGGCGAAGCCGAGGACAACAAAGATTGCCATCGCGGTGAATTTTGTCCAGGTGGAGACGTTCTGCAGAAGCGCGCCCCAGCGCAGGCCGACGACATTGACCCAGGTAAGGATGACGATCAGGGCAAGCCCCACCAGATGTGCGCGCGAGAAAGAGATGCCAGCGATGGAAAAAACAATGCGCGTTTGCGAAATCGCGGGGATGATATTCCCCATGTAGGCCGCCGACGCGACCGAGAGGGCGGCGATGGTTCCACCGTTGGCAACGGCAAACAACATCCATCCATAGAGGAACGCGACCAGGTCGCCGTAAGCTTCACGCAGGTAGATATACTGGCCGCCGGAGTCGGGAAACATGGACCCGAGTTCGGCGAAGGCCACGCAGGCGCAGAGCGAGATCAAGCCGCCAAGCACCCACACCAGAAAAAACAGCGCCGGATTTGGCAACGGAGTGGCAATATCTTTGGCGGTAAGAAAGATAGACGAGCCGATAATGCCGCTCACGAGCAGAAGGACGGAATCGAGCAAGCTCAGCCCGCGGACGAGACTCGGTCGCTCGGCGGAGTTTTCTTTAGTTTGAGACGGGATCGAGGAAGTGGTTTCCATTAGATCGTCTTACGGTGTTTACATCTATCAGCCCATCGCCAGTTCGTCTGGGGATTCGAGTGGCGTTCCGCAACGGCGACAGATTACAGCCGAGCAATCGCCGCAGGTCAGCGGATCGGTAACTTCGATCGAACACACCGGACAGTACAGAACGACGGCCGAGCGTTTGGCGTCGGGCACGGGTTTTGGAGCGATCTCCATGAGCAGGGAACTGTAACACAGATTTTCGGCCGATCTGCTATGAGCATTTGGGCTGATTCGCTGAGTCGCGGGACCAGTTATTCCGGTGGTTTACGCAGAATCAACTCATCCCCGGATGGCGGCAGCGAGAAGGGAAACTGCCAGATCTTGTCTTTCATTCGGACCTCGAGGACAAAGTCCTCGTGTTCCTTCCACGGGCCGATCCATTTGTTGCTGGTCCCAAAGAAGGTCCAGCCGTGGGCCTCGGGATTGCCGGGGTTGAGAGTTGTCGGTTCGAGGTATTGTGAGGTCAGGAACTCGATGAATTCGGCTCCTTCCTTTTCGTAACTCTGCAGGTATGCGGTTTTTTCATCTTTGACTGCCGGATTCTTCTTGATCTGGCGTTCTGTTTCAAAGACCAGTGTGTCGAGGTCGTTTTGTAGGCGGTTTTGAAATTCTGTTGGATCGAGATAGCCCTCCACGATTCCGTGATGGCTGACGAAATCCATGCGCAAGTTGGCTTCGTAGTGGAAATCTCCCTGTCCTTTGTAGGTCACGCTGGTGTACACGCCAAACACATGATAGAAGCGGCGGCGGCTTTTGGTGAGTTCCTGGGAATCGACCAGCAGCGTGATGTCCAGGTCTTTGTCACTCATTGTCCAGCGAAAGCGGCCGTCCTCGCCGTGTTCGAACGAGCAACCGGGTGCGCCCGCCGTCCAGCGCACGGAGGGAAACTCCGCTTTTTTCTTGGCATGGACGAGTTGGGGAAGGAGGAGGGTGCAAGACAGCAACGCGAGGTTTGACAGGAAGATTTGCGAACGACGCATTGATCGTGAGTGTATCGCTTTTACGGTGGGGCCGTCACCGGCTGATGCGGGGAGCCAGCTTCACAGGACTGGCGCGGAAAATATGTTAGATTGGAAATTGGTGGGGCGCGTAGCTCAGGTGGTAGAGCAACGCCCTTTTAAGGCGTGGGTCGCAGGTTCGAATCCTGCCGCGCTCACCAATCCTTCCTGTTGGCATCGCCAGCCGGCCAAGGAAACCGCTCCAAATTAGACCTTCCATGGCGATCCGCTGCAGCGCCTTGCTGTTTGATCTGGACGGCGTGCTTATCGACTCCACCCCAGCGGTCTCGCGCGTGTGGAGTCGCTGGGCCGTGACACATGGTTTCGATCCAGACAGAGTCGTGAAAATGGCACACGGTCGGCCGAGCCGAAGTACTATCCACGATCTCATGCCCAACGCTGACGTGCAAAAAGAAGACTGCGAGGTGGAACGAATGGAAATTGAGGACCTCGATGGAGTCGTTGTGCTGCCGGGCGCGCGGCAACTGCTGGAGAGCTTGCCTGCGGATCGCTGGACGATCGCAACTTCCGCCACGCGGGCGCTGGCGGAAGTGCGGTTACGTGCGGCGGGCCTGCCGATTCCGAAGACCATGATCACGTCGAGCGATGTGAAACTCGGCAAACCTGATCCTGAGCCTTATCTGAAGGCGGCGACGTCGCTCAATTATGCGGCTTCGGATTGCGTCGTCGTCGAGGATGTGCCCGCCGGGATTCGCGCCGGGAAGGCCGCAGGTGCGCGTGTGATTGCGCTCCTGACCACGGCCGGGCGCGATGAACTCCAAGGCGCGGGCGCCGATTGGATTGTGCAGAACTGCGCGGAGATTGTTGCTACTGTCGATGAGGGCGGTTTGCTTGTGGCCCTCTCCGGCTGATTTTTCGGTTGTTGCTGAGATCGATATTTGCGCCACTTCCGCCACTCAACTAGAATTCTCGACTTGTGGGATGTTGCGGAAACTCTGGGTTTTAGCGGTGGTGATATTTTGCTGAAGGCGATCCGCGCAACTGTGGTTATCAATCGCAAGACCAAGAAAGAAACGCGACCTGTAAAATCGCGCAAAGGCAGGAATTCGTGATCATCGGTGTTCCGAAAGAGATTTATCCAGGGGAACGGCGTGTTGCCCTGGTGCCGCTAGTTGTCCCGACGCTTGCCAAGGCGGGCTTTGAAGTTCACGTTCAGGCGGGTGCAGGATTAGAGGCCGGCTATCCCGACTCGCTGTACGCGGAGAAAGGCGCCAAGGTCGTTGCCGATCGCGCGTCGGTGTTTGGCGCGGCCGACATTATTACGCAACTGCTTTGCTACGGCTCGAACGACATCAACGGAAAACAGGATGTGCCGCTGTATCGCCGGAATCAGATTCTGGTTGGGTTTCTGCGCCCGTTCGGATCGAAAGAAGTGGTCGAGGAGATCGCGCACGCTGGCGTGACTTCGTTTTCGGTTGAGTTGATGCCTCGCAGCACGCGCGCGCAAAGCATGGATGCGCTTTCGTCGATGGGAACGATTTGCGGATATAAGGCGGTGCTCATGGCCGCTGACTGCCACCCTCGTATCTTTCCCATGATGACGACCGCAGCGGGCACGATTACACCGGCGCGCGTGTTTGTTATCGGCTGTGGCGTGGCCGGATTGCAGGCGATTGCGACCGCTCGGCGTCTGGGCGCGGTTATTTCCGCTTACGATCTGCGGCCCGCGGCCAAAGAGCAGGTACAGAGTCTGGGCGGACGTTTCGTCGAGTTGCCGATTGAGGCGAAAGACGCGCAGGATGCTCGTGGCTATGCCCGCGCGCAGGATGAAGATTTTTACCGACGGCAGCGCGAATTGCTCGGCAAGGTGGTGCAGGAAAGCGACGTGGTGATTACCGCGGCGGTGATTCCAGGGAAAAAATCGCCTGTGCTCGTGACCGAAGAGATGGTGAAGGGAATGGCGCCGGGCTCTGTGATTCTGGACCTGGCTTCCGAGCGGGGAGGCAACTGCGAGATCAGCGAAACGGGCAAGACGGTCGTGAAGTACGGCGTCACCATCATGGGGGCGATTAATGTGGCCTCGGGCGTACCGTATCACGCCAGCATGATGTATGCGCGCAATCTTACTGCCTTTCTGACCTACGTTGTGAAGGAGCAGAAGTTGAACATGAATCTGGAAGACGAGATTGTGCGCGAAACCTTGTTGACCAACGGAGGCGAGATTGTGCAGGCACGGGTGCGCGAGTTTCTTGGCTTGCCTGCGCCGGTCAAACAGGGCTGATGAGATATTCGTGGCCGAGGGACTTCGCATGGAGGAAAGATGAACAGTAGTTCGAACCTCATCGACGCTTTATTCATTTTTGTGCTAGCGGGATTCATCGGTTTCGAGGTGATACGGCGTGTTTCGCCGCTGCTGCACACGCCGCTGATGTCGCTGACCAACGCTCTGGATGCGATCGCCGTGGTCGGCGCAATCGTACTGGTCGGGGAGCATAAGAGCCAACTGGCAGCCATTTTCGGCTTCATTGCGGTGGTTGCGGCTACCAGCAATATCGTGGGTGGGTTCTTGATTACCGACCGCATGCTGAAGATGTTCAAATCCAGCCGCCCGGCGACAAAGCAATGAGCGCAGAATTTGCTGGCGGGCAGGTCATCATCGAACTTCTTTATCTTGTTGCCAGCGTCCTGTTCATCCTCTCGCTGAAATGGATGAGTTCGCCGACGACGGCGCGCCACGGCATCTGGGCGGGCGAAGTCGGCATGGTGCTGGCGATTATCGGCACACTGCTGCGCAACGGTCTTCATGATTACCACTTGATTGCGATCGCGCTGGTGCTGGGCGCAATCATCGGAGTGCCGCTGGGGCGAGTGGCAATGACGGCGGTTCCGCAGCGAACCGCGCTCAGCCACGCTTTTGGCGCGCTCTGTGTGACCCTGGTGGGATCGGCCGAGTTTTACCTGCGGGCACCGGCAATTACCCGCTTCATGATGTCGGTGCTCTCGATTGAAGTCATTCTTGGCGGGTTGACGGTCACGGGTAGCTTGATGGCGGCGGGGAAATTGCAGGAGATCCTGCCGCAGCGGCCTCTGACTTACAAAGGACAGAATCTTGTCAACTTCCTGCTCCTCGCGGTCGCACTGGTGATTGCGGTTACGCTTGTGCTCCACCCCGAGCGCCAGTCGTTATTTCCGTTCATGGTTTTGCTTGCCCTTGGGTTCGGGGTGCTGCTGATTATTCCGATCGGCGGCGCCGACATGCCGACTGTAATCTCGCTGCTGAACGGCTATGCAGGCCTTTCCGCTTCGGCGATGGGTTTCGTGCTCGACAGCAAACTGCTGATTATCGCGGGCGCGCTTGATGGATCGTCGGGCCTGATCCTCTCGATCATCATGTCGAAGGCGATGAATCGCTCGTTTACGAACGTGCTGTTCGGGGCTTTCGGGCAAGTGCAGACTTCGGCGGCGGCGGGGGAAGTGAAGCCGGTTCGCAGTGCCACGCCCGAGGAAGCGGCTGCCATTCTATCTGGCGCAAACCGCGTCATTATTGTCCCCGGATATGGCATGGCGGTGGCGCAGGCGCAGCACAAAGTGCGCGAACTTTACGACGGCCTGACCAAGCGCGGAGTGGACGTGAAATTCGCGATTCACCCGGTTGCCGGACGCATGCCGGGCCACATGAATGTGCTGTTAGCGGAGGCGGATATTCCTTACGACCGCCTGGTCGAAATGGACGAAATCAACGGGGACTTCCCGCAAACGGATGTGGCACTGGTGATCGGCGCCAACGATGTTACGAATCCGGCGGCGCGATCCGATACTTCCAGCCCCATCTATGGCATGCCTATTCTGGACGTGGATAAGGCGCACACGGTGATGGTAATCAAGCGCAGTATGAACCCGGGGTTTGCCGGCATCGATAACCCGCTATACTATCTCGATAACACGCTCATGTTGTTTGGAGATGCGAAGGCGTTCGTGGGAAATATCGTTCGCGAACTCGGTGGCGGACACGGCTAGAAATTCAATGAGATAAGTCCAGTGCCTCTTGGGAGGCGCATGCTTTCCACCAGGGCTAGTTGCGGCGCGGCTGAAGCCGCGTCCCTTCAGAGCATTCCTATATAGGCTAATTTCCGGGATGCGACAGTAGCGTGCTTACTTGCGAGGTAGCAGGCGAAGGGGTGGAGTTTACTCGATGAATCCTGACGGACGTCAGTCTCGCGAGGGAAGATTCGCGAGACTGGCCCGGCCAACTTTCAGGCGGCCTTTTTCATCTGCCTGAGCTTTGCCCAACGCGCTTTCTGAGCGAGAGATATTCTCCGGCGTCCGGCAGCGGAGAGAACCCGCTTCACGCGATGCGGGGAACCCGCATGGATGGTTATGCCCGACCCCCGGGTGAGCTTCTCGAGAACTGAGATCGCTTCCCCAAGTTTCTGGACTTGGTGTTGTGCTTCCCGGCGTTCTTCACGAAGCCGGACAAGCGCCTTAGCTATATTGGTCATTTGAAATACCCCCCTCGGGTAACTACCGTCCGACATTGTATTACCAGGCGGGTTATCCTGCCATATTTATTAACTGCAAACAAGTAAAGGGATGGAAAAACGAGAAAATGGCCAGAATGACCACGGGATAACATGGCAATTCAGACACCGGACTGTCCGGCAGGTTTACCCGAGGGGCGGCAACAGGCTGGAAGAACCAAACAGGAAAAAGGCGCCGACGGCGAGGCTGTAAATTGCGGTTAGCGCAGTAACCACAAACTGTAAGCGCGGCAGACGGGAACTGGCACCGAAGATTCCCACTGACAGTGCCGTCATAATGGTGTTCATTACAAGCAATCCGGCAATGAACATCGCCAGTCCGAGGAACCCCTTGCTGACCCCGCCAAGATTGGCCGCGAGCAGGAAAATCATCAGCTGGCTTGGAGTTTCGGCTCCGAGGCCATGCACGAGGCCAATCATGATCACGGATTTGGGACTGTAATTCCAGGACTTGTCTTCCGGGGCTGGGTGCTCGTGGTCGTGCCAATAGTTTTTGAGTTTCCAGTGGAGCCAGCGCAGCGCCTTTGCCATCAAGTGAAAGCGGCTTTTAGGGGCGGAGTTGCCCTTTGAGAGCGACCCAAGAACATAGATACCCAGCACAAGTAGGGTGAGGCCGACGAGCCTCTCGGCAATCCTATCCATGCCATGCGGAAGCGAGAGTTGGAACACAATGACGGCCGTGCCGAGAACGGCTACTGTCGCCGCGTGTCCGAGGGCATACAACAGGCCCAGGCGCATGCCGCGCCAGCGGTCATTCTGCACGCTGGTGATGTCGGTAATAGCGGCGATGTGGTCGTAGTCAAATCCGTGATGGAACCCGAGAATGGCCGCCGACAGAAGCGCGAGTTGAAGGCTGTTCGGCGTGAGAGTCATGGGCTCGGAAGCCTAATCTCTCATTGTTCCATATGCGGCCGAGAATCGGAAATCGTCCTTGGATCTTCCAGCGGGCTTCGAGGGAGCCAGGCCCGCCGGGTAGAGCTGTCTAAAATGAGTCAACCCTGCAAGGAATCAAAAGCGGCTACAATAACCGAATCCGAACGGAAAAATGGGAGGGAGCTGTGAATTCTCAGCATCGGTACGCCATGGCTGCGTGGTGCGCAGGCTGCATGTTGCTTACGGCCACGCTCTGGGGTCAGGAAGCGGATGTCTCCCGAACCAAGGGAGTTTCCCAAGACTGGTCCGAGCACAGCCTCGTGTTTAGTCTCGATGAACTTGCCCAGCACCCCGAGCTGATCTACCAAGAGCCTCGCATTTTGCATCAGTTGATGCAGCGTTTTCAGGCACGCGGCTCGAATGCTGTCGCCGAAGTCGAGACCGAGGCACTGTCGGCTGACGCGAATGGCGAGGCTCACCATCGCGATTGGAGCCTTGCTCTAGGCAAGGGCCATGTGTCGGCTGAAATGTACCCGGCGAAGTGGACTTTTGATCCGAGTGCCGCGCCCGATTGCACGAAGGACTATGTCGTATTTGGGCTGGCCACTGCGGGCGCCGCGAATGGGCAGGCCAATCTAGTTGGACTCAACCATCTCTATGCGGGTACTGGCGGATTGTGCACGACTGGGCCGAATGTGGATTTTGCCTACAACGTAAGCACGGTCGCCGGGGGCAAGGTTGTAACTTCTCCCGTAATTTCGCTGGACGGGACCAAGATCGCGTTTGTAGAAAGCCTCGGGACTGAGTCCGTTTTTCATGTGCTGACTTTTACGCCCGGCCAGGGCGGAATCACGACGGCAGCGACGCCGACGGCGATGACTTCTCTCGTTTATTCCACTTTCAATACTACGACTTCGTCTCCATGGATCGACTATAGCGACGACGTTGTTTTCGTGGCCGACGACAACGGCGTTCTCTATAAGATCACGGGAGTTTTCAAGGGAACGCCAACCCTGGTTAGATCCTCGCCGTGGCCGATCACCGTTTCCAGCGGTTACCGCCTCAGCTCTCCCGTCTTCGATCAGTCACGCGGCTTGCTGATAATTGGCGGGAGGAACGGCGACCTCTACCAGATCAACGCGTCAACTGGAGCGGTCGCGGTGACGATTATAGGCGCCCATGGGGGCAAGGGTGCCGGCGTGGTGGTGCCACCCATCGTTGACGTCACAAACGGCACGACGTTCTCGGTCACCGGCAATGACGGTACCTCCGCGGTTCTGGTGCAGACCGATAGTGTGACGCTTACGCAGTTGGCAAGGGCGCGGATCGGTGTGGGCGGACTCAGTGGGACCGCCATTAATATTTATCAACCAGCTCTCAGCAATGACTATTACACGAGTCCGTCCAGTGGAGCGATCTACGTATGCGGGACGGGAACCGGGGCGGACACATCGCCCTGGGCGTACTCGTTTGGTTTTACAGGAAGGACCATGCTCACAACCGCGGCGTCCCAGAAGCAACTGGTAAATTCGACAGCCGCCACGTGCACTTCATGGAATGAGTTTTTCAACCCGAATATCGGCACCAACGGGACCGACTTTTTCTTCTTCGGATTGACGCAGGGCTGCCCGGGCGCCGGGGGCAGCACGGGCTGCGTTGCAGCGATAACAACGACTTCTTCGACGCTCGTAACTGCCGCTGTCGCGGGCGGGCCTAGCGGAATCGTGGTTGACAATTACAGCACGGCCGGGCAAGCTTCCAGCGTCTATCTAACGGGCCAAGCAGTCGACACGGCCTACAAATTTACGCAGAACGGGCTGAATTAGAGCTGTCGAAACCAAGGACCCTGCCGAGGCTCATGATAATCGAGCCTACTGCAGGGCCTTTTGTCCCGCTGGTTGGCGGGGAATTCTGTCTGCTTCGCAGCTACTCTCTGGTAATTTCCCAGCCGTTGTCTCTTTTGCCCAGCAAAATGGTGATGTTGGTCGGGTCCGCGTGGTAGAACGCGGCTCCAAACTTGTCAATCAAGGTCGAGCGCTCCCAGGTATTGAAAGCCTTCACTGCAGGTCCAGAGGCGTCAAGCAAATCGCCTGCCTTGGTGGTCTCCCACTTCCAGGAATAATCCACCGACGCTTTCATGGGGCTCAGCATGGTGACCTTTTTAACTTCTATCAGCTTCCGTTGTGCCAGTGGGACCGTGTACTCGTTGCCGTCGTCGGTCTTCTTCTCTTTCACGCCCGCGATTGACGCCAACCATGCCTGTCCGTCGGGCGTTAGCGACACCGGAGTATTTCGCCCATCTGCCTTCCCCAACTTGATGTACCCTGCTTTTTCCAGCAATCGATAGCGCGGATCGATGGGCGTCTGGTCTTCAACCTTGCCGGTCGAAAAGTGCAAGGTCGCGGGACCCTGGCGTTCCATGGCTGCCAGAATGATCGGACTCACGTCGGCGGTAGTAAGCGTGGTACGGCTCCACAGCACAAAGTAAATGGCCACCCCGGCGATCGCCACGATCAGGCTGACCATCAGAAGTAAAGGAAGAATAGAAGAACTCTTTTTTTCCATCTCCAACTCTTGCTCGAACATGACATCCTCCATGAACGTGCTGCGCGCACAGGACAAACTGCTCTATGTCAACTCAATTTTGCGCCCGGAATTGCCTTAGCCCTGTGACGTAGCTCACACAGCGAGGTTGGAAAGTCACTAACCATTCACTTGCCTCGCCACGGGCTGAACGATGATTTGCAAGCAATTGCAGTTGGGGTTGAATTTGAGTGAAGCTGCTGGTTACTTAATCGACGAAACATACTGATATTAAATGACTTAGCTTCCAGTCTGCACTGGAAGGACAATTGCGCCAGCAAGGTGCATGTTGGGTTTCTGGCCGAGCGCGAAGGAGGGAGTTGGCAAGGCGCCAGTGGCCGCGAATGCTCGAGAGGAGCATTCCGTTTTTGTAAGGGGCGCCTCGATATTGTCACTGGTGGCCTTGGGATGCGCGTCCGGCTGGTCATCGGCGATCAGACCGCTGCGAGTGAATCCTCAACGTATTCCGGTCTCGCAATCAGAGATTTACCTGAGCCGCGCGCCCGCGCACGTGTCCGAACTCACGCCCACAATGCCAACGTTGGCCGTGTCCACTTGTGAGAGCGTGCAGCCGGCCGAGGCTCTGCTCACTCCCGATCCTCCATTGCCGATTGCGCCCGATGGTCCGCTAGTGCGAGTCAGCTTTGTCATCGGTCCAGACGGACGCGTGCACAGCGCCTTCGTGCTCTACAGTGGAGGCGCCAATGAAGATGCCGCGGTGCTGCGCGCGGTGCTTGGTTGGCGGTATCGTCCGGCGCTTTGCAACGGCGTGCCCACCGATTCTGAGGTGCGTGTACGATTCAGCATCCACGAGTGAGCAAATTTCTCCTACAATAGATCGCAATGAGGTGGCCGTGAGCGACGAAAGGAAGCCGGTCGAACCGGACGAAAAGCCTGTCGGAAGCCAGGAGATCGAAGATTTTTTTCAACGCCTTCCGGCCAACTTCCGTTGGCCAAAGCCGAATGCGGACGCGGTAGCCGCGGCGGTAGAGGCCATCCAGCGAATGTCAGGGGGTGCTGCCGTCGCACAGGATCTGGCGTCGCTTAACGATGCCGCCGAACTGTCGAACACTTGCGGCGCCTGCGGCGGGACTTTGCCGACGACCGCGCGGTTCTGCGTGTGGTGCGGACTTGCCCGGGACGGTTCCGGGCCGGCTGCCAATCAGCAGCACGTTCATCATCACTATCATCATCTCGTACCCACCCAGAACGCGGCCTCGTTTGCGCCCGCGACCGAGGCCGACTCTGCGGGGCCGCACGGCCGTGCGCCCGGCGCTCCCGGCCCGGCGCCGGGAGGCCGCGCGGAACTCGCTGCGCGCCAGGTTGCCCAGGATTGGGCTCAAGCCTGCAATACGCGGCACATCGATGACCTGGTCGAGCTCTATGCAGCGGACGCGACCTTGATTCGATCGAGTGTTCCGCCCGTGCGCAGCCTGCCTGCCATCCGCGAATTTCTCTTGTCGATGCTGGAAGCCGGGTTGGGTGAAGTTGAACTGGAATCTTTGCGGCTGGAAATGATGGGTGAGATTGCGATGGACATTGGCCGCTGCAAGATGCTGGTCCCGGTTGCGATGGGGAAGCGGCGCGAAGAACGCGGAAAGTATCTCATCGTGCTTGTCCGCCAACCCGTGGGCACGTGGAAGATTCTGGCAGACTGCTGGTCCGCAGATCTGCCCGTGACCGCTCCGCCCGAACCGGCGCACCGAAAAGGCAGCGAACCCGCTCCGCCGGTGCAGAAACGCCACTAAGTTGGCGCCCGCAATTCTGTGCTTGCAAGGCGGCACAAAGAAAAACCCCGATCCTTGCGGATCGGGGTTGGATTGATGACTCGCCTGTTAGTACACGGCTAGTTGGTACGCGGCGTGAACAGTTGCCGGTAACTTAAGCTCTCCACGTCGCGGAACATCGGCGTTCCGGGCGGCAAGCCGTACGGATTTTCAAAGTCTGTGTCGAAGCTGAAATTTCGTACGGGCACGCCATATACGGAGTTACAGCACTTGTAAAAGCCGGTGTTGTAGGTTGAATAGAACAGGCTGGCCAGCGAGCCTTCGTAGTTCTCGGTGACTCCGCCAGACCCCCAGTTTTCCAGCAGGTGCAGGTAGTTGTGGATGCCTCCGTCCGTGCCTGTGTCGTCAGCCTGGCCGGGCCAGGCATTCGTCGGGTAGGTGAACGTCATGTTCTTTCCAGCGGCGATTGCCACGCGGTAGTAGGTGCTGATGGTAGGCCGATTCCCTACGTTTGTCGGAGAGTTGTTGCCGGTTGTGCCCAGCATGCTGACTCGGTCGTCCCAGTTGTTTGACAGGAGAGTGACCGCATCGGTGATCACAGCCGCGGCGGCCATTCCAGCTTTGTCCGCTCCGGTTGTCCAAGTTGTGTCGGCAGCATTGGAGTTGTAATCTCCCTGGATGTACACCGGATTCTCCGATGCCACTGTGAATCCACCGTTGTAAGTGGAGGTGGAGCCGTCAGGGTTGGTGACAACAATCGGGCTAGGGTTCAGCGGCAAGTTGCCGAGCGACCCATCCACCAGTTTCAAAACGTGGCGCGCGCCGCTGACCCAGTTCTTGCGGGCCGTTCGGCCACATGATTTGATTCGATTGTTGCCGGAACCGGCGCCGTCGGTACCGTAGGGGTTGGGGTTCGGATTCGTGCTGGCGATCAGGGTATTAAGGTTCTGGTTAACGTTGCCAACGGTACCGTTGAAACCCAGCCCCAGGTTATACGCGCCCCATTTGTCGTCCAGGGCATTTCCATTGTCGTCCTCGGGAGAAACTAACTGTCCCGTCATCTTTGTTTCCAGCGTGCCATCGGGCACGCCGTTGACACTGGAAGCGTTAATCGTGTCCTCAAGGCCCGAATCCCCGGTCTTAGTATTCGCAAGGTGTGCGGAAGCCGCGTTTTTGCTCGGCAGCATGCCGCGGCGATCGGAGAAGTAGAGAATGTAACCGTTCTGCGCGGCGGAATTCACATTCGCGCCGCTCGTGCCAATCGCGCCAGACAGCCAGCGCTTCAGGTTGCCCACATCGATTTCGACCGCGTTCATCACCCCGTTAGTCGTGCAGGTGTTGTCAGTGTTTCCGTTGATGCCCGACCAGTCAATGTCGCGGGGCTCGCCTTCGCGCACATCGTAGAAGTTGATGGGATACCAGTTGTACATGGTGATGCTCTGCGGAGTGGTTGCTGTGGGAGTGGTCGGAGTAACGCCAAACGCCCAAACCCCTGCTTTCCCGGTTGTCGCTGACGTGCCTGATGCCGCTAACGCCAGGGTATCCGCCGGCAGTTGGGGCGGCCGGCCCGGGGTCCATGCCAGGCAGTTGCTCGTGCCGACGGCCCCGCTCCAACTGGTGCAGGCAGGGGCATAAGCGTTGATGGGAACACCACCCCCAGTGAAAGTGCCGGTGGAGAGAGCGGTGAGCGAGCCTGCTGGGCAGGACGCCGCAGTGCACATGGTGGCGAGCGTGCCGGGCGTCGTGTTGCGATCGGCGGGCTGTTGCAGCAGCAGAATCGCATTCGGATTGATCGGGTTCGAAGTTCCAGTCGCAGGCACTCCCGCACCATTGGCGGTGGGAGCAGTGACGCCGCGCGCAAATCCCAAGGAAAGCCACTCGTTGGTTACGGGAACCCAATTGCCGGAAGTCTTGTCGAGGTATTCCACGCGCAGCCAGCCATCAACCAGGCTCCAGGCATCGTCAGTAGCATAATTGTAGGGCGTCAAGACACCCGAAACGGCGGGAAGCCCGGGATTGGGCGGAGCATAGTAGGGGTACAGGGCCGCATATGCGCCGGTCCAAGGGCAGACGAGTGCGGACGGTGGCGCTGGCGTGCTGCCCGCAATCACGTTTGCCGGCGGACAAAGACTAATGGTGGGTGTGCCGGGATTATTCCAGAGGAATGGCTGGGTGGCAGGATTGGGTGCGGCAAAAGCAACCCCCGCCGCCCCGGCGAGAGCCGCCGTCCATGTCAGCGGTAGTACGCCCCAGTCGTCGGCGGAGCAGGCCGTGCCCGCGCAAGTAGACGGACTTGGCACGGCATTCGAAGCAGAGGCGAAGTACAGGTTATAGCTGCCCGATGCAGGGGTTCCGAAGTTAGCGGCAACGTAGTTACCCGCAACCATTTTGACTCCCCACTGGGTCGCCGTGGTCGAGGTTTGCGTTACATTGGCCAGGCGAACGTTTTGCGCATCCGCCGCACCAGAGCCGTTCTGAAATTCCGCTGGATCATCGCTCAACAACACGCGAATCTGTGCCATGTTGTATTCGCGCGATTCACCGAGGAGCGAAGTGGCACTCTCGCCGCTCCCATCTTGCACACTGCCGGAGGCAGACGGCGGACGGCGAATGATCTCGTAGGGAAAGTTGGTTCCGCTGACGAAGGGCATGGACAGTTTTTTCGCGCCTGTCCCGATCTGGCCGGAAGTCTTGTTTCCGTAGTTCCCATTGATGACCTGATTGACCGTGGTGCCACTGGACCACCCGTTGAAAGCAGTGCTATAGCTCGACTGTGGCGGATTCCCGCCTAGACCCTGCACGCTGCCATCTCCCCAGGGAGTGCTGCTGCTAACCCCGGCCATGGCGGTGCAAGAATTCCCGCTTGTGGAGGGCGCTGTACTCGGGTTGGTTTGGCTGCAGGCGGTGGCACTGGTGGAGGTAGGAACATAGATGGTGCCGTTTTTGTCGCTGGGAAATGTATTGGGCAGGACGGTGCGAACGATGTTGCCGTAGGCCGCGACCTTGCCCTGAAAGGTCACGAAACTGCCGCCATTGGCGAACGGGTAGAAGTCGCCGTTGGCGTGCACGGGACCGGCGAAAGTCATAGGGGAGCCGGGAAAGATGGAGCAGTCGGCGTCACAGAACATTCCGAACTGGAAGACTGGAATGAGCGCGACCTGCGCCTGGCGTGTCATGCTGACTTCTTGCGCGCCGAGAGTTTGCGCCGTGATCGTCATGTTCACAGGAATGATCTGCGCATACAAACCCTGGTTCGGTCCGGCAGTGATACTTCCCCATTTGTGCGAAGGCTCTGAGGTCTGCTGCAACGCCGTGCTGCTGCTGCAATTCACCGCGCCGCCGGGTTGCACCTGGTACAGGGGAAACGTGATTCCCGTCAACGTCGGCGTCAGGCTGTTGATGCTGCAGATATCCGCGACGGTGGGCGCCTGCGCGCTCTTGAACACCGCGCTCAGGTCGGAGTACATTTTCTCGATGCCGCCCTCGGCCGCGTGATAAGCCAGGTTGTTCTGCAGATCGGTGGCTCCCACCTTGCCTTCAGTGTTGACCATCATCATCAGGCCGATTGCCATCCCCGACAGCAACAACAGCAGCAGCAAGGATGCAATTAACGAGAATCCCTTGGTGCGCAGTCTGGCTTTCTTCATACAGAATCTCCCCTTGGTATCGTTCCCCATAGCCTCGCTCCCCATTGCGTTACCCGCTTCCGCCATCCCCGCCTCTAATTGGGATAGCTGTTGATGTACGTGAGATTGCGGGCGCTTACAGATGTCTCAAGATCCAATGTTTGATAACCCTTTCCCATGCCATAGCTGGACCCCTGCAGCGCGCTATCGATCGCCATATTCTGAATGTTGATCTTGGTGATCTGGTTGGGAAGGAGTCCAGCCGAAGCCTGGCTGCAGCCATCGGTGGTGACACCGTTAATCGGATTCGCGGCAGTAGCGCCGGGATTGCTGCAGCCGACGGCCGGCGTGTTCGTGTTCGCGTTGAAAAGGTCGTAAGTGAACTTCATGTAAGCAACACTCTCAGCCACCGGCATTGGGGTGTGTCCGCTGATCTGCCGCATCAGGCGCGAGGGAGCAACGGTGTTGTCGATGTAATAGGTGATCACGAGAACACGCGATCCAAACCCGGTAGTGAGCGGACTCGCAACGTACTTGCTAGCCAAGGTCTGAGGAACCGCGGCCGCCTGGTTCATATTCAGCTTGTCGCCGCTGGCGAAGGGAACAGTGAAAGTCGTTTGCCCCGAGCCGTTGGTGCCTTGAGTAATGGCGCCCGTGACTTCGGCGACAACGAGCGTGTTGCCGAGGCTGAACAAGACGAGGTCACCAGTCGTCAGTCCCACCGCCGTGTCGTTGACGTTCTGAACCGTGGCACCGTTCGCCGTACAGTTCGCACTCGTGGTGGTTGGCTGCGTGAAGATTACGGTCGTCGTAGTTGCGACCGTCGCGGTGTAACAGTTCAAATAGAATGAGGGGTCCGTATACACGACTGTTACTGTGTCGGTGGGCTGCCCAGAAAGGGTTGGGCCGGCGTTGTATCCTGGCACCAGCCCGTAAAGATATGGCGTGCCGCTCTGCTTCGGATACTGCACCCCGGTCGGGGTTGTGCCGGGCGCGAGGTAGCACTTCGCCTGATCACAGCCATATATTGGAATGGTCGAGGACGTAGGCAGTTGGATGGCCGCGCCGTTGCCGAGGCCCGCCCCAGCCAGGCTTAGGTCCTTGGTCAGCATATTGGAGGCGGCCCGAAAATCCTGCTGCATTTCGGCCCGCTGCGAAACTACCCAGGTCGCGCTCACACCCTGTACGTACAGTTGCACGGCGGCGCCGACCACAACCGTTCCGAGGGCGGTGGCGACCACCATTTCCAACAAGCTGAATCCCCGCTGACGCTTTGTTGAGCGATTGCTCATAGCCCCCTCTTACTGAAACTCGGAAATATACGAAGTCAAAATGTATGTTTTCTGCGCCCTCGTTTGAGGCGTCGTGTACTGAACGGAGATGGTCACGTTGCGCAGCGTTGCATTCACGTCCGAAAGCGCAATTGAGCGCTGGTAGCCAACCAAAGGGATGTACACATCATCGGCGTTTCCGAAGATTCCATCCGGCCCGGGATCGTGCAATGTCTGGCGCTGGGCTGAAGCCGCGTCATCTGCGGTCCCATAGATTCCATCTGCTCCACCGCTGTAAATCTGCTGCGGCCCGATCAGAAAGAGGCCGCACGTGGCGGTGCCGGTGACGGGGCAATTGATGGAGTTCACGTTCTGGATGTCATCCCAGCCGATCTGGGTCGTATTGCGCGCCGTTACGATGGCCTCGTAGGCTTCGTTGGCAAGTTGTTTGGCGATCATGTCCTGCTGCGAGGTTTGCGTGGTAGCCATGGCCAGCCCAAACACGCCCAGGAGACTTACCAGGCCCACGGTCAGTACAGCCATCGAGACCATCACTTCGACAAGCGAAAACCCTGCCTCTTCATTCTTTCGTAGTCGAAAGCTCTTTTTTCCCCGGATCATTGCCGCAACCATTGATAGCCACCTCCGGTTTTTGGGTACAGGCGCCAGCCGTGAATGCGGCCTGTGCCGCCCCACAGGGTGATCGCCCGCGAACTCAACATGTTTCCCGATTGCGCGATGTACACCACGCCGCCATCCCAACTGCCCGAACAATTTCCAGTGCCGTCCTCGGCGTTCTGTGCCGAACCATCAGGGCAGAAATACACGGTCTGCACTCCTGAAGTGTAAGCATCAGCGGCGTAGCCCAAATCAATCGCCTGCAGGGAAGAGTTGTAGTAGCCGTCGGGGGCTGTCAAGGCAGTGTTGGGAAGCCCAGCTTGGGCCAGAAACTTCACATCCGTCGGAAATTGATACGTCACGGTACGCTGCTGGGCATTAAAGCTCGTTCCCCCCGTAGGCAATACCGGCGCTACCACGATCGTGTTCGGCGAAGCGGTGCTGGAAAAGGTCACGGAGTATGACGTGCGCTGTGCCACCGCATTGTCGCGCGCCTGTCGCATCGCCGCCAGCGTGGTGTCATACGCGTTGATTACACGCTGCTGATTCAGCAATGGCGTCAGAGTCATGACCGAGATCACGGTCACAACAATGCTGATCGCGACGGTAACCACCATCTCCACCAGGCTGAAGCCATTAACTTTCTTGCGGTTCTGTCCCGCCTTAATTTTCATTTTCGTCCCCGCCTGCCAAGCAGGTAAAGTTGACGCTCTCAGCTCGCGCCTCGGGAGCAATCGGGCAGGGGATAGCCACCGAATACACGGCCGAGTAAGTCGATGTTAGGAACAGGTGGCGGCCGCGTCAAAGTACCGGGGTACATCGGCCTTCCGGTCTCTGGCCTTTCGTAAGGTAATCGCGAAGGCGTTACTTGTGAGCCAGTCAGGCCTGTTGGAAGACGGCGACCGCTTTGGACGATTGCCGGCGCGGGCTGGCTTCCTGTCTCTCCCGCGCCGACACCGAATGACCAATGTTTTTCCGTGACGCAGGTAACTTGTGGCGAGCGCTGATTTTCTCTTACGATCCGAGCATCATGGATTTGCGTGCGCTGGTGGTGTGCTCGGATCAGAAGTCAACCAGCTTGTTGACTACGGTTTTGTCCGAGAAGGGGATGGCAGTGGAGGCGACGCCCTCGATCTCGCACGGATTAAAGCTGCTGGGCGAAGAACGCTACGACGCCATCATTTTCGACTATCGCGCCGACCAGACCTCAGAAGAATTTCTTGCGCGCCTGCGGCAATGTCCCAAGAATCGCGCCACAGTATTGATCGCCATCGTAGACCCTGAGTTCAACACGCGCCCCATTTTCGGGCTGGGCGCGAACTTTGTGCTGTACCGCCCGCTCTCGCTGGAGCGCTTGCGGCTTAGTTTGCAGGCGGCTCGCGGATTGATGCGCCGCGAGCACCGCCGGAGTCCTCGTTCGCCGGTGCGATCGGCGGTTAACGTTTCGTATCCGGGTGCGCCTGATCTGGGAGGAACGCTCAACGATCTGAGCGACGATGGCACTTCCATTACAACCGGCGGGCGCCTGCCCAAAGCCGGCAAAGTCTATTTCGAATTTGCGCTTCCCGGGCAGCAGCAGTTGGTTCGGTTGTCAGGGGAAGTGGCCTGGCAGGACGCGGCGGGACGAAGCGGGGTCCGTTTTCTCGATGTGCCGCAAGCCTCGCGGCGCCTGATTCGGGCGTGGCTGCAGCAGAAAGATGTGCAACACCAGATGAACGGGGCACAAAAATTGCCCGCCGCAACTGCGTCGAACCCTCAACGAGGCGAGACCAAGGGTCCCGCTCGGCCAGGGACTGCCGGCAACCGGCGCGGCGAAGCTCGGATTCCATGCGCGATCGGAGCTGAAGTGTACCGGCTGGGCACGAGCATTCCTAACCGCTGCCGGCTTTCCGATATCAGCGAGGGCGGGTGCTACGTCGAGATGCCATCGCCGCTTGCGGGGAGATCCCGGGTGGAAATCGTGGTCCGCACAGCCGACATGAAATTCAAAATCCAGGGGCAAGTATTAGCTACCCATCCCGGATTCGGCATGGGTGTGCGCTTTGTGTTTAGTGATCCGGCTGAGCGCGGGGAAATTCTGCGTCTGCTCGGAGTACTGGCGGCGGGTCCGTCGCTTGACGAACAGCCTCGCTAGACTCAGTGCCTCTCCTCCAGCACCGCTTTCCGGAAATATTCCAGCGAAAGTTTCAGTCCACTTTCCAGATCTATCTTCGGCTCCCATCCGAGCAGCCGCCGGGCCTTTGAAATGTCCGGCCGCCGTTGCTTCGGATCATCCTGAGGGAGGGCCTCGAACTTAATTTTGCTGGCCGAGCTGGTCACGGCAATGACTTTGCGGGCGCACTCAAGAACCGTGAATTCCGCCGGGTTTCCCACGTTTACCGGTTCGTGTTCCTCGGAATTCGCCAGGCGCAGAATTCCATCTACTTCGTCGCTTACGTAGCAGAAGCTGCGGGTCTGGCTGCCGTCGCCGTAGACGGTGAGATTCTCGCCGCGCAACGCCTGCCACATGAAATTCGGGATGACGCGGCCATCATGGAGTTGCATGCGCGGACCATAGGTATTGAAGATGCGCAGGATCCGCGTGTCCACTCTGTGATAGCGGCGGTAGGCGGTAGTCACCGCTTCCGAGAAGCGCTTGGCTTCGTCATACACCGACCTCGGCCCTACAGGGTTGACGTGCCCCCAGTACGATTCCGGTTGCGGGTGGACAAGAGGATCGCCATAGCATTCCGAGGTCGAGGCCATCATGAATTTGGCCCCGCAGCGCCGAGCCGATTCGAGCGCTTCGAACGTGCCGTAGGATCCGACGCGCAGGGTCGCAAGGCCATGTTTGGCGTAATCCACCGGGCTGGCAGGACTGGCAAAGTGAAAGACGTAATCGAGCGCTCCCCAATCTGCAGGCTCAGTAACGTCTTTTTGCACGAATTCGAAACGCGAATCGTTGCGCAGATGAGCGATGTTCTCAAGGCGCCCGGTCAGCAGATTGTCAGCGGCCACTACCTGGTAGCCTTCGCCCAGCAATCCATCGCACAAATGCGAACCGAGAAAGCCCGCTCCACCGGTCACCAGCACCCGTCGTGTGCTCATTGCTTCAGGCGCGCTCCTTTTTGATCTTGCTGGTTCCGGGCGCTTCTTTGTGTAATGCCGGAGGACGACCGACGCTGTAATAAGAGAACCCGTGCTCCGCCATCGTTGCCGGTGCGTAGAGATTCCGTCCATCCAGCACAATGGGGTATTTTACGACTCCGCGTAGCCTTGCAAGATCGAGCGCCGCAAATTCTTCCCATTCCGTCAGGATCAGCACTGCATCTGACCCTTTCGCCGCCTGGTATGCATCGGGTGCGAACTCAATTCCGTTTCCGAGCGCCTCCTGGGCGCGGTCCATTGCGGCCGGGTCGTAGGCGCAAACCCGGCAACCCTCGCGCAACAACTCCTGTACCAGCAGCAGCGCCGGAGATTCCCGAATGTCATCGGTCCCGCCCTTGAATGCCAAGCCGAGCACGCCCAGCCTTTTGCCGCGCAAGGTCCAGAGCACGCTCCGCACTTTGCGGAGGAACCGGTGCCGCTGTTCCTCGTTGATACGGATGACTTCCTCCAGCAAGCGAAAGTCGTATCCGCTTTCCTTGGCGACGGCCCTGAACGCCATCAGATCCTTCGGAAAACATGATCCGCCATATCCGATCCCCGGGTTCAGAAACTTCGGTCCGATGCGGGAGTCGGTTCCGATCCCGTCGCACACCTGTTGAACGTCAGCGCCAACGGTTTCGCAAATGGAAGCGACCGCGTTGATGAACGAAATCTTCATCGCCAGGAAGGCATTCGAAGCGTGCTTGATAAGTTCTGCGCTTTTGGCACTGGTGATGATGAGCCGCGGAGGTATCTGCGCGCGGTCGGGCCGGGGAATGGAGTCGGCGCGCCCGTAATACCATCCACTGGTCAGGGGGCCATAGATTTGCCGCATCACTTCCGCAGCCCGCTCGGTCTCCACTCCTACAACAATCCGGTCGGGGTATAGGAAGTCGGTGACGGCCGTGCCTTCGCGGAGAAACTCCGGATTCGAGGCAATGTCGAACATTTCGGGATGGGCGCCGTTGCGCAAAATGATCGTCTGGATCCACTGGTTGGTATAGACGGGAACAGTGCTTTTCTCAACCACGACTTTGTAGCTGTCGACCGCGCCGGAAATTTCCCGTGCCACCGATTCGACATAGGACATGTCCGCATCGCCGCTTTCCGTGGGAGGAGTTCCAACAGCAATGAAGATGGCTTCGCTGGCCCGCGTTGCAGCTTGCAGGTCGCCGGAAAAGTCGATACGTCCGCCGTGATGCCTCTCCAGTAGTTCTGGCAGGAAGCGTTCATGAATCGGCACCTTGCCTGTCCGCAGAGCCTCCAGCTTTTTATCGTCGTTATCGACCAGAACAACTTCATGTCCCAGATCCGCGAAACAGGCGCCCGTGACCAGGCCGACGTATCCCGAACCCACCACTGCTATGCGCATATGCGAGCTCTTCTCCCTATTGTTTTATTGTGCACGTCCGGCCCGTCGGCGTGCAGTTTACTAACTGTACCAGCCTTGGTTGCGTTTGAGAGCCAGATCGTGGAGATCGGGTCGCCGGCAGCGGCCAGAAATGGGAATGTAAACCTCACAAAGCTCCGTGACCGTCGTCACCGCCCGCGAGCATCCCCGGCTCCAGAATTCAATCGAGGAGGGATTTATGCCCATCCTAATGGTTGCCCTCGTTGCGCTCGCGGCATTCGGCATCATCGGAGTCTTTCTCGGTGCGGCCGTCGTTCTCGAGCAGCGCAAGATTACCGGCAAGCATCACCCCGGTAAAGCTGCGTGAGACCCTAGCAGAAGGTTCGGTTCTTGCAGGATCCTGCCCAAACGGGGCCTAACTTCTGCCTGCCACAAATACCTTGCCTTTCGCCCCCTTTGGAATGCTCTCGTGCGCTAGAAAGCAGTGCTGAAACGGAGCGTGAAGCTCCGGGACGGCCCGATGGCATTGCCAGAGAACAGGCCGCCGAAATCGATTACGTCCAGAACGTTGGTAAGGTTTTGCCCGTCGGCCTGGAATCGTATCTTGATCCGATCTGATTTGTAGAGGTCGGCGCCCGCCGAGGCATTGACCTGAAAGGCGGGAAGAATACGCTGGCGGGTAAAGTTGATGCGTTCGACGACCTGCTGCCCGTATGTCTGGACTTCCTTGGCGATGCATTGAGAAATCGGGATGGTTGGATCGCACTGAAACTCGAAGGGCAAGCCCGTATCGTATTGCACTCCTCCAGCCACCCAAAAGCGTGGATGCAGTTGGTACCGAAGCCGCCCACGCAGCGTGTGGCGCTGATCCTGCGAGTCGGGGAAATGGCCGCTGGTCGGAATGCCCTGAGCGTCGCCGCCCAGAAACAAGCCGCCCGTCACCGGATACCACGCGTTGCCGACCATGTAGGAATAGCTGAGAAAACCGGAGAATCGCCGCCAATCGGGCAGATCGACCTTCGCTTCCGCGCCATAGATCACAGATTTGTTGAATGCGATCGGAAAGCTGATCGCTGTGTTCTGAATCTGGTCGTCATCCGCGTAGTTGTTCACATACCGCCGGTAGTAATTCGCGTCCACCCGCAGCTTGCCCGCAAATCCCTTTGTCATTCCCAGTTCGAAGTAGTTCCCTTCGGAAGGCTGGACCGGCAGACGAAAAAACGACGTAGGATCGATCGACTCGACCGCCGTCGAACTTGACAGCAGAATATTTTCGAACGACGGCGTCTGAAAAACGCGGTCGTACGAAAAATGCAACAGCAAGTCCACCGAAGGAATGTAGTGCGAAACCGCCAGCCTCGGCTGCACGCCGTTCCGGTTCAGCAGGAGTTGATAGTGATCCCAGCGCAAACCGGCGCTGACCGTCCACTTGCCGAGCCGTATGCGATCCTGCACGAAGACTGATTGCTCTAAGTCTCGACGGTTCGCCGCAAACGAAAAGGTCGGTGGCGTGTCCGGATCGAACTGGGTCGGATCGGTGATGGCGTACCGGAAATTCTCGTTCAGCGTGGCGTCGTCGGTTTCGAATCCCGCCTTCCACTCGTGCCGCCCGCGGGTTACGCTGATCGTGCCGCGCACATATCCTTCGCGAAACCCGTTGTTCTGGAAGACCTCGATCGGCGTCGCATAGTCGTTCGAATTGAAATTGATTGCGTTGTCCCGCACCATCGCGTGGAGGTCAGCGACCATGTTCGACGAGAACGTGTGCTGGTAGGAAGCGATTCCCATCGTCTCAATATTGCTGGCCGTTTCCAGCTGCGATCCCAAGGGCATAGACGGATCGAGAGAGTCGAGGTGGGGCGCCTGCTGCACCTGCTCATTGGGCAGCTCGTAGCGAGCGAACTCGTGCCGCACAATCAGGTTCAGCCGGTCCTGGGCCGTGAGGTCACGCTCGTAATGCGCTGAGAAATCACCCAGCGTTCCCGCGTTGGTGTAATTCTCAGGAACCACTGGATTCAAATAATGGTCGCTCATGCTGCTGCTGGCGCTCGCGCCCAGCGCATTCTTGGCCCAAACATATTGCCCTTGCGCAAACAGGCCCGCCGAATCAAAACTGCCGCCCGAAAGCACGACGTTCCCGTGGAATCCCGCCTGCACATCCTGCAGCGTGTTGACCTCGACCACGCCGCCCATCTTCCGTCCGTACTCGGCGGGAATTCCGGCCGTATAAATGCTCGCCGACTGGACATCATCGGCTTCCAGTTCGGGACCGAAGCCGGGAGAACGGTTGTCGGTGAGAGGAATTCCATCCACTACGAACTGCGTTTGATACTCGGAGCCGCGCGGATGAAGCACGGCATTGCCTTCGTAGAGCCATCCAGGTTGCGCATTGACGAGATCCTGCATGGAGCGCCCGGGGACGGACGTTACACGGGTCTGGATTCCCTCCGAGCCGACCTGGCTGACAGACCCGGCTTGCTCGGGATTGACCATCGTGCTTTTGGCCTCGACATTCACCACTTCTCCCACTGCCGAGAGCCTTAGCTGAAGCTTGTACTCCATCGGCACCGACGAGCGCACGCTGATGGTCTCAAGGACATTGGCAAAACCGGGTTGCTTGATTTCGATCTTGTATACGCCATAGGGAAGCCGCTGTGCGATCAGGTTACCTTCGTCATCGGTGTCGAGCGTGTTGCGATACCCATTGGCTTCGCTCACGATACGGACTGATGTTCTGACGCCGAGCCCTGCGGGATCAGTAACTTTGAGTCGCAGTTCACCGTGATTGGCCTGGCCAAATCCAGAGCATTCCAATGCAAAGAAGGTCAGGGCCAAAATCAGACAAGCAATCCCCATCTTCCTCATCGTGAACTCCGTGCTCCGCGGACCCGAAGCTCAACGTGCAGAGCCTTCGGTCCGGAAATTAAGAATTGTCGTTTCAGTGTATGACAGGGCCAAGAGCTGGCGTTAACGCCCTAGGTCCGTACACCCTTGTAACTTCGGCAGTTCACGGACTGCCGGAGCGGCGCGTGCTTGATGGTGGCGCACCGGTCGGCAACCCAGCTTGCACAACCTAGCACACAACCCAGCTCACAATTGACTTCGCTGGCCTTTCGCGGGACACTAAGCCTAGAGACTGTTTTCCGCCGTGCCACTTCTGGCCGGCTGGGGGATTGCCCATGTTTTGCGTTCGTTGAGGAGGTCCGAGCCGATGGCCCACGATCTCTATCCGCTTCCCCCACCAGACCTTACACGCGTGCTTGAGCACCATCTTGCCACTGCGTTTCCGCCCGACCTCGCTTTCGACCTGGTGCTGAACGAGTTGGTGGTTCGGGCTGCGGACGCTACCGGCGCTAGCACCGCTGCACTAGCCTTGTTGCGGGGCGACGAGATGGTGTGGCGCGCGGCGACCGGACCGCAGGCTCCTGGGCTGGGCACTCCCGTCAATACTCGCGATGGCCTTGTCGCGGCCTGCGTTCGCAGTCGAACGTCCCAGCTGTGCCACGATTCCGAGTCGGATTCTCGCGTGGATTCCGCCGTCTTGCAAACCCTCGGGATCCGTTCCATGGTCGTGGTGCCGGTGTTCAATGACAAACCCGATGAAATGCCGGAGCTTGGCAGCCAGCCTGAAATGGTCGGCGTACTCGAGGTTTGTTCGCCGGTGTCGCGGGTGTTTTCCGAGGCTTCCCAAAGCCTGCTTGAGGAATTTGCCAGCGAGGCGTCGCGCGTTCGCCACGCGGCTGAACATCTAGTGGATCAGGTTTCTGCGCCGGCGCCCTCCGATTTTGATCTGCTGAAGTCGTTTGAGACTACGACCAACTTTCAGGAGCCTGCGATACCTGTGGCACCTGTCGCGCAGGCATATGAGGGGTGGACCCTGATCCTCGGTGCGCTGGTGATTCTGGCCGCGATCGGGGTCAGCTTTATGGTGGGAGCGCGGGTTGGATGGCTTGGTTCCCGGCGGCCGATTGCTGCACCGCCTGCTGCGGCTATTTCTCTGCCAGTTGCCTCGCCCTCAGCGCCAGCGGAACCTCCTGTAGTCCCGAGCGCCGAGGTGCCACGAGCGAAAACAGCGAAAGCGAAGATGAAACAGCCGACAGAGTCCTCCGACAATCCGGCCAATGCTGCTTCGGGTGACCTCGTGGTTTACGACAAAGGGAAGGTCATTTTCCGCTTGAAGCCGAAGTCCCAGGCGACTGCTTCCGCGTCAAACTCAGTTCCGGATGGCGTTCCTCCGGCGCCTTTGACGCGCGATAAGGCGCGCTCGCAAGTTGGTTCACCGGTGGTGCAGGCATCGTCAAGCAAACGAATTCCTTCGCGCTCGGCTGTGTGGCTCGCGCCCAATGAGGCGGAGCAGCGGCTTCTTAGCCGTGTCGATCCGCCATATCCGGCTGATGCAATCGCTGCGCATCGTTCCGGCAACGTTGTCCTGGAAGTCAATGTTGGCGAAGATGGAACCGTCACTTCCGTTCGCCCTCTGCTTGGAGACCCGCTTTTGGCTGGCGCTGCGGCTGCGGCCGTACGAAGCTGGCGTTACCAGCCCTATCGTTCCCATGACCAGCCTTCGTCTTTTCAGACTGATGTGACGATGACGTTTCAACTGTCCAATTGAACGATTCCGGTGCGCCAATCCGGAGCACTCTTTGATGGATCAAGGAATCGCCCGTTCGATTTAATGCCTCAAACAGGTCAGTTCGAGGGCCCCTCTGGAATCCATTGCCTGGGTGTAAAATAGCTCGTTGCAATCCCTGCTAACTCCTGTCTGAGAAAGGAATTCCTATGGCAACGATGGAAGCCCCACCTCGCTTGCAGGTCCGGCTGCACGAAGGACCATTCAAGAATGAGCCGTTCGTCGATTTCACGCGCGAAGAGAACGTGCGCCGCATGCGCAGCGCAATCGAGAAAGTGCGCGGCCAAATGGGCCGCGAGTACGATCTGATCATCGGCGGCAAGCGGCTGAAGACCGCGGACAAAATCCGATCCATCAATCCAGCCGCGCCGTCGCAGGTGGTGGGCGTTCACCAAAAGGCTGGCAAAGATCAGGTCGAGCCCGCCGTGCAGGCCGCCTGTCAGGCTTTCGGCCACTGGAGCCATACGTCGGTTGAGGAACGCGCATCGCTCTTGTTCAAGGTCGCGGATGTGATGCGCGAGCGCAAGCTCGAATTTATGGCGTGGCTGGTGTTCGAAGTTTCAAAGAACTGGGCGGAAGCGGACGGCGACGTTTCGGAGACCATCGATTTTTGCGAGTACTATGCGCGGGAGGCGCTGCGCTTTGCCAAGGCCGAACCGCCGGTGCAACTGCCGGGAGAGCGCGGCACGCTCATGTACATTCCGCTGGGCGTGGGGGCCGTTATTCCGCCGTGGAATTTCGCGTGTGCCATCATGGCGGGGATGACGCTGGCCTCGATCGTCGCAGGGAATACGGTCGTTCTGAAACCGTCGAGCGATTCGCCGACCATTGCCGCCAAGTTCGTGGAGTTGCTCGAAGAATGCGGCATGCCGGAAGGCGTGGTGAACTTCTGTCCGGGAGGCGGGGCGAGTTTCGGCGATGCGCTGGTCGCGCACCCCAAGGTCCGCTATATCGCTTTCACCGGGTCGCGTGAAGTGGGGCTGCACATCAATCAATCGGCTGCCAGCCAAAAGCCGGGCCAGCTATGGATCAAGCGCACGATCCTCGAAATGGGCGGCAAAGACGCGATCATCGTCGATGCCGACGCCGATATCGACTCTGCCGTGGAAGGCGTTGCGCAGGCCGCTTTCGGCTTCCAGGGGCAGAAGTGTTCGGCGTGCTCGCGCGCGATTATTGACGAGCGAATTTACGACAAGTTCCTGGAGAAGCTGAAAGCCCGCGTTGAGCGCATTACGGTCGGCGATCCGGTCAGCAATCCGGGCATGGCTGCGGTCATCAACGAAGGCTCGATGAACGATATCCTGCGCTACATCGAAATCGGCAAGAAGGATGGGCGGCTGATTACCGGCGGCGCGCGTGCCACCAGTGCCGGCGAAGGCTATTTCATTCAGCCGACTGTGATTGCGGACATTCCGCCGAAATCGACGCTGGAGCAGGAGGAAATTTTTGGGCCGGTTCTCGCGGTCATCAAGTCGCGGAATTTCGACCACGCGCTCGAAATCGCGAACGACACTGAGTTCGGCCTGACGGGCGCGGTTTATTCGAGTTCGCGCGAAAAGCTGGATCGTGCGGTGCGCGAATTCCACGTCGGCAACCTCTATCTCAACCGCAAGTGCACAGGAGCGATGGTGGGCGCGCATCCGTTCGGAGGCTTCAATATGTCGGGGACAGATTCGAAGTCTGGCGGACCGGATTATTTGTATCTGTTCACGCAGGCGAAGTCAGTGGGGGAGAAGATCGCTTAAGGTGGGATGGTTCGAACTCGGCCCTGGGAGTCATGGGTTCTGAGTGAAATGGCGATTTTGCAACAGCGAGGGCGAGCTCTGAGCTGTGGCTTTCGGCGATCACCTCAAGGCGTGCCCCATATCACTGAACTGGTGCACCAATTCGCGTCCGATCAAAAGCTGAGGGGTTCGCTCATGAAGACGTTCTTGACTGTGTTTCTTCTACTCTTGTTCGCAGGCTCGCTGCCATTAGTTGCCAAGAGCAAATCGCGAAATTGGCAGACTGGCCGAATCATCGATTATCAGGAAACTGAATGGGTGAGCAATTCTGGCGGCAAGTCCATCGGCGGAGGTGCCGGATCCCTCACCGCGAACCCGGTTTGGCCGACAGAAGAACACCATCCGAGATGCGAAGTTATCTTGGACGCTGGCGATTATACCTACCACGCTAACCGCATTTTATGCGCTTCAGTCTGCAAGTGTCCTGCTTTTACCAAGAACGTCGAAGCTAAGTACTCAATCGAGAAAGACTCGCTGATCGTGCTTGACGACAAAGGCAAGGAGTTCAAGATGCAGATCACTGACCGCGAGCAGAACAAGAAACCGTAGGCTGTTTCGCAGGATGGAGCGTAGCACACCCCTTTCCAGCAACTGCTTGGACAGGTTGAGCCGATTGTTGACGCTAACAGGCGATGGCACTAGCGTGCGTCGTTTGTTCGCTCTTCGGCCATTATGCTCAAGAGCCTTGTTACGGCCTGACAGTGGCGACCCCGTCTCACGGCGTGGCGCACACTTACAAAGATAAAGGCCGCCCGCGGGCGGCCTTTATCTTTCGTGTGGGAATTTAGTTGGCAATTCCCGCGCTTTGCGGAGCCGGAGGAACGGCCGCGGCTGCAGTCGCCGCCGCTGCTTCGTTCAGGATGCGGTGGTGGATGGTGAATAACGCCAACTCGAGCCGGTCGGAAACGCCGATCTTGTCGTAGACGTTGCGCAGGTAGTTTTTGATCACCTGCTCGGTGGTGCCGAGTTGCGTCGCGATTTCTTTGTTCTTGTATCCCTGAACGATGAGCGCGACGATGCGCAATTCCTTGGCGGTGAGGCGGTCGCGGACTCTGAGCCCGACCATATCGTTCTCGGTGAGCTCGCTCGGGACGGCCATATCCTGCACCCAGGTTTCGCCGCGGGCAACCTTGCGCACGCAATCGACGAGGGCGGGACTGGTGACATTGCGATACACGACGCCGTGGGCGCCGGTTGCCATATAGCGCTGTGCGCTTTCGCCGGTGTCGGCCAGGACCACGACGCGCGTCTTGTTCTTGTTCGCGGCCGAGAGCACGGCGTTGAAGTCGGAGTGGAATCCTCCGGCAATCACCAACACGGCGGCGCGAAACTTATCGAGCGCCATGAACATCTGCTCGGCGGTTTGGGCCTGAGCAACGATACGCATCTCGTCTTCTACGGCCAGCACTTTAGCGATGCCAGCTCGGAAAATTGCCTGATTATCGGCCAGAATTAGCTTCAACATGGATGGCGCTCCCCTTACTGGTTGCGAACGAATTCATAAGAGTCAATCACGCAGGCTACGCCGCGAGTTTCTGCGGGCGCTGCGCCGGCATGGGGTTCATCGGTCCGCACAACGCGGCCGCGGCACTGGATGACAACGTCCTCTTTGCCCCCGGTCACTTCGGGCGGAAGAGCAATTTCAAACTCCACCGGCGAGCCGACTTCGAGCGAAGCGTCGGCGCGGATGTAGACCCCGGCGGCGCTGAGGTCGCCGGTGATTCCGCTGGCTTCCGCGGCGGAATCCTCCTTATGGATCTTGATCGGCAGATGCAGTGGAAATCTTTTACCGGTACGGGCTTCAGCCACAACGCCTCCTCTGCTCGCGCTCGGAAACCCGGCAAAAACACCGTGAAACCCGGAACGCCCAGACCAGAGCCTGAATGAGCAGCTAGGGGCGTTATATCACGGACGATGACCGGAAAAGAAGGGATTGTTACCTAAGTAATACAGTAGGAACTAGATACCCTCCCATAGCTCGTGCGTGCCGCAACTACTCATACTGCTGCCGCCAGCTGCATGCCGGAAGACTGAACGATCAAGCGGGGGTACTCTCCGGCCCCTGATCCACCGGGTCTACAAGCAAATGGCGGCGGCGAAGCACGCGGCGGCGCTGTGATTGGTGCAAAGCCGGCATTGCGGCGACGGCACAAAGAACGTAGAACAACGCCGCATTTGCGGGAATCTGGAGATTGAAATCAAGAAAACTATGGACCAGGATGCCGATACACCCGAGCAGGGCGGCGGCGGTGAGGGCGCCGGTGGTGGTCAGGTTCCAGTCCTTTAGCTTTGTTATTGCCTGCCGGAACAGCAGAACCAGAAACCAGATGGCAATTCCAAATCCAGCAAGGCCAGTCTCGACCAGCAATTGCAGATAATCGTTGTGCGCCTGGTTGACGAAGAAAGTCGAATAGAAGCTGCGGAATCCCGGGTAGACGATGGGGAAAGTGCCGAGGCCCCAGCCGAGGACCGGCTTCCTGATGAGCATGTGGAGGCAATCGCGATCAATAGTGAGCCGCGTGCCCCCGCTGAGTTCGGCTTGTGCTTCGGTGTGGATGCTGGCCAACCGGCGGGTGAGTTCGTTGCCGCCCAGCCATACGAGGAAGCCAACGACAAGAATCAGGAAAGCACCCAGCAAGAGAGGCTGCTTCCAGTTGGCCTTTTTTGAGCTCAATACAAGCACGGCGAGAACTACGATTTGTGCACCGAGGGCGAGCATCCCTCCGCGCGAGCCGGAGAGAAAAATGCTGCCTGCCATCAGAGCAGCAATGGCCATGACGAAGATCTTGCGGTTTCCATCGGTAAAGCGGGTTGCCGCCAGCACCAGAGGAAAGGGGGTGAGCATTTCCATCAGGCCGGCGTAGTGATTGTGATTGACATAGGGTCCGTAAATGGCGCCGCCTTGCTGCAAAGGCCAGATCCAGTAAAGCTTGCCGTTAGGGGCGATGCCCTGCAGAATGGCGAACGAAGCCACCAATCCCCCGTAGACGGTGACCGCCCTGAGCACCCAATCGAACTGAGAGGAACGACGGAAGGACTGAGAGGTGACAAAGGCCAGCATGCCGTAGGCAGCATAAAGCAGGAGGTGCGAGTACGTTGCGAGGCGGTACGCGGTCGTCCCGGTAAGCCACTGCACTAGCGCGAGCGCAAAAAACGCTGTCATCGGCGGATAAAGCGCGTTGGGGGAAAAGTCCAATTGCCGGTTGAGCCATTGGCGCAATCCCCAGGCGAGGAGCACGATCGTGGAACCTGCCTCCAGCGCAAAGATAGACCAGGGCTCGACGGCGCCGAAGGCGAGGGGCGCAAGCAATAAGATGGAGCCTGCCGAAGCCAGCAAGATCGAATTGGTCAGCCTGAACCTGGAGGCTTTCACAACCGGCGCGGGTTCGGGCTGTACGGCCAGGGCAGAACTCAAGAGTGATCCTTGGCGTCGTCGGAATCAGGTGCAAGTTGAAAATCATCGAGCCAGAGCTTGCCGCGAATCGGGCTGCCGGCAGGGAAGCGCTCGATGGTCAGGCTCAATAGCGTGGTGGAATCCGGCGTCGTGATTTTGGAATGCACTTCTTTCCAAAAGTCGGCATCGGTCATGGAATCGCTGGTGTAAAGCGGAGCGCCAGTGTAGGCGTCTCGCAGAACAATCTGCGGTCCGCCCGCACCCTGAAAATCGGCGGACTTGTAGTAAGCGGAGAAATTGTAGGTCGTTCCGCCGCGCACCGGAATCAGTTGCTGGATGCCGACGTCGGCAATACCCGGACCTTCAAAGGTCAGGGAAAGCGAGCGCTGGCCCTCGCGGAAGTCACTTGAATCGAGGAGCGGACGGACTCCGGGCCGGTTCGCATACGTCCAGTCAAACCCGCCATTTAAGACGTCGAGGCTGAAGTCGCCGTTTACGATCAGGTTGTCGTCGGTAGGCAGGTAGGCGGAGAGACCAAGGGCGGGAGCGGCCTGTTCCCACGCGGCCATGGCGGCGTCGGGACGGCGGACCTGAATCAGGTAGCGGATATATTCGAAAAGACGCCAGCTGTCGAATTTCTCATGCAGGCCCGCGAGGCGCTCGAAAGTCTTGATGGAACCCGCCGTTTCCTGTTTGGTCATGAGCAGCGAGAGAAACGCGAACAGGGAGTCAATGCGCCTGGGCACCACCTCTTGCAGTAAAGCGTCCGCATCGGGGCGCACGCGCCAGCAGGCATGCAGAGCAGCGTCGGAAAGCGAGATGTCATTCTCGATGACGACGCGGAATTCGCGGAGCGCCCGATCGATCTGGCCGTCGACGAGGAAATAATTGGCTGCCCTCCAGGCCACATCCGGCGCGGTGGGTTCGGCGGCAAGCGCCCGATCGAGCGCGGCGCGCTGGCCGTCGAGATCGCCCGTTACCTGGTCAGCAGCAGCCAGATCCAGCCAATAACTGGCATCGTAGGGGTTGAGCGCCACCGCGGAACGATAGCTTTCGACGGCTGCTTGAGGATCACCGGGGCCAAACGCGAGGAACGTTCCCAGCCGATGGCGATAGTCGGCGTTGCCGGGTGAGAGCCGTACCGCACGCTCCAGTTTCGCCAGATCGGAATGCGACGCAAAAACACTGGCGGCAAACTCTTTGCCAATCAGGAATAGATACACAAGCGCGACCAGCGCCAATCCAGCGGCCAGTTGCCTGCGTTGCCGTTCTGAGAGAGGAGTTGCCATGGTGCGAGTGTCAGTTCGTCTTGGCCGCCGGCAGCAAAGCCTATTGCCGAAAACGTTCTTCCGAGAAACCAATTTGACCGCAAAATTCGGGTGCGCTTTGCTTTAGACTCCGCCTGAAACCGCCTTTGTTTCGGGCGAGTTTGCGGTGTCGAGCGGTTCTTCCTGATAGTAGTGCGTATATTTGCCCTGATACTCGTAATAGTAGTAGTAGTCCGGCGAGGTCAAGTCGACAGCGTTGAGGAGCACACCCGCTACGTGAGCGTTCACCTGCATCAGAATATCGCGCGAACGGCGAAGAGCTTGTTTCGTGGTGTGGCCGGAACGAATTACCAAGATGGTTGCGTCAGCGCGAGGCGAGAGCACAACGGCATCTGTGACCGAGAGCGTGGGGGGGGTATCAATAACGATGTGGTCGAATTGTTCGCGCAACTCCCCAATCAGGTCGCGCATGTTGGCGGATGCCAGCAATTCTGCCGGGTTGGGTGGAGGAGTGCCCGCGGGTAGGATGAAGAGGTTGGGCGTTACTGGTGAAATCGTAATCGTCTGCTGCAGCGTGGCGCTGCCCGTCAGCACGTTGCTAAGGCCGCTGCGCGGACCCATTCCGAGAGTCTTGTGGACGCTTGGCCGACGCAGATCCGCATCCACGAGAAGGACGCGAACGCCCTTCTGCGCGAGAACGATCGCCGTGTTGATGCTGGTCGTCGTTTTGCCTTCCTGGGGCCGGGCGCTGGTCACCATGATTACTTTGGGAGGCGCTCCCAGATTGGAGAGCAAGAGGGAAGTTCGCAAAGCGCGATACGATTCGGCCATCTGCGACTGCGGACGACCCTGAGTGACCGTTTCAACGGCTTCCTTCGAAGACGTCAACGCCAGCCGATTCGCGGCCGTTCCATGAGTGGTCACTTTCGACCCCAAAGGAATCATGCCCAGAGAAGGCAAACCCGAAAGAGCTTGCGCCTGTTCGGGCGTCCGGACCGTGTTGTCCATGTTTTCCAGCAGGAAAGCCAACCCGAGGCCCGTGATGACACCAAGCACGAGCGCAAAAGAAAGGTTGCGGGGAATGTTCGGCTCTACTGGAAACGTCGGGACACGCGCCGCGCTCAGAATGCGGAAATTGTTGGAACGCAGGCCCGCAGTAACGCCGGCTTCCTTCAGCTTTTCCAGCAGTCCTTCGTAAAGAGTGCGGTTGGACTCGACGTCCCGCTTGAGCAGGCTGTATTCGATGGCGCTTTCGTTGAGTTTGTTGGCTTCCTGTTTTTGCTTCTCGAAAGAGCCGTGGAGCAAGTTTTCCCGTTGTAAAGCGGCCAGGTACTGGCCCCGGAGATGGTCCACAGCCTTGTTGGTTTCCGACTGCAACTGATGATCGATTTCCTTAAGTTGGTTGTTAAGCTGAGCAACTTTCGGGTAGGAGGGGCCGAACTGCGTGCTTAGGTCGGCTACCTGGATTCTGAGCCCAGCCTGCTGTGCTCGCAGAGAATCGAGAAGACCTGAGCCGCCCGGGTTTCCCGTAACGATGGCAGCGGCGATGGCATCGGGGTCGGTTGATTGCGTCTGGCGGTAGATTGCTTCCTTCTGCATCCGGTCCGATTCCGCCGAAGTTAATTCCTTGTTGATTTCATCGAGTTTCTCGGTCGTGATGTTCTGCTTCTCGTCGTTGCCGAGAATCTCGTGATCCTTCTGGTAGCGGACGAGCTTTTCCTGCGAGGTCTCTACCTTCATCTGCAGGTTGACGAGTTGTTTGGAAAGCCAATCGGAGGCCTGCATGGTCGATTCGAACTTGGTCTTGAAATTCTGCTCGACGTAAGTGGCGGCAAGTGTATTGACGATGCTGGCAGCGAGCTGTGGATCGGTGCTGTTGTAATGAATCTCGATGATCCGCGTGTTGGGAATGAGCGAGACATGGAGGTTACCGTGAAAGGCTCCCAGCACGGCCGTGGCGCGGTTGGAATCGGTTTGTAACGAATCGGCTACCAAGTTGGCTTGCTTCTGATCCGGATGACCGCCGAATTCCGGTCGCTTGTCAAGATTGAGTTGCCGAATGACCTGGAGGGCGAGCAGATCACTCTGAATAATCCGAACCTCCGTGTCCAAATCGCCTTGATCGTAGTATTCGACGACCGGCATGGAGTCCTTAAAGCTGATGAGATTCGAATCCGCCTTGTTCACGGCAATTTGCCCCGCCGCTTCATAAACGGGTGTCTGGCGGAGGCTGGCGATGGCCACGGCGGCAAAAATGCCCACAATGCAAGAAATGACGAGCCACTTTCGCTTGATGAGGACGCGCAGATACTCACGCAGACTGGACTCTTGTGCGGGCAGCACGTTATAAAGTGCCGAGCCCAAAGGCTTCAGCAATTCCGTCCCTTCGCTTGAGCGGAGTTCGCGCATTTCGTCGTTACTTCTAGGAACCAAGGGGCCTGATGCCATTAATATTCCTTAACCGCCCAGACACCATCATGCCGATGACGCAACGGAGCAGAGCAAGTTCCGTTTGAGCCTGCACCGGGAGACGAAGCGGAGTCTACGCGGAATTTGCCTGATTCTAACATTCTCAGAGTTCGAACCGTCCAAATATTCCAGCCTTTGCTGTTGCTTCTTTATGCTTCCGCTTTAACGGCAGCGGCGGAACTCCTCAGCTATACTAGCGGACGAAACCTTACCAAGGTCAGGCGTTTCTCAGATGTCTTCGCGGAGATACTAATCAGGGAATAACAGATGGTGAATTGGGCGAACGAGTCGATACTGATCACCGGAGGGACCGGATCGTTCGGGAAGAAATTCGTGGAAATGATGCTGCGCGACTACCACCCACACCGGTTGGTCGTTTTCAGTCGCGACGAACTGAAGCAGCATGAAATGAGAACCTCGGGTTTCGATCATCCCAGCCTGCGGTATTTCATCGGCGATGTCCGCGACGTGGACCGGTTGAGGCGCGCATTCGCCGGAGTCACTGTGGTGGTGCACGCGGCGGCGCTCAAGCAGGTTCCGGCCTGCGAGTACAACCCGTTCGAAGCCATTCAGACGAACATCATGGGTGGGCGGAACGTCATCGATGCAGCCATCGATCAGGGGGTCCGCCGTATTCTTGCGCTCAGCACGGATAAGGCCGTAAATCCCATCAATCTGTATGGCGCCACCAAGCTCTGTGCAGAGAAAATGTTTGTCCAGGCAAATGCCTATTCGGGTACGAAAGATACGCGCTTCAGTTGCGCGCGTTACGGCAATGTTGTCGGCAGCCGCGGCAGCGTAATTCCGATTTTTCTGGAACAGCGCCGGCGGGGAAAAATCACCATCACCGATCCGCGCATGACGCGCTTCTGGCTGACATTGGAGCAGGGCGTTAAGTTCGTGATCCATTGCATCGAGCAGATGCACGGCGGCGAAATTTTTGTCCCGAAGATTCCGAGCATGCGGCTGGTGGATTTGGCCGCAACCGTCGCCCCGGGATGCGAGGTGGAATACATCGGAATTCGTCCGGGAGAAAAGCTGCACGAAGTGCTGATTTCTGAGGACGAATCGCGACATGCCCTCGTCACCGATGAGATGTTCGTGATTCAACCGGCGCATCCCTGGTGGAAATCGGAGAACTGGACCAACGCGAAGCCGCTGCCGGAAGGCTTCCGCTATTCAAGTGACACCAACGAACACTGGCTGACGCGGCGTGAACTGGAAGAACTGGTCGCCCCGGAAGCGAAGGCTGCGGAGGCGGTGACTACCTCTGCCTAGCATGAGTGCCTTGCCCTCAAAGTTAGAGCCGCTCGCGATTCACGGCGGCACTCCCGTGCGTGAAAAACTGCTGCCTTATGGGCGGCAAAGCCTCGATGACAGCGATATCCAGGCTGTGGTGGATGTGCTGAAGTCGGACTGGCTGACGACGGGGCCGAAGGTCGGGGAGTTCGAAGAAGCGTTCGCCGCATGGGTCGACGCGAAATTCGCGGTTAGCTTCAGTTCCGGCACCGCGGCGTTGCACGGAGCGGCGTTTGCCACGGGCTTGCGCCCCGGCGATGAGGCGATCACCACGCCCTTGACTTTCTGCGCAACCGCTAATTGCGTCCTTTACCAGGGAGCGACGCCGGTATTCGCCGACGTGTGCGAAGACACGCTGAACATTGATCCGCAGGAAGTGTCGCGGAAGCTCTCCTCTCGTACCAAGGCCATCGTCGCAGTCGATTATGCGGGCCATCCCGCGGCGCTCGACGAACTGCAGCGGATCGCGAAGGACCACGGCGCTGTTCTAATCGAAGACGCCTGCCACGCGCTCGGCGCGGAGTACGGGGGAAAACGCGTCGGCAGCCTCGCCGACATGACTGTGTTCAGCTTTCACCCGGTAAAACACCTGACGACCGGCGAAGGCGGTATGGTCACGACCAATGATGCGCGGCTGGCTGACACCCTGAGACGTTTTCGCAATCACGGCATCAGCAGCGAAGCGCGCGAGCGGCAGGAGTCCGGGCAGTGGTTCTATCAGATGGACATGCTGGGATTCAACTACCGGCTGACTGACATTGCCTGTGCGCTGGGACTATCGCAACTGGGAAAACTCGAAGCGAATCTGGCCCGCCGCCGGGAAATTGCGGCTTGCTACGCGCGAGAATTCCGGGATTTGCCCGTACTCGTGCCCAGCGTGCGGGAAAGCGTGGCCCCAGCGTGGCATTTGTATCCCATTCGTCTGAAGCTGGAATCGCTTTCGGCGGGACGAGGGGAGACTTTTCGGGCTCTGCGCGCGGAGAACATCGGAGTCAATGTGCACTATATTCCTGTGCACCAGCACCCGTATTATCGCGAGCGCTTCCCGTCGAGTGATGGTGCCTTTCCGATCGCAGAGAAAGCGTACGAACAACTCATCAGCCTGCCGATGTTCCATTCCATGACTGGAAAGGATGTGGAGGATGTCGTCCGCGCAGTTCACAAAGTACTGACTTATTACGCGGGGAAGGGCGGTCGAAGTTCGACCATCGCGTCGAAGGGTCCTGAATAATTTCATGTCCACAATGGCGGATTGGGTAAAAAATAGCGCGCTGGTCGTTGGTTGTGGTTCGATCGGACGGCGGCATGCAAAGAATCTGAAGTCACTGGGGTTGCAGCGGCTTGCTTTTTGCGACACGGACGTGGAGGCGCTGCAACAATGCAGAAAGGACGTGGAAGGCGAACTGTTTTCGAACTACGGGGAAGCCCTCGCGACCTTTAAACCGGATCTGGTACTGGTTTGCACGCCACCGGTTTACCACGTGGAGGAAGCCCTGCTGGCGCTGCGAGTTCGCGCCCATGTCTTCATCGAAAAGCCCCTATCCCATGAGTCGAGTGGAGTCGAGATTCTGATTGCGGAAGCCCGCCGCCACGATCGCAGCGTGCAGATCGGATACAACCTGCGCTTTCATCCAGGGCTGCAGATCCTCAAGGAACTGATCGACTCGGGCAAAATCGGCCGCGTGCTCTGGTTGAACGTCGAGGCCGGTCAATATCTTCCAGACTGGCGGCCCTGGCAGAATTACCGGGAAAGCTACAGCGCACGCAAGGAGCTTGGGGGTGGCATCATCCTCGACGGCTCGCACGAACTGGACTACATTTGCTGGCTGCTGGGCCGGCCGACGGAAGTGAGTTGCCGCGCTGAACATCTCAGCGGTCTGGAGGTCGACGTCGAGGACACGGCATGGATCTACCTGACTTTTCCGGAACGCCGCCGGGCCGAGCTTCACCTGGACTTTGTGCAGCGGACCTACACGCGCACTTGTAAAGTCGTGGCTGAAAGCGGAACCGCGCTCTGGGATTTCACCTCGCAGGAAGTGCGCTGGTTCTCGGCCGAGGAGCCGGGCTGGCACAGTATTCCGTATGTGTTCGAAGTGAACGATATGTATGTTGCCGAAATGCGGCACTTTCTGGAATCTCTGGGGAGAGGAACGGGGCCGTTGATCGATCTTGAACAAGGGCGGGATTTGATTCGAGTGGTGGAAGCAGCCAAGAGGTCGTCCAGTGAAGGATGTCCTCAGTCCTTGGACTGGACAAGCAGTTCCGTGGACGGGCCGGTGGTTGCGATCATTCAGGCGCGCATGGGTTCGAGCCGGTTGCCCGGGAAGAGTATGGCTGAAATCGAGGGGCAGCCGATGTTGTGGCACGTGGTGCAGCGCGTGAAGCGCGCCGGCCTGGTCGATCGAGTGATGGTGGCAACGTCGACGAACACGGCGGATGATGCCATTGCTGACATGTGCAAGTTAAATGGCATCCCGTGTTATCGCGGCAGCGAGAATGACGTGCTTGACCGTTTCTACAGCGCGGCGCGGGCGGAGAAAGCCGCCTGCGTGGTTCGCATCACGGCCGACTGTCCTCTGATTGATCCCGAAGTGATTGACCGCGTCGTGCTCCGGTTTCAACGCGGCGATCTGGATTACGCATCCAATGCGATGGTGCGCAGTTACCCGGACGGATTGGACACGGAGGTGTTTTCCTTCTCTGCGCTGGAAAAAGCGTGGCATGAGGCGACCAAGACCTCCGAACGCGAGCACGTGACTCCGTACCTGCGCTCGGAGAAGTTTCGCACTGCAAATGTCGAGATCGATTCGACGTCCCTGTATCAGCACTACCGCTGGACGGTCGACGAATTGCAAGATCTGGAATTCATCCGCGCCGTATATCGGGCCATGCGATATAAGGGGATATTTGGAATGAAGGACGTTTTGGAATTGCTGGAAAAGAGTCCCGGGCTCGACAAGATGAACTCGGAGATTGTTTCCAACCGTGGATATTACAAGAGCCTTTTTGAAGACGCGCAGGCAGCGGCGGCGCCACGGAGATCCATCGAGAAGTCAAAGGCATGGTTGGAGCGCGCGGGAAAAGTAATTCCAGGCTCGTCCCAGACGTTCAGCAAGGGAGCCAACCAGCACGTCCAGGGCGTTGCGCCCACGTTCCTCGCGAAAGGTAAGGGCTGCCGCGTTTGGGATGTCGATGGCAACGAGTACATCGACTACATCCAGGGTTTATTGCCAAACATTCTTGGCTACGCGCATGAGGAATTGAATCAGGCGGTAGCGGAGCAACTAGGCCAAGGGCACAGCTTCTCGTTGCCGCACCCGCTTGAGGTGGAACTCGCCGAGCGCCTGGTGCGCCTGATTCCGTGCGCCGAGAAGGTGCGCTTCGGAAAGAATGGATCGGATGCCACATCGGGAGCGGTGCGCGCGGCCCGTGCTTTTACCGGGCGGGAACGAATTGCCTGCTGCGGATACCACGGTTGGCAGGATTGGTACATCGGCAGCACGACGCGAAACGCGGGCGTGCCTGGAGCCGTGTGCGCCCTGACGCATCCATTCGTGTACAACGACCTCGGGTCGTTACAAAGCCTTCTGAACGGACATCCCGGCGAGTTTGCCGCCGTGATTATGGAACCGGTTAATTTCTGGCCGCCAGTCGCAGGTTTTCTTGAAGGCGTCAAGACTCTTGCTCACCAGCACGGCGCGCTGCTGATCTTCGACGAAATCTGCAGCGGGTTCCACTTCGGACTCGGTGGGGCGCAGAAGAAGTTTGGCGTTACTCCCGACCTGGCGTGCTTCGGCAAGGCGATGGGCAACGGATTCCCAATCTCGTGTGTCGTCGGCAAAGCCGAGGCGATGGCAGTTTTTGAGGACATCTTCTTCAGTTTCACATTCGGTGGGGAAGTGGCCTCGATGGCGGCAGCTATCAAGGTGCTCGACGTGCTGGAAACGACCGACGCCCTGGGTCGGATCGAAGCCAACGGCCGCGTTCTGCAGGATGGGCTCAACGTCCTTGCAAAGGAAGCGGGCTTACAGGATCAGATCAAGTGCAGTGGTTATCCGTCGTGGTCGCTGATCAAGTTTCTCGATGCCGATGGCAAAGACAGCTTGATGGTGCGAAGCCTTTTCACGCAGGAATGCGTGAAGCGCGGTGTGCTGCTGCTGGCAACGCACAATATGACGGCAGCGCACGATCCTCTGGCCGTGGAGCAAACCCTCAAAGTCTATGCGGAGGTATGCAAAACGCTGGCGAAGTGGTTGAAAGAACCGAATCCGGAAGATCACCTTGAAGGCGAGATGATTCAACCGGTGTTTAGAGTCCGCGCCTAGCGCGCTGGAGAATTGGAATTTGGAAACGCCCGGGCCCCTCATCATCGGCGCCGACTGCGGAACGTCAATCGGAACTGGCCACGTCATGCGCTGCCTGGCGCTTGTCCAAGCATGGAAGCGCGCTGGCGGCAGCGTGACCTTTTTTTTGCCCGAAGGATCGCCCGCGATCGAGCAACGCATCCGGGCGGAGGTTTGCAGCCTGGAGGCCCTTACATCCGAGCACTTCCCAGATGCGGTTGTGAGCCGCCTCTTGCATTCAACACCGGGCAAAGTTGTGCTTGATGGCTACGGTTTCGGAGTCCAGGAGCAATCCGCAGTGAGCGGAGCGGGCCATCAGGTTCTCATGGTGGATGACTTCGCGCACGCGTCCGCCTATCCCGTGTGCTGGGTTCTTAACCAGAACGCGCACGCTCGTCCGGAAGTGTACTCCAACCGCCGTTCGGACACGCGGCTTCTTCTGGGGCCGTCATATGCGTTGCTCAGGGATGAGTTCCGGTCATGGTTGGGCTGGAGGCGAACCGTTCGTGAGCGCGCAAAAAAGGTGCTCGTCACGATTGGTGGCAGCGATCCCTCCAATCTGAGCCTGCGAATCCTCGAGAGCCTCCCTCGGCTTCGGCGCGCCGACCTCGAGGTCGTTTTGGTGGCTGGAGGCTGCAATCCCCATCTGCAAGACTTGCAAGCCGCACAGCGAAAGTCGCCGATTCAAGTGCGGATCGTCACCAACACGCTCGACATGCCGGCGCTCATGGCATGGGCTGACGTTGCCATTTCCGCCGGGGGCAGCACTTCCTGCGAACTGTGCTATATGGGCTTACCTGCATTGCTCTTTGTGGTGGCAGAGAACCAGCGCGGTGTGGCTGAACATTTGTCGAAACTTTCCGTTGCCGTGTGCGCCGGAGGAGCGGGCGAGTTCGATTCGATAAGATTCACGGAAGCTTTGAGTCATCTTATCGAAGCGCCAGAGATTCGCCATGGCATGTCGAACCGTGGCCGTGACCTGGTGGATGGGCTGGGCGCCGAAAGAGTAAAGGCGGCCCTGCTCAACCGCGAATTGCAACTTCGCCTCTGCCGCGAGACAGACTGCCAGTTGCTGTTTTCATGGGCCAATGACCCAGAGGTGCGGCAAGCTTCATTTCACTGCGATGCCGTCGCGTGGGAAGGCCACCAGCGCTGGTTTGCACAGAAACTTCTCGACCCCCAATCCGTCATCTACATCGGCGAGAACCAGCAAGGCAGGCCCGTGGGTGTTGTCCGATTTCATCTGGAGGAGGATCGCGCGATACTCTCTGTGTCGGTGGCCCCCGAATTTCGCGGGGCGGGCTGGGGGAGGGAATTGATCACGCTTTCGACTCAAACGCTGACTCGCTCATGTTCCTCGCGTTGCGTGGAGGCATTTGTGAAGCCTGAGAATGGCGCCTCCATTCGTCTGTTTGAGTCGTCCGGCTTTCGCCGGGAAAGAATCGCCCAGGTGGACGGCCAGCCAGCTTTGCTTTTTACCTGGCGGTGCTGGAGCGAGTCACATGCGTGACATAGTGATTTCGGGTAGGCACATCGGAGCAGGAGCGCGCACCTATGTCGTGGCCGAACTTTCCGCCAATCATAGTCAGAGCTTCGAGAAGGCCGTTCGTATCATTCATGCAGCGAAAGATGCCGGCGCCGACGCCGTCAAGCTTCAAACCTACACAGCCGACACGATCACCCTGCGCAGCGACAAAGAGTGCTTCCGCATCGCCGGCGGGACACTTTGGGATGGCCGCACACTGCACGATCTTTATCAGGAAGCATTCACTCCTTGGGAATGGCAGCCCAAGATGAAGGAGGTAGCGGAGAAGCTCGGCATGCATTGTTTCTCCAGTGCATTCGATGAGACGGCGGTGGATTTCCTCGAGCAGATGAATGTGCCCGCGTACAAAGTGGCATCGTTCGAACTGGTTGATATTGGGCTGATTCAGAAAATGGCCCGCACGGGCAAGCCCTTGATCATGTTGACAGGCTTGGCGAGCGAGGGCGAGATCGCCGAGGCGGTCGAAGCTGCCCGGGCGGCGGGCGCAACCGAGGTCGCGTTGCTGAAGTGTACGAGCGCCTACCCTGCGCCGCCCGAGGACGCTAATCTGCACACCATCTCTGAACTTGCTCGGCGCTACGATTGTCCCGCGGGGCTTTCCGATCACACCATGGGCATAGCAGTGCCCGTTGCTGCCGTTGCCCTGGGCGCGTGCATCATCGAAAAGCATCTTTGTTTGAGTCGCGCAGATGGCGGACCCGACAGCGCATTTTCCCTCGAGCCGGAAGAATTCAAGGCGATGGTTGATGCGGTACGCACGGCTGAAAAGGCTCTCGGGTCTATTCAATTTGCGCCCTCTGCGCGCGAGGCCGGCAGCCGCAAATTTCGGCGCTCGCTTTTCGTCGCCGAAAATGTCAAGAAAGGAGAGGTTTTCACGGCGCAGAACGTGCGATCGGTTCGCCCCTCCGACGGCCTGCATCCCCGGCATCTGAAAGAAGTCCTCGGCCAGCACGCCGCCCGCGACATAGAAAAAGGAACGCCGCTCGATTGGACGCTGATTTTGCGATGAGCTTGTACTCTTCAGTGACTCAATGAAGATTCTCCTCCTTCATTCCGAAGACGACTTCAGGCGTTCCTGGGTTCGTGACCGGTGGGACCTTGTTGTTGACCTGGGCAAAGCTCCAAAGTCGTCATACGACGACTGGAGCCGCCAGTTCGGCTGTCCGGTTTTCAGCATTTTTGATCTCGCGATTGAGGTTGAAGATCTGCTGGCTTGGCGCGAACTGCTGAGCTTAGGCATGGGGCGCGTAGTAGATCGGTTCGGCATCGACTGGTGGGACGTGATCGGAATCCTGTTGCAGCCAGAGATGCAGGACTTGCGGCTGGTGCAGCGCCTGGCCAGCAAGATCGGAACCTGCAACGGCCTGACGGTTACGAGGCCATCGCCACTCGCGAAAGCGCTAAGCCAGCAACTGCATTGCCCGCTAAGAGTCCTCAATACAGGCCTTCACAGGCGGTTTGTCTGGAGCGCGAGCCGTGTCGGGCGCGCGGCAGCCAACCTGAATTTCCACCAACTGCGGCAGGTAGTTTATGACAAGTACGACGCGGGCTATCTCTTGCGGCGTAACTTCGGCGCGGCTGCAGCAGGATCGTCCGAGCCGGTCGTGCTGATCCCGAGCGCTTATTCGAATGTCACCCGAACTGCATTTCGCTATGCAGAGATATTGCCCGACAAGCAATTCTTGCTCGTGCTGGCACGTGAGACTGGTGACAGCTCTCCTGCTCCCCGCAACGTGCGGATCGAGAAGCTCGCCGCTTTCGCGAACCGCCGGTGCGACCAGGATGAACTCCGGCAATTGGAAAGTAGTTGGAATGGACTGCAAGGTTCACTTCGATCGCATCCGGAATTCTCGCTGAGCGCTCAACTAGAAGTGCTGGGGGATGCGAAACGCTGGCTGCGTTGGGGCGTATCGGTTCGCGATGCCTGGAACGCGGTGTTCGAACGACGTGATGTGGTTGCATGCCTGAGTGGGGATGATTCGAATCCCTATACCAGGATTCCGCTGCTTCTTGCGCGCCATCGGCGGCTTCCCGCGGTTGCTTGCCATCATGGAGCTCTTGACGGAATGATGGCCTTCAAGAATCCAGCGTTTTCGACCTACCTGGTGAAAGGTGAAATGGAGAAGGATTATTTGGAGCGCGTGTGCAAGGTCGACGCCAGCCGCCTTCGTGTCGGTGCGCCCTTCACGCCGATGCAAAATCGCCAGCTGTGGAGTGATGGCGCCCCCTGGATCGTTTTCTTCACCGAGCCCTATGAAACCGATCTCTGGCGTCCCGAAGCGATTTATAAGGAAATCGTACCTCGCCTGTGCGCGGTTGCCCTGCAAACGGGCAAAAAGGTTGTGCTGAAGCTGCATCCTTTTGAGAGCGCGCGCCAGCGCCAGCGAATGCTGAATCGAGTGCTGAGTAAGGACGAGCAGCAGCAGGTGGGCATTGTCGCGGCGCCATTGTCAAACGAGATCCTTCAAAACACATGGTGCGCCGTGACGGTCGAATCTACGACTGCCTTCGAGTGCGCAACCGTCGGAATCCCGGCCTTCCTGTGCGGATGGCTGCGACACGCCTATGTCGGCTACGCGCCCCAGTATGCCCGCTTTGGAGCGGCGCAAATGCTGGATTGTTCGGACGATATTTTGAACATTCCCAGCAGGTTGAAGGGGACGATTCCTCCCGTCAATCTCCGGGACCGGTTGGTGCGCGCCATAACGCCCGCGCAACTGTCGGAGATTCTGTCCAGTTCTCAGCCGGGCACTCTGCGATAATCTTCAAAATAACGTGGCCGGCAAAGTAACGGAGCAGCGAGATATCGTGGGCACTTCCGACGCAACAATCGAGCCGCCGCAGTCGCCATCCCTGACAGATCAGCAAGCCCAATTCCGCAGTCAGGTAGGCAAAATCTCGCGGCACTCCACAGTATATTTTGCGGGAAGCCTTTTTACCGCCGCCGCCGGATATCTCTTCAAAATCTATGTGGCGCGGGTTCTGGGCGCCGATGGGCTGGGCATTTACGCGCTCGGCATGACGATTGTTGGGTTCCTGGGAGTCTTCAACGGTTTGGGCCTGGCCCAAGCCGCAACCCGCTTTGTTGCGGCCTACTCGGGGACTGGGCAATGGCAGCGGCTGCACGGATTTCTCGGCCGGATGTCAGCGGTGCTGCTCGTGAGCAATGTGGCCATGGCTATCGCAGTCGTTGTCACGGGACCATGGTTGGCGCAGCGCATCTACCACACGCCGGCGCTCATTCCGTACTTGCCTTTTTTTGCGGCCTTGCTTGCACTGGGAGGACTGAGCTCTTTTTGCGGGCAAATTCTTGCCGGTTACAAGGACGTCGCAGTCCGCACCCTAATAACGAATTTCATTGGCAGCCCGCTGAACATCGTGGTCGGAATCATCGTTCTGAGTGCCGGTTTCGCGCTTCGCGGCTATTTGTTTTCGCAGGTGGCGGCGAGTGCTGTGGTTTTTCTTCTGCTTGTTTCTATGGCCTGGAAAATGACTCCGCCACAGGGGCGGCGGCCCCCGGGCGGCGCGGTCGCAATGGAGCCTGAGGTTTTCTGGTTCTCGGCGGTCGCATTGGGCGTAAGTTTCCTGGAATTTATATTGTCCCAGACCGATAAGGTGCTGCTCGGAGTTTTCCTTGCCGCGCGGGATGTCGGTATCTACGCGGTCGCGGCCACGCTTGTTGGTTTCGTGTCTATCGTTTTGCAGTCGGTAAACCAGATTTTCTCGCCCACCATTGCGGACCTGCACGCGCGTGGAGAGCACGCCTTGCTGAGCCGTCTTTTTCAAACGCTTACGAAATGGATCTTCGGGCTAACCTTGCCGCTGGCGTTCGTCGTGATGATTTTCTCCAAACCGCTCATGCTGCTGTTTGGTCGCGCATTTGGGGCAGGCTGGGTGGTACTTATCGTCGGCACGCTTGGTCAGTTGATCAACACGGGTGTGGGTTCGGTTGGCTACTTGCTGCTGATGTCGGGCAATCAACGGCGTCTGATTCGTATCCAGGTGATGATGGCGATTTTTGTTGTGGCCGTCACGCTGGTCCTGGTGAGACCATTCGGAATGCTGGGCGTTGCCTCAGCAGCGGCATTGACCAATGCGTTGAGCAATTACTTTTATCTGCGCGAAGTGCGTGTTGCGTTGCATCTCTCGCCGTATAACCGGACTTATTTTCGCTTGATCTTGCCCGCCATGGCGACTATGGGCATCGCGTTCGGCATAAGATTCGCGGTGGGCCAGCATCAGCCGCAATGGCCCTGGATTGGCGCGGCGCTGGTGGCTTGCTATGTCGTGTTTGGTGGGCTGTCCTTGATCTTTGGCCTGGATGATGACGACAAAATGATTATGACTGCGGTTCGCGATCGGATATGGGGAGCCATCGGAAAATGACCACCCAGAGGCAGGTCAGCTTGCCTGAAGAACTCTGCGTCGCGGCTGAGCAGCGCTTCGGCAAACAATTTCAGACGATCGAGGCGTTACTGGAATTCGTCCTGCATGAAATACTTCGCGACGATGCCGAAAAGCTCGACCAGAAAGAAAAGGCAATCCTGGAGCAGCGCTTGCGGGACCTGGGTTACATCTGACCCTCACTATGCGAGCGCAGCCAACCCTTGAGCAGGTGTCAAAGGACAGTCGAGAGCGGGCCCGCCCTTCGCTGCGAAACCCGAACTGGCTGATTCTGCGTCATCGCCGGCGAATTGTGGAAGAGAGAATCAAGCGGTTGCCCACCGCCGGGCTTACCGTGCTTGATGTTGGAGGGCGATTGCAGCCCTATCGGCCGCTGCTCGGAGCGCGGGTCAAGAATTACGTGGCGATTGACCCGCAACTGACTCCGCTGGTTAACGTGTCGGCCGTTGCGGAGGCTCTTCCTTTTCTGGACGGTCAATTCGATCTTGTGATCTGCACGCAAGTGCTGGAATATCTTCCCGAGCCGGCTCGAGCGGTGGACGAAATCAGAAGGGTGCTGCGGACCGGCGGGTGTGCATTGATCAGTGTTCCGTCTGTTTTTGTGCGCGACTCCGATTACGAATACTGGCGCTTTTTACCCGAAGGACTGCGCTACCTGCTCCGCGATTTTGCAGAAGTTGAAGTGATTCCGGAAGGGAACAGTGTCACCGGCCTTTTTCGCACGTTGAACGTGTTCCTGATTTCGTTTGCCAGGCCGAGGTTCCTGGTTCCTGTGCTAGCGTGGACTCTGGTCCCCGTTCTTAATTTGGCTGGAAGCATCCTGGAGGAACTGGGAGGCACAGGCGACTACTTCACGGCTAACTTCAGCGCGTGGGTCCGTAAATGAAGGGTGCAACACAAACCGCGACTGATCGAATGAGCGAATCGGGATGATCAATCGTCTGTTCCGCCATTGGCACCGCGCAAAAGATTCCGCTGAACTTGGCCTTCGCTTCGATCGGCCGTTGGTGCTCTTTCAAAGCGACGACTGGGGCCGGGTGGGTGTGCACGACCGCGAAGGATGGGACGAACTGCAAGCCAAAGGCTTGAACTTAGGGCAGAAGCCGTACGACTTTTACAGCCTGGAAACGTCTGGGGACCTGCAAGCCCTAAGCGACGTGCTGAGAAAGCACCGTGACAGCGCTGGGAGTCATCCTTGCATCGGAATGAATTTCATCATGGCGAATGTGGATTTTCCACGCGCAGAGAAAAGCGCGCGCGAGACTCCGCTGCGACCACTGACAGATGGCCTTCCCGAGTTTTGGCAACGCCCTGCGCTGATGGAGGCTTACCAGGAAGGAATTCGCGAGCGGCTGTTCTCGCCCGCACTGCATGGCCTGACTCATTTTTGCGTGGCTGCTGTTACAAGAGAACTCGGAGCGAATGCGGAACGAGGTCAGTTGTTGCAGACACTTTGGCGAGCCGGGACGCCTTACATCCACTGGCGTATGCCGTGGGTTGGATACGAGTATTGGGACCCAGCTTTACCGCCGGCGGAGCGATTCTTGTCCTTGGCGGATCAGCGCGCAGCGATTCGCCGTGCAGCCGAAATCTACCGGGCTTTCTTTGCCTCCATTCCGCTCAGCGCGTGCGCTCCCGGCTATCGTGCAAATCAGGACACAAAGACCGCATGGTTTGAAGCGGGAGTGCGCGTGGCTCAAGGAGGGCCTGCCGAGCAACAGGGGCCGTCGTTCGACGCAAATGGCATGCTTCTGACATTCCGCAACGTGGAAATGGAACCGGCGACCGAAGCATGCGAACTGGAGAATGTCGTCAAGCAGGCAAATGATTGCCTGGCTCTGGGTCTGCCTGCGATCGTTTCAATCCACTCGATCAATTTTCATTCCACGATTCGAGATTTCTGCACACCGACCTTGACGATGCTCGATCGCTTCTTGAATGCGATGGAAAGCAGGTGGCCAGACCTGCTTTATGTCAGCGACGGGGACCTGTGGGATGTTGCAACACAAGGCGTCTTCGCCGGCAAACTTGAGGAGATCAAGGTGAGCGTGAAAACCGCGGGAGTTGATCGCTAGCGTGTCAGAGAACCTAACAGAGAAGAGCGCGACTGGGAGAGAGCGATCGCTGGTGTTGATCACCGTAGATTGCCTGCGGGCCGATCACTGCGGGTTTTATGGCTACGCTCGCCCCACCACGCCATTTCTTGATGCGCTGGCATCGGAGTCGATTGTTGTTCCAACTGCGGTCGTCGCCGGCGCGCCGACATATCATTCGCTTCCGGCGATCTTGGCGTCTCGTATGCCGCTTGCCTTGGGCAGGGATGTGGTTGGCCTGGCGCCGGATGAGGACGCGCTGGCGACAACCATGCAGCAGGCTGGTTACGCGACAGCGGCATTTTCCGCGGCCAACCCCTACATCTCGCCAAGCTTTGGATACGATCAGGGGTTCGACGTCTTCCGCGACTTTCTCGACTTCGATGCGGCGGCAACGTCAAATCCGGATGTTGCTAAGCTGCCCCTGAACGGACATCTTCGCGGGACTTTGAATCGATGGCTGAAAAAGTTGGCCCATGCTGCCGGACTCAGTCACCTTTACGATGAACTCTATTTTCAGTACTGTGCAAGAATCGCTGCGCCTGCGATTCGCAGCGTAGACGAATTACGAAAATATCCATCCGCAGACATCGTAATCGGAGCTGCTGAGGCGTGGCTCGCATCACTCGATTCACGTCCCTTCTTTCTGTGGATTCACTTGATGGATCCTCATCACCCCTACTATCCGCCCGTAGCCGCGCTCCGCGACTTAACCGGAAGAGATCTTTCGCCGGCACAGGTTCGCTACCTGAATGAGTTCTGGAACCGGGGAGATCTGGCGGCTGATCGCTTGCAGAAACACAAGGAGGCGGTAGTCGAGCTTTATGACGCGGGCATTCGTTGGGTGGATGCGCAGATCGCGCGCCTCGTGGGATGTCTGCGGCGTTCCGGCCGGTGGGACAACTGTGTATTCGCGCTCACAGCCGACCACGGTGAGGAATTTCTGGAACACGGCCGGCGCCACCATGCTCCAGTCAGTTTGAGCGAAGAGGTCGCGCGTGTGCCACTGCTCTTGCGCGTTCCAGGTATGCGGGAGGTGGAACGACAAGCGCCACACATGGGCCCCCAGACTGCGCGGCCTTCGGGGGATGGGGTGGTCTTCAGTCATCTGCATCTGGCGCCGACGTTGCTTGAGATTCTGGATGTGCCGCCACCTTGCGGCTTTCAAGGCAAGAGTTTGTGGAAGCGGCTGCAGGGTGAGGCACAACGCGACGGTCGCGAAAACGACCCGGCGGAGTCGGCGATTGCCGAGTGCGTGTATGGCTGTACGAATCCTTTTAACGAACAGACGCGTTTGTCGCCAAGGCTTCTCAGCGTGCGCGATGCTCGCTACAAGTTGGTCATGCGTCTCGAACCGGGCGCGGCCGAAGAGGTTTACGACATAATCTCGGACCCACAGGAAAAGAGCCTGTTGCAGGGCCGCGAAACGGCGAAGATCCGCCGCCGTCTTTTGTTGCTTGCCCTGGAATATGTCAAAACAACCTCGGCTGCCGCTCCTTCTGCTGCCCGCCTGAAAATTCTTTTGCGTGACCTTCGGCTAAAATTGCAGTCCTAGCATCCTGCTACTTGAGGTTTATTCCATCAGCGAGCGCATGATTACGGTTTTTACGCCCTCGTTTGCCGACGAGAGCAATACGAACGCTCAAAATCTCACGGTGAAAGAAGTAGTCGCACGGCTCGATCCGTCGCGCTACCGCGTCATTATGTTCAGCGCCAGCGCTCCCGATGCGCGAATTGCCCGCCGCAACAACACCAGGATTCTTCGCTGGGGGAAGCATGCCAATACGCCGCGCGTTCTCGCGGAATTGCTCACCCGAGTTCCCGATGTTTACTTCTTCCCGAGGGAAGGACCCATCGACGCCGCGTTTCTCGCCGTACGCGCGAAACTGCAGTTGCGGTCTGCGCTCGTGACGTATGTCGTGTCCGGAGGACTCGAACCAGACCAGGAGAAAGCGCGCCCAGTTTTGTGGCAAGCCATGCGTGAATGCGACGCGCTCGCCGCCAACAGCCGCCACATGGCAGACACGGTTCGCAAACTGAGCGATAAGGATCTACATATCGTCTACGATGGCATCGACCGCCGCTATTATCATCCAAGCCCACAATCTGCGGTCGCTTCCCGGAGCAGGCGCGTTCTGTTTGCCGGTTCTTTCCGAACCTACAAGCGCGCGGACCTGGTCGTGCAGCAGGCAAGCCGATTCCCGCAGTGGGAGTTCCGGCTTGCAGGAATGGGCGAAGAAGAGAACGCGTGCCGCAAACTGGCGCAGGGCGCGAATTGCCAGAATGTCCGATTTCTCGGCCATCTGAATGCCGCCCAACTTGGTGAGGAAATGCGGCAAGCGCAGGTATTCTTTTTCCCGAGCGAACTTGAAGGCCATCCACAGGTACTCGGACAAGCGGCCGCGTGCGGACTGCCGTGTATTGCTCGCAGTTCCTATAATCCCGACTACGTCGTGGACGGCATTACGGGCCTGCTAGCCAATTCTGATGCCGAGTTAAGCGTCGCGCTCGGCCGATTGATAGAAAATTCGGAACTTCGAAAACAGATGTCGGCGGCGGCCATCCGTCATGCGGAAAAATTCGAATGGGACGGCGTGACCAGACAATGGGCGGCAATCATGGAGGAGGCGATTGTTCAACGCCAGAACCATCGGCGCAAATGATCCACCGGAGGCTGTCCCGATAGAATGCGGGCGGGCGGGTTCTGATCGAATGCCTCATCGAAAAAAGCGGCTATTGATCCTCTCGGAGATCATATCTCCCTATCGCATCCCGGTATTTAACGCGCTCGCCAGGCACGACTGCGTGGATTTGCGTGTCGTCTTTCTCGCAGAGACCGACGCCGGACTTCGCCAATGGCCGGTTTACAAAGGCGAAATACGGTTTCCCTATGAGGTGTTAAGATCATGGCGCTTTCGGGCACGCAAGCACAATCTGCTGCTGAATTGGGGCTTGCGCTCGTGTTTGAGGAGCTTTGCCCCGGAAGTCGTAATCTGTGGCGGCTATAACTATTTTGCCTCATGGGACGCGCTCTGGTGGGCGCGCCGCCATAGTGCTGAGCTTGTTTTGTGGTCGGAGAGCAATCGCTATGATGATCGCAGAGGATTGGCCTGGGTGGAGTTGATGAAAGCGCATTTTCTGGCACGCTGCGACAGATTTGTAGTGCCTGGAATAGCTTCGTTCGCTTACTTGCAATCGCTGGGATCTGCGCCGGAACACATCACAGTGGCGCCCAACGCGGTTGACAACGGCTGGTTTGCTGCGAAGTCAGACATCGTGCGGGTCCATGCTCAGGATTTTCGAGAGAAGCTCGACCTGCCCCCTCGGTTTGTTCTTTTTGTCGGGCGTTTGGTTCCGGAGAAAGGTGTGTTTGATCTCCTCGACGCCTATGGCAGACTGGGAGACGACATCCGGACACAAACAGGCCTAGTATTCGCCGGGACCGGCGTCAGCAAGGCGGAACTGGAGGAGCAAGCGAAGCGGATCGGCACGGGTAGAATCTGTTTTCCGGGCTTCGTCGAGCGAGAGGATCTTGCCGGCCTTTACGCTTTGGCGGATGCGTTAATTATGCCCACTCACAGCGACCCGTGGGGCTTGGTGGTGAATGAAGCTATGGCTTGCAGACTTCCGATCGTGGTGACCAGTGTCGCTGGTTGCTCGGCGGACCTGGTCGAGGATGGGTGGAATGGCTATGTTGTGCCTCCGCGGAATCCGGAAAGACTGAGCGCGGCGCTCGATTCCGTTATACGGAACGTTGAACTGACGCGGCAGATGAGCGTGCGAAGCACCGAACGAATTCGAGATTACTCGCCGGAAGCATGCGCCGCGGGGTTGGCGACGGCTGCGCTTTCGGCCGGAAGGCAGGCCCGATGAACTCGATGAAGCTTGCATCGTGGGCTGGCTTGGCCTTGGGCGTGGCCTTTGTCCTGTATGGGGTTTACTCCCACCTGCAGTATTTTCGAGATGTTTCCTTCCTTGGCGGCATCCTCTTGATCGAAATCATTATCGCCAGCCTGTGGAAGTACGACCAGCGTTTCTTCTTATTGCTCATGGTCGCGTTTTTGTGGGCGGGCATGAACGTTCCGTTCCAGGGTTCCTGGACCGGTGGCCGCTGGGTTGTATTGGCCTCTGGCGCTGTGACTGGCTACGTCGTCTGGATGAAGATCCCGCGCAGCCATTTCAAGTTGATTCATCTGTTTGCGTTCTTCTGCGTGATTGCGGCTTTTGTGTCCGCCTCCGTGTTGACATACGTACAAATGGCGTCATTGAAAGCGCTCAGCTTGATGCTACTTTTTCTGTATTGCTGTTCCGGGGCGCGGGTTGCCGTCTTGGGACGAGAGGAGCGCTTCTTCAAAGGACTGCTGTTGGCATGTGAGATCGCAACCCTAGGAACAGCCATTTGTTATCTCGGCCTCGGCGACAGCATTTGGGGGAACCCGAACTCGCTCGGAGCGGCTATGAGTATTGGCGTCTTCCCTGTCTTGCTGTGGGGATGGTTGGTGGCAGACGGACCAGTATTGAAGACTCGCAGACTGGCTGGCCTGCTTCTTTGTTCGTATCTCATCTTCTTCAGCATGGCCCGCGCCGCAATGATCTCCCTAATTCTAGTGACACTGGTGTTTTGCGTTGGCCTCCGGCAATACAAATTGTTGACGAAAGCTCTTGGGCTTGTCTTGTTTCTGATTGCGATCAGTGGGATGGTGGCGCCGGCGGCACTCGACCTGAGGGTTTCCGCTTTAGAGGATGAAGTCCTGTACAAGGGACACAGGGACCAGGGTATGCTGGGCTCGCGAAAGACACCTTGGGAAGACTCAATCTCATCGATCAAACAGCACCCTTTGTTCGGTACCGGTTATGGCACAAGCCCCACCGGTGAGGATCCGGGACTTTACTTCGGAAGATTTGCTTCGAGCGCAGAGACGGTGCGTGAACACGGTAGCAGTTACATGACCATCGCAGAGTGGGTGGGACTTCTCGGCGTCGTGCCGTTCCTTGGGCTTCTCGTGCTCACCGCGTCGAATGTGTGGCGAGTCTGCGTTTGGATGAAACGAACAGCCAATCCGTGCCATTACTCGATTCCATTGGCCATGGTTTTGCTGGCTGGCTTTGTGCACGCGAGCTTTGAAGATTGGCTCTTTGCGGTTGGGGCGTATCCGTCGGTTTTCTTCTGGACCTTCGCGTTCCTGCTCGCGGATCTTATGCCGGCCACCGTGACAGCACCAGTTTCGGCGGTGTTTGCTCGGGTTGCACCTCCGCCGGCGCAATTTGGGCCTGTCGTTCCCAGCCGATGATGCGACTGTTTATCAATGGCCTGGCCGCGAGCGCAGGAGGCGGGCTTACTTACCTGCGCAACATCATTCCGGAGTTAGGACGGCGAGAGACTGTCGCTGCCACTATCCTTCTAAGCTCGGGCTTGCGCTGCGAATTTGGCGAGCTTCCAAACATTTCGTTTGTCGAGAATCTGGATTGTTCCAGCGCGACACGACGCTTCTTTCACGAGCAGACGAAACTTGCTGGCCTGGTGCGAAGCAGCGGCTCGCAAGTTCTGATTTCTGCCGGCAATTTCGCTCTCTGGAATTCACCTGTTCCCCAGATTCTCTTGTCCCGAAACTCGCTGTACACTTCCACCGATTTTGCCCGTGATGTTCGCGCCCGCGGCGACTACGCGATCTGGGCAGACACATTAATGAAGGGATGGTTCGCGCGCCAATCCATTCGGCGCGCCAACGTCGCAGTGGCTCCCAGCGAAGCCTTCGCCCGCGAACTCACCGAGTGGGGCGGCAGAGAAGTCATAGCCGTTCACCACGGCTTCAACCCGGAAGCGTTCGCCAGCGATCCAGTTCCGTTGCCGGTGGAAACGCAAGCGCAATTGGCTGATGGGCAGGGTGCTCTCCGTTTGCTCTTTGTCAGCCATTACAACTACTACCGGAATTTTGAAACCTTGTTCCATGCGATTCCCATCTTGAAGAAGGCTATGCGAGGCAGGAAAGTGAAGCTCTATCTCACCTGCCGCCTGGATTCGCGCCAGAACCCCGGAACGTACCATGCCGAAGCCGCTTCGTCGCTGGTGAGCGATCTGCGCGCCGATCACGACATTGTCGAGCTTGGAGCGATTCCTTATCGCTCGCTGCATCATCTTTACCGCGCGTGCCACATTTACGTGACGCCGGCATACGCCGAATCGTTTGCCCATCCTTTGGTCGAGGCGATGTCGAGCGGTTTGCCGGTCGTGGCGTCGGACCTTGCCGTGCATCGTGAAATCGGCGGGAATGCGGCTGTCTACTTCCCGCGTTTTTCGCCGGACGGATTAGCTAACTGCGTCCTCGATATTCATAACGATCCAGAGTTGGCAAACAGGTTATCGCGGGCTGGCCTCGTGCGATCCGAGGATTTTAGTTGGGAGAAGCATGTTACGCGCCTGCTGGATCTGGCAGCGCAGCTGGTATGAGCATCGTTGCCATGAAGGTCAAAGCCATGAACAGGGAACGATAGTATACTGGCGTTCTCCAGCCAGATTCGTCAAAGCAGGTTTTCAAGGAAATGGCCGCGGCACACAAAATTCCAGGGACCGTCCAGCAAGCAGACCGGCCGATCGCCCCGTCGCCGAATTCCAGGAAACGCGTTGAAATCCTGGAGTGCACGCTGCGCGACGGAAGCTACGCGGTGAATTTCAAATTCACCGAGCGCGACACTCTCATCCTGGCGGGCGTTCTGGCGAAGCTCGGGTTTCAGTGGATTGAAGTTGGACACGGCCTGGGTCTGGGCGCGGCTCGTGCGGGCAAAGGCTCCATGCCCACAAGCGACGAGCGCCTGATCGAATCGGCCAAATCTGCGACTGCCTCCGTAGGTTTTCCATCTGCCAGGATCGGCGCTTTCTTCATTCCCGGCATCGGCACCGCCGACGATCTGAAATCAGCCCGCGCTGCTGGCCTCGATTTCGTGCGCATCGGTTACAACGCTCCCGAAATCGAACAGGCATATCCCTACATCGAGCTTGCGCGCAGTCTCGGGCTGACCCCATGCCTGAACTTCATGAAAACCTACGGCGTCACGCCCGAGCAATTTGCGGCAAAAGCAAAGGGCGGCGAGTCGGCCGGAGCCGAGGCCGTCTATTGCGTGGATTCCGCCGGAAGTATGTTTCCTGAAGATGTGCGCCGCTACGTGAGCGCGACGCGCGAGATCTGTGATTGCGCCATCGGCTTCCACGGACACAGCAATCTACAATTCGCGGTTGCCAATAGCGTTGAGGCGTTCCGCTGTGGTGCAACCATGATCGATGCCACGCTCTATGGTTTGGGGCGAAGCGCCGGCAATGTGCCCACCGAAATTGCAGTCGCTGTTTTCAAAAACTTGGGTATCGAGACCGGCATCGATCTTTTCGACGTGATGGATGCAGCGGAACAATTTATGGGTCCGCTCATGTCGCAGATGCAACTCTACGACATGATGTCGGTGGCGATGGGCTACAGCCAGTTCCATTCTTCTTTCCTGCCCAAGGTGGCAGCGGCCGCCAGGAACCACGGCGTCGATTTGCGCCGCCTTGTGATCGCGATGGGAAAGCTGAATCCTGTGGAGTTGAACGAACCGGAACTCGAGCGCATCGCACGCAGCTTGCCGAAGGCTCCAAAGAACGCCCGCAATGAGGCATTGATCTCGTTTTGCGTGCCCGGCATTTCCGAGCACGCCATCAGCGCTTCGCTCCAGGCAGTCCGTTCACTGGTCGAAGGCATGAGCGTAACCTGCGCCAAACGCAGGGCGAAGCCTGTGCTGGAGCTTGTGCCATCCGAAAGCCCGTGCCCCGACCTGGTTCTAGCCGACCTGGTTCTGGCCGAAGATACGACGGTGGTCGGCCGCGTCACGTACGGCTCCTTGGAATTGTTGGAGCAGGTGCTGAATCTCACTCGCGACAGCATCGCGTTTTATCTGTTCGATCTGGACGGCGGGTCATGGGCTGTCGAGCACTCAGCCGTAATCCGGAATGTGGTTGGCGACGAGCGCGTAATACCAATTCGCTCCAAGCATCTGCGAGCTGCTTTCGAGGAAGAAATTCTGTTGTGCGTTGCACAGCGCCACGGCGATCTGGGTCTGTTGATCTATGGCAACCCGCCGATCGACGCGCTGGTTCGGTATTGTCAAATTTTCGGCAATGTTGCTGTCCGCGGAACCTTGCTGGCGAACGCACCGCCGAACGCCTGGGAAATCGCAGATTTCTCCGATCGCATGCACTTGGATCTTGGCCTGACAGCGGCGCTTTTCTTGTGTCCTCCAAGCGCCGCCGATGCCACCGCCATCGACCAACTCCTATCCGCGGATGCTGTCCTCATTACCGCCGGGTACTTCCCGCGCCTGAAGCAGGATCTGCCGGATCGAACCATCCTCCGCCTTGAACCGAGCCATGCCTATCGCGGTCAGGTCGCGCGCTGGACGGCGATCTCGACGATGGTTAACGCGGCCCAGCAGGCCAGAATGGTGGCTGCGGAATGACATTTCGCGATCTTGTGCTGGATCGCATGAGTGCTTTCGGTGAGCGCGCGTTTCTGGTAGACGTTTCCACGGGTCGCGAGCTCACCTATGCTCAATTTCACGAGCAAGCCTGCGCAGTTGCCGCATACCTGCGCGAACGGGGCGTTAGCCGTGGCGATCGCGTCGCCACCGTGGTGCCGAACTGCCCTGAACTCGCGGTCGTATATTTTGCCTGTCTCTACTGCGGCGCAACCATCGTGCCGGTGAATTCCAACCTAAGCGCGTCCGAAGCTGACTACATTCTTGCGAACTGCAAGCCGAAGTGTACGGTGGTGAGTTCTTCCGCGCGGCAGAAGCTTGCGAGCGTGTTGCACGTTCCCATCAGCTTGTCCACTTCGCAAGACCCAGTTACGCCAGCTGATGAGCCCGCCATTGACTTGGACCGGCTCGCGGAGTCGTCTTCGTTTGTGCCGCTCGGCGAGACGAGCGACGATGATCTTGCATTGATTGTCTACACCTCCGGCACAACGGCGAAACCGAAGGGCTTGGCGCACCATGTCGGCCGCATGGTCCGCAATGCGATGGCTTTTGCGGACGCGCAGGAGATTGATTCCGACTCGCGCTTTTATCTCACCCTCAGCATGGCCTACATGGGTGGCATCTACAATTTGTTGCTCCTGCCGTTTCTCACCGGCAGCAGCGTGGTCGTCGATCACGTTTTCGACGCGCGTTCAAGCCTGACGTTTTGGGAAAGAGCCAGGAAATTTCAAGTCAATACGCTATGGCTTGCGCCCACCGTGCTTTCCATTCTCCTCAGGATGGATCGCGGCCGTCTGGGAGAGGAATACTGCCGTTCCGCCATAAGAAGGGCGTTTGTCGGTTTTGCCCCGCTGCCTGTAAAGGTAAAAGACGACTTCGAAGCGCGCTACGGAGTCACGCTGATCGAAAACTACGGACTGTCAGAGACCTTGTTTGTCACCGCGCGTTCGCGCGTCAGCGACGATCCGCGCGACAACGCCCAGGGCTATGTCGGCGAGTCTCTGCCGGGAATCCGCTTGCGCGCGTGCGATGTCCACGGTTCTGTCGTTCCATCCGAAGAAGAAGGAGAGATCCAGGTTCTGACGCCCGATCTGATGGCTGGCTATCTCTCCGAAGGCGGAGATCTTCAGAAAGTGGACGCAGGAGCGTGGTTCCCAACGGGCGATTACGGCCGCATCGGTCAAACCGGTTCGCTTTTCATCACGGGCAGAAAAAAAGATCTCATCATTCGCGGTGGCATCAACATCAGCCCAGCGGCGATCGAAGAAGTTCTTCTGCATGCAGCTCACGTAGTCGATGCCGCTGTGGTGAGCATTCCGCACGAAATCTACGGAGAAGACATCGTCGCGGTCTTGAAACTCGATCCGGGAACGAGTCTGGATTCCATTCTCGAACCCATCATGGCCCAGTGCAAGCAGGCTCTGGCCGCGCATCAGCAGCCCTCTCGTTATATGGCCATTGACGAATTCCCGCGCACTTCGAATGGTAAGATTCAAAAACTCCGCTTGCGGGAGTTGGTTTGGGAGAAGCTCCAGATCCCACCGGAAGTCACAGCATCTCTTGCCAAGCAGGGCACTCGTGCATGAAGATCATTGACCTTTCCTTGAGCCTGCATGAAGGCATGATGACCTTCCCCACTCACTGGCACCCGGTCGTGGAGATCAGCATTCTCGGCCGCCACGGAATTGAAGGCCGGGAAACGCGCAAGGTGACCCTGGGCACCCACACGGGAACCCATACCGATGCTCCGCTGCACTTCATTCCAAACGGCAAGGGAATCGATGAAGTCCCGCTCGAAGTGTTGGTCGGAGAAGCGACGGTACTCAATTTCGCCCCCGCTCAACCCAATCATGAGATTGGCATTCCTGCGCTAAAGGAAGAGCTCGGCGGCAAGGTGCCGACCCGACTGATTCTGCGCACGGATTGGTCCGACTGTTTCGGCCAGATGACGTACTACAACAATTATCCGTTCTTTTCGCAAGAGGCTGCGCGCTGGCTGGTGGATGGTGGTTGCCGCCTGATCGCCATGGATACGCCGTCGCCTGACAATCCTGCCCACTCGCGCAATAGCGGAAACGACTCTCCCAATCACAAGGTTCTGTTGGGTGCCGAGGTTGTGCTGGTCGAATATTTGTGCAACCTTCGTTCTTTGTCGAAGCCAATGGTCGAACTTGTCGTCCTGCCGCTGAAAATTAAAGGCGCCGACGGAGCTCCTACGCGCTGCGTGGCCATTGAGAGGTAGTGCTTATTCCGGCCGGGTTTTCTTGTGCCGCAAAGAGTTGTGTTTTTATCCAAGAGATCTTGTGATGAAAGAAGACGTTTCGCGTTGGATCGTGGATTGGTTTGCTTCGCGCGGCAAGCTCCATTGCAGCGCGCGGGAGGCGTTGGGCCTCGACTATTTGCAATCTGGACTGCTGACGTCGCTGGAAATCGTGGAATTTGTGAGTGAGATCGAAAATCGCTTCGGCATCCAGTTCTCGGAAACAGATATGCAAGATCCACGTTTCTCAACCATCGGCGGTATCGCCGAACTTGTCACAATGTCTCTCGGCCAAGCCAGCAAGGTTGGTTAGGGCGGGTCTCATAAATTCGATTCCGTGAATTCTTCTTCAGATCGTGCGCCGATTCATGTCCTCACCCTCACACCGTTTTTCCCGTATGCGGCAAATCCTGTTTACGGCACGTATATCTCCGAGCCGATGGGCCACTTCTCCGAATTCAATCTGCGATCAACGGTCATTGGAGTCTCTCCCCTTCATCACCAACGCCGGCACCCGATGCCTAAAGCCGCCGCCGAATGGCTGCGCTACCCAACGTTGCCGGGGAATTCCGGTCTGACAACCGCCGGACTATTCCTTTACCGCCGTGCGCTGCAATTCATTGGGGCACTCCACCGGCGTGACAAAATCGACGTCATTCACGCCCATGCCGCGCTGCCCTGCGGTCACGCCGCATTCTTGCTTGCCGAACGCCTACGCATACCGTTTGTCGTTACCATCCACGGGCTTGACGTTTTCAACGCGTGCTTTGAACCGGGAGCACGCGCAGCCGGACGCCGCGCGAAACTGTCACGGGAGGTTTACCAGCGCGCTGCTTCGGTCATTTGCATCAGCAGCCTGATCGAACGCATTCTTAAAGACGGCATGCAGCGTCCGGTCGCGAGCCGCGTGATCTATAACGGAACGGACCCGCAGATATTTTTTCCCGAAGAGAAGCCCGTGCCTGACCGTCCCTCCACGATATTGATGGTCGGCAATCTTCTCCGTGGCAAGGGACACGAAATCGTGCTCAAGGCAATAGCTCGGGTTGCGCCCCAATTTCAGGGCCTGCGCTGCAGCGTGATCGGGGAAGGCCCTGATCAAAACCGCTTCGCGGATCTTGCCCGAACTCTGGGAATCTCCGAAAGAGTTTCTTTTCTCGGCCGCCAGGATCGTACCGCGGTCGCCAAAGCCATGCGCGAATCTACGATATTTGCGCTGCCCAGCCGGTTTGAGGGTCTCGGTTGCGCGTACCTTGAAGCGATGGCTTGCGCCACGCCAGTGATCGCTTGTGAAGGACAGGGCATCGGAGAAATCATCCAGCACCGCCATAACGGCTGGTTGATCCCGGTTGACGGGGTACCGGAAATGACCGATGCCTTGCAACAACTGCTCGGGTCTCCCGACCGGAGAACTCGCCTCGGAGCGAATGCCCGCCAAACCATCCTCAATGGCCTTACACTGGCAGATCAAGCACGCCAGTTGAGTGATCTGTATCGCGACGTTATAAAGCCATGAGTGCTCCGAATAGCGCCATTCCACTGTCGAAGGTGAGCCTTGTTGATTTGGCGGAACACGACTTGCCTGAGTTGGCCGGCTTTGTGGCTGCACAATCCTGGCGCGCACATGACGAAACGCTTGCGCATTTGACCTGGCTGTTAGTGGAAAATTCGGCCCACACGGAATTCGGACTTCTCGGTTGCGGCGTGCGCTCGAGCCAGGGGGCGCTCGTTGGCTGCATCTTGTACCTTCCGCAGATGTTTGTGTTCGAGCAAAAGCCCCTGTTGATGCTGGGCTCGACCTGTTTTTACGTAGACCAATCCCATCGCGGGTCCGGGGGAGCACTGTTTCTTAAATTCGCGCGCGTGGCCAATCAACGGCCTCTCTTTGGCAATTCCGCCAACGTGATTGCGGCGCAACTGTGGAAGGCGCGCGGTGCAACGCCGATCCCGGATTCCGATCAGGAACTGCTCGGAGTCGTCTATTGGCCGCCCGTTGTCGAGGAAGTCGCTGTGCGCCGTGGCGCGAAGAAATCGCTATCCCGTGCCGCCGGAGCGGCGACAGTATGGCTGCGCCATGTTCGCAAGCTTCGTCTTCCGCCCGACCCAGAGGGTGGCCTGGCACCGCTGGCATCGGTTGAAGAAGTAATGGAACTGCTGCGAATGGAATCGTCGAGTTACCTCACGGCCCGCAGAGATGCATCCTACATTCGCTGGAGGTATTTCTCGCGACAAGACCCATCGATCGCTTTGTTTTCCTTTCGCAGTCGAAGTCAAAATCGCATGTTCGTGGCGGTCAATGAGCGACTGCGCGGGTACCGCAAACAGATTCGTTCTTTGAATGTGCTCGACGTATTTCCGAAACCGGAGCCCGATACGATGGCAGCGATTGTTGCCGCTCTCCACAAGCAATATCGGGACCGCATAGATATGATTGTCCTCCGCAATCTGGATGCACCATGCCGGAATCGATTGCTGGAGGCCGGTTTCCGACGACGCAACTTCGAATCGCCGAACGGCTGGTTGCTTGATCGCCGCGGCTTGCTACCGACGCGCCATTGTTACTTTGTCCCGGCCGACGGCGACTGGCTGATCTAAAGTGTGGGAGCGAAATTGTGGGGCTTAAACAGCTGGCTCGTAGTGTGGCGCTGAAAACCGCCGCCACCCTGCGCATGAACGACTTCGCGCTGGAAATGCAGGGAAGCGCTTCTTGCATCGTGGTGGAGATGCACGAGACGTTGAGCGCGGATGCCGATAAGCTCAAGCGTCAACTCGAGTGGGTCGCCAGGCGCTTTGCGCTGATCACGCCGGAATTGTTCGCGAGCGCACTCGAAACCAAAACGCCCACATGGCCGGGATCAAAGCCTGCGGTTCTGTTTACATTTGACGACGGACGCGAGAGCAATTGCCGGATTGCCGCTCCCATCCTCGAATCCCTGGGTGCGCGCGGCATCTTTTTCGTTGTGCCGCACTTCATCGGGCTCGAAGGAACAGCCGCGAAAGAGTTTTACTATTCGAAAATCGATGTTCGAAATATTACGACCACCGGGCCGCACACGGACGAGATTTGGGAGGCGATGACGCCTGCGCAACTCGCCGATCTCGCTCGTCGAGGGCATTGGATTGGCAACCACACACTATCCCATGCCAACCTCGTGAACCTGTCGGCCTTCGACTTGGAGCGCGAGATCCGGACGAGTTCCGAGCAGATCGCGCTTTGGACAGGCAAACCCGTCGAGGCTTTCGCGTGGCCTTACTCGTGGGACTCCATCGATCCCGGCGCCTGGGCAGTCATTAAGCAAACCCACCGTTTTTGTTTTTCGCCCTGCCCAGGAACGGTGCATCCCGCCGCCGATTCGACGCAGTTGATCTGGCGCAAGGAGATCGAATCCTACTACTCTCCCGCTGAATATCAGTTTATGTATTCCGGCCTCGTGGATCCCATCTGGGCCGGGAAGAGGAAGAAACTCAAACAAATGCTGCGCGGAACAGATTGATTGCGGCTTAATCAGGTTTTGCCAGGTGTCGGGGCCGCAGCCCAGCGTGCGTCAACTATAATCGGGCCACCGCTCTGGGAGGGATGGTTTGCTTCATCAGCGCTTTAAAGACATAGCTTTTTGGGGCATTTCCAAGGCCACACTTCCCAACTACTTTGTTCGTCGTTACGTTCTGCCGCGGCATTCCCGGGGTGCGACCCACGTACATCTGGGCTGCGGTTCGAAGTATCTGCAAGGCTTCATCAATGTTGATGCCAATCTCTTCAATAAGATCGACCTCTGGCTCGACGTGCGCAACGGCCTTCCATTCCCCTCGAACTCCGTGGATTCGATCTATTCCACGCACATGTTTGAGCATTTGTTTTCCGATGAATTGAATCTGCTGCTTCAGGAATGCCTGCGCGTGCTGAAGCCGCGCGGTGGAATTCGCCTGATCGTGCCCAATCTCGAGAGTGCCATTGAAGCCTACAGCCAGCGCCAGGGCGGATGGTTCGATGATTCGTTTCCCCACCATTTCGATTCGCTCGGAGGCAGGTTTTCGAATTTCATTTTCTGCGACGGACAGCACCGCACCGCATTCGACTTCACACATCTCGAAGAAGTGTTGAGGAAAGTCGGTTTCGGCGAGGTCGAAAGATCCGCAGAAGGGAAGAGCCGCTTGTACGACGGCAACGTTCCTGGCTACGAACCGGAAGACTCACGCGACTTGCCTCACTCCCTGTATGTAGAGGCGTTCAAGTAGGGCGGTCGGACATTCTTTCTGCCGCAGTCCGCATCTCGCTGGCGTCGTGGTTTATGCTTTCGTCGAACACTCGATTAAGGGCTCGAATCCATGTGCGGAATCTTCGGCATTCTGACGGCGGACGGTGGCGTCTCCAAAGACGTTCTCGATGGTGCCGCGAGATCCCTCGCTCACCGCGGCCCTGACGATTCCGGTACATCCATCATTGAAACCGCTTCCGGGGGCCAACTCGGTTTTGCTCACACACGTCTGTCCATCATCGACCTCTCGCCACTCGGCCACCAACCCATGCGCGATCCCGCCACCGGCAACCAGGTTGTCTTCAATGGCGAGATCTACAACTTTCGCGAACTCCGCGCGGAACTCGAATTGGATGGCAACCGCTTCCAAAGCCATTCGGACACGGAAGTGATCCTTGCCGGGTACCGCGTCTGGGGCGAGCGCTGTTTTTTCAAATTGCGGGGGATGTTCGCGTTCGCGCTCTGGGACGCTGATCGTCAGCGCCTGCTACTGGTGCGCGATCCCATGGGCATCAAGCCGCTCTACTACTACCGCTCTGAAAAATATTTTCTTTTCGCGTCCGAGGTTCGAACCCTACTACAGACAGGACTGGTCCCGCGAAAACTCGATGCCAACGGACTTTTTAGTTTTCTGGCCTTCGGGTCCGTCTACGAACCGCGCACTATCGTTGACGGGGTCCGCGCTGTTCCTTCAGGCAACGTCATCTCCCTTGAAAGCGGTAGCTTCCAGCGTGGGGAATACTCGAATCCTCTCGATACCAGCGCCGAAAATAGCGCGAATGCTGAGATTCATAAACAGACTCCGAGCAGCACCGTACTGGACCTTACGGGTCTTCTGCGTGATGCCGTGCTCTCGCATCTTGTCAGCGATGTGCCGGTCGGAGTCTTTCTCTCCGGCGGCATAGATTCGTCGAGCCTGGTCGCCGTCATGAGCCGGGCTGGCGTGCGCCCAGCGACTTTTTCGCTTGTTTTTCGGGAAGAAGAGTTCAACGAGGCCGAGCACTCCCGCGCGGTCGCGAAACGTTTTTCGACCGATCACCACGAAATCATGGTCTCTGAGCAGGACGCACTCGCCAGCCTGCCCGAGGCTCTGGGCGCCATGGACCAGCCCACGATCGATGGCATCAACACTTGGCTGGTTTCTGCAAATGCGCGCGCGGCCGGCATCAAGGTGGCGTTGACTGGTCTTGGCGCCGACGAGATGTTTGCCGGCTACTCGAATTTCCGGCGCGTGCCGAAAATGGAGCAAGCCGCCGCCCGTTTCGCCATGCTGCCATCTACGGTGCGCAAGCCAGTGGCCGCATCCCTGGCGCTGATGGCCGAAAAGAGCGACCGACACCGCAAACTTTCTTCGCTCGCCGGCGGCGGCAACTTCACACACCCGTATTTCCTGGCGCGCGCCCTCTTCACTCAGAGTGAGATTCACGCTCTCTACACCAGCGACGACGAATCGGGAGAACACGAACTCAAGGATCTGGAGCAGGCTTCCGTCGTCGCGTCCCAACATCTCGATCCGGTCAATCGCGTGTCCTATCTCGAATCGACGTGCTATATGCGCAATACCTTGCTCCGCGATTCCGATTTCATGAGCATGGCCCACGGGCTCGAACTTCGCGTCCCGTTTCTCGATGAAGCTCTTGTGAGGGCCTGCTTCCACGTCCCGGGAAAAGAGAAGTTGCGAGGTGATGCGCCCAAGACCCTTTTGTTGAAGAGCCTCGGCGTCGATCTGCCACGCGAAATCGTTCATCGTCCCAAGCGAGGATTTACGTTGCCATTTGAGCGTTGGATGCGCGGCGAACTGAGACTGCGCATCGAACAGGCGTTGCAACGTGAAAGCGTGCGCTCTGCCTATCTCAACCCATCCGCCGTAACCGATGTCTGGAATCGCTTTCTTGCCCGCAAGACCTCGTGGTCGCGTCCGTGGTCGCTGTTCGTGCTGCAGAGTTGGTGCAAGCGGAACCTTTGACGTCGAGACTAAATCGCCGGAGAGTTCTGCGGCTCTCTAGACTTGAGACTTCAAGTCCCTGACGTTAGTTTTCGGACATGGTTCAGAGGCGGAAACTAATAGGCTAGCCCGGGTTGAGAGTTTGACGTGTCGTTCACTGGCGGCGGCGAAGGAAGCGTCGCAGACGTCGCCAGAGCCGCATTTCACCGGCCTGGCTCGCGCGCCGGAAATCTAATTAGAAGAAATCTTCGTAGGTTGGTTGTGAGCATGTAACCATGCTTCGGCTTGCTGGCGGGCGTTGGCCACTTGTTCACGCGTCAACTGAGGGGAAATGCCTTCGAGCAGCGACTTGCTGTTCTGGTCGCCCTTCGCGAGCGCGAGTTCATACCAGAAATAGGCCTGAGAGTAATCCTGCTGAACCCCGCGCCCCGCCCAATAGGAAGAACCGAGAGCGGAGAGCGCTCGAACATATCCTTGGTTCGCCGCCCGCTGAAACCACTCGACGGCCCGTTTGTCGTCTTGCAAAACACCGTCGCCGTTGCGGTAAAGGGTGCCCAGCATAAACTGAGCTTCGGGATCCCCCTGTTCGGCCAGTTTGTGCAGATCATCCGGCGTCGCAGCCTGCACCTTGCTCGGGTCCGCTCCGTGGAAGGAAGCCGGCAGGCGAACCTGTGGATTCTGCCGGGACTGTGCAGTATTGTTCAAGTGTCGCTCGATCACAGGCGCGAGCAGGTAGCCGAGCGCCAATGCCGACGCCGCAAGCGCTGACAAGAACAGACCAAGGTGGCCCCAGTGGGAACGCAGAATAGGCGAGGACTCACGTCCCAAGCGTTGCCGATCTTCCTGCACGGTCTCGGCAGCCGATTGTCGCTCCAATTCCGGTCCACGCTCCCACAGAGCAGCGCGGAGATCTTCGATCACGGTTGTTTCTCTGCGAGCAGCGTCGCCTGCGTCCGTCGTAGGCGATGCCGTTCCATGCCCAGCCGTTTCACGCCCGCTTGTTCCAGTTTCCGCCGTCGAAGGCGCGAGCGAGGGCCCGATCGATGGTTCGATGGCCGCATATTCGGTGGTCGGCAATTCGGTCGCCTGCGTTGCAATTGTTTCTGAAGTATCCGGCCTCGTATTTGCTGCTCCGCCATCCTTCGTAGTGCTCTCTTGGTTGCTCGTGCAGGGAACAAGTTCTGCCAGGCGCTCCAGGGTCGCGGCCTCAGTGTTAGAGAAGTTCCCGGCATGAGGAGAGAAAACCTCGATCAGGCCGATCACGCGAAGACCCAAAACAATAGGCGCAGCCAGCAACGAGCGAATGCCGAGCGCGCGACAAAGGTCGGCGTTGACACGTGGGTCGGTGGCGGTATCTTCGCAGAGGACGCGCTGGCCAGTGCGTACGCATTCACCGGAAAGGCCTTCTCGCATGTCCACTTCGGAGCCCAACGGAGGGGAGGGATCGCCAGCACGCTTGCGGCAAACCATTCGTCCATCGGTCAGAAGCGCAAGCGCGGAACCGCTGGCTCCCGTAAGCGCCAGCGCGCGCTCGGCGACGAGCTGGCAAATGGCATCCGTGCTGACTTCGCTGGTTTCAACATCTCGCGTCTTGATTTCCCGGACCTCACGACGAACATCGTCGAGATCGGAAAGTAGGCGTGCGCGATTGGGAGCCGCGGCCCCCAATGTTGACGCCACTGGGACGGGAGCGGACGCTCGCTCGGCGGTCGACGATTCTTCCCGCCGGTGGTGAGCAAGTTGTTCTGCGCGGGCTTCGTGATTGGAGCAGGCTATCAACTGATTGACGAAGAGCCATTCCTTGAGCGCGGCCATCGCAGTATCAGGAAGAGGAGAAAAGCGGATGCCCGCTCGGCCAGCGTCATCGCGCCACACAACCACGCCGCTGCCGTGAACGTAATTCTTGGTCTCGGGAAGATCGAGACAAAGCGAGACCGGACGGTTAACTTCGAGGCGATCCGTACCCTGATCGTCGGCACTAGGCAAAGCGCCGCTGCCGGCGGCGGCTTGAACACAGAAACCGTCTTCGTTAAGGTCGAGCAGCTCACTCAGGTCAAAGACGATCCCCGTCTGCGGCCCGTTGAAACTCGCGTAGACGGGAGTGTGAAGCTTGTGGCGAAGGCGGCGCCGGCGATCTCCCGCAGGAAAAGGCCGCGGTGGACCCGGCAGTGTGGCGATGCTGCGATCCATTTACCCAACATATTAACTCAGAGGCTGAAGAAATGGAGAACATCTGTCGCGAGGCCTAGAGATTGGCAGCCATGGACGGAACGTCGCTCTGCATGGCAACCAGGGCCGGAGCCACGGCGAGCACGCGGTCAAGCGCGTCGGCCAAGGCGCGGGGGAATTCCGAGGTTAGCAAGTTGACATCCAGCTGAAGATCGCGCTTTTCGTAGCCGCGATAGACGACCAGCGAGCCGCGCCGCTGGTTTGAGGTTGTCACCAAGTCAAGCACCAACTTCCACGACGGTTGGTTGGAGATGGCTGCCATGTGCGGAAACTTGCTCCAATGGAATCGCCGGGTAGCATCGCCCGAGCGATCGCCAAATAGCGGCGTTGACTGCAGATCGAAGCCGTCGAAGTCATTGCCGTTGAAGGCCGCGATAAGGATGCTGCGGACCTGATCGAAATCAGCCGCAACCTTGAGTTCTTCGACCGCCCGACGCACAGAGAGATTATTGATGAAGATCTGGCGCTGTTCGATCGTGCGCTGCGCGACACGGCGTAATTCGCCGAACTCGAGGTAGTTCAGATGCTGCACTCCCATCCAGATGCCGGTTCCGACCACGGCCAGCACCAGGCCCAGGGAACTGCCCGTTGGCCAAAGCAGGAACAAGCTCAGCATCGCAAACAAAGCCGAGACGGCGTATAGAACGATGACGACCTGCCGATGCGAAAGGCCCATCTGCAGGAGTTTGTGGTGAATGTGCTCGCGGTCTGCGGTGAAAATGGGTCGACCGCTGATCAAGCGGCGCAGGATGGAAAGCGAGGTTTCCAGAATTGGCAGTCCGAATGACACCACCGGAATGGCGACCGCGACAAAAGTAGGCGCTTTCTGCGCACCTGCCAAAGCAAGCGCGCTGAGCGTGAAACCGATAAACAGGCTGCCGGAGTCCCCGAGGAAAATCGTGGCTGGATTGAAGTTGAAGCGCAGAAATCCCAGAATCGCACCGGCAAGAATAATGCTGATCAAAGCGCCCAGCCAGGACTGATTGACCAGTGCAACCACAAAAAACACGATGGTGGAAAAAAGCGCCGATCCGGCCGCCAACCCATCGAGGCCGTCAATCAAATTAAAGGCATTCGTGACCGCGACCACCCACAGCACCGTGACCGGCAGGTCCACGAACCAGGGTAAGGTGTGTACACCAAAGAGCAGGGGCAGGTTCAGAACGCGCATGCCGCCGACGAAGAGCATGCCCGCCGCGACGGCCTGCACCGCGAACTTCGTATAAGGGCCGACTCCACGCAGATCGTCGTAGATACCGAGGCAAAAGATGAGGCAGGCCGGGACATAAATGCGCAGCAGGGTCGCCGTATCCGTTCCGGTGGCCAGTCGTGGAAAGATCGATGAGAGTGCTAACCACAAGGCCAACGTTACGGAAAACGCCAAAAATATGGCGGCTCCGCCCAGGCGGGGAAGCGGAGTTTCATGAACGTGGCGACCTTCCTGCGGCTTTGAAACCCAGCCACGACGCGTCGCTCTGTCTCTTACTTCGCGGGTGGCGGCAAAGGAAAGCGCCAGCGAAAATGCAAACAAGCCAAAGAACAGAAGCGTCAAATCAAAATTCCCTTCTGGCTGAAATACCTGTCATCTCAAGCCATCTGCGGAGAGAACACTCAGGGACCGCAGTTTTGTAGCGCTCATCGGTTCGTATGTTTTTGTTTTGCAAAATATACAGCCCTGTCCTGAGGAAGGGCAATAGCAGGATGGGCAAGTGAGTGTTGATTTTTGCGAGTCCGAGCCGGCAGAAGGGCATTCCCCGGCGGCAATCTCCACGCTCGCCTATGTTAGACTCAAGCCACATTTCGATCCAGGAGTCCCCGGTATGGCAGAGTGGAAGCGGCGTCTCTTCTTGTACGCCGGTCAGCTGATTCTTGTCAGCTTGTGCAGCCTGTTCCTATGGGCGCAAAGCCCGGTCGGCGGTGAGACGCCACACCCGGCGCCGGATTCGACGCAGCCTGGTAATCCGTCCTCGGCGCCCTTGCTGCCAAATTCCAACGTCAAGCTGGGAATCGGGGATTTGATCGACGTTACTGTATTCGGGGTCCCGGATCTCAACACTAAGACGCGTCTCAGCGGCACGGGAGATATCTACCTTCCTCTGATCGATTATGTTCACGTGGCGGATCTGACCGCTGACGAGGCGCAGGAGTTGATCCAGAAGCGGCTCGAAGATGGAGGTTTTGTCCGCGGTCCACACGTTTCTATTTTTGTCGAAGAGTCTGCCTCGCAGGCCATCACGATGGCGGGCGAGGTGGCGCGTCCAGGACCCTACCCTGCCATCGGCGAGCGGCATCTACTTGATCTGATTTCGGCAGCCGGAGGCTTGACCGACAAGGCAGGCCGTGCGGTGACCATCGAGCACCGCGGGGATCCTGACCACAAGGTCGTGCTGCAGCTTTCGTCGAATCTCGCCGAAGACACGCAGAACAATGTGGAGATCCATCCGGGAGATACCATCATCGTCTCGCGAGCGGGGATTATTTATGTTGTCGGGGATGTGGGTCATCCTAGCGGATTCCTGATTGAGGACAACGGACTGACCGTCCTCAAAGCGCTCGCGCTGGCCGGCGGCAGCACGAAAACCTCAGCCTTGAGCAAAACCAGAATCCTTCGCCAAACGCCGAGCGGAGTGCAGGAGATTCCGGTCAATTTAAAGAAAGTCCTGTACGCGAAAGCGCCCGATGTACCTCTGACGAAAGGGGACATTTTGTTTGTTCCTGGAAGCCCGCTGAAGGGAGCGGCCTATCGGTCCACCGATGTAGCGATGGCTGCGTTGACTGCGCTGGCGGTCATCGCCGTGCACCCTTAAGACGCCACCTGACAAGCGGATTAGATCGGTTGCTGGGAAACCGGAATTGATTTCGTCGGCATGCTTCAGGCCGCAACAACCCGAGGCAGGTCCTCACGGTCCAGCAAATCTTCCAGCACGTAGATGTAATTCCAAGCCGTTTGTTCGCGTGAAAGCTTTTCCACGATGTATTGCCTGCCGTTCGTTCCCATTTGATTTCTTCGCCCAGGATCGCCCGCGAGTTCGCAGATCACCTTTGCTAGCGTATTGCTGTCTTCTGGCGGCGAAAATACACCGGCGCGCGCTTCTTCGATAATTTGTCGCGACTGGCCATCAACGGCGACGATGACCGGGCGCGCGCACGCCATGTATTCGAGCAGCTTGGTTGGAATAACAGTTTTGAACAGATCGGTCCGTTTCAGCAGGACAAGGCAGAGATCGGCGGCAGAAATGAACGCTGGAATACGCTCACGAGGTTGCTGATCGAGGAATCGGATGTTCGTGAGGTGCCGCGCCGCAGCCAACTCGATGATGTTCTGCTTTTCCGCTCCTTCACCAATCAGCAGGAACGTGGCATCGGGCAATGCCGCCTGTAATTCTTGAGCGGCGGCAATCAGAGTTTTCAGGCCGTGCGCCATTCCCATGGTGCCGATGTAACAGACTAGAAAACGGTGGTTGAGGCCGAACCTGCTGCGAACCTCGCCGGCGGCGGCCGCGTCGGGACGGAAGAGATCGGTTTCGACACCATTTTCGACGACCGCAATCTTTTCCGCGGGCACGCGCCAGTACCGGACCAGGTGTTCTTTAAAACCCGGCGTAACTACGACGATGCGGTCAGAGTTCTTATAAAGAAAGCCTGCGATCGCGCCAATCGTGCGATGCAGCAGAGTTCCTTCGCCGCCTGCACCGACTGCGGCCAGCGATTCGGGCCATAGATCGCGAACCTCGAAAACAAAGGGCGCGCGCTGCCATCGGGCAATCCACCATCCCGCGAAAGCGCACAAAAGCTGCGGTGAAGTCGCGATGATGACATCGGGCTTGGCCAAACCAACGCCTGCCAGTGCGGCCGAGATGCAGAACGAAACGTAGTTACGGATTCTCTCGTGCGCTCTGCGATTGGGCAGCGGCCAGAGCCAGGTACGCTCAACCTGAACTCCCTCGATCTTTTCCGAGTAACGCAGGTGGCGCAACCGGGAACGCCACTCTTCCGGAACGACGCCTGTGGGATGGTTGGGAAATCCGGTAAGCACGGTCACGTCATGGCCCATGCGCACCCAATGGCGCGACAGTTCGGAGGCGCGTGCGGCAGGCGCTCCCATTTCCGGTGAAAAATATTGCGAAATATAGAGAATCTTCACAATCAGTAATGGAGCAATTTGAAAATGCTTTTTTCGACCAGCGCCCGCGCCCGATTAGCGCGATGTTGGGCATAAACGTCCCAGCGATCGGCGACATCCGCGAAACGCCGGTCTCCGGTCAACGTCGTCATCACTCGCAACTGTACGATATGCAGGCGATGATAGAAAGGGCTTGCGAGCATTTGCAGGTCCGGTCCGGATTGTTCGTAAAGCGACCAGTAGCCGGTATCGTAGCGAGCCAGATTTTGGAGTAAAGTTTCGACCCCTTGATCGAAAATCCGCCGCGCGTTTGCATCGGCGCGCGCAAGCCAGAAGTCGAACACACCCCAAAGCGCCCAGATGAAGCCGTTCAAAATGTGGGTTGGCGGATTGACGAGATACTCCTCGATCCAGAGATTGTTACCGGCGTCTTCAAACAGAACGCCTCCGCCCGCGATGGGCTTGGTGAGCGGGATGAAAGCACGATCTGCTGCCTCCAGATATTTTTCGTCTCGAGCCTCCGCATAGGCGCGGAGAAGCAGCGATACTCCCTGACCTTGCGCCAGGCCTGAGTACCAGGGCGCCTTGAGCGTGTCGCGATACTCCCAATCGAAATGGTGGTTCCAGACCCAAATCCCGTGCGGATTCTGTTCGAGATTCGCGGCCAGCCAATCTGCGGCTTTGAGAGTCTTCTGGCGGCGCGATTCGTTGTGCGTCTCACAAAGAATGTTGCAATTCGCAAGACCCCATTGCGCAATCGCAATCGGGTTGTACTGCAGGCCGATCGAGCCGCGATAGTCGAGCATCGGAATGCCCTGGGCGTCGTAATGCCCGGCGTAGTCGGCCTTTTCTCGAAACGACATGTAGTACGGACCGAACTGCGTGTGGGTTGCTTGGGCGTTGATCTTTGGCGTTTCGTGCCAGAACGTGAGCGGGCTGCGCCCGTCGCCAAGATAGGCCGGGAAGATGCGTCGGTAGTAGTGCCAGCGCGCGGCCAGAGTCATGCGGATGGCCTCGCCGTTGGACCGCTGGCGCTCGGATTCGCTGTTTTGCTTGATCCGACTTCCCAGAGAGTTGTAACGAGGTCGGCGTGCTTTACAGCGATCGTGCTGGCTGCGAGATAGTTTGTCCAATTGTCGCCATCGGGCAGAATGGCATTGCCGTACTGAAAATAACGCATCGGCAACGAGTCCTTTTCCCAGCGAGCCAGCGTCTGCCAGTCCGTTCCGTTGGCGGATCCGGCGAGATGGACTTCTCGAGTCAAGTTTACGGCGCTGGGCTCGGCCATAGTCGAAAAGAAAAGCGCGTTGGCAGTGCGGCAGCCGAAAATCGAAGAGCTGGTGAGGTCGGCGGTCTTTTCGATACGTCCTGTGCGGTCAAGGCGCAGCGCGTGGTTTTGTTCCAAAGGAGTATCGGTGGAGAGATAGAGACCGTCTTCCGCCGGGATGGCAGCCACGGCGCGGGCCTGCTGATTGCCGGATAGAACAGTTTCTATGGAACGGAGATCGCGGTCGGCACGCAGGATCTTGCATTCGGTACCTTCATCTCCGGTGAGGATCCAAAGGCAATCAGCCCAGCGGTCGTAAACGATGTTGTGGACGTGGCGAATTTCGCCAGCGGGAAAGGTGTGAGCGATGTGCCACGTTTGGCCGCGATCCGCAGAGGCGTAGATGTGCACTTCCGCACGGGCGTGGTTATCGAAATATTCGCCCCAATAAATATTTCCATTTGGCACCGCAGTAATGTGGAGTGGCCGCGTGCCGCGCAGAATTTCATGCGTTAGACGAAATTGGTTGCTCTCGGGAGCGCGCGTGATAATCGCGCCGGGAACGGCAGCGATCATCGTTTTGTCATCGAGCACCGCAAGGGCGTGGAAGCCGTCGCGCACCAGGCGATACGTGAAGCGCGAGCGCGAGGTTACATTCCTCCACCAGTCAGGGGGAAAGTTGGCCACAGCTTCCCAGGCGGTATTTTCCGAATGCTGCGAGTTTGCCGATTGCAGGCGGACCAGTTCGTAGCCACGACAGCCATAGAGAACGTCGCGGTCCCATGCGAGCACGCGGATGCCGCGCCAGGCAGCGATCTTGCGGAGGCTGATCGCGGAGGACGTTGCCGCGCCGAGCTCGTTTTGATGTGCGCCAGCTGACATCAGTTCTCGATTTTGCGCGCGAGGAATGGGCCGATGGCGAGCACGTCCATCTTTGTACGCTGGAAGCAATCAATCGCCTCTTGCGGCGTGCAGACGATAGGCTCATTCTCGTTGAAGCTGGTGTTGAGGATCACGGGGATCCCGGTTTTCTCGCCGAAAGTTTTGATCAGGTCGTAGTAGAGCGGATTTTCTTCGCGCGTTACGGTCTGGAGGCGGCCCGTGTCGTCGACGTGATTAACGGCGCCCAGGCTCTTTCGCTTGTCGGGGCGAATTTTATACACGTGAAGCATGTAAGGTGACGGATGATCGTGCTCGAAATAATCGTGCTGCGCCTCGGCGAGAATCGCAGGCGCGAACGGGCGAAACCACTCGCGATGTTTGATGCGGGTGTTGAGCACGTCTTTCATGTTGGGCAGTCCGGGATGCGTAACAATCGAACGATTGCCGAGCGCGCGCGGTCCCCATTCCATGCGGCCCTGGAACCAGCCGACCACGTCCCCCTGAACCATTTCGTTGGAGACCGCATCAAGCAGCAGCTCACGCTCCAGTCGCTGGTATTTCACGCCGGCAGACTTTAGCGCGGCTTCGATGTGAGCGTCGGAGAATTCAGGGCCGAGGTAGGCGTGATTCATGTGTTCGCTGCGTGGCTGTTGCAAGATGGCATGATAAGCGTAAAGCGCGGCGCCGATTGCCAAGCCTTCGTCCCCGGCGGCGGGTTGAATCCAGGTACGGCGGAAGGGAGTTCGGGTAAATATTTTTCCGTTGGCTACGCTGTTGAGAGCGCAGCCTCCGGCCATGGCGAGGTTGTCGTCGGGCACACGCTGGTGCAAATCTTCGAGCAGGTGGAAGAATACTTCCTCGAACGAGTGCTGCATGGCGTATGCGAGATCCATGTCGCGTTGCGTGATTTCGCTGAAGGGCTCGCGCGGCGCGCCGAAGAGCGTTGCCATCTTGTCGCTGAAATGGCGTGCCAGGCGCACGGCCCCGTCGGGCAGCACCTGCATTCCCTGGCTGCTGCCGAGCGGCTTGAAGTAGCTCATGTTGAGCCGGAAAGCGCCATTCTTGGGCGTAACGATTTTGCCGATCTGCTCGACGAACGTGTCTTTGCCGTAGGGCGCGAGGCCCATCACTTTGCCTTCATCGCCGTACTTCTTGTAGCCGATGAATTCGCAAATCATGGTGTAAAAGCTGCCGAGCGAATGCGGCAGGAAGACGCGGTCGAGGATGCGGATGTTGTTGCCCTCGCAACGAGCCGTCATGGTCGAGACGAAATCACCGGAGCCGTCGTAACTGAAGCCGGCGGCTTTTTCCCATGGTGAACAATAATAGGAGCTGGCAATGTGGGCGAGGTGGTGCTCGACGTGATGCTCCTGAAATTTGAGTTGCTTCGGGTCGAGGTGAAGGGCTTGCGCGAGCAGCAGGCGCACGTCGCGCATGGCCTCTTTGCGCTGGCGCATTTTGATCAAGTTTAGAATCTTGGCGGGATTGGCGAGCGCGTATTGCACTTTCTTGGCGAGGTTGGCATCGCTGTCCTGGCCAAGCGCGACGTGCTGAACGTCGGTGAGCTTCGCGCCGACGGCATTCAGACAGGCCTTCACGGCCATCGCAGGGAAACCGCCATAGTGCTTGTGGCGGTTGAGGCGTTCCTCCGCTACGGCAAAAAGAATCTTTCCGTCTTCGACGATGGCTGCCGAAGCATCGGCGTGAAACATGTTGAGGCCCAGAATCAGCATGTACAGCTCATTCCCTTTCGCCGTGCGTGGATTCTCTTACTCCGTGATGGTTCCCTGCAACGCCGAATCAACGAACTCACTCAGGTTGAGCGCCAGCGATTGGCCCGTCTGGCAGGCGTTTTGAAGGCGCAAGGTTGCGAGCGTCGAGGCTACGATCTGCTCGAACGAAATCGGAGGCGGAATCTTGCCCTGGACGGCATCGACGAAGGCACGCATTTCCGCTTTATGACCTTTGTCCTGTTCCAGGCGTGCGCGCGAGATTTGCTTGCGGCCATTGCGGACGAGCTCAAGACGCCTGAAGTCCTCGAGCATTGCAACCGAACCGCCGCCGAAAACTTCCAGGCGCTCCTTGGAGACGGACTTATCGCCGTTGGCCATGTAGCCGATCGTGCCGAGCGTGCCATTGGGAAATCTGAGCTGCGCGACGATGGTATCCATGCTGTATTGACCGGGGTTGCCGACGCACTGCGCCTGCACTTCGATGGGGCAAGCGCCCGCGAGAAAACAAAGGAAGTCGACGAAGTGGCAGACTTCGCCAAGAATGCGGCCTCCGCCCTGATCGGGATCGTTGACCCAATGATCGGCGGGCATAAAACCGGCGTTCACGCGGTAGTGTATGGAAAGCGGCTCGTGGACTTCTGAAAGAAAAGTCTTGAGCTGAATGGCCATCGGCGCAAAGCGGCGGTTGAAGCCGACCATCAGCAGAGGAGTTCGCAGTGAAGTTGGTTCGGAGGATGAAGCAATGCGCGACATGGCGCGCACGAGCGACGCAAGTTCACTCTCCGTAAGGCAGAGCGGCTTCTCGCAAAACACAGATTTGCCCGCGTTGATCGCGGCAAGGGCCTGGCGCGCGTGAAGGTGGTGGCGCGTGGCGATCAGGACCGCGTTGACCTTTGGGTCATGCAGGATTTCGTCTTCGGAATTGGAGCAGTAGGCGAAGCCAAACTTCTCAGCGGCGCTGCGACTGCGGGGGCCGGTTGCATTCGCAACTCCGATAAAGGCAACTTCTGGAATCGCTTTCAGAGCGGGAAGAAGCGTGTTCTGCGCGAAATTCCCGGCTCCGAGCACGCCGAGGCCGACGGCGCCTTGCTTTCGAGAAGCAACCGAGGATGCAGCGACAATGGAAATGTTGTGCAACAATTGCGGCGGCGCGTTTTCTTCAACTTCCGGGTAGGTGAGCAGCACCGCTAGCGATGGTTGCGCGGCGCGGCCCGTGATCAGGTCGTAAGCGTGGTTTGCCTGGTCGATCGGGAAGCGATGAGTGATGAGCGGAAACACGTTCACCTTACCTTCGGCAAGGAAGCGGAGGAAGGCTTCCATGTTGCGCGTCTCGGTCCAGCGAACGTGGCCGATGGGATAGTCGCGGCCTTTTTGCTCGTAGGCGGTGTCGTAACGGCCGGGGCCGTAGGAGCGGGAGACGCGAAAATCGAGTTCTTTTTCATAATAGAGCTTGCGCTCGAGTTCCAGGCCGACGGTTCCGACGGCGCAAACGATGGCGCGATCGCGCGCGACTTCAGCGGCGAGATTGACGGGTTCGCTCGACGGCGTTTCGGCGGTGATCAAGACTGAGTCAACGCCTTTGCCGGCTGTTTTCTGGAAGCAAAGATCGCGAAATTCATACGAGTCGGTGGCGGCGGCATCGCATCCGTTCTGGATGGCAAGGTGGGCGCGCTGTTCGACGAGGTCCATGCCGAAGACGCGGCAACCGGCGGCTTTCAGCAATTGCACTGTGATCTGGCCGAGAAGGCCGAGGCCAATCATGGCGACGGTATCGCCGAGAGAAACTTGCGCTGTGTGGATGCCGTGCAAGCAGATTGCGCCGACGGTTCCGAAGGCGGCTTGTTCGAAGGACACATGAAACGGCATCGCCCGATCCTGCTGGCCTTCGTGATCGTCCTTCGCACTATCGTTGGCCGCGTTGGCGTGAAGGCTTTCCGGAATCTTGGCGACGAGCAAGCGCGGGATGCAGGCGAATTCGGCGTGGACGGCGTAACCGGCGCCGGCGCAGGCTACACGCTCGCCTGCGGCGATGTCAGTAACACCGTCGCCAACAGCGATTACGGTTCCGGCGCTGCTGTAACCTACCGACTGCGGCTGATTGAGCCGCGAGCGAACTGTTCCCACGGTTGCGGCCAATCCATCGCGCCGCAACTTGGCGAGCACATCGCGCACGAGATCGGGGCGGGACTTGGCCTTGGCGAGCAGATTCTTGCGTGCGAACTCGGCTGAGGCGCGCTCGGTTCCGGCGGAGACCAGCGAAACGGCGGTTCGCACGAGCACGCAGCCGGGAAGCAACTGTGGAGCCGGAACCTCGGTGACGTTCAATTCTCCGGTGCGCGCGTCTTGTAAGAGTTGTTTCATGCGGTGGCCAATTGCGGGGCCTGCGTCGGCGGTTGTGCGAACGTCTTTTCGGCAAAGTCGCGCGCGCCGCCGTCGAGGAAGAGCTGCATCCAGGTCTCGAGCGTCAGCAGTTGCCAGATTTGCATCGACCAATCTTCCGTTCCGCGGCGGTGCTGGTCAACGTACGCGCGAACGGCTTCGGGCCGAAACAGGCCGCGCTTGCGGACTTGAGACTCAGACAGCAGATCGTCCACGACTGGACGCAAATCGTGCGCCAGCCAATAGTCTACCGGAGCGGCGAATCCGGCCTTCGGTTGCTGCAAGACTTCCTGCGGAAGCATTGTCCGCATGGCTTCGCGGAAGATGTGCTTGGTTACCGGGCGCCATTTTCCCTTGAGCTTCCACTCCGGCTTGACGTTCCAGGCGACAAACTCCGCCAACTCGCGATTAAGGAACGGGACGCGCACTTCAACGGACGACGCCATGCTCATCTTGTCGTTGTAAGTGAGGTTGAGCGTGGTCATGAAAATCTTGGTGTCGAGATAGAGCATCTGGTTGAGGAAGTCGGCATGGTGGACTTTGGCGAACGCGGCCTCATGCCGGCTGGACGGGTTGAGGCCGGTCAGTTCCTGCAGAGACGGAGCGTACAAATCCGCCTTTTGCTGCGCGTCGAGATACGTGCAATTGCGGATGAATGCTTCCGATGGGCTCAGCGCTGCGCTGCGCGCCATCTTCTTGGCCAAACGGACGGACCCTTTCATGCTTGTGCCGCGCATGCTGGGGAGCGCGAGCGCAGTTTTCTCGGCCGCGGATCGGGCGAACGCGGGTACGCGGCGAAATTCCTCCGACCAAGCATGCGCTGCATGCTTGCGATAGCCGGCAAAGAGTTCATCGCCGCCAACGCCGGAGAGCAAGACGGTCGCCTGTTTGCGCGCCTCACGGCAGACGAGATAAGCAGTGATGAGCGCGGGATCGGCAGTCGGTTCGTCCATGTGCCAGGTCAGGCTGGGGAGGAGCGTGACTACGTCGGGCTCAACTACGATTTCGTGATGTTCGCAGCCAAGCTTTTGTGCCAAGCGGCGGGCAACCGCGGGATCGTCGATGGTGGTTTCGCCTACGCGATACTTCGCGGGGAATGTAATCGTGTAGGTGCGAACCGGCTGCTTACGCGCCATGGCGGCGACGATGCTTGAGGAATCGAGACCCGCGCTGAGGAATGCGCCGATGGGGACGTCGCTGACCATCTGCTGTTCGACCGAGGCGCAAAATCTCTCGCGGATGGCTTCCGCCAAATTCTCTTGCCGCTGGCCTTCGCGGGCAGAAGCGCCCGCGCCACACGAAAAATCGTAGTTGGCGGGTGGAAAGGTCAGATCCCAATACTGCTCGATCTTGAATTCGCCTTGCTGCCAAGTGGCGTGATGTCCGGCTTCGAGCTTGTGAATGCCTTCGAACATGGTCGCTGGATCGGGAACCCACAGGAAAGTCAGATATTGGTGGAGCGCCTCCACGTTCATGCGGGCGTCGATGCCGGGAACCTGGAGCAGGGCTTTGATCTCGGAGGCGAATGCCAGCTTGCCATCGTGCGCGCAATAGTAAAGCGGCTTGATTCCGAAGTGGTCGCGCGCCAGGAACAGTTTGGGCGATGAGCCGCGCAGATCGCAGATGGCAAACGCGAACATGCCGTTGAGGCGATTGAGGCAATCTGGGCCGTATTCTTCGTAGAGGTGAATGACGGCTTCGGTATCGGTGTGCGAACGAAAGCGATGGCCTTTGGCTTCGAGCTCGCGGCGCAGGTCAGCGAAGTTGTAAATTTCGCCGTTGTAAGTGATCCAGACGGAGCCGTCTTCGTTGGACGTTCTCTCGTTGCACATGGGCATGTGGCCATCGGGCGAGAGGTCGAGAATGGCGAGTCGGCGGCTGCCGAGACCGATGTAGGTTCCGTCGGGGAAACGGCGCTCCCAGAGCCCGAAGTCGTCGGGTCCGCGATGCGCCTGGACGGCCGTCATGCGGGCCAGCGTTGGGGAGTCGCTGGAATTGCCGCCGGAATTTACCAGGCCGCTAATGCCGCACATGAATCAGGCCGCCTTCCTCAAGCTGCGCAACTCGTAGATTTTCGCCTTAATGTGGAAGAACTGGACACCCTGAAAGACGCAGTAAATGAGGCCGGGAACGCCGTCGAGAAAACCGAAACGCGCGAAATATTTGTAGAGAAAGAAAAGCACGGGCGATCCAGGCAGTTCGAAGAAATGGCGGCGAAGCCAGCGGCGGCGCTGGGCTTGCGTTCCCCAGAGCGAGGGCTGAATCTGGCCGTCGTTCTTAGTGCCATCGAGCCAGACGCGGGCTTCCCAGTTGGAGTATTCGTTGTGCTTCTGAATGTAGCGCTCGAGGGACTCGACGTTATGATGCACGAGCGGATGCTGCAAGCGGCGCGTTCGTCCGTTGACGATGACGTGCTCATGCACTTCCATGTCCCCCATCGAGTTGCTCTGGTCCTGCAGGCGGCATTCGAAGCGGCCAAGGCCTTTGCGGAAGAGCGAGAGCTTCCAGAAACTGGCTCCGCTGTGACGCAAACGGCGGCCGAGAAAATACATTTCGAGGGCGATGTAATAGCCGTCGAATTCCCGGCTGTCGATGGCGCTGCTAATCTCGGCGGCGAGTTCGGGAGTAAGAACCTCGTCAGCATCGAGCAGGAGAATCCAGTCGTGGGCGAAAGGCAGCGTATCCATGGCCCATTGGCGCTTCTTGGGCCAGCCTCCGCGATAGTGAAACTGCACGACCTTCGCGCCGCAGGATTCGGCGATGCGGACCGTTTCATCGGTGCTCTCGGAGTCGATGAGATAAATTTCTCCGACCGATGCGAGCGATGCGAGGCAGCGAGGCAAATTGCGCGCTTCGTTGCGAGCGGGAATGATCACGCTCACGGGGAGCGCGGGCACAGGCCGCGTCAGGCTCTTAATCTCAGCTTCCGGTTTCGTTTCGATCACGCGAATTCCAGTGGAGGTGCGAGTGCAATTATCTTAGCCTGTCAGGGGCGATCGAGGCAGTGATTTTCGTTGCTAACCCCTTCGCGGCTGCGGCGCTTTGCGACGGAAGATCAGGTCCGTTGGTTAGTCGGCCAGCAGAAGGCCAAGTTCGCCTCTCTACCCACCTTTGCAAAAAGCGCAAAGGGTGGGGCATCACTGTCGTGGCGGGCGCCCACGCTCGCTGATTGAACTCGCGGGCGAAATAAAAATCCCCACCCAATCTGAGCTTGGGTGGGGCACCCTCGTTAGTTAATTTGACCAAATAGAAACTTACTGCACGGCGAAGATCAGGTCGTCGTGATCGTTGTAGGAGCCTGTGGTGCACGAGGACGCGCTGCCCTGGTAACGGAACTGCGCGCGCACGGCTTGCAGACTGCCAGTGGGAAGGGTGAACGTGGCCGACAGGCTTTGCGCTCCAGCTTTGGTGGGTGTGATGGTCTTGATGAACACCCAGGTCGGGCTGGTCGCGCTGGCCGAGTAGTAGAGGTCGAGAGCGTCGGAGGTGTAGCCGCTCCAGGCCCAGATGGTTGCGGTCACGGTCGCGGTTTGGCCGTGGGTGAGGTTGCCACTGGAGGACGAAACAACGATGCGGTCGTTGGACTCATCTGAGTGGAACGTTCCCGAGTTGCCATCGGCGCAGGAACTGGCGATGGTGTTGGGGTGATTGGGTTCGGTGCCGCCCGACATGGTGCCGCGTCCCAGGAGCAGGGATGGACCCGAATCGCAGGAAGAGCCGTTCGCAGTGCAAGCGGGAGCTTTGTAAGTGGAGTTGTAGACCGCGGTCTGCGCGCCTCCGCCAGAGGAAGTCACTGTCAAGGCGATGGTCGTGCTGTGGACGAGCGAGCCGGAAGTTCCGGTGACCGTGATGGTGGCGGTTCCGGTGGCGGCGGTGGATGAAACGGTGAGCGTGAGCACGGAGGTCGCGGTGCCATTGGCCGGCGGAGTCACTGGGTTGGTGCCGAAGCCAGCTGTCACGCCGCTGGGCAAGCCGGTCGCGGCGAGCGTGGTTGCGGAGTTAAAGCTGTTCTGGCTGGTGATGGTGATGGTGCTGGTTCCGTTGCTGCCCTGAACAACGGTGAGAGAAGCGGGCGAGGCGCCGATGGTGAAGTTGGGAGAAGCTGCCGCATTCACCGTTAGCGCGATGGTGGTGCTGGCGTTCAAACTGCCGGAGACTCCGCTGATGGTTACGGTCGCGGTGCCGGTGGTTGCGGTGCCGCTCGCAGTCAGCGTGAGCACGCTGGTTGAGGTTGTCGGGTTGGTGCCAAACACGGCAGTCACGCCGCTGGGCAAACCAGATGCGGTCAGAGTGACGCTGCCGGTGAATCCGCCGGCGGGTATCACGGTGATCGTGCTGGTACCGTTGCTGCCTTGGGTGATGGTTAGGCTGCTCGGCGAAGCGGATAGCGTGAAGCTCGTCGTCGAGGAGCCAGCGAGCAAGTTGATCAGGCCGGTCGTCTTCGGACTGCCCCATCCCGTCACCAGATCGTAGCCGGTCACCGCCGAGTAGCTGCCGGAGGTACCGCTCGTGATGTCGTGGAAAAGGTTGCTATAGGTGGTTCCGCCGGCAGCGGCTTGCGGGTAGATGATCGGATTAATGTATCCGATTGACTGACCGTTGGCTGCCGCCTGTTGATTGGCCAGAGCCAGATAGCCGGCCCACATGGGCGCGGCAAAGCTGGTTCCGCCCAACCCAGTGCTGCAGGCTTTCTGGTCGGCACAATAGTAAAAGTCAAAGTTGGCTTCGGCCGAGACGTCGGGGCCGTTGCGCAGGGTCGTGGACCCCTTGTTGGATGAGTTGATCACGCCCGAGATCTTCTGCCACGAAGGAATCGGGATGGAGTCTGGCGAGATGCCGCCGCCGCTATCGGCCCAGGCGGTTTCCGAACTCCAGGGACCACCCGGGCTGGAAGTTGTTAAATCCGTGCCGCCGACGGCGACGACGTTAGCATCGTCCGCGGGCCAAGCCTCATTCGACGACGACCATGTGGAGCTGTCGCCGGACGCGGCAAAAAAGTTCTGGCCTTGCGATGCCATCTGCTCGAAGTACGGATCGAGCGTGCTGGCATCGGCGGGCGTCCATCCCCAGGAGCAGCTGATTTGCTTGCTCAAAGGGGCGGCCGTAGTGGTGACCATGGCGCTGATACAGGCGGTATCGCTGAAATTTCCAGTGCCATTGGCTTTGACGTTGCCGCAGACATAGTTGTAAAGCATGGAGGAGCCGGGAGCGAAGCCCATCGCCTGCGTCATATCGATGGTCTGCTCAGTATCGTCACACGGGCTGCTACCGCTATCCAGACAGCTCGTCGCGTATCCGCCCGTGGAAACGAGGGTGGGAGTGTAAGGTTCTGTTTGCCCAACGTTGCTGTAATACTTGCTCAGGTCGGCCAAATCAGAGCCAGCGAGTTCGAACAGGGCGATGTTTTGGCCCGAGCCAGTGAGCGCCGATCCCTGGTAATAGGCGGCGCGCATGTCGCTGCCCAAGAAAGAGCCCGAGGGGCCGGATCCGGTGGCATTCGACTTCACGTGCTTGGCAGCGATCCCATGCGCTTTCGCGTAGTCGCTCTTTTTGACGTACAGGGGATGGGGTTTGGAATTGTTGTCCAGACCGGTGATGTGCCAGACTTGGAACGGCAACTCTACGGTTGGTTCACGGTCTGGCGAGTAGAAGGAACGATCCTCGGTGGGGTCTTTATAGACACCCATGGTTACATGGAAGGTCTTCTCGATGTTCGCCACCGTGCCGGTGAGCCATAGATCCCGGCTGTCGCGGGTCCCGCCGACGAGTTCAAAGCCGTTCGCTTTCGCGAACACGACCAGGGCATCCCAATCCTCCTGACTGGGGCCAAACCTTTCGGTAAACTCCTGCGGCGTGATGAAAAGGTGGTAGAAGGGGCTTGTGGGATCGTAAAGTTGTTGCAGGAAAATTTGTAGTCCGGCGCGGTCACGCAGGGGAAGAACCATGTCAAAGTTGAGGGTCTGGTTTGCAGGAAGCCGGCCAAGCAAGTGCGCCTGGCCATCCGCTACCACATCGCGAACATGACGCGTCAGCGGTAGCTGTGGCGCTGCCTGGCAAACGATGCTCGCGATCAACAGGATCGCGACTAAGGTGAGCGAGACTGCAGAAAATCTTCTCATCATAATCCTCCTAGTAAATGTCGCTTGTGAATTTGGGCCCCAGAGACTGGCTATCAAACCGAAAGCGCCTCTGCCTCGAAATGGTGAGGCAGATTCTATACGCTGTCGGCCTCAAGTGTGCTGAAAAATTGCCGGTGATACGAAATCGGAAATGCATGAGGTGAACGGTCGTAAAATAGGCGTATGACGAGGTTGCGGGACATTCTGGATGAGCGCGTTGTCGAAGGCGACCGCTCACTATGGGAACCGATTGATCGCGGAACGAGCGCGAGCGAGACGGCCAAAGGGAAAGGGACCGCCAATCGGATTCGTTGCTATGCGTGCGGGCATTGCTGTCCGATTGCGGAGGGGCAGCGCGGGGTTTGCAAGGTGCGGTTCAACCGGGGCGGGAAGCTGTATGTTCCGTTTGGGTATGTGGCGGGAGCGCAGTGCGATCCAATTGAAAAGAAGCCTTTCTTCCACGCTATACCTGGAGCTCTCGCGTATAGCTTTGGGATGATGGGGTGCGACCTGCATTGCTCGTATTGCCAGAACTGGGTGACGTCGCAGGCGCTGCGGGATGCGGAGGCGGTTTCTCCGATTGAGGAAGCGGACCCGAAGTCGATGGTGAAGGATGCGGTTGCGCACGGGGCGCGGGCGGTGGTTTCGACTTATAACGAGCCTTTGATTACCAGCGAATGGGCGGTGGCGGTTTTTCGCGAGGCGCGCGCGGCGGGATTGCAGACGGCTTATGTTTCGAACGGGAATGGGACTCCGCAGGTGTTGGAGTATCTGCATCCCTGGATTGATTTTTATAAGGTGGATTTGAAGTCGTTTGACGACCGGCATTACCGGGAACTGGGCGGACGGATTGAGCCGATTCTGGAGACGATTCGAGCGCTCTATGCGATGGGCATCTGGGTGGAGATTGTTACACTGCTGATCCGGGGATTTAATGATTCGGATGAGGAGTTGCGGCGGCTGACGGAGTTTGTGGCGGGCGTGTCGGTGGATATTCCGTGGCATGTAACGGCGTTTCATCGGGACTATAAGATGACTTCTCCGGAGGACACGCGGGCGGAGGATTTGGTGCGAGCGGCAGGGATTGGTCGCGCGGCGGGATTGCGGTATGTGTATTGCGGGAACTTGCCGGGACGGGTGCGCGGGCTGGAGGATACGGCGTGCCATCAGTGTGGCGAAACTTTGATACGGCGTCTGGGATACTGGATTGAGGAGTATAGGCTGACGGCGTCGGGCGCGTGTCCGGCTTGTGGCGAGGCGATTCCGGGGCGGTGGGGGCGGGAATTCGGCGGGCAGATTGCGGCGGCGCCTTTTCTGCCGCGGTCGCGGGCGGGATTGGTTAGGATTATGACGCGGTGAAGAACGGCGAGCTACGATCCGCTAGTTTCGAGTTGCGAGCGGCGAGGTAAGCGGCATTGGGAAGTAGGGTTAGATTGCGGTTGAGCTTCGCCTGGGCGAAGCTCTCCTCGCTCAACATGACAGGCTCTACCTAATTGATGTCTACCTCATTGATGCAGACGGTCAAAATCACGCGGGCGGTGGGCTGCATTTGTCTTACATTGGCTCTGTGCGTGGCATGCACACCCCGGGACTTCCTTACGCGGCGGCTGGCGGGGGATTTGATTTCGCAATCGGAGGCGTTCAAGTTGCCGCAGACGTTCTGGCTGACGACGGGGCTGGTGTCGAACAAGGAGTTCAATTCGCCGGAGTCGATGGTGCTGCAGCGGCGGGGATGGATTATTGGGACGCAGCAAAAGTGCCCGGTGGGATTGGAACCTCCTCCGTGCTGGGACGTGGAACTGTCGCCGCTGGGGGTGACGGCGATTCGGCCGCTGATTGGGAGCGAGACGCAGCGCGGGCCGTTTGGGATTGAGGTGGCGCAGCGGACGCTGGAGGGGATTACGGGGGTCAGCAAGGAGGGGGACTTTGCGGATGTGGAGTTCTTGTGGCATTGGGCTCCGCTGAACCAGGTAGGGGCGGCGCTGTATGACGGCGGGGTGCGGTATCGGTCGATGGTGGCGCTGCGGAAATTCGACGATGGGTGGCGGGTGCTAAGTGCGGGGACTCGCAGCAACCAGACGATGGACGAGGCGTTGAGGAACGCGGAGGCTATGGCGCCGTGACTAAGCCGCGCTCACCGGGGCTAAAGCCCCCGATTGATTTCGGGCTGACGCGGCCCTGAAGGGCCGCTCTCCCACGGTGGTGCGAGGCGCTTTTGATGCACGCTTGCAGAGAGCGCAAGGGTGGGGCAGCCTCGGTCATTAGGTCGTTCTGGGGTTCTATTTCGGTAGGGCGGGATTGACTATGAAGATTGCTAAGGATGTTACGGAGTTGATCGGAAATACGCCTTTGGTGCGGCTTAACAATGTAACTCGCGGGTCGGCGGCGGAGGTGGTGGCCAAACTGGAAAGCCAGAATCCTCTGGCGAGCGTGAAGGACCGCATTGGCGTCAGCATGATTCTGGAGGCGCAGCGGGCGGGCAAGATTCAGCCGGGGAAGACGGTGCTGATTGAGCCGACCAGCGGGAATACGGGAATCGCATTGGCATTTGTGGCGGCGGTGCGTGGGTACAAGCTGATCCTGACGATGCCGGAGACGATGAGCCTGGAGCGGCGTGTGCTGCTGCTGGCGTTCGGCGCGGAAATCGTGCTGACGCCTGGACCCAAGGGGATGAAGGCGGCGATTGCAAAAGCCGAGGAACTGCTGGCGGCGACGCCGAACGGGTACATGCTGCAACAGTTCGACAATCCGGCGAACCCGAAGATTCATCTGGAAACGACGGGACCGGAGATATGGAACGACACGGACGGGCGAGTGGATTTTCTGGTTTCGGGGATTGGCACGGGCGGGACGCTGACGGGAGTGAGCGAGTACATCAAGCCGAAGAAGCCGTCGTTCAAGGCGATTGCAGTGGAGCCGGCGGACAGCCCGGTGCTTTCGGGCGGGAAACCTTCGCCGCACAAAATCCAGGGGATCGGAGCGGGATTTGTGCCGAGCATTCTGCGGACGGATTTGATTGACGAGATCATCACGGTGACGAATGACGAAGCGATCAATATGGCGCGGCGGCTTCCGCTGGAGGAAGGGCTGCTGGTGGGAATTTCGTCGGGCGCGGCGGTGGCGGCGGCGCTGAAAGTTGCCGCGCGGCCGGAAAATGCGGGTAAGCTGATTGTGGTGATTTTGCCGTCGTTTGGGGAGCGGTACCTGAGCAGCATCTTGTTTGAACAGTTGCGGCAACAGGCTCTGGCTCTTCCGACGGTTGCAATGCCATGATTAGCTTCGTCAAATCGGTGCGGGAAGATATTGCCGCGGTTTTTGAGACGGACCCAGCGGCGCGGTCGTATTTTGAAGTGCTGTTCTGCTATCCGGGGCTGCACGCGGTGTGGACGCATCATGCAACGCACTGGCTGTGGGGGCACGGGTTTCGATTTCTGGCGCGCTTTGGATCGCAGGTGGCGCGGCTGTTCACGGGAATTGAGATTCATCCTGGGGCGGAGATTGGGCGGCGGCTGTTCATCGATCACGGGATGGCGGTAGTGATTGGGGAAACGTCGATTGTGGGCGACGACGTAACGCTGTACCAGGGTGTGACTCTGGGCGGAACGGGCAAGGAAAAAGGGAAGCGGCATCCTACGATCGGGAACGGCGTAACGGTGGGATCGGGCGCGAAAATCCTGGGCAACATCACGGTGGGAGATAACTGCCGGGTGGGAGCGGGATCGGTGGTGCTGCGGAACGTGCCGTCGAACTCGACGATTGTGGGCGTGCCGGGACATATCGTGCTGCGCGACGGGAAGCGGGTGGTGATCAGCGATCCGAAGGAGATTCAGGATCCGCTGTCGGCGGTGATCATCAAGCTGGCGAAGGAAGTGCACGAGTTGCGCGAGAAGTTTCAGGAACACACGCACGAGACGCTGGGGGCGGAGCCGGATCTGAGTATCGATGAAGAGACGCCGTCGGTACACGCTTCGGCGGAGCAGTTGTTTGGCGAGGATTACTTGGATTTCCAGATTTAGCTTGTGGAGACTTCGATCCACTGGACAGCCGGGGGCAGCTGTCCCTACGTGGGACGTGGTCGACGGGCCGGGGCGACTGGCGCTCCCTTTCGAGGATTGGATGGTCCGTCGATAGTCGGATTGGATGTATAATCTGCTTATGCGTCGCCTGCTTGCCTTCGCGGCGTTTCTCCTTATTCTTTCGGTAGTGCCTGTCTACGCCCAACATGGAGGACATGGTGGGGGCGTCGCTAGCCATGGCGGATTCAGTGGCGGGGGCCATAGCGGACCTGTCGGACATGCGCCGGTTATGAGTCATAGCGGCGGCTTCAGTGGTTCGCACGCCGGGATTGCGGGCGGCGGGTATGCTGGCGGCTCGCACTTTGGGCCAGGCACACATCCTGGATTCGGGCCGCGTGGTTTTCGTGGGAATCGACATGGGTCCGGCTACAGATTCAGGAATCGGTGGGGATATGGGTATCCTTATTATGGGTACCCGTATTACGGATACTACGATCCGTTCCTGGATTCGTGGTGGTGGGATTCGGGGTCGTCATCCGATCAGGACTATGCGCAGCAGCAGCAGATGGCGGAACAGATGAACCAAGAAAATCTGGAAGAGCAGCAGATGCTGAACCAGCAGGATCAGGATGCTTACGCGCTCCGTGTGCGCCGCGATCCTCAGCCGAGCAGGGAAGAGACGGCGCGCAACGACCCGGCTACGGTGCTGGTGTTCCGTAATGGGCAACAGCGGGAGATTCAGAATTACGCGATCGTCGACGGGATGCTGTGGAACTTCACGGGATCGCGCACGGAAAGAATTCCTCTGGCGGTACTCGATATTCCAGCTACGGTCCGGGCCAATGACGATCGCGGCGTGGACTTTCATCTGCCGGGTACGGGCGAAGGGCAGTAGGTTTCGCTGCGTCATTTCTTTTTCCAACCTGATCGCACTCATCCAGATTGCGGGACCTTCTTTCGCCCCTCCGGGGCTTCCGTCGGTTGTCGAGTTTTACCCACGGCTTGCGCCATGGGCTGCATTCTTGCGCCGCTTCGCGGGTGCGGCAGCTCTGGAACCGTCATAGGCATGGTCAGTCTCCTAGTGGTTTGAGCTGGTGTGGGATTTCTGTGCTTTGTTTTCCACGACTGTGGATAAGTTGGACGGATTCCTCCTGCTTTGAGCGGATAGAATTGCTGCAACTCGAGAGATCACACAAAGACTATGGCGGAATTCGTACATCTGCATTTGCATAGCGATTACTCGCTGCTGGACGGCGCTTGCGACGTCGAAAAGCTGGTTGACCGCGTCAAGAAACTCGGCATGCCTGCGGTGGCTATGACCGACCACGGAAATATTTTTGGCGCGGTGCACTTTGTGAATGCCGCGCATAAGGCTGGGGTCAAGCCGATCGTGGGTTGCGAGCTTTACATCTGCAAGAAGGATGACCACAACATCGAGCGCACGCCGCCCGAGGGCGATACCTATAACCACCTGCTGGTGCTGGCCGAGAACGAGGAAGGCTATCGCAACCTCGTGAAGATCACGTCGGAGGCGTCGCTGCATGGGTTTTATTACAAGCCGCGAGTGAGCAAGAAATTTCTGGCCGAGCATTCGAGAGGTCTGATCGGGCTTTCGGGCTGCCTGAAAGGAGAGGTCGCGGAGCGGTTGACGGAAGGGAACTACGAAGCGGCGCGCAAGGCGGCGGGATTTTACAGCGAACTTTTTGGCAAAGAAAATTTTTTCCTGGAGATTCAGGACCAGGGATTGGAGATGGAACATCGCATCCACGCGGGGCTGTTCCAACTGGAGAAGGATCTTGGGCTGCCGCTGGTGGCGACCAATGACAGCCACTACTTGTGTGAGGACGATGCCGATGCGCAGGATGTGATGCTGTGCATTCAGACGGGGAAGTCCGTGCAGGACACGAACCGGATGAAGTTTCAGGGCAACCAGTTTTTTGTGAAGAACGGCGATGAGATGCTGCGCGTGTTCAAGGATTCGCCGGAGGTGGTTGCGCGGACGCTGGGGATTGCCGAGCGGTGCAATTTGCGGCTGGAAAAAATTCCGAGCCCGTTTCCGCATTTTGATGTGCCGGACGGATTCACGGCGGATAGTTATTTTGAGCACATCACGCGGCAGGGGTTTGCGCGGCGGCTGGAAGTGTTGCGTCCGCTCGCGAGCGCGGGACGGCTGAAGCATTCGCTGGCGGATTATGAGCAGCGGCTGTCGCGCGAGTTGGCAATCATCCAACAGATGAAGTTTTCCGGCTATTTCCTTATTGTGTGGGACTTTATTCGGCACGCCAGGGAGCGTGGAATTCCGGTGGGCCCGGGGCGGGGATCGGCGGCGGGCGCGCTGGTGGCATTTTCACTGGGGATTACCGACATCGATCCGCTGCAGCATGAGTTGCTTTTTGAGCGCTTCCTAAATCCGGAGCGGATTTCGATGCCGGACATCGACATTGATTTTTGCATGAACCGGCGCGGCGAGGTGATCGACTACGTCACGAATAAATACGGGCGCGAGAATGTCGCGCAGATCATTACGTTTGGGACGATGGCGGCGAAGGCGGCGATCAAAGACGTGGGCCGCGCCATGGATATGCCGTACGCCGATGTGGACCGCATCGCGAAAATGGTGCCGACGACGCTGAATATCAAGCTGGATGATGCGCTGAAAGAGTCGGCGGCGATGCAGGAGGCGTACGAGAAAGACTCGCAGGTGCGGGAACTGCTGAACACGGCGCGGAAACTGGAAGGGCTGGTGCGCAACTCGGGCGTGCATGCCGCGGGAGTGGTAATTTCGCCGCGTCCGCTGATTGAGCTGGTGCCGCTGCACAAAACGAAGAACGACGAAATCGTCACCGCCTTTGACATGGTAGCCATCGAGAAGATGGGCCTGCTGAAAATGGATTTTCTGGGGCTGACGACGCTGACGATTCTCGACGACACGCTCAAGCTGATTGCGCAAAAAGGGCAGCACGTAAAGCTGGATGAGATTCCGCTGGAAGATGAGGAAACGTACCAGAAGGTATTTCATCGGGGATTGACTTCGGGGGTGTTCCAGTTTGAATCGCACGGGATGCGCGATGTGTTGCGGCGATATCAGCCGAGTTCGATTGAGGACCTGACAGCGCTAAATGCGCTCTACCGGCCGGGACCGATCCAGGGCGGGATGATCGACGACTTTATCGAGCGCAAACACGGGCGGCGGCGGATCGAATATGAACTGCCGGAGCTGAAGGAGATTTTGCAGGAGACGCTGGGTGTCATCGTGTATCAGGAACAGGTGATGCAGGTGGCGAACCGGCTGGCGGGCTATTCACTGGGAGAAGCGGACCTGTTACGGCGGGCGATGGGAAAAAAAGACGCCGAGGAAATGGCCAAGCAGCGGGAGCGTTTTGTGAAGGGCGCAACGCAGCGGGGTTATCCGCCGAGAAAGATCGAGAAGATTTTCGACCTGATGAGGGAGTTTGCGGGATATGGATTCAACAAGTCGCATTCCGCGGCTTATGCGCTGCTGGCCTATCACACGGCGTATCTGAAGACGCATCATCCGCTGGAATTCATGGCGGCGCTGCTGACATCGATCACGGGCGATACGGATAGCGTCGTCAAGTACATCAACGAATGCCGCGAGGTGGGAATTGCGGTTGAGCCGCCGGATATCAACATCAGCGACGCGACCTTTACGCCGCACGCGGAGGCGATTCGATTCGGGCTGGCAGCGGTGAAGAATGTGGGCGGAAACGCGATTGAGTCGATTGTGGCGGCGCGCAAAAAGCTGGGGCGGAAATTCAGATCGCTTTATGAATTCTGCGAAGAAGTGGACCTGCGGCTGCTGAACAAGCGCGTGCTGGAATCGCTGATCAAGAGCGGGGCGATGGATTGTTTTGGGCGGCGGGCGCAGGTGATGCAGGGACTGGATAAAGCGATCGAGCGCGCGCAGAAGACGCAGAGAGATGCGGAGTCGGGACAGCACGGGCTGTTTGGGGTGTTCGCCGATGAGTCCGCCGATCGAGGCAATGACACTCTGCCGAATGTGCCAGACTGGGATGAGCAGACCCGGCTGGCGGCGGAGAAGGAAATTCTCGGGTTCTATATCACGGGACATCCGCTGGAAAAATACAAAGACAAGCTGGCGGATTTGAACGCGCTGTCGACCGAAGATATTGGGGCGCTGAAGAAATCGACGGCGAAGGACGAGAACATCACCACGGCGGGGCTGATTTCGGGACTGCGAGTTGCCAAGTCGAAACGCAGCGGGGAATTGTGGGCGCAAGCGGCGCTCGAAGATATGTTTGGCAAAGTCGAGCTGCTGGTGTTTCCGGAGGCCTACAGGAAGCTGGCGGAGAAAGTGAAGCTGGAGGTTCCGGTGCTGGTGCGCGGGGGCGTGCGCATTGAAGAAGGCGCGAGCCCCAAGGTTACTGCGAACGATATTATTCCGTTGGACGAGGCGCGGGTGCCGCTGCCGAAGGCGATTCGCATTCGCATTCCGCTGGGGAACGCCGAGGATCGGACGGTGGATGAGTTGCATGCGCTGTTCCGCGAACGGCAGGGGGAAGCGCGGGTGTTGTTTGACCTGGAGCGGGACGGGGATTTCATGGTGGTGATGGAAGCGGAAGGCTATAATGTGATGCCAGACCGCAATTTCATGGTGCGGGTTGAGGAATTGTGCGGGCGCGGCAGCGTTCGCGTCATCAGCTGATTACAGACTCTGAGATGAACGGCCTCTTGCGGCTAGAATTCTGGAAGATGCCGGCTTTCGCGCGGACAAGAGTGTCCGCGCCACACCAATGCGCCGAGCGAAAACAAAGCGGGTGAAGCAAGAAGATACGGGCGCGGGACATGCGGTTGTTACCGAGGCGGGACATCCGGCAGTGGCGGGCGCCGACTTCTTACTCTCGATTGTGGAAGCGCATCACGCCCGCAAGAATGGGAATGTCATCAAGATGGATTCGGGATTGAAAGCGCGGCAGGAACTGGACAAGATCGAGCAGCAGATTGCGCGACTGGAGTCGCTTGATGGACAAGGCGAGGAGACGCGGCGGCAGATCCAACAACTGCACGAGCGCGTCAACGACTTGCGGCGCGAGGTGTCGGCGCCGCTGAACGCGTGGGAGCGGACAAATCTGGCGCGGCATCCGCAGCGGCCTTACACGCTCGATTACGTGGAGCGCATTTTCACCGACTGGAGCGAGATTCATGGGGACCGGGGATTCCGGGACGATCCGGCGATTGTATGCGGGATGGCGCGGTTTCACGGCGAAGAAGTGATCGTGGTCGGGCAGCAGAAGGCGCGGGACGCGAAGCAGCGGGTGTATCGCAATTTTGGAATGCCGCATCCGGAAGGCTACCGGAAGGCGCTGCGTGTGATGAGGATTGCGGAGAAGTTCGGGCGGCCGATTTTGACTTTTGTGGATACGGACGGCGCTTACCCGGGATTGCACGCGGAAGAGCGTGGGCAGGGCGAGGCGATTGCGCGCAATCTGCTGGAGATGTCGCGACTGGAAGTGCCGACTATTGCGACCGTGATCGGAGTGGGCGGGAGCGGTGGCGCACTGGCGATTGCGGTGGCCGACCGCGTGTTGATGATGGAGAACTCGGTGTATTCGGTGATCTCGCCGGAAGGATGCGCGTCGATCATGTGGCGCGATGCCAGCAAGAAGGAACTGGCGGCGGAGGCGATGAAGATCACCGCAAAAGACATGAGCGAATTGGGATGCATTGATGGCATCATTCCCGAGCCGGCGGGAGGTGCGCATAGCGATCATGCGCGGGCCGCCGAGTTGCTTGACCAGGCGCTGACGCAGCATCTGGCGGAGCTGAAGAAACTTTCTCTGCGGGATTTGCTGGAGGCCCGGTATCAGAAGTTCCGCAAAATGGCGCAGTTCTTTCAGGTGGAAGGGTAGGCTGGGTGGCGCCGGATTGCGGGCGCGCGACCTGCCGGCGATTCGTAATATCCTCTTCAAAAATAATTACCGCTTCAATGTGCGCATGAGGCCTAGACCATCCCTCTCTGACGCACTGATTCTCACACCGCCCTAATTGTTATACTGCGATGCGATGCTGAAACAAATTCTCGACGAGGGACGCGCCGCCGCCGATGCGGCGCTCGAACAGCTTTTGCCGGCGGCAGCGCAGCATCCGACATCCATCCATCAGGCCATGCGCCACAGCGTATTCGCGGGCGGCAAGCGACTGCGGCCGATTCTCTGCATGGAAGCCGGGCGCATGACGATGGCGAAACAGACCGGCGCCTGGCCCGCGGGCATCGAACAACTTGGCGCAGCGCTCGAAATGCTGCACACCTATTCGCTCATCCACGATGACCTTCCGGCGCTCGACAACGACGACTTGCGCCGCGGCCGGCCAACCTGTCACAAGGCCTTTGGCGAAGCCACGGCAATTCTCGCGGGCGATGCTCTGCAGACTCAGGCCTATGAAGTCCTCGCGCAGATTCCCTGTCCTGCCGAGGCGCGGGTGGCGATCATCCGCGAAATCGCGCACGCCACGGGGACCATTGACGGCATGATCGGTGGCCAAGTCGTGGACCTCGAAGCCGAGCACAAGAAACCCGATCTCGCTACGCTCGAGTACATTCATCGCTCCAAGACCGCGGCCTTGATCACGGCCAGCGTTGTCAGCGGAGGCATGTACGCGGGTGCCAGTACACGCGATATTGAACGGGTGCGAATCTACGGCCAATCGATCGGCCTGGCGTTTCAGATCGTTGACGACGTTCTCGATGTGACCCAGACCTCCGAGCAACTTGGCAAGACCGCGGGCAAAGACACCACGGCCGAGAAGGCTACCTACCCCGCGCTGTTCGGCATCGAGGAATCGCTGCGCAAAGCCGACGCGTTGGTCACGAAGGCGTGCGCCCAGCTTGATGGTTTTGGCGAACGCGCCGCCACTCTCAAGGAGTTGGCGCACTTTCTGGTGGAAAGAAAAAACTAGAAGGGCCTCTGCTGGTTTGGGCTGGTCTTCATGTATATGCGTGAGAACTGGTTCGTCCCCTCCGGAGCCTGCATCCTCGCCGTTCTTGCGCCCCTCGGGGCTAAATCGTTTACCACCTAGACCCGCACCTTGCGCTGTGGGCTGCATTCTTGCACCGTTTCGCGGTTAGGAGCGACTTGATCAACTCCACGGCGGTGGTAAAGTCGGACTCATGGGCAACACCACAAATTCAGAAAGTTTTGAGGAGATTGTGGAGTGGGCATACAGCACTTTGCCGCAGAAGATCCGGGAGCAACCAGATTTTCCCGGAATTCAAGTGGCTGACGAACCACCTGAGCACGAATTGAAGAAAAAGAAATGGCCCCGGGGCACTGAGATGCTGGGATGTTACAGCGGCATCGTCAGAACGAAACAATCGCACACGCAAATGAGGGTCGCGCCCGATTTGATATTTGTTTTTCGGGGGCCGATTCTGCGCTGCTCAAGAGGAAATTTGCGGGCCGAGGTGAAGCGAGTGGTTTGGCATGAGGTGGCACACTGGCTGGGGTATGAAACCGAGGAGCAAGTGCGGGCATTGGGTTTGTGAGCAAGAATCCGGGAACAGACCAGCAAGAAAGTCCGGAACTTGGACCTTTGACGCTTTTCCAAAGCTAGGCTTCAGTGGTGCCGCTCATCGCCAGTACGCAGGGTAGAAGTAGTGCTCAAGATAATACAATGCCGCAAACGCGAGAACTAAAGCGACGGCCGGGACCGTCAGCGGCCGCGCGCTGCGCAAGGGCTTCTTCCAATCTGCAGTCGCCAGGAAAAGTAAGATCGTCGGCACCAGCGCCACAATGGACAACTGAAAGATATGCGCTGCTGTTCCTTCGTCCGGTCTCGGTGCCTGAAAGTATCCGGTCACTACAGTAAACAGGGCCAAAATGGACAGGCCGATGATGACCCTGCCGCAGACGCGATTGACTCGATCCCCACGCATAACGTCATTTCCTTTCCGGTTGGATGCCACCGATTTCACGCTCCCGATGGCCCAGAACAAGGCGGCCCAGTCGCTCTCGATGAAGTCCATCTCGCGCAACATCGCTGCTCCCCACTCGCGGAGCGCCGGTTGCGCGCGCCGGACAACTGCCTGCAGCATGCGCACAGCGAGGTTCCGAATGACCGTCAACTTTTCACTCCGCCAAATGCGGGCCGCGGATGAACGCGCTTCGAAGTTGACGGCACCTGCTCGCGTGCATAGCGCAACCCCTCCGTCGTCAGCCGATACAGGTGCCGCGGCGGTCTTCCCGGCTCGGCATCCTCCCACTGTGTTTCCAGTTGCGCCAATTCCGCCAAGCGCATCAAGATGGGGTATAGAGTGCCCGATTTCAGGCCTGTGTTCCGGCTGATGTCGTATCCATATTTCCAATCTTGCGGACACGCAAGAAATTCAGCCAGCACCAGGACAGTTTGTGGAGACAGGCGCAGTTTCACGAACTAAGTCTACATATGTAGACATATGCCGTCAAGGTCATGCATTTGGCGTGATGAACTGGGTGTGCTGGCGCTCCCAGCGGTATTCTCGGCCTCAGCAATCACAATGACTGACCGGGACAAGTATTGACGTGGACATTCATACAGAAGAATCGGCACGGAAGTATTAGGACCCTGATCGTCCACATGTATTACCCCGCTTGACCATAGCGCGGTAGGCCGACGATGGCGCAGTGTCTTGCACAGTTACCCTAGTTGAGACCGTCGTAACTTGAGGGCCTGTCCATTAGGAAAATAATATTAGCGTGCGTGGATTGCCCCAAAACCGCCACGCCCAATGAGGGAAGAGTTCCAGATGCGAAAACAGAGGGGTTTCTCATTAATCGAACTTCTGATTGTAGTTGCGATCATCCTGATTATCGCTGCCATCGCCATCCCGAACCTGCTGCGCGCTCGTATTGCTGCGAACGAATCGTCCGCGGTGGGCTCGACGCGTACGGTCAACACAGCTGAAGTTGCGTACAACTCGGCGTTTCCGACGGTGGGCTATGCGATTACGCTGCCCAGCCTGGCCGGAAACTGCACCAGCACCGTGCCAACATCGACGTCAGCTTGCTTGATTGATAACGTTTTGGGTGGCAGCAACACCCCAAGCAAGAGCGGCTATTCGTTTACCCTAACCAATGCTGGCACCACGAGTACGCCTCAAGGCACCTACGAAATCGAAGGCAGACCGATTACGTCGAACCAGACTGGCGTCCGTTACTTCTGCGGGTCCAACGATGGCGTGGTGCGCTACGGCGGGGCGGCTTTCAACAACAACTGCCAATCGACCGGTTCGCCGCTGCAGTAAGTTCGAATTCGGCAGTACGTGGGACGGGCAAAACAGGGCAGCGGTGAAGCCCGCTTACCGTCGCCGCGCCCTCCTCGCTAGCATTGACTTGCCGCCCCTTCCCGCCTAATATGTTCCGATTCGCCGTTCTCCGATTTCGTGCGGATAAACCCATGATCGGATAAGCCGCCTTCCGGCAGAAATTTCGGGGCTACAAAGCGGCCGAACCGGGCGTCTTCAGCTTTGTAAACCATTCCCATGCCTCCGCCGAGCTTCCCGATGATGCGGTAGTGCGAGATGGTTTGTCCGATCACGATACGGACGTCGTCATGTTTGGCGGTTTCAGATAGCCGCGACTCGTAGAATCGGAGAGTCGAAAAATCGCGCTCTAAGAATTGAAAAGGAGTCCCCCCATGCTGACGCTTCAGACCAGGAATATGGATCCCGACATTGTGGTTCTGGATGTGACCGGAAGAATTGTCATGGGACGCGAGTGCAAGGAACTGGAGTGGGCGACCGAGACCTTCGTCCGGGAGAACAAAAAGAAAGTTGTCTTCGACCTCAGCGGTGTCACCCACATCGACAGCACCGGCATTGGGATCATCGTTATGTGCGCCGGTAAGCTCAAACAAGCCGGCGGAAAGCTCCGGGTGTGCGCGCAAGGGCACGTGGAAGAAGTTCTAAAACTCACCAGCGTAGATAAAGTTGTTGACCTGCATCCCGACGTCGCGGCGGCCGCTGTCAGGTTTTAGCTGCTGCTGGCGTTGGATAAGCTTCGGCCCGGAATCCGACCCACCAAACATCCCCCAGCCAGGGATTGCATCCGGCTACGGCCGGCGCTACAGTAATTCTAGCTCTGGCGGTCTCCTACCTTCTTATTGCTCACCATAGATTTGCGCGGGATTGCTGCAATGTCTGTGCAACTAAAGGCGGTGGGCGGATGCGCACCCCAATATGTGGTGTTTTATTGCTTGACCCGTCCCCTGTTTCGCCTTTAAAGTTGGTTCAACGCTGGGGCGCTGGTTCCGATTGTGTGGAACGCGCCTCGGCATGCGATCAGGAGGAACCTCGGCAGTTAACATCGCCGTTAGCCCTCCACGGATTTGCAGTCGGTCCAGCCAGCGCGTAGGCGGAAGTAGTTTCCGCCAGGAACACGCACGCCGCCAGAAATGCCGGCGCCGAGCAATTTAAGCGGAACCCGAAGGAGTGACTTTGCTCAAACTCAAGAAGCTGCAAATCCTGGGATTCAAATCGTTTTGTGATCGCACTGAGCTTAAGTTTCACGGTGAAGGCATTGCCGCCATCATTGGCCCCAACGGTTGCGGCAAATCGAATATCGCCGACGCCATCTCCTGGGTGCTGGGCGAGCAGTCGGCGAAAACCCTGCGCGGCTCGCGCATGGAGGACGTGATCTTCGCGGGCACAAACGGCCGCAATCCCACCGGCATGGCCGAAGTTACATTGACGCTGATCGATCCGGAGGTTTACCACGGCCCCGATTCCAACGAGCCCACCGAGATCGAAATCCAGGATGAGCTGGCGGAAGAAAACTGGGACGAAGCGGAACTGCGGGCAACCGCCGCCGCCGAAACCGAGCGCGCCGTGGAAGGCGCGCAGCCAGGAAAGACCGAAGAAGTGGAGGCTGCGGCCGGAAGCGCCCCCGATGGAGCGACGGGTGCACTCGCCCGTCCAAGCGAGCAGGATGCGACGGCAGCGGAAAGCGGAGGCTCAGATCCAGCGCCAGGACAACAATCCGATGCCAACGACGCAGCCGCGCAAACCTCCGGGCCGCAACTGGTTCCGCTGCAGATTGTTTCCCCGCAAGTCGTGTTAAAGATCCGCCGCCGCAAGTTTAACCAGCAGCCTGCACGAACGGGCGAAATCGCCGTGACGCGCCGCTTGTTCCGCAGCGGCGACAGTGAATATCTGCTGAACGGAAAGCTCTGCCGCCTGCGCGACATTCAGGAACTTTTTATGGGCACGGGCCTCGGCCCGGAATCCTATGCGCTCATTGAGCAGGGACGCATCGGCCAGATCCTGAGCAGCCGTCCCACGGATCGTCGCGCCATCATTGAAGAAGCCGCCGGCGTGACCAGATTCAAAACCAAAAAGCGCCTGGCCGAAGCGCGCCTTGAAGATGCCAAGCAAAATCTCAACCGGGTGAACGACATCTTCGAGGAAGTCACGCGCCAGATGAATTCGCTGAAACGCCAGGCCAGCAAGGCCGAGCGCTACGGCCGCCTGCGCGATGAAATGCGCGCCAAGCTGCGAGTGGTTCTTGCCAGCAAGTTCACGCACATGGATGCCGAGCGGCTTTCGCTCGATTCCCAGGTCAAGCAACTGGGCGACGAAATCCGGCAGCTGACCGAAACTGTGCAGCAATCGGAAGCCGAGCACAGCGAACGCACGCAGCGCGGCTATGCGATCGAGACCGAGACGCGGCTGAATCGCGACCGCCTGAGCCAGATCGTGATGGAGTCCGACCGCGGCAAGGCGCGCATCAAGACCAACGAAGAGCGCTCCGCCGAACTGTTGGTGCGCTTGACTTCGTCAGAAGCCGAGTTGGCGCAGGTGACTCAACGTCTGAGCGCTCTCGAAGAAGAACTGTCGCAACACCAGCAGTTGCTTGACTCCGCCGCGGCGGATCTAGGATCGGCGCAGCAGGAACTCGCGCTCAGCCAGCAGGAAGCCGCCAGCGCGGCCGCGGATCTGTCCGCACTCGAACAGGCGCAGGAAACTTGTCGTACGGCCATTCTCGAATCGGTCGGCCAGGGTTCTCAGCTTCGTAATCAACTCACGCAGTCCGAGGAACGCGTGGCCGGTATCGACCGCGAAGAACAGCGCCTGCGTGCGGAAATCGCCGCTGCTTCCACACAATCGGAAAACTTCGGTGGTCAGCGCGGCCAGCTTGCGCTGGAATTCGAAAATGTATCGCAGCGCGTCAACACGCTGGCGGCTGAGATCGCTTCGCTGCGCCAGGTGCTGGAGACCAAGCGCGGCGACGAGCGCGACACGAAGAAATATCTTGATTCCATCCGCTCCGAATATGCGACGGCGCTCGGCAAAAAGGGTTCGCTCGAAGCCGTGATCGCCGAGCATGGGTATTCCACCGAATCGGTCCGCCGGTTGTTTCAATCCGGCGCGCTGCAAGGCGGATACGCTCCCGCGGGCGTGCTGGCCGATTTCCTCGAAGTCGATCCGCGCTACGAGCGCGTAGTCGAAGATTTCCTCCGCGATGAACTGAACTTCGTTGTGGTCAAAAGCTGGGACGCCGCCGATGAGGGCCTGCGCCTGTTGCGCTCCGACGTCGATGGCCGCGCCACCTTCCTCGTTCATCCCGAAGATTCCCAGGCGAAGTTTTCTTTCGTTGCCGATGAGCATGCGCATTACGCGCCCGTCGACGACTTCGTCCTGCCGCTGAAGAACTCGATTCGCGTTCTGAATGGCTTCGGCAAATCGCTGGAAGTAATCCTGCCCAAGCTCGGCAATGGCTACATCGTGCCCGATCCAGCCGTGGCGCGCGATCTCGCGCTTTCCAGTCCCGACGCATTTTTCCTTTCGCAATCGGGCGAATGCTTCCACAATGTGACCGTCACCGGCGGAAAACAGCGCAGCGAGGGCCCGCTCTCGATGAAGCGCGAACTGCGCGACGTTCTGCGCCTGCTCGACGAGTTGGAACAAGCGCTGCGGGAAAAGGAAATCCGGGCGCTGACGCTGGGCCGGGAAATTCACGAGCACAATTCTCTGCTCGACCGCCTGGAAAACGAGAAGCGTGAAGCCGAAAAGCAGGCGATGACATCCGGCCACCTGCTACAGCAATTGGATGGTGAGATGTCGCGCGTGCGCGAACGCATCGACGTGATTGGCCGGGAGTTGCAACGCCTCGGCGCCGAACGCCAGGAGCAGGACACGCTGATCGGGGCGCGGAGGGCTGAACTCGCAACGATCGAAGAGTCGCGCTTGCGTTTTGAATCCCAGCTCGCCGCCGGACACGATCAACTCGTTACCCTGCGCAACCGCCGCGATCTGGCCGCCCAAACCACTTCGCAGCGCGCCGCTCGTGTGGCCACGCTCGAAGAGCGCCACCGCTCGGCAACCGCGCTGCTCCAGCGCGTGCAGGCCGTTGTTTCCGAGATGCGCGAGCGGGCAACTGCTCTGCAGTCGCAAATGGAGGCGGCCACGGAGGAGATCGCGCAGCGCAAAGAAGAGAACGCCCAGCTGTCGGAGCAACTCGTACAGCTTGAAGCGGAGCGCAATGCGGGCGAAGCCCGCGACGGCCTGCTGCAGTGCGAGTCGGAGCAGGTGCGGGCCCGCCTGGCCGAGATCGAGGAGCTGTTGCGAACGATGCGCCAGCAGCTCGATTCCGCCCGCGACCGTCGCGGCGAGTTGTCGGCGCAGGCCGCCAAGCTCGAATCCGATTTGCAGCACATGGCGGATACGTGCCTCAACGAGCTCGGCATCGAGCGCCCGGTGCTCATGGCCGATACAACCATCGTCCCGCTCGCCGGGGAAGAACTTGCCACCGAGGATCAAAATTACCGCGAGATGCGCGCCCGCCTCGACGCCATGGGCCCGGTCAACATGATGGCCCTCGAAGAATACAAGGAAACGGCCGAACGCCATCAGTTCCTTTCAACCCAGCGCAAAGACCTGCTCGACGCTATCGAGAACACGGCGGCGACGATCAAAGAGATCGACCAGGTCTCGCGCCAGAAATTCGAAGAGGCGTTCCACAAAATCAACGAAAACTTCCAGAACACTTTCCGCAAGCTGTTCGGTGGAGGAAACGCCTTCATGCGTCTCACCGACATCGAAAACAGCGCGGAAAGCGGCATTGACGTGGTGGCCTCGCCTCCGGGCAAGAAGCTGCAGAACGTGCTCCTGCTCTCCGGCGGAGAGAAGGCGCTTACCGCCCTCTCGCTGCTGGTCGGCATCTTCCAGTACACGCCCAGCCCGTTCTGCATCCTCGACGAAGTCGACGCGCCGCTCGACGAGGCCAACATCGGCCGCTTCACCGACATGGTGCGGGAGATGAGCCTCGAGACGCAGTTCATCCTGATCACGCACAGCAAGAAGACGATGAGCATCGCTCCCGTGCTCTACGGCGTGACCATGCAGGAGCCGGGGATATCGAAGCTGGTGTCGGTGAGGTTTGGGGCGGCGTAAAAGCGAGGGGGATGCCGATCAACACGCTTTACGTTTTAGTTGCAAGTCCGGCCACAACAGGATGTATACATTTGTTATATAATGTATACATATGCCTGCATCCTCTGTGCTCACGCTTCGCCTCGATGCCAAACTCAAGAACCAGCTTGACCGCTTGTCGAAGGCAATGAGCCGGAGCCGTTCGTTCGTCGCCGCCCAGGCGATCCAGGAATTTGTTACCGTGAATGAATGGCAGATCAATGAGATCAAAAAAGGTATAGCCGAGGCCGACGCCGGCGACTTCGCCAGCGACAAAGAAGTGCAGCAGGTGCTGAAGCGATGGATGCGTCGTGCGCGTTGACTGGCTGCGCGCAGCCCTGGACAACTTGAACGCGGTGGCAGACTATATCGCGCGCGACAATCCCGCCGCTGCCGCCCGCACCGTTGCGGCGATTGTGGATGCAGTCGAAAATCTCAAACGGTTTCCAGCTTCGGGCCGGCCGGGGCGGGTGTCCGGCACTCGAGAGCTAGTGGTCTCGGGAACGCCATACATAGTTCCTTACCGGGTGCGCGGCAATGTAGTGCAGTTAATCCGCGTTTTCTATGCCGCCCGGAAGTGGCCCAGCCGGTTTTGAATCGTTGCGGCGAGCAAAAACTTTCTGCGGCATCGTTCTTGACGGCTGAACGTTTTCTTGCTTATCCGGAGCGAGAGATTCTCCGCCTTTTTTCCAAAGCCTTCCTCAGTTTTTCCACATCGTGAAGGCCCGAAAATCCGCCATTGGCGCGGCTTCTGACTTTAAATCAAACTGTCAACTATTTTCCTTCCGGCGGTGTTCAGAGTAACCATGCACCTGTGATCGAGGGCGTTGACAAATTTCGCGCGCAGGCTAGAATACCGGACAGTTTTCTCCCGGTAAAATTAAAATCATGAGCCCCGACATCCTCGACCACGTTCTGCTGGAGACCGGCTATAAGGATCTTGAGCTGCACACAAGCGGCAAGGTCCGCGATGTTTACAACGTCGACAGCGGCCACCTGCTCTTCGTCGCCACCGATCGCATCTCCGCGTTCGATTACGTGCTGGCCACCGGCATCCCGCACAAAGGGCGCGTGCTGACCCAGATCTCGCTATTCTGGTTCGATTTTCTGAAAGACATTGTGCCCAACCACTTCGTGACTGCCGACGTGAATCAATATCCGGCGGCAGTTCGCAAGCACGCCGACGAACTCCGGGGCCGCTCCATGATCGTGAAGCGGGCTGAAATGTTCCCCGTCGAGTGCGTGGCCCGCGGATATCTTTCCGGATCGGGGTGGAAGGAATACAAGGCGAGCGGTACGGTGTGCGGCATCAAACTGCCCGTGGGGTTAAAGGAATCCGATCAACTGCCGGAGCCGATCTTCACGCCCGCCACCAAGGCCACCACCGGGCATGACATCAACATTTCGTTTGAAGAAATGTGCAAGCTGGTTGACCCCAAGCTGAGCCACCAGCTCTGCGATCTGACTCTGCGCATCTACAAAACGGCCGCGGACCATGCGCGGCAGCGCGGCATCCTGATCGCCGACACCAAGTTTGAATTTGGCATGACCGCCCAGGGAATCACCCTGGCGGATGAAGTATTAACACCGGATTCGTCTCGCTTCTGGCCGGCAGACACGTACCAACCGGGCAAAGCGCAGAATTCGTACGACAAGCAGTATGTAAGGGACTACCTCGAAGAAATCCGCTGGAATAAGCAACCGCCCGCGCCCGCCCTTCCCCAGGAAGTTGCGCGCCGGACCAGCGAAAAGTACCTCGAGGCGTATCGTCAGTTGACGGGACGCGAGTTGGAGATCTAGGCCGCCGTGCCCGCTGCATGGTCATGGATATGAGCGTTGCGGACTGGATCATTCTGGTTTTCCTGGCATTTTCCGTGGCCGGTGCAGCGATAGAGGGCTTCTTCCATGAGGCCTTTCATCTGGCCGGCCTGGTGCTCGGATTTCTGCTGGCCGCCTGGCAGTATCACCGCCTGGCGGACCGGTTCGCACCCTATTTGAAGTCACCGTGGGTTGGTGAGATTGCCGCTTTCCTCATCATCTTTTTCGCGGTTCTGATTCTGGCCGGTATTGCCGGACGAATCGCGCGCTGGGCGATGAAGAAAGCCGGACTAAGTACGATTGACCGGATTCTGGGAGCAGCGCTGGGCTTGTTGCGAGGCGTTTTGGTGGTAGCCATTGTACTGACCGCGATGACGGCATTCGCACCCGCCGCAAAGTGGCTGGACGAGTCTCAACTGGCTCCCTACTTCCTGGTAGGCGGAAGGGCTGCAATCTGGCTCGCACCGTCAGAGTTGCGCCAACGCTTTTACCAGGGCCTGGATTATATGCGGCGTGCGCCGTCGGCGGTGGATGCGGTTCGTCCCAAGCCGGCCGCGCCGGCAAAGTAGTTCGAGGTTACGAGATCTTATGTGGTGGAAGGTGCGGAAATGAGGCGGTGGTGAAAGATCAATTGGAAGCTCTCATCCTTCAGATGTACCGAAGCAATATTCTTTATTCCGAAGCGGTCCGTGAGTTCAAGAAGCGCTTCATCGTTACCGTGCTGGAAGAAAATCGGGGCAACCAGTGCAAGGCCGCCCGTGAGCTGGGCATGCACCGCAACACTCTGAGCCGAACCATGCAGGAACTCAAGATTGACGTGCGCCCCTTTCGCGGTGGCGCGAAGCGTCCGCCGCGCAGCGCACGGCCGGTTGCGTTGGAAAGAAAACAGGCGCGGTAGAGGTGTCAGGCGCCAGGTCTTAGGAAAAACATAAACCTGGCGAAGTTCGAGCAAGAACTAAGAGGGCGACCCGGATCGGGTCGCCCTTCTTTCTTGCTAGCCTCGCGCTCTCCTGAAACCTTAACTTAATGCGCAGCAGGTTTCTTGTGGACAGGCGGCTTCGGCGCCGCTTTCACCAGCAAAGCACCTTCGTTCATGGTCATCATAAAAGGCTTGGCTACGTAGGAAACGGGCGTCCCTTCAAACTGGAAGTCCGTATCTTCTTTCGGCACGTCCTTCTTGGGGAGCGCCGCCGCCATGGTCAGATCGATGTCAGCGCGCTTGGCGTCGACGTCGTCCGAACTGCCAGCCAACGTCATCTTCGTCAACTTGCCCGTGGTGTCGATGGTGAGAAGGTGGGCCACCATCTGCAGGGGCTTTCCCTTGAGGGTAGTCCAGACCTTTTCTGCGTCTTCCGGGGAGCCTTCGGAGAGAACCAACTGCCATTCCGCAAAGCTCATCTCCTCAATTTTCTTGGAGGTCATGATGTCATGAGCCTGCTGCGCGGGCGTCGGCGGAACGTACTGCGTGATCGTGATGCCGGTGGGATCCGTGGCGGTTGCCGCCTTGGTCATCAGATCGTTCCAGCCCTCGTCGCTGCCGTGGTACTTGGTGTATTTGCTCTTGCCGTACTTGGCGATCTGGTCTTTCCCCGAGCCCTGCGCCAGGTTGGCAGAGCGCGCAATGTAAAACAGTCCGTCTACATCCTTTTCGGTCGGTCCCGGCTCCAGATAGGCGCGCGCCAAGGTATAGACATTCACCAGGTTCTTTGGATCGGTGTCCACCGCGGCACGCAATCTTTGCTGGGCCTTGGCATAGTCCTTGGCCTGATACCCGGCCACACCGCTGGCGCCGTTGAAAATCACGGCAGTCTGAGTCTTCAGTTTCTGAAAATCCTCAGGGGTTGTGCCATCCGGCTTTACCGCGGTTTGCTCGCAATCCAGACCCTTGTCTGCGTACTGGCCCGCTTCGGTCAGATTCTGGCCAGCGGCCGCGCCTCCTTGTTGCGCCATCGCCTGCTTGGTGTAAGCGAGCAGCGCCAGCGCTCGCAAATTGCACGGGTTGGCCTGAAGAACTTTCTGTGCCGTCTCCAGCGTCTTGGCCGAATTTCCCGTCTGCTGGTAGGAGCCCATCAATAGTTCCAGCGCGTCTTCTTTCATCACGCTGTTGGGATATTGCGTCAGGAATGCCTCCATGCCGCTGATCTTGGCCGCCGCATCCTGTTGCCCTAACGCACCCATATAGGCGTTATATTCCGCGGGATCCTTGATTTCCTTTTTTTGCGGGGCAGGGGCAGGTGTTGTGGCTGGAGCAGATGCTGAGGCGGGGGCCGCGCTCTGTGGTGGCGCCGCCTGGGCGGGTGCCGCGGCGGTTTGGGCGACGGCGGTAACTGCGGCTACCAGCAACATCGCAACAAGAATTCTCTTCATTCCAGTGGCTCCTTCATCTCATATAGGAAAGCTGGATTCACGTACTCTCCGGCAGCGCGTTCTTGATGCCGGGTTCACCACGATCGTTTGCACGCCATGGGAATGCTCCCGTAAATCCTTCGCCGCTCGGGATAAGCGCGGCCAAGAGATTATTCCGGTGAGCGGATTATAAGGATGTCGTCTCGCTAAGGCAAGCGAGATTGCTCACGGGAACACCCTATGAAGTTGGATGCACCTTGTGGATCAGGCGTTCGCCTTGAGCATCTGCTCGGCGTGCTTGCGCGAGGTCTCGGTCAGCTTTGCGCCGGAGAGCATACGCGCCACTTCCTCGGTGCGCTCTTCGCCGGTAATTTGGCGGACCGTGGTTTTGGTTCGGCCCGAACTGGTTCGTTTCTCAATCAAGTAATGATGATCGGCAAAAGTCGCGATCTGCGGCAGGTGGGTCACGCACAACACCTGATTTCCTTTCGCCAGCGCCTTGAGCCTCCTGCCAACCGCTTCGGCGGCCCGGCCGCCAATGCCGTTATCAATCTCATCGAACACCAGCGTGCGCTGCGCTGCTGGATTCTTCTTCTTTCCCGCCGGATTCGCGCCCGCTTCCACGCTCGCCTTCAGGGCCAGCATCACGCGAGAAAGCTCGCCCCCTGACGCGATCTGTTCTAACGGCTTCAGGGGCTCGCCTGCATTCGTGGCGATCCGGTAGACGACCTGATTCATGCCCGAAGTTGTCCAGTGTTCCTGCGCCTCGTCCTCCTCGACGGCGATGGCAAGGGAGGCGCGCATGGCCAGATCGTTGATCTCGGCTTCCACTACCTTTTCCAGCTTCCGCGCCGCCTCCGAGCGCTTGCGCGAGACTGCCCGCGCAGCTTTGCAATAATGCTCGGCAGCCAGGGCGAGTTGATCCCGCAGTTCGGCCAGCACCTGATCCTTGTTTTCCATTTCGGAAAGTTTCCGCCGCGTTTCCACGCCGTAGGCCATGACCTGCTCCAGCGCCGGTCCATACTTGCGTTTCAGCTTGTCCACCAGCGCCAGACGCTCTTCCAGCTCCGCCAGTCGCTCCGGAGAGGCCTGAATTCCACCCGCATAATCGCGCAACGTCGCGCCCACATCCTCCACGCTGATGCGGGCGGAGTCCAGAGCCCCGAGCGCCTCCTGGAATTTGGGCTCGTAGCGTGTCAGATCCTCGACGTGTTTTTGGGCCGCGCGCAAGCTCGATGAAGTCGAAGCATTGCCCTCATAGAGCAGATCGAATGCATTCATCGCGGCGCCGTAGATCTTTTCGGCGTTCGCCAGCACGCGCTTCTCGATTTCCAGGCGCTCGTCTTCGCCCGGCGTTAGCCGAGCCTCCTCTATCTCGTGCGCCTGGAATTTCCAAAGGTCGAGGAGGCGTATGCGGTCCTGTTCATCCTGTTCGAGTTCCGCAATGCGACCCCGGATGTGTTTCCAGCTGCCGAACCCGGCTGCTACATCCTCCAACTCAATGCCGGCATAAGTATCCAGAAGCCCCTGGCGAGCCGCGGAATCGAAGTTCACAATCGATTCGTTCTGGGCGTGGATGACCCCGAGATGGGGCGCAAGTTGCTTCAGCACGGCCACCGTCGCCGGCTGATTGTTGACGAAGACCCGTCCTTTGCCGCCAGAGGCAATTTCGCGCCGCAGGATCAGCGACGCGTCTTCCATGTCCAATCCATTGCCTTCGAGAACCTCTTCAACGGATTTCGCCGCCGCGCCCTCGTTCTCAAACACCGCAGCAACGACAGCTCGTTCCGTTCCTGCCCGGATCACGTCGGTCGAAGCTTTCTCACCCAGCAGCAGTCCGAGCGCGTCAATCAAGATCGATTTTCCCGCCCCGGTTTCGCCCGTCAGCAGGTTCAGCCCAGGCGCAAACTCGATGACCACATTGTCAATCACGGCGTAATTTTCCAGTCGCAATTCGGCCAGCACAGGAGCCTCGGTACGGCAAATATCTCATAAATCAAGGTGTTGGTCTGTTGCAAAAAACGGGTCTGTTTTTGAATCCCGGTTCTTCTCGAGCACTCGGACCGGCTCAAGAACTCAGGTTGCTTCCGCTAATTCCCCGGCCCGTGGAAAGAATAGAAGTTCGACCCGGTCGTCATCACTGTTCGATGTGACCGTCATCACCCATTTGACCCCTACAAATGCACTTCCGAGTTTGAATTCAAACCACTGTTTCCGCCAACATACGCGTATGAAAACCTTCCCCCAGTTCGCACTCATATTGCTCTTAGGCTCTTTGGCTGTCGCGCAAGTGAAAATCACCACCACCTCGTTGCCGGAGGGAACGGTGAAGACGCCCTATTCGGCAGTCATTGACACCCGGGGCGGCCAAACACCCTTCAAGTGGTCCTCGGTAGGCTTGCCTGCCGGACTGAAGTTGAAGCCGTCCGGGGATACCCGGAGCGCAACTCTGACCGGCACACCGACGAAACCGTCGACCCACCAGTTCGACGTGTCGGTCGAGGGGCACGCCGGCCATATGTCCACTGTCGACTACACTTTGACGATCATGGGGGGCACGTCTCACAGCGCTGCCTTGACCTGGAAAGCGGGCACCAAGAACATTGCCGGCTACAACCTTTATCGCAGTACCACTTCCGGCGGATCCTATAGCCAGATCAACTCCTCACTGCTGTCAGCGAACAGCTACACCGACTCCAACGTGGCCGACGGCACCACTTACTACTATGTGGCCACTGAAGTGGACAATAAGGGAGATGAGAGCGGCTACTCTGACGAGGCGGTTGCGGTAATCCCGTAGGGGCTAACGCGCCGCTGCAACCACGTCTCCTGTGCTTGTCGGCACCGCACGAGGTCTTATGGGGACGGCCGCCGTCGGGTTGTCCCCGTGAATCGAGAAGTGCCCCTGTGGGGGGCGTCTGTGTGCCGCGCTGTCAAATACCTTTCGACAACCCCGAATCTGACTGGCATGGAACCAGAACCAGGCATCAAACCGCATTGACCGATGCGGTACCCCAAGCCGGGCTTCGCCGCCTTCGGTCTATAATTTCAAGCAGGGGTTTCCCCAACTAGAATGCATTTGTATTCCGTCCTCTTGTCGTTTATCGGTGGCGAAATCGTCGATCTCGTCCTTCAAACCGGTACGGTCGCCAAGGCTGTTCTGCTTTTCCTGCTCGCTTTTAGCGTTCTGTCATGGGCAGTGATTCTCTCCAAGTGGAGACTCATCAAGGCCGCTCAGCGGCAGAGCGCGCGTTTCCTGCGCGCCTTCCGCAAGGCCCAGCGCATTCAGGACATTGCCGCCATGGCCGGTCAGTTTCGCCCCAGCCCTTTGGTCGGCGTTTTCGACGGCGCGGTCGCGGAGTTCAAGCGCCAGATGGGTACCACTGGCAGCATTCACAATCCGACGGCGGTTCAGCGCGCTATGCAGATCGCGTCTTCCGAAGAGATCACGCACCTTGAAAGCAACGTGCCCTGGCTTGCCATCACGGGCGCAGTTACGCCCTTCATCGGATTGTTCGGCACCGTCTGGGGCATTATCGATGCTTTCCACGGACTCGGCGCCGCCGGAGCGGCCACGTTGCGTGCGGTCGCCCCGGGCATCTCTGAAGCCCTCATCACCACCGCCGCCGGACTGGCCGCTGCCATCCCGGCCGTCATCGCCTACAACCTCATCATCGGCTCGATTCGCGAGCTGGCCTCGCGCAACGACGACTTCACGCTCGAGATGCTCAACCTGGTCGAGCGCCAGCAACCGCAACCCCCGAGCGAGGTCCAGCGCTGATGGCATTCACCACCGCCAACGGCCGTACGCAGAGCGCGCTTGCCGATATCAACGTCACGCCGCTGGTTGATGTCGTGCTCGTCCTGCTTATCATTTTCATGGTGACTGCGCCTGTGCTCCAGTCCGGCATCGAGGTCAACGTGCCGCACACGCGCACGGTCAAAGAGATCACGGAAGAACGTCTGGTCATCAGCATCGACAAATCGCAAAGAGTTTTTCTCGGCAACGATCCCATCAACATCAACCAGATCGCCTCGATCCTCAAACAGAAGATTCGCGATCCTCGCCATCAGGCGATCTACTTGCGCTCCGACGAAGATGTGCCCTTTGGCGCCTTTGCCACCGTGATGGACGCAATCAAACAATCCGGTATCAGTAATGTGAGCATCGTGACGCAGCCCATCGATTCCCATGGCAGCAACCACTAATGATCTCGCCAGCAGCAGTCTCGGCCGGCCTCTCGCTTGGTCAGCAGGGCTGCATCTGGCATTCACCGCGTTCGTCATACTCTACGCGACGTTCATTCCCGGCTTCCGTGGCCAGGGGTGGGGCGCCGGTGGAGGCGGAGACGCCATGGGAGCGACGATCGTGAGCACCGTTCCTCTCCCCGCCAACGCGCAACAGACCAACAACGTGTTGGCGACCGAATCCAAGGGGCTTTCACAATCCGAGCCCAGGCCGGTGGAGAAGGAATCGGAAGCGATTCCAATTCCCGACAAGAATGCGAAGACAAAAATAAAACCTGCGCCGGTCAAGACCGCAACCCAACGCAAGCCGGAACGAGAGCCCGAGGAATCGAATCAGATTCCGTATGGCGAAGGCGGCCCCGTCAGCGGCCCTTACGGCATGTTCAGCGCTGGAGGCGCCAAGGGCGGTTTCGGGTTCACCGGCGGAGGCGGCGATTTCGGCAGCCACTTCTCGTGGTATGTGCAGGCCGTGCAGCGCAAGGTATCGGAGAATTGGCTGAAGTACGAAATCGATCCGAGCATCAGAGAGGCGAACCGTGTCTACGTGACGTTCGATATCGGGCGTGACGGCCACCCGGCGAATGTGCAGATCGAGCAAACCAGCGGAGTCCCATCGCTCGACATCTCGGCTATGCGGGCCATTCAGCGCATCGATACGTTCGGGCCGTTGCCACCGGAGTATTCGGGCAGCAAGGTGTCGGTAGAATTTTGGTTTGATTACAAGAGGTAGAAAGGCAGTCATTTGGTCGTCAGCCGTTCGCTGTTGGCAAGTCCGTATAGAACTTGTCATTCCGAGCGGAGCGAGGAATCTGCGTTTGGCAAGGGACGAACAGCGAACGGTTTAGGGAGTAAACATTGAGCAATTCATTCCAACTCGGCCGCCGCATGATCTGGGCCCTCGCCTTCCTCTTTGCGCTTGTTGCTAACGCTTCCGCCCAGGACTGGATTCGCACCGGTACCGGCCTGGGCGTCGAAAAAATTCGCCTGGCCGCCGCCGATTTCAAGTCCTCGACGCAGGATTCCAAGAACGCCGAGCTATTGAAAACCTTCAATGACACGCTCTCGAACGATCTGGATAACGCCGGTATTTTCGATCTGGTCTCGAAGAGCTTTCATCCGCTCCAAGTTCCGGGGCAGCCATCCGAAGTGAACTTCTCCGCCTGGAATTCCCCGCCGCCGAATGCGGCCATGCTGGCGTTCGGCAACCTGGGCGCGGCCGCCGACAAGGTGACCGTGCAAGGCTGGCTCTACGATCTCAAGAATCAGGCCTCGCCCCAGGTTCTCGGCAAGCAATACAGCGACTCTGCCACGGCCGACGCGGTGCGCATGATCGCCCACAAATTCGCCGACGAAATCATCTTCCGCCTCGGCGGCGGCATCCAAGGCATCGCCGAGAGCAAGATCTATTTCGTCAGTGATCGCAGCGGTCACAAAGAAATCTGGATGATGGATTACGACGGCGCCAACCAGACCCAACTCACGCATCTGGGCGCCATCTCGCTTTCACCGCGCATTTCCCCTGACGGCTCGCGCCTTGCTTTCAGTTCCGCCACCAAGAGCGGCTGGGAAATCCTCATGTATTCCTTCGACCTCAATCGTATGGTTGCTTTCCCGCGTTTCGGAGGCATGAATCTTTCTCCATCGTGGTCGCCCGACGGCAAGATCGCGTTTTCTTCCTCGCGCAATGGCTATCCGAATATTTTTGTAATCGATGGCTCCGGCGGAAACGCCCGCCGCCTCACCAACGATCAGGGCCCCGACGTTTCTCCCACGTGGAATCGCAAGACCGGGTCGCAGATTGCTTTCGTCAGCGGACGCACCGGCCTGCCGCAGATTTACACCATGGAGGCCGACGGCACGAACGTGCAGCGCGTCACCGACCAGGGCTATGCCGTTTCACCGAACTGGTCGCCGAACGGCCAGTTCCTGACTCTTTCCTGGGAACGGAAGTATGGTCCGGGCGCCCCCGGAGGGAACGACCTCTATTTAATGGATATCGCCAGCAAGCAGTGGGTGCAGCTCACGCACGATGCCGGACGGAACGATTTCCCGTGCTGGTCGCCCGACGGCCGCCATATTATTTTTCAGTCGCATCGCACCGGAACCGACCAGATCTTCACCATGCTCGCCGACGGCACCAACGTGAAGCAGTTGACGTTTAAAGGCAACAACACGCAGCCCAATTGGAGTTGGAAGTAGAGACGATCTCAGAGTTGGAATTAGAGTCGACAAGAGGTTTGGGTGGCGCAGCGCTTTAGCGCTGCGATAAGCATAGGTTCCAGACTGGGGCTTTAGCCACTGAGGGACTTGAAAGTTTCACGAGACATGCGGCCAGCCAGTGCGCCCAGCCGCCATCTCAAAAACAATCCGGGCGCGGAAAGAGCGGAGGAACTAGTGATGCACCAGATGAGGATATGGAGCCTTCTCGTAATCGCACTTGGCACGATCATGTTTCTGGGTGCATGCGCAAAGAAATTGCCTCCACCCCCGGCCCCGGCGCCGCCAACGGCGCAAGCGCCCACCGCTTCACTGGCGGCGAATCCCAACACTATCAACGCGGGTGAGTCCACGACGCTCACGTGGCAGACCACCGGCGCCACCGATGTCAGCATTGACGGCATCGGGCCGGTCGATAGCAGCGGCTCGCGCCAGGTTTCGCCGGCCGCGTCGACCACGTACCATCTGATGGCAAAGGGTGCAGGCGGCACACAGGATGCTACTGCGCGCGTCACGGTCAGCGCACCGCCTCCGCCCGAGCAGGCCACGGCTCCGAACCTGACGGAACAGGAATTGTTCGCGCAAAACGTGAAGGACGTTTACTTCGACTATGACAAGGCCGATATCCGCGCGAGCGAACAGTCGGTCGTGCAGGCCGACGCGCAGTTCCTGCAACAGCACTCGAGCATTCGTATCACCGTCGAAGGCTACTGCGATGAGCGCGGCTCGACCGAATACAATCTGGCCCTCGGTACCAGCCGTGCCGATGCCGTGAAAAATGGGCTGGTGCAGGCCGGAGTCGCCGGCGACCGCATCAAAACCTACAGCTACGGCAAGGAGAAGCCGTTCTGTACGCAATCGACCGAAAACTGCTGGCAGCAAAATCGCCGCGGCCACCTGGTCTACGAGAAATAGCAACTGGCGCGGGGACGGGGCTCGGCCCCGTCCTGTCACCGATAACAAAATCTCTGCACAGGGCAACTATGAAATCGAACCGTTTTGCACTCGCGCTCCTTGTTTCCGTTGCAATCTTCTCTTTGATGTCCGCTCCCGCCTTCGGCGCCAACAAGGACATCATCGAACTGCAAACCCAGGTTACGCAACTGCAGCAGCAGATGACCCAGATGAAGCAGTCGTTCGACGAGCGCATGGGTATCATGCGGAATCTGCTCGAGAAGAATACCGACGCCGCCAACAAAGTCAGCACGGCCATTGAAGGCCTCGAGACCTCGCTCAACAAGCAGCAAGCCGATCGCGCGGCGCAGGTTGACCAGATCTCCGGCCAGATCCAGGCGCTTAACGACACCATGGACGAACTCAAAGTCCGTCTCGCCAAGCTGAGCAAGCAGTTTGAAGACATGCAGGCGGCGCAGCAGTCCATGGCGGCCTCGCAGGCGCAAGCGCAGCAGCAGGCGCAGGCGATGGCACAGGCCCCCGCGCCCGACGTTCTCTATAACAATGCCCTGCGCGATTACAACGGCGGGAACAACGATCTTGCGATCCAGGAATTCGGCGATTACATCAAGTTCTACCCGAACACCGATCTGGCCGGGAACGCTTATTTTTATCTGGGAGAAATTTCTTACAAGGCCGCCGATTATAAAAAGGCCGTCACCAACTACGATCTGGTCCTGCAGAATTTTCCCAGCGGGACCAAGGCCTCGGCTGCGCAGCTAAGAAAAGGGTTCGCTTTGATTGAACTCGGCAAGCAGGACGAAGGCGCGCAGGAGTTGAAGCACGTCATACAGCGCTATCCCAAGACGAACGAGGCCATCCAGGCGCGCGACAAGTTGAGAAAGATTGGAGCCCCCCCGGCACGGACCCGCCAATAGATCAAGGCAGCAGAATCAGCGAAAACTGCCCCATCCTTGCCGCGTTTTGTGCGGCAAGTGTAGAACTCATGCTAGACCGAGCGCTCACTTGCGGTCGTTCGGCACCATCACCCCGCCCTCAATCTTCGGAATCCCAAAGTGGCCGCCCAGATGCGACAAGTCCATCGGGCTGATCGATCCGGAAACCAGGATGTAGTCGACCTCGCTCGCGCGAGCGAACAGCATGGCCACATTGCTCACGGCGTTATTCTCGAGCCGCACCCACACGTCGGTCACCCCCGCTCCGCCCTTGTCCTGGTTCACCAGTTGCTTCCATCCGCCCGAGTGGTATTCGTCTTTCACCGAATCGACCACCGCAGGGTCATACATCCAAGGCCTTGGAAAGCGGAAGCTGTGCACCGAAACTCCGCTGATGCCGGCGATCACACGCCGCAGGTCTTCATCCCCCGGGTCCAACTTCGACGCAAACACGAGCATCGAGTGGTCCAGCGTGAATTCGGTTTTCGAAGACGCCATCTGCCGCAAGGCATCAATGCCTTGGGGGAAAGCCGCCGGCGTTTGGAGCTGCGCCTGACTGAACTGCACCGCCGAAACACAAGCTAGAAGAAGACCAACAATGCGCAAAATCCTCATAGAGTCGCCTCAAATCATTCGGAAATTCTCACGTAGGGGTCCTCTGTGCACCCCCGTGTACCCTGTGGTTCACAGTTTTTCTCTTCGGCCAAGAAGGGCTCCGCCCCGAGCCCTTCGGCCAATAAGAACCCACCACAAGAAAATTAGTTGCTCGGACGTTCCAGGGAAATCTGATTAATCGGAGTTCTCAAGTGAGAATCACCCCGCATCCGCCGCAGCCGCCTTCTCTTCCGCCAACCCGCTCGACCGCAGCGTGACCCAGTCCGTTTGCACGCTTTCCCAGCCCTGGATCAGGAATCCATAGGATTCGAACAGCCTCCGAATCTTGGGCCGCGACCATCCGGCAATCTCCTCCAGGATCGGAACGAGGGTGGCCAGGGCGTTGTCGCTCAACACGGTGCGCTTGGCAATCTGCGCCACATGCTTCGATTCGGAAACCGCGATCGTAAATCCATCGTGCCGGTTCACGTGCAGCATCACGTGAATGTCGGAGCTGCCGTCGCCGACATACACGACGTGATCGAGGGGCACGCCCAGCTCTCCGCTCAACTGTTCCAGCCGAGCCACCTTGCCGTAGCCCGCCGTCGCCCGCACCAGCGTCTCAATTTCGCCGGTCGCGCTGTATTTAAACTCCGTGCCGAAGATGTGGTCCTGCGGCACAATTCCTTCCAGCGCCGACTGAATCACTTCCACCGGCGCGGCCGATAGCACGTAAAAATCAAAGTGGTATCCGTCAATGCGCTGGTCGAGAATCTCATACACCTGCTGGATGTTTTCTTTCAGGCGGATGCGTTTGCCCACTTCGACCAGATGATCGCGCCGCACCTTAGCGCGAAACTCGGGATCGTGCAGCAGCAGGTAGGAGAGTTCAGCACCTTGTTGCACCAGGTTCAGCTTCGCCATCCCCTTGATTTTGCGCTCGAACTCTTCGGTGGAGATGCCCACCAACTCGCTCAAAACATACCCGCTATCGTTAAAGGTCAACGTCTGATCGAAGTCGCTAGCAAATAAATAGTGCTTTCTGTTTCTATTAACCATGATCTATCTTAGATTCAACCCCACGTGAATGGACCATAAAATTTCCCGATCGCTGCTATTACAACAACTTACAGCCCGCGCGAACCCTCGCAGGCAACAGAAAAAGTCCGTTGCCCAACCCACCCTTTCAGCGTAGCCTGAAAGCGTCTAGTGACAGAATCTGCGCCGTGAGCGCAGTTCGAGAGGTCCTCCTATATGCCCAGCAGCGCCAGCGATCATCTCCGCAACGATGCCGACCGTGGAAAGGGCTCGCTCGAGCCCGACGAACGCAACCAGGCCGGAAACAATTCCATGCGAGGCCAGCTTTCTCACCGCGACAACAATCCCCTGGTGGAAGGCGCCGACAGCGATTTCCCCGAGCCCGGCCAAAGCCCCGAGCACTCGTTTGAGGGAAAGGTGACCAAGAAGAAATAGTGGCGCTCGCAAGAGCCGGTCTGAGTGTAATCGCATGTTAACAACAATTGACCTTTCGAACCGAGACGCTACACTCAGGTGGTATGGCCGAATCGCAGCCAGGAACAATCACACGCGGACCTGGGTACCAGCTGTTTGACGCCGGTGCGGTCGGACTAGCGGCGTTCATTTGCTGCCCTCTAGGCGGTGCCATTCTCATGGCCGTCAACTACGTCAGGCTGGGAAAAACCGGCAAAGGTGTTCTCGCCGTCGCCCTCGGGCTGCTTGCCACCGCGCTCAACGTCCTAATCAAGTTGAACTGGCAGACGCCGTCGGGCTCGTTGGCCCGGTTGGAATATGACGCTTTCGAAATCATCTTCCTGACTTGTACATGGATGTTTACGTGGCAGATCGCAAAAGAGGAGCAGGGCAACGCTGTTAGAGAGCACATCGCACGCGGCGGCCAGCTCGGTTCCAGAGAGACGGCCTTTTTTGTCGGGCTCGCGACTGTTGTGGCTTTGGTCGTCGTCTGTGGGGCTGCTGTTTACGGGTTTCAATATCGGAAGATCGTAGTCATTGGAACCCGAGACCAAGTCATCTACACAGGCCTAGCCACCAAGTCCGATGCCACAGCACTCGGCAACGAACTCAAGAGCGACAATTATTTCTCGGACCGCGGATCGTCTGTTCTACTCAATAAGGGAATCGGCGGCACAACCATCTCATTCGCGGTCCAGAACGGCGTCTGGAACCGGGAGGGAACGCTCTCCTCATTCGAAGAGCTTGCGCGCGAGGTAGCTCCAACTATAGGTGGGCTCCCGGTCCAGGTCCAACTAATCGACACCAGTGGGAACGTAGAAGTGAAATCGACACTGGGCGAGGTGGGGTTCGGCGGCAGTAACGGAATCTACTATGAGGGTTCGGCAACCAAGGACGAGGCGCGGGCACTCGGCCAACGACTCGAATCGATGGGTTTCTTCAGGGGTAACGGAGCCAACCTGTTCTTGAGCAGGCACGATGACGGCACGACCCTCGTGTTCGTTGTAGTCGGCGAGGCGTGGAATGACCCCACCAAGGTGAGCAGTTTCGAAGCCATCGTGCGTGAGGTCGCCCCCACAGTAGGTGGTTTCCCGATTAACATGCGCCTTGTGGACACACAGCTCCAGGTCAAGAAGGACGAGCTAATCCAATAAGAGACAGCATCACTAACCTGTCAGTTGGCGATAAATCTCAATTTCATTCATTGACCCGTGTGCCCACCCACGAAAATAACCGTGCAAGGTTGATTCCTTTCCCTCTCCACAGTCATCTGTATCCCGTTGCCTTTTTCACGCATTGATTCCAATGCTAAAGTCATGAGGAAAATACATGCCCCGTATGAAAGCCGTCCAGATAAGCAAGCCCGGTGGAAACTTTGAGCTCGTCGAACGCAACATCCCCGAACCCGTTCGCGGGCAAGTTCGCATCAAGGTTGAAGCCTGCGGCATCTGCCACAGTGATGCGCTCGTGAAAGAGGGCCACTGGCCCGGAATCCAGTACCCGCGCGTCCCCGGCCACGAAATCGCCGGCCGCATCGACGCCATAGGCGACGGCGTCACGCAATGGCAGCCCGGCCAGCGCGTCGGCGTCGGCTGGCATGGAGGGCATGATTTTACTTGCGAATCCTGCCGCCGCGGCGACTTCACTCTTTGCCGCAATGGAAAGATCACGGGCATCACCCACGATGGCGGCTACGCCGAGTACATGATCTCGCCCGCCCAAGCCGTCGCCGCCATCCCTGACGATCTCTCCGCCGCCGAAGCCGCGCCGCTGCTGTGCGCTGGCATCACCGTCTTCAACGCGCTGCGCAATTCGGGCGCGCGCCCCGGCGACCTGGTCGCCGTTCAAGGCATCGGAGGCCTCGGCCACCTCGGAATTCAATACGCCCGCCAGATGGGATTCCGCACCATCGCCATCGGCCGCGGCTCCGATAAACAGCCGCTCGCCCGCAAACTGGGCGCGCATGATTACATCGATTCGGCTGCCGGCAATCCCTCCGAAGCACTGCAAACGCTCGGCGGAGCGCGCGTAATTCTGGCAACAGCGCCCGATTCCAAGTCCATGTCAGCGCTGGTTGATGGTATTGCTCCAGGCGGCAAGATGATGATCGTAGGCGCAGGTTTCGAGTCTTTGACCGTCACACCACTTCAGTTGCTCGGCCAGCGCCGGGGGCTCCAGGGTTGGCCTGCTGGCTCCGCCATCGACTGGGAGGACACGCTCAACTTCAGCGTCCTGACCGGTGTGCGCCCGATGATCGAAAAATATCCCCTGGAAAAAGCCAGCGAGGCCTACCAGCAGATGATTAGCGGGAAAGCCAGATTCCGAGTAGTGCTGACGATTGCATAGGGGCAGCAGCCGACAGCTAAGACTCTCAAACCAAAAAACGAAGCCGGTCCCGCCCGGGACCGGCTCACTAACCAAATCGCTATTCACCAACCGCTGCCTTATCGCAGCTCTTCCATGCACTTTGCCAGCACTTCCCGGCTCGGCCGAGTCACCGATTCCGGCAGCGTGGCCAGCGGCTCATCCGTCACGTTCAGCATGTCGATGAACGTTGGCGCCTTCGCGTTGATGTAGAAAACTCCGGTCAGCACTTCGCCCTTCGCGTGCGACTCCATCAGGCGCTGCACCGATTTGATCTTGTCCGTCGGATCGTACTCTTGCTTCCAGCTTGCGCAACCGCAGGCTCGATCCGTCATGCATCGTTACTTCAAACGTCGTCCCCGGATCGTAGTCCACATTAATCTCTTCAAACACCGGCACAAAACTTACCTCGTGTAGCGGTTCCTCGTGCGCCTGCATGTATTTGTACGATTTCGTCGATCCCTCATGATCGTTAAACGTCACGCACGGCGAAACTACGTCGAGCATCACCGTCCCCTTGTGCGCGATCGCCGCCTTCATCATGCTGCTGAGCTGCTTCTTGTCTCCCGAAAACGAGCGCCCCACAAACGTCGCGCCCAGTTGAATCGCCAGCGAGCACGTATCAATCGGCGGAAGGTCGTTGACTACACCGCTTTTAGCGTTGAACCCAGATCGGCCGTTGCCGAAAATTGCCCCTTCGTCAGCCCATACACGCCGTTGTCTTCGAGAATGTAAATAATCGGCAGATTGCGCCGCATCAGGTGGATAAACTGTCCCGCGCCGATGGAAACGGTGTCGCCATCGCCGGTGACGCCCAGCGCAATCAGATTCTTGTTCGCCAGCATCGCGCCCGTTGCCACCGCCGGCATGCGCCCGTGCACCGAGTTGAAGCTGTGCGAGCGGTTCATAAAATATGCCGGGCTCTTCGACGAGCATCCAATCCCGCTGAACTTCGCCACGCGCTCTGGCGGCACGCCCATCTCATACATCGCGTCGATGATGCGCTCTGAAATCGCGTTGTGTCCGCAGCCCGCGCACAGCGTCGTCTTGCCGCCGCGGTAGTCGATCACCTGCAGGCCAATGCGGTTGGTCTTGGGAGCCGGAGTTGAACTCGGCGTCGTCGGTGTCGTCCCCATTTACTTTCCCTCCATCATCATCAGTTCGTCGGTCACCGACCGCGCATCGATCGGCAATCCATGAATATGGCAAATCGACCGCAGCCGCGTTACCAGTTCCGCCTTGATATCGAGCTTGAGCAAGCTTGCCATCTGCGCATCGCGGTTCTGTTCGACCACATAAACGCGGTCGTGCTTCTCGATAAACTCGTGCACCTCGCGCGTAAACGGATACGCCCGCACGCGCAAATAATCCGTTTCAAGTTTGTATTCTTTCGCCAGCTGATCGCGCGCCTCAATGATTGCCCAGTGCGAGGTGCCGTACGCCAGAATGCCGACCTTCGCCTTCCCCGTGCCCGCCATCTCCGGCCGCGGCACGAACGAGCGCGCGGTCTCGAACTTCTTGTTGATGCGCTCCATGTTGCGCTCGAAATCGTCCGGACGCTCGCTGTATTGCCCTTTCTCATTGTGCCCGCTGCCGCGCGCGAAATAAGCCGCCGCCGGATGATCCGTGCCCGGCAGCGTCCGGTAGCCAACGCCATCCCCGTCCACGTCCTTGTAGCGGGCAAATCCGCCAAGTTTCTGCAGATCTTCTTTCGTCAGCACCTTTCCGCGTTCAATCGGCTTTTCAGGATATGGAAACGGGTCCGACATCCAGTTATTCATGCCCAGATCCAGGTCCGACATCACGAACACCGGAGTCTGAAATCGCTCTGCCAGGTCGAACGCATCCTGCGCCATGGTGAAGCACTCGCTCACCGAATCCGGGAACAGCAGGATGTGCTTCGTGTCGCCGTGGCTCAGAAACGCGGTCGAGAGCACGTCGCTCTGCGCAGTCCGCGTCGGCAGCCCGGTCGAGGGCCCCACCCGCTGAATATTCCAGATCACCGCCGGCACTTCGACGTAATAAGCCAGCCCCGTGAACTCCGCCATCAGCGAAATGCCGGGCCCTGCCGTCGCCGTCATCGAGCGCGCGCCTGCCCAGCCCGCGCCAATCACCATGCCGATCGCGGCCAGTTCATCCTCGGCCTGCACAATGGCAAACGTCGCCTTCCCATCCGCCCCAACGCGGTATTCCTTCATGTATTCGATCATCGTCTCCACCAGCGACGACGACGGCGTAATCGGGTACCAGGTGACCACGGTACACCCGGCAAACATGCATCCCATCGCCGCCGCCGAATTGCCGTCGATGATGATCATGCCTTTTGTCTTATCCATGCGCGCGATGTAGAACGGATCGCGCTTCTTCAAATTGGCGGCGGCGTAATCAAGCCCCGCTTTCGCAGCAGCCAGGTTCAACGCAGCGGCCTTCGCTTTCGTCGCAAACTGCTTGCGGATCGCCTTCTCCACTTCCGCAAACTCAATCTCCAGCAACTGCGCGGCGACGCCCACGTAGATCATGTTCTTGATCAGCTTGCGCAGTTTGGCTTCCGTGCACACTGCGGTCACCAGTTTGTCGTAGGGGACGGCATAATAAATCAGATCGTCGCGCAGCTTGTCGAGCGCCAGGGGTTCGTCATAAAGCACACTGGCTCCGGGCGCGAGCGTCTTCACGTCTTCCTGCGCCGTCTCCGCGTTCATCGCGATGAGAAGGTCGATTTCCTTCTTGCGCCCAATGTAGCCGTCTTTATTGGCCCGAATTGTGAACCACGTCGGCAAGCCGGCAATGTTGGAAGGAAAAAGGTTCTTGCCCGAGATCGGCACGCCCATCTGAAAAATGCTGCGCAGCAGAACCGTGTTCGAACTCTGCGACCCCGACCCGTTCACAGTCGCAACCTGAATCGTCATGTCATTAACAACGCGTCGCTGCCCCAGTTGCCCGGATGATTCCCGGGGCACTACATCGGTAGTGGCCATCCCTATACCTTTCTTGATTTAAAACGTGCAACCCTATTGGCCGGGAAAACCCCATCGCCCGGCAGCTTCAAGAGTGGAAAGTCGTAACTTTCTATTATAGCGCTGCGTCGAGCGCGCCAACGCGCTACATCATGAGTCCCAAGAACAGTTAACCATCGCTGTGGACAGCCGAAAGCGGTGCGAGAATGCGGCCCACAATGCACGCCCTGGGCGGGGCGGGGAGAATAGATCGGCGCTCTTGTCGACGGCACTGAAACGAAGTACTTCCGTTCGGCCAATTTACTCCCGTGCTCACCCCCTCGATGGGATAATAGATCAGTTACAAACGCGACTCCTCGAGAGAAGAATGCCTCCAAGTTCAAAACCTGGTTCGTCAAATAAGGCGCCAACCAACGCGGGCCCAGCCGCCAGACCTTGCAAAGTCGCCCTCGTCGGCTTCGGCACAGTCGGCAGTTCCGTTGCAAAAATTCTAGTCGAGCGCCCCAACACCCACGTCCGCCTGACGCACATCCTCAATCGCAATGTCGCCCGCAAAAAAGTCGACTGGCTTCCCCGCCGAGGTCGTCTGGACCGAAAACATCGACGACATTCTCTCTTCCGACGCCGATATCGTGGTCGAAGTAATGGGCGGCCTTCAGCCCACCGAAGACTGGGTTCGCCGCGCGCTCACGTCGCACAAGTCCGTGGTCACCGCCAACAAGCAGCTCATCGCCCATTGCGGCCCGGAAATGATTGCGCTCGCCGGTCAAATGCAACAGCAAATTGAGTTCGGCGCATCCGTGGCTGGCGGCGTGCCCGTCATTTCCGGATTGCATCACGGTCTGGCCGGCGACGAACTCTTCAAGATTTACGGCATCCTCAACGGAACCTGCAATTACATCCTCAGCCAGATCGAGGCCAACGGAGTTCCCTTCGCCACCGCGTTGCGCGAAGCCCAGAAACTCGGTTTCGCCGAGGCCGATCCCACCGACGACATCGACGGCCTCGACGCCCGCGCCAAGCTCACCATCCTCGCCCGCGTTGCCTTGCACTGCGACGTTCCCGCCTCCAGCATCGTGGCGCGCTCCATCTCGCCGATTGACGCGCTGGATTTCGAGAATGCCAGCCAGTTGGGTTGCACGATCCGCCAGATCTCGCGCGCCGAGTTGAAAGACGATCGCCTGTTCGCCGCCGTCGAACCCGCGCTCGTGCAACTCAACTCTCCGCTCGCTCGCGTCGAAGGCAGCCAGAACCTCGTCATGGCGACGGGCATTTACGGTGGCGAGACGGTTTTCGGTGGCCACGGCGCCGGCGGCCATCCCACCGCGGTCGCGGTGGTCTCCGACATCCTGGCCATAGCTCGGACGAATGAAAACAGGACCAAACACGCGTCGGCCAAAGAAGCCGCCACACAAACCGCCAGCCGAGACGCCAGCCGCCCGCCTCAGAAATCGCCGGTTGTAACCTCTGACTTCGTCACCAAACACTACTTGCGTTTTCTCGTAAAAGATCGCCCTGGCATCATCGCCAGTCTGGCGACGATTCTGGCCAAGAGCGAAATCAACATCCTCTCCGTGCTGCAGAAGCCCAACTCGCCCAAGTCTCACTTGCCGCTTCTGATCACACTTGAGGAATGCCCAACCTCGCTGGTCGACCAGGCATTGAAGCAAATCAACGCGCTGGATTTCATGGCGGAACCCTGCCTGCATATGCCGATACTGTAGGGCGGGGGTTGTCAACCGGGCCCAAGGTGCTCAAACAGGGCTACCGCAAGGCAAGCAGCACGGCACTCTGGTGAAAATGACGAAGGCCGCCCGCAGGCGGCCTTGGTCACGAACAAAGGTTTTCAGGCGGCTGCGTGGTGCGCGCATTCGTGCAACACCGAGCGCACGACTAAGTCGTTGCGTGGTTCACACAGGTCGGCAGCGCCCTGGGTCAGTGCGTCTGCCCATAGTTGGTCGTCCGCCAGACGGTGCGTGCCGACGATACACAAAGAGGGGAATTCGCGGTGCAGACGCGCGATCTCGTCGGGCCGCGATTCTTCCATGTCGAGCACCAGCACGTTGGCGTGATTGCGGACAACGGCGAGGCGGACCTCTTCATAACGGTTGGCCAGTTTTACTGAGCCAAAATGTTGGGAAAGACAGACCACCAGGGATTGAGCAGTTCTGGGGTCCCTCTGGTAGACAACTAAGTTGATCGGTTCCATATATCCCCCTGGAGATCACCGCGGGTCAGCGGTGGTCTTTGGCTGCGACAGCAGGCTGCTACCACAGGCGATTAATGACTCCGAGCACGAACAGCGTTACTTGCGCAACGCTTTCTCGGCCGGGGGCTCGAACGGTTCCATTTGAAGCTTTCCGTTCTGCTTCAGCAGAATCTCTACTTTCCCTTCCGCCTCCTCCAGTTGTTTCCGGCAGGTGGCGGAAAGCTGCATGCCTTCTTCAAAGAGCGTCAGAGACTTTTCCAATGGAACTTCCCCTTTTTCGAGTTCCAGGACGATCTTCTCTAAGCGCTCGAGGCACTCTTCAAACTTCACCAATCCGTTTACTCCTGCCTATATTGTAATGCTGTTTTGGGTTGGAGATGTCCAGCAAATTTTGATGGGAAGTACAAATATTTTTGATAGCGTTCCGAAACAGAACGACGGGGCACTGTTGACACTCAGGCGGTGAGTAGTCAGACCGATGTGGTCCGATTTGAGCCGAGGGCTTCCAGGACATCGACGGCGGAGGCATAGCGGCCAAGGGGGGCGCTGATCTGCGCGCCTTGAACGAAGCCGCGTACCGCCTGCAGCATTTCGCGGGCGATGGCCACACCTTCGGCCCGCGCGGCCTCCGGGGTTGTGGCTTTGATCATGCGATTGAGGATTTCATCGGGGACGGAGACGCGGAGCTCATTCTTCATGAATTCGGCGTTGCGGGGGCTGGTCAGCGGCCAGATTCCGGCAACGACGGGAATTCGGCAGTGCTCGATGCGCTTCAAGAAGTTCTCCAACAATCGCAAGTCAAATACTGGCTGGGTAACGACATACTCGGCTCCTGCCTGCACCTTGTATTCGAAGCGTTTGATCTCTTCGTCCAGATTGGGGAGTCCGGGATTGGCGCCGACGCCGATCACAAAGCTGGTTCCAGTTCCCAGTGGATTGCCGCCTAAATCGAGGCCTCGGTTCAGATTGTGGACGATATTGACCAGGCCGATGGAGTTGACGTCGAATACGGCGGTGGCATCGGGGTAGTTGCCCATTTTCGGGGGATCGCCGGTGATGCAGATCAGGTTGTGAATGCCGGTGGCGGCGGCGCCGAGCAGGTCCGACTGAATGCCGAGCACGTTGCGATCACGGCAGGTGTAGTGGAGAATCGCCTCTATGCCGACCGTCTGCTGCATGAGGAGCGACAAGGCTTGATTGCTCATGCGGGCCGAGGCGCGGGGGCTGTCGGGGATGTTAATGGCGTCGACGCCGACAGACTTGACGAATTTCGCGCCCTCGACCTCTTTGCGGATGTCGATTCCCTTGGGAGGGACGATTTCGACCATGGTGATGAATTCACCGGCGGCGATTTTGGCGCCGAGGCGGGAACGCTTTCCGAGCGGAGTGCTGGCCGGGGCCGGGACTTTTGCGCTATGGGCCACTTCGGCGTGGGCCGACTGGGCGCGCGCCTCTCCGACGCGGAGAGCGGACTTCATGGCGCGGATGTGATCGGGCGTGGTTCCGCAGCAGCCGCCTACGAGTTGGACGCCGGCAGCGACAAATTTCTCCGCGTAGTTCGCCATGTACTCCGGGGAACACAGATAAATGTTGCGGCCTTCGACGGAACGCGGCATGCCGGCATTGGGCTGGGCGGAGAGCGGCAGGGAAGTGGCGGCGCGCACGCGCTCGATGGCGTCGAGCATGGCGACCGGCCCAACACTGCAGTTGATGCCGAGCACGTCCACGTTCCATTCCGTGAGGCGAGTGGCAAAGGCTTCGGGGTCGGAACCGTCGAGGCAGTCTCCATCCTCGTCGATGGTGACCTGGGCAACGATGGGGATCTTGGGATCGACGTCGCGACAGGCGAGTACGGCCTGGTGCAGTTCTTCCACATAGCCGAAGGTCTCGAGCATCAACAGATCGACGCCGCCTTCGACCAGAGCGGCAATCTGTTCACGAAATGCGTTGCGCGCTTCTTCAAAGGAAGTTTTGCCGAGGGGCTCGATGCGAATCCCGAGGGGACCGACCGAACCGGCCACCCAGCCAGCAAAGCTCTTGGCGGCCTCGCGAGCCAGACGGGCTCCGGCCATATTGATGTCGCGTACATGGCCCGCCAAGCTGTGGCGCGCCAGCCGAAAGCTGTTGGCGCCGAAGGTGTTAGTTTCAATGATCTCGGCGCCCGCTTGCAGATAATCGTGGTGAACGGCGCGAATGAGATCCGGCTGGGAAACATTCAATTCGTCATAGCAGCGGTTAATGAAAATACCCTTGGCGTAGAGCAGGGTTCCCATGGCGCCGTCGCAGAGCACGGGCCCCTTCTGCAATCGTTCATGAAAGTTCTGCGGCATTGTTAAGAGGATACAGGAAGGCGGAGGGCTCTGGCATTCCTGGGGCGGGGCGCAGTTAGGGAGCTGTAACGAGCCTTGTGCGGGGCGAGGACGCCCCCGCGACAGCCGGCAGGATGCCGGCGCTACAGCTGAAACCTGGAGCGTGGGTGGGATGCGGGATCGAGGATGAAGGACGAGGCGTTCGAAAGCGGCGCGAAGTTTTCTGTTTGTTATAATCCCTATTCCTGCATCCAAGAAATTGACCCGAACAGTCTGGAGCCGGTGCTTGAAGAAACTCCTGATCCTTGTAATTTGCCTGACCGTCAGTGTGGCACTCGTGAGCTGCGGATCCACTACGTCCGGCGGCACTAGGACCAGCGGCATCCCTTATCGGGCGTTTGTCTCCAACCCCGTGGGGGGTGGCGTCAATATCGTGAATGCGGAGACTGACCTGCGCGCGACTACGGTGGGGGCGATTTCCGCGGGGGCCACGCCGGGAATGATGGTGGTAACGCCGAACCGGGCCGCAACGCTGGTTTACAGCGGGTACGGTACAAACAATCCCGACGATGGATTCACCATAATCAATAACGCGAAAGAAAGCAGCGCCAGCCAGCTTCAATTGCCGGGTTACACGGAAAGCATCGTGGTTTCGCCGGACAGTTCTGTGGCCTACGTTGCAGTGCCGATCGCGAAGGTGGGCGAGCAGTCTGAAGGAGTAATCGAGGTGATCGGGGTGGGCGCGTCAAATGTGGGTGTGCCCGGGGGAGTGGTTTTTATTCCGCGGGTGCGTTACCTTGTCGATCGACAACGGGGGCGACCGGATTCTGGCGTTCAGCGATGTGCAGTCCTCATTGGGAACGCCGTGCGACCCCACTCCCAGTTACTTGTTCGTGGTTACGCCTAGCCAAGTTAACGTACAGCCATGTCCGGCCATACCGCTTCCTGGCGTGAACTATCCGTTCGACCACCCGGTCAACGCATTTTTTAGCAGCGATGACACAACCGCGTACGTCATCAATTGCGGAGCAGAGTGCGGGGGTGTGCAGGCGAGCGTGCAGAAACTGGAGATGACGCCGACCGATTGTCTACCGGATGGGGTTTGTGCCCCAGTCGCTGTTCCGGCGGCCAGCGAGGCTCTTGTCAACGGATCGACCATGTATTTGGCCGGCACTCCTTACGCCAACGGCAGCCCCTCGCAGGTTTGCACCGGCGAGACGACGGCTGCGACGACCTGCGGACTGTTAACGATCTTCAACCTCAGCAGCATGACCGTAACCAACAGCACGCCGATCGTCATTACGGACGGCTATCACAACCGCATCGCGATGGGCGCCAACGGACAGCTCTTCGTCGGGGCGCGGACCTGCACGGAAATCATTCCCCCGAACCCTCCGCCATCAGGGGCGGAGGTTCGCGGGTGTCTCTCGATTTACAACACGTTGACGACGGCGGCGGGGAATGTTCCGGCAGGCGGCGTGGTCATTCCTCCCGTCAATGGAGATGTCACCGGTATTCAGCCTATTGGCACGCGCGACGTCGTATACGTTGTTCAGGGCTATGCTGTGCCGGGCGGATCGCTCTATATTTATTGCGCAGCTATTGACGCTGGTGATAACTGTCCGACGGTTGATGCCGCCCAGATCCCTCCGACCAATAATCCAACCTACGCGCCGTTGCTGGTCGGCAATTTTTATGACGTGGTGACGGTGGACTTCTAAAAAGGCTCTTCGCGAGTTTGTCTCTGCTGCGAAGCTTCGCTGGACAGCCGAGGGCGGCTGTCCTTACGTGCCTCTGCCTCGGCTCGAGCCCCAACTAGTTAACGTGGCTTAGGGAGAATGGCACTGGTTCCAGCGTCAGTTCGTGCGCGCGGTGGTTCTCAACTGCGGCGGGCGAGAACGGTAGCGTGAACGTCGAGCCGCTGTACCACGCTTTCCATTGGTCCAGATAATGCGGGCTGAGGAAGCTCCCGCTTTCACCGGTGACCACGTTCAGCGTGCTGGAGTCGAAATCGGCGAAGTTCCAGGTTGCTCGCTCGGACGGGCCGAAGTTACGATCGACTTGCTTGACGGTGGCATGGCTCCCGCTCAGTGGAAGATGACTTGGGCCAGTGAAGCGGCCGATCAGAGGCAGGCGGCTTAGTATCGGATGATCGATTTCGACCTGATAGGTTTCGCCCCACTTCCATTTTGCTAAGTCCGTGGGAATGCCTGGCTGCTTGAGAGTGTTCTCAATCGCAGCCGTGAGTACGGCTCCGTAGTCGGAGTAGCCGGGCGGCAGCCAACGCGCGGGTTGCTTGCTGAGCACGTTTTCCAGCCACACCGTGGACATGCCCCAGCGATAGCTTTTCCAGCTTAACTCTCCAGAGTCTTTCGCCGCTGGCCGATTGGGTGCGGCGCTGCCCACGGCGGGGCTATCTTTGGCCGGGCCTAGTTTGGGCTCAAGCAAGAGGCGCATAAGTTCCTCGCGCGCGTTGCTCTCTATGGTCGGCGCGGCCGAATCGGCGGACATGCGTCCGTCCCAATCGCGCAGAATATCGGCGGCGTGCTTGGCTTGCTCCGAGATCTTCGGGGCATGGTCGAGGGCATAGACGAACTTGTCGGCGCAGAAGTGGTCGAACGTCGAGGAAACATCCATCTGCAGCGCGAGCATATCCGCTGGTGAAAATTTCTTTCCCGACTCAAGTACGCGATAGATTCGGTCGGTGCGCCAGGGAGCAAACCACTCGGTGCTGATCGAATACTTGTAGCCGTCGGGCGCAATGCGGCCGTTGGCGGTGGCGAGAATTCCCGTGGGCGGATCGAAAATGTGCGGCATCTCCTCGAACGGGATGTAGCCCTTCCACTCGTGTGCATCGTCGCTGCCGCTTACAGGTAGGCTGCCATCGCCGGCGGCGCGAATGGGCACGCGGCCCGTGGTCTGGTATCCGATGTGGCCGTCAACGTCGGCGTAGACGACATTTTGCCCTGGCGCTCCGAATGCCGAAAAAGCTTTGCGGAACTCGTCCCAGTCTCGCGCAGAGTCAACGTCGAAAAATGCGAGCCCCATGCCGTCATACAGAGTCCAACGCAGCGCGATCTTGCGCGTCTCGCCCGGAATCAGGTCGGTGATGATCGGGCCGTGCCGTGTGGTCAAAACATTGAGCGTGACATCGGGCTTGCCTTTGACGTGGATGATTTCCTGGCGATGCTCGGGATTTACCCATCCCTTGGGCGTTTTGTACTGGCCCTGCGCGTTGAACTCTTCGATGAAATCGTCTTCAACGGTTGGACCGACGTTGGTGAATCCCCAGCCAATGCGCTGGTTGTGGCCGACAATCACGAACGGCACGCCCGGCAACGTCACGCCGGCAACGTCGAAGCTGCCGCTTTTGAGATGGGCCTCGTACCACAGGTTCGGCATCTGATGGTTGAGGTGCATGTCATTGGAGAGCAGCGGCTTTCCAGTGGTGGTGTGCTGGCCGGAAACTACCCAGTTGTTGGAGCCGGGCCGAGGCGCATCTGCCTCTTGCTCGTTAATTGCGGCGAATGGCCCTTGCGCTAATACGGCGGGCGGCGACGGCAGCGCCGAGGTCAGTTTCTTGGACGCGCCATCGGGGTCCACGTCTTCGTCATCATCGTCATCTTCGTCGCCGCTGCCCGCGGCCGGTTCCTGGTCCATGGCTCGGCTCATGTCGGTTGGGGGACGATCGTGCCACGACGAATTCACGTAGAGATCGGCGGTGAGTTCGGGGCCGATCTTGGCCAGCACTTTCTCCCGCGTGAGCGCACGCCGATAGCTGTAGTGATTCAAATCCTGGACCATGCGGGCACCGATCAAAACCGAGTCAGTGACCGTCCAGGGCCGCGGCTGGTATTTCAGTATGCGAAATTCGAGCGGCAGGCGACTGCGGTGCGATTCGATGAACGCATTCACGCCAAGCGCGTAGGCGTCGAAATACGCGCGGTCACGAGCGGAAATCGCTTTTGCGGCGACCTCGGCGGTTACACGCAATCCCAGAATGCGCTGCTCGCGGTCGATCTTCAGCGTATCTTCGCCGATGATTTCGGAAAGCTCGCCGGCCGCGACGCGGCGCATGATGTCCATTTGCCAGAGGCGGTCCTGCGCGGTTACGTAGCCCTGGGCGAAGAACAGATCTTCGAGCGTGGCGGCTTCAATTGCGGGAACTCCCTGCTCGTTGCGAACGACTCGCACCTTGGCGGAAAGGCCCGGAACCACGATTGCCCCATCGACCTGTGGGAGCGCGGAGTGGGCGATCCCGTATGCCCACCACATGGCGGCGATGATCGCCACCAGCAGAACGCAGACGGCGTAGTACAGGATGCGGAGCGCAGGGTTGCGCCGGCGGACCTCAGCGTGTGAAATCTCGGGCGGGGAAGCCGCAGCAGACATTACTGAAAGATTGTAGGGGCGGGTTCTTGCTCCTGACAACCTGGTGGCCGCGCCAGCGAGTTCCGTTCCTGGCCGCGAGTCGTGTGAGGAGAATCCCCGGCTTGGCGCAATGTTGCGTCCCCCGGTATCATGTCCCTACTGCGGAGTCGTAGCTTTGGGGTCTCCGCACGCCGCCATGCTTCAGAAGCGCATTGACGATCAGCCGAGCATCTCGCGCGAGAACATCCGCGAGGCGGAGGGGATTTTTCTGCAGCATCTTCGGCGCGTCGGCTTCAAGCAGACCGGGCAGCGCAGCACCATCCTGCGGACTTTTCTGGAAACCCGCGAACATCTTTCGACCGACGAACTGCACCGGTTGGTAAAAAAGAAGGACCCGCATATCGGGTTTACGACTGTTTACCGCACGCTGAAGCTGTTTAGGGATTGCGGACTGGCCAGCGAGGTCGCTTTTCACGACGGTATTGCCCGTTACGAGCACCAGTACAACCGGCGCAGCCATCATCACATGGTGTGCACTGGATGCGGTGCGTCAGTGGAATTCTTTTCGCCCGAAATCGGAGAAGTCGAAAAAGACATTGGCCGCAAACACCATTACCTGACCACGCGGCACACGTTCCAGATTTATGGCGTGTGCCAAAGCTGCGCGAAGAAAGACGGTCAGAAAGAAGATTGGCAGAAAGAGGACGGCCGAAAGAAGAGCGATGGGCGGCGAATTGTCTAATTCTCCGAATTCATTACCGGGCGCGGGAAATCCGGCCGAGGCGGCGGTCGCCTGTCCGCACTGCGGAACCGAGATGCCGGCGAGCGCCGCTTTTTGCCCGGCCTGCGGATGGTCGATGAGGCCGATCGCAGCCGGCGATCGCGCACTGGCTGCCCTGGCCTATTTCAGCTTCGTTCCGGCGGCGGCGCTCCTATTGCTGCCGGGCTTTCGCGAGCACCGCTTTCTTCGCTTTCACGCCTGGCAAAGCGTTCTGATTTGGGGAGTGTTTTTCGTCCTGACGCTCGCCGCGCTCTTTCTTTCGAATATCGCCGCGGCGATGATTTTCTTAATCTTCGGAATTCTGGCCTCGCTCGCCATGCTCTTCTTGTGGATCGTGCTCTCGATCAAGGCGTGGCAGGGCGAGAGATTTGAGCTGCCGTTATTTGGGATGCTGGCCGGGCGGCTGCGGTAAGGGAACTCCAATCAAGTAGCGACAAAAAAGCGTAAACCACAGGGTACACGGGGATGCCCGGAGGCACCCCTGAGTCAATTGGAGTTTCTCAGAACGCGGCCAGGAATGAATGCGTTCTTACTTTCTAGTTCTCTTCCTTGTAGCGCATGTTTCCAGTGCGCAGATAACGGTTGTGCCAGCCCAGCGATTCGGTGAGCAGATGCGGCGTATGTTTACCGTAAGACAGCCGCTCGGCGCGGTTCAGATAATCGAGGAGTGATGCTTTGTAGTCGGGATTGGCGCACTTGTCGATGATCAGGTGCGCGCGCTGGCGCGGCGACAGGCCGCGCAAGTCGGCCAATCCGTTTTCGGTGACCAGCACCTGCACATCATGCTCCGTGTGGTCCACGTGCGAGACCATGGGCACGATCGTCGAGATGGTCCCTTTTTGCGCGATCGACGGCGCCATAAAGATGGAGAGATAGCCGTTGCGGGCAAAATCGCCGGAGCCGCCGATGCCGTTCTGGATGCGCGATCCCATGATGTGGGTGGAATTGACGTTGCCGTAGATGTCGGCTTCGATCATGGCATTCATGGCAATGACGCCGAGTCGGCGGATGATTTCCGGGTGATTGGAAATCTCCTGCGGGCGCAGAACGATGCGCTCGCGATACGTGGACATGTTGGCGTTGACCTCGTCCATCATCGCGGGGCTGAGAGAAAATGCCGTGGCTGACGCGCAGGTCAACTTGCCGGACCCCAGCAGGCGCACCATGCCGTCCTGAATCACTTCTGTATACGAAGTGAGCCCTTCGAAGGGGCCTTCCTCCAGGCCAAACAAAACCGCATTGGCGATGTTACCGACGCCGGATTGCAGCGGGAGAAGGTTGGCGGGCATGCGGCCCTTCTTCACTTCCCAGCTCAGGAATTCGAGGATGTGGCCCGCGATGCGCTTCGACCCCTGATCGGGCGGTTTGAACGGGCTATTTCGGTCGGGAGCGTTGGTGAGGACCACGGCGGCAACCTTCTCGGGCGGAACCTTGAGGTAGGGCGAACCGATGCGCTGGCCGGTGTGGACGAGTGGAATGGGCTCGCGGTTGGGCGGCGGCTTGAGGCAGTAGATATCGTGCATGCCTTCGAGCGCCATCGGCTGCCAGGAGTTCACTTCGAGGATGATGCGGTCGGCTTCGTCGATCCAGGTTCGATTGTTGCCGATGGAGGAACTCGGAACGACGCGGCCATCCTCGAGTATGGCTGTGACTTCGATGAGAGCCACATTGAGTTTGCCGAGGAACCCGTACTCGACAAATTGGGCGACATGGCCGAGGTGCACGTCCATGTATTCCATTTCGCCGGCGTTGATGCGCTTGCGGGTTTCGGGGTCGGATTGATAGGGAAGGCGGAGATGGATGCCGCCCGCCATGGCGAGCGCTCCGTCGAGTTCGGGACCGGTTGAGGCGCCGGTAAACACGCTGACCTGAAACTTGTGGCCGCGGAAGTGGGCTTCGGCGATGCGGTGCGCGAGTTCGATCGGTACGGCCTTGGGATAGCCGGAGCCAGTGAACCCGCTCATTCCGATCTGGTCGCCGGAATTGATGAGAGCGGCCGCTTCGGCGGCGCTCATGATCTTGGATGAAAGGTTGGAATTCAACACGCGAGTAGTGGTAGTTTCGGTAGCGATAGCCAACGGACACCTCTCAAGAATGACAACCTTTCACGATAAAGGCGCCCGTTGGAAGCGTCTGTGAGCGTCGTCACTCGAAATAGGTGCACAGCGCGCCAGGCGCGGGATTGCGGAATCCGGCCCGTGACTCGAATTTAGCAACTCTTAACTTGCGGGCAGCAGAAATCGGAGTATATTGCCTCTATCATCCGATCCGGTGATGGGATTGCGCTGAAATTTGCGTTGTTCCTTTCCGGAGCGAGGTGAAATCATTGGGCCGATCTGATCGTTAAGTCATGCAAGAGAACGCCAAGGGCCTTTTTTTCCTCTGCTCCTACTGCCGAAGCGAACTGGGCGAAGACCAGATATTTGATTTCAGAGGCGCGGTCGGCTGCGAAAATTGCATCAAGGACTACTACCGGAGTAGCACCGCTGAAGTCGTGGAGTCGCAACTGCGAACAAGGCGCGCGAAGGCCCTTGCCTGGCTGAACCGCAACCGGAAAACCTTGGAGAGGCACGCTAGGAAGGCAGTTCCCATCGGCAAAGCCGGGTTTCGCCCGGTCGCTTAAGCACCCGTTCCAATCCTTCTAAAGCTCACGGTTAGACATTCCCGCTCTCATCGTTCAAAATAATTAGTTTGCCTAAGGCCCTGGCACGCGCAGAGCCGGCGTGGCGGGAACAGCGGCGCTTTTTCACAGACTTTACTCGTGAGCTGTACTCGTCAGACTTTATTCGCAAAATCAGGAGACCACATTGAGCAAGCTACAGCGCGTCAAGATCAGCGCTCTCGGCACCTACGTTCCGCCTCGTCTTCTTACCAATTCCGACCTCGCGAAGATGGTCGATACCAACGATGAATGGATCATGAGCCGGGTCGGCATCAAGGAACGCCATATTGCCGACAAGGGCGTGGGCACCAGCGATCTGGCGGCCGAAGCGGCGCGGCGCGCTCTCGCGCAACGCGGCATTGCTGCCAGCGAACTCGATGCGATCATCGTGGCCACCGTCACTCCCGACATGATGTTTCCGGCGACGGCCTGCCTGGTGCAGAACAAGATCGGCGCATCCAAGGCGTGGGGTTTCGATCTCTCGGCGGGATGCTCGCAGTTTGTGTATGCGCTGCAGGTGGGCGCGCAATTTGTGATGACGGGAGCGCACAAGAAAGTCATGGTGATCGGTGCCGACGTGATGTCGTCGATCATCGATTACACGGACCGCGCCACCTGCGTGCTGTTTGGCGACGGCGCGGGTGCGGCGATTCTGGAGCCGTCCGACGACGATTCGCTGGGGCTCATCGATTTCCTGCATGAAGTAGACGGTTCGGGCGGATGCTCGCTCTACATGCCGGGCGGCGGAAGCCTCAATCCCTCTTCCCATGAAACCGTCGACAAAAAGATGCACTACGTTCACCAGGACGGCGCGGCGGTGTTCAAATTTGCGGTGCGGCAAATGGCCGAATTCTGCGTCCAGACGCTCAAGCGCAACGGCCTGACGGGCGACGACCTTGACCTGATGATTCCTCACCAGGCCAACCTGCGCATTATCAAGGCGACCTCGGACCGGTTGAAACTTCCGCCCGAAAAAGTGGTCATCAATATTGACCGCTACGGCAATACCACGGGAGCGACCATTCCGCTGGCCATGCAGAGCGCCATCGAGGACGGGCGCCTGAAGAAGGGAACCCTGGTGCTGCTGGCGGCAGTGGGCGCCGGATTCACCACGGGCACCACGCTCCTGCGCTGGGCGTATTAAAAGCTTCATTTGGGGGCAAGAAGCGCATCGGCTTGTGCTTGCGCTTGCGAAAAATCCTTGGAAATGCGCCGGGCCTGCGCCAGCGCCGCGTTCGCCTCGTTGCTGCGTCCTTCATTTTGCAGGGCGTTGGCCAGCAGCAGATACCCCACATCGTTCGGTTTGATCGCGAGGGCGCGCGCGAACTCCGTGGCTGCCCGGGGAAAGTCGCCTTCACGCGCCGCCATCAAGCCCAACGTAGCCAGGGGTCCGTGTTGATGAGGCTGTAGCTGGAGCGACGCCTCGTAGGCCGCCTTTGCCTTCTGCGGCTGACCCGTGCTGAGATAGGCGCCTCCCAGCAGAGTGTAGGCTCTGGCGCACACCGCTGGCTTCGAGGGGCTCAGGGCTGCCGTTTGATACCGCTCGATGGCTGCCGCCCAATTACCGCGTTTCAACTCCTCGTCGCCGAGGATTATGTTGCCCAGTCCGTTATCGGGGCGGATAGCAAGCAACACTCGAAGGTGCGCCAGGGCCTCTTCATCCCTTCCTTGCGCGTGCAGCATGGCGGCAAGATTCCCCTCCGCGACAGAGTTATCGGTGGTCAACGCAATCGTGCGCAGCCAAAATGATTCCGTTTCGTGCCAATAGCCCACCTGGCGGTAGGTAAGAATCGCCAGCGTTGCCACGCAAGCAACTGCCGGAACAGCCAGCCAGCGGGAAGGCAAATGGCCTGCCCCCGTCATGTCAGCGATCAGCCAAACGACCATCACGAACAAACCGATGAACGAGATATAGGCATAACGGTCGGCTAGAGCCTGCTCCCCAACCTGTACCAGCCCGATCATCGGCACCAGGCTGCCCAGGAACCAGAACCATCCTGCCGCGAGGTACCGTCGCTCGCGCGCCCACAGCACTAGAAATGTAATGAGCAGCAGCAGCAAAAAAGCTGCCGCGACCTGCCAGCCGGAATAAAACCGGGTCGGATGGGGGTACATTGCCACCAGTTTCGTTGGCCAAAACGCCTTGCCCAGATAGCGCGCATAGGCAACGACTGCCGTTTCCACGCGCAGGAGGAACCCGTACTGAGAAAGCGACCTGACGGCGCCCCCGGCTTGCTGGGCACTCAACGTGATCACCGCGCTCGCCGCCGACAGCAGCAGCAGCGGTACCTTCTCCAGTATCACGGTCCCCACCGGCAGCCTGCTTGAATCTTCGCTTCCCGTCGTGGGGTACAGGTTCCCTCTTGCGCCGAGCCGGCATAGCGGCCAGTAGTCCAACAGCAGGAGCAGGAATGGGAATGTAATGACCTGCGGCTTGGTCATCAGCGCCAGCGCGTAGAAAATCAGCACTACGCTGTAGCTGCCTCCAGTGCGTTTGCGCGTGTACCAGACGTATGCCCACAACGCCAGCAAGAACATCAGCATGCTCAGCACGTTCTTGCGTTCCGCCGCCCAGGCCACCGATTCCACATTGATGGGATGAAGCGCAAACAGCGCCGCTACCATCAGGCTGCGCCAGCGAAAGCCGGTGGCGTATTCGAGTAGCAGAAAAAGCAGAACCGCGTTCGCGGCATGTAGCAAGACGTTCTCTACATGAGGACCGACAGGGTTCACGCCGAAGATTTGGCAATCCAGGGCATGCGACAGCCAGGTCAGCGGATGCCAGTTGGCTTCATCGAATGATGTAAACGCCCATTCAATCGTTGACCAACTCAGGCCGTCTCTCACCTGCGAGTTCTTCAGGATATAGAGATCGTCGTCGTAGACGAAGCCGTTGCGGACAACCGGGTAGTAGAAAATGCAGACGGCGATGACCAGGCCCACGCAAATCCACAGCGCCTGGCGATCAATTTTTGGCAATGCGGCGAGTGAGGCATTAACGGGAAGCCCCGTATCGGCAATCTTTATTCGCTTGGACTTAGCAGGGAAAGATGAGGCCATGGTTAAAAGAAGATCCTTCGCCGACAACGACCTCACTGGCCCGTGAATTTAACAGTCTCCATCGTATTGACCATGTTCTCCAGGTCCTTCTCGTTGTCGGCACGCAGGTCGAACTCGATAATGTAGTCACCGACCACGGTGGCGAACTTCGACAACAATGATCCTGGATGGAGCTGAAGGTCCGTCCGGGAGGACTGGACGCCCTGCCAGCAATATATCTTCCGGTCCCTTCAAGACCTTCGGGTTGATCATCCGTATGATCGTCCGTGCCGGATCATGCGGCCCGGTCATCATCGTCCTTCGTTTGGTGGCCATAATCACTATGCGAGGCTTCTGCGTTGTTGCGCTGGTTAGCACCGCACCATAGCCCGCCACTAACAAGAAGTAGGGATCGACGATTTCGCTGCTAGAGCCCTTGGTGTCCGGTCCATTCTGCTTGTGCGCCTCTTTTAGATCGTCGTCATAGCGCTTCTTGTTCTCCGCCATGCGGACCTTGTCGTCCAGCGCGACCCACCCGTTGGGAAATTCATAACGAAAATGGAAGAAAGTCGACTCGAAGACATTGCCGGTGGTTTTCCCCGCATCTACGGCATCCGGAGCCGCTGCGAACAGGAAGGTGGAAAACAGGAGCAGACCAAGTACCGCAGCGTTCTTAGGCATACTCAAGCATTTTCGCATTATTTATCCAGGCGCTGGCGCAAAAAACGTCCCAGGTCCGGAGCTTCCGGACCTGGGACGTTTAGCTTGGGAAGCTCGGTCATGGATCGGTCTCCCTCGAAACCGACGTCAGGCCGTGGCTTCAGAAGGTTACTCGAGCCAGATATTCCAAGTTTGCGTTACTTTGTGCTTGATCGTCCATTTCACGGTGTAGCAGGGCGGCCCGCCAGCCGGTGCGCAGACAGTTGCGCTGGTTGACTTTGTGTATTTGGGAGTCCCAAGCTCAGTCAGTGCCGTGAATTTGACAAGGCCCGTAGTCGGGGCGACGCAAGTCTTGCCGGCCTGCACTTCATAGATTCCGGCGCCAGGAAATGCCGGGCTAAGCAGGGGGTAGTTGTAGTCAGCAGCGCAGTTGCCATTGTTCGGGCCAGTCTGACCCATCGTGCCGAAGCCCTGGTCGCCAGAGATCACAACCACGGACCCTGGTCCACCACCGGTGAAGTTCGGACCGAAATCGTAGGTGCCGGAGTCAGAGACGTAAGCGGTTCCCTGCTGGGCAGTGAGGAGATAGAGGAGGTCATCCGTGCCGTCGAGCGAGTCGTCTTCGTACCAGGTCTCAACTTGGCCGCAAGGTAGATCGGCAGTCGTTGCCTGAAGGCAGAAGTCGGTGCCATCGGTGAACTTCAACGGCCAGCCGTAGAAAGGAACGCCGCCGACGAAGCCAGAGGTAGCCAGAGCCTGCGAGGGGTCGCCAACGCTGGGGCAATCCGGGTTCCCGGCTGTGCCGCCGCCGAAGCAGGGCCAAATCTCGCTGTTGTCGGTGTTAAATGGGGATGCATAGGATGCGATCGGGCCGCCGCCGAACCACTGCGCGACACCGTAGAGGCCCGGGGTCGCGGATGGAAAGGTAAATGTATAGTCGGGGCTCACTCCGTTCGCATGTGCGCCACCGTTGCGCACGATCTTTGCTGAAAACTGCGCATGGTTAGCTGCGAGCGCCATCGTGCCGAAGCAGAAAGCGACTAGTGACACTAATGCTACAAAAGCTAGGGTTCTCTTCATATTGGGAGTCTCTCCATGGAGGAATAGCGGACGGGGCCGATCTTGCTTAGGAATTCTGAGAAAGTTCAGTTGTCCGCACGGTGGAAGTTTACACACAGAGAGATTGCTGTCAACCCTAAAATTGTGCAAGAAATTGCAGATTGGGCACATTTCCACAAGGAGCAGTTTCGGCTTCTGGCGGGCGGTTTCGCAGGGGTCAGGTGGAGTGCCAAACGTCGGAATATCCCGCTCGGCGCGCGCAATTCTGCCCGAACTATTCCATTGCGAGTACCGGGCGCGGATCAATTGCGGGAAAGAAGCGTACCAGGTTGCGGGCGCGAATCTGGAATGTCAATAGAGGCGATCAGTTCTGTGCGGGATTCGCGGAATAAGAAACCCATCTTCCGCATGGCTGCGAAGGATGGGGATGGAGCGAGGTGAATTCGCGGCGGTTAGCGGCTCGTGGTCTTCTCGGCGTTTTGGAAATGCTCGAGGATGGCCGCGGCTTGCGCCTTCGTCACCACGGCCGAAAGTGCGGCGACGTCGGCATGCTTGACGGCCTCGAGGCTGCCGAAATGTTCAAGCAGGCGGCGGGTGGTGGATTGGCCGACGCCGGGAATCTCGCGGAGTTCGGTTGCGCGGTCGCGGATCTGGCGGCGCTTGCGGTGGAAGGTCACGGCGAAACGGTGCGCTTCGTCGCGGATCATCTGCACCAGATGCAGCACGGGCGAGTGATGGTCGAGCGCGACGGGGTCGTCTTCCTGTCCGGAGACGTAGATGATTTCTTCACGCTTAGCGATGGCAGCGAGCGGCTGGTTGATGATTTCAAGCGCTTCGAGCGCCTCGGCGGCGGCGTGGAGCTGGCCTAATCCGCCATCGATGAGAATCAAACTCGGCAACGGTTTCTTTTCTTCGCACAGCCGCTTGTAGCGCCGGGTCACGACCTCCCGCATGGAGGCAAAATCGTCCACGCCGCTGACCGTCTTGATGATGAACTTGCGGTAGTCTGACTTCTTCATCTTGCCGTCTTCCCAGACGACCATGGAGGCGACGGTTTCGGCGCCCTGGATGTGCGAGATGTCGAAGCACTCGATGCGCTTGGGCAGTTCGGGGAGAGCAAGCGCGTCCTGAAAACCCTCGGCGATCGCGCGCGCGTTGGGCTTCATCACGCGGAAACGCTGATCGTAGGATTGCTTGGCGTTGTTGCCCGCGAGATCGATGAGTTCGCGCTTGTCGCCGCGCTGCGGGACGGTGATGTGAACTTTTGTGGCGCGGGCGCCCCCGCCCGCGAGTTGCTCGCTAAGCACATCTTCCAGTTCTTCGCGGTCCTCGAAATCGACGGGGACGTAGATGTTGCGGGGCACGTAGGGCTGGCCAAGGTAGAGCTGGCTGAGCAGGGCAGAAAAGAATTCTCCGGGGTGGAAGGTGGGTGTGCTGCCGCTTTGAAAGGGCGCGGCTTCAGCCGCGCCGTCAGCGCCGGATTCAAGATGGGGCTTTAGCCCCGGAAACTCCGGCAACTCTTCCCAGAAAAATTCCCGGCGGTCGAGGACGCGGCCTCCACGCATGTGGAACAGGTTCACGGCGAGCATTTGATTCTCGTAGTGATAGCCGAAGACATCGGCGTCGTCGCCCTCGGCGGCCGCGATGCGCTGCTTTTCCTGGAGCTGTTCGACGGTCGAGATGAGGTCGCGGCACTTGGCGGCGCGCTCGAATTCCTCCGCGTCGGCCGCTTCGGACATGCGCTCGCGCAGCGACTTGACCAGATCGGTCTGGCGGCCTTCGAGGAAGAGCTTCACGTCGCGCACGGCTTCGGCATATGTGTCGGGCGTGGTCAGCTCCTTCACGCACGGGCCGAGGCAGCGCTTGATGTAGTACTGCAGGCACGGGCGCGGATGGAAGCGCGTGAGGTCGACCTTGCAGGAGGGAACGAGGAAGTGGCGATGAATCAGGTCGACGATGCGATAGGCGAGATTGGCAGGGAAGTAGGGACCGAAATAGGCGCTGCCGTCTTTGCGAAGGCGGCGCGTGACATAAACGCGCGGGAAGCGCTCGGCGAGTGTGAGCTTGACGTAGGGGTAGGTTTTGTCGTCGCGCAAAAGAATGTTGAAGCGCGGTTTCTTCTGCTTGATGAGATGGTTTTCAAGGGCGAGAGCCTCTTTGTTATTGGCGACGACGATGTAATCGACATCGACAGCCTCGCGCACCAGCGTGCCGGTCTTCGCATCTTCCCACCGGCCTTCGTGGAAATAAGAAGACACGCGGGAGCGAAGATTCTTGGCCTTGCCAACGTAGATGACCTCGCCTTCGGCGTTCTTGTAGAGATAGACGCCGGGGGAAGCGGGCAAGGAACGGATTTTGGCGGCGAGGTCCACAGAATGGTTCTCTGGGTCTGTCCAGGCTCGATCTTTGTGATCGTATCTATGATAGATGCGCGGCGGCATCGTCGCGCACCTTGCCATCGCCGCAGGTCTGCATGGCGCATAGCAGGAGCGCGGCGAGAGCGAGCAGGCTCCAGCATTCATGCGGCAACACGAGCGTGTTCCACCACCAGTAATTTCTAAACGCGGCAAAATGGCCGGCCTGCTGCAATTGTTGAAGCGCAGTCCCCCCAGGAAGCAGAAATACAAGGACGATCACGGCGAGAACTGACCTCGCGAGCGCGCGCAGGGGGCCGTTGAGCGCTGTGAGACTCCAGGCGAGGGGGAAGATCAGCAACGATGCGTCATAGAAGCGGTGGTAGATGGGCAGGAGGCTGAGCACCGTTAGCGCGCTCATAGCCAGCAATTCGTTGCTCGGGAGATTCCGCTCGCGCCTCAGAATTAGAAAAAGCCACGCCACTCCGCCGGTTGCGGCCAAGGCGATCGCCACGAGGTTTGCGGCTTCGCGATTATGCAGCAGCGCGTAGGCGGCTACCTGGAAATTGATCAAGCCGAAGCGAATGGGATTGCCTTCCGTGAAATCGCCCAGGCTGCCAGGCGCAAACAGGATTCGATTGTCATAAAGGTAGTTTTCGATCCAGGGCGTGCCGCCCATTGCGCACCGCACAGCCGCAAGGAAGGAGAGCACGGCAACCAATCCGACGGCAAGGGCCGGGATGCGCCAGCGCCGGCGGACAAGATAGTAAAAGCAGAAAGGGAGTCCGATCTGAGGTTTGAGGCCGACCGCCATGGCGAGCAACACTCCCGCCACAATGTCGTGACGCCGGTTGGAAGCCCAAACCGCGGCGGCGCTCGCGGCCACCGCAACGGTGACGATGCTGCCCGCGGCGAGCGCCGTATGAAAGGGAGCCAACGCCAACGCTATCGCCAGGAAGGCAATCGTGAGATCGTTCTGCGGAAGAAACTTGGCGACCGACAGCAGCGAGACTGCAGCAACGCCGAATGAGCAGACCGTGATGATTAGCCACAATGGCTGCGCGATGTGCCAGGGAAGGACAGCCACCGGGGCGATCAGCACGAAAGCGGTGAGCGGGTAGGCGGTCGGAATTCCTCGCTTCAAGACAAGCGAACCATCGGCGAGGTCGCGGGTAAGAAAGTCGAAGCGCTCGGCTTCAGGCGGCCACCGGCGCACGAGGTTTTGCGGACTGTAGGGATCTTGTCCCGCCATCCAGGCGCGCGTCTGAATGTAGGGCGAGATGAAATCGTTGAAGCTGGCGGCATGGGCGAAGCGCACCGGGCCGCGAAAGACGAACTCGGCGCCGGCGAGCAGGAGAAGGATTGCCAGCAGCGCGTTCCAGACGAATCGGGTGGTTTGCCTTGGCTTCGGCATAGGTTCGGACACTAGGCCGGCGCCTCCTCGCGCATTTCAGCAGCAGAACTCCATAAGCTGGCAAGAAGCACGACGTTGAGTGCCATCAGCAGCCAGACGAAATAGCGTTCGACAAAAAGATGCCACCACCACAGAGACGTGATGGCGCCAAGGTGCGGCGAGAAACGCATTAAGCCGGAATGCCCGGGCAACGTCATCACCAGGAAAAGCGCGCAGGTACAGATTCTGGAGCGCGTCCACGGTTGACGATCCAACGGAATTGCCCAACAGAGCGCGAGCGTCAGGAAAGTGACATCCGACACGCTGTGATACATGGATAAAAAACCAAGCGCGAGCAGCGACGAGATGGCCAGAGAGACCGGCGCATTATATTTCCCGCGCCACAAAATCACGATCCACACGACGAGCCCGGCCACAAACAGAGCGTGCGCCAGCAAGTTGGCCGCCGACACGCTGTGCACGATCTGATAGAGAACTACCTGAATCATGTTTACGTGATAGGGGCGCGCGCCTTCGGTGAAGCCGTCAGGCCGGCCGGGAGCGAACCAAAACCGCAGGTTCGCACGATAGCTGGCGATCACGGTGGAGAGCGCAACGGCGCGGGCGAAAAAAATCGCCGTTAGGACCGCTACTGGTATAACCGCGCCGAGGAGCAACTTGGCACGCCGGCGAAAAAGATAGTAAACGAGAATCCAGACGGCAACCTGGGGTTTCAGGGCGGCTGCCGTTCCCAGGATCAATCCCGCACTGAGATCGTGCCCCGCCTCGGCTAGCGAAATAGCGCCCAGGCACAGCGGCACTACCAACAAGGCGCTGTTGCCAAGGTGGTAAGCCTGATGCAGCGGGTTGAAGCTGAGGACCAGCGTGGCAAAGGCCGCTGTGCGGAGATCCCATCCGCGCGGATCCCATCCCGCCGGGCCGCGAAGCCGCAACAGGAGAAATAACGTAGCGGGTATGCCGGCCAATCCCAGTGACAACCAAATGAAATTCGCCCATCCCCAGGGAAGAAACGTAAACGGGGAGACGAGCACAAACGCAGTGGGCGGGTACACCGGCGCAATCTGAAAAGACGCGTGTACCAGTTGCTCATGGGCGCGCGTGGCCAGCGCGGAGTCGTAGAAGTTCTGGCCGTGCCGCCACAACCATGCGCCCGCATATACGTCCGAGAAGTCGGTTTTGGCCGGTTCAAAGGCGAGATTCAAACCGCGCAAGACAAGATCGGCCACCATCAGCAGTGAGATCAGCCCGAGCAGCAGGCGCGGCCCGTAGAATCTGAGGAAGCTCCGCGGTGCGTTGTCTGGCGTCAATGAACCCTCACGGCTGATATTTCCCGCAGCCGACAACATAAATGGAAGAAGGGGAGTAGTGGAAGTAGGGAAGCAGTTCGAAAAACAAATCTTCCGCGAAGAACCAAATTTGCCGGGGCATGATAATCGTCCGACAGAGACGCGGCAAGCTCTTAGCTGTCAGCCATCAGCCTTCAGGTAAAGCAGGTCTTCCTGAGGGCTGAAAGCTGACAACTGACCGCTGTAATCTGTCGCCTTACGCGCTCCATCCCTTTACGAATTCCACCAGGCTGCGCAGTGCAATTCCGGACGGGCCTTTGGCGATCCAGGGCTTCTGGTCTTCCATCCAGGCGGTGCCGGCGATGTCGAGGTGAATCCACGGCGTGTCTTCGGCAAACTCCTTCAGGAACATGGCGGCAAATATTGCGCCGCCGTAGCGGGCGCCGGCGTTGGCCATGTCGGCTATATTCGACTTGATCAACTCCTTGTATTCGTCGTCGAGGGGCAATCGCCACATTTTTTCGCCCGCTTGCTTCAGAGCGTTCGCGAAACGCTCATACATCTGGTCGTCGCTCGCAAAGATTCCGGCGTTGACGTAGCCGAGGGCTACGACCACAGCGCCGGTGAGAGTGGCCGCGTCAACAAGATGCGTGCAGCCGAGTTGCCGGGCGTAAGTGAGGCCATCGGCGAGCACGAGGCGACCTTCGGCGTCGGTGTTGATGATCTCGATGGATTTGCCGGACATGGCAATCTGCACGTCGCCCGGTTTTTGCGCTTTGCCCGAGGGCATGTTTTCGGTGGCGAGAATGACCGCCGTCACTTTCACCTTCGGCTTAAGAAGACCGATGGCTCGCATAGCGCCGATCATGGTTGCGCCGCCGGCCATGTCGTACTTCATTTTTTCCATGCCGTCGGCGGGCTTGATGGAAATGCCGCCGGTGTCGAAGGTGATGCCTTTGCCGACCAGACCCAGGTGGACGTCTTTGGCCGCGCCTTCGGGTTCGTAGCGGAGCACGATCAGGGCGGGCGGTTCGTCAGAGCCTTGCGCGACGCCCCAGAATGCGCCCATCTTGAGTTCCTTGATCTTGTCGGTACTATAGATTTCGCATTTGAGGCCGACTTCGCTGGCCATTTTCCGTGCGCGCTCGGCGAGCATGGCGGGGGTCATGTGGTTGGAAGGTTCGTTGACGAGGTCGCGGGTGAAGTTTTGCGACTCGGCGACGATGCGGCCGGCATCAATTGCGGATTGCAAGGCCCTGGCATCAGCCTGGGTCACGATCGTGAGGGCTTCGATTTTCTCGTCTTTACGATCGCTCTTGTAGTAGTCGGGCTCGAAATCACCGATGACGGCGCCTTCGACGATGGCCCGGACGGCGTCGGCATTGGCGATGGAAGTTTCGGGCAAGGCGAAGGCAAAGCTGCGCAGGCTTTTCGCTTTGAGCGTGCGGACGGCCGCGCCCGCGAGCTTGCGAAGATCGGAGGCCGAGAAGGTTTTCGCCTTGCCGCCGCCGAGCAGGAGCAGGCGTTTCGCTTTCAATCCGGACGGCCGATGGAGAAGCGTCGTCTCGAACATCTTGCCGGTGACCTCGCCGCTCGCGATGTCGTCTTTAGCGGCGTCGCGGACGGCGGCATCGGAAGCGGTGACCGCGGGGGCGGGCTTGTCATTCTCGCCTTTGCTTTTTTTGCTTTGATCTTTTTCGCTTTGATCGAGGACGACCACGACAAGGCAATCGGTCTCGACCTGTGAAGGCGTTGAGGAAGAAATGTTTGTGTTCATATCTGGTTTTGTTCAGTATCCACGGTGAGGGCGGGAGCGCGCAACTGGGGCGGAGCGATGAGGTGTCGTATTTGGCCTGATTTCAACAATTACCGCTTCCACTTCCGCCAGATGGAAGAGAAAAGCCGCCCAGATATCGGGCGGCGTAAGAGAGAAATCACCAGCATTATTCTGCGCTGCGTTTGGTTCGTTTCCAGCCTCGCTAATGGCAAATTGTTGCCGTCACGTTATATAGAGAATTCGGCGAAACCTTGGAACCGATGAGGGTTCCTGAGTCCACCCCGCAGTCTGCCTCGTTCACCGTATTGTTGGTAACGGTATTTCCACCGCTGGTGCCGTAGTCAGCTATAAAAATGCCTTCTTCCGCATTCCGGATCGTATTGGTCTGCGCAACGGAGTTCGTGAGCTCGTCAAGGAATAAGCCGAACCGGAAACCACTTACCTTGTTCCCGGTAATCTTGGCGTTGACGATGGAATCCAAATCGATTCCAGACTGCGTTTTTCCTTCTACCGTATTCCCTGAAATTGTGACGCCACTGGTAATGATGTTTACCAAAGAAGCCAAAAAAATGGCGGCACTCTGGGAATTAGCATCGATATCGACCACGCTATTGTTGGAGATGACCACCTTGCCGCTGGCGGCAACGACGTAGATGCCGCACAGACCGCTTTGCACCAGGTTTCCACTGATGGTCACGGTGCCTCCTTCACTGGAAATCACTCCGTAGTAAAACCCGCGAATGCTGCTGTTCTGGAGCGTGAGGCTGCCGCCCTCTTCCGACAGGACTGCGGCACCTTTGCAGTCCGGGTAGCTCCCGACGTTTCTCACCGCCACATTGCTGATGGTGATGGCGCCGCTGTAGGATTCGTAGGCGATTCCAGCCCAACCTGCCGGCGCCGGGCAGGCAGTTCCCGTGCCGTCGATAGTGAAATCGCTGATGGTGACCCCGGTGGTGTCGTGAACGAGCAGTTGCGCTGCGACCGTGCCGTACATGCCGCCTGTGAAATTCGGCAGCAGTCCGGTGGCGGGTGCCGTAATTAAAGCTGCCCCTGCTGTGCCGCTGCTGATGCCCTTCAGAACGAGTGGCTTGTCGATGGCAACCTGTTCCGGATAGGTGCCGGGGCAGACCTGAATTGTGCTTCCGGAAGGCGCCGCGTCTACCGCTGCTTGGATAGTGGCAAAGTTCACACCGGACTTGCAACCGCCAACAACCAAAGGCGAGGCCCAAGCGTGCGCGCACAAGACCACGAACACAAGGGCGCTGAGCGTTACGATCTGCAGGATTTTTCTGTCCATAAATACCCTCCACGAGCTGATGAGCTGTACAAATGAATTCAGGTTTGTTGACGGCGAATTTCGATCGGCAATGTTGTGAACCGGCCGGAAAAATCACGCCGATAAACTGCCGGGTGGAACGTGAGGTTGTTGTCTTTCTAACAGCGGAAGGAATGGTTGTGAATGGTGAGTGAGCCGGGAATAGGACTGGGAGAATCTATAACGTACTCAAGAGGATCCGCGCCAAGCCTCCTCAAAAAGCCGAGATGGAGCAGCGAAGTGCGGGTGCGCACGGCTGGCGCTTCCGCTGCGCGTTCGGGCATTGCGATGCAAACGACAGGAGTGTTCTCGCAAGGCAGCCCCTCTGATTCGTCGTATGCGGTCTCCGGCACATCTTCTGCCGGAACAGCCAGAGACGCACCGAAAGCCAAGAGCACGAAAACGATGAGAACCCAGCGGGGCCTCCTCATAAAGGATGCCTTTCCCGCGAACTCGGGCCATTCGCCTCAGGGGGTGCTGCGTCTCGACGGGCGGGAACTGCCCTTCTGGGAGGCGAGACGATCGGCCGCCAATAAGTTTACTCCTTTGGATAATCCCAGCAATAGAGAGGCATCACCGTTCGGTGTGATGTCCTTTCGCGCGCGGGTTGGGGCGAGGGGAGGCTCTGAGAGGCTCTTAGCCTGGTTCGTTGGCGAAATATGCGATTACACCAATTAAGGACGATGCCCCGTTTCTCCCTGTCTCACACTTATTTTCTTGAGCGGGCGATGGCTTCGCGGGCTTCTTTGTCGGCGGTGCGGCGGCGTTCGGTTTCGCGTTTGTCCCATTGCTGCTTGCCGCGAGCGAGCGCGAGTTCAGCCTTTACCCTGCCGCCTTTGAAATACAGGCGGGTGGGGATGAGCGTGAGCCCGCGCTGCTGGGTTTTGCTGAAGAGTTTGCGAATTTCTTCCTTGTGAATTAAGAGTTTCCGCGTGCGCTCCGCGGCGTGGTTTGAATAGCCGCCGTGGTCGTACGGACTGATGTGGCAATTCAGCAGCCACAGTTCGCCATCTTTGACCAACCCGTAGGCATCCTTCAGATTGGCCTTGCCGGCGCGGACCGATTTGACTTCGGTACCGGTGAGGACAATGCCGGCCTCGAATTTTTCCAGCAAGAAATAGTTGTGACCGGCGTTCCTGTTGGTGGCGGCATCTCTCTCCCCCGCAGCCGTCGGCTGACGGCGAGGGTTTTTCTCCCGGTTGGCCTGAGTCTGATGAGTGGTTTGTTTGGCCATCTGCAAGATGAAGTTAGCACGAAGGGAAGGTCCCAGGTATAGGGTTGCCGGTGTAGGGCTACTGGTCAGCGGAGGGATGGAATTGAGGAGGGGGATGGAGAGACCTTTCGGACGCCGCGCCATCTTACAGGCTCGCTCCTTCCTGGACACCTTGAGGACAAGTACCAATGAGTGTAAACATCGGCCCCACAATCAGATGGGCGCTTGGAAGGGCAATGTTATAATCCGAGTTTCTGGTACTTTTTTGCGCGGAATGGCCGTGTTGTGTCTCCTTCAGCCACGGTTTGTGCCGTAGTCTAATGCGATATAGCCGGTTTAGCCCGGCAACAGAAAATCAGTTTGAGAGGCCGTTGAATGAAACGCCTGATACGTCCGACTTTTTTCATCCTGCTGGGGTTAAGCCTCCTGAGCCTTCCCGGAATTGCCGCTGATTCTGCCAAGTCGCTTTATGCGAAGGGCAATGACGCGCAAGCGCGGCAGGACTACGAGAAGGCCTACGAGTATTTCAAACAAGCCTACAATCTGCAGCCGAAGGATCTGAGATATCGAACCGCCTATGAGCGGAACCGGTTTCTGGCAGCCGCTTCGCATGTGCACCGCGGGCAGATCGCGTTCGATGCGAACAAGCTGGACGAGGCCAAAGCGGAATTCGAAAAGGCGCTGGCCATCGATCCTTCCTCGTTTATCGCGCAACAGGAATTGCGGCGCACGCTGCAGATGATCCAGGAAGGGACCAGCGGGGAGCCCCAGGCTCTGAATGCGCCCAAGTCGGAACTGCGGCGGCTGCTGGCACAGGCGCAAGGCCCGGTGGAACTGGCTCCGATCTCGAGCGCTCCCATCACGCTCAAGATGACGGAGAAAAGCAACGTGATCTACGAGACGGTGGGCAAATTGGCCGGCGTCAATGTCTTGTTCGATCCCGACTACACGTCGAAGCAGGTCCGCATCGAGTTGAACGGCGTGTCGCTCGAGGAAGCGCTCTCCATCGTTTCATTTCAAACGAAAACTTTCTGGCGCCCGGTAACGCCGAACACGATCTTCGTAGCGCAAGATAATCCCGCAAAGCGGAAAGAGCTGGAACAAAACGTTCTCAAGACTTTTTATTTATCCAATCTTTCGCAGCCTACCGAATTGCAGGATGTCGTGAACGCGATGCGCACCATCCTGGAGGTCAGCCGGATTCAGCAACTGCCGTCGCAGGGAGCGATCGTGGTGCGGGGCACTCCGGACCAGGTGGTGCTCGCGCAAAAGCTGGTGGACGATCTGGATAAGGCGAAGCCCGAAGTTGTGGTGGACGTGGCCATATTGGAAGTGAGCCGCGACAAGATGAAGACCTTCGGGATTAACCCTCCCACCAACGTTTCGGTGGCGCTGCAGCCGAACGTCAGCACCACCAGCGGTACAACGGGTACGACCGGCACCGGCACGACGACTACGACGGCGCCCACGTCGGGTGGGCTCAATCTGAACACATTCAACAACCTCACCGCTCAGGATTTCCAGGTGACGCTTCCGTCGGCGAGCGCCACGGCGCTGTTGAGCGACAGCACGTCGAAGCTCATCCAGAATCCACAGATTCGGGCATTGGACGGGCAGAAGGCTTCGCTGAAGATCGGCGAACGCATACCGGTTGCCACGGGGTCGTTTCAGCCCGGAATTGGCGGTGTTGGTATTAACCCTCTCGTCAATACCCAGTTTCAATACCTGGACGTGGGCGTGAACATCGATATCACGCCGCGAGTGCACGCCGGGCGTGAAATTTCGATGAAGCTGTCGCTGGATGTTTCGGCCCAGACGGGCGTTCAGGATATCGGCGGCATCACCCAGCCCATCATCGGACAGCGCAAAATCGAACACGAGATCCGCCTCAAGGACGGGGAAGTGAACGTGCTGGGTGGGATCATGGAAGACCAGCAGACCAGAGCGTTGAGCGGCATACCGGGGTTGGCTTCGATTCCAATCTTGAAATATCTTTTCTCCCAATCCAAAACGGAGCACCAGGAAACGGAGATCGTCTTCGTGCTGGTGCCGCACATTATCCGGGGACCAGAACCGTCGCGCAGCGCCGAATTGCTTGACGTGGGAACAGCCAACGCCATCGAGTTGAGGCTGCTGAACACGAAGCCGGCGGCGCCGCCGGCCGCGACCCCAGCGGTTCCGCAGGGGACGCAGCCGAACCAGGGAGGACCGGGCCCGGGCGCGCGAAACGCTCCGGCTGCGGGCGGAGCATCCTTTATGTTCGATCCGCCATCCTTGAGCCAGGCAAAGGGGTCGACCTTCACCGTGAACGTGATGGTTTCGGGCGGGCAGAACGTTTACTCGGTGCCGGTGCAACTGAGTTACGATCCCAACCAACTGCAAGTGTTGAATGTTTCCAATGGCGGGTTCCTGTCGCAAGACGGGCAGACAGTCGCCCTGGCGTTCCGCGACGATCCTACCAGCGGCACGTTGCAGATAACGGCGTCGAGGCCCCCTGGGGCCGGGGCGGTTTCGGGCCAGGGCGCGGTCGTGACCCTGACCATGATGGCGAAATCACCGGGACAATCTGCGCTGGTGATTACTCGGGGCGGAGCTCGCGACCCGGCGATGCAGCCCATCCCGATGAATGGGGCGGAGGCGGCAGTTACCATTCAGTGAATGAGAAGTGGGATATGAATCATCCAGGTAACATCAGGACACTGCCGCCGGCGGCGCAGCGGCAGCGCGGATTCACGCTGATCGAACTGATTGTGGCCACGACGATCATGTTGATCTTGACGGGGATGGCCCTGCCTACGGCCAGGTTCATGCTCCAGAGAGCGCGCGAAAAAGAACTGCGCGAGGATTTGTGGACGCTGCGCGACGCGATCGACCGCTACAAGGCGGCAGCCGACCTGGGATTGTTTAAGACGAAGTTGGGAAGCGACAATTACCCGCCCGACCTGGAGACGCTGGTGAAGGGCGAAGATGTCTCTGGCAAGAAACTGAAGTTCCTGCGCAAGATTCCGGTTGACCCGATGACGGGAAAAGCGGAGTGGGGGATGCATTCGATGCAGGACGATCCCACATCGGATTCTTGGGATGAGCAGAACCTGTTCGATGTGTACAGCAAATCGCAGGGGACGGCTCTGGATGGCAGCAAGTACAAGGACTGGTAGATGAAATTCAGAACCAGAGCCGGGGTCCCCAGCGCGCCTGCTTTTGGCGCGATGGGGTGGAAAGCCGGGGTCCCCAGCGCGCCTGCTTTTGGCGCGATGGGGTGGAAAGCGCGTCAGCGGGGTTTCACGCTGATCGAGATGATCATCGTCATCAGCATCGTGCTGGTGCTGTTGGCGATCTCGCTGCCCATGTACAACCAGGCTATCGTGCGGTCCAAGGAAGCTACCTTTCGCAAAAATCTAGCCACTCTCAATGAAGTCATTCAGCGCTACTCCGAGGACAAGAGACAAGCGCCGCAACAGCTTGACGATCTGGTTCAGCAAGGGTATTTGAGAACGCTTCCCAACGATATTACCGGCGTTAACACCACCTGGCAGACGGATCCAGAAACCGACCCGGAGAAAGCTTGGGATCCCGACCAGATGGGCATTGCATCGGTACATAGCGGCTCCGATCAAATAGGACAGGACGGCAGGCCCTACTCGGAGTGGCGATGAAGCGCAAGAGATTCAAGAACTCGGTCCGCGGATTCACGCTGGTCGAAATGATGGTCGTCATCAGCATAATCGTCATCCTGCTGGGGGTGGCAATGCCGATTTACAGCCAGAGCGTGAATCGCGCGCGGGAGGACGCGTTCCGCGACAGCCTGCTGACGCTGAACCAGATGATTTTTCAGTACACGCTGGATAAGCAGAGACCGCCGCAATCGCTCGAAGACCTGAGAAGCGCGGGATACATTAAGGAAGTGCCCAAGGACATAACCGGCAGCACGACCTGGGTGACGGAAGACGACCCGCCGGCGATCCTGTCGATATACCAGACCGAAACCGGCATCTACGGCGTGCACAGCGCGTCCAGCAAGATTGGCAGCAATGGCAAGGCGTATTCGGAATGGTAGATGTGGCGCGGGCGCCCCGCCCGCGAAAAGCCGCCCGCCGGCACAAATCCAAAAACGCGATAACGACGTTTAACCCACCAGATTCTCACGCCAATTCCCGCCCAACTTTTCTGCTACCTTTATCGTTTCTTCCCGGAGGTGCGCTTTGAATCTCGACTTTTTCAATCGGCTGCAACCCTTTGCCCAACTGGTGATGCGGCTTGCCTTAGGGGCGATTATGATCGCGCACGGCTATCACAAAGTGTGGGGCGGGTTTCATCATCACATGGACATGGTGGGATCGCTCGGCCTGCCGCGCTGGATGGCCTATCTTTCCGCGGGAACGGAGTTCTTTGGCGGGATTGGCCTCGTGCTGGGGCTGTTCACAAGATTTTTCGCCCTGGCGATCGTGATCGAGATGGCGGTGGCGATCTGGAAAGTGCACTTCAAGAACGGGCTGATGGGGCCGATGGGGTACGAGTTTCCGCTGGCGGTGGGTACGATTGCTTTCGCGCTGCTCTGCTTTGGGGGCGGGCCCTGGGGCGTGACGTTTGGCGGGAGGGCGAGCGGTGCGCGGAAGGCGAAGTGAATTGAAAGGAATCGCGGGGGCGAATAGTCGTCGATTTACGTCTCTAAGTCGTGGCTGGTTCGCCTTTAGAATTCCGCCAACTCCTTCATTGCCCGGAACAGGTCGCTCGACTGCGGCAAGATGGCGTTTTCGAGAATCGGCTGGTAGCCGACGAACGTGTCGGTGGCGGCGATGCGCTTAACCGGCGCGTCCAGGTGATGGAATAACTCATCGGCAACACGGGCCGCGATTTCTGCGCCGTATCCCCAGCTCAGCGAATCTTCGTAGGCAATGAGAACGCGGTTGGTTTTCTTGACCGAGTCGGCGATCGTGTCCCAATCGAAGGGGTTCAGCGTTCGCAGGTCGACCAGTTCGACGCTGACCTGGTGCTCGCGCTCAATTCTTTGCGCCGCTTGCAAAGCGCGTGGAACGACGGCGCCGTAAGTAACGACTGTGAGGCTGGTTCCGGGCTGAACGATTTTCGCCTTGCCGAACGGGACCATGTAGTCGGGGCCGGGATAGGGCGCGCGGCCGTAGGTTTCGCGGTACAGGCGTTTGTGCTCGAGGAAAAGGACAGGGTCGTCGCAACGAATAGAAGTGCGGAGCAGTCCGGCGGCATCGAGAGCGTTCGACGGGAAGACGACGCGCAAGCCGGGTATGTGAGTGAACGTGCTTTCGCCGCACTGCGAGTGGTAAATAGCGCCCCCGGTGAGATAGCCGCCAATGGCGACACGTACGACGAGCGGTGACGAAAATGCATTGTTGGACCGCCAGCGCACCAGCGCCAATTCGTCGCGCAACTGCATCATCGCCGGCCAGATGTAATCGAAGAACTGAATCTCGACGACGGGCTTAATCCCGCGCGCGGCCATGCCGAGCGCGCGGCCCACGATGTTGGCTTCGGCGAGCGGCGAATTAAAAACGCGGTCGGCTCCGAATTCCATTTGCAAGCCGGCGGTCAGTTTGAAGACACCGCCTTTGCCCTTGACCAGCTTCTGCTTGACGTATTCTTCGCGGCTGGCGTCGGCGACGTCTTCGCCGAAGATGACGATGCGCTCGTCACGCCGCATCTCGTCGCGCAGGGTCGCATTGATAAGGTCGGCCATGGTCTTCGCCTGAGAGGCGGCGGGGCGCTTACCCTCGGAAGTGGCTTCGGGCGCAGCGTACGCGGGATGCGTCTCGAAAGCAGCCGACTTCGGGTCGAGGTCGGGAGAGTAGACGAAGTTATAAATCGACTCCGGCTGCGGCAACGGTGCATCAAGCGCGCGGTCGGCGTCGGCCTGAATCTGTTCTTCGATTTCCTTCTCCAGTTGGTTAATGCCCGCCTCGTCGAGAATGCCTTCGCGCAGCAGAAACATCTGCAGGCGCGGCACGGGATCGCGCGCGGCATCGCGCTCGCGCTCGCTTTCCGGGCGATAGAGCCGCTCGTCATCGGAGAGCGAGTGCGAGTAAGGGCGGATCACGTGCGCATGGACGAAGGCCGGACCGCTGCCGGCTCGGCAATAGTCCGCCGCACGTTTAAATGCCGCGTAGGCGGTGATGGGATCGGTGCCGTCGATTTCCTCGAAATGAAAATTCGGAAAGCCGGACACCAGGCGCGAAATGTTGCCGCCGGCGGTTTGCACTTCGACGGGAACGGAAATGGCGTAGCCGTTGTCCTGGATCGAAAAGAGCACGGGCAGGCGGCGATTGGAAGCGGTGTTAAGCGCTTCCCAGAATTCGCCTTCGCTGGTGGTGCCGTCGCCGAGCGAGACATAGGCGATTTCGTCGCCGTGGAATTGGACATCCTTGAACTGGCGGTAGTCGCCCTCGGCTTTTCGTGCCGCATTCGGATGCTGCGCAAAATAGCGGCCAGCCTCGGCGCATCCCACGGCATGCAGCACCTGCGTACCGGTACACGAAGACTGCGTGAAAACGTTGAGACGTTTGTGCGCCCAGTGCGACGGCATCTGGCGTCCGCCGGAACTGGGGTCATCGGCCGCACCGACGGCGCCGAGGAGCATTTCATAGGGAGTAGCGCCCAGTCCTAGAAGGAGAGCGCGGTCACGGTAATAAGGAAAGAACCAGTCATAGCCGGCCTTGAGCACATAAGCGGCGGCTACGCCGATCGCTTCGTGGCCGGCGCCGGAGATCTGGAAGAAGACCTTCTGCTGGCGTTTGAGCAGAATCTCGCGGTCGTCCACGCGGCGCGACGTAAACATGATGCGGTAGGCATCGATGAGTTGCTGGCGGGTAAGGCCCTGGTAGCTCCCGGATTTTTTCCTCTGCTCGCCCTCGCTCAGCTTGGGATCAATCTTGGTTGTGGCCATGCTTTCCGATCACCCCAGGGCAGCGCTCTGCCGGGGTTTATTGTAAACGAGCCGCGAGCTACGAGCTACGAGCAAGGTTAGAGGTTAGAGGTCAGATTGCAGAGGTGAAAACCGATCCGCAACCGGCGGTGCCATAAGTGCGTCGCTGGCCACCTCTTAAATCTGACCTCTCACCTTTGACCTCTAACCTCTGGCCTCAGCGAAGCGGCAATCATTTATCCTGTCTAGTCCATGATTCGCTTTCTGCGGCATTTTGATCCGCGCTCCATTCGGCTGCTCGTTTTCGACCTTGATGGCACGCTGATTGACTCCCGGCTCGATTTGATTCATTCCGTGAACGCAATGTTGCGCCATTTTGGCCGGCCGGAACTGGCGGGCGATGTGATTGCGAGCTATGTGGGAGATGGAGCGCCCGTGCTGGTGCAACGGGCGCTGGGCATCGACGACGCCAATGCACCGTGCGTTCCGGGGCTTCCGTATCGCGTGGAGGATGAGCTTTTCAAGGAAGCGCTCGAATACTTTCTCGGCTACTACCGTCTGCATAAGCTGGATCACACAACCGTGTATGACGGGATTCCAGAGATGCTGGCCGCGCTGGCAAATGCTTCGTGTAGGCCGGACACTCCTGTCCGCCCAGGAGTGCAAGGGCCGATGGCTGGCTCGTGTGGGGCGGACATTCTTGTCCGCCCTGCCGTGCAGCGCCTGATGGCGGTACTGACGAATAAGCCCGTGCGCCCTTCGCAGGATATTGTGCAGGCGCTAGGCTTGGGAGATTACTTCGCGCACGTATACGGCGGCAATAGTTTCGCAACCAAGAAGCCCGATCCGCTCGGAGTTCGAACGCTCCTCGAAGAGACCGGCGCGGCGCCCGAAGAAGCGCTGATGATTGGTGATTCGTCCATTGACGTGCTCACCGGCCGCAACGCAGGCATGTGGACGTGTGGCGTGACCTACGGATTCGCTCCGCACACCCTGGAAGAGGTTAAGCCGGACGTGCTGGTGGAGCGGCCAGCGGAACTGGGGGAGTTGTTGGGGTAGAGCCTAGGAGGGCTACACCCGAACCCGCTCCTTTATTCCCAATCAACGCGTGATCCTGCTACCTTCAGTCAATCTGCAAGGAGCGGGAGACGCGGCTAGCGGCGCCTCTGCGAGAAAGTGGAGATGACGGACAACAATTCCTGGGGCTTCTCTCCCGCCGAACTGCGCAAGCTGCGCTCGCTGAAAGATCCTTATGGCATTCAGCGCTATCTGGATGCCATGCCGTATCACCTCGAGGACACGGCTTGGTCTCCAAGGCGGGTTCTGCGCGAGAATACTTCTCATTGCTACGAGGGAGCGCTGTTTGCGGCGGCGGCTTTGCGGATGAATGGGTACCCACCACTGCTGTTGGATTTCGAGTCCGTCCACGACACCGATCATGTAATTGCCATCTATCGAGTGAACGGGTGTTGGGGGGCGGTAGCGAAATCCAACTTCACAGGATGCCGGTTCCGCGAGCCGGTGCACCGGACGCTGCGCGAACTGGCTATCAGCTACTTCAACCTCTATTTCAATCTGCGCGGCGAGCGCACGCTGCGCACGTTTTCGCGCCCAGTGAACCTGAAACGCTTCGATCATCTCGACTGGATGACCTCGGAGAAACCGGTCTGGTTTGTGGCGGAGTATCTGCTGACGATTTTTCATTACCGGTTGATTTCGCTGGCGCAGGCGAAGCGGCTGCATCGGGTGGATGGACGGCTGTTTCGGGCGGAGTGCCTGGAGCGGGCGGTGAAAAAGCTGAAATAGCGGGACACTAGTAGCCGCCACCGCAGCGCTTCCTTACCTCAGTAACTGGAGCCGCTTCCACCGCAATGCCAAGATGAGTCAACACTTGGCAGGAGTGTCTTCATGCGAAAACTCGCCGCGGTTATTCTCTCTCTGATTTTGGCTAGCGCTAGCTTATGGGCCAAAAGCTCAGCCCAGGAAACTCCACAAACGGCCCGGCAGGCTTTGCTGGAAATGTTCTTCAGCAAGCAGTCGGGAACACTCCTGAAGCACTTGCCTGCGGTCACCCGCGCCACCCTTGAAAAATCAGGGGCGATGGGTACCCTGCAGCAGTATTCCATGCTGGAGGCGCAGTTTCACGTGCAAGGGAAGAGCTTTGAGACATTTGAGGCAGGCCCGGTGATGCTTGCCACCAGCGATCCCAGGACTGGACAGAAAACTGAGATCGTCGTAGACAACGACTCCCTGCAAGGCGATCAGGACGACATCCAACTGTCGATCCACACCTACAAAGATAACCAGGCACAGAGAACTCCATTCATGCCCGTGATTGTTCTCTCCATGAAAATGGAATCGGGACTGTGGACGTTGAACGAGGTTGCGGTCACCATCAAATTGCCGCTCGCCGATCCTGATTTCCTGAAGGGTATTTCTGACGGAATGAAAGCGCGCGCGGCGGCCAGCAGCCCGCAGATTCACATGCAGAGCATGGGGCAAACTTCGGGGCAGGCTTCTGTCCACAGCTTGGGAAGCGATGCCAATATCCAGGCCGCGGTGCGTATGATTCTCACGGCAGAGACCACCTATGCTGCAACTTATTCTTCCGTGGGATACACGTGCAAACTTTCCGATCTGGATGGCTTCGGCGCTTCCGAGGCCAACGAACACCAGGCCATGCTGATCAGCAGCGGACTTGCCAGCGGCAAGCAGCACGGGTACTCCTTCTCGCTGTCGGGGTGCGCGGGTTCACCCGCCTCGACTTTCCATCTCACGGCCACGCCCATCGGGGACGCATACGGCCGCCGCGCATTTTGCGCCGACCAGTCGGGAGCGATCCGTTCTTCGCCCGACGGAAACGCGGCCACATGCTTGAGCAGTGGAACGCCCGTCCAGTAAGTCCGGAACTTAATCCTGCCCGGAGTCAAAGCGCAGATATCCTGGTCCCTGGCGGTTTGTAGGTTTAACAGCGATACTACGTTTCTTGTCGATTCCTTTGTGCCGACGGCCTAATATAGTTCGTTGGGGTGAGGGGGACGGAGTTTTTCCCCCATGGCCAGCCGGGCGCAAGGCCAGGATTTGCTCGTCGGCAGTGGGCTGGGCCACTACCGCATCGTCGAGAAGATCGGCGCCGGCGGCATGGGAGAGGTCTATCGCGCTCACGACGAACACCTCGACCGGGACGTTGCCATCAAAGTCCTTCCGCCGGATACGCTCATCGACGAATCAGCCCGCAGGCATTTCCACAAAGAAGCTCTGATTCTCTCGCAGCTCAATCATCCCAACGTCGCCACCATCTACGACTTCGACACGCACCACGGGGTGGACTTCCTGGTGATGGAGTACATCCCCGGGCTCACACTCAGCGAGAAGGTAGCTGCCGGACCGATGCCGGAGAAGGAAGTGCTACGCCTGGGCGTGCAACTCGCGGAAGGCTTGGCGGCGGCCCATGAGCACGGAGTCGTTCATCGTGACCTCAAGCCCGGCAACCTGCGGGTTACGAGCGACGGCCGACTGAAGATTCTGGACTTCGGGCTGGCGACGCTGTGGCGTCCCGTCACCGACAGCACAGCTACGGAGAGTCTCAGCGAGACACAAGCAATAGCTGGGACTCTGCCCTACATGGCGCCGGAGCAGTTGCTGGGCGGAGAGCTCGACGCTCGCACTGACATTCACGCCGCTGGTTCCGTACTGTACGAAATGTCCACGGGGCGGGCCCCTTTCGCTGACGTTGAACGCTCGCAACTGATTGGCGCGATTCTGCAGCGTTCTCCAGTGTTGCCCAGTGTGCTGAACCCCAGAGTATCTCCAGAACTGGAAAGGATCGTCGGGAAGTGCCTGGAGAAGGATGCGGACAACCGCTACCAAGCGGCGAAAGAGCTGGCGGTGGATTTGCGACGGCTGCTGGCACCGAGCACCGTCACGAGCCTAATCCCCCGGCCAAAGTTCGGTGCGGGCAAAAGGATCTCGCTTGCGGCAGCGTGCGTCGCAGTATTACTCACGTTAATTTTGGGGCTGAACCCCAGCGGCATCCGAGACAAGCTGTTCAGCAGAACGGCCCAGGCTCCCATCCGTTCCCTGGCGGTTTTGCCCTTGCTGAATCTTTCTGGCGATCCCGAACAAGAGTACTTTGCCGACGGCATGACCGAAGCACTGATTACGGATCTCTCCAAGATCCAGGCCTTGAAGGTGATCTCGCGAACCTCGGTCATGCAGTTCAAGGACGCCAGGAAGCCGCTGCCCGAAATCGCGCAAGCCTTAGGAGTGGACGGCATCCTGGAAGGTTCCGTGCAGCGTTCCGGTGGACGAGTGCGAATCACGGCGCAGCTCATCCGCGCCGCCACCGACACTCATCTCTGGGCCGAAAGTTACGAACGCGACACCCGCGACGTGCTGAGCTTGCAGGCCGAGGTGGCGCAGGCGATTGCCCGCGAGATAAGAGTTGCCGTCTCGCCCGAAGAAATAAAGACTGTGGGCCGCGCCAGCCCCGTCAACCCCGAGGCCTACGAGGCTTATCTGAAGGGCCAGTCGCACTGGTACCATCTCTCACGCGAACACCTCGACGCGGCTCTTGGGTACTTTCAACTGGCGCTGGAGAAGGACCCCAACTACGCACGCGCCTATGTGGGCGTCGCCAACGTCTGGATGTCGCGCGGGGATGCCGGGTCCATGCCGCCCAGCGAAGCGATGCCGCAGGCGAAGGCCGCCATCTCAAAAGCCTTGGCGCTCGACGACACGCTCTCTGAAGCGCATATCGCCCTTGCCAATATTGTGGGGGCCTATGACCACGATTGGTCCGCCGCCGAGCGCGAGTTTCGGCGGGGCATTGAACTCAACTCCAACAGCGCGGATGGCCATTTCATGTACGCCGATTTTCTGATCTCGATGAAGCGTACGCAGGAGTGGAACGCAGAAATTCAGCGGGCCCTTGAGCTGGATCCCTTCAATCCCTTTCTTCCCGTGCTTCTATGGCTGGCACCTGGTGTACGGGCAACGATATGACGAGGCCATCGCGCAGTTGCACAAGGTCTTGGCAACTGAACCGGATTTTTCGTCGGCCCACATGGGCCTTTGGGGCGCTTATTACAAGAAGGGAATGACTGAAGAAGCCCTGGCGGAGGCCCGGAAGTTCTTCTCCGTTCTGCACGACCCCGAGGTTGTGGACGCGCTGACGCGCGGCTATTCCGAGGGTGGCTACACCCGGGCCATGCACCTGGGAGCAGAGGTGTTAGCCGCCCGTTCCAAACGAACCCATGTTCCTGCGGTGCGCATTGCCCGTTTATACGCCCACGCCGGAGACAGAGAGCAGGTTCTGTACTGGCTTCAGAGAGCTTGCGACGAGAGGGAAACTCCCCTGTCCCATCTCGGCGTAGCTTGGGACTGGGACTTTGTGCGCTCCGACCCACGTTTCCAGGATCTGCTGCGTCAGGTCGGTTTGCCGCGGTAACGATCTATCCGCCCCCCGGGAAACCAGTCGATCCCGGCATCCCCACCCTGAAGCAAGCCAACGGGAGTACGCGAAGCTGCAGAAGCGGGGAAAGTAAATCCTCGTCGCCTGCCGATAGTTGCCGCAAGCAGGCCGCTACAGCAACTATCTTCGGCCAATTCCCGAAGTAGCCGCTCGCTACTCCATCCGATAGTCGATCTTGATGCCGCGCCGCGCTACCTCTTCGAGGAAGGCGTCGGCCGGGACGTCGCGCTCCTGCAGCACGGCGCCGCGTTTGGCAATCGCTCCCGAGCACATCATCTGCAGGACGATTGACGCCGGAAACGCCGTCGTGCGCATCATGGCGCTCATATCGGTTTTTGCGTCATAACGGTCGACCATCGTGAAGCTGGCGACTCGGCCTTTGAGTTTGCCGCCGAGCAAGCCGCGGACCCCGAGGCCCTTGATTGATTCGTGGGCTTCGAGACGCATGATGCACAGGTCGGGCCCCTTGCCGGCAAATTTTCCTTCGAACACTTTTGACATCAGAGCGCGCGGCGAGACTTCCACATTACCGACTCGCATTTTTTCTTTCGAAAACAGGCCGAGTTCTTTCAATTCGCAGAGCAGGTCGTAGTGTCCGGGATAGCGAAGGGTTTTTTCGAAGCATTCGCCGACTCGGCCTTCGAAGGTCTCGGGCAAAGTGGATGTTCCGCCGGAGGTTTGGAAGGCAACCAGAGGCGCGAAGCCATCCATGTGGAAGGGCTCGGGCTCGGTGAGCGGTTCGATGGTGACGAGCTTGCCTTTGCGCAGAATGCGCGCGGGCTCGACGTATTCGTTGATCAGACCCTCGACCGAGAAGACGAGTTGGTAGTGAAACGGCGGCATGGGTTTTTCGGGCAGGCCGCCAACGTAGAGTTTGAGCGCGTCGGCTCGGCCGTCGAGGCGGCGAACCAGTTCGCCTCCCAGAATCGAAGCCATCCCCGGCGAAAGCCCGCAGTCGGGAGCGAGGCCGAGGTTTTTCTTTTCTGCCTTCTTGGCGAGCGCAAGCTCCTGGCGCACGACCGTGTTGTTGCCGCCGAGATCGGCGAAGTGGCATCCCGCGGTGATCGCGGCCTGGGCGAGCCCGAGGTTTAGAAAATAGGGAACGGCCGAGAGCGCGCCGTCGTGGCCTTTCATAAGGCGCGCCGCGTCTCTTTCCTTGGCGGCATCAACGCCCACGGCGCGAACTTTCTTTCCGCCGGTGATGTGGTTAACGCGCGCGGCTACTTCGCGGGCGCGTTTGACATCGCTGTCGGCGAGCGTGACTGAATCGACGTGAGACTGGCACGCCATATCGTAGGCGGCGGCCGAGCCCATCATTCCAGAACCAAGAACGAGCAGTTTCATAAGGAGTCTCCCTTTGGAAGGACCGAAGAGACAATGTACAAGAATGACCGAACAATATAAGTGACAAGTGTCACATATCACTATGATTTAGTGAGTGTTAATTGAGACTATCAGACGTAATTATGACCCTGGGATGCGCCATGATCCAAGGCCCGCGACTCAACCAAAATATGGCTGTCGTCCCCTCGTGTGTGCGTGAGAATTGTTTTTTGTACTTTGCAGTGGAACGAAGTGCCAGCGCATCGAGCCCCGGAGGGGCGGACCAGTTCTCACGCACAGCGCTAAAGCAGTTTCTGGATCTCCGCTTCGATCACGGAAGCGCTTGTCGCGCCGATATGCCGGACGACAATCTGCCCGCTCGGATCGATCACAAACGTGATGGGAAGGCCCAGAACGCCACCGTACTGGTCGGCGAGTTTCGGACTGCCGAGAGCGACGGGATAATTCATTTTGTATTGCTGCTGGAAGGCGCGCACGGGGTCAATGTCATCGTCCATAGAGATGCCGATGATTTCGAGGCGTTCGCGGATACTTGCTCTGAAGCTCGATGAAGTGCGGAATCTCCTGTTTGCAGGGTTCGCACCACGTGGCCCAGAAGTCCACGATGACAACCTTGCCGCGATAGTCGGAAAGACGCAGCGGGTGGCCGGCGAGATCGGTGAGGGAAAAGTCAGGCGCCAGCTTCGAGGCGCCGCCAGTTTTCGGCGCAGAGTGCCGCAGCGCGAACCAACCGATCACAAGGATGGCGAGGACAAGGATGATGCCGAGTTTCTTCACGGGCTAGTGTTCCCCTTTGGCGACAGGATAGCCCTTGTCAACCCAGTCGACGCCGAAGTTGTTGGCAAGGTAGAGGACTTTGACGTCTGTGAACCCCAGCTTCTGTAGTGCGTCATAGGCCGGATTCACGTTCGGGCAATGGTTCCAGGGACAACAGCCGCAATACAGCACAATAAAGGTCTTTTTCGGTAGGTTGCTGACGCGGCGGCCGAGGTTCTGAAGCCCCTGGGCCGAATTCCCCTGCCCAATGTACTCAGACCCTGGAATGTGGGCTTGGACGTAGAGCATTTGCGACCCGACCTGAAGCAGAAGGGGCTTCGGAGTCTTGGCGGATTTGTCACTGAGGATCTTTACCAGTTCCTCGGGCGTAAGCAATTTCATGTTGGTGCTGTCGGCGGCTTGTGCCCAGGGAGCGAAGAGTGCCATCGCTGCCAGAGAAACGATCAGGATGAAGTTCTCAGGAAAAGAGCGGCGAGTTATGCGGATAAGCATGAGCCATTATCCGCGTGCGCTTCGAGAATGAGCAACTGGGGGCAAGCAGAGGCGCTGTTGTGTGGTGGTGGGTTTTTGCCCCGCCATGCAACGGGCAGAGTTCCGGGCCCACACTCGGGCAGCCGTAGCGTTTTCAGGGGTTTGCGCGGCTGTGCAGGTACCTCCGTACCGTCTGTAGTACCTTGGTTACGGGACAGGCGGTACTCGGAGGATCATTCACGTAAGAGCTACATCAGGTAGTTGTAGCACCTGAACGACGCCCTATATATAGACATTCACTGCAACTCCCATCTTTCCCATTTCCAGAAAACCCCCATAAAACCCAAAGAAACCGGGAGATTCACGTTGAGAGCCCCTCGGTACCGGTTGAGATATGCTCAGCACACCAAAACTCACTCGAACGCGTTTGGAACGAGGCGATGGTTTCCCCTGTTTCCTCAGCGCTGACGGGAAGAAAGGTGTACTGGGAGCGTAAGTCTGTGGACAAGGAAAATGGCATGGGCGACTCGCGAGAAGTGATGAACATTCGTCAAGCTTCACAGTACCTGGGAGTGAGTCCGGACACTTTGTACAAGTACGTGAACGAACAGAAAATCCCGGCGTTCAAGCTGGGGAACCGGTGGCGGTTCAAGAAATCGAAACTCGACCAGTGGATGGAAGAGAAGTCGATGGAGACCGAACCGCAGGCAAAAAAGAGAGTCAAGGCGGCCACGAAGGCTGCGGGACAACAGTAAGAAACCTGCCGGCAAAGCGCCGGCTAGAGCAAAAGGCGGACACATGTTTGGAATGGCAGCGAAGACGATCGTGGGTCTGGATGTGGGCTCTTCAAGCATCAAGGCGGTTGAGCTCAGAAAGACGCGGACAGGAATTGAAGTGGCGCATCTCGGTCTGGAGCCGATTGCCCCTGACCTGGTGGTCGATTCCATGATCGTGGACTCGGGCCAGGTTTCGAGTTCGATCGCGAAGCTGTTCAACGACACCCAGATCAAGTCGAGAGCGGTAGCGACCGCGGTAAGCGGACACTCCGTGATCGTGAAGAAGATTTCGCTGCCTTCGATGAGCGACCAGGAACTGGCCGACACCATCCAGAAGGAAGCGGCGCAGCATATTCCCTTCGATCTGGCTGACGTCAATCTGGATTATCAGATTCTTTCCGAAGACGCGGGCAACCCGCAGATGGACGTTTTGCTGGTAGCTGTCAAGAAGGACAAGATTCTGAACTACACCAACGTACTCTCGATGGCGGGGAAGACTCCGGCTATTGTGGATATCGATGCGCTTGCCCTGCAGAACTGTTACGAGTACAACTACGAACCCGCGCCCACGCAAGTGGTGGCCCTGCTCAACCTGGGTGCGAGCGTGATGAACATCAACATCGTGAAGGGGACAACGCCGCTGTTTCCGCGCGATGTTTCCGTGGGCGGGCATCAGTACACCGATTCGCTGCAGAAGGAACTGGACCTGAGCTTTGACGACGCGGAGTCGTTGAAACTGGGCCGCAAAGTGGGCACGGTGCACGACGACGCCAAAGCGCCCATTCTGCAGCAGGTGACGGAAATCATCGTGCTCGAGATCCAGAAGACATTCGATTTTTTCCGCGCCAGCGCGGCCGGTGAGCACATCGAGAAGATTTATCTGGCAGGCGGATCGGCCCGCGTTCCGGGGCTGGTCGAAGCGCTCCGCCAGGAGTTCTCGATGCCGGTGGAGCTGTTCAATCCTTTCCAGAAGGTGGTAGCTCCAGTGGATGGAGCGGGGGCGCAGTTGGTGGAACAGAACGCCGGACAATTGGCGGTCGCGGTAGGTTTGGCCCTGAGGAGCTTTGAAAGATTATGATCCGAATCAATTTGCTGGGTGCTCCGAAACCGAAAAGCAAAAGAGGCGCAGGCTTCACCATGCCGAGCATGGACTTCAACATCGGCTCGCCGATGGTGCTGGCTGCGGCCGTGGTCCTGATCGCGGGACTCGCCAATGCGAGTTACTGGTACGTCCTCGACCGGCAAAAGAAGACGATCGCGGAACAGATGCAGGTCGCGGAGGTGAAGAACCGCGAACTGGCCGAAATCAAGGCGCGTTACATGGAGCGCCAGAGGCAGAAAGAGGCTTATCAGCGCCGGGTCGATGTGATCGACCAGCTCCGCAATGGCAGCCAGGCTACTCCTGTCAGCCTGCTATCCATGATCGGGGACACTGTCAATAACACCGAGGCGATCTGGCTCAACAGTATGCAGGATCAGGGCGCAAGCGTCGCAATCGACGGCACCGCGCTGTCGAGCGATGCCGTCGCCAACCTGATCAGCAACCTGCAGAAAACGGGTTTCTTTAAAAACATCGAGATCAAGGAAACTTTTCAGGACGAGGGCATCAAGGAAATGCAGGCCTTCCAGTTCACGCTGACCTGCGAAAAGGCGAAGTCGTAAAGGCGGAGTGACCATGAATCTTGGCGAATTCACAGGTGTGAAGCTGTTGGGAGTTCTGGTTTTGGGAGCGGCGGTAGTGACCGGCGGGCTTTATTTCACGGTCTTCAAGACGCAACGTGAAGCCAACGCGGCAGCCCAGACCAAACTGGAGGCCAAACAGCGCGAGAACCGGGAACTGGAGGCCTACCGGCCGAAACTGGCGGACATCGAACGCCAGTTGGCCAGCCTGAAACAGCAACTGGAAATCGAGCGCCGCATCGTGCCCGATGAAAAGGAAGTCGATAACTTCATGCGCATGGTGAGCGGCGAAGCGCGCAAGGCTGGGGTCGAGATCCGGCGTTATACGTCGAAGCCCTACAGCGCGAAAGAGTTCTATACGGAAGTGCCGTTTGAGGTGGAGTTCGATGGGCCGTATTACTCCATGCTTGGGTTCTTCGACCGGCTGACCAAGGTAGAACGCATCGTCAACGTGTCGAATCTGGCGGTCGCTACCACGCGGTCTCCCGCGGCTGCGAAGGCGAAGCACACCTATCAGTACGCGCCGGGCGAGAGCGTGGTGGCTACCTGCATGACGACGACGTATTTCAGTCACGATCTGGATCCGGCAGGACCGGCCACTCAGGCCGCTCCACCGGCAAAGAAGTAGGAGGGATGGGATGAAGCCGTCATTCAAACTAACGACGACGATTCTGGTTTGCCTGCTGGCGGGGAGCTTGGCCTCGGCCCAGAGTCCCACCATCATCCAGAGCACGCGGAATACGATGAACGCGGTGCATGACAACCAGGCTGCGGCGTCGAATGCCGCCCTGGGCCTGCAGCACATTGCGCCGGCGGCGGCTCCAACTCCCGCGGCCAGGAGCAGCGCGGCTGGAGCGGCGCCCTCTGCGATGAAGGTGGTCCGATCCAAAACTTCGAAAGCGAAGTCTACGGTTGCGATTCACAAGGAAGCGGCTCCCAAGGCGGCAACCGCCGCCCCGAAAACGACCGCTCCCGTACCTGGGACCGTGGCTAGCAGCAGCGCTCCCGCGAGCGAGAATGACGCGGAAGATCCGGCTGCGTCGGAAAAGAAGTACAACCCGAACGGCCGGCGGGATCCTTTTCTGAGTCCGGTGGTGAACCACGGCGCCAGCGGGTCTGGTTGCAGCACGGGCAAGAAGTGTCTGGAGATTGGCACGATCAGCCTGCAGGGTATCGTTCGCTCCGATACGGGATTCATTGCGGTGGTCAGCAACGGCCTGAATAAAGCGTATTTTCTGCGCGAGAACGATCCGGTATTCAACGGCTACGTGGTGAAGATTACGGGCGACTCGATCGTGTTCCAGGAAACCATGCAGGACCGGTTGGGAAAGACGTTCACACGGGAAGTAGTGAAGAAAATTACAACGCCGGCGGTGTAGGCCGGAACAGAAGCGACTTTGACGAAACACATGGAGGCCAAGTGGCCTCCCATGGGGAGATAGGGAAATGCGAAAGCAATTGCTGGGTCTGATTGTTCCGCTGCTGGCGTTCGTGCTGATCGCCTCCGCGGCCGACATGACGGGTAAAGGTGCGGCGGCGGGCGCGCAATTGGAGCGGCTCGAAATTGCCCACAGCCAGGACGGGCTACGCGTCGAATTCAAGGCGAAGGGCGCGCTGGCGCCCAAGCTGACGGCGCTCGATTCTCCGGCGCGCATCGTCATCGACCTTCCCAACACCGTGATGGCTACCAGCCAGAATCACGTCGTTGTCGACCAGGACGGTGTCAAGGACGTCCGGATCGGCATGGACGGGCAGGGCAACACACGAGTGGTGGTTGACCTTTCGGCGCGTCGCCAGCACGAACTGGTGACCAGCGCCCAAGGTGGCTTCGTCCTCAAGATTGCCGATGCCGGCGCGCGCCACGAATCTGCGGCGGCGGCGAAACCGGCGGCGAGCGCGGCACCGAAACTGGTGCTGGCTTCGGCCCCCGTGGACTCCGTGCCCGCCGCTCCTGTCGCCCCGGCAACGGTGCCCACCGCGACGCCAGCGGCGCCAACGCCAACCGAGACCAGCGATAAACCGGCGGAGTTTGCCTTTGTCGAGCCGAAATATTCGGTCGCGGCCAAGACTGATCCTGCGGCCGCTCCAGCTGAGAAGGCGCAGCAAGCCGCCAGCCGTTTTGCCGACAAGACAGCGTCGGAACTGGTGGCCACGACTGCCAATGCGGCTATGCAAGGCAGCGGGCAGGGCATTCAGCCCGCCGTTAACCTCGCCGCCGAACAGAAGACGCAGATGGAACAGAAGCAGCCGGCAACCACCGGCGCGAAATACACCGGCGAGCCGATTTCGGTCAATCTCAAGGATGTCGACCTGAAAGATTTCTTCCGCCTGATTCACGAGATCAGCGGACTGAACGTTGTGCTCGATCCGCAGATCCACGGGACGTTGACGATCGTGCTTGACGATGTTCCGTGGGACCAGGCTCTGGACATCGTGCTCAAGAACAACGATCTGTCGCGGCAACTGGACGGCAACGTTCTGCGCATCGCGACCATTGACACCTTGAAGCACGAAGCCGAGAGCCGCCGCGCACAGATCGACGCCGAGGCGCTCGCAGTCGATAAAGTAACGATTACCCGCTTCCTGAGCTACGCCCACTCCAAGGACATCCTGCCGACCGTCAGGAAGTTCCTGAGCCAGCGCGGCGACGTGGTGGCCGACGAGCGTACCAATGCTTTGATCGTTTCGGACATTCCTGCACTGCTACCGCAAATCGACCGCATCATTCAGCAGATGGACCGCAAGACGCAGGAAGTGGAAATCGAAGCCCGCGTCGTGGCCGCAACCCGCAGCTTCGCGCGCGATATCGGCACGCAGCTGGGCTTCGGCTGGGGCAACGGCACCACGCAGGTAGGCGGCGTCCCGGGCGCCGGTGGCCCTGGTGGGTCTCCGTATACCAATACCACCGCTACCAATCCTCTGTACCCAACGATGGGTGTCGGGACTGGTTTGATTCCCTTGTTTTCGAACCTGGCCGCAGCCGGACCGACCAGCGCCCTGGGCTTTTCGACCGGTACCAACAACATGAGGATTGACTTCGCGCTGACCATGGCTGAATCGCGAGGCTTGCTTAAAATTCTCTCCCGCCCGCGAGTGGTTACGCAGAACCACATTCAGGCAGTCGTGAAGCAGGGCGTACGCATTCCGATCGTGACCTTGGGCCAGTTGGGCGGACCACCGACCACGACCTACGTCGACGCGTTCCTGCGGCTGACCGTGACTCCTCAGATCACGTCGGAAGGAACGATCTTCCTAAACGTGGATGTGGAAAACACGATCCCGGACTATGCCGACAAGGACTCATACAACAACCCGGCGCTGATTACGCAGCAGGCGACCACGCAAATCCTGGTGACTGACGGCGGAACGGTCGTCATCGGCGGCGTGATTCAGACCAACAACTCGCTGAGCATCCACCAAATCCCGGTGCTGGGCGATATCCCGTACCTGGGCAATCTGTTCAAGCATCGCTCGGTATCGACTGCCACGCAGGAGCTGATTTTCTTCATCACTCCTCGCATTGTGCAGACATAGTCAGAGCTTAAGACAAGCGCTTGCCGCCGGAGTTCTCGGAAAACCGTCCGAGGGTCCGGCGGCTTCGTTTTTGAACCTTCTTTCCTCCCGCTGGCCGCACTGCTGCTAAACTCCTGCCCATGGACCCGACGGCTATGGATCATGCCGGACGTTTGCACCGGCTGCAATCCATCCTTCTCGAAAGCAAGCTCGATTTCCTCTTGATCGCTCACCTTCCCAACATTCGCTATTTGAGCGGATTCACGGGCAGCGCCGCGGCGCTACTGGTCGGCGAAAAGGGCGCGACGCTGTTCACGGATGGTCGTTATATCGCACAAGCCAGGCAAGAAGTGAGAAACGCCCGGATTGTGATCGGCAGCAAGGCACCGGTGCTGGCAGCTGCGGAGTCGCTGACGCGGGGGAGGATGACTTCAAGGTCGTCCCCTACCTATCTGGGCATTGAGGCGGAATCCCTGACCGCCGGCGCGCGCGACCGCCTCCGCGCCGCCCTGCGCGGCAAGCTAAGGCTGCGCTCTGCGCCTCCATTGGTGGAACGGGCGCGCATGGTGAAGGATCGGGTGGAGATTCGGCGCATTCGCGACGCCGTGCAGATGGGCGCCAGTTTACTTCGTGTTGCGCGCAGGAAGATTCGGCCGGGCGTACGTGAATTCGAAGTTGCCGCTGCCATGGAGTATGAGGCTCGGCGCCAGGGCGCTGAGGGAATGTCGTTTCCGACGATCCTTGCCGCCGGACCGCGATCTGCGATCGTGCACGGGCGAGCGTCAGAGGCGCGCATCCCCCGGCGCGGATTCGTGGTGTGCGACTTTGGTGTTATACTCGCCGGTTATTGTTCCGATCGGACGCGCACGCTGCACGTGGGGCAGCCTTCAAGGGAAGCCTGCGAATTCTACGGGGCCGTGCTGGAAGCGCAACTGGCTGCGATTGATGCCGTTCGGCCAGGAGTGACCGCGGGCGAGGTCGACGAGGCGGCACGGGCCGTGCTGCGGAAGCACAAGGTGGCGCGCTGGTTCACGCATTCAACCGGCCATGGCCTGGGGCTGGAGATCCACGAAGGGCCGCGACTGGCAGCCTCGCAGCCGCAAAAACTTGAGCCCGGCATGGTGGTGACGATCGAACCAGGCGCGTACGTTCCCGGAACATGGGGCGTGCGGATCGAAGACGTGGTGGTTGTGACCGCTTCGGGCTGCGAGGTGCTGACACCCACCGATAAACAATTGACTGCGATTTAACGCGCAATTTCGGTAGAGACGCGGCTTGCCGCGTCTTCTGTAGAGCGAGACGGGGCACGCCCCGTTTCTACATAGAGACGAGAAGCGGGACCCGCCTTATTCCATGAATCAAAAAGAACTGAAAGAACTCATCGAGTTCATCATCGAGAAGGGCATCGCCGAGTTTGAACTGGAGCGCGGAGATGTCAAAGTAAAGATCAAGCGTGCGTCGGAAGCGCCGGTCGTCGCATTTCCCGACACGCGCTATGTCGCCGTTCCTCCGCTTGTGCAGGTCCCGGCAGCGCCTTCGGCTCCCGCGGCCTCAGTGGCGGAAACAGCCGCTGCCGAACCGGAACCGGAAGAGAATCTCCACATTGTGCGGTCCCCGATCGTGGGTACGTTTTATGAAGCGCCGTCGCCCGGCGCGCCTCCGTTCGTCAAAGCCGGGGACAAACTGGAAGTCGGCCAGGTGTTGTGCATCGTCGAGGCGATGAAGCTGATGAACGAAATTGAATGCGACGTCGCTGGAGAACTGGTGAAGAAACTCGTCAGCAACGGCCAGCCCATCGAATACGGGCAGGAGTTGTTTACGGTACGGGCGGCAAAATAAGCTCTCACGTCTCGGCTTTCAGCTTTGGGGAAAAGAATGGCCACGCAATGTGGTTTTCCTGATGGCTGACGCCTGATGGCTGAGAGCTTTACTATCATGTTCAAGAAGATTCTGGTAGCCAATCGCGGAGAAATTGCGCTGCGCGTGATTTGCGCGTGCAAGGAACTCGGGGTGCGCGCGGTCGCGATTTACAGCGAGGCGGACCGGAATTCCCTCCACGTGCGCTTTGCCGACGAAGCCATTTGCATCGGCCCGCCGCAACTGGCCCAGAGCTACCTGAATATTCCCGCTGTGATCAGCGCAGCCGAAATCGCGAACGTAGACGCGATCCATCCCGGCTATGGCCTGCTTTCGGAAAACGCGAATTTCGCGGAAGTCTGCGACGCCTGCCATATCAAGTTCATTGGGCCGACTCCGGATGTGATCCGGCTGATGGGCGAAAAGGAAAAGGCGCGCGCCGCCATGAAGCAGCATGGCGTGCCGATTCTTCCGGGCTCGGACGGCGTGATCGCTTCCGCTGAAGAGGCGCTCGAATGGGCCCGAACGGTCGGCTTCCCGGTCATCATGAAAGCCTCGGCGGGAGGCGGCGGCCGCGGCATGCGCATTGTCCGCAACGAGGAAGAGATCCCCAACCTTTATCGGCAGGCACAGTCCGAGGCCGCGGGCGCGTTTCGGCAACGGCGACCTTTACATGGAGAAGTATGTCGAGAACCCTCGCCACATTGAATTTCAGGTTCTGGGCGATGAACACGGGAATGTGGTCAGCCTCGGCGAGCGCGAGTGCTCGATTCAGCGGCGGCACCAGAAGTTGCTCGAGGAATCGCCATCGGTGATGGTCACGCCGCAGCTGCGCGATGAGATCGGCGGCATTTTGAGCAAGACGCTAAGCGCCGTCGGTTACCACAATGCCGGCACCATCGAATTCCTGATGGACCAGGATGGGCGGCTCCACTTCATCGAGATGAACACGCGCATTCAGGTAGAGCATCCGGTGACGGAGATGGTCACCGACGTGGACCTGGTGAAGAGCCAGATCATGATTGCCGCCGGGGAGAAGCTGTCGGACGTGCTGCAGGGCCCAATTGTGCATCGCGGCCACGCCATCGAATGCCGCATCAACGCCGAGCATCCCGAAAAATTCACACCCTCGGCCGGGAAGATCACGACGTTCAATCCTCCCGGCGGCACCGGCGTTCGCATCGATACCGCTGCCTATGCGGAGGGCACGATTCCTCCTTATTATGATTCGCTGATTGCCAAGCTGGTGGTACGTGGCAAGGACCGCAGCGAAGCCATCTCGCGCATGGGTCGCGCACTGGAGATGTTTATCATCGAAGGCATTTATACGACGATCCCGCTGCACCGCCGCATTTTGGCGGACGCAGAGTTCCGTGCAGGCAAGTTCGATACAGGGTTTATCGAGAGGTTTCTGGCGAAGAAGCAATAGGCCGCCTGAACCAGTGCCACGGAGAGAGCATCGGGCCTTTGCCGATCTAACACACCGCATGATTTCACTACCGCGGCTTTACCCGATCCTCGACGCCTCTTGTTTCTCTGGCGCCGATGCTATGTTCGCCGCGGCCGAGGAGCTTGCTTCCGCCGGTGTCACACTCATGCAGTATCGCAACAAGTCCGGCAACCCCCGCCAGATGCTCGAACAAGCAAGGGAATTGAGACGACTGGTAGGTGGGCGTGTCCGGCTCATCATGAACGACCGCGCCGACCTTTGCCTGGCCGCTGATTTCGACGGCCTGCATCTAGGCCAGGATGATTTATCTCCCGAGTCAGCGCGCCGCATTATCGGCAGCGAATTCCATGGCAAAGCTCGTTGGCTGGGCGTTTCCACCCACAATCCCGAGCAACTAGCCGAAGCCGATAAAACCTCCGCCGACTACCTCGCCATCGGCCCGGTCTTTGCCACCTCAAGCAAGGTCAATCCCGATCCCGTCGTCGGCCTCGAAGGCGTCCGCCGCGCCCGCCAATTGACCAGCAAGCCGCTGGTGGCCATCGGCGGCATCACCCGCGCCAATGCCCGCTCCGTCATCGAAGCCGGAGCCGATGCGGTCGCGCTGATATCTGACTTGTTACGGGATCCCCGCAAATCAGCAGAGGAATTTTTGCGGCTTCTAAGGTAAAGTTGGAAAGCTCGTCGTGGCAATTGATTTTGGGTGGCGCAGCGCCGGAGTTCCCATCACGCCCGGTCTTGGCGTGGTGGGGTGGAGCGCTTCAGCGCTGCGGTAACTGCACTGTTTTGAATGCGGCTTTACAGTTTGCTGAACAACTTGCTCTCGGGCCGGTTTTGGGAAGGGCACGAGTTCCACTCGTGCCGTAACTGTCGCCGGATCAACGGCGGCTTCCAGCCGCTGGAGGAATGCTGAACGGCGAAAACGCTCTTTCAGCCAGCTGTTTAGCCGCTGGGCTCAACCTGCGGCAAAGCCACCTAGGAGATTCGTGAGCACGAACCTTTCACCGCCGGCTCCCGCTTCGAACGTCACCGATTGGGAGCGCCACACCCATCAGGACCATGAATTAGTCAAAGGCCTCGGCCTCACCAGCGCAACCATGCTGGTGATGGGCTCGATGATCGGCTCCGGCATCTTCATCGTATCGGCGGAAATCGCGCGCGAAACGCAGTCGCCGGCACTGCTGATTGGTGCATGGGCGATCACCGGCTTTTTAACCATCGTCGGCGCGCTCTGCTACGGCGAACTCGCGGCCATGATGCCGCGCGCCGGCGGCCAATATGTCTATCTGCGCGAAGCGCTCGGCCCGCTCTGGGGCTTTCTCTACGGCTGGACTTTGTTTCTCGTAATTCAAACCGGTACAATCGCCGCCGTGGGCGTGGCTTTCGGCAAGTTCCTCGGAATTTTCTGGCCCGCGATTTCTTCCAGCAACTGGATTCTCCACTTCTGGAAAGTTCCCAAATTTGCCATCGGCCCCATGGTGCTGGGCGGCATGGATGTCGGCCTGAACACGCAAAACCTGGTTGCGATTCTGGTAGTAGTGGTGCTTTCCGTCATCAACATTTTTGGAGTGAAGACGGGCGCGCTCATTCAAAACATCTTCACCACCGCGAAAGTTTCCGCGCTGCTCGGCCTCGTGATCTTTGGAATCTTCCTCGGCCGCAATGCCCAGGCCATCGCCGCCAACTTTAGCGCGAACTTCTGGAAGAATGCCGCCCTCGGTACCCTGCACGAGGTGGGTGGAGGCATGGGCGCAAGCGTGTTGGTTTCCACCCTCACCGTGCTCGCCATTGCGCAGGTGGGGTCGTTGTTCTCCGCCGATGCCTGGAACAACGTAACCTTTACGGCCGGCGAAGTGAAGAATCCCAGCCGCAATCTGCCGTTGTCGCTGGCGCTGGGCACCGGCGTGGTCATCGCCCTCTATATCGGCTGCAACTTTATTTATCTGGGAGCGCTCCCGCTCGCGGGCAATCCAACTGGTTCGACGCTGGTGGAACGCGGCATTCAGTATGCCAGTGAAGATCGCGTCGCCACCGCCGTGATTACGCAGATGTTCGGCTCCTACGGCGGCAAGCTGATGGCCATCGCCATCATGATTTCCGGCTTTGGCTGCTGCAACGGCTTGATTTTGGCGGGCGCGCGCGTTTACTACGCCATGGCGAAAGACGGCCTGTTCTTCCGCGAGGTGGCGAAACTGCATCCGGTCTACAAGACGCCGGTCGTCTCGCTGATGGTGCAGATGGCCTGGACCGCCATCCTCTGCGTTTCCGGCAGCTACGGCCAACTCCTCGACTACATTATTTTTGCCGTGCTCGTCTTTTACATCCTGACCATCTTCGGCCTCTTCGTCCTGCGCCGCACGCACCCCGATGCCGATCGCCCGTACAAGGCCATCGGATACCCCATTCTGCCCGCAATCTATATCATCATGGCTTTGTTTATTGATATTGTGCTGTTACGCTACAAGCCGCAATACACATGGCCGGGATTGATCATCGTGTTGCTGGGAATCCCGGTTTACTATCTGTGGTCGCTCAAGGCGCGAGCCGTTTCCAACTGAGCTTCTTATGGACCCCAAGGAGAGACGCTACTGATGACCGATCTTTTCGCAAAGAAGCCGATTGAGCAATTGCTGATGGAGTCGCGGGAGACGGGCGAACACAGCCTGAAGCGTACGCTGGGCGTGTTCCAGTTGACGGCGCTGGGGGTCGGAGCGGTCATTGGCGCAGGTATCTTCGTGCTTTCGGGATTGGGGGCTCATTACGCTGGGCCCGGGCTGATGCTGTCTTTCGTGCTCTCCGGATTGGGTTGCACTTTTGCCGCTCTTTGCTATGCCGAGTTCGCAGCCATGATCCCGCTGGCCGGCAGCGCTTACACCTACGCCTATGCAACGCTGGGCGAAATCTTCGCCTGGATTATTGGCTGGGACCTGACGCTCGAATATGCGATGGGCGCCAGCACCGTCTCCTCGGGATGGTCGAACCACTTCATCGAACTGCTCGACATCCTCGGCATCAAGATGCCATTGTGGCTCGCCTACGATCACTGGACCGGGCTGCGCACGGCGGAGAATATCGTAGCGCATCAAATGGCGCAAGCATCGGATTCGGCGCTCGTGCCAGGCACGCAGGCCTTTCTCGCCAGAGTAACGGAGATCATGGCGGCGCAATCGCCTGAGTTGCTGCGGCGAGGCCATGACCTGCTGAACGCGCCGCACCTATTTGGCTATGAAATCGGAGTCAACGTGCCGGCTTTCGTGATTGCTCTGGTCATCACCGCAATCCTGGCGATCGGCATCAAGGAAAGCGCCCGCTTCAACGCCACCATCGTTACGATTAAGGTCGCGGTCGTTCTTTTTGTGATCGGGCTTGGCATTCGTTACATCAGCGTCAGCAACTGGGGAACCGACTGGCATAGTTTCGCGCCCTATGGATTTTCGGGCATCGGGGCCGGAGCGGCCTATATTTTCTTCGCCTATATCGGATTTGACGCCGTCTCTACGACCGCGCAGGAAGCTAAGAATCCGCAGCGCGATTTGCCCATCGGCATTATCGCGTCGCTGCTGGTCTGTACGGTCTTATATATAGCCGTGGCAGCAGTGCTGACCGGCATGGTGCCGTGGCGCGAAGTCAATATTGAAGCGCCCATCGCGCGCGCATTCATGGAACGCGGCCTCACCGGGGCCTCTCACATCATTACCCTCGGCGCGCTGGCCGGACTCACGAGCGTGATGTTGGTAATGTTGCTCGGCCAAACGCGCGTGCTCTACTCGATGGCCAACGACGGCCTGTTGCCGAAGACGTTCTTCGCTGATATCCACCCGCGTTTCCGCACACCCTGGAAGAACACGATTCTCGTTGGTTTCCTGGCCGCGATTGTTGGCAGCCTCACGCCCATTGACGATATTGGCAAGATGGTTAATATCGGGACGTTACTGGCCTTCGTCATCGTCTGCATCGCCGTCATGGTCCTGCGCAACACAAACCCCGGCCAGGCTCGGCCTTTCCGGACCCCGTGGGTGCCGTTTGTGCCGGTCATGGGAATTCTCTTCAACGGCTACATGATGTACAAGTTGGGCTGGATCAACTGGGCGCGGCTGATTATCTGGCTGATCATCGGGATGGTGGTTTACTTTTCATACAGCCGCCACCACAGCCGGGTGCAGCAGGCGCGGCATGCGTCTCGAAGCTAGTCGGATTGATGTCGGTGATTCGAGGCGCGTTGGGTCTCTGCTCAGATGTCAATGGAATTCAGGAATGATTGCGGGTTTGCGGCGCCCTTTGCGAACCAGAAGGATGGTCGATACGTGCACAAACTTAGGATCGCATGCATAGTTGTGAGCGTGCTGCTGATCGCGGACAGCGGTTTCGCGCAGGCCTTCAAGCCCTATCCCGGCGCAACCAAACTTGCCAAGGAATCCGAGGAAGCGACGAAACTACTCGCCGGTAGTGGCGAGGGAAGTATATATACGACGACTGATTCCTATGAGAAAGTCGTCGCCTTTTATAAGGGATTTGCCAGGGAACACCCGATGCCCGGTCTGAAGGCCACCAAGCTTCCCTCTGGCCAGGAACTGGTTTCTACGGTTTTCATCTTCGATGGCGCGGCGAATCTTCGGACCTCAAAGTGTTGGGCGAAGGTTCAACGGCCTTATATTGGTTCGGTCAAGATGAACGGGGCGACGGCGGAATACGGCGATATTCGAGATTTGACGGCGATTGTGGTTTCGCAGAAAAAGTAGTCGTTGACGCGCGGCGCGCCCGTCGCTCCATCATTCACTTTTCGCTTCTTGCGTCTTTCTCGCGATCGCCGTCACCAACCGCCGCGGCGAGAAGCGCACCGATTGTGCCACCAGCCAGTTCTTCACCCCGGAGATCACGACCGGCTTTCCCGCCATCAACGCGCGATAACCGTCTTCGGCCACTGTGCGGGCATCCATAGAACCCATCCTCAGCAAGCGCATGCCCGTTGCATTAGCGCGCTTATGGAACTCGGTTGCTGTTGCGCCGGGGCATAAGCACGTGACGGTGACGCCCGTCCCGTTCACTTCATTGCCCAGCGCTTCGGAAAAATGCAGCACATAGGCTTTGGTTGCGAAGTAGACGGCCATCAGCGGCCCCGGTTGAAATGCCGCGATGGAAGCCACGTTCAGGATGCGCCCGCTTTTTCGCTCGATCATCTCCGGCAGATAAAGGCGGGTGAGATGAGTGAGCGCCGTTACGTTGAGCTGGATCTGGCGCAGACATTCCTCAAGGTCGTTTTCCACGAACAGGCCGTACTGCCCGAAGCCGGCGTTGTTAACCAGAATGTCAACCACGATATTGGCGCGAGTTGTCTGGTCAAGCACGTAGGCCGAGGCTCCGGGGTCGGTGAGGTCGACGGCCAGAATCAGCGAGCGCGTGCCGTGCGCTTTCTCCAGTTCCGAGGCCAGTTGCCGCAGCTTGTCGCCGCTGCGCGCGACCAGCACAACATTGTGGCCTTCGCGCGCAAAGATGCGGGCGAGTTCCAGTCCGATGCCGAACGAGGCGCCGGTGATGAGAGCGGTTTTGCGGTCAGCCATGTATTCCCAGTTTACAAAAAGAAAGGCGGGTCGAAAGACCCGCCCGCGAAGCTGGTAAAGCACATTCCTAAGCGTGCGTCAGCGCCGGCTCCACGCCGTAAATCGAGTGCCACGAAGTTGCCGCCTTCAGCTTGCTGTTGACGTTGTTAATATTCTTCACGCCTTCAGTTTCCAGCCATTTGCGGAACGCGTCGGCTCCGTGCTTGGCATACACCGGAATTCCGTCCTTCCACGTCGCCCGCCCGCAGAGCACGCCGTTAAACTTCACTCCCGACTCGCCCGCCAGTTCCAGCGTCTCGCTGAATTCGGCGTTGCTGACTCCCGCCGATAGATAAATGAACGGCTTGGTGGCAACGTTCGCAGCCTTGTGGAACAGATCAATCGCTTCCTTCTTGGTGTAGGCCTTCTCGCCGCCGAACGACTTCGTGCCTTCCACGCACTTCATGTTCACCGGCACTTCGACCTTGAGGACGTCCACGCCGTACCGGTCTTTGCTGAACTCGCGCATGCTCTCGGTGACGATGTGCGGTTTCTTCCGAGCGTATTCGACTCCCTTTTCGTCCGCGCCTTCTTCATAGCCCACAAACTCCAGAAAGAACGGAATGTCGTTGGCCCGGCATTCGTCGCCGATGCGCTCCACCCACGCATGCTTCGTTTCGTTCACATTTTTCGGGTCGTAGGGCGTGTAGTAGAGCAGAATTTTCACGCAATCCGCCCCCGCTTCTTTCAGTCGCCTCGCCGACCAGTGATCGAGCAGATCGGGCAGGCGGCCCGGCCCGGTCTTGTCGTATCCCGTCTTCTCATAGGCCAGCAGCAAGCCCGCATTCTTAGCGCGCCGCTTGGAGGCAGGCAATCCCCACTCAGGGTCGAGCAGAATTGCGCTGGCGTGCGGCGTCAGCACCTCGCTCACCAGAATTTTGAACTCCTCCATCATCTCATCCGTGACTGCCGAGCCTTTCTCCTTGGCCAGCGACTTCTGCAGCGAGCCGCGCTGGTCCATGGCCGCGGCTGCGATCACGCCATGTTGGTTGGATACGGCTTTCAGCCCTGCCAGTTTGCCCGGAGTTAGCTTCATAAATCCTCCCATCGGTTTCCACAAATGATACGACATCGTGTGATCTACGTCACCAGAGCTTGCCCGCGCCCACTTTACACTAAAACGAAAGCATCGATTTCACTTAATAGGAGAAGCAATTATGCCTCTAGTTTCCATGCGGCAACTTCTGGACGAAGCCGCCAAAGGTGGTTACGGCGTCGGCGCATTCAACGTGAATAACATGGAGCAGATCCAGGCCATCATGGAAGCTGCCAAGGAAACCAGCTCGCCAGTCATCATTCAGGCCAGCCGCGGCGCGCGCTCCTATTCGCAGGACAAGTACCTCTATCACCTGATGCTCGCCGCGGCCGAGCTCTATCCCGAGATTCCTCTGGTCATGCACCTCGACCACGGCAACAGCGTAGAGACCTGCAAGTCCGCCATCGATCTCGGCTTCACCAGCGTGATGATGGACGGCTCCCTGATGCCCGACGGCAAGACGCCCTCGAGTTTCGATTACAACGTGCGCGTGACGAAGGAGGTCGTCGAATACGCGCATCCCCGTGGCGTCACGGTCGAAGGCGAGATCGGCGTGCTAGGCGGAATCGAAGACGGCCACGGCGCAGGCGGCAGCGGCCTCGAGCATGTAACCGATCCCGATCAGGCAGTCGAGTTCGTCCAAAAAACCGGCTTAGATGCGCTCGCCATCGCCATCGGCACCAGCCACGGCGCTTACAAATTTTCCAAGAAGCCCGACGGCTCCGTCCTGAAGATGGATGTCCTGATTGCCATCCACAAGCGCCTGCCCAAGACGCATCTGGTGATGCACGGCTCGTCCAGCGTGCCCAAAGAACTGCAAGACGTCATCAACCAGTACGGCGGCAAACTGAAGCCGACCTGGGGAGTGCCAGTCGAAGAGATTCAGCTAGGAATCCGCAACGGCGTCCGCAAAATCAACGTCGATACCGACAACCGCTTAGCGATCACCGGAGCCATCCGCAAGGTGTTCGTCGATACCCCCGAAAAATTCGATCCGCGCGATTACCTGAAGCCAGCGCGCGAAGCCATGAAGAAAGTCGTAGCCCAGCGCATGACGCAATTCGGCCAGGCCGGACACGCCGCCGACTACAAGCCGGTTCCGCTGGCCGAGATGGCGCTCCAGTATAGATAGTTCGTGTGGGGACGGGCATTCTTGCCCGTCCAAGCCGAGCCAAGCTCGGCAGGTTCGGCGGACAGGAGCAATGCTCCTGCCCGCTCTTTATTTCTGCACGCGGGGGCCGCTGCTTCCCATTTGTCCAAAATCCGAAGGTTGGGATAACCTTCGGAAGACCAAACGGAGGGAAAATGGCGGAGAACAAAACCAAGCCCACAAAACTGAGTGTAGCGGCATTTATTAACGGCCTCACGGACCAGGCCCGGCGCGCGGACGCCAAGGCGCTCGTCAAGTTGATGCAGAGCGCGTCCGGGGAAAAGCCACAGATGTGGGGGCCATCGATTATCGGCTTTGGCAGCTACCACTACAGATACGACAGCGGGCGCGAGGGCGATATGCCGCTCGTCGGCTTTTCGCCCCGCAAGGCCGCGACGGTTCTGTACGGTATGGGCGAAGGCAAAGCGCTCCTGGCAAAGCTCGGCAAGCACACGACCGGGAAGGGCTGCGTCTACATCAAGAAGCTCGCGGATGTGGACCAGCAGGTGTTGGCGGCGATGGTCGCCAAATCTGTAGCTGCCATGCGAGCGCGCAAAGCAGGCTGAGGAAAGAATACTCGGCGGACACGAGTGGCAGCGCTCGAGAAACCGTGATTTCAATAATCGCGGGTGGACGTCTAAGGGAGACTCTGATTAAGTCTCTGGGTTCCTCTGTGCACCTCTGTGTCCTCTGTGGTTTACGCTTTCTGTCGGACCTTAATCAGAGTTTCCCTCACTCTCCGACTAATCGGACTCACTGCCGCAGCGCCAGCGCTCCAAGCACTGTTTGCTGTTTGGCGATCAGGGATTGAATTCCTTGCCGGGCCATCGACATCATCTTCGCCAGTTGCGCGTCGTCGAAGACCTGATGCTCGGCCGTAGCCTGTAGTTCGACGATCTTGTTGCCCGCCGTCATCACGACGTTCATATCCACGTCGGCGCGCGCATCTTCTTCATAGTTTAGGTCGAGCAGCACTTCGCCATCGACGATCCCGACACTGATGGCCCCGACAAAATCCTTAATGGGCGCAGCGCTCAATGTTCCAGCTTCGATCAGTCGCTGCAGCGCAAGCCCAAGCGCAACGAACGCTCCCGTGATCGAAGCCGTGCGCGTCCCGCCATCCGCCTGAATCACGTCGCAATCGATCCAGATGGTCCGCTCGCCCAACTGCTTCAAGTCGGCAACCGCGCGCAGCGACCGTCCAATCAGCCGCTGAATCTCCTGCGTGCGTCCGCTTTGCCGTCCCTTGGCCGATTCGCGCGCGGTCCGCGTCAGGGTCGCGCGCGGCAGCATTCCGTATTCGCCGGAAATCCATCCCTTGCCCGAATTGCGCATAAACGAGGGCACGGTTTCTTCCACCGACGCGGTGCAGATGACGCGCGTGTTGCCCATCTCAATCAGCGCCGACCCTTCCGCGGTCGAGATGAAGTCAGGAGTAATGGTGACAGGACGAATCTGCTCAGGAGCACGATTATCGCTACGAAAGATCATCGAACAAAATTCTACCAGTGTGGCATTCTACCCGTGTGGCGCGGGCGCCCCCGCCCGCGAATGCTCCACTCCTAAATCTTCCTTGGATTCTTGGCTGTTAACTACAAGGGTATTAACCGGTGTTTACCCTACCCCTCCCGGGATTGTCGCTGCGGTTATTGGCCGAGTCCATACCATCAGGTCAACAGAGCGCCTGAGCTCGGAAGTGGGGTGGCTCCTTCCCCGGCAAGAAGTTTGCGGCCCAGGGGGTGTCCTCTGGGCCGCAAACCAGCGTCGTTACTAGTTCACCGTCTGCGTGAACCCAGCCGAGACGCTGCTGTTGTTGTTGACATTGCCCCCGTAGGTCGCCGTCAAAGTGATCGACCCTGAGGTCCCGAACCCCAGCTTGCAGTAGCCCCTGCCAGCCGTGAGCTTTCCCGAGCAGGTCTCCCCGCTGCTGGCGCTTACGGTCACACTGCCCGTCGGCTTGCCCGGCACCACCGTGAACTTCACCGTCACCAATTTTCCAACCTTCGACGGATTGGGAGTGGTGCTGGTGATGCTGGTTGTGGTGTTGGCTGGATTGACGAGCAACGCCACCGTAGTGCCCGTCACCGTTGTGTAGTGTGTCGCCTCCGTCGGAGTGAACGTCACCGACAGCGTATGCGTGCCGGCGGCCAGTACCTTGCCGCTGGCCGGCGTGTACACAAACTTGCCCGCCACGCTGGCCGTCGCATCCAGTTGGGTTGCACTGAGCGCCGTCCCGTAGGTGATCGGAGCCGGTGTCGCCCACGTGACTACGCTGGCTACTTTCTCCGCTGTCGTTGTCGCTTTGGCAGTGGCCGCCTTATACACGTCGTCCGCTGCCCACTTGGCGGTTACCGTACACGTCCCAGTGCCGTTCATCATCGTGACGGTGGTGCCGCTGATCGTGCAGACCGTGGCCGGTGCCGCCGTGATGGTTGGGGTAGTGCTGGCGTTGGTAGTTGCGACCACCGCGTAGGTCGACTGGTAATACGCAGTTGCAGGAACCGTTACGCTCACCGTCGGCGCAATCGCCGCCGCTACCGTTGTGGTTTCGGTGACCGTTGGCGCCGCTGTGTAGTTGCTGTTCCCCGCCTGGCTCATCGTTACGGTGCAAGTTCCCGTAGTGTTGTCAATCGTGTACGTCGCGCCTTTGTTGAAGCACGCCCCGGCGCTGCTGAACGTGATCGGCAGCCCGGAGGTGGCCGATGCCGTAACCGTGAAGCTGCTTCTGTTCGTGGCGGTTGCGGGAGCGGGCACACTGACTCCGATCGTCTGGCTTGCCTGATTGACTTGCTCGACGAACGAGCCCGTGCTCGTGCCGTGGTTGCTGTCGCCATTGTAAGTCGCCGTGACTGTGTCGCTCCCCCCGGCTAGGCTCGACGTGATGCACGTCGCCGTTCCCGGATTACTCTGCGTCACCGCGCTCGGGTTGCAGCTTGCAATGTTCCACGTCACCGACCCGGTTATATCCAGCGGTTTCCCTTGCCTCCGCCCCTTGACCAGATTGTTCTCGCCGTTGATCGTCGCCGTGCACGTCACCGACTGGCCGTAGGTCGAGGGATAGGGGGTGCAACCAACGCTGGTGGATGAGCTTGCCTGGTTGACGGTGAAGTTGTTGGTTTGCGGGCTGCTCGAACCAGCGTAGTTGGTGTCTCCCGCAAACGTCGCGGTCTCCGTGTAGAAGCCCGCCACATCCGTAGCCGTTGGAGTATAGGTGTTCGTGCACGTGATCGTGTTGCCGACTCGGCCAGCGCAACTCGTCGTTCCATAGCCGCTCGGCCCGTTGCCGCCAATGGTCACAGCACTGGCCGTAGGCGCGGCGCCGCCGCCCGTCCACGACAACGCTGCCGTAATGGTGACCGGCGCATCCAGACCGAAGTCTTCCGCAGCCGGGCTCACGCTGGTCACGTTGATCGTCGTCGCGACCCCTCCTTGAACTACTTGGCTCAACGTCCCCGTGCTCCCACTGTGGTTGCTGTCACCCGAGTAGGTCGCGGTAATCGCATCGGTCCCTACTGCGAGGCTGGAGGTCGTGCACGTCGCTATTCCCGGATAGCCCGACACAGTACTCGCGCTGCAACCGGTATTCGCGCTCCATGTCACCGTCCCGGTGACATCGAGCGGTTTCTTGGACGCCCCTTTGCGACCCTTCACCAGCCCGTTCTCGCCGCTGATCGTCGCCGTAAACGTTACCGGCTGCGCGTACGTCGAAGGATTCGGGGTGGAAGTAACGGCCGTGGTTGAGGTCGCCTGGTTGATTGTGAAGTTGTTGGCTTGCGGACTGTTCGAACCACTGTAGTTGGCGTCTCCCGCGAACGTTGCCGTCTCCGTGTAGAGGCCGTACCCATCCGCGACAGTAGGTGTATAGGTGCCCGTGCAGGTCATGGTCGTTCCGCTGGGCGCCGAGCACCCCGTCGTTACATAGGTGCCGCTGGGCCCGCTCCCGCCAATGGTTACAGCGCCCGCCGTGGGAGCAACGCCGTTGGCCGTCCACGAAAGCACTGCCGTGATCGTGACCGGCGCATCATAGCCGTAGTCCTCCGCAGCCGGGCTCACGCTGGTCACATCGATCGACGTGGTGGCCTGAGTCTCGGTCACGGTGATGGGGGCCGAGGTTGCGCCTGGGTACCACGGAACCGGTGTTTGTGTTCCTCCTGGTGGATTTGCTGGATTACAACACGGCGCGATCGAATTCCCCGAGTACACTGCCGTTAACGTGTTGTCGCCGCTTGCGAGCTGCGACGCGCTGAGCGGCATACTGGCCGCGGTCGAGTTGGCCCCAGTCGGCAGCAGCGCTGCTGTTTCCAGCAAGGTTGCCCCACTCATGATACTCACCGTACCGCTGGGCGCACCGCCGACACCGGGAATGGCGGTGACCGTGACCGTCAGAGTGGTCGACTGACCGTACTGGAGAGTGGATGCCCCCGAGGTCAGATTTACGGTCATGGAGTTGGAGATTCCATTTCCAGTGTTTTGGTAAGCGCCAATGTCAATGCTCGAGCCGTTCATCCGGGGATTCCCGAGGAAGTCGGTGCTGCCATAGATGGAACTCGGGGAACTGCCATTGGGATCACACCAGCCAACGCTGCACGAGAGGCTGGTGCTGCCGGCACCGACGGCCGGCGAATCAGTGTTGGTATCAACGTTGGGCGGCGTGTCTCCAAAATTCACGAACAGAGGATCCGCGTTTATGGAGTTGGCGTCTTCTCCGGTGGTGGTTTGGTAGTCTGAGAAACTCGTGAAGCTACTCACGTCAGCCCACAAGATTGACGTTCCTTCTACGTAACCCGCGACTGAGCCGTACAAGTTCCAATTGAGCGTCGCCGGCGCGCCCGTGTATGTCAGCCCAGGAGGGTATACCTGCGTAGCGGGACATAGCTGTTGATCCACATATTGGGTGAGACGGAGTAGGGCGAGCTAGCGGATTCATAGATAACGTTGTTTTCGAAGTAGTCCGCTTGCTGGGTGCCCAGCTGATATTGAGTCTCGAAATCGCCGCTTGGCGTGCCTACATTCGAGTCGCCTGGCTGAGTACCGTTGTCAAAGAGAGTGTTATTGACGAAGACGTCGTGGAAGCTGCTGCCTCCTCCATTGCCGCCGCCCCCCTTCGCTTTTGCGAGCGCATAACCACCGATGGAGGTACCGGCGGCATTTTCGTAGTAGAACAGGTTGTTGCGCACCGTAGCATACCTGCCGTAACAGGGGTACGTGCCCGTGGCAGGGGTCCCGATAAAGTCTGGGCCGGGCCACTCGGTGCCAGTGATCAGACACCTAGTATTCTCGCTGGTCGTCTCAATGCCGTAGTCGACCTGAAAGATCACATTATTTTCGAACGTCGTATACGCGCACCCGTCACAATAGAGTCCGTCAGCGTCGTATTCGGCGCCCTCCCCGGAGTTCCCTATCCCGCTGATGTTGTAAACTGTGTTCCCGCTGACTACCCCGTAACTAGCCTCGTCGTAGCCAGCGGGACCGGTACGTTCGTATCCAATAATGTCGATGCCGATATTGTTATTGTCGTGAACGATGTTGTTGGTGATTTGAAAATGGGTCACGTTCCCATTCATGGTCATCGATTCGCTGCTTCCGGTCTTCAGGTTGTAGAGTTCGTTGCCACTGACAACCAACCCGGTAATGGGAGTCTGCGACGTGCCGTAAGCGAACAAGCCGCACGTGGCCGAGACGTTGTGAATCAAATTGTTCAAAATCTGGACGCCAGTGCCCGAGCCGGTGATATAGACGCCACACGAAATTTTCGAGGCGCTAACTACGTTGCGGAGTTCAAATCCTTTGACGGTGATGTAGCTCCGGGCTCCTGAGATAGTGATGAGACCCTTTGTGCCCGATGCCGTGACCAAGCCAGTCCCGTCGATCACCGCCGGCTGTACGGTAGTCCCAACCACTACGGGATAGCTCTGGAAGGTAATCGGCGCCACTGCCGTTCCGGAATTCGGAAAACTCACCCACTCGTTATAAACTCCGCCCATCACGTTCACCGTGGCGCCGGCCGTCACAGTCGTTGCCGCGTGCTGGATGGTTTTCCAAGGCTGTGCGAACGTGCCGGGATTGCTATCGTTGCCGCTGGTCGACACATAGAAGGTAGCCCCTACTTGCCCGGCAACTGACTGCGCCAGTAGCAGGACAAGTACAAAGAGCGCGGCATGCACCACGCCCACATTCTGCAGAATTGAAACATTGCGTCTCATAACTTTTCTCCTGGGAAACCGGAAGCTCCCAGCATTGACAGCAGGTGGGGGCTTGTGAATTATTGCGAACGATTATGTTTTCTTTCGTTCGGCTTACGTTTACTCTCGTTTGAGATGGTTGTCAAGGAAAAAGGGATTTGAAGGATCATGCTGGCGGCTGGCCCGGCCTCCCGCAATCATTTGAAATCACGAGGGTGCCCCGTCCAAGCTTTGCTTGGGGGGATTTTCGTGGACCACTGACTAACGCTTCGAACCGGGTGCCCGACGTTTCGCGCCTTTCGCAACCTGCGGTCTCGCCCCATCTTCCATAACTCGGCGCATGGCCCACACAACGCTGTTTTCGTTGTGTGGGAAGTTCCAGCCCGCCGCGACCCATATATCACACCTTGTCAAGCCCCGTTTGACCTCCCAGAAATCCCCGAGCCCCTTTCGTTTGTTGCCTCTACACCACGTGTACGTACATTCGCGTGTTCCAAACAATATTTTGTTCGCCGCCCATTCGCCTCTTGTCAGTCTTGTTATACGTATAAATAAATATGCACAAACAGCGCCCCCGGAAGCCGTCATCCCTCTCGCCCTTTCGCTGTTTCTTCCATCCCCCCGGTCATTAGGCATATAACCATATACATACAAAACACACTGTATGACGTTCCACGTGGAACACTTTCACTTCTGAGGAAATTACTGCCCGCCCGCCTGCTCCACCGTCGCAACATCGAACCAATCGGTCAAATCGGCGTGGCCGGCTAAGGTTTCGCGGTCTTTGCCATCCACCAGAATCCTCACGCGCTGAATGCCGGGCACATTAACGCCAAGGGTTTCAACCAGCGAATTCACCGTAAGTTGTTCAACCAGAACGCCGGAGCGGTGCTGATCGGCAAAGGCCGCGTTGAGATCGATAACCGCCGCCCCTGGCTCGACCAGGTAGATGCTGCGAATATCAGATGCCGGCCGCCAAAGGGTGGCCCGACCCTGCCTGCTGATAGATGCGCAACAGCGCCCGCAGCAGCTCTTCGGCGCGCTGCTGGCGGCCTCCGGGGAGGGGAATCTGCGCCGACTGGGCGCGCAGTTGTCCGGCGGCGTCATTGGCGACGTAGAGCGCCACGGTCTCTGTGGGACCGGAGGCCGGCGGCGCGACGGGAAGCGTCTCCGCTGCCGCAGGCTCGAGCTCATTCGCCCGATGCCGCATTTCGCGAAAGTAAACGCCCAGGGCAATGACCAGCACGATCATGACCGCGATCGCAATCAGCAGTTGGCGCGGGATCATGGTTGTGCCCTCGTCTTTAGTACCCTCAAGGCTGCACCGCTCATTGTGGAACCCCCAGGCGGTCGCGCACGGCAACTAGCGCGTCGGCGATCGCGGACGCGGCTAGTTGCTGATAGTTCGCTGAGGTGAGGTCGGCTATGCCATTGCTTCCGGGGGCTAGCTCAACGGCAACGGCAGGCATGAGCATGTTATTGAGCGGACGCAGGGAGGCGGAGGAGGCGCGCACGGAGAATTGCTTCTTCTGCATCTCGGCAACAATCGTTCCAGCGACCGTTTTGCTCATCGATAAAGCGGGAGTCTGCGCCGAGTTCCATGCACGGAATGATCCGTTGCTCGGACTTTCGACCGGGAGCAGAGCGGTGTAGACGAGCGCGCCGCTGCCCTGCGAAGCCGCGTGCAGGCTGATGTAGACCGCGGCCCGAGCGGCGTTGGCTGTCCCGGCACGCTGGTCGACGGGTATTGTGTTGTCGTTGTCGCGCAACAGCAGAACGGCAAAGCCGCGAACTTCGAGTTCGTGGCGCAGCAGGCGGCCAAAGCCGAGAGTCACATCTTTTTCGGCGAGTTGATCGGTGAGGGCTGCTCCCCGTTCGCTGCCGCCATGCGCCGGATCCACAATGGCAAGAACGCGCGCGATTGCCGGAGCGGCGACGGGCGCAGGCGGCGGCGCAGGATTCGCCGGGCTTTTGCCGGGTGGATTGGGCGCATTCGCCACAGTGGGCGCCGCGGATAACGTAATCGTCTTTCCGCTATTGCTGAAGCTGGCGATCAGCGGAATGGTGGCGGTTACATCCAGTTCAGCGACTCCGTTGGTTTCGGAATAGAAAGTCTGCGTAATTACCTGGTTCTCGAAGGAAATAGTCTGGCTCCCCGGCGAGACAATAGCGTCGCGCTTGAAAACCATGCGCAGTTTGCCCGGTTCCGTGGAGATGGTGGGATTGACGGGGCCAGTGAAATTCAGCACCAGGCGCGGCTGCGGAGCGGATTCTAACTGGAAGCTGGGGTGGATGCCGACGTCTCCAATGAACAAGCGGCGCGCGCTTTCGTGAAAACTGACAGGCGCTCCCAGGAAGCGCTGCAGCAAGACGGCGAGCGAAGCGAGCGGAACCAGGCCCCGCGAATTTTCAATGAGAAAGGGAGCGGTCAGATTCAGATCGCGGCCATGAATCCGGGCACCCGTTCGACCGGCCTCAAACTCGGCGTCAATCGCGTCAAAGCGGATGCTCACGCGCTTCCCCGATGTTTCGCTGCTTACGCGGCCCAGCGGTTCCAGCAGTTCGAGCAGGCCAATGTACTCGTGTCCGGCGCGCTCCACGACCGGGAGCGTGTAGGTGGCGACGGGAGCATAGATGGAGAGCTGTTTTTCCTCGGCGGGAGTGGCTGCCGGCAATACAGTGAGAATCGACAGCAGCAGAGCCAACGTCTTGTGTGTGGTGGTGGCGGGCACTTCTTGCTAAGCCTTATCCGGCGCGGCGCGCCGTGCGCCGAGGATGTTGATTAGTCGAGCGCATAGATCGTGAGACCGCTCAGAAGCTTTGGGTAGAAATCCGTGGATTTCTGCGGCAGCACTTCGCCCGCCAGTGCGATGTCGCGTACTTGCTTCATGCGCACGGGATTCATCAGGAACGCGACTTGAACCCGGCCATCACGAACCTGCGCCAGAGCCTCCGCGGTCTCGCGGAAATAAGAAACGTGTTGCTGATTGCGAATCGCTTCCTCGGAAATCTCGAGACAACCTTCGAGCAGGCACTTGTGCAACTGCACGACGTCAAGCGCTTGCTGACCCAACGAGAGGTTACCAAACAGCGGCGTGCCGATTGCCTTGGGCGTGTGCAACAGAAACGCGCGCTCGCGTGTGACGGCAAGCAGCACAGTTCCCGCCATGCCCGCCTGCTGCAGGATTCCTGTGGCGCGTGCTGCGTCGATTGCCGGATCGACCTCCTCCACGTTGAAGAATCGCCGGGCTTCGTTAGGGAACGAAGTTATCTTCGCGTGTGACAGACCCGAAAACGGCGCGGTGCGTGGGCAGAACCACCAGACCAGGAAGATCCATATCAACGAAAGTCATCATCACGTGGTCGTAGGGCGCAGACGCACCGGGGGGCGCGGCCTGTCTACGGGCTTCTTCATTCCGGTAGGCCAAGGCCGTTTCGTAGCGGTGGTGGCCATCGGCGATGATCAGCTTTTGATCGCGCATCTGGTCCTGCGCGGCGGTGACAACCGCAGGGTCGGAAATCTTCCAGACGCGGTGCAGGACGTCGTATTCGTCCGTGACCTCGATATCGGGATTGGCGCCGCTCGACGCCGAATCGAGCAGCGCATCCACTTTGCCCGCGCCGCTGTAAAGCATGAAGATTTGCCCGAAATGGCCGCGGGTGGCTCGCAGCAGGTCCAACCGGTCGGCCTTGGGCTTGGCAAGCGTCTGCTCATGGCGGAACACGACGCCGGCCGAGTATTCCTCGATGCGGCCGAGGCCGATAAAACCGCGCCGCTCGGCGCGAGATTTACTCCCGGGAACGGCAAAAGTTTGCGAATAGCGGTAGAGGCTGGGAGCGGGATCCTGCTTCAAAATGCCCGTCTGACGCCAGTTTTGGAAGGAGGCGGCCGCGCGCGTATAGACACTCTCGGTCGCGGTATCCGATCCCAGCCGCTTGCCGAGAATGATCCGGACCAGGTTGTAAGGGCTTGCCTGGTAATAACGTTCCTGCATAGCAGGAGTGATTTTGTCGTAGGGCTGGGTGACTGCCTGCCCGACCGGAACCTGCTCCGGAGCGTAGCGCCAGGCGCAGAATGGAGAAATGGCGGCCATAATGCTGAACGCAAAATTGTAGCAGGGCGGAGTGCGCCGGGCTCGAAAGGCTTCCACAACTTCACAGGCAACAGGCCGCGACGGGCTCGAATCTGAGCGGCGCGGCGGAGCGAAAAAGCGCTCACCTCTTTTTCGGGACTGTGCTACTATCCGGCTTAGAGAGGCTGTTGGGCTTCCGTGTGGGGGCGGCTCGACCTTCCAGGCGCGGATTCGCACGGATTCGGTAGGGCCTATGCTGTGCGGCAAACGGTTGTCGGCGTGGTTTCCCATTGCGATCCTTTTGGTGCTGTCCGCCTCTTTTGCCCTCCCGCTCGCCGCTCAAAACTCAACCGAAGACGTCCATATACAGCCGAGGATTCAGCCTGCGCCGCCGGCCGAGCCGGCGGGCGATCCCTCGCTGCGCACTCACACCAAGCCTTACAAAGTAGATGTCAATCTGGTGCTGGTGCCGGTTACGATTACCGATCCCATGAACCGGCTGGTCACCGGCCTTGACCGCGACAATTTCAATCTTTTCGAGGGCAAGGATCAGCAGGAGATCAAGACTTTCTCGAGCGAAGACGCCCCGATTTCACTGGGCGTCATCTTTGATATGAGCGGCAGCATGAGCAGCAAGATCGACCGTGCCCGCGACGCCGTGATCGAGTTCTTCAAGACCGCGAACCCGCAGGATGAATTTTTTCTGATCACCTTTGCTGACAAGCCCGAAGAACTCGCCGATTTCACTACGTCCGTCGACGACATTCAAGGCCGGCTTGTCTATACGATCCCCAAGGGCCGGACCGCACTGCTCGATGCGATTTATCTCGGCGTGACCAAGATGCGGCAGGCCAAGTATCCGAAGAAGGCATTGCTGATTATCTCCGACGGCGGCGACAATCATAGCCGCTACACCGAAGGCGAGATCCGGTCGACGGTCAAAGAGGCCGACGTTCTGATTTATGCCATCGGCATTTACGATCATTACTTTCCCACCGAAGAAGAGCGCCTGGGGCCGGGGTTGCTGAGCGATGTGACCGAACTGACCGGCGGCCGCGCTTTTACTATCGATAACCCAAACGACCTGGCCGATGTTTCCACAAAAATAGGGATTGAGCTGCGCAACCAATACGTTATTGGATACCGTCCTAAAAACCCAGTGCACGATGGCAAATGGCGTAAGATAAAAGTCAAATTAATTCCGCCAAAAGGATTGCCTCCTCTCAGGGTTTATGCGAAGACGGGTTACTATGCGCCGACGGAGTAATGTTGCCTTTCTGTTTTTTTTCCTGCTGGCCGCTCTCTTTCTCGCGAACTCTCAAACAGGGGGATCTGCCGCGCAGTCGCCCGTAGCGGCATCAACCGGCCAGGCGCCTGCAAATTCGCAGCCGCCGTCCGCTCAGACCCCGCCCGCTGGAAATTCAACGCAAGGTGGAACTCCGCCAGACGCCCATTTAACCACTGCCCCGGCAGGTGGCAACGCCGGCCAGAATCCGGATTCCGCCGATAGCGGCGTGTTTGTGTTCCGCAGGCAGGTGGAAGAAGTTGTGCTGCACGCCACCGTCGTCGACAACAAGCAACATATCGTCACCAATCTCGACAAAGGCAGCTTCACGGTTTTCGAAGACGGACGCCCGCAAACCATCACTTCGTTTCGCCACGAGGACATTCCCGTCGCCATGTGTATTGTCATCGACAACTCGGGTTCGATGCGCGAGAAGCGGGCCAAGGTGAATGCCGCTGCCCTGAACCTGGTGAGGGCGTCGAATCCCAACGATGAAGTCTGCGTCGTCAATTTTAACGACGAGTACTACCTCGACCAGGATTTCACTTCCAGCATCAACAAGCTGAAGGAAGGGCTGGAGAAAATTGAGGCGCGCGGAGGCACGGCGCTCTACGACGCCGTGGTTGCTTCCGCGGTTCACCTGAAGGAGCACGCCAAGCTCGAGAAGAAAGTGATCTTCGTCGTCACCGACGGAGACGACAACGAGAGCAGCGAGACCCTGGAGCAGGCGGTGCGGCGGCTACAGGCGGAGAATGGGCCAACCGTCTATGCCATCGGGCTATTGGAAGGCGAAGAACACGCAAAACACGCCCGCCGCGCCCTGCAAATCATGTGCGACAAAACGGGAGGCATCACGTTTCTGCCCAAGACGCTCGACGAGGTCGACGCCATCAGCCGCGCCGTCGCGCACGACATCCGCAGCCAATACACCATTGGTTACAAGCCGACCACGCCCAAAAACCAGGGCGGATATCGCGAAGTAAAAGTGGAAGCCAAGTCGCCCGACCGCAGCAGCAAGCTCACCGTACGAACCAAGAGCGGCTATTACGCCGGCCCGGAACCAGCCGCGGGCAGCCAGTAGCCTTGGTCACCAGAGTCACGGAGACACGGAGAAAACCCTGGATCTTCAAGAACCATCGGAGGGAAGGTTTTGCCAAGGAGTTGGTTTTCCCGTGTCTCCGTGCCTCCGTGGTGAAAAAACAGACTAGCGCACCACCGTAACCACCAGTTGAATTGACGCCTGCCGCATTCTTTCCATACTCTAGGGAGTGCCTTCCGTGACTACCAACTCCCGTCTGCGCGTCAGCGACGACATCACCACGCTCGTTGGCGAAACCCCAATGCTGCAACTGAAAAAGCTGGCTCCGGCGGGCTCGGCGGACATCTTCGCCAAGCTCGAGTACCTGAACCCCGGCGGCAGCGTGAAGGACCGTGCTGCTATCGGCCTGATTGCGCGCGCCGAAAAGGAAGGGAAGCTCAAGCCCGGCGGCACCATCATTGAAGCCACGGCCGGGAACACCGGAATCGGCCTCGCGCTGATTGGAGTGAACCGTGGCTACAAAGTGCGGCTGTTTGTGCCCGAGAAATTTTCCGAGGAAAAAGTCATCATTATGCGAGCCTTCGGGGCCGAGGTGACGCGCACCCCGGACTCCGAAGGCATGCCAGGCGCAATCAATCGCGCCAAAGACCTTGCCGCATCCGATCCTTCCGCTTTTCTATGTGCCCAGTTCGACAATCCCGCCAACACCGATTTTCACTACGAAACCACCGCCCGCGAGATTTTCGAGCAGATGGAGGGCCGCGTCGACGCGATCACGATCGGCTGCGGCACGGCCGGCACGTTTACCGGAATTGCCCGCTACCTGAAAGAGCGAATCGCCAAGGTCCACGCCGTGGCCGTTGAGACGCAGGGCTCGGTTCTCGGCGGAGGAAAGGCCGCCCCGCACAAAGTGGAGGGCATCGGCAACAGCTTTATCCCCGGCAACTTTGACCGCTCCGTGTGCGACGAAGTGTTCATGGTGACCGACCCTCAGGCCTTTGGCATGGTGAAGGAACTCGCCAGCCGCGAAGGCGTTCTCGGCGGCTCAAGCTCAGGCGCGAACGTTTATGCGGCGGTCGAGATCGCCAAGCGCCTCGGGGCAGGGAAGCGCGTGGTGACGATGATTCCCGACTCGGCCGAGCGCTATCTCTCCAAGAAGATCTTCGAAGGCGGAATCTAGCGCCGCCAAACTCGCCGGCCGCGCGGCGGGAGGGGCATCCCTGTCCGTCCAGCCGAGTCGCAGACACTGCCCGAAACCCAGAACTGCTTGCAAGGTCAATGAGCGCTATCGCGATGTTACGCAAATAATCTTCTGACATCATCGTCAGCCCCATTAGTCTGTGGTAGTCGGCTTCTAGGCCAGCCTTCCCCATCTGACTGCTACTATTTGCAGCTTGACAGGGCAACGACCATCAAGGCATAATCCCCCGACATTTTGGGCTGTCCTCACTCTTCATTTCTTGCCCGAAATTTCCGTACATTTTTTTGCGTAGGCGTTCGACCCCATTTGGAGCCCAGCCTTTGGAACCGGTGTTCCATTCTCGGGGAGAGATCAGGAGCGTGTCATGCGGAACTCGAAGCTGCAGTTGGTAGTATTGTCGCTTTCCATGCTTGGCTTGTTGAGCGGCGCCTACGCGCAGATCACGCCCAGCGCCGATGCCTACACCTTCAGCGCCTCGCCGAACACGAAGTATGGCGCCAATACGCTGCTCCGCGTCGATGGCGCCGCGCAAACAACCTACATTCAATTCAATCTGTCATCGATACCCGCCAGCGCCAGCGTCAGCAAAGCCTCGCTGAAGCTCTATGTCCAAGGAGTAACCACGGCCGGCAGCTTCAACGTAGATTATGTCAATGGCCTGTGGGCGGAGAGCACCATCAGCTACAGCCTCGCCCCGGCCCTTGGAACCACGATTGTTGCCAGCGTACCCATCACCACGGCGGATAAGAACCAATACATCCTCATCGACATCACGCCCGCGGTAGTGGCGTGGCTGAACGGAAGCGTGGTGAATGACGGCATTGCGCTGGTGGCAAACGGCGCGTTCAACGCGGCCTTCGATAGCAAAGAGAACACAACCAGCAGCCACCCCCCCGAGCTCGACATCGTGTTTACGGGAACCGGTCCTCAGGGACCAGCTGGACCGCAAGGACCACAAGGCCCTGCAGGCACTCCCGGCGCTCCGGGCGCTCCCGGTGCTCCGGGGCTTAACGGCCAAGGTTTCAATTTCCTGGGTACGTTCAATCCCAACGCAAGCTATAACGTGTACGACGTCGTCACCTACAGCGGCTCTTCGTATGTGGCGATTGTGCCCAGCGCCGGCCCCAGTAATCCGGCGCCCGACACCAATCCCACGGCTTGGTCGATCATGGCGCAGCAGGGATCGAGCGCCAACACACGCATGATTTTCCCCTCGTTTTTCCCGGGTAATCTCACCAGCAATTGGGTGGGCGGGAAATTGATTCTCGATCAGCCCATCACCGTCCTACGGATCGCCGTCGAGGCGAAGACGCCGACGGGCGCCAGTTGTCCGGCGGCGGTCTTTCGCTTTACCGACGGCATCAAGGGTCAGGATTTGGTCCTGACGCCGGGTCAATACTGGTCTGACACCGGTTCCATGGTCATGACGTTTGCCGCGGGCGCAGCGTTGCAAGCTTCGTTGCGCACAGGCTCCACCTGCGCCAACAACACCGGCGCTGACGCCAATCTGCTGGTCGAATACAAAATGCAAGCTGTGGGCGACACCGACAGCTGCGCCGGCACTTCATGCTCCGGATTTTGTACCAGCACTGCCTCCGATCCTTCCAACTGCGGAACCTGCGGCACAGTGTGCGCCAGCGGTGCACCCTGCACCGGCGGAACCTGCGGCGCCGCGTGCAATACGAATTGCGCCCCAGGCTCGCCCTGCACCACCGGGGCACAATGCGCCAGCCTGATCTGCTCCGGCGGCACTTGTACGTTTCCGACTTGCAGCGACGGCGTAAAGAACGGCAACGAAACCGGCATCGACTGCGGCGGCGGGACCTGTCCGACGTGCGCGAACGGCCAGGGCTGCGCCACAAACCTGGACTGCGCGTCGAACGTGTGCATAAGTGGCGTGTGCCAGGCCGCGTGTCCAGCCGGACAGACCTTGTGCGGCGGCATTTGCAAGAATCTCCAGACCGACGTCAACAACTGCGGTGGCTGCGGTTTCGTGTGCACCCAACAAAACGCCACTGAATCGTGTGTGTCCGGGGCCTGCAACGTGGTTTCCTGCAGCGCCGGATATGCGAACTGCGACAACAACCCGTCCAATGGCTGCGAGATCTATCTCCAGTCGGATAACAACAATTGCGGAAGTTGTGGAGTTGTTTGTACGGTGGGCCACAACTGTGTCAGCGGCGCCTGTATTTAGTGCCAAAGGACGACGGATATTTGTTCGCTGTCAGGGAGGGGCGACCGCGCGATCGTAGCGCGCCGCTGCTCCCTCGCCAGCCTGTCTACGGGTCGGCCTGCGTTTTAGACTGGAACCACAAGGGGAAAGAATGCGCCGTGCGGGTGTGTCAGTAGCTTTATCCAGCCTGTTGTTCGCCGTAGTGACGTTTGCGCAGAGTGTTTCCGCTGTTCCCTCCGAAGCAACCTCGGCAGCCTCCAGCGCGCCCGCAAAGAGCCACCCCGCCAATGCAGAAAAGAATAGCGCCGCCTCTAAAAGCGTGAAGGCCGAATCCGTCACAATCAACATGCCCGAAGGCATGACTCACGACCAAGCCGACGAGATACTCAACGAACTCAAGGCCATCCACCAGTTGTTGCAGGCGCAAGGGTCGAAAGGGTCCGCTCCCTCGTCGGCTGCCGCGCCTGCGGCCAGCGAGAAAGTCCACCTGAAGGTGGCTTCGGGCTGGCACTCGATGGGGCGCGACGACGCTCCGGTCACCATCGTCGAGTTCACCGACTATCAATGTCCGTTCTGCCGCAAGTATCACACGGAGACTTTTGCCCAGCTCAAAAAGGATTACATCGATAGCGGCAAGGTCCGCTTTGTGAGCCGCGACCTCCCGCTCGATTTCCATCCCAACGCCCAGCGAGCCGCCGAAGCCGCGTGGTGCGCCGGCGAGCAAAACAAGTATTGGGAATTGCGCGACACCATGATTATCAACTCCAGCGACCTCAGCAAGGATGCGATCCGGAAATACGCGCAGACCAACGCTCTGGACCTGGCCAGTTTCCAGGCCTGCGCCGACTCCGGCAAATACAAGGCGGAGATCGAGAAAGGAATTGCCGACGCCGGCACGGTAGGCATCAGCGGCACTCCAAGTTTCGTGATCGGAAAGACGTCAGCGGATGTTATCGACGGCGACCGCGTGGTGGGAGCCGTCCCCGAGTCAGTATTCGAGAACGAGATTCAGAAGTTTATGCCGTCCAAGCCGTAGCAATGAAGAGGGATTTGCTGTGCCATAACATCAAACGCCAGCATCATCTCGTTTGTCTGCGTACTCCAGGATCGCGGAAGAGGTCGAAGCGGTAATTGTCGCAGACAGCTTCCGGAACCCCAACCGCCCCTCTTGACATCGGCTGCTAGAATGAAATCTAGGGCAATCGAAAAACTGCTTTGTAACAACCTGTCCCTTCGGTGGTCGGGCTGAAAAGTTCAAAATCGGGAGAGAATTGCTCTAAGTCTTTGATTCCGTAATACTTTACTTGTAAGTCCTTATTCTTCAAAGACCGGGCGCCCGAACATCCTCCAAGTCTTTGAGTTCATTAGACCGGGGAGGGGGGGTAGGATGGCTAAGTAGTAATATATCTTCCATTTTGGAAAAATTCTCTTCGCCGAACTCTTCAATTCCGAGGACTCATTTCTTGAACGCCAAACAGCCAGACTCCAAAAAACAAGGTTTCGCCACACGTGCCATTCACGCAGGACAAGAACCTGATCCCTTAACTGGCGCTGTTAATGTTCCGATCTATGCGTCTTCCACCTATGTTCAGGAAGAGATCGGAAAGCACAAAGGCTACGAGTATTCGCGCGTGTCGAATCCGACGCGCGATCGCCTGGAGACGAATCTTGCCGCGCTCGAAGGCGGAGTCGCGGCCAAGGTCTTCGCCAGCGGAATGGCCGCAATCAACGCCGTTGCCAGCATGCTCAAAGCCGGAGATCACATCCTTGCCGGACATAATCTTTACGGCGGAACGCCGCGACTGTTCAATCAGGTGCTGGTGAATTTTGGCCTGACATTTACCTATGTGAATACGTCGGACTTGAATGAGGTCGAGCGCGCCTTCCAGAAGAACACGCGGCTTGTGTTTGTGGAAACGCCGACCAATCCTCTGATGGAACTGTGCGATCTGCGCGCGATCAGCGAGTTGAGCCACAAGCACGGAGCGGAAGTGGTTGTGGACAACACCTTCATGTCGCCATACTTCCAGCGTCCGATCGAACTCGGCGCGGACATGGTAGTCCACTCGACCACCAAGTTCCTCAACGGCCACAGCGATGGTTTGGGTGGAGTTGTCGTCTGCACCAAGGCCGAGCAGGCCGAGAAGCTGGCATTTCTCCAGAAATGCGCGGGAGCGATTATGTCGCCCTTTGAGTGCTTCCTCATCCTGCGCGGCGTGAAGACGCTGGCGGTGCGCATGTTGCAGCACGACTGCAACGGGCGCAAAGTCGCCGACTACCTGGCGAAGCATAAGAAGGTGCAGAAGGTTTTCTATCCCGGACTGAAGGATCATCCGCAGCACGAGCTGGCCAAGCGGCAGATGTCCGGTTTTGGAGCGATGATTGCGTTTGAAACCGGTTCGCTCGCGAATGCCAACAAGATGCTGCGCAAGGTGCGAGTGTGTTCGCTCGGCGAGTCGCTGGGCGGAGTCGAGACCTTGATCTCGCATCCAGCCACGATGACGCACGCAGCGGTCGGCGAAGAAGGACGCCGCAAGATCGGTATCACCGACGGCTTGGTGCGCATTTCGGTTGGGATTGAAGACGTTGAGGATATTCTCGGCGATCTGGAGCAGGCGCTGGCAGCGATCTGATTGTGAGCGTCAGCGCACCGATTCGCCAATCCAATTGAGATAGGCCTTGCTGCCGTCGGTCACGGTGAGTTCGAGGCATTCCGGAACTTCATACGAGTGGAGTTTGGTCAAGACCGCTTGCAGGCGCTCGAAAGCGCCCGCTGTGGTCTTGATCACAAGCAGCACCTCGGTTGAGGTTTCCACTTCGCCCTTCCAGCGGTACATCGATTCCACTTGAGGCACGAGGTTGACGCAGGCGGCAAGTTGCTGCTCGACCAGCGCGCGGGCAATGTGCCTCGCTTCTTCGAGGGAGCTGCAGGTAGTTAGAACAAGTCTTGGGTCAGTCATATCTTCGGTCCGTCATATCTTGGGTCAGTCATATAGAATCAGGCGTTGCACGCGATCTGCCGACGCTTCTTTTGCCTTCAGACTTTACTCCTGAAGGCACGCCGGATGAAAGCCCAACGTGTAACCCAGAGTCGAACATTCATACGAGGCAGGCAATGATAACTCAGATTAAGTTCGGCACTTCAGGATGGCGCGCGGTGGTAGCCGAGGAGTTCACGTTCGCCAATGTACACCGCGCGGTGCACGGAATTGCCAGATACGTATCGTCGCAGAAGGCTAGGGGAGTCAAGGTGATTGTTGGCCGGGATCCGCGGTTTCTGGGAGAGACTTTCTGCGCGACTGCGGCCGACATTCTGTCGAGCTATGGGATTACGCCGCTGCTCATTGCGGAGCCTGCGCCGACTCCAACCATTTCCTATGCCGTGATTCAGTCGAAGGCAGATGGCGCTATCAACTTTACCGCCTCACACAATCCACCGGAGTATAACGGGATCAAGTTCTCGACTCCGGACGGCGCGCCTGCGCTGCCGGAAGCGACGAAGGCAATTGAAGCGCAGATCGCGGCATATGATCAGAACCCGCAAGTGCCACGCGCCGCGAAGGCGGAGACGCAATCGATTGATCCTCGGCGAATGTACCTTTCGCGCCTGCGCGAGATTGTGGATCTCGATGTCATCAAGAAATCCGGCGTGAGGATTGCTTTTGACCCCATGTGGGGTTCGGCTCGTGGCTATTCCGACGCGCTGCTCCAGGAAGCCGGCGTTACCGTTGCTACTGTGCACGATTATCGTGACGTCCTTTTCGGAGGTCATGCACCTGAGCCCGACGATCACCTGCTGGAGGACTTGCGCAAGAAGATGCGTGAAATCGGCGCGGGGATTGGCATTGCGACCGATGGGGACGCGGATCGCTTCGGCATCGTAGATGAGGACGGCACGTTCCTTCAGCCGAACTACGTCATTGCGCTGCTCTTCGACTATCTGGTCGAAACGCGCGGGTGGAGAAACGGGGTGGGAAAGTCGGTTGCTACCACCAATCTTATTAACGCGCTGGCCGAGAAGCACAAAATCGAACTTCATGAAACTCCGGTCGGTTTCAAATACATCGGTGAGCTGATCAAGCAGGACAAGATTCTGATTGGCGGCGAGGAGAGCGCCGGTTTGTCCATTCGCAAGCACGTTCCCGAGAAGGACGGCGTGCTGGCGGGCTTGCTGTGTTGTGAGATGGTGGCGCGTCGCGGCGCCTCGCTGGGCAAGCAACTCGAAGGCATATTTGCCAAAGTTGGTTCCTTCTATCCGCTTCGAGAGAACTTCCGCTTGACGGCGGAAGTGAAAGGGAAGTTTACTGAGAAGTTACGTGGTGATCCGTCCGAGTTTTGTGGCAGCAAAGTTGCCAAGGTTGTACGGACGGACGGGCTGAAGCTCGTCCTGGCGGACGGATCTTGGGTGTGCTACCGGCTTTCGGGCACGGAGCCGGTGGTGCGCGTGTACAGTGAAGCGCGCAGCAGGGAAGACCTTACAAAGTTGAACACGGCAGCCAAGGCATGGATCTTCGATTAGGACAACTCGGACTCGGGCCACAGTCGCGAGCACGGATTCTGGTGCGTCCCGAGGACGGGCTGCGTGCGGTGATGGAGCAAGCACCGCGGGCCGAGGCCATGGCGGCAAAGTGGGTTGAGCGCACGCGGCCGGGCTGGACGTGGCTGGCGCGCGAGTGGCGCGTGGTGGGAACGGTGGCTGCGGGTTTGTTGATTGTCGCAATTCTGGTCCATGCGATCTTCGGCGCCAACGGCATGGTCGTCTATCGCGAAAAGCGCGCGGAGATGCAGGCACTACAGGCCGAAGTGGACCGTCTGCAGAAGGAAAACGTTCTTAACGCGGAACGCATTAAGCAGCTCAAATCAAATCCTGCAGCGATTGAAAAGGAAGCCCGCGAGCAATTGCACTACTCGCGCAAAGGAGAAGTGGTATTTGTGACGCCCGAGGCTCCTCAAAGACCACCGACTGGCCGAGCCAAGAACGACAAGTAATAGCTTGTGCCGGGTGTACCCCGGGCGCTGAAGCGCACTCAGTTTTGCCGGAGGTACCGCCGAGTAAACTCGTGCCCTTCCCTTGTCCCCGCCAGGCGGAGTTTCCCCCAGCCTGCCAGCAGATGCAGTCCTCCCGGTTTCCGTGATAGAGTTCACTCCAGTGTGTGGGGACTAATCTGAGGAGGACAAAAATGCGTAAAACCGTTTCTCTGTTGTTTGCCGTTGCTTTGGTTCTGACGGCCACCTTGGCTTTGGCCGGCGATGCACAAACCGTGAATGGCTGGATTACCGACGCCAAATGCGGCGTAAAGGGCGCCCATGCCGGCATGGAAGACTGCGCGAAGAAGTGCATTGCTGCTGGATCGCCTGCTGTCGTCGTTACCGACACCGACCAGAAAGTCCTGCAGATCGAGAATCCCGATGCCATCAAGGGGCATGAGGGCCATCATGTGGCCGTCACCGGACACATCGACGGAGACAAGATCCACGTGGATAGCTTGAAGATGCTGTAACGGGCGGCGGAAAGAGTCATCTCCGCCACCTCAGCGGCCAAAGTCAAGTTGATTACACGACACTTACGGTGCGGCTAAAAGCCGCACCCCTTCAAAATAGAATCGAAGTCGAGTTTTTCCGCAGCCTGGTACGCCGCTTCGCGGTTAGCAATCGCGAAGCGGTTCCACCACAATTCTGGAGATCGAATTCTAGGGCGCACACGGAGTTACTGGGCTGTGGAACTTCGGCTGCTTCCCTTCGTCGCTTCAGACGGCCATTAGCGCGACGCCAGCGGCTACCAGCAGCGCGGCGATCCAGCGGCGGCGGCCTACGCGCTCGTGAAGGAACATTCTTGCGGCGATGGCGTTCGCGACAAATGTCAACGAGGCCGAGGCGGGCACGACCAGGCTGAGTTCTCCCCAGGAAAGTCCGAAGAGCAAACTATAAAACGCAACCGCCATGGCCAGCACGCCGAGGAAGAATGTTGGCGTGGAGAGAATGCGTCCGACGACGGCTACCAAGCCGCTCGTCTTCCAGATTTCGCCTACGTCGCCTACACGCTTCATGGAATACGCGAGCAGGACATCGCCGGTCGTGGCGGCAATGGTGATTGAAGCAACGGCGGCCCAGGCGTAGAGCTCGTTCACGGCTTGGCCTCCTGCGAGAGAGCTTCGGCATGATCCGTGAGCGGGTGGTCCGTGGGATGATGGGCGGCCGAGACCGCAGGACCACCAGCGACAAAACCTACCCCGGCGGCAATGAGAGCGATGCCGAGCCAGCGCGTGGAGGAGATCTGCTCGTGAAACCGGATGCGCGCAATCACGGCGACCAGCACATAGCTGAGAGAAGTGGCGGGCAGAACGTAGGTCAGATCAGCCCAGGATAGCGCGGACATGTAGGAAGCGAAAAAAGCCAGCAGCAGAACGATTCCGACACTCACCCACGGATTGAGGATGGCAAAGAGGAGACCGGAAAAATTATGGAGTGAGACACCGCCGAGTTCTTTCATGCCGCGGGCCAGCAGGGAATCACCGAGAGTGCTGAAGACGGTGATGCCGGCGAGGACTAGGTATTTGCGGAAGGTCAAATCTGGTCCGATCGGGATTCTGTTGGAGTCTTGGACAGGGCTAATTTTCCTCAGCGGCTAAAGCCGAAATTCAAGACTTGGCTTTGTTCGCAGCGCTGAAGCGCTGCGCCACCCAAAGCTGCCGCGCTCCTCGGCTGCGTTGCCGGCCTCGGCCAATGCAGCGCCACGTGGTTCAACCGTCTCTTGCGACGTCGCTAGGCTTTGGCCGGTTCGGGAGCGGGCGATTCTTCTTTCCGGTTTTCCTTGACCCATTTGTGGCGCTGCGAGCGGAGTTTCAGGAACGTGCGAGCTTCTTTGTACAGGCGCTTACGCTCGGAGCTATCAAAGACTGCCTTCCTCAGAATCCGGTAGGCGGCTTTCGGCCGGAAGTAATACTGGTCATAGAAATGGTGCACGGCTTCGAGCACTTCAGCGGCCGGCAGCCCGGGATATTCGATCTGCACCATCTGATGGCCCAGGTCATCGACCATCTTGGTGTCTGCGGTCATGAAGCCGTTCTTGACGGCGTATTCGTGCAGTTCGGTGCCGGGATAGGCGTGCGCGACCGAGACCTGAATGGTCTCGACGTCGAGCTCCTTCGCAAACTTAATTGTGTTCTTGATGGTTTCGCGCGTTTCGCCGGGAAGGCCAAGAATGAAGTCGCCGTGCACGACGAGGCCAAGCTTGTGGCAATCCTTGGTGAACTGGCGTGCGCGCTCGACGGTGGCGCCCTTCTTGATGTTCTTGAGAATCTGCTGATCGCCGGATTCATAGCCGACGATAAGCAGGCGGCAGCCGGCGTCTTTCATGGCCTTGAGGGTATCGAAGTCGGTGGTGACGCGCGACGTGCAGGACCAGGTCAGGCCGATCGGTTTCAGCTTTGCGCACAGTTCGACGGTGCGCGCCTTCTGAATGTTGAAGGTGTCATCGTCGAAGAAAAATTCCTTGACGTAGGGCCAATACTCTTTGGCCTTGGCCATCTCGCGAGCTACATCGTCGGCGGAGCGTTTGCGCCACGGGTGGCCGCTCAAGGTCTGCGGCCAGAGGCAGAAGGTGCACTGGGCGGGGCATCCGCGCGTGGTGTAAAGCGAGACGAAAGGATTGAGCAGGAACGGAACATTGTAGCGGCGGACGTCGAGGTCGCGGCGGTAGACGTCGGTAACGTGAGGGAGCGCGTCGAGATTGTCGATCGTCGGGCGGTCGGGATTGTGCACGACCTGTCCATTCTTGCGGTAGGAAATACCGAGAATTTCGTCGAGCGGCTTGCCTTGCGCGTACTCGACGATGGAGTAATCGAATTCCTTGCGGCAGACAATGTCGATTACTTTCGCTTCATTCAATGACTTGTCGGGCAGCACGCTAACGTGCGGGCCGACGAAGGCGATTTTGATCTTGGGATTGCTGTCCTTAATAGCCTGCGCGATGCGGACATCGCCCTGGAAGCCGGGAGTGCTGGTAAACAGGACAAGGAGTTCGTAGTCCTGGGCGATGCGGATGGTTTCCTCGGCGCTGATGTGATGGGGCGGAGCATCGAGCAAACGGGCCCCCTCGAGCATGCCCGTCGGGTAGGCCAGCCAGACGGGGTACCAATAGGATTCGATTTCGCGCGTAGCGGGCCAGCGAGAGCCCGCGCCTCCATCAAAATTTTCAAAGGAGGGTGGATTCAGAAACAGTGTTTTCAGGGGCATAAGGTGACTTCTTTGTATTCTAACATTTTGATGCTCGGCGAACACCCTCGGCTGGCTACCATTCGGGTACACAGCCGGGCGCAGGAAAGAGTTCGGAACTCTTTCTATAATCATGCGTTAGCGGAGCGGATTGGGCAAAGCAAGCGCGTCGAATGCCGCTTTTGAGCATTGAGCTGGGAGAATTGGGGCGCGGCTGGGAAGCGGTTCTGCGGTCGTTCTCGCACTGAGATTCCCGGCCTGTCTCCGGGGGCGGCGCCCCCGGAACCGCCGGCTAACCACCCCGGCCCGCGAAAACCGCGCGGTCTGGGGACCCCGGCAGGGTGCCGGCGCTACACTTTGCAGTTCATTTTGCGGGCGACGCTGGGAGGGCCCAGTTCTCCAGGTCTCCGGTGGAGCGCAGCAGGGTCATGCGGGCGCGCTGATATTCGAAATCGGCATCCTGGTAGAGCAGGTAGCGCTCGTTGGCTTGAACCTGAGCGTCCGACAATTGGTGCAGAGTGCCGTTCGCGGCCTGGTTCCGCGTACGTGCTGCTTCGAGACCGGACTGCGCCAGTTCGTATTCGAGTTGAGCGACGTCGCGGGCGGCTGCGAGTTCTTCGGCGGCTCGTTCCAGTTTCAATGTCTCCTCGGAGACATTATTGCGGACTGCTTCGGCTTGTTTTTTTGCCTTGAGCGCTTCGAAATCGGCTCCCTGGGTGCGCGCGCGTTGACTGGCATTGAACAGCGGTATGCGGATAGCGACGCCGATAGTGGCATTGTCGGGCTGAAACTTCCTGTAATAAGCGTCGTAGTTGTTGAAGGTCGAAAGGCGCGCGTACTGGGCGGAGAAATCGAGACTCGGTAACATAGCACGATGTTCAGCAGAAGCTCGTAACGCTGCTCCGAAGGCGTGCTGCTCGGCAATCTTGATCCCAGGGTTCGAAGTCATAGCTTTCTCCTGGGAATCGTCGTCGGATCGGACGGGCGGCAGGGCGGGCATGCTATCGGGGTCAATCTCAATCGCCGAGACCGGCAAGCCGGTGAGGTCGGAAAGGTGGCGGCGGAGGACGTCGGCAGAGCCGCGAGCCTCAGTGCGGTGAAGTCGCACGCGAGCCAGCACCAGCTTGGCTTTGTTCGAATCGACAGCGCTGTCAACGCCTTCCTGAACGCGCTCGGCGACGGCCTGTACCATTTGCTGAGCCTGCGATTCGTCCTGCTGAAGACGGACCAGACGAGCCTCCCACTTCGCGAGCTCGGCGTAACTGAGCGCCACATCCTGGATGACCGCGGTGCGCTCATCTTTGTCCTGTAAATCGGCGGCGCGGATGTCGGCCTTCGCTGCACCCAAATACTGGTTTTGCGCGAAATTGAGGACCGAGCTTTGCGCGGCCACGGTTGCCAATGAGGGAGCTGAGCCTTCGATCGCCAAAGGGAAGCCGTAGGACCAGCCGAGACCCGACCCGGCGGTCAGTTGCGGGATGCGCATGTTGCGCAGCTCGCGATAGGACGCGATGGCCTTTTGAACATCCGCGTGGGTGATCGCGGTAGTGGTGCTGTGCGACAGGGCAAGGCGGATGGCGCGATCGAGGGGCAAAGGTTCGGCCGCGGCGGACCATGCCATCATCAGCACGACGGCGAACAGAGCGGGCAGATTCGGGAAACGCGACGAAGGTGGGAATCGGAGTTTCATCTCATTACCTTTTTAGTCATGCAGGTTTTGGTCGGGTTGCTGCATTATCGGGCGATCATTCTCGAGCCGAGGCCGAACCGCGATCCAGCCGCGATCCGACCTTATCAAAACCGCGGCTGGGCCGCGACGCACAAATTGTAGTGCTCGGAATGGAAATTAGAGAGAAAACGTGAAAGCGTTGCCGTGGCCAGCGCTAGCCTTGTGCGTGCTCGAAGGGCCTGAACAACTCTCAGTGGCCCACTCGCTTGAGCGCCTGCTGGGCCTGGCCAAATTGCGGTGCCAGGGAGAGCGACGTCTGGTATTCCCGGATCGCGTCGGCCCTGTCGCCCTGCTTTTCGAATAGCGAGCCGAGCAGGTAATGGGCTTTGAATGCAGGCGCTTCTTCGACCGGGCGGGCGGTTAAATAACGGCGCAGTACCTGGATAGCGAGCACGGGGTTGCGCCCGATGCGATACAGGTTTTGTGCGATGTCAACGAGAACGTCAGGCTTGGACATAGGGGCCTGGCTGGTTCGGACCAGCGTTTGCTCCATCTCGTCGTAGCGCTTCTGGTGGCGAAAGAAAAGCGCGAGATTCAGCCATGCTTCGGAATCGCCGTTGCTGACGTCGATCATGCGGTGGTATTCGCGCTCGGCGGTTGCGCTGTCGTGATTTTTTTCGGCGATACGAGCGTAGACCCAATGCTCACGGGCCGGGTCGGTAGCACCGATAAGGCGGGCCTGGGCGCGGGCTTTCTCCTGGCCGCCGCCAACAATGCCGGGGGCCTCAATGTAGAACTCGGCGAGATCGACACGGGCATCCACGTCCTTGGGATTGAGTTGCACCGCGTGCTCAAGTTCTTCGCGGGTTTTGCCGGCTAGACCCGCGGCGGCAAGGAAATTCGCCCGGGCCGCTTTTTCTCCATAGACATGAGCCATCCAGCGGTGATACCGGCCGTTGTTCGGCTCAAGCGAGACTGCCCTTTTGCAGGCAGATTCGGCGCGATCGAATTCTTCCAGGGCGAAATAAGCCCGGCAAAGCAGGTTGGACGATTCAGCGTCGGTAGGGGACGACGAAAGCCGGCCATTGAGTGTGGTGATCGCATCGTCGACGCGGCCGGCAGCCAGCATGTCGCTGGCGGAGTCTGCCATCGCGGGTACGGTTGCGACAAAAAGCGACGCGAAAAAAAATAAGCAATGGAAAAGGCGTTTAATCATTTCTTTTGTTTTAGAACTCTGCTCTAGAACTTAACCTGCATTCCGTCGCCTAGAGGCTTCCCACTTACCGATCCGGTGGCAACCAAATCGCTGACGGCCAATCCGCGCGTGACTTCAACCTGCGTGAGGTTGGAAAGACCAGTTTCCACGTCGCGACGTTTGAGCTGATGACCCGCGATCTGTAACACGTAGGGCTTGGAGTCATCGTTGCGAACCGCTTCCCGCGGAACCATGAGCACGTTGTCGTGCTCCGCAGTGACGATCGTCACGCCCACGTTCACATTGGGCAAAAGCTTGAGATCCCTATTATCTATGATGCTGGTCGTCTCGCCAACGTTACGCGAGCTGTGAGGCGTTACCGTGGAGGGTACGGCGGTAACCTTGGCCTGCCAGATGCGGCCGGGCACGGCATCCCAGGTAATTTCAATAGGAGCACCGGCGGAGAGGCGGGCTACGTCGGGCTCGTCGACGAACGCGCGGACCTGGACTTTCCGAAGGTCGGCGACCTGTAGCAAGAGCTCACCGCCGGCGACAAAGCCGCCCTGCTTGATGGGGAGCGAATAGACAATGCCATCAAAAGGGGCGCGGACGTCGGTTTGAGACAAAGTGTCCTGGGCGGCGGTGTACGCGGCGCTTGCCATGTTGCGGCGCGCCTCAACACTGGCGGTCTCGGCCTTGGAGTAACGCTTGATCTTCTTCTGTTCCAGAAATTCCAGCTGAGCGTTGGCGCGAGTCAGCGTGTTTTGTGCTTCCAGAACTTCACCGGCAGATGCAGCGCCCTCGGCTTCGAGACGTTTCAGAGCGTCGAGATTGCGCTGGGCGGCGTCACGGTCGGTGCGAGCCTTGACTAGCTGCGGTTCCAGGCTGAGGACGTCTTCCTGACTTCCGCCGCGCTCGATGGCGGCAAGGTCGGCCTGCGCGGCTTTCAGATCGGCGAGAGAGCGAGCTTCTTGTGCGCGCACGACGGCGTCGTCGAGCACCACCAACAATTGCCCCTTTCTGACGGCAGCGCCTTCTTTGACCAGAACACGCCAAACGCTGGCGGGCATCGGAGCGTGCGCTTCAAAATTGTTGAGGGGCTCAATCTTTCCGTTGGTTGAGATGACGCTGCGAATCTTGCCTTCTTCAACTTTGGCGGTGCGCACTTCGACCGGATCGCCCTTGCGCGAGACAAACGCAGCCAGCACAGCAACGGCTGTTAGAACCAGCAGAGGCGTGACCCACCAGTGGCCCTTCGGGCGCTCGGAACTGTTTCCATTCAATGGCATACAGAGAAAAGCGTAAGTTTCAATGTACCACTCGAGCGCCACAGGAGGCAGCGCAAATGCACACGGGACTTGTTTGATTTGATGCGCCAGGCGCGGAGTTTGCGTCAGAGAAAGCGCGGAATTTTGCGGCCTTAGGACTTTTGCAGTAACGATCTTTTGTCGGTACGTTCCTTGGTCAGTACAATGTGCTCGAGAACGAGGACCCATGCCGAAATCGCGCCGCTATACAGACGAGCATGCCAGCGCCGGACTTGACCACAAGTTTCCTGAGATTGAAACCTGGCCAAACCAGTTTCCGGGATACGAAATCGTGGTGGATGATCCGGAGTTTACGTCCGTTTGCCCAAAGACCGGGTTGCCGGATTTTGGAACGATTGTGATTCGCTACATGCCCGACAAGCGATGCCTGGAACTGAAGTCGCTGAAAGAGTATTTGCAGTCGTATCGTAATCTGGGGATCTTTCAGGAGAACATTGTGAATCAGGTTCTGGAGGACGTGGTGCGATGGGCCAAGCCGGTGTGGGCCGAGGTGAAGGGGGATTTCCGGCCGCGGGGCGGGCTTGCGACGGTGGTGGTGGCGAAGTGGCCGCGAGGGAAGAGAGGTCAGAGGTAAGATGTCAGATTGCAGAGGTTAGAAATGTCCGCCTAGACTTCTGCAATCTGACTTCTGACTTGTGCAATCTCCTCATGCTATATTCGCTCGACCTGTGGCCTCGACCAAAATCTATCCGCGCACGGCGCTGATCGTGCTGACCGCATTGAACCTGGTCAACTATGTTGACCGGTCTGTACTGAATGCAGTGCAGCCGCTGGTGCAAAATGAGTTTCGGCTAACGAAGGCGCAGCTTGGTTATCTCACCAGCGCATTTCTGATTTTTTACATGATCGCGGCGCCATTTGTTGGCCCGCTGGCGGATCGCTACTCGCGCAAGCTCATCATCGCACTGGGCGCATTCTTCTGGAGTGGGCTCACCTTGCTCACGGCGGTCACGCACACGTATACGGAGTTGCTGATCCGACATACGCTGGTTGGGATCGGCGAAGCGACCTTCGTTACGATTGCGCCGACATTCGTAGCCGATCTTTTCGCCGAAGACAAGCGCGGCCGCATCCTAGGTCTGTTTTATTTGGCGCTTCCGGTGGGATTTGCAGCAGGCTACCTACTGGGTGGCCATCTAGCACCGCGGTATGGTTGGCGTTTTCCCTTTTATGTAGCTGCTGGTCCTGGATTTCTACTGGGTGTGGCCGTCTTGTTCCTCAAGGAACCGAAACGCGGCCAGTTTGACTCCCTGACGGAGACTCCGGAGCGAGGCACAGTTCTAGGCCTAGTGCGCAATCCTGCATTTCTAACCGCCACTTTGGGGATGGCCGCCATGACGTTTTCCCTGGGGGGCATCTTAGTGTGGATTCCCCAGTTCCTGTATGGAGAGCGCCACTATTCATTAGAGACGGCAAACTTCATTTTCGGCATTATCGTTGTAGTGGATGGCATCATCGCGTCGCTTATTGGTGGATGGCTTGGCGATTATCTGCTGCCTCGGATGAAGAGTTCTTACTATCTGGTTTCGGCTGTGAGTCTCGGGCTTGGCGTGCCCGCTATGATCGTCGCGCTGTTTGCGCGGGGTAGGGTGATGGTGCCGGCGATTGCCGTGGCCGCTTTTCTGCTGCTGCTGAATACTTCACCGCTGAATGCGGCGGTGATCAATTCGGTGGGGGCACACATTCGCGCGACGGCGATCGCGGTGAATATTTTCATCATTCACATTTTGGGTGACGTGCCTTCTCCAACCATGATGGGATGGGTGGCAGATAAGCACTCTTTGCAGACAGCTTTTATCTTGCCTGTGATCGCGATGGTGGTTTCGTCCGCGATCCTCTTCTACGGTATGCGGTTTGCCCCGGCGTTGCGCGTGGATGGGGACCCAGCATCGCCGCTGCCCTCGGGAGCATCTTCGTAACAAAATGCACTGGCAGATCGTTCATTGGGTGACGGGCAGCATCGTTGGGCTGGCATGGTTCTCCCGAATTGTGGAGGCGGCTATTGGCATGCCGCGCATTGCGGACGTGGCGAAACCGGAGTGGGACCGGAAGCCGCCTACGGTAGACGGGGAACCTCGCGTTAGCATCATCGTTCCTGCGCGTAATGAGGAGGCTGATATTAGCGCAACGCTCGAAGCATTGCTGGCGCTCGATTACTCGAACTACGAGGTGATCGCGGTTGATGACCGGTCTACGGATTCGACTGGCGCGCGTATGAAAGAAGTTGCCGCAAGTTCTGCGGCTCATGGACGACTGCAAATCATCCATGTTTCGGAATTGCCCGCGGGCTGGATGGGCAAAACTCACGCCATGTGGACCGCCGCCCAGCAGGCGAGTGGGGACTGGCTTCTGTTTACCGATGCCGATGTGCTGTTCAAGCCCGATTCCGTGCGGCGCGCGGTGGCCTACGCCGAGGAGGAAAAGGCGGATCACGTTGTGCTGTTTCCACGGATGATTATGGAAAATGCAGGAGAACGCATGATGATTGCGTTCTTTCAGGCGCTGTTCGTGTTTGGACATCGTCCGTGGAAGGTGGCCGATCCTGGGGCGCAGGACCACATGGGGGTGGGCGCGTTCAATATGGTGCGGCGGCCGGTGTATGAGGCGGTGGGCACTTACAAGGCCTTGCGGATGGAAGTGCTGGACGACATGAAACTGGGCAAGGTGGTGAAGAATGCCGGCTATGCCCAGCGCAACGTGTTTGGCGAGGACTTGATTTCGCTGCGCTGGGTGAAGGGCACGTTCGGGATCGTCGAAAATCTCACTAAGAACTTTTTTGCCTTGCTTTCATTTCAGTGGCCGCGGACGGTTGCGTCAATCATCGGGCTGGCATTCTTGAATCTCGGGCCGTTCATTGGTGTCTGGATGGCGCACGGGTGGGCGCGGATGCCTTATGCAGTGGCGCTGGCCTCGATTTTCGCAATTTATTGGGGGATGTCCGACTTGTCGGACGTGAGGCCGTATTACTTCTTGCTGCATCCGATCAGCACGTGCGTGGTGACTTACACGGTTGCTCGATCGATGGTGTTGACCATGTGGCAAGGCGGGATTGTGTGGCGGGGGACGAAGTATCCGCTGGAGGAGTTGCGCAAGGGGATGGTCTGAGGCGAGTCGGCGACTTGCAGTCAGTAGTTAGCCGGCGGTTTTTTCTGACGCATACCATATTGGGAATGTTGGCGCCAGCCGCATGGCTGTTGCAATGTGAGACGGCATAGTAACTAAAGTCATCACCCTTTTCGCGACAAACGTAACCACGTCCTTGCGTTCTACCCCGATGGTGGACTCCAATTAGGATAACCCCGCAGAGGTGAAACTTAGCGCGGGCGAATCCGTCTATCTGCACAAGAAAATAAACGGAGCCAAGGCGGACTCCAATTTTGAAGAGGAGGAAAGATGCGGACGTTTTTGGCGGTAGTAGTTCTTCTGGGTGTTCTGGCGCTTCCGTTGATGGCGCAAGACAATCCGAAAGCGGAGGTGTTCGGCGGTTATCAATATTTGCACATCGGGAGCAACAGTTCCGGTGGCATAGACAAAGGTCAGGGATTTAATGGCTGGGACGCCGCTGTTACAGGCAATCTCAGCAAGTATTTCGGTGTGACAGGGGACTTCAGCGGCGCATACGCAACGATCCAAGGCGTTTCCTTCAAGGTCTACACCTATGGTGGCGGCCCTGTCGTTTTCACAAATGCCGGGAAGATAAAGCCATTTGCCCACGTGCTGTTTGGAGGAGCCCGCATGAGCGGCTCAGAGTCCTCGGTCAGTATCTCTACCAACGGTTACACAGTAATGGCCGGCGGTGGACTAGACGTCGCGGTCAACAGGGCCGTCGCCGTTCGTCTGGGTCAGTTCGACTGGCTCTACTACCATTTCTCGGGGATTCAAGGCGGCCCTTCGTTCAGTTCGAGCAACAACGTGCGATTCTCGACCGGTATCGTGTTCCGCTTCTAAGAGCTTCGTAGCTCGCGCAATTATGCTGCTTCAAGCGAACCTGCTTGAAGCAGTTTTTTTGGCGCGCATCTTTTATGGACCCGTGGGCCGCGTTCGCAAAGGAATGGTCGCTGGCGTCGGCTGCCGACGCCGTTACCGATCTATTCCTGACCAACGATAAGAGCCTTCACAAGGCTGAACCTACGGTTCTTCCGGATCTTCGAGTGAGAGCGGTGGGCCTTGCCTGGTGCGCTTCGCCTTCCTGGCTTTGCTGGGGCGGAAGGTTCCGGCGCTGTAGTGGCCTTGCCGCTCGACGTCGTAGTCTTTGGGAAGCGCGGTCAGATGGGAAGCGCTGTCGCCGAGTTGCTGGGCGCGGCGCAGGACAATTTCGGCGCGGTCGTCGTATTCCTCGATCCTGCCCTTGATCGTGATGTCGCGGCCTTGCAACTGGCGGACGTCGCCCACTGAGTTCAGATCTCCGCGAAACACGACCACGGTGAACGGGCAAGAGCGGTAGTCGGTGCAGAAATCGAGGAAGGTCACCCCATTGTGGCCTTCCTCGACGCGCACAACTGTCCCCTTGACGCAGTTGGTTTTGCCGATGTGCTTGTGGGCTTCGGCGACGGTGAGGCAGTTTTGGGGTTCTTGATTGCCGGAAGAAGAATTGCCCTGGGAGGATTTGCTGCGAAAGGGATTGGTAGTGGAATGATCGCCGGCGCTACAAAGCGCAGCTGTGGCAAACACAATTCCAGCAAGAAAAACCAGGCACGGAAGACGCATAAGCCCGAGACCGGTCGGGGCCGGCCTCAGCTTTGATTGTAAGAGGGCAGGCGCAGCCGCGTGCTGCGCAGGCGCAAAAAATTAGCGCAGCGACGTGCCAAAAGGGGAAGAGCAGAGCCGAAGATCGATTTCGGCTCTTCCAACCCACACGGTTCCCGACCTGGCTACGTGTTGAACGCTTTAATTGCCGATGCCTCGTCGTCTTTCACATCAAAGACGGTATAGAGCTTGGTGATCTGCAGCAGGTCGTGCACTTTTTTGGTGAGGTTCAGCAGCTTGAGCTCGCCGCCCTGGTTTTTGGCGGTGGTAAAGGCGCTGACGAGCTCGCCGATACCGGAGCTGTCGATATAGTTGACGTCGCCGAGGTTCAGCAGGATTTTCTTCTGCCCCTTGGAAAGCAGATCGCGCACGGTGTCGCGCAGAACAATGCTGCCTTCGCCGAGCGTGATGCGGCCGCTGAGATCGACAATGGTGACGCCATCCACCTGACGAGTACTGGACTTCATGGTCACTGAGGAGCCTCCTTGGAGTCCGCGTTGCCGCGGACGTGCTTGATCATTTTAAGTTCGGTGCCCGTTTGGGAGGGGTGGATCTCCACCACATCCATAAACGAGCGGATGAGAAAAATGCCACGGCCCGAGGTTTTGAGCAGGTTCTCCGGGGCCAGCGGATCCGGAATTTTCCCGGCATCCAGGCCTTTGCCCTGATCGCGAATGACGATGACAAGGTCTTTGTCGTTCCGCTCAAAGGCCAGCATCACCTTTTTATTTGGGTCGTAAGCATTTCCATGCAAAACTGCGTTGACGGCCCCCTCGCGGACAGCCATGGAGATCTTCATGATCTCCTCGTCGTCAAAGCCCGCCTCGGCCGCCATGCGGCCGGCTGTCTCTTCGGCATTGTTCACTGTCTCCAACGTCGAATCGAGCGTTAAAGAGACACGGTTTGAGGACATAGAGCGAACTATTCCTGAGGTGGCACTCGCCATGCTTGCGGCGTGAACACCGCAGCCATGATAACGCAGTCTGGCTTGGGAGCGCAGCGAATGGAAAAGTGTGCCTGTAGAGGCGGGAAAAGTCAACGCGGAGTCGTCAGGCTGAGGAGTGGTGCCGACCGCATCGACGAAGAGAAGGGCCCCCTTCCTGTCGTAGGCAGGAGGCCATGTGTAAAGTCAGGTCGATTTAGGGCCCGATAATGGCCGAGACGGTGTTGTCCACCCCAACGCATATTGTGCATTTTCCCGGAAAAAGTTCCGCATTCATCTGGCTTCTGCTCGGGCAGTTTTGTATTCTCTTGACGATGAGCACGCTGGCACTGAGCGAACTGCTGGGGACGACCGTCTACGACTCGACGGGCGCGGCGAGTGGCCGGGTCCGCGAGGTCGCACTATCTCCACAGGAGGATCGCTCCCGGATCGCTTTGCTCATCGTGAAAACATCTTCCGGCAATCGGCTATTGCCTTTGAGTGCGGTTTCCGCCATTGACGGAGGCGTGCGGGCTTCCACAGTTGCCGGAGATTGGTTGCAGGCCAATGGGGCCGAAGGCCTGCTGCTGTTGAGCCGCGACTTGCTCGACCAGCAGGTGATTGACGTGCACGGACGCAAAGTGGTGCGCGTCAACGACGTGGATTTTTACCGCGATACGGTGCTGGGGCGTCCGACGCTGAAGGTCGAGGGCGTCGATGTGGGCGCGCGCGGCGCTGTCCGGCGCTTGTTGAAAGGCGTGGTTCCCGCCTCTGCGCTGCGCGTTTTGCTCCAGCGCTTGCCGCAACGTGAGATTCCATGGGATTTCGTGGACCTGATCGAAACCGATCCGGCGCGGCGGGTGAAGCTGAAAATTTCGCATGAACGACTGGCCAAGCTGCACCCCGCCGATATCGCCGATATCGTCGAAGATCTGGCCCCCGACGAGCGGGAGGCTGTCTTCGAAACGCTGGACGAAGGCGTGGCCGCCGACGCGATGGAGGAACTGGAACCGAAAGTGCAGAAAGCGGTCGTCGAGTCGCTCGATTCCGATCGCGCCGCCGATATCGTCGAGGAGATGGAACCTGACGCGGCGGCTGACCTGCTGGCGGATTTGACGGAAGAACACACCGCCGAAATTCTGGTGCAGATGCAACCCGAAGAGCGGCGGGAGGTGGCCGACCTTCTGGAATTCAAGGAGAACACGGCGGCCGGCCGCATGACCACGGAATACATCGCGTTGCCGGTAACTTCGACGGCAAATGATGCGATCGGAGCCCTGCGCGGGTTCGAAGGCCGGATGGAAAGCATGAGCACGATTTTTCTGATTGACTCGCATGGAACACTTGCGGGGGCGGTGCCGCTGGCTAAAATTGTGCTGGCGCCGGCGGTGGCGCCGCTGCTCTCATTGACGCAGGAGCCGTTGATTTCCTGCCACGAAGGCGCCAAAGAAAAGGAATTTGCCGAGCTTTTCGATAAGTACAACCTGCTCACTTTGCCGATTATCGATGAGCACAGCCGCTTGATGGGCGTGATTACGCCCGACGATGTAATCAATATGCTGCGCGCCAAGCTCTGAATTTTCTTTGCGATTACGCGGTTTCCACCTGTTCAGAAAAGCGCGATGCATTTATTCTGATCGCTTGGCTAGGCCATCCTGAACCTCTGAATTGCGCGCATGAAATTTCTGAGACGCTGGAAGATCCAGATCCTGCTGATCTTTGCCGTCGTAGGACCGGGATTCATTACCGCGAATGTCGACAACGATGCCAACGGCATCTTGCAGTATTCGCAGGCCGGTGCGCAATTCGGCTACATGCTGTTGTGGACGATGATCCCGACTACGATCGCCCTGATCGTGGTACAGGAGATGTGCGCCCGCATGGGAGCCGTCACCGGCAAGGGCCTTAGCGATCTGATCCGGGAAGAATACGGGCTGCGGATTACGTTCTTCATGATGATCGGCATTCTGCTGACAAATTTCGGAAACGTCGTGGGCGAGTTTGTCGGCATTGTGGGCAGCATGGGGCTGTTCGGGGTTTCAAAGTACATCTCGGTGCCAATCTGCGGCGTGATCGTTTGGCTCATCGCAGTTAAAGGGCAGTACAAAAGCGTTGAGAAAGTGTTTCTGCTGGCTTCGTTCTTCTATGTCACTTACATATTTGCCGGAGCGCTGGCGAAGCCCGCGTGGATTGAGGCGATGAAGGCCACGATCAAGCCCCCGCAGATGGCGGCGTTCAGGCAGAGCGCGTACCTTTACACGGTGATCGGCGTGGTGGGGACTACGATCGCGCCCTGGATGCAGTTCTATCTGCAATCGTCGATTGTGGAGAAAGGAGTCACGCGCCGTCAGTACGCTGCCTCACGGCTCGACGTGATTGTGGGCTGTATTTTCACGGATGTGGTGGCGTGGTTCATCATTGTGGCCTGTGCGGCCACACTCTACCTGCATGGCATTCGCGACATTCGCGACGCCGCCGACGCGGCGCAGGCGCTGGGTCCACTGGCCGGCCAATGGGCATCGTTGCTGTTTGCGCTTGGCCTTTTCAACGCATCGTTGTTTGCGGCTTCGATTCTTCCGCTCTCGACCGCCTACACGGTGTGCGAGGGATTAGGTTTCGAGTCGGGTGTGGAACGCAAATTTTCCGAAGCGCCCGTCTTTTACTGGCTCTATACGGGGCTCATCGTTGCCGGGGGAGCGGTAGTCCTGATACCCGGGCTTCCCCTGATCAAGATCGCGCTACTCTCGCAAGTGGTCAACGGCGCAGTTTTGCCCTTCGTGCTGATCTTCATGTTGCTGCTGATCAACAAGAAAGAACTGATGGGCGAGTTCGTAAACAAACTTACTTTCAACATCATCGCCTGGGCAACGACCGTGATTATGATCGTGTTGACGGCGCTCTATGTGTATGGACTGGTGCACGGCGGGGCGGGTTAGCACAGGGCCGGCGATGTGCGGTCTTTTCGGTGTACGTCGCGGGTGGATATACAGTAAGAGCGAGATTTCCTTTAGATGACCTTGCCCGCAGCCAGGTCGTCGACCAGCGTCCGGTCGGCTTCGAGGAAGTCCAGGTCGAGCAATTCCTTCCGGCTCACCCAGCGAATTTCACGAAAAATGCGGTTTTCAATTTCGCCCTGGTACTGGTGCACTTCAAAGAAGCGGAGTTCGACCGAACCGCCGCCCGGGTATTCATGATGAATGCGGGCGACCTCATCACCGATGGTGGCTTCGATTCCAAGTTCTTCTTCGAGTTCGCGCCGCAAAGCATCGCGCGGCTGTTCGCCTTCTTCGATCTTGCCGCCGGGGAATTCCCACTTGAGTGGCATCACCTGATGGCGCGTGCGCTGGCATGCCAGAATCTGGCCATCTTGCACGATCAAAGCAGCAACTACTCTCTTCTTGATCATTCCGAACCTAGGGAGCGTGGTGCATGGCCCCACTCGCTTTCCAGGCGTTTGCCGACGACTTGGGCGCAAGACTCGACGAGATCGCGATCTTCGGCGCCGAAAGCCGCCGCGAAGTGACTGTCGATATCGAGTTCACCCGCGACCTCGCCGCGCACAAAAACCGGGACCACGATTTCCGATTTGGTTTCGAGCGAGCACGCGAGATAGCGTTGATCTTTTGCCACATCATCGACCACCACAGTTTTGCCGGTGGAGGCGGCTGCGCCGCATATCCCTTGATTGAGCGAAATCCGCGTGTGCGGCGTCATAGCGCCTTGATAATGCCCTAGAACCAGCACCGGCGGGTTGCTTTTGGGGTCGAGCATGTAGAATCCCACCCAGTTGTATTTCAGCAGTTTTTCTTGCAAGAGCAGCGTAATACCTTTCATCAAGTCGTCCGCCGAACGCGCTTCAGAATTCAATTGCGCGAGGGCCTGACGCACTTCGTTGAATTTGCCGAGTTGTGGGGACGCGGTCATGAAGCTCAATCCTAAACTAATCGTGCGGATATTGTTTCTGCCGGTGAAGATTCTGCAATCTGCCGCAATCCGTTTTGGGCCGTCGCCGAAGACAGGAATACCTGGGGGTGAATTGCCGCAGCCAGAGCGTGCAGGCCGGCAACGAGCGTCGGCGCCGGCGTGTTTAGAAGCTCGTCGGAAATGCAATAGATCTGAGAGGTCTTGGCCGCCGTTGTTCCGGACCAACCGCGCTCTCGAATGATTTTTTCGAGCGGCACTCGCTTGCCTGCGCCGCACCATGCCGTAATGATGACCTCAGGGTCGAGCCGAGCTATTTCTTCCACCGAGGTTTGCTTGCCCGGCTGCCCGAGGAATTCGCCGCCTGCCGTTTGAACGAGCTCCTTAACCCAGGGCTGCGACGCGATGATCGGCTTGCCCCATTCCTCGCAGAAGACGCGTTTGCGGCTCAGGCCGGAAGTGGCGCGCCGCACCTTCTCGAATTCCGACTTCATCTCGGAAATCGCCTGCGTGCCTCGATCGGCAGCGCCGACGCAGGCGGCGATGGTTGCAATATCCGTGTAAATGTCGTTGAGCGTGCGCGGAGTGAGGGCGAGAAACCGAACCCCGGCTTTCAGGATTTCGGCTAGCGCCTCTTGCCGATAAGGAACGGCTGCAATAACGAGGTCGGGCTTGGCTGCCAGAATCTCCTCAGCCTGCGCGCTCCACGAATCGGCGATGATCGGGCGATTATTGGCTTTGAGTTCTGGCACCACGTCCGCGCAGTACCTGGTGCAGGCGACTACACAGTCGAGCGCGCCTACTGTTGCGAGGATGACGGTGGCGCTGGGCTGTAGGCAAGCAATCCGCCGGGGCGTGTGCGGGCCGGGCATTTTTATATTGTAGGGGAGGTGGTCCGTGAGGGGTCGTCGAGAGCGAGCACATTTACAATCGGCGTGTGTATTCAGCCGAACTACTGGATCACTTTCAGAATCCGCGTAACACTGGCGTCGTGGAGCGGCCGGATGCCACCGCGCGGCTGGAGAATCCGGCATGCGGCGACATTTTGGAGCTCAGTTTGAAGTTGGAAGGAGATCGGATCGTCGACATACGGTTTCGGGCTAAAGGATGCGTTCCGGCCATGGCGTGCGGGTCGGCGATCACGGAGTTGGCAAAAGGCAAGAGCGTCGAGGCCGCGCGAGAGATCAGAAGGGAAAAACTGCTGGAAAAAGTTGGCGGTTTGCCGGAGGCTTCCGGGCACGCTGGCTCGTTGGCGATCGATGCGCTGAAGGCGCTGCTGCAACAGGTGTAGCGTCGCCTTGCTGGCGTTGTTTCAGGCAGTTCAACGCTCTCGGTGGTTCAGATCCGGCTGATAAACCGTCCACTGCTTGGCGAGGGCTATCTCCTTCAGATTTGGGTTCGGGTTGACGGCGAAAGCGTGCTTGGCCAGGCCTAGCATTTCGCGGTCCCAGATGGCGTTGCCGAAGGCGCAATCGGGGGAGGAGCGGACAACAGATCGGATGGCTTCCACTTTGCCAGGGCCGCTTGGAACTCTTACCAGGCGGTCGCCGATCACGCCGTTTTCCACTACTGCTTCAGCGGCGAGAATCCGGTTGGGCGGAATTCCAAAGCAACGCATGGCAGAACGGATGATCCACTGGTTGGAAGAGGAAACGGCCCAGACATCGCATTGGCGCGCGTGCAGTTGGTCAATTAGCACGCGCATCTCCGGGAAGATATTGGGTTCAACGGCGAGCGCGAAATAGGTGTCGCATGCCTGCTGCACGACCTCTTCGCGCAGGCCGCGATGCATGGTCACCATTTCTCCGCACATGACGTCTTCGGCGACTTTGCCGGCGCGATAATCGGCGTAGCGCGGGCGCGCCCAGCGCGCGATCTCATCCGATACGAGTCCCTGGTCGAGTTCCCAGGAGAAGAATCCTTCGCCGGCATCGCCAGACCAGAGAGTTCCGTCGCAATCGAAAGTGGCCAGACGCGGCGAGGGTTTGAGAACAGTGGCGATGAATTCGGTTTGTTTGGGATTCAGACTGGACATGAATGATGGGACCTTTGGTGGCAATTTTAGAGCGCCTCGTGATCCCAGCTTAGCGCCCAGAAACCGGGCGCGAACCTGGGGCAGCTATTTTGCGCTAATTGTCAGTGTAATGCCGGTTCGGGCAAAGCCGCGTATTGCTCCGGCGTGTCGACATTGGCGACGACCAGCGGATCGTCGACCGCAACGTAAATGATTTTGTCCTGATGAGCGTGCAGGACTTCGCGCGCGCTCGACGATGGCAAGGCTCTCAGGAAAGCTTCGATCATTTCGCGGCCGGCGAGAATTGGATGACCATGGGTGCCTTGATATTCGGGTGTTGCGGCCCATTTCCCTTGGCGCAAGGCATCATCGAATGCTTCTTCCAGAGCCTCAATGGTCGCTGGTTTCACGGGCGGGCGATCGACCAGCGTGATCAGCGCCGCATCGCGGCCTCGGTTGAGCACTTCCTGAAGCCCGGCCCGAAGGGAACTGAACTGGCCGCGTTCAGGCTCAGGATTCACAACCAGCGATGCGCCGTGGGCATAGACAATCGGCGTCAACGCATTTTCATTCTTGCCGACGACCACCAGCACGATGTCGACATAGAGGGCAAACAACCCGATCGCGGCGGAGAGAAATGTGCCGCCGACAGCGCTCTCGCCAGCTTGCGGAGGCCACGGCAGCAAGGCTTTGTCACGACCCATGCGGGAGGAGTCGCCTGCTGCGAGGATCACGCCACATCGGCTTAAGGCTCGTCCCATGCAGCGACGATAGCATTCTGAGCTGGCGCTGCCAAGGATGGGGGTCACGTTGGATGCCGTGAGAGTTTTAGCCGGGTCGCGCTTGCTCATTGCATGCACGCTGCATGCGCTCCGTTTCTACTCGCGCGCTTGCCATTGTTGCAGTGTCAGGAATGCTCCGGGTCTACTTTGTCAGACGGGCTCCTGCTCGCTTTTTACCAATTTGCGGGGGGTACCCCCCCCTACCCCAAAATGAGTTAAGTTGATGATAGTAGGATAGTTAGAGGCAAAGTATTCAAAATATTCGACTTAGCCTCGAATTCTTCCGTTTGGCGTGCACTTGCGAGGGTGCTGACCGGGGCGATTTTTGTCAAAGAGCGGTGAAAAGTTTGCGGCCGGAAATGCGTTTGTCTCTGGAGACTGGCGCAGTTCTGGATAGTGCACTGTCGAGGTATCTTCGCAGCGATTGTGGTGCAAGTCTGTGATGAGAGCACGAGAAAAATGTGATGAAAAGGATCTCGCGAATACGCGGATACGGGGACAGGGGGGTGAACTGCACCGTCTGTCCCGGAGTTATCCGGAGTTATCCGGTTTTTCTCATTGTATTGGGCACCCGGCAGCGCCTTCTCATAAGACGCCCGAGCCTCAGGTGTCCCGCCGAGCCCGCGACACGTTGGACAACTGGTAGCAAACGATACTAAAGTATCGCCCGATACCTTGGTCCAATTGTCTTGCCTTTTCTCGTCAGGCTTAATCGGCAGCAGGTATGAATACGAAAGAACCAGAATCAGCGGATGAGAACTGTTTATCGGAATTGGAGACGTCAATGAGCAGCGTACAAATCGAACAGAAGAGCTATGAGATGCCCCCGCGAGAGGGGATCAGCATCGCGCATTTTCTTACCGTTGCCGACGTCGAGCGATCGGCTCGCTACTACGAAAAGGTTTTCGGCGCTCGCATTCTGACCATGGGTGACGGCAACGCGCCTCCGTACCTTCAGCTGGCGAATATCTGGATGATTCTGAACGTTGGTGGCGGGCCGACCCCGGATAAGCCGACGGTAACGCTCAGCGTCCCCGACCCGAATCACATCAACAGCTTTATGAATTTCCGCGTTGCGGATATTCAAGCGTGCTACAAATTATGGAAAAGTCGAGGGGCCGAGTTCATCACGGAGCCGATCCCCAAGTACGGCGAGATACGCTGCTATATCCGCGATCCTGACGGCTATATCATCGAAGTCGGACAGAGCACCGACCTCACGTACGGTTAACGCTCGGCGGAACGGGATGCGGACTTAAACGCCTGCGGAACTCCGCTTAGAGCCAGCCTATTGGTGCGAACGATACAACACCGCTCGGCCGCGGTTGGCAGAGAAGCCGAATTTTGCACAATACGGGATGTGGTTAGAGCACATCCTCGGTCGGAGGGGCAGGAGAGATGGATTGGAAACGGTTGCTCCAGTTTGCGCTGATGGGCAGCGGTGATTTGGAACAATATGCCATCCTGCTGGTACGCTTTTCCATCGGGCTGTTCTTCGCTATCTCCGGGGCGAACAAGTTGTTTGTGGCCGGCGGCACGAAACCTGTTTACGACACGCTGGTGAAGGCCAAAGCCCCGTTTCCCCGGCAACTGGCCTATTTCGTGTCGGGTGTCGAGTTCGTTTGTGGATCTTTGGTAGCCGTGGGGTTTCTTTCGAGCCCGGCCTGCGTGGCTTTATTGATCGATATGGTTGTCGCCACCCTAACCAGTGCGCTGTCCACCATGCCTAAAGGACTTTCGCCTCTTAACTGGCTCGACGATTTTTTCTACCTTCCGGAGGTCCTGTACGTGCTCTTCTTTGTCTGGCTGATCTGCTCTGGAGGGGGAAAGTTCAGTGTCGATTGCTGGCTTGCCGGCAAGTTACTGAGCTGATCGATCGAGGTTCGCGATCGGCGCACCCTACCTTTTCTCGAGATCTGTATTATTTGATCCTCACCGGGAGTCGATTAATTACTGCCGCGCCTGCCGTGCTCACGACTGCGTCCTGGGAATCCGTGCCCCCCGAACAACCGATTGCGCTGATAATCACGCCCTGGTCGATCAGTGGAATGCCGCCTCGAGACGCAATGATTCCATCGAACGCCAGCGTTTAGTGGAGTGGGTCACCCGTCAGTGATGAAGTTTGTGGGTGAGAACTGGGTCGTCCCTCCGGGACTTGAATCATCTCTTCCACTTTACCCAGCTCTGGCCTAAGGTGGGTCGCCACTGCGGGTCTGGGGCTGTTGGCACAATCAATTGAACATGGGCAGCTTGATTACATCTTCGTGGGGGACTGACTCTACTGGTTGGCCGGCTTTGCGCCAGGCGCGCAGGCCGCCGGAGATTACGAACACTTTGAATCCTTCTTTTTGCAGCAGGTGCGCCACCCGGGCGCTCGTGGCTTCGCGCGCTCAAGTGCAGTAGAGATAAATCTCCCGCTCCTTGGAAAGGCCCTTGACTTCTTCTTCGAGGCGGTTCGGTTCGAGGCGGATGGAGCCGGCGATGCGCTCGGAATCGGCGTCGTAGTAGCCATGGCTGCGCACGTCGGCGATCAGGATACTGCCGGGTGCGGCGGAGGTCAGGCGGCGGGCCAGTTCATCGGCGGGCACGCGGGGAGCTACGTCGAGCAAGCGATACTTGCGATAAACCCAGATGCGATAAACGACGTAAATCGCAAGCCCGATTCCGAAGATGAGCTCGGCGGCGGAACCAGCCGAGCGCAGGCCGCGGGTGATGGCTCGAAGCGCATCGCTGAAGATGTATCCGGCGAGCGCGTAGACGCCGATGTAGAGGGCCGCGCCGACGGCATCGAAGGCCAGGAACTGCCCTGGGCGCATGCGCATGCTTCCCGCCAACGGCGGGGACATGGTGTTGACCCCGGGAATGAACTTGGAAAAAAGCAGCGTTTGCTTGCCGCGGCGATAGAAGTATTCGGCCGAGCGCAGGATGCAGGTTTCAGGACTGGCGGAAAGACGACACAGCAGCCCAAGCAATGCCCAGCCGGTGGCTCTGCCGGTGAAATACAGAATCGAATCGCCGCACAGCATAGCCAGCAAGCCGGTAAGGAATACAAGATAGAAGTGGAGCTGTCCGTAGGCTGCGACCGCGCCAGCGGTCAGCAGTGCCAGAGCTGCCGGCAGCGGAAGGCCGATGGCTTCGGCAAAGCAGATGGCTGCCAAGATCAGGTAGCCGTGTTGCGAGATCAGCGTGAGCAGGTCGTTCATGGGGAAATGGTTTGCGTAGTATAGCAATCAGATGCAGACGTGCAGCGGAGGTCGCGGGCTATTTCTATAGCTGCGAGCCACGAGCTTCGAGCTTGGAGCAAGCAATCCAGAGCGATTGCCAGGGGAGACTGGAGATCGCAGGGGAGGCCAATATGCCGAGCGTGGCCGCTGGCATCTCAGCGCTATTTTTCTCTTGCTACCACATACTCAGGCGCCCAGAGCAGGGCGCGCTTGATTTCCGAATCGGGGAAGACGCAGATCGCGTTGCGCGCTGACTCTGCGTAGTGGGCGGCCTGGCTGGAGGCGTACTCGAGAGAGTTGTAACGATTCAGGATGGTGAGGATATCGTCGTGCGTGACGCCGTTGAAGGCGCGGTCGCGCATTACCCCTTCGATTTGACGACGTTCGGCGGCAGAGCAGCGCTCGAGGGCATGAATGATGGCCATGGTGGCCTTGCCTTCGCGCAGGTCGCTGGCTACGGGCTTGCCCAATACGCTCTCGGAGGCAGTCAGGTCGAGCACGTCGTCTACGATCTGGAAGGCCATGCCGAGGTCGCGGCCGTATTGGCCGAGGCGGGTTTCCTGCTCGCTCGTTGCGCCGCCGAGAATGCCGCCGACGCGCATGCACACCGAAAACAGACACGCCGTCTTGCGGTAGATCAGGTCGAGGTACTCCTGCGAGGAAATCAGCTTGCCCAGCTTTTCCATTTGCAGCAGCTCGCCTTCGACCATCTGCTGCGTGAGTTCAATCAGCACGTCGAGGATGGGGAAATTGCGCTCCTGCACGGCGATCTTGAAGGCCTGCATGTAGAGCCAGTCACCGGCGAGGACGCATTTCGAATTGCCCCACTGCGTATTGGCGGCGGGGCGGCCGCGGCGAGTCTGGGCTTCGTCGATGATGTCGTCGTGAACCAGGGTCGCGGTGTGAATGATCTCAACGACCGAAGCAAGCTTGACTGCGCCCGTACCTTTGTAGCCGAGCAGCTTCGCGGAAAGCAGCAAGAGAGCCGGGCGGATACGCTTGCCGCCGCCGGCGCGCAGGTATTCGCCGATTTCGGTGATGGCGGCCACATTCGAGACGGTATCCTGCCCGAACTGCTCTTCGATGGCGACAATGTCTTCGCGGAGCAGGTCGAAGATCTCTTTCCCGTTAATGGCGCTGGTTGTGCTCAAGTTTTGATCTGACCGCCTAATGCCATTTAACTGCGGAGTTCGCCGAGACGTCTTAAATCGAGCAGTTGTTCTTGAACGCCATTTATCTCAGCGTACTCTGCGGTCGAATTCTTCTCAGTTCGTCCGGTAGTTCGTAAACTGCGTGTCGATTCCGAAATCTTTCTGCTTTAACAAGGCGATGATTTCCTGCAGCGTGTCGCGGTCCTTGCCGCTCACGCGCACCAGATCGCCCTGGATCGACGCCTGTAATTTCTTTTTCGAGTCCTTGATGAACTTCACGATCTCGCGCGCTTTTTCGATCGGAATGCCTTGCTGCATGGTGATTTTTTGCTTTGCTGTGCTTCCCGCCGCCGGCTCAACTACACCATAGGTAAGGCCTTTCAGGGGCACACCGCGCTTGACGAGTTTCTGCTGAAAAATGTCGTTGATCGATTTGAGTTTGAACTCGTCGGCGGAATGCAGAATGATTGCGTCCTTGCCTTCCAGCGCGATCTGCGACTTTGAGTCCTTCAGGTCGAAGCGGGTCGTGATTTCTTTCATGGCCTGCTGAATCGCGTTCGAAACTTCCTGCAGGTCGATTTTGCTGACGATGTCAAAACTGTTGTCGGGCATTGAGTCGAAAGAAATAGCTCTGTTTTTGGATTGTCAGGCGGCAGCGAACGAAGCAGCCTTTTCACACTTGTGCGGCTTTCGCTCACCCGAGCCCGTACCCATGAGGGTAACAGAAGAGGCGGTTTGTGAGCAGGAAAGATGCGAGTTGGGAGCGGGGCAGTTGAACTCGCTCGGCGTCAGCTTTGCTTTGACGTGGGCTCGCCCACGAACACCAGGCAGCCGTTCGGATCGGCGATGTGGAACTCGGTCATCCCGTATTCCCGGTCAAATAAGTCGCGAATTCTGTACTGGTTCTTGAAGGTCTTCACATGCTCCCACAAAGCGTGAATGCCGGAGACTTCGATGTAGATCTCCGTGTGCTCGCGCATGCTCTTCATAACCTCTTCGGAGGCGGCCTTCTGGAAGTGGATGGTCTGTCCGTCGCGCTCGATGATCGAGTAGTTGGGCGCTTTCATGGTGGGCGTGAATCCGAGCACGTTCTGGTAAAAGAGAATGGTTTCCTCCATGTTGTCGGTTGCCAACATGGGGCTGATTCGTTTGGCAATGGTCGTGCTAATCGAAGTGCTTGCCATTTCAGGCCCCCAGCTCCCACACATTTGTTGGACATGATGCCACAGGAGCCGCGCCAAACGCGAGCCTGGGGGTCAGCGCTGACCTGTTTTGAAGAAGCGGCGGAAGTTCTCTGCCGTTTGCTCTCCGACTGCCTCTGCGGTCATGCCCCGCAACTCAGCAATTTTGCGCGCGGTTTCTATCACGAACGCGGGTTCGTTGCGCTGGCCGCGGTGGGGAATCGGGGCGAGGTAGGGCGAGTCGGTCTCGATCAGCAAGCGGTCGAGGGGCACAACTTGTACGGCGTCGCGGATGTTTTGCGCCTTGGGGAATGTGATATTGCCGGCGAAGGATATGAGAAATCCGAGGTCGAGCGAGTGCCGGGCATGTTCGACTGAGCCTGTGAAGCAGTGCATAATGCCGCCAAGGCCGGTTGGCAGCCAATGTTCTTTGATGAGAGTTAGGCAGTCGTCCCAGGCGTTTTCGCTGTTGTCGGAGGGACGGCAGTGGATGATGATTGGGAGGTTGGCGGCCTTGGCCAATTCCATCTGACGGCGGAAAACTTCCTTTTGTACCTCGCGCGGCGAGTGATCGTAGAAGTAGTCGAGTCCGATTTCTCCCCAGGCTATGATGCGCGGATGGCGTGCCCAGGCGGCGAGTTGAGCGTAGGCTGCTTCGCTGGCGAGGCTGGCTTCGTGCGGATGGATGCCGACGCTGGCCCATATTTCGGGATATTCCGGGCGTCCGTTGTACTGCTCCGCCAAGCGTATTCCGCAGTCGGCAGTGTCGGGGCCATTGCCGTTTCCGATGGCGAGATAGGTGTTCACGCCGGCGGACTTGGCGCGCTTTAATACTTCGTCGCGGTCGGCGTCGTAGCGCTTGCCTTCGAGATGGGCGTGGGAGTCGATGAACATCGGTCGTCCGTCATTCGTCGTTGGTCGTTCGCAAAGCCAGGCGGCAATCCGATCGGGAATCGTCGCGAGTTTAACGTCACGACGCTCTTTACTTCAGCCTGGCCCCTACCGGCACATCTTCCAGAAAGCTTGCCAGCACCGGCTTTCCGCCTTCGATCGAGGCGGCGACGATCATGCCGTTCGACTCGAGGCCACGCAGCTTGCGTGGCGCAAGATTGGCTACGATGACAACTTTGCGGCCGATTAGCGATTCGGGAGTGTAGGCCTCGGCAATCCCAGCCACCAATTGCCGCACTTCGGTTCCCAGGTCGACCTCCAGCCGCAGCAGTTTGTCGGCGCCTTTCACGCGCTCGGCCACTTTAACCTGCGCCACGCGCAACTCGATCTTGGCAAAATCGTCGATGCTGATTTTGCCGTCGGGGATGGCGGTCGCAGGCTTGGCCGGAGCTGTAGGCGCGGGCGTGGTGGTTGCTGGCACTGCCGCGGGTCGCTGATCTGCGCTCGGCTGGACGGGCGGGACGCCCGTCCCTCCACTTGCACCTTGTTCTTCCATCTTCTGCATCCTCTCCACCGCGGATTTGTCTGCGCGCGGAAACACCGCCTGTACTTCGCCGAGCTTTGTGCCGAGCGGCAACTGTCCCCACTTCAGTTGAGTCAGGTCGAGCTTCTTGATGTCTCCCAGACCCAGCTGTGCCCAGATTTTGGCGGTTGCATCGGGCATTACGGGATGCGCGAGCGCTGTCACCACGCGAAGTGCTTCCGCGCTGGTATAGAGGACGGTGGCGAGGCGGGCACGGCTCGCTTCATCCTGCTTGTCGCCCAGGGCCCACGGTTCGTTTTCGACGATGTACTTGTCCACGGCTGAAACGAGTCCCCATGCGGATTCGAGGGCTTTCGAAAACTGGTACTGATCAAAGAACGAACCGAAATCCGCGATTGCTTTTCGGGCCGCTTCTGCAATGGCATCATCGGCCGCGCCACGTGCGGTGGGCGACGGATACGGCACTTCACCTTTGAAATAGCGCGTAATCATGGTCAGGGTGCGGCTGGCGAGATTGCCGAGACCGTTGGCCAGGTCGGCGTTGTAGCGCTGCACGAGCGCGTCAAAGCTGAACGAACCGTCGTGGCCAAAAACAATCTCGCGCAGCAGGAAATAGCGCAGCGCGTCCGTGCCCAGCACGTCCACGATGGTTTCCGCACGCACGATATTGCCGCGCGACTTCGACATTTTGTTCTCTTCAAACAAGAGCCAGCCGTGCGCCGTGATTCCTTTGGGCAGTGGCAAACCGGCCGCCATCAGAAACGCGGGCCAATACACGCAATGGAAGCGCACAATTTCTTTGCCGATCATGTGCACGTCGGCGGGCCAATATTTGTCGTACTTGCTTTGGTCCGCCGAGCCATAGCCGAGGGCGGTGATGTAATTTGCCAGCGCATCGAGCCAGACGTAGATCACGTGCTTGGGATCGCCGGGCACGGGGATGCCCCAGGAAAATGTGCTGCGGCTGATGGAAAGATCGCGCAGGCCGCCTCTGACAAATGCGAGCACCTCGTTGCGACGTGTTTCGGGCCGGATGAAATCGGGCTGGCTGGTATAGAGGTCGATCAGCTTTTCCTGGAAGGCCGAGAGCTTGAAAAAATAGTTCTCCTCTTTCACCGTTTCGGTGGGGCGGCCGCATTCCGGGCAGGGCGCGCCGGGACCGACTGAGTCAACGTAAAGCTCGTCAAACACGCAATATTGGCCGGTGTAGTGGCTCTGGTAGATATAGCCGGCATCCGCAATGCGCTTCCACAGCGCTTGCACGCCCTGCTTGTGGCGCGGTGAAGTGGTGCGGATGTAATCGTCGTAGCTCAGGCCCATGCGGTCCCAGAGGCCGCGAAACTCGGCAGAGACTTCATCGGTGAACTGCTGCGGCGTTTTGCCCGCGGCTTGTGCTGCGCGCTCGATCTTCTGGCCGTGCTCGTCGGTGCCGGTCAGGAACCAGGTGTCGTCACCCAGCATGCGATGGCGGCGAGCGATCGTATCGCAGGCAATGGTGGTGTAGGCGTGGCCGATGTGCGGCCGCGCGTTAACGTAATAAATTGGCGTCGTGATGTAGAACTTCTTGGTCATGATTTTGTAGGCAGTGCTTTGTTGCGGGAGCGGCTTACTGTTAGCTTCTAGCTGCTAGCTCCTGGCTTCCAGTTCCTGCTTCCAGCTCTTGCCTCTAGCCATCAGTTTGTCATAAGAGAGGTTGCCAGAGGCTAACAACTAAGAGCCGGTCGCCCCGTACTTCCGAAGCGCCTCTTCCATTACTTTCTTCAGCGGCACGTGATGCTCGGCCGCAATCCGCCGGCAATCTTCGAACTCGGGAGCGTGGTTGGAAACCGTCCCGTTCATGTTCGCAATTTTAATCCGTACCGGGCCCCACTCGGTTTCAACTGTTTCCCAGCGGCGCGCCAGGACTCGGCGGCGTTCGTCGCGGCGGCGAACGCCGAGGGTCGTGGTCTCGGCAAACATCACTTTCGTCAGGCGGCCGGCGTCGGCGGGTTTTGCGAGCACGGTCAGCAGAGCCCCGGCGCGGTTCTTTTTCATCTGCACCGGCACGCTGAACACATCGAGCGCGCCCTCGGCCAGCAGACGCTCCATGGCGTAGGCCAGCACCTGCGGGCTCAGATCATCGAGATTTGCCTCGAGTACCACGATGCGGTCTTCGGCAACTTGCTCCATGTCGTTATCCGCGGCGGAAACGCTGCTTGCCATGCCGGCTTGCGCGGCCGGCATCGCCTCTCCCACTGTCAGCCGCAAAACGTTGGGATGATCTACAAATTCACGTGTTCCGGCGCCGTAGCCGGCGTGGTTGATCCTCATTGCGGGGAATGTGCCATAGCGTGTCGCCAGCGTTTTCACGATTGCGGCGCCTGTCGGAGTTACAAGTTCCACCTGCAGCCCGGACGAATAGACGGGCGCGTCTTCCAGCAGTTTAACGGTGGCGGGCGCGGGAACGGGCAACGTTCCGTGCGCGCATTTTACGGTGCCGCCGCCTACGTTGAGCGGCGAGCACACCCATTCATCCACGCCGAGGGACTCGGCTCCCACGGCGGCGCAAACGATATCGACCATTGCGTCCGCAGCGCCCACTTCGTGAAAATGCACTTGCTCAACGGAGGTATTGTGAATCTCTGCCTCGGCTGCGGCCAGCGCTTCGAAAATGCGGATCGCCGTCGCTTTTGCCGGTGCGCTGATCGCGGCTTTCTGGATGATTGCGCGGATCTCGGTCAGACCGCGGGCGTGAGCGTGTTCGTGTTCGTGGGAATGAGAATGTGTGTGCGAGGACTTGTCGAGATTTTTTCCGCTAGATGCTTGGTGCTTCGTGTTCGCCTGGCCGGCTACGCATACATCAATTTTGGTCGCTGCGATTCCTCCTCGCACCACGCGCGAGATTTCGAGTTTCGCGCCGAGTCCCAGCGCGGTGACCGCTTCTTCGAGCAGGCCGGCCGGAACTCCGGCATCCACCAGCGCGCCCAGAAACATGTCGCCGCTGATGCCGGAAAAGCAGTCTAGGTAGGCAGTGCGCATAGGAGACCGGTCGTCAGTCGATGGTCGTTAGTCGTCAGCGATTCGACGCCGCGCACACTTTCGTGCCCGCCGAGCATGCCCGTGGATTGCTCTTCGAACTCGCAAACGACCAACGAGTGATGACCAACGACGATTTTTTCATCATAGGTTTCGCCGTTACCGGGCGTCAAACTGCCAACACCACTGCCCGGCCTGCGCGACTTTGTTAGAATCATCGTTTCTTCAATCATTTAGAGGGATTCTTGTATCGTCATCTCGAACGCCGTCTGACCGAATCGGTGCGCGATTTTCTGCGCCGTACCTACCAGCGCGAAGTTGCGAACATCGTCGTCGAACAACCTCCCAAAATCGAGTTCGGCGAGTTCGCGCTGCCTGTAGCTTTTGAACTGGCGCGCGAACTGCGCAAGGCCCCGCGCAAAATTGCCGAGGAAATCGTGGCTGGAATCGGCCCGGTCGAAGGCATCGAGAAGTTCGAAGTTGCTGGCGCCGGGTATATCAACGTGCGAGTTGATCGCGCCGCCCTCGCCGCGTCTCTCGCCCGCGATCAGGGTCCTCTGCCTGCCGTTCCCGAAGGTAAAGTGCTGGTCGAGCATTCCAGCATCAACCCCAATAAGGCCGCGCATATCGGGCATCTGCGCAACGCGATCCTCGGCGATACGTTTGTGCGCCTGCTGCGCTTTGCGGGCAGGGAAGTCGACATTCAGAACTACATTGATAACACCGGCGTGCAAGTTGCGGATGTGGTCGTCGGATTTACGCACATTGAAAAGAAATCGCGCGCCGAAGTTGCGGCCCTTGCTTCCGGCCCAAGCTTCGATTTCTATTGCTGGGATCTTTACGCGCACGTTTCGCGCTGGTACGAGGAAGACAAAGGGAACCTAGCCGCGCGCGCCGCCGCGCTGCGTGCCATTGAGGAAGGGAGCAACGAAACCGCACAGTTGGCCGAACTGATCTCGACCGCCGTTCTGAGGCGGCATCTCGAGACTATGGACCGGCTCGACATCGAGTACGACTTTCTGCCGCGGGAGAGCGAGATTCTCCACCTCCATTTTTGGGACGCAGCGTTCACGAAGCTTAGAGAAGCGGGCGTACTCACTTACGAAGACGACGGCAAGAACAAAGGTTGCTGGATCATGCGGCGGGCCGGGACTTCAAAACCGTTAACTACGGAGGGCACAGAGGAAGGAATCTCTGAAGAAGACCAGAAAGTAATCGTGCGCTCGAATGGCACGGTTGGCTATGTGGGCAAGGACATTGCCTACCACATGTGGAAGTTTGGTTTGCTTGGCCGCGATTTCAGCTATCGCAAGTTCTTTCGCTATCCCAACGCGCACGATTGCTGGATTTCGACTACACCTGATGACCGCGACGCCGCGAGAGACCATCCGCACTTCGGCGACGTCGCCGAAATCTATAACGTGATTGATGCCCGGCAGTCCGAGGCGCAGAACACAGTGATCGAAGCCCTGCGCGGGCTCGGCCACGGTGAAGCCGCTGACCGCTACACGCATTTTTCCTACGAGATGGTCGCGCTTACTCCGCGTTGCGCGGCGGAGTTGGGCTACGAACTGAGCGAGGAAGAGAAAAAGCGGTCGTGGATCGAGGTTTCAGGCCGCAAAGGTTTTGGCGTCAAAGCGGACGATCTGCTGGATGCGCTCATTGCGTCTGCCCGTAAGGAAGTGGACTCGCGGCATCCAGAGCTGAGCGATCGGGAACGCGCCGCGATCTCAACCCAGATTGCCATCGGCGCGCTGCGCTACTTCATGCTCAAGTTCACCAAACCGTCGGTAATTGCCTTCGATTTCAAAGATGCTTTGAGCTTTGAAGGCGAAACCGGGCCCTACGCGCAATATGCGGTCGTCCGCGCTACCAACATCTTCCGCAAAGGCGGACTGGATGCGGACGCATTCCTAACCAGCGCGAAAGGTCGCATCGGGGCCGAGGCATTTAAGCAATACTTCGCCGGTGAATCCGGCAACACGATCTGGGAACTTTGGCTGGCGGCGGCCAAGACTTCCTACGTTATCGGCCAGTGCATCGCGACCACCGAGCCTGCTTATCTGGCCAAGCATACGTTCCAACTGGCGCAGCTGTTTAACACGTTTTATCACCAGCATCCGATCCTCGCCGAGCCCGACGAGGGCCGCAAGACGTTCCTTCTGATCACGGCTGGGGTGGCACGCCGCGAGCTGATTCGAGCATTGCAGGTGATGGGGATTACTGTACCGTCCGTGATGTGAACCGGCGACGGAGTGGTTTTCAGTCGTCCAAACCATAGGCAGCATTGCAGATCGAGAGTCCCGCCGAACAACGAACCGTATAAAATTTCTACGGTCCATATCGGGATTGCTTGCACAGAGCCATTAAGCTGTTGCTCGCAACCTTTCTAACCAATTGATTCGAGGATTGTTATCTTGATGCCTGTGGAAATCAAAGTGGCATCTGTCGTGCTTTAATAGGGGTGAGCAGTGTTTGGAGCATTTCGCACCGAGACGACTGCTGTGGACTGGAAAGACAACAAAGCAGTAGGCCACGAAGAGATCGGGCAATCATTTTGGGGGAAGGAGCCCTCACTCAAATGAAACGAATTTGTATGACCCTAATGCTGGCGGCGGTAGCGGCGGCATCGATTGGTTGTTCAACCAAGAATTATGTGCGCCAGCAGACAACGCCGTTGATTAACAAGACCAACGAACTGGACGACCTGACAGCGAAGAACTCTAAGGACATTAAGGACGTGGATCAGCGTGCGCAGGCCGGCATTCAGACTGTGCAGGCAAGCGCGGCAGCCGCCGACCAGAAGGCTTTGGCCGCTGGCGCCAGCGCAGACAAAGCGCAGATGGCCGCCAATACAGCATCCCAGCGCGTGGATACGCTGACCAACACGGTTGTCAATCTCGACAACTATAAGTCCGTGGCGGAGACGTCCGTGCATTTTGGATTCAATAAGGACAACCTCACCAAGGACGCCAAAGAGGCGATCGACCAGCTTGCGACCAGTGTTGCCACCACCAAGGGATACATCATTACGGTGGAAGGGGCGACCGACTCGGTGGGCGGCGCCGACTATAACTACGACCTAAGCCAGCGCCGCGCCGACGCGGTGATTCAATACCTGGCTGCGCAGAAAAACATTCCCGCTTACAAGATTTACTTGATCGGGGTGGGCAAGGATAAGCCGGTCGAGACGAATAAGACGTCCGCCGGGCGAGCCAAGAACCGCCGGGTTGATATTCACCTGATGACGAATACGGGCGCAGCGGAGCAGTCGCAGCCGCAGCCAGCGCAGACATCCACCGCGAATCCGCCATCACTATAAGTTTTCCCTCCTCCCCGGAGGATTTCGCCAAACGGGCCGCCTGAAATGGGCGGCCTGATTTTTTTGCTATGTCGATGGTTGCTTGGAGGGAGGTGCATCGCTGGATCGGATGCGCCTGTTGGCCTTAGTCGCGCCGCTGCGCCACCGCATCGAACCTCATTGGAGCTAAAATATTCGTAGGATGAACCGAGCTATTTTTCTCGCGATGGTGCTACTGCTGGCCGCAACCTGCTCTTTTGCCCAGCAGCCGTCTTCGGATCCGAATACATCGGGTCAGGGATCGTCTGGGGAGAGTTCTTCGGGTCAGAGTTCGTCTACCCAAGGTTCATCCGGAAAAAGTTCGGCAGCGGCAGCCTCTTCGAACAAGGTGTCGTCAAGCCAGGCGGATGCTGATCGCGAGGCGGAGGAGAGTTCCAGCCGCGACGCGCGAACCGACCTCAGTCCGCCCAAGGACGACGCCAAGAACCATCCCTACAGCAAGTCGGCGGTCGCCGATCTGGAACCGGCTCCTCCTTCGGACAACACCGGGGTGCAGGAGTTCCGGCCCTGGAACCCGCTGAAGGCCTCGAGGGACGTTGAGGTGGGCGACTACTACTTCAAGCGGAAGAACTACCGGGCGGCGCTCGAGCGCTACAAGGAAGCTCTTTACTACAAAGATAACGACGCGATTGCGACCTTCCGCCTTGCCGTGTGCCAGGAAAAGATGGGCGACAAAACCGAAGCCCGGAAGAACTTCGAGCAGTACTTGAAGATTCTCCCGGAAGGGCCTTTGGCGAAGGATGCGCGGGCCTCGCTGGAAAAGTTATCGGAAAAGAAGAGCCCGTAGCGCCGGACAGCCGCCGGGACGGCGGCGCTACAAATTGCTTGTCCAGCACGCGCTTAGCCGCGCGCCCTACTTTTCCACCTTCGAAAAATCTCCAGTCGAGGCGTTGACGGCTACGCGCAGTTTGGCGCTGTCGCGATCGGTACCGTAGATGACGTGCCAGAGGAGTTCGTTGGTCGGGCGGTTCCAGTCGAGCACATAAAGAACGGGCGTGTCCGGATTGCTTTCGAGCAGCTTGGCTCCGCCGTGCTGCTGGGCGACGGCAAATGCCTTGTCGGTATCCGCCTTCAGGAACTGGACGTTAAAAACCTGGGTCGAGGAGTTGGTCGGGCTGTAGGAGTCATCGGCGCTGTGGGCAATATCTCCGTTCGACCAGGTGTAGGACTTGATTGTATGCTGCGCGGCGGAGGCGAAGCCCGCACGCCATTCTCCAGCTTTGCCGTCTCCAGCTTTCGACGCGGCCGATTCGACGCGGAAGGGCTGCGCATCCTGTGCCCAACCACGGGCCGCGATATAGCACTTGAAAAAGGCGCTGCTTCCTGTGATCAGTTCAGGGGCTTTGGGTTGCGTGGCTTGAGGCGTTGCAGGTTTGCTCGGTTCTGACGAGCATCCGGACATGGCGGCCACCAATAGAATTGGCAGCAATAGTTTCTTCATTGGCGGTTCCTGATCGCGCAAAATTCGAAATTCGAAAATGATCCGATCATTGTACTGTATTGAATAACGCTGAACCGGCGACGAATCCGATAGAATTGCGGAACTTTATTTCGTCGTTTGCGCGCGCACCCATGAAACCCTATCTGAAGAAACTGCCAGAAGAGCTTGAATCGGCAATGGAAGGGGCGAGCCGCGACGCCATGCAAAAAGCTCCGGCGGGAAAGTGGAACTCGGCCCAGATTGTCGAGCATCTTTATCTGACCTACGCGAACACGAACAAAGGAATCGCCAAGTGTCTGGATGGCGGGATCCCTTTGGCAACGCGCGCAACGCTGAAGCACCGGCTGAAGAATCTCGTAGTGACGAAGCTTGGGTATTTGCCGAAAGGAGCGAAAGCTCCCGAACGCGCGGTTCCGCGCGGGATGCCGAACGAGGACGTTCGCGAAAGGCTTTTCGGTGAGATTCAGAGAATGGCCGCGGGCCTGGACGATTGCGAACGCCGCTTTGGTGCGAGTACCAGAATCATGGATCATCCTGTTCTGGGGCCGCTCACCGCCAATGAGTGGCGGAAGTTTCACTGGTTGCACGGGCGCCTTCACGCCCGGCAGATTCGGCAACGACTGAAACTGTAACGAACCGGGCTGGGATGCCGGGGCGCGGGAAGTTCCCCACTCAAGCAAAAGAAGTTTGAGTTGCCACCGCGCCAGGTGAGCACAAAGGCGGAACTCGGTCCGCCCCAGACGGGGCAAAGCCCCGTCTCTGCACAGACGCCTTAGTTCTTGTCCGAGCCGTCGTCTTTGCTGGTGTCTTTCTTATCTTTGTCGGACGCGTCTTCTTTTTTCTCGACGATTCCGGCTTTGTGCGCGTCTTCCTGCAGTTGCGTGAGTCGTTCTTTAGCGGATTCGATCGCTTTCTGCTTGCTCTCCATGTCGGACTTGTATTGCGCGTCTTGCTTGTCCCAATCGGCGGCATCACGCAGGCGATTGCCCGCGTCACTGTAGAAGACGGCCGCGCGCATCCGATACTCGCGCTGCGCAAGGTCGAGGTCATGGCTCAACGAATCGAGTTTTGCCTTTTCGGCGTCGATTTTCTTCTGCAGTTCTTCGTTGGCCTTCTGCTTGTCGGTTGCCGGAGCAGCGGAACCCGAAGCGGCGGGCGTACCGGAAGCAGCATCAGCCTTTGCCGGGCTGGCCGAGGGGCTGGATTGTGACGGGGCCGGGCCGACTACGCTCAGCGTTCCGTTCGTCGGAAGATTGTCATTGTCGTAATGCTGGCTGGCTGTGTTTGTTTCCGGCTTGTTCTTGCGAATGCTGCGCGCGTAGTCGCCAAGGGACGTGTTCTGAGACTGAGCCGCAGCACCAGATGCCAGCATGAGCAGAGCGGCCGCCGCTATCCATATCATCGTTATCGTTCGTTTCATAGAATCATCCTTCCGCGGGCTGATTGCGTGTCCCGCCAACGCTGAGTTCAGGAACCGGTGGCCGCAGCCTCGCGCGCCTCCAGAAAACTGCCAATCGTACGGTCCAATTTCGCCGCTTCGCCCGCGATGTTGTTGGCCAGCTGGGCCAATTCGGCGTCCCGGGTCTGAGCCAATTGCTGCGCGTTTCCGGCGATGTTCGCGAGGGAAGCGCGTAATTCCTCCGCCATCTCTCGCGAAATCTCCTGGTGGACGCGCTGATCGTGGCGTATGCGTTCGATATCGGTTTTGTCGCTGAGGACCAAAGTTGTGCCCATCAGGCTGGCATCGTCGGCCATGACCGGAGATGCTGTTACCTCGAGCACGCGGTTCTCACCCGCGCGAGTGACATAGTTCAGAAGCAACCCGCGCACGGAGCTTTTCCCCGAAAGCGCGGGGCCGAGCGCTTGCTTGACATCGCTTCGCGTGGCTACGCCGTCGGTCGAGCGCACGATGGCGGTGCGGAACAGGTCGCTCACATCGAGGCCTGCGGGCGATGCGAATCCCAGCATGGAGCGCGCAGCCGAATTTGCCTGACGCACTAACCCAGCGGTGTTCAGGAACAGTACTCCGCTTGGCAGACTGGCCAGCACGGTCGAACTGAGCGAGTCTGAGGCTTTTGCCTTTCGGCGCTCCGAAAGTTGCTGGGTCGCGAGTTCATGCTTTTGCTGTTTCAACTGTTGAATCACGGCGTGGTAGGCGTGAACCGGCAGTCCCTCCGTCGCCAGGGGCACGTGATTGAAGGACTCAGGTTCGGCAGCGAGCGTTGTCCGCAGGCGCCGGATGAGGAACCATCCCAGGACGAAAGCGCAAAGCGCGGAGAGCAGCAACAGGCCCATGCGCAGAGCGACCGGATTGGCAAGTTGCCTCACAGCGCCCTCCAATACCAGTGCAGAAGCTGGTCACCGAACAGGAACGACAGGATGGCCATGGCACCCAGGAAAACTCCGAAAGGCATCTGGTAATAGCGGAGAACAAGGCAGGCCGAATGCCACGCGCGCCGGCGCGCTTCCACCGCGGGAGTACCGCGAGCTGCGATGCGGCGGCTGCGCTTGAACCACACGGCGAGCATCGTGCTCAATCCAAAAAGCGAGCCCGCCAACGAGGCGGTAAATATCGTCAGTACCGTAAGCTTGGTTCCAAGGAAGGCGCCGATCATAGCCATCAGCTTGACATCGCCGAAGCCCATACCCTCCACCCCGCGCGCCCTTAGATAAATGGCGGCTGCACCGTAGAGGAACGAAGCGCCGACGGCCGCTCCCAGCAGGGAATCGGCAAGCGACCACATCCTCCAGGGAATTTGGCTGCGCATGCTGGCCGAGACCAGGCCGGGTACGATGCGCGAGGCCAGATCATAAACCGGGACCAGAAGACTGAATCCAATGCCCGCAGCGAGTCCCGGCAAGGTGAGCGCATCCGGGAGCAGCTTGGTTTCCGCGTCGGTGAAGATCAGTCCGAGCAGCAGGAAGCCCAGCGTGACGTACTTGAGCATGGCAAAGCTCAGTCCGAAGTGCAGGTAGCAGACGAGGAACAAAATGCCAGTGAGTATTTCCACTACCAGATAACGCGGAGAAATCGGCTGCTTGCACGACCGGCACTTGCCTCGGAGAATCACCCAACTGAGGACCGGAACATTGTGGTAGAGCGGGATTAGAGTTCCGCAATGCGGACACGCCGACCGCGGCGCGACTACCGACTTGCCCAGCGGCAAGCGGTAAATGCACACGTTCAGGAAGCTGCCGAAACACAGCCCCCAAGCGAAGATCGCGGCTTCAAGAATGGCGTCCAAGTTAGCTAAGTGCCCGTGATATCAGGGTTTGCATGATTATAGGCGGTTTAGGTGCTTGCCTTCTAAGCACGAAAGTCACTGTACTGACGTCCGGGCCAAGTCATTGCTGGTAAGGGAGAAAGAGCGCTACGGATTTTGGCGCGCTTTCGATCTTAACTGCAATGTCTTTCACTATTTACACACCGCTAGACCTGGGTTAAACTCGCTCGATCTGTTGTCTCCCCAACATTGGCGTTAGGGCGTGGTTGTGCCCGCCCGTCACCAGCGCCGCGTATCAGAGCCTTGAACTAATTTCGGTCTTAAGAGGATCACCAAAATGTGTAGACATCTTAAGAAAGCCACGACCGCGGGCCGGATGGCCAAGCTTGCCCTCTTACTTCTTGTCGGCGCCGCTTGCACATTGGCCACGGCACAGACGTCGGTGACGACCTATCACTACGACAATAATCGCACCGGGTGGAATCCGAACGAATCGATATTGACTCCCGCCAATGTGAACGCGAAATCTTTCGGTCTGCTGCACACCGTAACGCTGGACGATCAGGTGGATGCGCAGCCGTTGGTCGTGCCCGGGGTTATGATCACGTCCGGGAAGTACCAAGGCACGACGCATGACGTGGTCTACGTCGTCTCGGAAAATAATACTGTTTACGCGATTGACGCGAATTCCGGAACTGTCCTGATAAGCCGGAATCTTGGAGCACCAGTCCCTTATCCGCTCGGCTGCAATAATAACGGCCCCAATGTGGGCATCACCGCGACGCCGGTGATCGACGCGGCCAACAAGATTCTTTACACGATGGTCTACACGCAGAAGAATGGCGCGCAGAGTTACAAGCTGCACGCTCTGGAACTCGGCAACCTGGCGGATAAAGTCACGGCCGAAGTGGTCAAAGCTTCGCATACCCTGACCAATGGAACAACGTTTACGTTCAATGCAACCTATCAGAGACAACGGCCGGCTTTGTTGTTTACAGATGGTAATGTTTACGCTGCATTTGGCAGCTTCTGCGACTCCGCCGGCGACCTTTCGCGTGGCTGGCTGCTTGGCTGGGCTGGCGGGACGCTGAAGCCCATGACTTCGAACCAGTTGGTGGATACGCAGGCCAGCGATGGCAGCGACTTCTATCTTTCGGCGATCTGGATGTCGGGATACGGGCCGTCCACCGACGATTCCGGCAACATCCTGTTCGTCACCGGAAATTCGGATTCTTCCAGTTATGACGGTATTACCAACATTCAGGAGAGCGTGGTGAAAGTCTCTCCCACCCTGACGACTGTGGAGAGTGTGTTCACTCCCAGCAACCAGCCGAGTCTGGACAACACTGATGAAGACTTCGGCTCCGGCGGCGTGCTCGTGATTCCCGATCAACCAGGAACAATCTCGCATTTGGCGGTGGCGGCGGGTAAAGATGGGAGGATGTTCCTGATGAACGAAGACAACCTGGGTGGGTTTTCGCCGAGCAAAAATAACGTTCTGGGAACCTACCAAATCGGCGGATGCTGGTGCGGACAATCGTATTATGTGGATCCAAGCGATGGATTGGGACGAATAGTCTCGAGTGGTGGCTCGACGGCCATGGTCTGGAGGATAAAAACCTCTCCCAAGGTTGCGCTCGTGAAGCAGTCATCGTCTCCCTCGATCGGAGGCTCGCAGAACCCCGGGTTCTTCACGACCATCTCGTCGAATGGCACCGCTAGTCCGATCATCTGGGCGCTATCCCATCCCCCCGACACGGCCGGATCGCCCATTTACCTGTTTGCCTTTAATCCCGATGCCGGCGGTTCGAAGATGAAGCAGCTCTTTAAAGCGCAGGCCGGTTCCTGGCCGAATGTAACGGGAAACTCGAATTTGGTCCCGGTGGTCGCTAACGGGAAAGTCTTTGTTGCCTCCAACATGCAATTGCAGATCTTCGGGTTGACGGGCACACAAGTGAAAAAATAACTTATTTTCCTTTCCCCTAAATCGCTGTGTTCCTCCGGATTGGGATGGTCGATTTGTATCTGGCTAGATGAAAATGGCGAAGAGAATCGAGACCGCCAAGGGCGGAGCGCTGCTGATTGGTTGGACCCAGCGTTGGCGCGAGGTCCGCGTGCCGCTGACCGTATGTGGTTTGGCACTCCTTGTGTATACGCGGTCGCTGTTCTGCGGATTTGTGCGTGACGATATCCCGCAGATTGTTAACAACCCGCAAGTGCAGTCGTGGGACTACCTGCCCCGGCTTCTGGGCTCGCATCTTTGGAGCCAGGCGGGACCGGACGTCAACATCCTCTTCTATCGTCCGATTTTCTCCGTGTGGATGTTGCTCATGCACACACTCGGCGGGCTCGCACCCTGGTTCTGGCATCTCTCCAACATTCTGCTGCACGTAATCGCGACCTACCTCGTGTTCAGGCTTTGCCAGCGGCTGACAGGGAGCGAGGTGGGCGCGGCTGCGGCTGCTGCCATTTTTGCGGTGCACCCGATTCACGTTGACGCTGTCACCTGGGTCTCGGCAAGTTGCGAGGTACTGTTCACGATCTTTGCGCTAGCCGCCATGTTGGCCTTGCTGAGTACTGACGAGAATCGAGAGCCCCGGATATGGGTCAGCGCGCTCTGGTTCGGCATAGGGCTGTTTGCCAAGGAAACGGGCTTGATGATGATGGCCATTCTTCCAGTTCTTGCTTGGGTACAGCTCAAGGGCAGGGCTGAAGGAGGGAAGCGGCTTTGGCAGGCCATCTTTCCGTACGGTGCAGTGAGCGCAAGCTATCTGCTCGTGCGGTGGGCCGCGATGAATCGAGTCGGTGTCGAGAATGGCGAGCATAGTTGGGCCGAGGTCATTTTCAGCGCTCCGTCGATTCTGCTTTTTTACGTCAAGAAATTGTTCTTGCCATGGCACCTCAGCGGCGGCTACGTGAATCCGCTGACGGCGTCGCCCACTGGATCGTTCTGGCTGCAGTTGACGGGCATTTTGATAAGCCTGGCTGCCATCTCATGGTTCGCGTATCGATATCAAGCGCTGGCCGGCTTGCCTGCCGCCCTGATTGTGATTCCTCTGCTCCCCGCTCTGGCGGTAACAAGGATCTACCCGCAGGGGGACATCACGCATGACCGCTATCTCTACGTGCCATCGATTGGCCTTTCGTTGCTGGTTGCGATGCTCGCGAAGCGAACCTGGTCTCTCCAGATGCCCGCCAAAGTGGCGGCGGTCGCGGTCTTGACCGCGGTCATGCTGGTATTCTCTGCGGAAACGGTTGCCCAGCAGCGCTATTACCAGGACGACGTGGCCTTTTACTCCAGAGTGATCGAAATCAGCCCGACGGACGGAATCGCCCGGGGCATGCTCGGCAACGTCTACCTGGCTGAAGGTAGCAACGACCTTGCTCTCGAGCAATTATGGAAGGCAAGCCAAATCTCTCCCGATAATCAAAAGGTCACGTTGTTCCTGGCCCGCGGGCTGCTTGCGACAGGGAAATACCATGAGGCTGAAAGCGTGCTCAACCGACTGCTGCAAGCTCCGAGTTTGAACCCGCATCGGCGGAAGGCGGCGCTCTTGTCCCTGGCGAACGTGGAAATCGCTTTGGGGAATCTGGACTACGCGCAGCAACTCCTGGTGCAGGTGTCACAGGGGGATGACAGGTTCCCGGAACTTCACTGGGCCTATGGAATGCTGTACCAGAAGCAGGGGTTGCTTCCGCAGGCGCTGGCGGAATACCAAAAGGAAGTTGAAATCACCGGAGACGAACTCGCACAGCGGCGATCTACAACGTTAGCAAGAATGATCTACTCCCAGTCAGGCAAATGATTCCGCAAAATTGCGGTTAGGCAACCTGGCTCACTTCATATTGGCAGGGGAGAAAAACGGAGAACACTGTCCCTGTTTTTCCTCCATGAGTCCGGCTGCGAACATTGATCGAGCCCCCGTGTTCACGGACAATCCCGCTTGAGATCCACAAACCAAGGCCCGTCCCCGTGTCACTCTTCGTGGTGTAAAAAGGCTCGAAGATGCGGTCCAGATTCTCTGGTGGAATTCCGCCACCAGTGTCAGCTACCGTGATCCGAACCCCCTCGCGATCATCGGACCAGTCGCGGCTTGGTGCCACGCGCACGTAAAGGCAACCCTCCTTCGCCATGGCATCAGTCGCATTGACAATCAGATTAGAAAAAAGCTGCCGCAATTCGCCAACGTTTGCGGGGATTTTGCCAGTGTCGCGGTAACGGCGCGCCACGCGAATCCTGCGGGCCAGCATTTTGTGCGAATACAACTGAAGGATTTCGTCCATGATGGCGGCCGGTTCCGCCGAGCCCGGGGAACTGGTGTCGCGAACAAAGCCGAGGGTCTGCTGGGCGATACGCGCGAGGCGGCCGATTTCCTGCTCCGCCATGGTCAAATGCTCGTTGGCGCGGGCGGGATCGTGGCGCACCAGGTAAAGAAGGTTGATGACAGCCTCGAGTGGGTTGTTGATTTCATGCGCGATCGAAGCAGCGAGGCGGCCTGCGGTGGCGAGCTTTTCGCGGCGCCGGATGGCTTCTTCCGACCGCTTCTCGACCGAGATATCGCGGGCAATGGCACAGGTCCCCACAATTTGGCCGTGTGCATCGAGCAGCGGCGAGACCGAAAGGAGAGCGGGCCATTGGGTTCCATCTTTGCGGCAACGTTCGGTCTGGTAGGGATCGACATGGCCTCCCGCGTTGAGAGTTTCGAGGTTGCGTTCGACCTCGTCGCGCCGCTCGGGAGGCGCCAGGTGGGTGACCGGCATGCCGAGAGCCTCCTCGGCGCAGTAGCCGTACAGACGCTCAGCAGCCCGATTCCAACTGGTGATATTGCCTTGTGGGTCGGTGGAGAAAATTGCGTCGCGGGAGGAGGCAACAATGGCGGCCATCTCGCGAACTGCGCGCTCGGCCCGTGATTCGGCCAGCGTTTTCTGCCTGGCCATACTGCCCGCGAAAAGGGATATGGCAAGAAACACCACGAGTTGTTCGAGATCGACGCGATGGCCGATGCCGAGGGAAAAAGTTGGCGGAAGCGCAAAGAAATCCAGGCAAAGGGCGGACAGAAACGAACTGAGAATTGCCGGCCCAAAACCGAAATGACGAGCCGTAACAAGGACCGCGACGAGGAACAGCGCGGAGGGATAGCGATGGAGCAAAGAAGATAAGGTCCAGAGGCTCAGAGCGACCCAAACGGCGAGCGCGGCGCCGCCATACCGCACCAGCGGTGACTGGAAATTTCGCGCGATCCAATTTCTTTGATTGACGAAAACCTTCAGCATCTGTTTAACGCGGTTCGGGCGAGCGGGACGGAAACGCCTTGTCTCAAACCCAGGCACATCTGTCGGCTATCAAACGTTACGGAGAGAACTTTACCAGCAGTCGAGAGGGAGAGCAACGGTGTAGATGCGGAGCGGGAACGCGCTTTTTTAGGCGTCCCCGCCTTAGGAATGGAGGCTAATAAAAGAAGGTTACTTCTTCTGAAGGGACTCGATGTACTTGTTGAGGTTGGCTAACCGCTGCTGAACCTCGGCCTGGTGGCCTCCACTCATGCTCCAGAACAAATTGCCCCAGATGGGCATGTCTTTGGTGCCGTGAGCCGCAAGCACTTGCTCTCCGCTGAGAATCGCCGTAACTTTCATGGACGGGTACTTGCCGCCATTTCTCGTAGCCATGGTGGTCAGATCGGTGGGCGGCACTTTGAGCGCCTCGGTTGCGGGGCCGTTTCCCTTGCCATCGGTCCCGTGACAGACCGCGCAATATGTTTTGTACATCTCCGAACCTGACGCTGGCGATGTCTGCTTAATGGGCACGTGTTTGATTTCCGGCTTCGCCTGATCTTGTGCCGATGCCATCGCCATCAGGACGAGAACAATGGCCGGAACAATCCAGCCGCTTTTTAGTGTACGCATGGAATTCCCCCCTGGGAGATCCTGACCTCCCCTTCTGTTGCAAATGCGCCCAACAACTTTACTCTATTGCGGGGTCGTATGCACGACGGTGAGAGGCATCACAAGCTTACGTGATGAAAATCGCAACTGATTGCCCGGACGTTGAACAACCTCGGAAAGCAATAGACAACAAGGCGCCTCCGGCGGCCAGGTATCGTTATTGCCTGGCTACGGTGACTGTGGAGTATCCAGCGTCGGACGTCCAGATTCCGGGCCTCTGTCCACTTGCGTCACAGTCAGGGGTGACTGGAGGGTGAACATCAGCACCGTTTCACTCGCCAGCCTGATTTGCTCGCCTTTGCCCGCTGCCTGCACTCCGCCGCCAACCCCGCCGCCGGCCGCTGCGCCTATTCCTGCACCCTTGCCGCCGCCGAGAATGCCGCCCAGGATCGCTCCAATCGCCGCCCCGCCGCCGACCTTTTCAGCGGTATTAGTGGAGCGGTTACTGCCCTGGCGCCGAAACCGATCAGTCTGAAGAATATAGGATTTGCCACCGACGGAAAGCCGGTCAAGTTGGAGAACCAGTAGCGATTGCCCAGCGAACTTGCCCGCGCTCTTCACATCGACGACATGCCCTTCCACGGTGTATCCGGCTGGAATTGCAACTTCGCTGTTCGCCGATATGGGCGCGTCAAGCGTCGCGCGAAAAGTCTCTCCCGGTTGCGCGGTCTCGGAATTGATTGCGTCCACCAGGCGGATTGCCACGGAAGTGCCGGACTCGATCGTCAGCATCCTCGGGGCCGGCGCGGGAGGCGGGGCAGCCGGCTCGGCCGGCGGCTGAGGGGCGGCGGAATTCGCACTGGCCATCTGGTCGCCAGTTGGTGCCCCAACGCTGCCCGGGTTGGAAGAATCTGTCGCGGGTGAGTCCCATTCTGACGGGTCCCGGCCTGCGGAAGCCGCGTTCTCCTTGCGTCGCGGGATCCCGGCAGCTGGCTTAGTTGTCGGCTGCTGCTTTATTGGAGCTAGAGCTTCCGCCGTTTGTGTGGCAGGTGGTGTCACTGGCACGGCTCCCACCTCGAGATTATTCACAACCTGCTTGATTCCCGGAGTGGCAGAAGCGTAGCGGGATGCAGCCACGCGCTGCGCATCGTTATCGACCCGGCCGGAAAGCGTGACCACACCGGCCGACGTTTGGACCGCGATGGATTTCTGCTGCAGGCCGGAATCCTCGCTTAACTTCGCTTGAATCTGTTGGGTCAGTTGGCTGTCATTGGGCGCCTTCGCACAGCCGAGTCCCAGGGATAAAACGGCGATCAACAAGGCGATAACCGATCGATCACGTCGGAACGTCATAAGTGCTCCTGATAAATGTGGAGATTACGACTAGTTTAGATGCAACGAGGTTTCCGGTGCAGGGAAAAATCAAAAAGGAAAAGTAACGGCGAGGGGTCGCAGACTGCGGGTTCGGCACTGGCAAACGCGGGCGCCACAGCCGCTCAGCGATGGTGCAAAAACTTGTAATCGAGAATCGAAGCAGCCAAGCCGAAGGCGTCTTCGGTGTTGTCAACCGCGTCCTTGACGCGGATCATCCTACCCTGGCAAAGGACGTTGCTGTTCTTCTGGCCGGATATTTCTTCCGGCATCTCGAAGATCATTTCGATCAGGGCATTCACCGGCAACTGCTGCGGTCCGTGAAACATTACGCCCGACTGGCTGATGTTCTGGATCCAGCCCTCATACCATGTGCTCAGATTTTTTCCGCGATAGCGGAGGGGGACATTCAGCTTGACGCGCCGGGCGCGCGGCATCCATGTCGGCTGCCTTTGCCCGGAACGACGCCGCACGACGGTGGTTTCGGAGGTTGGATCTTCAACCCGGCTTCCACGTCGCATCGTCTTCCAGTCGTACTGGTAGGCAGTCGCGCACAGCATGCAGACCTGGTAGTACTCCCCGCTAGCCGCGCGGCGCGGCCAGGAAAACTCGTGCGAACAGCGTCCCAGCATGAGAACATCCATGAGCTTCTGCGTCATAAATGGCTATGCCCAAACGGCGGCGGCCAACAATTCATCTTCCGCCCACCGGCCTTTTCTGAACAGGTTACTTTCGTGTATGACAGGGGAGGACTTATGCTTTTCCATAGCGGCGGGTGAAAGACGGCTGACGAATTCTAAGTTCATGAGCAATAAGTCTAAAATCTCGCGTGCAGGCTTTCTGCTCGCCGGCGGCAAGAGTTCTCGAATGGGCGCCGATAAAGCCTTCCTGGATTTTGGCGGCGCAACCTTGCTTGACCGCGCGCTGGGCGTGCTGAAGGCTGCGTGTGGCTCGGTAACGATAGTCGGCGATGCGGCCAAGTTCGCGAGCGCCGGGCCGGTGATTGCGGACGTGTTCCCGGGCTGCGGACCGCTCGCAGGCATCCACGCGGCGCTAGTCAATTCGCAGGCAGAGTTGAATGCGGTTCTCGCCGTCGATATGCCGTTCGTCTCGGCGGAACTTGTTAGCTTTCTCCTTGCGGCGGCTGAAGCGAGCGGCGCGATCATGACCGTTCCCCGGACACGGGTCGGCTTTCAGCCTCTTTGCGCCGTCTACCGCCGCGACTTTGCCGCCACTGCCGAACAGGCTTTGCGAGCGGGCCACTACAAGATTGACGCGGCGTTTGCTGGCGTGCGGCTGGGAATTGTCGATGAGCCGGAATTAACCGCGGCCGGTTTTTCGGAGAGGAACTTCCTTAACATCAATACCCCGGAAGACCGCCGCCGCGCGGCCGACTTGTCTTTTCGTTCGTAAGGGGCACTTCCAGTCTTGAGCGCAAGCCTCATCTCATGCCATGCTGGTGACTATGGGCGTGGCGGAATCAATGCCGGCAGACCGGATCGCTCCTTACATCGAATTCAAGGATGTATCCAAAGCATTCGGCAAGCTCGAAGTTTTGAAGGAAGTCAGCTTTGAAGTTTTGCCCGGGGAAATGGTCTGTATCCTGGGCCGCAGCGGCGTAGGAAAGTCGGTGGCCCTGCATCACATCATGGGTTTCCTGAAGCCGGACTCCGGGCGCGTTGTGGTCGCGGGCGAAGACATCACGGACTATGACGAAGTGCGGCTTGAAGGAATTCGCAAGAAAGTCACGATGGTGTTTCAAAACGGCGCGCTCTTCGATTCGTTGACCGTAGGCGAAAATGTGGCCTTCCCGCTGCGCGAAAAGGGAGAGCTGTCGGAAGATCAGATCTACCAGGTCGTCGACGGCTTGCTCGAAATGGTTGGAGTGAAAGAAATGCGCGACCAGTTGCCCTCGGATCTTTCCACGGGCATGAAGCGCTCGGTCGCGATCGCGCGGGCCTTATCGGCCCAGCCCGAGTGCGTGCTCTACGACGAGCCAACCACCATGGTCGATCCGCTGATGGGAAATTTGCTGGGCGACCTGATCGCGCGGTTGAAGCTGCAATTGCACTTGACGTCGGTCGTCGTCACGCACGACATGCGTCTCGCCAAAAAACTCGCCGACCGTATCGTCTTCCTGCACGAAGCCCGCGCGATCTTTTTCGGCCCGTACAAGGAAATGGAAAAGTCCGACCACCCCATCATTCAGGAGTTTCTGGAACTGGATGAGCTAAAGCTGGAAGCGTAAGCGCTGTGGCTAGTGGTCGGTGGACACTGGTCGGTCTTGCCGGTGAGATCCCTTCAGCGAACTGAACAGTCCATTGGGAATTCGACCCACTCCATGACTTTTTGCCCATGCGAACAACTCTGGGTATGACTGAACAGCCATTTGATCGCCTCAAGGACAACAGGCCACTGACCACTGACTACTGACTACTGGTTCAGAACCCTTGCTGCACCAGTTCTTCGACCGTGAGCGAATTTTGGGACGGCTCGCCTTTCATCATCTTCTCCACGTACTTGGCGATCACGTCGGCTTCGAGATTTACCGGGTCGCCGGGCTTGAGCGAACCGAGGTTTGTGAGTTCGACGGTGTGCGGAATGATGGCGATGGTGCAGCGATTCTTCTCCAGCTTTGCAACCGTCAGGCTGATGCCTTCGATTGAAATGGATCCCTTGAACACGGTGTATTTTTCAACATCGGAGGGAATTTCGATGTGCAGCCACCAGTTCTCCGAATCCCGGCCTTCCGAATCCAGGATGCGCTCGAAGGCGAGCAGCTTCCCAACGCCATCCACATGGCCCTGGACAATGTGGCCCCCAAAGCGGCCGTCCGCCTTCATCGGCAGTTCGAGATTGACGAATGCGCCCTCGTGAATACGCGACAACGACGTCCGCGTCCAGGTTTCGGGTGCCAGGTCGGCGCAGAAGGAATTCGGCTGAATATCGAGCGCCGTCAGGCAGACACCGCTGACCGAGACACTTTGGCCCGTTCCTAATTCGCGGGGAGTGTTTTTCGCTTCGACGGTGATACGGCGATTTTCGCCGCGCTGCGTAATCTTGGTAACTTTTCCAACCTCTTCGACGATTCCAGTAAACATGTGGACCTCCAAAAAGTGCCGCGGTGCGGATTAGTCGCGATAAGCGTCGCGCAGGTATCCTTCGACCGCGAAATCTTCCCCGAACTGATGCAGGCGAAGGTGGCGCGCCGATAAGACGACGTGGGAATGTCCTGGTCCCGGACTGGCCACGAAGGGCACGGCACCTTCGCCCAGAATCTTCGGCGCATAAAAGAGGAATAGCTTGTCGACGACGCCGGAAGATAGCGCTGTCCAGTTCACTGTCGCTCCGCCTTCAATGAGTACGCTGGTGATGTCGTATTTCGCAAGGTGACGCATCACCTCCACAAGATTGGGACGCCCATCCTCACGTGCAGGCACGTGCTCAACGCGCAGGCCTAGCTTTTCCAGTTCGTGCTTGCGCTTGTCGTCGGCCTGCGAATAAAGAATGAGCACGTCGCCCTGAACAGTTTTTACCAGGCGCGAAGCATCGGGCAGCCGCAGCCAGGAATCGAGAATCACGCGCAACAGTGGCCGCCGCCGGGCGCGGTTGCTGCGGTCGGTGAGCAGAGGGTCGTCGGCAATCACCGTGCCAACGCCGGCCATAATCGCATCATGCTCGTGCCGCAATTCGTGGACGTATTTGCGGGCGATTTCGCCGGTGATCCAGCCGCCGGTCGAGCCTCCCGCAGCAACTTCCTTCGGAACGGGCGATCCCGCTGGCGGCGGCGCGATTTTGCCGTCGAGCGTCATCGCAGCCTTCAGGGTGACAAACGGAATTCGGTGCCGGATGAACTTCGCGAAGCCCTCGTTCAGCCTTCTGGCCTCGGCTTCAAGCAAGCCGACATCGACTTGAATTCCGGCCGCTCGCAGCTTGGCGAATCCCTGTCCGGCGACCTGGGGATTTGGATCCTGCATGGAGCAGACCACGCGTTTGATGCCAGCGGTAATCACGGCATCGGCACAGGGCCCGGTTCGTCCCTGGTGCGAGCATGGTTCCAGGTTGAGATAGAGCGTTCCGCCGCGAGCGCGTGGCCCAGCCTGTTCGAGCGCGATCACCTCGGCGTGCTTGACTCCATCGTAAGTGTGCGTGCCCGAACCGGCTTCGTTGCCCGGCGAATCGACCACAACCGCACCGACGGCGGGATTTGGCGATACGAGGCCGATTCCAGCTCGCGCCAGATCGAACGCGCGCCGCATGAATTGTTCGTCGGTTGTCATGGAACTCTAAAGACTAACTCACCCTGAAGGGGCAGGGAAAGTCGCAAGTGAGAAGGCCGATTGCGGAAGAGTACAAGGCCTTGAACCTAAAACCCGGCCTAGTTAGGTTTTTTCTTCCAATTTGCCCAGACGACCCCGGCCACCAGAAGCAGCCCGCCGCAGAGGGTCAGGAGGTTATCTTCTAACGGCCCTTCTTTCCAGAACCAACGAGTTAACGAATACGGCGAAGTCAGGGGATAGACCCATACATAAAAACTTTCAAAGGTCGAATATCCGTGCATCCGCTGTTGCACGACAATGTCTATACAGACGATGACAATATAAATGGCGTAGCCGACGAAGAATCCGAGCAAGCTGCGCTTGAGAGTTTTAAACATCTAAAGCCTGTTGTCGCCGGAAGTATTTATTCTCATGAGATGAGATAGCCGACCGCATCAGCATCTGGCAAATAAAGCTACTTCATGCAAACAGCGACTCCACAAATTCCTTCGCATCAAACGGCAGCAGATCTCCTGCTTTCTCGCCGACGCCGACGAAGCGCACAGGCAAGCCCAGTTCTCGCGAAATCGCGACGACTACGCCGCCCTTGGCTGTACCGTCGAGTTTGGTCAGCACAATGCCCGTGACTCCGGCGGATTGCGTAAACTGCCGCGCCTGCTGCAGGCCATTCTGGCCCGTGGTTGCGTCCATCACCAGCAAAGTTTCATGCGGAGCGCCGGGCACGATGCGCTGCGCGGTGCGCCGCATCTTTTCCAGTTCCTGCATCAGGTTCTGCTTGGTGTGCAGGCGGCCGGCGGTGTCCACAATCACGTAATCGGTCTTGTGTGCTGTCGCTTTTTGCAAGGCATCGAAAAGCACGGCCGATGGATCGCCTCCAGCTTTGGTCTTGATCACCTCGGTCCCCGTGCGCTGGCCCCAGATTTCCAGTTGCTCGATGGCGGCCGCGCGGAATGTGTCGGCAGCGCACATCAGCACCGATTTTCCTTGTCCGCGAAATACTTGCGCCAGCTTACCGATCGTAGTCGTTTTGCCAGTGCCGTTTACGCCCACCACGATGATCACTTCCGGCACCCCGTCCACGCGCGCCACCGGCCGTTCCGGCGTCGATGTCAGGATCGCCAGCAGCTCTTCTTTCAACAGCCGCTTCAGTTCGTTTACATCCTTGATCTGTTTGCGGTCGGCTTTGTCGCGGAGCTTGTCGAGAACCTCCTGCGTGGTGGTTGTGCCCAGATCGGCGCCGATGAGGGTCGCTTCCAGATCGTCGAGCGTGGAGCGGTCGATTTCCTTCCCGATCGAAACGACATCGTCGATGCGCTCGGCCAGATTCTCGCGCGTGCGCGAGACGGCCTGCTTCATGCGGTCAAGAAAGCTGGGTTTTTGCTGCTCGTCCAGGCTGCCAAAAAGGGTTTGAATCATGGGGTATCCGACAACGATTATATGAGAAGCGCTGGGCAGAATTGGTAATTGTGTAATTTGGTAATTTAGGCGAGCTCTCGTGCGGCAGGTCGCCTTCCCAGTGGAGAAATTGCGAAGGCGGCAGCAGGGATTTCAAATTGCAAAATTACAAATTACACAATTACCAATTTGCCTTCAGATGCGCATACTTTCAATCGTCAGGGGATCGGCCGAAGTAGACTCCGCACCTGCCGCGGCCGATGCGGCGGCGGGTGCCTCAGACGCTGTGAGCGGAGCGGGCGTTTTCGGTAAGCGGATTTCTCCCCGCTCGTACACGGCCAGGAGCGCGGTCACAGCCCTGGGGTCAAGGCGCTGTCCCGAGAGATTCTGAATGATGCGCAGCGCCTCCTTGGCCTCGTGCGCCTTCTGGTAGGGGCGGTTTGTGGTGACTGCGTCGAAGGTGTCGGCAACCGCAATCACGCGCGCGAGCAGCGGAATCTCATCGCCCTTCAAGCCATAGGGGTAGCCGCGGCCATTGAGTGCTTCGTGGTGGAGTTCGATTCCCGGCAGCATCTCGCGCAACTGCGGCACAGGACGCAGAATATTCGCACCCTTGGTAGTGTGCGTCTTCATGATCTCGAATTCTTCCGGCGTGAGCGCGCCCGGCTTTTTCAGAATGCGGTCTTCGATGCCGATCTTGCCCACGTCATGCAGTTGGGCTGAAACGCGCAGGATCTCCTGAAATCCAGGGTCGAGGCCCATTTCCTTGGCGATCAGCAGCGAGTAGCGGGTCACGCGGTCGGAGTGTCCGCGGGTGTAGGGGTCCTTTTCGTCGACCGCGCCGGCCAACATCTGGATCGATCCCATGAACAGCGCCTTGTTCTCTTCGGCGGCGCGTTTCAGGTCTTCGACGAACTGTTCCAGTTCCTCCGACATCGTGTTAAACGTGGCAGCCAGTTCACCGATCTCGGTGCGCGTTTTGAGGTGGACCCGCTGTGAGAAGTCGCCGCGCGCAATGGCGCGGCTGGACTGCGCGAGGACCTGCAGAGGATTAGTGACGCGGCGCGCCGAAAAAATGCTCAGCCCTACGCTAAGGAATACCGCCAGCCATGCCAGCAGGCGTCCGGTGCGCTGCATTTCGTAAATACCGCGATAGGCTTCCTCGCGTGGTTTCTGCACAACCACAGCCCAATCGAGCGCGGTCACTGGGCTGTAGGTTCCCAGCATCTCGACTGGCTTGTCGCCGCGGATGGTGAATTCCCGCGTGGCCGCCAACTGGGCTTTCGAACCTTCATCGACAAAATTCTTTACGATGTCGAATTGGGTCATATCCTGGCCGGTGGCGTACTGCGGCGATGCCGTAGTAACCAACCGTCCCTGGCTGTCGACGACGTAGGGCATCAGGCCCGTCAGGCTGACCTGTTGCAATTGTCGGATCAGGTAATCGAGATCGACGACCGATCCGATCATGCCCAGGAAGCGGCCCGCATACATAATGGGCGAACTTACCAGCATGACGGTGCGCGCGGATTTTCCGCTTCCCACCGTCAGCGGCTGGCCACTGTATCCCCGCCCTTCGCTCGCGGCCTGGTAGGCGCGCTCGAGTTCGCGCTGCAGGAAGGCATCCGGCTCGATTCGTCCGGCGGAGACGCCCTTGGCGTCGGCGTTGAGCAGCGTGGCATAGGCGATGTCATTCGAGGAGGAAACGAAATTTTCGAGCAGAGCCCGCAGTTCCGGCGTCTCGATATGCTGGTCGCCAAGATCATTTCCGCTCTCCACCTGCACCGACGACGACAGATTGGCCAGCATCATGTGTATCGTTTCCTGGTGCTGGGAAATATCGTCGGCCAGCGAGCGCGTGACCGTATTCTGCAAAAGCATTTCGTTGGTTTTGAGGCGTTCCCGGTTCATCTCCTCGATCTGCGCCGAGTAGAAATACATGGGGAGGACACTGATGGTGAGGAGCACGCCGAGGATAACGTACAGTAGCGGAATGCGCGCGGGAATCGGCAGTTTATACGGCAAAAGGCAGTCCTGTCGGCCCGTGGCGTGGGGGCGCTGGTCCGCTTCAGAATCATTTTAAGGTGGTTGGGATAGGACCTCTCAGGTGCTTAAGGTACAGCTGTCCGTTACCGAAGTACCAATTTCCAGGTCACCGAAGGAGGGGACGACCAGGCAGCGGCGGGGGTCCGCTTGAGCGGGGCCCCGATGTACTATGGTGCCTAAATCTTCTGAGGACAAGACTTTGTCGCAGGCTCAGGGAAATGCGATCAATTTCGAACCAAGGGTAATGGCAATGTCGAGGCTGAAATGGGTGTTCACGTTGTTGCTGTGTGCTTGTCTGGGGAGCGTTGCGTTTGCAGGAGGAGCGGACGAGCGTGTGCTCTATAACGGCAAGATCTTCACCGGCGAACCCGAGCATCCTTATGCCGAGGCAGTGGCGATCCGCGGCGACAGGATTGTGGCCGTCGGCAATCGCGGCGAAGTGTCCAAAGCGGTGGCGAGTGGCGTGGAGATGATTGACCTCAAAGGCAATTTCCTGGTGCCGGGGTTGATTGACAGCCATTGTCACGCGGTGGAGGGCGGCCTCTCTCTGATCTCGGCCGATATCGGGGAGAACATGAGTTCTGTTGATGAACTGGTAGCGTTCGCCGCCGAGGCGAAGAAAAGCGGCCGAGGGATGCAGGGAGACATTCTGATCGTTAGCGGAATCCCGCTGGCGTTCTGGTCGAAGAACAAGCAACTGAGCGAGCGCTTTAACGCCGCACCTTATGCAGATCAACCGGTCTTGCTCGAAGGGATGGACGGCCACACGGCCTGGGCGAATAAGGCGCTGCTAAAGCGGGCGGGGATCAACAAAGAACTGATTAGCGGCCTTGATGCGATAAAAAAAGGGTACTACGGCTTCGGATCGGATTTTGAACCGAACGGCTTCCTGGTGGATGCGGGAGTGGACAAGGTGAGTGAGGTAGTGCCGAAGCCTAACAAAGAGAGAATGCTTGCAGCCGGACGTGCCGCGGTGCAGTACATGCATGGGCTGGGAATCACGGCGTGGCTCGACGCGGCGGCCAGCGACGAGATTTTGGCAACCTACCAGGGACTGGCCGAAAGCGGCGAGTTGAACTCGCATGTCGCAGCGCTGCCGGTAATCGAATTCAAGAAGGGCCATCCGGAGCAACAATTGACGACGGCGCTGCAATGGCGTGAACATTTCAAGAATGTGCCCGGAGTCAAGGTTATCGGCATCAAGGTATTTGCCGACGGCGTATTGGAATACCCCTCACAAACCGCGGTTCTCTCCAAGCCCTATCGGACCAGCGGTCGGAATGGCGAACTGCTGTTCGATCCGGCAGAGTTTGCAAAGATTGCGGTCGCCGCGGATAAGCAGGGAATGGTCGTTCATGTTCATGCGATCGGCGACCAGGCTGTAACCGAGGCGTTGAATGGGATCGAAGCAGCCCGGAAGACGAATGGGAACTCAGGCCTGCCGCATACCATTACGCACCTGCAATTGATCAGGCTCGAGGATATTCCCCGCTTCCGCGAGCTCGACGTGATCGCGTCCTTCCAACTCTATTGGGCGAATGCGGAAACGGATACGATCGAGTTGGTAAAGCCGCACATTGATCCCGCACTCTACGAGTGGCAATATCCGGCGCGCTCCGTGCTCGACGAGGGTGGCATTATCGCCGGCGCAAGCGACTGGCCGGTCTCGACGGCCAATGTGTTCCGGGCAATTTATCAGGCCGAAACGCGCAAGGGACCGGAGGGCGTGCTGGATGCGCGTCAGCGCGTTCCGCGGGAGGCAATGCTGTATGCCTACACGCGGAATGCCGCTCGAGCCTTGGGCCAGCAAGATAAGATCGGCTCAATCGCCGTGGGCAAGCAAGCGGACTTCGCCCTGCTGGACCGCGATGTACTGACGGCAACTGCCGAAGAGGCACGCGATACAAAAGTCTTGTGGACGATTGTCGGCGGCAAGGCCGTTTACGGGGCCCAGCCATAGGCTTCCCAGCGGGACCGGGCGAGTTCGTCTCTTAACCAAAGCCTGGTGCCTTGCGTCACGCCGAATCATCGTCAGCCGTGATACAAAATTTACATGGCACCCACGTCTGCCACACCTGCTGGACCCACGATCACAGCCCACGCGCCCTGCCGCGCCGATCTGGCCGGGGGCACGGTCGATCTCTGGCCGTTATATCTATTTCATCCCGGGGCGCTAACCCTTAACTTTGCCCTCGAGATTCTTACGAGCTGCCAGATTACGCCGCTCGAAGGGACACGCATCGAGCTGCGTTCCCTTGATACGGGCCGCGAAGACACATTTGCCGATCTCGCCGAACTGAACAGCAAGCGGAAACACCAGCATGCCTTGGCGGCTTGCGTGGTCAGGTTTTTCGCTCCTGAACAGGGCTTCCGGCTGGAGACGAATTCAGAGTCGCCGGCGGGAGCGGGCATTTCCGGTTCGTCTGCCATGATGATCGCCACTTGCGCCGCGCTGGCGCGCTTCACCGGCCGCACCTTCGATCTTGAAAAACTGCGCGCCCTTGCGCAGAACATCGAGGCCCAGATCATCGCCGTGCCCACGGGCTGCCAGGACTACTATCCAGCGCTCTATGGCGGAGTCAGCGCCATCCATCTCGATCCGGACGGAATTCACCGCGCGGCGGTGCCGGTTGCGCCCGAAGAGATCGACCGGCGTTTCGTGCTCGCCTATACCGGCGCGCCCCGGCAGTCGGGAATCAACAACTGGGAAGTCTTCAAGGCGCACATCAACGGAGACCGTCACGTCTTCCGCAACTTCGAGAAGATCGTCGCCCTGGCTCGCGACATGAATCAGGCGTTTCTGCGCCACGATTGGGAGGACGTAGCCCGCCTGATTCGCGAGGAGTGGAAGTTGCGCCGCACCAATGCGCCCGGCATCACTACGCCGAAAATCGACAAGCTGATCGAAGTGGCTCGCAAGAACGGCGGCCGTGCAGCCAAAGTGTGTGGCGCGGGTGGCGGTGGCTGCGTTCTGCTGATGGTGGAAGAAGGCGCGAAGGATGCGGTCTCGCAAGCGGTGGCAAAGGCCGGCGGACAGATGCTTCCTCTGAAGGTAGCCCGCGAAGGGTTGCGCGTCTCTTGATCTCGCGCGTCTCTAATCCCGCCGCGCCCAGCAACCTTTGACAGCAACAGTCTATAAGCGGAGCAGTCTATAATTGGACGTGGGCATGGGGTGCTCCATGCGGTCGATCCGCGGGCGTTCTCTCTTTGGGCGTTCTAGTTGCAGCTTTCGCGCGTCTTGCCGTTTCCTCGTCGTTCTCCTGTGCGGTTCAGCGCTGCTCTACGCCGAGAACCCTCCCAGGATTTCGCTAAAAACACGCCAGGAAATCCTCCACGCCTTTAACGCCGAGTTGGTCTACATTCGCTCACCCTTTCCGATGGGAAAGACGGGCTTGAAGCTGAAGAATGGGACGATAACTCCAAATGGCGACGAACTGAAGGCGTTAATGTCCATGTCGGGACCAGCTTGCAAGCCCGGTGACCGGGCCGAAATCACCAATGTCACCATCAAGGGCGACTACATCCGCTTCGACATCAACGGCGGTCCCGGCGGGCAAAAATGGTATCAGCACATTCAGATCGAAGGTTCGACCTCGGTTACTCCCGGATCGAATTCGAATGTCAATGCCCACGGCTCGTTTGTGAACCTCTACTTTGACAAGTACGTTCCTGAATTGACGGGGCCCGAGCTCAAGAAGTTGTTGCTGCCGGTCTTTGACTTCGACTCGAAAACCGGCGTAGAGGCTTATCTGCTGACGGTGCCGCCGAAGGTCAAAGATGCCATCGAGCATCATCAGGTCCTGGTGGGCATGAATCAGGAGATGGTGATTTACGCCAAGGGTCGTCCGCCGCGAAGGGTGCGCGAGAAGGACGGAGAGACCGACTACGAGGAATGGGTCTACGGTACTCCGCCGCAGGACGTGGACTTTGTGCGCTTCGTCGGAGATGAAGTCGTGCGCGTCGAAACCATGAGCGTCGACGGGAAGAAAGTCGTGCGCGTAGAGAAGGAAGTGGATTTGGGCGAGCCGACCGTTGCCAAGAAGCAGGAAGCACGTCCGGCGAATGCGCCCACATTGCGACGTCCGGGCGAAGAGATTGAAGTTGACCATTCGGACACGCCGCATGTGCCGGTATATGCGCCTGCGCCCCCGAGCGCGCCGCCTGGCTCTGATCCGGGACCGAACTGGCTGCCATCTGCCTTCGTTGAGTAAGAACTGGTTTTGTTCTCGTGGCTCTGTTCGTATGACTCGAACCCAGTGTGCTTTCCGCGTCATAGCGTCTTCGGCGCACAACCTTCTAAACTAGACCTGTGAAGATTGCCCTGGGCCAGATCAATCCTACTGTCGGGGATTTCTCTGGCAATGCCGCCAAGATCATTCAGTTTGCCCAACAGGCTCGCAGCGCGGGCGCGGGAATGATCCTGTTTCCCGAGCTTTCAGTCTGCGGATATCCGCCGCGCGATCTGGTCGAGCGTCCAACCTTTGTGGCGCGCAACCGCACGACCGCCGAGCAAATCGCCGCCGAGACCCGCGGCATCGCCGTTATCTGCGGGCTCGTGACACGGGCCGAGGCCGACTCCGGGAAGACCGTAATGAACTCGGCGGCGTTGCTGCGCGACGGACGCATCGACTTCATCCAGTCGAAGATGCTCTTGCCGACCTATGACGTGTTCGACGAGATGCGCCATTTCGCTCCCGCGCACAGCCAGCAACTGTTCAGCTTCTGCGGCAAGCAGATGGCGTTGACCATCTGCGAGGACGCGTGGAACGACAAGCGTTTCTGGAACAAGCGCCTTTACCGCATCGATCCCATCGAAGAGCTGGTGCGTGCGGGCGGGAACTTCGTGCTCAACATTTCTTCCTCGCCGTTCTGGATCGGCAAGCGCGATCTGCGTTGCGACATGCTGGCGGCAATCGCCAGGAACCACCACGTTCCGGTGGCGATGGTCAATCAAGTGGGAGGAAACGACAGCCTGGTGTTTGACGGGTCGAGCCTGGTGCTTGCGCCGGATGGAAAGGTTATGGCTCAGGGTAAATCGTTCGAAGAAGACATTATCTTTTTTGATTCCGCCAACCTCACCGGCGAAATGCACGAGCAGATTACGGGCGAAGAAGCCAGCGCGTACGAAGCGCTGGTTCTCGGCACGCGCGACTACGTCCACAAATGCGGCTTCCAGCGCGCCATCATCGGGCTGAGCGGCGGCATCGATTCCGCGCTCACCGCCTGCATCGCGGTCGACGCGCTGGGCGCGGCGAATGTGATCGGCGTTGGCATGCCGGGCCCGTACTCGTCTCCCGGATCGATCAGCGATGCGCGGGCTTTGGCCGCGAATCTTGGCATTCGCTTCGAGCTATTGTCGATCAACGATATATATCAATCGGCTAAGGAGACTCTCGCTCCCGCATTTGCCGGCCTGCCCGAGGACGTGACCGAAGAAAACATCCAGTCGCGGTCGCGCGGGCTCATCCTGATGTCGCTCTCGAACAAACTCGGCGCGCTGGTGCTTTCGACCGGCAACAAGAGCGAAATCGCCGTTGGCTATTGCACGCTTTATGGAGACATGGTCGGCGGGCTGGCTGTCATCTCCGATGTGCCGAAGACACTGGTGTACCGGCTGAGCGCCTATGCCAACTCGCGCGGCGGCAAGGTCGTCATTCCGCAGGCGACCATCGACAAAGCGCCGTCGGCTGAGTTGCGGCCCGACCAAAAAGATTCCGACTCGCTTCCGCCCTACGATGTGCTCGACACGATCGTCGAAGACTACGTCGAGGAGTCGCGTTCGGCCGAGCAGATTGCCGAAGCGCACCAGTTCGATCTCGGCCTGGTGAAGCGAGTGATTGCCATGATCGCGCGCAGCGAATACAAGCGCCAGCAGGCCGCCCCAGGGATCAAGATTACCCCCAAGGCGTTTGGGTATGGGCGCCGGTTTCCGATCGCGGCGAAGACGGAGTGAGAAGGCCTGGCAGCGCAATCCACGCAAAAACCTCGCACAATGTCTGCATTATCTTTCACGTTGACTAATGCTTTCGGGTAAGGCTACATTAGCGCAGGTCTTGCGATTTACCGACCGCCCTCAGTTCCTCTCTCCCGGTGTTCGGACAGGCCTTCAACAACAATTTCAATTCCATGGGAAGGTAGGAAAAGCATGAGTCGTCGTGTAATCGTCGTTGCAACCACCATCGCACTGTCACTTGGCCTTTGTATGCAGGCATTCGCACAGGGTGCGGAACACAAAGGCACAGTCGTCATCCCGTCGTCGAGCATGGAAAAACCGGGCGATGCAGGCCGGCGTTCCCACACCAATATCCGGATGTTCGTTCCCACCGCGGGCTTCAAATCGGCTCAGCCGCTCGTTGTCGGACCGCCGTTTAGCGGCTACTTCTACGAAACGCCGGCTTCGATCGGCTGCATCTACAAACTGACCAAGGCGGTCGCGGGCTGCAATCCCAACACCGTTACCTTGAACCCAACTGGCGGAAGTAAAGCCATCGCCATCGTAGACGCCTATGACGACGCGAACGCGGCCAGCGATCTCGCCTACTTTTCCACTCAGTTCGGATTGCCTGCGCCAAATTTCTCGGTCGTTTACGCCAGCGGCACCAAGCCACCCGCTGATTCCGGATGGGAACTGGAAGAATCGCTCGACATTGAGTGGGCACATGCCATGGCCCCGAGCGCAAAGATCTATCTCGTGGAAGCAGCTTCCAACTCCAACTCGGACCTTTTCACCGCGGTGCAGAAAGCCAACACTCTGGTGGCAGCGGCCGGCGGCGGAGAAGTCTCGATGAGCTGGGGCGGCGGCGAGTTTTCCGGCGAGAACAGCTATGATTCCTATTTCACGACCTCAGGCATTGTCTACTTCGCTTCGACTGGAGACGGACCGGGAACCATCTATCCCAGCGTCTCTCCCGACGTAGTGGCCGCGGGCGGCACGACACTGCGCCGCAATCCGACGACGGGTGCTTTCATGTCGGAAGCGGCTTGGACCGATGGCGGAGGCGGGCTCAGCCCGTACGAAGCGCGGCCCAGCTACCAGTCAGTGATTTCCGCCAAAGTCGGCAGCGTCCGCGGAGTCCCCGATATGTCCGCAATCGCCGACCCCAACACTGGCGTTTGGGTCTATGACAGCGGCAACGGCGGCTGGTGGATTGTCGGCGGTACCAGCGTATCGTCTCCGCTACTGGCGGGCATCGTGAACCGAGCTGGGAGCTTTGCCACGTCCAGCAACTCGGAGCTCACCACCATTTACAACAATATGGCGGTGGCTGCGGACTTCAAAGACACGACCGTGGGGATGTGCGGTCCTTACATGGGATACTCAGCAGCGAAAGGATGGGACGCTTGCACCGGTGTCGGCAGTCCCAAGACCTACGTCGGCAAGTAAAGCGGTACTGAATTCAGCTTTTGTTTTGATTCGGCCCTGCCTGAGTGCAGGGCCGATTTTTTGGCAATGGGATGAAACCCAGAGTAGAAAGCGTCCGCTTCCAGGACAAGTTGTTCGCAAGAGCGCATTCGGAATGTTCCGCCAACGATCCTTTCGAGCAACCGCCAACGCCACGGCTTTCGTTGACTTGCCCGTATCACCCGCCGTAAGATTTGCCCCTGATGATCGGCCAGACCATCTCACGCTACCGCATCGTCGAGAAGTTGGGCGGTGGCGGCATGGGTGTGGTTTACAAGGCTGAGGACACCGAGCTTGGCCGCTTCGTCGCCCTGAAGTTCCTCCCCGAAGATGTGGCCGAGGACCGGCAATCGCTAGAGAGATTCCGGCGCGAGGCCAAAGCCGCCTCGGCGCTCAACCATCCGAATATCTGCACTATTCACGACATCGGCGAGGAGGATGGCAAGGCGTACATCGTCATGGAGTACCTCGATGGCGCGACTCTGAAGCACATCATCGGCAACCGTCCGATGGAAGTAGAAACGCTGGTCTCGCTGGGGATCGAAATTGCCGATGGGCTGGATGCCGCCCACTCGGAAGGCATCGTCCATCGCGACATCAAGCCGGCGAATATTTTTGTGACCAAGCGAGGCCACGCGAAGATTCTGGATTTTGGGCTGGCCAAGGTCACGCAACCCGGCGCACGGCCATCGCAGTCGTCTGGGGCGACGCTCGAAGCCACGATCGCCGAGGAGCACCTTACCAGTCCCGGGTCGGCGATCGGCACGGTCGCTTATATGTCTCCTGAGCAGGCGAAAGGAAAGGAACTGGATTCGCGAACCGACTTGTTTTCGTTTGGTGCCGTGCTCTATGAGATGGCTACCGGCATGGTGCCTTTTCGTGGAGATACGTCGGCGTTGATTTTTCAGGGGATCCTTGATCGCACGCCAACTCCCGCGATCCGGCTGAACCCCGACGTGCCGCCGAAGCTCGAAGACGTTATTAATAAAGCGATGGAGAAAGACCGCGAGATGCGCTACCAGCATGCCGCGGACATGCGGACCGACCTGAAGCGGCTGAAACGGGAAACGGAGTCGCGTCCTACGGAAGCAGCTGGTTCGGGGCCCGTGGCAGCCGTAGCGGAAAGCGCATCGCAAGCCATGCAAAGGCCGGTTTCCGGCTCGGCTGTTGCACCTGCTCCATTGTCGGCGACCTCATCGAAATCAGGCTCGGCCGCGAAGGCAACCCGCTCCTACGGGAAGATCGTGGGAGTGCTGGGCGGGATTGCGGTTCTGGCCGCGGCTGTTTTCTGGTTCGTGAAGCAGCGCTCTGCGCCGATTGCGGTCCCCGTCAGCCAGAAAACTGTTGCCGTTCTTCCATTGCAGAACATCGGCTCCGATAAGGACGTGGATTTTCTGCGCCTAGCGCTGGCCGACGAAATCGCGACTTCGCTGAGTTATGCGCGTTCGCTTTCGATTCGGCCGTTCGCTACCACCAGCAAGTACGATTCTCCGACGCTTGATCTGCAGGAAGCGGGCAAGGCCATGCACGTGACCGACGTCGTCACCGGGCACTACGTAAAGGAGGGCGATCAGCTTCAGATTACGCTGGAAGCGGTGGACATCGGCAACAACCGCGCGGTCTGGCGCGACACCATGACCGTCGCTGCTGCCGACCTGATCACGATGCGGAGTCAGATCACATCGAAGGTCCGCCAGGGATTGGTTCCGGCTCTCGGCGCTGGAGCAGACGCCGGGGAGGCCGGCACACATCCCAAGAACGAAGAAGCATACGACCTCTACTTACGCAGCATAGCGCTGCCACATGATCCAGTACCGAATAAAGACGCCATCGCTATGCTGGAGCGCGCCGTTGGAATGGATCCCAGCTACGGACCTGCTTGGGAGGCCTTGGGATATCGCTACTATTACGATGCTACGTATTCGAACGGTGGCGATGCGATGTATCAGCGCGGGCAATCCGCCCTGGAACGAGCGGTGGCGCTGGATCCGAACCTCGTCGGCGCGGCAGCTCAGCTGATTACAACCCGGGTAGAGGGAGGCGATCTCATCAAGGCTTACCAGGAGGGGAAGACACTGGTGGAGCGGCATCCGGAGAATGCCTCGGCGCACTTCGCTTTGGGGTACGTGCTGCGCTATGGCGGCGTGCTCGACGAATCTGCACACGAGTGCGAAGCTGCCCTATCGCTGGACCCGGGGAACTATCGCTATCGATCCTGTTCCCTCACGTTCCTTGAACAAGGCAATTTCGCGCGATCCCTGGATTATATTCAGCTCGATGCTGGCTCCTCATGGGCAGAGGGAAGCGTGGTCGCGCTTTCCATTCGCGCCGGCAACCTGTCGCAAGCGCGGGAACAAAGTGTGAAGCTCAAGGATCGATCCGTTGAAAATCGTCCCGTTGACAGGATGGTCTATGACTGTCTCAACCATGCGCCGGCGGCGTACCTGGACAAAGAGGCCCGGGAACTTGCGCCAACTGTTTCGAGTTTTCATGACCCCGAGGCCCGATACCTGAACGCCGGAACTTTCGCCTTCTGCGGTCAGAAGGATCTTGCTGTGCGCCTGATCAAAGGTGCGATTGCGGGGCATTACTGCGCCTACACCGACCTGCAGACCAACGCCACGCTCTCCAACCTGCGAGGCTCGCCAGAGTTTGCAGAGTTGCTCTCTGTCGCGAAGCAGTGCCAGGATGATTTTCTCGCCGGGAGATCGCAGGCAGCACACTGAGTGGTCCCAGCAAACATCAATATTCCCATCTTGAAACAAGCCAAGGGCGAGTACGCGTAGCGGCAGTAGTTCAAGCGGGGCAAACACGCTGAAATGACAATTCGTGTGGCTTCTGTAACAATCAAATTTCTTATGACCAAAACCTACCGTTCCCTGTTTGTTCTTGCGTTGTCCGGCATTTTCGTGGCACAAAGCGCGATGGTTTGTGCGCAGACGCCACAGCCCACTCTTTCCAAGCGGCCCGCGGCCAAACCCGCAGCCAGTTCGTCCGCACCGAGTTCGGCTTCGACTCCCAAGACCGTTCTGCCTACTGAAGACACGGTGAACTCGTTTCTGTTCCAGATGTTTGGTTATGACACGACGATCAGCTGGAAAGTTGGCGACATTCGGCCTTCGGAAATCGAGGGTCTGGCCGAGGTCAATGTGGTCATTACCAATCCGCAGGGATCGAACGCGAACCGGTTGCTCGTGAGCGCGGACGGCAAGCACGCGGTCAGCGGGGAGATTCTGCCGTTTGGGGCCAAGCCGTTTGAAGATGCGCGCGTGACGCTGGAAAAGGGCGTGAATGGCACTTCGAAAGGCTCGGAGAAGGCAGCGGTGCTGATCGTGGAGTTCAGCGACATGCAGTGTCCGCATTGCGCGAAGGCAGCGCCCGTGATCGAGCAACTGCTGGCGCAGGAACCGGAGGCGCGGTTCGTGTTCCAGAATTTTCCGCTGCCGGCGCATAACTGGGCCGAGAAGGCTGCCGATTATGTCGATTGTGTGGGCCGAGCCTCGAAAGACGGCGTATGGAAGTTTATTGAGAAGACGTTTGCGGATCAGGCCAACATTACCGAGTCGAATGCTGACGAAAAGCTGAAGGCGAACGCGACGGCTGCGGGAGCGAATGCGGATGAAATCGCTGCTTGCGCGGCGAAGCCGGAGACCAAGGCGCGCATCGAAGCTTCGCTTGTGCTGGGCAAGTCGGTGGGAGTGAATGGAACTCCCATGCTGTACATTAACGGGCGCATGGTGAGTGGCGGAGCTCCAGTCGAGGTGTTGAAGAAGATCGTGGATTTCGAAGCCAGCCAGGAAAAAGGCGGCGCGGAGAAGAGCGCGAAGTAGGCTCAGCCGCGTTCCAGGAGCAGCGCGCGCTGAACGCGGCACTCAAAACGCGCGCGCGAGAGCAGGCTCGCCCCTTCGGGCTCGATGCACTCACACTTCAGCTCCTCTTCGATGCGCAAAACGAGTTCCACGCGCACGCTGAATCCTGTGTCGCCCAACAACCAAGTGCAACGCCGAAAGCCGCTTATTTGTTGAGCCAGATTGCGGGCGGATCGAGTTGTCCCGACTCCAGGACGACGTGGGGCGTAATCAGGATCAGGAGTTCGTCATCGGATTCCATGTGCGAATGCGGCGAGGCGAGGACACCGAAGCCAGGGATCTGTGCGAAGGTGGGCAAACCGCTCAGGCTGCGCTGATCGGAAGTAGTGACGATGCCGGCGATGGCAGCCGGTTCGCCATTCTTTAGTAGCACGCCGCCAGTGTATTCGCGGTTGTTGATAATCGGGACACTGTTAACCGAACCGCCTCCCAAAGCGCGGAACTGAACGGTCAATTCGAGACCGACGTCAGAGTTGCGATGAACGGTTGGTTTCGCCTTGAGGGTGAGGCCAAGATCCTCGTAATTGACCGAGGGGAAAGGCGCAGTGTAGGTCTGGTTCTTCAGCACGCCGGCGATGGCCGGACTGCTGGCAATCGGCGAGAAACTGGCGTTCAGGACGGGAAAACGTTCGCCCAGCTTGAAGGTGGCCTCTTTTGATTGGGACGCGCGCAGCTCAACGTGTTGCAAGGTTTTGGCGGAGCTTTCATTCAGCGAGATCACGGCCGAAATCTGGTCGAGGCTGAGGCCCATGAGGGTAAGTCCGCCGCCGAATGTGGCGAGCGGCTGGCTGAAGATGGAATTGCCCTGGCCTTGCAGTTGTGCGAGCAGCGCGGCGATGGTGGAATTGCCCGCCTGGTTGATGCCTCCAGAGGAGATCAACTGGTTGACCAGGTCGCCGAGGCCGGCGCCGCCAGCGGCCAGCAGCGCGGCCGCCGAAATGTTGTAGAGCTTGAATTGATTGGGAACGTGCAGTCCAATGTTGCTGGCGTAAGTGTGATTAATTTCGAGAACCTGGATGTCGAGAAGGACCTCAGGCTGGGGCGCGCCGAGTTGGCTCATGAAGCGAGTCGCGGCTTCGAGAGCGACGATGGGTCCACGGACGGTGATGATGCTGGAGGCGGAATTGAGGCTGACGAACTTGAACTCGAAAAGCGACCGCAACGCGTTCATCACTTCGTTCAGCTCGGAAGGTGAAGCTGCGCCGGGAATATAGAACGAGCGCAGACCCATATGGTCGAAGGCGCGATGATTGTCAGGGCTGTCGAGAGCGGCAAAGAGCACGGTGGGCTCAAGCGGGACGGTGAAGGTCTTGGTGATCTCCGAGGCGACGCGGATGGCGGTGGAAAAGTCGGCCTGGTCGAGGTCAAGACGCACGCGGCGGCTGGGGAAGGAGTCGTCGAAGACGATGGTCAATCCATAGCTGGATGCGACGGCCTCGAGCAGGCCGCGGGAATCGCCGCGGTAGTGAATATCGTGCAAGCCGCCTGATCCAGACAGGGGATTAGTCGTGAGATTGTCGGACTTGGCGACGACCTGCGGGGGACCTGAGGCGTGGGCGTTGGGTGGAGGACCCAAAACGTCCTGAAGACGCTGTTGGGCAAATTCGTTTTGGGGATCGAGTTCGAGCGCGGCGCGGAAATCGGCTAGAGCGTCGGCGCGCCGGCCGGCGAGCAATTCGGTGCTGCCGCGTTCGAGGCGATCCCCGGCTAAGTGTTCGCGGGTCATCTCACGGGCGGCGAGGTATTCGGCGCTCATGGGGACGAGGCGGGCCGCCTGTCCGAATTCGTTGAAGGCGCGGTCGAAGTTTTGCGATTTTTCGAGCTTGAGGCCGCGCTTGAATGCCTGTTGGGCGGACTTCAGGTCTTTAAGGGACGGCAAGACGACAGGAGCGACCGAAACCGTGCAGCCAGATGGGGCGGCAGGATCGGGGCAGGGTGATTGAGCGGGGAGCGGCGCGCTATCGGCGGCGAAACATAAGCCGGCAAACAGCAAGGGAATTCCCGCTCGCAACCAATGCATGGTATTGAGTATAGAATGCCGCGGCATGGTTGGTTTGCAAGGGAAATAGTCGAAAGGGAACAGCGGCCGTAACGAGGAAGATACTGGATGGCACCTATCCCAAAACCGCGAAAAGGTGGCATCTGAAACGTCTCTCAACGGAGCATCAGGCGTTCGATCTTGTGGGCGCGGCCGGTTTGGTCGTCACACTGGACTACGACGGCGCACAGGCGCACATCGCCGGAGGCGGGCTCGAAGCGCGCGGGCATGCCGGTTAGAAAGCGGTCGATTACCAGTTCCTTCTTTACACCGATTACGCTGTCGTAGGGGCCGGTCATTCCGACGTCGGTGATGTAGGCCGTTCCTCTGGTGAGGACGGTTTGGTCGGCTGTCGGGATGTGGGTGTGCGTGCCTACGACGGCGGTGACGCGGCCATCGAGGTACCAACCGAAGGCGATTTTCTCGGAAGTGGCTTCGGCGTGGAAATCCACGAAGACGATCTTCGCTTTGATCTTTTCGAGCAGGGAGTCCGCAAAGCGGTAGGGGTCGTCGCTGGAGTTCATGAAGACTCGGCCTTGCAGATTCATTACCGCGTAGGCAACGCCGTTCTTCGTTCCCTCGTAGAGGCCCCAACCGGGGAGGCTGGCGGGAAAATTTGCCGGACGCAGCAGGCGGCGCGCGGGGCTGTGCGGATTGCCGTCAGCCATCTGGAAGTATTCGATGATTTCGCGTTTGTCCCAGACGTGATTTCCGGTAGTCATGACGTCGATGCCGAGATCGAACAACTCTTCGGCGAGCGAGGGAGTGATTCCGAATCCGGCGGCAGCGTTTTCGCAGTTGGCGATGACGAGATCGGCGGAGTGCTGACGGACGAGTTCGGGCAGACGCTCCTTAACGATGGTGCGGCCGGGACGGCCGAAAATATCGCCGATAAAAAGGATGTTCAAAGTCAATTGCCAGTCGTCAGTGATCGGGCCGGTGCAGTCCCGGCGAAGCCCAGCCAAATTGCATGGTATCACGCGGAATCAGTCAGAAACGGCGATGTGACGCGGTTCACAGACACCGGCCCGTGCGGAGCGCGTTGGCAGAGTTGGTCATTCCTGCGATTGTCGCGGCCCGATCCAGATGAGAAGAACAAGGGCTGGCACTGTCACCACGGTGGTGAGCAGGAAGAATCGTACCCAGCCTAGCTTCTCAGACAGCACGCCGCCTGAGGAGGCCACCAGCGTGCGGCCCACCGACGCGAGCGAGGAAAGCAACGCGTACTGGGTGGCCGTAAACGCGGGCGAACATAGACTGGAGAGATAGCCTACAAAGGCTGTGCCCGCCATTGCGCCAGTTACGTTCTCGGCGGTGACACAGAGCGCGAGGTAGCCCAGCCGGTGCCCGCCCACAGCCTGCAGCACATAGAAAAGGTTTCCAGCCGACTGGAGTACGCCGCACAGCACAAGCGAGCCGCGGAAGCCAAACCGTGCCGTTACGAGCCCACCAACCAGAGCCCCAGCGACGGTTGCAAAGAACCCGACCAGCTTGGATACGGCGGCGATCTCTTGCAGCGAAAACCCGAGGGAGATGTAAAGCGGCGTTGCCATCACTCCCGCCATCGCTTCCCCCAGCTTGTAGCCGACAATGAAGATCAGGATAACCGGCCAAAGGGGGCGGCGCATGAAATCAGTGAAAGGACCAATCACTGCGGTCGCAAGCAATTGTCGAACTCCGGTCCGTCCCGTTGCCGCAGCACGCACACTTACCAGCGGCACCTTCGGCTCCGGGCCAAACAGGAATACCAGCATTCCCACGCCGACCAGCGCCGCCATCGTGAAGTAGGCCGCAGACCACCCGGCGCGCGCTGCAATCACCAGTGCGCCAGCTCCGGAAACCAGCATGGCAATCCGGTAGCCGGTTTGGATCATGCCGGCGCCGGGCCCCTGCAGGTCCATCTCCAGCATCTCCACACGCCAGGCATCAATGACGATATCCTGGCTCGCCGATAGAAACGCGACGACGAGCGACAGGGCTGCCATCAGTGTCAAGTTGTGTTGCGGATTGCATAACCCCAGGCATACGATTGAGCAGATCAAGGCGATCTGGATCGTGATTCCCCAACCGCGCCGCCGGCCTAATGGCAGCGGCGGCGGCACGCGATCAATCAGCGGCGACCACAAGAACTTGAACGCGTAAGGCGTGCCGACCAGAGCGAAGGCGCCAATCGCTGCGCGCCGCACGCCGGCGGTGGCAAGCCATGCTGAGAGGGTTGAGTAAGTGAGCAGGAGAGGCAGGCCGCTGGCGAACCCGAGCGCTAGCACTTGGAGCACGCGCCGGTCAGTATAGGCCGTGACCGAGCGCCGCCAGTTCGTCGTGGCGTGCTCTGCGGTGGTGTCGGACAATTTCTTCATCGCGACCTTTCGGCACCCTTGTTCATCTCGAAAACCAGACCAGATTACCATCGCCCGGGACAATAGTATCGACAGGTCGCTTACGAGAACTGCCTACTGGCGGTTGATCTCAGCAGTCTTGAGGAAGTCGTAGTTCCCCGATAGATTCAGGTGGATGTTGCGCACTCGCCTTGTGTGCACGAGTGCGTTGTCGAGGAACCACAGATTGATGTAGGGCAAGTCGGTGGCAAGGATGTTCTGAACTTCGTCGTAGATGGCCTTGCGCCGGCTAAGGCCGGTTTCCGATCGGCCCTGGTTGATGAGCGCGTCGAGCCTCGGGTTGACGTAGAAACTGCGGTTGGCGCCGTGGGGCGGAAATTTATCGGAATGGAAAGCGTACTCGAAGATGTCGGGATCTTCGTTGCTGCCGATCCAGCGCAGGGAACACATCTGATAAGCGCCGCTGGTGACATCGGAGAAAAAGGTCGCAAATTCGAACATGCGGATGTCGAGGGCGATGCCAACACCGCGCAACTGCTGCTGCAGTACCGCGACCATCAGCCGTGTGGTTTCGTCCACGGTTGAGGTTTTCATTGTGAGATGGAAGCGCATGCCATCCTTGGCGGCATAGCCGGCGTCATCCAGAATCTTGTTCGCTTTGTCGGGCGCGTATTCGTATTTCGGTACATCGGGGTTGCAGGCCCAGCTCTGCGGGGGAAGGACACTGGCCGCCGGCTGCGCGAAATTGCGCCACAGGTATTCGATCATTGGACGGCGATCAATGGCGTAGGCGATCGCCTGACGGACGCGCACGTCGCGCAGAATCGGATCGCGCAGATTGAAGGCAACGTAGGCAAGCATGGTTCCGGGCTCGTGCTGGACCTCGAGGTTGGGTTCTTTCTGGAGCGCGAGAACCATGTCGGAGGAGAGCGAATTGCTGACGATATCGGCGCTGCCCTTACGAAGTTCGAGAGCGCGCGTGGTGGGGTCGGGAACGACGGCAAAACGGACGCGCGGCACGTGCGGCTTTTCACGCCAGTAATTGTCGTTGCGTTCGACGATGACTTCCTTGTCGAGTTCGGCGCTGACGAAGCGAAAAGGGCCTGAGCCGATTGGATGCTCGGTCATTTCGGTCAGAGACCCGTAGGGGACGATGCCCATAGCGCCGGCGGAGAGATTCCAGAGGAGGGTGGAAAACGGTTCCTTCAGGCGGAAGATGACGGTCGAATCGTCGGGAGCCTCGAGGTGATCGACGTAGCGGTAAGCGGCGGCGCGGGTGGTGCGGATCTTGCCCTGGAGAAGAGAATCGAAGGTCCACTTTACGTCGCGCGAGGTGAGTGGGCGACCATCGTGAAACTTTACGCCACGGCGGAGATGGAAGACGTAGGTGAGTGGATCGGGAATTTCCCAGCGCTCGGCGAGCGCGGGTGTGACGTTGAGATGATCGTCACGATCCAGCAGCGCGTCGAAAATAAGCTCGTCAATGCGCTCGGACTGCGCGTCGATGCCGACGCGCGGGTCGAGATTGGTGGGGCTGCTCTCGATGATCATGACGAGGGTGCTGGAGTTGGGCGGTTGGGAGCAGGAAAGAAGCGGAAAGAGCGCGCCAGCAAACAAAATCACCGCGCAGCAAGTGAGAAGACTTCTATGCATACGAAATCTTCCCTAGAATGACGGGGCGTTTGGCTCCTGTGGCGGATGGGACATTGGATGGGCGGCGATGCCAGGTTTCGTGGGCCAGGAGCGCAAAGGCGACGGCTTCTTTGGCTTCGGCGGGGATTCCGAACTCGTCGGAAAAGCGAAGTTGGATTTGGAGCGGGTTCAATTCGCGGCGCAACATGTCTATCAGGGTGCAATTTTTTGCGCCGCCACCGGAGACGATCAGGTCGCGGTAATTGTTTTGCTTGCGCAGCACGGAGCGCCGGATGGCGTCGGTGATCGATCGCGCGGTCAGGGCCGTGGCCGTTGCTACGATGTCGGCATTGCTGGTGTTGCGGCAAGCTTGCAGAAATTGGCTTACGTATTCGTGGCCAAATTCCTCGCGTCCAGCAGTGCGTGGAGGGCGTTGGCGGAAAAAGGGCGCCTTCAATAATTGCTTGATCAGGTCGCTGCGTGCTTTGCCGGTGGCGGCGATCTTGCCATCGCGGTCATAGCTCTTGCCGAATAATTGCTGGACGACGGCATCGATGACCATGTTGCCGGGGCCGGTGTCGAAGGCGATGATCTGGCGCGGCGTGGCGCGGGCAGGAATGGCGGTCAGGTTTGCGATGCCGCCGATGTTCTGCGCGATGCGGCCGACGTGTTGATCGTGATAGAGAACGTAATCGAGGAACGGAACGAGCGGCGCGCCTTTGCCTCCGGCAGCCATGTCGGCGGGACGGAAATCGGAGACGACGGGCACGCCGAGGCGGGATGCGATGACGGCGGCTTCTCCGGTTTGCCAGGTTACGGCGAGCTTGCGGCCGAGAAATGGGCTGGGCGTGCCCTGGTGATAGAGGGTTTGACCGTGACAGCCGACGAGGCCGAGTTTTACGCGATGCTTGCTGGCGGTTTTGGCTATGGCTTCGGCATAGAGTTCTCCCAGCAAGAAATTCAGGCGGGCGAGGTCGGCTACGCGGGCCAGTTCGGCGTTCATGGTTTCGAGAATTAGACGGCGGACGCGGGCGGGGAAGGGGAACTCTTCGTGGGCGAGCAGGGCGAAGCGCGACGCGGAGGTTTTGGTAATTCGAGTGCGTTTGGCATTAGCGAAGCGCACTAGCGCGACGTTGATGCCGTCGGCGGAGGTGCCGCTCATCACGCCGGCTACGATCATGCGCTTTGCTCCTCGCGTGGCGCGCTGTCCAGTGTGGCGTTTTCGAGCGAAGCCAGGCGGACTTGTTCGCCGAATTCCCAGAGTTGACGGGTTAGCTTCTCTGCCCGAGACGCCGTGGGGGGCGGAGTGCGCCGGATTGTTTGCAGATGTTTCTTTTTGAATGCGAGCACGCGGCGTGAGGACTCCTGCACGCGCTTGGCAAATTGGCGGTCGCGCTCGGCTTCGTGGATCAGGGCTTCGTGAGCGCGGTCGATGAAATCTTCCTTATGGCAGATCAGGGCGAGATCGCCTCCGGCTCGAATGTGGCCGATGGCGGCCTGCTCGATCGGCGCGGCGGCGAGGACTCCACCCATTTCCAGATCGTCGGAGATGATTAGGCCGCGGTAGCCGATTTTCTTGCGTAGGATTTCGGCGATCCACTTCTTTGAGAGAGACGCGGGCGTGCGGTCTTTTGTGATGGCGGGAAAGGCGGCGTGGGAGACCATTACTAGCGGCAGGTCACGGCGTAGGAGTCGGTAGGGGGCGAGGTCGTCGTCCCATAGCCTCTTGAACGATTTTTCTACGCTGGGCAATTCGTGATGTGTGTCTAGATCGGCTTCACCTAAGCCGGGGAAATGTTTGCCGCAGCCTAGGACGGCGGACTCGCGCAGGCCGTGGAGGAATTCGCGGGCGTAGGTTGCGACTTCTTTGGGATTGGCCGATACCGCGCGGGAGCCCATGACTGATTTTGAGATGCGGCGAAGGCCAGGTCGAGGACGGGAGCGAAATCTACGTTGAAGCCCAGGGCGCGGCAGTTTTCGCCGATCAGGCGTCCGTGCTTGCGGAAGAGCTTGCGGTCGCCGGTCGAGAAGACATCGGCGGCGGAGGGGGTGGGGCCGAGCACGTCGCGGAAACGGTCGACCTGGCCGCCTTCGAGATCGACGCAGGTGAAGAGCGGCGCTTGGACGCATTTTTGGCATTCGCGCAGCAGGCGGTGCGTTTGATCGGCGGCAGTGATGTTGCGGGCGAACAGGATCACGCCGGCAGGCTGGATTTTAGTGAGCAGGGAAGCGAGGCGCGAGGACATCTCGGTCGCGTCGAAGCCGATGATGAGGAGTTGGCCGATACTTGGTATTGAGTCGTTCATCTTTAACCTAAACCACGGTTGCTTAATGACTCAGAGCGAACCTGCGAGTTGTTCAAGCCTCTTGTCAAATTCATCCTTAAGCTTGGGAAACTTATCAAAAGCGAGTCTTGTTCGAGCGGCTAGGTCGTAAAAAGTGGGTGCGTCCATCTTTTGAATGAACCGCCAGTCATCAACCTCGTCTTGCCAATTCTTAATTTTGTCCAGGCTTTGCGGATCGTCCGCCTTTAATAGGGTGACACGTTTCTCGGCGGCATTGATCCTCCGGCCTATATATTGTTTGACTGCTTCTGGACCGCAGAGGTCTTCCGCAGTACATTTGGAAACAATCCTCGCTTCCCTTTCCGTTGGAATTTCAAAAGCTGGCAGAAGGCGTCTAAACACCTCGCTTGCGGCCCAGAGATCTCGGCTAAGGCCATACTGAACGAAGTGCTGAAGCTCATGTGCAAATGTCATAACCCTTCCTACCGGGTCATCGGAGGTGGTTTTATACACGTAAATAACAGCGTCGAAAGAGCATGTAGCTGAATAATTTGGGGAGGAACCGCTAGCCCAGAGATGAGCTGTGAGATACCGGGGCCATTCTCCAGTAATGGTTCCTTTGATTGGTACAAAGAAACCACGGTTCTGTTCGCCGCCTTTGCTTCTGAAAAATGCTGCATCCTCGTCATCAAAAAAGGCGAGTAGGCGCAACCTAGTAGGAAGACTTTGGAACCTACCTATCACGCGTAGCGCATCGGCGCGCCGTTCCTGTTTTGCGTTTAGATCGGTATGCTTCACTTCAACGACGATGGCCATGGCCGTCCTGTCCATCACTAGCCGTTGATTTTGAGGCAGAGTGTTCCGCAAACCACTTGTTGATGCGCGCCTGCGCCTGAGATAGATCCGCGGGCGTCAGGTGAGAGGCTGCCAAGTCCCGAGTTTTTATTGCACTCTGCCGTACGGAGCTATCAAGCTTTCCCGACGCGGAGATGTCCAGCCAGAAATATGCTTCCGCGTAGTCCTGTGAAACGCCTTCGGCCTGTTCGTACGCCACTCCTAGGTTGAACTGCGCGCCCGCATCGCCCTGATCGGCCGCCCTGCGATACCAACGTAGCGCCTCGGCCGTATCCTTCTGGACGCCGTTGCCATGGGCATAAGCCCAGCCTAGGTTGCACTGCGCGGAAGCATGGCCCTGATCGGCGGCCTTGCGATACCAACGTACAGCCTCGACGCCATCCTTCGAAACGCCTTTGCCAAAGTCATACTCCCAGCCGAGGTTGAACTGTGCGGACGCAACGCCCTGATCGGCGGCCTTGCGATACCAACCTGCCGCCTCGACATCGTCCTTTGGAACACCTTCGCCATGGTCATACATTAATCCAAGGTTTAGCTGCGCAGACGCATCGCCCTGATCAGCGGCTTTGCGGTACCAACGTACCGCCTCGACCGCATCCTTCGGGACACCTTCGCCATGGTCATAAGCCCAGCCAAGGTTGTTTTGCGCGGATGCATGGCCCTGATCGGCGGCCTTGCGATACCAACGTACCGCCTCGTCCTCGTCCTTCGGAACTCCGTTGCCATGGGCATACATCAGGCCGAGGTCGCATTGGGCGCCGGCAAGGCCCTGGTCTGCCGCTTTGCGATACCAGACCGCCGCTTGTGCGTAGTCCTGGGTCACGCCTTGGCCATTGTCGTAAAGCGAGCCGAGGCTGAATTGTGCGTCGGCGAGTCCCTGTTCGGCGGCTTTCCGATACCAGCGTGCCGCCTCGGCTCCATCTTTCGTTACGCTTCTCCCAAAATCGTAGGCAAGCCCAAGGTTGAACTGTGCTGTAGCATCTCCGCCCGCAGCTTGTTTCTTAAGTTCAGTGATGCTTTGCGCTGATGCGACGACGGTCGTCAATAGAACTACCAGTGCAACCGAAAGCGATTTAACGGCTCGGCGAAACACACCCATGAAGCATTCCCCGGCGCAAGAATTACGACTTGCGGAATTGCTCCACCCGAGCAGTTGATTTGCGAAATTCACGTTTTTCGGCGGTTAGATTTCTTTTTTCAGCTCCGCCAGCAAGTTTAGCGCCTCTAGCGGGGTGAGGCGGTTCAAATCTACTTCGCGTAGCTTTTCTAGCACTGGCTGCGAGAGCGGGGTGAAGATCGTTAGCTGGGCGGGGCGCTCGGGCTGGGATCCTGGGGTGAGGTGCTCGGTGAGGCGATGCTCGGCGGACTCGTGCTCGGCCAGGACTTCTCTTGCGCGCACTACTACTTCGTTCGGGAGGCCGGCCAGCTTGGCTACTTCTATGCCGTAGCTGCGGTCGGCGGCGCCGGGTTCGACTTTGCGGAGGAAGACTACGCTTCCGCCCGCTTCTTTTACCGAGACGTGATAGTTCTTTACGCCGCTCAATTGCTCGGCCAGTTCGGTGAGTTCGAAGTAGTGAGTGGCGAAAAGAGTTTTGGCGTGGACTCGGGCGTGCAGGTATTCGATGGCGGCCCAGGCTATGGCCAGGCCGTCGTAGGTCGAAGTGCCGCGGCCGACTTCGTCGAGGAGGATGAGCGAGCGCGGCGTGGCGGTGTGCAGAATGGCCGCGGTTTCGGTCATCTCGACCATGAAGGTGGAGCGGCCTCGGGCCAGGTTGTCGCTGGCGCCGATGCGCGTGAATACGCGGTCGACGATGCCGAGGCGCGCGGCGCGGGCGGGGACGAAAGAGCCCATCTGCGCCATGATTACGATCAGCGCGGCTTGGCGCAGATAGGTGCTCTTGCCGCCCATGTTGGGACCGGTCAGGACGATGATGTTATGAGTTTTCGAGTTTAGGAAAAGATTGTTGGGAACGAAGCGGTCGCTTCCGGCGGCGAGTTCCTGCTGCTCGATGACCGGATGACGGCCGGCGACGATTTCGAGATCAGGCGACATGGTCGGGGCCTTCTTCGAATTTCGGACGGCAGTAATTGCGCAGGGCGGCGATGTGCGCGAGGCAGGCTAGAACGTCGACTTCGGCCAGGGCCAGCGCGGTTTGGCGGATGCGCTTGGCTTCGGCGGCAATCGCGGAGCGCAGATTCGGCGAAGAGGCGGCGCTCGATCTCGACGATCTTTTCCTGGGCATCGAGAATCTTGGATTCGTATTCCTTGAGTTCGGGAGTGGTGAAGCGCTCGGCATTGACCAACGTCTGCTTGCGCTCGTAATCGGTGGGCGCGTGGTGCAGGTTGGCTTTCGAGATTTCGATGTAGTAGCCGAAGATGGAATTGAACTTCACTTTTAGCGAGCCGATCCCGGTGCGCTCGCGCTCGCGCTGCTCGACTTGCGCCAGGTATTGTTTGGAATTGCGGCTTAGATCGCGGAGTTCGTCGAGGTCTTTGTCTACGCCGGATGCAATCACACCTCCATCGGCCAGGGTGAGCGGCGGTTCGGGGACGATGGTCTGGGTGATTTTCTGGCGGAGGTCGGTTAGTTCGTCGACTCGGGCGTGAAGCTGGGCGAGACGCTCGGGCGGAAATCCGGCGAGCGACTTGCGCACCTGGGGAATGCGGGATAGCGACGCGGCTAGAGCCAGGATATCGCGCGGATTGGCGGTTTCGAGGGTGACGCGGCTTAGCAGGCGTTCGAGGTCGAGGATACCGTCGAGGGTGCGGCGTAATTCTTCGCGGTTGACGGTATCTTTCACCTGCGCCTCGACGGCGTCGAGACGGGCCTGGATTTCGGTTGTTTCGAGCGAGGGGCGAAGCATCCAGGCGCGCAGCAAGCGCTTGCCCATAGGCGTGACCGTTGCATCGAGACAGCGGAAGAGCGTGATGCCGGGATCGGTGCCGGCGAAGAGAGGCTCGATCAGTTCGAGGTTGCGGACCGTGGTGGCGTCGAGGACGAGGCAGTTCTGGCGCTCGTAAAAGCCGACGCGGTCAATGTGAGTGAGAGTGCCGCGCTGGGTTGAGCGGATGTAATAAAGGATGGCGCCGGCTGCCGATGCGGCCGCGGTTTTGCCTTGCAGACCAAACCCTTCGAGCGAAAGCACACCAAAGTGGTTTTCGAGCAGAGGGAGAGCGTGATCGGGAGAAAAGATCCAGTCGTCGAGAGGAGTCTCGGCGAATGCACCGGTGGATCTTGCTGGGGCGCTCGTTACCGTTGAGTCCGTTGCCGGACGGGCGGGGGCGCCCGTCCCTCCACCTCCTCTTCGTTCAAATAGCGGCGCGGAAGAGCCATACAGTAATTCTTTTGGGCGCAACTGTTCAAGTTCTTCTTGAATACGCCTTCCGGCCGACTCGCCGGCGAATTCGGTGGCTCGGAACTCGCCCGTGGAAAGATCGAGGGCGGCGAATCCGACGCGGTCGCCGACGGTCGCCACGGCCGCGAGAAAGTTATTTTCCTCGGCATTGAGGGAGGAGTCGGCGGCGGTGCCGGGAGTGACTACGCGGGTCACTTCGCGGCGGACGAGTTTCTTGGCGAGGCGCGGGTCTTCGACCTGTTCGCAAACCGCAACCTTGAAACCGCGGCGGATGAGCTTAGCGATGTAGCCTTCGGCGGCGTGATAGGGGACGCCGCACATGGGGATGGCAACGCCCTTTTCCTTGTTGCGGGAGGTCAGGGTGATTTGCAGCTCGCGGGAGGCGAGCACGGCATCGTCGAAGAACAATTCGTAGAAATCGCCGAGGCGGAAAAACAGAAGAGCGGTGGGATGCTCTTTCTTGATGGAGGCGTATTGCCGCATCAACGGGGTGGAAGGATCGGACATAAAAGGAGTTGGTAATTTTGTAATTTGTAATCGGGTAATTTGCAATCTCTCAATTGGGCAGAGGCACGTCCCTTCGGGTGCCGATTGCATAATCCGAATGTCATTGACGGGCTTGCTGCGTTTTGTTCTTCTTTATCCATGGAACTTCGCAAAGATCCGATCACGCGCTCGTGGGTGATCATCGGCGACGATGTGAGCGAGGCGCCGCCGCAGGCGCAAACCTGCCCGTTTTGTGGCCCGGTGGCCGAGTCCGCGCAAATTGTGGCCACTGTGCCGGGACTGAATGGCAACGCATGGTCGGCGCGGTCCGTGGTACACCCGAATGCCCTTTATCACATCGAGGGCGAGCCCGGACGCCGCGGTGAAGGATTGTATGACCGGATGAGAGCGGTGGGGGCGCATGAAGTACTGGTGGAGAATCCGAGCCACGACGGGCATATCTGGAACGCCTCCGATGCCGACGTGGAGCAGTTTCTGCGGCTGGCGGCGCTGCGCATTCAGGACCTGAAGCGCGACAACCGTCTCAAGTACGTCAGCATCTTCAAGAATCATGGCGAACCCGCAGGACAGGAGTTCACGCACCCCACCTCGCAGCTGACCGCGACGACGTTTGTGCCACGGCGGGTGCTTTATGAGCTGCGGGCGGGGCGCGATTATTTTTCCAGCAAGGAGCGCTGTGTGTTCTGCGACATCATGTCGCAGGAGGAGCGCCAGAATCAGCGCATTCTGGAAATGCGTGGCGACTATGCGGCGCTTTGCCCGTATGCTCCGCGGGTGCCTTATGAGACCTGGATTCTGCCGCGCACGCACGAGGCTGCGTTCGAACGCACGGCGACGTCGCGGGTCGGAAACCTGAGCGATCTTGCCGCCTTGTTGCGCCACACGTTGCAGCGCATCCGCACGGTAACGGAAGCGTTTCACCTAGTGCTGCATACTTCGCCGAACAGCCAGCATCCTTCAGGAGCGTTGGGATACTGGGAGACGCTCGACGACGACTATCACTGGCACATTGAGATTCTGCCGATTATCGAGGCGAAGGGACGGTCCTATAGCTTTAAGGAGACGTATTATTCGGCCGTCACGTCGGAGACGGCGGTGAAGCGTTTGCGCGAGGCGAAGATTTAGGTATTCTGCAGCCTCTGACTTGTCCTTATGACTGTCCGGCGACTGAAGACATACGCGAGTTCCCAGGGATTTGCATATCAGTATTATTTTGTCGGGAAGCAGGCTGTACTGGCCGATCCGGTAGGAACCGAATATGTTTTTGATGTCACTTCGGACCGAAAACAGACGTATCCGGTGAAGATCATTATGCCGAGCGCGGCAGTGCGGGCGTGGGCCGAAGCGCACTTGCGCTCGCTTAGCGACTCCGAGCAGTATGCCGCAGTCAAGTTGCGCTTGTTTCGCGCGTTTGACGAAGCTTCAGACATGCAGGCGGAAGGCCAGGAGTTGCAGGTCGATGCAGCCTTTCTCGAGGAGTCGCTGGCCTCGCTGGGGGTCGAGTGACGCTCGGTGTGACGCAGATCACACGTACCTGTGACAGCGCGCGTTCCCCCGTGACTGGTGTGCCCGGCAAACTATAATCGTTGAGGCGGGGTGGGGGCGGTATCCGCCGGCTTGGACAAATACCTAATAGTTATGACGCTAATCTGGCTTCGTGTAGCACTGGTTTTTTACGGGGTAGGGTTACTGTATGCCCTGGTGGCGCTGACCCGCACGACGGAACTCCTGGGCAAGGTCGCGCTCCATGCCGCTTATCTGGGCATGGTATTCCACCTGGTCTCGCTGACTGAAGCGGTTGTGGCGAGCGGGCAGTTCGCCTCGGCGTCGATACATAACTCAGAATCGTTGCTGGCTTTTCTGATCATGGTCGTGTTCATGATCGCCTACATGGTCTACAAGACCACGACGCCAGGTATCGTCATTTTTCCGCTGGTTTTTTTGCTCACATTTGTTGCGGCGACGGGACAGCAACCGCTGGTGTTTGCTTCGCTGGCGGTGCGGCGCGGATGGCTGGCGCTGCACATCCTGATGATCTTTACCGGTTATGCCGCGCTGTTCTTGAGTTTTGGCGCCAGCATCCTGTACCTGCTGCAGGAGCGGGCGCTCAAGGCGAAAAGTGCGAGCGGGATGTTCTCACGTTTGCCGGCGCTGCAAGTGATTGATGACATCGGTTACCGATCGTTGATGCTGGGATTTCCGTTCATGACGCTGGGCCTGATCGCCGGGTCGGTCGTGGCGGAGTCCGCGTATGGGCGGGTCGATTTTCTCGATCCCAAGATTCTGCTTTCGATTCTGATGTGGGTCGTGTACCTGCTGATGGTATTCACGCGGCTGAACGCGGGATGGCGCGGGCGGCGGGCGGCGATGCTGGCGAGCGTGGCGTTCGTGGCTGCGATCGTGGCCTGGATCGCGAACTACTTCAGCGGAATGCACAGGTTTATCGCATCATGAGATTTCAACTCATTGGCGTGAACCACAAGACGGCTCCGGTCGAAGTACGGGAGCGGCTGGCGATTCCCGAGTCGCGTCTGGCGGAAGCCTGTAAGAAGCTTGCGGAACATCCAGCGGTCGCCGAGGGCATGATCGTTTCCACGTGCAACCGAGTGGAATTCATCGCCAACATGAAAAACGGCGCGGGCGATTTGCGGGAATTTCTGCACGATTATTTTGAGGTCGATCCCAGCCAGTTTGAAAGCCATCTCTACGAGTTCAAGGAAGACGAGGCGGTGCGACACATTTTTCGGGTGGCGTCGAGCCTGGATTCGATGGTAGTGGGTGAGCCCCAGATTCTCGGGCAGGTGAAGGAAGCCTACGCAACGGCGCGGGCCGTCGGTGCGGTGCGAGCGCAACTGGATCAGTTGTTGACACGCGCGTTCGCCGTTGCCAAGCGCGTTCGCAACGAGACTGCCGTCGGGTCGTCGTCGGTTTCGATTGCGTCGGTGGCAGTCGAACTGGCGGAAAGAATCTTTGGCAGCCTGAACGGCAAATGCGTGTACCTGGTGGGGGCGGGGAAGATGAGTGAACTGGCGGCGCGCCATCTGCTGGCGCACGGCGCAGCATCGATCTTCGTCGCCAACCGGACCTACGATCGTGCTATCCGCCTGGCGCAAAAATTTGACGGGCAGGCGATCGAGTTCAGCCGGCTGTATGACACTTGCGAACGCGCGGACATCGTGATCACTTCCACGGGCGCGCCGCACTTCATATTCACGCCTGAGCACGGTGAAAAGTTTCTTGCGCGGCGGCGCAACCGGCCGATGTTCTTCATCGACATTGCCGTGCCGCGTGACGTCGATCCGGAGATGAACAAACTGGACGGGATCTTCGTGTACGATATCGACGACCTGCAGCAGGCGGTCAGTTCGCACGTTGCCGATCGCAGGAAGGAAGCCGAAAAGGCAGAGGCCATCGTCAATGGTGAGGTGGAGAAGTTCCACGCGCGTCTGCAAACGCTCGATGTGGTGCCGACCATCGTCAGCCTTCAGGACCATCTTGAAACGATACGTACGGCTGAGATTGATCGCGTACGAGGCCGGTTTGGTGCCATGACAGCGGACCAGGAAATGGCCGTCGAGGCATTGACACGGGGCATTATTAACAAGATCATGCACACACCGATAACCACGCTGAAAACAGCGGCCCGCGACCCGGAGTCGACGACCGTCGTCGAGTTGGTGCGGCGGCTCTTTAATCTTCACGATCAGAATCTCCCAGATGAAAATGCTCAAGGCCGCGAAAAGAGGGACGGCGGAGCCGGCGAAAAAGCGACGGTAAGCCGGGCCGATACTGGCCCCGGAGCGCAGAACTGATGGCCCGCCTGCGCATTGGTTCCCGTGGCTCGCAACTCGCCCTCTGGCAAGCCCACCACATTTCCGGCTTGCTGCGGTCGCAGGGGCACACGGTTGAACTCGAAATCATCAAGACCACCGGGGACAAGATCACCGATGTCGCTTTGGCCAAAGTCGGCACCAAGGGCATGTTTACTAAGGAAATTGAAGAGGCCTTGGTGGAGAATCGCGTCGACCTGGCCGTGCACAGCCTGAAAGACCTGCCCACCGAACTGGCTGCCGATTTCGAAATTGCCGCCATTACCGCACGCGAGAATCCGCGCGATGTTTTCTGCTCGGTCAAGTTCGAGGGGATTGAGGCGCTTCCGCAGCAGGCAAATGTTGGAACAAGCAGTTTGCGGCGGCAAGCTCAGTTGAAAGCGATTCGACCGGACCTTCGAATTCATCCGCTGCGCGGAAATGTGGACACGCGTCTGCGCAAACTGGAAGCGGGCGAATACGACGCTATTATCCTGGCGGCAGCGGGATTGAACCGGCTGGGGAAAACGCAACTGGTGCGGCAGGTCATCCCGGCCGAGATCATGACGCCGGCCGCGGGACAAGGGGCGCTGGGGATTGAGATTCGGTGCGGGGATGCGGCGACGCGGGAATTGCTGGCATTCCTTGACGACGCGGCGGCGCGTGCGACGACGACTTGTGAACGCGCGCTGCTTAACAAACTCGGCGGCGGATGCCAGGTTCCGATCGGTGCATTTGCGGAGATGCGGGGCAGTACGATTCACCTAAACGCGCTGGTCGCCCACCCGGATGGTACAAAGGTTCTGCGCGAAACGCGCGACGGCAACGACCCTACTCGCTTGGGCGAAGAAGTCGGCGAAACTCTTCTCCAGCGCGGTGGCGACCGGATTCTCGAAGAAGTATACGGGCAAGGCTTCGCGCTGCCGCAACAGCCGTAGAACAGGTCTCAGGTGTTAGGCCTCGGGCCTCAGGAAGCCGGTTTCCGAACATAGGAGTCAACCGGGGACTCGTTTGACAAAACAGGAGCACTTGCCGGGAGCATTGGGAACCGAGACTGAAAAATGGGAAAGCCTAACGAAAATTATCCACTCCGTGGCACGCGCATTCTGGTTGGACGAGCGCGGCATCAGGCTGGGAGCCTTTCTTCCAGCTTGCGTGGGCTCGGAGCCAGCGTGATTGAAATTCCCTTCATTGAGATCCGCAAGCCGAAGTCGGTTGCTGCGATGGATCAGGCTTTGAAGAGTCTGGCAGCGTATGACTGGCTGATTCTCACGAGCGCGAATGGTGTGGAAGCGATGTGGGAACGTCTGCGCAAACTCCGCATCACGCGCACGGAGTTGAGCCATCTGCGGATCGCGGCTATCGGACCGGCCACGAAAAGAGCAATCGTGAAGCATGGGCTGAAGGTCAAAATGATGCCTGAGGAGTACGTGGCCGAATCCGTTGTGAAGGGGCTGCGGGACCAGGTGAATGGCAAGCGTGTGCTGCTGGTGCGGGCCAAGGTGGCGCGCGATGTGATTCCCGACTCGTTGCGCGCGGCGGGAGCGCAGGTGGATGTGGTGGAAGCCTACGAGACCGTGGTGCCGGTGCAATCGAGCACACGGTTACGGGCGCTCATGAAAGACAAGAAGCGGCGGCCGCACGTGGTGACGTTTACGAGTTCATCGACGGTGCGGAATTTTGCGGAGCTACTTGGGCAAGCGAAACCAACCGCTCTTAAGGATATTCAATTCGCGTCGATCGGCCCTGTAACTTCGGCGACTCTGGGCGAATTGAAGCTGCCGGTGGCGATCGAAGCGCGGGAATTCACGATGGGCGGACTGATTCGCGCGATCGTGCTGGCACGCTACGCGGAATCCGAGACGCAGGAAAGCTTAAGGAAATGTTAGAAGCGCTTTAGCCTATTCGTCTTTGGGAGCAGAAACTCCCATCTGGGGGTCGATTGCGTCCAGATAAGCTTGCATGCGCGCCTTGCCATCCGGCGTCATACCGGTGAACTCGATTCCGTTGCCAACGCCCGGGTCGCAGGTGCGCACGACCGCCGAGATGTTCAGGTGTTCGTTGTCGAGCCAGAAGTCGATGCGCAGGACCGTGCCGACTGGCAACGGCAGCATGGTCTCAACGTAACACCCATTGCCGCTCACGTCCGTAGCATTGATGCGAGTCGGCGCGTTGATCCGCTCGTCGCGAAGCTCAATCGGCAGACTGATTTTGTGCCGGTGGAAGCGCCGCCGATTGGAGGCCGAAATCGTCACGGTCGCGCCGTCGAGCGGAAGGTAGTTCTTCCAGGGGCATTCCTGGTCGGCTAGGAGTCTAACGCCGACCTGGTTTTTCTTGACGAGGCCGGTATTCATGGCCCAGATCACGGTGCAGCGGGCTTTCTTGTCGTCGCATTGCACGCCGATTACGTCGCCCACCTTCAGTTCAGACTCGACGCCGGAAAGCAATGCACCCTCCGTGCTGATGTTCTGTGCCCGGGCGTGCTGTGAAAAAGCCTTTCCTTCGGCGGTCATTCCCCAGATCCGTACCGGCAGGTTGACGGTTAGCCTGGGTTCGGCATGATGTTCGGCATGCTCAATCATCGTTCAGCCTCAGGACTGGTTTTGCCGATGATACTTGAGTTTGGCGCGTTTGCGATATGGCATATTTGACGACGCCGCATTCCGAAGGCCGCAACACTTCCGATACCCTGCGACTCAGGCCGCTCGCTGAGCAAGCTCGCGAAAGCCGATGACGCGGATGCCTTGCTTCTTCAAAAAGTCTTGCAGCTCAGGAGAAGTCAGAAGCTCGCGTTCGCGTTCCCGGGACTCAACCAAGCGAGTGCGGACGGCGCGCAGGTCCTGGTCGGCATAACCGGGATGAGAGACCAGTTCCCAGGTACCATCGGGCAGGCTGGCGAGCGCTTGGCGCAATAGAGCGGCATCGAGCAAGCCGGTCTCGATGACGCCGATGACGCCGTCTGGCGCGACGAGCCCAGAACGCTTCATTTGCCGGCGAAAGTGTGGCGCGAACACATTCAGCATGCGAACCTGCCCGTAGCGCTTGAGCAAGGCTCGCTTGCCGGCAAATTGCTGCGCCAAAATCGCTTTCATAGGGACAAAAGGGCTGCGAATGGCGCGCACACCGCAAATCCTGGCGGCACGCAACATAGCAGCGAGAATTTCCGGGAAGATGTGCGCGTGCTTATGCGAATCGAGATGGGTGACTTCGATCCCGGTGGATTGAATCTTTCTGATCTGGGCCGTAATTTCTTCGACCAATTGCTCGCGATCGAAACCCCCGAGCGTGGCGCGGGCGGCAAAAGCCGAAAGGCTGGAATAGAACTTTTCTGGTTCAGCGGAGCGGATAGCGAGCAGCGTGTCCAGGCCCCCGGGTGGCGCGACCGGCGATCCATCGACCAGCACGACGTGGCAACCGACGGAGAGCTTCGGTAGAGCGCGCGCTGCCTGCACGGCATCCGCGAACGCGCCGCCGTTTGCCATCAGAGTGGCGGACGAGACGATTCCATCGCGATGGGCCTCGGCAATGGCCCGGTTTACTCCCGTAGTCAGGCCGAAATCATCCGCGTTGACGATTAACTGGCGCACTTTGGAGTATAGGAAGTTTATCAGCCGCAGCCGTCGTGCTGCCCCATGATTGCCGATGTTTGACCGGCAGGGAGGTGTCCAGTATCCTCACTAAAGGTCGCCGAAAGCTCTCGGCAGCGCCCATTTCCATCCTGATTTTATCGGGAACGGGCGGTTAGCTCAGCTGGTTAGAGCGCCTGCCTTACAAGCAGGAGGTCGCAGGTTCGAGTCCTGCACTGCCCACCAATACTAAACAAAGCCACTTGCGCGGGGTTAACTCCAGGCCGAAATACTAAGGCAGAGGGTCAATCAGCGCAAGGATTTTCGGGCCTCTTTCTCTTTTGCTCTCTGTCGGGAACGTGCCGTGCGATACGCTACGCCGTGGGCCGGTGTGCAGTAGTCCTGATTCTCACCTTTTGGAATGAAGATCTCGTGACATTTCGGGCACTCGCGAATTAGGCCGGTACCGATGAACGCGAATGCGGCGGTTTCCCAGTCTGGGCAGTACAAGCTAGGGCGCAGCGGTTGCTGACCTTTCCCTGTATACAACAGATGCAAACGGGAACTCTGTAGCAGATTTGCCATGAGACTGGAGTAAATCCAGTTTGTCCCCCGCCACGCCTCCTCAGTGTTCAGCGGCTTGATTGTTGTACTGCCGAAATGCGGCACCCACTTCCATACGTTCTCCAACGCACGCCCAAAAGCGGTTTCATCGCGCACGTCATACGCCGACCGCATCGCTGATATTCCGCCGCACAGTCTTCGTATTTCAGGTTTGGACCGTTTCCACTTCTCTAACCGCTTCCAGATGTCAGCCCGCGTAACGACTTGCACATTCGTGAAGCTAGTGCGGTTTGCGGACGGAAAGAGGGCGACACACCCATCAATTCTATCTTCGGCCTCGACTAAGACGGCCAATGTAACGGTTTGTACTGGGTCACGTGACATCATGCTAACCATACCATACTATCGGGAAGTGGTAAAGGGATTCCGCAACGGGCCTCGTTAGCCGTTAACGGAAAAGGGAGCCAAAAGGATGACGCCAAAAACGCCAAGAACAGACCGGCTGCTTGACGCGGAATCCGCCGCGGAACTACTCGGCGTCCGGCCCTCCACGATTCGTTGGTGGTGGACGGTTGGCAAATTACAGCGCGTCAAGATCGGGTGGCTTACGCGCGTTTGGGAGTCGGAGGTTTTGGCACTTATTCCGCACGAACAGAAAGGACCGCGAAATGATTCCTTCACTAATTGATTACGCAGAAGGCCCGGAACGCCGGATTGCGCAAGAGCTAGTCAGCACGATTCTGGAATGCGAGGCACCTGACTACGAGATGTCGTCCGCGCAGGCCATCGTTGACCGCATCCACCAGCAGATGCGTGATGCGGGTTGGCTCTGGTTGTGGAGGCACGAATTTTTGAAGCGCATTCACCGCGATCTGACCGCGCTCACCGGCGGCCATCCGGCCACGCGACGAATCATCACGATCATAGACCTTGAACTGGAGTTGCACCCATGACATCACCGACTTTCAAATCGCCCTATTTCGCCATTGATCCGGCGTATGTGCCCCGGCTTATGGCTGGCCCTGAGGCAGCAACGCTGGCACGAACACCAAAGTTAGCCGCTGGCGAAATCGGCATCTTTGGGCCGCTCGGACAAAACGAGCCGTTTGCACAAACCGACTACGCACAAATCCGGCAAGACCTGAGGCGTGCGGCAGCGGACCCGAGCGTTAAGAAGATAACCCTTGTGGTTGACTCGCCTGGAGGCGGGGTCCAAGGTCTGCCCGAAACGGCGGCGGCCATCGCTCAGATCAATCGCACAAAGCCCGTGACAGCTCTTGTCGTCGGTAACGCGGCAAGCGCGGCCTATTGGTTGGCCAGTCAATGCGGAACAATCGTGGCCACGCCAAGCAGCGAGATTGGCTCCGTGGGCGTCCTGGATTTGAGCGTTGACCTGACCAAAGCATTGGACACTGCCGGGGTCAAGATAAACGCCGTTTCTGCTGGCCCGCACAAGCTGGAGCGCGCGCCGTTCAACGAATTGAGCGATGACGCACGGGCCTACATGCAAAAGAACGTGGATGCGCTCTACGCGGACTTTCTTTCTGCCATTCGGCGCGGGCGTGGTGCGCGTGTGTCTGCCACTGACAATTACGGCGGGGGCAGGATGCTCAGCTCACGCGACGCGCTCAGCGCGGGCATGGTGGATTTTATCGGAGGTGTGTTGTGACCCTGCTTGAACTCTCATTTCAACGCCGCAAGGCAAAGACCGAGGCGTCCGGGCTGCTTGATACGGCAATGGCCGAATCTCGCACGCTCACAGTTGCCGAGCAAGTCCGCTTCGACTCGCTGGCCACCCGCGTTCACGAACTGGACGCTGCAATCGCTGAACGGGAATCTCTCAGAGGAAAGGTTGCGTTATAACGCCATGTCTCTCATCCAATTGAATCTCCCTAACCCCGAGCCACGCACCGGCAAGCGCGCGGATGCGCTCGGCCTTGGTTCTCCGTACTCCCTGGCATCCATGACATCCCTGTTTGGAGGAGTGCGGACGAACTCCGGGCAATTTGTTACACCACAGACGGCAATGCGGGCCTCCGCTGTTCTCGCGTGCCTCCGAATTCTCAGCGAAGACCTTAGCTCACTCCCGCTGAATCTCTACCGGCGCACACCTCAAGGAGCTGTGCTGGCAACAGACCACCCCTTATTCCGATTGCTGAGGGATTGCCCAAATAGTTTTCAAACCAGCATGGAAGTGCGCGAAGCGATGATTCTGGACATGCTGTGCTACGGACAGGCCTTCAGCGAAAAAGAGATTGGCGCGGATGGAATTTCCGCTCTGTACCCGCTGAGCGCGGGCCGCATGACCTTCGTGAATCCGCTGGATGAGTTCATTCCACCGCCTGTGCCGTTGTTTTTCAGGTATGCAGACCCGCGCGCCGGTCAAAGAATCCTGATGAGCGATGACCTTTGGATTACGCGGATGCTGGCACCGGCTTCCACGATTGAGGGAACGTCCTTAATCCTGCTCGCACGCGAAGCCATCGGGCTAGCCTTGGCAGCGGAAGAGCAGGGCGCACGGCTGTTCAAGCAGGGAGTGCAGACCGATCTAACTTTGCAATCGGCCAATGAGGTGGACGAAGAAGGCAAGAAACAATTGCGCGAGGCGTTTATGGCGAGGCACGCTGGGTCCGGCAATGCCTGGATGCCGCTGTTGCTCGAAAACGGCCTGAAAGCTACTCGCATCGGGCTGACGGCGCAAGAATCGCAGTACATCGAAACCCGCCAGTTTCAGCTTGCGGACATTGCCCGAATTTTCCGCATCCCGGATGTGTTGCTGGGAATATCACAGGGCAAAAGCTCCACGTATGCGAGTGCCGAGCAGTTTTTCTTGGCCTACGTCAAATACACGCTCGGGCCGTGGTGCAAACGAATCGAGCAGGCGATTCAGCGTGATCTTTTGGCACCAAGTGAGACGGACCTATTCGTCAAGCATGACCTGGACAGTCTGACTCGCGCCGATCTTCAGACCCGCTACGCGGCTCACGCCTCCGGCATCGCGGCTGGATTCCTCACGCGCAACGAAGCCCGGCAAATGGAAAATCTGCCAACGTTGCCCGGCCTGGATGAGCCATTAAGCCCACTGAACATGGGAAGCGGCAATCCGAGTCCCCAGAAGACAAACGCTCTGGCACATCAGCTTGCGAAGAACGCCGTGGCTCATGAAGAGAAGCTATTAGCCGATGGCAAGCCCGCGTCCGATGTGTACACGAAACAGCTGCCCGGCTATCTGCGGGACAAGGCGGGCCTATCCACAGCGAAATGTGCCGAGTATTGCGCAGCACGATTAGCAGGCAATTCGGAGCCGGTGGAACTGCTCGCACAATTTTTGATTGCGGGGTGACCCCGTGAATCTGCCTACTCACCGGCTGGCCCGGCTCACGGCGGATAACAAAATGGTGCCTCGCACCTTAAACAGAGGTAGTTATGACGTTATCTGAAATTCGCACACTGCGGCAGACCTGCCGGGCCAAGGTAGAGGATTTGCTTGGCCGCACGTCCAGCCGTGAAATGTCCACCGAAGAAACCCAGATGCTCTCCGATCTGAAGGCGGAGGGTGAGCGGCTTGGCAGTCTCGAATCGCGCTATGCCGTGTTGGAGTCCTTCGACAAAGGCGGAACGCAGACAATCATCCGCACCCCCATCGCACCCACCGGAGCGGACAAGACCGCTGCATACGTGAAAGCACTGGACGGTTTCTTACGTACTGGCACGATGGCCACGGACACGCCTCTGCAAATCCAGCAGAGTCCGGTCAGTGGTGCCGCTGCCGCTGTGCCGACCGATGTTGTCCCGTCAATCATCCAAGGCATCAACGATTTCGACATTGCGGGACGTTTGGGCGTTCTGGACTTCCCGCGTGATTCGACTAACCCCCTTGTGGTGACCATGCAGACCGCTGCACCGGCTGCCACAACTTACATTGAAGGCGCGGCTCCCACGCAGTCAACGCCTCCGACCTACGCCACGGTGACACTGACCGGCGCACGCTATCAGAACCTCACGAAATACTCCATTGAATCCCGCATGAATCTGGGAGTCCCAATCGTGTCTTCTGTTCTGAAGGCACTTGCCCTTGGTCAGCTCCAGAGTCAGAACGCGGCATTCATGGCGGCTTTCAAAACCGCGATGCAGGCCAACAGTGCGGCTCTTGTGGACAGTGTCAGTGACTCACCGGCTGATGCGTATTCGTTGAATGTCCCGCCTGAAGTACGCCCAAGGCTATTTCTGGCAGAACAGCGCGAACAACAAATACCTTCTGAGTCCTTCGGACCTCCAGAAAGTAAAGAATGCTCGCAACACATACAACGAGCCGCTCTTCAACGATGTGGATGACACCATCTTGGGCAAGCCTTACGCCGTCCACCCGGACGCTGACCGCGTGTACTACGGCGATTTTTCCGTTTCGGTATGCCGTTCACGCACGCCGCTGTACATCCAGACCTTGCTTGAGCTGTACGCACAGGCCGGGTTGATTGGCGTCACGTCCTATCAGTTCGCTGATTGGAAATTCTTCGCGCCGCCCACGTACCAGCCCATCGTGTTTGGGAACCTGGATGCAGCGGGCGCGTAATTGACCTTGCGCGGGAATTGGCGCTCGGCTCCGCGCACCCCTCGCTTTGGGGCATTTCAGCCGGGAGCAAATGCGGGGCGGCTGTTTGATGCGGGAGGCTCAGGCAGCGGCCCCGGTTTTTCGCGAGAAGTGAGAAGGAGAATTATGGTTGACGCAATTGATGAGCTGGTTGCACGTTCCAAAGATCACCGTGAGCTGCGAGCGTTTCACGAATTTCACAGGAAACATCCCGAGGTGCTGGATTTTCTTGTGCAGGAAATCTCCGATTGGACCGCTTTGCCGCCTTCTCCTATCACAGCTTGTGGCAGTACACGCGATGGAAACTCGAATTGGAGAAAGGGCCGCGGGATACGTTCCTGATGAACGATCACGCCGCGCCGTTCTATGCGCGTGCCATCACGATTTTGCATCCCGAATTCAACGGGCGGGCGGAATTCCGTAAGTCAAAGGCGGACGCAATTTTCGGGCTGCGAATTGAGCCGGTACCGGAGAAGCGCCCGAAGCATTACGCCCGCCGTTTGCAATGGGCAGACGGCACCGCGATTGAATACGGATGGCGGCCCACAATCCCGCACGTGGTCAATCATTCCGCAAGCCGTAAGGCGGACATTCACTGATGACTATCACGGAATTGCAGGAGCAACGCCGTTGGGTGCTGTGGAGGCTGGAAACCGTCAACGGCAAACAGACCAAGGTTCCCCATCAGCCGAATGGACGTAAGGCAATGGCAAACAATCCGGCCACATGGCACGCCTACGCAGAGTGCGCGGCGGTAGCATCTCAGTTTTCCGGTATCGGGCTTGTGCTGGGAGACGGAGTTTGGGGCTGTGACATTGACGCCTGTTGCGATGCTGTCACAGGGAAGTTTACCCCCGAGTCCCGTGAGATCGTCATCGGCCTGGACAGCTACGGCGAGTATTCGCCATCAGGCACCGGCTGCCACGTGCTCGGGCTTGGCAGACTACCGGGAGGAGGCATTAAGAAGCCGCATCCCGGTTGCAAAGCCGTTGAGATCAAGTCCAATGGTTTCTACTTCACATACACAGCTCGACATCTTAGCAAGACGCCCTCCGAACTGATGGAGCGGCAAGAGCAGGTTACGAAACTGTATAACCGGCTCGCACAAAATAACGGGAAGGGGCTTAGGGTCACCGTCCCCGCCGATGAGAAAGAGCGGTTTTGCAGGCTGATGGCGGGTGACATGAGCGATTATGACGGTGACCACAGCCGTGCTGATCTGGCACTGTGTGTCATCTTGGCCCGGCGTTTCCACAATGATGTTTTCAGGATTGATGAGGAATTTCGCAAGTCCGGTCTATACCGCGAGAAGTGGGAACGGTCGGATTATCGCTCGGCCACGATTCTAAAGGCCGCAAAAGGTGAGCCGGTTTTCGATAGCAGCGACGATGACCCAATCGAAGATGACGGCGTGACCGAATACCTTGTGGACGCGCTGTCAGAGCCAATGCACGAGGGTTGGTTTCCCAAGGGTGAGGTGTCGCTAATCGGCGGGTCATCCGGCGCGGGTAAAACGTCGTGGGCAATGCCACTGCTTGAAAAAATCCGCAAAGGCGCTGATGTATTCGGCCACTCATCGAAGCCGCGTGATTACCGCGTGTTGTTGCATGACCGCTCTAAGAAAGCGATGCAGCGCACGGTGAAAGCCTTGGGACTGTCTGCGGAGGCAATTGAGCGCGTGATTCGACTAACCAGCACGCAACAATCGCGCCCGCCTGCGGAGATTCTAGAGGCTGCCATCGAACGCGAGCCGGGCGTTGAGTGTTGGTTCATCGAGGGCCTGGACCTCTGGATTACGGACCCGAACAAAATGGAGGTTGTTGGTCCAGTCATTGACGGACTGCAACGAATCGCAACCCGGCGCGATGTGACCGTTCTCGGCACGGTGGGGTCTCCAAAACAGCGCGGCAAAGACAACAAATACTTCGGGCGTGACTCGCTCTTCGGCAGCGCGGCCTTGGCGCGCAAGGTCGAAACGGTAGTGCTTATGCAGCTACACAACGAAGATGACGCCAACAGCGTGCGCCGCTGCACTGTGCTGCCAAGGAACGGGCGTGCGGAGATTCTGTACTTTGAATGGCAGGCGACGGGGTTGTGTCTGACAAACGAACCTCAAGCCGTGCCAGAGGTCAAAGCGATTGACCGGATGGAGCAGCGCATCTTTCAGGCTGTGCAGCCGGGCGACGAGATCAAGTACCAGCGGGGCTTTGGGAATCGCAATCTGTTCTATGAGTGGAAGAGTCGGGCCGCCACACAAGGCAAGGTGACTCGGTCGAATGGGAAGTACTATCGGGCTTACCCGGAGAAAGAGAAGGTCAATTGACCTTCTGGAGTAAGATTCCGCGTGGAGGATAACATGGACTCTGGGACTTGGACAGCAATAGGTGCAGCGGCTGCAACTCTTTCTACCATCGCGTTCGTTATTTATCTTCGATTGATGGGCCGTCAACTGCGCGCACAGTCTTTTTCGGAAGTCTACGAACGTCTTCAGAGTGAGGATGTGCGAGAAGCGAGGGGCAAGGTTTATGAGCTGGACGAACAGAAAGTCGGCTTCGGAGTTTGGAGCGCGGACAAACCTAGCCGCGCTGCCGTCGAGAAAGTCTGCCAGCGATACGATTACTTCGCCAAGATGGTGCGTTACCACTTTCTTCCAAAGAATCTAATCTTGAAGAACTGGGCTTGGCAAGTTGACCGGCTGTGGCGCGTAGCCAAGCCTCTCGTCCAGAGTCGCCGATCCATTGAAGGGCAAGGGCGGCTGTGGGAGGACTTTCAGTGGTTGGCCCATGAAAGCGCCCACTGGCTCAAGAAGAAAGGTACGGTTGCCGTCTTGTCAGTAGACTGAGCGCAAATTGCTAATTCGTCGATACACACACTCTCAAAATCAGGTGTGTGTGTACTGATGAAAACGACAGTTGTGATGCTCGCAACCCATTGATAACAAAGCACACGAAGACTTCTTCTAGAGTGTGTTCTATCAGTACTACTACTCTCTTTTTTGACTGTGTGTGTACCCACCCACACACTCAGGGTAGGGCGGGTCAAATGTCCAAGGCGGTTCGCCTGTAGCCCTCCGCAGATGTTTTTCTTTGACACACAATCAATTTCTCAATTTGCGCTTTTTATTCGTCTTGCTAATTTGCGGCCACAATGCGACTAGAAAGGCGTGCAAAAAGGCCGCTAGGGTAGTGACCTTCTCAGGCTGCGATGCGCTAGAAGCCAATTCTGTGCAAGCGAGAGGCATTCAGACGGGCAAAATTTATGACCACAACAGCCGCTAAGATGAACCATGCGTGCTAGCACGTACTACTTGCGGGATGCGTAGCCGCTACGCATAATGTGCATGGAAAGAAAAAGGGCCTCGGTTCGTGGTCTTGGACACCGCAAACCGAGGGGTCGCTAGGGCCTCGGGGATTGGACCTCCTGAGGCCCATTGCTTTGCGTGCATTCTACAGAATGTAGTCCGGTTACAGCAGCACAGTTGCGGTGTAACGGGAATCAAGGTAGGCACGGCGAAAGTCGCTCAAACCCCCGCTGATTCTAAAGGCTCACGCACGTGCCAAAAGCGAAACCCGCTCATGGACCGCCTGCAAGTCCGCCGTCATCAGGTTTGCATATCGGCGTGTCATCTCCAGTGAGCTGTGACCTAGAACCTTCTGAAGATGAAAGACGGACCCGCCGCGCCTCAGGTAGTTCACCGCGAACGTATGCCGGAAGGCGTGGAGCGTCCGGGCGGGCGGGTCAAAGCCGAGGCGCTTGCAGAGGAGTTTCACGTCCCGCAGAGCGTTTCTGTTCGTCAATCGCGTTTCCGTTCGGCTTGCGAAGAGCAGTGAGTCCGGGGTCCGGCTGCTTTCCTTGCAGTAACGGAACATTGCTTTCCGCAACTCAAAGCTGAAAGGAACCATCCGCTGCTTACGTCCTTTGCCGTCCAGCATGACAAGCAGATTGTCAAAGTCAATCTCGCGGACTCTCAGACCACGGGCCTCCGAGATGCGGCATCCGGTGTCCAGCAGAAACAGCGTGAGCAAACGGAGCCGCCACTGATATTTTCCTTTGGGCTTCCATGACACAAGCCGCTTGACTTGCCCGTCTGTGAAGGTGGGCAACACAAGCTGGGGTTCCTTCAACTGCCGGACCTTGAGCGAAGAGCCGGACCACTTCAAATAGGCATTGATGGCCCTGATTGCTGAGTTGCAGCTGGTCGCCTTCAGGCCCTTTTCGCGCATTCGCAGCACGGCATCATTCAACTGTTCTTGTGAGGGCGTTTCGCCGGGCAGCCATCGCAGACTATTCCTGTACCATTCCAGCGTGGCCGGTGTGACGTTGTGTAGGTATTGACGTTCGCGGGTGAACTCCTCAAATCCGCGCATTTGGGATTCCTCCAGGCAGGGGGTCAGATTTGGAGGAAATGTCCGCCACATGGGCGGTTAGCTCAGATGGTTAGAGCGCCTGCCTTACAAGCAGGAGGTCGCAGGTTCGAGTCCTGCACTGCCCACCAATCCCATGAACCCCTGATGCAAGTAACCTATCCCAACGCCTGCCGAAGGTCGGCAATCAGGTCCCCAACGTCCTCAATGCCGACGGAGTAGCGGATAAGAGCTTCAGGGATGCCGCTGGCCGCGCGCTCTTCGGGCGTGGATTCGACGTGGCTGGTTGTTGCAGGAGGACCAGCAACGGTTTCTACCGCGCCCAGGTTCGCCGCCAGATTCGCGTAGCGTAATCGCGGCAGGAACGACTTCACCGCATCGAAGCCGCCGTGGAGCGCGAAGCTGAGCACACCGCCAAAGCCGGACATCTGCCGGCACGCAATGTCGTGATTCTCGTGCGAGGCCAGTCCGGGATAGAAGACCTTGGCGACTCGCGCGTGCGACTCGAGGAAGCGGGCAATCTGAAGCGCACTTTCGTTCTGCTGTCGCACGCGCAGATGAAGGGTCTTCATTCCACGCAGCAGAAGGTAAGCGGACATCGGCTCCAGGCAGGCGCCATTGATTTCCCGGAAATGATAGATGCGGCTCACGAGCTCCCTCGGTCCGCAAACGACACCGCCAAGGGCATCTGCGTGGCCGCCAAGAAACTTGGTCGCGCTGTGCACGACGAGATCGGCTCCGAGCCGCAGCGGACGCTGGTTGATGGGCGTAGCGAATGTGTTGTCGACTACGACAAAGGCGCCATGGCTTCGGGCTGCCGCGGCGAGCCGGGCGATATCAACGACCTTGATGGTTGGGTTCGTCGGAGTTTCCAGATAGAGGAGTTTGCATCCTTGGGCGACGGCAGATTCAATGGCGGTGTGATCTGTCGTGTCACAAAGCGACACTTCGATCTGGAAGCGGGGCAGGAACTCAACAAAAAGCTTGTTTGTGCCGCCGTAGGTGTCTTTGATGGAGACGACGCGGTCGCCGGGCGAGAGGAGCGTAAACAGCGTGTTGCTGATCGCCGCCATGCCGCTGGCAAAGCTGGTTGCAGCCTCGGCTCCTTCCAGGTCTTTGACTTTGTCTTCGAACGCGGCTACGGTCGGATTGGTATTGCGGCCGTAGATATGGCCGGCCTTCCTGCCGAGCGCGACTTCGAGCCACTCTTCGACCGTTTTGTAACCGAAGGAAACGCTGAAGGCGACGGGGACTTGCGTCGCGCCCGCCCAGTGCGCGCCCTGTTCCCCGGACCAAACCGCCCTCGTTCCCAGTCCCGGTGCGACCTCGTGTTTCGTTTGATCCATAACAGTCCTTGTCTGATAGAAAATTGGTCCCGCTCTGCATGACACACGCAGCTTAGGAAATGTATTGCCTGGCATTCCGCCTGCGGTGCAAGGATATGTTAGGCAGCAGATTACGGGCAATCGGAAACAGTTTGGCGCGCGGAGAATGACACTCTGTCGGCCGCGAATTTTCCGGGTGCGATGGTTTGTAGTAATGTGTCTGGTTGGCAATTGTCCCCGCCACGCCAATCGGTGCGGGTTGCGGGGCTGCAATTCAAAACTCGAGGTAAGTATGACAACTCGCATTCTCTGTGTCTTTTCAATATTCCTGATCGCGATTTTCTGCTCGGCCCAAACAAGCCAGTCCGCCGGCGCGCTGCATGAGATCCCGGCCTTCGACGTTAACGCCATCGATAAGACCATCGATCCGTGCGTGGATTTTTTCCAATATGCCTGCGGAACCTGGATGAAGAACAATCCCGTCCCTTCAGACAAGTCGCGGTGGGGACGATTCGATGAGCTTGCGGAACATAATCTTTATATTTTGCGCGACATATTGACGGAAGCGCAGGCTCCGGGGAAACATTCGGCGATCGAGACGATGGTGGGCACCTACTACGGCTCCTGCATGGATGAGAGCGCGATCGAGAAGAAGGGAACCGCTCCGCTTACGCCAGAACTGGACAAGATCAGCGCCATCGCGACAAAAGAGGATTTGATGAGGAACGTGGCGTACATGCACCGCAATGGCTTTTCGGCGCTGTTCGCGTTCTATCCGCAGCCCGACATGCACGATTCTTCGCAGACGATCGCGACTCTGGATCAGGGAGGCATCACTCTCCCTGATCGCGACTATTACATAAAGGACGATGCGAAGTCGGTGGAGACGCGGCAGAAGTATGTGGAGCACGTGCAGAAGATGTTGGAACTGGCCGGGGATAAACCGGAAGCGGCCGCGGCGGAGGCGAAAACCGTGTTGGCCGTGGAGACGGGGCTGGCGCAGGCTTCGATGGACCGCACGGTGCGGCGCGATCCCAAGACGCGCGATCACAAGATGACGGTCGAGGAAATTGCAGCCCAGGCTCCGAACTTCAATCTAACCCTCTATTTTGCCGACAACGGCTCGCCCAAGTTCAAATCTCTGAACGTGGGCAATCCGGATTTCTTTAAGCAGGTGAACGAGCAGATCAACGCCGTGCCACTCGAACAATGGAAGGTTTACTTGCGCTGGAAGGCGATTAACGAGTTCGCCCCGGGATTGACGAAGGCTTTTGTGGAAGAGGATTTTCTGTTCAATGGCAAGTACATGTCGGGGCAGCAGGAGATGGAAGCGCGATGGAAGCGCTGCACGAAGTTGACCGACGCGCTGCTGGGCATGGCTTTGGGCAAGCTCTATGTCGATCGCACCTTCGGTGCTGAAGGCAAAGAGCGCACATTGAAAATGGTGCAGGGCATCGAGAGTGCGATGCGCGAAGACATTGGCGACTTGAACTGGATGTCGGATACGACGAAGAAAAAGGCTTACGAAAAGCTCGACACAATCGTCAACAATATTGGCTATCCCGACACGTGGCGCGACTACAGCAGCGTGGCGATCAAAGCGGATGACTATGCCGGAAATGCGGAGCGCGCCCGCGCGTTTGAGGCGCACCGTCAGTACAACAAAATCGACCGCCCCACCGATCGCAAAGATTGGGGCATGACGCCGCCGACGGTTAACGCCTATTATCGGCCCAACATGAACGATATCAACTTTCCCGCCGGCATTCTGCAGCCGCCGTTCTACGGCAAGCTCATGGATGACGCGGTGAACTTTGGCGGCATCGGCGTGGTGATCGGGCACGAACTCACGCATGGCTTCGATGACCAGGGGCGCAAGTTTGATCCGGTAGGAAACCTCCGCGATTGGTGGACGCCAGAGGACGGCAAGGAATTTGAACATCGCGCCGATTGCACCGCCAACGAATATTCGAGTTTTGTCTCGGTGAAGGACGACAAGGGCGAGGTCAAGCTGAATGGCAGATTGACGCTGGGCGAAAATACCGCGGACAACGGAGGTCTCAAGCTTGCATATATGGCCTTGATGCACATCATCGGCAACACGCCCGTGAAACCCATCGATGGCTATACAGCCCCGCAGCGTTTCTTCCTTGCGTTTGGGCAGATCTGGTGCCAGAACGTAACCGACCAGGAAGCGCGGAAGAGGGTGCTGACCGATCCGCATTCTCCGGGGCGTTGGCGAGTAAATGGCGCAGTACAGAATTCGGCTGCATTCCAGCAGGCGTTTGGATGCAAAGCAGGACAGCCGATGGTTGCCGAGAACGCTTGCCGGGTGTGGTAGGGAGGCGGCTGGGCCTGGAAAGCTATCGCGAGGAAATGCGGCGCTTCGTAACGGCAACATAGGATTAGAATGGTTGGCCAAAGGCCGCCGATGCAAGAAAAGACCCTGGGTTCGTACCGCATTGAAGCCAAGATCGGCTCGGGTGGCATGGGTATTGTCTACCGGGCGCTGGATCCTCGCCTGGGGCGCAAAGTTGCGATCAAGGTTTTGCCTTCCTCTGCGGTCGCCAACGCTGACAGGGAACGGCGGCTTATTCAGGAAGCCCGAGCCGCCTCCGCCCTGAATCATCCCAACATCGTCACCATCTACGAAATTGACCGCTGCGAGCAGGACGGCCAGAGCACCAGCTTTATCGCGATGGAGTTCGTTCCGGGCAGCACTCTGGCCCAGTTGATTGGGGGCAAGGGACTGCGCTTGCGCGATGCGCTGAAGTATGCGGCGCAGATTGCCGACGCGCTTTCCGCGGCACATGCCGCCGGGATTATTCATCGGGACCTGAAGCCGTCGAACGTGATGGTCACACCGCAGGGAACCGTCAAGATTCTCGACTTCGGGCTGGCCAAGCTGAACACGGTCACCGAGCCCGATGCCTATGCCGATACTGTAGTCGGTGCGATCGGCCCACCAACGGAAGAAGGGATGGTTCTCGGCACGGTTGCTTATGTTTCTCCCGAACAGGCCGAAGGCAGGCCGCTGGACGCGCGCTCCGACATTTTTTCGTTTGGCTCCGTCCTTTATGAAATGATCACGGGGCGGCAGGCGTTCCCCGGCACTTCGAAACTGTCTTCGCTCTCCTCCGTCCTCACCCGTGACCCGCAACCGGTCTCGCAGTCGATTCCGGGGATTCCGTCAGAACTAGATAAGCTCATTCAGCGGTGCTTGAAAAAAGATGCGGCGCGGCGCTGGCAGAGCATGGCGGATGTTAAGGTCGCGCTCGAAGAGCTGATTGAGCAGCTTGATTCGGGCGTAGTCGCGGAATTCAAGCCGCTAGCGGGTAAGCGCTCCTTGCGGTCCACCGTCGGCTGGCTTGCTCTTGGCCTCCTGGCTGGAGTGGCATTGGCGATTCCGCTCGGAACGCGGATTTCGCAAAAGTGGTTTGCCGCTTCGCCACCATCCTTCCATCGGCTGACGTTCCGCCGCGGCGACGTAACGTCTGCGAAGTTCGGGCCGGGCGGCGTCGTTGTGTTCAGTGCGGAGTGGGACGGAGCGCCTTCTACCTTGTTCTCGACTTTGCCGGGGAACCGCGAAGCGCGGAATCTCGGGTTGCCGACCGGCCGCGTGCTGGCGATCTCGCCTACGGGCGAAATGGCCATCCTGCTGGGTGGTGGGTCCACGGGAACCTTGGCCCAAGTTGCGCTGGGCGGAGGCGCCCCGCGTCAGATTCTGGAGAATGTAAGCGGGGCCGATTGGGGCCCGGATGGAACCTCGCTCGCGGTTGTGCGCGAGTTCGGCGGTAAACAGCGGGTCGAGTTTCCGATCGGCAACGTCCTGTATGAAACAGACGCGCGCCCGCCGCTTTCGCCCCGCGTTTCTTTCGATGGCAAACTCGTGGCCTTCTTCGACTACGACAAGGAGGCTGAGGATTACGCCGTTAGCGTGGTTGGACCCAACCATTCCAAGCAAATCCTTGCTCATGGTTTTCGAGGCATCGGCGGATTGAATTGGTCTCCCGACGGCAAGGAAATTCGGTTTTCGGCCGTTCAGACCGGAGCCGACCCGACGCTCTACGCGGTCGATCTTTCAGGCGTGCAGCGCACGGTGGCGCAGGCTGCCGGCTGGATCGTTCTACAGGACCTGGCGCGTAACGGCCAGGCCCTGATGAATTCGGTCAATTCGCGATTGGGAATTACTTATCTCCCGCCCAGCGGTTCGCCCACCGACCTGAGCTGGTTTGACGCATCGTTGCTGTGTCAGATCTCCGACGAGGGCAAGTTGCTGCTCTTTGAGGAGCTTTCTGCATTGCAGGGGCGCAACCCGGCAATCTATCTGCGCAAGACTGACGGCTCGCCGGCGATTCTGCTCGGCTATGGCAACCATTCCACACTCTCGCCTGACGGCAAGTGGGTGCTTACGATTCATCGTGATCCCGCGGGGGCACAGCTTATGCTGCTTCCTACGGGACCGGGCGAGCCACGAACTCTGTACTCGCAACCGATGACTTATCACACTGCTGAATGGTTTCCGGACGGCAAGAAGTTGCTGGTGAACGGTAACGCGCCCGGAAAGCCAAGCCGGTCGTGGGTTTTCTCGCTCGATAGCAACAGTCTCGAGCCGTTGACGGCGGAAGGCGTTCGCGCCACCAATGTTTCTCCGGATGGCCATTTCTATATCGTGTCAGATCCGGGTAAAGTTCTTATGGCTCCTGTTGCCGGCGGCACGCCGAAAAAAATCGCTGATCTTGAGAACGGCGAGTCTGTTGTGCGTTGGAGCGGTGACCAACGCTATCTTTTCTTGCGGAGAATTGGGGGCGCAGCGGCCCAGGTTCTGCGCTTGGATGTTAGCACCGGGCACAAGGAGAACTGGCGGACGCTTCAGGTTCCCGAACTCGGTGCGGAATTCCTGGGGCCGGTCGCGCTTTCGGCGGATGGAAAGGCTTGCGCGGCGGCCTTCCAGCACGATTTGGCGAATTTGTATCTGGTTACAGGGCTGCGGTAGTCGTTAAACGAACCCTTCAAGCGCGCTTCCGTTTAGGCTGAAGGTTCAGCGTGCGCACCAATCTGAAAAGATGGTTGGGGTGGATGCCTAAAATTTTGGCCGCGTCTGTATAAACTCCGTTCGCCTGCTCGATGGCGCGCTCGATCATCGCTTTCTTCGCATCGCGAAGGCTATCCTGCAGCGCATTCACCGGCGCGCCTGCCACAGAAGCTCCTTCGAGGATCGCCTCAGGCAGGTCTTCAGGCAGGATCAGTTCCGTTGATCCCAACGCGACCGCGCGCTCGATAGCGTTCTCGAGTTCGCGGACGTTTCCGGGCCAGTCATAGGACGTAAGACAGTGGCCGGCTTCGGGGGAAATACCAACTATGCGGCGCTTTACCTTTTCGGCGCAGCGGGCTGCGAAGAAACTGGCGAGCTGCGGAATATCTTTTTTGCGCTCGCGCAGAGCTGGCACGCGAACGGATACCACGTTCAACCGATAGTAGAGATCCTGGCGAAAGGTTTTGTTTTCCGATTCCTTTTTCAGGTCGCGATTCGTGGCCGCCAATACGCGTACGTCGAGCTTAATGGAACGCGTTCCTCCGACGCGTTCAAACTCCCGCTCCTGCAACACGCGAAGCAGTTTTGCCTGCAACGGCAAGGCCAGTTCGCCGATTTCATCGAGGAGAATCGTTCCACCCTCGGCGACTTCCAGTTTTCCGCGCTTCTGCGCCAGCGCTCCCGTGAAAGAGCCCTTCTCGTGGCCGAACAGTTCGCTTTCCAACAGAGTCTCGGTGATGGCGGCGCAGTTGATGGCGACGAACGGCTTGCCGGCTCGGGAGCTGTTTTCGTGGATCGCTCTCGCGACGAGTTCCTTTCCCGTACCGCTCTCGCCCCAAATGAGCACGGTGGAGTCGCCGCCAGCCACGCGCGAAATGAATTTCTGCACCGCCTGGATCGCATCGCTGCCGCCGATCATGCTGTGCCGGATGCCGATCTCTTCCTGCAGCCGCTGGTTTTCGATAGTCAGCCATTCCAGTTGACGCAGGTTGTCAATGGCTAGCGCGGTCACGCTGCCGAGGGCGGTCGCAAGCTGCATAAGGTCTGTGTCGAAGCGTGCCTTGCCGGCAAGCGCATCCATGTAAATTGCACCTAGCAATCGGCCCTGCACTTCGAGCGGAACGGCGAGCACGGAACGTATGCGGCCGATCATCAGGCTGTCCGAACCCTGCAGTTGTGCATCTCCGGGGACATCTCCGCTGAGCACTGCGACCTGCTCCTTGATGACGCGGTTCAGAATTGTCCGGCTCACCTGTATTTGCTGCGCTGGTCCCCGACCGCGCTCCCAGCCCATTGCGAATGAGGGTTCATCGGAGCCTGGGTCCATCAGGAAAATGGCAGCCCGGTCGGCCGGCGCGACTTCCAGCATGGCCTCGAGGACTTGCTTTTCAAGCGTGGCCAAATCACGCACGGCGTTTAGCGTGCGGCTGAAGTTCAACAACACATTGAGGTCGTGGACGGTGCGCTCCGTGGGCGGCAGATTCATCCCTGTGCGTTGAGGGCGAAGGTAAAGCGTGTCTTCCTTCTTCAGGATTACTGTTTCGCCTGCTGGTGGGGAGTCATACTGTAGAACTGCATCCTCGATTGCATCTGTATCTCCCAGTTCGCGAAACACAAACAGGGACTGTCCTACACGGATCTGATCTCCATGCCGCAGGACGTGGTCGGTCACCGGCACGCCGTTCACGAACGTGCTGTTCCGGCTTTCCCGGTCGCGCAGGTGGAACTGCTGAGCTTCTTTCTGGATGGAACAGTGCCGGCGGGAGGCGGTGGCGTCAAGGACGGCGATCTGGTTCGTCGGCTCACGCCCGATAAAGACCTCTTCGCCGGTCAGCGGGAAGCTCTCTCCCTGGCGCGGGCCGCTAAGCGCCTCAAGTCGAGCTTCCTGCATCGGCAAATCCCGTACGCCGGGGTCCATCTGCATGACAGCTGAGTATATCGAGCCGAGAGTATGCGCTCAACCTCACATTATTGTTAGGTTACCTAACGAAATTGTTTGGCTTGAGACCGCTGCCCGATGCGAGCGTGGTGCAAGGATAGCTCTGCAGCAGCATGTATTTCCTCTTATATCAATACGTTAATGGTTTTTCCAGGCCAGCCTGCCAAACCGGGAAGAGTTTGGCCAAAAGCATGCTTAAACAAGGACATGGTTAGCAAATCCCAGGCGACAGGAGACAAGGCAATGAAAATCCAAATGAAGCGTTCACTGAGGGCGTTACTGCTGTTGGTAGGTCTAGTAGGCACATTCGCGTATGCAGCTATCCCGAAGGCTCCGGCTCCCGACGGTCCGATGCCACTGTGCCCTCCCAGCCGCCCGCATTGCCCAGATGACGAATTCCGGCTCCGGTAAGAGCAGGGAAACTCGGAGTGGATGGGCAGGCCCATCGGAGCACAGAAATCGGCGTAATGTGCTCGAACACCGAGAGATTGACAGTTGAGTTTCAACCGAAGCGGTCCTCCTTCGAACAGGGCAGTCGGCTCAGGCCTGATAGAGTTTCAGGCGACCCGGGGCCCTGTTTTATTTTGTACTCGCAGTTCCTAAGCATCTCCGCTGGGCCGCGTCAGCTTCCCCGGAAAAGCCATCGGCGGAGTCTGGCTGCTGCATGACTACTGAGTACTAACGGGCAAGGCATGCTCAACCTAACATTATTGATAGGTCACCTAACGTGTCTGTTAGGTTCCGGCCTCTGATCTGCACGGGTGTCTTCCCACGCATAGATTTGCGAAAATGGAACATCTTCTTATAAATCAGTATTTTACAGTCCATTCCAAGCCAGCCTGCCAAACCGGGAAGAGTTTGGCCAAAAGCATGCTTAAACAAGGACATGGTTAGCAAATCCCAGGCGACAGGAGACAAGGCAATGAAAATCCAAATGAAGCGTTCACTGAGGGCGTTACTGCTGTTGGTAGGTCTGGTAGGCACATTCGCGTATGCAGCCATCCCGAAGGCTCCGGCTCCCGACGGTCCGATGCCACTGTGCCCTCCCAGCCGCCCGCATTGCCCAGATGACGAATTCCGGCTCCGGTAAGAGCAAGGAAACGTTAGGTTCAAGCGAAGAGCGCCTCCACCTTCGAACAGGGCAGTCGGCTCAGGCCTGATAGAGTTTCAGGCGAACCGGCGGCCCTGTTGCCTTTTTGTCCTTAAAGGTTCTGCGCATTTCAACGCCCGGCTGCGGGCCTTGATGCTTGGTTCCAACCGCCGCACCTAGCCAATGATCGGGCGCTAAGTCTGCGCCCGCCGCTCACCGACAGCCAGCACTCGACGTAACGGATCGCCGAGCGAGTCCATGACGCGCGCAAACTGCGGAATGTCAAGAGACTGCGCTCCGTCGGAAAGGGCACGCTCGGGACAGCGGTGTACTTCAATAATGAGTCCGTCGGCTCCGACGGCGATCGCCGCTCGGGAAACCATTCCAATTAAGCTTGGCTTGCCGGTTCCGTGGGAGGGGTCGGCGACAACGGGGAGATGGGAAAGTTCCTTGGCGAGCGCGATGGCGGCCAGATCCATCGTATTGCGGGTTCCCGTCTCAAAGGTCTTGATGCCGCGCTCGCAAAGGGCGACTTGGTTGTTGCCGCCGGAGAGCAGGTACTCGGCCGCCAGAAGCCATTCCCTTACGGTGGCGGAAGGGCCGCGCTTGAGCAGGATGGGCTTCTTGATTGTTGCGAGTCTGCGGAGCAAGGCGAAATTCTGCATGTTGCGCGCACCCACCTGGAGCATGTCGGCGTATTCGCAGATAAGGTCGACATCCTCGGTGCTCATCACCTCAGTCACGACCGGCAAGCCGGTAAGCTCGCGCGCTTCGCGGAGAATCTGCAGCGCTTCCATTCCCAAGCCCTGGAACTCATACGGCGAAGTGCGCGGTTTGTAGGCGCCGCCGCGCAACATGGTGGCGCCGGCGTGCTTGACTCCCTGGGCGGTTTCGAACAATTGTTCGCGCGATTCGACGGAACACGGACCGGCAATCACCACGACTTCCGGCCCGCCGATTTTGATTCCTCCCACATCAACCACAGACGAATCGGGCCGGGCTTGACGGCTGACCAGCTTGAAGGGCTGCGCGATGGCGACGACGTTGTCGACTCCGGGCGCCACCGAGAGTGCCTCGATCTCGTGGCGGCGTCCGTTGCTGCCCACGGCGGCCACAATGGTGCGCTCGGTGCCGCGAGTGACATGAGGCTGAAATCCGGCTTCGCGGATGCGCTGGATGATGTGGTCGATCTGCTGTTCGGTCGCAGTGTCGGACATGTTGACGATCATGGGTAGAAGATCCTTCCTGGTTGAAAACAAAAAAGCCGCGATCTTGTCGCGGCTTCGGTGAAACTTTTGAGCTGTCTACAGTTTCGACTGGCTCCGGCTCCGCACCTCCGCCGCAAAGGAACCCCAATGGCGGCCGAAAAACCAGAAAGCGCTAAATCGTGTCATCGAAATGTACACTCGAATGCGAAGCGGGCAAATCCGCTAAGCTCGCATAGCTACTGTAGAGAACTGGCGACCTGGGAGAACGCACTGTTGGCGTTGGTCCCGATCAGGCGCACCGTACCAATGACGAGCACTAGGATTACGGCCAGCATCACGGCATATTCGGCGATGTCTTGCCCTTGCTCGTCGGACCAGATTTCGCGGAAATACTCGAACATAAGACCTCCGGAACCCCTGAACAAACTGCTCCTGGCTAGAATCCGTTGTTACGTATAATGCCGTCTCCCCAAGCGATTGTCAAACCGCTAAATCACAGTCTTTTCCACTGCAACGAAGCTAGAGAAAACCGCGCGTGACAAGGAGATGGCGTAGTGGAATCGGTCGGGTAAACAACCTACTGGCCTAGCAAAGAGGCGGTGGGGGGCGCCGTAACTTCCACGAGTTGATGCGCGGATTGGGCCGTGAAATCGAGAACCCGACCGGGGAACACACCAAGATAAAGGGTGGCAAGTACGCAGATGGCCATGGCGAGAACCGCAGCCGGCGGCGGCGCGGTGACGGGAACATCGCCGCGGGGTTCGCGCATGTACATCATGACGATGATGCGCAGATAGTAATAAGCTCCGACTGCGCTGTTCAGGACGAGGATGATCGCCAGGCCCACTAATCCCGACTTGAGGGCCGAATTCAACACGTAGAACTTCGCGAAAAAGCCGCCGGTAATGGGGATGCCGATCAGGGACATCAGGAAGAAGGTGAAGGTGGCGGCCAGCACGGGCGATTTGACTCCGAGGCCCGCGTAGTCCTCAAGGGTTACGTATTTCTCTTCGGCGTTCGCGAAGTGGCTGACGACCGCAAACGCCCCGACGTTCATGGCGGCATAGGAAGCCGCATAGAACATGGCGGGAGAAACCGCAAGGTTGCGGTCGGCTGCGAACGCAACCAGCAGATATCCGGCGTGCGCGATGGAAGAGTAGGCGAGCAGGCGTTTGACGTTGTTTTGGACCAGCGCGCCCAAATTGCCAAGCGTCATAGAAAGAGCCGCCGAAACCCAAATCAGCCAGAACCAACCCGGCGCTTTGGTTTCGATCAATACGCGCAGCAGCACTGCGAAAGCGGCGGCCTTGGGGCCGGTAGACATTAAGCCGACGACGGGCGCGGGCGCGCCTTCATAGACGTCAGGGGTCCATACGTGGAAGGGCGCGGCTGCCACCTTGAAGCCAAGGCCGATGAACATTAACGCAGCGGCAACATAGGGCAGCAGGTCGTGGTTACCGGAACCGAGCGCTGCGCGAATGACAGAAATGTTGGTCGAACCCGTGGCGCCGAACATCAGAGCCACGCCATAAAGGAAGAACGCGGTGGCAAACGAACCGAGCAGGAAATACTTGAGCGACGATTCGCTGCTGGCGGCGTCGCGGCGGCGGAAGCCCGCGAGAACGTAGGTTGAGATGGAAGAAATCTCGAGGGCGATGAAAATGAGTACCAGTTCAACCGCCGACGACATCAGGCACATGCCAACGGTGCAGAAAAGGATGAGGCCGTAGTACTCGCCAGCCCGGATGCGCTGCACCGCCATGTATTCGTACGAACTGAGGACGACCACGGCGGCGATCGCGGTCACGAGCAGATGGAAGAACACGCTGAAGCTATCGACGCGCACCATGCCTGAGAAGGCAAGACCATCGTGGCGAGCCATCACGAAGGTGGAGAGAAGCGCGGCCATTGTGCCAATCAGGGCGATCGCGCCGAGTGGTCTCTGGTTGTGTTCCTCGTCGAGGAGCGGATCCACCAACATTATGATCATGCCGAAAACTGAAAGCACCAACTCGGGCAGGATGCGGAGGTAGTCCTCGGCGGGCGGGGCCGCGATGGTCATGGGGAGTTGCAAAGCGGGCAGGTAGTGAACAATCATGGCGGTTGTCATTGTCCCACCACCTTAGCCGTCAACTGGGTGACGGAGGCGAGCGCAGCCTGCACGGCGGGATCAATCGCGCCAAGCCATATCAGAGGCGCAACCCCCATCACCAAGGCTGCGACCGCGATGGGAGCGAGTGCAGTTTTTTCGCGCAGGTTGAGGTCGGGCAGAGTTTTGTTCACCTCATGCTTGACCTGACCGTAAAAGACTCGCTGGTACATCCAAAGCAGGTAGCCCGCGCTCCAGATCACTCCGGTTGCGGCCAGAACTCCGTAAATGGGACGAGCCTGGAATGCACCGCTCAGAACCAAAAACTCGCCAATGAAGCCATTCATCAGAGGCAGGCCAACGGAGGCTAGAACCGTCACGAGGAAGAAAGTCGCGTACTTCGGCATCGGTGTTGCCAAGCCGCCGAATTCGGAGATCTCGTAGGTGTGGCGCCGTTCGTAGAGAATACCCGCCAGCATGAAGAGACCGCCGGTAGCGACGCCGTGCGCGAGCATGACAAAGACCGCTCCGTTCAATCCGGCCGTCGTGAAACTGAAGATTCCCAGAACCACAAAGCCCAAGTGGCTGACCGAGGAATAGGCGATCAGCTTCTTCATGTTTGGCTGCACGAGCGAAACTAGCGCGCCGTAAATAATGCCGATCAGAGCAAGCACCATGATCCACGGAGCATTGCGGTGCGCTTGATCCGGAAACAAACCCACGCTGAATCGCACCAAGCCGTATGTGCCCATCTTCAGCAGCACGCCCGCGAGGAGGACGGAGCCGGCGGTTGGGGCTTCGACGTGGGCATCGGGCAGCCAGGTATGAAGAGGGAAGAGCGGAACCTTTACGGCAAAAGCGATGAAGAATCCGAGGAAGAGCCACAACGAGGCACCCGCGAAGCCGGGGACGCTGCCGCTGCGAATGGCGCTTTGAATCACGGCGAAGTCGAAGCTGCCCGTCTTGGCGTAAAGCCACAGGATCGCCGCCAGCATGAAAACGGACGCGACCATCGTGAACAGGAAATACTTGACGGCGGCATAGACACGGCGTCCGTGGCCGTACATTCCGATCAGCAGCGCCATCGGGATCAGCGTCGCTTCCCAGAAGAAGTAGAACAGGAACAGATCGAGCGCGGTGAAGACGCCGATCAGCGCCGTTTCAAGCAACAGCAGGAGGATGAAAAACTCCTTCACGCGTCCGTGGATCGAGGTCCAGGAGATCAACACGCACAGCGGGGTGAGGAATGTGGTGAGCACAATGAGCCAGACCGAGATGCCGTCGATGCCCATGTGGTAGTGGATGTTGGGGCTCGTAATCCAGGGCTGGTCGATCTCAAATTGGAAACCAGGCTGATTGCGATGCAGGTGGACCGGCAAGTGCAGCGACGCCACGAATGCCAGCAGCGAGATGACGAGCGCGAAGACTTTGATATCGCGATCGCGGCGCGGGATCAGCAGGATCAGCACCCCGCCGATTGCGGGGATGAAGGTGACCAGCGAAAGAATGATCGGATCGAAAGCTGAGGTATTCATCAGCGCACCCCCATCCAGACCATGTAGGCGATTACGAGCGCTCCCCCGGCGGCGACCCAGCCGGCATACGACCGCAGGTTGCCGGACTGCATGTGGCGCAGTTCATCGGAGACATGCCGCGCCGAATCGGCGGAGTTGTTGACGGTGGCGTCGATGACTCCTTGATCTACGCCATGCCAGAGAATCGTCGTTGAGCCATCGATCAGAGGCTTGACGAACAGCAACGCGTAGAGTTCGTCTACGTAGTATTTGTTGGCGACCGCCTTGTACAGGCTGCCGAGGCTCTCGGCAATGCGCGCTGGGAGTTGCGGGCGGCTGCTATAAAGCAAGTGAGCCAGCAGCCAGCCAAGCGCGGCCACGCTGACCGATATGGCCATCAGTATGTATTCGAGAGTTTTTCCTCCGGCTTCGCGAACCGGCTCCTGAACTCCCGTTTCCGCGGCCGCTTTGAAGACTGGATCGAGGAAGTGCTCGAAGTGATTTCCCCAGCCGACGAAGCCTCCAAACAGCGAGAGGATGGCGAGAACGACTAGCGGCCCGAGCATGACCCACGGGCTCTCATGGGGCTCACCGTGGCCCTGTCCCTGACCATGGCTGTCGTGGGCGTGCGCATCGTGGGCGTCGTGTGCCGACGCACCCCGGTAGTCGCCGCCGAAAGTCATGTACATCAAACGGAACATATAGAAGGACGTGATGAAGGCGGTCACTACACCGATCAGCCAATAAACCCAGCTTGTATTGAATGCCTGGGCGAGAATTTCGTCTTTGGACCAGAAGCCAGCCAGCGGCGGAATGCCCGCGATGGCCAGCGTGGCAATGCCCATCACGGAGAAAGTCCAGGGCATGTAGAGGCGCAGCCCGCCCATCTTGCGCATGTCCTGTTCTCCGCCGACACCGTGAATAACAGAACCAGCCGCGAGGAAGAGCAGGCCTTTGAAGAATGCGTGCGTCATCAGGTGGAAGATCCCGGCCGAGAAAGCTCCGACGCCGCAGGCCATAAACATGTAGCCGAGTTGCGAGACGGTTGAGTAAGCCAGGACCTTCTTAATGTCGGTTTGCGCAATGCCGATGGTAGCGGCGAACAGAGCGGTAAGCGTGCCGATGATGGCCACGACCGTGAGCGCGGTCGGCGCACGTTCGAAAATCATGTGCGAGCGCGCGACCATGTATACGCCCGCAGTCACCATGGTGGCCGCGTGGATCAGGGCGGAGACCGGAGTGGGGCCCTCCATCGCGTCCGGCAGCCAGACGTAGAGAGGAATCTGGGCGGACTTGCCGGCGGCGCCGACCATGAGCAGCAAGCCGATCGCGGTAAGCAGTCCTGCGCCTCCAGTTTCTTGAGGGATCGGCTGGATCTTCGCGAACAGTGTCGGGAAATCGAGTGTGCCGAAATGCTGGATGAGCAGGAATAGCGCAATCAGGAACCCGAAGTCGCCAATGCGGTTAACGATGAACGCTTTCTTGCCGGCGGACGCAGCGGAATCCTTGGTGAACCAGAACCCGATCAGCAGATACGACGCGAGGCCGACGCCTTCCCAGCCGATGAACATCATCAGGTAATTCTTGGCCAGCACCAACGTCAGCATGAAGAACATGAAAAGGTTCAGGTACGCCATGAAGCGGTAGTACCCGTCGTCGTCCCACATATAGCCAACCGAGTAGATGTGGATGAGGAAGCCGACGCCGGTGACGACCAGCATCATGACCAAAGAAAGCTGATCCAGGTAGAAGCTGAAATCCGCGTGGAAGTCGCCGGAGCGCAGCCAGTGCGCGAGATCGAAATAATAAGGAGCGGAGGCGGAGGAAAATCCAATCGCGATCCACAACGCCAGCAGGAACGCTCCGCCGCAGAACGTGAGGGCGATCGCCGAAATCGCCTTCTTGGACGACTGGCGTCCGAAGAAGCCGTTGATGGCCGCCCCGGCGAGCGGAAGGATCGGAATGAGCCAGAGATACGGGTTCGGCGTCATAGCTTGAGCAGGTTCACCTGGTCTACGTTCAAAGTTTCACGGGTGCGATAAACGGCGATGATGATGGCGAGGCCTACCGCGGCTTCGGCCGCCGCGACCACCATCACGAAGAAGACGAAAACTTGTCCGCTGAGCGAGTGCCATTGGGCCGCAAAGGCCACGAACGAAAGATTCACGCCATTGAGCATAAGCTCAATCGACATGAAGATCGTGATGATGTTGCGCTTGATAAGGAACCCGAGCACGCCGCATGCGAAGAGGATTCCGCTCAGCACCAGATAGTAGGAAAGGGGGATGGTTTCCATCAGTGCTCCTTTCCTGCGCCGACCAGTTCAGGCATTGCTTTCGGCGTTTCGGTGTGATGCGGCTTGGCCACGGCGTCCGGGCGGCTCGCCAGAACTACCGCGCCCATGATGGCGATCAGAATCAGAACAGAAGTGATTTCAAACGGCAGCAAGAACTGGTGGAAGAGTAATCGGGCAATCTCCTGCGGGCCGCCGGGTAAGGCGCCAATGGTGACCGCCGAAGTGTTGGAGCGAAACAGCAGAGTCCAGGCGACGAGGACGGCGCCGATTACAACGCCGGGAACGCCGAGCAGAATGGCAACGCGGCTGCCTTTGGTGCGCTCCTCGGCGCCGGCGTTGAGCAGCATGATGGTGATCACAAACAGCACCATGATTGCGCCGGCATAGACGATGACCTGCACGGCCGCGACAAACTCAGCGCCCAGCAGGAGGTATTCGGCTGCCAACGACGCCATGACAACAATCAGCGAAAGGGCGCTGTTGATGGGATGGCTCTGCGCCAGGAGGTTGATCGCTCCCGCCACGCAAATCGTGCCGAAAAAGAGAAATAAGATTAAGTGCAGCATATTAACCAGCTCTCAGCTCTCGGTTCTCAGGTCCCAGTAAGCCCAGGTCGCCACTGGGAACTGAGAACAGGGAACTGAGAACTGTTCTTATGACGTCAACGCCACGTACAGCGACGTAAGTACGATATTCGCAACCGCAACGGGCAGCAGAACCTTCCAGCCAAACGCCATGAGTTGGTCATAGCGGAAGCGGGGCAGGGTCCAACGCACCCAGACGTACAAAAACATGAAAAAGAAAACTTTCAGACAGAACCAGATAATGGGCAGAACCATCGCCAGAATGGGCGGGCCGAAAACCGGGCCCAGCCATCCGCCGAAAAACAGGAGCGTGGCCAGACATGCCACCGTGACCATGTTCGCGTATTCGGCCATGAAGAACATGGCAAACTTCATGGCGCTGTATTCGGTGTGGTAACCGGCAACCAATTCTGATTCCGCTTCCGGCAGATCGAAGGGTGTGCGGTTGGTTTCCGCGTAGGCTGAAATCAGGTAGGTGAAGAACGCAATCGGACCCAACGGAACATACCAGACTGGGCACGACCAGACGTTCCAATGAAAATGCGCCTGCGATTCGACAATCGCGCGCAGGCTGAAGCTCCCGGATTTGATCAGCACGGGGATCAGCGACAGGCCGAGCGAAACCTCGTAGCTAATCATCTGCGCGCTGGCGCGCAAGCCGCCCAGCAGGGAATACTTGTTATTCGAAGCCCAGCCCGCGAGCGCAACTCCGTAAACTCCCATCGACGTGACGCCAAGAATTAGCAGGAGGCCGATGTTGAGATCGGTGATCTGGAGCGGCGTGTCGATCTCCGGGATCGTGAACAGATGGCCGACGTGGGTCTCCGGGATGTAGATCGAGTTGCCGAACGGCACGACGGAAATCGACGTGATGGCGAAGATCATCGCAATCATCGGGGCCGCGATGTAAAGCGGCTTGTAGACGTGTGGCTGGGTCAGGTCTTCTTTGAAAATGAATTTTGCGCCGTCGGCCAGCGGCTGCAGCAGGCCAAACGGGCCGACGCGCGTGGGGCCCCAGCGGTTCTGAATATGAGCGGAAACCTTGCGCTCCAGCCAGACGCTGTAAGCGACCGCAGTCAAGAGCACGCCGATTACGGCGATTGACTTAATGATCGAGATGATGAGAAACGTCGCTATGCTCAACGAATCTTCCGTCTTTCTCTTGTGTGGCGCGGACGTCCTCGCCCGCGCGCTTGTACTGGCTGCCTAGTCCGCCGCAACTTCAGAGTCGGCAGATTTATTCTCCATAACCGAATTCAGAGCTTTGGAATACCGTCCCAGCGTGCCGGAACTGAACAGATCGTCGTTGGCCGGAGCGATGAGCTTCGGGTCGTGGGCGACGCTTTCGCCGCTCACGGCAATTTCCAAATGTTGATCGTTGCCGGCCAGCAGGTTGGTGCGCGAAACATCGTAGCCCGCGACCAAACGCTGAATTTCATCGAGAATCGCCATCGGGTCAAACGGCGTCATCTTCGGCTCAAGGTTATGCGCTTCGAGCCAAACGGCGTGCCGGTCGGCTTCTCCCGATTGTGCTCCGCGCGTTTGTCCCATGTCGGCGTGCGTGCCGCCACCGAATGGAACCAACCCGCGCACCTCGAAGGCCATGGCATCGGCAATGCGAACAATCATCTCGAAATCGGGTTTCGGGCCGCTGACCTCGCCGGCTTTTTTCACAAGTTGCAAATCGCCGCAGGTGCTGGTGCAGGTGCCCGTTTTTTCGTAGGCATTGGCCGCGGGCAGAACCACGTCGGCGATGTTGGCGGTTTCGGTCAGGAACATGTCCTGAACCACCACGAAGCTCTTCGAGAATGTAAACGGATCGATACCAAGGCGGCCGACCGGATTCGAACCGACGACGTAAAGCGCCTTGAGTTTGCCGGCTCTCGCCGCCTCGACCATCTCGGGCAAGCTCAGGCCTTTTTCGGCCGGCAGAGCGCCCCACTCCTGCTGGAATCTGGTAGCACCCGCGACCGGCTCGTAACCGGGGAGCAGATCGGGATAGAGGCCCATGTCACTTGCGCCGCGGGAGTTGGCGTAATCGGCGAGGCAGATCAGCTTGGCGCTCGCGAACGATGAGGCAAAAGCTGCGAGCTTTTCAATATCCGCGCCGCGCAATTCGGAGCCGAAGGCGATGACCAGATTCTGTTCGGCGCGGACCTTATCGCGGAGGGCAGTCCACGCATCGCGGTTGGTCATGTCGGTGACGAGGGAATCGAGTTGTGCGTCGTCGCCGGCGAGGAATGCTATCGCTTTTGCTTCCGTGCCAGCCGGAAGCAGGCCAAATGCCGCCGTCTGCCGACGCAACTTGATGGGAGCTGAATTGATGGCGTAAAGCTTGGCGCGGCGCAGGCGCACATTGGTGCGAATCTGCCAGGCCAGCAGCGGATGCTGGTTCGTGGGATCGTTGCCAATCAGAAGAATGGCAGGCGCGGTCAAAACGTCGCGCATCGACGCCGTCTTTCCAGGCTTGCCGTGCAAAGCCGCCGCCAGGGCAGGGAAGTCGGCCGTGCGGTGATGATCGACGCTGTTCGTCTTCAGCACCACGCGCGCGAATTTCGAGAGTAGATAGTTCTCTTCGTTGGTGGTGCGCGTCGAACCGATAACGCCAATGGCCGCGCCACCGTTTTTATCGCGAACCTCGGCAAAGCGCTTGCCCACCAGTTCAATCGCTTCTTCCCACGATGCCGGCGTCAGCTTGCCGTCTTTCCGGATCAGCGGCTGCGTCAGACGCTCTTCACTGTGCGCAAAATCGAAGGCATAGCGGCCCTTCATGCAAAGAAAGTCGCCGTTGATGCCGCTCTTGTCGCGATTATCGCCGCGGACGATCTCCATGCCGGTTTCGGACCGGCGCACGCCAAGAGTGGTCTTGCAGCCGTCGCCGCAATGGGTGCAGACGGTGTCGACGTGGTTCATCTCCCATGGACGGGTCTTGTAGCGATAGGTGCCGGAAGTGAGCGCCCCGACCGGGCAGATGTCGATGCACATGCCGCACTCTTCGCACTCGAGATGGTCGTTTTGATTCGGCGCGATGATCGAGCTGACACCGCGATTCTGCACGCCCAACGCCCAAACATCCATGCCCTCGCCGCACACGCGCACGCAGCGATAACAAAGGATGCAGCGCGGACGGTCGAAGTAGACCACCGGGGACCATTGCTGCTCTTCCTTATGGTTCTTGGCCTCGGCGAACTTGGATTCGGAGGCGCCGTACGCGAATGTCATGTCCTGCAGTTCGCATTCGCCGCCGGCATCGCACACCGGGCAATCGAGGGGATGGTTGCCGAGCAACAGCTCAAGCATCGCCTTGCGGGCCTGGCGGACTTCGTCGCTGTCGGTCGTGACGATCATGCCCTCGGTGACCCCGGTGGTGCAGGCGGTCTGGAGCTTGGGCATCTTCTCGATTTTCACGACACACATGCGGCACGCGCCCTGCAGCGAAAGGCCGGGGTAATAACAAAAAGAGGGCACTTCGATGCCTGCGTTCTTGCAGGCGTCAATGAGAAGGCTACCGGCGGGGGCCGTAAGCTTCTTTCCGTTGACAGTGAGATTAACGTCAGGCATTTGGTAATTTCGTAATCGGGTAATTTGGTAATCTAAAACCCATATCGTCCTGTCCGTGCAGTGCGTTGCGACGCAGTGAACATCGCACTGAGTTCGTGCGCCTCTTTCAGCAGTGCCTCCAGTCTATTGAGCGGGACGATATCACAGTCCGAGAGCATCTCTAGCCAAAACACCGTCTCGTCGGCCTCTTCTACCACGATTCCGATCTTTGCAATCCACTCCGCCTTCGATCGAGCCCGGCAAGCGGCGCGATAGTTCGCAGCCACTGCCGTGCCGCATCGCAGCAACTGTTTACCGAGAACCTGCGCATCCGCTTTGTAGGGCAGCGTGCGAAAAACGCGCACAATCCTTATCGCAAAAACCTTAGTTCGATTTCGGAGCTGCTCTTGCTGCGATGGCATCAGGTTCATAAATTACAAAATTACCCGATTACCAAATTACAAAATTGTCTCTACGCCATCACCGCTTCCGCCGATTTTTCGAACGGGCACGGCTTGCCTTCCAGGTGGTCCTCAAATTCTTTTCTGAACTTTTTCACGAAAGCCATGGTCGGCATCGCCGCCGCATCGCCGAGCGGGCAGAACGTCCGGCCCAGCATGTTCTCGGCGAGGTAATAAATATTGTCGATGTCTTTCTTGACGCCTGCACCCTCATGGAAGCGCGTGAGCGTCTTCTTGAGCCAGTCGGTGCCTTCGCGGCAGGGAATACACCAGCCGCAACTTTCGTGCTGATAGAACTTGATGGTCCGCAGCGCGAACTTCACGATGCAGGTGGTGTCGTCGAGCACCACGACGCCGCCCGAACCGAGCATCGAACCAGCTTTTGCCACCGAATCGAAATCCATGGCAATGTCAATTTCTTCCGGAAGCAAAACCGGCGTCGAAGATCCGCCCGGGACGACCGCTTTCAATTCGCGCCCATTGGGTATGCCGCCGCCGACCTCGTAAATCATCTTCTTGAGGTTGTAGCCCATGGGCAACTCGTAAACGCCGGGCTTGTTGAGGTGTCCGCTCAGGCAGAACAGGCGCGTGCCGCCGTTTCTGGGCGTGCCGAGTTTGGCGTACCAGTCGGCGCCGCCCAGCATGATGTGAGGAACGGCAGCCAGCGTTTCCGCGTTATTGATGACCGTCGGTCCGCCCCAGAGGCCAACTACGGCAGGGAAGGGCGGGCGGATGCGCGGCACTCCACGCTTGCCTTCGAGCGACTCCATCAGCGCCGATTCTTCGCCCACCTCATACGCTCCGGCGCCGCCGTGCCAGTGAATGTCGAGATCGTAGCCGCTGCCGAAAATGTTTTTGCCCAGGAAACCCTTGGCATAGGCTTCCTTGATCGCCTTCTGCATGATGACCGACAGATAGCGATATTCGCCGCGGATGTAGATGAATCCGGTATGCGCGCCCACAGCGAGCGACGCGATCATCACGCCTTCAATCACCGAGTGCGGATCGTGCTCGAAAATGAGGCGGTCTTTGCAGGTTCCGGGCTCGCTCTCGTCGCCGTTGCATAGCACGTACTTCGGCTTGGCCGACTGCTTGGGGACGAACGACCACTTCATGCCTGCCGAAAATCCCGCACCGCCGCGCCCCCGCAGGCCGGAGTTCTTAACCTCGTTGATGATGGCGTCCGGCTCCACGGCGAGCGCCTTCTGCACGGCTTTGTAGCCGTCCAGTTCGAGGTAGCGGTCGATGCTCGTCGCGCCCTGGCCAAAGCGCTTCGAGATCACGCGTACTTCATCGGCATGGGAAACCAGGTAAGCCATTTTGTAATTTTGTAAGCGGGTAATTTGGTAATCTGAAACCGCAAGCCCCGGGTGATCTTAAATTGCAAAATTACCCGATTACCAAATTACAAAATCCCTACTGCGTTCCCTTCTTCTTATACTCGTCGAGAATCTTGTCCATTTTTTCCGGGGTCAGGTTCTCGTGAAAATCGTAGTTCACCTGCGCGGCGGCGGCCCAACTACAAGCGCCGATACACTCGACTTCTTCGAGCGAGAAGAGGCCATCCGGTGTTGTGCCTTTGTGACCGATGCCGAGTTTCTTCTTGCAGTGGTCGAGTATTTCTTCGCCTCCGCGCAGCATGCACGCGATATTCGTGCAGACCTGCACGTTGTACTTGCCGCGCGGCTTGGTGGTCAGCATCGAATAGTAGCTGATCACGTTGCGCACTTCGAGTTCGGTCAGGCCCAACCGTTGCGCCAGTTCGGCAATGACTTCATCCGTCAGCGCACCGACTTCGTCCTGCGCATAGAGCAGCGTGGGGACAAGCGCCGAGCGCTTGGTCGGATAGTGCGAAACCATCTCGGTGAATCGAGTCTCGAATTCGTCCGAAAATTTCATAAGCCCATTTGGTAATTTTGTGATCGGGTAACTTGGTAATTTAAACCCAAATCCACGAGCCTTTTAGATTACAAAATTACCCGATTACAAAATTGCAAAATTCTTACCGGTCAATGTCTCCCAGCACAATGTCGATGCTCCCGACGGCCGCGACCACGTCGGCAATCAAGACGCCTTCGCACATTTTGGCCAGCGTCTGCAGGTTCGCGTAGGATGGGCCGCGCATGTGCACGCGATAGGGCTTGGCCGTGCCATCGCTCACCACGTAGTAGCCCATCTCGCCACGCGGCGATTCCACGCCCTGATAAACCTCACCCGCAGGAACCGTGAAGCCCTCGGTGATGATTTTGAAGTGGTAAATGAGGGCTTCCATCTGCGTCTTCATCTTCTCGCGATCCGGCAGCACTACTTTCGGTGCATCGGCTTTTACCGGACCTTCCGGCATACCTGCGAGTGCTTGCTGCACGATTCCGATGGACTCGCGCAGTTCCTGCACACGGCAGATATATCGCGCAAATACATCACCTTCCGTCTGAACCGGAACCTTAAACTTGAAGTTTTCGTAGCCCGTGTAGGGGTTGTCGCGCCGGAGGTCGATATCGACGCCGCTGCCGCGTAACGTCGGACCACAGGCTCCGAGAGCGATGGCATCCTCGGCGCTCAAGCGAGCCACGCCCTTGGTGCGCATCAGAAAGATCGGGTTCCCGGTCAGCAAGCCTTCGTATTCATCCACTTTGCTGGTGAAAGGGTCGGCAAATTTCTTGACATGCTCAAAGAAACCCAACGGCGGCTCCAGCGCCAGCCCGCCAATTCGGAAATAGGAGGTCATCATGCGCTGGCCACTGACCATTTCAAAGAGGCGGAGAACGTCTTCGCGCTCGCGGAAGCAATATAAGAGGACCGTCATCGCGCCGAGGTCCATGGCGTGTGTTCCCAGCCAAACCAAGTGGGAATTGATGCGGGTCAACTCATTCAGCAGAACCCGCATCCACTGCGCTTTTGGAGGGATCTCAAGCCCGAGCAACTTCTCTACTGCCAGGCAGTAGGTGAGATTGTTGGTCAGGGGGCAGAGGTAGTCGATGCGGTCGGTCAGGGGAACAACTTGCTGATAGAACTTGGCTTCGCAGGTCTTTTCGATGCCGGTATGAAGGTAACCAATCTCGGGCCGCAGCCGGACGATAGTCTCGCCGTCAATGTCTAGCACGAGCCGCAGCACGCCGTGCGTGGAGGGGTGCTGCGGCCCCATATTCAGGACAACGGTGCGATCCTGTTCGGACTGAGCAAGACTGGCGGGGGTTGGCGACATGACTTACCGGTAACCCTCCACCGGGTAGTCCTTCCGCAGCGGATGGCCTTCCCAGTCATCGGGCATCATGATGCGTTTCAGGTTGGGGTGTCCAGTGAAGCGGACCCCAAACAGATCGAACACCTCGCGTTCATAGTGATTGGCTGACGGCCAGACCGACGTGACCGACTCAATGGCCGGGCTGGAGCCGTCCAGGCGCGCCTTCAACCGCACGCGCTCTTTTTTCGGAATCGACAGAAGGTGATAAACGACCTCGAACCGCGGCTCCGATGGATACCAATCTACGCATGTGAGGTCGGAAAGATAGTTGAACGGGCAGTCGGCGTCGTCGCGCAGGATCGCGCACGCTTCTCGAATGAAGGGCTTGTCAATCCAGATCGTGAGTTCGTCGCGGTCGAACTTGGCGGCATGAACGGCGGAACTGTTTGCGTGCAACAGTCCGGAGAGCGCCGGATGCGACTTTAGCAGTTCGATATCGGTGATAGGGGGAGTGAGCGGCACTAGATGTCTCCCCGTTTAGGATGGCTCAGGCCCCAGTCGAGAACACCTTTTTTCCACACGTAAAAAAGGCCGACGAGGACGATGGCGATGTACACCAGCATTTCCCAGAAACCGAACATCTTCAGTTCGCGCAGAATTACCGCCCAGGGATAAAGAAAGACAGCTTCCACATCGAATAAGATAAAGAGCATCGCCACCAGGTAGAACTTTACTGAAAATCGTCCTCGGGCGTCGCCGACCGGCGGCACGCCGCACTCATAGGGGGACATCTTGCTTCGGCCCGGTTTGTGCTGTCCTACGAGCCAGGAAAGGACGACAATCGCCGTAGCAAGCGCCGTCGCGATGCCGAAATGCATCAGCAGGGGCAGGTAGCGAGCGAAGTAATTGTCTGGCATAGGAGGAGCTATATATAATTCGCGCCAAGCACAACCTTAAACTGTCTAGATTAGTTTTTGGTTGGCGGAAGTGTCAAGCAACTACCCGCATACAGATGTCTTTATTTTGAAGATGCGACAATCGGGAAGACCAGAGAAAGCCGGGGCTGCATGATTTTTGGTTTTAACACGGATATACGCCACGAGGACACCGTCTACCACGTGCAGAGCGAAGCGCGCGAGGGAGAACAATTGCTGCAAACGCAGGTCTTTGTTCGCGGCCGCTGCGTTGGCAAGCGCGCCATTTCCTTTGCCTCGATGGTTGCCGCCGGCGGCGAGAATGCCGCCGGTCAGAAGACCGCTGAGCAGAATGACGATCAGAAGAAAGAAAAGATGCTGCGCGATCTCCACCGCGAGGTACTGGACGCGGTGCGTGAAGGTCGCCTCGATTCAGTGCTCGACAAGCGGGACACTCCCGAAACGCTCGCGGCCGTGAAAGAACTCGATCTGGAGTGGACGAACGCCGATTCCGTGCACGCGGGTGGAACCCTGATGATGCACCTCAGGGTTACCGAGGGCGGCGCGCCGGTGCAGGGTGCCCGGCTGACATTCCGGTTTGCCCGCCCCGACGCCGCGCCTTATTATGCGCAGATCCTTACCGACTCGGCGGGCAAGGCCGAGATGCGGGTGCAGGTGGATGAGAAGTCGCTGCCGGATGCTTCCGTGCTTGTGCAGGCAAGCTTCGGCGGCCGGACCGCCACTCGTAAGTTCCAACTCCGGCAGCGGATGTAACTGGAGTGTGGGGTAGGGGTGAAGGAGTTGATCCCATGAAGAAGACAGGAGCTCAGATTCTTTGGGAGTGCCTCGAACGCGAGGGAGTGACCCACGCATTCGGGTATCCCGGCGGCGCCATCCTGCCTGCTTACGATGCCCTTAAGCACAGCCGCATTCACCACGTGCTGGTGCGCCATGAGCAGGGAGCTACTCATATGGCGGATGGGTACGCGCGTGCGGGCGGCGAGGTTGGAGTTGCCATCGCTACCTCCGGACCGGGAGCAACCAACATGGTGACCGGCATCGCGACCGCCATGCTGGATTCTTCTCCTATCGTTTGCATTACCGGCCAAGTCGGCAGCAGGGTGATTGGGTCGGACGCGTTTCAGGAGACCGATATCACTGGCATTACACTACCGATCACCAAGCACAATTACCTGGTAACGCACGTAGACGAGCTGGCGCGCACTCTCCGCGAAGCTTTCTACGTGGCGCGTTCGGGCCGGCCGGGCCCGGTTCTAGTGGATATCACCAAAGATGCGCAGCAGTCCTCGTGCGAATTCGACTGGGAGGCTGCCAAGCCGCAATTGCCGGGCTATCGTCCCGATCTGTCACCCGCTCCAAAAGAATATGAGCAGGCCTTGGAGTTGATTCACAAATCCAAACGACCGGTGATCCTGCTCGGCCATGGAGCGATCGAGTCCGGCGCCATGAGCGAAGTTCGCGAGTTGGCCGAGCGCGCCGGTATTCCGGTGGCGCTAACGCTGCTTGGCTTGGGCGCGCTTCCGGCTTCTCATCCGCTCAATCTCGGCATGATGGGCATGCACGGAGAGGCCTGGGTGAACCACACCATCCAGGAAGCGGACCTGTTGATCGCGCTTGGCATGCGTTTTGACGACCGCGTCACGGGCAACCTCAAAACCTATGCGACCAATGCCAAGAAGATTCACGTGGAGATCGATCCCGCCGAAATCAATAAGAACGTGAAGGTGGACGTGGCGTTGGTCGGGGATCTGCGTGCAGTGCTGCGTGTGATGTTGCCCAAGATCGAAGCCATCGATCGCAGCGAGTGGACACACTTTATCGACCAATTGCGGGGCGACTCAGCGGTCCGTGACATTCAGAACCTGCCCGATACCGGCCACCTCTATGCCGCTCATGTCATCAACGACCTGTGGCGGGAAACCCGCGGCGGCGACGTGATTGTGGTGACCGACGTGGGCCAGCACCAGATGTGGGAGGCGCAATATTACAAGCACGAGACTCCGCGCTCGCTGATTACTTCAGGCGGGCTGGGGACGATGGGATTCGCCTTGCCCGCTGCCATTGGAGCGAAAGTGGCGCGCCCCGAGGCGGAAGTATGGGTCGTGGTGGGCGACGGCGGCTTCCAGATGACGATGGCAGAACTGGCAACGCTGGTGCAAGAGAAGCTGAAGATTAACATTGCGATCATCAACAACGGATTCCTTGGCATGGTGCGCCAGTGGCAGGAATTCTTCTACGAGCGCAACTATCAGGCAACGCCGCTGCTGAACCCGGACTTCGGAAAGATTGCGGACGCTTATGGTATCCGGAATATAACCGTGACCGAACGTGCGCAGGTGGTGCCGGCCGTGCAATCGGCGCGAAAGCACGAAGGGCCCGTGTTGCTGGATTTCAAAGTTGAACAAGAGGACACGGTTTATCCCATGGTCGCGGCCGGCTCCGCCCTGCACGAAATGATCCGGCGCCCAAGTCCAATCGTGGAGACCGCAGAAGACGAGTAGGCGAATTTGTTGGTCACATTATGCTGAATACTTTTGTTGTGTACGTCGAAAACAAGCCCGGCGTCCTGACGCGCGTGGCCTCTCTGTTCCGCCGGCGAGCGTTCAACATCGACTCGCTCACGGTGGGGCGCACGGAAAAGCCCGAAGTCTCGCGCATGACCATTACGGTCGATGCCGACCACGATCAGGCTCGCCGGATCGAAGCCAACCTCTATAAGCTGGTCAATGTGTTGCTGGTGGAAAACATTACGGCCGAGCCTGCCATCGTCCGCGATCTGGCGATGATCAAAGTCACCGCAAGCCACGGGGCACGGTCGCACGTGCTCGAGTTGGCGAGCGTGTTTCGCGCCCGCGTCGTGGATGTTGCGCCTGAATCGCTCATCATGGAAATCACGGGCGATGAAGACAAGATTGACGGGCTACTGGAAGTGCTGCGCCCATACGGCATTCTGGAAATGGTGCGGACGGGTATAGTTGCGATGCGCAGGGGGAGCAAGCCCTCTTCCGTAGGCCGGACGACGAACGTCATGCCGCATCGGGTTGCTGACGACGACGTGCAGCAATCGGTGTAATAAGCGTACAACCACCTCCGATGAATCTAACCATCAATGGCGAGAGCCGCGTCGTAGCCGCGGAAACCTTGAGCGCGCTGGTCGAGCAGCTCGGGATGAAGCCGGACCGCGTGGCAGTGGAGCTCAATCGCGAAATCGTCCGGCGCGACGAGTGGCCCCAGACCCGGTTAAAGGACGGCGATCAGTTGGAGATCGTTCACTTCGTTGGCGGCGGAGCTGATGACATCGTGATGGAAGCCTTGCCAGGCAGCCATTAAACCAAGAGCTTACTTTTGCGACGGCGCCTGATTTTGCGGAACTGTTGGAGGAGCTGACTTCGGCTGTGAGTTCGTCTGCGACGGCTTCACGCCAGAGAGCACCGACGAAGGCCCGGTCCTTCGCGACGCATAAATCGAGAGCGTAATCGATGTGAGCATGAAGATGATGGCCGACCACGTTGTTGCCCTTGAGAGCGCCGAGGCAGCTCCGCGGGGCCCAAATGCCGTCTGGCTGCCTTGTCCGCCGAACGCCGCAGCCAGGTCGCCGCTTTTGCCGCTCTGCAGCAATACCACGGCGATCAGGAACAAGCAGACGATTACGTGAACAATGGTGATCAAAATTGTCATGACAACAAAACTCCGTTCGGGCCGCTGCCCGGTTTAAATTCCTCTTCCCGTTTTCAATGAAGGGCGCGGGAATCAGCCGGAAAGTCAAGGGGATCGAAACCCCTCAAAGGCTTGGCCTAGAGAGCGCCCGGGGCGCCCTTCGAAGGCCGCTAATACATTGTAGGGTACTGCTAAGCGACTGTAAACAGATGATTCCAGTGCCTCAAACAGCTGCGTCGCCCGGTCAGTCTTCTTGCCCACTGTCAGCGTTCAATTTTTACAGATTTCACCACTACGTCCTTGTTCGGACGATCCTGGCGATTCTTGGGCGCCTTCGAGATTTTCTCTACAACCTCGTAGCCCTCCACCACCTCGCCGAAGATGGTGTGCTTGCCGGTCAGCCATTCCGTGTTGCCTACCGTGATGAAGAATTGTGAGCCATTGGTGTTCGGTCCTGAATTGGCCATGGCGAGCTTACCGGCCTTGTCGAAGCGGTGCGGCGAACCCTTGGTCTCGTCCTCAAACTGGTAGCCTGGGCCGCCGAAGCCCGTGCCCATCGGGTCCCCCCCTTGAATCATGAAGTCCGGAATGACGCGGTGGAAGATAGTTCCGTGATAGAGAGGGTCTTGTGTTTTTTTGCGCGTTGTCGGATGAGTCCATTCGCGCTTGCCCTCGGCGAGTTCGACGAAGTTGGCGACGGTCTTGGGCGCTTCCTTTTCAAACAAGCGACAGACGATCGTGCCCTCACTGGTTTCAAATAGTGCGTAGGTACCGGGTGTGCGGGTCATAGATTCCCTTCGAATTGATATAGGTGTCCGCTTGCTCCGCCGCTTCTTTAAGCTCCCGGCTTGGCAGTTGTCGGCTTGCCGGCCGCCGGTTTGTCGGCCTTTGCGCCGGACTTATGGATTTCAATGTGCGTGATCTTGACCGGGTTGTTCGGCATGTCGTTGGCACCGCGCGGCATGCGGGCAATCTTCTTGACCAGTGCGACAGCGGCATCGTCGCATTGGCCAAAAATCGTGTAGCCGCCGTTGAGGCTGGGGTAGGGAACTTCCGTAATAAAGAACTGCGAACCGTTGGTGCCGGGTCCGGCGTTTGCATAGGCAAGACGTCCCGGGCGATCAAAGCCGACGCTGCCCGAAGTCTCATTCTTGAATTGATAGCCAGGGTCCCCGGTGCCTGTGCCAGCGGCATCGCCGCCCTGAATCATGAATTCCGGAATGACGCGGTGGAAGATGGTGCCGTCATAGAGGGGGACGCCGTGCTTTTTTGCGTGCGTGACCGGGCTGGTCCAGTCCTTGGTGCCTTCGGCGAGGCCGATGAAATTTTCGACGCCGATGGGCGCTATCTTCGGAAACAGCGTGCAGTGCAGATCCCCGGACGTAGTGTGGATGATGGCGACTGGATCACCAGCGGGTTGAGAAGACGAAGCCCCTTGAGCAGCGCTGAGCGTGCTAGTGGCCGCAATCAGAACAAGCACAGAAAGAAGAGTTCGCATGGATGCTCCTGTAAAGTGTCTTGGCAAACTATTTAATTGTACGACAACGATGCCGCCTACTTGGTATGCATTTCCCGGCTCACGCGCTCGGCCTCGCCCAGCACGCGCAGAATGTTGCTGCCCAGAACCTTGCGGATATCGTCGCCGCTATAGCCCCGGTCGAGCAGGGCCTGCGTAATTTTCGGCAGGTCAGCGGCCGAGTCAATGCCCTCCGGAGTCGCCCCGCTCACTCCATCAAAGTCCGATCCGAGCCCCACGTGGTCCACTCCCGCAACTTTCGCGATGTGGTCGATGTGATCGACCAGCGAACTGAGCGGTGGGCGCGGAATCTTGGCAGCCCACTCGCGCTCGATACGCTCGGAATCGAGATAGGTCGGGGTTTTACCTTCAGCTTTGAGTTTGTCGGTGTAGGCCTTCACGGCGGCTTCGCGTTCTTTAGATTGGGCTTCTGCCGCCTTACGGTAATTCTCGTCAATGAAGGCGTTGTAGAAGTTAACCTGGACCACGCCCCCATTCTTGGCAACGGCGCGCAGCATGTCGTCGGTCATGTTGCGCGGGTGATTGCTTAATGCGCGCGCAGACGAGTGTGAGGCAATGACGGGTGCTTTGCTGACGGCGATTGCATCCCAGAACGTTTTGTCGGCAACATGGGAGATATCCACCAGCATGCCCAGCCTGTTCATTTCGAGCACGATCTGCTTGCCGCCTTCGGTCAGGCCGTTGTGGTGTTCCACTTTCGGGTTGTTGATATCGCCGGATGAGTCGGCGAACTCATTGGTATTCGACCAGCTCAGGGTCATGTAGCGCACGCCGAGGCGGTAGTAATCGCGGAGCAGGTGGATGTCGTTTTCGAGCGAGTGCCCGCCTTCGATTCCCAGCAGCGCGGCGAGCTTGTGTTCGCGGTGGGCGCGCTCAATGTCGGCCACGCTGAAGGCCATCATCATGCGGTCCGGATGGCGCGCGGCTTGCTCATAGACCGAGTCAATGAGATCGAGCGTGTGCCGCGCGAAGTGGCCTTGATTCGCCTCCGGATCGACCCAGATGGAAAAGAATTCAGCCCCGAGATTTCCGGCCTTGGCCTTGTCGAGACTGATGTGGCCAGGATCTTTGGGATCGGTCGATCCGATATCGTAATTTTCGTCGAGGAAACGCTGCGGCGTGTCCGCGTGCGTGTCGATCACGATGGCGGAGTTGTGAATCTCGCTGGCTTTGGCGCTGATCGTTTGTGCGCGCGCGGCTTGAGCGTGGGCGAGTGCGAGGGCAAGAGGGAGTGCGAGAGGAACGAGCATTCGCAGCCGAATAATCATGTGGAGAGGAATTGTATTACGGTTGGGTGTTTACTGGTTAGTATCGGAGGCCACCCTCGGACGGTCTATTAAAATCAAAGACTTGGCTCCGAATTCTTTGCAGGTCTTTGAGAAATAACTACTTAACAATAAGATCCTTATTGTTCAATCATTTACCGCATGTTCCTTAAAGTAAGGAAGGCTGGCGTTACTTTGAGGCTACGGTGTCTATTGTGTTATCGGCAGGACGAGGCGGAAAGAGGGTTTGCGTTTGCCGCCAATCCTCGTAGCGGTCGGAAACCATGATATGGAAGCACCAGTGACGGCGTTCTTCCTCAGGCTCGACCAGACCGAGCGCGCGGAGATAAAAGAGGTAATACTCGACGAAACGGATTTCTTCCTTAGTCAAGCCCCGACGTTGCAGGTCGACCGTGACGCCGGCCAGATGGGAGGAGGCCGTTTCACCTTCGGCTGGTGCCGCGTTGCGATTCCGCCGGCGCAGTTTCTTCTGGACTTTCACGGTTCGGACGGCCGAGTTCAGTTGGATCTGGTCGTGGAACCGGTTGTAATAGACTTCCGAGAGATCCTGGACAAAGTCGCGCGCCCATGGCCGGCAATAACGGCGCGAAGGATCGAGCCCATGTTCGATTCGCAGCGTTTCGCTTTCTTCGATGGGAACCAGTTCGTGCGAGGCTTTCAGCTCTGCAAGTTGTGCGTCATCGATGATGCGGGGAAGCTGAAGGCGGTCGATTTCTTCGTTTTGACGTAACAACGAATCGTGCGACGGCCGGAACAGCGGGTTCCAAAGAACGCGCCGCACATGCCGCAGGGGGTGATGCGGGCGATGGTGAGGGTTGACGTTATGAAGTCCAAAGGCGGTGCCGCACGCGCCAGCTAAAAAGCCAATCAGGGCGCACATCATCAGCAACCGTGTTTTGATTCGTAGCCCTTGGGTCATGGGGAAAATCCGCTTGGCCTCGGGGAAAACCCCGATTTTCCAAGAGGAGTTGTCATTCTACCCCACAGATGAACGATTCTGTAAAGCAATCGCTCGAAGTGGCATAACGAAAGATAGTTACCAGTAACCGTTACCAAAAGCGGCTCCCGGGCCTCTGTGCCGCCGCGCCTCAGGAACCCCAACCTTAAAGCCCAAGAAACCAGAGCGAAGGGCAAAACAGCCAAAAGCGAACAGCCTACTTCCTAAACAAATCTACGATTGCCTGCTTCATCACCTGCCCGCCAACGTCTGAGATCGACTTGGTCAGCGGGATGTCTTTGGGGCAGATTTCCACGCAGTTTTGGGCGTAGCCGCATTCCTGGATGCCGCCGTCTCCCATTAAAGCAGTCAGCCGTTCGCGTTTCAGGGCCGCACCGGTAGGGTGCGTATTGAACAGCCGCACCTGCGAGATCGTGGCCGCTCCAACGAAGCCGGTGTCTTCGGTGAACTGCGGGCAAACTTCCATGCAGCAGCAACAGGAGATGCAGCGCGACAGCGGATAGGCTTCTTCCTGGGCTTCGGCCGTCACGCGTGGGCCGGAGCCGAGGTCGTACGTGCCATCGACTGGTACCCACGCCTTGACCTTCTTCAGGTTCTCGAAAATCACGTGGCGGTCGACGGCCAGGTCGCGCACGACGGGGAACTTCGACAACGGTTCGAGCTTGATCGGTTGCTCGAGATGGTCGATGAGCGCAGAGCATGCCATCTTGGCTTTGCCGTTGATCAGCATGGCACAGGACCCGCACACCTCTTCGAGACAATTCGAGTCGTAGGTGATGGGCGTGGTCTTCTTGCAGTCATGCGTGACGGGGTTGGCCGCGATGTCCATCAGGGCCGAAATGACGTTCATGTTCGGCCGGTAGGGAACCTGGAACTCCTCCCACGTCGCCGGAGCGTCGGGGGTGAGTTGGCGTTTGATCTTGAAAGTTACGGTTTTTTCGTTAGCCATCTTCGGTTTCGCCTTATTCTTGCAATTCCCGAGCCTTCGCTCTCCTAAAGCCTTCTTACGGCTATGTGATACTTGTGGTCTTGACAAGCTTGATAGAGCCGGTACAGCCATACGACCAAGAGGAATACTCCGGCTGACGCCATCATCCACCCGATGAAATCCTTATGTCGAAAGAAGGCCCTTATGGCGACCCCAATCCAAATAAGTGACGTCGCGACCCACATCGTGGCAACCTTTCGAGGGTCAGCTTTTATTGAATTGAGCACACTCGCCTCTAGCGGTCTTTCCCAAAACGAAAACGCATCACAACAAAAACCACCGGGAAGGGCACGAGTTCCACTCGTGCCAGTTTAGGCTCTAAGAGAGATAGCGGCTTCCAGCCGCTGAGGTAACTCTTGAGGCCTTCACGACTCTTCTCTCCTCCCGGGACGTATTTCCTAACGTTCAGAACCTGGAATTACAGACGACTATTCCAAGTCGAGAACAACGCGCGTTTGTTTCTCAAAACTCTGTTTCATTACCGCCGCGAAGGCCGCTATCTTTTGCAATCCTTCGTCGTTATGCCCGATCACGTCCATCTTCTGCTTACACCCGCCCGAGATGTAACCCTTGAACGCTGCGCGCAATTAATTAAAGGCGCTTATTCGCACGAACTCGGCACGCTCATCGGCCGCAACTCCGAAATCTGGCAGCGCGGGTTTACGGATCATAGAATTCGCGATGCTCGGGATTTCGTTCATCATCAAAACTACATCCATCAGAATCCGGTTGTTGCTCGCCTCGTTCTTACCGCTTCCGAGTATCGGTATAGCTCCGCGTATCCGGGCTTCAAATTAGACCCGTGGCCCCCAGCGGCTAAAGCCGCTTCTATTGCGGCCTCCGCAACTGGCACGAGTGGAACTCGTGCCCTTCCCGGTTCCTCGTAACCGCACTTTCGACTCTCCCAAGCGACCTGCTTGCCGGTCATCAAAATCCGATGCCCGCATAATTCGATCTGTTCTCGATTCCCGAAGAAACCGGCAAGGGCACGGCTTCTAGCCGTGCCGAAACCATGGCCGCCCAATAATGGGGCTTTAGCCCCTGAGGGCCGACACCGCTTACAGAGCGGGCACAAAGCCACTTCAGTACTTCCTCGGGCGCGGCTGAATCAATCCCGCGTCCACCGGCTCAAACTCAAACTTTGGCTCATCCGCGTCCGGTGCGAATGAAGCTTTCGTTGTCTTCATCCAGTTCTTGTCGTCGCGCTCGGGGAAGTCGGGCTTGTAGTGCGAGCCGCGCGACTCGTCGCGCATGGCCGCTCCCTGCGCGATCACTCGCGACAGTTGCAGCATGTTGTAAAGCTGGCGCGCGAACGCCACCGTGGTGTTCGCCCACTGCGTCCGGTCACTCAAGTTGATGTTGCGGATGCGCTCCAGCAGTTCGACCACCTTGGCGTCGGCGGCCTGGCAGCCCTTGGTGTAGCGGATGACTGTACACTCCTTCGTCATCACGTCGCCCAATTCGCGCCAGATCGTGAACGGGTTCTCGTTGCCGTCCGCCTTCATTAGCCCGTCGTTGATTTCCTGCTGCCGCTTGCGCTCAGCTTCGAAGTGTCCGTTTGAAGGCGCCGCTTGCAGATTCTTGGCGTATTGAACGGTGTTAGGCCCAGCGACGAACCCTCCGTAGATGCACGAGACCAGCGAATTCGCGCCCAGGCGATTCGCGCCGTGGTATTGGTATTCGGCTTCGCCGGCAGCGAAGATGCCGGGGATGTTCGTGGCTTGTTTGTAATCGACCCAGAGGCCGCCCATGGTGTAGTGCATGCCGGGGAAAATCTTCATGGGCACGTCGCGCGGATCGACGCCGACAAACTTCTCGTAGATTTCGAGAATGCCTTCGAGCTTCTTGTCGAGAATCTTGCGGTCAATGTGCGTCAGGTCGAGATAGACCATGGGCTGGCCGTCGATGCCGAGGTTGTGCTTGAAGATGACCTCGAAGATTTCACGGGTAGCCACATCGCGCGGGACGAGGTTGCCATATTTCGGATACCGCTCTTCGAGGAAGTACCAGCGCTCTTTCTCGGGAATGGACTTGGGATCGCGCTTATCGCCCTGTGTTCTGGGCACCCAGACGCGCCCGCCTTCGCCGCGCGCCGATTCCGACATAAGGCGCAGTTTATCTTCACCAGGGATGCAGGTGGGGTGAACCTGGATGAACTCGCCATTGGCGTAGTAGCAGCCCTGTTGATAGAGCGCCGACTGTGCCGAGCCCGTGCAGACCACCGAGTTCGTGGACTTGCCGAAGATCGCGCCAATGCCGCCGGTGGCAATGATGATGGCATCGGCCGGGAAAGTGCGGATCTCCATGGTGCGCAGGTCCATGGCGCAGATGCCGCGGCAAACACGCCCTCCGTCAAGCACGGCGGAGAGGAACTCCCAATGCTCGTACTTTTTGACTTTGCCTTCCGCTTCGTAACGGCGCACTTGCTCATCCAGCGCATAAAGCAGTTGCTGGCCGGTGGTCGCGCCCGCAAACGCCGTGCGGTTGTATAAAGTGCCGCCAAAACGGCGGAAGTCGAGCAAGCCTTCCGGCGTGCGGTTGAACGGCACGCCCATGCGGTCGAGCAGGTCGATGATGCCGGGCGCGGCGTCGCACATATCCTTCACCGGCGGCTGATTTGCAAGGAAATCTCCGCCGTAAATGGTGTCGTCGAAGTGCTTGTAGGTGGAGTCGCCCTCGCCCTTCAGGTTCTTGGCCGCATTGATGCCGCCCTGCGCGCATACCGAGTGCGAGCGCTTTACCGGGACGATCGAGAACAGATCGCATTCGCCACCCATTTCGGCGATCTTGATCACAGCGGCCAGGCCCGCAAGCCCTCCGCCAACGACGATGATTTTCGGAGCTGCCATCTTATGAATCCGATCTTTTGCAAATGTTGTTCCCGAGCTGGGCCCGGTGTTTACTTGTTTACTTCAACTGCAGGGCAACACTTTCCGGAGCATTCGGGTCGAGCGGTTGCCGCGGCGTGCTCAGGAAGCCGTACATACTGACCGCGCCAATAGCGATCAAGCCCAGCGCCAGTACCAGGCACACATAACCAAGGCGGCGGCGCGCCGTTTCGCCCGTCGTGATGCCCCACTTTGCCGCGAACAGCCAGATTCCGTAGCAGAAGTGCCACGACGCCGCGATAATGCCGATGGCATAGAACACAACCATCGCCGGATTTGCCAATTCTCCCTGCACCTTGGCGAAAGACTGCATCGGGTGCGTCGGCAGGTGCACACCGGTGAAGCGCAAATAGTAGGTGTGCTGCACCATGTAAATGAGCGCGATGATGCCCGTCCAGCGCTGCGATGTATAGAGCCAGTTCCCCTGCCACGGATAGTCGCCAACGTTCGAATCGCCGCGCCACCAGATCCAGACGCCGTAGAGGCCGTGGTAGAGAATCGGGATCCAGATGAAGAACAGTTCCAGGCCGACCACCAATGGCAGGCTGTTCAGGAACTTTACCTGCGCGCCATAGGCCTCAGGGCCTTTGAAAGCCTCATAGTTCGAGATGAAGTGCTCGAGCAGAAACGCGCCGATGGGGACAATGCCGGTCAAAGAGTGCAGACGGCGCAGCAGGAACGAATTTCCTTCGCCCGCGCGAAGGGGAGCAACGCCGGGCTTGATGCGGGGAACGGCGGAAGCGGATGACGCCACGATGGGCTCCTCTGTGAGGTCGCTGTGGAACAAGCGAACCGGACATTATCGTTTCGTGTTGGAACACAAGTCAAGGGAACCTGCGTCACAGTTGCACGTGATGGCGGATACAAAGTGATGAGTCATAGATTCAGCCGATAAAGGGACGGCCTGGGTGGTCATGGATGGAATGTCCCGGAAACATCCGAGTGGTTCCCGCAGAGAAGAAACTTCATCGAGGGCTGGAGCGATACCATTCCAGAAACGCACGGAATGCCGCGCCGCGATGACTGTACTTGGATTTTTCCTCAGCGCTCAACTCCGCAAAAGTCTTTCCAATTTGTGGGAAGTAGAACAGCGGGTCGTAGCCAAAACCGTTCGTTCCGCGCGCCGCGTCGAGAATTATTCCTTCCGCCGTGCCGCTAAATGTCTGGAGCGTTTGTCCGTCGCGAGCGGCGGCGATCACGCAGACAAAGCGCGCGCCGCGTTTCTCCGGAGGCACACACGCCAGTTCGCGCAGCACGCGCGCGTTGTTGGCCTCATCGTCAGAGTTGCTCCCGGCCAAGTGAGGCTCGTCGGCCGCGTAACGCGCAGAGTGCACTCCGGGTGCGCCGCCCAGCGCTGTAACCTCCAGACCGGAATCGTCGGCCAGCACCAGTTCGCCAGGGACGGCCCGGCTGTACTCCTCTGCTTTTTTGCGCGCGTTCGTCTCGAAGGTCAGGCCATCCTCGACGACTTGCGGCAGCGAAGAAAATCCGGGAATGCCCGCAATTGCTATGCCCGCCTGGGCTGCTGCTCCGGCAAAATCGCGTAGTTTCCCGTCGTTTGAAGTAGCAATAAGAACCGTACGGAGATTCATGGAATTAGTCGTTGATTTGTCCTCAATCCCTGCATCGGTGCCGGTCCCGACGGGGATGAGAGGAGTCGCACGGTCTCTGGCCGCGCGTGAATGGGACCCGTGGGCAGTGCAATTCTATTGCATGTCAGGAAGTTCGTGTGGGGCGGGACCCTTTTTGGTGACGGCCGAAGGCTGATGGCGAGAGAATTAAAGACGAGGACTCGCTCGAAATCAGAACGGGGCGGGAGACAAGCGAATAGCCCTACCGACTGACGTCGGCAGGCGTTCTCTGGCGGCTTAGCTCGGACAGGAACTCTTCTTGATCCATTCCTCCGCCGGTGCGGAGCAGTTCCACCAAAGGATCTTCGGCGTTTCCGCCTGTGGCGTCGGCTTGGCTGAAATCGGCGGCATTGGCGACCAGGGCGCGAGGAGAAATTTCCAACTCCGGATGCGCTCCGGGATTACCGGTGAGGCACTCGATAAAGTCAGCAACACCTTTTCGCTGTTCTTCTGTGCGCGCCGGAAATTCAATACCCATGCCGTGGCTCGGGTGCATTACCCGAACCAGTCCTTCGGCGTGAAGTTCCATGCCCGCCGCTTTCAAACATAGATCCACGGCGGAAGATTGCGGAAATGGAGACTCACTTTCAACGTAACACCCGCCGAGGCTCAAGTCGGTCAGCTTGCATTGGCCAATGGCGAGCGACTCCTCGGGCAGGCTGTTCGTCGAGTGCGATTTTAGCCATTCGCCTAACTGCTCCCGGATCTTCGAATCCATTTCAAGGAAGCGGAGACCAATCTGACCGTTGGCGGTACTCCAGGCAACTTCGGCGTCGGCTTCGATGCGAAGGCCGTCTGGCAGGTCAAACAGAACGACAACCAAGCAAGAGGAAGAGACCGGTTTGGCCAGGAGTACATCCATGCCGCCGGTGCTCAGATCGAGCACGATACCTTCGAAATTGTCCTGATCCACGCGGATCGAGACCGGTACCTGCACAGCAACGCGTGGGGCTTGGCGCCGCTCGCGCTTCAGAATTGCCGTGGCAGCGGACAAGGTAGCGAGAGCTTGTTCCGGACTGACCGGTTTGGTCAGGACGAAGTGAGCACCGCTGCCCACGATCACTCGAATCTGCCGCGCATCCGCCAGCAAAGCAACGGTCACGGGGAGATTTCGATTCGTGCCGACAAGCTGCCGGCAGCTCTCCAACATCAGAGATGCGGTTTCCGGATCTTCGAAATCGGCGAGAACCAAGTCGAAGGACGCTTCGTTGAGTCGCGCGACGGCGGCTTCCGCCGCGCTGGAACGGACCACGGCGGCGCCAAGCTGCGCCAACACGTGGATCAGTGTCTCGGCAGTCTGGTCATCTTTCGATACCAGTAGGGCCTGTAGCATCATTGTGGCCGCGCCTCCAGTCGTCTTTTGTTTGCGCCCTACGGCCAGCGCGGAGTTGTGCTGCGTCCCGGCTTTGTAGACGAAGTGGATTGCGCGCCGGCTTTGGCAGCCATTGTATTGTTTTCATCCTCGACTTCCGCCAGCACGGCGGTGTCGTCTTCTGAATCGTTTTCAGCAAGCAGAGGCGCGACTTCGCGCAATTTCTCGGCAGCCTGCTGCAGCATCTCAATCTGCTTTCCCAGTTGCGTATACTGCGCCTGTTTACGGCGCAGAACTTCATGGATGTCCTTCATTAGAACCCCCTGCGCTGAATTTAGGTTTGGAGAGGGAACAGGTCAATCCGAAAGGCACAATGGGCGGTTACGCGCGTAACCCGCTTGGGCTCTTGCAAGGTGGTTATTCGATTGTGCCAGGGGGCGGAGAGTTTGGGTACTCAGACGCCGAGAGTGGGTATGAGAATCAAAAAACCCCGCCTTTCGGCGGGGTCGTAAGCGAGTGGTGTTGATTCGAAGGACCGGGTTAGGCAGACTTCCTGCGGCGGAAGATCCCGGCGATACCGACAAGCCCAGTTCCTAGCAATCCCAGAGTGCCAGGTTCTGGCGTAGAAGCCAGTGTCGTCGAACCCCCAGTAATGTGCGCAACGCCTTTGCCGAGTTGGTAACCGGTGGTCGTGAAGTACTGGGTTGTTGTCCCTGTCGCTACGTGGCCATTCGACAACATCCCCTTGATATCTCCAGTCAGTTCAAACGTGAGGTGGTGACTGCCGGGAGCCGACGTTACAATCCAGTCGATGGGCCCCACAAAGGCGCCCGAGAAAATAGTCACGGCATGCTTGCCACTGCCGCGGACGATGTCAAACCAGGATCCGGCAGCCGAAAAGGTACCGTCGCTAGCCAGCGAGGAGCCTGAAAAAGCGCCGGTTCCAAAGCTCACATAACCGAGAGAGCTGCGCGGCGACGCCAAGCTTCCGTTGAAGGATCTCATTTGCGAATGCGTCGAGACAATTCCGTTCAAGGAGATATTGATCGAACCGTACTTGTTGGTGACATCGATTGTGTCAGCCCATGCTGCCAAAGGCAGCGCCAATGCAAGCAATGCAAGAACTACCACTCGCCTCATGTTTGTTCCTCCCAGTTTTCTTGTTCAACAGCCAATTGACTTCAAGTCGTGCTCAGAGTCCTGCCATGGAGGGTCATGGCACCCCAAGACCAGATGAGCACTTCCTCTTCCAAATCAGCGATTTCTGTACTATGCTTAGTTTGCAACAACTTAGACCGAAATTCCCCACTCACCGACGACCCTCCTGTGCAATTCGGTGCACACTAGAAACACTCACCTTCCCAATTCGTGTCTCTTTTGGCGCTTGCCCGCTTGATCTGACGAAGGCTCGCGGGTCTAAACTAACGACCCATAAAAGCTCATGTCTTCAAAGCGTTGGGGGGATTCCATCCTAAGGCAACACGATATTACCAAAGACAGCACATTCGGTAATTGGCTCTTTCAGGCTATACCCTCCCTCGATCGGGGGATTCCGCGTAAGGACGACGCGTCGTATGGTTTACGTGAGCAGTTCTGGGGGAGGGCTGTTCGGGCGTCCTGTGATTCTTACGAATCCGGGGCGCTTCTTATTTTTGTGGGCAACTAGCTGCAAGTTCTACTCCTGTCCTTTCCGATCACGCTCAATCTTACGCATCCCTCCGTCGAAGGCCTAAAGACACATATATGGTGGGGTCAAAAGGTCTCCGCTGGAGATAGTGATGCTCTGGTCAGGAGTAAGGGTAAAAGACGAAGAACAACGCGGACAAGGCGGTCAGTGCCCAGAGCGCCGGCCGAATCTCTTGCGGCCGTCCTGCAAACAGTTTGCACAGAGGGTACAGGACAAATCCGGCAGTCATGCCAATTCCCACGTTATAGCTGAACGCCATCAGGGCAATCACTCCAAACGCCGGGACCAACTCCGTGAGGTCGTCGAAAGGAATGCGCGTGATCGGGGTCAGCATCAGCAGGCCCACGAAAATGAGAGCCGGTCCATACGCTTGCGGAGGAATGGCCGAAATGAACGGCGCAAAGAACAGTGTTCCAACGAAGCACAGTGCCGTAACAACCGAGGTCAATCCCGTTCTTCCGCCTGCTTCCACCCCAGTAGCCGACTCGATGTAAGCTCCGGACGTAGTGGTTCCAATCACAGCGGCAAATGTCGTTGCCAGCGCGTCGGCCATCATGGGCCGTTCAATCTGTGGCAGATTGCCGTCCTTGTCCAGGAAGCCTGCCCGCGCCGAAACTCCAATCAGAGTCCCCATCGTGTCGACGAACGCCATCACCAGAATGGTCAGGACCACAGGAAAGAAAGCCCAGCTAAGAAGGCTATGCAAATCAAACTGGAAGAGCACCGGCTGAAGGCTGGGCGGAAGACTGACCCACGCCGTTGGAGCAGGTGAGACTCGCGTCAGGAAACTGAGCACAGCCGTCGCAAGTATCCCCGTAAGAATTGCGGCAGGGAAACGGCGGATAGTGAGCGCAGTAATAAGCAGGAAGCCAAAGACCGCTAGTAGTACCGAAGGCGACGTGAGATGGCCGGGCCGCACGGGCGCTCCGGGAAATCCGATGGTAACGATGCCGGTCTGATTGAGCCCGATGAACGTAAGAAACAACCCAATCCCGACCGCGTAGCTGTACCGCAGCGTGGGCGGAATGGCATCCACCATCCACTGGCGGAGGCGGAAAACAGTCATCGCGACGAACAGGATTCCCGCCACAAACACGGCTCCCAGCGCGCTTTGCCAGGTGTAGCCGAGAACATGAACCACTGTAAACGCAACGAAAGCGTTCTCGCCCATGTAAGGACCAATGGCGAAAGGGCGGTTGGCGTAGAACCCCATGAGCAGTGTTCCAAAGATGGCCGTGAGAATAGTCGCAGTAAGGGAGGCGCCAACCGGCATGCCCGCGGTTTTGAGAATGGCCGGATTGACCGCCACGATGTACGACATGGTGAAGAACGTAGTAAGTCCGGCGACAATCTCGCGGCGGACGGTCGTTTGGTGGAGAGAAAGCCCAAAGAACTCCTCAAGCCAGCGGTTCAAAGCTCCTCCATGTTCCGGAAGGCAGCATTGTACATTTGCGCGGGGAAGAATGAATCTTATGAGGGAAAGTGTGTCGTTGATCGAGATCAGGCCTTGCGGATCTCGGCCAGAAATTGCGGCTCAATATTCCCGCCGCTGATGATGGCAACATTGTACGCCGCCTGGGGTAACTCGCCCGAGTGGAACATGAAGGCCGCCACGGCAACAGCGCCGCTGGGTTCAGCGACTGTCTTCGGATTGCCGCTCAGTGCGCGCGTGGCCTCCCGAATTTCGTTTTCCGTCACGCTGACGATTTCGTCCACATACGCGCGAATGTGTTCGAAGTTGATTGCCCCCACGCTTTGTGTGCGCAGTCCATCGGCGAGAGTTTGCGTCACCTGCTCGGCGGAGAAGGAAACAATGTGCCCGGCGTGCAAGCTTGCGCGCGCATCGCCGGCCAGTTCAGGCTCAACCCCGATGATCTTGACCCCGGGCTTCGTCAGCTTAATGGCGGCCGAGATTCCGCTGATGAGCCCTCCGCCGCCGACCGGCACCAGCACGGTCTCGACCTCGGGCAGATCCTCGAGGATTTCGAGTCCCACCGTGCCTTGGCCCGCGATGATCTTCTCGTCGTTATAGGGAGGCACGATCACATACCCATGTTCGGCGGCAAGCTGCTCGGCGCGCAGCCGTCGTTCCTCGCTGCTGGGACCGACGGTCACAACTTCAGCGCCCAGCGCGGCGGTCGCCTCGCGTTTGTTTCGGGGAGCGTTCGCCGGCATCACAATCACCGCTTTCACGCCCAGCGCGCGCGCGGCATAGGCCACGCCTTGCCCGTGATTGCCGCTGGAGTAAGAGATAACGCCCCGGCGCCGGTCCTCTTCGCTCAGAGAAGAAACTTTGTTGAAGGCGCCGCGCAGCTTAAAAGCGCCGATCGGCTGAAGGTTCTCGAGCTTAAGGAAGAGCTTGTGCTTGGCGGTAACGCCAGTCCACTCCAGAAGCGGCGTGCGGACGGCAACGCCGTGGAGAAGAGCCTGGGCCTTCTTGATGTCGTCAAGGGTGACCATTCCCGGCGGCCTGAAAAGTTTCAGATCTCCAATATCACCGGCATGATCAGTGGCCGCCGCTGCGTTTGCCGCGAGATGTACCGCTTTAAGTCGGTGCGGATTTTCTCTTTGATCACGCCGTAGTCCGCTTTCTCTTCCGCGCTTGAAGAATCGAGGGTCTCCATAACGATTTCTCTTGCGCGCTCGATCACGCCGTTTTCTCCGGGCGCAAATCCCCGCGTAACGATTTCGGGTGAGGCCTCGACCTTTCCGGTGAGCTTGCTGATGGCGATGATCGGCATAACAAAGCCGTCTTCGCTCAAGTGACGGCGGTCCTTCATCACGAGATCTTCGACCACGTCGGTGCGAGAGCCGGAATCGATGCAGACGCGGCCGACGTTGACCCGGCCGGCTTTGCGCGCGCCGAGTTCGTCGATCTCAAGGACGTCTCCGCTTTCGATGAGCACCACGTTGCCGACGGCCCCGCGCATGGTGCCCGCGAGTTCGGCGTGCAGTTTGAGCTGCCGGTATTCGCCGTGGATGGGAATGAAATACTTGGGCCGCACCAGATTGATGATGAGCTTCAGTTCTTCCTGGCTAGCATGTCCGCTGACGTGCACAGGAGGGTAAGAGCCGTCGTCGTAGATGACGAAGGCCTCGCGGCGGAACAGGTGATCCACCATGCGATAGATCGCCTTTTCGTTGCCGGGAATGATGCGCGAGGAGAGAACGACGGTATCGCCTTTTTCGATTTTGGCATGCTTGTGATTATCAACCGCCGCGCGCGAAAGCGCCGACATCGGTTCGCCCTGCGTGCCGCTGATCATCACGCACACTTTTTCGGGCGGGAAGTTCTTCATTTCGCCAGGATGGATCAGCGTGCCCTCGTGGATCTGGATATAGCCAAGATCCTCGGCGATTTCCGACGAACTGTTCATCGAGCGGCCGATGAAGCAAACTTTGCGGCCGTGTTCCCAAGCCATGTCGACCGCGAGCTTGATGCGATGAATCGAAGACGAGAAACAGGAGATAAAAAGACGGCGCTGGGTGCGAGCGAAGATCTCCTCGAACTTGCGACGGACGGCGCGTTCGCTGGGCGTGTAGCCCTTGCGCTCAACGTTGGTCGAATCCTGCAGCAGGGCGAGCACGCCTTCCTTGCCATACTCAGCGAAACCGTGCAGGTCAAAAAGCCGGTTGTCGGTGGGCGTGGGATCAACTTTGAAGTCACCGGTGTGCAAGACAACCCCGAGCGGCGTGTGAATGGCAAATGCGACGCAATCGACCAGGCTGTGCGTTACTTGCAGCGGGTGAATAGTGAAAGGGCCGATTTGAAAACGTTCTCCGGGGCGGATCTCGCGCAGGTCGGCATCATCCAGTAGCTGGTGCTCGTCGAGTTTGTCTTCCACGTACGCGAGCGTGAACTCGGTGCCCCACACGGGGACATTGAGTTCGCTCAGAATCCACGGAAGCGCGCCGATGTGATCCTCGTGGCCGTGAGTGAGGATGATGGCTCGCACCCGCTCGCGATTTTCGAGGAGATAGGAAATGTCAGGGACGACGATGTCGACGCCTAGAAGTTCGGCTTCCGGGAACATCAGGCCGGCATCGACGACGATGATGTCGTCTCCCCAACGGATGGCCATGCAGTTCATGCCGAACTGCCCTAATCCGCCCAACGGAACAATGTGAAGTTTACCTTTTGACATTCGAATAGATGATGCTAGCACAGCGTGCGACTGGCGTAGAGACGGAGGTTGCCCCGTCCGGCTCGGGAAGACGCCACAGAGGTCTGCAAGGCGCACGGTTCTGGCAGATGGCCGGCGGAATTTGACTGGCTGATAGACTTGAAAGCGGCGATGGCGGAGAGCGAAAAGAAATCATGGCTGCGGCGGCGGGCCGAAGGCGCAATCCGCAAAGGGCTGACGCGCGCATATGAAACGGTCAAAGTCGATCCGGATCGCTTTCTGTTTCAGCTGCGCGCGGCCTACGGTCTGCCGATTGTGACCTTTCGCGGCGTTTATTCGGTTGAAATGTCGAGGCTCGACGACGTAGCCGAATCGGTGATTCGCAGCGGCATGAAACTGGCGGCCGCCGAAGGTGCCGGATTTGGCTTGGGCGGAATCCTCACCATCATGCCCGACCTCGGGATTCTCTCGGCGATCACGATGCGAACGATCCAGAAGCTCAGCCTGATCTACGGATTTGAAATGAACACGGACGACGAAATCGCCGAGCTCTGGATCGCCGCCGCCAGCGCTGCCGGAGTCGACATCAGCCGCGAGTTGCTGGAAAAAGAAGTGGTCAACCGCTTCGTGCCGAAAGTGATTCAGCGCATTGCAGCGCGAGCCAGCGCGGAGGTCGTAGAGAAGTGGGCGGGACGACTGATTCCGATCACGAGCTCAGCCATTGGCTGCGTCCTGAACTATTACTTTGTGCGAGCATGGGGCCGGCGCGCGCTGGCGCATTTTCGGAAGAGGCATCTGGAAACGCGGACGCGGTTGGCGGCGGAACAAGAGCAGCTATCGGCCCCGCCTTCGGCGGCTGGTTTGCCGTGAGGTTCGCGAATCGCCAAGCTCAAGCAATCACGTCTCTACCTCAGCCACTCTTCCAGCTCTACCCCGCGGTCGGTTTTCTCGTCGCGATACTTCACGATTACAGGGGTGTAGAGAGACAAGTTCCAGTCGTCCGATTTGCCTTTGCCCTTCGCGACCGCTCTCGAACCGGGGACGACCACGGCATTCTCAGGAACTTCCAGCGGCACGTCTGCGGCGGCGCGATACACTTCGCCCCGCACCAAGTCGTAGAGTGGCGTCGAACGCGTCAGGATCGTTCCTGCTCCCAGCACGGCGCGCGCACGCACCAGCGTGCCTTCGTACACTCCGCAGTTGCCGCCGACCAGAACATCGTCCTCGATGATTACCGGAGTGGCGTTGACCGGTTCGAGAACGCCTCCGATTTGCGCGGCAGCACTCAGGTGAACGCGCTTGCCGACCTGCGCGCACGAGCCGACCAAAGCGTGAGAGTCGATCATCGCGCCTTCGTCGACGTAGGCGCCGACGTTGATAAACATCGGTGGCATGCAGACCACCGACGGCGCGACGTAGGCTCCTTCGCGAATGGATGAACCGCCGGGGACGAGGCGCACGCGGTCCGCAAGGGTGAGCCGCCGGGCAGGGAAGGTGTCCTTGTCGATGAAAGATAGGACGGCGCCATCGGACATTTCTTTGAGCTCACCGAGCCGAAAGCCGAGCAAAATACCTTGTTTGATCCATGGATTGACGATCCAGCGCATCTCGCCGTTGGGCACCCGCACTTTTTCGGCAGCGCGAATTTCGCCGCGTGTGAGGCGGTCGCGAAAATCGGCGAAGGTTCGCAGGGCCGCGTCGCGGTCAGCGATGGTCGGAGCAGAAAATAATTCTTCGATCGCCGACTTCAATTCTGTGGAAACAAGCATGGTAAAGGAAGCCAGTGTAAACGCTGAGAAAGCCAGAAGCTAGCTGCCATTAGCTGGCAGCTGATTACGCCACGCACTTGCATTCGCTGCGAATCAGCACTCCCGGAATCTGGTGCGTGGCCTCGCGGGCTTCCGCCACATTACTGTAAGGGCCGTGCCAGCGCGAGCGATCGGGGTCGTGGCCGGCGGGGCGGCCCTTGCCGGAACTGCACTGTCCGCAGGAGGCACGATGCACGATCACCTTGTGCGGGCCAGCCGCCCAGCTCTCGTAGACATAGAACTCGACGGCAGCCGCGGGAGCGGTGGGGCGGGCCAGCAATCCCACATCCGTGGCAACTTTCTGCAGCTTCGAGCGCGTATCGCGGCGCATGGGAAGCAAAGGCAGGCGATAGATCTCCTGGATCTTGCCCATCATGGCGAGTACGGCCTTCACCGGCAGAGGACTCGACTCGATAAAGTTCGCTTGCATGAGCGGAAGATATTTTCGGTGAAGCGTGCGTGCCGTTTGCCAGTCGTTGTTCAGCGCGGCACGTGTCATTGTGGCCATTTCGTGAGGGATCTCGTTGGATGCGACGGAAACGATGCCGACTCCGCCGAGCGCGATCACCGGCAATGTAATCGCATCGTCGCCAGAGAAAACAGAGAAAGTCTCGGGCACCAGGTTCAGCACCTCGGCGATCTGTGTGATGCTGCCGCTTGCTTCTTTTACGCCCGCGATATTCGGAACTTCGCTCAGGCGCGCCAAAGTTGCGGGCTCGATGTTGGCCGATGTCCGGCCAGGTACGTTGTAGAGAATGACAGGCTTTTCGACAGCCTCGGCAATGGCGCGGAAATGACGGTATTGCCCTTCCTGCGTCGGCTTGTTGTAGTAAGGCGACGCCGTGAGGATGGCATCGACACCGGGACGAGAAGCGGCTTCTTTGGCTTTGGCTACCGCCTCCTGTGTGGAGTTGGAAGTTGCGCCGGCCATGATTGGAACGCGTCCGGCAGCGACTTCGATGGTCACGTCAATCACGTGCAACCACTCGTCGTGAGTAAGTGTGGGAGTTTCGCCCGTGGTGCCGCAGGGAACCAGGAAATCGATACCCGATTCGACCTGCCACGCGACCAGATTGCGGAGCGCAGTCTCATCAACGGCGCCGTCGGGGGTGAACGGCGTCACCAAAGCAGTGCCACAGCCTCGCAGTTGCATGGGATAAGGATAACGCCAATTTCGTGGCAGTGCATTCACCTGGCATTGACGCAAGCGATGGTGATCGGCGCGGGCTGTTTCAGGGGCGAACTGCGCTCGCCTGGACCGCCGGGGTAGCTGTCCCCACGCGGGCCAGGACGTGCAAGTGGCTACAACTCCCGCCAGATGTTGCGGAACTCGAAGAAGCCGGACTTTCCTTGCAGCCATTCTGCAGCGCGGACCGCGCCGTCCGCGAACCCACGCCGGGATTTGGCGTCGTGGCAAAGATAGATGCGGTCGGCGGGAGAATTGAAGACGACTTCGTGCATGCCGACCGCGTCACCCTCACGAAAAGAAACGATCTCGAGTTCCTCGTCTTGTCCGCTGGACTCACGAACCAGCTTCTGAATCGTGATCGCGGTTCCCGATGGCGCGTCTTTCTTCTGCACGTGATGACGTTCGAAAATCTGTCCCGAGTAGCCGTATTTGAGGGCGGCGCCGGCGGTTTGGACAATCTCGAAGAACAGGTTCACACCAATGGAAAAATTCGGACCGTAGAGGAAGCCGGTCTTTGCGGACGAAACCAGATCGCGCAGACGTGGGAGTTGATCGTGCCAGCCGGTGGTGCCAACGACCATGTTCTTGCCAGCGCGGATGCAAGCCTCGGCATTGAGAACAACGGCCGTGGGCACGGTGAAATCAATGACGGAGCTAAAGGGTGCGAGGAATTCGGGAGTGAGGGCGCAGGCGTCGGCGTTTTCGATGTCGCTCAGCGTTTGCACGTGATGGCGGCGTTCGCGAGCGACTTCGGCCACCAGAGAGCCGGTCTTGCCGCGGCCGAGGATGAGCAAGTTCATAAAGACAATTAACCGCAGAGGACGCGAAGAGCGCAGAGAAAATTAAGAACCGCCAGGCCGACATCGGAGCGATTTCTTCGCGCTCTGCGGCTTACGGAATTCTACGCGAAGACTTCCGGGTCCGCTTCGGCGAAGAATGCGCGGTGCAATTGCCGGACCACCTCGGCCGCATCGTCTTCCTCGATCACAAAAGTCAGGTTAATTTCAGAAGCGCCCTGCGAGATCATGCGGATTTTTACATTCTCCAGCAGGGAAAAAACTTTGGCGGCAACACCGGGCGTGTCGCGGAGACTTTCGCCCACCAGACAAACGATGGCCTTGCGGCCTTCGTACTTCACGTCGGCAAGCTTGGCGAGATCGGCGGCAAGAGCCGGAATCGCTTCGTTGGTTTCGGCGGTAACTGAAACGCTCACCTCGGAGGTCGAGACGACATCGACGGCAATGCCGTGTTGATCGAAGAGCTCAAAAATGGATTTCAGGTATCCGTGCACGAGCAGACGGCGGGGAGCGGCGACTTCGACGAGAGTGATCTTCTTCTTCAGGGCGATAGCCTTGAAAATGTTTTTGCAATGAGGAGCGCGAGCCGTGATTTTCGTGCCTTCGCAAGTGGGGTTGTGCGAGTTCAGGACATAGACGGGGATGTTCTGCTGGATCGCCGGCAGAACCGTTGCGGGATGCAGGACCTTGGCGCCGAAATAGGCAAGTTCGGCGGCCTCATCAAAGCTGATGACCTTGATGCGGCGGGCGTCGGGGCAGAGGCGCGGGTCGGTGGTCATCATGCCATCGACGTCGGTCCAGATCTCGATGCGCTGGGCGTTAAGGCCGGCGCCAAAAATCGCGGCCGAGAAATCCGATCCGCCGCGGCCGATGGTGGTGGTAATGCCGGCGCGATTCGATCCGATGAATCCTCCCATGACCGGAACGCTGCCGGACTCGATCAACGGCACGACTCTTTTGCGGAGGCGCTCGTTGGTTTCTTCGAACTGCGGAACCGCGCGCATGAAATTGTTATCGGTGAGCAGGCATTGGCGCGAATCGACATGGGCGCCGGACAAGCCGCGTGCCGTGAAAGCCGCCGCAACTATTTTGCTCGACAGCACTTCACCGAACGAAGCGACGTAGTCGTACGTTCGCGGAGTGATTTCGCCGACTGCGCCGATGCCGCGCAGAAGTTCGTCGAGGTCCTCGAAGTCGGCTCCCAGGTTGCCGTGGAATTCAGTGAACAGCGCCGTGCCGAGGAGTTCGCCGGCAGTTTCGTAGTGCCGTTCGCGGAGAGCGCGCGCCATTTTGAGCGCCGTCTTGCGATCGCCGCTCCCAGCGGCTTTGCCCATGGCCAGGAGCGCATCCGTAACCTTCGCCATCGCGCTCACCACGACCACCGGGCGGTCCGCCAACCGGCTCTGGACGATCTGAGCCACGCGATCGATAGCTTTCGCGTCCTGGACGGAAGTCCCGCCAAACTTCATGACGATCATGGGCGGGAACGCTCCCGGTTCGCGGTGAAGCGATTTCTCATCCTAGATATCCCTTGGCTTTGAGCAACTCTGCGTTCAGCAGCGCAGCCCCGGCGGCGCCGCGAATCGTGTTGTGAGAGAGAACCGTGAATTTCCACTCCAGAACATTGCAGGGCCGTAATCGCCCCACCGCGGTCGTCATGCCTCCGCCGAGATCGCAATCGAAACGGGGTTGCGGGCGATCAGGCGCAGTCATGTAGATCACCGGACGATCGGGCGCGCTCGGCAGGCGCAATTGCTGCGGCTCCGCTCGGAAATCATTCCACGCAGCGATGACCTCGTCCGGCTTGGCCTTGTGCTTCAGGCGTACTGATACCGACTCAGTGTGGCCGTCCTCGACGGCGACCCGGTTGCACTGCGCACTCATGGCAAATGTAGCGGGAACGACCTTACCTCCGCTGAGCGTGCCGAGCAGCTTTTGCGTTTCCTCTTCCATCTTCTCTTCTTCGTTCTTGATGTACGGGATGACGTTCCCAAGAATGTCAAGCGAAGCGACCCCGGGATATCCTGCGCCGCTGACGGCCTGCATGGTGACGGCCATCACCGCTTCAAGCTGGAAGTGGCGATGCAAAGGCGCAAGCGCAATTACGAGACCGATGGCCGAGCAATTGGGATTGGTGACGGCAAAACCGCCTGAGGAGCGGCGCCAGGACTGGGTCTCGATGAGCGAGATGTGGTCGCCATTAACCTCGGGAATGACAAGTGGCACATCCGTCTGCATACGCAAGGCGCTTGAATTCGAAACCACCGCGCAGCCGGCGGCGGCAAACTGCGGCTCCAGTTCGCGGGCGATGGCGGCATCAAGCGCTGCGAAAATGATTTTGGGAGCACTTGCAGGGCTGGCCGGCGAAACGGTCATGTTGGCGATGCGCGTGGGGATGTTGGTCTTGAGGCGCCAGCGAACAGCCTCAGCATAAGGCCGGCCTTCGGAGCGGTCGGAGGCGGCGAGCCACGCCACCTCGAACCACGGATGATGCTCCAGCATTTGGATAAACCGCTGGCCGACGATGCCGGTGGCACCGAGAATTCCTACAGGGAGTTTATCAGGCATAGGTAAATTTCGATTCTATACCAGCGTAATTTGCGGAAGGAATAACGAGAGAGGCGAGACAAAAGTCATGCGCAATTCACGATCGTCCGCTGCTCAATTCGTGAGGAAGGAATTCATTCAGCGGGCCGAATTTGCGTTTTTCGGCGTAGATCCGCCAGCGGCGCCAGACGATGCGAAGACTCGCCATGACCGGGATCGATAGGTATACGCCGAGAATACCGGCGATTTCGGCCCCGGCGAGAACCCCGAACAAGGCGGCGAGGGGATGCAATTCGACACTGGCTCCCATGATGCGGGGAGAGATGACATAGTCCTGCACCATCCTCCAAATCACCAGGAACAAAATCAGAAAAGGCCAATGGGCATAACCGGTGAGGAGAGCAACCACGACCATGGCGAGCGCGGCGACCAGCGGTCCGGCAACCGGCACGAATTCCAGCGCCCCGCCCGCAGTGCCCAGCATCAGCGCGTAGGGCACCCGCATGATTCCCAGTACAGATGAGTAGATGACGAAGGAAAGGGCGGCGAGGATGAGCTGGGCGCGAATGAATTGCGCCAGCATCTGATTGAGATCGTGTAGAACGTCCTGCAAGAACTCGCGCTGGGTCCGCGATTGGACAAGAGAGATCAGGACGCCGTGAAAGTTGTGGCCGTCGCGCAGGAAGAAAATGGCAAGGATGGGCACGAGGAAGAGTACCCAAACCCCTTGGGCGGCCTCGGCGACGCGGACGCCAATCCGCTGGGCGAAATGGAAAAGATCATCGCGGTGGGCAGTGAGAAAACCCTGAATGCGGGACTCTGTGGCCTGGCTCCAGCCGTGTTGTTTGCTGATAGAGGCGACGAGTTGACCGATCTGGCCCGAGACTTGGCCGCTGCTGGCCTTGTCCATCAGGCCCGGGAGGCTTTCTCCGAGTCGGGCGCTCTGCCGGCTGATTCTGGGGCCGGCGAAAAGAACAAACAGTCCTAGTGCGACCAGTAACAAGAGGTAGATGACGGCGATGGCGCGAGGACGGCTGCGGACTAGCTTTTGGATGCGGCCGACCGCGGGTTCAATGAGATATGCAAACAGGATGGCAAACAGGAAGAGAATCAGCGTACGCCGCGCAGCGTAAAGAAAGCCAAGGCCCAGCGCGAACAACAAGGCTGTGAATAAAACGCGCGACGTGCGTGAATCGAGAACTGTCAAAGGTGCTTCCAGAAGCGCCGCGGGTGAAATCCAAAGGCGCTCTCAATCTTCACTTTACCGTAGCAAGCGCTCGTCAAACCCAAACAAATAACCATGACCAGTGACCTTCGGCACAGTTGGTGGGAAGCGTTAGTCGCGAATTACTTCGGTGTTGTCGCCCTCGATCCATATGCGCACCAGTTTGAACTGATCGTCGAGCCATAACTGCCAACTGCCAGCCTCGGTCTTGAGTTCGATTTTGTTGAATTCCTGCTGGTTGCCTTTATAAGTGATTTTTTCCCGGCCGAGAAATTCTGCGCTCATGGGAGCCGAGGAGTGCTGGCGAGGGTCCAAGGTGCCAAACTGGGCTCGTTGCTTCAGTGGGCATTTCACCTGGCCGCTTTCCTGTTTACAACTGGAGGCCAGGAACTTCCACACCAGAATTTCGCGATGAACGAAGAAGTAATCGTCAAGGATACTGGTTGAGGTCGGGAGCAAATATGGCTGTTCCTGCTCCTTGGCTTGCGGCCCTGAGCGAAACTTCTGGTTGAGGAACTGATCGTTCGGGAGGACGACCGAACTGGCTTGCTCGGGGCTTATCTCTTTCCAGTCGTAGCGGCGGATCTCTCCGTTGGGGTTGAGATGCATTTCAGAGGATTGGACAGAGGCGGCGCCACTGGGGTCGTTTTCGGTTTTGAATTCCGACTTGATCACGCTGCCGGTGCGGTCTTGAATCACAGAGAACGTCTCGGTGCCGACGCGGTGGCCGTTCATGAAAACGCCAAACGAGCCCGAGTCAACGGCCTGCTCGGTATGCTCCTTTTCGCTCTCCTTTCCCTTGTCCTTGGAGCTTTGGGCAGCTGACGCGCCAACCCATGCAAGCAGTGGCACTATGACAAAACCGAGCAACCGGTATGAGAACTTCACGTTGATTCTCCTGTTTCTAAGACGGCGTTGAAGAACTGGGTGTTTTAGGGCCATGGGCCGGGAATTGGCCGGAATTCGAAAGGACATCTCCAGAGGCTTCTCTGAGACGCAATGCGCACTCGATCTCAGTGCAAATCGAAGCCGGCTCTCGACCGTGCGTCTCAATGACCAGGGATGCCTCACGATAAAACGGAAGGCGTTGCGTGTAAAGCCGGGCGAATTCGTCGCGGTTCTTCCGCAATGGCCGCTCTCTGCCATCCTGTTGGCAGCGGCGCCAGAGCTCGTCCACCGGGGCATCGAGAAAGACCGTAGGCCAATCGCGCAATAGGGCGCGGTTGCTTTCCTCGGCGAATGTTCCTCCCCCAAGTGCAACTACGCTATTCCGGTTGAAGGAGTTGGTTAGAACGTCGCTCAAAGCAGCGGTCTCGGCCATGCGAAAGTTAGGCTCACCCTCCATGCCAAAGATCTCCGGGATGCTCTTGCGTTCACGCTGCTCGATCCGAGTGTCCAGATCGAGGAAATCCCAGCCCAGACGGCAAGCAAGCACCTGGCCGACGGTATTTTTCCCACAACCCATGAATCCCACAAGAAACACAGCGCGCACTCCCATGGCGCTCCACGGCATGAGAGCAAGCCGGGCTCTCATGCGCCTCCGCTTCAATCGGAACTCTCTGTTATTTCAACGTTGCTTGAGGCGGATTTTACCACTGAACGAGCGCAGGACGACGGCAGAAGCGGCCTTACCAACAGTACCAAAGAATGCACGTCCTTCCTCAAAAGCCACATGGGAATGGCGGGGTTGGAGAGGGAAGTCGTGCTGAACCTTGCCGAGGATCGAGTGGGCGCTGAAATCAGCCGACGCATTTGCCGGGACAATGGCCGTAATGTCCCCGGTATGGGTCGTAAACTTGTAATCGCCCCCCAACCCGAAGTCACCGTCGTAGAAGATCTTGCCGCTGCCGGAATTGGCCTTGACCAGCGGGCCGGTGACCGACTTCATCGTAACGTCGCCGCTGATGGAAGCAATCTCGACGTGGCCGTCGCGCACGTCGGTCAAGGTGATTGGACCGCGCATGGTGTTCACGTGCACGTGCCCGTTGCTCACATTGTGAATATCCACGACAGCGTCGGTTCCTTCAAGGCTTAGATCCCCATTGAGCCGTTCCGCTGACAAAGGGCCAGTGGAGGAACGAAGGCTTAGTGTGGCGTCGGATGGGACGAGGAGTTGGTAGTCGATGCGGCCCGTCTGCTGGTCGGCACCCTCGAGAAGATGAGAGTTGACTTGAATACGGTTGCCGATCTGCTGGTTGTCGACTTCCGCTTTATCCGACTGGAGCGTGGCCACGATGACAACCTCGTTGTTGGCGCCGGGCTTCACGGAGATGGCGCCGTACTGCGTGTCTATCGAGACATTCGCGTTTGGGCCGACCGCATATCGGAATTCCTTCTTCGTCTCGGCAACGGCCACGGAGACCAGACAGACGGCCAAGACCACAGTCACCACATCGCTGCGCGGAATACTCTGCATAAAACGCCCCTTGGGTCCGGCCGTGCCGTTCAACCCTTTGTTTTACTGAATACGATCCAATGCCATTTGGTAGAGCAACGCTTTTTGTTGGTACGTTTCCATCAGATGTTGCCGTGCATCCACGTCTCCCGGGAAGCGCTTAATGTACGCCTGCGTCTCGCGGATCTCCCCATTCACGGCACGCAACTGATTCTCATAAGTAGCGCGCATGCCCGGAGCCCGCTCCGAAACCTCACTTAGAAACTTCTGGTCCTCAACGCTCGCAGGTGCCGAGATTACCGGCGCGACCTTTGAGTTCCGCGCCACTTCTGGATGCTCCGCCGTTGGCCCGGTTGGCGGAGGTGTGCGATGCTGGGCCAGTTTCGCCTGCTCCCCGGCGGGCGCCGATTGCGTCGGTTCTGATGGCTGTGCTGCTGGTTGGCTGGCAGCCACCTGCGCGGCCTGTGGCCCGGGCGTCGCCGGTTGTGCCAAGGGCTGTTGCGCAGCCTGAGGAGAGGCGAGTTTCTGGTGCTTCAATTGGTAGGAACCCACGGCCAAGATTGCGACTGCCACCGGTGCCAGCCACCAGGCATTCCAACGGCGGACTGGAGCGGGTACAAGTACGGGGGGCGCAGGAACTGCTTCGGGCTCCCGAATGATGCCTTCGGCACGCAGTTGGTTGGCGATCCCAACCCAAACCCGCGCAGGTGGTTCTGCGCTTTCTGCCAGTTCGTGGGCCTCGCTGACAATCAACTTCAGGTCACCGACCATCTCTGAACACGCCGGGCAGGATTGCAAGTGCTGCTGAAACTCCGCATCCCCGTCCCCGTCGATGAGGTCAGGCAAGATTCGCTGTACGTCGGAACACGTCATAACACTCTCTCCCCGAGACTAAAACCTTGCATTATCCAGTCTTGGCCTTTTCGGCTCTCATCGACTTCAGATAATCCCGCAGTTTCAAACGTGCTTTGTGAAGCTGCGACTTGCTGTTTCCAATCGAGCAGCCCACCATCTGGGCGATCTCGTTATGTTCGAAGCCCTCCACATCGTGAAGAACAAAAACCGTCTTGTAGCCGGGCGGAAGCCGGTCGATGGCGCGCTGCAATTGCATGCGTTCGATCGAGCCTTTCAGTTTCACATCGTCCGCCCCAAATTCCTTCCGCGGCGCGTCTTCGTCGGTCTCCAGGGTCTCTTCGAGCGACACCGAAGGCAGTCCCTTTTTGCGCAACTGCATCAGGACGACGTTCACCGTCATGCGGTGCAGCCAGGTAGAAAATGCGGATTCGCCTCGAAATGTGCCGATCTTGCGAAACAACTGAAGAAATGCTTCCTGAGCTAGATCTTCGGCCTGCGGAGGACTGGAAACCATGCGCAAACATAGCGAGTAGACCCGGCGCTTGTGCAGGTGATACAGGATTTCGAAAGCCGCTTCGTCTCCCTGTTTCGCCCGCTCAATCGCCTCTGCTTCAGTGATTTTTTGCTTCGGGTCGGTCAAGTCGCCTTTTCCGGCCGCTACTCGATTCAGATGCGGCATTGAACTCTAATCGTTGTACTAATTTACACAAATGAACGCGTTCCGGCACTCACCGGCCTTCCAGGGCTCCAGAATACCAAAAACCGTAAGAGGCGCCCGGAGTGGCCGGGGCACACCGAATCCCAAGGTGACTTCGGTTACCACGGCGAACGGACGTCGGAGGCAGCACGCCGTATATCGATTCGCCATCGCTTTGGCGGGGGGGGGCTGCCGGGCTTACCCATGCCTTGCCCGTCGTTATGGTCTCTAACCCGTGTCCATGGGGGCCGGTTTCGCGTTCGTGGAGCAGAAAGCGGAGAACATGCCCAGAAAGCCGAGGATGGGAAAGATCCACATTCCGAGGGCACAGCCGCCCGGGTTATTCAGGCTGACTGTTTGTTCTTCCCCTGCTCCAGCTTGCCGCCATGACGCCGATCCGAGGCAAGCAGAAGGAAGGCGAAGACGAGTCCGGCCACACCCAGGCACGCGAACATGATCTGCGTTGCCGTGTAGGTTCCGGTCGCGTCGCGGAGTTTGCCATTGAGGAGCGGAAATAGTCCGAGGCCCAGGTTCTGGATGGCTGTCATCAGGCCGAAGGCTGTGCCCACACGCTTCTCCTCGACCACAAGCGGAACCGACGGCCACATGGCTGCGGGAACCAGGACGAAGGCGGCACCCAGCACGATCATGCTGGGGATCGGGTTCCAATGGGTGAGGCCCATCACGAGGTGGGCTGGAATCAGCATGAGCGAACCGGCCACCATCAACGTGGCGCGCTTGCCGATGCGGTCCACCAGGTTACCGGCGAAGGGCGCGAAGATCATGGACGCGAAGATGATGATGCTGGTAACTCCCGGCGCGGTCGAGAACATGTGCAGGAAGTTGTCAAAGATCTGAACCAGGAAGCCGCCCGTGGATTCGGTAACCAGCGGGATGCCCCACTTGTCGTGGAACATGTCGGTGGCCAGGGCCGTGAAGGGGAAGATGGCGCTATAGAAGGTGACGCAGAGCAAGACAACGTACCAGTAGGAAGAATTGAACTTCCGAATGTCGGAGAAGACGATTTTGTCGCCACCGTCCGGCTTCGGAAGCGCGAGCACCCTCTCGCCATGAAGGTCCATCGCGTTGTAGACCAGATTGCAGAGCACGGAGAACAGGCAGAAGCCTGCCGCTGCCCAAAGGGCGACGCGGTAGCTTCCGAAATAGCGGGCGATGAGTTCTTCGGTGTTGAAGCTGAAAAGAGTTCCGACACGGCTGATGGTGAGAGTGATGCCGAAGGCAAGCGCCAGTTCACGGCCCTTGAACCAGCGGCTGACGATCGCACTCTGCACCACGACCAGCGCTTCCGATCCGGCACCAAAGATCAACCGCCCGGCAAAGAGTTGCCACCGCGAGTGAGCGAGGGCGACGATGGTGGCGCCCACCAGAACCAGCATGCAGAACAGAAAGCTCGAACGGCGCGGGCCGAGTTTGTCGTACAGCATGCCCCCGAAGAAAACGATAAGGACGGCGGCCACGGAGTAGGCCGTGTAGAGATTGCCGATGGTGCTGCGGCTCAGATGCAGATCCGCAATGAGCGTCGGCGCGAGGGCCCCGATACTGTCGTAGGCGAAGTAGCTTCCCATCACAATCAGGCTGATGAACATCAGGATGGTGAAGCGGTAGGGACGTCGGGATGGATGGAAGAATCCCAGAGAACCCGTAGTTGCATCTCCAGAAACGGACCGAAGGCGTGAGGGATCGGAGCCAACTGCGTCAACCATTCAGAACACATCCTCGGTGCGCTTCCGTCCTGAGGAAGCCGGCGCCAGCTTGTTATTTATTGAGAAAGACAACCGAACGAAGATAGCAGATTGGTGACGATCCCGGGATGAGAATGTGAGATGCGGATCTGATCGAGACGGAATCGGGTGATCTTACGATCACCCGATCAACGAAGACTGCTACATCTTCTCGGTCTTTCCGCGGTACTTCACTACGCCGTTGTTATCGTTTTGGCGGCTTACGTCATCGTTGGTGTAGGCGTGACCAGCCTTGCGCACGCCTTTCCCCGCGCTTGCGGCGACAACGTCGGCGGTGTATTCGGAGCCAGTAAAGTACAACCATCCCTCGCGCGCCTCTTTGCGCGGGCCACGCTCATGCATGCCAGGTTCTTCCGGCATCGCATGCCGCATACCATGCATTTCGCGCCCGACGGGTTCGGGCCAGAGATTGACCTCGGGTGTAGTCAGCGGAGCGCCGCCCTGATACCACACGGTAGCGGTGTAATCCGAACTGGTGGATCCCTCAATCTGAGAAAGGGTCGAGTTCGTCGCGCCGGCCACAAGGCCCGTGGTCGCATTACGCGCGCCAACCGGATTCGGAGAGACCGTTTGGAAGGAAATCATTGGGGTGGTGACGAGAGGAACGTTGGGAGCAAATCCGTAATAACCAGGGCCATTGGGGCCGGAATACGGTTGTTGGCCGAACGCCGCAACTGCAACTACAAACACCGCACACAAAACCAAATAGGGTCGCATACTACCTCCACAGGGGAACTGCCTGTATCTATTTAGAAGCAGTTTGCTTGCCAGTCCCCCGAGGCGCGCGGAGGGGAAATGCCCGGCGATTTCGGGGTACTGTCGGCTAAAGGAAGGCGTTGCGCCGCGGACCGGCCTCGGATCGGGTGAAAACTAGTGCGCACATCCTGCAACGGGCCGACGCAATCCACCGCCGTCTAGGTTCCGATATATCGGGCGTAAAGACTGCGGGCGATCGCCATGTCAGTCGTTCCCTTGATGATGGCCCGCCCGTCGGGAAAGAGTGTGATCTCATACGGTTCACGGAGAAACTTCAGCACAAAGTCGTTATGCCGGACGCTGCCGAGGGGTTGCAACCGGGCGCTGATTTCCGTGAAGTTGACTGGCCGTTGGCGCTCGTGGATCTGGACGGAATTCCTGCCGCACAGGGTGATGTGGGGCCGACCTTCGCCCGCAAGGTGAACAAATTCGCGCACACCGCAGACGCGGCATCCGGCCCGCGGAGAATTAGCCCGCACTTCAGCTTGTTCGTTCGACCACAGATTCCACGAAAGCAGAGTACGCCGCATCTTGGAACGGGCGCCGACCATGAGCTTAAGGGCTTCCGTTGCCGCCAGCGAGGCCACGAGCCCAACGGCAGAATTCAAAATGCCGGCCGTCTCGCACGTTTCCAGTGTGCCACGGGGAGACTCGGGGAAAACGCAGGCAAGGCAGGCAGTTTCGCCGGGCAGGATGTTCATGGTCACCGCATAACTACCGACGGCAGCAGCGTAGATCCAGGGCACGGAATTCTTGACCGCGTAGTCGTTGATCAGATAACGGGTCTCGAAATTGTCGGTGCCATCAAGGATCAGATCTGCCGCCCCGAGCAGGGAATCGACATTCTGAGGCGTGAGATCGGCGACCAGGGGATCGAGGACGATCTGGGAGTTGAAGCGGGCAATCTGGCGCGCTGCGGCAATTGCCTTGGGCATAGACTGACGGGCATCGTCTTCATCGAACAGCGATTGCCGCTGGAGGTTGCTTGGTTCAACGTAATCCCGGTCGAGAATTCGCAGCGTGCCAATCCCGGCGCGCGCGAGCAGGGAGGCTAGAACAGAACCAGTAGCACCGCAGCCCACGACAACGACGCGCGCGCCCCCGAGTTTCTGCTGGCCCTCTTCGCCAATTTCTTTGACCAGGATCTGACGCGAGTAGCGCTCTTCCAGTTCGCAGGCCTTCGGTGCCAACCCTGTCAGTTCCAAGGCGATTACCTTTCTGCAGCTTTCTACCAAGTATTATAGGGTCCGGTCGCAAAACTCTTCCTAGCGAGCAACGTGTGCCTTTGCGGAGATCATCAAATCAGAAAGGCCCCTCGGTCAACGAGCACAACGTAGAAGAGGGAGATTTGCGGTTCAGGCGCGCGGCGCCTGTCATCTGGCTGATGATCGTTTCTGCTCTGGTGCTCGCAGCATCGACCTTTGCCTCGCCTATGCCGCAGGGCGTGCCGCAGTCCGAGCAACCGGCATCCCAGTTCGGCGCGATTGTCCCCTATCTTGGCCTGACCGTCGACGCGATAGAGTTTCCAGGTGTTGGGCCGGAAGAAGCAGCCGCTTTGTCCGCGCTGACGCCGCTCAAAATCGGGGACACGCTGACGCGAGACGGTCTGCACGACGCGATGAAGGCATTGTTTGCCAGCGGGCGCTTTTCCGACATTCAGGCGGAGGCAGATCGTGCAGAGACGGCGGGCGTGCGAATCCGCTTCCTGACGTCCGCCAACTTTTTTGTCGGCATTGTGACGGTCGATGGCGTCTCCACCAATCCCTCGCAGAACCAACTCGTGAGCGCCACCCGCCTGCAATTGGGCGAGCTCTACTCCCAAGATAAAGTTGACCGCGCTCTTGCAGGTATTCAGCGCGTGCTCGAAGAGAATGGCTTCCACCAGGCAAAAATAAAGAACTCGGAAAACCGCGACGAACGGGAACGCCAAATCGACATCGCGTTTCACGTTACACCAGGGCCGCGCGCAGTCGTGGGAGAAGTCATGGTAGATGGTGACTCCAGCTATTCCATCGAGGAGATCAAGGATATTGCGAAGCTGCATTCGGGCGACCCTGTCATTTCCAGCCGGGTTACGCGCGCGCTGCAGAGGATCCGGTCGCGCTATCAGAAGCAGGATCGTCTTCTGGCGCAGGTTTCGCTGAAGGACCGCACGTACCATAGTGGACGCAACAGCGTGGATTACACCTTCCAGATCGATCGAGGTCCAGTGGTCGAAGTGGCAGCCGAGGGCTTCAAACTGAGCCGGACCACGCTCCGCCATCTTGTGCCGATCTACGAAGAGGGTGCGGTTGACGACGATCTGCTGAACGAAGGGCGCCGCAACATCGAGAATCACATGCAGGCCCTGGGCTACTTTGAGGCCAAGGCCACGGCCAGCGAGCACGATGTGCAGGGGGGCAAAACCCTGCAAGTCCTTTACGCCCTCGATCCCGGAGACCGCCACAAACTCGCCGCGATTCGAATCTCGGGAGATGAATATTTTCCCGAGGAACTGATTCGCCGGCGGATGGTCGAACAGACCGCCGGGAAGATTTTGAGTCATGGGCGCTACAGTGACGCCCTGCTCGATGAAGACGTGCGCAATATCAAAGGCATGTACCAGGCCAGCGGCTTTCGGCAAGCAGAAGTGACCGGCAAGTTGCTATCAAAATATCATGGCGATCCTTCGCTGCTGGCGATTCAAATCGAGATCAAGGAGGGCCCGCAAACGCGCGTGGCGTGGGTACGGGTTGAAGGCAGTTACACGCTTCCGCAGGAGCAACTTCCCGAAATCTCCACGTCGGAAGGGCAGGGTTTTGACGAGCCGAGCCTGGCGGACGATCGCGACGCAATTCTCGGAAAGTATTTCGACAACGGCTTCCCCAATGCCGCGGTCGACGTTTCCTACGCGACCGTTCCACCCGGACCGGATGGGTTGCCGCGAGTCGGCGTGACCTTCACCATCCATGAAGGTGAGCAGTTCTTCGTGAACGAGGTTTACATGAATGGACTGCACTACACCCGGGCGGGCGTCGCCCGCCGCGCGTTGCGGGTACACCCAGGCGAACCGTTGAGCCAACAGAATATGCTCGAGAGTCAGCGCCGTTTGTACGACCTCGGGCTCTTTAGTGAAGTGGATACCGCCATCCAGAATCCCGAAGGAACCGAGTCCAGAAAGAACGTGCTCATCACCGCGCGCGAGGCCAAGCGCTACACCTTCGATTACGGCGGCGGCATCGAGTTCCAGACCGGACAGCCCGCCGTGGGCTCCAACCAGCCGTTGGGTCAGACGGGCGCGAGTCCACGGATATTGTTGGGCGTGAATCGCATCAACTTCGGTGGCCGCGAACAGACGTTTACACTCAAGGGCAATTACGGTCGCCTGCAAAAAAGAGCGCTCGCCAGCTTCGATGTTCCAAAACTGTTGAACCGCGACAACCTGCACTTTACGGCCAGTGTTTTTTACGACAATACCATCGACGTCTCGACCTTTACGTCACAGCGCCTGGAGGGTACCTTGCGGAACCTGACAGTGCTCCACCGCCAGGGGGACCGCGATCTCACAACCTTTTCCTACGGCTTCAGCTACCGCCGCGTCAAAGCTTCAAACATCGAGGTGTCGGGCAACCTCATCCCCTTGCTCTCGTCTCCAACCCGCGTCGGTTCTCCGAACTTTCTCTATATCCGCAACCGTCGGGACAATGACCTTGAGACCACGCGCGGAAGCTATACGAGCGTCGAAGGAGCGGTCGCAGCCGGTTATTTCGGATCGGAGGCCAATTTCAGTAAGGTGCTGGCGAAGAACTCGACCTACTATTCGTTCGGACTAAACCCCGGCACGGGACGAAGATTCGTCTTGGCGCGGTCTACGACCGTCGGGGTGGAAAATCCATTTGGCAGTACGATTCTTCTCGACCCATGGCAGAGCGTGGCGCAAGGTCACGACTTGATCCCCTTGCCGGAGCGTTTTTTCAGCGGAGGCGGCAACTCTCACCGCGGTTTCGGGTTGAACCAGGCAGGGCCGCGCGATCCGATTACCGGATTTCCGGTTGGAGGGAGCGCTGTGTTTCTGAATAATCTGGAACTCCGTTTTCCCAATGTAACCGTGCCCTACCTGCGGGACAAAATCGGGTTTTCGGTCTTTCACGATATGGGCAATGTGTTTGCTCGGCCGCAGGAAATGCTTCCCAGCATAGGGCGATTTCACCAGCCCGACCGCCAGGCTTGCTTCCAGCAGCCAGCGACAGGGACTGTGTCACAATGCAATTACAACTACGTTTCGCACGCCATCGGGATGGGGGTGCGTTATCAGACGCCGATCGGACCGTTGCGCTTTGACTTCGGATACAATCTGAATCCACCGGCCTTTCCCAGCTACACCAATGGAGTTGAGACCGGGCAGTTTAGCGCTCAACGCACGGGGCATTTCAATTTCTCGTTTAATGTTGGGCAGTCTTTCTGATGGAATTCCGCCCATGAAACGGTGGCAACAATGCGCTCTCTCGGTTGCGTTGAGTATGGCGCTCGCGGGCGTGTCGAACGCCGGTTCGATCGTGGATCGTGTCGTCCGCAGCGTGAACGGCCACGTGGTGTTGCAAAGCGACTGGGAGCAGGAAATCGCTTTCGAGGCAATACTGGACGGGCGGCAGCCGGATTCGTTCACAACCGCCGAGCGTAATGCCGCGCTCGATCGCTTGATAGATCAGGAACTTCTCCGCGAACAGGTGCGTCCTGGCCAGCCGGCTCCGTCTTCGGAGATTGCCGCGCGCGTGGCGGAAGTCCGCAAGTTGCAGCCTGATTGTTCCACCGAGGAAGGCTGGCACGCGACCTTGCAGCGTTACGGGCTCACGCAAAGTGCGGTCGAAGCACGGCTCAGCGATGAGGTTCAGCTGATGAAGCTGGTCGAAGATCGCCTGCGGCCCTCGATTCAAATCGATCAGAAGGCGGTCGAAAGCTACTACCACGATCAACTGCTGCCCGAAATAACGAAGGCAGGCGGTAGTGCCAAGCCGCTGACTGAGATGTATGGCCGGATCAAGACCTTGCTTGCGGAAAAGAAAATGAACGAACTGCTTTCCGGATGGCTGGCCAGTCTGCGGTCAGGCAGCAATATACGCAACCCTGAGCCTAGCGCGGGACAAGGGAACCGTTGAACGAGCCGCCTCTGCCTCCGGCGCGCCGCCGCATCCTGCGAAAACTGCTCCTGGCGTTTTGTGTGTTCAGCCTGGTTGGGTTTGGGCTGCTCTGGTGGTACGTCACCTCCGATTCGTTTCAGCAGCGGATGCGGTACCGGGTGGTCGCGGAACTGGAAGCGGCTACCGGTGGCCGGGTCGAACTCGGCGAACTGCATACCATCCCATTCCGCTTGCGCGTGGATGCTCGCAACCTTACGATTCACGGCCGGGAGGCTCCCGATCAGCAGCCTTTTCTTCAGGTGGAACGCCTCCAGGCCGAGATGAAAATCATCTCCCTGCTCAGCACAACAATTGGCTTGCATTCGCTGCTGCTCGAACATCCGGTTGTTCACGTGATCGACTACCCGGATGGCACAACGAACTTGCCGGCGCCGGCCGTCAAGTATTCCTCCGATCGGGGGCCGGTCGAGCAACTGATCTCGCTTTCCGTCTCACGCATTGAAGTTCAAAAGGGGGAATTTTTGTGGGAAGACCAAAAACTCCCATTCAACTTTACTGCGCAAGATCTCGCGCTTTCGCTGAATTATTCGCTGCTCCACCAGCGCTATGAAGCGCGGGTGGTCGCCGGCAATATTGATACGCACTGGCAGCAATACCCCGGGTTCGCTTGGAGTGCCGATGCTTCGTTTGTGCTGGCCCGCGGCCGCGCCGATATCAGCAGCTTAAACGTGAAATCAGGAAAGACGGAGGTCCACTTCGCTGGACAATTGGTGGATTTTCACGACCCGAAGATTACCGGCGAATATCACGGCGTTGCCGATCTCCGGGAACTCGCAACAATCCTGGGCAGGCCGGAGGTTCGCAAAGGAAACGCTCAGTTCGCGGGCAAGGGCACCTGGAGCATCCGGGATTTCTCAACCGACGGAACCTTGCAGGCAAAGGATGTCGATTGGTCAACCCGGAAATTGCTGATGCACAATGGCCGCGCGGAGGCCTCATTCTCGATAAGTCCGGCCCGCCTGCGACTGTCCTCCATCAAGGCAAACTTGATGGGTGGCGATCTGCTCGGCGACGTGGACGTAACGAACTGGCAGAGTTCGCTAGAAGCGCCGCGCGAGCCCACGCGGCGTCACGTCATCGGCCGCATTGCGCCAGGAAGTCTGCAACGTGGCTCGGTCCACCTGCAAGTTGCGGGGTTCCCGTTGACCCCGGCCTTGGGCGTTCTGAGTTCCAAGAACCTCCCGCTCGATCGCCTTGATTTCGTCGCCAACGCCAGCGGAACCGTCGACCTGCTTTGGGTAGGTTCCGTTCGTGATGCGGAGACGCGTCTGAAACTCGCGTTGTCTCCGCCTCAACGTCAGGAGCCTAACGAGATTCCGCTGCACGGCCCAGTGGAAGGCGTGTATCGCGGATCGCGCGATGAACTCGAGGTCAACACCCTCCATCTCGCCACCAACGCATCGGACATAACCGCCTCCGGAAGCCTGTCCGCGACCTCTTCCATGCGCGTCACGCTGACTTCGCACAACGTCAAGGAATGGACGCCTCTCATAGCAGCTGCGTACGGATCTTCCCGGTTGCCCTTTGTTGTTCATGGCTGGGCGAGCCTGACGGGAAGCGGTACTGGCCGGGTCTCCGCCCTCACGTTCAATGGAAATCTGGAAGCATACGATTTTGAGACGACCGTTCCAGCGACCGAAACGACGGCTTCTCACGCTATCCACTGGGACGCGCTTGCCACGACCGTGCAGTACTCGCGCAACAGCTTCGCAGCCCGCAACGGGTCGCTCATTCACGGCCACACGGTTGCACATTTCGACACGAGTGGCGGGCTCGCTGGCGGCACGCTCGCCGAGAATGCTCCTGTTACTTTGCACCTGGACGTACTCGATGCCGACGTAGCCGAGGCCGCACAACTGACGGGCATCAATCGGCCGTTGACCGGCACTCTCGGCTTCTCAATTAATTTGTCAGGCACACGCAAGAGTCCGCATGGCGAAGGCCATTTTGAGGTCCGCGAAGGATCTGCCTACGGTGTGAGTATTCCTTCATTCAAAGGCGACCTTCAACTCACTAACAATGCGATCGAACTCAACCATCTCGAGGCGAGAGCTTACAACGCTACGCTCTCCGGCCGCGCCAGTATGAACACAGCGACTCGCGAACTTCAGCTAAGCGTCGAGGGACGAAACATCGATCTGGCTCGCTTTCCGCGCTTGCAGTCGAGTCGCTTTGCTATGGACGGTGTTGCCGATTTCACAGCCCGGCTTAGCGGCACTCCACAGGAGCCGACTCTGGAAGCCCATGTGCGGGTGAAAGACCTCGCGCTCGACAAAGAGCGCGCCGGCGATTTCTATCTCGACGCGGTCACACATGGACGGTCGCTTGACCTGAAAGGCCATTCGGATTTCGACCAAGCCAGCCTGAACATCCAGGGCACCGTGGACTTGGAAAAAGATTTTCCCGCCGACCTGAATCTCGATTTTCAGCACCTCAATGTAGTTTCTCTCCTGAGCATTTATTTGCCGGGTAAGATCAGTGGCCACACTCCGGTAGAAGGAACAGTCCACGTTCGCGGCCCCCTGCGGACCCCGCGCAATTTGATGGCGTCCGCGGAAATACGCTCTTTCAGCGCACAGGTCGAGCATGTGCAGGTCGAAGCCGTTGACCCCGTCCGGTTCGAAGTCGCCAATCAAACTGCGTTAATCGAGAGCTTCCACCTGGCCGGAAGCGGAACCGATTTCACCGTCCACGGCCGCGCCCATTTAACGGGTGCCCAGGAGATCGACCTGCAACTTAACGGATCCGTGAACATGACGCTGCTGCAGTCGTTGAATCCGAAAATTCTGGCGCGCGGTTCGCTGGATATAAACGTCGGTGCTGCCGGCAGTTTTGCGCAACCTGTGCTGCAAGGCCGGCTCGACGTGAAGAATACCTTCATCAGTCACAACGACTTTCCCAGCGGCTTGAGCGATCTAAACGGAGTTCTGCTCTTCGATCGCAGCCGCATCCAGGTCGAAAAGCTGAGCGGTACGACCGGCGGCGGCACAATTGTGTTCACCGGTTCGGCGAGTTATGGAAGCGGTACATTGCAACTCGACCTCGGCGCGACGGCTCAAGGAGTACGCCTTCGCTATCCCCCGGGTGTCAGTTCCACCGCCAATGCAGACCTCCGGCTGACGGGGACAACATCCTCGGCGCTGCTCAACGGCGATGTAACCGTCACGAAACTGGCCGTGACCCCGGGATTTGATTTTGGCGCGTACCTCGAGAAGAGCAAGCAAGGCGTCGTGTTCACCCAAAACGACAGTCTCGAAAGCCGTCTGCGGCTTGATTTGCACGTTGTGACCACACCTGAGCTGCAGATGCAGACTGCCATTGCCAGGCTCTCCGGTGACGCCGATCTAAGAGTTCGGGGCACAGCAGACCGGCCGGTAATCCTGGGACGAGCGGAAGTTCTGGAAGGAGATATTTCGTTTAACGGCACCAAGTATCGCCTGGAGCGCGGGGAAGTGACATTTCCAAACCCCGCCAAAACCCAGCCGATCGTCGACCTGCAAGCGGCAACGCGCGTGCGCGACTACGACATCACGATTCGGTTGAGGGGCGACGCCAGCGTACCCAATGGTCTTAAAGTGACGTGGCAGTCTGAGCCAAGTTTGCCCGAGGGAGATGTGATTGCACTGGTCGCTCTGGGACGCACGCAGGAGGAATCCGCTGCGGCCGCAGCGCAGTCCGGCGGAACATTCGGTTTTGGTGGCGAGGCTTCCAACCTGCTGATTAACGAGGCTCTCAACAGCACCGTCAACAGCCGCCTGCAACGTCTATTCGGTGCCAGCCGCATCAAGATTGATCCGCAGGGGCTGGCGAGCGAAACAAATATTGTGCGGGGACCGCAATTAACCATCGAACAGCAGGTGGCCAGCAATGTCACCCTCACCTATAGCACCAACGTGTCCGTGTCGTCGCAACAGATTATTCAAGGGGAATACAACATCACGCGCAACATCTCGATCGTGGCGCTGCGCGACCAAAATGGCGTGGTAAGTTTCGATCTGCGAATACGAACCCGCCGGAAATAGCCCAGATCATTTGTCGGCCGTGGCACCGTCCAAAACATCTGCTTGACATAAGTCTCCAAACCAGCAACTCTATTTGTTTTTCACTTCAGCCCTCTGGAAGGGTTCTAAGGAACTATTTTGCGAGTACGGGTCTTCTATCACGACAAGTGTTTTGACGGAGCTTCCTCGGCGGCGTTGTTCTCGCGCTTCTATCGCGAGCGCATCCGCAGCGACGTAGAGTTCGTTTACTCCGGACTGCTGCATCGCGCTGGCGCTCTATTCGACGAAAAACAGTTCGACGGCGACGAGAACGCGATTGTCGACTTCAAGTATTCCAGCTCGCCCAAAATCACCTGGTGGTTCGATCATCACGAGAGCGCCTTTCTGTCTCCCGCCGATGCGGCTCATTTCGAACAGGATGAGAGCAACCGGAAGTTTTACGATCCGGCATTCAAATCCTGCACCAGCTTTGTTGCCATGGTGGCCGAGCAGCGCTTCGGGTTCGATCCGCGTCCGGTGGCCGAGCTCGTGCACTGGACCGACATCGTCGACGGCGCCATGTACGAGGACGCCAAGTCTGCCGTAGAAATGAAGGCTCCCGCCATGAAGCTGACCATGGCCATCGAAGCCTCGAGTGATCGCGATTTCGTCAAGAAACTCATCCCTTTGCTCGCCTACCATCCGCTGGGCGAAATCCTGCACCAGCCTTTCGTTGCCTCCGTGCTGCCTCCGCTGCTCCAACGCCACCAGCAATCAATCGATGTGCTGCGCCAGCGCAGTGAAGAGAAGGACGGCACCATTTTCTTCGATATTACCGACCTCGACATGGAGGGCTACAACAAGTTCGTGCCCTATTACCTGCACCCCGATTCCGTCTACAGCGTAGGATTGAGCAAGAGTTCGTTCCGCGTCAAAGTATCGGTCGGATCAAACCCGTGGGCGAAGCGCGAACCTATAGTGAATCTTGCCAAGGTTTGCGAACGCTACGGAGGCGGTGGTCACGCGCGTGTGGGCGCGATTTCATTCGATGTCACCCAGAACGCCGCGGCGCGCAAAGCCGCGCAAGAGATTGTCGAGGAGTTGCGCGCCAGCGTCCACGGCCCGACCCGGCAACCGTAACCAGCCAAAGCTTCCATGCACCCAGTCGTCCACGATTCCGAGCACATCAGGGGCGTGCGCACCGTTGCCACCGTTGAGTTGGTCAAGGGACTGATCGTGGTTGCGGCGGGGCTTGGCTTTTTCTCGTTCCGCCACCACAAAGACATCTGGGGAGTGGCCGAAAGCTTCCTGGAGTTTTTCCACGTCAACCCCTATCACCACTATGTTGGCGTCTTCATCAATCTGGTTTCGCGGTTCAGCGACATACGGCTTTGGAAGATTGCGCTGGTCGCGAGTGTTTACGCGATTTTGCGCTTTGTGGAAGCCTACGGACTCTGGTATGCGTTGCCATGGGCTGAGTGGATGGCATTCATATCTGGCGCGATCTATATCCCATTCGAGGTGGCTGATCTGATTCGACGGGCGACCGTGTTTCGAGCGGGGATTTTGGTTGTCAATGCTCTGGTGGTTCTCTACATGCTCCACCTCAGAGTTCAAGCACTGGAGAAGCGGCGCGCCGCCCACAAGCACGGGGAGTCGGCCTAGCAGACCGCGGATTTGCGACAATTCCTTCTGTGCCTCGTCGTTGCTCGTGCTTTTGGGTGGCGCAGCAACCGCTGCTGTACGCGAGTTTTTCCCCGTCCTCCCCGAACGCCCGGCGCGCCCTCACTCATTTAACGTGCAGCCGCAATCGGCTGGTGGCACGTGGGCCTTCAGGAAGTCCGCCACGCGCTTGTAAGCATCGATCTGATTTTCGACGCGCGCGAAGCCATGGCCTTCATCGTCATAGACCTTGTATTCCGCCACGCCGCCACGCTTTTTGACCGCATCGACCACCTGCTGGGCTTCGGTTTTGGGGCAGCGAGGATCGTGGCCGCCGGCCAGCAGATAAAGCGGAGCCTTGATCTGGTCCACAAAATTGATTGGAGAGCGATCTTCGTAGCGCGATTTGTTTTTTACCGGGTCGCCCATCGTTGCCAGATCGCTCTGCTGCAACACTGGATCTTCATTTTGAATTTCCGTGAACCAGTTCACGAACGGAACAATCGGAACTCCAGCGGCCCACATGTCCGGAGCCTTGGTAACGCCCATCATGGTCAGGTAGCCGCCGTAGCTGCCGCCCATCAGGATCACCTTCTTCGGGTTGACGTAGCCGGTTTGCTTGATCCAGTCGGCGGCGGCAAGCACATCCTGCAAGTCGCCGCCGCCCATATCAAATAGATTCGCCTGCTGAAAGTCCTTGCCGTAGCCAGTCGACCCGCGGTAATTGGGCGCGATGACCAGATACCCTTGATTCGCGACGTATTGAACGAAGCGATTGAACGTGTTCATCGTCTGCGCTGTCGGGCCGCCATGCACGAAGACGATGGCCGGGTGTTCGCCATTGCGCGGCAGATTGTAAGGCACATAAACGAAGGCTGAGATCGTCCACTTGCCATCCTTGCTAGGGTAGTGAGCAAGGTAAGGCTCGACCATACCCTCGGCGCGAACGCCGCCCACCAGCGAGTGCGTGAGTTGATGGGTTGACTCGTGTGGCGCGGGCACTCCTGCCCGCGTGCTCTCGCTAGGGGTCGTCCCTTGATCGGCCATCGTGTAAACCCACAAATCGCCGGGAGCGGTCGGTCCGGTATGCGAATAAAGCATTCGAGAGCCGTCGCGCGTGAAAGGCGAGCCGTTCCCCGAAGGCCGGTTTAATCCCTTAGGCAAAGGCAACCCTCGAGATTTGCCCGAAGCAATGTCGTAGAGATAAATATCGACATTCCCGTCGACGTTTGCGGTATAGACAAGCGACTTGCCGTCGGGTGTGAAACTTGCGCCCGAAACCTCCCATTTCTCTTCGGTGAGCCAATGGATCTTCTTGCTCGAGATTTCGAGCAGCCCGACATTCTCATATCCATTTCCGGCGTTCGACGTGATCAGAAGATGCTTTCCATCCGGCGAAACGTCATCAGCCTGGTATATCTCTTCGCCCTTGTGCGAAGTCAGCAGTGTGCTGGTGCCCGCGGCAACGTCGGCCACGAATATGTTTGAGTCCGTTCCCTTAGCTTGTGACTGCGAATAGAAAATGAAGACTTCCGTCCTTCGACCAGATAGGTTCAAAGTTGAAAAGATCTTTTGCCGTACCTGTTGTAACGTGTTTTACCGCGCGCAAGACCGTGTCATAGACATCAATCTCGAAAACCGACGAGGTCTTCGGCTTGACCGTATACGCCAGATAGCGCGCGTCCGGCGACCAAACAGGGCTTTCCTCGGCGATCTCGCGCGTATTTGTAATGTTGACGACCTGTCCGGTCTTGGGCGAAACGAGGAAGATGTCCCACTGCTCGTCGCCATCGAAATCGGAGGCATAGGCGATCCATTTTCCATCGGGCGACCAGGTTGGACTCGTTTGCCGCTGATCGCTGACCGTGAGTTGGGTCGGCCAGCCGCCGTCCGAGGGCACAAGCCACAGGTTATTGCGACCACTTAGGTTTGAAATGAACGCGACGGTCTTGCCATCGGGAGACCAGGTGGCGCCCCCAATTTGGCGAGTCATATAGAGTTTTTCAATCGTGAGATTCTTTTCCACCCGGGCATCCGGTTTGGACGTGATCTGCTTGGGGTCGGTGACGGCTTGGGGAGCAGGCAGCGTCAGCGATGTTGCAAGGATGTTCATTAGTACGATCACTACAAACAGGGTAAAGATGCGCATGGTGCCTCGAAGTAGTGTTTGAGTTGAACTCGTGAACTGGAAGCGCAGAGCATTCTGCTCAATGCCGGCCTGTGCCCAGACCCGTACTGATGGCCTCCCAGAATGTCTGGTCTTCAAAACCAAGCGCGAAGACGGAAACACCCATGAGGTCGTAGGTGACAGCAAGCGCGCTCTTGAGGGGAATGCTTTCCGCGTTTTCATACCAGACCACGTGGTTCGCGCCGCTGGCTGAAGTGTAGGAGAAGTACGGGGAGGAGGAAGTAACATCCCACTGCGGCACCGCGCCGACCTTTGCAATCAGAGCTGGGATTTTCTTCCAATAAACTTGCACCCCAGTTCCTTTCGTAAGGTTCCAGTCATAGCCATAGGCCGGAACTCCCAGGCTGATCTTGCTTGCGGGCACAACGGACACGGCGAATTGTGCGCAGGGTTCGACCCAGTCGAGACCGGCCACCGGTCCGGGAGGGCCCCAGGGGCCATTCTCGTCATACGTCATGACCTGCAGAATATCTGCTTCGCCGCCCAGGGCTTTGAAGTCGAAGGCTCCGGCCCACGAGTCTTTGGGATTGTCCTGCAACTCGGCCGGAACGGAGACCAGGGTGAGATATCCTGCGGAACGCATGGCCTGTGCCACTTCATGAATGAATTCGGTAAATGCGGCGCGATCTTTGCGGGGAACCGCTTCGAAATCGATGTTGATGCCTGTGTAGCCGTAGGTCGCCACAACAGCGAGCATGTTTTGAATGGCTGTTGTTCGAATCGCTGGATGAGTGACGATGTTATGGGCGGTGAATGGCACGAAACCGAACTTGCCGAAGTTGGAGACGACGGCGAAGGTTTGCATACCCCTGGAGCGCGCAAATTTGAGGGCCGATGCGGGCGCGGTGCCGGAGATCCTCCCTTTGGGACCGATGGCAAATGTGTCCGTCGGAATCTGGTTTAAGTAGGGCGCGAATGTCCGGAGAGACTGAGCGGAACCTGAGCTTTCGAAGTAGGCCATCACGGCTTTCGGCTGATCTTGAGGAAATGCGGCGCTTCCCAATGCCATCGGGAGCACCACAAGCACCGGAACAATCCACCGTACCGTACGATTCAACATGAGACCTCACATTGCGCAGAAGGTTCCCGTTCGGATTTTACTGTAATCGCGCACTACGAGGAGTTCGCAAAGCGAACGGTGCCACGATCTCTTCTGCGTCATTCGACAACGACCGCGTAGTCGCGCCCTTCCCAGCGGCTGCTATTTCTCCAGTAGAACGTGAATACGATCTGTCGACCAACAACCAGTTTTTCGGTGGGCAGATCAAAATGTTCCAGATTCCAGCCGCTGTCTTTCGTGTAATTGTCGTGACTGGTCTGCCAATTGTCGAAGCTCCAATGCACCATTGCTGGTTCCATGGCCAGGATGCGCAGTTTCTTTCCGCAAGGCATCGTGCGCGGCTTGTTGTTGAAGCGCCAGTTGAAGTATTCCGCTGACGTTTTCTTCACCAGATAACGTTCTACGGTTTGCGGCGGCTGATCGAAGATCTTCCCGTCAAGCAGCGACCGCCGCAGCTTGATGTATTCCGAGTGCGCCCAAACCAGCGGGCAGGCGGACCCAGAAGCCTTTCCCGCGAATAACTCGCGATCGGGAATGTCCTTTTCATCCCAGACTTGCTCGGGAATAAGTCGGGTCGCTCCGGTGGAGTTTTCCATCACGCTGAGCAATGCTTCGGCTAAATCGGTGCGTCCGGCAGCCAGTTCGTAATGCGCGCGCTCTCCGGCCAAGAGCGGCCAAGGACGGCCAAGGCCACTGCCGTCAAAAGGAGATCCATCCTCGTGCTCGCCATAGCCATCGCCGTTGTAGCGATACCAAGCAGGTCCCGATGACAGTTTCGTGCGCAAGAACGCATCGATAACCTTGACGGTGTTGAGGATTCGCGGATCGTCCGGACTTCGCAAACCAAAACGCACAAGCGCGAGCGCGTCCGGACTGACGATCTCTACCGCAGGCGTATCGGGACGCATGGCGCGATTCTTGATCGGAACGAATCCCTGCAAGGGTGAAGCAGCGCCATCTGCGCTGGGAGGCGGAGCGATGCGGACATAATAGCCTTCCACTCCGACTTGCCGGGCGAGATCGGTATCGACCGCATAGGTTCGCCGCTCCATGTTGAAGTTCCACGTGTCCGCCATGGCGCGCAGAAATTCGGCAGATGGAGACTGCCCCAGTTCCTGCGCCAGATCGGCCGCGATCAGCAGGGCAGAGATTTCAGCCGCCATGGTGAACGGCGAATATCCGCCGTCTTCCTCCCAACGGTCCTGCTGCGTGACCGGGCCGTTAGCAGCGATGAAAGATGCGGCTTTGCGGACCATCGGCCACCAACGTTTCGCATCGCCGAAGCACCGGGGAGCTTCGCGGCGCATCAGGTCGACGAGCAGAATGGGAAATGCCGTTTCATCCATCTGCAAGCCATTCCAATAAGGGCGCCCGTCGAGCCACATGTTCTGCGCCCAGTGGCCATCGGCCTCCTGCGTGGCTTCCAGATAGTGCAGAACGCGCAAGGCATCGTCGTGCGCGCCGGCAGCGAGTAATCCGCCGGCATTCTCGACCAGATCGCGAGGCCAGATCAGGTGGTAGCCTCCAAGGTCCTCGTCGCCCTTGTTGAATCCCCAGGGAATCGAAAGGCTGGCAATGATTCCGCCCAGGAAGTCCTTGGATTCATGTGTGCGCAAGACTGCCGTGCTGACGCGATAAAGGTCCTTCTGGCGCGGCTCGGCGTCCAGGTTCTTGAGACCTCTCTGCCAGTGCCTCCAGTGGAAAATGTAGTCTTCTCGGGTTTTCTCGTAGGAGGTGAGCAGGGAAGAGATGACTTGCTGGCCAGCCTCAGCCCAGATGCCGCCAAAGCCGAGCGCCAGCAGGAATTCGCCGTTGCAGGCGGCAAGATCAATCTCTGCCGTGAGCGCAATGTTGCCGTTCTCGGCCCGGTCATATTCCCAGGTCATCTGGAAGTGTTCGGAAAGATCCTGCCAACCATCGGATGTCCCCACGAATCCGACCGAACGCTTGAGCCACGGCACCGAGGAACCTAACGCGAGCGCGCAGGCCTCGCGTTGAGCGAAGAGCATCGGCGTTCCCTTGTAGTCGTCGACCCAACCTGTGTTACCGTATCCAAAATTGGCCAGGTGGGGAGCGAGCAACGCAAAGAGGCGGTAATCGCTCAAGGATCCCTGCAGCGGTACGAAACGAATTTTTTGCAGCACGACGCAGCGCCACGGGTCAGTCAGAACTTCTTTTTCGATCCGGTAGTGGCCGCCCTGGCAGGAATTGGTCAATTCGTAGGCCGGAATTCCGGGTTCGACGGGGACGTTTTGGAAGGTGCAATGCCGCTTTTCTTCCGAGAAGAATGCGCGGCCGTCAGTGACGATCAAGCCGAAGTCGCGCGTGCATGCCTGATCGACACGGGGGAAGTAAATTTCATTCAGAATTCCGTGACTAAGAGTGAACCAAACCCGGCTGTGGAGATTGAGGGCTGTGCCGATGCCCGTTTTGGCGCTCGAAGTCCAGCGCGGTGCGATTCCGGGCCAACCCGGAGCGTAACGAATTATGTCGCTCACCATTCCACATCTCCGCCGCTAAGCAGTTTGCCAGAAGACGAGGATTCGTGCTCGCCACCTCAAAGCGGTGGAGCGCATCTAACCGGCAATATGCCCATGAGATGCCTACGAATCCTTCTTGTCGCGCTCTGCGCGCTTGGCATTGCGATTCCGGTGTCACTGGCGGATATTCCTCCGTTGAAATTGGGCGATGGTTTCCTCCGCCTTTATGATCTCGATTTTTCCGGTGCGCAAAAGGACTTTGAAGCCTGGGAGAAGATAAATCCCGACAATCCCATGGGACCCGCCAGTGAGGCCGCGGGCATTCTGTTTTCCGAGTTCAATCGCCTCGGTGTGCTCGAAGCCCAGTTCTACGAAGACGACTCGCTCTTTGCCAATCGCAAAAAGTATGAGGCCATCCCCGCCCAGCGCGCGCGCTTTGATCAACAGCTTGCCCGTGCCGAAGTTCTGGCCAACTCCAGGTTGAAACGCGATCCCCACGACCGCGACGCGCTCCTCGCTATGACGTTGGCCGCCGGGCTGCGCTCCGATTTTGCCGCGCTCATCGAGAAGCGGAATCTGGCATCGCTGCACTACACCAAGGAAGCAACCACCTGGGCCGCGCAACTGCTGGCGGCGGACCCGACCTGTTATGACGCACACTTGGCCGGCGGAGTGAGCCGATATATCATCGGGTCGATGGCGGCTCCGGTCCGATGGATCCTGCGCGTAGGCGGTATCCAGGGAGACAAGGAAGGCGGCATTTCCGAACTGCAGCTCACTGCCGCGCAAGGCCATCTGTTGGCGCCTTTCGCTCGCATCCTGCTCGCCATTGCCTACGTGCGCGAAAAGAACACCGCACAAGCCCGCGAACTACTTCTTGGCCTGCAGCGAGACTTTCCCGATAACACCTTGTTTGCCCGCGAACTGGCTCGACTCGACAGAATCACCACCCGCTAAGTGCTTGCATGAGAAGTGCGTTCACCAGAAATTCACCCTGGTGTAACCTTCCTTTAACAATTGACCACTAGAACCAAACATGACTCGCCGGAAAATTGTCTAGAGGAGGATTCATCGCGTGATTCGACGCTTAACGCTGCTATTTGCCGCCGTTGTGTTGTCGTTGCCCGCACTGGGGCAGACTACGTTGAATGGAGCGGGCGCGACCTTCCCGTATCCGATGTACTCGAAATGGTTCAGCGAATACAACAAGCTGCACTCGGACATTCAAATCAACTACCAATCCATTGGAAGCGGCGGCGGAATCCGGCAAGTTCTGAATGGCACGGTAGATTTTGGAGCCAGCGACGGCCCCATGACCGATGAACAGCTCAAGGAAGCCAAGGTCAAGATCCTCCACATCCCGACCGTGCTCGGCGCGGACGTTCCCGCTTACAACATCCCCGGGGTGAGCGGCGAAATCAAGTTCACTCCGGAAGTGCTGGCCAACATTTTTCTCGGGAAAATCGCCAGCTGGAATGATCCGGCGATTGCGAAAGCGAATCCGGGAATGAATTTGCCGAACCAGCCCATCATCGTGGTGCACCGGTCCGATGGCAGCGGCACAACCTACATTTGGACCGATTACCTGTCGAAGGTCAGCAAAGATTGGGAGTCCAGCGTAGGGAAGGGCACTTCGGTGAAGTGGCCGGTAGGTTTGGGTGGCAAGGGCAATGAGGGAGTCGCAGGGCAGATCCGGCAACTCGCGGGGTCGATCGGCTACATTGAGTTGATCTACGCGGTGGAGAACAAAATCACGTACGGATCGGTACAAAACGCGGGTGGCAACTTTGTGAAGGCATCGCTTGATGGAGTCACCGAAGCGGCAGCATCGGTGAAAACCATGCCTGCGGATTTCCGCGTTTCCATCACCAACGCGCCCGGCAAGACGGCCTACCCGATTTCCAGTTTTACCTGGCTGCTGATCCCGGTACAGTCCAAGGACGCCAAGAAGGGGAAGATCCTCTCTGATTTTCTGAACTGGATGGTCACCGATGGTCAAAAGATGACAGCCCAGCTGAGCTACGCGCCGCTGCCCGAGAACGTGGCTGAAAAGGTAAAGGTGGCCATTAAGCAAGTCCACTAATTGGGTTGAGTTGAGCGCAACTGAATTTGCGGAGGCGGTCCCTGCGCCAAACCGCTGCCAAGTGAAACGAAAACATTTGCATGTCTAAGCGAGCCGCTGCCTTTCCGGGCAGCGGCTTTTTCTTGAAAAATCAAATGATTAGCCAGATTTGAGTGGACCGCAAATCTGGCAATCCAAATGCTACATTGTCCATATAGTCTAGTTATATTATAGACTTCATCGCATCTTGATAGTAGGATTCGGGTTCGTCACAATTCGCTGGCAACGGGTCACAGTTTGCTGGAAGCCAGAAAATAGACTTGGGTTGGAAGGGCTGAACTAACAAGAGGAAGCTGAGCTCGCAGCGCCACAAAGGCTGCACCCGAGAACATTGTCCCAAAAGGAGAAACTGCAATTCCATGAAACCAATCAAATATCTTTTTGCCGCTGCTCTTACCGTTGCAGCTTTGACGTTCGGCGCTTGGGCTCAAACCGCAATAGCGCCGAAGCCAACTCCACCAAGTGCTGCCGCAACCGCGATGCCGGCGCAGCCCGCCGTCACGGCCGCTGATGTGCAGGCGCTGAAGGACGGTCTCGCCGCAGCCCTGCAGCAGATTCAGGCGCTGCAAGATGAATTGCACCGCCGGGACCAGGCCGTGCAGCAAGCCCAATCCACTGCGGCTGAGGCGGCCGCAAAGGCCGATGCCGCGCAGCTTCAGACGAGCCAGCAGCAGCAAACAGTAGGCGCATTGCAGAGCGACGTCGCCGGCCTCAAGTCGGTGAGCACCGCTGCCCTAAACAACCCAGTATTGAAGAATGCCGTACTCACAACGCTGGATTCACCGCAGACGTCTAACCCTGAACCTGAGCAAGTATTCAACAAGCAAATGGAGAGCGCAATTACGATCCGCTTCCGGGGCATCAACATTACGCCCGGCGGATATGCCGCGGCCGAATTTGTGCGGCGCTCGCGAGCGCTTGGAGCCGATCTGCCCACGCCTTTTAGCAATCTCACCATGCCGGGCGCTTCCCAGAGCCAGGTGTCGGAATTTTTCGGTTCGGGACGGCAGTCGAAGATCACCACGTTTGTCGACGGCCGCCTGGGGCACGCGGATCTTTCCAGCTATATCTCCGCGGACTTCCTCTCGGCTGGCGTTACCTCCACCTCGACCCAAACCAACAGCTATACCCTCCGTCTTCGCCAGGCGTGGGCGCAAGCCAAGTTTGATAATGGCTGGAGTTTTCTCGGTGGCCAGACATGGAGCCTGGTAACCGAGGTTGCGAAGGGAGTCGGTATCGATGACGATATGGGCAAGACTAACGATGTGCGGCCCAAGACGATCGACCCTTCGTATAACGTCGGCTTCGATTTCGCGCGTCAATATGGCATTCGCCTTTCGAAGACCTTCGGCAGCAAGGTTGCGATCGGATTCGCACTGGAGAATCCGCAGGCCACAGTGACCACGCACGGGAATGCAAACGTTACCGTTGGCGCTACTACCGTTGTTACCCCAACTGGCACCACAACTGTTGGTGGCACTGCCTACTACAACTTCTTGCTGGGTGAGGCTGGCGACGGCAAGAGCTACAACAGCTCCGCGACATACTCGTTCAATCCTGCCCCCGATATCATCGCGAAGATCGCTTTCGATCCTGGCTTTGGCCACTACGAGATCTTCGGGCTCGTTGACCGCTTTACAGATCGCGTATTTCCTTGCGTCGAACAATGGACAGCCACAAGCACCACTTGCAACCCGACGGGCAGCACAACGCCGACGGCCAGCCAGCTCGCGCTCCTGGCCTACAACACATCCAAGGAGGGAGGCGGCTTCGGCGCCAGCGCACGCTGGACCTTTGTCAAGCACCTCACGTTCGGTTTGAAAGGCTTTGGCGGCAGCGGAGTCGGACGCTACGCGCCCGGAGGGCTTCCGGATGTCTCGATTAACCCCGATGGGACACTCCACTTGGTGAAGAATTTGCATGGCCTAGGCACGCTCGAGTGGCAAAGCAAGAAGCTTATGATCTTCAGTTATGGGGGAGTGGAGTATGCCGCCCGCACCTGGGCCTATGATCCTACCGTGCTTCCTGGCGCAACCAAAGCGGTGGGCTATGTTGGCTACGGCGCGCCGGGGTTCAACAACAGCGGTTGTCGCACGGAAGTCGCGCCCGGTTCCGGCGGATTCTCCCCGGGCAGCCTCAGCGGTTGTACCGGCGACACTCGGGCCGCGATCGAGGGTACCCTCGGATTCTGGTACAGGTTCTATAGCGGGCCCAAAGGCAGTTTCCGCTTCGGCACGCAGTACTCTTACGTGTCGCGCAACACCTGGTCCGGAAACAACGCGGGCAAAACGGGCGGCCTGCAACCGGGCGGGCTGGACTCGATGGTGTTCGCCTCGTTCCGCTATTACTTGCCGTAACCGAAACCCGATCCCGCGCCCATACGGCGCGGGATCGGCCAACTCATCGCAAACTCCTTCGCCCAGCCGCGGGCACACACCGCCGACGGCGCCGGCCCCAAACCGGCGCCTTTTTCTATTGCTATACTGTGTAGGGTCCTGCAGAGCCTTAATCGCAGAGCACAAAGCTATTCCCGAAGTAAGCAAGGCACATTCTTAATCCCATGGTTCGGAAAACACCGAACAATCGCGCCCTTTTTCTCAACCGAGAGGAATCGTGGCTCAAGTTTAATTGGCGGGTCTTGGAAGAAGCCGGCGATCCAGCCAACCCTCTTCTCGAGCGAGTCAAGTTTCTGGCGATTGCCGCCAGCAACCTCGACGAATTCTTCGAGATCCGGGTCGGCGGCTTGCTCCAGCAGCTGGAAGATGGACAAAACGCCACCACCACTGACGGTTTGACGATGGCGGAAGAGCGCGAACTCATCAACCACGCGACTCACGAGTTCGTCGAGGAACAGTATTCCTGCTGGAACGACCATCTGCGGCCAGCACTGGCGGAGCAGAAAATTCGCGTGCTGGGAATCGACGAATTGGACGAGCAGGCGCTTGCCTTCGTCGATGATTACTGTGAACGAGAGCTTGACCCGCTGCTCACACCGGTGACCGTTGATCCCGCGCACCCGTTTCCGCGTGTCATCAACAAGGCGCTATGCGTGGCTCTACTGCTGCGCCGTCGCCGCCGCTCCTCCCTCACCTATACGGGAGTGATTACCGTTCCACGGGCCCTTCCGAGATTAGTTCGGTTGCCATCGCAAGATACGACAGATTTTATTTTTCTTGCCGACCTCGTTGTTTACCACGCTGAGCGAATGTACAAAGGCTACGACATCGTATCCTCCGCGGCTTTCCGCGTTACGCGCAACAGCAACCTTTATCTGCAGGAGGAAGAATCGCGGAACCTGCTGGAATCGGTGCGGGCGGAACTGCACAACCGGCGCAAGGGCGATGCTGTCCGGATGGAAATCGAATCCTCTGCCGACCCCGAGATTATCGAACGCTTGCGTACGGTTTTCGAACTGGACCGGTGGCAGATCTTTCCGGTAGACGGGCCAGTAAACCTTTCTCGCCTGTTCAATGTGTATGAAGAAGCGAACCGGCCAGAGTTGAAATTCCGTCCTTTCGCGCCCCGCGAACTGCGCCTGACCGCGAAGGCGCGCGACCTATTCGAAGAATTGCGCCGCCACGACGTGCTGCTGCACCATCCTTTCGATTCCTACGATGCCGTCATTTCGTTCATTCAATCGGCTGCCGAAGACGACAACGTACTGTCGATTAAGCAGACGCTCTATCGGACCAGCGAACACTCGCTGATCGTTCCCGCGCTGATCGCAGCCGCTCAGCAGAAGGAAGTCACGGCGGTCGTGGAATTGAAAGCACGCTTCGATGAAGCCTTCAACATCCGCTGGGCGCGCGATCTGGAGGATGCCGGAGTGCAGGTCTTCCACGGCTTGGTGGGCTTGAAGACGCATTGCAAGCTCTCCCTGCTGGTGCGCCGTGATCCCGATGGCGTGGCACGCCGGTATGCGCATCTGGGCACCGGGAATTACAATGCGGCGACCGCGCGCGTTTATACCGATCTCAGTCTATTGACGGCGGACCCCGAGATTACGGCGGCGGTCCACGATGTGTTTAGTTTTCTCACTGCCTATGCGGAGCATCCCCACTATGAACCGCTGATGGTGGCGCCGTTGGATCTGGCGGAAAAGTGCATTGCCCTTATTGAACGTGAGGCGGACCACGCCCAGCAGGGAAGTCCCGCGCGAATTGTGGCGAAGATGAACTCACTCATGGACCGGGACATCATCCAGGCGCTCTACCGAGCGTCGCAAGCAGGCGTCGAGATCGACCTGCTGGTGCGTGGAATCTGCACGCTTCGACCCGGCATTCGCGGCCTTAGCGGCCGAATTCGCGTGCGCAGTGTCGTTGGCCGGTTCCTGGAACACAGCCGTATCTTCTGCTTCGAAAACGGTGGAGCGCCCGAGGTCTTCGTCGGCAGCGCCGACTGGATGCCTCGCAACCTCCACGAACGCGTCGAGGTGCTGTTCCCGGTGAAGGATTCGCTCTTGCGCGATAGGATCATCCACGAGATTCTGGCCGTCTATCTTACCGACAACATTAAGGCAAGGCTGCTTCAACCCGACGGACGGTACTTGCGGCCCTGGCAATCGCCGAAGGGGAGAAGCAAAAGGCCTCCTCGCGGCCCGGCCGCATTCAGCGCCCAGGACTTTTTCATCGGGCTAGCAGAAGGCAAAAGCTCTCCAGATCAGATTCCCGCGCCCGTGACGAAGCAGCCCACAAGAATTGCGGTCAGAAAGGAATAGGGAATCGGAATGTTTGTTTATTTCTTGCGCCACGCCAGCGCCGGGCAACAGTTGCTCAACGCAAAGAAAGACGAAAAGCGCGCTCTCGATAAAGACGGCATCGAGCAGTGTGGATACATCGGCCGCGCCCTCGCCGCGCTCGGTGTGCAGGTGGACGTCATCATTTCGAGCCCGTTGAAGCGCTCCACCCAAACCGCTGCGCTGGTGGGAAACGAAATGGGCCACGAAGGCAAGTTAGTTACCGATAACGCGCTGCGGCCGGAAGCGACGTTTGCCGAGTTTCAGAAGCTGCTTGAGAAATATGCCCGACAGGACTCCATTTTGCTTGTCGGCCACAATCCGAACCTGCGCGACTTTCTGGGGCGCGTGATCAGCGATACCGCCAGCGAGGCTGTGATAGAACTCAAAAAAGGCGCGGTCGCCAAGGTGGAAATGCGCCGGAATGCGGGTTCCCTGAGTTGGTGCATTACGCCCCGCATTCTGCGAACGCTTCACGCAGCCGCGACCGAGAGTTCACGGCCAAAGACTTCGCGAAAATAGGGTCCGTCTTTTTCGATTGCCCACACTTCCAGATCCAGGCTCGCATTTCCCCGGGGCGTAAGCTTGACCGATACCCGGCCATTCCGGGCCGAAACCGCCGTGTGCGCCACGGACTGGCTCCGATTCATGTGAAGGGCCCGCGCGATACGAAGCAGCATCGACGCCTTCGTCACCGCCGCCTGCTCCTGCGGACTCAAGACGCTCATCGGGGCGTCACCCGGAGTGGGTCGCGACTTCCCCAGATAGCGCGCAATCGCCGCGATAATCCGGCGTTGCTGTGGCGTGTATCCCAGGATCTCGGAGTTCGAAATGATGTAGTAAGTGTGACGGTGGTGGCCGGCGCGGTTGACATAGTCGCCAACTTCATAGAGCAATGCCGCCGCCGAGATCCATTCGCGATACTCCGGCGGCAACTGGTGCACCGATTTCAAAGCCGAAAAAAGAAGCAGCGCGGACTCCTGGACCTGCGTGGCGTGGTGCATATCAACGCGGTAGTGCTCCACGGCGCGCTGCAGCGACTCCCGCCGCTCGGTTTCAACCGCGCGCCCCGAACGCGTGCTGCGGTCATACTCGGCGGCCATCTGGGCTAGGATTCCGTCCCGCAATCCAAGCGGCGAATAACGAAACCCGGCCAAATGGCATCGCTCCAGCAATTCGGCATAAACCACCGCGCCGGCGCAAATAATTTCCGCCCGCCGCGGGCCGATCCCCACCAGTTTCCGTCGTTCTTCAAGCGTCGTGCGCGTGAGCTGTTTTACGATTCTGCGCATGATCTCGCGCGTCACCATAATGCGGCTCTGTCGCCGCCTGCGCCGCGCAAGATGACTTGCGATGCTTGCGAGAGCCGCTGCCGTCCCCGAAGTTGCAATCACGGTTCCCACGCGCGCGGACCGGATGCGGTCCTGAATGCGAACAATCCCACGTGCCACGAACCCCTGCAGTTGTTTTAGTTCGCTCTTGCGTGGCGGATCATGCTTCAGGAATTCGCCCGTCAGGCGAACCGCCCCAAGAGAAAGACTCACCGTGTCGCCAATTTTCCCGTCGCGAGAGAGCGTCAGCTCGCAACTCCCACCACCCAGGTCCACGAGCAAAACGCTGCGAACCCCCAGTCTGCTGCGAGAAACGATCCCTAAGTGAATCAGGCGAGCTTCTTCCACCCCGGAAATGATTTCAACCGTCCACCCTGTCCTCGTGCGCACCCATTCCAGAAACGCGCGCGAGTTGCGAGCGTCGCGCAGGGCAGCCGTCGCGACCACCCTCACGGTATCGGTCCCGCATTCCTGGGTCGCTCGATGAAACCGCCGCAGTACGCGGATCGTTTCCGACATTGCCTCCGGGGAAAGCAATCCACCGCTGAACACGCCTTCGCCCAGGCGCGTGACCTCGCGGTCTTCGTGCAGTTGTTTCAGCCGACCGCCTTGCAAACGCGCAATTTTCAGGCGCACTGAGTTCGATCCGATGTCGATGGCCGCAAACGTAGGCATGGAGTTAACGATCAGTCATCTCATAATCCAACGTCGGGGCGCAAGGGTTACCTGGGTGCTACGTGCCGAGAACCAAACGAATCGTTCGTCGGAGCGCTCGAGGACCTGCAGTAAGTAATGAAAGTTGATTTCCCGAGCAAGAAAAACCTCAAAAGATGAGCCTCTGCCCACGGCGCATTTTTAACGGATTTGTAACAACCCTTTGGTAGCCTCAAAACGCATGTCCAATCAAGCTCTGCCCCGGCCGCGCTTTGACGCCCCCGATCGGGGGCCCCGGTTACCGGAGCAACGGTTACCAGAGCAAGGACCAAAGGCTGCCCTGAAAATCGCAAACACGACAGCGCCGTTGTTGCAGGGAAGAGTCAGCGAGGTTCCCGATGCCATTTTTGGTTGGGCCATGCGTCTGTGTGGCTTCGCCGTCGTCGCTCTTCTCGGCTTGATTGTGTATCAGCTCGTGATCGGATCGCAGCTCTCCTGGCACGCATTTGGCTGGAAGTTCTTTGGTCAATCCGACTGGAACCCGGTCGAGGATCAATACGGCGCGCTACCTTTTATCTTTGGCACGGTGGTTTCCTCCCTGCTCGCGCTCCTGATCGCGGTGCCGTTGGCGGTCGGCGTCGCGGTCTTTATCACCGAAATGTGTCCCATCGCGCTGCGCGGAATTCTCTCTTTCACCACCGAATTGCTGGCTGCCATCCCGAGCGTGATCTATGGCCTTTGGGCAATTTTCGTTCTGGTTCCGATTATGCGTACGTACGTCCAGCCCTTCCTCGCCAAAACGCTCGGCTGGACCGGCCTCTTCACGGGCCCGGCCTATGGCTACAGTATTCTGACCGCGGGCGTGATTTTGGCGATCATGATTATTCCCATCATCTCGTCGATTACCCGCGAGGTGCTAACCGTCGTCCCGCAGCATCAGCGCGAGGCCGTGCTCGCGTTGGGCGCAACGCGCTGGGAAATGATTCGGATGGGTGTGCTGCGCAACGCGCGCGCCGGCATCATGGGCGCAATCATCCTGGGCCTGGGACGCGCGCTCGGCGAAACCATGGCCGTCACCATGGTGATTGGCAATCGGCCCGAGATCGCCAAATCGCTGTTCGCCTTCGGATACTCCATGGCCAGCGTGCTTGCCAACGAATTTTCCGAAGCTACCGGCGATCTGTACCTTTCCGCGTTGATCGAAATCGGCTTGGCCTTGTTCCTGGTTACGATCGTTGTCAACGCGCTTGCACGCCTCATGGTGTGGAGCGTAACCCGAGGCCAACCGGCGAAAAGCGTTGCCTGAAATAAAAGTGCCTGATACGAACTCCAATTCGACGGCAATCATCATTCCGCCGATCAGCTGGCGCCGCCGCGCAATGGACCATCTGATGACCGGTCTCTCCGTCCTGACCGTGCTCATCGTCCTCGCGCCACTCTTCGCCATCTTCGCCTATCTGGTTTACAAGGGCGTCGGGTCGATCAACCTAGCCTTCCTGACCCAGACCCCGAAACCAGTCGGCGAGCCGGGCGGCGGCATGGCCAACGCGATTGCCGGCACCGGTGTAATCCTCGCGATCGCCAGCCTGCTCGGTGTTCCCCTGGGAATAGGGGCAGGGATATTCCTCTCCGAGTACGGGCGCAATCGCTACGGCGACGCAGTCCGTTTTATCTCGGATGTGCTGAATGGCGTTCCGTCCATCGTCATCGGCATTGTGGCCTATGGACTGGTGGTTATTCGGCAAAAGCATTTTTCGGCACTGGCCGGTGGCGTCGCTTTGGCCATCATGATGATCCCCACGATTGCGCGGACCACTGAACAAATGCTGCTGCTTGTTCCCCAGGCAATCCGCGAAGCAGCTTTCGGCCTCGGTGTTTCCCGCTGGCGGACGACGCTCTCGATCACGCTCCGAACCGCAACCTCGGGTGTGATCACGGGCGTGATGCTGGCGTTTGCCCGTGTTGCCGGAGAGACCGCTCCTCTGCTCTTCACTGCCTTTGGCAACCAATTCTGGAACTGGAGGCTGGACCAGCCGACAGCAGCCCTGTCGCTGCAAATTTATACCTACGCCCTCTCGCCTTTCGATGATTGGCATCGCCAGGCGTGGGCCGGTTCGTTAGTCTTAATCGTACTCATCGTCAGTGCCGTGGCGGCTGTTCGCATCGTAGTGCGGCGCGGAAAACTGGCAGGAGCTTAACAAGTCATGGGAGTCGGAATCACAGTCGAGCACCTGAATGCCTTCTACGGCAAGACTCAGGCCTTGTTCGACATCAATATTACGGTGCAGGCGAACCACGCCACCGCGCTGATCGGCCCCTCGGGCTGTGGAAAATCGACGTTCATTCGCTGCTTGAACCGCATGCACGAAACCATTCCCGAAGCGCGCGTCGAAGGCAACGTCCGCATCGGAGAGTTCAGCGTCTATAACGGCACCTCCGCCACCCAGTTGCGCCGGCGCGTGGGCATGGTATTTCAAAAAGCGAATCCATTCCCCACCATGTCCATCTATGACAACGTGGCGGCGGGCCTGAAACTGAACGGTTTTCGCAACCGCAAACAACTCGACGAGATCGTCCAGAAGTCGCTGCACAGTTCCGCACTGTGGGACGAGGTCAAGGACTCGTTGCACAAAAAGTCCGGCGCCAGCCTTTCCGGAGGCCAGCAGCAGCGCCTCTGCATCGCCCGCGCCCTCGCCGTCCAACCCGAAGTTCTGCTCATGGATGAGCCCTGTTCGGCCCTCGATCCCATCTCCACCGGCAAAATCGAAGAACTCATTTTTCAATTAAAAGAGCAGTACACGATCGTGATTGTGACGCATAATATGCAACAGGCGGCCCGCGTGGCCGAGTTTACTGGCTTTTTCCTTCTCGGCAAGATGATCGAGTTTGACAAAACCGAGAAGGTCTTCACCAATCCGTCCGACAAACGGACCGAAGATTACGTGACTGGCAGATTCGGATAGGAAACGAGGTCAGAGGTGAGAGGTCGGATTGCAGAGGTTAAGCCCGATCGCACAAAGTCTTGGGATTCTCACCTCTGCAATCTGACCTCTAACCTCTGACCTTCCACCCCGGTTCGTAGAAAGAGAGACTCTGGAGAATGCGCACTCGCTTTCAACAACAAATGGAGGAGCTTCGGGAGAAACTTCTCCGCATGGGCGGTCTCGCGGAGTTGGCGGTCGAGCGTGCCACCCAGGCCTATACCGAACGCGATCTCACCCGCTGCCAGCTCGTTCTCGAAAACGAGAGCCTCATCAACGCCGCCGAGCGCGAAATTGACGAACTCGCCTTCGACATCCTTGCCACGCAGCAGCCTGCGGCCGTCGACCTGCGCTTCATCCTCGCCGTCACCAAAATCAATGCCGACCTAGAGCGCGTTGGCGACCAGGCCGTCAACATCGCCGAGCGCATCATGGACCTGATCGAGCTTCCGGAAGTTGAGTTGCCCGTCGATATCCCCCGCATGGCGACCGCCGTCAGCGCCATGGTGCGCCGCGCGTTGGAGTCATTCGTCGAGGGCAAGGCCGAACTCGCCCAGGCCGTCCTAGAAATGGATCACGTGGTCGACCGCATGCGCGATGAGGCTTTCATAAACCTCGTGCGCGTCATGAACGAACAGCCGCAAGTGACTCAGCAGGCGCTGGATGCGCTCCTGGTGGCGCGCAACCTGGAGCGCGTCGCCGACCACGCCACCAACATCGCCGAAGATGTGATCTTCTGGGTTTTGGGCGCCGATGTTCGGCATCACGCGCAGGCCGCGTCGGCAGCTCCCCGCCCCGAAGCCACTGGGACTTAGCAAACGTCCCGCAGACTCGCGACATCGGTAATCTGCTCGTTCGGAAGCGAGCGATTCTTCCAGAGCGAAGTGGCCGCTGCGCGAAGCGCAGCGGCCGCGTAGTCGAAGGACCCCTACCTTACCCGTCACTCACGCGCATCGAGCTCTTATTGCGAGCCGCTGGCTGCGTTACACTGTTCGCGGCAGAGGTGGGGGTAGTCTTTCCGTTATTCCACGCACAAAGGGTTGCTCCGAAAGACGCCGCCGACTGCAACACAACCATGACTCAAAAATTCCGTGTCTTTGCCACCTGCGACATCGGCGATGCCTTCAACATTCTTCGCCAAAAAGGCTACGAGCTAGAGGTCTATCCCAAGCCGGAAGCTCCTCCCAAAAGCCTGATTATCGAAAAAGTGAAGTCCGGCATAGACGGTCTCATCACCACCTTGCGCGATCCCATCGATGCCGAAATCTTCGCCGCCGGTGCCGGCAAGCTCAAGGTGGTGGCGCAAATCGCCGTCGGTTTCGACAACATCAACCGCGCCGACGCCAATCGCTACAAAATCCCGTTCACACATACCGCCGACGTCCTCACCGAAGCAACGGCCGAATTCGCCTTTTTCCTTATGGGCAATCTCGCCCGAAAAATGTGGTCTGCCGAACACCTGGCGCGTGAAAACCAGTGGGGCTACTGGCATCCCTATCTGCCGTTTCTCGGTGATGAAGTGACCGGAAAAACCGTCGCCGTCATCGGCACCGGCCGCATCGGCCTCGCCTTCATCAAGAAGTGCGCGGGGTTCGACATGAACATCCTGTGCTTTGATCCCGCCTACGAGAACCGCGATTACATCAAGGCCATCCAGGAGGTGAAGGATCTCCGTTTCCAGCGTGGCATCAGCCGCGAGCGGGCGAGCGATTCGCTACACAACTTTGCATGAAGCGCTCAGCACCGCCGATTTCATCAGCCTGCACGTTCCGCTGCTGCGCGAGGGCGAGAGCCCCACACCGACCTACCACCTGATCAACGAAACCACTCTGCGCATGATGAAACCGACGGCGATGGTCATCAACACCTCGCGCGGCCCGGTCGTCGATGAGCAAGCCTTAGCCAAAGCGCTGCGCGAAAATTGGATTGCCGGCGCTGCCCTCGACGTGTATGAGACGGAGCCATTGGCCGCCGATTCGCCGCTGCGCGATCCAGCAATTGCCGATCGCTGCCGCCTGTTGCCGCACTTCGCCAGCGCCGCCCGCATAACCCGCCTCTCCTCCGATCCCGACAAAGGCATGGCCGGCCGCTGCGTGCAAGGCCTGTTGGATGTCCTGGAAGGCAACTACGGCGGCGACATCACCAAGATGCCTTATGTGGTGAACAAGGAAGCGTTCGGAAGGTAGAAATGCTGGAAACAGCATCTATCGGCACCGGCTATTTCCTGCCTTGGAGAATCGCCCCGATCACGCGCGGGCTGCGGCGGCCATGTAGCACAGCAAGGATTAAGAGGGGTTTCTCATCTGGCGCATACGCGATGAGGTAGCTGCGCACCGTCCAAAAACGAAGCGGTCGTGAAGTGAGGTCTGTCCGTTGATGGCCCTGAAGGGGAAAAGGAACGAGCCTGCGAATCGCGTCCAGAATGTCTTCGCGGACGCGCCCGGCTGCGCTAACATTGTCGTCAGCGATGAACTCCCAGATGCTCGTGATGTCCGACGCTGCGCCAGGGTGGAGCTCAAAGCCCTGGTCCTCTGTCATTTCAAATTTCGCTTGGCGATCAGTTCGTTCTCGCGCTGGCGCAGTCTGTCAAAAAAAATTTCGCCGTCGATAGGCGCAACTTGGCCGCTCTTCATCTCATCGTAGCGACCATCAAGCATTTCGCGGATTTCAGCAACTTCCGTCAGATATCCAGCAAGAGCATCTTCCACAAGGTCGTTGGCGGCGCGACCGCTCTTGGACGCCAGTTCGGTAAGACGCGATTCTATATCCGGATTAAAATGCACTTCCATGAAATGAGTTTAGAGACGCCGGTTGGGCTCTGTCAAAGCAATTACGGATTGGTAATAAGAACTCAACCCGCATTATTTGGCCGCTTTCGCCAAAGCGCGGTATTTCCGTTCCAGACGGTCCAGTACATCCTTGACCGGAACAGTCTGGGGTTTTGTCTTCCATTGCTTGCCGCCATACCTGGCGCAACTCGTCGATGCCCTGCTGGCGCAGGTTACGCTTCTGTGTCCAATCCCGGAGCGCATCGCGCACCACCTCGCTGCTCGATGCGTATTCTCCGGTCTCGACGGCCTGGCGCACGACCGCCACCATCTCGGGTGGCAATGCAATGCTGATCTTCTCGACATTTGGCATGAACTTGGCTCCTCAAGACGGTAGGAATACTTCATACCATGGAATATTGGACAACTAAAAACAAGCACAAAGGCATGGCCGGCCGCTGCGTGCAGGGGTTGCTCGACGTGCTCGAAAGGCAACTACGGCGGCGACATCACCAAGATGCCTTTTGTGGTAAACAAAGAGGCGTTCGCGAAGTAGAATTTTGATTGGTCGCTACAACGCCCCATGTTTTCCAACCGCACCAACTGGCATCTCGCTCCGAACGACCTTACCCGCGTTCTGAAGGACGTGCGCGCTTCCGGCCAGGAAATTTTCGACCTGACCATCTCGAACCCCACCGAAGCCGGAGTGCGCCTCGATCCCGAGGTTGTGCTAGGCGCGCTGGTCAATCCCGAGGCCACGCGCTACGATCCTCAGCCGCGCGGGCTGATGGATGCTCGCAATGCCGTTTGCCATTACTATCGCGAGGCTCATCGCGTCTTCGATCTCGTTCCCGATCAGCTCATTCTCACCACGAGCACCAGCGAGGCTTATTCCTACGTTTTCCGCCTGCTGTGCAATCCCGGAGACGAAGTTCTCGTGCCGAAGCCGAGCTATCCGCTGTTCGAGTTTCTCGCTGATCTCTCCGATGTCAAGCTGGTGCCTTACCCGCTGATCTACGATCACGGCTGGCAAATCGACTTCGACTCTCTCTACAAGGCGGCGAGTTCTCGCTCGCGCGCGGTAATCTTGGTTCATCCCAACAATCCCACAGGTTCCTACGTCACGGAAACCGAAAGGTCTGCACTGAACGCCTTCTGCCGCGACTATGCAACCGCGCTCATCGTCGACGAAGTGTTTCTCGACTACGCGCACGACGGCGAACCGCGTTCCAGCTTTGCCGCCAACACCGATGCTCTGACTTTTACGTTGAGCGGAATTTCCAAGATCTCCGCTCTCCCGCAGATGAAGCTCGCCTGGATCGTGACCAGCGGACCAGAACAAGCAGTGGCCGAAGCCGGCGCTCGACTCGAAGTTATCTCCGATACATATTTGTCGATGAACGCTCCCATCCAGCTTGCGGCTCCGGTGTTCCTCGATCAGCGCAAAGCAATCCAGCCCATTCTGCTTGATCGTCTGCGCTCAAACCTGGCAGAACTCGATCAGCAGCTTCTCCATTACCCAGCCTGCGCAAGATTGCAGGTCGAAGGCGGGTGGTACGTTGTGCTCCGCGTTCCCGCAGTGGAAAGCGACGAGGACTTGGCTATTCGCCTGCTGCGCCACGCGCAAGTTAGCGTTCACCCTGGACACTTCTACGATTTCCCCGCCGAAGGCTATCTCGTGCTGAGCCTGATCACCGAGCCAGAAGTGTTCCGCGAAGGCATCGCGCGGCTGCTCCGGTTTGCAGCTCACTAAGCCATCGCGCTTATGCGTGGTATCCTTTTGCCGTTTCCCAGCAGGAGTCATAATGTCCATTTCACGCCGTGGATTCATCGAGTCCGCAGTCGTCGCTTCGCTCGCTACCAGCCTCAACGCGTCCGATCAGAGTGCGAGTGAAGCCAGCAAGTCAGCGTTGCACAATTCTGGCGAACAGCCGCGCATGGGCAAGCTGCCCATCATTGTCTGCGCCAACAACGGTGTCAACTATCTCGACGATGCGTACAGATTCCTCAAGAGCGGCGGCGACACGCTCGACGCCGCGATCCGCGTGGTCAAGGGTCCGGAAGATGATCCGAACGACGACTCGGTCGGACTCGGCGGTCTGCCGAACGAAGAAGGCGTGGTCGAGCTTGATGCTTGCTGCATGCATGGTCCGACGCGACGCGCTGGCTCGGTCGGTGGAGTGCGCAACATCAAGAACGTTGCGCTCGTAGCAAAGGCGGTCATGGAGCACACTGGTCACGTGATGCTGGTGGGCGAAGGGGCTGAGCGCTTTGCGGTCGCTATGGGCTTTCCGCGCGAAAGCCTGCTTACCGAACGCTCGCGCAAGATCTGGCTGCTGTGGAAAGAGAATCATTCCACCGACGATTGGTGGGGGCCTGGAATCGCGGATCCGAACTGGAAGGCGCCAATTACTGCGCCGCAGAATCAGCCTCAGTCGCAACTGATGCAGCGCAAAGAGCTATGGGAAGCTCGTCTCCAGCGGCTTGATGAACGCGCAGCTCGACTTGGCATTGAACCGGGATTTCGGATGGCTGCGATTCGGCGCGTGATCTTTCCTCCCACTGGAACCATTCATTGCTCGGCGCTCAACGGCAAGGGAGAAATGTCGGGTGTCACTACGACTAGCGGTCTTGCCTTCAAACTTCCTGGACGCTGCGGAGATTCGCCGGTCATTGGAGCTGGTTGTTATACCGATCAGGATGTGGGTTCTGCGGGCGCGACTGGAAGCGGAGAAGAGAACATCAAAGTTGCGGGAGCTCACACTATCGTCGAGAATATGCGACGCGGAATGTCTCCGCAAGATGCTGGAATAGATGCACTTAAGCGGATTGTGCGCAATTACAACAACGACATGTCGAAGCTCAAGTTTATGGACATGACTTACTACATTCTGCGCAAAGATGGCGCTTACGCTGGCGTTTCACTGTGGGAAGGTTACTCGGAAGGGAATCCGCATAAGATTGCGGTGCATGATGGGACGAAGAGATCCGAGCAAACTGTCTTTCTTTTCAAGGGGTTCTCGCAGGAGTTTCCGCCGTTTCCGGTGGCGATGCCGAAGGAACTAACTCAGGATTCGGAGTACGTAAAATAAGGCTATTTCGGTCGCCAATTGGGGATGGAATTCGGGGTATTGAGCCCAAGGTAAAAGGCGAATGGTGGGCGAACAAAATATTTATTGGAAGACGGATGTGTACGTACAATCTGTGGGGAGATAACAAACGACAGGGGTTGGGGGATTTCTGGGAGGCGAAACTGGGCTTGACAAGGTGTGATATATGAAAATCGCGGCTGGCAGGGGCGGCCGGGGGCGAGTGGTCCGGTTTTGGATGGGCTGAACTCGGTGGTTCCCGCCCCTTCGACTTCGCTCAGGCAGGTTCTTGCACAACGCGCAAGGGTGAGGCAGCCTCGGGCGTGAAGACTTGAAGGATGGGCGAGCCCGACCTACTTCCATTTGTTCTCAATGCGCGGGGGATGCTGCAAGGTCTGCATGACCACGCAGTACTGTTCCGTTTTCGCCTGTAACGCGCTTAACTGCTCGACAGTAGCATGCGGTGCGCGGACGTCGAAAATGACTCTGATGCCCTGAAATCCGACGGGTGCCTCTTTCGATATTCCCAGCGTTCCTTGCAGATCCAGATCGCCTTCAACCGTGACATCGATGCCCTCTGCGGGTATTGCCATGGCAGCGGCTACCATTTGGCAAGTGATCTGGGCGCAGGCGGCTAACGCACCTAACAGCAGGTCTCCGGAGCAGGCCCCGGTGCCCGCGCCACCGACTCCTTGATGGGCTTGCGCCTTGTAGATCTCCCGCCCCAAGTCCACAGAGCAGGCGATTGGTGCGTCGGTCTGAGCGCCGTGCGCCGTCAGCGTGATTAGGGAACTGGCCGGGTCTTGCCGGTACCGGTCTTTCAGCGGCTTCTGCAAGGATCGAATATCCATGAATCCCCTCCGAAATCTGGGGTATTATAAACGCACCCGGGGTGCTGCCTTGGGTCAGTTTCGTGGCAGCAACGAAAAATTCATCGTGATTGCGCATCGCCGAGCAGTCCGCTTTGGCATGACGAAGTTGCGCCAGCAAGGTCCATGAGCCTACCTCAAACTTCAGATTCGGCGCCATCCGCCCTGTCGCCGGGGTCGCGCTTCGGCAAATACGAGATTCTTGAACGACTGGGCGCCGGCGGCATGGGGGAGGTCTATCGCGCTAAAGACACGCGCCTCGACCGTGAGGTGGCAATCAAGACGCTTTCGCTGGAGCGCTGCTCTCAACCGGAGGCCTTATCGCGCTTCGAACTGGAAGCGCGTTCCGCCTGCGCGCTTAATCACCAAAACATCGTGACGATTTATGAACTCGGGCACGTGAACGGCAAGCTCTACATCGCGATGGAATTGGTGAATGGAGAAACGGTACGTGCGCTGCTCGCCTCCGGGGCTATTCCATTTCGGAAGTCTGTCGCAATCGCCACGCAGGTTGCCGACGGCCTTGCCAAAGCACACGGGATTGGCATCGTTCATCGCGATCTGAAGCCGGAGAACCTGATGGTTACCGAAGACGGTACCGCCAAGGTACTGGATTTTGGCCTGGCGAAGCTCCGTAAGCTCGACCAGGCCCGGAGTTCGGATGCGAGTACCACTATCACCGAGCATGGAACGGTGATGGGCACCGCCGCCTACATGTCGCCAGAGCAAGCGACCGGTGGCGAAGTCGATTTTCGTTCTGACCAGTTTTCCTTCGGATCGGTGCTATACGAGATGGTCACCGGGTTTCCCGCGTTCCGGAAAAAGACCCATGCGGAAACGACGGCCGCAATCCTTCGCGATGAGCCCGAGAGCCTCCGTGCCAGAATGCTCCAAGCACCCGCTCCTTTTATTTGGATCGTGGAGCGCTGCCTCAATAAGGACCCGAAGCAGCGCTACGACTCGACCCGGGATTTGGCCCGGGACCTGGCCGCAGTGCGCGACCGCCTCGGCGATGCGCTTGCCCGGGAATCCGGGCCTCGCCCTAACAACCTGCCGGTGCAGCGCACCGCACTCATTGGACGAGAACATGAAGCGGCTGGTCTCCGTCAGCTCTTGAGCCGCGCGGACGTCCAACTCGTGACCCTCACCGGTCCCGGGGGGATCGGGAAGACGCGGCTTGCCTTGCACGTGGCGAGCGAAATCGCGGATCAGTTTCCGGGCGGTGTGTGTTTTGTCGCTCTGTCGGCGATTGGCGAACGTGGCTTGATCGCTTCTACGATCGCGCAAGCAGTGGGCGTGCGCGAAACCGGAAATACGTCGCCGCAGGAAAACTTGATCGAGTACGTGGGCGGCCTGAGGCGGCCAATGCTGGTCCTGCTCGACAACTTCGAGCACCTCGTCTCGGCCGCGCCGGTCGTAGCGCAGTTGCTCACTGCCAGCCCAAAACTCAAGGTGGTGGTCACCAGCCAAGCGCCGCTACACGTCTACGGCGAACATGAATTTCCGGTGCCACCGCTTGCGCTACCCGATGCGAAATCCACCCCGCCTCTGGAAGCGCTTTCACGTCTTCCAGCAGTGGCGCTCTTTGTGGAACGCGCGCAGGCTGTGAAGCACGAATTCACACTGACGAAGGAAAACGCAGCCGCGGTGGCGGCGATCTGTGCTCGCCTGGACGGCCTGCCTCTTGCCATCGAACTTGCTGCGGCGCGCATCAAGCTGCTGTCGCCGTCAGCCATGCTGGCACGCCTCGAAAGCCGTTTGAGCCTGTTGACTGGTGGCGCCCGCGATCTGCCGACTCGGCAACAAACTCTGCGCAATACCGTGGACTGGAGTTACGGACTTCTCAATGACGCTGAACAAACTCTCTTCCGGAGGCTTTCCGTGTTTACGGGTGGCTGCACGCTGGAAGCCGTGGAAGCCGTATGCGACACCAAAGGCGATCTGGGCCTCGACGTGCTTGATGGCATGGCTTCTATGGCGGACAAGAGCTTGGCGCAGCAAGTGGAGCAGGTCGATAAAGAAACGCGCCTCTTTATGCTCTCCACCATCAGGGAATACGCTCTCGAACGCCTCGCTGAAAGCGAAGACGAATCTGCGACTCGCCGAGCCCATGCTGCTTATTACCTCGTGCTTGCCGAAGAAGGTGCCGAGGAACTAGCTACTCATCCGGAATGGCTCGACCATTTTGAAGTCGAGCACGACAACTTCCGTTTGGCACTCGATTATCTGATCGAAACTGGCGACGCCGAGTGGGGTCTCCGTCTGGGCGCAGGCCTATTTCGCTTCTGGGAAACGCGGGAGCATCTGACGGAGGGGCGGGATGCCATCGCCCGGATTCTCGCGCTAGAAGGGGCAGCGAGTCGCCCGAAACTCCGCGCGCGCCTGCTATTCGCGGCTGCGGTCTTGGCGGGGGAGCAGGGCGATTACGGCTCTGCGCAACAGATGTTCGAAGACAGTCAGCAGTCCTGTCTGGAGCTCCAGGACAATCGCGGAGTCGCCGTCGCACTAAACGCGTTGGCGGTCAACGCTCGCGATCGCGACGAACTCGCCCGCGCATCCTTACTTTTCGAGCGCTGTGTCGCAATATGGAAGGACCTCGGCGATCCCGCCGACATCGCCCGAGCCCTCAGCAATCTCGCCAGCGTGTTGAAGTTGCAGGGCGAATATGGACGGGCATCCTCACTTTACGACGAATGTCTGGCGATGTTCCGTCAGGCCGGAGATGGCGCCGGTGTCGCCTGGACGTTGAACTATCAGGGCGATGTGGCCCGGAAAAAAGCGGACTTCATTGCCGCGGGCTCATTTTGTGAACAGAGTCTGGCGGAGTTTCGACGACTGCGCGATAGCTGGGGAATTGCGAGCACCCTGTCCGATTTGGCAAGTCTGAGCTGCGATCAGGGTAAGAACGCCGAGGCGCGTCGTCTGTACGGCGAAAGCATCAGCGTGTTCCAGGAGTTGGGCCACAAACGCGGCATCGCGAGAGCGCTCGAATGTCTCGCCGTAAGTGCCGCTGCCCAATCGAGGGCCGAGCAATCGCTGCACTTGGCAGGAGCCGCGGCGGCGCTTCGCCAGCGATTGGGCGCCCCGCTGACACCCGCCGAGCAACCCAGTCTTGAGAAGGCCCTGGAATTTGCCCGCCGAGCGCTCGGCAATGATGCCGGCCTGGCGGCATGGATGGAAGGTTGGGCGATGCCGGTCGAGCAAGCCGTCCGTGAGGCTCTGAACGGAGACGCGGAACCAGATCTTCGGGATTAAAACTGTGTTTAAATCAACCGGCAGTGCTGGGATCGATCAGGCGCCGCACTGCCGAAATGCGATTTGCGGGAAAACCTCCCCGGCGTGCATGTTCGCGAACCGTTTCCTCGTCTGGCGCCAAGTACACGCAATAGACCTTGTCGCCGGTGACGTAGGAGTGGAGCCATTTGATTTCCGGTCCCATGTCCCTTAGCACCCCCACCGACTTTCTGGCGACTGACTGGAGTTCCGCATCAGACAAATTGCCCGCGCCTGGGATTTCCCGCTCGATCACGTATTGCGGCATGGCCACCTCACCGGGGCTTTATGGTAGCAGAAGTTTCGCCCGGGAGGGCGATGCAACCATACACCGTGCCATGCACAACGCGCAGGGGGCGGTTTTAATCCCCATTTTTTTACGCTCTGCCGGCGGGTGTACAATTGCCTTGTTAGGACCGAAGCTTCACGGGATCTGCCGCCCCGCGTTCGAGGCTAGAGATGAACGTTCACGTCAGTTACAAGGTCCAGAAAACTCCAGACATTGAAAAAGAAATCAGCCACCAGATCGAGAAGATCCGGAAGCGGCTGCGTGTCTTCAGGCCGGAACTGGTGCATCTGAAGGCGGTTCTTGAGGAGAACCCGTCGCGCGAGGGAAGCGGCGTTTCGCTGAACTTGCGATTGCCCTCGGGACAGCTCGCGGTCGAGAAGAGCGCTTCGAGCCCGACCTCGGCGATCAAAGCTGCCTTTGACGACCTGATGCAGCAGATCACCCGGCACAAGGAACTGCTGCGATCAAGCCATCGCTGGCGCCGCTGGCGTGGAGGAGGGGATTCGGTTCCCGGACCCGAGCCGGGCGTGCCCTTTGAGCAGACGATGGCATCGGTGCAGGCACCAACCATTTCGGCGGATGATATCGGCATTTATGTTGACGCCAATCTGGGGCGGCTGGAGCGGTTTGTGGACCGCGAACTCTATTTCCGGCAGGCTGATGAGGAACATCCCGGCAACGGGCTCTCCGCCTCCGATGTGGTTAACGAAGTGATTGCGCACGCGCTCGGGGATCACGATCGCCCGGAAAAGATGGCGCTCGAACCCTGGCTTTACCGGCTGGCGCTCGAAGCCATCGGGGAAATGACGGCGCGGCTGGAGGAGATCGAATCGCCGGTCCACCTGGAAGACAGCCGGCGGCGGCAAAACGTCGAGGCGTCGGACGAGCCTGCGCTGCAGTTTCACCAGGCGGACGAGGGCTGGACGCGTGAAAGCTCGATCGCCGACCGGCGGGTGGCTGATCCTGAGCAGAACACATACTCCGACGAGATGACGGCGTTGGTGCACAGCGCGCTGCGCGGCGTCGATCGTACGGATCGCGAAGCCTTCCTGCTTTATGGCATGGAAGGATTTTCGCTCAACGAAATTGCCTCGATCACCGGCCGCCATGCGGAGGCGGTTCGCGAATCGGTCGAGCGCGCCCGCGACTGCGTGCGCAAAACACCTACCGTTGCCCGGGAATTCCAAAAAGAACACTTCGTCAAGACTCGAACCTCAGCATCCAAATAGCAAAGGAGAATCGAGATGATCACACGGGATGAAATCCGTGAGTTAGCCGCATTTCAGGCAGATGAAACCAAAGGGGCGTGCGCCCTGAGCTTTTACTTCCAGCCCGATCCTCCACAGGACCGGTCGCATCGCAATCAGGCCATCGTCGCCAAAGATGCAATCAAAGAGGCGTTAAAAAGCCCGGCCGCACAGGGCAAGAATGGGCCGTTGCATGCCGACCTTGACCGCGTGCTGGAGGTTGCCGCCAACTTGCGAGGACCGAAGGGAAAGGCGGTGTTCGCGTGCTCGGCACAAAATTTCTGGAAGGAGTACGACCTGCTGCCGCATCTCGGATCGACTCGCATTTATCTGCAGTCGCGTTTTCAGCTGAGGCCGTTGGCGGCGTTGTTGGGAGCGCAGCCGGCGCTTTCGGTGGTGGTGGTGGACCGGCAGCGGGCGCGGTTTTTTGATCTGCGGCTCGACGATCTGCGCGAAGGGTTGTCGATGGTTCACCTGCTTTCGCGGGGCTCTGCGAGCGACGGATATAAAGGATACGACGCGGGACATGCCGAGCGCCGGATCGCCGACGAGGCGGCGCAACACTTCAAGGCGGTGGCGGAACGGCTCCGTGCCGATCATGAAAAAGGCATCTGGGAGCGGCTCATTGTGGGCTGCCTGGACACAAATTGGGCAGACTTCGAGCACCATCTCCACCCCTACGTCAAGCAGCGTTTGATTGGCCGTTTCTCCGCCGACGTGGCCAGCGTTGCAAATGAAGAAATTCGCGAGCGCGCCGACTCTGTGCTTAGGAAATGGATCGACGAACGCGGATCCACGAAGCTAGGCCAGGCGCTCGACAACGCTCGCGCCAACGGACGGGGCGTCAGCGGATTGCGCCGAGTGCTGCAAGGGCTGGAAGCCGGCGAAGTGCAGAGCCTGTTCCTTAGCGATAACTACACCGCTCATGCGGTCGAATGCCCGAACTGCGGACATCTCGATGCGCATATGGTTCCCCAGTGCGTCGCCTGCGGACGCGCTACGCGCGAGCTCGACGACATTTGCGACGCGATTATCCCAATGGCGATCCGCCGCGATATTGAGCTGTTCTATCTGAAGAATCAACCTGAATTGGACAAGGCCGGCAACATCGCCGCGCTGCTGCGATTTCGCTCGGATCAGACCAGCACGGGGAAGTTCGTGGCAGCATCGTAGAGAGGTCAGAGGTGAAGTCAGGTCAGAGGTGTGAGGTCAGATTGCAGAGGTGAGAATCGGCAAGTCTTGTGCGCTTGAGCAGCGCTCGAAGGAGTTTACCTCTGCAATCTGACCTCTGACCTCTGACCTCTGACCTTTTTCTCACTTCATCCCGTCGACGACAAACAAATCCGACAGAATGCGGAAGGTGGAGTAGGCGTAGGATTTGCCGTCGGTGCTGATTTTGAGAACCGGGATGCTTTTCAGGCCTGCCGTATCAGCGGGGGCGATTGTTTTCCAGGGCTCGCGTCGGCCGGTTGCTATATCTACGCGGGAGATGCGGACGGGCAAGGTGCGGGTGCGAACGAGCAGGGCCTTGCCGTCGCTGGCAAAGGCCATAACGTTTTCGTCCGGCGCGACCGTGAGGTTGACTTTCTGCGGCTCGCCTCCGGCAATGGGGTAGAGCCAACGCTGGCGTTTGTCGTCGGTGGCGCCCAGATACTTTCCGTCCGGAGAGATCTGACCGCCTGACGTGCCTTCCGGCGTTAGCGGGCGAACGGCGCCACCGTCGATGGATTGCAGGATAGGTGCGCGGGCCGTGGCCGGACTCCTCGGTTGAGAAAATAAATGACTTGCTGTCCGGCATCCACGCTATGGCAGAGTGGTCGGTTTTGTTATCGGTGAGTTCGCGTGTCTCGCCAACGCCCGTGGGCAGAAGCACGAGCTTGGCTGGCGAGCCAACCGAACTGATTACATAGCGGCCGTCGGGCGAGAGCGCCGCGAAGCCTCCATCGCCGAGGCGAACGGCTGGGGAGCCATCGGTCTTGCGCAGAAAAATGCTGTAGTTGGTTCCGATGGCTTCGCCCGTCTCGGAGAAGACGATGGTTTTTCCGTCGGCCGACATGCCGGTGAGCAGCGACCAGTCGAACCAGGAAAGACTGCGCTCGGTGGATTGTCCGGGCGGCAGCGCGGAGATCCCGATGCGGGACTGGTCTCCGGTTAGAAGAACCATGCCGGTGCGGCTGATGTCGTGGATGGTGAGGCCGCCGGGCGCGCGGTAGATGAGCCGCTCTTTGCCGGAAAGATCCATGCCATAGATGGAGCGCGACGACCCTGTCGGAACCGCGGAGAACCAGACTTCCTTTCCGTTCGGCGTCCAGGCGAGTCCTTCGACGCTGCCGTAGAAAGACGAGCTGGCTTTGTGGTTTCCGTGAGAATCGATCACGACGACACGGCCGTCATCGCCACCGGCGACATGGTCGGCGATCGCGAGCAAATCGCCGCGTGGCGAAACGCGCACGTGGCTGACCCAACCTTCAGGCTTGTAAATGACGTTGCCGGCGGGCAACTCGAGCCCGGACCTGGTCTGCGGGCCTCGGCGGATGACGGCGAGCTGGCCGTCGGGCGTCCAGTCGGCCCAGGCAACGCCTTCCAGCACTTCTCGGGGCGCGCCACCGGCGAGCGGAACGCGAGCTAAGGTGCCGGTCTCCGAAAAGGCGCCGCTGTCGACCGGGTGGAGAGAGACGGCGAGTTCGCCGCTGGATGAAACGGCTAGCACTTGAGCATCGGCTAAACCGACGGGGCGCGAGTCGGAGCTGTCGTAGCGCGAGGTGAAGATTTCCTGGGGCTGCCCATCCCAAGCCGCGCCATAAACAATGGTTTGCCCGTCGGGCGCGAAACGAGCCGCCCAAATCGTGCCGCGCCGGAAGGTAATCTGGTGGAAGGTGGGGTTAGCCACGTGCATGCCGCGGCGCGCGAGCGTAAATACGCCTGCCCAGGACGCGAGCAGAAGTAGTACGCCAAGCGCCGGCATCAGCCAGCGGCGCGAGCTGGTTTCCTCCGGCATGGCGCGCACGGCTCCGCTGGGGCGGGTCGTGGAAATGTCGGTGAGCGCTTCGAGATTGAATGCCACGTCGCGCGCCGACTGGAAACGCTCGGCGGGATTCTTTTCCAGGCAATGGCGGACGATGCGCTCCAGCGCGGGAGAGACATTACGGTTCGTCTCTGTCAGTTCCGGCGGATCGTCCTTGAGAATCGAACTCATGGTCTCGGCGGTCGAGTCACCATGGAACGCTCGCTTGCCTGAGATCATCTCGTACAAAATTGCGCCGAAGGCAAAAATGTCGGAGCGCGCGTCGGCCGGCTTTCCTTTCACCTGCTCTGGGGCCATGTAACCGACTGTGCCCATCACCAGGCCCGGTTCGGTCGCCTGAATCGTTGGCGCATCGCCGCTTTCAGTTTGCGTTGCTGGAAGCGTCAGCTTGGCCAGGCCGAAATCGAGAATTTTGGCCCGGCCATCCTCGGTGAGAAAAAGGTTTTCCGGCTTCAGGTCGCGATGCACGATGCCTTTTTCGTGCGCCGCCGCCAGTCCCCGCATTACCTGGAGCGCATAGTCGGTTGCCTTGCGAAGCGGAATCGGGCCGCCGCGGAGGCGGTCGCGGAGCGTCTCGCCTTCCAGCAACTCGGAGACAACGTAGGGCGCACCGTTTTCTTCGCCAATGTCGAAGATGGAAAGAATGTTGGGATGGTTCAGCGCGGCGGCCGCCCGAGCTTCCTGTGCGAAGCGTTGCAAGCGGTCGCGGTCGGAAGAAAACGATGCCGGCAGAACCTTGATTGCGACCGTGCGATCCAGACGCCCGTCGTGAGCGCGGTAGACCTCGCCCATTCCGCCCGCGCCCAGCGGAGCCTGAATTTCGTACGGACCCAGTTTTGTGCCGGAGGCAAGCGCCATGAGTGTGCGTCATTATATTCCAGGGGAAGAATTGTTGCCGACCCGGCTAAAGACAAGCAGGCTGGATGGCGGTAGAATGACCGCGAAGGTCAAGAAAGGCAATTTTCGAGTCTCCGTCGTCGTGTCGTAGAGCAGGCTATTGAACGGAATGCGTGCCCTGCTTCAGAAGGAATTCGAGGCGCTCTGCCCGGCGGCGGGAAGACTCTCCGATATGGAGAAGGCCATGGTGGCCGCCACTTTCAATCCTCAGATGTTCCTTTCCCGGCCCGGGACAGGGAAGAAGATTTTTCACTACGACAAGAAGCACAGGATTTATTCGCAGGGCGATCCCGGCACGTCCCTCTACTACCTGACGCACGGCCGGGTAAAACTCGTCGTTACGTCACCGCAGGGCAAAGAGGCGGTGGTGGGGCTTTTGGGGCCGGAAGATTTTTTTGGGCAAGAGAGCTTGACCGGCCACAAGGGGCGGCTGGCAACCGCGGTGGCGATGAGCGAATGCGACGTGACACGCGTTGAGAAGTCTCTGGTGAACCGGCTCATGCGCCAGGAGCGTGACTTTTCCGAAATGTTCGTAGCCTATTTGCTGACCCATACCGTCCGCGTGCAGGAAGACCTGATCGATCAGCTGTTCAATTCGTCGGAGAAGCGGCTCGCCCGCACGCTCCTGTTGATGGCGCGGTTCGGCATGAAGGGGAAACGGCAGCCTTTTCTGGCGCCCGACATCACGCATGAAGTGCTCGCCGAAATGGTGGGCACAACCCGGGCGCGCATCAGTTTCTTCATGAACAAGTTCCGCGACATGGGATTCCTGGACTACAACGGCGGATTGAAAATCAACGAGTCACTTCTCGATGTGGTACTGCACGAATAACTATTTTGGGCCAATGTGCAATATTGCACAAAGGATCCTCGGGCACAGTGGCAGTATGAGGTTGGTCCGTCGCGGGCAGACACGCCGCCCGGCGACCGCCGAAAGGTGAGGTCGCCATGTCTAAGCGTCAAAGAAAAACGCACACAATCCTTCATTTTTGCTGCGACGATAACGCTCTGCTGATGCGTGCGGAATTTCTCCGCCGCCAGGGATATCGTGTGCTGGTTTCAAGCAACGGATTCGAGACCATGGAATTGTGCAGCCGGGAGCCGGTGGATGCCGTGGTTCTCGATCTGGACCGCAATCGCGCTGAGGTGGCGCTCATTGCGCGGGAGATCAAACAGCGCCGTCCGGAGGTCCCGACCATTGTGCTGGCGGAATCACCGGCGGCGGCGGAGGGGGTGCATGAACTGGCGGATGTGCTGGTGCCGAAGGAGAATCCGCCGGAGTTGGTGAAGTCGCTGCAGAAGCTGCTGACGCCGTAAAGGGCAAGGAAGTACCCGCCGGCACTGCAAAGGCGACCACCGGAAGTAGTGTGGCGCGGCCACTCTTGTCCGCGCAATCAGTTGGGGCGATGCCGGCACGCGGACAGGAGTGTCCGCGCCCCCCACGTCTTCGTGGCGTCGTGGTGAATTTTTCATCCATCGGCGACAATGAAGCGATGATCCACAAAGTCCTGCCCGTCGGGCCGCTGCAGTGCAACTGCTCCATCATCGGCGACGAGACGACTCACGAAGCGATGGTCATCGATCCCGGCGATGACATCGAAGACATCCTTGCGGTCATCAACCAGCACAAGCTGAAGGTGAAGCAGATCGTCATCACGCATGCGCACATCGATCATGTTGGTGGAGCGATGAAGCTGCGCGCGCAAACCGGCGCGCCCATTCTGCTCAACCAGAATGACCTGGCGCTGTTGAAGATGCTCGATGTGCAGGCGAGTTGGCTCGGCATGCCGTCGCCGGGGAAGGTTGAAATTGAGGCCGACCTCAAGCACGACCAGACGATCGAGGCCGGCAGTCTCTCGGCAAGCATCCTGCACACTCCCGGCCACACTGAAGGCAGCGTCTGCCTGTACTTTCCTGCGGAAAGGTTACTGATTGCCGGTGACACGCTCTTTGCGCGCAGCATCGGCCGTACCGATCTTCCCGGAGGCTCGTTTGAAAAGATCATTCGCTCGCTGCACGAGCGGGTGCTGACCTTGCCCGATGAAACTGTCGTGATTCCCGGCCACGGCCCCATGACGACGATTGGAGAGGAAAGGGAAGAGAATCCATTTCTGAGGCGCAAAGCCCAATAGCAGCTTGCGGTGGGAATTCCAGCGTCCCGACCCAGAGCCTAAAGGCGCATTCATGACGCAGCACTTGCGGCATGCCTGAAGGCACGCCCTGATACGAATCCCCTGAACAAGCATGCCCCTGATACGGATCGCACTTGCCACGGGGTTGGCAGGGGAAACTCGACGCATCCGACCGGTCGGAAGTGAATGCGACCAGCCTGGATAGTGAATCCGGGCGGCCAGTTTTTGGGTGTCCCGATATGGGAATTTTGTTGGCGTCTAACCTTGTGTACGGAAAAGACTTATATATAGTTACCAACGATGCGCCGGGGACCTCCAGAAAGGAGGATAATAAACTTGACGGGGATAGGGCATCCTTCACCGAACTCCCCAGGTTGAGGCTTGAGTCCGCGTCTTTTCAGGCGCGGGGAAAGGAGGGAGCGATGTCTATTATTCACAGATTATTTTCACTTTTTGTTCTCTTTCTTTGTCTTAACGCGTGGGGTGAGTCTCCGCAAAAGGAGATCAAGTATGTGCCGGTGAAACCGACCTCACCGGCGTCGGGTCAGGAGATGTACACCGCATATTGCGCCGTCTGCCACGGCAGGGAAGGCCTGGGAAACGGCCCGGCTGCCGAGGCGCTGAAAGTCGCACCCACGGATCTTACGATTCTGGCCAGAAGGAACGGAAACCACTATCCATACAATCACGTTATGAGCGCGATAACGGGTGACCTACATTTGGCGGTACACGGCTCGAAGGAGATGCCGGTTTGGGGCGGCCTCTTCTGGGGGATGAGCCAGGGACACCCGGCCGAAGTGCATCAGCGCATCAGCAACTTGAGTAAGCACATCGAATCGATGCAGCGCAATGACTGACGCTTGTGCTGGGTGGCTCTCAGGCATCCGATCCATCGGCGAGGGGCTAGCTCGCTTTACCCGCCGTGCGGCTGGAAAGGGTCGTTTCTAGGTAGGAGCCGACGCGTCGGCGGTAAAGAGTTTGCTGAAAGGGTCGGATGCGCCACCCAAAATCAGGAGCAATATCGAGTTGTTCGCAGCCTGCTAATCATCCATGCCAAGCAAAGAACCGGTGCAGGGCGTAGAATGAACGCAGTGAAAAATACAAAGTTCTTTGTCAGACTGAATCGTGGCACTTCCACCCCCGCATACGTTCAGCGGATTGATCGAAACCCAATACAGACAACCACCAATCGCAAGCTGGCGCTTGCTATGGGAAAGCTCACAGCCGAAGACGCAGTCAAGTCCATCCAAACTTCGCGGTGCATCCCCGAGTTAGTGTCCGTACTGGTTCGCGCTTAGGCTGGTTACACAGCCGCGTTGCGCTGACTGCAACCGCATCAGAAAAGCGAGAAAAAGAAACCCCGCAGCAGTAACTGCTGCGGGGTATCCAGGTTGCGTGTGTGCTGGCGTTGCTAGGCCTGGATGATCACTCTGCCCCCGCCAATCCCCAACACTGGCGTTGGTTGTTTCGGTGTGATCTTATATGTGTAAGAAGATCCCGCCGCGGCGGTGGCAGTATGGAGGACGTTGCCGCCCGCTCCTCCAACGTCGGTCAGGTAAGGGTTAAAGGGGTTCGTGGGAATTCCTGGCCAGCTGATGCCGTATTCGTGCGGATCCATATTGATCATTTCGAGCGCGCCTCCTGCCGGAACTGCGATTTGGTCAGGCGCAGAGAATCCCGAACCGTTGCCAAGGGTGACCTGGACATAGATCGGTCCGGTGCCCACCTGGATGGAAAAAGGCCCGTAGGCTGCCCCGCCCGCCGGGGTGATGAAGTAGTTCACGCTTCCATTGGCGGCCTGGGGCGTTTGCAGCGGGCTGGTCGCCCGGTTGGCGAGGCCGGTGATGTTGTTGAACAGCGCGGGGCCCGGGGGGTTGGGATTGAATGTAATGGAGATGGTGGCCCCCGAATTGTTGGTGAACTCGATTTGGGTTGTGCTGGCGATGATCCTGCCTTGCGGTGTGGGAGTGAAGGTCGGGTCGATGGTGAACTGCTGAACCAAAGCGTTCATTGGAAGGTGGTGTGCGGCCATGGCTGACTCCTTGAGGATTGAATTTAGATACGCGGCCCGCAAATGATTCCGTACAAAGTAAGGTGCTGGTATGGCAGCGTCAATCCAACGCGGACAATAACCTTGAAGAGGCGTGCCCTTGCCGCACCTCTTCCTCATTTATTTTTCTGAAATCCCACTCTCTGCTTCCGGCTACTTAGTGCTGGCGTGAAAATTTGGGTCCGACAACAAGCCAGCGAGGTCCGGTATGCTTTTCAGGTCCGCGAGGCTGTAGCCTTTCTGCAGGCTCTTTTCAATGTACTGCAACGCTTGCTTTCGATCGCCCAAGTCCTCGAAGGCTTCGCCAACGTTCTCCAGGACGTTGGCGTCGTCCGGCGACAGAGCGAGTGCCGATTGTAGGTGAGAAACGGCCTCCTCACGTAGCTTTTTTTTGGCGTAGAGCAGTCCCAGGATAGACTGCGCAACCGCGTCGCGGGGATTGGCTTGCGCCGCCTGTTCCAGCAAGGCGAGCTCCCGGTCCCGGGCTTTGCCCGCCTTGTCCTTGTCCTTCATGCCCTCATATGCGAATGCCAGGTTGCCCCAGACCAGATAATCCCTGTCATTCAGCTGCAGAGCCTTCTGCTCGGTGTCGGCGGCATCGGCGTATTTCTTTTCCTGGAGGTAGAGGTATCCAAGATTGGCGTAGGCGCCATAACTGGGGTCGAGGGCAATCGATTTGCGATACATCTGCTCGGCGTCGGCAAAGTGCTGCTCTCCCATGTCGCTGTAGACCGCGCCGAGATTGAGATAGAGGGGAGCATTGTCGGGAGTCAGTTGGATGGCATGCTTGTATTGTGCGATGGCTTCGTCGTCGCGCTGGTGGTTATACAGGAAGACTGCCAGTTGGTTGTAGCCGCTCCAGGAATCCGGGCGCAGAGCGATCGCCTTGCGGAAGGCCGCCTCGGCATCGGCGGTGCGTCCCGCGCTTTCATAAGACTGGGCCAGGCCGATCTGCGCGTCGGGGCTGTGCGGGTCGAGTTGGAGCGCGCGCTGATACTCCTGAAGGGCGAGATCGTATTTTCCGGTGCTGCGGTGGATGTGGCCGAGCGTGGCATAGACGGCGGGCAGGCGGTCGTCCAGTTGAACGGCCTTGTTGCAGTTTGCCAGAGCCTCGTCAATCCACTTCGTGTTTTTGTCGAGCTGGTATTTCAGCCGGTAGGCTTCGCCGAGCTGGGCATAGCCGAGGGCAAAGCGCGGATCAACTTTCACCGCGCTTTCAAGGGCGGTGATGGCGAGATCGAGATTGCCCGGCTTGTCGAAGCGCTGGGTGTAGCCCAGAGCCTTGAGGTAGGACTCGTAGGCGCCGGAATTGACCGCTCCGCCCATGGCGCGCAGCATCTCCGGGGTGACGTCGATGCGCATGAGCTTGGCCACGCGCGCCACCGCTTCGTCTTCCAGGGAAGAGAAATCTCCGGCGCGGTCTTCGAGCATGAAGGAGCCGATCTGGCGAAGGTTCTGAGTGTTGATCAGATTCACCGTCAGGTGGATGGTCTGGCCCTCGCGCAGCAGGCTTCCCTCGATGGCAACCGTGGCGCCTAACTCGCGCAGAGCCGATGGGGGATCGTTGATCTTGAGCCGCCGCACTTCACTGGCGGGCACAACCCAGAGGGACTGCTTGCCGACTTCGAGATTGGTGAGGCGGCTGGCGAGGCTGTCCATGAGTCCAGCGGAAACGGCCTCGTTGGCGGGATCGCCCCCGACGTTTTCGAAGGGCAATACGGCGATGTGATCTTCGGGGCGCGTGAACCATCCAGAGACGTGGTCGCGGACTGGCGGCAGAAACGAAAGCACAGCTGCGACGATGGCGATGACGCCCACGCCGACGAGCCATCGCGGCCATTTGGGCGCGGGCGCAGCGGCTCCCCATAGCGGACGTGACGCGTGTTCAATTTGCTCGCGCAGTTCCTTGGCGGTAAGCGTGGAGGGCCGTGAGCCCGACGGTGGATGGACTCCCGACGGTGGGCGCGCTGCCGGAGACGATGCGGGGGCGGGAACGAGCTGGCTCCGGGCCTCCTGTAGGTCGGTGAGCATCTCGCGGCAACTGTGATAGCGGGTGGCCGGATCTTTGGAAAGCGCGTGGTAGATGATGCGCAACAGATCGAGGGGCACTTCGTCCATGGGCCGTGGCGGCTCGTTCAAAATGGCGAAGATGGTGGCGGCAGGAGATTCGCGTTGGAATGGATTCTTGCCGGTGAGCATTTCGGCGAGGACGATTCCGATGGCCCAGATGTCGGTGTGCTGGTCGACTCCAGGCTGTCCGGTGGTCTGCTCCGGTGACATGTAGCCGATGGTTCCAGCCGTGCTCATGCTTTGGGTGCTGCCGGTGGAAGCGGCGAGCCGCGCCAGTCCGAAATCAACGACCTTAACGACTCCGCGCTGCGTGAGGATCACGTTGGAGGGCTTGATGTCGCGATGCACGACGGCGCCGGCGTGGGCAGCGGCCAAACCTTCCGTGATCTGGATGGCAATGTTCACGGCATCGGGCACGGGCAGAGGGCCGCGAAGAAGCTTGCGGGCCAGTGTCTCGCCTTCGTAATAGGCCATGACGATGAAGGAGCGGCCGTCGTGCTCCTCCATGCCGTAGATGACGCCGATGTTGGCGTGGTCGAGCGACGAGGCGGTGCGAGCTTCGCGGAGGAAACGCTCTTTGTCTTCGACGCTTGAAATCAGGTGTTCGGGAAGAACCTTGAGGGCAACTGTGCGCTCGAGCTTTGTGTCGAGCGCGCGATAGACAACACCCATACCTCCGGCGCCAGCCAGGCCGAGGATCTTGTAGTTGCCGACAAGATCGCCCGGAGACAATGTGGCGGATGGATTAGACACGGAGCAATCCCCGATGGGGTTCGACCCGTAAGCGCAAAGCTTTTTTCCTTATCAGGATCGAACGATTCTGTCCCCGATGCACGATGATACGCTACCGCATTTTGGTGTGCCAAAAAAGTGCCGGGATGGGGCCAGCGCCGGTTGCGAAGCAATGCGGGCAAGGGCTGTGTGTTCGAAACATCCGCATGGCGAAGGATGTTGGTGTAAACTGCCGTGACCCGGAAGCGAATCAGATTGGGGGCCGCGATGCAGTTGCGTTTGGAAAGCCGACCGGTGGGGGATGTGCTGGTAGTGCAGTGCCACGGGAGAATCGTGGCCGGGAACGAAGTTTTTACGCTGCACTCTTCGGTGGGAGATTCCATTGTGAAGTACGGCGACGTTGTGCTGGAACTCGACCACGTGGAGTTCATTGACAGCAGCGGGTTGGGAGCGCTGGTGCGGCTGATGCAAGCCGCGCGGGCGAAGGGCGGGGACGTGAAACTCAGCGGCGTGCCGGCCAGAACACGCAAAACGCTCGAGATGACGGGGCTGATCTCGCAATTTGAAGTCTACGACACGGTCGAGGAAGCGATCACGGCGGCGTACTTGGGTTCGCGCTATTCGCGGGCAAAGATCGCAGACGCGCAATCGCGCATCCTGTGTGTTTACGAATCGATGGATGTGCGGACGTTCATGCGGGAGGTGCTGTGCGGCGCCGGATACAACGCCCTGACCACGGCAACGATCGAGGACGCGCGCATCCTGCTCAAGGCGACCAAGGCAAAGATGGTGGTGATTTCGTCGCGCATGCAAGCCGTTTACGGGAAGCCCACGCGCAAGGTGCTGGAAGAAATCGATCCTTCAGTGTCGATCGTCGTTCTGGATGAAGACTTTTCCTCGCAGGACCCGGGAGAAGCGGCGGAAAAACTCCTGAGTTCCGTGGGGAGCCAGCACAAAAGCGCCTAGTGGGCTGCCTGGCTTTGGCTCGGAGAGATTTGATTGAGTGCCGGCGAAAGGCGCTTACCGCGGAGGGCACAGAGGTCACAGAGGACTGCGGAATACTTCATCAAAGCTTTCTTGTTTAGCGGGGAAATGCGTTGTTGTTGGTCTTGAAATCGCTTCATGAGATGACGCGGGCACGACGACGCCTTCGGCTATCAAGAAACTCCTGGCATCCTCGAAACTGACGCCGAAGGAAGTACCGCGGAATCGTCCCCTGCCGGCCTGCGTGATGATCCCGAGGACTTCTCCCTGGGGAGAAATAACTGGACTGCCGCTCATACCCTCGACCGCCAAAATGTTGGTTGCGAAGTCGCACCGGCATCCGTCCTGGCGGCGATAGTCCTCCTGGCCGGTGATGCGTCCGCTACGCGTCAAAGGCGCCAGCACCCATCCGGTAAATCCGGTAACGGACACGAGTTCGCCGGGCGTGACTGGGCGGAAGCGAAGCGGAGCGGCACGGATGTAGCCCAGATCGCGGGGATTGTCGGCTGGCTGGATGCGGCAAACTGCCAGGTCGAGCAATTCGTTCAGGTGGCAGCGAGCCAATAGAAATCTTCGCAAATGGCCGGAGTGAATCCATTCGTCATCGGGGATCATGACGCTGAGAGTGCAGTTAAAGTGAGCCTGCAAGATGACATGGGCTGCCGTCAGCAGGGTACCGCCGGAATCGGCGATCAGGCCGGTGCCGCGGACGTAGGTGCGGAACGCCCCAATGTTCTCGGTGCACAACAAAGGGACAGCGGCGCGCAAGGCGGGAGGCAGGGCCTCGGGTTGTTGAATAGCGAACGCCCACAACGGCAGACAAAGAAACATGCCGGAAATGGTTCGTCGCCAGGCCACGATGGGTGCGCTGCTTTGAATTGTAGTTCGATCCGGGCATGAGGGTGCTGCGGATTTTAAACCCTAAGCGCGAGAAGCCACCTGAGGCGCTCGTTGCTACGTTTCGATTGCAATGTGCTACGCTAACCGGAAGAACATAACGCATTCAGAGGGAATCCCATGGCAGAGCTGAGCAGGATTGGAGTTTCGATTGATTCCGACCTCCTACACCGGTTCGATTCCTACATAGCCGGCAAGGGTTACGAAAACCGCTCGGAAGCGTTTCGCGACCTGATTCGCGACCGGCTGGTTGAATCAGCCGTAGTGGCGGGCAACGTCGTGGGCACCGTCACCCTGATCTACGATCATCACACCCGGTTGCTGCCCGAAAAGCTTACCGATCTGCAGCACGAGTACCACGACGTGGTGATCTCAACACTCCATGCTCATTTGGATCACGAACGGTGCCTGGAGGTGGTGATTTTGCGCGGCAAGTCAAAACGCGTGCAGCAACTCGCCGACCGATTAATCAGCATCAAGGGTGTGCAGCACGGCCGCCTCGTAATGAGCGCGCCCGAAGTCGTCTCCCGCCATACGCACAAGCATGGATGAGGGCGGCGTTGCCTGCCGTAGCACTATTACATAAGGCGTGCTATCGTGGTAGCACGCTTGCATGAAACGTGCTATGCGAATGGCGAAAGTGAGCATCCTGGTTCTGTTACTGTTCGTGTCCTGCGCAGGGCTGGCGCAGTCACAAGTTGTTCTGCAAGGGCGGGTGCTCGATCCCCAGGGTAACGCCCTGCCGGGAGCCTCCGCTGAAATCGGAACTGTCGTTGACACGTCTGGCGCGGTGATTGCCGGGGCTAGTGTGCTGGTTCGAAGCGCGAACGGCACTGTACAAACAACGACACAGTCGGACAGGAAGGGCTCCTTCATTATTTCTGGACTCTCGGCAGGTAATTATCGACTCGTGGTATCTGCTCCCGGTTTTGAAACCAAAGAAATCCCCGTGACCATAGCGCCCACCGGGGCATCGGCTCCGCTGCGCATCTCTCTGGCAGTGGGCTCGGTGAGCACCGCCATAAACGTGCAGGGACGGGGGGATGACCTCATCGGAATCGCCGAATCCGGAACCCAAGGAACAGTGGGCGCAAAGGAAATCCAAGATCGTCCGATTCTTCGTTCGGGAGAAGTTTTGGAGACAGTTCCCGGTGTCATCATCACGCAACACGCCGGCGGCGGCAAGGCCAACCAATATTTTCTTCGCGGCTTCAATCTCGACCACGGCACAGATTTCGCCATTTTTATAGATGATGTGCCGCTTAACCTGCCATCGCACGCGCACGGCGAGGGGTACTCGGACATGAACACCGTCATCCCGGAGTTTGTGAAGCGGGTGGATTTCGAGAAAGGCCCTTATTTCGCTGATGTCGGCAACTATGGCTCGGCTGGAAATGCCCATCTGGTGTTTTTCAAGACGCTGCCCCACAACTTCTTCACGGTGGAAGGCGGCGATAATGGCTATGGGCGGGCCGTTTTCGGCGTATCGCAAAAGCTCGGTTCGGGCAGTTTGCTGTATGGCGGGGAAGCGTATCACGATGACGGCCCATGGACGCATCCGGATAATTACTACAAATTCAACGGTCTTGTTACCTACAGCCAGGGAGGAGACGCCGATGGTTTCAGCATCACGGCTCGCGGTTACCACGGAACATGGCACTCGAGCGATCAAATCCCCGATGACGCCGTGCCCCTCGTTGGTTTCTTCGGCGCACTGAACCCGACTGACGGTGGCAATTCACAGCGTTATAGCTTGCAGGCTGAATGGCATCGCCGAGACGCAAATTCCGAGACGAAAGTCACGGCCTACGGATTTTATTACGATGTCGATTTATTTTCCGATTTCACTTACTTCCTGACGGACCCCGTTCGCGGCGATCAGTTCGAACAGCAGGACAGGCGCTGGGTGGCGGGGCTGGACGCACGCCACACGATTTTCAGCCAATGGTTTGGCCGCAAGGTGGCAAATACGTTCGGACTGCAGCTCCGCAACGATTGGATCCACAACGGCCTTTACCAGACGGAAGATCGCGTGCGCGTGGACAAAATTGATGCCTCCACCGGCACCACTCTGCCAGCGACCACGGAAGCGGATCGCTTTACGGACACGCAAGCAGGTTTTTATGTGGAAGATAGAATCCAGTGGGCGGAAAAATTCCGCTCGGTCGCGGCCTTGCGCGGCGACCTGGAATACTTTGACGTCACCAGCTTGGTTACCCCGGCCAATACCGGCACAGCCAGCAAGTTGCTGCCCAGTCCAAGATTAAGTTTGGTTTTCGGTCCGTGGTCCAATACTGAGTTCTATCTACAGGGCGGATTCAGTTTTCACAGCAACGACGCGCGGGGCACAACGCAAACGGTCGAGCCGGTTTCGGCGGACAATCCTTACCCCAATACGCCCGCTTCGAAAATTCCCGCCCTGGTCCCCACCAAAGGCGGGGAAATAGGCGTGCGCACGGTGGCCGTCCCACATCTGCAAAGCACCCTTTCGCTCTGGTATCTCCGCAGTGCTTCCGAACTGCAGCAGTCTGGCGACACCGGAGGCACGACTGCTTCAGCACAGTCGAGCAACCGCTATGGCGTCGAATGGGCGAATTACTATGCGCCACTGGAACATTTGGCTTTTGATTTTGACCTTGCGAACTCCAAAGCTCTGTTTACAACAATCGACGAAGATGATGCTGCACCGAACAACCCGGGCGGCAAGCGTGTGCCCGAAGCGGTCGGGTTGGTGATGTCATCGGGCATCACACTGCACGATCTCAAACGCTTTTCGGCGAGTTTGCGCCTGCGCTACTTTGGTCCGCGCGATTTGACGTCTGACGGAATTTATCGCTCAAAGGCAACGGCGTTGCTCAACGTGGGAGTCGGTTATCAAATTAACAAGAAATGGCGCGTTTCGGCCGAATTGTTGAATTTGCTTAACCGCCGCGATCACGACATTGACTACGCCTATACATCCCGAATAACGCCAACAGCCACGGCGGCATTCACAGACGTTTTCCACCCCGTCGAACCGTTTCAGGTGCGATTCGGGCTAGGAAGAACCTTTTGACAAATGCCGTGGTTATCGGCTCTCGTTAGCGTTGGGACCGGAGCGGGCGCCTTCAATGCGCTCGAAGGCAATCACGCGCTGAACCTGGCGACCTATGATTCAGATAGGAACGTAATCCATTGCATACCGATTCGGGCGCTAGAGCTGCGGCCGCATGATTCTTTCTATGCTGGCTGGCGGTGCCGAGGGCGAGGCGCCCCTTCGACAAGCTCAGGGCAGGCTCTCGGAACCGCCGGCAAGGTGCCGACGCTACACTCCCGGTGCTTGTAGTAATAATGTCGCAGTCTAAATACTAGCGGCCACGGCGTAAGGATTGAGATGGAATCTTACTCTATGGGAGTTATGCGCCCGAAAAATGCCAGCAGGGGAAAGTACGCTTGTTTTTCCATTCCTAAGGTGAAATTTGCTGCGCAGGTTGGTTAGTGTTACACTCCAGTGTAAGTTAAGTCTTTGCATTTGAGACGGTTGTCGGTAGATGCTGGGGCGCGGTTTGGCTGTCTGGATGCGTTGCTTTACCTAGCGTCTGCCCCCTGGCGCAGTTCCGGGAGGGTGTTTTGAGCGACCGTGCGATGGACAATCCGGTGAGGCGGAAACGAAGCTGGTACAAGCGTCGTGTCCGAAACCAGCGTATTTTGGTGGGCATTGCGGTAGTAGCGGTAATCGGGATTGTGAGCTGGCTGGGTCCCGCCCTGTTCCCGATGCCCGAAGTGGGATATTCACGGAATAGAAACGGCGAAAACACCACGCAAACCGCATCAGGCAACGCCTGAGGAGTTGGGCAAAATGGCGTCGCAGGGCGATGCCGAAGCGCAGTGGCGGCTGGGTGCGCTTTACCGCGATGGAGACGGCGTTCGCCAGAGCGACGCGGAGGCTGTCGAATGGTTCCAGCGTGCCGCCGAGCAAAAATACGTTCCAGCGCTTTCCGCGCTCGGCTCGCAATATTGGGCGGGCCGCGGAGTGCGGCAAGATTACAACAAAGCATATTTCTGGTACGACTTGGCGCTGGCCCAAGGCGGCGAGAACGCCGAGTCGCAACTTCAAGACCTCGCCTCTGAGCTGACTTCGGACGAAGTTGCCAATGCCCACCAGCAGGCCAAAGCCTGGTTGCAAGCCCACGGCTGCACGATCGAGCACCCGTGAGCTGGCGTCAAGACCTGGATCGGTGGTCAAAGACAATGTGCGTGCATGCACAAAGCATTTGAGTTTTACACAGGTTTTGTCAGATATTGTTCTGGACTCAGAAAGAGGTTTCAGCTAGAGTTCTGGTGCAAGTTTTAGACGGTGGGAGTTCCTTACCCTCCGTACCGGGAGTGGTGCAAGGTTTTGCTGTATTTGTGATGAAATTGGATTTGTAACGCTAGTGGCTATTATGCTTCAATTTTGTTAAGCCCTTGCATTCCAACCGGTTGCGAATGATAAAAAACGCGGGAAGTTTGGCTGTTCAGGTGCAGTGCTGAAGTTTGGAGTTGTCTGCCTGCTGGACGCTGGACCCAGAAGTTGAGGAGAGTGCCTTCTGAGCGACCGTGCGAATGGTGAGGGTGTGTTGCGTAGACGAAGCTGGTATAAGCGCCGGCTTCGCATCCAACGGTTCCTGCTTGCTTCAGCGGCGATCGCAGTAATCGCCTTTTCTTGCTGGCAGAGTTTTGGGCGCTTCCTGTTACCTTCCACGCAGACTTCCCAGGCATCGCCGGATTCATTCTGGGCGAAGGCTTCCCGTCAGGATCTTGGGTTCGTATCGCGTCAATCGAGCAAGCGTCGCGTGTATGCGACGCGAGTTCCGGGGGTTTATCCGTACTCGATTGTGCCGGGAGGTCTTAAGAGCGCTCAAGCTCTGCGGCAAGCGGCAGCCAGCGACAAGGCTGTGGCCCGCCATTTCTCCCAGTTCGACTACTCCCGTGCTCACCTTGTGCGGCTGACGGAACCGCGCGAAGTCTACGTTTCCTATCGCATTCGCGACACGGTTTTCTGGACGCAAAAGAGGATTCGGCTGCAAGCCGGCGAAATGCTGCTGACCGACGGCAAGATCACGGCGCGCGCCAAGTGCGGGAATCAGGTTTCCGATACGGCCAAGCCCGAAGTTTCGAACGAAGAGCCGGAAGAAGATGTTCTGGATCAGCCGGTGGCGCTCGAACCGATGGGGCCTGCGGTGCCGATTCGGGCAAGCCTGCGGGCGCCGGAGTTGCCTGCGGGTCAGCCGGCGCCGCCTGAACTATATGCTGGCGGTTTTCAGTTCCCATACGTTCCTATCGGTCTTCCACTTCCTCCGCGGGATTGTTCGGTTTTAGGTGCAGCGGGCGGACCGGATTGCCATCATCATAAGAAACCGCCGGCGGTTCCCGAACCTTCGACCATGATTCTGCTTGCTTCCGGCCTGGCGGGAATTGGCTGGCGATATCGCAAGCACAAGGGTCTGGCCGGAGCTTAGGGCAGGCTGCAGCCGCGATCAGGTCAACCATCCGCTGGTACCAACAGGGCTACGACTTCCGAGTAATTCTCCGCTCGTTCCAACTGCTACACTTTTCCTTAGTTAACCCCATGTCTTGCAAGCTGTATTTCGGAGCCCTGCTTTCGGTTGCCCTTCTAGCGGAACCACTTATCGCGCAAACCGGCGCGACGGTTGAGCACGTGCTCGTGCGCGGCAATGCCGATGCCATGGAAGTCGAAATCCAGACTTCGGGCGCAATTGCTCCTAATACTCAGGCGATTACGGGGCCGGACCGCATCGTGGTGGATTTTCCCGGCGCTCTGCCCTCCGCGGAACTGCGGTCGCTTACGGTGAATCGTGGGGCGCTGAAGAGTGTTCGCTCCGGGTTGTTCTTCAAGGATCCTCCTATCACGCGAATTGTGCTGGACCTCGACAAGGCGCAGCCTTATCGGATTTCGAGTACGCAGAATGCGGTGGTGGTGAAGCTGGGCGCAAGTGCGGCGCAGAAACAAGTTGCGAGCGCACCATCGTCAGCCGGCGCGCAACTGCGAGAGACTGCGCTGGTAACGACTCCTTCAGGCTCACCCGCGCGGCTGGCGATGAGCAATGCGACCTCGAACGTGACAATACCGGGAAACGGACTTTCTAGAGCTTCCGGTGCGGCTCCGGCGACCATTGCAATGCCTTTAACTCCGGGCGCAAATGTTCCATCCATCCATGCTCCAGCGGTCAATCCTGCGGCGCTTGGGCAGGGAATCGGCGATGCTCCAGTCTGTGGCGATGGAACCGCTGAAGCCGCCGGTTAGCGTCTCTTACGAAAACGGGATGCTGAGCATTCATTCGAACCGAGCGACGCTTTCACAGGTGCTGTATGAGGTGCACTTGAAGACGCGAGCGGAAGTCGGAATTCCGGCTGGAGCAGAACGCGAAGAAGTGATCGTGGATCTGGGACCTGGGCCAGCGCGCGACGTGCTGGGCGCGCTTTTGAATGGGTCTCCTTACAACTTTATTTTTGTCGGCAACGAACTCACCCTTGAACGCGTCATCCTGACGCGGCGCGATACGGGCAGTTTCTAAATCTTCCCTTTTGAGTTTGGTTGGAAATCGGGCGGAATTGCCTGTGCACGACCACTAGCCCTTCAGGGCTTCTTGGAGCCTACGGGGGCGTGATTAAGCGGACGGGGACGGCGGAGGGGCCGTTGCCGTAGATAGGCGTTCCGGTAGCGAAGGTTCCGCAGCCCACCATGTTAATGATCGTCGCCTTGAGTTGATAGGCCTGCAGTGGGGTCGCGCCTATGGCAGGCACAATGACGTCTGATTGAGGGTTCAGAAAAACCTGCAGGAAGCCAATCACGTCAACTTGACCGGGTGGTGGGCCGGGGGTTGTATTTGTGGCGACGCGGGTGTCATAGACAGGAATTGTTACGAGGGAGTCACTTACAAGGACGTCTTGGGTTTGCGCCGTCGTAACAGGGTTCTGGTTCCCTGCGACGAATTCAAAAGGTGGGGTTAGGCTCTGAGGCTGGGTTAGGGGCGGGATGGTCTCGCCGGTATTGGGACTCATACTGTCAGTATCGGTTAAGGCGCCGTTGTAGTGAATGAGGCACTCGCCTGCTTCAACCGTGTCTTCGTCGCGATTCCTGTTCTGCGGCGCGTAAGCCCCCGTATCTATGTTGAAGGCCTGGTTTCTTCCACAGGTAATTGGCTCAGGAACGCAGCCTGCCACAGCAAGCTGGTAGTTAGTGAAGCCGTTACTGCAGGAAGGCAGGCCCTGAACGGGGGTGGGGAAGTTGCCAGGAGTGGTGCTCCCCGGGGCGTCGATTTGCACGGGATAGTATTCGCCGGGGACCGGCGTTGTGGTGTATGGAGGCCCGGGTGATTGGCTGAGGAGGCCGTTGGTGTTTGGACTGGGATTCGCGTTCGGCCAGCTCTCACCGATCAAGTTGGCGTTCTCAATGGTGCCGCGCCTCCTGTCGAAGATGGCGGCCCAGTTAGTGGTTCCTGCACCCTGGGTCGGATCGACGTTGGGCAGCAGCCAGGGCTTTACACAAATGGGTGCTACTGGGGCGGCAGGAGTTCTGCGACTCGACAAGCCGGCAGGATTGTAGGCTTCGGCGGTGGCCGACGCGGATACCGACAACTGCTGCCTCCAGAAGCGCAGGAAGAATGTCGGCAGATCGGGGCGGGTGACTTTGACGGTGACCTGGGGGTTGCTGACATCGGTATCGTTGAAGCAGACGCTGACGCCCGTCGAACCGCATGTTCCGGTGCCGCTGACGGCGTTTCCGCCGATCTGATTGCTCAAAGCCACCCGCACTGCGACGGTCCGGGCAAGGGATTCGGCGGCGGCGGTGTCGAATACGGGGAAAAGAAGAATCGTGCCGTCCGAGGACGTCATGCCGGAATTGGCAAGGACGCGCGCGGCGGCGAGAGCTGCGCCGTCGGCGGCGAGTTGAGCCTCGCTGCGGGCGGTGTAGAGCGTCGTTAGATCGATGGCGAGCGCGGCCATGACGAGAACCACCGAGGCCATAAATACCGCGACCAGGGTGATGACAATTCCCTGCTCGCGTTTACGTCCGGGATGGGGGTAGTGGCGTCGCAAGCATCCTCACATTTGGTTGTGAACGGTGGCAGATTCGCTGATGGAAGTGGTTGCGATTGCGCCGGGAAGAATCGACTGAATCACGCTATAGAAGCGCCAATCATACGGAAAAGTAACGGTGACGACGGTACCGACGACATCGAGCTGGCTGGTTGTGGTCGCCGCGACGAATCCGCGGTTGATGGTGATGACGAGATCGTCAGAGGCATTGAAGCGGGAACACCCGTGGATGGTGTACTGCCAAGTCAGAGTCGGGGGCGGTCCCGAGGGGCCCGTCGCTGTACCGGGAGCACTGCACGATGCCGTGAGGACGCCACTCTGTTGGAGAGAATTGAAGACGGCATAGACCACGGGCACCAGGGAATCGGGATTCGAGGTAGTGGATCCGGCCACGGGCAGGAGGTCGCTGGTGGGTTGAGACCCAGCCACAATTGCGCCCTCTTGTGCGGCCTGCTCTATCTTTTGTTTCTGGTTGAAAGCGCCGCCGAAGTCGTAAATGCCGGCGATGAAAACCACGAGCAGGGGCAGAACAATGGCAAATTCGAGGATGGCCGCCCCTTCGGATTGGCGCACGAGGGTGCCTGCGGTGCACGCCAAGCGATCCACGCCGAACCTGATCGAAGCACTCACTTAGTTCTCCTTCCTGGTCTGAGCCTGAGCGGTCAGGGTAATGGTGCTCATGTTCAGAGAAGTGAAGGGAAGATAAAACTGGTACGGGTATTGAAACGTCACGACCGTGCCGCAGATTTGTGCCGGAGTGGGAGTAGGAGGCGTCAGCGACGGGCAGGCCACAGTCGGTGGGTTGGCTGCCGGATAGGAATTCAGCTCTACCTGCTGGCAGACGGTGATCTTATAGGTCGGGGACGGCGCGCACGGACCGGAAGCGGTGCCTGCGATGATTTGCGCGGGCTGGATACTGGAGGCTTGCATAACAGCGGCTACCGCCGTATCGACGGCGGCGGGAGGGCTCCCGGCGACGCAGGTGGCGCAGGTGGGGCGGGCGGCGGCGAGGGCGCCTTGCTGAGCGGCTTGCTGGATGGTGGAGTAGACATTGAAGGCGCGGCCGAACCAGATGATGCCGAGGAGAAACATGAATACGAGGGGAAGGACGAGGGCGGCCTCGGCGATCTCGGTTCCATCGGCGCTTCCCAGGTTGTGAACGAGTGATTTCAGCTTCGTCATGGTGGGCACGGCCCGTAGTGCTGATGATCCGACATTATAATAGCGGCAAATTGGGCGGGGAACGGCGAATTCGGCGGTGGGAGTTACGGTCGACACGGGGCGCACACTAGATCTTGCCTAGAGAGGCGGCCGCAATGTAGAGGACGGTGGCCAGGGCCAGGGCTACTCCAAAGGGGATTTTGGTGGACTGGGGGTTATCGAGCGAGACTTCGGCTCCGGGCAGGCGCATGGCGAAGAGCGCGGCTACGAGGTGCGCGATGTTGAGGAGCGTCTTTTTTAGCCTTCCGGTGTAGATGACTACAGCTAACGCCATGACTCCGGCAACGAGGATTGCGGCTATCAGAACGTCGACGAGAGGGCGCGGGCCCAGACAGGCTCCCAGGGCGCCGGCTAGTTTCCAGTCGCCTGCGCCGAGGCTGCGGATCAGGACGAAAGGCAGCAGGATGGCGAGGCCGACGCCCATTCCTAGCAGGGCAGCTTTCAGACCGGGCCAGCGGTAGAGAATCGTGTTGGTGGCGATACCGAGGGCTGCGCCCGATACGGTGAGCCAGTTGGGAATACGGCGGGAACGCCAGTCTAGAAAGCCCGCACAGATGGCGATCAGCAGGGCGAGGATCGAAGGTGCGGAAGGCAGCATGTTTTAATGCGGGCGAGGAGTAAATTGCTCGCCGAATGTATTGTGGGGCTTTGCGGGCGCGGACTCAAGAGAGTATGCGGGTACCGGCGTGAGCAGTTGCAGCGAATTTGGATTATGAAGGGAGCGTTGCAGGTCGCGGAATCGGAGGGCCCGCCTTGGGGACGAAGTGAGGGGCTTCGATGGTGCAAGCAAGATACATAGGTCCTTCGCTTCGCTCAGGATGACTCGTAAACTTATGCCGCCAATTTTCGGACCACGCCGCTAGCGTGAGGCTGGGGCGGCGGCGTTGCGGGTGGCTATGAATTTTCTGGCGTTGTCGGAAAGGGCGCGAGCCTGCGGCATCAGTTCGAGGGCCTTGATGACGGCGGGATCGGTTTCTGCGCGCACCTTCAGACCTTCTTCCTGACCGAAGGCGTTGACGAAAATTTCGCTCTTGATGCTGGAGCGGAGCCAGTCGTTGTTCTCGAGCATCTCGGCTTCGGTGTAGGCAATCTTTTCCGTGTCGAGGAACTTGCGGAAGTCGAGGAGGATCACGTCATCGATTTCGAAGCTCTGCGCGATCTTGTGCGCGTTCGCATAGTTCTTGGCGAAATTGAAAATGGCGTAGTGCTGGAGCAGGGCCTCCTGAAATTTGTTGCTCTTGTAAGGAGGCAGCTTGACGTCGGGCGTGATGCCGCCGCCGCCGTAGACGGTGCGGCCGCCGTCAGTCAGCTTTACTTCCTTGTTGGCGTTGTTGTCTTCGCTTTCGCGGTTGTAATAGTAGTCGTAGAGAGAGAGGTTCGAGTAATCGCGCTGAATGAGGCGTCCACTGGGCGTGTAGTACTTGGCGGTGGTGAGCGCGAGGCCGGTGTTTTCGGCGAGCGGGTAGACGGTCTGGACCAGGCCTTTGCCGAACGTGGTTTCGCCAACGATGAGGCCGCGGTCGTGATCCTGAATGGCGCCGGAGACGATCTCGGCGGCGGAGGCGGTGCCTTTGTTGACGAGGACGACCAGCGGGTAATCCTTGCCGCCGTTGCCGCGGGCGGCTACGTAACGCTTCTCGGGTGAGGAGCGGCCGTGATGGGAAACGATGAGCTGACCCTTCTTTAGAAATTTGTCGGCTACGCCTACACCTTCACTTAACAGGCCGCCGGGGTTCTGGCGAAGATCGAGAACCAGACCCTTGATGTCTCCCATTTGATCGAGAGCTTCGGTGACTTCATGCTCGGTCGTCTCCTGAAAGCCGGAAATGTGCAGGTAGCCGATGCCGGGCTTGATCATGAAATGGAGATCGACGCTGTAGCGGGGAATCTCATCGCGAACGACGCTGAACTCAAGCGGATGGTCGGAACCCTCGCGCAGCATGGTGATGCGGACGGTGGTGCCCTTGGGGCCTTTGAGCAGATCGGCGACATCGGAGGTGCTCATGTTGTCGGTGGGCTTGCCATCGATGGCGGCGATGATGTCACCGGGGCGGATGCCGGCGCGATAGGCGGGCGTCCCGACGAAGGGCGCGATGACGATGACTTTGTTATTGCGCGGACCGACGGTCATGCCGACGCCGTAATATTTGCCGCGCTGCTCTTCGCGGAGCGCGGAATAGGACTTGGGATCGAAGAAATTTGAGTGCGGATCGAGCTGGTGGAGCATGCTTGGGATGGCGCCGTTGTAGATCGCCTTGTCGGGGTTGACGGGGTCGGCGTAGTTCTGCTCGATGGTCTCGTAGACCTGGGTGAACTGCTTGAGGCTCTCGCGCACGTCGGAATCGGAGCTGGGCGTGGCGCTGGGATTAATTCGCTGCGCAAAAAGCATGCCGAGCAGACCGAACAATCCGAGGACAAAGACGATCAGGAAGAGAGAGCGACGAGAACTACGGGCCATGATTCCAAGTCCTTGGGCAGGTATATGGAAGGCGCTGAACCCACCCCAATTAGCGCAGTATAGCACGCATTGCGCCGGGTTTTTGATGCGCGAAATACCCGGAAGTTACTCCGGTTCGCAGTGCTCAAAACAGCAGAAATGGCTCAAAACACACGGGTGACGCCCTCTTCGAGGACGACCACTTTATCCTTTACATGGGCGGCGGCGGCTTCGCGTTCGAGCAGTTGCAGCGGCTCATCGACGGGCTCGTGGGAGAGGCGAAACGTTCCGTAGTGCATCGGGATCATCCAGCGCGATTTGAGGTCGAGAAAAGCCTGCATGGCATCGGCCGGGCTGGTGTGCACATTGCGAAATTGCGGCGGATCGTAGGCTCCGATGGGAAGCAGGGCGAGTTCGGGAGACAGGCGGCGGCCGATTTCGGTGAAGCCGTTGAAATAGGCGGTGTCACCGGCGTGATAGACAGAATGCTTGCCGGCGCGCAGGACGTATCCGCCATAGCCGCGGTGCGAATCCTTGAGGACGCGCGCTCCCCAGTGGCGGGAGGGGACGTGCGTAATTTCCAGCGCACCTTGCTGGTGAGCATTCCACCACTCGAGTTCGATGATGTTCTTGAAGCCTAGATCGGAGACAAGATCGAAGACGTGATGCGGGACGACGAGCGTGGGAGCGGCTCCGGTCTGACGGCGGGTTTGCCGTGCAATAGTGCGCAGCGACTGGCGGTGCAAGTGATCGAAATGAGCATGGGTGACCAGCACGACATCCATGGGAGGCAGGTCGCGCAGATGCAGGCCCGGTTGGCGAAGACGCTTCAGAACAAAAAGCCAGCGGGCAAAGTTGGGGTCGATGATGACGTTCATCCCGCCCATCTGGAGGAAAAAGCTGGAATGACCGATGAAAGTGACCCCCAGATGGCCGTTCGAGACCAGTTGCGGCTTGTGGGTTTTGCCGGTGCGCGGGGTGACTACGGAATGCCGCACCAAGCGCGTGAATTGACCTGCCCGCTTGCGAAGTGCTGGATTTTTTAATGAAGACTTTAACATTGCTTCCACCAGCCTGCTGTTTCCTTGCCGGGCTGGTACAAACTCGCTTTCTCCTACGTTTGATGCCGCGACGGCCGCGTGCGACGCACTTGTTCGCGACATTTCGGTGCGCGAAGCGTTGCTGCCGCCGGAAAATTCCAGTGTATGCCAAACGCGTTTTTCTTGACCGTTACTTTGGTGGTCATATCTAATTCAAAACAGACGAACACAAAAGATGAAAGCGGACCCACAAATTTGAGTCATGGAGAACAAAGATCATGCGCGTTGCATTTTTGGGATTGGGCATCATGGGCCGGTCGATGGCTGCCAACCTGGCGAAGGCGGGACACGAAGTGGCGGTGTGGAATCGGTCTGCGGGCAAGGATGTGGAAGGCGCGCGGACGGCGGTAACTCCAGCGGATGCGGCGCAGGGAGCTGAGGTGGTGTGGATGTGCGTCTCGGACACGAAGGCGGTGGAAAACGTATTGTTTGGCGAGAACGGCGTGGAGGGTTCGCTGGCGCAGGGAATGATTGTTGCTGACTCGAGCACGATTTCTCCGTCGGCGACGGAGCGATTTGCTGCGCGAGTGAAGACGCATGGAGTGGATTATGTGGACGCGCCGATGACTGGATCGAAGATCGCGGCGGCGGGCGGCAGTCTGATTTTCATGGCCGGCGGCGACGAGGCTGTGCTGGCCCGGCTGAAGCCGCTTTTTGACGCGATGGGCAAGCAGGTATTCCACATGGGCGAAACGGGCAAGGGGCAGGCTACGAAGCTGGTGATGAACCTGCAAATCGCGCTGATTTTCGAGGGCTTCGCCGAGGCCCTTACGCTGGCGACCAAGCTGGGCGTGGAGTTGGATCGCCTGCTGCCGCTGGTGCAGGCTTCGATGGTGCGGTCGGGGGTGGTGGACTACAAGGCTCCCTTTATTATGAAGCGCGACTTCTCGCCGAATTTTCCGTTGCGGTTGATGCTGAAAGATATTCGTCTGGCGCTGGCTGCGGCGAAGGAGAAGCGCGTGCGCCTGCCGGGGCTTGAGGCGGTCGAGGAAGTCTATGACGTGGCGGCCGAGGAAGGGCAAAGCGATCTGGATTACGCGGCTACGCTGACGCTGCTGGAGAAATGGGCGGGGGTGGAAGTTAAAAGCGCGGCGGAGGTAGCTAGTAGTTAGGGTTGTGCTTTAGCTGCCGAGCTTTGCCCGGCTTGAACAGCCGAGGGCGGCTGTTCCTACGTGGACCGAAGTGGCCGCCCGCGCTGCGCGGACAGGAGTGTCCGCGCCACACGAGCTACTTCTCGACACAACCTACTTTTTTGCGAAGGCGCGGATGTAGTTCACCACATTCCAGATGTCGTCATCCTTGGCGCGGTCGCCTTCGGGGGGCATTTCGCCTTTACCTTTGCGGATAACCTGGAACCATTGGCCATCGGTGGAATTCTTCTGGACATCGGGATTGGTGAAGTCGGTGACATTCTTCATGTCCGCGGCCATGTCGCCTTTGCCGTCACCATTTTCGCCGTGACACATGGCGCAGTCGACCTTATAAACCTTCTTGCCTTTGGCCAGCGATTCGGGCGAGGGTTTAACGGGGTTAGTTTTATCCTGCGCGTTGGCGGGAAGCTGCGCTCCGAGCACACAGGCGAAAACGAATAAGACCAGAGCGATAGAAGCGATTTCTTTAATTCGAGACTTTGGTGACAAGGCGACCTCCAGCTTGGGTACGCTGCAAGTACGAAATGATTCTACGACCTGGCGGGGCGAAGCGGGAAGGTTAGGGATCACGGGGCTGCGTATGCGGAATCACGCTTGATACGGAGGCAGGGTTGTGGGTTGAGAGGCCGGTTGTGGCCGGGAAACCGTGGGAAATTGGGAGAAAGTGCCTTCTGCGCGGCGGTCTGACGGCAGCGGCTAAAGTTGACGCAAAAACAGGCGCTTGTCGCAGCGGCAAACCGCTCCACCCCAGCGCGTGCCAAAACCGGGCCCGCTGGGGACCTCGGCGCTGCACCACCCAAAATCAGAATCAGGCGTTTTTTCTTGCAGTCGGCCCTGGGGGCAGGGGTCCGCGAGCAATTTTTCCTTGTCCTCCCCTTGCGCATCCACATCCGGCGGACGTACGATTTTGTCGAGAGGCGAAGTTGTGGGGCGCTGGGTTTTAATTGACGTTGGGGCTTCGGCAGTTGTGTTTGCCCTGCTCTGGTACAGCTGGTTTGTGCGCTACAACCGGCGCCGGGCGGCGAGCGTGCTGGAGTGGCTGCAAGCAGCTTGTCTGGGTAAAGGACGGCTGAGCAATCTCGAGTGGCAGGGCAACAGTTCGCAGCTGAAAGCGCACCTGCATCTTGCCTCGCGCTGGTTTGATGATGCCTCGGTAACGATTCGGCTGCTGCCGCGGCCGCTGCCGGTGAACTGGGCGTTAAGCCGGTTGCGCCGGGAGCAGGAAACACTCACCTTTGAAGCCGACATGGGCTTTCCGCCGGGCTTTCATCTCGATATTGTGCGGCACCGCTGGACGGGACAAACGGGCGCCAAGAATGCAACGCGCAAATGGACGATTGCACGGCCGGGGCCGGTGGTTCTGACGACAAGAGAAGATTGGCCGTTGGAACTGACTCCAGTTGTCAATGCAATCGTCGGCTGCCGCGACAAAGAATTCGTGAACGTCCGGTTCAATCAAACGGCTCCGCACTTTGCCGCCACGGTAGACCTCGAGAGCCTGTCGGACCAGAAATCGGCGAGCGCACTGCTGGGACTGTTTCGTGAGCTCGCGGCTAGTTCCTCGGCGAAGCAGCACTAGGGCGTCGTTCGCTCTTCGCCACTTTCGCTTCGCCAAGCAATTAGTCTGGTTCGGCTACGAAGCGGTAGCCTACTCCTCTTACAGTTTGCAGGTGTTTTGGACGCGATGGGTCTTCTTCGATATACCTGCGCAGGCGTACAACAAAGTTATCGATGGCACGGGTGTCGGTGTCCTCGTGCAAACCCCAGACTTCTTCGAGCAGGACCTTGCGCGAAACCACGCGCCCAGAGCTGCGAACCAGGTAACGCAGAAAGTCCGCTTCCATGACGGTGAGATGAATGATATTGCCCAGGCTTCGGAGTTCGAGTTCCCGGAAGTCGATGGATTTGCCGGCAAACTGAAACGTATCGGCTGGGTTGTCAGGCGTCGATTGCTCATTCGCCGCGGACGGCGCGTTGCCGGGAGCGGGCGCGGCGGTCTGCTTCATCCAGACACTGCGGCGCAACAAGCCGTCGAGGCGCGCAATCAGAATTGCGAGTTCAAACGGCTTGGGCAGATAGTCGTCCGCGCCGGACGCGAAGCCCTGTAGGACGTCCTCGGGCCGCCCGCGCGCCGTCAGCATCAGAATGGGCACGTAATTTTTCTTTTCGCGGAGCAGCGCCGCCACCTCGAAGCCGCTCTTTCCGGGCAGCATCACATCGAGAACCACGGCATCGAAGCGCTCGGCGAGGTCGATGAGACGCAAGAGCGCGTCTTCGCCGTCACCCGCAACTTCCACGTCGTGGCCTTCGGCCTGCAGGTTGAAGCGCAGGCCCTGTGCCAGGTGAGCTTCGTCTTCGACAACCAGCACGCGGCTCATGCGGTCCTCACGATGGTGGGGCTCATGCGACTCTCCGGCGCGGCAATTCCAGGGTCACGGTCGTTCCTTTTCCCGCTCCCTCGCTCTGGGCAAAGACGCGGCCACCGTGGTTGCGGGCAATCGAACGCACGATGAACAAGCCGAGGCCAGTCCCTTTTACCCGCGGACGGCCTCGCCCCCGCACCCTATAAAAGCGCTTGAAAATCCGCTTCAGCTCATTCTGCGGAATGCCTACGCCCTGATCGCGCACGCGCAGAACAATGTTTTCGGAATCGGGCGCCGCGAGTTCGACGGTAATGTGCACGCCGTCTGGCGAATATTTCACTGCATTGTCGAGTAAGTTGGTGACGGCTGTGTGCAGGTCGTCGGGATCGCCAAGCACGCCGGCACCGCCGGGTTGCGGCAGAGATTCCTGGTAGTCGAGCTGTTCCGGTAGAAGGTGATGCCGCGCTCGCGCCAGTTCCACGCACTCGCGCACCAGCAAACTGAAATCCACTGGAATGCGCTGGCCGGAAGCTTTCTTCTGCGCCATTGCGCCGGCCTTGAGCACCAGTTCCACCGTGCCCATCAGGCGCTCGGTATCGACCAGCATCAGCTGATAAAACTCACGGCGGCGCACCTCATCCACCTCGCGGCGCTGCAGGGTTTCGAGATAGAGACGAATGGAGGCGATGGGAGTCTTCAGTTCGTGCGTGACGGCGTTGATGAAGCTGTCGTGCTGCTCGTTGCGGCGAATCTCGCGCACCAGAAAGATGGTGTTGAGGACAAGCCCCGTAATAATTGCGCCGAAGAAAATGATGCCGAGAAAAACCTTGATGCCTTCGCGCCAGTTGAGGATGATCCAGCCGCTGCCGACGGCGAAGGCCAGTGCCGCCAGGCAGACGCCGAACGTGAGAAAGAAGGCAATCGCTTTGCGCCGGCTGGAGATTCGCACAGGGAGATTGTAGCGATTTCACCGCCGAGACGCCGAGGACGGCTGGAAAGCGCGTGGGGTACGTACTGGGCAGGCGCGATCTCGACGGTAGGGCCACCGCCGCCAGAATGAGACCAATGCCTGCCGCGCCGCTAGAACACCTCGATGTTCACCCCATGGCCCGCACTCGATGCGAGCCGGCCGTCACGCGTAATCAATGTGGCGCCGAGTTCTTGGGCGAGCGCCACATAGCATGCGTCGTAGGCGGAAAGATTGTCTCGACGCCGCCAAATCCAGGGAAGGAACACGAAGTGCGGGTATCGAGCCACGCGGAGGTCGAGCAGATCGCAGACTGCCTCATCGGCGCGGCGCGCTGAGATCGCCCCGCCGCGCACGAGACGCCGCATCACCTGGACGACCTCAAGATCCAACAGGTGAGGAGCGTGCAGGGATTCGTTGCGCGCGTAGATTCGCTTCTCAATGCGCTCGCCCGCCGATGTCTGAAGAAGCCACTCTACGGCGGCGGACGCATCCAGTACGATCAACGTGCCTCCCGCTCTTCTCGAACCAGGCGTGCGCTGTCAAACTGGGCCAGAACCGGTTTGCGGCGGTGCAATCGTTCCCGCAATTCGGTCAGCGTGGGCCGCTCCGCGATTTCTTTGATTTCCGAAAGCAGATAGTCCGACAGCGCCATGCCCGCCATCGCAGCGCGAGCCTTCAGGTTCCGATGCAGATTGTCGGGCACGTTACGAAGCTGAATCATCTTGGACATGCTTGAAGCATACTTTCATGTGGCGCACATGTCAACGAAAAGAGCGCGCGATTGCGGCTGGTGGTCAAAAGCGCTCGCCGGCTGGAGATTCGCACAAGGAGATTGTGAACACTTCACCCCAGAGACGCGGAGGACGCCGAGAAAAGCGAGGGATTGATCCAGCGGGGCGGGGGGAAGGGGTCAGGTATTTGGAGAAGTGAACCTGTTGCGGGCTTTCTGAACCTGTCTCTCCGGGCCGAGGTTAGGGTGTTCCGGCGAGCGCGCGGCTGCTCACAATGGCGTCGTAGAGGCTTTTCTCCACGGTGGGCACGTCCGCGCTGCTGTCCACCACCAGATTAGCGTGGGCCTTGCTGATTGGCAGGTACCGCCGCGCTGCCGGTAACACCGTATTCTCGTATTGCCACTGGATCAAGTCCATGGTGCGCTGACGCTCGGTGATGTCCCTCACCTTGCGCCGATGGAAACAGATCTCGTCCGGCGCGTCCAGATAGATGGACAGGTCGAAGTACGGGCGCAGTTCCGCGAAATGCAAAGCCAGTATTCCTTCCACGATCAGCAACGACTTGGCGGGGATATGTTCGTGCCGGTCGAGCACACGCAAATGCTGGGCAAAGTCGTAGATGGGAGCCTCGATGGCCTTGCCTGCGGCATAGTCGCGGATGTGGCTCTCGAGCAGCGTTACGTCGATTGCTTGCGGCTCGTCGTAGTTCAGCTTCGCACGTTCCCGCAGGGGAAGATCGTTCATTTCAACGGTGTAAATTTCCATCGAGATGACGTGACAGTTGAGACGAGCCGCCACGCGCCTGGCTACTGTTGACTTACCGCTGCCGGACGGCCCGGCCAGCCCAACGATGAAGACCTTCTCCTGAACCGGCATACTATTCATGATTGCACAATTGCGACGATCACAAATGAAAATGTCATCCGACTGGCATCCAGAGTTCTTATCGGCGTAAAGGCCGCTTCATATCAGGAGTGCCCAGACCCTACAGGTGAGGGCGATTTTCACCCGAACAAGAGTGAGGACGGGAGACTTGTAGTTTGGGTTGTCGATGCGAACAGGCCGCTACCGCAAAAAAGCTCCCAACTCAAGCCAAAGCGGCCTGGTTCGAGAGCCTTTTCTGAGACCTGACCGGCTTTTCTAATCGTTGCCCGCGGCCGTCGCCACCAACCCCGCAGCCTTCAAATCCCGCACCAACTCCGGCTTCGGCGGCAGATTATCGAGCGTCACTTTGTAGACGTGGCGGGCCAGGCCCAGCTTCTTGAGCAGCCAGATGCCGTACCAGTTCAGATCAATCTCATACCACGTCATGCCGTGCTTGGCCGATACTGGATGCGCGTGATGGTTGTTGTGCCATCCTTCACCCCAGGTAAACATGGCAACCAGGAAGTTGTTGGTCGACAAGTCCTTCGTTGCGAAGCGGCGCGATCCCCATAGGTGGGTGACCGAGTTCACCGCCCAGGTGGCGTGCAGACCGACCACCGTGCGCGCGAAGACTCCCCACAGCAGCCATGGCAGACCGCCAATTGCATAGAGGATGACGCCGACGATGATATTGCTGGTCCAGTGATACTTCGTCAGCCAGACGTGAACTTTGTCTTTGGTGAGGTCGGGGACGTAGCGCGCGAGCGTCGTTGTGTCGTGGTGCATCGACCGGCCGGATAGAATCCAGCCCATGTGCGACCACCATTTGCCGTCGATCGGCGAGTGCGGATCGCCCTCGACATCGGAAAACTGATGATGAATGCGGTGCGTCGCGACCCAGAAAATCGGCCCGCCTTCGAGCGCCAGCGTGGCGCACCAGGTCAGAAAATATTCGACCCACTTCGGGGATTTAAATCCGCGATGCGTGAGCAGCCGGTGATAGCTCATGCCGATGCCGAGACTGCCGGAAACCCACCAGAGGAAGCAGGCGACAAAGAAGGCTTTCCAGGTAAAGAAAAACAGCGCTGCCACCGCGCCCACATGAAACAGCAACATCGCTGTTGCCGTGCCCCAGTTGAAGCCGTCGCCTTGGGCGGCCGCTCGGCCATAGCCTCCGCTGCCGGACGCGTTCAATGTTTCAGTTTTGGTTCCGCTCATCCTCATCCTCTCCCCGTGGTCTTCGCTGAAGCCCGAATAGGACGATAACGCGAGAACGGCTAATTCTTTGTAATAGTTGTGTAAGACTCAGGGCGAGAGGAGGTTACGGGGGTAACGCTCTGCTTGCGAGCACCGAGAACGACGTTTTCTAAGTAAGAACCGTTACCTGAGAGCTGAAGCTGAAGCGCTGCGCCACCCAAAATCGTGAGGAACGTCAAGTTCTTTCCCGTAAGGTGTGAAGCCGTGTCCAACCCAAGGCCGTGAGCTCGCTACAATCCCGCTACAATGGCGGCGTGTCGTTCCGAACCCGACAATTTGAAAAAGGCGATTTCGAGACGCTTTGGCGCATCGATCAGGCCTGCTTCGTGCCGGAACTGGCATACTCGCGGCCGGAGTTGGCGTTTTATATGCGGCGGGCGTCGGCGTTCACGCTGGTGGCGGAAGATGAGGGGAAGGGAATGCCAGCGGATGGCACGTGCATGGGCGGATCAAAAATTCTGGGATTCATTGTTGCGGAGAAGCAGCGGCAGACTGGGCACATTATTACGATCGACGTGATCGAGGAGGCGCGGCGATCGGGCGTTGGCTCGGCGCTGCTGGCGGCGGCGGAGGAGCGGCTGCTACAGAACGGCGCGGTTGCGGTGGAATTGGAGACGGCGGTGAACAACGATCCGGCGATCCGGTTCTACAAGCAGAAGGGATACTTCGTGGAGAGAACCGTGCGCGGATATTATTCGAATCAGTTGGATGCGCTGGTGATGGGAAAGGCGCTGGCGTCGCCGCTGTAGAGACGCGGCTTGCCGCGTCTTCGGGTCGAGAATGAGACGAGGCTAGCCTCGTCTCTACCGAAGGAGGAACAAGGAATCTGATGAAAATTGCGATTCAAGGGGAGTTGGGGTCTTTCAGCCATGAGGCGGCGGAGGCGATGGTGCCGCGGGCGTCCGTGGTGCCTTGCGCGCGGTCGCTTGAGGTGTTTGACCGGGTGAAGCGCGGGGCAGTGGATGGAGCGGTGATCCCGATTGAAAATTCGCTGGCTGGGTCAGTGGCCGAGCATTTCGATCTGCTGCTGAGCCGCGACGTGCATATCGTCGGCGAGTTTCGGCTGCGCATTGTCCACAACCTGATCGCGTTGCCGGGGACGAAGTTGGCTGAGGTGCGGCGGGTGTTTTCGCATCCGGTGGCGCTCGATCAGTGCCGGGATTTGTTTGCGAAGAATCCGCGGCTGAAGGCGGAGCCGTTTTACGATACGGCCGGCAGCGTGAAACACGTGATGGCGGAAGGCCTGACGGATGCGGCGGGCATTGCCAGCCGGCGGGCGGCGAAGGTGTATGGCGGCAAGATTTTGAAGACCGGCATTGAAGATGACAAGAAGAACTTCACGCGGTTCTTCCTGATTCGGCGTGGGAAGCCGCGGGCGGCGCGAAACGCCAACAAAACTTCGCTGGCATTCAGCTTGAGAAATATCCCTGGGGCGCTCTTCAAGGCGCTGAGTGTGTTTGCGCTGCGCGACATCAGCTTGAGCAAGATCGAGTCGCGGCCGATGCGGGGGCGTCCGTGGGAGTACGTGTTTTTTGTGGATTTGCTGCGCGGTGACGATCAGGAGTTGCGGAATGCGCTGCGGCATCTGGGCGAGGTGGCGGAACTGGTGAAGGTGCTGGGGATTTACCGGGAGGCATAGGCAGGCCAATTATGACTACGAGTCGCAGTGGCGGTGCGGGACGACCCTGCGGCAGCCGGCAGGCGGCTCGTCTCATTTATCACAATTCGATGTGATGTGCTGCATTGCAGCATGGTACCGGCCGGGCGTAAGTTGGAGGTGAGGAGAAACGATATGCGTTTGGTTAAGTCTATGCTCGCCATGGCGATTGGCCTCATCCTACTCAGCGCTTGGGCGGTTGCCGGTCAAGATCAGTTGGGTATTGCCGATGTTTACAAGGTTAGTTTTTCAGAAAAGGTGTGGGTGGCGGACACGCTGCTGCCTTCGGGGAATTATGAGATCCGGCACGTCATGGAAGGCGCCGACCACATCATGGTGTTCCGGCAGGTGGGAACGAAGAAGCCGGCGGAAGTGCGTGCCAAATGCACACTGGTTGCGCTGCCGGAGAAGGCGCTGGAGACCGAGAAGCATTTCGAATTGAATGCGGCGAACGAACGGGTTCTGCACGAGCTGATCTTTAAGGGAGATCGGGCAAAGCACGTGTTCTGATGCTGATATAGCCCAGGTTCGCGCCCACGGTTATCCCAGGAGGGGAAAAATCGCGCGTGACAGGGGTCTCGACGCCGAGCGCGGCCTTGGGGTACATGAGGCGGACAATGCGGAGCGGGGGCGGGACGCCCCCGCGACTACCGGCAAGTTGCCGGCGCTACTTTGAAATGCTCCCATGGGATTACCGGCGTGGGGCTGTGGGTAATTCATTTCTTGCAAAGGCACGAAAAAGGTCTAGAATTCAACAACCTAGCCTATGAGTTTGCATCTTTTGGGCAGTGTGGTTCATCAAAGTTGAGTGACAATCACTCAAGGGAAGAGCATGAACGATCTTAATTCTCCTGTTTCTTATGAAGTATCGGGACATTCGCTGCCGATTTTGCCGGTGCGCGACACGGTTCTATTTCCACACGCGGTGCTGCCGCTCACGGTTGGGCGCGAGAGCTCGGTGCAGTTGATCAACTCGCTGGGCGAGGACAAGACGATTGTGGTGGTGGCGCAACGCGAGGCGCGGGTAGATTCGCCGCAACCGACCGACCTCTACACCGTTGGGACGCTGGCTGTGGTGCACAAAGTCGTTAAGATGCCGAACCAGAGCCTGTTCGTTTTTGCCGAGGGTTTGGAGCGAGTGCGTCTGGCGGATTTTGCGCAGCTCTCGCCGTTTATGCGGGCGCAGGTGGTCACGATCGCGGAAACGATTCCGCCGAAGGATTCGGAAATTGAAGCGCTACAGCGGAATGTGCTGACGCTGTTTCAGCAGATCGTGGCGGGATCGCCGACGCTGTCGGATGAACTTTCGACGGTGGCGATGAACATTGAAGAGCCGGGGCGGTTGGTGGACTTTATCGCCTCGTCGCTGCCTTCGCTTTCGACGGCCGACAAGCAGGACACGCTGGAAACGACCGACGTGCGGGTGCGGCTGGAGAAAATCAACCAGCACCTGGCGAAAGAGCTGGAAGTGCAGCAACTGCGCAACAAGATCCAGTCGGAAGTGCAGGATCGCGTGCAGCAAACGCAGCGCGAATACTATCTGCGCGAGCAGATGAAGGCAATTCAGAAAGAACTGGGCGAGCAGGACGAAGGGCAGCGCGAGACCGAGGATCTGAAACAGAAAATTGAAGCGGCGGGCATGCCCGACGACGTGAAGAAAGAAGCGCTGAAGGAATTGGGGCGGCTGTCGCGCATGTCGCCGATGGCGGCCGATTACTCGGTGACGCGGAATTACATTGAGTGGCTGGCGATCCTGCCGTGGAATAAGACTTCAGGTGTGGAGATCGAGATTCCCAAGGCGAAGGAAATTCTCGACGCCGACCATTACGATTTGCAGAAAGTAAAAGACCGCATTCTTGACTATCTCTCCGTGCGGCGTTTGAAGCCCAACATGAAGGGGCCGATTTTGTGCTTCGTGGGACCTCCGGGCGTGGGCAAGACCTCGCTGGGGAAGTCGATTGCGCGGGCGCTGGGGCGCAAGTTTACACGACTATCGCTGGGCGGCGTGCATGATGAGGCTGAAATTCGCGGCCACCGGCGAACTTATATTGGCGCATTGCCGGGGCAGATTATCCAGGGAATTCGGCGGGCGGAAACGAAAGACCCGGTGTTCATGCTCGACGAAATCGATAAAGTCGGGCGCGATTTCCGCGGCGATCCGGCATCGGCGTTACTGGAGGCACTCGATCCGGAGCAGAACGCGACCTTCCGCGATAACTATCTGGATGTGACGTTCGATCTTTCGAAGGTGCTGTTCATTACTACGGCCAACATGCTCGATCCGATTGCGGAGCCGCTGCGCGACCGCATGGAGATTATCGAACTGCAGGGCTACACCGAGGAAGAGAAGATTCATATTGCGTTTCAGTATCTGATCCCGCGGCAGATTGAAGAGAACGGCATCACGACGGAGCAGATCGAATTTCCGGAAGAGACGGTGAGTTATGTGATCCGCCATTACACGCGGGAAGCGGGCGTGCGCAACCTGGAACGGACGATTGGGACGATCTGCCGCAAGCAGGCGCGGCGCCTGGCGGAAGGGAAGACCGAAAAGCTGGTCGTCACGAAAGACACCGTGCAGGAGTTTTTGGGCGGAATCAAGATCCGCAGCGAAGGCGAAATTGCCGAGCGCACCAAGCGGCCGGGTGTGGTGGTGGGGCTGGCGTGGACTCCGTCGGGCGGCGATGTGCTGTTTGTCGAAGCCAACCAGATGAAGGGCAAGGGCGGGCTCACGATTACCGGGCAGATTCAGGACGTGATGCGGGAGTCGATGCAGGCGGGGTTGAGCTGGGTGCGATCGAATGCGAAGCAGTTGGGAGTGGACGAAGAATTCTTCGCCAATCACGACATTCACATTCACGTGCCGGCGGGGGCGATTCCGAAGGATGGGCCATCGGCGGGCGTGACGATTGTGAGCGCGCTCGTGTCGCTGCTGACGGGCAAGCAGGTGCGGCCGCTGACGGCGATGACCGGCGAAATCACGTTGAGCGGAAACGTGCTGCCAGTGGGCGGGATCAAGGAAAAAGTGCTGGCGGCGAAGCGAGCCGGCGTGCATGACGTGATTCTTCCGGCGGACAACAAGACGAATGTTGACGAAGATCTGACGCCCGAACAGCTACACGGACTGACGACCCACTACGTGAAGACCATCGACGAGGTGCTGGAGTTTGCGCTGCCGTCGTCCGCGCGAGAGGAGCGGCGGGACGCGGAGGAGCGAGAGAGGGTGTTGAGCACGTAGGGCAGTTCCAAGGGTTAAGTTGCCAGCCTTTATAGGCTGGCATTTTTTTTGTGTCCAACACGTTCAACAGTTCGACACGGAAGCCCCTGCCCTGTTTTGGAGGTGAGACATGCGAAGCGCGCAGCACGGCGTTTTCGTGGACTTTGAAGTGAGGAATCAATTGACATTTCAATAGTACCAAGTAATAATGTATTTGACATACTGGAACGATGATGCCGACCTATAAGGCAATGCAACGCGAAGCCGGAATCAGCTCTCGCTTTGTCCCGAAAACCTGCGAGATTGCGCACTTCCTCGAACTCTTGGGCGAGAAGCCGCGCGTGGCTCCCAATCGGATTGATCGCAGCCTAAGGAAATATCCTAGCCCGCCGAAAAGGCAAGCAGCGATCATCGGAGCCTTGCCAAGATTCGAGCAGCACGACCTCGGGTCCCATGGAGGTTCACTATGACGACGGCAACCACTAAGCGGGCCACTGCCGAGCCAACCATCAAACTAGCTGACGAAGTTTGGATTGCAACACTCATGCTTCACCAGCGGCACCCCGAGCGTCCGGATTTTTCGATTGAGGAGATTGTGGAATTCGCAGGCTCTGCCAAGGAACTCAGATTCATGGGGCCCCTACGGCCTGGTTTCTATGTGCACGTGGTGCAGCATTGCGTCGCCAATCGTCCGCCAAACCCTGGGCGCTACAGAATGCTCTTCGAAACGTCGCCGGGACGCCGTCGTTTGTTTCGCTCTGGCGACGCTTATTACCCGCAACGAGAAGGCGGGAAGATTTTGCCCAAGGCGGAAGATCTTCCCGAACACTGGTTCCGAGGACTCCTCTCGTGGTATCGCGGTTGGTGTGCGAAGGCCGCACAGCGAGCGGTCAAAGACGATCCCTTAATGGCTCTTCGGGGTTCTGGAAAGGCGCTTTGGCGAGACGAGCACGCGGACGATTATGTGCGCCGCCTGCGCGAGGGTTGGGAATGAGCCGCATTTTTTGGGACACCAACCTTTTCATTTACCTGTTCGAAGACTATGGGGCACTCTCAAAAGCGGTCGTCGACCTTCGTTCGAAGATGCTCGACCGGGGCGATCAACTGCTAACCTCGACCTTCACTTTGGGCGAGATACTGGTAAAGCCCACCGAGTGCAACGACTCTGAACTTTGCGGGAAGTATGAAAATGCAATTTCAACTGCGGCGACCATGATTGCCTTCGATGTGAAGGCGGCGAAGCTGTATGCGGCGCTGCGAGCGGAAAGGTCGCTCAAAGCGCCCGACGCCATCCAGTTGGCCTGTGCTGCAAGTGCCAACGTGGATCTTTTCGTCACCAACGACGGACGGCTTCAGGGAAAGCACGTTGGCGGAATTCAGTTTATCGTGCCGCTGGGCAGAGTCCCTATCTGAATTGCCGTCCCGGCTGACTCGATCTGGTTTTGGTGATGGCTGAAGGATGAAAGGTCCCCCCGCCCTAGAAGAATCCGCCAAAAGAGGCGACAATAGTTCCCGCCAACCATGAAGGAGCCCCGGTGGGAGCCAGTCCTAGTCTGAAGCCGAATCCGAAACCTGCGAACTCGAAGACGGCGTCGAAGCCCAAGGTCGGCTTGCGCTTCTGGATGGAGCGGGCGCTGGAGGAATGCGATCGCGCGGCGGCGGGGTTTGAGGCCGATCCGGTGCATGATCTGCGGGTGGCGCTGCGGCGCTGCCGGTCGTTGGCCGATGGATTGATGGCGCTGGATCCGGACCCGTCGTGGAAGGAAATGAAGAAGGCGGGGCGGAAACTTTTTCGGGCGCTTGGCGAGTTGCGCGACATGCAGGTGATGCAGGAGTGGATTGAAAAGCTGAGCGGCGGCGCGGAGGGAGACAAACCCACCCTTGCGCAAAGAACGCGCAAGGATGGGGCACCCGCAAGCCGCGTCTCTACGGAAGACCCGGTGGTGGCGAAGTTGCTCCATCATGTGCACGCGCGTGAGGCGGAATGCAAGCAGCTGGCCTGGAAGGACCTCAACCAGTTTGACAAGAAGCGCTGGCGGCAGTGGAGCCGGATGCTACCGCGGCGAGCGGCGCGATTGCGGCCGGGAAACGTGGTTTATCTGCACCTGGCGTTGGAGAAGTGGACGGTCGCGTACGAGCTGCACAAGCGCGCGGTGCGGACGCGGTCGCAAATCGCACTGCACGAGCTGCGAATCGGGATCAAACGTTTTCGTTACACGGTGGAGAATTTTCTGCCTGCCCAACACGCGCTTTGGGGCCGGGACCTGAAGGAACTGCAGGACCTGCTGGGCGAAGTGCACGATCTGGATGTGCTGTGGGCGACGGCGCTCGAGATTCAGGCGTTTCCGGATATCGAGAGCCGGAACCGGTGGCGCGAAAAGCTGAACCACGAGCGTAGCCGACGCGTCGAACGCTATCGCGAGATGATGATCGGCAGGGAATCGCTGTGGCGGGTTTGGCGGGCGGCGTTGCCGGCGGGAGCGGATTTGCGCGCGGCGGCGATGAGCCGGCTGCGGGTGTGGGCGGGGTATCTGGATCCGGATTTTTCGCATGCGCAACGAGTCGCGCAGTTATCGCTTCATTTATATGACGGGCTGCGGAAGGCCGGGTTGCTTCGGGATGATGCGGAACATGACTCGCGGGACGTGCTGCAGGCGGCGGCGTTCATGCACGATGTGGGCAAGGCGAAAGGGAATGAGAAGCATCAGAAAGAATCGTTGCGGATGATTCTCGGGCTGGCACGGCCTTTGGGTTGGAGCGCGCGGGAACTGGAGTTGGCTGCAGTAGTGGCTCGTTACCATCGCGGAGCGTTGCCGCGTCCGCGGGGGAAGAACATGCAGCGGCTGGAGCTGCCGGACCGGCGCGTAGCGCTTGAACTGGCGGGTGTGCTGCGGCTGGCGAACGCGCTCGATCCGCGAAATGGGACGGCGCCGCGGCTGGAGGTGGATGGGCAGGACGGGATTCTGGTGGTGCACTCAGCGGGATATTCACCGCTGGATCGAGCGGCAGAAGACGTGGCGGCGGCACGGCACCTGCTGGAGACCGTACTAAAGCGGCCGGTGATGGTGCGAGGGATGAGGCCGCAGAGCGTGGAGTCAGTGTATTCGGGCAGCCGCCATTCTCGCACTCGGCATTCTGGCAGTCGTTATTCTGGTAAACCCAGGCGTCGCATGAGATCGGCGTAGCGCGGGTCGGAGCGCAGTGGGTCCAACGCCGGATAACGAATTACGAGCGTCAGTTCATTGTCTCCATCGGCGTAGGCCTTTTCGAGGTATTGGAAGGCCTGGTCGCGGTCGCCGGCGATCGGAATATGCTATTGCCAAGGCAGAGGTTCGAACGGAGCCGGTCATACCCTTGGCGGCCTCGCAATACCCTTTGGCATCCGGGCTTAGCTGGCGTTGGGCTCGGCGATGTGACCTGCACGTCCCGAATCGCTTCCGCGAACCGGCCCATCGTCGCGTACATAGCCGAACGTTTGTAAGTCCCCGGGCGTGAAGCCGGGTCGCGGTCAAGGACCTTTGCCATCTCCGCCAGTGCCTCCGGATAACGATGGGCCACCATCAGCGTGATCGCGTAATTTGCTCCGATAATGGTGGAAAGAGGGTCCAGGGACAGTGCGGTGCGGTACTCTTCCAGCGCCTGGTCAACCCGGTTTTCGGGAACGAGAAAGGTGACGGCGTAAAAATAGTGGGCGGTGGCGTTGTTGGGGTTTAACTCAAGGGCGCGGTGGAATTGCGGTTCAGCTTCGCTCCATTTCAGTTCTGAGGTAAGGGCCATGCCGCGCGCCGCGTGCGCCTCGGAAAGAGAATCGTCCAATTCGAGCGCCTTGCGAGTGGCGTCGTCCGCCATCTGGCTGGCCTGGCGCGAACTGATTCCCGTCGGGTAGCCGGCGGCAACATTGTAAGTGTCGGCCAAGCCAGCGTAGGCAAGCGCGTAGTTGGGATCGGCGGCGATGGCCTGCTGAAACAAGTCGATGCTCTTCTTTAACCCCTCCGCAGTGCGGCCGTGCCAGAGCTGGCGGCCTTCGAGGTAGAGACGGTAGGCCTCTGGGTTGGTGGTTCCGGCGCGCCCTGCATGCTGCTGTTCGCCGCTGCTGACCTGGATGCGGAGCTTGGTGGAGATATCGCGGGTGATGTCGCCCTGGACCTGGGTGATGTCGGCGAGCTCGCGGTCGTAGTGAGAGCCCCATATCTCGGAGCCATCGGCGGCGCTGACCAGATCGGCTTGTACGGCCACATGGTCGCCGTGCTGGACGATGCGTCCCATCAGAAGAGCGCTCACCTGCAACGCCTGGCCGATTTTCTGCGGATCGTCCTCTTTGCCCTTGTAGCGGAAGACGGTGCTGCGGGCCAACACTTTGAGGTTCGGCAGTTGCGAAAGACTGCCGATCAGGCTTTCGGTCAGGCCGTCGCTGAGGTATTCGTTGTTTGGATCGTTGGTGGCGTTGACGAAGGGGAGTACGGCGATGGAGTCGATCTTGCCTGTAGTGGATTTTGCGCGCAGGAAATATGCGCCTGCGGCCGCGGCGATCAGGACGATGGCGACGATTGCCGCAATGAGGGCGCGCGAGCGGGACTGTGTGGCTGCGGGGATGGGGCCCGAACTCGCAGACGAAGCGGTGGCCGGGATCAGGCTTCCCGACGAAACGCCGCCGGCGGCGACCTGAACCCTCGACGAATGCCCGGAGTCGAGGTCGCGTTTGAGGCGCGCCAGGTCGGTGCGCAGATCGGCCGCGCTCTGATAGCGCAGGTTGCGATCCTTCTCCAGCGCCTTGCCGATGATACGTTCCATGTCCGGAGGTAAATCTGGATTGAGGCGCAGGGCCGGGGTGGGCGCCGCGTCGAGAATCGCTTTGAACAATTCGGCTGTACTGCCGCCGCGGAAGGGAAGCGTGCCGGTTGCCATCTCGTAGAGCACCGCGCCGAAGGAGAACAGGTCGCTGCGCGCGTCGACCTCCTTGGCGCGCGCCTGCTCGGGAGACATGTAGGCAACGGTGCCAAGCGTAGACCCAGGGCTGGTGAGGTGTTGTTCATCGAGCGTGGCCGTCATCGTGTTCGCGGAAGTGGAAGAACTGGCGGCAGGCAGCGCCTTGGCCAGGCCGAAATCGAGAATCTTGGCGTGGCCACGCTTGGTGACAAAGATGTTGGCGGGCTTGATATCCCGATGGACGATGCCCTGGGAGTGCGCCGCGTCCAATCCGTCGGCGATCTCAATGGCCAGCGAGACGACGTTTTCGTTATCCAGCGGCTTGCCCGAAATCAGATGCTTGAGGGTCACGCCGTCCAGATACTCCATGGCAATGAACGTGTGCTCATCGTGCTTGCCGATTTCGTAGATCGTGCAGATGTTGGGATGATTCAGGGCCGAGGCGGAGCGCGCTTCCCGGCGGAAGCGCTCCAGAGCCTGCGGGTCGCGCGAGAGATCATCGGGCAGGAACTTGAGAGCGACGAAGCGGCCCAGTTCGGTGTCCTCGGCTTTGTAGACGACGCCCATGCCGCCGCCGCCCAGCTTCTCGACGATGCGGTAGTGCGAGATGGTTTCGCCAATCAATGAAGAAAGTCCCGGGGTTGAGTCGTTTCATCTTACGGAGCGGTCGGGTGCGCGTCAATGGAATGGGGGCAGGATGTGGTGACAGGAAAAACGGCTCCACTGCGTTTGGGCATTCGGAAGTGGTGGGACATCGGGAAATGGGGAGTTGGGGGCGTGCGGCTGATCAGGGCATCGAGTTCACAAGACAGCGGTGCGATGCGCGCCGAGGCTTATTGCACTGCCTGATCTAACACCGGGGATGCGCTCTTGGCGTTCTCCGCATCCCCAAAGTGTTCCCTTTCGGCGGCAACATCACTTCTGCACCACTTGCTTGACCGTCCCGCTACTTGGTTCAAATGTGTTGTCTCCCGGGTAGGCTGCCTTAATGGTGTGTTTCCCCGCCGAGAGTGTAGACGTAGTGTATGCCGCCTGCCCATTAGCCAGCGGCACAGAGCCCAGCAACGTCTTCCCGTCATAGAACGTCATCAATTCGCCGTCCGGGATAGCTCCTTTCGTGGACGCCACCTTCGCCGTGAACGTCACTGGACGTCCCAGCTGGGAAGGTGATCCCGAGGTAGCCACCACGGTCTTCGAGGCGAAACCCTTGACTCGCTCTGCGAGAGGAGGGGAACTACTGCTCGCATTGTTCGAGTCCCCGGAGTAGGTGGCGGTCATCACGTGCGTGCCTCTCATCTTGTAGGAAGTGCTGTAGGCCGCCGTATTCTGTATATAGTTCTTCAATGGTATCGTTGCAACCGCTACGCCTCCATCGGTAAACATCACCGACCCGGTGACTGCTCCACCATATTGGCCAGTCACAGCCGCCGTGTAAGTAACGGGCTTGTTGAGCGGCACTGGGTTTTTCGATGCTCCGATCGAGGTGGTGGTGCTTGCGATGGTCACGACCTGGGCAAGCGGGCTGGATGCGCTGGAGTTGAATTTCACCGAGCCCTGATAGACGGCGGTGATCGAATGTGACCCTGCGGAAAGCGACGGGTCCGAAATCGCGCCAGTTCCATTGGCCAATATTGCACTCCCTAGCGCGGTTGAGCCGTCGTAGAAAACGACCGTTCCCGTTGGCGTCCCTGAGGAGGAGCTCACGGTCGCAGTGAGCGTAACTGCCTGGCCGTAGGTCGAGGGGTTGGGCGAGGAAGTCTCTACAGTCGTTGTGGGAATATTTCCAACGTGCATCAGCACGCCCACATTCAAATCATTGTTGCATTCGCTAGCCGCGATCAGATCGGGCCGGCCGTCGCCGTTCACGTCCGCGATCGTGACAGCTTGAGTGCAATACCCACCCGAGCCGTAATTGACGGGCTTTTGGAAAGTACCGTCGCCGTTGGCCAGTAGCACGCCCACAGCGCCGCCATTAATGCAGTTGGCCTGGCTCTGGCAGTTGCTAGCTACGACCACATCCGGGTGGCCATCTCCGTTCACGTCTGCGATCACAACCGACTCGGTCCACCACCCACCCGAGCTGTAAATGGCGGGTGCTTGAAAGGTGCCGTCTCCCTTGCCCAGCAGTACGCCGACGACGCCGTTGTTGCAGTTGGTCTCGCTCTGGCACTCGCTAGCCACGACCACATCGGGATGGCTGTCGCCGTTTAGGTCGGCGATGGCGACATGACTAAAGCCATAGCCACCGCCCAAGCCGTAACTGAGGGGCGGCTGGAAGGTGCCGTCACCGTTGCCCAGCAGTACGTCCACGACGACATCGTCGCAGTGGGGCTTGCTCTGGCAAAGGTTGGCCACGACCAGATCGGGATGGCCGTCGCCGTTCACGTCCGCGACTGCGACCGAATCAGAATCGGTAACCGTGTTGTAGCTCACGGCTGCCTGGAACGTGCCGTCGCCGTTGCCCAACAGCACGGCAACGGTACCATTGTTGCAGTTGGTGCTACTTTGGCAAAGGTTGGTCAGGACCAGATCCGGGTGGCGGTCGCCGTTCACGTCCGCGATCGCAACCGACTCGGCCGTCCACCCGCCCGAACTGTAACTGACGGGAGCTTGGAAAGTGCCGTCGCCGTTACCCAGCAGTACGCCGACGACGCCGTTGGCCTGGCCAAGGTTGGCCACGACTACATCGGAGTGGCCGTCGCCATTCACGTCCGCCACCGCAACCGACCAAGCCGACTGCCCACCCGAACTGTAGCTCAGCGGTGCTTGGAAGGTGCCGTCGCCGTTGCCCAGCAGCACGACCACGGCGTCGGTGTCACAGCCCACGACGACATCCGGATGGCCGTCGCCATTCAGGTCGGCGACCGCGACCGAATCCGGATAACATCCGGGGATGTCGTAGGTCACCGCCAGAAAGAAAAGTGGCTGGTTCTGATCCAATGGAAGCGCGGCAGGCTTGTTTTTCTCAGAGCGGGCCGCGGAATCGCGCTTGCCGTTGGGAGTTCGCGGTAACAACTGGCGCTCCAGCACCTGCGCATGAATGCCGGTACCTTGCTGCCAGGAAACAACCGCGTGGCGGGCAGATTGCGGACCCGCTCCCGGCATTTGCCCCAGGGCGGCCATACCGACCAGCGCGATCAGCGCAGCGAAGAATAGAACAACACCGAGAGAATAACCACGACTGAACTTGTGCGGCATACGGTACCTCCTTCGCGGATGGAAGCGGGGCCGTGGTCGAGACCGGTTGTTCCGTTACACACGTTCTCCCGCTACGAGCGATGAGATCTCGCCACTGCGCGGCCCAAACCTGGGAAACATAGCCAGCAAACCCATTGCTAGAAGGGGTCGGCGCTCTCGCCTCAGAGGGCGTGCAGATCGTGCGGGGATAGTGCTCCGGTGAGGCGCAAGCTCGCGCTACAGAGAATGACATATAAATTTGCGCACCTTGTCAGTGAAGCCGGTCACACTTTCGTGTGCGGTGAGCGAAACCGGCGGTATCACAGAAAGGTTCCACATTGCTTGCTGACGCCATTGTTGCGATGGCGATTACGTATACTCATTGACCCTGATCGGGAAGGGTCCGCCCTATGCCGAGGAGGAGATCGATAATAGACCTTGAAAGATTCTGCTGCAAAGTTGCACACCTTGCCGAGTGCGATTTTGATTCGAGTGTGGTAACTGCGCAGGCACTTCTCAGAAGTGGGATTCGTCTGCAAGCTGATTGTGTGACTCACGCAAAACTTGTGGAGATGGCGGTGGCTTGGCTGCGGCGGTATCGCTGCGGGGTGGTGCTTTCCGAGCAGGCCTGTGCCAGCGGCGAGATGCCGGATGCGATTGGGTGGAAGAAGGCATGCCATTCGGTGCTGGTGGAGTGCAAGGCGTCGCGGGGGGATTTCATGGCCGATGGCGAAAAGCCTTGGCGGCAGCGGCCGGAGAGCGGCGTTGGGTGCGAGCGGTATTATCTGGCGCCGCGCGGCTTGATCGGCGTGGATGAACTTCCTAGCGGATGGGGTTTGCTCGAAGTATCGGGGCGGGAGATCGAAAGCGCGAAGCGGTCGGCGAAAAACTTGCGCTCGAGCGCTGGATTTGAACTAGAGATGAATCTGCTGCTGGCAAGTTTGCGGCGCGTGGAGGTTCGGATTGAGCCGCAGAGCATTACGGATTTTTTGAAGTGGAAGAACCGCATGGTGGAGTACAACCGCGGGACGCTGCCGGAGGGAATAGTGGCGGCGGAGAGGGAAGAGAACTTGTTCCTCGATCAGGTGAGTGGGGACTGATTCGGGCGAATCAAAGAGCAAAAATGAAACCGGGCTGTTTAGCCCGGTTTCGAGAGCGTCGCGTTGCGAAGCGGTTACATCGCAGCACGGCGCGGCTGGCTCTGGGTCTTGCGGCCGCGATTGGCGGCCGATGTCGAATCCCGCGCCAGCAAACGTCAAAGGAGCGAGAATGCAGACCGTGAGGACTGAGCAACTGGCGGGCCAGTCTCAGGCTGCATGAAATGGTTTCAAGGTCAGATTTAAAATATTGATAAATATCGAGTTGCTACATCAAATATGAATCGGATTAGATGTGTGTCCGGTCGTGATCGCAGTGCGCTGTTCAAACAATTGCACAGTTTCTGATGCGATCCGTTGCGGGGAGAAGATGTTGAGGTGTTTCCATTGGTGACAGTGAGACGAAGCGCATGGCCCGGGCAGGAATCGACGGCTTTCTCAATGTCTGGATGGCTTTCCGTCGGAGGCCTTCCTGGAGTCGCATCTGTGGCACGGGGGCTTCGACGTGCCTCGGCAGGCCGCGACGCGAGTCCGTGCTTTCAATATGGGCTCCAGGGCAGTTTCGGTACTCATCGGACATTCGTGCCACCGATTGTGAACGATTGTCTTTCGGCAGGGATTGGACGGAATGTATAATTCTCGGGCACACTCATCGCTTGGGAGCGAAGTTGCGTTCGGAGCCGACCCTGAATGGAAAATGCGAATCCAGTAGAATCTGGAGACAAGCGACAGACCGACAAGCGACAGAAGAGGAAGCCCTACAGCAAGCCCACATTCCGATTCGAGCGCGTGTTTGAAACCCAGGCACTGAGTTGCGGGAAAATTGGCCGCCACTCAAACCAGTGCAAGCTGAACCCGAAGGCTTCCTAGCGCGCTCCGCTGACGGGGCTTCGTGTCGGCAATCCCACCAAGTCTAAGCGAGAACTTCCGGCAATCTTAATTACTGCAGGCCGGTCTGCGTGAGCTTCACGGCGCAATACGCGGCCACTCGCGCAACTTTGCCCGGAGACATTTTGCGGGACAAGCGTCGTGAAATAGACGCTTTCCGCTTGGGCGGTGGAGTTGGCGTTATTGTCGATGATGATGCCGCTGGAGCCGCCTGCATAGTTAACCGCTTGAGCCGTGGGCGTAGCGCTCGCGCTCGTGAGTTGATTGGTCACATCCCACATTTGCACGACGTTGGCTCCGGCTCCTGGATTATCAAGGTGCTGACCCATGCCGACGAAGATACGATCCTTTGTTCCGTCATAGAACTCCGTGATCGGGGAGCAGGTTCCGTTTTTGCCGCCTGGGTTCACGTTCTTATTGGCGGGCATCACGGGGGTCGTGTTCATCAACCCGGTGGCAGCGATGAAGCCGATTGCGAACAGATCCTGTGCGGTTGTCGTGGTCGCGTCGGTACCGCAGCTGTATAGGGTGGAATTCGCGCCCTTCGGTCCGTTGTTGAAATAGTTGTTATCGAAGGTTCCGTAGAACAGGATCGGATAGGCGTTGGTACTGACTGGACCGAGAGGAACCGCGACGGAAGAAGCCAATGTCGTGGGCATCTGGGTGACGGAGGTATGGCCGCTCGTGTCATCGGCGGAGAACAGGTAGATAAAGTTGTTAAAAGCGTCCAGCACCGGCCCCGGACCGGTAAGAGTTCCAACTCCGTAGGTGCGGGAGGTCTTGAGGGTGAAGCTGGTTGCCCCAACGGTGTAGACCCAAAGCGTCTTGGAATCGGCGATGAAGACCTCCGGCGGGCTGAGCAAGGAATCGTAGACCGGGCCGCTTAGGGCAGTTCCGGCTCCCGAATTTACGACGATGCAAAAGTCGAAGGTGGGAGTGCCTTTAAAGATGCCCTTGAGGTGGTAGAGAATTCCATTGTCAGCGCCCACGAAGGCGGTATCACTCGGATAGTCAACGTAAATTTCGGAATTGGTATTGACCTTAGGACTGGCTGAGCATCCGGAAAAGGCCGAACTCGTGTAGTCAATGGCAACATCGCTGGAACCGTTTCCGACCGCGACCGAGCCGGCCGTCGCATTGGTGCCCTGGCCATACGCCCATGTAGTGATATGGAGAATGGCATGATTTGCGCTGGAAGTACTGTTTTCGATCCAGGCAACTTTCTTGCCGTCGAGCGAGAGAACCGGGGAGAGCAACGAGCCTCCCGAACCGATCGCGTAAGAAAAGAGGAAGGTGGGATTGGCCGCCGCAATAGCCTAGTGGGACTGGTACCGGCGTAGATATTCGTCAAACCAACCAGGTTTGCCTGGCTGGTTTTGTTGGGCGTAGCCTTCAACGAGTACACGATAAAGTCGCCTACACTGCCGGCGCCCGTGGTGCAAGCCGGCGTTCCGTTGGCGTTAGCGCCATAGAAGGCCGGGCTTTCCCCAATCGCCATGCCATAGGTGGGGCCAAGGTCCATGGCCCAGTCAATCTTGGTGTGTTTGTTCTTCACGGGCGGCTTGTGGACGGGCGGCAAGGGAAGAGGCTTCGGTAGCAAGGCCGGCAACTCTGTTTGCAGGTCCGCAGCGCGGTCTTCGGACGAAGCGCTCTCGCTGAGGGTAGTCTCGTTCGACGGTGCTGTTTGAACCTGATTGGGATGTTCGCGCTTGTAGTGCTGAAGATAGCTGTTCAGAAAACGCGGATCGTTGCGCACTTTCATCATGTCGTTGACGGAGCCGTTGCGGGTGTAGATGACGTGTTGAGTGCTCCAGTCCTGGACGATGCCATGCGGCGTGCTGACACGCGGAGACTGAGAATCGGGGATCGAGGGCGCGTCTTGTGCTGGCGATTTGCCAGTCAACACTGAGAGCGCTGCGGCCAAGAAAGCGAAACCAAATACACGGCGCCAGCCACGTGCCATAAGCGCGACCCCCTCGACCAAACAAAATCAGGATTTTAGCCATTATACGATTGGACATATACCTCAGCTAGTGACCTTTGGTAAGCGTCGTTGGAGACCGGACGTTCGGGCAGGAGTCTGCGCTGGTGGCCGAGCGGCAGGCAAATTGCTACATCTCTCGGCGGCCTTCCATGGCTTTCAGCATCGTCACCTCGTCGGTGTATTCGAGGTCGCTGCCGACCGGGACTCCCATGGCGATCCGCGTCACCCGCAAACCCTGTCTTCTTAATTGCTGCGCGAGATACGTTGCCGTGGCCTCTCCCTCGACGGTGGGGTTGGTGGCCAGGATCACTTCTTCGATATCCCCCCGCTCGACGCGAGTGAGCAGGTTGGCGATGCGCAGTTGCTCGGGACCTACCCCATGCAGAGGCGAGAGCGACCCGTGCAGCACGTGGTAGACGCCATTGAAATGGCGCGTCTTTTCAACCGCTGCGATGTTGGTGGGTTCTTCGACAACGCAGACCAGTTTCTGGTTGCGGGTTGCGCTGCTGCAATAGACGCAGGGATCGACGTCGGTGATGTTGTTGCAGATGGAACAGAGACGAAGCTTGGCTTTTACGTCGCGGATGGACGCGGCGAGCGCATCGGCGTCGTCGCCGCTCGAGCGCAGAATATGGAAAGCGAGGCGCTGGGCGCTCTTGCTGCCGATTCCGGGCAACTTCTTGAGTTCGTCAATGAGCCGGGTCATCGGCTCGGCAAATTTGGACATTTTGTAATTTGGTAATTTTAAAATTTTGTAATTTGAAAACCGAATTCCCTAAACTCTGATTTTGAAATTACCAAATTACAGAATTACCCAGTTACAAAATCCCTCCGAGGCCGCCTAGCATGCCGCCGAGGCTGGACTTCACTTCCTGATCCACTTTTCGGGCTGCCTCATTGACGGCGGCCATTACGAGGTCCTGCAGCATTTCAATATCGCCGGCCTTGACGGCCTCGGGATCGATTCTGATGCCGAGCACTTGCTTGCGGCCGTCCATTTTGACCGTAACCGTGCCACCGCCGGCCGAGGCTTCGACGACGGTCTGTTCCATTTTCTTCTGCAGCACTTCTGCCTGCTGCTTAGCCTGCGACATGAGTTCCTGCAAGTTGAATCCAGACATAAGAAATACTTTGTAATTTTTAATTTGGAAATTTCAAAACCCGGGCCATGCCCTCAACAAGGGTCCTCAAATTACAAAATTACCCGATTACCAAATTACAAAATCAACTCTTCTCCCGATAGTCAATAACGGTGCGAATCTCGGCTCCGAATTTTTCCTGCATACGGCGCACTACCGGGTCCCGTTCGGCGCGGCTGCGGGCACTGCCGTTGGATGCGGGACGGGCCGCTTTGGCCGCGCCCTGCGCTGTGCCTCCGGGAAGAACCTGCACCTTGATTGGCCTGGCGGCCAAACCGCTGGCTGCGGCGGTCGCGATGCGGCGCGCCTCGGATGTAAACGACATTTCAATCATTTTGCTCGATGTCGCCGCTCTCGCAATCAGAGAATTGCCTTCGAGTGACCACTCGGCGCTTTCCAGCATGGAAACCAGCATCGGCTGGTGGGCGAGGGCGGCGAGAACGGCATCGCGAAGAGAATCGGCGCTGGTATCGCGGGCGGCGGCGGGATCGGGCCGAGGCTCCGGGCGCAAGTCCGAGCGGGGCTCGGAGCGAGGTTCAGGGCGTAGCTCGGGGCGAGGATCGGGCACGACCTCTGCTACGGCAGGAGCGGCCGATCCCATGATTACAACATTCGTACCCGATGCGCCCGCAGTGGGGCGCGACATCATCGCAGGCTCAGGAGACGACTCAGCTTTGGGGACAGTCTTGCGCGCTGTATCGGCGGCGAAGGGCGAGACGGAACTGGAGCGCGCCGGAGGCTCGCTGCGCCGGATCTCAGAACTGGCGGCGGCAGTGGACGGCCCCGGAATCACGCGTCCGCTGACGCGCGAGCCGCTGGAAGGCTGGGACGCGGCCGCGTCGCTGAGCAACTGTTCCAGCGGCAGCAGGCGCTGCGCATGCGCCATTTTCAACAATCCCAGTTCGAGGTGAAACCGTTGCTCCTGACGATAGCCTAGCTCGCCATGGGTGCGAAGCATGATCTGCAAGTGGCGCGCCAGGTCTTCTTCGGTGAACAAGTCGGCGATGCGGGCGACGCGGGCGCGTTCGTCGGAGGAAACCTGCAACAGCGGGGAATCCTTCCCGGCGATTTTGGCCACGGTGACGTTGCGCAGGAAGCGGACCAACTGGCGGGCGAAGTGTGTGGGGCTGTGGCCTTCACCGAGCAACTCGTCAACCAGCACGAGAATCTTTTCGCTCGAGCTTTCGGCCACGGATTGCATCACGGTTTCGAGGGCGCTGGCCGGGGCGGCGCCAATCAGATTGCGGACAGACTCGAGCGTCAAATGCGCGGCGGTCGAGGCGATCGCCTGATCCATGATGGAGAGCGCGTCGCGCATGGAGCCGTCGCCGGCCTCGGCGAGCAGGGCAAGGGCGTCGTCGTCCGCCGTGATTTTTTCCTGCGCGGAGAGATCGCGAAGCTGCTGCAGGATGTTCTCGAAGCTTACCGCGCGAAAACTGAAATGCTGGCAACGGGAGCGGATGGTCTGCGGGATATCCTCGGGCTGCGTGGTGGCCATCATGAAAATGATGTGGCTCGGAGGCTCTTCCAGCGTCTTGAGCAAGGCGTTGAAAGCCGCGTCGGTGATCTGGTGGGCTTCGTCGAGGATATAAATTTTGAAACGATCGCGCGCCGGGCGGTAGCGGGCGGCATCGCGGAGTTCGCGGATTTCGTCGATGCCGCGGTTAGTGGCCGCGTCGATTTCGATCACATCAACAGCGTTGCCGGCGCGGATTTCGGTGCAGGAGTCGCAGACGCCGCAAGGCTCGGCGACGGGCTTTGAGCCGGAACGGCAATTGAGCGCCATGGCCAGGATGCGGGCGACGGTGGTTTTTCCGATCCCGCGGTGACCGCTGAAAATGTAACCGTGGGCAATGCGCTCCTGCTCGATAGCGTTTTGCAGGGTGCGGGTGACGTGTTCCTGGCCGATGACATCGGAGAACTTTTGGGGACGGTATTTACGGGCCAGGACCTGGTAGCTCATGCGGAATGTCTGATTATACAGGCAGCGGAAACGTGCAGCTTCGAGCCGCGAGCTGCGAGCAAACGCAGTCCCCCCAAACTTGCGGCTGACTGCTCTCTGGCTTGCGCGGTTCAGCCGGGCGGGGTACGCTCTTGCATTACGGAAACTGTCACTTGGCGCCACTAAGAGGCTTTAGACCACAGGGTACACAGAGGTGAGCAGAAGACTGCACAAGTTCGCTGATGATATTTTCTAATGATCCTAGGGAGAGCAACCACGTATGCAACTCAGAATAAGCACTCGAACATTGAACGGGGTGATGATCGTCGATTGCAGCGGGCGCCTGGTGTTTGGCGAAGAGTCAGCCAGTTTGCGCGACAAGGTCAAGAAGTTGCTGGCACAATCGCCGAAGCTTGTGCTGAACCTCCACGACGTCAGTCAGGTAGATAGCGGAGGGCTGGGAACACTGGTTTCGCTTTTTACCTCGGCGCGCAACGCAGGGGGCACGCTGAAATTGGCGAGCCTCAACCAGCGGGTGGGCGACCTGCTGCAGATCACGAAGCTGGTCACGATTTTTGAAGTATTCGATGATGAAGACAAGGCGTCGAAGTCGTTTGCCAGCAGCGTGGCCTAGACGCAGAAGCGGGCCTCAAGGGAGGCCCGGTGGGTCATGTTGAATTGGTTCTCGATGGGACGCTTTCTTTCTCAGCGTGCCTCCGATTAAGGCGTCATAAACACGAATTGCGGAGGAGACCCGCCGCCAGAGTGATCCGTCAGCACCAGCGTGTAGTTTTGTCCGGCGGTGAGCGTGTAGGAGCTGCTTTTAAGAATCAGAGCACTCCCATTTTGGTGCGCAGTCACCCAAGCTGTGAGGCCGCCGCTAGTTGGAATCCCAATGTTCTGGTAACCGCCGCCGACGCTGGCCGGGTACTGAAGACCGGATGCGACCTGCCCCGGTGGGTTCTGTGCACAGCAGGTGGTTATTGAGCTTGGGAGGACCCAAACGTCCACGCTTGGCAGAATGAGCGAGGCATCGATAATGCGGACTTCCGCATCACCGGAGGTCGGCGTTGGGTTCGGGTCGGTAATGACCTGCGCAGCAAGGGGAACGGTGCTTCCATTCCCAGCCAGGACGACGGTGTACTGGGTGCTTCCACCGAGGCTAAGAGTGCTGCTGATGTCCGGCGTTGCGCCGGTTTGTCCGGCTTCAGATTGTGGATACACAGCGAGCGTGTTGGACCCGCCCGAGACGCTCTGGTATTTTCCACTTGGTTCTACGCAGGTGAAGCAAACGTCCGAGAATACGGCCGCTCCATTCATATAAACCGCGAAACCGTTGGCATCGAAAGTGGTTGTATTGGGAATGGCGTTTACGACCCGGTATTGGGCATTGCCGGAGCCGCAACTGGCGGCGAGCGCTCCCAAAGCAATCACTGCGAGCGCGAAAGACAAGATTTTGAGCAGACGAGACATGCCGATTCTCTCCGTAGGGATGTTTGTTATGTGCAATTTGGTGTGATGAGTTTATCGTAATCTTTGGTTTGACAGGGTTATGTAAATTTTTGTAAGAGAGAACGAGGGCGCCTCGCGGCGGGGTTTTAGAGACTTGGAAATCTGAAGTTCCGCACTCGCAAGTGCCCGTCCCGAGCCATGTCTCGAAAGAGAACGTCTGGAAAGAAATCCGCGGCAAAGGATGCGCTCGATGCCAAGCGCGGGCGCGTGGTGCGGGTGATCCGCGCTTTGCCCGCGGGAAAAGTGTCGAGCTACGGCGCAGTCGCGCGGGCCGCAGGATGGCCAGGCGCGGCACGGCAGGTGGTGCAGATTCTGCGGCAAGTCCCGGGATTGCCCTGGCACCGCGTGCTTGGCTCGGGCGGCGCAATCAAGTTGCCGGGGGAGAGCGGCGCGGAACAGAGATTCCGGCTGCGTATGGAGGGAGTCGCGTTCCGCGGCGCGCGCGTGGATATGAAGCGCCACGAATTCCGGTTTCCTCCAGCCAAAACCAAAAGCCGAAGCGCACCCAAGCCACAAAAGCCACAAAAAAGATGACCCCGATTACTTGATCACCTGCGAAGATGGCCCGATCACCCGATGACCCGATTCCTCTCACACCACGTATGTCCGGCCGTCCTCGCACGCCCGAATCGTGCCCGGCGGCACGCCATCCTCTTTCTTGTCTTTCCGCCGATCAAGGGAAGCCGCATCACAACCGTAGAGCCATGCCTGGATCTGCAGATCGAGCATGGCCCGCATTTTCTCATAGGTCGAATCTCGGTTCTCCCGCAACCAGCGGTTGATGCTATGCAGTCGCGCCGACGGCCCCTCCCTCCGATCGGGATCCGGGTCCTCGTCCCTGTTCCCGGTGTTCGCTCGCGTTTCCTCAGCCTCGCTCTCCCACTCTTCCTCGTCCTCTTCCGGATCGTGCCCTTGTCCGCTCGCCGACCATGGCGTCTGTCCCAGCGGCGTCTCCGCGACCGTCTCCGGATCCACCACCACCTGCGTGGGGCGCGGCTTCTCCGCGTTCATCTGCTTCAGGTTCGAGGATGCGATTTGCAGCGTGTAGAGCAGCAACCCGGCCTTTTTCTCGGTGATCTTTTGTTCGAGCAGCATCTGCGCGATCTGCCTCAACGTGAATTGGATGGAGTTCGCATCCTCAAAAGGAGGCAGCACCATCTCGCCATTTTTCCAGCCCTCCGTAACCGCAACTTTGGTCGCGCCGCATTGGCTATGAAAATAGCAAACCCTCTCGTTGCGCAGCGCCGGCGACCCGCACTGCGTTCCGTTCACCTTGATATGTTGGCACCGCCGCACCTCAACCGGATAACACCCCATAACTTCCACTCCTCTGTGTATGATTCGGAAATGTGTATGATTCGGAACCGGGAAGGGCACGACCTCGGTCGTGCCGATAATTTGCTGAAAATTGATTTGCGCTTTAGCGCCTGAGGGCCGACCCTGGTGGTCCGAAACGACTCTTCCGCAGCCGACTAATCCCGACACCGAAAACACCAAAGGCGCAGCCGTAGCCGCGCCTTCTTTTTTCTCTATCTATATCTATTATCTCATTTGGAGCGGTACCACCCCGCCAACTTTCCCGACTTTATATTTCCCGCAGATCAAACAACTTACCCCGATTCGCGTAATTCCTCCCTATTGACAAGAGTTTGCCCAAGAAATGACAATGCCGAAACGAATGTTAACTACTTATTTATCAATATTTTACCGCTAACCACTTACTCCTCAAAGATCTAGCGAGAGCATTCCCGCCAAATCTCTGATTCCAAAAGATCGCTACGAGGGGCATGAAGTTACTAATAGATACACTCCCAACTAGCAAGCTGAAAGCTCATAGCTCAAAGCTCGCAGCTCACCCAGGCAACTTCCCCTCAAGCAAATCGTGAAGGCTACTTGCAGCACAGCGCAGTCCAACAAAGAAACTCCCGAACAACGCATAAACCGCGCTGACCTGGTCAAACCGCATTTCGTAGATCAGCTTCTTGAACACCAGCGGATCGTCGGCAAACAGATCGACGCCCCATTCCCAGTCGTCGAAGCCGATTGAGCCGGTGATGATCTGCTTGACTTCGCCCGCATAACGACGACCAACCATTCCATGTTCGTTCATCTGCCTCTGTCGTTCTTCCATCGGAAGCGTGTACCAGTTCTTGTCTTCGCCGCGCAGGCGATTCATCGGGTAGAAACAGACGTAGCGATTCGGCGGCATTTCGGGGCGTAGTCGCGGCTTCATGGCTTCTTTCTGGCGCGCGATCGTCTCCGCGATTGCTTTCTTCCATTCCTCCGAGTGCGGCTCGATGCCACGGTCGACGAGTGCCTTGTAGGTCTTCAGGCTGGATTCATACAGGCCGAGTTCGATCACCGAGAGATAGGAAGTGGTGGGCTCGAGGAAGTCGCTAAGCCGAAGCCGCGCCAGATCGAGCTCCGCCTGATTGAGCTGATCGAAGCTGTCGCGGAAGTGCACGAGCATGAGATCGCCTTTGTGGCCAAGAAGGGAAAAGAGCGCGGATTGACCATCGGACTTCGTCTCCATTTGGGCGAGTGCGGCGGAGGCTTCGGCGGCGATGTCGCGGCGGTGGTTGGCAGCAAGCGCGCGCCAAGCCGTCCAATGGAAGCGCATCATCTGATGAAGCGTGGCAAAACCTTCGAGCGTGAGCGGTACGGCGGGCATCTGTCCGGCTTCGGCCGGAGCGGCGGCGTGGTGGGTAGGATTCATGGATTCCCCTGTGAGTAAGCTGGAGACATTGTAAATCGTGCCGCTTGGATGGGTTAAGCATCGTGCTTTCCGGCTCTGAATACGGAGCGGCAATTGCCCGTACACATGTCCTTGTGCTACAAGCGCTGTATGCGTAAATGGATGAAAGATCGGATCAAGCGCCGTCCAAAGCGTGGCAGCGACTCGGCCGAGCAGGCAAAAGCACCGGAACCGTTGCAACCGAAATATTTCGAAGCTGATGTTGGCGAGAAGGCAGCGCCAGTGATCGAGACGCCGCCCACGCCCGAACCGGAGCCGGAAGCGCGGCCGGAAATCGAGGCCCACGCTGAGATGGAGCCAGCATCGCGCGGTGCGGCCAAGGAAGCGGGCGCGCTCCCCGTTCGACGCCGCCGCCGGCGCGGAGGCCGTGGAAGCGGAGGGCGGGCACCGGCCAAGGCTGCTGCGGGCGGGCCGCGTGAATCTGTTGCCGAAACTTCGCCGGATATTACGGCAGAAGCGGCGTCCGTTGATGCTCCGCCGGTTTCTCCCGATATTGTCGCGGTGCCAATTGAGCCGGTCACGCCAGATACGGTTGTTGCCGAGTTGCCGCCGACGGCTTCGGTCGCTGCTGCTCCACGGCCTAGCAAGGGCGTTGTGGTTCTCGCCATCGGATTGCCGGGCTCGGGAAAAAGTTCGTGGTTCAAGCGGCATGATATTCGTCCGCTCTCGAGTGACTTGCTGCGCGAACTCCTGTTCGACGACGCCGAGGAGCAACGCTTTCAGGATCTCGTGTTCTCGAACCTGCGCTCGATGCTGAAGGCGCGGCTGATTGCGCGACGCCCCTTAAGCTATGTGGACGCGACTAACCTGACACCCCACGACCGCCACAGCTGGATCAAGCTGGCGAAGGACTATGGATACGACGTGCAGGGATTGTTCTTCGATGTGCCGCTCGAAGTCTGCCTGGAACGGCATGCACGGCGGGGCCGCGTTGTCCCGGAAGACATCATGCGCCGGATGGCGGCGAAGCTGAAGCCGCCGACGTTTGAAGAGGGCTTCTCGAAACTGACCGTGGTGCGGGTGAAGAAGAAGGAGTAGGGCGCACAACCCGAAAATGCGTGCCGGGCGTAGGGGTTCCTCGCTTCGCTCGGGAAGACAATCCTTCCCATGCTCGCTCTGCGAAAGAGAAACTTATAGCGGTGCTATCCCTTCAGGTACGGCAGCAGTTCTTTGAAGGCGGGAGCGCCGGAGGAGCGCAGCAACTCGTAGATCATCATTTCGGTGGAAGAGAGGATGGCGCCGGCAGCGCGCATGCGTTCGAGGCCGATGCGCCAATTCAGCTCGGTGCGCGAACTGACCGCATCCGAGGCGACGTGCACCAGATAGCCTTCCCGCAACGCTCCCAGGGCCGTTTGCATGACGCAGATGTGGGTTTCCATCCCGCACAAAAGCACCGTTGTGCGCTGGCCGGGGAGGCGCTTGAGCAGGCTGCAAAACACATCGCTGCCGAAGCAGGAAAACATCAACTTGTCGATGGATGGCGTGTCGGGGAGGAGAGCGGCGACTTCGGGCACCGTGTTGCCTAACCCCTTCATGTATTGCGTGGTCACGAGAGCCGGTATTTTCAAAATTCCCGCCAGGCGGATCAGGAGCTGCGAATTGCGCACGAGGCGCTCTTTTTCCCAGATGGGTGGGAGCAGTTTCTCCTGGATGTCGACGACGATCAGCGCGCACTGCTCGGGATCGAGTGAACGGCGTGCCATCTCGGCAGAATCGGCGGAAGCGGCAGGGTTTTCAAAGGCGGTGGGCATAAATATCCCTTCGTACGAATGTCGGCGTTCGATCTGTAAAGGATTTTATCGCGAAGGAGAGTGCGCAAGTGTGATGTTTGCAGGGAAACTCGCAGTTCGCAATTATTGCTTTGCGCTCGGATATGAGGCGATGTTGACCGTCATTCGCCCTAAACCATAGAATGAAGAGACGCCCGTGTACAGGCGTAGTGCTACTGCCCCCTCGTTCAACGGCTAGGACACCTGCCTCTGGAGCAGGTTATCGGGGTTCGAATCCCTGGGGGGCAGCCAAATCACTGCACGGAACCCCGACAATAGAAACAGTTAGACGCAGGCCACACCACGACCGACTCCCACTAATCGCTCGTTTTCCACGGTAGCCGCGAGTGGCAAGCATGGTTCTGGCAAGGCTGCCAATCGTATATACTTTTCACACTGCCAAGCACCCGCGGGCGCGGAGTGCATTCCAAGGCGGCGCGTTTCACGGGTCTTCGCGCGTTCTCGAGTCGAAACATGGATGATGCCGAGTCACGGCCGGACGGGAAACCTGTATTCAAAAAGCCGGGAGGAGCCCCGGTGGGAACCCCATTTGCCGGAGAGAGTTCAGCCACCGGTGTGCCCATTCCTTCGCCGATTTCTGCTCCGAGCGAGGCTGCGCCGGCCACCCCTGACGATCAGGCTACCTTAATTGACGCTGACGCGACGATGGTTGACGCCGACGCTACGATTGCGCCGGGAGCTTTACCGCGGCGCACTCCACCACCCTCGCCAAGCCAAATTTCCGGGATGTATGGCAGCGCAGCGGTTTTGCAGATCGGCGACCTGCTCGGCGGGCGATACGAGATCCTGCAACTGCTCGGCGAGGGCGGCATGGGCGCCGTCTATAAGGCCAGTGACAGGGAACTTGACCGATTCGTTGCGTTGAAAGTCATTCGTCCTGAACTCGCTTCAAACCCCTCAATTTTGGCGCGCTTCAAGCAGGAGTTGCTGCTTGCCCACCAGGTGACGCACCGCAACGTCATCCGGATTTACGACCTTTCAGAAGCCTCGGGCGTGAAGTTCATCACCATGGAGTTCATCGAGGGTAAGGATTTGCGAACTCTTATCCGCGAGAAGAAGAAATTTGCTCCTGAGGAAGCGGTCGACATCATTCAGCAGGTATGCCAGGCGCTCGATGCGGCGCACAGCGTGGGAGTGATTCACCGGGATCTCAAGCCGCAGAATATTATGCAGGACGGTTCGGGCCGAATCCTGGTGATGGATTTCGGCTTGGCGCGCACTCTGGGCGGCGACGGGATGACGCAGACGGGGGCAATCGTCGGCACCATGGAGTACATGTCTCCGGAACAGGCGCTGGCCAAGGAACTGGATCAACGCTCGGATCTGTTTGCTCTCGGCCTGATCCTGTACGAGATGCTAACTGGGCAAACGCCCTTTCACGCCGAGAGCGCGCTGGCCAGCCTGATCAAGCGGACACAGGAGCGCGCGATCCCGGTATCGGATATCGACGCTCAGATTCCCGGGGCGCTGAGCGGGATCGTGAGCAAGTGTCTGGAACGCGACCTGAATCTGAGATACCAGAGCGCGGCGGAGATTCTTGCCGACCTGAACACGTGGAGAGACAAGAGAGCTGCCGGCACGATCAAGTTCGACGCGAGCGTCAAACCATGGGGACAGACGCTTCCGTGGCCGCTCATTACCGGGATTCTGACTGCGCTTGTTCTGGCCATCAGTGGGTACACATTTCGCGACCGACTCTTTAAGTCAGGCACCAGCGCTGGATCGGGTCCGGCGGTGCATGCCGTGTCGCTGGCGATCTTGCCCTTCCGAAATGCATCTGGCGATCAAACGCTGGATTGGCTTGGTCCCAGCCTTGCCGACATGCTAAGCACCGACGTCGGCCAATCGAGGCAGTTGCGCACGGTCAGTTCTTCCAGCCTGCACCAGATATTCACAGACCTGCGCATATCTCCCACGACGGTGCTCGACCCGTTGACGATTCGCCGCGTAGCTGATTTCAACAACGCCGAGCGCGTGGTTTGGGGACAGTACGCCAAGTTTGGCGACCAGATTCGCATTGATGCCACACTGCAAGACATGAAAACGGGCAGCGCGATCCCTTTGAAAATCGATGTGCCGAGCGAGAAAGAGATTCCGAAGGCGATCGATGGCCTGGCGGAATCGATCCGCCAGAAGCTCGCGCTCCCGGAGAACGTATTGAAAGAGCTGAAAGCCAATTCCTTCCAACCCACTTCTCCCTCGCTGGTTGCGCTCCGCGCTTACAACCAGGGCGTTGGATTCCAGCGCGACGGGAAGAATCTGGAAGCGCAGAAGGAACTTGAGGCCGCGACCAAGGAGGATCCCAATTTCGCGCTGGCATTTTCCAAGCTGGCGCAAGTGGACGGCAGTCTGGGCTTTGACAACGAAGCGGAGCAATCCGCCAAGAAGGCTGTTGGCTTGAGCCACGACCTGCCCGAAGCAGAGAAGTATTTGATTTCGGCCATCGAATTACAAGTGGTGAAGAACTATCCCGAAGCCATCAAGGCGTATCAGAGCCTGGAGAAGGCCTCTCCCGACAATTCGGACGTGAAATCGGCGCTCGCCAGCCTCTATCAGGATTCCGGCGATCTTGGCAAGGCGCGCGAGTATTACCAGCAGATTCTGACGTCCAACTCGAAGGACGTAGCGGCCACCATTGACTTGGGCCGGATTGAGATCAAGAGCGGCAATCCGCAGGCTAGTTTTGATCCCTTGAACCGCGCCTATAGCCTGGCAGTACAAGTGGACAATCAGGAACAGAAAGCCATGAGCCTGCACTTGATGGCGGTGGCTTACCGAATGCTGAGCAAACCGCAGGAAGTATTGCGCAGCGAACAGGAGGCGCTCGCCATCTGGCGCAAGATCGGCCAGAAGCGTGGACTGGCCTTCAGCCTAAATGAGATGGCCAGGGCGCAAGCTTCGCTGGGCAATGCCAAAGACGCTCTTTCCAACTTCCAAGAGGCGCTGCAGATTCGGCGTGAGATTGGCGACAGGCGCGGCATGGCCGATACTCTGATCGACCTGGGAAATTTCCACGAAGACCGCGACGACCGGGATGAGGCGCTCAAGATGTACAAGGAAGCGCTGCAGTTGGAACGCGATCTCGGCAACGAGAGCTTGCAGGCCATCTGCTTGAACAACATTGGGACGGTGTACTCGGAAAAGGGTCAGTTCGAAGATTCTCTTACTTATTACCAGCAGGCGCTTCAGCTCCGCGAAAAGTCGAAAGTGCCGCAAGACATGGTTGAGGTCCTGCACAATCTTGGCGACACTTATGCGGACATGGGCCAGTACGATAAAGCGATTTCCTATTACCTGCAGGCCCTGGATTTGCGGCGCAGCATAAACGATGCCCGTGGCGCAGCCCTTGAGTCTTATGGCTTGGGCACGCTGTTTGCGTATCAGGGACGTTTCGGAGCCGCCATCAACTCCCAGCAGGAAGCGCTTAAGGCTTTTCGTGCGATCCAGGACAAGACTTTCTGGATGGCCCAGGTACTGGCTGGTTCGGCCGACGCCCTTATCCTCGCAGGACGCGGAGACGAGGCGAAGGCCTATCTGGAGGAGGGGCTACGCCTTTCGCGCGAACTGAAAACGGAAAGCATGGGTGCTGCCATACTGGGTTTTCAGGGCGATGCGTTTTTCTATCGTGGAGATCTGAAATCGGCGCAGGCGTCGTATCAGGAAGCACTGCAGTCCGCCACGCGCGGGAAGGAAGCGGACGTACTTCTGGTCGCGAAAGCGAACGTGGCTAAGGTTCAGGTTCAGGAAAAACGATCCCAGGAAGCCATTGCCGGCCTTCGGCAGTTAATCCAGAAGGCGGACGAACTTGGGCTCAAGTACACCTCGGTCGAATGCTCGATATTGATGGCAGAAGCGATGATGCAGAGCCGTGACCGCGCCCAAGCCCGCCAGCAACTGGAACGCGCGCTGCTACTTTCGGACAAGCTTGGGATGCAACCGCTGAGTGTGCGGGGGCATTATCTATTGGCCACAATTCAGCGCGATTCCGGCGACCGCAGCGATGCTCAGGACAATTATCGCGAGACTCTCCGCCTGCTGGACGCGATGAAAAAGGACCCCGGCGCAGAAAAACTGCTCGAGCGCTCGGATTTCAAGGCCATCTACGACGAATCGATCCGCGAGACCCAGGCAGGGAAAGGATAGCGTCTCTCTTTAAGAAAAATCAGGTCGCATGAAAAGGGGGCGCTGCTTTGCAGCGCCCCTTTCGATTATTCACCCGCCAGTTTCCAGCGAAGTCTACTGCCTTCTCATTTGACGGTGTACACAACCGCATTCAGGTTCTGATTGCCGCCCGAGTCGATGGCTGTTACCAGGAATATGTGCTTCCCCTTGGTGGAAGTATCGACGGTGCCAGTACATGACAGGCCGCTAGCGGTTTGCGTGCAGGAGGTCTGCACGCCCGAGGATTGCGTGCAGGTCGCTGCGGTCAGGTACGGACCGGTCGGGCTGCTTGTGGGCTTCGACGTAGCCGGATTGTTGCAGGAATAGGTTGCGGTCACCGGCTGGCCCTTCGTATATTTCGCCGCCTTCGGAGACGAGATATTGATGCCGGGCCAGATTTCACCGGGCGTGTCATAAGTTGCGACCCAGCACGAACCTGTGCCGCCGCTTCCTCCGGTGGTTTTGCCCTTAGGATCGCCTGTTACGGAGAAACCTGAGATCTGGTTGCTCGTAAACAGGGGACCGCTCGCGGGTGGAATGCACGGGTTCCCGGAATTCGGACCTTCTCCCTTGAGCCAACCCGGGAATGGGTTTAAGGGGCCGAGAACTCCTGGGTAGACCAGAAATGGGTTGTCGGAGAACAAGAAGTCGAAGTCGGTGCCGAGCGTCGCAAAGAATGTCGCGCCATCGTCGCAAGTCGTGTTGGGCGAATTCGGGCAGGTCACGGAGAACATTACCGCCTCATCCAGGCCAGTATTTTCAGCGTTCTGGTACACAAGGCAACGGGCTGGCCAGAAGTTCTTTTGCACGAGGGCATCGCAAGCGGCAGCGGTCATCAGGACGGGCTGGACCTGTACTACCGGTTGCGCGTAAGGAGCCGTCAGCCCAGCCGTGAAGTCGTAGGCCGTAGTTCCGGCAGCGTTCGGGAATGAAAGTGTGCTGGTTCCAGTTGTCGTAACTACAGCCGTCTGCGATTGCGGCGTGAAAGTCCAGCTCAGAATGTCCTGGTCGTCATCGCCACCGCCGGTTGCCGCAGTGAATCCGACCCAGGCGTTGCCACTGTTCAGGCTTAACGTGGTCAGATCGAATGTTTTGCCGCCCGGAAACAAGTCAATGTTATCCAGGATTACATCCAGCAGTTTGGTGCTGGGGCCGGAGTAGTTGATGGTCACGGTATGGACATTGCCGTCGGCGAGGTTGATCGGATTTGTCAGTTGCGTAAGATCGTTAACAGCAATAGTGCAGCCTGGATCTACGCTGTTCTGGCCGGTGCCTGAGCAGTTCTGGATGGTGATATCGCTGTTGCTCGGGTCGATGCCATAATTCTGATAACTATTGAACTCTACGGCCAGACTGTTTGGAATGCCGCCCGTTGAAGACGTGCAGCCGATCTGAGTATCGTCACCGAAACCAATGCCGCAACCGTCGGGGCCCAAGGCAGTCGTTCCCGCAGGCGAGTTTTGAATTAGGAATGCAATGCCATCGGCGTTGCCGGACCCTCCGGCTGTAGTGCCGCTCAGCTGAAATGTGAAGGTGGTGGAAAAAGCGCCGGAGACGGGCTGCTGCGTGGTGTACCAGGCGGACGTAGCCCAAAAGAACTGATTTGGAGTAAGCCGCAACACTTTCGCCACCCCGGTTGGTGGGGGCGGAACTGGCGAGTAGAAACCGGGATACCCTGTGCCTGCACCGTTGTTCTTGAAAGCGAGGCAACTTTGGTTTGAGCTGAAGTCCGGAAGATAGTTTGGAGAGGTGGGGCAGCTCTGAGCCCAGGCTCTGGCACCCCCAGTGACAGTCATCAAGGCCGCGGTTGCGGCCAGCATGATTAATTTCGCGATTCCTATTCTCATAATCCCCCCCTCGGCTTTTCGCCGAGCCCGCCGGTTGCGCCCTCAATTTAGAGTGAGGTTCACCGCATGAACGTGGAGCGAACGAAGATCCCCGTGGGCGGAGACCGCCCGCTTCGCCATGCTCACATAGCTTGTTGAGTCTGCTATTGAATGGCGGCCCTGTCAACTGAATAAACGCTGAAGAAGAGGCCATGGAAAGCGGTGAAAGATTGTGCACTTCCAATGCATTTGCTTGCGCTAAAGCCGGGTGTTTCCGCCACCGGTCAATTTTCGTCGAGGGGCACTGAACCCTCAATTGCTTGTTTCAATTGATCGCTAAGCGGACGCACGCGCGTTGTTTTGAGCCGGGTCCATTCCTCCATGCGCGTTTTCGCCGCTCGATCCGCTTCCTCAAATACGGCCATAGCCTGTGCTGGCACAGTTCGATCTCCGCTTTCAACGGCCCGTAGCGCGCCGGTAATGCCGCTGCTTGCGAGTTCGAGCCCCATGCCATCGCCCCAGCGCAGCCCGTTACCGGTGAGGATCGTTTTAGTCGCGTCCTCGACTTCAGTGATCTCCGCTTTAAGCTCCGTTTGTTGCGCGCCTAGCTTTTGTCCAACCGCAGCGAGTCGCCCTTTGACCGAGCGAATGTCAGCCAAGGTCTGCCGAATGGCCATGGCTTCGGTAAACATCTGTCGGCCAAGTTTGTATTGCTGCTCCAACTCCAATGGAGTCGCGGCTGAGCGTGGATCCATGGCCACCTTGAGCGGTTGCGTCATGCTGACGCCATCCACTGTAAGTCTGACCTGATACATTCCCGGAGTCACAAGAGGTGCGCGCGGCGCGCCATAATCATCGTCACCGCCGGGTTCCTCCGAATCGCCCTTGAGAGCGCTGTAGTACAGGTCCCAGACGAAGCGGTGCATTCCTGGCGTTGTCTCTAGAATCTGCGGCTTTGGAAACCACCGGTCTGCGATGGCAACTGGCGGGCGCTTGCTTTCTTTACGTGGGCCGGACGCGAAAGCACGAACTGTCTTTCCCTCCGAATCGACGATCTCCAGCGCGACATGTTGTGCCGCGCGCTTCAAGTAGTAGTCGACGATTGCGCCGTTCGGAGGGTTCTCGGCCGCGGGTTCGTCCGGAGGAAGCGGAGTTCCAAGGAACCGATCGTTGTCAACGCGTACCGCGGCAGCAGGAGAGTAGAGCCAGGCCCCGGCAGCCGCCTTGGCCCGGTTGACCTGCCGCAACGACGAGATGTCATCGAGAATCCAGAATGAGCGTCCATGCGTAGCAATCACAAGGTCGTCGCCGTGAACGACCAAATCCTGTACCGAGGCCGCGGGCAGATTCAACTGCAGCGATTGCCAGTGGTCGCCATCATCAAAGGAAACGTAGATTCCAAGTTCGGTTCCGGCAAAAAGCAAGTTCTTGTCCTTCGGATCCTGCCGCACTGCCCGCAGGAATGATGGCGAAGAAATTCCGTCCGCGATTTGCTGCCAACTCGCACCGTAGTCGCGCGTTCGGTAAAGGAACGGCTGCTCGTCGTCGAGACGATGCCGGTCGACCGCCGCATAGGCCTCCGCGGGGTCAAAATGCGAGGCCTCGATCAGCGATATCTTGCTCCAGTCGGGCAGTCCCATGGGGGTGACGTCCTTCCATGTTTTGCCTCCGTCTCGTGTCAAGTGGATCAGCCCGGTGTCGCTCCCCGCCCAAATCACATCGCCGTTGAGGCTTGAGGGTGCAATGGTGAATACAACGCCGTATCCTCGTTGCTTCGAGTTCTCCACCGTCACCGGCCCCTCGGCCTTCTTTTCTTGTCCCGGTTGGGCCGCGCCGGTCAAATCAGGACTGAGCGTTTCCCAGTGCAAGCCCCCATCGGTGGTTTTCATAACGAACTGCGTGCCCAGGTAGAGCGTCTTCTTATCAAAAGGCGAGAACACCAGCACAGGCGTCCAGGGATCGCGATACTTGCGCTCGTTGATCTCCGTAGCCCAACTCGGAACCGGCCACGGCGTGATGTCCTGGCTGAAGGAAGTGCGCAAATCAAAGCGGCCCACCGAGCCGTACGTGCCCGTGATGTAAATAATGTTCGGATCGTTCGGGTCGGGCGCGATGTATCCGCTCTCACTTCCACCCGGCGAAAACCAGTCGCGCGCGGTGATCTGTCCGTGGTCGGTGCGGCTCGGCACCGCGATGCCGCCACTGTCCTGCTGCGTGCCATAAACGGCGTAAGGAAATTTATTGTCAGTGACTACGTGATAAAGCTGAGCAGTGGGCTGGTTGTACCAGGAACTCCATGTTTTGCCGTAGTCCACGCTGATGGTGGTTCCCTGGTCCGTGCCAAGAATCATGCGCGTCGAATCCGTGGGATCGACCCAGATCTGGTGATAGTCGTCGCCACCGGGCGCGCCACGAACAATGGCAATCGTTTTACCGCCGTCTTCGGAGCGGTAGAGCGCGACATTCGGAATGTAAATCACGTCATCGTTCTTCGGGTCGAGGGTGAGATTGCTGAAGTACCAGGAGCGGCTGGTGAGACGGGAATCCGAATTTACAAGCGCCCAGGTGTCGCCTCCATCGTCGGAGCGATAAAGGCCGGCCGCGCCCGCTTTCCTGGTGTCAATCAGCGCGTAGACTCGCTTCCCGTTCGGCGACACGGCCACACCCGCGCGTTCCCAATCCCCGTCGGGTAAGCCGGCTTCTGTGAGATGCGACCAGGACTGACCACTGTCAGACGAGCGATAGAGGCCGCTGCCAGGGCCGCCGAGCGGGGCATAGGTGCTCCAGGGTGGGCGACGCGCGTGCCACATCGTCGCAAAAAGAAGGTTGGAATTCCCGGTGGCGATTGCCAGATCCGCCGCTCCGATATCCGGCCCTTGATCCAGGACCTTCGTCCAGTGCGCGCCACCATCGGCTGTTTTGAACACACCGCGTTCAGCATTGGGCCCGTATGCATGGCCGAGCGCGGCGACATAGACGACATTCGCGTTATGAGGATCTACCACAATGCGGCTGATCTGCCGCGAATCGCGCAAACCGACATTGCTCCAGGTTTGCCCGCCGTCGGTCGATTTGTAGATTCCATCCCCGGTGGACAAATCCGAACGAATGTCCGCCTCACCGGTGCCCGCGTAAATGGTTTTCGGGTCGGAGGGTGCTACGGCAACGGCGCCGATGGAAGCGATATGTTGACCGTCAAAGATTGGCTTCCAAACCATCCCGCCGTCGGTGGTCTGCCAAATGCCGCCGTCAACCGCGCCAAAGTAAAAGGTAGTTGGATTTCCGGGGACGCCGGTGACAGCGACAACGCGCCCGCCGCGAAAAGGGCCGATCAGGCGCCATTTGAGGCCCGAGTAGAATTCCGGCGGAACCGCCTGAGCGGCCGCCGAAGCCAGATTCAGTAAACAGAACGCAAAAGCGAGATAGCGCCGCGACCGGCTCCCCAAGTTGTCCAATCAGCAATCCCCGCAGCAATAGATTATTCGCTTAGTGTAGCGGAAACTCATTGTAAGGAATGTCATCTTGGATGTGGGGTCTATTCGAATACGACCGCGAGGTTTGACCGCCGGCGCGCGAAAAGGCACAATCAGTCCCACTGCCGCCGCGCCACGGCCTGGGGTTTTACATGAAATTCCGCGTCTTCTTTGCCGTCATCGTCCTCGTCATTGCCGCGTCTCTGGCGGCACAGGATACTCAACAAACCGCGAGTTTGCAAAAGCGCTCGATCACTGAAAAAGATCTGTTCGACTTCGTTTGGGTCGCAAATCCGCAGGTCTCACCCGACGGCACGCGCGTTGCATTTACACGTGTGAACGCCGACGAGAAGCACACCGGCTACGAAACATCGATTTGGATCGTTGCCACCGATGGCAGGGAAGCCCCTGTCCGGATGACGAACGGCAAGCACGACGCGCAGCCGCGCTGGTCGCCCGATGGCAAGCATATCGCATTCGTGCGTGGCGCCGACAAGGACGAGACCGGCAAACCCAAGCCCGGTCAGATCGCATTGCTGTCGCTCGCGGGCGGGGAAGCGCGCGCCATTACCGATCTGCCCGAGGGAGCCTCCGATCCCGTCTGGTCCCCCGAGGGCAACCAAATCGCGTTTTTGAGCGACACGACGCCGGAAGATATCGAGAAAGCCAAGCGCAAGAAAAATGCGAAAGGCGATGCAAAGGCAGCGGAAGACCATGAGCCCGACGTCCACGTCATCGGCCGCGCAGTCTACCGCAGCAACGACGAGGGTTATCTCGACCCAAAGCGCCATGACCATATCTGGGTCGTTCCAATACCGGCAGCTTCGGATGAACCCACCGAGCCGAGGCAACTTACCAGCGGAAACTACGACGAAGGTGATGTGATCTGGAGCAACGACGGCTCCTGCCTCTATTTCCTCACGCGGCGCGTCGATGAGCCCTATTATGAGCTGCCGGCTACCGACATTTATTCCGTGCCCGCTACGGGAGGAGCTGCGCAAAAGCTCGCCACCGTTCCCACGAACGTCGGCGATTTTGTTCTCAGCCCTGACGGCCGCAAATTCGCTTTCCACGGCTCGGCTGCGGAGCCGGTTCGCTCTTATTCGCAACCCGACCTTTGGGTGATGGATGTGGCTACGGACGCAAAGCCGCGAAACCTGACCGCTGACTACGATTTCGACATGGGCGACTCGGTTTTCGGCGACAACGCGGCGCCACGCGGCGGCCATAGCCGCGCTCTCTACTGGGCGGCAGACGGCCGATCCCTGATCGACATCGTGCAGAAGCAAGGACGCACGCCGATTGTGCGAGTCGACGCGCAAACCGGCGAGGTAAGTGAAGTCACTCGGGGAGATCAAGCAGTGCTGCAATTTTCGGTGAACGCGAACGCCAGCGCGACGGTAGCGCTGGTCTCCACACCGGTGATGATCGGAGACCTTTTCGCTGTCGCCAACGACGGGACCCAAACGCGGCTCACTGACTTTAACCGTAAGCTCTGGTCGCAGCTCGACCTGACAGCGCCGGAAGAGATCAATTACACAACCTTCGATGGCAAACGCATCCAGGGCTGGATTCAGAAGCCGCCCGACTTTGACGCGAAGAAAAAGTACCCGCTCATTCTCAACATTCACGGCGGCCCGCATGCCGCGTACGGCTGGGTCTTCGACCACGAATTTCAGTGGATGGCCGCCAAGGGATACGTTGTCCTCTACGTAAACCCACGCGGCTCGACTGGCTACGGGCAGGAGTTCGGCAACATTATTCAGTATCACTATCCGGGCGACGACTACCGCGATCTGATGATCGGCGTCGACGAACTACTCAAACGCGGCTACATCGACAGCAAGAAGCTCGGCGTGACGGGGGGCAGTGGAGGCGGCGTCCTTACGGATTGGACAATTACGCATACGGATCGCTTCGCGGCCGCAGTATCGCAGCGCGATATTTCCAACTGGGCCTCCTGGTGGTACACCGCCGATTTCACGCTGTTTCAACCGCACTGGTTCAAAGCGCCGCCGTTCGAGGATCCCGACGATTACAACAGCCGCTCTGCCATCACCTACGTGAAGAACATCCACACGCCCGTGCTGTTTGTGCTTGGCGAATTGGACTACCGCACGCCGCAGGACTCCGGTGGCGAGCAACTGTTCCGCGCGCTCAAATATATGAAGCGCCCAACCGAAATGGTTGTCTTCCCACGGGAAACGCATGAACTGTCGCGCTCGGGCGAGCCGTGGCATCGCATCGAGCGTCTCGAATACATCGTAGGTTGGTTCGACAAATGGATGCGGGGCATACCGCATCCCGAATTCGACTTGAATCCCGCGGACGCAAAGGCGAAGGCTGGAAATGTTCAGTAGCGGTTGCGTCTACTCCGGCATATAATGTGCCAACTTTGGCAAGTGTGATCCGGTCGCTGGGGAGGTCCATTGCTTCTATCGCTCGACACTCGCGACGTTGGCCGCGTCACCATCGTGCGCTGCCAGGGAAGGATTGTTGCCGGCAGCGAGAGCGAATCCCTGCGCACGCACGTGGCCTCGTTGCTGGAGGACCGGCGCTCCATCCTTCTTTTACATCTGGGCGAGGTCGGATTTATTGACAGCAGCGGCCTGGGAACGATGGTCCGCGCCCTCGCCAATACACGCCAGGCGCGCGGGGACCTTAAACTCTGCAATGTTCCTGAGCACGTGCGCAAAGTGCTCGACATGACGCGCCTCAGCGGTGTGTTCGACCTGCACGAATCGGAAGAAACGGCGTTGGCCGCCTTTTACCAGCCCGCAGGCCGCGCCGAGGCTCCGGTCTCTACCGGTCGCACCATTCTTTGCCTCGACTCGAATATCGACGTGCTCGCGTACTTGCGCGAACTACTTCGCCGCGCGGGATATGAGGTTCAGACCACCGACCGGCTGAGCGACGCTCGCCTCCTGATGCGCGTGGCGCATTTCGATCTCTTGCTGGTCGGTCCCGACAAGATCGCCTCGCCGGAAGCGCTGCAAGCATTCGAGAACGCCTGCGCGAAGCTTCCGGTGGTCGAACTAGGCAGCGAGTTTTCCACTAGCCACGCCGGTGAAGCAGGCGCCGATTTGCTGGCAAAAATCGAGGCCCGGCTGAACTCGAAACTTTCCTAGTCCACCGCGCGGTGTCTGCTCCGAGCGGCCAATTTTCATAGTGGGGTGCAGGATTATGCGTTTGCTGAAAAGCCTGTTTTTCCTCGGTGCTGTTGCAGTTCCGTTATTTGCACAGGAGCTTAAGCCGGTAGCGGACCGCCTTGCGGCTCAGAACGCGCTTTTCGAAGAGTCTTATGAAACCGACCTCCGCAATTTTCCGGAGCGCGCGACCGCCTACGGCGACTACCGCTACAACGACAAGTTGGCCGATTACTCGCTCGAGGCGATTGCCAAGCGTGAGAAAGCCAACGAGGATTTTCTTGCGCGGCTGGAAGCCATCTCAACGGCCGGCTTCTCCGACCAGGACCAACTGTCCCACGATCTCCTCGTGCGCGTTCTTGAGCAGCGCATCACCGACTACAACCTCAAAGAGTATGAAATGCCGATCAACCAGCAGAATGGCATCCATACCAGTCTGGCCGACCTGCCGCTTTCCGTGCCTTTTGATACGGTGAAGCAGTACGAGGACTACATCTCCCGCCTGCACCAGATTCCCCGCATTCTCAATCAGACCACCGAAGTTCTGCGCGCCGGCATGAGAGACAAACTGATGCCTGTGCGTTTTCTGCTCGAAAAGCTCCCCGCCCAGTGTGAGGGCATCATCGAGTCTGACCCATTTCTGCGCCCGACAAAGAAGTACCCTGCGACGATTTCACCCGAAGATCAGAAGCGTTTAACCCAGCAGCTAACCGACGCCATCAACACCGACGTCATTCCTGCCTACAAAACCTTCGCCACGTTTCTCCGCGCGGAATACGCTCCCCAAGGGCGCACCACGCTTGCGATCACGTCCTTGCCGGACGGCGAAAAACGCTACCAGAACGACATCTACGCACGCACCACCACGCACATGATGCCCGACGAGATCCACCAACTCGGCCTGCGAGAGATGGATCGCATCCAGGCCGAAATGCTGGTGATCGCCAAGAAAGAAGGCTTCGCCGACCTCGCGTCATTCCGCACGTCGCTCAAAACTAATCCGAAATATGTTCCGACCTCCGAGGAGCAGATCCTCGACGCCTTCCGCCACTACATCGCGCAGATGGAACCGAAACTGCCGGAACTGTTTACACTGCTGCCCAGATCGCCGGTTACGGTAGAAGCCATTCCCAGCTTTCAGGCCGCGGCTGCAACTCACTACGTTACGGGCACGCCGGATGGCAAGCGGCCCGGCCGCGTGGTAGTCGCCACCTCCAACTTCAAGGAACGCTCACTGATCGACGATGAGGCCATCGCCTATCACGAGGGCATCCCCGGGCATCATATGCAGCTTTCGGTCCAGCAGCAGCTCACCGGGCTGCCGAAATTTCCGGCTCCATGGTCTGGGATTCAATGCGTACATTGAAGGCTGGGCACTCTATGCGGAAGAACTCGGGAAAGAAGTAGGTTTCTATCAGGACCCGGTTTCGGACTACGGCCGGCTTTCTTCCGAGCTATTCCGTGCCGTGCGGCTGGTGGTTGATACCGGAATCCATTCGAAGGGATGGAGCCGCGAACAGGTCGTGGATTTCTTCCGCAAGTCCGGCGCCGTCGACGAGCCTAGTATCCAGTCCGAAACCGACCGCTATATTGCGTGGCCGGCACAGGCACTTAGTTACAAGCTAGGCCAGTTGAAGATCCGCGAATTGCGCGAGCGCGCCAGAAAAGAGCTTGGACCCAAGTTTGATATACGCGCATTCCACGACGAGATGCTGAATGGCGGCACGCTCCCGCTCGATCTGCTAGAGGCCCGCACGGACAAATGGATTGCGCAGCAGAAAACAAGTGGCCCGGCGAAATAGCTGCTGAGGGTTGGGAGAATCAGCTTCGTTCATGGGCCAAGTCTAGTTCTAGTGCCGTGACCACATGATTCTCTATGACGGCTGGCCGAGGGCGAGGCGCCCTCGGAACCGCCGGCAGGGTGCCGGCGCTACACTCCAAGGGCTTGTGGTAATAATCCCGCGGTCTAAGTACTAATCTCCTGACGGCAGCAGTTCGTCCGCTTCTTTGATACCGGATGACCGGGTGCCGGCTGCCGGAGCGGTCTTGCGGATCATTTCCAGCAGGTGTACCCGATCTGGCTTGAGCAGTTCAGCCACGCCTTCTTTGCTCACCTGGGCCACAATGATTTGGCCAACTTCGGTGTGCACGTCGGAGAAGATACCCAGGCGCTTCATCTTTTGTGCTTGATGCTCATTGTCCTCGGTTGGGGTGACGTAATGCACGGCATTCGCCGAGTAGCGGTGAATCAGGAACAGCTGTGTAAGCGTCATCAGGCGCTTTTTTCGGAAGGGCGGCTGCGTGCCCTGGTCGCGAACAGAAAGGAAATTGCGCCCACGGCGATCCTGCAAGCTCGCGAAGATGATGTTGGCGATCTTCTCCTTGTTGGACTCGCCGATCAGGGTCAACTCCAACAGCTCAGATCCGGCCGTGTGTGGACGCAGTTGCACGCGAATCTTGCCCGGGTATACCCAGTGTTCGCCCCATGCCGCCAGCCATTCCTCCAGCAGCCGCGGTGGAACCTCGGTTTGAACCAGGTGCTGGAACTGCGTTGACCCCTTGCCCATGGCCTTGGTCGCCGATGTGCGTCCCGACGAGGCCATCAAGGCGCCGTCGAGGCGTGGGCCGCCGACCAGCGTTTGCGGCGTGCGATAGGGGGACTCCAGCAGCCGGAACTTGCGTTGCAGCCGTGCCAGAGCCAGCATGCCGTCCTGCTTGAGTGCAGTCGCGAACTCCTCGGCCGCCAAACCGTCGATTTGATGACCACCATAGGTGATGAAGTTGAAGACGAAGCCCATTTTCCCAAGTTCCTCGGGGAACCGCTTCATCTCGTCTTCGCTCATGCCGGTAGTGTCCCAGTTGAACGATGGCGACAGATTGTAAGCCAGCATCTTGTCGGGATACTGCGCATGAATCGCGTGAGCGAACTTTTCTGCGTCCTCGAGGTCCGCCGTTTTCGTCTCCATCCACAGCAAGTCAGAAAACGGCGCGGCGGCGAGCGACTTGGCAATGGCGTAATCGATGCCGCCCTGAACCTGATAGAAACCTTCGGGCGTCTTGGGCAACTCGCAATCCCATACCACGAAGATGCCCATGGAGCGCGCGTACTCGCGAATCTCGTAGAAGGAAGCGCGCTGTGCGAATGCGCGCCATTCCTCGATGGTCATGTCGAAGCGCTCGCCGTCATCGGCTCGCGCCTGCATCGCGTCGGCAACGGCTCCGCCAAAAGTCTTGAGCTTGGCTTCTGCTTGCCACGCTTCCATGAAAGAGATGTCCATTTTGTCGAGCGCTGCCTCGAACTCGGTTGGCGTGGCGTTGCGCAGGGCCTTAGCCGTGGAGGCTATCGTCGGCATCAAGCCAACTTTTTCGAGCCAGTCAAAAGCGGCCTGATACTCGATCTCGGATACCGCGAACAGGAGGTGCCCGTAGACTTCCGTCACTCCCATTTCGGCGAGCTTCTTGAGAATCGCCAGATAGGCGACGCGGTAAGTGGGAACGTCGGTGTTAGTGGCACCGAGAATGAAAGGCTGATCTCGTTCATCGGTGAGATTCTCCAGGAACGTCGCGGACTCGGCGTCGGTGCGCGCCACAATAATGCCCGGGACCCGCATGATATCGAGCTGCAGGCGGGCAGCGTTGAGCCGCCGGATTTGCTCGTCCTCGGCGACCAGCACCTTCCCACCCTGGTGTCCGCATTTTTTCGCGCCCGGCTTCTGGTCTTCAATGTGGTAGCCCGGTACGCCGACTTCGACAAAGCGGCGGATCAGATTGCGAACGTGCGCATCTCCGCCATGGCCGGTGTCTGCATCGGCAATGATGAATGGTCGAAAGTCGACCGCCGGCGTCGCCTTGCGCTGCTGCTCGGTCATGCGCGCGCGCGCGAAATGCTGGTTCTTGTCGGCCGCGAGAAGCGCCCGCACCAGCCCCGCAGCTTCGTCTGGCACCTGGCTCAGCGGGTAGCTCGCCAGATCGGGACCCGGATCCTCGTTGACCGACCCCTTCGCGGACGTCGCCCAGCCGCCCAGGTAAATGCCTTCCATCCCCATGCGCTTCATCATCACGGCCTGGCCCGGCGAATAGGGCCCGAAGGTCGTGATCTGCTTGCGCTGTTCGAACAGTTCGCGCAGCCGCGCGTAGAATTCCTCAGCCGCCCGCCGCGTGATCGTGTAGTCGCCGCGAATCGTGCCCTGCTGCTCGGCCACCTGGTGCGGAGAGTAGAGACGAGTGATGCCCTTGAACCGCGGGCTCGCAAACCATTGCTCCGCAGCCGCGACCTGCTGATCAAATATCGTCATCGCCGTTGTTGTTTCGTGGCTTTCCTTGGTGAGCATTTTCTCTTTCACGAATGATCCTGTGCTTTGAGTTTTTGCCTTGCGGCGCGCGACAATATCTGCGCGATCCTATATTAGTCTCCCGACGGCAGTAGTTCGTAGCTTTCTTCCACAGTTGTGTAGTCGATGAACTGCGCCACCCTGGAGCCCTCGGTTGCCGTGATGCCGTTGAAATTGTTGCGCTGCCAGTTGCCGGTTTCGCGGTTCGAATTTGACGTTGTCATATGCTTATCCTCACCCAAGAATTTGCATTCGGACTTGCGCCCATGTGCAGTAGACAACGAAATGGGGGTTCCGGACAAACCGTCCTGTCCGCTCGGACCCACTAGGTCAAATTGACCTAGTGGGGCATGACTTGCGCGGGCCCATGGCTATGATGTTGACTTATGAATGCCATGACATTTCTTCAGAACAACACGCCGGAAACCCTGCCCCCCGACCAGATTGAGAGCAGCATTTTAACCGCGGAAGCTCGCGCATTTTTGGTGAACCTGGCTGCACGGTTTGAGACACGGCGGCAGGAGTTGCTGGCACGGCGCAAAGAGGTTCAGCAGAAAATTGATGCTGGCTGGCTGCCCGACTTTTTGCCTGAGACCGCCGCCGTCCGCAAAGGCGATTGGAAGGTCGCGCCCACCCCGAAAGACCTGCTGGACCGGCGCGTGGAAATCACCGGCCCGGTAGACCGCAAGATGATCATCAACGCGCTCAACTCGGGCGCCAGCGTGTTCATGGCCGACTTTGAGGATTCGAATTCGCCCACGTGGAGCAACAATATCGAGGGCCAGAACAACCTGCGCGATGCGATCCGAGGCACGATTCGATACGAGAGTCCGGAAGGGAAACGCTACGAACTGGGAACCAAGCTGGCCACGCTGGTCGTGCGCCCGCGCGGCTGGCACCTCGATGAAAAGCATTTTCTCGTGAGCGGTAAGCCGATCTCCGGTTCTCTGTTCGATTTTGGTCTCTTCTTTTTTCACAACGCGAAAGAGTTGCTCAGCAAAGGCACCGGCCCTTATTTCTATTTGCCGAAGCTGGAAAGCCATCTCGAAGCGCGGCTGTGGAATGAGGTGTTCTGCTTCGCGCAGGATGAATTGGGCATTCCGCGCGGGTCGATCCGCGCGACCGTTCTGATTGAGACCATCATGGCCGCCTTCGAGATGGACGAGATTCTCTACGAACTGCGCGAACATTCGGCAGGGCTCAATTGTGGCCGTTGGGATTACATTTTCAGCTTCATCAAGAAATTTCGCGCGCGCCCCGATTTCGTGCTGCCCGACCGGTCGCTGGTCACCATGGAGGCGCATTTCCTCGGTTCGTACGTTGAACTGCTGATTCAAACCTGCCACCGGCGCGGCATTCACGCCATGGGCGGCATGGCGGCCCAGATTCCGATTCGCAACGATCAGGCGGCCAACGACCAGGCGCTCGACAAGGTTCGCCGCGACAAGCTCCGCGAAGTGAAGGCCGGCCACGACGGCACGTGGGTGGCGCATCCCGGGCTGGTTCCGATCGCGAAAGAAGTATTCGACACGTACATGCCCGAGCCAAACCAGATTTCAAAACCGCGCACGAATCGTTCCGTCACCGCCAGCGACCTTCTCAAAGTCCCAGCCGGCGACGTCACGGAAGCGGGCCTGCGCTGGAATGTTGACGTGGGCTTGCAGTATCTAGAATCGTGGCTGCGCGGATCGGGGTGCGTTCCGATCTACAACCTGATGGAAGATGCGGCGACGGCCGAAATCTGCCGTGCTCAAGTCTGGCAGTGGGTGAAGCACGGCGCGCGCATGACCGACGGCAAAATCGTGACAGAAAGTCTGGTAAGGCAGGTGATTCACGCGCGGGCAGCGGAACTGCGGGGCGACCGGCAGTTGCAAAGGGCCGCCCAGCTCCTTGAGACGCTGATGACCGGTAAGGAATTCCCCGAGTTCCTGACCCTTGCCAGTTACGATTTATTAGATTAGAACGTCAAGGCATGGGCGCACGACAGGGTTCCCAGGCAGATCGACAAGCAAACGATCAACGGGCTAAAGCGCAGATTGAGGAAAGCTTTCTGGCCGAGTTGCAGGCGCATGTGGCCGCGCGTGAAATCGAGCGCGGTCTCGGTTGCCTCGCATCCCACAAAGAAATAATCACCAGCATCGACCCTGCGCAGGCGAATGCGGCTCGCCTGCTAGTCCTGCTCGCTATCTGGAGCGACATCGGATTCGCCGCCTCGCTTTCTGTCAAGGAACTTCTCGCACGCTTCGATTCGCGTTCGCGCTCGCGGCTCCCGATCTCCGACTTCATCTGTCTCCGCATGGCGCAAGGCATGGTCGCGATGGCGGAAGAGGCGATGGACGCCGCCATCCCTCATTTTGATTTTGTGCTGAGCCTGCCCGAAGAACTGGACAACCAGTTCCTGCTTGCCATCGCGTATTACTGGAAAGGCCGATGTCTGCGGCGCCGGGGCGATTACGACGAAGCCCTTATCTATACCGGACGGGGGAAGGACCTGGCGCTTGAACTTGGCCACCCCCGCATGGCCGGCGTCATGCAGGTCCTCGAAAGCTGGCTCCTGTTCCAGCAGGGCAAATGGAAGGAAGCGGTACGCCTCTCGGAGACGGCCGAAGGCGCGCTTCGCCAAACCGATGACTACGTGACGCTGGGCAATATTCAGTCGTTCTACGGCCGGATGGCGCGCCGTGAAGGCCGCTTCGACCAGGCGATCGATATGTTTTCGAGCGCGATCGAACACTACCGCAAGCGCGACCCGCAGCATCCCAACCTGGCGCGCTCACTGGCCAATATGGCGCTCGCCAAGCGGGGTGTTGCGCTGCAATTGCAAAGGCGGGTCGACCTTGATGCTCAGCGCCAGCGTAAGACATCAAGCCGGGGCGGCAAGGGGTCGTCCGCCCGTCCGGCTGGAATAAGCGCCCGCACGGATCATCGTCGCCGGCTCACACAGTTGCGGCGCGAAGCGCTCGAACATCTTGAGACTGCCCGCGAGATTTACCGACATCGCCCGACCCATCATGGTCTCGGCACGGTTTACATAAACGCTGCCTACATCCATCTTGATGGCGGCGACTTTCAGCGCGCCGAGGAGGAATCTGCGTCCGCTTACCAGTTGGCCGCGGAAAAACACGACTACATTCTGATGGGGAGAGCGCGGATTTTGCAGTGCATGATCGAGAATGCCAAGGTGGAAGAAGGAATCGGCGGCGGCACGGATCCCGGCATTCACGCGCGCCGCGCTTTCGATTTCAGCCAGGAAGCGGTTGAGTTGGCCAAGCACACGCAGCATCACATACTGCTCGCAACAGCCTATCTGTGGCAGGGACTGACGCAGTGCAATTCCTTCTTTGATAACGAGGAAGCGGCGCGCGAATCGTACGACTTGGCCCGAGCCGCTTGTGGAGCCGCTCAGCCCGATAGCATCTGGCAGGATCTGCAAACTTTGCGCGCAAGAATTGTGCGCAAGGGAAGCGTGGACCCCGCGTTGAAAGCCTGGTCGCAGGGCGCGGTAGGCGAGAAATCGTTCCGCCAGATCAGCGAAGAGTTCGCCGAAATCGTGATCGCACGGGTCTGGGAGCGCGAGGGGCGCAAAGTGTCGCGCGTGGCGTCGCGGCTCTCGATTTCCCCCAAGAAAGTGCGCAGAATACTGGCGCGCATAGGCCGCCGCAAACCCCGGCCCAAGTAGGGGCGGGGAACACCGCGGGTGCCGTGTAGAATGTGAGTATGTCTCCGCTGCAAGGAAGCAACAATTTAAAGAAGCGCACGCCGCCTCCCGACGAAACGTTCGAGGAAGCGGCTTACCTGAAGTCGCTCGGCGAGAAGCAGAAGATCGTCAGCCTCAAACTCGCCGATGGAGAAGTGGTGCGCGGCTGGATCGAGTATTACGACAAGCACATGGTCCGCGTCACGCGCGACGATGGACCGAATCTGTTTATCTTCAAGCACGAGATCGTTTATATCGCCGAAGACGGCAAGAAAAAGTAGCGCGCACAGCCTCGGATAATTAGCCGGCGAGTAAAGCCATAATCTGAAATTCCATAATCCCGCATGAGTTCTTCCCAGACCACGTCCAGTCATCCTGCCAGCCTGCTTTCTACTATGGAGTCAATCTCCCGGGAAGCGGGCAGCCTGCTGATGGAACATTTCCGCCGCCACGTGAAGATCGAATACAAAGGCGACGTGGATCTCGTTACCGTTGCCGACCGCCAGTCCGAGGCGCTGATCATCGAACGCATCCGCCAGCACTTTCCCACCCATGACGTCATGGGCGAGGAGGGAACGCGCATAGAAACCGGCAGCGATTACAAGTGGTACGTCGATCCGCTCGACGGCACCACCAACTTCGCACATGGGTATCCGGTGTTTTGCGTATCGCTGGCGGTGGATTATCGCGGTGAGCGCATCGCGGGCGTGATTTACGATCCAACGCGCGACGAGTTATTTGCCGCAGAGAAGGGAAGTGGCGCGCGTCTGAACGCACAGCCGATTCACGTGTCTGCCACCGCGCGACTCGCCGAATGCCTGGTCGGCACCGGTTTTCCCAGCCACAAGCGCCATCAGAATCCGAACATTTACTTCTATCACCAGATCACTCTGCGTTCGCACGGGGTACGGCGCGCGGGTTCGGCTGCGCTCGATTTATGCAATGTCGCGGCCGGACGATACGACGGTTTTTGGGAGTTTAATCTCAATCCCTGGGATACAGCGGCCGGCGTGCTCATGGTGCAAGAAGCGGGCGGCCGCGTTACAGATTTTGCAGCCGGCCCATTCCAGATCGCGAGCCGGGAAACGCTGGCTTCAAACGGCCTGGTGCACGATGCCTTGCTTGCTGAGTTCCAGGCAATTTTCGCTGGGCGCGGTCTCGAAGAGCTGCCCAGTCCCGTCGCCTACGCGAAAGAACGGAAATCCTGAGCGGTACAATGGGTGTCGTGGGGAGACTTGGGTGGGGAGATTCAAGTCCGTAGGTTGTACCGTGTAGAGTTTTGTCCCGGTGTTGTGGTAGCGCAACAAACATGCCTAACGCACAAGGTGCCAATTCGCTCCTCGAACGCAAAGTCGAAAAGCGCGCCGATCGTCTCCGCCTGCGCGGCCGCATTCTCTTTCTCACCGAAGACCCCGAGTTGATCAAGAAGCAGCTTGCGGGCTGGGACGTGCCATGGGACACGAAAAATCCCGCCGCCAACCCGAAATTGCGCGACGATATTTCCACGGACGAAATCACTCCCGCACATCTTTGTTTTTACTTCGATCAAACGCTGGGTGAAATTCCCTATGCTGGCCTCAAGTGCGGTGGCATCATTCCCATCGCCCGCGGCGAGGTGAAAAAAGGCGGCTTCGTCTGTTCGGTGAGCGGCAAGCGCCGCGGTAAAGGTTCCAGCCGTGAGCAGTCGCCCTATGCCGAAGTGTGCGCGGGCATTCAGGTGGTGATTGCCGAGAACATTGAGCGCATCTACAAGCAGAACTGCCAGAATCTCGGCCTGCTTACCTCCACAAATTTCTCGCTCATTGATCGTATCCGCGCGGGAGAAGAAATTTCTCTGAGTGAATTCACCGTCGGCGAGGACGACATCACGCGCCAGGTGATCGAATACGGCGGCCTGTTCCCGTTCAACGTGGCGCGAATGCAGAAGAAGGTTTTCCTGCCGCCGCTTAAGTCCGCGGGCGAGGGCGCCCGCGCCACACGTGCTATGACGCTCGCCGAGAAGATCTTTGCCAAACATATAGTGAATGCTGACGGCACGGTCGGCGTTCCCGCCGTCCAACCCGGCGACACCGGCTTCACCCTTGTTGATTTGCGCTTCAGCCACGAATACGTCACGCCGATGGCCGCCATTTTCTACGAGCAATATGTCGGCAAGGATGTCCCGGTCAATGATGCCGCCAGCATCTGCGTCTTCCGCGACCACCTGACGTTCCTCGACGAAGTCATCTCCGAAGAGAAGAAGAAAATTGGGCTCCTCGATCTGGCGACGCAGCTCAAGCTTAAGCAGGAAGACTTTGCCCGCCGGCAGGGAATCAAGCTCCACGGCGAACTCACCGACCGCAAAGGCTCGGAAGGCATCTGCCACTCCGTAATGCTCGAAAGCTACGCGCTGCCCGGGCAGGTCAACGTCGGGTCCGACTCGCACACGCCGCACGTGGGCGCAATCGGCTGCATCGCCTTTGGCATCGGCACCACCGACGTTTTCAATTCCTGGATCACGAAAGATGTGCGCGTCAAGATCCCCGAGTCGGTGAAGATCGTCATCAGTGGAAAACGCCGCCCGAATGTTACCGCCAAGGATTTTATTCTCAAGATTCTTTCGCTCGACTACGTACGCAGCGGACAGGCACTCGCGAAGGTGATGGAGTACGCGGGTGAAGCGGTCGAAGCTTTGAGCGTGGACGAACGCGCCACAATGACCAACATGGCCGCCGAAATCGGGGGCTTTACCGGCATCGTCGCGCCGGACGCAAAGGTGGTTGATTTTCTCGTCGAGCGCCGCGGACTGCAGCGTGCCGAAGCCGAGCGCATGACCGTTGGTATCGAGAGCGACGCTGGCGCCGAATACGCGCACGTCATCGAACTCGACGCGGCCGACATCGCGCCCATGGTCGCCACGCCCGGCGACCCAGGTAACGGCAAATACATTCGCGACCTGAACACGCCCGTGCCCATCGAGATCGCCTACGGAGGAACCTGCACCGCCGGCAAGAACGAAGACATGGATATGTACGCGGCCGTGCTCGCCGATGCCCTCCAGCATGGCAAACGTGTTTCGCCCAACGTCCAGTTCTGGATTCAGTTCGGCTCGCAGGAAACGCGCGAATATTCGCGGCGCAAAGGCTACATCGAAATCTTCGAAAAGGCCGGCGCGCGGGTGATCGAGCCCAGTTGCGGCGCCTGCATCAATGCCGGCCCCGGCGTCTCCACGCGCCCCGATCAAATCGTTATCAGCGCCCAGAACCGAAACTTTCCCGGTCGAAGCGGTCCGGGGCAAATGTATCTCGCTTCGCCCCTGACGGTGGCAGCCAGCGCCGTGGCGGGGTATATCGTCGAATATCAGCCTTTGTACAAAATTGAACACGCGCCAGCATAGTTACCGTGTACAATCCGCGACGAGTGGGGACAGTAATCCGAAAACCTCCAGTTTGGAATGCTCAGGGCTATCGCCGTTCTGGCGCCGATGATTTCTTCCCTGCGACGAAGCACGCACGAAGGAACGTTTTGCGGAAGCGCGAAAGGAATCATGAGAATTCTTCTGTACAACCCTGACAACGGCGTAACCCGCAATTTCATGCCACATCTCTGGATGTTCCTGCTCCAGGCGCTGACTCCGCCAGGTCATGAGGTTTTGTTGGTGGATGGCAACGCCCAGCCCATGGACGAAGCGGGGATCGCGCAGTTCGTGCGCGAAAAACAGATTGGACTGGTCGGCATCGGAGCCATGACCAGAATGGTCGCCAAGGCCTATCGCATGGCGGATGCTGTGCGTGCCACGGGAGTGCCGGTCGTAATGGGCGGACCTCACGTGACCGAGATGGCCGATGAGGCGCTTGGCCGGGATGGTGGGTCGCGCCACGCCGACGCCGTCGCCTTAGGCGAGGCCGATGCGACCTGGCCGCAGATTGTGAACGATGCCGTGCGCGGCGAACTCAAAGAAGTTTATGCGCCGGTAGATGCTTTTGGCCAGGAAAGCAAACCGTCGCTAAAGGAATACCCGGAGATTCCGTGGCAGTCGATCGATCTCAGCCAGTTCAATCTTGTGCCGAAGGTCGCGCGGAAAACGCTCGGGAAAATCGGCGAAGGCTGGGGAACTTTTCGAATTGTTCCGGTCGAGTCGGGCCGCGGCTGCCCCTACGGATGCGAGTTCTGCACTGTCACCGGCTTTTTCGGAGACTCCATTCGCTTCCGCACCAACGAGAGCGTCGTGAATGAACTGCTGCGTCTGAAGGCGCGCGCCCGCAGTGAGAAGGGCCAGATGGCGGTGTTTTTTATCGACGATAATTTCGCCATCAACGTCAAGCGCACGAAGTCGCTGCTGCGCGACATCATTGCCGCCGGCGCGCAGGTAAATTGGGTGGCGCAGATCAGTGCCAACTTGTTGCGCGACGAGGAACTGGTGGACCTGATCGCGGCTTCGGGGGGCAAGTGGATCTTTATCGGCATGGAGTCGATCGACCCGGCCAATCTGAAAGACGTGAACAAGGGATTCAACAAGCCGGGTGAGTATGCCGCGGTGCTGGAGCGATTGGCTTCGCGCAATGTCTATGCGATTACTTCGTTCATTTTTGGCATGGACAATGACACGGTCGGAGTCGCCGAGCGCACTCTTGAGCAGGTTCGAACCTGGCCTCCGGGGCTCCCGATTTTTGGTCTGCTCACTCCATTGCCTGCCACTCCGCTGTACAAGCGGTTGGAAAAGGCCGGGCGGCTGACGCGGCGCAAGCACTGGCAGGAGTTTGTCCCATTTGCCATGGCGCACACGCCATTGAAGATGACCATTGACGAGGCTCACGCCGAAGTGAACCACGGGTGGGAGCAGGCCTATAGCCCGGAAGCGCTGGCGCAGGCGGTCGAGTCGCTCAGCGATCAGCCGCTGGGCTATCGCGTCAACATCTTTCTGGCGCGGCTTTGTTTCCGCGGCATTTATTTCCCCATGCTGGGGAAAATGGCGTGGGTAAAGGTGATTGCGCAAAATCGGCGAACCATATTCAAACTCGTAAGAGAAGGCTTCAAGCCCAACGCCTGGCGCGGCGCGCCTGCGCGGGTTCCCGCTGTTCCAGTGCCACTGCCGCAGCCGGAATCGGGTGAGGCGGTCGCACAGGGAGCAGACTGATAAGACCCCCGATTACTTGCGGGTGCCCTACCCAAGCTCTGCTTGGGTAGGAGTTTTCGCTGGGGCCGCCCTGCTGCATGCCGGTTCCCGCGCTTCGCCTGCGGTCTCGCTCCATTGGCTGTAATGGGGCGCACGCAAGGCAAAATTCCTGCTACAATTTTTCCATTGTTGGTGATCTGTTCCGATCTTCTGGGAGCACTGAAAAGACTATGGCCTATGTGATTGCCGAGCCCTGTATCGGTACCAAAGACACCGCGTGCGTTGACGCCTGCCCGGTGGATTGCATTCATCCCAAGAAAGACTCCGACAAGTACGGCACCGAGGAGATGCTCTACATCGACCCGGTCGAATGCATTGACTGCGGCGCCTGCGTGCCCGTCTGCCCCGTCTCAGCCATCTTCGCCCTCGACGATCTGCCGGAAAAATGGAAAGAGTACACCGAGCGCAACGCGAAGTATTTCGGGCGGTAGAACAGCTTTCAGCCGTCAGCCATCAGCCAGTCAGGTAAACCAAAGTTTTATCAGGTCAGAGGCGCAGCCGAACCCGGTTCGCGCCTCTGATTCTGCCATGGCGCAATCTGCCAATCCAATGAACTCTGCAAGCGTCGCCAGATGCGATGAATCCAACCACTAGCTGCGACAGGACGAATCCTAGCTGCGTCTGTGACAAGGCTTTCCTGACGGCTGATGGCTGACGGCTGATGGCTATATTACAATCATCGTTTAGCTTTGTAGCCCTCCATGGCGCTGAAGGAGTCGGAAGCAATCGTTCTGCGCGCGTATCCGCTGCGCGAATCCGATCTGCTCGTTACGCTTTTCACGCGCCTGGAAGGCAAAGTGAAGGGCGTGGCGCGCGCCGCCAAGAAGTCGAAACGCCGCTTCGGGGGCGCGCTCGAGCCGCTCACGTATGTACGGGCGTTTTACGACGACCGCGAGCGCCAGGAATTGGCGCGTCTCGATTCCTGCGAAGTGATCGAGTCGCCGATGGCGAGCGAGGTCACATACGAGCGGTCGGTAGCGCTGGCGCATGTGGCGGAACTGCTCGACCAGTTGATGCCGGACCGTGAAGCGAGTGACGCGGTCTTCCGGCTGAGCCTGGCGGTGATTGCGGAGTTGCGCGGTTCGGCGTTGTGGATGCCACGTCACCTACTTCGAGCTGTGGATGACGCGGCTGATGGGCTTTTTGCCGGAGTTGTCGGAGTGCATGGTGTGCGGCCGCCCGCTGGATGGCGAACGCGCATTCTGGCACGCGCTGGCCGACGGCCTGACTTGCATGGACGATAAGCGCATTGGCCTCGTCGGAGCTATCGCCGGAGTCGCGCAAGATTGCAGACGCAGATGTTGCGGTCGCGAGCTTCGGACTTTGCGGGAATTGAATGGCCAAAGGCGCTGTGCGCGGATTTGCGGAAGTTCCTGATCCAGATTCTCGAGCGGCATATCGAGAAGAAGCTGGTGACGGCAGGAATGCTGGAGAAAATTATAGCTCAGCTGCGAGCTATGAGCCGACGAGCTTCGGCTAGCAAGCTGCATCTGGTTTTGCTTGCTCCTAGCTCTGGCTACGGAAAGGCTCGCAGCCATGTGCGTTGAGAAGAGCAGTCAGAATTGAACCTCGATCTCAAACCCAACTCGCTTACCTTCCAGGAACTCATCCTCAAGCTCCAGGCCTTCTTTGCCGAGCGTGGAGCCGTCGTTCAGCAGCCCTACGACGTTGAAGTCGGCGCGGGAACCATGGCGCCCGAAACCTTCCTGCGCGTGCTCGGGCCGAAGCCGTACAAAGTTGCCTACGTGCAGCCTTCGCGGCGTCCCGCCGATGGCCGCTACGGGGAGAACCCTAACCGGCTGTTCAAGCACATGCAGTTGCAGGTCATCCTGAAGCCGCCGCCTGAGAACGTGCAGGAGCTATACCTCGAATCGCTCGGCGCAATCGGCATTGACCTGCGCCAGCACGACATCAAGTTCGAGGAAGACAACTGGGAGTCGCCGACGCTCGGCGCGTGGGGCATCGGCTGGCAGGTGATGCTCGACGGCCTTGAAGTCACGCAGTTCACCTATTTCCAGCAGTGCGGCGGCGTGGACTTGGACCCGATCTCGGCCGAACTCACCTATGGTCTCGAACGCCTGTGCGCATTTCTCCAGGACGTCGATTCCATCTACGACATCGTGTGGGCGCGCGATCCCGATACCGGCAGGGAAGTGAAGTACGGCGAAGTTCGTCTGGCCGATGAGCAGCAGTTCTCCGTCTACAACTTCGAAGCCGCCGACGTTTCTGGGGCCTGGAAGCACTTCGAGATGTGCGAGACGGAGTGCAAAGCGCTGCTTGATCGTTATGCTGCGCTCAGCAAAGACAAATCCGAGGGCGACGGTATGGCCCACGAAAAGTCGCGCTTCCCGCTGCTCGGCGCTTACGACCTTTGCCTGAAGTGTTCGCACTACTTCAACATTCTCGACGCCCGCGGTGCCATTTCGGTGACCGAGCGCGTCGGCGTCATCGCCCGCGTGCGCGGGTTAGCGGTCGGCATCGCGAAAGCCTGGATGGATCAGCAGTACGGCTCAGCGAACAAGGCTGAGAGCAAGGATCAGGGTGCCAAGCCAGCCGCAAAAGAAAAGAAGGGCAAGCTGGCGCCGGTGGGATAAGGCATACCGGCCAATCTCGCTGTGACCCGGCTCACATTCACAGGTAGTTAATTTTGAGAACATAGATCAATTTTCTGATGCCAGACTTCTTGCTTGAATTAGGTTGTGAAGAAATCCCGGCGCGCATGATCGATGGCGCCAGCCGCGAGCTGCGCCAACGCGTCGGTGCGCTGCTGGAACGAGAGCGTCTTGCGCCCAACAGTCCACTTAGCGGGCTCGATACCCCACGCCGTTTGGCCGTCCTCGCGCACGGCATTCCCTCCGCCCAACCCGACGTTACCGAGCAGGTGACAGGCCCCTCCACGCAAGTCGCGTTCAAAGACGGCCAGCCGACGCCCGCCGCGCACGCGTTTGCGAAAAAAGTTGGGGTGGATGTCGGCAAGCTCGAAAAGGTCACGACGCCCAAAGGGGAATACCTGGGGGCCACGGTCACGCGCAAGGGCCGGACGGCGACCGAGATTCTGGCCGAGGCTCTCCCGAAAGAGATTGTCAGTCTGTATTGGCCGAAAAATATGTACTGGCGCAAGCGCGGCGAGCTCTTTGTTCGCCCCGTGCGCTGGGTGGTCGCAATGCTCGACGAGCAGGCGATTCCGATGGAAGTGTTCGGGATTACAGCCGGTAAGGTCTCGCGCGGGCACCGCTTGCTGGGTTCGGAAAGCACGACGATCGCCCGGCCGACCGCCTATGTGGAGGCGCTGCGCGCCGCCAAGGTCCTCGGAGCTGCCGAACGTGAACAAGTCATCCGTAAAGCGCTGGATGCAGCCACGCGCACCATCGCTGGCGCCCGTTGGCGCGAAGATGAGCCGCTCTTAGCCACGGTCGTCAACCTCACCGAATTTCCCTCCGTGATTCTTGGCAGCTTCGACCCAGAGTTCCTCGCGCTGCCGGAAGAAGTGTTGGTCACGGTGATGCGCGATCACCAAAAGTACTTCGCGATTGACGATGCGAACGGCAAGCTGCTGCCGCACTTTCTCGCGGTGCTCAATACCGCGAGCGATTCCGATGGCCTGATCCGCCACGGCAATGAGCGCGTGCTGCGTGCCCGCTTCAACGACGCGCGCTTTTTCTGGCAGACCGACCAGAAGCAGACGCTGCGCGACCGGGTCGAACTGCTGAAGAGTGTCACCTTCCAGAAAGACCTTGGCAGCTACTACGACAAAACTCTGCGCATGCAGCGCCTCGCCAGTTGGCTGGCCGAGACCGTACGGCAGAACGGCATGACGATTCGGCCGGGTGTGGTACATAAGGCGGCCTTGCTCGCCAAGACCGATCTCACAACTGAATTGGTGAAGGAGTTTACCGAGCTGCAGGGAATTGTCGGCGGCTTGTACGCCAAAGCGCAGCAACTTGATCCCGACCTGCCGGAGGCTACAAGGTGGGCAGTGGCGGATGCCATCTACGACCATTACAAGCCGGAATCGATGGAGGACGAAATCCCTCGCAACGTTGAGGGCGCCGTCCTCTCTATCGCCGACAAGGCCGATTCCATCGCCGGCATGTTTGCCCTGGGCCTCATTCCCAGCGGTTCGAAAGACCCATTTGCTCTCCGCCGCCAGGCCAACGGCATCGTGAAGACGATCGCCGAGCACAAGCTGCCGTTCCGTCTTTCGGAGATTATGGCGGATGCGCGCTCCCACTATCGCGGTTCGGCGGCGGAAAAGAAGTTCGCGAACGCCGATTACGCGGGATCTGTCCGCAGCTTCTTCCGCGAGCGGCTGGAATTTTATCTGAAGGACGCGCGCGCTTTTGCCTATGATGTGGTGAGCGCAGTGCTGGCGATTGACGCGGACGACGTGGTGGATGCGGCCGCGCGCGCCGGGGCCGTCAGCAAAGTCCGCGGGTCGGAGGATTTTGAATCGATCTCCATCGCCTTCAAGCGAATGAAGAATATTTTGCGGCAAGCCGCAGAAAACAAGCGGCATATCGCCGATCATCTTGACGCCGCGGGGCTCGTCGAGGATGCGGAAAAAGAACTGGCCGCGCTCATTCCCGGGACCGCAACTGTGGTTGAGAAACTGCGCGCCACTCGCAACTACGAGCAGGCCCTACTCGAGATCGCCAAGCTACGCCCTGCAATAGACAAGTTTTTCGACAAGGTCATGGTGATGGTCGACGATGACAAGCTGCGCGCCAATCGCCTGACCCTGCTCCAAACGCTGGTAAAGGAATTTTCCACGATTGCGGATTTCTCCGAGATCGTGACCGAAGGCAAAGAATCTACGAAATAACGAGGACTCATTATGGCAACGACAACTCTCCCTGATGCGGAAGTCGCGGAAGTCAAAGGCACGACTACCAAGTATGTGTATTCCTTCGGCGGCGGCAAGGCCGACGGCAACGGCAAGATGAAAGATGTGCTGGGTGGCAAAGGCGCCGGCTTGGCTGAGATGACGAACGCGGGCCTGCCCGTCCCTCCGGGCTTCACGATTCAGACCGAAGCCTGCCGCGAATACATGCGCCACAACGCAGTCTCGCGCGAAGTCGATGCGCAGATGGATGCGGCCCTCGACAAGCTGGAAAAGCTCCAGGGGCAGAAACTCGGAAAGGGCGACAACCCGCTGCTGGTGAGTGTGCGCTCGGGCGCAAAGTTTTCCATGCCGGGCATGATGGATACGATTCTCAATCTCGGCTTGAACGACCAGAGCGTGGAGGCGCTGGCAAGGCAGAAGAGCAATCCTCGGTTTGCCTACGACTCGTATCGCCGTCTCATCCAGATGTTCGGCAGCGTCGTGCTGGAGATCGAAAAGTCGGAGTTCGAAGAGGTTTTCGACGGCAAGAAGAAACAGAGGAAGGTGAAGTTCGACACCGAACTCGATGCCAGGGCGTTGCAGGAAATCATCGCGGAATACAAGAAAGTCATCAAGAAGCACGCCAAGCGTGACTTCCCGCAGGACGCCCACGAACAGTTGGTCATGGCGCGCGACGCCGTGTTCCGCTCCTGGCAGAATGACCGCGCCAAGCACTATCGCCGCATCAACAGTATTGACGACATGCTCGGCACCGCAGTCAACGTGCAGATCATGGTGTATGGCAACTTGAATGACACGTCCGGCACGGGCGTTGGTTTTACCCGCAACCCTGCAACTGGCACGAAGGAATTCTACGGCGAGTTCCTGCTGAACGCGCAAGGCGAGGATGTAGTTTCAGGCGTGCGTACTCCGGTCCCGATCCTCGAACTCGAAAAAGTCATGCCCGATGTCTACCACCAGCTGCGCGACATCACCACGCGTCTCGAAAAACATTACAAGGATATGCAGGATTTCGAGTTCACCATCCAGGATGGCAAGCTCTACATGCTGCAAACGCGCAACGGCAAGCGTACCGGCCTGGCTGCGGTGCGTGTGGCGCTGCAGATGGTGGATGAAGGCCTGATCACAAAAGAAGAAGCGATCTTCCGCGTCGATCCGAACCAGCTCTATGATTTCCTAGTTCCCCGCCTCGACGAAAAAGGAAGCAAGGTTGAAGTGCTGGCGAAAGGTCTTCCGGCCTCGCCGGGTGCTGCGGTCGGGCAAATTGTTTTCACCGCCGATGAAGCGGTCGAAAAGGCCGGGCACGGCAAAAATGTCCCGGTCATTCTGGTGCGTGGCGAAACCACGCCCGAAGACATTCACGGCATGGAAGTGGCCAAGGGTATTCTCACCTCGCGCGGCGGCATGACCAGCCACGCTGCCGTTGTCACGCGCGGCATGGGCAAATGCTGCGTAGCCGGCGCGGGCGATGTAGATGTCAACGAGAAAGCGCGCGAAATGCGAGTGAAAGGCCAGGTCTTCAGGGCCGGAGACTGGCTCTCGCTCGACGGCACCACCGGCCGCGTGATCAAGGGACAGCTCAAGACGCTTCCCCCAAAACCCGACGATCCCGAGCTACTTAAGTTCATGGCATGGGCCGACCCATATCGCACCATGAAAGTCCGCGCCAATGCCGATATTCCGCGCGATGCGATCCAGGCGCGCGCATTCGGCGCCGAGGGAATCGGCCTGTGCCGCACCGAGCACATGTTCTTCGGCGAGCAGAAGATTCCCCACATGCGGGCGATGATTCTCACCGATAACGAGAAAGATCGTCGCGCCGCGTTGAAGAAGTTGCTACCCCTGCAGCGCAATGACTTCATCGGCGTATTCCGCGCCATGGACGGATTCCCGGTCACGATTCGTACCCTCGATCCACCGCTGCACGAGTTCCTGCCCAGCCGCGAAGAGCTCATGGTAAATATTGCCACGCTCTCCAGCATGGGCGCCAAGGAGAAAAAAGAGCTCGTCGGCAAATACAAGGACTATGGCGCAAAGTCGGCGGGCGATTTGAAGAAACTGCTTCCGCACCTGCTCAAGCGCGTCGAGCAGTTGCACGAATTCAATCCCATGCTCGGCCACCGCGGCTGCCGTCTCGGCATCACCTATCCGGAGATCACCGAGATGCAGGCGCGCGCCATCTTTGAAGCGGCGGTTGCGGTTGCAAAAGAGGGCGTAAAGGTTTTCCCCGAAGTCATGATTCCACTCACCGCCACCCTGAAGGAAATGGCGAACCAGGCGGAGATCGTCAACCGGGTCGCGAAGGAAGTCTTTGCGGAAAAGGAGCGGAAAGTTGAATACCTGGTCGGCACCATGATCGAGCTTCCGCGTGCCGCCCTGGTCGCCGATGAGATTGCCAAGGAAGCGCAGTTCTTCTCGTTCGGCACCAACGATCTCACGCAAACCACCTGGGGCTTCTCGCGCGACGACGTCAACAAAATCCTGCCGACTTATCTTGAGCTTGGAATCATCAAGCAGGATCCGTTCGCCGTTCTCGATCGTGAGGGCGTCGGGCAGTTGGTGAAGATGGCCACCGAGCGCGGCCGTAAGACGCGCCCAACTCTGAAAGTCGGCATCTGCGGCGAGCACGGCGGCGAACCGTCGTCGGTCGAGTTCTGCTATCAGACCGGCCTGAATTATGTTTCGTGCTCGCCATACCGAGTGCTGACCGCGCGCCTTGCGGCAGCCCAGGCGGCAGCGAGTGAAAAGCTGGGCGTCGAGTCCGGCAGAACGAAGTAATCACAACTGCTTTTGGTTCAAGGCCCAGCCGGTTGTTCCACCCGGCCGGGCCTTTTCGTTTCGCCCATGCCAGACACGCCGGCTTGCCCAAACAGCAAACGGGACCCGAAGGTCCCGTCCGCTTTCATTCTCAATTAACCTGCTGAAGTGCAAACCTACGGCGCCAGTGCATTGATCAGGCCGGCACCATTTGGACTGCCCCATCCCGTGGCCAAGTCGTAGCCCTTGACCGCCGGGAAGCCGTTACTGCCCTTGATGATGTCGTGGAACGCTGCGGCATAACCCTTGCTCAAACCGAGCGGGTAGATCAGTGGGTTAATGAATCCAAGCAGCGGCTGGCCGTTCTTTACCGCCTGTTGATTCACAAGAGCCATGTAACCGGCCCACATGGGCGCCGCAAAACTCGTTCCGCCCCAGCCCGTCTGGCAGGCTGATTGGTCGGCACAACTGTAAAAGTCAAAGTTGGATTCTGCCGAGACGTCCGGCGAGTTCCGAATGGTCTTCGATCCTTTGTTCTTCGCCGTAATTACCCCAGCCAGTTTCTGCCACGCCGGAATTGGAATCGCGTCCGGAGTATAGAAGGCGCCGCCTCCGTCCGCCCAGGCCGTTTCCGAAGCCCACGCGCCGCCAGCGCTCGCCGTCAGCAGGTCCGTTCCGCCGACCGACGTGACATAGGCATCGTTCCCGGGGAAAACAAACTGAGAGCTCGCGTTATAGGCGCCGCTGTCGCCAGCCGCTTGAAAATAATTTTGACCCTGGGCGGCGAACCTCTTGAAATATGGGTCGTCCGTGCTCGGATCCGACGGCTGCCATGTCCACGAAGAGCTCAACTGCGCACTGAGCGGACTGTGCTTAGACATCGAACCCAAGAGCGCTGTATCGCTGTTGCCGACGAACACATACAGGGTTTTCAATCCCGGCGCCATGGAGACCGCCTGAACGATGTCGAGGATCTGTTCCCGGTCATCGCAGCCCTTTGAATTCAAGCAGGACAAGCTGGCTCCGTCCGTCGAAATGCCCTTAACCGGCACTTTGTTGGTCTGCTTGATGTTCTTGAAGTAAGTCTTCTCATCGGCGATATCGTATCCCACGTACTCCAGTAACCCGACTGTCTGGCCAGCGCCCGTCAGGGTCGTCCCACCGTAGTATGCCGCGCGCATATCGCTGCCGCAATACGACGCCGTCGGGCAGGAGCCCTTCACATTCGGTCTCACTCCCGATTCTTTGTGCTGCAGCATCGGGCGCGGGATCGAATAGTTGTCGAGACCCGAGATGTGCCACAGTTGGAACGGCAGATCGGCGCTCGGCTCCCGATCCGGAGCAAAGAACGTACGGTTCTCCGTCGGATGTTGGTAAAGCCCCATGGTCACGTGGAAAGCCTTTTCAATAGCTGACACAGAGCCCTTAAGTTGCACGTCCATGGCATCGCGAGATCCGCCAACGACCTTCAGGCCGTTCGCTCCCGCGAAGCGAATCACTGCGTCATAGTCTTCCTGGCTGGGCCCAAATCTTTCGGTGAATTCCTTCACCGTAACGAATTGCCGGTAGGAGGGGCTGGAAGGATCGTAGAGTTGGTCTAAGAAATTATCCAATTCGGGCTCATGCCGCAGCGCGAGAACCACGTCGAACCGCAGGGACTGGGATGCCGGTAACCGGCCGAGCGATTGGGCCTGACCGTTCCGGACTGCTTCGCGCGTATGGCGCGTCAGGAGTTGCTGTTGTGCTTGGCAGACGAGGCCCACGCCCGGCACCATGGCGGCGGCCGCGAGCAACAATACAGTCATTCTTCGAATCATGGCTCTCCTTCACTTTCTTGCAACGTTCATTGACAACGTGGATGCTAACTTCGCTGGCGACAACTCTGGATAAGCGATGACATGCAGGAGAATCCGGCTGGACCATACTGCTTGCGATGATGCAGTGCCAGAGTCTGCATCTGGTACCCGGTTTAGGCTTGTGTTGGAACCTAAACCCTCCCCAAGCCCCTCCATACTTCGCAGTAGTCTACACCGATTCCCTCGTCCGTAACAGAGTGAAAGAATTTTCATTTGTGCCGCTTTTCTTTCGTCAATGGTGGTCATATTGAAAAGGGCGAAACCGTCCGGCGGCCTCGGGCGAAGCGCAAAGATGGCTCGACAATTTGCCTAACGGATTTTGCTGAACGGGAATTGTGGCGCGATGCACTCGCGCGAAGCTTCCCCTGATGGTTTGCGGCCAATTCTGTTTCGGCTACACCGCTCTGCCGCCCGCGGAGATCCCCTGAAGCCTTCTGCGGCGCGCCTTCAGAACATGACGCAGGCTTCGTTCACCCTTTCGAGGGTGCGCACCAGCAGCGCCAGCTTCCGCTCTAATTCCGCCTTCCGCGCGCCATCGGGCTGCTGGGAGATTTCGTCCTTAAGGCTGCCTTTCTTGATTTCCAGTGCCGCCGCTGCATCTTCGAGTTCACCGGCGTCGAGCCGCAGGTCATGAGCCATGATCTTGGTCAGAATTGCGTTGTATTTTACGGGGTCTTGTTCCAGCAAAACGTTTGCCAGCAGTTTCAGTTCATCTGCTTCCAGGTGGAATTGCATAAGCTTCTCCTCTCCACGCGGAAAGTGCCTCACCAACTCTACCCCAATTGGATCACTCTAACCATCGAACTGTCAGTGACGGGAGCCCAGGAAGCCTCGGACTGCATTCGGCGCTTCAAGCGGAACAAAGGCGCGGCTATTGCCCGGCCCCCGGCTGCTCCGGCAGCAGTCCTTTCGGCGCAGCCGGAATCGTGATGTCGATTTTATTCGGCGGCCCGAGCGATGCCGCGGCATTGTCGAACTCGGCCGGGTTGCCGACCACCAGGACGGCCATTTGATCGCGATGCAGATATTTTGCTGCGACCTTGGCCACGTCCGCCTTGGTCACGCGCTCGATCCCTTCCTGATATTTTTCGAGGAAATCGAGCGGATAGCCGTAAAATTCGTAGGTCATTTTTTCCTGCAAGACTTTTCCCGGTGAATCAAAGCGAAAGACAAAAGTATTCAGGATGCTGTCTTTCGCGCGGCTGATCTCTTCGTCGTTGATCGGGTTTGTGGCAAGATCCGCGAGCTCTTTATCGAGCGCCTCAATCGATTCGAACGTGGTCACGCTCTTTGTCCGCACCATCAGCCGCAGCATTCCATCGTGGTCCCAAGACGTCCCGATCCCTCCTCCGACCGCATACGCCAGGCCTTTGGTGGTTCGGATATCGCTGAACAGGCGCGACGAGAAGCCTCCGCCGAACGCCTCATTGAACACGGAAATCGCATAGTAATCGGGATTCCTGCGCGTCGTGCCGAGCGCGAGCATTTGAATATCGCTCTGGTTTACGTCCGTTTTCTCGACCAGGTAATACGCGGGTTTTGCGGGCTCGGGTTTGATCGCGGTCTTTTCCGCGGCTGGACCCTTCTGCCACGCGCCAAACGCCTCGCGCAGACGGGCTTCCATCTTTGCCGAGTCGAAATCGCCGACCACTCCCAGAATGATGTCGTTCGGGTAAACGGTGCGCTTGTGCCACTCCACCAAATCCTTGCGCGTAACGGCTGCGACCGTCGCATATTCAGGAACGCGCGCTAGAGGGCTATTCGCGCCATAGACCAGCTTGGCCGCTTCGCGTCCTGCAATTTGCCCAGCATCGTCGTTGCGGCGAGAAATGCCGTCGTAAGCGCCTTTTTGCGCGATCTCAATCTTGTCAGCGCGGAACTCAGGGTTCATCAGCAAATCGTTGAACACGCGGAAAACGTCATCGAAGTCTTCCTTCAGGCACGACCAACTGATGCTGGTCGAATCTCCGCCTCCTCCGGTTTCGACTTTGGCGGCGCGCTGCTCGAGAAAGTCGTCGAGCTGATCGCCGGTCTGCGTCTTAGTGCCGCCGGTGCGCCACACTTCGCCATAGATGTCGATGAGTCCAGCCTTGTCGGCAGGAACGCTGCGCTCGCCGCCTCGAATGCGGGCCGTTCCATCAATCAGTGGTAGCTCGTGGTCCTCCTGAAGAAAAATCACCATGCCATTTGCTAGCTCGATTCGCTTCGGCTCCGCCGGCTTGAACGGCGGCAACTTGGGAATCGGTATCTGCTTCCAGCTTGTCTGTGCCCAGGTTTGTGTGGTGCCAGTGATAAAGGCGATCGCAAGAAGCGCCATCAGCAGGAGAGAAGAGATGCGTTTCATTGTCCACCTCCTTGCGGAGCAGCCGCACTTCCTGGCGGAGGAGGGGCAAACTCGATGACGCCGACCGTGCGATTTCCCGGCACGAACGTCTGATTGGCGACGCGGCGAATATCGGCCTTGGTTACTTTCTCAATGCGGTCGACCGAACGGAACAGCTCGCGCCAATCGTCATAGCGAGCCTCGTACAGTCCAAGTGCGAAGGCCAGACCTTCATTCGACCCAAGCGAGCGGATCAAGTTGGCCTTCGCCCGCGTCTTGATCATCTTCAGCTCCTCGTCCGAGATATCTTCCTTTTTCAGGCGTTCGATCTCGGCATGAATCGCATCGCCCACTTCCTGCGTCGTGTGCCCCGGAATTGGCGAGGCGTAAAAGGCGAACAGGTGCGAATATTTGTTCCCCGGATAACCCGAAAATCCCTCGGCGTCCGACGCGATCTGTTTGTCGCGCACCAGCGCACGGTAAAGGCGCGATGTGCGGCCGTTCGACAGCACGTCGGCGAGCGCGTCATAGACCTGATCGTCGGGGCTGCGGTAATCGGGCCGGTGGTAGCCCTCCAGATATACCGGTTGCGACTGCTCATGCAGCACCACTCGCCGCTCGGAATTCTGCGGCGGCTCGGTCGTATCGGCCTCATCGGGTTTAGGCCGCGCCGGAATGCGCGAGAAATACTTTTCGACGACCGGCATGGCCTCGGCAGCCTTAACGTCTCCCACCACCACGACCACCATGTTCGACGGCACGTAATATTTGTCGAAGAAGTTCTTGGCGTCGGTGGCGGAGAACGAATTCAGGTCTGAGATCCAGCCAATCGTCGGCCGGTGGTAGGACTGCGCCGCAAACGCCTCTTCCGTAAACTGTTCGAGCAGCCGCCCGAAGGGGTCGCTATCCACCCGCATGCGGCGCTCTTCAATCACTACGTTGCGTTCTTTGTAGAACTGGCGCATTACCGGCTGCACAAAGCGCTCCGATTCAAGATAAGCCCATAGCTCAAGCCGGTTGACCGGAAACGAATAGTGATAGGCGGTCTCGTCCCAGTTGGTGAAGGCATTCATCCCCTCACCGCCTTCAGTTTCGACAATCTTGCCGAACTCGTTGTTATAGGCTGCGGAGAACTTGTCGGCGGCGGCGATCGCATCGCGCCACTCCTTTTCAAGCTGCTTCACTCTCTGATCGTCCCGGTCCACCCGCTTATCGCGCTCGTGGATGTATTCGGAATAAACGGTTTCCACTTTTGCCAGCGCTACCTTCTCATCGGCATAGTCACGCGTGCCAATCGTGTCCGTTCCCTTGAACGCCATGTGCTCGAACATGTGGGCCAAGCCGGTTTTGCCCAGAGGATCCTGCACCGATCCGGCATCGACATGCGTGAAGAACGAGAACACCGGCGCCTCCGGCCGCTCGCAGATGACGACGGTCAGGCCGTTCGAAAGTTTCTTGACGGCGGTCCGCTTTTCGAAGGAAGCCAGATCCTGAGTGAAAGCGAACGCGGACAGACAAAGAACCAGAACTGGAAGATTACGGACTTTCATTCCACCTCCAAGACGCAAATGAAGCTAAAAATCGAAGGTACGTAAGCACGAGTAGAGTTGTCAAACTTGGGGTCTTCCGTGCCATACTCATTCGACGTGGCCGAGCCAGATCGGTTATTGGGGCTCTGCGGAAGTTGGAGACGGTGGGAGGGGTGATGAAGCAGGGGACCATACGGTCGTGGATTTTCCTCGCGATGGCGGTGTTTGCCGGCAGCCTTCTGGCCACCAGCCAGGATGTTTCCGGGAGCACGTCGCGGCCTCCGCTTCCGGGCGGCGATTACCAGCCGTTTGCAGCCGATAGCCCATTTAACATCCCGATTCCGGCGAACCCCAAGCTCGATCCGAAGTCCGCCAAGCTTATCGCCACTCTCACCGGCATGACGCACCACGTGCTGGGATCACTGCGCACGGCGGCCAATCCGACGCGTATCGACTACACGATTCCGTTCTACTACAGCATCCCGTCCGACCCCGCTTACACAATTTACTGTCACTTCAACGGCCCGCCGCCGAGCTGGGGAGATTGCCCGCTCGAAAAAATGACCATCCATATTCCGGCTTACGCCCGGCCTGAAAATAGCGGGCACGGAAAGTTTCCCTGGAGTACGGATCACCACCTGGCGGTCATTGACACGGCGACAGGCACCGAATACGACCTGTGGGGCGCCGCACAGCCAAACGGGAAAGGCGGCAGGCTGACCATTGGATGGGGCGCCCTTGGGCCGATCACAAGCCAGGGCATCAACATTTTCGGGGCGACGGCCTCACAGTTCGCCCTCACCATCGGCGTCGTGCGCTCGGCCGACATCAATGCGGGGATCATTCCGCACGCGTTGCAGATGGCGATTCCTTGCGCCAGCGGCATGGGAGTCTATCCGGCGGCTGTGAACACCGACGAAGCGTGCCCCAAAACGGCGGCCGCCCCGCCTTACTATGGCATGCGCGTGCAACTCAACCTGTCGGACGACGAAATCAACGCGCTGGACGCACCCGCCTATGCGAAAACGATTTTCCTGGCGCTGGCACACTATGGCGCGTTCGTCTCCGACACCGGCACCGGCGACTCGATGGAGTTCCAGACGGAAAGCGGACTGACCTACACCATGCTCGGTATGCCGGACCCGTGGGTCGCTCTGGCGCAGCAGTATGGCATCCAGCCCGACGCCCCGCTGTCGAATCCATATTCTGCATATCTGTTCCCGCTCACCGCGAATGGCGTGAACGTCACAAAGCACTTGCGCGTGATCGCTCCCTGCGTGACCGCAGGGACTTGCTGAGAGTGAAAAAGTCGCAGCGAACGACTAACGACTAGCGACGCACTGATCTCCATGCCCACTCCCACCATCGTCGAAGTCGAAGGCCGCAAGCTCAAGCTCACCAACCTCGAGAAAATCCTCTATCCCGCCGCGGGTTTCACCAAAGGGCAGGTCGTGGATTACTACGCCCGCATCGCGCCCGTGCTGGTGCCGCATCTGGCCGGCCGTCCGCTAACCATGAAGCGCTATCCCGAGGGTGTCGACCACGAATATTTTTTCGAGAAAAACGCGCCCATGCACCGGCCCGATTGGGTGAAGACCACCCCTGTCTGGAGCGGGAGCAACCGGCGCACCATCCATTTTCTTCTGGCCAACGATCTGCCAACTCTGGTGTGGATTGCGAATCTGGCCTCGATCGAATTGCATCCCTCGCTGTCACTGGCAGCCGACATCGCAACGCCCACCATGATTGTCTTCGATCTCGATCCCGGCCCGCCGGCGAACATCGTGCAATGCGCGCAGGTAGGCCTCTGGGTGCGCGACATCTTCGATCATTTCGGCCTCGAGAGTTTCCCAAAAACCTCGGGCTCGAAAGGACTGCAGATCTATATCCCGCTGAACACGAAGACCAGTTACGACGAGACGAAGTCGTTCGCGCACGCCGTGGCAAGGTTGCTCGAGCAGGGGCATCCGGAGCTGGTAGTTTCCGACATGAAGAAGGCCGTCCGCACTAACAAGGTATTCGTCGACTGGAGCCAGAACGACGAGCACAAGACGACGATTTCGGTGTACTCGCTGCGCGCACGGGAACGGCCGACAGTTTCGACTCCGGTCGAGTGGAGCGAGGTGGAACAGGCGTTGAAAAAGAAAGACGCGGCGCGCCTGGTTTTTGAGGCGAAGGACGTTTTGGCGCGCGTAGAAAAGATGGGAGACCTGTTTGAACCGGTGCAGAAGCTGAAGCAGAAACTGCCGCAACTGGCCGGGATTAGAGGCAGGGTCGAGCGAAGAGAAGCCAGCGCCAAAGAAAGAAGCGGCAAAACCCCAAAAGGCAACTGCGAAGGCATCGCGAACAAAAAGGCGCCGCTGAAACGGTCATAGGACCGGTTAAGACTTCTTTGGATCGTCAGGACACCGACGCTGCAAATACCAGCTAATTGCTTTAGATTCCCACGGTTTGTACTCATGCTCCCGCGGTGCCTTTTCTCCCGGCACAACTGGGTGAAAAGCGAGTACGCCCATCTTTCCTTCCTTGCCGACGTTGCGACGCATCCACAACACCATCAGAGATACCAGCGGTGCCGAGTCGTACTGCTTTCTCAATTCCTCTCGCACTTTAGGAACAATGGCACGTATTCCGATGGGGCGAATCTCGACGACATGTTGACCGTCCTCAACCACCTTCTCGCCATTCACCAGCTTGTACTGGATGAAGACGACCTCCACATCTGAGGCGCTCTTATCCTTGAAAATGTCGATCAGCGAGTCAATCAGCCCCAGATATTGGGTGCCCGCTGGTTGGACTTTCCCCTCGTCCTCGAAACTGACCATCAGCCGATTCCCTCCAGTTTGAGTACGTTGATTCCCCGGAAAGCCAATTCGCTGAACACTGTTTCACGCACGCGACCCGGTCGCCGAACCGAATCCTGCCCCACCCAACATTCACCCGCCCTGGGGCTCCCGAATGGGGCTCGCTACGGACGAAAAATGACGGCTCTTGGAGCTGGATGAACTCCACTGGGAGGCTCGATTTTGTATCGACGTTTGAGCATTTCCCGAACCCGCTCTTTGACTCGGTCACACTCACCACGCATTCGCATCAGCGTATCGTCCAACTTTAGCCGACCGTCGTAGTCGCTGAGGAATAATCCAAGCATCGTAGAGCAGGAGAGTAGCATCGTGAAGACTTCGGTTCGCCACAATCTCTCGTCTTCGACTCCGGTGTAGTTCATCTTGAACGTAATGTGCTTGTCGTCTTCTATGCGGACGAACCGCCCGATGAGAGCGTTGAGATTGGCGTGTGATCCCGTCTCAGAGAGTTGGCCCCATACCTTGTGTAGTTCCTCCAGCCCCTTAAACACGCCTTCCTTTTTGTGCCGCTCGAACGCATCCTTGAATGCTTCCAGTGCCGCTTTGTCATCGTCCTTGTTCAACCATGTCAGTTGAAGTTGAGGATCGGTCACCATTGCATGAGCATGTGCGACGACCTCAACTGCGTCGCGCAGGATCGAGCGAGCCTCGCTCATACAGCCTGTAAAGGCAAGTTCTAGCGCAACCCGAATCTTGGCGTGTGCATTGATGTAAAGGAGAAGCGGAAACATCATGTTCGGGTCGCGGGCAACATATAGATCGCCAATTCCCCGCAACCAGATGGCGTCGAGCCGGAGATAGAAATCCCACAGTTCTCGGAAGCCCTGAATCGAAGCGAAGAAGTTGCTCCGCTTGGCTGCGTAGTATTCCCGGTAGTCCTCTGGAATTTGCTGGCGTTCAAAATCGACGAGCAGGAATTTCTCATCAACCGGATTCGGGGTTACAGGGGTTGCGGGTACAGATGCGGTACTCATCTATTGATTATAAGTCTGTTGGGCTGGTGGCCCCCACTTTTCATCGCTGGCACGACCCCAACGATGGGTGCCCCGTCCTTGCGTTTTTGCAAGGGCGGGAACCACGGACGCATGCGGCGAGTGTTTCGCCCTTCCGCACGTGCGCCTTCCACCGATTACAATTCCAATCATCCGTCGATCTGCGAAATCCGCGCGAATCCGCGGAAAAGAAGTTGCCTTTACTTCTGCAATCTGACTTCTAACTTCTGCAATGCCTTTATGTCGGAACTTCAGGCTGGGCTTATCCAACATGGAAGCCCGCGTTTTATCCCGAGAAACTGGCGCAGAAGAAATTCCTGAGCTTTTACGCAACCAAGCTGAACGCAGTCGAAGTGAACTTTACCTTCCGCCAACTGGTAAAAGAAACGACAGTCGAAAAGTGGATCGCCGAAACGCCCGCGCATTTCCGCTTCACCATCAAAGCCCACCAGGTGCTCACTCACATCAAGCGCTTGAAAGGAGCTGAAGAATTCCTGCATCGCTTTCTCGGCACGCTGGAAGCATTGGAGCGCGCGCAAAAGCTCGGACCAGTGCTGTTTCAGCTGCCGCCAAACTTCAAGGTCGATCAGGCCGTGCTTTCCGAGTTCCTGAAAGCGCTTCCCCGCAGCGTGCGCGCAGCCTTCGAGTTCCGCCATGCGTCGTGGTTCGACGAAGCGACCTGGCAAACCTTGCGCGAGCGAAACATCGCCCTCTGCGTGGCCGAAACCGAGGAGCGCGACACTCCCGACGTGCTTACGGCCGATTACGCCTACTACCGCTACCGCAAACCCAGCTACACCGCCGAAGAACGCAAAGGGATGGTCGAGAGGATTCAGCGGCACCTAGCTGAAGGCCGCGATGTGTTCGCCTATTTCAAGCACGAAGAAACCCCAGAAGGCGTGCTCTACGCAGTGGATGTACTGGAGGGTTGCGCTCGCATGAACGCGTAGCCGCCTTCTTGGGAGGCCCTGACAGTTTGCCTAAGCTCAAAGGCACCCTGCTCGCTACTTTTGCAGAACATTCTGCCAGCTGATACTGGAACATGCCCACCGAAGCCAATTCCCGAGTTCTCTCCGGCTTCCTCGACTACCTTCGCGTGGAGCGCGGATCGGCCAAGCTGACCATCGCGGCCTACACCAGCGACCTCGGGCAATTTGCGGAATTCCTGGAAAAGCGTCACCGGCTATTAGGCAGCGCGCAGCGCGAAGATGTTCGCGCCTTCATGCAAGACCTGTTTTCCAACCAGGTAGATGGCCGATCCGTAGGACGGAAGCTGTCGGCAATCCGGCATCTTTATCGCTATTTGTTGCTGGATGGGAAGATCGAGAAAGACCCCACGCTCAACATCGACTCGCCCAAGCAATGGAAGGTTCTCCCGAAGGCGCTAAGCCGCGATGAAGTCGAAATCATGCTCACCGGCCCGCGCGCGCCCGCACGAAATGCCCGCGCGGAGGCCCTCGCCTTGCGCGATCGCGCCATGCTGGAACTGCTTTATGGAGGAGGACTGCGGGTTTCCGAGGTCGCCGGAGCGCGACTTGAGGATATGAAGCTCGAACTGGGATACATCCTGGTCCACGGCAAAGGCGACAAGGAGCGGATGGTTCCCCTGGGCGTGCCGGCGCAGCAGGCTCTGCAGCGATACTTGAAAGAGGGCAGGGAACTGCTGGCCGCGAAGAAGTCCTCGCCGCTGCTCTTCATAGGCGCTGGCGCGCGGCACTTGACGCGGCAGCGAGTGTGGCAACTCGTCGGCCAGGCTTCGCTGCCGACTGGACGTCACGCCAGTCCGCACATGCTGCGGCATTCCTGTGCCACGCACATGGTTGAGAATGGCGCTGACTTGCGCACGGTGCAGACAATCTTGGGCCACGCGGACGTGTCGACGACGCAGATCTACACCCATGTAGCGCTCGACCGCTTGAAGAGCGTGTACGCGAAACATCATCCAAGGGCCAAAAGCAGGCCTCAGGTCTCAGGGGTAGGGCCGCAGGGCTGAAAATGAGTGCATCTACCGGATTAGCGACGGCTCACAAACGAACAATCGTGGAGCGCGCGACCGACAACTTCGTTCGTCATCTGCGTGAGCGCAATGCATCCTCGCATACCATCAAGGCTTACACCGGAGACCTCGACGCGTTTGCCGCGTACGTTGGCGACCGCGACTGGAGAAGCATTGACCACGTCGCAATCCGCGGTTTTCTTTCGCATCTTTATGACAAAGGACTGAGCAAGACCTCCGTGGCGCGTGCCTTGGCGGCCGTGCGCTCGCTCTATCGCTGGCTGGCGCAGGAGGGCGTAGTCGAGCAGAATCCGGCGAAACTGGTCTCGACTCCGCGGCTGGCGGCCAAACTGCCGCGCGTTCCCACGATTGAAGAAGTCAATGCCGTGCTTGACGGCAAAATGCCCGAAGCCGCTTCTTTTCCTGAGCGCGACCGCTTGCTGTTAGAACTCCTGTATGGCTGCGGCATTCGCAATTCCGAACTGGTTGGCATCAATCTCGAAGACATACGGATCAGCAACGAAGCCATTCTGATCCGGGGCAAAGGCAAGAAGGAACGTTACGTGCCATTCGGCGAATCGGTGCGCAACGCCTTTGCGAGCTACCTGCCGTGGCGCCAGCAACTGCTGGCCACACGAAAGATGGTCACGCCTGCCCTGCTGGTCAATCAGCGCGGAGGTCGGCTGACGACCCGCAGCGTGGGACGCATCGTCAAGCGGATCGCGGTCGCCAAAGGGCTGTCACCAGACGTACATCCGCATACTTTGCGGCACGCCTTCGGTACGCACTTGCTCGAGGAAGGCGCCGACCTGCGCTCGATTCAGGAACTGCTCGGCCACGAGCGGCTTGCCACTACCCAGCGTTACACGCAGCTCTCGGTCCAACACATGATGGACGTTTACGACCGAACCCATCCCCGCGCGAAGAAGTGACGGTCGCGCCTAGTCGAAATGTCCTCTCTAAGGAAGAAGACCTGAAGAAGAGACGTTACTCCAGTAACTTTGCAGCGAGGCCACCGGTTCATCCACCCTTATTAAGGGGCGGTGCGCGAGCGCCGCTAGCGTGGAGCATGAGCAAAGTCACGAAGGAAGCTGTCCTGTTGCTGTCGTTGTTGCTGATTGCGGCGATGGTGCAATTCTTCGCCCAGTCGATGCCCATGGCGTTGTGCTTCTACTTTCTGCCGACGTTGTACTCCGCCTACTGCTTTGGGCGACGGCACGCGACCCTCACCGCCTTTGCCTGCGTGGTTCTCGTATCTCTTCTCGGCTTCGTTAATAACCTTATGCCCGCGCACCCGGTTCTGGTGCTGCCCCTTGAGCGGTTGTTCAACTTTGCGATCTGGGCTGGCGTGTTGGTAGTAACGGCATACGCGATGGGCACGCTCTACGGGCGGGCGCAGAGCATGACCGACGATTTGCGCAATAGCTTCAGCGGCCTTTTGCTGGTTCTGCAACACATTATGGCAAGCGAGAAACACAGCAACACGGAAACGCAACGCGTGATCGACGCGTCCGTGAAAATCGCCGAGGTGATGAACCTGGGTGCCGATCGCATCGAGTTGCTGCGCTCTGCCGTGTTGTTGCGCGACCTGAGCGAACTCGGCATCAGTAACGACATTCTCTACAAGGCAGCGGATGTGACGCATGCTGAGGTGGTAGCGAGTTTCCGCAAAGCCAACAAATCGGATTCCCGTACGCAGGCGATTGGAAACTCAGTTCGACGGGTGCTGCCCATCATCGTCGCGGAACAAATTCTGCAGACGCAGGGAGCGCGTGCGGTCAATGTGCCCATTGAAGCTCACATACTTGCGGTGGCCGATGAGTATCAGAAACTGACGAGCACAGCCTATGGCAAAGGTCTATCGCCGGAACAAGCCGAAGAAGAGATTGCCGCGGCCGCTGGTGAGAAGTATCACCGCGGCGTGATCGAGGCATTCGTCAAAGCGTTTGGCCAGCGCGCTCGTGGAGCGCAGGCATAAAGCGCCTCATACACGGTCAAATCTTCAGTTAGCCTTCCGGTCCGCGTCTGCCTTTCGCAAGTCCTCCAACATGCCCGACACCGTCGCTTTCAACCCCGCGGTTAGATGTTCATAAGCCGTTTCGCTAGCCTCCGTGATTGGAGGCGGCAAGATTGGTTTCCCAATCACCATTTGCAACGCGGAGAACTTCGGGAACTTCTTGTGTCGCGGCCACGCTTCATAAAAGCCTTCGATGGCGACGGGCACGATTGGGGTCTGCGTATGAATCGAGAGGATGGCGGCGCCTTTTCGGAAGATACCTAAATTGCCGGTGTTGGTACGCTCGCCCTCCGGATAGAGGATTAACACGCGGCCTTGCTTCAGTCCGAATGCGCCCGCGCGCATGGCGGGCACCAGATTGGCGTCGGGATCGAGCACTACCACCCGCAGCCATCGAGCCAGCCGCCGCATGATGCCGCGGCCGAAAATCTCGCTCGTCCCAAGCGCAAACGTGTCGCGAAATATTCGCCACGGAAGCAACGATGCTAGTACCAGAGGGTCGATGTAGCTTTGGTGGTTGGAACACAAAAGGAACGGCGCTTGTTGAGGGAGATTTTCGAGACCGTGGACCTTGAGGTGAAACCGGTCAAGCGAGAAGAGACAGATAATCCGGCTGAGACTGAAGAAGAAGACTTCGCCGAAAAAATTATGATGCGCCAGCGCCTGAACATCGGGATCGGTGATTGGCTCGTCCAAGATGGCCGACCACGCTGGCGCGGACGTTTTGGCAATTCCAGCGCCTCCTTCGGCGCTTGCCAGCACCGCATCCACCAAATCACGGACCGAATAAATTTCGCCGAGTTGAGATTCCGGTACGTCGCCGCCGAGTTGCTGCTCAAGCGCGGTGAGCAACTCGACGCGTTGCATGGAATCTAGGCCAAGATCCAGTTCCAGATTGTGGCCAGGACGGATGGAAACCAACTGGTTGCGGGCTGCTTCGCGCGCAATGGCTAGAGCGCGTTTGACATCATCGCGTTCAATCCACAGCCGCTCTTCTTCTGTCAGCGGCTTCTCGGTACCAATCTCCCCTTTCTCGCCACCGGTCTGTTGCCGTTCACGAACCTTCTTTTCAATCTGAAATCGTTTGAGTTTGCGGGTCGTGGTTCGGGGGAGATCTTCCTGCCAGATGTCGTAACTGCCCAGCCGTTTTGTGGAGGCGATTTTGTGCGACAGCGCTTCGATGTCGAAGCGGACTGCCTCTTTCGTATTCACGATTTTGCGCTCACGCAGCAAGTCGAAGTTGGGCACGATCACGCCGTACAGCCGCTCTGACGTGGGGTCGCCCGGCCGTGCCTCCAGTGCCATCACGCAGATCTCCTTCACGTACGGCGACTGCAAGTAATGCGCTTCAATCTCCTCCGGGTAAATGTTCTTGCCATTCGCGAGAACAATCACTTCCTTCCGGCGCCCGGTGATGAAGAGATTGCCACGCGAGTCGAAATAGCCGAGATCGCCGGTGTAAAACCAATCATCCCGCAGAACGTCAGCAGTGGCTTGGGCGCGATTCCAGTAGCCCTTCATTACGATCGCGCCGCGGATGGCAATCTCACCAGCCGCGGGCTGACCCTCCACCACTTCGTGCGGGTTCTCGATCCGGGCCTCCACCCCAGGAAGTGGCGGTCCCACCGAGCCAAAAACAATGTCACCGGGACGATTCACGAACGCTCCTCCGGTAGTCTCGGTCAGGCCGTAAGCGTTGAGTACGTCGATGCCGAACGAATAAAAATCGCGCTGGATCGCAGGATCGAATCGCGAACCTCCCGTCACCAGATAGCGCATGCGCTTGCCGAAGCTGGCGTGGATCTTTCCAAAGAAGACCCTGCCGGCGTTGATCCCGAGCCTTCGCAGGCCCCGATTCAGCGCCATCAGTGTTCGCACCACCGATACGGCGACTTTTCCGCGCTTGTTGATCTCCTTCCAGACTTTCTCGTGGATCAGGTAGAAAAACTGCGGCACCACGCAGAAGGTCGTAATGTCGCGCTCTTGCAAAGCCCGAAGTAGTTCCGTTGTGTTGAGTGTCTCCAGGTAAACGACCCGTGAGCCATTGAACAGGGGCAGGAAGAGATTGGCCATCTGCGCCAGCACGTGAAACATGGGAAGAATTCCGAGCAGCGCGTCGGTGGGACCAATGTGAACTACGCCGAAGACCGAATTCGCCTCGCCCACAAGGTTGGCGTGAGTGAGCATGACGCCTTTGGGATCGGCGGTTGTGCCCGAGGTGTAAAGCAGAGCCGCCAGATCGTCCTCGCGTGGGGCGACGGGCTTGAACCCTTCGCGACCCTGCTCGAAGATAGAATCGAGATCGCCCCAGAACTGAGGCCCGAGATGCTCGCCTTTCTGGGCATGCGGTGACATTTTCCATTCTGCCTCGGCCGATGTCATGACCAGCCCAATGTCGGATCCTTCAACCGCCTCGGCTGCGACCGGAAAGTGCTTGGCATCGCAGAAGAGCAGGGAAGCCCCGCTGTCCAGCAACAGCTTCTTTACCTGGACGGCGTGGAATGCCGTGTCGAGCGGAACGGCCGTCCGGCCGGCTGCGATGATTCCAAGGTAAGCCGCAACCCAGCGCGGATGATTGGCGGCCAGAATAGAGACTCGGGCATCGCGTGGAACGCGAGTGGAAAGCCACTTTCCCACGCTTTCCGCCATATGCGTCAGTTCCACAAAGCTAACGCGCTCGACGGTATCTGCCCGCTGAATTTCGAGGGCAATGTTATCGGGGAACTTGCGGGCTGATTCCTGGAAGCGCTGATAGAACGTAGGCATGGGCCGGAGGAAATCTTACAGGGAGAGCCGGGCGAAGCCAATTCGGGGACCGGTGGTCAATCTGATTCGGGCCGCCAAACCACCTTGCAGAGCTGCTATTGAACCTTGCCTCCTACCGCCTTGTGCACCACACTGAGATCGTGTACACTATTATCGTGTGCACGGCGTTCGGTCAAAGTCCATATACCACATGAGCAAGAGACGATAAACGCTACATGAAAAACATCACCTTCAGCGCCGACGAATCGGCCATTGAGCGTGCCCGCGAAGTGGCTCGCAGCGAGCACCGGCCCCTGATCGACGCTTTCCGCGAGTGGCTCGTTCAGTACGGGTCTCGTCGCGTGACCGCCGCAGAGGTCACGGAGCTTTACAACAGCCTCCGTCATGTGAACGCGGGCCGCAAGTTTACGCGCGACGAGATGAATGAGCGATAAATACTTCATCGATACCAACATTCTTGTCTATTCCCTCGATCCGATTGATCCCCGCAAAGCTCGAATCGCCGAGGAATTGGTCACCCGTGGAGTGGGTTCGAGACAGGGTGTGATCAGTTACCAGGTCGTGCAGGAGTTCATGAACGTGAGCCTGCGGCAGTTCAAAGCCACAATGACCGTGAACGAACTGGAGTTATATTTCTTCAAAGTCTTGCTGCCGATGATGACAGTTCCGTCGTCGTCCGGACTATTCTTGGAGGCGCTCCGACTGCAGAAGGCAAACCAGATTGCATGGTACGACTCTCTGATTGTGGCGGCGGCAATTCAGGGCGGCTGCCAGATTCTCTATAGCGAAGACCTGCAGCATGGTCGTCGCTTCGGAGACCTGGTGGTCGAGAACCCGTTTCTCTAAACACACTTAGCCGGAGCGCCGTCATATTCCCCGCATCTAATGTGCTAGGCTTAAAGTCACACTTGGGGCGTGTATCCCCTGAAGGGTTTCCGTTTTGATCAATACCTTACTAGGCAAGGTTTTCGGAACGAAGAACGAGCGCGAGATCAAGCGCCTGCAGCCGCGCGTCACCGCCATTAACGCGCTCGAGCCTGAGATCCAGAAGCTGACCGACGATCAACTCCGCGCCAAAACTGACGAATTTCGCGCCCGCGTCCAGGAGCGGCTGAGCACGATCGCCGACGAGCCGGAAGCGGATCCTGATCGCCAAAAGGAGATCGAAGCCGAGCGCAGCGTCGTGCTCGGGCAGGCACTCGACGAAACCCTCGAAGAAGCGTTTGCCGTGGTCCGCGAAGCCGGACGGCGTGTGCTCAACATGCGGCACTTCGATGTGCAGCTCATCGGTGGCATGGTGCTGCACGAAGGCAAAATCGCCGAGATGAAGACCGGCGAAGGCAAGACACTGGTTGCTACGTTGCCCGTGTATCTCAACGCGCTCAGCGGCCGCGGCGTACACGTCGTTACGGTCAACGATTATCTGGCGAAACGCGACTCGGAATGGATGGGCAAGCTCTACAGCTTTCTGGGCCTGAGCGTGGGCGTGATTGTCCACGACCTTGACGACGAGGAGCGCCGCGCCGCTTATGCGTCCGACGTGACTTACGGCACGAACAATGAATTCGGCTTCGACTATCTCCGCGACAACATGAAGTTCGATCTGCGCGATTGCGTGCAGCGCGTGCACAACTTCGGCATCGTCGACGAAGTCGATTCCATCCTGATCGACGAAGCTCGCACCCCGCTGATCATTTCGGGCGCGAGCGAGGAATCCACCGACAAGTACTACAAGGTGAATCGAATCATCCCCAGGCTCGAACAGGGCGAGGAGATTGACACTCAGCCCGGCGAGCCGAAGATCTATACCAAGGATTTTGTAGTCGACGAAAAACACCGCAACATCACGGTCACCGACGATGGTTGGGAAAAGGTCGAGAAGCTGCTCGGCATCGGCAACATCGCCGATCCGGAAAACTGGGCTCTCAAGCACCACGTGGAGACCGCCGTAAAAGCGCACGCGCTTTATAAGAAAGATGTTGAGTACGTGGTGAAAGACGGCGAAGTGATTATTGTCGACGAGTTCACCGGACGCCTCATGCCGGGCCGGCGCTGGTCTGACGGTTTGCACCAATCCATCGAAGCCAAAGAAAACGTCAAGATCGAGCGCGAGAATCAAACGCTGGCCACGATTACCTTCCAGAACTATTTCCGGATGTACAAGAAACTCGCCGGCATGACCGGCACGGCGGAAACGGAAGCCCCCGAATTCGACAAGATTTATAGGTTGGAAGTGGTGGTGATTCCAACGAATCGCACGCTGCTGCGCGTCGAGAACGCCGACGTCGTCTACCGCACGGAAAAGGAAAAGTATTTTGCGGCTGCCGATGAAATTCAAAGACTTCACGAGGCCGGCCAACCGGCGCTCGTCGGCACAACGTCCATCGAAAAATCCGAACGGCTTTCCGAGCTCCTGAAGAAGAAGGGAATCAAGCACGTCGTTTTGAATGCGAAGTATCACGAACGCGAGGCCGAAATCGTCGCCCAGGCCGGACGCAAGGGCATGGTCACCATCGCCACGAACATGGCCGGTCGCGGCACCGACATTCTGCTTGGCGGCAACCCCGAGTTCATGGCCAAGCAGGAATGCGTGAAGAAGGGTGTCGCGCAGCCTGTCCGCGCCGCGCAAGGCAAGATCGAAAACGTGGCGGACGATCCCAACCGCACGACCTGGTACTACGCCGGCAATGAGTATGCGGTTCCGACCGACCAGTGGAATGAAGTCTTCGCGCGCTACAAAGCCGACACCGATCGCGAACATAAGGAAGTAATTGCGGCGGGAGGCCTGCACATTTTCGGCACCGAACGGCACGAGGCACGCCGCATCGACAATCAACTTCGCGGACGCGCCGGCCGGCAAGGCGACCCCGGCTCCTCGCGTTTTTATCTCTCGCTCGAAGATGACCTGATGCGCATCTTCGCCAAGGAGTGGGTCTCTACCCTTCTGCAGCGTCTTGGCATGGAAGAAGGCGTTCCCATCGAATCGCGCATGATTTCGCGCCGCATCGAAGCGGCGCAGAAAGCCGTGGAAGGCCAGAACTTCGAGGCCCGCAAGCACCTGCTCGAATACGACGACGTGATGAACAAGCAGCGCGAGGCCGTTTACGGCCTGCGCCGCCGGCTGCTCGAAGGCCTCGATCAAAAAGATCTGATCATCGAGGACTACGTCTCCGGCATCCTCGGCGAAATTCTCGAGCGATTCTGCCCGGTCAAAGCGCACGTCGATGATTGGGATTTAAAGGGCCTGAAGGATGCGATCTTCACGCGCTTCGGCGTCGATATCTACGCGGAGGGCGTGAAGCCGGAAGCGCTAAACCGCGCCGAACTCGGCGACGCGATTTTCCAGAAGCTAAAAGAGCGTTACGACGCCAAAGAAAAGCTCATCGGTCCCGAAGCCATGCGCTATCACGAGCGCATGATCATGTTGAGCGTGATTGACGCGCAGTGGAAAGACCACCTGCTCTCGATGGATCACCTGAAAGAGGGCATCGGTCTGCGCGGCTATGGCCAGCACGATCCGCTTGTGGAATATAAGCGCGAGTCCTTCGACATGTTCGAAGAAATGATGCAGCGCTTTCAGGAAGAGACCGTTCGCTATCTCTACCTGATGCAGATCCTGGAGCGTCCGCCCGATCAAGGTGCGATGCCCCGCGGCGGACCCGAAGCGACTGCACCGCAACCGGAACCAGGCGTGCCCGCGCTTATCAGCGGCGGTCGCGATGGGAATCATCGCGCTCCTCGCCAGGTGGCGACGTCCGTTGATGAGATTGAAGAAGCTTTCCAGCGCAAGAAGAAGCGCGAACTGGAGCAGGCCCGCATGGCTGGCTCCGGTGACATGCAAACCATACAGCAGGTGGTGCGCTCCGGCGACAAGGTCGGGCGTAACGATCCATGTCCCTGCGGCAGCGGGAAGAAATATAAGAAATGCTGCGGCGCGTAAAAGTCTCATAGGCCGCTACGTTGAGCCGATGAGAATTCGGACAAAGCGGCTCCGAAAACGTGCAATCGGCACCACGGCGTGAAATGTTTCATTCCTTCCCGCTTTGCGTCAAACGAATACAATGAAGACAGGGCTTCCGAGGAGGTTCTCCCATGATCGCTCTTCGCCTTGTTCACCTGATTGAGTCCCACTCCGAAAAACTTGCCGAAAGTCTTGTCCACAAAATACAGCGCTCCAGCCGCTCTGCCGATCTCAAGAAAGTTCCGCCGCAGGAGATCCAGGAACGGACGCGCGAGGTGTATCGCAATCTCAGTGACTGGATCCTGACTAAAACCGAAGAGGATATCGAACACATCTATGTGCCGCTCGGGCGCCGTCGTGCCGAGCAGGGCGTCACGCTAAGCGCGCTCTGCTGGGCGCTCATGATGACAGAAGAAAATCTCTGGGATTTTCTGGAACTCGAAGGCATGCGCGAAAAACCGCTGGAAATCCTGGGCGGTTTTGAGCTGCTGCGGCTGCTCGACACCTTCTTTGACCAGGCAATCTACTTTGCCACGCTGGGCTACGAAAGCTACTGGAAAGAGAGGTTGGCAGAGGGCGCGAAGCAACCGCATACCCATTCCGTCGAGCGCCTCGCGCATGCGCTCTGACGAAGGGGAGCGGATTTAGTCGGCAAGCAGCCTCGCGAGGTTGTTTTGCGGGGAATTTCTGCCTCGTCGCTCGAAGCGACTACTCCTTCCTGACTTTGGTGCCTACGGCGCGAAACGTCATTTCGGACGCCTTGCTTCGCATGCGGCGTTTCCAGGTGAAGAAAAGATCCGCGTAGGTCTGCGTGATGTAGTCCCCCGGCGCGATTCCGAGCTCTTTTGCCGTCCGATCAATCCAGCGCGGCGATCCTTCGATTTCGCCAAAGTTGCCGATCGGCGTCTCGTCCAGGACGACGTGACCGGTTCCGTCGCTCCACTCCGCGCGGTATTTTTCATAGCGAAAGGTCGGAGTATACCCCAGCGCATGGAGAATCGCGTCCATCTGCTCGCCATTTTCCACACGCGTTTCCAGTTCAGCGCGCACCTTGTGAAGGCCGGCCTTGCCTTTGGCCTTGTGCGTCAGCACCCACGCGCTGCCGTACTTGCGCAGCCGCAGCAGTTCGCCCCGCTTGCGCAGTTTCTGTCCGGCCAGATCGTAAAGTGAGTTGATCTCATGCGTACGCGGAGTGATCTCCCGAAAACCGTGACGCTTCAGCGCCGCCGCGAGCGCCTTCATACCAGCAATCCGGAACTTGATTTCGACTTCTTTAGCCATGGTCAAGAAATCTTAAACCGCCGAGGGCGCAGAGCACGCAGGGAAAACTGGGCAGCAGTGCCTTGCAGCCTGAGAGGCCCCGTTTTTAGTCAGCGGTCAAGATAATTTAACTTACGCCACGCTCTTGATTAAGTTTTCTCCGCGCTCCCAGCGTCCTTTGCGGTTAAAGTCTTTGGCTCTGAGCTGCCGCTCCGCCGCTGGAACCAGCTCATGTGCGGCAGTTCACGCTCCACATTCCGCCGCTTTGCGATCAATTCGGCCGTGATCGAAATCGCAATTTCCTCGGGCGTAATCGCGCCAATATCCAGTCCAATAGGTGCGTGCACTCGTTCGAATAACTTCGCGGGCACGCCTTCTTTTTGCAGTTCCTCGAAAATCTTAATCGTCTTCCGCTTGGATCCAATCATGCCGATATAGCCAGCAGGAGTTTGCACGGCCCAGCGTAGCACCCGCATATCTTCTCGATGCCCGCGTGTGACGATCACGATGTATGACGACTCACTGGGCGCAAGCTGCGCAAAGGCCTTCTCGAAATCCTCTGCGATGACTTGATGCGCGTGAGGAAAACGCTCCCGATTGGCGTAAGTATCGCGGTCGTCGACAACGGTCACGTCGAACCCGAGAATTTGGGCAACCTTGTAAAGGCTTGCCCCTACGTGGCCTGCGCCAAAGATATAAAGCTCTGCTGGAGGCAGGATCGGTTCGACGAAGACCTCAAGTGTGCCGCCACAAACCAGGCCGGTGTCGTATTTCGGGTCGTTGTTCAGGTCGAAGGTCAGGGTACGCGGGCGCTCCGATTCCATCACCTCGCGGGCTGCCTGCCACACTTCGGCCTCAACGCACCCACCGCCGATCGTGCCCACGATCGAGCCGTCGTCGCGCACCAGCATCTTTGCCGTCTTGAACGAGGGAATCGATCCGCGCACGTTGACGATCGTCGCCACCGCCCCGCGTCGCCCATCTTTCCGCAGCTGCACGATCTCCTCGTAAAGATCCATGCCACGATTGTCTTTCAGTAAACCGCGAAGGTCAATCCAAGCTTCCAACATTGCGGGAGCCAAGCTTCTGCCGTGGCCATGAATCTCGGCGCCACTTTGTGCTAGGTTGTAGGGTTCAACCCTGATTCCAAATGTCGCAGGAGCCCCATGAAAGCCGTTCGCATTCATCAGTTCGGTGGTCCGGAAGTCCTCACTTACGGAGATGTTCCCGATCCCAAACCGCGCAAAGATCAGGTTCTGGTCCGCGTCCGTGCCTGCGCTCTCAATCATCTCGACCTCTGGGTACGCCAGGGCTTGCCGGGCGTGAACCTGCCCCACATCCTTGGCAGCGACATCGCCGGAGAAATCGTCGAGGTGGGCGAATACATCACCGATTTCAAGGTTGGCCAGCGTGTTCTGCTCGCGCCCATGAGCTTCTGTAATCACTGCCCCAAGTGCGTGGCCGGGCTGCAAAACCAATGCCGCCAGTTCACCGTGCTCGGCAATGCGGTGGATGGCGGCAACTGCGAGTTGATGGCCGTCCCCGCCGTTAACGTTATTCCGATCCCTGATTCGCTCGACTTTAATGAAGCCGCGAGCGTGCCGCTGGTTTTTGTTACTGCCTGGCACATGCTCACGGGGCGCGCGTCGATTCGGCCCGGCCAGACTGTCCTTATACTTGGTGCAAACTCTGGCGTGGGTATCGCCGCCATTCAGATCGCGAAATTGTTCCACGCGCGCATCATTACTACAGCTGGCGACGAGCGCAAAATGGAGCGGGCCCGCGAACTGGGCGCCGATTTCGTCATCAACCACTACCAGCAGAAAATTTCCCAGGAAGTCCGCACAATCACAAAGGGCGAAGGCGTCGATATCGTCATTGAACACGTCGGCCCCGCCACTTGGACCGAAAGCGTGCGTTCCCTCAAAGCCGGAGGTACGCTCGTGACTTGCGGTGCAACGACCGGCCCCAAAGCCGATCTCGATTTACGCTTCCTCTTTTCCCGTCAGCTCTCGTTGCTCGGTTCCTACATGGGTACGATGAGTGAACTCAACGAAGTCCTCGGCCACGTGTTCGCCGGACGCCTCAAGCCTGTGATTGATCACCTTTTCCCGCTGCAGGAGACACGCGCGGCGCACGAGTATCTGGCGAAGAGCCAGATGTTCGGCAAGATTGTGCTGAACCCTTAGCCAAACCACATGCCGCCTTCGCCAGAGACGCCGACTCCCACGTTCATCTATGGCACTGCCTGGAAGGAAGACCGCACCGCGCATCTCACCGAGTTGGCGATCCGCGCCGGGTTTCGAGCCATCGACACTGCAAACCAGCGCCGCCACTATTTAGAAGCGGGGGTGGGTGAGGGTCTTCGCGCGGCGTACGATGCCGGCGTTGTGGAGCGCTCCGATCTGTTTCTGCAGACGAAATTTACCTACCAACACGGACAGGACCATCGCTTGCCCTACGATCCAACGGCGCGTCTTTCCGTGCAGGTCGCGCAGTCGGTGGCGAGTTCGCTCGATCATCTAAGCGCAGACTATGTCGACTCGCTGGTTCTCCACGGGCCTGCATCGAACCATGATTGGACCGAATACGATGCGGAAGTATGGGAGGCCATGCGACGGGAGCGCGATAGCGGGCGCGCTCGTCTGCTCGGCGTGAGCAATGTCTCGCTACGCCATCTTGAGCAAATGGCTGAGACTCACCGCGAGCTTCCTCACTTCGCGCAGAACCGCTGTTTCGCTCGCACCGGGTGGAATCGCGAAGTGCGCCGGTTCTGCCGCGAGCGAAAGATAACCTACCAGGGCTTTTCGCTGCTGACTGCAAACGTCGAGGTGCTCCACCATCCCCTGATGAGCGCAGTCGCCGTGCGCACTGGTTCCACACTGGCCCAGGTTGTGTTCGCTTTTGCTCGGGCCATCGGCATTTTGCCTCTGACTGGGACCACCGGCGCGGCCCACATGAAGCAAGATCTTGCGAGTCTCAGCCTCACACTCTCCGCAGACGAGATCACGGGGATAGAATCCCTCGCAGGCTGATCGCGCTCCAGTTACGTAATCACCGGAACATTACTCATTCCCGCGGTGCCAAAGACGCGCCGGTAGCGTTCGATTTCCTGCGGCGTCCCGACCGCCTTCGCGTAGTTGTCCGAGAGTTTGACCGCAGGACGGCCTTCGACAGAGGACACTTTGCAGATCAGGCTGATGGGATCGAAGCCATTCCCGCCAGCGGGGTCGCAATCGCGAAAGTCATTGGTCAGCAACGTACCCCAGCCGCTGCTGAACCGGATGCGCCGGCCGCGCGCCCATTTGTTGCGGTCAAGAAAATCAGCTGCGGATGCGAAATCCTTCGGCGCCACGCCATCGACTATCGTGCCCGCAAAGTAAGCATGGAGGCCGAGAATATCGTCCACGTCAAGCGCATCGGACGCGATGATCAGCTTGTCCTTGGGCCTGCGGCCGCGCAGCTTGAGCCATTCAATATATTCATCCCCGGCGATGTACGGATTCTTGCTGTCAATGCGCTGGCCCGTCCAGTCCGCGGCCCAATCCGGCGCGTGTTCGAGGAACTGCGTTGTCCCGAAGGTGTCGGGCAGCATGATGCGCAGTGCGCCATCGTAAGTCTGCTGCCAAAGCTCCAGCGTTTTGTACTGGGAAAGCTTCAGGGACTCATCGTCCGGTACCAGTGCGGCAACAACCATCGGAATTTCGTGCGCATTCGTTCCAATGGCCTCAAGGTCGTGCTTATGAGCCAGGAACGCGTTCGAGGTTCCCGTGAACGCCGAGCCGAGATTGGCGGCCATAGCACTCACCGCGTACTCCTGCCAAAGAAAACTGTGCCGGCGGCGGGTCCCGAAATCGGCCACCAGCAGATCGGGCACGCCCCGCAACCGCTCGATCTTGTTCCAGAGTTTTGTCTTGGCGCGCGCATACAGAATGTCGAGTCCAAATTCGCGCAGGCTTTTCATGCTGGCACGGGTCTTCAATTCGCTGAGAATGGGAAGAGCGTAGAGTTCCCACATCGTCGTCTCGAGCCAGAGACCATCGAACGTGAGGTCGTATTGGCCGTCATGAACAGAAATCTCATAATCCGATAGGCGAAAATCCTGCTCCAGCCATTCGAGGAAGGCAGGCTCGAAAATTCCACGGCGGCCGTAGAACGTGTTGCCTGCGAGCCAGACGAGTTCCGAACGGCGGAAGCGCAAGCGCCGCACGTGCTCCATCTGGTGGCCGAGCTCTTCGCGCGAGAACATGTCCGCCAGCCGGACCGCGCCAGTGCGATTGACAACCGAGAACGTCACGTGCGTTGTGGGAAAATGCTTCCAGATGAACTGGAGCATGAGCAGTTTGTAGAAGTCGGTGTCGAGAAGAGAACGGATGACCGGGTCCAGTTCCCAGTTATGGTTATGGGCCCGCTCGGCGAAGTTGACGATCATCGCGTACTATCCTCTTCTGCGCCGCCGGGAAAAGCAACCCGGAGAGCGAGCGGAACCGACGTGGCTATCGGCGAAGGATGTAGTTCGAAGCGATCTCTCCAAATGCAGCCAGCTGTTTTGCCTTAGCAGTCTCATTCCAGCCCAACTCAGAAGCCATCAGGTCTGCGACGGCCGGCGCCATCTCCGAAGCCGCGCGTGCATTCAGGAATAAGGCGCGTGTGCGGCGAGCCAGCACGTCTTCAAGCGTGCGAGCCATCTCCTGCCGCACCGCCCACACTACTTCGGCTTTGAGATACGGCAATGCCGGATTCAGAGGTTCAGCTAACGAGGCATCGCTCTCGACCAGCTTGCGAATTTCAGCGGCATCCGATCCGTAGACAGAGAGCGGACCGAACTCCTTCGCCGCGTCATGGTAGCCGTGAATACGCAAATGACGAGTTGCGCACGGCCTTTCCGGCAGTTCCGCCAGCGTTGCCGCTTGATCGACGCAATCCTCCGCCATGTGGCGATAAGTCGTCCATTTTCCTCCCATCGCGCTCACCAGACCGGAACGATCGATGTGAATGACATGATCGCGCGAAAGGGCCGCAGTGTTGGCGGTATTCGCCGTGCGAACTAGCGGCCGCACCCCCGCGAACACGCTGAGCACATCGTCACGCGTAGGCGCTTTCGCAAGGTATTGTCCGGCGGTCGAGAGGATGAAGTCAATTTCCTCTTCGGTTGCGACCGGTTCAAGAGTCGCCGCCTGAATCGGAGTGTCTGTCGTTCCCACCAGCGTGTGGCCGTGCCACGGGATCGCGAAGAGCACGCGCCCATCGCTCGTATGGGGCACCATGACCGCGCTCTCGCCCGCCAGGAAAGTCGAGTCGAACACCAGATGGATGCCCTGGCTGGGAGCGATCATAGCCGCAGCCGCTGGCTCAGCGATCAGCCGCAACCGATCACTGAACGCTCCCGTGGCATTGATTACAACCTTCGCCGCGGCGTAAAAGTCCTGGCCGGTTTCGCCGTCGCGCGCCTTGACGCCTTCGACAAAGCCGTCCGCGTCTTTGGTCAATCCCGTTACTTCGACATAGTTCAGCAGCACGGCGCCCTGCTCGTAGGCCGTCGCCACCATGTGGATTAAAAGGCGCGCATCGTCGAATTGTCCGTCGTAGTAGACGGCGCCGCCGCGCAAGCCTTCCGTCTTGAGCGTGGGCAGATGTTCCAGCGTCTTCTCGCGCGAAAGCATGCGGGAGCTGCCGAAGCCATATTTGCCGGCCAGGAGTTGATAGAGCTTCAACCCAATGCCATAGAACGGTGCTTCCCACCAGTCGTAGTTCGGCACCACGAAAGCGAGGTCGTGCACCAGATGCGGCGCGTTTTGCAGAAGCAGGCCGCGCTCCTTGAGCGCTTCCATCACCAGCCCAATATCGCCTTGCTCCAGGTAGCGCACGCCGCCGTGCGCCAACTTTGTGCTGCGGCTGGAAGTCCCCTTGCCGAAATCGCTCTGTTCCAGCAGCAAGACGTCGTACCCGCGTGCGGCGGCATCGATTGCAACTCCGACGCCGGTCGCGCCCCCGCCGACAACGATCATGTCCCACGCCTGGGGATGCTCCTCAATTCGCTTCCACATCTTGCTGCGATTCATCAACGTTGTCTTTTCGGCGGTCTGCCTTCTGTCAGGATTGAATGATAGAGCAGACGGTGCGATTTCCGGGGTATTGTTGCCCATATCGACACCTTCGGCCTCGATTGCTGGTGTTTAAGACGAGCGAGACTGGAGTCGGGCAGAATGGCAACCTATTAGTGGCTAGGGGCTTAAATTAGATAACACAGCGGGAGTCCCCGAGGTAACTCCCCGCAGTGACCGGGGAGATGGCACGACAGTGGACTGTACGCGCGCGCTGGTTATGGCATCTTATTAGACAGGGAGTATGGCGCTTTGCGGCCCCCGGCAAAGCAGGAACGTGGGGTTCCGGTGAAGAATCTGGGGAAGGTAATTCGGTCGGTCCAGGCCTTTAGTCGCGAGTTGTCGCGGAAGGGAAGTGCCTCGCCAACCGAGCCATTCCCGGCCATTGGCGTTGCGCTCGGCGGTGGATTCGCTCGCGGTATCGCTCACATTGGGGTTCTCAAGGTCCTCGAAGAAGAGGGCATTCCGATTCGTTACATCGCTGGGACCAGCGTAGGCGCGTTAATTGGTGCCGCATATTGCAGCGGACTCTCGCTGGCCGAGTTGGAGGAGATGGCCCACAAAGTCCGCATGACCACCTTCGCCCGCTGGACTCTCTCTCGTTTCGGCTTTGCCACCAACGATCGCATGGTCGCGTTCTTGACCCGCACCTTGAAAGCGAAGACGTTTGAAGAAATGCGCATCCCCCTTGGGGTGGTCGCCACCGAGTTCAACACTGGAGAGGGCACCGTATTCCGCTCCGGTTCCCTCATCGATCCTGTGCGTGCCAGTTGCGCCTATCCGGGAATGTTCCTGCCCATCAAGGTTGACGGGCGCTGGTTTGTCGATGGCATGCTCTCGCACCCTGTGCCTGCGATCCCGGTGCGCGAAATGGGCGCGCAGCGCGTGCTCGCCGTTCATCTGAAGGGGGCATGGTCCTCGAAGAGCGCGCCGCGGCATCTCTTCGATGTGATTGGACAATCGTTTGCCATCGCGCAGGACCGCATGAGCGAACGGTGGCGAAAAGCGGCCGACCTGGTAATTGAGCCGGACGTCGCCGGATTCGACTTCGACGATTTCAAGCGTGCAGGAGAACTGATTCATGTAGGCGAACGTGCCATGCGCCATGCGCTTCCTGCTGTGCGCAAATGGCTCGGAGTTCCGGCGGAAAAGCCGACGACTATGTTTGGGTCTGCGCTTCCAAGTCCTGCATCCATGCCAGCGGACTGATGGCAAGCCCGCGCGCTGACTAAGGGACCTTTAATTCAGTGTGGCGCGGACACTCTTGTCCGCGCAAATGCGAGGAGTGGCAAAGTCGCCAGTCGCCAGTCGCAAGGTGGCACTTGTTTTGGAGTTTCACCTGGGCAAGGGAATCTCGGTGCTCAACCGAGTTACCACCAAATCGATGGCCTCCAGAACGGCGGCTGAGGCCTCCACTCCGCGCTCGAACTGTTGGCCCTCAATTCCATAGACCCGAAGCCGATTTGGAAACTTCCCCAACGCGCGGCCAAGCTCGATTGCCTTTGCAATGTCGAACCCGTGGCTTGAAACGGCTGCGTCCCCAGCGGCCTTGGGAAGGGCACAACTCGGAAGACTCGAGTCCCACACGTGCACGGTGCCTGCTGGGGCGCCGGTCAGGACTGCATCCACGAGGAACACATCTTCATTCGATCGCCAGGTCTCGATGAGCGCGAGTGCATCCCCATTGTGGACTTCGGCTTCGAACCCCAATGCCCGAAGCCGCTCCACGACCACAATGCCGGCCTGATCGTCTCCGCGATGCCGATTTCCACAGCCGATGATCTTCGTTTCGATGACCTTCATGTCGACGATCTTCACGCTATTGAACGAGATCAGGCCAGCATCTCTCACGCGTCGCGATCGATCTGCAGTTTCAGGAAGTGGGTGGCGCAGGAAATGCACGGATCGTAATTGCGAATTGCCTGCTCGCACTTCCAGGTGGCTTCGTCCAGCGGCCACGCGACCAGGTGGGAGGCGTACTCGCGAAGGTCGTCTTCGATCCGCCGCTGATTCTGGGACGTCGGCGGGATGATCTTGGCCGACAGGATCAAGCCATTTTCATCCAACGCATAACGATGGTAAAGAATGCCCCGCGGAGCTTCGGTGATTGCCTGCCCAGAGCCCGCGCGATTCGGAGCCTCCAATCGCGCCGCGGCCGGCGGCTCGTATTCGCGAATCACACGCAAAGCCTCAGCGCAGGCAAAGACCAGTTCCACCGCGCGCACGATGATGCTGCGGAACGGATTCTTGACGGGCGGCTGGAGTCCGGCCTTGGTGGCGGCCTCCTGCGCTACTGCCGGTAATTTGTCGTAGTTAAGGTTGAAAGCGCGCCAAAGGCCCCACCAGGTACGAACCGCGCCCACGCATAACCGAATGCAGGGCATTCGAATGCTTGACGTGCAATTCCTGGAAGTGATCTTCGTATTCCGCGGCGTCGATATTGAGGCCGTGGTTTGAGACCAGCCGGCCCTCGTTAAAGGGATACTCGTCAGGATGGCGAAGCGCCACGAATTCGTAATCCTGCTCGAAGATAGGGAAGTCCAGCGATGAGGTCCATTGCACGGCTTCGCAGGACGCTGCCAACGCCCATTCCAGATCCGGCACTAATTCGCGCAGCTGCTGTTTGGTGGGCACCCGATGAAAGCCGCCAACCGCCGCCGAGATCGGATGAATCTCGCGCCCGCCGAGCACTTGCACAAGACGATTGCCGATCTTCTTCAGCCGCAGAGCCGCCTCGACCACCTCGCGGTGATCGCGAGCCATCTCGATGACATCGGCGTAGCCAAGAAAGTCGGGCGCATGCAGCATGTAAACGTGCAGCGTGTGGCTCTCGATCCATTCTCCGCAATAAAACAAACGTCGCAACAGGCGAACCGCCGGATCAATCCGGAGGCCAAGCGCGCGTTCGATCGCATGCACAGCGCTCATCTGGTAAGCGATCGGGCAGATCCCGCAAATGCGCGCCGTAATGTCGGCCGCCTCGGAAAAGTGGCGGTCGCGCAGAAAAGCCTCGAACATGCGCGGAGGCTCGAAGATCTTGAGCTTCACGTCGGTGACCCGCTCCCCCACAAGCTTGATGTATAGCGAGCCCTCGCCTTCCACGCGAGCCAGCGTGTCCACCTTGATTGTTCTGGATGTGCCGGTCATTTCCGTTGACACTCCTCACTAGCCTCGCGGAATTGCCAGGCCCAGGCGTTGAATCCGCGAAAGGCGCGCTGGATCTGGTCATTCGACTGTCCGAGAATGCGGAATTGCTCCGTCAAGGAAGCGGTGTTGGGTGTTTCCATCGGACCGTAGCAACCGTAGCAGCCGCGGTCGTAGCTCGGGCAAAGCGCACCGCAGCCGGCCTGCGTAACCGGCCCCAGGCAGGCGATCCCACGCGCCACTGCAATGCACACGTTCACCTTGCGCTTGCACTCGATGCAGACGCTGTAAGTAGGAATGTTCGGCTTTCGCCCCGCCAGGGTGGCGGAAATCAGCTCGACCAGTTGATATTTGTTGATAGGGCAGCCGCGAAGCTCGAAATCCACCGGAACATGTTCGGCGATAGGCGTCGATAGCTTCAGCGTGCTGATGTACTGCGGCGAGGCGTACACCACCCGAACGAATTCATCAACGTCCTTCCAGTTGCGCAGAGCCTGAATGCCTCCCGCGGTGGCGCAGGCCCCGATGGTGATCAGCGTTTTGCACTGGCGGCGTACAAGCTGAATCCGCTCGGCATCCCCATGCGTTATGACCGAGCCCTCGACCAGGCCGATGTCGTAGGGCCCTTTAAGCATGGTGCGCGTGGCTTCCGGGAAGTACGCGATCTCTACCGCGCCGACCACGGCCAGCAGTTCATCTTCGGCATCGAGCAAGCTGAGCTGGCAGCCGTCGCAGGATGCAAACTTGAACACGGCAATTCGCGGTCTGGTTTTCTTCATCTTAGAGCTCATACTTGTCCAGCATCGGGCCGATCTGCTCATAGGTGAATACCGGCCCGTCCTTGCAAATGAAATGCGGGCCGTACTGGCAGTGACCGCAGAATCCGACCGCACACTTCATGTTTCGTTCCATGGAGAGGTAAATCTGACGGCGTCCGAAGCCGTGAGCTTCCAGGTCGCGGGCCACAAATCGCATCATGATTTCGGGTCCGCAAAGCATGGCGACGGACTGCGCCGGGCGGAGCCGCGCGTACTTGAGCAAGGTCGTCACCACGCCAACGTGGTTGCGCCAACTCAAGCCGCCGTAGTCCACCGTGGTCAGAACCTGAGTGTCGCGTTGCCGCGCCCACGAAGCCAGCTCCTTGCGATAGAGAAGATCGCGCGGGCTGCGTGCGCCGTAGAGCAGCACCAGCCGATCGTAGTCTGCGCGATTCGACAGCACGTGATAGATGACCGGCCGCAAGGGAGCAAGTCCGATGCCGCCAGCCACAATCACCAGATCGCGGCCGCGCGCCATATCTACCGGCCAACCAGTTCCGAAAGGACCACGCACACCAATGCCGGCGCCGGGTTTCTGGCTGACGAACGCGTTCGTGGCCTTACCGACGGAACGCACGGTGTAAACCAGCCGGTCCTGTTTCCCGGGATCGCCGCTGATCGAGATGGGCAGTTCGCCTACCCCATACACCCACAACATGCTGAATTGTCCTGGTTGAAAACTACTCTCCGGGGCCCCGTTTTCCGGCCGGAGCGTGAGCGTGAACGTATCAGGAGTTTCCTTGATCACCTCGCGCACGGAGTGCGTCTGTGGCATCATCGGTTCGAGAGCTGTGGCTGCTGAGTTCATCGCTGCACTGCGTATACGTCCACTTGCTGAAACCGGGCCTCATCCAGCCTGTGTTCCACGATCTGCACCACTCGCTTTAAGATTTCGTAGCCCAAGTCGTGATTCTCCTCACACTTTGCTCGCAGGCACTTTCCGTCGAGCGCGATTGCCCGCACGCTCTGCACGGCATGTCCGTGGAACTTCCACACATAGGGCGGCAAAAGCCACGACCAGCCGACAATCTCGCCTTCGCCAATCGTTGCCACGATGATTGGCTTGCGATTTGGCGCAAAGATTTCCACTGCGACTTTGCCTTCGCGTATCAGATAGAACATGTCCGCGGGCGTGCCCTCTTTAAACACATAACTGCCTGCCTCGAAACGCACATTCGTCGCGCACCCAACGATTAAGTTCAGGTAGGCGCGATCGAGGCCGGCAAAAAAAGGACACTCCGCAATAATGCGTTCAAGGTTTTCCATGATTCTGGCCCTCCCGAATCGCCTGAACTTCTTCCGTAATGTCGATGCCCGCGGGACACCACGTTATGCACCGTCCGCAGCCGACGCATCCGGAGCGGCCGAATTGGTCAATCCACGACGCCAGCTTATGGGTCATCCACTGCCGGTAGCGGGCCTTGCTCGAATTGCGAATATTGCCTCCGTGGATGTAGGAAAACCCCAGCGTGAAACACGAATCCCAGCGCCGCCAACGCTCGGCGTGCTCGCCGGTGACGTCGCTGACGTCTTCGACGGTCGTGCAGAAGCACGTAGGACAGACCATCGTGCAATTCGCGCACGTCAGGCATCGCTTTGCAACATCGTCCCAACGTAGATGCTCGAAATTCTGATAGAGCAGTTCCTTGATGTCGGTCGTGTCGATGCTTCGCACTTGCTGCCGTGCGGCGCCTTCGATGCCGGCGTCCGCTGCGTGCAAATCGGCATCGGTGGCCGGAGAGGCCTGGATTTCGGCTAGCACTTCCGCGCCGCGCTCGCTGCCCGTCTCAACCACGAACCGATGGCTGCCGTTGCCAACCAGTTCGGTCAGCGCCAGGTCGAACCCGCTTTGCCCCCGGGGGCCGGTTCCCATCGAAGCGCAAAAACAGGTCTTTGCCGATTGGGTGCATTGCACCGCCACCACGAACACGCCCGGCCGCCGTTCTTTGTAGACCGGATCGACGTATTTGTCTTCCAGCAACACGCGGTCCTGCACCCCAACGGCCGCCAGTTCGCAGGCTCGAACTCCCAGAAATGCGTAAGGATGTTTCGGAGCGGTCTCGTTGTTCAGAATACGAAACGTGCCATCCTGGCGTTCGGCGGAGAGCAGTCGAACTTCCGCGGGATGAAGATACTTCTTCAGGCTTTGTGGCCCGACGACGTAGCCAAAGAAGGCTTCATCCGAGCGCCGTTTCAGCCGGTAGCGGCCTGGTTCCTGCTCGTCCGTCCAGCCCACCGGCAAGTCGTTAGGCGATTCGATCTGGTCGTAGACAATGGCCCCATCGCGCACCTTTGGCCCGTGGACCTCGTAGCCGCGACGGGTGAGCGCATTGACCAGCCGCCCGAGTTCACTCGCTTGAACAACAAGATGACGGCGTTCGGCCACAGCCACTTGCTCCTCGAGTACTTCTAAATTCCGATGTACCATCGCGCTAACAAGCTATGCCACCTGCGGTCCTTGAGAGACTGCATGACAATTGCGTTGGAAATAGTGAGAAGCTGCAAAGGGTAGGACGGCCCGGCGAGTTTCATCCACATCCTCCTCTTCTGGAACTGAAGTGAAGGCGCAGCACCCGATCTCATATCATCGCGGGCTGAGGTGAGCTGTTGACGACTTGAGTCCGATAGCTAGGTAATTATCACAATGCCACCGATGGAAACTGTGACGCTCGTCACGTGGTGCCTGTTCATACAAGACCACATTCGCACCGGCGGTTGCTATATCGTTGGAGTTGCTTCGGCAGTTTCTGACTCGATTTCCAAAGTCCTAGTACACTCGTAGCCATGGCCGTCAGCGAAACTATCGCCAAAAAGAATGGCGTAACCGTCGCCCCGCGCCGCAAGCGCCGGAGCGAACCGGGCTCGAACCACACTGACCCTGCCGCGCTCCCGCTCGATGATCCCTCTCTTTATATAAATCGCGAGCTGAGCCTGCTTTCCTTCCAGACGCGCGTTCTGGAAGAAGCCCAGGACGAGCAAAACCCTCTTCTGGAGCGCGCGAAGTTTCTGTCCATCGTCGGCTCCAACCTCGATGAGTTTTTCATGGTGCGAGTTGCCGGGCTGAAAAGTCAGCTTGAAAGCGGCGCGCTCGAATCCGGACCCGACGGTATGCCGCCCGCCGACGAACTCATCGCCATCCGTGAGCGTGTCGCCGAACTTTACAAGAACGGGCAGGATTGCCTGCGCTCACAGCTTTTGCCCGGCCTGAAAAAAGAGGGCATCCACGTCGTCGACTACTCGCAACTCGCGCCGCCGCAAGCGGCTGTTGCCGACCGCTATTTCTCCGAAACCGTTTTTCCCACTCTCACGCCGCTGGCCTTCGATCCCGGTCGCCCCTTCCCGCACATTTCCAATCTCAGCCTCAATCTGGCCGTCCTGATTCGCGACCCGCAGGGCGTTGAGCACTTCGCGCGCGTCAAAGTTCCCGACAGTTTGCCCCAACTCGTTCCCTTGCAGAGCGCTCTTAAAGAACCCAAGCCTAAATCGAAGGCGAAAGTATTGAAGCCGCCCAAGCCGCAATACTATGTCTGGCTCGAGCAGCTTATTATCAGCAATCTGCAGTCGCTGTTTCCGGGCATGGAGATCCTCGAGGCCCATCCCTTTCACGTCACGCGCGACGCCGATACCGCCATTCAGCAGCTCGAAGCCGGCGATCTGCTCGAATCAGTCGAAGAAGGGGTCTCGAAGCGCCGCTTTGCCGATGTCATTTGCCTCGAAGTCAACGAAGCCATGCCCGCAGAAGTGCTCGACATCCTGCTCAAGAACCTCGAGCTTGAGCGCAGCGATGTCTACAAAATGAAGGGCCCGCTGGCGCTCGTTCGCCTCAAACATCTGCTCTCCATCGACCGCCCCGACCTCAAAGATAAGGCATTTGTTCCGAGCCTGGCCCCGGCGCTGCAACCGCAAGACGAGGGCGAGGACATTTTCACCGCTATTCGTCGTCAGGATGTTCTCCTGCACCACCCCTTCGATTCGTTCCAGCCCGTTGTCGCGTTTCTGCAACAGGCGGCGCGCGATCCTGCCGTGCTCGCCATCAAGATCACTCTCTATCGCGTCGGCCGCAACGCTCCCGTGGTCGAGGCCTTGCTCGATGCCATCGACAATGGAAAGCAGGTCGCAGTTCTGGTCGAGCTCAAGGCGCGTTTCGACGAAGAGAGCAATATCGAATGGGCCCGACGGCTGGAGCGTGAGGGTGTCCACGTTGTCTACGGCCTGATGAACCTCAAGGTGCATTGCAAAGCCGCGCTCGTGGTCCGCCAGGAAAAGGATCGCATTCGCCGCTACGTGCATCTCTCCACCGGCAACTACAACACTGTCACCGCGCAGCTCTACACCGATATCGGACTGCTCACTTGCGACAAAGCCATTGGCGAGGACTGCACCGACCTCTTCAACTACCTCACCGGCTACTCCGCCAAGAACGAATACCGAAAGCTGTTCGTCGCGCCCGTCAATCTTCGCGACCAACTGGAGCAGTTGATTCGCCGCGAAATCGCGCACCAGAAAAACACTGGACAAGGCCATCTCATCTTCAAAATGAATGCCCTGGTCGACCGGCGCGTGATCCAGTTGCTCTATGAGGCATCGCAGGCGGGAGTCCAGGTCGATCTTCTGGTTCGCGGCATCTGCTGCCTGCGTCCGGGCGTTCCGAAGATCAGCGAGAACATTCGTGTGACCAGCATCGTGGGCCGGTTCCTCGAACACAGTCGCATTTTCTATTTCCACAATGGCGGCAAGGAGGAGGTTTATCTCGGCAGTGCCGACATGATGCCCCGCAACCTCAATCGGCGGGTCGAACTGGCTTTTCCGGTAGAAGATCCAAAACTGGTGCGCTACTTGCGCGACGAAGTGCTAGCCACCTATCTTTCCGAGGTCGTGAAAGCCCGCCACATGAATGCCGACGGCACCTATTCCCGCGATCCCCGCTATACCAGCCGCCGCGAAATGAACAGCCAGGAATGGTTCATCAAGCAATCGTCAAAACGGGCATCGTTATCCTAAGGGTTCCAGCAGAGGCTGCCCCGGAGGGACGACCCGGTTCTCACACACTACACTTCGGCGCTGCCGTAACCGCATTGTTTTGAACGCGACTCTAGCCGCCGAGGTACGAGCGTTCCGAGCGAAAAAGCGCATTTACGAAAACAGTTCTGGTTACTTTACTCCCCTGATTCCATTGAACTTCCGTTTTGTTTTTTTCATCTGGCAGCAACTAATTCCCCGCACCTGTGTTCATAATAAAGACTCAGGGATAGCTATGCTTTCTTGGCCAAATAGGTCCGTAGTGTGCACACTCGGCTTTGTTTGCATCATGATCATGGCCTGCGTTTCTGCGGCGGGCGCCTCAGCCACGCTGCTTCTTGAGGAACCCTACGGCAAGATGGGGTACTTCACCGCTACGGGCCATGCCGCCGTCTACCTGCCCGCCGTTTGCGCCGATTCGCCCATAGTCCTGCGCCGCTGTGCCCCCGGAGAAACCGGCATCGTCCTCAGCCGCTACGACGGCATTGACGGCTACGATTGGCTTGCCATTCCTCTGATCCCGTATCTCTACGCGGTCGAGCGCCCGGAGGACATCCCTCTTTTCGCCGATGCAAAAATGGTCGCTTTTCTCCGTGACCAGTACCGTCGGAAGTATCTCGAAGAAGTCGCTCCCGACGCAGCCAACGGCGAAGCTCCCGGCGGCATCTGGTACCAACTGGTCGGATCTTCCTACGACCGCACCATTTACGGCTTCGAAATCAAAACCACGCCCGAGCAGGATGATGCCCTGATCCGCAAGCTGAACTCATCGCCCAACCGCTCGCATTTTCATCTCGCTTCCAACAACTGCGCCGACTTCGCCAGGCAGATCATCGACTTTTACTATCCGAAGTCGCTTCATCGCAGTCTCATTGCCGACGTGGGCATTACGACTCCGAAGCAGCTCGCGAAAATGCTCACGAAATTTAACGCTCACCATCCCGAAACCCAGCTTTCCCGCATGGTGATCGCACAAGTTCCCGGCAGTATGCCGCGCAGCTCCGCCCCTCGCGGCGTTGTCGAGTCATTCCTCAAATCGACGAAGTACATTGTGCCGAGCGCGATTCTAAGCCCCATCTTTGCGGGCAGCGTTGTCGCCGTTTATGTAGGAACGGGCGCAGGCCGCTTTCAACCGGACCGCGACGCAAAGGTCTTCGATCCGGATGGCGACCTCGAGCCCCCACTGTCCCGCGCAGACCGCAAGGCCTATCTCCGCCAACTGCAGAGTCTGCTCGCAGAATCGGGTTCCGCGACGCCGGGCGAGAGTGCGGACAAAGAGTGGGCGAAGCTGCAGTCAAAAGCAAGAACGGACCTCGACGGCGAGGGCGCCCCGATTCTTGAAATGCGACTCTCAGGCCGGCCAGTCCGCGTCGGTGCTGCTGCCGAGAATGTGCTGAATGGCAGCGCTCCTCCACAGCTTGTGCGAGAAATCCTGGAGGCCCGCCTTCAGTCAGAGTTGCGTCATGCCGCGCCCCGCGGCCTCTCGCGGAGCGAGGTCACCCGCGACTTGAATCTCCTACAGCAAGCCCAGCGAGAATTCGCCATGGCGGCCAAAGAAGATTCTCCGGCGACCGAAGCAGATGCGCCCGCACTCTTACCCGCCGCCTTCGTCAACGTCCCGTAATTCCAGAAACGCTGTACCGCAAATCCCCGGAAATCAGCCGCCCCAATGGGGGCTGGACGGCGTGGATTCACTCGGTATCTTTGTCCCAACCGCTGCCGTATAATCGTGTGATCATGAGCATTGTTGAATCTACTTCAGTTGTCGATATCTGTGCCCGCGTCAAAAATTTAGGTTATGCGGTTTCCAAACGGGTGCGCCTTTACGGAGAAGATCTGGAAGTCGTTTCCGACCCATTTCCTGAAGCCGATGGTGTCGCGGTTCAGGTCAAGAGTAGGAAAAATCCAACCGTTCGGAAGATGCGTATTCCTGCAACCGTTCTCCAAAGCGTGAAAGGCAGAAAACCGGCAAAAGTAGCCTGACGCCGCTCCCAGAAACTGAAATCGTTTAATCTCTCCTGATCGGCGACCCGGGAAAGCTATTTCTACCCCCGAGTCGGAGACCCCAAGATCGCGAACAGCCTAACCAGGCACGATCATGATGTATCTTTATCAGCGAGAGAATCGATCGGGGGATGTGCCGAATCGGACTCGCCTGCACATTCATGGACGCTCTTCAACAACTCTTTGAGAAGCACTTTCAGGTGCCAGCAGAGCGTGTCCAGCCCCTGCAAGGTCAGCTCAGCGGCTCCGGTCGCAAAATCATCCGCCTTTCGGCCGGCCAATCGAGAGCCATCGGCATCCTCTACGACGTACGCGAAGAGAATGTCGCCTTCCTGGAATTTTCCCGTCATTTCCATCGCCACGGTCTCCCGGTCCCCGAAATCTACGGCGAAGACCTAAGCCGCGGCGCATATCTGGAGCAGGACCTCGGCGACACAACCCTGTTTGAATTTCTCTCCAAAAACCGCTCCGGTGCCGACATTACTGCACCTGCCCTCGAAGCCTACCAGAAAGCAGTCTCCATCCTGCCGCGTTTCCAGGCCGAAGCCGGACGCGATCTTAACTATAAAGTCTGCTATCCCAGAGCCAGTTTCGACCGCCAATCCATTGCCTGGGACCTCAATTACTTCAAGTACTACTTTCTCCGCCTGGCCGGCATCCCCTTCAACGAGCAGGCCCTCGAGGACGATTTCTCCCGCCTTACAAAATTTCTGCTCAGCGCGGCCCGCGATTACTTCCTCTATCGCGACTTCCAGTCCCGCAACATCATGCTGCCGGGAGGTAATCCCTACTTTCTCGACTATCAGGGAGGCCGCAAAGGCGCTCTGCAATACGACATCGCCTCGCTTCTCTATGACGCCAAAGCCGATCTCCCGCCCCAAGTCCGCCAGCAACTACTCGATCGCTATCTCGGCAACTTGGCGAATTTCATTACGCTCGATCGCGCCGAGTTCATGCGCTATTACTACGCGTACGTCTACGTGCGGATCCTCCAGGCCCTGGGAGCCTACGGATTCCGCGGCTTCTACGAGCGCAAGACGCACTTTCTGCAAAGTGTCCCCTACGCGCTTCGCAATATTCGCTGGCTACTCCACAACGTCGAATTACCCATCGCGCTTCCCACGCTGACCGAAGCATTCCGCAACATGGTCGCCTCCGAAAAACTGCAAGGCGTCGCCTCCGCTGCGGGCCAGCTCACAGTCCGCGTCAACAGCTTCTCCTTCCACCGAGGCCTGCCCTCCGACGACACCGGCAACGGCGGCGGCTTCATCTTCGATGGCCGCAGCCTCCCCAATCCCGGCCGCGAACACCGTTTCAAGCCGCTAACCGGCAAAGACGCTCCCGTAATCGAATATCTCGAGCAGCAGGAAAGTGTTCGCCAGTTTCTCGCCAGCGTCATCGCGCTCGTCGATTCCAGCGTTGCCAGCTATCAAAGCCGCGGCTTCAAACATCTCATGGTCTCCTTTGGTTGCACCGGAGGCCAGCACCGTTCCGTCTATCTGGCCGAGCAGCTTGCCAAACACCTGCGGAACTCGAACGGAGTAGAAGTGATCCTCCACCATCGTGAACTGGAGAAGCCGACCCAATGAAAGCGATGGTCTTCGCCGCCGGCCTGGGCACGCGCCTGCGCCCCCTCACCGACGATCGTCCCAAGGCGCTAGTAGAGCTAGACGGCCGCACGCTTTTAGAAATCACGCTAGCCCGTCTGCGCACCTTCGGAATTAGCGAGGTGGTAGTCAACGCGCATCATTTCGCCGATAAGCTCGCCGATTACTTAGCTGCCCGCAACCACTTCGGCATGCACATTCAGATTTCGCGCGAAGATGTCCTGCTCGATACCGGTGGCGGCCTGAAGAAAGCCGCGCCATTGTTGCTCAGCGGGTCAGGCCCTGCCGAAGAACCTATCCTCATCCACAATGTAGACGTAATCAGCACCATCGACCTCGCGCGCATGGAACAAGTGCACCAGGCGAATCAAGCGCTCGCAACGCTTGCCGTTCAGGATCGCGAGACTTCCCGCTATCTGATCTTCGACGAAAACGGCCTGCTGTGCGGTCGCCGCATCGGTCGCGACGACACTGCCGAAATCGTCCGCCCATTGCGTCGCGCGAAGTCCCTGGCCTTTGCCGGAATCCACATTGTCTCGCCGCGCCTCTTGACCATGCTCGCTGGAGACTGTCCTTTCTCCATCGTTGATTCGTACATGCAGCTCGCCAGCCAAAGAGAAACAATCCGCGCCTTCCGTGCCGACGAATACTACTGGCGAGATGTGGGCAGGCGTGAGGATTTGGAGCAAGCCGAGCGGGATTTGAAAAGAGACGACACGAAGCAGTCGATGTGAACTAGTAGTTCTTCTGGCGAAGCCATAAGCGCCTCGGCTCAGCGCGCCGCCCGTCGCACCTGCTAATCTCAAAAACGCCACCGGAGACCGCAACTCAATTGCCGCCTATTATCAACGCGCAGGAAATCTCGAAAGCCTTCGGAGCGAAGCCGCTTTTTCAGAATGTTTCCTTCACCATCTCGGAAGGCGATCGCATCGGCCTGATTGGTCCGAACGGGTCCGGCAAGTCCACGCTTCTGCGGATCCTCGCTGGCCTGATGGAGGCCGACAGCGGAAACGTAGCAGCCCGCAAGCGCACTCGCCTCTGTTACGTCGAGCAGGATTCACGCTTTCCCGCGGACACCACAGTCCGCTCGATTATCGAAAGCGCTCTCGACCGTTGCGGTGTTTCTGGAACGGAGCGCGGCGCGCGTTTTGCCGAGAACCTCGGTCGCGCGGGCTTTGAGGACCTCGACGCTCCGACCGCCGAACTTTCCGGCGGCTGGCTGAAGCGGCTCGCCATCGTCGAAGCGCTGGTTCAGCATCCTGACATCCTCCTGCTCGACGAGCCTACCAACCATCTCGACCTTCTCGGCATCGAGTGGCTGGAAGAACTGCTCGAGGCAGCTTCGTTCGCCAGCGTGATCGTCAGCCACGACCGCTACTTTCTTGAAAACGTAACCACGGATACGGTGGAACTCAATCGCACTTATCCCAACGGTTCGCTGCGCGTTCACGGAAGCTACAGCGAATTTCTGGAAAAGAAGGAACAATTTCTGCACTCGCAATCGCTGCGTCAGGAGGCGTTGGAAAATCTGGTGCACCGCGAAATCGAGTGGCTTCGCCGCGGCGCCAAAGCCCGCACCAGAAAGTCGAAAGCGCGCATCGACAAAGCGGGCGAACTCATGGGAGAGCTAGCGGACCTGAACTCCCGAACTCAAACTGCAATCGCGCAAATCGATTTCTCCGCCACGGATCGCAAAACAAAACGCCTGATCGAACTGGAAAATGTTTCCTGCACGCTTGGCGGCCTCACTCTGTTTGAAAATCTCAACTTCATCGTCACTGCCGGAATGCGCGTCGGCCTCGTAGGCCCAAATGGCAGCGGCAAGACCACTCTGCTTCGCTTGCTGCAAGGCGACCTTGCTGCGACCAGCGGCGAGATTCGCCGCGCCGACCGCCTGCGCATTGTCTACTTCGATCAGCGCCGCACGCTCGATCCCGACGTTACCCTGCGCCGCGCCCTTGCTCCCGACGGCGATTCCGTCATCTTTCGCGACCGCGTGATTCACGTCGCTGGATGGGCGGCGCGATTCCTCTTCACCGGCGAGCAGCTCGGACAGCCTGTTGGACGCCTTTCCGGAGGCGAACGCGCCCGCGTGCTCGTCGCGCAGCTTATGCTTCAGCCCGCTGATATTCTGCTGCTCGACGAGCCGACCAACGACCTCGATATTCCGACGCTCGAAATTCTCGAAGAGAATCTAATCGATTTTCCCGGCTCGCTCGTGCTGGTGACGCATGATCGCTACATGCTCGACCGCATCGCAACCGTCGTGCTGGGCCTCAATGGCCAAGGCGGCGCCGAACGCTTCGCCGACTATCCGCAATGGGAGGCATGGCAAAAGCAGGTTCGCCAATCTTCGTCGGTAACGTCGGATCGTCGTCTGCATCGCGCGGAGAGATTCAAAGCCAGCAAGCGAATTCTCCAGCAAAGAAAAAGCTCTCCTACATGGAAGGCCGCGAATATGCCGGAATCGAACAGCGCATCGCCGATGCCGAACAACTTGTGCAATCCCATCGCGCGGAACTCGAAGATCCAGCCAACGCTCATGATGCCGCGCGCCTGCTAAGCGCCCAATCCGCGCTCGAAGCGGTCCAACATGAACTCGATGCGCTCTACAAGCGCTGGGCCGAACTGGAAGAAAAGAACGGGTGAAGACAGCGCCATTCAAACAGTAATCCCATCCTTCCAGTAATCCCACCCTTCGCGAAAAAGCCGCGAAGGATGGGGCAGCCTCGGTGATTTCGTCACCACTCTCTCAGGGCAGGCCCCTTCGATTACGCTCGGGGCAGGCCTGGGCCACTCGGCCTTTTGAGGCGTGGAGAGGCACATCATTCAAATGCCTGACGCCTTGGCTCGCATGCCTGAATTGTTCCGGGCGGCAAGCGCGAGGGTTCAGACGAGATCGTGGGACTGTTGTTTGCGGGCGGAGCTTGCGCTGGTGGGGCCGACGATGCCGGGCTTTTTTGTTTGCGCCGACCTTTCTTGCTATTGAGCTGAGCCATATTGGTGGAGGCAACCTGCATGGCGTAGAGAAGGATGGAAGCCTCTTTCGCCTCGATGCGGCGGTGGAGCATCATCTCGCAAACGTCGGAGATTGCGTTCTGGATGGAGACGGCATCTTCGAAGACGGGCAGGTAGGTATGGCCGGAAGGGCTGTTATCGATGTTGACCTTCTCCTTGCCCATGACCTTGTGATAGTGGCAAACCCTTTCGCCGTAAACAACGCGAGATCGGCAGGGATCGCCATTCCACTTGCGCTCGGCACAGATTTCGTCGGAATATTTGTCGTTAGATGAAGCCATTATGGTTGCTCCTAAGAGTATGAATTAAAAGCGGATGATTGGTTTAATTGGAAAAATGTGGGGGGTACCCCCCCCTACCCAAAAACAGTTAAGATGATGATAAGAAATGAGTTATGCGTAAATGATCAGAAACAATGGACTTAGGGGAGGACATAGGTCAGAGGGTAGAGGTCAGATTGCAGAGGTGAACAACCGCTCTGAACCGCTGACGTTTGGTTCGGTTTTCAAAGAGCCGGGACTTATGGTTTGAGACGCCTCGCCTCTGGAGGCGGGCGCAGTTCTCCATGATGCAATGTCGAGTGATCATCGCACTGATTTTGGTGCAGGTCTGTGATGGCGGTTACGGGGAAAATGTGATGAAAGAATAGATCGCGGGGAAAAAGGGCGGGAGGAGAAGGAGCACTTGAAGAGCAGGCACACGGAGGCGGGTCGCTCCGCTCGGCCCTCAGCCGATGCCTCCCACGTGGAAGCGCGCGAACGGAGGCCGGTCGCACCGTTAGAATTTCACCTCCGGCTTTTTGTCGTTCGCCGCTCTAAATGCGCGGGTGGTAGCTTCCAAGTGGCAAGGACCGCCGTCGATGTCGTCGTGAACCGCGTAGTACACCAAGTCGCCGGATGTGAACTTCCAGTAGTAATGCTGTTGGGTCCAATGTGCTCCGAACCCGTTCTGAACGGTTACAGGGTGGTGCACGGGTGCGCCAAACTTTGCGGTCAGGTGGGCCAGCACTTTCGCGCACATATACTCATAAACCGGAGTCTCGATTTGGACAATGGGGCAAGCCATGCGGTTTTGGGCGCAAGCGCTTGTCTGTACTAGCAGGTACCCGCCGTCGAACGGCAGGTTGCCCACCGTCACCGTCCACTCTCGCTTGTCTTCTGGAAGGTCTTCATCTTCCAGACATGGTTCGCGTACCTGTAGTGCACCCTCGCTGTTTCGCGGACCACAAGCCGGTAGCGCGGGCAAAGGTTTCCCGAGTGTTAGTGGGCCAAACGTGGCCGTGCGTCCCTGAGGATGCAGTGGCGAGGCCAGCAGGACCGCCGCTAGCATTCCCGACAGAACCGTCGGCACGCGCTTGCGTCCCTCGTTCATGACGAGATGCTACGCCGCGCTCGTTTGTTCGTCCAGGATTTCTGCTTCTGCCGAGAACCGAGCGCTGGCACGTTAAGCCGCTTTCTGCAGTTCCTCCAGCTGTTTCTTAATTCGCTTAGCCGGAAGAATGATTCTGATTTCGACGTTTTTCTTAGTGCCTACCCGAAATCGAACTTGGGCATATTGATCCAGTTTCAACCATCTTGACGACTTCGCCATAGAGTAACCTCGCGAGGAGATTGTCTCACTAGTGCGGCGTAGATGGGCGGGGCCAAGTCGAAAAGAAAAATGGCCATTCGCAGCGGTAGTCCGCCACGGAGCGCTAGAAGACAAGACAAGCTGCGGCGGCGCGCAGATCGCAGCCCACCGTGACCTATCCCTTCGCAAAATCAATATACCCGCGCTGCACATCGGTCCGCGTGAGCTTCACGCTCACCTTGTCGCCCACGTGCAGTCCCTGAGCGCCCTGCGCCAGCAAGCCTTCCACGTGCGGCTGCAGCACGCGCACAAATGTCCCCTTCGGAGTCACGCCCGTGACCATCGCATCAAACATCTCTCCCACGCGATGGCTCATCGCGACTGCCGACAGGCGCTTGGTCATCTCGCGCTCAACTTTGCGGGCGGCGTCTTCTTTTTGAGTGCAATTGGTGGCGATGGCGGCCAACTCCTCATCTGAGTAAGGTCCCGAATACGGGCCCGGCTTGGCATCGAACGTTTCCTTATCGGGCGTTTCGTTATCGAGCATTGCCTTGATCAGGCGCTGCGTTACCACGTCGGCGAAGCGGCGGTTGGGCGCGGTCGAGTGCGTGTAGTCCTGCACGGCCAGACCGAAGTGGCCTTGCTCGGGGTCGCCGGGGCGCTCCAGCACATATTGCCCCGGGCCCATCAGCTTGATCACCGCCAGCGAGAGGTCGGCAAAATGATCGGGATCGGCGGCCTTGCGCTTCAGCAGAAAATCGTTGAGCGCCTTCGAATCTGCCTGCGCCGGAAGCGTCTCTCCCGCGGCCGCTGCCAGGCGCACGATTCCATCCCACTTCTCCGGAGTCTTCACGATGCGGCGCAGCGACGAAACCTTCTCCAGCATGCGCGCCACCACGCCATTGGCCGCGATCATGAAGTCTTCAATCAGTTCGGTGGCGCGGTTTTTCTCCTGCTTCACCACGTCGACCACCTGCTGATTCAGCACCACCGGATGCACTTCGCTGGTATCGATGTTCAGCGCGCCATGCTCGTAGCGCAGTTTCTTCAGCGCCTGCGCGGCCTGATCCTGTAGCTTGAGCTGTGCCTGCAAGTCGGCTGATGCCGCTACCTTCGGCGGCGCGGCGCCCGTTGCCTCCAGCCATCCGCCTACCGCGTTGTAAGTGAGCTGCGCTTTGTTGCGCACGATGGCGCGATAGACATCGCTCGATTGAATTGCGCCCGAAGCATCGACCACGAACTCGATCACAATCGAAGGCCGGTCGACATCTGGGAGCAGGGAAGAGGCGCCGGTGGAAAGCTCGTCGGGCAGCATCGAAAAATTGCAGACGCCGGTATAGACGGTAGTGGTTTCGCGCGCCGCGTGCTGGTCGATGGGCGTCCCTTTGGCGACGAAGGCGTCCACGTCGGCGATGCCGACCATCACCTTGACGCTGCCATCGGGGAGCTTTTCGGCGACCTCGATCTGATCGAGATCCTTCGAAGTGTCGTTGTCAATCGATGACCACAGCAAGCTGCGCAGATCGCGCACGCCGTTCGTTGGTGCGGTCGAAGGTGGATGCGCCCGAATCTCGGCGAGTTGCCGCGGAACCTCCGGCGGGAAATCCGGGTTGAAGCCCTGCGCGATCATGATTTGTTTAGCCGTAGCCTGGAGGTCGAGATGAGTAGGATTTGAGTTATTCATGTACTCCGCTTTCGAAAGTAGATGTAGAGTTTACACGAAGTAAGTGCCTGGAAAATTTGCGTGCGTGGTGCGCAGTCAAGCAATTTTCACGCGGCGTTCACCGATATTACCGGCAAAGAGCGGCTACCACAGAGGGCACAGAGGTGCACAGAGGAATGCTCAGCAAATCTTCGGGCATTGCGTTATTTGCACATTGGGGTCCGGTTGGGTCCGGCGCACTTTCTGGCGATTCCTTCGTGATATTCTATTTATATCTGCTGCGTTTCTTCCTTTTGGAGCGATTCCCGCAGTACCCTAAACATCATGCTTTCAGTCAGCAATGTGTCGATGCGCTACGGCGCCAAAGTTTTGTTTGACGAAGTCTCCACCAGCTTCATGCCGGGGAAGCGCTATGGCGTGACCGGGCCGAATGGCGCGGGTAAATCCACGTTCATGAAGCTGCTCACCGGCGAATTGGAGCCGCAAAAAGGCACGGTCGTCCGCCCGCGCAAGCTTGGAGTCCTGAGCCAGGACCAGTTTGCGTTCGATCGCTATCGCGTAATTGACGCCGTGATCATGGGCAATCGGCGGCTGTGGGCCGCGATGGAAGAACGGGAAGCGATCTATTCCAAGGCCGACTTGACCGACGAGGACGGCATGAAGTTGGGCGAACTCGAAGGCATCGTCGGCGAAGAAGACGGCTATAACGCCGAAAGCGATGCCGCGATTCTGCTTCAGGGTCTCGACATCCCCGATGACGATGCACGAACGGAAAATGTCGGAGATCCCCGGCGGCCAGAAGATGCGCGTGCTGCTGGCGCAGGCTCTCTTCGGCCATCCGCAGGCGCTGCTGCTTGACGAACCGACCAACCACCTCGATCTCGACTCGATCCACTGGCTGAAGACTTTTCTGAACCAGTATGAAGGCGTGCTGATCGTGATTTCGCACGACCGGCACTTTCTCAACGGCATCTGCACCCACATCGCCGACATCGATTACGAAACCATCATCAATTACACCGGAACCTACGACGACATGGTGGTGATGAAGACGCAGGTGCGCTCGCAGATTGAGTCGCAGAATGCGCAGCGCGAAAAGAAAATTTCGCAGCTCAACGAATTCATCGCGCGCTTCGCCGCCGGTACGCGGTCAAGCCAGGTGCAGTCGCGGCGCAAGGAAGTCGAACGCCTGCAAGTCACGGAATTGGCAAAATCGAATATTCAGCGGCCCTATCTGAAATTCGAGCAGAAGCGGCCGTCGGGCAAGCACATTCTGGAACTCGAAGGCGTGTGCAAGGCGTATGACGAGGCAAAAGTAATCAACGGCTTCACGGCCAGCGTTCTGCGCGGGGAAAAGATCGCTCTCATGGGCCGCAACGGCGCGGGAAAAACAACGCTCCTGCAGGCAATGTTAGCGAATTCGCCAACCGTCACGAACGCCGAACTGCGCGCCACCAGTGGATACGATGGCGCATTCATCGACTCCGGCAAGGTGATTTGGGGGCATGAGGCCGCAGTCGGCTTTTTTGCCCAGGATCATAAGACGCTCATCCAGCCCGGGATCAAAGTTCTGGAGTGGCTGCATCAGTGGGATCCATCGGCTTCAACCGAGGAGATTCGGGGCTTGCTTGGCCAGATGCTCTTTCCGCGAGACGATGCCGACAAGAAAACCAATGTGCTGTCCGGCGGCGAGGCCGCCCGGCTGCTCTTTTGCAAGCTCATGCTTCAGAAGCCGAACGTGCTCGTGCTCGATGAGCCCACGAACCACCTTGATCTCGAGTCGATCAACGCGCTGAACATTTCATTGCAGCGCTACCAGGGGACCGTGCTGCTGGTGACTCACGACGAGGATCTGATCGATGAAGTGGCCACCAGGATCTGGCACTTCGAGAGCGACCACAAAATTACCGATTTCAAGGGCAGTTATCAGGAGTACGAGGCAGTCCTGGCCTAGCGTCTTAGCGGATGTGGAGGGGGAGAACATCGTAGGGTGAATCGCGTGACGCGAGAATTGGAATTAGACTGCCTCAACCAGTTGGAAGCGACCCCCGCGATCCTGCGCGGATTGATATGCGACCTGTCGGTCGACGATACCGAATGGAAGCCCGCGCCCGACCGCTTTTCGGTAGCGGAAGTGCTCGCGCATCTCTCCCATTCCGAAGGCCACTGCTATCGAACACGCGTGGACCGGTTCGTGAGTGAGGAACTGCCGGAGTTGGAGCCGGATGATGCGCAGATGTACCTGGAGTTGTACCGCGATGCCAATGCGGAAAATGCCTTCGACCATTTTGAAGAGCAGCGCGAGGCCAACGTGGAGTATCTGCGGACCTTGCCCCGAAGCACGGGCGAACGCCGCGCGAGGCACCAGGAGGCCGGTGAAATCAGCCTGCAGCAAATGCTGCATGAGTGGACCATGCACGACCTAGGGCACATCCGGCAGATCGCTGAACTGGTGAGAGCGCGAAAACACCTGCAGGCAGCGGGAAAACTGGGTGATAGCTACCGCCTGAAACCATAGGGACGCCAGCGCTGCCGCGTGGATTTCCTCCCGGTTATCAATCCTTAGCTGCTCTTTGTTCCCCGCTCAACAATAGAGAGAACGTCCTTTTTTCGTTTCGCCCGCTTGCGCGAGCGGGCCGCGGCGTCCACCAGGTCGGCGATCGTCGTGCTTTCCAGGATCTTCGCCGCGGAGTCGCGCACTTTCAAAAAAACTTCATAGAGCGCCCGATTATCGTCGTTCAATGCGATCAGACTGCGTAATTGTTCGGCATCGCCAAATGGCGCCAGCGGCCCGTCGATCAGCCGGATGATCTCGCTCATGTGAATCTCGGAAGGCGCACGCCGCAGTTGATACCCGCCCTTGGCGCCGCGAACGCTTTCCACAATGCGCGCGTTCTTCAGTTCCAGCAGGATCAATTCCAGAAATTTCTCGGGCAGATCGTTTTCCATCGCGATGTCGCGGATCTTGATCGTGCCGGTTCCAAAGCGGTGGCCGAGCGTCATCACCGCTTCGAGCGCGTACAGGCCTTTCTGCGAAATTTTCATCAAACATCCTTTCGACGAGAGGATCGCTACCCACGGCTTGCTTTGACGTACTTTAGTGCGCTCCCCTCGCGATTGCAATAGCCTCTTTGGATTGATCGACGCCGCGCTATTATTATTCTCACTATGGCAATCGCAACCATTAATCCCGCAACCGGCGAAGTCCTCAAAACCTTCGAACCTCTCAGTCCCGCACAAATTGAGGCCAAACTGCAATTGGCAGCAGCGGCATTCCGTGCCCACCGGCGCACGTCATTCGCCGACCGCGCAGCCAAGATGATGCGCGCCGCCGAAATTCTGGAGCAGGAAAAGGACGAATGTGCCCGCCTCATGACCCTCGAAATGGGCAAGCCTCTGAAAGCGGCTGTGGGCGAGGCGCTCAAATGCGCGAGCGGCTGCCGCTACTACGCCGAGCATGCCGAGAAGTTCCTCGCCGATGAAGTCATCGACACCGGCGCCAAGCGCAGCTTCATCCGCTATCTTCCCATCGGCCCGATCCTCGCCATCATGCCCTGGAACTTTCCCTTCTGGCAGGTGTTCCGCTTCATCGCGCCTTCGCTCATGGCAGGCAACGTCGGATTGCTGAAGCACGCCTCGAACGTCCCGCAGTGCGCGCTCAAGATTGAAGAAATTGTCCGCCGCGCCGGTTTTCCAGAAGGCGTCTTTCAAACTTTGCTGATCGGTTCCGGCCCGGTGGATGGCATCCTCAACGATCCCCGCATCGTAGCCGCCACTCTCACCGGTAGCGAGCAGGCGGGCATTCAGGTGGGCGTCTCGGCCGCCAAGCGCATAAAAAAAGTCGTACTCGAACTAGGCGGCAGCGATCCCTTCGTCGTCATGCCCAGCGCCGATCTCGAGGCCGCGGTCTCGACCGCCGTCGATGCGCGCATCCAGAACAACGGCCAGTCCTGCATCGCGGCCAAGCGCTTTATCGTCGCCGAAAAGATTGCGGACGAATTCGAGCGCAAGTTTGTCAGCAAGATGCAAGCGCTGCGCATAGGCGACCCGTTTGATGACGCCACGCAGCTAGGCCCGCTAGCCAACCCCGAGGCCGTAATCACTCTCGATGCCGACGTGAAGAAGACCATCGCCGCCGGCGCCCGCGTGCTTACGGGCGGCCATCCGCTCCAGCGCCCCGGCAGCTTCTATGCTCCCACCGTGCTCACCGACATCCCGAAAGATTCGCCTGCCTACAAGGAAGAATTCTTCGGTCCGGTGGCTTCGATCTTCCGTGTCAAAGATATCGACCAGGCCATCGCCATCGCCAACGACAGCCGCTTTGGCCTGGGAGCAAGCGCGTGGACCAAGGATCCGGCCGAAACCGAGCGCTTCATCAACGAACTCGAGGCCGGGATGGTCTTCATCAACAAAATGGTCGCCTCCGATCCGCGCGTGCCGTTCGGGGGCGTAAAAGCCTCAGGCCACGGCCGCGAACTCTCCGTGCAAGGCATCCGCGAATTTGTGAACATCAAAACCGTGTGGATTCAGTAATCAATACTCGCTGTCATCCTTGAGCGGAGCTAGCGCTTCACGAAGAGAAAGGGTAGCGGAGTCGAAGGACCTCTACTTCGTTTCGTCTGCCCTTGACCTCCCCAACGCCACTCCACTACATTCAAGAGCCGCCGCACTAATTCGCTCAAATCGAGGCATCTTTCCCCATGACAACGGAAAAGAATCCCGTTCCAAAGACCGGCCTAGTCCAGAAGGCGCAACTGATGTCCGCTTCCGAAATCGAGCGTACGCTCGTGCGTCTGGCGCACCAAATTCTGGAGAAAAACAGCGGCCTCGACGGACTGGGTTTGGTAGGCATCCGCCGCCGCGGCGTGCCGCTGGCCGAGCGCCTGGGCAAGATCATCCAGCGAGTGGAAAAAAAGCCCGTGCCCGTCGGTACGCTCGATATCACCTTCTACCGCGACGATCTTTCCACGCTCGGCCCCAAACCGGTAGTCCAGCCGGCAAAAATCGGCTTCTCCATCGAAGACAAAAGGATCATCCTGATCGACGACGTGCTCTACACCGGCCGCACGACGCGCGCCGCGCTCGACGCCCTGTTCTCGCACGGCCGGCCCAGCCTCGTGCAACTGCTCGTGCTGATCGACCGCGGCCATCGCGAGCTGCCCATCGAAGCTACCTTCATAGGACGCACCGTGCAGACCAGCGCCCGCGAAGTAATCGAAGTAAAGCTGACGGAGATCGACGATGCGGAAAAGGTCCTGCTGATGGAAAGGTGATTTGGGGTGGCGCAGCGCTTCAGCGCTGCGATAAGGATTGCTCATCTATCGCCGGTTTTAGAGTTTGCTGAAAAAGTCCAGATAAAGGGGCGCTCGATTTGAAAGGACTTGCGGTATCGCTAAACAGCTTGCGGAAAGAGTCGTTGGGACGCAAAGAACTCACCTCAGGCGCTGAAGCGCGAACACATTTTGAATGACTTAGCGGCACGAGTAAACTCGTGCCCTTCCCAAAACCGGAGCGAATCGGCGTTTTTCAGCAAGCTGTTTAGCCCGCAAACAGCGGGCCGCCTAGCCCGTCCCTGCCCGTGCCCACTCCTCCTCAAACCGCGCCCGCTCATAAAACGACTTCTGCGTCCCCACGCCAGTAGTCGAAAGCCCGGCATACAAATTTGCCCGCTCCACGCATTCCAGCTCCGGCAATCCCTCCCCCATGAACGTAGCGAAGCTCCCAATAAACGCATCGCCCGCCCCCGTCGAGTCCACGCTCTTCATGGGAAAGGCCGCCACATGCTGTGTGCCATCTTTCCCGGCCAATAAGGAGCCATTTGCGCCCAGCGTAATCAGCACGCGCCGGATGCCGCCCGCCAAAAGCTTCTCCGCGCAGCGTTTCGCGTCGTCCAAATTGCGCACGGGCAGCCCGCTAATCGTCTCGGCTTCGCTTTCGTTGGGGACAAAATAATCCAGCTCCGCCACCGCCTTCAGGTCAATCGGCTGCGCCGGCGCCGGATTCAGAATGCAGCGAATCCCATTCTTCCGCGCAAACTGAATCGTGTAATACACCGTCTCCAGCGGAATCTCGAACTGCAGCACAATGCAGTCGGCGCTCTTCAGCATGTCGGCCGCGGCATCCACGTCCGCTGGTTTTAACGCATCGTTCGCGCCCTTCACCACGATGATCCGGTTCTGTCCCGACGACTCCACAAATATCGGAGCCACGCCGCTCGAAACCCCCGTCACCTGCCGCACCTGTGTCGCATCAATCCCCAGCTTCTCAAAATTCCTGATCGTCGCCGGCCCAAACAGATCGTCGCCCACGCGGGCGACCATAAAAACCTCCGCCCCACACAGTCGAGCCGCCACCGCCTGGTTCGCGCCCTTCCCGCCAAACCCCAGGTCAAACTTGTCGCCAAAGATAGTCTCCCCCGGCTTGGGGAAGTGGTCAGAAAAGGTAGTCAAGTCAACATTGGCACTGCCAACAACGGCGATGCGTGGACGTTTGGGCATGGTCACTCTCTTCCATTCGTAGTTGGTCTCGGCGCTCGCGGAGGCTGCGGGACGCTGGATTTGGAAGGCTGAGGATAGTCAGCAGGAGAGGGGGTGTCAACCGAGGGAGAGCCGCGCGGCGTCGGCACCCGGGCATTTCTGTAGAAAGATGGCACCCGCCAAAAGGTCTCCTGCTAGAACTTGCGCCCGAGAAAGTGCCCTGCCACCGCCGCGCCGGCGCGCAGGCGTCCGAACCTCTCCTGGAACATTGTCGAGTAGAGCGTGGTCATGTCCTTCGGCGGTGGCGGCCTGCGTTCTTTCTTGTGGAGGACCATCGCCTCCGATGGGCAGGTGGTTACACAGAGCCCGCAGCCGATGCAGCGTTCCTCCGCGACCTTCGCCGGCTCACCATCGACCCCTTCGGCCCCATGAATAATGACAGCGTCCATCTGGCAACGGGTCGCGCACGTGCCGCAGACTGCACAGCGCTCCTCGTCCACCTGCGCGACAAAATCTGATTGGAAGAAGTCAGCGGGGCGTGGCCATTTTTTCGCCGTCGTCAACACGCCACAGCAGCAGCCGCAACAGCAGCACACAAACATCGGTTCCTGCGCATTCTGCGGCTCCAACACTAACCCCTCGCGGTCGGCCTGTTCCAGCAGCCCCAGCATCTCTTCTTTGCTGACCGCACGGGCAATCCCTTGCTTGGTCATCAGGGTGGCAACCTTGCCGAACATCAGGCAATTGTGCGCCTCTTTCGTGACACGGCACGGCTGCCCGGTGAGTTCGCGTCCCTGCCGGCAGATACAGGGAATGGCCGCAAACGGCCCGGGGCTGGCTTCGACAAACTTGCGCAGGTCGTCATACCGCGCAATCGCGCGCTCCACCGGAATGGACTTCGTCACCGGAACAATCCGCGTCTGCGGAGTTCGCGCGCCGGTCATTGCCGCTCCGTAACCCTCTTCAAAGTAGGCGCGCACGTCGCGTTCTAATTCCGGAGTCAGGCGGTTCACCTGGGCTTCGTACATGCCTATCGCCAGCGGAGACTTCCCATACCGCGCACCCTTCTTGCCCGGCACTTTTCGGATGGATCCTTTTTCCGCCATCCGATCGAGCGCTTCGCACAATTGCTCGCGAGTCATTGCACTGCGCACGCGGCGATGAATGGTGGTTGCCGGCTCCGGAATCGCGCTCAGGCACAGGGCCAGCCGTGCCTCGTCAGGAGTGAAAAGCTGCCTGAGAATGCGCAGCTCTACGCCGGATTCGGTAGCCGGGTAGGGAACCGGCATGCGATCCAGATGCCGCTGTAATGCGCGATAAAGTTCGTCATCTGCCATGGCTGCGCTCGCCTAGTCCTTGCTGCGGAACCTTAATCTTGAACTCGAAGACTGAACCATTGCAAGCCTCTAAATGGCCGACGCCATGTAGGCGCTCACTTGGGTTCATCTCCGCCGGGGAATATCTTCTAATCCCGGCATCGTCCCTCCCATCGCCGCCAACTCGCGAGCAGCTCCCGAACCGCGCGTCGCCGCAAAGAATCGCCCCAGTTTCTCCGCATCCAGCTTCCCGCCCGTGCGCACGCCCGAGCACACATCCAGGCCGAACGGACCCACCTCGGCAATCGCCTGCGCCACGTTCTCCGGAGTCAGCCCTCCCGCCAGAAACACCGGAATACTCACGCGCTCGCGAATCTCCCGGCTCAGCGTCCAGTCGTGCGTTCGGCCTGTGCCGCCAAGTTCTTTGACGGCGAGTTTCTGGTTGCCGGAATCGAGCAGAATCGCATCCACATGCCGCGCCACCGCCAGCGCTTCCTCCACCGACTCTGGCCCGGTCACATGCACCACCTGCACAATCGAAATCCCTGGCAGCGCACTGCTTCAACTCGCGATGCGTCCCGCTGCTTAAGGTGGTCGCAAATCTGAATGGTATTGGTGCGGCAGAAATGTTGCTGCGCGACGATCTCCTCCATGCTTTGCCGCGAAGTAAGAAGAAACGTCCCGATGGCGGGAGGAACGGTGGCGGCAATTTCGGCGCTCAGTTCATCGCGGATCACGCCCGGCCCGCTCGGCATGCGCGAGACCAGCCCCAAAGCCGAAGCGCCTGCTTCCACGGCCATCGCCGCTTCGTCAACGCTGGCAATGCAGCAGATTTTGACTCGGGGAGTGCGGGTAGGTTTCATTCTTTTGTTCCCTGCGCTCCTTAGTTTTCTGCTATCGTCAAAAACCTTTCACCACAGAGGACACGGAGGTACACAGAGGAAACCTACTCGCCGTACGGCACCCAGATATTCTTAACCTGCACAGCATGCTCCAGGAACCAGCGCCCCTCGGCCACTTTCGAATCGAACCAGTCAATCTCCCGTCCTTCGTTCGTGAACACCTGCTTCAGATTTCCGACCGACATCGCCTTGGCTGCCGCCGCGCTCTCCGCGTCCGCGAAGCTCCAGATCGCATTCACGTCATCATGCTCAGCCAGCGTCTTGAGCAACTCCGCAACGCGGCCCGTGACAATATTCACCGCGCCGCCCGGCAAATCGCTGGTGTCAAACACCTGGTATAAATCGCCGGCAATCAACGGATAAGCTTCCGATGGGACGGCAATCACCGTATTTCCCATCGCCAGCAATGGCATAACGAGAGAGATAAAGCCGAGCAACGGCGCTTCCCGCGGGCAAATCACGCCCACCGTCCCAATCGCCTCGTTCATGGCAATTGCAATATTGCGGAACGGGGGATTGTGCACCGCGCCATCAAACTTGTCCGCCCAGGCCGCATAAGAAAAGATGCGCTGGATCCCGTCCTCTACTTCCGCCGCCGCCTGCTTGTCGCCGACCACTGCCGCCAGCCGCTGCGCAATTTCCGCCCGCCGTTGCGAAAGATTCTCCGCGCAGTAATAAAGCACCTGCGCGCGATTGTGCGCCGTAGCTTTCGCCCATGCCGAAGCCTTACGCGCCGCCTCCACCGCATTGCGGATATCTTTCCGATTTCCCAGCGGAGCCTCGCCCAGCAATCGCCCGTCCGCCGCCGCGCACTTCCATGCTGTAACCCGAATCCGGACGCGCCTGCTTCCCGCCGATGTAGAGCTTTACCGTCCGATCAATCTGCTCGCGGTCAGTTCCGCCGCGATCAATTCCGTCAGACTCAGTGCCGTCTGGTTTTTTGTTTGCATCAGACTCGCCGCCGTTCGGCCTTTGGGTGGCGCAGCGCTTCAGCGCTGCGGTCTCAGTCTCGCTTTTCGCAGTGGCTTTAGCCGCTGAGGCGGATTTTCCTGACGGCTGATGGCTGACGGCTGACAGCTTCTTGAACCACGCCAGCTCCATATACTCGAGCAGCCCCTCGCGTCCGCCCTCGCGCCCATAGCCACTCTCGCGATACCCGCCAAATCCGCAAGCCGCGTCGAACATGTTGGTGCAGTTCACCCAAACCACGCCCGCTTTGAGCTGTGCCGCCACATGCAGAGCTACGTTCACGCTCTCGCTCCAAACGCAAGCTGCAAGTCCATAAACAGTGTTGTTCGCCAGTTCGACAGCCTCGCTCGGCGTGCGGAATGTCATCGCCGCCAGCACCGGCCCAAAGATTTCCTGTTGCGCCACAATCGACGTCGGATGCACATTGCTGAGCAGTGTTGGTGGATAGTAAAAGCCGCGTGCCGGCAGCGTCACCTGCGGCTGCCAGCACGTCGCGCCTTCAGCCACGCCCTGATCCACCAGCTTACGAATGCGGTCAAGCTGCACGCCCGCCACAATCGCTCCAATATCAATTGCCTTGTCGAGCGGCGCGCCAATGCGCAGCGTGCTCATGCGCTGCTGCACTTTGGCAATCAGCGCTTCGGCAATGCTTTCCTGCATGAGCAACCGCGAGCCCGCGCAGCACACCTGCCCCTGGTTGAACCAGATGCCATCGACCAGGCCTTCAACCGCGCTGTCAAGGTCCGCGTCTTCAAAGACGATGAAAGGAGACTTGCCACCCAGCTCAAGCGAAAGCCGCTTATGACTGGTAGCCGTGGCCGCGCGAATCGCGCGCCCCACTTCGGTCGATCCAGTGAAGGCAATCTTGTCCACATCCGGATGCTTCACCAGCGCCTCGCCCGTGCGCCCGTCGCCCGTAACGATGTTGACCACGCCCGCAGGCAGCTCCGCCTCCTGGCAAAGTTCGGCGAACAGCAGCGCGGTCAGCGGCGTGAACTCAGCCGGCTTCAGCACAACGGTGTTTCCCGTCGCCAGGGCCGGAGCAATCTTCCACGCCAGCATCAGCAGCGGAAAGTTCCACGGAATAATCTGCCCGACAACTCCGCAGGGCACATATGCAGGAAACTCCTGCCCCAACAACTGCGCCCATCCAGCGTGATGATAGAAATGTCGCGCCACCAGCGGAATATCGATGTCACGGCTTTCGCGGATCGGCTTGCCGTTATCCATCGTCTCCAGCACGGCCAGCAGCCGTGAATGCTTCTGCACCAGCCGAGCCAGCGCATACAGATACCGCGCCCGCGAATGCGGAGTAAGCGCCTGCCCACTCCGCTGCCCGCCGCCCGCGCAGCCTTCACCGCGGCATCAATGTCAGCCGCCGACCCCTGCGCCACCGAGGCCAGCTTCTCGCCATTTGACGGATCGACGGTCTCGAAGTACTCGCCTGCCGCCGGTGCCTGCCGCGTGCCGTTAATGAAATGCCCAAAGCGCCGCCCATGACGATCGAGCCACGCCGAAGCTTCCTTGGGATCTTCCGGCGCTGGCCCGTATTCCATGCTTACGAACTTCTCAGCAATACTCATTCCTGTTGCTCGATTCCTTCAGACTTTATCGAGAGCCTGATTTGGGCTACCTTGACCAGCGGATCACCCGCTGTGTGTTGTATCCATGCGATCAAACCTCGCGGCTGTCGAACAAAAGCATGTTCGGAGGATCCGTAGTGAAGCTCAGCACGTCGGCCACAGCGGCTTGTCCCTCCGCACTCGCAAAAGCCTTCTGGATCGCGGCCATATCGTCGAAGTGCAAAGTCGCAATCAGGTGAAACCCGGACGGCCCCAACGGCGTCGCCACCGGACCGTTGCTGATCTCATATTTCCGAAGCCCGGGAATCTTCTTAGCGATTGCAACGTGTGTGCCGAAGTAATGTTTATCAAAAGCCGCAGCATCCTTCGGCTTCTTATACATCACCACCAATCGAGCCATTGCGTTTCTCCTTTATTATTGAAGTCACTCAGCCAAGTTTCACCGGTGTCATCCTGAGCGAAGCGAAGGACCTATGTATCCTGGCCGGAGCTACGCCAGCGGGTGCCTATACTCCGCCGAATACCTCCCCGTAGCAAAATGTTCCAGCTGCCGCTCAATATCTCCAAGCAGCCCGCTCGCGCCAAACCGAAACATCTCCGCCCGCAGCCACGAATCACCCAGCTCTTCTTTAATCATGGCCAGCCAATCCAGCGACTGCTTCGCCGTGCGAATCCCGCCCGCCGGCTTGAAGCCAACTGCCATCCCTGTTTCCTGCGCGTACTCACGAATCGCGCGCGTCATCACCAGGCCAACCGCCAGGGTCGCGTTGGTCGGCTCTTTGCCAGTGGAGGTCTTGATGAAATCCGCGCCCGCCATCATTGCCACCACGCTTGCTCGCGCCACGTTGCGCAGGGTCAGCAAATCGCCCGTCCCAAGGATTACTTTCATGTGTCTCGGTCCGCACGCTTGCTTGAACGCGGCAATCTCGTCATAAAGCGCCTGCCAGCGTCCGCCAAAAACGTGCCCACGCGTAATCACCACGTCAATCTCGTCTGCGCCCGCTTCGACCGATCGCCGAATCTCCGCGACGCGCTCGGCCAGCGGAGACAGGCCGGCAGGGAATCCAGTCGATACCGCCGCCACATGAATTCCGCTGCCCTCGAGCGCCGCCAGCGCCGTCTCAACAAACGTGTGATAAACGCAAATCGCGGCCACCTTTATTGCCAACTGTTCAAGGCCCAGTTTCTGCACCAGTTCCTGCTTGAATCGGATGTCGCCCTTTTGCGCACAGCCGCCGCACGCGTTCATCGGTGTCGTCGCCCGAAAGCGTCGTCAGATCCATGCAGGTAATCGCGCGCAACAGCCACGCCGCCTGCCATTCCTTTTTCACGCTGCGCCGCGCCGTCTGCGTCTGAGCGCGCCGCTCCACCGCGCTCGTATTCACGCGCACTTCGCGCACCCAGTTGAGATCGAGAGGGATGCCGGTGTTTCGCGTCAGCGGCCGTCCGGCAAGAATCGCAGTCGGGATATCGCTATCGTGAGCGGTATTGCGAGTCAGGCTGGAATCGGTCGCCATCGAAAGAGTTATCGTCTTAAATTCCTGCGTGGGATCGCGACTGCGGGCCTCATCACGCCCGCAACCGCAGCAATTGTACGGCAGGCGCCGCCACAACGGACATCCCTCATATGGATGTTGCATCCAACATGGATGCAGCAACCAACGTTTGCGCCGCAAGACCGGCCGTTGCCATGCTGAAAGGGAAGCAGACAAGAAGGTGGATTTATTTCTAACATTAACGTATCTTCCCCGGGGAGAATCCCCTACTGGAGACACCTATGAAGCGCCAGATGATCAGGACGATCAAAACAAGAAGCTTCGCACTGGTGGTTTTGCTGAGTGCAGCGTGGCAAGTCCAGGCACAGCAAGCTGAAACACCCTATCCGAAGATGGCCGCGCTGGACCAATACCTGATGGCTGGAGATGCGGAGATCGCGTTGTCGCGGAGCGCGGCCCCGGAATCCATCTCGCACGACGCCGAGATATTGGTCCTCGGGCGACATGGTTACGAAACCGCGGTCAAAGGTAAAAATGGCTTCGTGTGCCTGGTGGAACGCTCGTGGACCGCGCCAATCGACGATCCCAACTTTTGGAATCCCAAGCTGCGTGGTCCCATCTGCCTGAACCCGCCAGCCGCACGATCTTATCTTCCACTCACCATCAAGAAGACCGACTTGGTATTAGCCGGACAGTCGAAGGCGCAGATGTTCGAGAGCATAAAGGCCGGCCTTGACAAGAAGGAATTGCCAACGCCAGAAGTTGGCGCAATGGCTTACATGTTGGCAAAGGACCAGTACCTGGGCGATAGTGCCCAGCACTGGCATCCGCACCTGATGTTTTTCCTTCCGCAAACGGACACCGCGACCTGGGGCGCAGATCTGAAAGGTTCCCCCATCTTTGCGGGGAACGACCCTGAGGACCGATTGACCATATTCTTTGTTCCGGTCGCCAAGTGGTCCGATGGAACGACTGATTCCGTGGCTGGGCACTGAGGTTCGACCTCACCGGCGCGCAGGCATGCGAAGGAAAGTGCGGACCCGCGTAAATTGCGGGGGTAGACGTCGCAGTCATGCCTCAGTCGTCGTCTCCTGCCTTGACACATCCGTGCCCACGAACTAGTCTACGGCCCGGTTCGAATATCTTGGAGGTCTGCTCTGAAGACATCACACGGTCAAGCCCTCCTCATCACAATCAGTTTCGCAATCTGCCTCTCGATGACGTCCGCCATCCCCGCAAATGCCGCCACTAAGAAAATCATCTTCGATACCGATCCCGGAACCGACGACGCCATGGCTCTCATGCTGGCGCTGAACTCGCCCGAGCTCGACGTCCGCGCCATCACCGTCGTCCCCGGGAATGTCGTCGCGCAGCAGGGACTCGAAAACGCCCTGCGCATGGTGTCGCTCGCCAACCGCTGCGACATCCCGGTCGCCGCCGGAGCGAAGCATCCGCTCTTCCAGAAACTGGTCACCGCCGAGTTCTGGCACGGCAAAAACGGACTCGCCAACATCGACCTGCCGCCGAGCAAATGCAAAGTCGACCCGCTTTACGCCCCCGACCTCATCATCGAGCTGGTCCACGCCGCCCCGCACGAAATCACGCTCGTACCCGTCGGCCCGCTGACCAATATCGCGCTGGCCGTAGAAAGAGATCCGTCCATCGTTCCGCTGGTCAAGGAAGTGATTCTCATGGGCGGCTCCATCAGCGGCGGCAATGTAAACGCCGCCGCCGAGGCCAACATCGCCAACGATCCCGAGGCCGCCCAAATCGTTTTCCAGGCCGGATGGCCCGTCACCATGGTCGGCCTCGACGTCGCCAACAAAACGCTGCTCACGAAAAAGCATCTCGACCAACTCGCGCAGACTCACGGCCCGATCAATGATTTCATTTACAAGGTGGCCAGCTTTCTGGTCGATCTCTCAGCAAAGTTCGATTCGCCGGGCACGGCAATGTACGATCCGCTGGCGGTCGGCGTCGCTATCGACTCAACTCTAGTGACCGCGCCCGCCATGCACGTCGATGTCGAAACCCGCGGCGAATTCACGCGCGGCGAAACCGTCGCCAACCGTCAGGGATATGTCGAGCGCAACGTGCTGCACGGCGACCACTACGTGATTGAAGGCATCGACAAAGTCGAGCCCAATGCGAAAGTGTGCACGGAAGTCGACTCCAATCGCTTTCTTGATATGTTCGTATCGAGAATTCGCGGCAAGTAATTGTGGAAAGTTTCAAAGCGTCAAAGCATCAAGTCGAAAGGTCTCTGAAACTCTGAAGCCCTTGCCCTTACCCAAGGAGCGCAAATGTTCACTCCCAACTCTCTCGGCCTAGCCCTCTTCATGATGATCACCAGCGCCATCTGCTGGGGTTCCTGGGCCAACACCTACAAAGGTGTCAAGAACTACCGCTTCGAACTGTTCTACTGGGACTACGCCATCGGCATCTTCCTGATCTCGCTAATCCTGGGCCACACCATGGGCATGACGGGCGGCATGGGCAGCCACGATGCCGCCAGCCTCCCCAATAACATCCACTCCGCCGACCTCAATAACGTTCTATCCACCATGATCGGCGGCGCCATCTTCAATCTCGCCAACCTGCTTCTAGTGGCCGCCATCGACATGGCGGGCCTCGCCATCGCCTTCCCGGTATCCATCGGAATTGCGCTCGTGGTCGGTGTCATTTCCAGCTACATCATCCAGCCCAAAGGCGACGCCGCGCTGCTGGCGGCTGGCGTCGTCTGCGCGCTGATCGCCGTGATCCTCGACGGCAAAGCCTACGGCAGCCTCGTCATCGCCGGACGCTCGGTCTCCCGCAAGAGCATCATCGTCTGCGTCGTCTCCGGCGTGCTCATGGGCCTGTGGGCGCCGTTCGTAACCCGCGCCATGACCCACGGCAACACTCTCGGACCCTACGCCGTCGCGGTTTTCCTGACGCTCGGCGCGCTGCTCTCCTGCTTCATCTGGAACATCTATTTCATGAAGCATCCTCTGGTCGGCGAGCCCGTCAGCTTTAGCGGATTCTTCCGCGCTCCCGCCTCCGCCCACGCGCTTGGTCTGCTCGGCGGATTCATCTGGGGCACCGGCATGGTTTTCAACCTGGTCGCCGCCCACTTCACCGGAGTCGCCATCTCCTATGCCATCGGCCAATCCGCCCCCATGGTCGCCGCGCTCTGGGGAGTTTTCGCCTGGAAGGAATTCGCGGGCGCACCCGGCAAGGCGAAACTCTACCTGTTGCTGATGTTCGTTTTCTACGGTCTTGGAATCCTGCTGGTGGCGAAAGCCAACGGCTAAGAATGTTTGTGGATGCGGACAATAACATTGCAACCATCCGCGGAGATGTGGCTCTATGAAAAAGTGAATGTCTCGAGCGGTGAACAAAGTATCCAAACCACACAAAATTCTTGACTTTGCACACCCGGATACATTCTCATGTCGGTTTCAAAAGAATAGGGGTTCTTCCGTTCGGTTCTCATCACGTCGCGCTTCTTGCGTGCTACTTTGAGCCCGAGCGGCTCGGCCAGTTCGCCGCCACGCGAACGAAGTCAAAGTTGAAAAGGGGAACAATCAGCATGTCAACGAAAAAAGCGCTGCTCGTAGCGGTCATGTGCTTCGTGCTCTCTCTCTGCCCACTTCTTTACGGCCAGGCCAACGGAAGTTTCTCGGGAACGGTCGCCGATAAGACCGGCTCGGTCATCCCCGGCGCGAGCGTGCGGATCACGTCGCAGGGAACCGGCCTGGTGCGTGAGGCCAAGGCCGACGGCTCCGGCCACTACCTCGTCCCGTTGCTCCCGGTTGCGTTCTACACCATCCACGTCGAGGCGCAAGGCTTCCAGACCAGCGAACAGAGAGACCTTCGCCTCCAGATCGACGAGCAACGCGAGATCAACTTTGCCCTCAACCCGGCCTCGGTTAGCCAGACCGTCGAAGTCAGCGCCACCGAGGTCGCTGTCGAAACCACCAACCCCACCCTCGGCCAGGTCATCACGTCCGAGGAAGTCGCCGACCTCCCGCTGAACGGCCGCGACTTCGTGCAGTTGGCCACTCTCACTCCAGGTACCACCCAGGAAACCAGCCAGAATAGCTTCTTCAACGCCGGGCCCAGCAGCGAAGTGTCGACCCGCGGCACGTTTTCTCTCTCAGTGGGTGGCTCGCGCGCCTCGAGCACCGATTGGATCTTCGATGGCAACGACAACAACGAGTTAACGGCCGGCGGCATCGCCATTCTTCCTTCCATTGACGCCATCCAGGAGTTCAAAGTTCTGACCTACAACTACTCGGCCGAATTCGGGACTCGCGCCGGTCCGACCGTCTTAATCAGCAGTAAAACGGGAACGAATCAGTTCCATGGCTCGGTGTTTGAGTATTTCCGCAATACCTCCCTCGATGCTGCGTTTAGCTTCCCAAAGGCAACGCCGAAGTTCAATCTCAACCAGTTTGGCTTTGCTGTGGGCGGGCCAATCCAAAAAGATAAAACGTTCTTCTTCGTCGATCTTGAAGACAAGCGCCAGCGCAAAGGAGTTCCGTTTCTCGGGCTGATTCCCACTCCCGCGATGATTGCGGGCGATTTCAGGTCGGACCCATTTGGTAATCCCCAAGGAGTTACGCTCACCAATCCCTACGCCATAACCACGCCTCCTAACAACGATCCGGCTGCCTTCCAATGTGTTCCCGGCACGGAAAATCTGCCGCTGAATCAAGTCCAGTTTGAACCCATCAACTCCTACGGAGGTCAAGCCCCTGGCGTTAATTGCAACGTGATACCGACCGGCTTGATCGACCCCGTCGGTTCGCGAATCGTCGCCCTTTACCCGCAGTCGAATGCCAGCAACGCCGACGGCGGCTACAACTACACCAACGTTCCTGTAAGGAAATTAAACGAGGGCAAGTTTGACGTTCGCCTCGACCACAACTTTTCCAGCAAGAATTCGGTGTTTGCTCGCTTCAGCTACGATCAGGCCAACTCGTTCGTTCCCGGCGGTTCGCCTGGATTCTCCGAGCAAGGCGCATTCTCCAGCACCCAGAACATCAGCAACCATGGCCGCAATGCGCTGATTTCCGAAACCCACATCTTTAACGACCGCAACATCAACCAGGCCACCTTCGGCTATAACCGGATCTTCAATCACATCATGTCGTTTGGCGATCGTAGCTGTGAGGCGCAGAAGCTAGGCATCCTGGGCGCCGATATCAACAGCCTTTGCGGTGCTCAACCCGCTGGCATCGTCAATCAAACCAGCAAGGATTGCATGAGCTGCGGTATGACCTCCGTCCAGTTGCTCACCGGCTATTGGTCGTTGGGCGATCGCGGTTTTGCTCCCTTCGTGGGTGGCACCAATGTGTTCACGTTTAACGACTCGTTCGACATGATTCGCGGCAAGCATGACGTCCGTGTCGGCCTGGGATTTCGCGCCAACCAGTTGAACACCGAGACCAACGCCTTTCAGGATGGCTTCTACCTCGTCGGCAACGGCGGTACCTTCACAGGAGACGGAATTGCCGATCTGCTCGTGGGCCAAGTCGGCGGAGCGATCCACGACCAGACCTATCTTGGAGCTACCACGGGACGCCGTTGGAAGATGTTCCGCCCCTTTGTGCAGGACGATTGGCGCGTAACGCCTGACCTTACGCTGAACCTCGGCCTTGCTTGGGCCTTGGTCACCCCCGAAACCGAAGTCGGAAATCGGATGGCGAATTTCGTCTTCGCCGGAGGTGGCAGCCTTAATGGAAAATACCTCGTTGCTGGCCCGTCTGTTCCCGGATGCACCACGTGCGTTCATTCCAATGCCGCAGCCGGCATCCAGTTCGATAAGACGGCCTTGGAACCGCGCATCGGCTTGGCTTGGAAGGTGCTGGGGAGCCAGAAGACTGCTTTCCGTGCCGGCTTTGCCATCTTCCACGACTCGTCCTGGAATCAGGGTGCGCAGGGTCTGTGGATGAATCCGCCTTACCTTGCCGAATCGGACAACTTCAATTACTTTCCTAGTTTTCCATGCCCGCTGGGCGGGACTAACTGCGGTGTGTCGCAGGCGTTCCTGCCAACGCTGCCGCCTTTTTCCGGTTTTAACCCCGACACCTTCCAGGGAACCGCCCTCTGGCAGAATCTCAATTTCAAGCAGGGGAGAGTTGAGCAATTCAACTTCAATCTCGAACAACAATTACCCGGCCAAATCGTGCTTACCGCAGGTTACGCCGGCTCGCGCGGCCACCACCTTCTGGTCAGCGGCTTGGGCAACGTGAATCTGAACTCGCCTACCGCCTGCGCCGGCGGGCCAGCCGCGGTTGCTAATTACACGTTTGGCTGCGGGCCGAACGGCCAGTTCGTCCAGCCAGCTTATGGTGGCGATTGGCCCAACTTCAAACTCATCGGCCAATTTAACGATGTCGGCAATGCCACGTACAACGGACTTCAGATCAAAGCTGAAACCAAGAGCGCGCGTCACGGCCTTTATGCTCTTTTGGGTTACACTTACTCCCACACGTACGATTCCGGCTTGCCTGATAACCTTGGCACGCCTCCGGGAGCCCTCTACTGGCCTCTGCCCAACATGCAAAAGGCGGATTGGGCCCATTCCCAGATCAACCTCGATCACCAGTTCACGGCAAGTGTCATTTATGACCTTCCTTTTGGTAAAGGGAAAGCCTGGGGGAGCGATTGGAGTCGTCCGGTAAACGCCGCCTTCGGGGACTGGCAGGTTACAGTCATTCAGAAGGTCACTTCCGGATTCCCGCTGTTCCTCACCGACAGCAATAACGGTCTTTTCAGTGGTTCCGGGGTCAACTTCGCATGGAACGGCGCCAGTCTGAATCGGCCGGATCAGGTCGGAGATCCGAATAAGGGCGGACCGGAGGGTGGCAGAACTGACTGTCCGGCGAAGGTACACACAATTCAGTTCTGGTTTAATCCTTGTGCATTCGCGCCTGCGGCCAACGGAGAGTTGGGTAACGCGAATCGTGCCCCCGTCAACGGACCTGACTTCGTGAATACAGATCTCTCCCTGATCAAGCAATTCCGGGTAACGGAGCGATTCGGCCTTAACTTCCGTGCCGAGTTCTTTAACCTCTTCAACCATGAGCAACTGGGGTTGGTGGGCAACAGCTTGACTTTCTTGCAGGACCTGAATTCACTCTCCACACTCGCCAAAGTCAACACAGATGTACATGACCCGCGCGTGGTCCAGTTCGCCCTCAAGCTAACCTTTTAAGGGGTGCCCACCCTAACGTCGAGCTGGCTGCGACGTTAGGGTGGGTGACTCCTCAGCCTGATCTCTCCTTCCTTCAACTTGTGTTATATTTCCGCCGCTATGTTTCCGCGCCGCCGACTTATCGCCTTCTCTATTATCGTTATAGTTACTGCCATATCTACCTTCGCTGCCGACGAAGAAGGACAACCCGCGCCTCGCTTCCATGCCAAAACCATAACCGGAGAGACCTTCACCAACGACTCCGTAAGAGGCAAGGTGGTGCTGCTGCAGTTCTGGACCACTTGGTGCCCTTACTGCAGAAGGGAACAGTCGCTCGTCGACACCGTCGACCACCTGTTCGCATCCAAGGGCGTTCTCGTGCTCGCCGTCAACGTGGCCGAGTCGAAGAAAAAGGTCAAGCAGTATCTTGAGCAGAATCCGCGCTCCTGCCGCATCGTCTTCACCGAAGACACAAACCTTGCCGCCATGTACCAAGCCAACGCCTACCCTATCTATGTGGTGATTGATCGCGAGGGCAACATCGCCGCCGAGCAGCGCGGAGCCAGCGGAGAGCGCGGCCTGAGAAGAATGCTGCGAAAAGCCGGCGTCGAGTGGGAAGAGTAGCGGGAATTCGCGAACCGCGCGAGCGATAAAAATTGGTGCGGAAGGGGGGATTTGAACCCCCACGCCTTTCGGCGCCACCCCCTCAAGATGGTGTGTCTGCCAGTTCCACCACTTCCGCAGGGACAGAAGAATGCATCGGCAAAGGCTGAGGGTTTCTCCAACGATTCCGCCGACGCACTGTGTATTTTAGCACGCACACGTTACACTGCTCGTCCGGAAACAAGTGCGGCGGGTCTTCGCGTTCACAGAACCCCGCGACATTGTTCAGACACTTATGAACGCACGAATATTCTTTTGGTCGGTTACGTCAGCTCTCGCGGGCTTTCTTTTTGGCTTCGATACCGTGGTCATCTCCGGCGCGGAAAAGACCATTCAAGCGCTCTGGGGCCTCAGCCCCGAACTCCACGGTATCGCAATGGCCTCGGCCCTCTACGGGACTGTGATCGGTTCGCTCGTCGGCGGATGGCCCACCGACCGCTTTGGCCGCAAAGCCACGCTGCTTTGGATTGGAGTTTTGTACTTCGTCGGCGCGGCCGGCTCCGCTTTCGCGTCCAACGTCGGCATGTTTATTGCTGCACGCGCCATCGGGGGCCTGGGCATCGGCATTTCTACCGTTGTCGCGCCGCTCTATATTTCCGAGATTGCGCCGGCGAAATCCCGCGGGCGCCTCGCCGGCATGTTTCAGTTCAACATCGTGTTCGGCATTCTTATCGCTTTCGTCTCTAATGCTCTGCTGGCGGGCATCGGCGAAAATGCCTGGCGCTGGATGCTCGGCGTTGCAGCGTTCCCGTCGCTTCTTTACGCCCTGCTTTGTCTTGGCCTTCCCGAGAGCCCGCGCTGGCTCCTGACGAGGAAGGGCGACCGAGCGAAGGGGGTGGAGGTTCTTCGCCGCATCGAACCCGAGGCGTCGGATGCCGCGATCGAGGCGCAGGCGGACGAAATCACGAGGGCATCGTCGTCCCAAACTTCGTCCGCGGGTTTTTGGACGGTGCGCCTTAAGAGGCCTATCCTGCTCGCCATCCTGATTGCTTTTTTCAACCAGCTTTCCGGCATCAATGCGGTGCTTTATTTCGCGCCGCGCATCTTCGAACTCACCGGGCTTGCTGCGAAGGCCGCGCTGCTGCAGTCGGTCGGTATCGGCATTACCAATCTCATTTTCACCTTCGTGGGTCTTTGGCTGATTGACCGGCTCGGACGCCGCACGCTGCTATTCATCGGCTCGTTCGGCTACATTTTCTCGCTCGGCCTGACCGCATGGGCGTTCTTCACGCAACACTTCAGCATCGTGCCCGCATGCATTTTTGCCTTCATTGCCTCGCATGCCATCGGGCAGGGAGCCGTCATCTGGGTCTTCATCTCGGAAATCTTTCCGAACCGGCAGCGCGCGGAAGGCCAAGCGTTGGGCAGCTTCACGCATTGGATTTTCGCAGCCGCGCTGACTACCTTCTTCCCGAAAATGGTCTCCGCATTTCCGCCGGGCTACATCTTCTCGTTATTCACGTTCATGATGGTGCTGCAACTCATTTGGGTGGCGACAATGGTGCCCGAAACCAAGGGTGTGCCGTTGGAGCAGATTCAGCGGCAACTAGGAATGGAGCCGGCCGCGGATGGGCTTTAACGTCATAGGCGTGGGTGAGGTGCTCTGGGACTTGCTCGCCAGCGGGCCCCAACTTGGTGGAGCTCCCGCCAACTTCGCTTATCATGCGCACGCGCTCGGCGCCAACAGCCAGGTCATCACGCGTGTGGGGAAAGACGATTATGGGCGCGAAATCTTCCGCCGCTTTGACGAACTGACGCTGCCCATTAGCGGCATACAAGTTGACCCAAATGCTCCGACCGGAACGGCTGCGGTGACGGTGACTGGCGACGGCATGCCGCATTTTGTGATTCAGGAGAGTGTCGCGTGGGACGATATCGCTGCTACACCGGACGCGCTCGGCGCTGTGCGCGCCGCCGATGCCATCTGCTTTGGCAGCCTGGCCCAGCGAACCACGGCTTCGCGCGACACGATTCAACAACTCGTGGCCGCTGCGCCGTCCGCTGGGCTCCGGGTCTTCGACATCAATCTCCGTCAGCACTACTTCTCGCGTGATCTGATCGAGCAGTCGCTGCGCTTGTCGAATGTCTTCAAGTTGAATGACGACGAGCTTCGTACCTTGGCTGCAATGTTTGGCTTAGCAGGATCAACCGAGGAGCAGATAAAAGAACTGGCGCGTAGATTCAATCAGCGGGTGGTGGCGGTGACGCGTGGCCCAAACGGTAGTTTGCTTCATGCGGAGGGACGCTGGTCTGATTGCCGGTGCCGTCCGGTTACGGTTGTCGATACGGTCGGCGCGGGGGATTCATTTACGGCGGCCTTGGTCGTTGGCCTTCTCCAGAAAATGGATCTGGACGAAATCAATGTACTGGCCAACGAAGTTGCATGCTATGTGTGCGCGCATGCCGGGGCCACTCCGGTGTTGCCTGCTGAGTTCGCGGAAAAAATACGGGCTGCGTCGCCGCAATGAACGCCGGAACAATGACGACCGACGATGCGACTGACAATATGCATTCAGGGCTGCCGGATCAATAACGGCTGAGGATGACCACTAAAGATCACTTCCGCATCACGGCCTCCGCGCTCGGACATTGGGCCATCGCGCAACTACAGGACTCGCTCGCGGTCGGACTCCTCTGGCTGATCGGGCTGTGGATCATCCGCGTGCCGTGGGCTCCGCTGTGGGCGGCGCTGGCGGCCGTGTTGCAGATCATCCCGCACTTCGGGCCGATCCTCGGATTGCTCGGCCCGGTGCTGGCCTCCGCGCTGCGCTGGAAAGACTGGCAGCATCCGCTCTATGTGCTCATTCTTTATGCGGTGATCGTGCTGGTGGATGGCTTCCTGCTTCAGCCCTACATCATGCGGCGAGTCACGCAGGTGCCCTGGTGGGCGTCGATTCTTGCTCCGCTCGTGCTGGGATTTGTGATTCCGTTCTGGGGAGTGCTGCTGGCTCCGCCGCTGCTGGCAGTGGTGTGGGCGTACCGGGCGAGGCGGGCAAAACAAACGTTAACGGGATTGTGAGTGTAGACGCCTGATTGCAGAAGTTGAGAAGGCAGGGGAGTGTATTGGCTCTTAGCGGGCGGCGTAGGCAACTAATTTCACTAGCCCCACAACAAGGAACAGGAACAAGACGAAGATGCAGATCGTGGCAGGGGGGCTTTTGCTAAATCCTTCCACGTGGGCCGCGTCGTCGTGGACGCAGACGTTGCGAACTTCCGGCTGCTCAACCACGCAAACAAGACAGCAAGTCCAATCGCTACACCAGCAGCTACGAAGTTGAACCAATCGTAGTGACCGGGAAGCCAAAACAGAGCGTTGTTCGCAGCGAACAACGCCAACAAACTCAGCAAGAAGAAAAGCCATTTCATTCAGTTGCGGCTCCATCTTCTGAACGTTGGACTGGACGAATTATAACGGGTGGGTGTGTAACTGTTGCAAAATCTCAATTACACGCATTGACCGGGTAATAACGATTTTTATCAACAATTACGGTGCTTGCCGATTTCCGTCTTACTTTACGTGGGCGATCCAGTTGCCGAAGTTGTTCTGGCTATCGAAGTATTGGCCAGCTATGGTGGAACCGTCGGCGGAGATGCTGACTGCGGTGTACAAGGTCATACCCGCCGGGATCTTGGCTCCCATTTGCCGAAGCGCCTTAGCCAGTTTGACCGTGCCGCTGGCGGATGTCCAAAGAAAAGCTTCGATTCCGTGACCGAACGGATCGCCGCTCCATCCGACCACGAGCCCATTGTCAGAGATTCCGTTCGCGATGCTTTGTTCCGTTCGCGTATGCCGGATAGTGCCGAGGGAAACCAGCCCACCCAGATCCGAGTACAGGAACGCAATACCATTTCCCGCGGCATTGTAAGTCTGTCCCACAATCTGTGTGCCGTCGCTGGACACAGCGGTCGCCTCGCCGAGTGTCTTGGAGCCGAGGAACAGATCGTGCTTGCCTCTCAGCCAGCGCACCGGACGCCGAGGACCGGTGGGATCCTCCCAGAAACCTACGACTGTCTGGGAGTTGGCTGAAAGGGCGCTGGCCCGGCTGCTATGGGTGCCGGGCGGATGTCCCAGAGAGACGTTGCCGGTGGTCGTCGTCCAGGCAAAGGCTTCCGCTTCTTTGCAAGTCCATGCCAATCCCACTGCGACACTGCCGTCGGCGTTCACTCCGTAGCCGGTGCCCCAGCTGTTTCCAATCGTCGTGCAGCCATTGGAAGGATGGCCCAAATCGACGATCCCAGTGGGGTTCCAGAGAGCCGGCCTGCTGAACCCGTCTGCTCCGATGTAACCGCTGATGATCGTGGATCCGTCGCGCGAGATGCCGATCGAGGATGAATAAGGATCACCGGGGCCGAGATCCTGGAATCCGCCCGCAGCGGTCCAGCGGTAGATTTCGCCTCCGTAATTTGCGGCCATGACAGAGCCATCGCCGGAAAGAGCATAATTGGTCCACGTGCCAGGTATGGGATCGGTAACAATCTGGAAGGTTGCAGTCGATGCATTCGCCGGAAGGCAAAGCACCAAGAGCAGGCACACCAGCACTGCGGTGACTAACATCGTTTTCATTTGTTCGGGGATCCTTTAGTGCGTACGGCTGATTCTGCAAATCGTACGCGACAAAGTATACACCGCACCCCCAAAACCCAAGCTGGGCGCACCAACTCGAATCTCGCTTCTGCGGAAGAGAGACGGGCACTAGCGTAGCTGGCGTAACATCGCGATTACACTCACTGACTATGACCCGCCCTCAGCAGCGCCTCCCGCAGCTTGTCATGCTGTTGCGTGAGATGCAGGTAGAGCATTTCATCCGGCTCGGATTTGGCGCGGATGATTCGGATGAGGTCTTCTTTTTCTTCGCTTGTCCACGCACGGAATCCCGGCACCTGCGTTAGAACTAGCGCGAAATTGTCGAAGGCTGCCTTCTCCAGCGGCGTCCACCTGGACGTGCTGACGCTGCCGATTTTCATACTTAAGATTCGCTCCAGCGCGCGCCTTGCATGCTTGCGCATGCGGTCGGCGTCGCCGCCGAACTCTCGCGCCATTCGTTCGTTCACTTGCAGTCCGATGTTGCGGGTTGAGAAGGTATCCCACGCGCCCACTTCGCTCCCCGGCAATTCGTAGAACACGTGCCCCGCCGCCAGCCGTTTCAGCGTGCGCGCCGGAGTTCGGTATTTCGGATCGGCGGCGATCTTCTTTTCTTCGCGCTCCACCAGCTTGCGCAGATCCGCGCGGCCGGGGCGGAAGCCTAGCTTGCGGTAGAACCAGAATGCGCCCGATTCGATGGCTTCTTCGTTGTCGTGGCCGAGCTGGTAGGGATAGACGGAGACGACGGTCGTTCCCATCCACGCGCAGAGGCAGCGGAGGACTTGCGCGTAGATCCATCCGGCCTCGCCGCCGCGGAAGGTGTAGAAGGTGTTGAAGCCGACTTCCATCCACTCGCACAGGCCGATGGCCTCGATGTAGTTGATGGGCACGCCGTTCTTCAGGGTGAAGCCGGCCACGTAGGCGCGCAGCGGGAGGCGGCGGCCGGGCGGCAGGTTCCAGAGGTAAATGTCGATGCCGCGGCCAGCGTCATCCTTTCCAAGATTGGCCCGCACTACCGACCGCGGGTCGGCGAGCGTTGTGCCGTAGAGTTCGCGGTAGCGCACCAGCATGACCTCGCGGATCATGTCGGCAATGCGTTCGCCTTCTTTCAGAGAAAGGGGCGTGAACGAGGGCGGACGCTTCGCCAGTTCGCCAGCGAGCGAGACCTGGCTGCGGCTGATGAGCGGGCCGTCGTGGTAATAAACCTTGCGGACCGCGCGCCAGTTGCGCGTGCGCGTGATGCGAGAGTTGGCGAGATTCCAGCGCAGGGGGACGTGTAGGGATTCGTAGAGTTCGGCTTTCTGAAGAGGTGGTAGCGGGAGGCGGTCGAAGCGTTCTAGAAGCCACGCGGGCAACCGCGAAGATCCAGCAGGCTTCTTCTTTCCGTCCTCACGGCTCGCGGTTTCCAGCCAACGGCGGAACGGGGTATCCGCCTCGACAAAGGCGTCGTCTTCGAGTAACGGCATGAAGCGTGGGCCCGTCGTTCCGAGTTCGCGGCCCGGTTCGTAATTGTCCCAGGCTATTTCGACCTCGCCGGGCATGCGATGCATGAGCCAACAGGCTACATCGAAGCTGAGCGTGTCCTCCATTTGCGTGCCGGCGATGCCGGAAACTTCGAGCGGGTCGAAAGCGTCCATGTCGGCGCCAGACTGGCGTAGAGCTGCCACTTTTTCGTGGAAGTGGTTGAGGATGCGCTCAGTCGCTCGCAACACGGCGGGGCTCTGCGGAAACGCGCGGACAAACATTAGCGCCTCATGGAAGCGGAGCAGCGAGGGCGCGTCGGGGAAGCGGGCATGATCGAGAGCGCGAAGGAGTTTTTCGACCTGTCGGCCGTCGCCGCGGTCGAAGCGGTAGCGGGCGCCTTCGAGTTCAGTGAGGAGTCGTTCGAGCAAGGGCTGGGGCATGGTTGTTAAACTTGCAGAATTAGTGAGCCGGAAAGGGTACCACTTCAGCGCCTGAAGCCGCTAATTAAGAATGCCAGTAAGAACAGGGGCGTCTGATCGCAGCACTGCGCTACCGTCCCTCGGCTTCCGCTTTCGCATACATGTCATCGATCAGTTTGCTATAGCGCGCCTCAATGCCGCGGCGGCGGACTTTGAACGTGTGCGTCAACGTGCCATCGGCTGCCGAGAGTTCCTCTGGGATGACGACCACGCGCTTCAGCCTCTCGAATCGCGCGAGGTTCGCGTTCGCTTCTTCGACGATGCTTTCATAGAGCGCCTGCACTTTGGCGTTGGCGACAAGTTCTTCGCGGGAACCAAAGGCAACCTTGTTGGCGCGGGCCCAATCTTCGAGAACAGGGAAGTGCGGCGCGATCAGGACAGCAGGGAACTTCCGGCGATCGCCCAGCACCACGACCGTTCCTATCAGCGGATTCAGTTTGAGCGAATTCTCGATCGGCTGGGGCGCGATGAACTTGCCGCCGGAAGTCTTGATCAGATCTTTTTTGCGATCGGTGATGGAAAGGAACCCGTCGGCATCGACGTGGCCGATATCGCCGGTCTTGAACCAGTCGTCCACAAAGGCGTCGCGCGTTTCATCCGGACGATTCCAATATCCCTTGAAAACGGAGGGGCCGCGCACGAGCACCTCGCCATCATCGGCGACCCGCACCTCGACATTCGCGAGCGGTTTGCCGACGGTTCCGAGCTTGTTGGCCTTGGGCGTGTTTACGGCAATCACAGGCGAAGTTTCGGTCAGCCCATAGCCTTCATGGATGCGGATGCCGATGTCGGCGAACCACTCGGCTAATTCGCGTCCCAGCGGTGCACCGCCCGAAATAAATTCTTCCGCCTTGCCGCCCATTCCGGCGCGTATTTTGGAGAACACGAGGCGATTGGCGATTTTCCAGGAGAGAGAGGTGGGCTGGCTGTCCTCGAGAATCTCGGCGCGATGCGCTTGTCCTGTCTTGAGCGCCCAGCGGAAGATTGCATTCTTAGGGAAGCTTGCGGACTTGAGGATCGCCTGCTGGCGAATCTTCTCGTAGACGCGGGGCACGCCGACAAAGATGTCGGGTTGCACTTCCTGGAGTACGTGCGGCAGGCGCGTGATTTCAGGGCAATAGGCGAGCACCACGCCACGATAGAGCAGCGCGAAATCGACGTGACGCGCGGTGACGTGCGAGAGGGGAAGGAACGAGACGCTTACCTCTTCCTTGTCGCCGATGCCGAATCCGTCCAGCGAACATGAGATGTTGGAAGCCAGGTTGCCGTGAGTCAGCATCGCTCCCTTGGGAGTGCCGGTGGTGCCGGAGGTGTAGATAATCGTAGCGAGGTCATCGGGCGAAATCGCCGCCGAACGCGCATCGAATTCGGGATCGGGATTCGCCGGACCGCGCAACATCAATTCCTGCATGTGTACTGCGTGCGGGGTTTCCACGGCATCCATCACCAGAATCTGCTCTAGGGGTGTTTGCTGCCGGACGGCCAGAACCTTTTCCAACTGGGTCTTGGTGGAGACGGCGACGACCCGCGCGCCTGAGTGATTGAGAATGAATGAGGTCTGCTCCGCGGTTTGCGTGGAGTAGATGGGGACCACGACTGCCCCAAGCGACAGCACAGCGAAATCGGTGATTGTCCACTCGGGCCGGTTTTCGCTGAGGATGGCAACCCGGTCGCCTTTGCGAATACCCCACGATTCGAGCGCGCGCGCTACGCCCACGACGTTGCGGTAGAGTTCGGCCGAAGAAATCGGCGTCCAGCCTGGATCTTGCCGGTGCAGCATGACGCGGTCGCGGCTGCGCTGGTACACGCTTAACAAAATGTCGTTTAGAGTACGAAGGCTCATCGGACCCGGCTAGGTCGTCACAAACCATTGTACAAAGTTTGGAGCCAGATGCGGGCGGTCGAAGGCTGGAACCGTTTACTCTTTGACCTCATTGCCAGGGCACGATAGGCTGGATGCAAGCGAATGGGGTGTCTATGAAACAAAATGGACGTTTAGCAAGCTTGGGGCTGTGTCTGCTGGCTGCGGCAATGGCTGTGGCGCAAGCGCGGGCACAAGGTAAACCGGAACCGGCGCCATTGAGGCTGAAGGTCGGCGATGTGGCTCCCGACTTCAAGCTGCAATATTTCGACGGGTCGAACCTCAAGGACGTATCGCTGAACCAGTATCGCGGCAAGAGCAACGTAGTTGTCGCCTTTTACATTTTTGCTTTCACGGGCGGTTGAACGGCGCAGATGAAGGCCTTCCAGCAGAATCTTCAGAAGCTGGAAGCCGCCGACACCCAGGTTCTGGGTGTGAGCATGGACAGCTCGTTCGCCAATAAAGCCTTCGCCGATCAGATCGGAGTGACCTTCCCGCTGCTCAGCGACTGGGGCGGCGATGTGACACGCGAATATGGAATCTACGTGGACAAGTACAAAGCTCCGAGACGCGTGAATTTCCTGATAGGCAAGGACGGGAAGATTCTTGAAGAGCAGATCGACCGCGATGCAATCGATCCAACGAAGATTGTGGACGCCTGCGAACGCAAGAAACTGAACCGCTGAGTTCCGAATCCGAAGGCTGCGATCAGACGGGACCAATGGCGAAATGAGCGAACCACAGCGCTGCTGCTGGCGGTCGTTCGCTTAACTGGTGAGTGGCTTGTTGGTTGCCGTGTCGGGTTTGTTTGACCGCGCTGCACCGCACTGTTATGATTCCTGTGCGGGGTGGAGCAGTCTGGTAGCTCGTTGGGCTCATAACCCAAAGGTCGGTGGTTCAAATCCACCCCCCGCAACCAACGCAATCATAAGGTTACGGGCAATTGGGCACTTGCAGCGACTGTCCAAAACTGTCCAATAAGGGGAACTGCCACACAGTTCCCCTTATTTATTGAATGGAGACCTCTTGATTGGCAGGCCTTTGCAAGAGGCGTTGCACGATTGGGCCGATTGGCTTTGCGCTTGGCCAAGGCCGAGGCATTGCCGTACTGGTCCATTGTGGTGGAAACGTGCGCGTGTCGCATGAGTTTTTGCTGCACGCCCACGGGTGCTCCGGTCTCGTCCAGCCACGCACGATATGTGTGACGGAACGTGTGAAACCCGATCCTGCCAAGTCCCAATTTCAGACCTGTAGGAACCAGGTAGTCGGTGCGCATCGAGTCGGCATGATACGGTCGACCCGTCACCGGGCTCGGGAAGAGCCAGTGCTCTTCGGTATCGAGACAGAGCGCTTGCCATTTCTTGAGTTCGAGGATAAAGCCCCGTTCGATTGGAACCTCGTCCTGCGAATACTCCGTCTTCAACTTGTTGAGCCGCTTTCCGACCGCTGATCGTTGAATCAGAACCACCGATCGCTTGAAATCGAAATCCGTCCAGCGCAAACCCAGGATTTCGCTGATTCGCAAACCGAAACACAGGCCAATTAGCACGATGGTTCGAAAAGGCTGAACCAGCGCGTCGAGCATTTGCCAAGCATCCTTTACCTGAAGGACGCGAGGACGTTTCTTGCGCTTGCTGATGCCCTTCACTTCGACCAAGTCCATGGGGTTTCGTTCCACATTCAGCAATTCCCAAAGCATCGCCTTGTCGAAGAGACGATACATCAGGGATCGAATATGTCCCTTGTACTTGGGCGAGAGGACGAGCTTGCGAAGCCAATCCTGTACCAAAGCGGGCCGAACGTCTTCGAGATAGGCGTCGCCCCACTTGGGTCGGATGTGTTGGCAAATCATACTTCGGTAGGAGGCTAGAGTATTGTGAGTGATTTGTTCGGCGTCCTCTTCCTGTTTCTGATCGAGCAGGAAACGGTCGAGGATGCCACAGAAGAGAACCGGATCTCGGCGCAAGATCCCATCGTTGATCATCAGCCGCATGCCTTCCGCTGCTTTCAAGGCGTGGGCCTCCGTCTTGTACTTTTCGACGGTTCCGACGGTGAAACCCCTTCTGGTCCTGCGACCGTCTGAAGTCGGTTCCCACCAACGATAGAGCCATACGTCCGGTCCTGTTACGCGTTTGTTGATCTCAACACTACCGTACTGATACCGCGTTCGCTTAGCCAATGTAATCTCCTTGGGGTTGGCGACGCGGGTGGCTGCCTGAGATTACCTGAGAACGAAGCCAATGGTCTAGCTCCGAGAGATAGAAATGCCAGCGCTTCCGACCTGTCCCAACCGGATGCGCGGGAAGCGAGCCCTCACGAGCCTTGCGGAGCACCGTCTTCGGATGGAGGTTGAGGAAACGTGCGGCGTATTGTTGGTTGACGGGTGCTTCCCGAACCGAGCGTAGCCGCTCGCGTGGGGGAATTCGATTGGGCTGGGTTGACATAGAAGTCTCGTTTCGCAACTGCGGTTCCTCGCGTCAATTGGATTTTGCGCAGAACCGACGATGTCAGCCAATTTGCTTCGTTTCCGCGGCCGTGTCCAACAACTTCTCGTCCGCGTGATATTCCTGCCGGGAATATCAGACAGCAATAACCCGATTTCTCACGCTCACATTTCGTTGAGCAAATCACGTCGCGGATGCGGAGCAGCTGTTTGAGAAGAACTGAGTCAAGCAGAAAATGGCAGCCTTATCTGCTTCATCGGCAGGGACTTGGACGCAGATTTGCGAGCAAAGTGATTACGCGCCCGACACCACAATGGTATCTCGGGGCCACATACTCGGACGCCTTCCTTGTATCGGTGCCCGGGTCGTATTTGCCGACCAATCGCTTTCTCAGGAAGATTCCTTGCCGAAGCTATCGGGCCGGAAGGCGCAATTTACTTGGTCGCGACGCCGTACTCGCCTGTTATTCCTCCCAGGAATAACAGAGTGACGAGAAGTTGTTGGACAGCGCGATTGAGCGCGGTTAGTTTTGCGCCACAAGCAGCGGATTTTAGCTGCTTCGGGAGGCGCAAATGTCATCACGTTGGTTTCAAGTCCATCTTATCCGCCCAGTCCAGCCCCTTCTTCGGTCGAAGTGGGCGCGTCCAACCGCGGCTATTCTTGCCCTGCTTTTTCTCATGCCTGTGGCCGCTCTAGCGCAGGGCGGTTCACCGTTCGACACCGGCTTTACCGCCATCCAAAGCCTTTTCACCGGCACGATTGCGAAGGTCGCAAGTCTGGTTGCCATCGTGATCGGCGGCTACGGATTCGCGCACGGCGAACCCGGCGCAAAGAAGGCGCTCGCCGGCGTTGCCGCCGGAACGGGCATTGCCGTTCTCGCCGTCAATGTCCTGAGCTGGCTCTGGGGCGTTTAGCGACCGTCCCAATGTCCCAGACTTTTTCATTCAACACGTTTAGCTAGGCGAATGTGGCCGCCGCCAGTACGAAGCCGAGAGCGACCATGGCGTACGCAACAACCCGTTCGAAGCGTCTTGGCAGTCCCAAGGAGACAAAAAATAGAAACGCAGGAATCAGGAGGACGTAATTCACGGCTCCGCGCAATCGGATATAGAAGATGGAGTCCTGCTCCGCGATTGCGAGCAGCGATGAGCAGATCCAGAGGCGGAGCCCGTATAAGGCAGCAAACAGCGCGAAGAAAACCAGGAGCGAGTCGCGCTTGCGGCGATGAATGGCGAAAGCAGCAGACACTATGCCGACAGCGGCAAAGGCCGCGCCTAAAAACAGGTAGGGAGCGTCATGCCGAAATGCGTTCAAGATCTCGTCAGCGCTCATATCAGACCTTTCGCCGCCATAGCAGAACTCTCCATGCCTGATTCCATCCAACCAGTAAGGCACGCCGGTTGCCGAACGTGCCCCTACGAGTAAGTACGTACGCCTTGTTGTAGATCTGCAAGGGAAACGGACTCGTTTGAAACAGTGCGGTGACCGCCGAATGGCAGGCGGACCTCATCCGGTCAAGGAGTCCCTATTCCAGCGCCTGCAAGGATGTTGCCTTCGGCTTTCAAGTGAGGAAATAGTTGCAATCGACACGGTGCAGACTGATTGGAAGGCGACGTGCTTCCGTTCACAGGACGACAGACATTGCATGCACAACTCAAAGACGCCAATCGAAAGTGATGAGAGCATGAATCTGGCTCCGGGCAAGACCTCATCTCGACAAATGCAGCATGTGCTTTCCAATGGACTACCGCCTCTTTACTGGCGCGCTTACAGACTTTTGGGAAACAAAGCAGATGCCGAGGATGCGGTGCAGGACGCGCTATTGGCAGCTTACAAAAACATCGATCAATTCAGAGGCGAAGCGCAAATTTCGTCGTGGCTGACTACGATTGTTATCAATTGCGCGAGAATGCGTTTGCGCAAGCGGTCACGCTATGTCCACGTGTCACTGGATTCGCGAATCGGAGAAGAGCGGGAATATTCGCTGTCCGACACTTTGGTGGATAACCGGCGAAGTCCCGAGGATGAGTGCCATAGAGCTTGGGCGAATGCACGCTTAATAGAGTCCGCAGCAAGACTGTCGCCGACTCTGCGGAGAGCGTTTCACTTGCGCTATGTGGATCATCTTTCTTTCGACGAAGCAGCTTGCGTTCTGAGAGTTCCTCTTGGAACCGTGAAAGCGCAAACAGCTCGGGCGCGCGCCAAAGTGTTGAAGTCGATACGAGGAATAGCTCACAAGCCGGTGCCTGACCCGATAAGGTCAAGATCGAAGCACGGCTGACCTCACCTGCCCATATTTGGGCGCGACCTGCCCCGATAGTGTCTACATGCTTCTTTTCAGTATCTCCCTCATGCACAACTCTTTGAGATTCTTGCGATTACGCCTTAGCCGATAATGGCCTTGCTCGTGCCATAGCAATTTCGGGGGTGGTCTTGGGAGCGATTGTTCGTCCTTAGGACCGCGAAAATTGCGTGCAGCCGGAACCTGGTTGGCAGATACTTGGAAACGCAAAATGGGGTGCGGATTTCAGCGTTCCTAACCATATGTCGCGTTGTGCATCACTAGTGCCGCACGTCGAGCGAGCATTGAGGAGAGCTCAGGTGTCATGACTATCACCGAGGATCGATATCGAATGCTGCTAGGTGCCTCCAGTGCCCTAGCCGATCAGCCCACAGTCAAGGCAGTCCTGCAAAGCCTGCGAGGTGTTCTGTCGAGCACGTCCCGATTGCACGGGGCCGAGCTCTATGTGCTGAGTGAGGACGGGGAGAGCATATCCAGCTTCGAATTTGATCGAGATCCGGACGCTCCCGCAATAACACGTGGCGCCAAATTATTGCTCATTGGCCCGGTGGCGCAGGTGATGGACGAACAGAAGCCAGTGTTTGTCTCGGACCTGTCGCTGGCAATGTTGGAACACCCTGACATGGCTCCTTTTGCAGCCGAAGTTGCCGGACGAAGCACCTACTTGTTCCCAGTATCGACCGCGCAAAAGCGCTACGGAATTCTGTCCACGCCAAAGTTACAGGGCCAGCAATTTGCCCCCGAAGACGTCGAGATGCTCAGTGCCTTGGCCTCTCACGTTGCGGTCGCGCTGGAGTGTGCACTGGCAAGAGATACGGCGGAACTCTATCAACGAGAGGTCGTGAAGCAGCGAGATCGGCTCAGCTTGTTGCTGGAGATCAACAACCACATTGTCAGCAAGCTGGAAGCGGATGACTTGTTTCAGGCTGTGGCAGGGTCGATGCGCAAGCACTTGGGCAACGACCTCACGTCATTGTGGCTCTTTAACAAGCAGTCGGGTAGTTTGGAACGTAGATTTCTAGATTTCCCGACTGGGAAAGGCTTTCTCGAGAAGATTGTTGTCGTGGAGCCCACGAAGCTATGGAGCGAATGGTCGCACCTCCGCACGCCACAGTATTACTCGACAACGGATGCGGATATACCCGCGTCCCTGCGCGAAGCGTCCCGAGCGGAATCCCTCCTCTCGGCGGTCTTGGTGCCACTGATGGGCGCCGATGGCCCTCTGGGCCTGTTGACTATGTGCAGTCGCAGGGCAAATGGGTTTAACGAGGCAGACCGCGACCTGCTGTCACAGATCGGCACCCAGACATCACTGGTACTCGAGAATGCTCTGGCCTACGGACGGCTCCAGGCATCGCGCGACGACCTGGAAGAGCAGAGGCTCTACCTTGAATCGGAAATCGAATCTGAGTACAACTTCGAAGACATAGTCGGCAAGAGCGCCGGAATCCGAAAGGTGCTGGAGCAAGTCGCGATCGTAGCGCCAACCAGTTCCACGGTACTGCTGCATGGTGAGACTGGTACCGGGAAGGAACTGGTGGCCCGGGCAATTCATAATCTCAGCCCGCGGCGGGAGCGCACCTTTGTTCGTCTGAACTGTGCGGCGATTCCTTCGGGTCTGGTGGAAAGCGAACTTTTTGGCCACGAAAAAGGTGCTTTCACGGGCGCCCTCATGCAGAAGCGAGGTCGGTTTGAGTTGGCGGATCACGGCAGTCTTTTTCTTGACGAGATCGGCGACATCACCATGGATTTGCAGCCGAAACTCCTGCGTGCCTTGCAGGAACAGGAGTTTGAACGCCTCGGAAGTACAAAGACCATCAAAGTTGATGTTCGTTTGATTGCGGCCACGCATCGCGATTTGGAGAGCATGATTCGCAATAACCAGTTTCGAGAGGACCTTTTCTACAGGTTGAGAGTATTTCCGATCGAAATTCCGCCGCTGCGGGAACGACGCGAAGACATTCCACTTCTGATCCACTTTTTTGTGTCGGGCCTCTCCCGCCGTATGCAAAAGCGTATCCGGACTGTGCCGAAACCCGCGATGGAGGCTCTGGTGAATGCCGATTGGCGGGGAAATATCCGCGAGCTGGAGAACTTCATTGAGCGCTGCGTGATACTCACGCAAGGCGACGAATTGAATGTGCCACGAGGGGAGCTGAACCGATCCAGTGGCCGCGCTGTTGTTGCGACAGCGTCTACCTTCGAGCAGGCGGAGCGGCAGGCAATCCTGGATGCGTTGAAAAACGCGGCGGGAAGAATCGCCGGCAATGGCGGAGCAGCTGAACGCCTAGGGCTTAAGAGAACGACCCTTCAGAATAAGATGCGAAGGTTGAATATTTCGCGCGCAGATTACTCAGCCTGACTGCGTGTGGTCGCGCGCCAGCATACGGGCAAGTCAAGGGCACTGGAGTGGCCGCTCAGTTCGTTCCTACCTTCTTGTCTCCTAAGAACTTAAATCAGAATCGCGCTTCGGCAATCGAAGTGCTCTTTTCCTTGTGCCCCCGCTGTAAGAACTCCACAACGGGGACTAATCCATCACAGAGGAAAATAATCAATGAAGAGGGTGACCCTGGCAATTATTCTCGCAATTCTTGGAATCTCGTCGTGGGCTCAGGAAACAAGAAATGAAGTGACACTTCAAGGTTCCGGTTTCTTCAACAAGAAGACCACCAACGGAGGGATTACCAATGAGCCCACCAACTCTGGCGGGGTGATGGCCGGATACCGCTTTAACGTCAAGAAGTGGCTCTCGGTGGAAGGAGATTACGATTATTTCAGGAACAGTCAGAAGTCCTGGTCCATCGGCGGCAGTACATCCATACCGATGAATGTTCACGCCGCGACCGGTGCTGCGATTGTGAAGCTTCCTTCCTTCAAGGTGCCAGCCGTCAAGATCGTATCTCCATTCGTGCTCTCGGGAGGCGGGGGAATGTTCTTCGATCCAAGGGAGGGAGCTGTAAGTGAGCAGACCCGAGGTGCCTTTCTCTATGGCGGTGGGCTCGATCTGCCGGTGGCCAAACATATCGACTTGCGCGCACAGTATCGCGGGTTCGTTTATAAGGCTCCTGATTTCGAAATGGCCAGCTTCAAGATCGACAAGTACACGCATTCCGCGGTGCCTTCCGCTGGCCTGGTATTTAAGTTTTAGACTCAGCGGGCTTCCTTCCTGCCTTCTTTCTTCTTCAAGGCGACTGTTTCG